>NZ_CP025394.1:6215000-8963858 GCF_002943525.1 Kitasatospora sp. MMS16-BH015 | reverse complement strand
CGGAGGTGGACCGGGTGCGGACCATGCGCACCTCGTCGAGCAGGCCGAGGGAGTAGCGGAGCATTTCCGCCAACTTCGGTCGCAGGCCGAGGAGTCGGAGTTCGACGCCGTTTTCGCGGGCGGTGTGGACGAGGCGTTCGCGGTTGACGAACAGCCGGTGGTCGTGGGTGCCGCGCGGCGGGCGTCCGGCGACGGGCAGGTTCTCGGCCACGGTGATGGAGACGAAGCGGGCGAGGGCGGTGTCGGCGATGGTGTCGACGACGAGCGTGCCGCCGGGGCGCAGCACCCGGCAGGCCTGCGCCACGACCGTGTAGGGGTCGGGGACGTGTTCCAGGCACTGGCCGGCGGTGACGACGTCGAAGGACTCGTCGTCGAAGGGCAGGTGGGTCACGTCGGCGCGGACGGTCTCGGCGAAGCCGTGGCGCAGCGCTTCGCGTAGTGACAGTTCGGAGAGGTCGACGCCGACCGTGTGGTATCCCTTGGCGGCCGCGTGGGGGCCGAACAGGCCGCCGCCGCAGGCGATGTCGAGGAGGCGGGCGCTCCCGTCGCGGGCTGGGGGGACGAACTGGGCGCGGGCGCGGGCGATCCAGCCCAGCGGGGCGAGGGCGCCGCGGGGGTCCCACCACTGGTCGGCGAGGCCGTCGTAGTCGGCGATGAAGTCCTTCCTGATGCCCGGGACGACGACGCCCCGGGCCCCGCCGAGGCCACCGACGCCGTGCCGGTGCCCGACTGCATCCTCCACAGCCACCAGGAGACCGCGACGGTCCTGCACCACCTGCTGGAGGAGGACACCCACGCCAACCTCTGGGTCGACCACGTCCTCGACGAGGAGCACTTCCCCGCGTTCGTCGAGAAGGTGCGGCGGGCGGCGGCCGTCCCGCCGCTGTCCGACACCCTGGTCGCCCTGTATTTCCTCGTCATCCGCCGCCCCGCAGGGGCCACCCCCTTCGTACTGGCCCCCGTCCTGGACGCCCCCGTGCAGTACCTCGTCGGCGTCTTCGCCGCCGCCCCCACCACCGACACCCCCGCCATCGCCGGGACCCGGCGCGTCCTGCGGGACCTGCTGGACGCCTGCGCCGACGCCGGCGGCCGCCCCTACCTCTACGGCACCCACGACCTCGACACCGGCCTGCTCCACCGCATCTACGGCGCCCCCGCCCTGGACCGCCTGCGGGAACTGCGCACCGAACTGGCCCTGACCCACTTCAACCGCCGCGCCTTCGGCGACTTGCGCCTGTAACCCCCGCCCGCCGACCGCTCGACGATCCCGACCCCGGCGGCGGTCACCCGCCACCCACCACCGCCCCGGTCCCGAACCCCGGACCGCCGGTCCCGAACCCCGGCCGCCGGCCCCACGGCACCCCGCCGGGGACCACCACGACCCCCTTGACCCCCACGAGAGGGCGACACCCGTGCAGACCCCGGACACCGACTTCGGCCGCTCGCTGCGCCTCGTCCCGCACACCGTCCGACGCGTCGGCCAGGACGGCACCCCGCAGGAGCTCATGCGCACCGCCGCCGCCTCCGGCCAGGACACCGCCGTCCGCGGCAACGGCCGCTCCTGCAACACCCAGACCCTCACCGCCGGCACCCTCCTGGACGACCGCCTCCCCCACCACGCCACCGCCACCGCCACCGAACCGCGCTTCGTCGACTCCCCCGCCGGAGAACACCTCGTCGAAGTCCCCACCGGCCTCACCTGGCTCGCACTGGAACACTGGCTGGCCGGCCACGGCCGCACCGTCCCGGTCCTGCCCGGCTACCTCGACCTCACCGTCGGCGGCACCCTGTCCATCGGCGGCTTCGGCCTCGGCTCCCTCCGCCACGGACTCCAGATCGACCAGGTCCACCGGATCGAACTCGTCGACGGCCACGGCCGCACCCACACCTGCTCCCGGCAGGAGAACCCCGAACTGTTCCGCCACGCCCTCGGCGGCCTCGGCCAGGTCGGCCACCTCACCACCGCCGTCCTGCGCACCACCGCCCGCCCCGCCCACACCCGCGTCACCCGCATCCCCCACACCGGCCTGGCCGACCTCACCGCCCACCTGCCCCGCGTCGCCGCCGACCCGAACGCCGCCGGCTACTTCGGCATGTGCGACCGCCAGAGCTGGTACTCCCAGATCTCCCTCACCCCCGAAGCCGACGAAAGCACCCTCACCACCCCCGTCCTCACCCTCCCCGACTACACCGACCTCCTGCACGGCGAAGTCGCCGGCCACCTCGCCCCGCTCCTCCACACCCCCACCCACGCCAACCTCTGGGCCGACTACGTCCTCGACGAAACCGGCCTGCCCGCCTTCACCGCCACGCTGGAACACCTGCTCGCCGACTCCGCCCTCGCCGAAAGCCTGATCAGCCTCTACTTCCTGATCGTGCGACGCCCCCGCCCCGCCACCCCCTTCGTCCTCGCCCCCGTCCTGGAGGCCCCCGTCCAGTACGGCATCGGGGTCTTCGCCTCCGCCCCCCTCACCGACACCCCCGCCATCACCGGCACCCGCCGCGCCCAGAACCGCCTCCTGCACGCCTGCGCCCGCACCGGCGGCCGCCCCTACCTCTACGGCGCCCACACCCTCACCCAGGACCTCCTCCACACCTTCTACGGCACCCCCGCCCTCACCCGCCTGGAAGAACTGCGCACCGAACTCGCCCTGACCCGCTTCAACCCACGCGCCTTCGGCGGCCCCCGCCCCTGACCCACCCACGACACCCCCGACAGAAACCCCTGACACGGCGCCACCACCGGCCGGTGCGACCGCAGGCGGCCGGCACGACCGCAGGCCGGCTCGCAGGAAAGCAGGTGCCCCGGCCGTGGATCACGCCCGACGAGACAGGGGTACCGGGCTCCTCCAGGCAGCCGTGTCCGACCGCCTCCTCGACGAGGTGACCGCCGCTGCCTTCACCTCCGTAGCCGTGGCGCAGGCGGCGCCGGCGGTGGTGGTGCCGGTGGCCGGGCAGCCCGGCGCCGGGACGACCACGGCCGCCGACCAGGTCCAGGCCGCGCTCGACACCCGTGGTGGCGCGGTGCGGGTGGCCGCCGACCTCTACAAGCCCTTCCACCCCCACGACGCCCGGCTGCTCGCCGAGGACCCGCGCACCGCCGGCGCCCGGGTACGTGCCGATGTCCGGGTACGTGCCGATGTCCGGGTACGTGCCGATGTCCGGCGGTGGCAGGCGGCGATGGAGCACCTGGTACGAACCCGACGGCTCGACGCCGTGGTGGAGACCGCGCTGTCCTGCCCGCACGAGCCGCGCGAGGACACGGCCGCCTACCGCCGGGCCGGACACCGGGTGGAGGTCGTGGTGGCGGCGACGGCGCCCGCGTGGAGCCGGCTCGGCCTGCTGGAACGCTTCCTCGGCGACGGCGACGGCGACGGCGAGGGCGCGGCGCGGTTCGTCTCCCGGGCCCACCACGACGCCTGCACCGCCAGGCTGGGGCACCCGCCGGCGGTGCCGGAGGCCGAGTACCCGGCCCAGCAGGTCAGCGTGGTGCGCCGCGGCCTCGACCCCCTCTACCCAACGAACTCCTCCCCGGTCCGGCATGGGACCGGCCCCCGCAGGCCGCCGCCGTCCTCACCGCCGAACACCGACGACGGTGGGACGCGACCGAGAGCACGCGCTTCCACCAGCGGCCCGCCGACGCCGGACTGCGCGTGCGCACCCGGCCGCTCACCCCCGGGCAACGCCCGACCCCCGACGCCTTGTCCGCCGACGCCTTGTCCGCCTCCGCCCGGCCGCCGGCCGAGCCGGTGCAACGCCTCGCCCAGTCCGATCCCCGACCGGGCCGCACGGACCGCCACCGCCTCGCCCCGAGCCACCACGCCCAGGTGTACCGGCGCATCGTCCTGCCCGCCCTCGGACAGATCGAGCCGAGCCGGTCCGGACAGCCGACGGCCGTGTTCGTGACCGGGCAGCCCGGTGCGGGCAAGACCGCCGCCGCCGAAGCCGCCCGCGCGGCGTTGCCGGGCTCCGTCCGGCTCCCCAACGGGGCATTCAAGGAAGCCTATCCCGACCACACCCCCCTGCTGAGCCTGAACCCGCGCACCGCCGCGACCACCATCCGCACGGCCCACACCCAGTGGGCCGGGCAGGCCGAGGACCTGGTCCGCGGGCGCGGCGCCGACACCGTCCCGGAAGGTCGCCCCCGGCAGGGCCGACACGGTCCCGACCCGAGCGGCGGCCTTCCGGGAGGCCGGGTACCGGGTCGAGTTCCGGGTGCTGGCCGTGCGCGCCGCCCACAGCCGCCAGGGCACCGCCCTGCGCTACGCCACCGCCCTGCGCCGGGGAACCCCGGCCCGCTTCACCACCGCCTCCGGACACGACACCTGCTATCGGGCGATTGCTGACGTCGTCGAAGCTGCCGAGCACCACCCGGCCGTCGACCGGCTGACCGTCACCGACCGGGACGGCAAGGCGCTGACGGCGGATCCGGTCACCGGCCAGGGTCCGGCCGCACTGCCGGCCGCCGGGCGGCTGCGCCCCTACACCTCCGCCGAGGCGCAGCGATTCCCGGCCCGGCAGCGGTTCCCGGCCGGGCGGCGGGAGCTGACAGCCGTGCTGCCGCAGCACCGGGTGGAGCTGGAGGAGAACACGGCGCCGGGTCGGCGGCTGACGCCCGGCCAAGGCTGCCCCGGGCGGGCAGGCAGGCCTCGGCGGGCCTTGCCCCGGGATACGGTTTGAGGGCCGCGACCGGCGGGCTGGTGGGTCCGGGGACGTCAGGCGCGCGCCAGGACGCCACCGGCCGGACCGCCCAGGCCGTGACCTCCGCTGGCCAAGCACGTCGCCTCGGCAGCCCCGCCTGGTGCCATCCATGCGGCTCATGGTCCACAGGCACGACGCCGGCACGGCACTCCCGAACCCACCAGCCGGCCCACCCGCCACCCGCCGCCCGCCCCGCCCGACGTCAGACGTCAGACGTCAGACGGGCAAACGACCCGCACCGCCAACACCACTTGCCGCCGCCGAACCCGCCACGACCCGCACCTCCCGCAACCCCCCTCACCGGACCCGACACCCGTCAGCGGGCGAGCGGACCGTGACGGCGCCGGCCTCCCGCCCACCGCGCCAGAGCCCCGGCCACCGCGACCAGCGTGGCCGCCCACAGCACACTGAAAACGATCAGCGCGAGCAGCGGAACCGGCTGAGCCGCGATCAGCGCCGTGCCGACCGACGCCGCCACCAGCACCACGAGCGCCATCCCCGAAACGTTCTGCAACCCCGCCACCAGACCCCTCACCGTCGGCCTGCCGTCCTCGTACGCCACCTCGACCACCTCCACACCCGAACACCCACCCGCAAAAGCCCCACCCCACCCCTGACCCCATTCTCCGACCGGCACACCACCACCGCCCCCCACCCGGCCCGGCACCCAGCACCCGGCACGAGGAACCACACCGGGCGAGGAACCACACCGGGCCGGGCAGCAGCACCCCCGGCCGGGCGAACAGGAACACCCCGGGACACCCGACGCCGGGCATAGACCGGACCCCGGGCGCAGACCCGGAGGTCCTCGCGCTGTCCGGGGCCGCGACGGCGACCGGCTGCCGGCTGCCGCTCAGCCGCGAGCCGACGCCGGCCCCGGAGCGCGCCACCCCGGGCACAGACCGGACGCAGAGACCACGCGCCGACGAGACCACCGCCGCCCGGCAGCGGGGAGGCGCCCCCCGACGGCCAGACCCGGCAGACAGGTCAGACGAACAGGTCAGACTCAGCGGCGCAGCAGGCAGGCCAGACTCGAGGCTCAGGCAGCTCGGGCTCGGCGGCAGCGCAGCAGGCAGGCCAGACTCGAGGCTCAGGCAGCTCAGGCTCGAGGCTCAGGCTCGGCGGCAGCGCAGCAGGCAGCGCAGCAGGCAGGCAGGCAGGCAGGCAGGCAGGCAGGCCAGACTCGAGGCTCAGGCAGCTCGGGCTCGGCGGCAGCGCAGCAGGCCGACGGCGGGCGGGGGCCTCGGCCGGGCCGGGGACCGGCCGTCGGCGGCGCCGGCACGCCGTCGGCTGCCGACCGCGGCGGTCCTGCCAGCCCTGCCCAGCCCAGGCGGGCGGGAAGCCTCGAAGCCCCGGCCGGACGGCTTGTAGGCTGCCCGGCAACAGTTCCAACTCTTGGGGGATGACCCGGGTGCGTGTCGGTCGGTTGACGGGTGTGGCCGCTGGAGTCCTCGCGCTGAGCGGCCCCACCGCCGCGTACGCCCGCGGCGGGGGCGGCAGCCACGGATTCAACGGAGGCGGCGGAGGCGGGGGCGGGGGCGGGGGCAGCCACGGCGGCGGAACCCACGGATGGACCGGCGGCGGGTTCGGCCACGGCTTCGGCGCAGGCTTCGGACTCGGCGCCGGCGGCCTCGCGGCACTGGCGGTCCTGGTCGCCGTCCTGCTCCTGATCTGGTGGCTGCGCTCCCGCCGCCGCAGAGCCGGACGCGCCGAAGGCCTGAACACCGCCTCCGACCGCACCGCGCACCGCGCCGACACCCAGGCCCGCGAACGCGCCACCCACATCCAGGCCCGCGTCGACGCACTCGCCGACACCGACCCCACCTTCGACCGCGCCGCGCTCGAGCACCGCATGGCGCAGCTCTACACGGATGCCCAGCGCGCCTGGACCGCTCACGACCAGGCCGCCCTGCACGACATCCTCTCCCCCGCCCTCTACACCAAGTGGACCGAGGAGCTCGACGACTACGCCTCCCGCGGCGAAACCAACATCGTGGAAATCCTCACCGGCCCCGACGTCGAACTCGTCAACGTCGCCAACCGCGCCGGCGAGACCAACGACACCGTCACCTTCCGCATCACCGCCACCCTCACCGACTACGTCCGCCGCGCCGACGGCACCCACGCCACCCGCAAGGACGACTCCACCCGCCCCGTCGAATACTGGACCCTCCGCAAAAACCAGGCCGGCACCTGGACCGTGTCCTCCGTCGAACAGGCCGCCGAAGGCGCCCACCACCTCACCGACGCCATCGAAACCGACGCCTGGGACCAGAAGGACATCGCCCGCCAAGCGACCCTCGAAACCGCCGCCAAAACCAGCGTCACCGCGGGCGTGAGCGACGTCCTGTCCCTCACCAACCTCTCCTGGACCACCGACGCCGACACCGCCGCCGCCGACCTCAGCGTCCTCGACCCCCGCTTCGACCGAGCCGTCCTCGAAGTCGCCATCGAACGGTTCCTCGAAGAGTGGATCATGAACGACGGCAGCCTCGACTTCACCTCCCACCGCACCCCCGACCGCACCGTCCTGCGCCACGCCCGCATCACCTCCGTCACCGTCCGCTCCCTCCTGACCCGCGACCCCGTCACCTTCCACGTCGCCGCCACCGCCCACGGCATCGCCTACACCGTCGACCGCCGCACCGAACAGGTCCTCACCGGCGACCCCCACCACCCCGCACCGATCACCCTCACCCTCGACCTCACCCTCAACCCCGACACCGGAACCTGGACCACCACCAACCCCACCCTCACCCCCACCCCCAACCCCGGCTGAGCCAGCTCGCACCCGCCCGACTGAGCCCGCCCGCACCAGAGGGCCACGGGATCCGGGAGGGGGCACGGCACACCCACAACCGGGGCATGCCGGCCCGGAAACCGCCGACCACGAGTCCGCGGCCGCCCCGGCCCGGACACCGGCACGGAGCACACGGCCGCCCCGGAAAGACCGCCGGGCACACGAGCGAGCGGACGGGGCCCCGGAAAGGCCCCGGGGCACACGAGGGAGTGGGCGCTCCGGCACCAAGAGGCCGCCGACACCGGCAGGGCCGCCACCGCAGGACACGATCACGCGGCAGCACACGACCACTGCCGCAGGCCAGGACCAGGCCAGGACCAGGCCGCAAGGCCGCACCCGACGGGCGTGCCCCCGCTCCGCGGTGACGACACCACCACAAACCGGTGACATCCCCACCACCCGTCAGCACCGGCCCCACCATCACCCGGCCACACCCCGGCGGCAGCCCGGCCACACCCAGGCCACACCCCGGCAGCAGCCCGGCGGCAGCCCGGCGGCCCCGGCATCGCGGACCCCACTCCACCCGGCCCCACCCCCACCCGGCAAAGCCACCACCAGCCCCCGCCACCGCCCTGCGGGACCTGCTCGCCACCCACATCGAAACGGACGACCACGTCGCAGACCGCCCGGATCCCAAAGGCCGGAGCCAGCCAAGGCAACCAGATCCTTTGCGACGCACCCAGCCCTGGCCTTCGCGTCGTCGATCCCCACCCGGCCACGACGAGACACCCCCGGCGGGCGAGTGCGCGGCCGAAGACCACGGCGCCCGACCGGGACAGAGAACCCGGCCCAGGCCAGGACACCCCCGGCCGCATCAGAGCCGCTCGGCAACGACCTCGACACCGGCCGCCAGCACCGCCGCGACCACCTGACGAGCCACCACCTCGTCACACACCGTCAGCACCGTCCCCGAACCGTCCCGCCGACACGGCAGACGACCACCACCGGCCTCCAGCAACCGCCAACGGTGACACCCAGTTGGTCCACAACGGCGCCAACCCCGCCACGGCCAGCGCCACCCGAACCGCCTCCACCGCCGCCCGGGCACGACGCCCCACCGAAACCACCGCGGCGGCCGCGCGCAGGACGACACCCCGCACACGACCCCCCGGGGGGGACCTCCAACTCCACCGGCCGGCCACCAGCGAGAGCCTCCCACACCTCCCCCACCGGACAACCGAACACAACCACGTCCCCAAGAACAACGGACACCACCCCCCCCGACCACCCAACCCCGACACGGTGACGATCGCGGAGGGCGGCCTGCACGGCTGCCAGGTCGGTGACCGCGTGGCCGAGGTCGAACTCGTCCGGAGCGGGCTGCCGCGCACACGTGAGGTTGCCGAACACCCCGGCGACGGCGAACAGGGCGGTTGCGCGGGGACATGGTCCCGGGCGGGAAAGGACTTGTGCCCGGTGCCGATGGGCTCCGGCTGTTGTCCTATGGACAAGGGGCTACCGGCGCGAGAGCCGCGCCTTGGGTCCTGGTGCGGAGGAGAGAGGCGATAGTGGTGCCGGTCGAGGAGAAGCGCGGATTCTGCACGCTGTGCAAGTCCCGGTGCGGCGCCGTCTACACGGTGACCGGCGGCCGGATCACCGGTGTGCGCCCCGACCCGGAGCACCCCAACGGCGCGGCGATGTGTCCGAAAGGACGGGCCGCGGCGGAGATCGCGCACAGCTCCCGGCGGCTGACGACGCCGCTGCGGCGGACCCGTCCGAAGTCCGCTCCGGCCCCGGGGTGGCAGCCCGTCTCCTGGGAGGAGGCGATGGCCGAGATCGCCGACCGGCTCCGGCGGATCGCGGCCGAGACGGGGCCGGAGTCGGTGGCGTTCGCGGTGGGCACCCCCAGCGGCACCGGCGTGGCGGACGCGACGGAGTGGATCGAGCGGCTCGTCCGCTCCTTCGGCAGCCCCAACACCGTGTACAGCGCGGAGATCTGCAACTGGCACAAGGACGTGGCGCACACCTACACCTTCGGCTGCGCACTCCCGCCGCCGGACTACGAGAGCACCGAACTGGTGCTGCTGTGGGGGTTCGACCCCGCCAAGACCTGGCTGTCGCAGTCCGCGCCGCTGGCTGCCGCCCATGCCCGCGGTGCGAAGGTCGCCGTGGTGGACCCGCGCAGGTCCACCAGCGCGCTGGGTGCCGAGCACTGGCTGCGGGTGCGGCCGGGCACCGACACCGCCCTCGCCCTGGCGCTGGCCCACCTGCTCATCGAGCAGGGCGCCTTCGACGCGGAGTTCGTCCGCGCGTGGACAAACGGGCCACTGCTGGTGCGCGGCGACACCGGCCGCTTCCTGCGCGCCGACGAGTTGGTGGACGGCGCCGACGGTTTCGTCGTGTGGGACACGGCGGTCGGCGGCCCGAGGGTGTACGACACCGCGCGGGCCGCCGACCGGCCCGAGGACTTCGCGCTGACCGGTGCGTTCGAGGTGGCGACCCCGGCGGGGAGCGTCGCGTGCGTGCCCGCGTTCCAGCACTACGCCGACGCGTGCGCCCGATGGCCCGCGGACCGGGCCGCGGCGACCACATGGATCCCCGAACGGGAGATCCGGGCACTGGCCGAGGAGATCGCCGCCGCCGGCCGGGCCGTGTCCTACTACTGCTGGTCCGGCGTCGCGCAGAGCACCAACGCCTCGCAGACCGAGCGTGCACTGGCCACGCTGTCGGCCCTCACCGGCTCGTTCGACGCCCCGGGCGGGAATCCGCCGGCCCCGGCCCCGCCCTACAACTCCGCCTCCGGCCTCGCCCACTACCCGCCGGGGCAACGCGAGAAGGCCCTGGGCCTCGACCGGTACCCGCTCGGCCCGCAGGCGTCCGGCTACGTGACGATGGCGGACGTGTCCCGGGCCATCGAGGAGGCCGACCCGTACCCCGTGCGGGCGCTGGTCGCGTTCGGCTCCAACCTCGTGGTCGCGCAGCCCGGCTCCGACCGCACGGCGCGGGCCCTACGCGCGCTGGACTTCCAGGTGCACCTGGACCTGTTCGAGACCCCGACCAGCTCCAGCGCCGACTTCCTGCTGCCGGTGAGCAGCCCCTACGAGCGCGAGGCACTGCGGTTCGGCTTCGAGTCCTCACGCCGCGCGCAGGAGCAGGTGCAGCTGCGACCGCGGACCGTCACGCCGCAGGGCCGCTGCCGCTCGGACCTGGAATTCGTGTTCGACCTCGGCTGCCGGCTCGGTCTGGGCGAGAAGTTCTTCGACGGTGACATCGAGGCGGCCTGGGACTGGCAGCTGGAACCCCTGGGCCTGACCACCCGCCAGCTGCGCGGCGCCCCGGGGGGCGTCCGCCTCCCGCAGGACGGCGGCCCGCACCGCTACGCCCGGGTGCAGGCGGACGGGACGGTCACCGGGTTCGCCACCACGACCCGGCGGGTGGAGCTGTACAGCGAGCTCCTGGCCGACCACGGCTACCCGCCGGTCCCCGAGCACCGCGCCCCAACGCCCACGAGCGCCGCCTACCCGTTGGTCCTGACCTGTGCGAAGCACCGCTCGTTCGTCCACAGCCAACACCGGTCGGTGGCCTCGCTGCGCCGCCGGGCCGCCGAACCCGGACTCGACCTGCACCCGCGGACCGCCGCCGCCCGCGGGATCGCGCCGGGCCAGGAGGTGCTGCTGTCCACCCCGCTGGGGACGATCCGGATGCGGGCCCGGGTGGACGATTCCCTCCATCCGGGAGTCGTGGCCGCCGAGTACGGCTGGTGGCAGTCCGCCCCGGACCTCGCGCTGCCCGCCGCCGCGCCGCTCTCGGCGGACGGCAGCAACTTCAACCGGCTCGTGGACTCCTCGGTGACCGACCCGCTCAGCGGCTCGACGCCGCTGCGTGAGGCGGTCTGCCAGGTACGAGCGGCTCCGGGGGACCTGTCATGGGCCGGCACCCGGCCGTTCACCGTGGCCGCCCTGGAGACCGACGGCGAAGGCGTCCGGACCATCCGGCTGGAGCCGGCCGACGGGACGGCGCCGCCTCCCTACCGGCCCGGCCAGCACATCGTCGTGGCCAGCCCGGACCTGCCCGGCCTCACCCGCACCTACTCCCTCACCGGCCCCGCCCGGGAACCGGACCGCAGCGGCTACACCATCGCCGTCCGCCACGACCCGGACGGCGCCTTCTCCACCCACGTCCACCAGCGCATGCGCGTCGGCGACCGGCTCGACGCGACCGCGCCGGCCGGGACCTTCACGATCCCCACCGACACCGACACCCCAGTGGTGATGTTCGCCGGCGGCATCGGCGTCACCCCCTTCATGAGCTACCTGGAGACCCTGGCCGCCGACGGCGGCACCGTGCCCGAGGTGGTCCTCCACTACGGCAACGCCACCGCGGCGACGACCGCGTTCCGCACCAGGCTCACTCGGCTGGCCGCCCGGATCCCCCGCCTGACCGTCCATCACCACCTCGGACCGATTCCCCTGGACGCCCTCGGCCCCACCCTCGTGGAGCGGCGCGCCCGCTTCTACCTGTGCGGCCCCGCACCCATGCTCCAAACCCTCACCCAGGGCCTGCACACCCTCGGCGTCCCCCCGTTCGAGGTCTTCACCGAGAAGTTGCTCGCCACCCGCCGCAACGTCCCTGTCCCCGACGACGCCGCGTTCACCGTCCGATTCGCCCGCACCGGCCTCGCAGCCACCTGGCACAGGGGCGACGGCACCCTGCTGGAGCTGGGCGAACGCCACGGCGTCACCATGCCGTCCGGCTGCCGCGCCGGCCAGTGCGAAAGCTGCGCCTGCACCGTCCTAGACGGGAAGGTGGCCCACCTGGTGGACCCCTCCGACGACCTGCCGGAGAGCGGGGCCCTCACCTGCCAGGCCGTCCCGGTCACCGACGTCGTCCTGGACGCGTAGCGCCGCACCCACTCCCGAGAAGCGAGGACTGCCGGGCCGGAGAAGGTCTGTGGCGGCCGGCCGGTCCGACCGACCAACCGCGAGGCGGACCACCGACTGCAGGCACCAGTCACGGTGAGTCAGCCCCGCGTGTTCATGCTCGAAAATGCCGAAGGCCACCAACCCCCCCCCCTTCTGCCCCGGCCCCTGCTGCGGCGAATGCCTGTCGAATATCGAGGGCCACCCTCCGATGCCGCGCCGGCCTTCGCCCTTCGGCTCCCGTACGGCTCCACGCGTCGCCGGCCGTGCAGGCCCCCGGTTTCAGGTACTCCTCGCGGTCGGGCGGCCGTCAGCCCTCGCTCGCGTCCCGAAGCCCGCGCCAGACCGGCGCCCGTGCCGGCGCTGCGACGTCCACTCCAGGTACTGGACCTCCCCGGCCAGCGCGGGACGCACCCAGAAGACCACGTCGCCGCCGTACGGGGCGGGGACCGCAGTGGTGAAGGGCGACACGTCGACGCGCAGGGTGCGCAGGGCCTGGGCGAGGGCACGGCGCCCGGCCTGGGTCGCGCAGCCCGGGGACGCCAGTCACCTGGTCGAGGGGGTGGTCGTCGTGATCACCGGATCGGGTGGGCAGCAGGTGCTCGGCCCGGTAGCGGACGACGTAGGGCTCGTTCAGCAGCCGGATGTCGAGCCGGCCGGGGACAGGGCGGACCTGGCGGATGCCGTTCGGGTGGGCGGACAGGCCGCCGATCTTGCAGACCGCCCGGTAGACGCCGGCCTCCAGCTCCATCTGCCGGGCCTGCGCGCCAGGGATGGACGAGGTGTCGGCGCCGGTCGAGGCCAGGGTGAGAAGGCTGCTGTGGGACTCGCCCGTGCAGCGGCGGCGCCCGGCCGAGACCAGCAGGCCGCTGTTGGCTGGGGAAGTCGGACTCATGAGGTGCGTTTCGCGTGCCGGCCCAGACCCCCGAACACCGGCACTGCGTCTCGGACGACATGGCTCAGCACGCCCTGCGACGCGGGCTTGTGACCGGTACTCGGCAGCGGGGCTCGGGGGAACCGTCGCTGCGCGGTCGGGCGCCCGCGGGGCCCGGAGCCCATTGAAGGAGCCGGCGGCATCGCCGTCAACGCGCCACACCCGGCCACGCCGGCGGAAGGCCGACGGCCGGGCGACGGGTACACGCGCGTTCAGCTTGCCGGGACAGCATCGGGAGTGCTGGCTACCGTGCTGAGCGTCCGGCCCCACTACCTGATGCCCTGCTCTACTGGGCTGACCATCATTGCCGGCGATGTCACCCCTGCTTCGCACACGCCGACCGACTCAGCGGCCTTGCGACGGCGGTAGTAGTGCACGGTCAGGATGCCGAGCAGCGGCCCCCAGGCAGCCAGCGGCCAGTACGCACCGTAGAAGATGACGTCCTGCCAGCCATGCGTGTTCGCCCCGGGGTTGAGGCCGCCGTCGACCCTGCGACCCATGCTGATCATGATCATCGAATACGGCCAGAGGAGCGTGTTCAACGTGGCGCCGAGGCCAGCCGGGATAACCGCGGCGACGATCGGCACCCGGCGGCCGCGCAACCACGGGATCCACCGGGGCCACACCTCGCCCCACGTGCACACGAGACCGACCGCCAGGAACGCCAATGCCTCACTGACCACGCTCAGCCCGATGACGTACCACCATTCGCCGCCGAACCAGTCCGGCGGCGGGCGCCCGTCGGTCGGGGCATCCATCAGCGGAACCCGGAAGTCGACGCTCAGGATCCGCCAGAGCCCGGCGGGCAGCACGGCCAGCGAGATCGCGTAGGCGACCCGCACCGCCCAAGGCGGCACTCCCGCCACTGTCCGGCCGTGCAGCCGCGCCAGAAATGAGCGAGCGGTCATCGCAGGTCCTCCTCGTCCGGACGCCCGAGCGACGCGGACGGTTTCTCCGTCAGCCCGCTCCCGTGGCGCACCTTGCTGGATCGATGATCGAGGAGAGCACTGGAGCGGCACATCCGCCCTGAGTGCGGAGCGGCTCCCCCTCACGGGGGAAGCCGCTCCGCACTTCGCGAAGGACCGGCGCCTCTGCAGTCGGCGCGGTCAGGTGACGTGATTTCTGGTGAACATCCGCAGCGCTCAAGATCACCAACTGCTTCCGAAACCGCTGCCCGATCGCTGTCACTTCACATGAACGAAGCCAACTGGGTCCGGTCGTGCGGTCCGGGCCGGGTAGGCCGATGGCACTCTGAGAAAGCCCGAGGAGGCCGCCACCAGCGAGGGGTGGCGGCCTCCTCGCTCTGCGCGGAGTGCCTGATCAGGGGGCCGGTCGATGGCCGGGACCGGCTGGCCCTTCCAGCGCAGCGGCTCGGTGAATTCGGGCGCTGGCGCCACCGCCCCCGCCCCCGCGTCCTGCGCAGCCGCCCCGACCTGGAGGCAGAGGACCTCACCCCGGCGGCGTCGGGATGGCCGCTCGGATGAGCGCCACCGTCTCCGCCGCGCTCAGGCGGCGGTTTGATCCACAGTTCCTGACGAGTTCACGGTCAAGCTCGGCCAGGTCGAACAAGCCGGCCGGAGATCTAGGCCAGGTGGCAGGCTCGCCAGCGGTTCTGACCCCACAAGGGCCAGAACCGCTTCAGGCAACTCCTAGACCCAGACTCCGCAGTACCAGGCGCCCCACGATGCAAGGGCGCATGCCCGGACGTGGTGGACACCGTCGAGGTAGTACATGGGCCTAGGTGTACCCGGTCATGAGGTTGGTGTCAGGCGGGTGATCGGGGGACGGCCGCCGAGCGCGGTGTGTCGGCGGCCAGTGTTGTAGAAGTCGAGCCATGGCGCGAATGCGGCCGCTCGCTGGTCGTTGCTGGTGAACACCTGGCGGTAGGCCCACTCGGTCTGCAGGGTGCGGTTGAAGCGTTCGACCTTGCCGTTGGTCCACGGGCAGTGCTGGCGGGTGAACTTCTGGCGGGCGCCCAGAGTCTGGCAGGCCGCTTGGAAGTCATGCGAGATGCGGTAGTTCTTGGCGTTGTCGGTCATGACCCGTTCGATACGGGTGATGCCGTGGGAGCGGAAGAACGCGGCCGCGCGGGTGAGGAAGCCCGCGCAGGTGATGCCCTTCTCGTCGGTGAGGATCTCGGCGTAGGCCAGGCGACTGTGGTCGTCGACAGCGGCGTGGACGTAGTCGTAGCCCAGGCCGCGCAGGACGCCCGGGCGCTCACCTCGTCCGTGGGCGCGGTGGCCGCCGCCGTCGGGGATCCTCCCGAGCTTCTTCACGTCGATGTGGATCATGTCGCCCGGCCCGGGCGTGTTCGTAACGCGCGGCGCTGGAGCGGGAGGCGCGGATGGCCTGTCCGGTCAGCGGGTCGCAGGCGGACAGAGGCGGCATGTGGTGGCGTCGCAGGATGCGGCTGACGGTGCGGGCCGGGACGCCCGTGTACTCGGCCAGCCCGTCCGGACCGCACCGCCGCTCCTGGCGGGCGGTCAGAACCTGCCGCTCGACAGGTGCGGGTGTGCGGCGAGGGCACCGATGGGGGCGGCTGGAGCGGTCGTGCAGGCCGGCCCAGCCCTCCTCCCGGTACCGGTTGACCCATCGGTGGGCGCACTGCCGGGAAACGCCCAGTTCCTTCGCGACGTGCGCGACCGGTCGGCTGTCGAGGACGACACGGCGTACGAGCAGGCATCTGCCGTGAAAGGTCAGCCGGGCATTAGTGCCGCATCAGGCAACGTTCGCCCTGGTGACGACTTTGCGTAGGCGCTCGTCCTGGGCGTGCTTGTTCCGCCAGATGATGTAGCGGCGGATCATGCTGCCCTGGGCTTTGTGGCTGGGGTGGTCGGTGCCGTCGAGGGCGAAGTAGCGCAGGGCGGTGAACTGGGCCTCGATCCGGTTGAGCCAGGAGCTGTTGGTCGGGGTATAGGCGATCTCCACGTTGTTCGCCGCCGCCCACGTCCCGACCCGCTGGCACCGCTTCGTCGTCAGGTGCGGCGAGTAGTTGTCGCAGACGATCGCGATCCGCACGTCCGCCGGGTGCAGCGAGCGCAGGTAGCGACAGAACTCCAGGAACCTCGACCGATTCTTCGTCTTCTTGACGTGCCCGTAGAGCTGATCCTTGGCGAGGTCGTAGGCGGCGAACAGATGCCGGACCCCGTGCGGGCGGGTGTAGGTCGCCCGCCGCCTCGGCCGCGGCTCGCGGTCAGGATCCTTGTGCCGGCCTCCGCGCTCGGCCCACTGCTTCCCGGGATGGGGCTGGAGGTTGAGCGGCCCGAACTCGTCCAGGCAGAACACGACTTCGGGCTCGCCATCCTCGGGTACGACCTCGCCGTCGGCGATAGCGTAGAGGTGCTCGACCCGAGCCTTCTTGGCCGCGTAGTCGGGATCGCGGGAGGTCTTCCAGGTCTTCACGCGTTGAAACGAGACGCCCTCCTCGCGGAGCAGGACCCGAAGGCCCTCGTGGCTGATGTCGTCGACCACCCCCTCTGCGACCAGGAAGTCGGCCAGCTTGGCCAGGCTCCAAGTCGAGAAGGGCAGGCCGTGCTCGGCCGGCTTCGACTTGGCGGTCTTCTTGATCTCGCGCCGCTCGGGCAGCGTGAACGTCCTCGGCCGTCCGCCCCGGTACTTCGGGTAGAGCGAGTCGAAGCCGTCGGCGTTGAAGTTGTGGATCACGTCGCGGACCCGGTCAGCGCTGGTGAACGTCACCTCCGCGATCTTCGCCACGGGCATGCGCTGGGCGGACAGCAGCACCATCTGGGCCCGGCGCCAGGTCACCACCGACCCGGTGCCCCGGCGGACGATCCGTAGCAGCCGTCTGCCCTCGTCGTCATCGATCTCACGAACCTGCACGCGTTCAGCCACGTGATCATTCTGACCGCCCGGTGCCGCCCGACGCAGCAACCAGACGACACATCGACGGGGCGAACGTTGCCGGATACGGCATTAGCGTGGGGCACCAGGACCTCCGAGGTGAGTGAAGACGGCAAACTCCACTACGCCCGGAGGTTCCTGTTTGATCAACTACCGATCGGCCCTGTCACCAACGTGTCGGCCGAGTACACCTAGTCCAGCCCAGACTTCCCGACCTGGACCTCCCCTACGACGGCAAGGCCGCCACCAGCGCCTCCCAGCTCGACATCGACCACGTCGTCCCGCTCGCCAACGCCTATCGCAGCGGGGCCGACCCTGGACCACCGCTCAGCGCCGCGCCTTCGCCAACGACCTCGTGCACGGCATCAGACCCTCGATGCGATCCGTCCGGGTGGCGAGGCCATCGCCCCGCCCACTCAGCCCATTCAGGCGTCGTGTCCCGGCCGGTGAGCGGTGCGGAGTGGGCCACGGTAGACGCCTTCGCCGGAGTGGCTATGAGGCCCTGCTCCATTGACTTTCAGCGCGCCCGGTGGCGCCCCTGCCGGGAGCCGCGCCACCGGCCGCACCAGGCGTCCCATGTCCGGCTCGCCAAGGCAGCGACCCGAGCACGAACAGAACCGCCGGCCGGCCGCCGCCAGATGCTGCGAATGCAGCTCCATCGGCGGCCGTCGAAGACGCTGCCGACGACCACGTTGGCGTCGTTCCCGTTGACGGTGACGACGATGTGGGACCGCGCATTGAGAGCATGGACACGGGCCGTGGCCGGGCAGCACCCGAGCTGCTCGGCGATCTCGTTGAAGCTCCACTCCTCGAGGTAGCGCAGGTACGCGACTTCTTGACGGCGCTTCTGGGGCATCAGCTGGATGAGCTCGGTGATTTCCCGTGCGGCGACGAGGTCCTCGGTGCTGACGGAGGCAGCGATGGTGGTCCAGCCGACGATCCCCTGCCCGGCGCGGTCCGCCGGATCGCCGTCGGCTCGCAGGGCGGCTGCCGGGATGCAGCGGTAGAGGCGCCGCCGGGCCACGGTGTAGAGCCAGGCGCGGGGCACCTCGATGCCGCCCCACACACGCAAGGCCTGCTCGAAGGTGTCCTGGACCAGCGCCTCGACGTCGACGTCCTGCTCGGACAACTGCCAGGCCGCAGCCCGCCGACGGACCGACAGGACCAGCGGCCGGTAATAGAGCCCGTAGGCCGTCTCGAACGCCATCGTGGCCGTGGCGCCGCACTCGGTACAGCAGTTCTGCTCGGTCACTGAGCGCCGCCAGCGGGCTTGTCGTCCTGGACCCGCGCGGCGGCCTGGGCCCGGGTCAGCTCGGCGCGGGCGCGCAGCAGCAGGCTCTGGGCGAGGATGTCGGCGACCTTCAGCACTGCGGGCGCGGTGCCGAGCAGCATCAGGGTCACGGGGTCCATCATGGCGGTGTACCTTCCAGTCCGTCCCGCCATCGGCGGATCCCGGTCGGGACACCTTGGCGGCTACCAGTTGGTGGCGGGGACGGGCACTTGCGTTTAGCGACCAATCCAAGATTCTTTCGAGCGTCGGGCCTTTCCCCAATGGGAAGCGCACGGAATCCGGGTATGCAGCAGGCCGCGCAGCTCTGCGGGGTCCGCGAGGTCGGAGTCGGGCCAGGTGTCCACCTGGTCCGGATGGAGCGTGACCGGCATGCGGTCGTCGCCCCGTCCGACGGCGTCCACCACCTCGGTGGTGAGAATGGTGCAGGTGACCGGCCAGCCCGCCGGCCGCCGACAGCGGCCGGCGTCAGCTCTTGGCGAGGTCGCCGCTGAAGGTGTCGACGGCCAGGTGGAGGCTGCCGTCGATGTTGCGGGTGTAGACCTGGTCATGGGGGTTGGCCACGCAGCCGCTGAGGATGCTCATCGGGCGGGTCTTGAGGACCAGGCGGTCGGTGGCGACCGAGATCAGATCGGCGGTGGCGTCGCAGTAGGCGGTACCGGGGCCGGTGTTGTTGCGGATGGCGGCGACCGCCTCACCCTTGCGGCCCTGGCTGATGGTGATGCTGAAGTCCGCCGTGCCGATCAGCTGCGGACTGCCGAGTCGGCCCTGCCAGGTGCCCAGGAAGGCGGCCGGTACCGAATCCGCGGCGGCCGTGACAGGTGCTGAGGGAGCGGGGCCGAGCGTGGAGCTGAGGCCCGCGACGGTCGGGGAGGTCCGCGGTGCGCCGTTGGAGGAGCCGTCCGGGCGGGTGCCCAGGTAGACGGCGGTACCGGCGACCACCGCCGCGAGGGCGACGGCCAGCACCACCGTGCTCCGCGCTGGTCCGGGACGGCCCGCAGCGGCGGTGGCGGCAGCCGGTGGCGTCCGGCTCTGCGACGCAGGACCGTACCCCTGGGCCGGGGCGGCCGTCACCGTCGGGACGTACGACAGGGACGGCGACGGCGGGACGGTGCCTGGCCGGGCCGCTGCCTCGGCGTCGAGGTCGAGCAGTTCGACCGCCAACCGGGCCAGCGAGCCGGCGATCACGGGCGGCAGCCAGTCGTGCTCGTCCAGCCGCGTCGCCGCCGCCGGCTCCCCCGCGGTCAGGAGTTCGCGCAGCCGCTGCGGGGTCGGCCGCTCGGCCGGATCCTTGGCCAGGCACGCGGCTATGGTGTCGCACAACTGCCGGTCCAGTCCGTCGAGGCCGTCGAGGTCGGGCTGCTCGTGGACGACCCGGTACAGCAGGACGGGCGTGCTCTGCGCCGCGCCGAACGGTGCGCGGCCGGTGGCGGCGCAAGCGAGCACCGCGCCGAGCGAGAACACATCGGCGGCCGGGTCGGCGCGGCGGCCCGCGGCCTGTTCCGGGGAGAGGTAGCCGGGCGAGCCGACCACGAAGCCGGACTGCGTGAGGGCAGTCGCGTCCAACGCCCGGGCGATGCCGAAGTCGATCAGCCGGGGGCCGTCCAGGGCCAGCAGAACGTTCGACGGTTTGACGTCCCGGTGGACGAGGCCGCGGCCGTGCAGCACCGCGAGCGCCTCGGCGAGGCCGATGCCGAGCGACCGTACGGCGCTGGCCGGCAAGGGCCCGAAGTCCCGCAGAGCAGCAGCCAGTGAGGGCCCGGCCACGTAACCGGTGGCCACCCAGGGCTGTTCGCCCTCGGTGTCGGCGTCCAGCACCGGGGCGGTCCAGCGCACACCCACCTGCCGCGCCGCCGCCACCTCCTGCCGGAAGCGCACCCGGAATTCGGGGTCCGCCGCGTACTGGGCATGCACCGTCTTCACAGCCACCGTGCGGCCGCCGACGGTCCGGCCCAGATAGACCCGGCCCATCCCGCCCGCACCGAGCCTGCGCAGAAGCCGGTACTCACCGATCCACTGCGGATCCCCGGACTCCAGTGCCTCCACGACACTCCCCTCTCGCCCTCGCCCCTCGCGCCGGAACCACCAGACGGGTCCTCGCCGGTGCGCCCGTCGCCTACCGGTGCGCGGGAGAGGCCTCCCGACGGCCGGACCGACTCGGCGTCAGCATAGAGGGGTGTGCCCGACCGCCAGGCCGCACCCGGCGGCAGCCCGCCGCGCCCGGGCGCCGCGCCGGGCCGGAAGTCACGCTGGCTCGGCGTGACGCCGGCATCCACAACGGCATCGATCTGCGCCCGGAACTCCGTCTCGACCTCGTCGGCTCCGTACCCGCCCCTGTCCAAGGCCGGTGACAGCCGGTCCCGAGAATCCGCCGGGGCTACCGGGGCTGCTGGAGGCTGACGGTCAGTTCGACGCTCACCTGATCGCCCGCCAGCAGGCCCTGCGGCCTGCGGACGGCGTTCTTGAGCGGCAGCAGGTAGCCGCCGTCCTTCGGGAAGAGCGAGGTCGTGAACGTGATGTCACCGATCCGGGCCTCCACCGGGATCACGCCCCAGCCGTAGCTGGCCGCCCGGGCCACCAGCGCGATGTCGGCGCACTGGGCCGCCGGCACCGGCACGAAGAAGTACGGCGCCGGACCACGCCACTCCACGACCTGCCCGGCGAAAGCGAGATCCACGGCAGCAGTCCGTTCTTCGAGGGGGTCGATGTCGGCCAGCGTACCGATCTCCGGGGGCGGGGGCGGGGGCGGGGAACGGGAGCGGACCCGTCCTCGGCCGGACGGTCAGGGCGTACCGCCACCTGGGCGTGGGGCCGTGCCGGTGACCACTCGACCGGACGGCTCGGCCCCGAGACGGGTCATGGGGCCCGGTATCGGAGAAGAGCCTCACGAGCGTCAGGGACGAATGTCTGGCTGCGAGCCAGATCCGCCAGTTCGGCGTCCGTCAGCCAGGCATGCCAGGCGACCCCCGACGGGTCGGGCCGGACCTCCTCGGCGATGACGACCTCGTGCAGCCCCAACCAATACGGGCTGATCACGCCCTCGCACAGGAACTTGAACACGAACCGGGGACGAGCATCCACCCATCGGGGTCGCGGCACACGATCGTCGCTAGCCGGTGAAGCCAGCTCGGCTGATCGCCTCGCCCCTGTCCACCCCACCGATGACCCGGTCGTGCTCGTCGACCCGCTCCACACGTTCACTCACCTGAGACACGACGGCAGACCTACCGACAACCACCCTCGCGTCAGCCGGCCCGGTGCGGGCGTCGTGGTCAGCCGGGGGCGGCGGTGTCGCCGTCGGACGGCTGCGGGACGGTCAGCGGCCAGGATTCGATGTCGCGGTAGTGGATCGGTCCCGGGCCGCGGCCCACGTTGCTGCCGACCAGGTGGAGGCGGTCGGCCCACCAGAGCCGGCCGGTGAAAGGGCCGAGGTCGGCGGCGGCTTCGGGGACGCTGGTGGTGTCGTCGCGGCGGGCGCGGGCCAGGGTCAGGTGGGGGCGCAGCGGGCGTTCGCGGAAGTCGATGCCGCAGGAGCGGACCAGGTCGCGGACGGCGGTGGCGAGGAGGTGGAGGCCGTCGAGGTCGCCGTTGATGCCGCTCCACAGCAGGCGCTGGTCGAAGTGGCCGCCGCCGAGCAGGCGCAGCCGGAGGGCGGGGCGGGTCGGGGCCTGGTCGGCCAGGGCGGCGCGCAGCGGGGGGACGGCGGCGGTGGGGAGTTCGCCGAGGAAGGCGAGGGTGATGTGCCAGTCCTCGATGCGGTTCCACCGCAGGTGGGGGTAGGCGGTGTAGGCGGGTTGCAGGGCCCGGGCCAGTTCGTCCTTCGCCTCGTCGGGCGGGGCGAGCGCTATGAAGACGCGCCGGGTCGGGGGCTCGGGGTGAGGGTCCACGGAGGATTTCTAGCATCTGGGCCGCTGGCGGGGCACGGTGCCGTCCCGGGCACGCGGAGAGGCGGGGATGGCGGCTGGCTGGTCAGGGGAGGGGGCGGCGGACCCAGCGGAGGAGGATCAGTGCCGCGAGGGCGCTGAGTGCGCACCAGGTGGAGACGAACGCCAGCCGGTAGAGGGTGAGGCAGAGTGCCGCGCCCAGGCCGACCAGGGCGCCCAGCAGGCGGAGCACCCAGTCGGCGGCGCAGAGCAGTGCTCCGACCGTGGTCAGCAGGTAGCCCGCCGCCAGGGCTGCGGCCGCGTACGGGAGGCCGACGCCGTAGCGCAGGGTGTGGCCGTGCGGCTCGACGGTGACCGGGCGGGTCGCCAGTGCGATCGCCAGCAGGACGCAGACGGCGGCGCCCAGGAGCGCCAGCCCGGCCCGGACCCGCCGCCCGAGCCGGACTCGCCGGCCGGCCCGGATCCGCCGACCGAGCCGGTCGCGGTCCCAGTCGCGGTCCCAGTCGCGGTCACGGTCACGGTCGCGGTCACGGTCGGCGGACCGGGTGCGCGGAGCAGCCGCGAGGCGCTCGGCGGCGGGCCCGGTGCGGGCCGGCGGGCCCGCGCTGCACCAGACGCCCGCCGAGACCAGCAGCGGCAGCACCGGCAGCGCGATCACCGCCCACGCCGTGACCGCCCACCCCGCCCCGGCCGGGCGGTCGACGCCCCACCAGACCAGCGCCTCGATCAGCTGGTGCACGCCCAGGAGCAGCGGCAGGGCCGCCAGCGGCACGTCCCGGGCCCGCTGTACCCCCGCCAGGCACCACACCCCGAGCCCCGCGACCACCGTCCCCGCCACCAGATCGGCCTCGGCGCTCCAGCACACCCCGTACCTCCCACGGCTCGCTCCTACGCCCCTCCCCCGGCGATCATCACCCGGCCGGCCCGACGCGGCGGCCGCCACACCGAGGCGGCAGGTCAGGTCCACCCGACGGCGGCGTTCGATGCCGGGGGAGGCGTTCCGGTGCCGGGGGCGGGCGAAGAGCGCGAGTAGGGTCGGACCCGGAGCGGGAGCGGCGAGCCGGTGAGCCGGTGAGCGAAGGACGGGTGGGCGAAGGACTGGTGGGCGAAGGACTGGTGGGCGAAGGACTGGTGGGCGAAGGACTGGTGGGACGGGACGGGACGGAGCGGTGGACCGCCTCGGGGGTGCGGCTGCGGTGTGTCGGCCGGAGCGCGGGCAGGTGGGACTGGCTGTTCGTTCCCGGTGGGCCCGGGTTGGGGTCGGAGTCCGTGGCGGGGCTGGCGCGGGCGGCCTCGGTGCCGGGCAGGGTGTGGCTGGTGGACCTGCCCGGGGACGGGTCGAACCGGGGTCGGCCGCAGGTGCCGGAGCGGCCGTACGAGCGGTGGCCCGGGGTACTGGTCGAGGCGGCCGAGGCCGTGGCGGAGCCGGTGGTGGTCGGGCACTCCACCGGCGGGATGTTCCTGCTCGCCACCGCCGCCCTGGCCGGGCGGGTGGCCGGGCTGGCGCTGGTCGGCAGCGCTCCGCACGCCGACTGGCGTTCGGCCTTCGCCCGTTTCGCCGCGGCCCACCCGCTGCCCGGGCTGGCCGCGGCCGCCGACGCGTACGCGCGCCGGCCCGACGACGAGACCCTGCGCGCGCTCACCCTGGCCGCCGCGCCGTGGAGCTTCACCCCGCCCGCCCTGGCCGCCGGCCGGGCACTGCTGGCGGACCTCCCGTACTGCCAGGCCGCCGTGGCCTGGGCCGACGCCGAGTTCGACGAGACCTACCGGGCCGCCTGGACACCGGCCGGCCTGGGGCTGCCGACCCTGATCCTCGGCGGTGCGGCGGACCGGATCGTGGACCAGGCGCTCTGGGCGGACGAGCCCGGCTTCGACCACCCGTACGTCCTGCGGCGCACCGTTGCCGGAGCCGGCCACTTCCCCTGGGTGGAGGCCCCGCATGCCGTCGGGGCGGCCTTCGCCGAACTGACCGCGCTGCTGGCGGCCCGGGCGGCCTGACCAGGAGTCAGGCGGCCGCTGGGGGCTCGGCGGCGGGGCGCGGCACGCTCGCGCGGTACAGGCGGCGGGCCGAGAGCAGGGCGGCGGCCAGCAGCAGCAGGTCACGGGCGGTCAGGGCGAGGGCGGCGGTGGGTGAGCCGTCGACCAGGGCGCGGCCCAGGAAGGGGAAGACCAGCATGGTCACCGGGCAGGCGGCCAGGACGAGCAGCGCGACCGGGCGCTGCGAGGTGTGCGGGTGCAGCAGGCAGACCGCCGCCAGGGCGACCAGCCAGATCAGGTACTGCGGGCTCAGCACCCGGCTGGTGACGGTGAAGAGCAGGACGGCCGTCAGCGCGGCGTCGGGCAGCACCCAGCCCAGGGTGCGGTCCGCGCGCAGCCGCCACCGGACCAGCCAGCCGAGCGCCAGCAGCGTGGCCACCTCGCTGGCGATCGCCGCCGCCGCGACGTAGGGGCCGAGGAACTCGGTGGAGCCGTAGTGCACCGCCAGCCTCCCCGACCACCCCAGATGACGGGCCAGGTGGAAGGGCAGCGCGCCGAGTGACTCGAACTGGATGCCGCGTTCGCGCTGCGCCGTCAGGAAGTCGAACGCCCCCGGCCAGCGGAGCCGCGCCGCCAGGCCGAGCACGGCGGCGCTGACGGCGGCGGCCGTCCAGGAGCGGCGGGTGCGGGGCCCGGAGGGGGTGCCGGTCAGGAGCAGCACCGGCCAGACCTTCACCAGCGCACCGAGGCCGACCAGCGCGCCGAAGGCGGTGTCGGCGAGGCGGAGGGGGCCGGACCGGCTCCGGCTCCCGGCGGCGAGCAGGGCGGCCACCGCGAGGGCGGCCACCACGATGTCGAGCCGGGTCCAGGGCACCGTCCAGAGCAGGGGCAGGGCCGCCGTCCACAGCCAGGCCGCGGCGGGCCCGGCCGGGCCGGCGCTGCCGTCCGCCGGGGCTCGGCGTCCGGCCCGCACCAGGGCCGCCATCACGGCGGCGTCGCAGAGCGCGCAGAGCAGCACGAAGGCGCGGTCGTAGCCGGCGAGGGGCACCAGGGCGGGCGCGAGGATGACGCCCGCCGCGCCCGGCGGGTACTGCCAGCTGACGTCGCCGACCGGGAACCGGCCCTGGCTCAGCTGGTCGAACCAGTGGTGGTAGACGTGCGAGACGGAGTAGTCGAGCGGGTCCGAGGTCGCGAACGGCCCCACCTTCAGGGCCCCCGCCACCAGCACCGACCGCGTCAGCAGCCACACCGCCACCGGCGGACCCCAGGAGGTACGGAGGGGGCGGAAGAGGCGCGCGAGGGAGGACGACATCCCGTCAGTCTCTCAACCCACGGCGCTGACCAGCGCATCCGTACCCCCTGAGCCACCCGGGCCAGCGGTCAGGCGACCCAGCTGCCGGTGAGGGCCTGGACCGCCGAACCGTCCTGGTCGGCGAGCTTGAGGGCGGTGAACGCCCGGGCCACCTCGGAGGTCTGGACCCGGAAGGGCAGCTCGGGCATGCTCAGCAGCTCGGCGATCTGCGCGCCGACCTCCGCCGGGGTCTGGGCGCCGGCGAAGGCGCTGCGGGTGCGGGCCAGGTAGGCCTCCAGCGCCTTGCCGTACGGGCCGGCCTGGGCGACGGCGTCCTCGGCCACGCCGACGTTGGCCACGAACTCGCTCGCCACCGCGCCCGGCTCCACCACGCACACCCCGACGCCCACCGAGGCCGCCACCGGCGCCAGCGACTCCATGAAGCCCTCGGCCGCGAACTTCGCCGCGCAGTACGCCTCGTTGAACGGCTGGCCCACCACTCCCCCGACGCTGGTGACCGTCACCACCCGGCCGCCGGCCTCGCGCAGCAGCGGCAGCGCCGCCTTGGTCACGTGCAGCACGCCGAAGAAGTTGACCTCCATCACCGCGCGGACCTCGGCCACCTCCTCCTGCTCCAGGGTGCCGACGTGACCGGACCCGGCGTTGTTGACCACCGCGTCGAGCCGGTCCAGACCGGCCAGGCAGGCCGCGACCGAGGCCGGGTCGGTCACGTCCAGCGTGCGGACCTCCAGCTCGACGCCGGCTGCGGCGGCCGCCGTGAGCAGCGCCTCGGCGCGGGAGGTGTCGCGCATCGTCGCGATCACCCGCCAGCCGGCTCCGGCCGCGGCCACCGCGGCCGCCAGGCCGATGCCGGAGGAGGTGCCGGTGATCAGCACCGTGCGGGTGCCGGCGGCGAAGGCGGGTGCGGAGGCGGTGGAGGTGGAGGTCATGGCGGGCTCCCTGGGGTCATCGGAATTTGTTATGGATCATCACTACTTTCATTCATAACTATGCTCCCGGATATTTCACTCTGTCAAGCACATCGGTAGACTGGAGCCCGTGACCATGCCACCGGATCCCCTGACCTCGGAGGTCGCCGGGCTCTTCGCGGCGATCAGCCGCCGCTACGCGCGCGAGTCCGAGGCCGCCGCCGCCGTCCACGAGCTCACCGCGCTCCAGGCGAAGGCGCTCATCGCGGCGCAGCGGCCCGTGCCGATGCGCCGGATCGCCGAGTACCTGCACGCCGAGCCGTCCAACGTCACCGCGATCGTGGACCGGCTGGCCGGGCGCGGGCTGGTCGAGCGCCGGCCCGACCCGGCCGACCGCCGGGTCAAGCTGGTGGCCGCCACCGAGGCGGGCCTCGCCGTCGCGGCCGACCTGCGCGGCCGCACGCCGTTCGCCACCGACCCGCTGGCCCCGCTCACTGCCCCGCAGCGCGCGGCGCTGCGCGACCTGCTGCGCCTGGTCGCCGAGGCCGAGGCAGGGAGCGCGACGGCGGCAGCCGCCGAAGCGGCCGGGACGGCCGAGTAGTCCGCACCTCCCGCCGGGGCAGGTCGACTGCCGGGCGCCGGGCATGCGAAGGCGCCCCCGGCGGAACGTTTCCGCTTCGGGAGCGCCGTTCGGTTCAGCCGACGGTCAGTTGTCGTCCGGGTCGGCCGCGGCGGCGGCGTCCGAGGAGCCGGCCGCCTTGATGCCGAGCTTGACCTCGGCCGTGGTCCAGTCGGTGGCGATCGCCTGCTGGGCGGCGGCCAGCTGGACCTGGCCCTTGCAGATGGCCGTGTGGAGGTGGGTCTCCACGGAGTCCTTCGGGTTGTTGGGGCCCTTGCCCGGGACGTGGCCCGGGGACGGCGGCTGGACCCAGAGGTTGCGCGCGTCGTCCGGGTCGCCGCCGAGCTGCAGGCTGATCAGGTGGTCGTACTCGGCGTCACCCATCGGGCCGGTGTAGGCGTAGGACTTGGCGTTCTCGATCTTCTCCTTGCCGGTGATGCTCACCGGCGGGCGGATGGTCGAGGTGTAGCCGCCCTGCTTGCAGATGGTCTGGGCGAGCGTCGCCTGCGTCACGGCCGGGCTCAGCGCGCCCGGGGTGCAGGAAGGATCCGGCAGGGGCTGACCGGCCGGGGTGTAGTGGTAGTGGCAGGTGCCGGCCGCCGGCTGCTTCTGCACCGAGTACGTGGCCTGCGGGCCCGCGCCGATCGGGATGGCCGCCCCGCCGATGCCCGCACCTCCGCCGCTCGGCGCCGCGGTCGAGGCGGCGGCCTTGTCGGCCGACTTCCCTCCCTTGGCCGACGGCGAGCAGGACACCGCCGCCAGCACCACCAACACCGCACAGCCCACCCGAGCCCAGCTCCGCACGACACCCTCCACGACTGCCGACAACCGGGGCACCCGCGACCACGGTCCGGTCGCCGCCCCACTCCGCGCCGGACCCTACCGCGCCCGGGGCCGGAGTCCCGAAACGGCCGCCCCGCGCCCGGGGGTGTCGCCGGGTCAGCGCCGGGTGGGGCGGTGGGCGCCGATCTCGACGGCTGACGGTGGCTCAACCGCGCGCAACGGCCGCCGGCACCCCCTGGGCGGGGGTGCCGGCGGCCGTTCAGGCCGAGCAGTGAACGGGTCAGGAATGAGGGTTCAGCACTGGGGACGGCGGCCGTGGTTGGCGCCGCGCCGCGCGCGGGCCTTCTTCTTCCGGCGGCGTTTCGACGACATGGTCGTGGCTCCTCTCTCCGCGAGCCTCGTGGTGAGTCTCTTCGCGAACGGTCGGCCCCCCGCTCCACCCTTCCACAGGGCCGGGCCGGCGGCACTGCCGGACTGGGCCGTTGTGGCGGTGCCCTGGGGCGGTCTCCTGTCGGCGGTCTCCGTTCGCGGTCTGGCTCGAAGGGATTTTCGATCGTACTTCTGTCGGATTGACCACGGAGCAACGAATGATTCTCTTCATACGAAATGAAGTGTTTCCCCGCGTGCGCGCCCTCCCCGCGCGCCGATTCGCCCGGCGATCGGCGGTTTCGCGGCGGGCTGCTGGGTAAGTTGTGTCCTCGTGACTGGTGGGGTGGGTCCAACTCGCCTGCCCTGCTGCCGCATAGGCGAATCAACGAGACCCTGTCGCATAGGCGCTGGTGGGGTGGGTCCAGGACTCGGACCAGTGCACGCAAGGAGTAGCGAAATGCCCGATCGCGGGTGCTCTGTGGGAAGTCGGCGGTATTTCTCGAACGGCCGTACGGTCGAATGCCAGGGGGTGGCGGCGTGAGTGCGAGCGCGATCGACCGGATCATGCGCGGGCCCAGCGGGCTCGGTACGACCAGCGTGCTGGGCCGGCGCCCGGAGCAGCCGGCCCCGGCGGCGGGACAGCCGATTCCCGGGCTCTACTACCACCCGATCCCCGAGCCGGACGAGGCCCGGGTGGCGGAGGTGGGCCGCCGGGCCAAGGCCTGGGCGGTGGACGAGGTGCAGCTCTTCCCGCCGGAGTGGGAGGACCAGTTCGACGGCTTCTCGCTGGGGCGGTACATGGTGGCCTGCCACCCGGACGCGCCCTCGGTCGACCACCTGATGCTCGCCACCCGCCTGATGGCGGCCGAGAACGTGGTGGACGACTGCTACTGCGAGGACCACGGCGGCTCCCCGATCGGGCTCGGCGGGCGCCTGCTGATGGCGCACACCACGCTCGACCCGCTGCACACCACCGGTCAGTACCACCCGGACTGGCAGGAGTCGCTGCACGAGGACGCCCCGCGCCGGGCCTACCGCTCGGCGATGGACTACTTCAGCAAGGCGGCCACCCCCTCGCAGACCGACCGCTTCCGGCACGACATGGCCCGGCTCCACCTGGGCTACCTGGCCGAGGCGGCCTGGAGCCAGACCGAGTACGTGCCGAAGGTCTGGGAGTACCTGGCGATGCGCCAGTTCAACAACTTCCGCCCCTGCCCGACCATCACCGACACCGTCGGCGGCTACGAGCTGCCCGCCGACCTGCACGCCCTGCCGGCCATGCAGCGGGTGATCGCGCTCGGTTCCAACGCCACCACCATCGTCAACGACCTGTACTCGTACACCAAGGAGCTCGCCAGCCCCGGCAAGCACCTCAACCTGCCGGTGGTGCTGGCCGAGCAGGAGCAGCTGGGCGAGCGCGAGGCGTACCTGAAGGCGATCGAGGTCCACAACGACCTGATGCACGACTTCGAGGCGGCCGCGGCCGCGCTGGCCGCCTCCTGCCCGGTGCCGAGCGTGTTCCGCTTCCTGCGCGGGGTGGCCGCCTGGGTGGACGGCAACCACCACTGGCACTCCACCAACACCTACCGGTACAACCTTCCGGACTTCTGGTGAGTCTTGGTGAGTGAAGTCCGGGGCGGTCCCTCCTGGAGGGGCCGCCCCGGGGCGTTTCCGGGCCGGGTCCGACTGGGTCGGGGCGGTTTTGAACGCGTTCAATTCTAGGTAGGCTGTGGCCACCGAGAACGGGGGAAGTGGGCATGAAGATCGTGCTGCCCGGGGGCACCGGGCATGTGGGCAGGCTGCTCGAACGGGCCTGGACGGCCGCCGGTCACCAGGTGACCGTGCTGACCAGGCAGCCGGTGCGGCCCAACGAGGTGGGCTGGAACGGGCGCGGGCCCGGGCGCTGGCTGGAGACCGTGGACGGCAGCGACCTGGTGGTCAACCTGGCCGGGCGCAGCGTCAACTGCCGCTACAACCAGGCCAACGTCCAGGAGATGTGGGACTCCCGGATCCACTCCACCGAGGCGATCGGCCGGGCGATCGCGATCGCCGACCGGCCGCCGAAGCTCTGGCTCCAGATGAGCACCGCGACCATCTACGCCCACCGCTTCGACGCCCCCAACGACGAGGACACCGGCCTGCTGGGCGGCGCCGAGCCGGACGTGCCCTCGTACTGGTCGAGCAGCGTCGGGCTGGCCCGGGCCTGGGAGCGCACCCAGCAGCTGGCCGACACCCCGTACACCCGCAAGGTGGCGCTGCGCACCTCGATGGTGATGAGCCACGAGCCGGGCGGGGCCTTCGAGGCGCTGCTGCGGCTCACCCGGCTGGGCCTGGGCGGGCCGGTGGCGGGCGGTCGGCAGTACATGTCCTGGATCCACGGCGAGGACTTCGTCCGCGCCCTCGACTTCCTGGTCGAGCACCCCGAGCTCACCGGCCCGGTCAACCTGGCCGCCCCCGCTCCCCTGCCCTACCGCGAGTTCGTCCGCGAGCTGCGGCACGCGGCGGGCGTGCCGTTCGGCCTGCCGGCCACCCGCTGGATGGCCGAGCTCGGCGCGCTGGCCGCCCGCTCGGACACCGAACTGCTCCTGAAGAGCCGCCGGGTGACGCCCGGGCGGCTGCTGGCGGCCGGCTTCTCCTTCACCCACCCGCACTGGCCGGGCGCCGCCGCCGCGCTCGTCCGCCAGACCCGGGCGGACCGCGTGGTGCGGGCCGTCGGGCAGCCGCGGGAGCCGCTACGCAGCAGCGTCTGAGGCCGCCAGGGGGTGAGCCCTGGTCAGCCCGCGGTGTCGCCCGTCCAGTCCCAGTGGCGGGCGTCGCCCGGGCGCGGGGCGTAGCAGGCCCGGCCGCCGAAGCCGTAGGCGCCGATCTCGGTGGCCAGGGCGGCGCCGTCGGCCAAGTCCTGCGCCGGCCAGCCGGTCACGTCCAGCAGCAGGCCGTCCAGCGGGCCGGCCACCAGCTCACGGTAGCTGTGGCCCGGCTGCGGGCCCGGGTCGGCGCTGTCGTGGTCGGCGCCGTAGACGCGGCCTCTCCTGAGCTGTTCCTCGTCCATGGCGTCAGCTTGGCAGCCACCACCGACAACCGGCCGAGCCGGCTCCACCCGGCTGGGCCAAGGGGGTCGGCCGGTCGGCCTTCGCTCTGCGTGATCTTCGCTGGTCAACCCCGGTCGATCGGGCGAACGGGCGGGCGCGGGCGTCACGCTCAGTTGCGGCGGCGCCGGGGAGTGCGAACGATGGGGCTGCGGGCCGGTACTGGCGCGCGCCCGTGGGGTGACCTGCGGGGCCGCCCCCGCCGTCCGCGACCGACTCGCACCCGGAGGTGCCCGACATGACTGACTGGGACGACCAGGACGCGCCCCCGGCCGAGGACGACGGCGTGTTGGAGCCGTCCGACTCCCTGCTCACCGACCGGCTGGACGACGATCCGCTGGACACCGGGATCGTCACCGCCAACCGCTACCGGGCCTCGCTCGCCTTCGGCACCACGGCCGCGGAGGCCCGCCGGGGCGAGTCGCTGGACCAGCTGCTGGCCGAGGAGGAGCCGGACGAGCCCGCGGAGTCGGTGGACGACCGCTGGGCGGACGGGCCCTCTCCCCGGGCCGGCCGGCTCGTCCGGGACTCCTCCGACACCATCGGCTTCGACCTGGGCCCGGACGGCGGCGCGGCCAGCGCCGAGGAGGCCGCCGTGCACCTCACCGACGCCGACCGGGACGCGGCCGCCGTGCTCGACGACGGCGGCCCGGACGAGACCCTGAACGAGGCGGTCGGCTACGCCGTCCTCGACGACCTGGGCGACGCCGGGCACGACGAGTACCGCTGAGCACCCCGCGACCGGGACCGGGCCCGCGCGGGCTCAGTTCCGGTCGCGGCTGCGGGCGTCGGCCACGGCGCAGACCAGCGCGCAGAGTTCGAAGGCGATCGCCACCAGGACGCCCAGCTGGAACGCGCCGGACCAGCTGCCGGTGTCGGCCAGGTGGGCGAAGAAGACGGCGCTGACGCAGGCCACCCCGGTGGCGGTGCCCAGCCGTTGGGCCGTCTGGATGACGCCGCCGGCCGTGCCGGCCCGCTCGATCGGCACCCGGGAGAGCGCCAGGCTGAGGTTGGGCGCGATCACCAGGCCCGAGCCGACTCCCGCCAGCAGCAGGGGCGCGGCGGTGGCGTACGCGGCGTTCTGACCGGGCACCAGGTGCACGGCCAGCGCGGACAGGCCGGTGCCGGCGATCACCCCGACCAACCCGACGATCACCACGGTGCGGCCGTGCTCGCTGACCAGCCGCCCGCCGAAGGCGGCCGAGACGGCCGAGCCGAGCGCGAACGGGGTGATCGCGGCCCCCGCCTCCAGGGCGCTGTAGCCGAGGCCGCGCTGGAGGTAGAGGGTGAAGATGAAGAAGATCGTGGTGAACCCCGCGAAGTAGAGCATCCCCAGCAGCGCGCCGTACCGGTAGCAGCGGATCGAGAACAGCGAGAGGTCCACCAGCGGCAGCGCCCGGCCCCGCTCCCAGAGCGCGAAGCCGGCCAGGAACAGCACCCCCAGCGGGATCAGCCACCACTTGGCCGCGCTCTTCCACTGCTGCTCCTGCACCATCGGCAGCAGGATCGCCAGCAGCCCGGCGCCGAGCAGCAGCACCCCGACCCAGTCGATCCGGCCCCGGGCGCCCTCGGCGGCGGCCAGCCGCCGGCCGCTGTGCGGGATCAGCCGCAGGGCCAGCAGGAAAGCCACCACCCCGATCGGGAGGTTGACGAAGAACACCCAGCGCCAGCCGTCCGAGGCCCCGGCGGCGTTGATCAGCAGGCCGCCCGCCAGCGGGCCGGCGGCGGTGGCGATGCCGACGGTGGTGCCGAAGTACCCGAAGGCGCGGGCCCGGGCCGGGCCGGTGAACATCTCCTGGATCAGCCCGGAGATCTGCGGCCCGAGCAGACCGCTGGCCGCGCCTTGGACCAGCCGGGCGATCACCAGGGTCAGCGCGGTGGGTGCCAGGCCGCAGGCCGCCGAGGCGACGGTGAAGAGCGCCAGGCCGGTCAGGAAGGCCGTCCGGCGGCCCCAGAGGTCGCCCAGCACCCCGGCGGGCACCAGGGTGAGGCCGAAGGTGAGCGCGTAGCCGGAGACCACCCAGGCCAGGTCGGCCTCGCTGGCCCCGAGGCCCTGCTCGATCGAGGGCAGCGCGACGTTGACGATCGACACGTCGAGCAGGCTCATGAAGCCGACCAGCAGGCAGACCGCCAGGGCCCGCATCCGGCGGCGCTCGGCGGCCCGCTCCTGCTCGGCGCCCGGGGCGGCCGCCGAGGCGGTCGCTCCGGCGGGAGTGCGGCCGGACGGGGTGGCGTTCATGGCGCTCCTTCGGCGTGCCGGGGCCCTGCGGCGGGGCGGGTGCCGGGTGGCCTCCTCGGGGCCGGCCGCCCGGCTCTGCGCCCATCAGCAGGCAAACACGCCGCTCCGCCGACGGCACCTCAGGAGCCGGGCACCGGCACCGCCCGGAAGTGGGTGGTGAGGCGGCCGTCGGGCTCCAGCAGGTGGAAGGCGACGGCCGGCGGCAGGTCGAGGTGGACGTGGTGCTCCGGGCCCTCCTGCGGCTCCCAGGGCAGCCGCAGGGTGCTGACCACGCCGGGTGCGACCAGCAGCGGGCGGCCCGCGAAGGTGGTGGCCGCGGCGGTGTGGGCGTGGCCGCAGAGGAAGGCCACCAGATTGGGGTGGCGAGTGGCCAGTGCGGCCAGCGGCTCCGGGTCGAGCAGGCGGATCGGGTCCACGTACGGGGTGTGCAGCTCCACCGGCGGGTGGTGGAAGGCGACCAGCACCGGTAGCTCGGCGGGCGTCTCGGCCAGCACCCCGGCCAGCCAGTCCACCGTCGCCGGCTCCAGCCGGCCCTCGTGGCGCCCGGGCACCGAGGAGTCGCAGAGCGCCAGCACGAACCCCTCCCCCCGGTGCACCTGGTCGACCGGCGCCGACGACTCCGGCAGCCCGAGCAGGTGGCGGCGGAAGGCGGCCCGCCCGTCGTGGTTGCCCGGGCCGATCAGCACCGGGTGCCGGGAGGCGAGCAGCTCGCGCGCCTGCGCGTACTCCTCGGGGGTGGCGTGGTCGGCCACGTCCCCGGTGACCAGCACCAGGTCGAGGTCGTACGGGAGGCCGTCCAGGTAGCGCAGCACCGCCCGGGTGCGCTCGGCGCTGCGCGGGCCGCCGTCGAGGTGGGTGTCGCTCAGGTGGGCGATGACGACGGTCACGGGCGGGCCTCCGAGGTGCTGTGGATGATGTGGGCCAGGACGGCGGTGTAGTCCCGGTCGGCGTGGCCGGCCGCCTCGGCGGTGGCCAGCCAGGCCCGGGTGGTCTCGGTGAGCGGCAGGCCGAGGCCGGCCGCACCGGCGGCCTCGGCCACCAGGTCGGCGTCTTTGCGGGCCAGCGGGAGGGCGAACCGGGGCGGGTACGTGCCGGCCTCGATCGCCGGGCGGCGGCGGGCGGCCTGTTCGGCCAGCGGGGTGACGGCCAGCACCTCGTACAGTGCCTCCGGCGGCAGGCCGAGCGCGCTGCCCAGGGCGAGCGACTCGCCGAGCAGGCCGAGCACGCCGAACATCGCGTTGTTGGCCACCAGCTTGGCGGCCGTCCCGGTGCCGAGCGGGCCGGTGTGCAGGGGCGTGCCGAGCACTGCGAGCAGCGGCAGGCTGCGGGCGTACGTCTCGGCCGGCCCGCCGACCAGCAGCCGCAGCTTGCCGGTGGCCGCCTCGGCGCCGCTGCCGAGCACCGGGGCGTCCAGCAGCTCGGCGCCGGGCGGGAGCACCTCGGCGAGGCTGGCCACGGCGGCGGGCGAGACGGTGGAGAGCTGAAGCACCACGGTGCCCGGGGCGACCCCGGCCGCGAGCCCCTCGGGGCCCTCGGTGACCTCGCGCAGCGCGGCCGGGTCGGTGACCGCCACGATCACCGCCGCCGCGCCGCGGCCCGCCTCGGCGGGGGTGGGCGCGAGGACGGCGCCCGCCTCGACCAGGGCGGTGGCGCGGGCGGCGGTGCGGTTCCAGACCGTGACCCGGTGGCCCTGGTCCAGCAGGCGCCGCGCGACGGCGGCGCCCATCGCGCCGAGGCCGATCACGGCGGTGTGTTGCTGCATGTGCTGACTCCCCGGGTCATGGTGATCCCTCCTCGAACGTAGCGGGATCCGGTTCCGGTTTGAAGAGCTTTCCGGTGTGATCACCTGCCGTCGATCTCCACCACCCGGGCCCAGCCGGGCGGCCGGTCCGGGACGTAGTCCGGGTCCTGCTCGGTGTAGGCGATCGGGCGGGGGAAGAGGCCGACCACCGTCCGGCAGGGCGGCCGCTCGGCGGGCCAGGGGGTCTGGCCGTCGGTCAGCGCGACCACCACGTCCGGGCGGGGGTTGCCGCGCAGGGCCCGGCGGAAGCCGGCCCGCAGGTCGGTGCCGCCCCCGCCGACCAGCGGGATGCCCTCGGCCCGGCAGAGCGCGTGGACGGCCGGGGCGGCCGCGTCGCACGGGATCACCGTCACCCGGTCGCGGGCCCCGCCGACCGCCCGGGAGATCGCGGCCACCTCGAGCAGCGCGCTGCCCAGCTCGGCGTCGCTGACCGACCCGGAGGTGTCGATCACCACCGCCACCCTGGGCGGCCGCCGCCGCAGGCTCGGCAGCACCACCCCGGGGATCCCGGCGGCCCGCCGGGACGGGCGGCCGTAGCTGTAGTCCTCCCCCGCCCCCTGGCCGGCCGCCGCCGAGCGGACGGCCGCGCCCAGCAGCTCCCGCCAGGGCTGCGGCGGGTGGAACGCCTCCTCCGCCCACCGCCGCCACCCGCTCGGCGCGCTGCCCGGCCGGCCGGTGATGCCCTCGGCCACCCGGAACCGCACCGCGTCCCGCTCCTGCTCGCTCAGCCCGTGGGCGCCGTGCGGTCCGAGCTCCCACTCCCGCTCCACGCCGTCGGCGCCGCTCCCGCAGTCCAGCCAGGCGAAGCGGTCGGTGAACCGGCCGAGCCCGAACCGGTCGAGGTACTCCTCCATCAACCGGTCCTCGGCCAGCCCGAGCTGGCCCGGCAGCACGATGTCGGCGGGCTCGGCCAGCCCGTCGCCGTACACGTCGTCGTTGATCTCGCAGTCGGCGGCGATGTTCATCCGCAGCCGCTCGCCCGGGCCGCTCAGCCCGCGCGAGCGGGCGTAGCGGTCGCTGCGGCCGTGGTGGTCGCGGAGCAGGTGCGAGACCTCGTGCACCCAGATCGCCGCCAGCTCCTCCACCGACCGCTGCGCGACGAACAGCGGGGAGGCGTAGCAGCGCCAGTAGCGGTCCACGGCCATGGTGGGGACGCGGCTGGACTCCACCAGGTGCAGGGCGAACAGCGCGGTGGCGAGGTAGGGCCGGGCCCGGGCCGCCTGGAGGCGGGCGGCGAGGAGCTTGGCCCGGTCACCCGGGTGCAGGATGTCGGTGGGCGGCGGGACCTTTGGTGCACCGGTGCCCGGGGCGGGGACGGTACCGGGGGCGGTCGGGCGGCGCGGGGGTGGTGCGGGCAGGGGTCGGGGACGGAGGCTGCTGGGTGGGGTCATCGGGCGAACCCCGCGAGGCGGGCGGCCTCGGCCGCGCGGGCGGTTTCGGCGGCCCTGCCCGCCTCGGCGGCGGCCACCCGGGTGGCCGCCCGGTCGGCCTCGAGGGAGAGGGTGACGGCCCCGGCGAGCTGCTCGATCACGGGCGGGACGGTCCAGTGCGGCTTGCGCAGGCTGGCCAGGGTGGTGGCGGGCACGACCACCACGTCCGGGGCTCCGGTGGCGGCGGCGCGGGCCAGCAGGGCCCAGGCCGCGTCCCAGCGCTGCTCGTCCAGCCGGTTCCGGACGGCGGCCACCACGCCGTCCAGGGCGGTCTGCTGCAGGTCACCGCGCTCGGGCAGCACGGCGGCGGCCGGGTCCGCGAGCAGGGTCTCCGGGTCGGGCAGGTCCATCCGGTCCAGGTGGCTGAGGTACTCCAGGCCGGGCCCGTCGCCGACCGTCCCCCGGACCAGCAGGGAGAGCACGTCCCGGCCGGCCCCGGCGGCCTCGGCGAAGGCGGTCAGCCGGAGCGTCATCTCCCAGCTGCGGGGCGACGGCCAGGGGCCGCCCCGGCGGGTCTCGTTCTCGGGCAGGCGGTGCACCAGGGTGGGGCGGGCGGTGAGCAGCCCGCACACGCCGCGGCGGGCGTGGGCGACCGCCTCCGTCAGCCGGTCGGGGTCGAGCCGGGGCAGCACGGCCTTGGGCCAGGTGCCGCCGAGGCCGCGGACCACCACCTCGGGGTCGTGCACCCAGGGCAGGTGGACGAACCGGTTGGCCAGCGGCGGGCTCAACTCCCAGCCGTCCGCGGCCGAGGCGCGCGGGTTGGCTGCCGCCACGATCCTGACGCCCGGGGGCAGTTGCAGCGCGCCGATCCGGCGTTCGAGCACCAGCCGCAGCAGGGCCGCCTGCACGGCCGGTGGGGCGGTGGAGAGCTCGTCCAGGAACAGCAGGCCGCGCCCGGCCCGGACCAGGCGGACGGCCCAGTCCGGCGGAGCGAGCGGGACGCCCTGCTGGGCCGGGTCCTCGCCGATCACGGGCAGGCCGGAGAAGTCGGAGGGTTCGTGCACGCTGGCGATCACGGTGGTGAGCGGCAGGCCGAGGGCCTCGGCGAGCTGGTTGAGCGCGGCGGTCTTGCCGATGCCGGGCTCGCCCCGCAGCAGCACGGGCAGGTCGGCGGCGACGGCCAGGGTCAGCGCCTCCAGCTGGATGTCGGCCCGGGGTTCGGTGCCGGCGGCTCGCAGGAGCGTCAACAGTTCGTCGGCCAGCTCGAGTTGGGTGGAGCTGTGCTTGGGCATGGGTGATCACCTTCGGGGTTCGGGGGCACGTTGGCCTGGGGTTCGCGGGCATGGGTGCGGAGCCCTCGGCGGGGCCGGGCCGCTACGGCGCGGGGGTGTCGTGCGCGGGGGCGGTCAGCCGCGCGGGGTGCGGCGGCTCGGGCGGCGCAGGGTGCGCGGGCAGACCTGGTACGGGGTGTGGCTGGTGAGGCCGGCGCGGAAGAGGCCGTGGACGAGCTTGCGGTGGACGGCGGTGTCGAGCTCGTCCCGGAGCGGGCCCGCGCGCAGCACGGCCGCCGGGCCGAGCAGGGTCTCCACCAGGGCGAGGGCACCGGCGGCATCCCCGTGGTCGAGGCGGGCGCGGACGGCGTCCAGGTCCTCGGGGTGGCGGTGCGCCTGGTCGATCGCCTGGAGGCAGGGCAGCGGCGGGCCGCCGAGGGCGAGCAGCAACTCCTCCCGGTGGAGCTCCTCCGGCGCGTGGTCGAGGACGGCCAGGGCGCCGTCCACCAGGTCGATCCGGTGGGTCGCGCCCCGGCACTCGACCAGCCAGGCGGCGGGTCGGTCGGACGGGTGCGCCGTGCCGGGCGCCGAACGATCCGGGCAGAGGGCGGCGGCCACCAGCGGGTGGAGGCGGTCGGGGCGGATCAGGCCGTGGTGGAGCAGGTCCAGATCGGGCAGCCGCCAGGTGGCGGCCTCCGGCAGGACGGGTGCGGCGCCGGGTTCGACCCCGGGCTGGATCTGCCCGTGCCGGAGGGTGAGGTGGCTGCGCGTGCCGAGCCGGACGGCGACGGTGCCGTCCGTCCGGCCCTCGGCGCTCAGCAGCAGCGCCGCCTCCTCGGCCCACCGGTCCACGGCCAGCCCAGGTGGCAGGCCACAGTTCTCTGCTGGCTCCAACACCCCTGCTCTGGAGGCAAGTTCGCCCGACCTGCCGGCGTCCCAGAGATGGCGGTGCAGGTCCAGGCGGAAGCGCCGGCTGGGCTTGGGGTGCGGGTAGCGGCCGAACCGTTGCCGGGCCGAGTCAGGGGTGCGCAGCGCGAGGCTGACCCGCTGGCCGGCGTCCGCCCAGGCGGGCGGGGTCCGCGCGACCAGGTACGCCGACTCGGGTCGGCCACGGGGGCGTTCGGCCAGCTGGTACCTGGCCAGCGAGATGCTGAGGCCGGGGCGCAGCCGTCCGTCCGGGGCCGTTCTGGGCAGGTGCCAGCGCAGCAGGTCGGGCGCCAACACCCTCAGGTCGCTGCGGACTTGGGCAGCGAGCTGCCGCCCGTGCTCGCGGGCCACCGTACGCAGGTCGAGATCGAGGTCGAAGCGGGCTGCGGCGCAGGCACCGCCCCAGTCACCGGCGAGCCGCCGGGCCGTCGCTGTCTCGATCATGGTGGGCGGCACGGCGAACTCGCGCACGCGCAGCCAGCGGGAGAGGTGAGGGTCGCCGTCCGGGAGGTGAGGATGCATCAGCACTCACCTTGCGCGGACGGAGCCCCCAATCCACGGAGAGATTGAGTAGTCATCGGGATGATCGTATCCCGGGCCTTTCCCCGGTGCGCAAGAGGTTTTCCAGGATCAGCACCGTGGAAGGGGCCTCGTGGTGGTCGATCGCGGCCAGCCCGAGCGCACGGGCGGCAGGCGGATTGACGGGCGAGCCGTCGATCAAGAGGCAGTCACCGGAAGGGAGTTGAAGCCGATCGGGCGCCGGCCGGTAGATCGCCGACAGTGAGCCAGGGCATTCGACGCGGAACCCGCCGTGGGCCTCGGTGCGCCGCAGATGGTCGATCCAGTCATCCCTCTTCACCGGGGCCGATGTCCACCTCTCCGGACGCATGACCTCAGCCAACGACAGTGGTAGCTGGTCGACGACGGCCGGGAGGCCAGCCGTTCGAGCGGGGCCGCCGCCCGGTGGTTCGGGGGCGTGGTCGTAGGGTGGCGGCATGATCGACGGACTGGGTGCTGCGGTGGTGGTGGAGACCGAGCGGTTGCGGTTGCGGCCGCTCGGGGTGGCGGATGCCGAGTGGTGGGTGGGCTTGCACGCGGATCCGGAGGTGAACCGGTTCGTGGGGGCCTACACCTTGGAGCGGGCCGCGGAGCGGTTGGCGTTGATCGAGGGGCAGTGGGCCGAGCGCGGGCACGGGCTCTGTGCGATCGAGCTGGTGGCCACCGGGGAGCGGATCGGGCGCTGCGGGCTCAACTGGTGGGCGGATTACGGCGAGACCGAGCTGGGGTGGACGCTGGCGAGCGAGCACTGGGGGCGCGGGTACGCGACGGAGGCGGCGCGGGGCATGCTCGAGTGGGGGTTCGAGACGCTCGGGCTCGACCTGATCACGGCGATGATCCACCACGGGAACGAGAGCTCGGTGGCCGTCGCCCGGCGGCTCGGCTTCGACCGGCTGCGCGAGGACGAGGTGCTGGCGCGGCCCTGCACGGTCTACGGGCTCTCCCGGTCGGCGTACCTCGGCGCGGTCTGACCGCGCGCCGGGCGGCCGGGCTGGCAGGATGACCGCATGGAACGAGTGCTTGGCATCGGTGGGTACTTCCTGCGGGCGGCGGATCCGGCGGCGCTGAGCGCCTGGTACCGGGACTGCCTGGGGCTGGACACCGACGAGAACGGTCTCTGGCAGCCGGCGGCCGGGCCGACGGTGTTCGCCGCCTTCGAGTCCGGCACGGACTACTTCGGCTCCCCCGCCCAGCAGAGCATGCTCAACTTCCGGGTCCGCGACCTGGACGCGATGCTGGCCCAGCTGCGGGCCAAGGGCGCCGAACTCGCCGGGGAGCCACAGGAGTTCCCGGGGATCGGACGGTTCGGCTGGGTGGTCGATCCCGAGGGCAACCGGGTCGAGCTCTGGCAGCCCGCCTGAGCATCCAGCGAAAAGGGGGACGTCCTCGGAGCCCCGAGGGCGTCCCCGGTAGCGGGTGGGCACCCCCGTCAGCTCGCCCGCTGCTCCTCCCGGCGGTCCAGCCGCTCGGCCGCCGACTCGCCGCGCCGGCCCACCGGGAGGTGGCCGGTGGCGGCGGCCAGGCCGTGGGCGGGCATCTCGTAGTAGATGGTCTCGAAGTTGCCGGCCGGGACCAGGAAGGTCTCGTGGTAGATGCCGACCTTGCCGTGACCCTGGTGGACGGCCCGGTTGAAGGCAGCCCAGGCCGGGCGGTGCGTGCGGTCGGTGGCGGCCGCGAAGGCCAGCAGCTTCTCCCGGGACTCCCAGTACTGGACGATCTCCAGGCCGCGCGGCGGGCTGAGCTGGGTGCGGTAGCCGAGCATTCCGGCCGCCGGGTGCTTCTCCAGCTCGGCGAGCATCCGCGGCATGGCGGTGAAGACCGGCCACCAGCTGCGCACCGCACGGAAGTTGTTGAACCGCATGCCGATGTGGAACACGACGATGTCGCCCTCGTGGGCGGCGGTGACGCGTCCGGGTATCAGTGTCGCCATGGCGCTCTCCCCGTGGAGGTGTGGCGTGCTCCGAGCGGGGGCGCGCTCGCCGCCCGCCGCTCCCGTCAGTAAGATAGTGCCGCTATCCAATGAAAGGCGCAAGAGGAATGCGACTGGCCGAACTGAGCGAGCGCAGCGGGGTCTCCCCCGCGACCATCAAGTACTACCTGCGCGAGCAACTGCTGCAGCCGGGGGCGCTGGTGAGCACCCGTCAGGCTGAGTACGGCGAGGAGCACCTGCGGCGCCTGCGGCTGATCCGGGCCCTGATCCAGATCGGGCGGATGCCGGTGGCCACCGCCCGCGAGGTGATCACCGCCCTCCAGAACGAGGAGCTCGACCAGAACAGCCGGCTCGGCCTGGCCATGGGCGCCCTGCCGCCCGGCCCCGAGCCGGCCGCCGACGATCCGGACGTGGCCCGGGCCGAGGTCGAACTCCAGCTTTTGGTCGGGCAGTTGGGCTGGCACAAGGAGGCTCTGCCACCCTCGGCCTACCGGAATCTGCTGGCCGCCCTGGCCACCCTGGCCCGGCTCGGCTACCCGCACGACCTCGCCCACCTGCTGCCCTACGCCCGGGCCGCCGTCCGGCTGGCCGAGCACGACCTCGACTCGCTCGACCCGTACGACTCGCCCCTGGAGAAGGTGGAGGCCGCCGTGGCGCTCACCGTGCTGTACGAGCCGGTGCTGCTCAGCCTGCGGCGTCTCGCCCAGGCCCAGGAGTCCCACCGGCGGTTCGGTTCGGCCGACCCCGGCATTTGTGATGTGTGACATTGCACATACTGCTACGGTAGCCCCTGAGGTGCGGCGGGCGCGGCCGGGGGACGGCTGCGAGGGCGGAGGCGTGGATGGCGAGGGGTCCGAGGGCGCTGATCGTGCGTGGTGGCTGGGAGGGGCACTCCCCCGTCGCCGCCGCCGAGTGGTGCGCCGAACTGCTGGGCGGGGCCGGGTACGACGTGACCGTGTCGGGGAGCCTGGACAGCTACCTCGACACCGAACTCCTCGAGGCCACCGACCTCGTGGTGCAGTGCTGGACGATGGGGCGGCTCACCGACGGCCAGTCGGCGGGCCTGCGCACGGCCGTCCGCCGGGGCACCGGCTTCGCCGGCTGGCACGGCGGGATCGTCGACGCCTTCCGTGAGGACACCGACTACCAGCTCATGACGGGTGGACAATTCGTCTACCACCCAGCGGAGTTCGTCACCTACGAGGTGCGGCCCACCCCCGCCGGGGCCGTCCACCCGGCCACCGCCGGGATCGGGCCCTACCGGGTGACCACCGAGCAGTACTACGTCCACCTCGCGCCCGGCATCGAGGTGCTGGCCGTCAGCGAGTTCACCGCCGACCCGGACCAACCCGCCCTCGCGGGCGCCCTCGTCCCGGTCACCTGGACCCAGACCTGGGGTGCCGGGAGGGTGTTCGTCACCACCATCGGCCACCGGCCGGCCGACCTGGTGGTGCCCGAGGTGGCCACCACGATCCGCCAGGGGCTGGTGTGGGCGACCCGATGACCGGGCAGCCGACGACAGGCCGGGGGCGGCTCGCCATGGCGGCAGACCGGGGCCCGCTCCGGGTGGCCGTGGTCGGGGCCGGGAAGATCAGCGGTGCCTACCTGCGCACGCTGCGCGGGCGGCCCGAGGTGCGGGTGGTGGCCGTGGCCGACCTGGACCGGGGCCGGGCCCGGCAGGCGGTGGCCGAGCTGCCCGGGGCGCGGGCCGAGACGCCCGCCGAGGCCTGCGCGGCCGAGGACGTCGACCTGGTGCTCAACCTGACCGTGCCGGCCGCGCACGCCGAGGTGGCGCTGGCCGCGATCGCCGGCGGCAAGCACGTCTACGGCGAGAAGCCGCTCGCCGCCACCACCGCCGAGGCCCGCCGGCTGCTCACCGCCGCCGAACGGGCGGGCCTGCGGGTCGGCTGCGCGCCCGACACCGTGCTCGGCACCGGCCTGCAGACGGCCCGGGCCGTGCTCGACTCCGGCGCGATCGGCCGGCCGGTGGCCGCCACCGCCTTCATGGTCACCCCCGGCCACGAACTCTGGCACCCGGACCCGGAGTTCTACTACCGGCCCGGCGGCGGACCGCTCTTCGACATGGGCCCGTACCACCTGACCGCCCTGGTCACCCTGCTCGGCCCGGTCCGCCGGGTCACCGGCCTGGCCGCCCGGCCGACCGAGCGGCGGACGATCGCCACCGGCCCGCGCGCCGGCACCACCTTCCCGGTCGAGGTGGACACCCACGTCACCGGGGTGCTGGAGCACGAGAGCGGCGCGCTCTCCACCCTGCTGATGAGCTTCGACGTGTGGGGCGGCCGGCTGCCGCACATCGAGCTCTACGGCAGCGCGGGCTCCCTCTCGGTGCCCGACCCGAACGACTTCGAGGGCCCGGTCGGGCTGCGCCGCGCGGGCGAGCCCGGCTGGGAGAGCGTCCCCGTGCTGGCCGGCCACCGGGGAGCCGGGCGCGGCTGCGGCCTGCTCGACCTCGCCGAGGCGCTGGCGGCCGGCGAGCCGCACCGGGCGGGCGGCGAGCTCGCCTACCACGTGCTCGACACCATGGAGAGCCTGCTGACCGCCGCCGCCACCGGCCGCGCCGTGACCGTGGCGAGCAGCTGCGCCCGGCCGGCGGCCGTACCGCTCCAGGGCTGAGCCCCACGGGCCCGCTCGGACCCGACGGAGCGTCACCGAACCGACAGGTCCCCTGAACTGCCGACCAGGGGACCTGTCCACGATCCGGACCGGCACCAATCTGACATAGTGCCCGTTCTCGCACCTCGGACTGCCCCAGAGGTGGCGAAGTCGTATACCGACCGTCTACCGTCGTGCTCTCAGCGGGTAGCTCTCTGCTAGTCGCCCGCCGCACACTTGCACAGGGGGAAGTACCTTGAACACGTCGACCGCCACCGGCTGTCCCTTCCGACTCGACCCGGAGGCCCGGGATCTGCACGGCGAGGCCGCCCGCCTCCGCGAGCTGGGCCCCGCCGTCCGGGTCGAGCTGCCCGGCGGCGTCCTCGCCTGGAACGTCATCGACGCCGGACTCGTCAAGCGGCTGCTCACCGACCCCCGGGTCTCCAAGGACGCCCACCGGCACTGGCCCGCCTACGTCAACCAGGAGATGCCCGAGGGCTGGCCGCTGCGGATCTGGGTGGACGTGCGCAACGCCCTCACCGCCTACGGCTCCGAGCACACCCGCCTGCGCCGCCTGATCGCCGCCGCCTTCAGCGCCCGCCGGGCACGTGCCCTGGTGCCCGAGATCGAGCGCCTGATCGGTCAGCTCCTCGACGAGCTGGAGAAGCACCCGGACGAGGTGGTCGACCTGCGGGCCCACTTCGCCTGGCGGCTGCCGCTGCTGGTGGTCAACCGGATGCTCGGCGTGCCCGAGGAGATGCACGACTCCTTCCGCGACACCATCACCGGGGTCTTCGCCACCGACCTCTCCGAGGAGGAGGCCGCCCGGCACGCCGTCGCCTTCTACGAGCAGATCGGCGCCCTGGTCGCCGCCAAGCGCGAGCACCCCGGCGACGACGTGACCACCGGCCTGATCGAGGCGCACGACGACGAGACCGGCTCCCGGCTGGAGGAGCGCGAACTCCTCGACAGCATTATGCTGTTGATCGGCGCCGGGCACGAGACCACGGTCAACCTGATCGACCACGCGGTGGTCAACCTGCTGACCCACCCGGAGCAGCTGGCCAAGGTCCGGTCCGGCGAGGTGGCCTGGGCGGACGTGGTCGAGGAGACCCTGCGCCAGCAGGGGCCGATCGCCAACATCCCGATGCGCTTCGCCGTGGAGCGGATCCACGACGAGGCCACCGGTGCGGTCTTCGAGCAGGGCGAGGCGATCCTGGTCAACTTCGCGGCGGCCGGGCGCGATCCGCAGGTGCACGGCACGGACGCGGCGGTCTTCGACCCGAGCCGTCAGACCCGGGCCGACCACGTCTCCTTCGGCTACGGCACGCACTTCTGCCTGGGTGCCGAACTCGCCCGGATCGAGGCCCGGTTGGCGCTCCAGACCCTCTTCGAGCGCTTCCCGGAGATCGTACTGGCCGTCCCTGGCGAGGAGTTGAAGCCGCTGGCCTCGTTCATCGCCAACGGGCACCAGAGCCTGCCGGTCCGGCTGCACCGGGACTGAGCCCGCTCACTCCACGCTCGGCCGGTAGACGGTGAGGGGGCGGCCCGGCTTCGTAAGCCGGAGCCGCTCCGGCGCCGGCCGCACCTCGCCGTCCACCGAGAAGTCGGTGACTCCGCGCAGGTCGGTGAGGTCGAGGGTGGTCAGCCGGGCCTCGCGGTAGACCCGGCTGGTGCCGAGGGTGCCGGTCAGGAAGGCGGCCAGCAGCCTGGTCCGGGCGAACGGAGCGCTGCCGTCCACCGCGCGGATGTCCAGCCGGCCGTCGGCCAGGCTGCCCCGGTGGGTCGGCGCGAACCCGGCGGGCTCGTACCGGCCGTTGCCCGCGAACAGCAGCCAGAGCGTGCGCGGCACCCCGGAGACGCTCAGGTGGGTCGGCTCGGCGCTGCGCAGCACCTCGGCCAGCGCCAGCGCGAGCGCGGGCCACTTGCCGAGCCGCTTCTCGTGCCGTTCGCGGACCCGGACCAGCTCCGGGTAGATCCCGATGCTGAAGGTGTTGAGGAAGTACGCCCGCTCCTCGCCATCGTTGGCCATCGCGAGGTCGACCCCGACGGCGCTGCCGCTCTCCACCGCCTCGGCGGCGGCCCGCAGGTCGGGCACGCCGAGGTCGGCGGCGAAGTGGTTGAGCGTGCCGCCGGGGAAGACCGCGAGCGGCAGCTCGGCGCGGTGGGCGGCGGTCGCGGCCAGGTTGACCGTGCCGTCGCCGCCGCAGACGCCGAGCGCGCCGCCCGCCCCGCGGGCCTGCTCGACGGCCCGTTTCACCAGGTCGGCCAAGTCCTCCTCGGGCCCGGCGACCAGGATCTCGGCCTCCGGCAGCAGTTCGCGCAGCTGGTCGGCCACCGGTTCGGGCTGGACGGGGGCGGGCAGGCCGTTCTGGCCCGAGTGCGGGTTGACCACCACGGTCAGGCCCCGGCCGCCGGGCAGCGCGGGCGCCGCGAGGCCCGGCGGGGCGACGGCCGCCGGGGCGTCCGAGCGGCGCGGCCACCAGCGCAGGGTGAGCAGCGCCAGGCCGCCGCCGAGCGCGGCGCCGGCCAGCACGTCGCTCGGGTAGTGCACGCCGACGTACACCCGGGAGGCCGCCACGGCCGCCGCCACCGGCGCGACCAGCAGCCCGAGCACCGGGGATTCGATCGCCACCCCGGTCGCGAAGGCCGCCGCCGAGGCCGCGTGCCCGGACGGGAAGGAGGAGGTCAGCGGCTGCCTGAGCAGCTGCCGCACCAGCGGCACCTCGTCCAGCAGCGGCCGGGGCCTGCGCACCGCCGCCTTCGCGGCCACGTTCGCCGCCGCCGAGGCCAGCCCGAGCGCCCCCATCCCGCGCAGCGCCGCCCGCCGCGCCGTCCGGTCCCCGCTCACCGCCAGCGCCCCGGCCACCCCCGCCCACAACACCCCGTGGTCGGCGGCCCGGCTCAGCCGCCGCAGCCCCGGCACCGCGCGTCGGCTGCGGGCCAGTCGGCCGAACAGCCGTCGGTCGTACTCTGCTACGGCTCCCATCCCCCGACCCTACGGCCCGTCAGGCCCTGCCGCCCGTCGGTGGCCGTGGCCGGGCGTGTCCGGGGCCCGGTCGCCCTTCGACCCCTTCCTCTGCTTCAGCCCCTTCCCCTGCTTCAGGTCCTTCGCCCGTCTCAGGCTCGTCCGGAGGCGAAGGCGAGGATGTGCGGGGCGGCTGCGGCCAGGGTGGTGAAGTGACGGTGCGAGCCCTCGACGGGGGCCTCGGTGTTCACGTTCCACACCGTCATCCCGGCCCGGGCCCCCGCCCGCACCCCGGACGGGGCGTCCTCGATCACCAGGCAGTCGGCCGGCTCCGCACCGAGCAACTCGGCCGCCCGCAGGTACGGCACGGGCGAGGGCTTGCCCTCCACCACGGCCGCGGCGTCCACGATCAGGCCCGGCACCGGCAGGCCGGTCCGCTCGAACCGCCCGCGCACGCGGTGCTCGTAGTTCGAGGTCACCAGGGCCCAGGTGTCCTGCGGCAGCGCGCGCAGCAACTCGGCCGCGCCGGCGAAGGCCGAGTAGACCCCGGTCCGCACGTCCTCGTCCTCGAGCTCGTGCAGCAGGGCCAGGCACTCCTGCGGATCCCGCCCGGGGGCCACCTCGGCGAAGGTCTCGGCGGGCCGCGTCCGCAGCGCCACCTCGTACACCGCCGCCCCGTCCAACCCGTACCGCTGGGCCCAGGCCGCCCAGACCCGACGCTGGTTGCTCACCGCGTCGATCAGCGTGCCGTCCACGTCGAACAGGACGTAGGGGGTGCGGCCGAGCCGCTCAGATGGACCTATCACCGGATGATCATGCCGTATGAGGCACGGTCGCACCAGCGTGCGGCCCTTCCTCGGCCGCCGGCACCCGGCGCTGGGCGTGCACGAATCCGGTCGGCCGGAGGGGGTGCCACCCCTGCACCACGAGCAGGCCTGGGTACTCGCCGCCGAGCTCCGAGCCGAGTTGGCGGCGCTCGGTGGTCCGCCGAACGCGATCGTGGCCGAGCTGTCCGAGATCTCCGGCGCCGACTTCGGCGTGCCGACCGCCTCCTGACCCCCGCTCTCCGGCAGCGGCTCCCGACTCGCCCGGCCGGGTGATGCGGGGTGTGCGCCGCCGTGCGGGGTGGGCGTGGGCGGTGAAGACTCGGGCCGGGAGACCCGGCAGGGGTCGGTGGCCGGGTGAGGGGCGAGGTGTGGGTGCGCAGCAGCCGCAGGCGGGCGCGGACGATCAGGCGGGGCAGCTGCGGCGGGTGCTGACCAGCCGTGGGTACCTGGGCATGCTCGGGGTGTCGGTGCTGGTGGGGGCGCCGGTGTCCTTGGCGGCCTTCGGGTTCGTCGGGCTGGAGCACGAACTCCAGCACTGGGTCTGGGAGTCGCTCCCGGATGCGGCCGGCTTCGACCGGGCGCCCTGGTGGTGGCCGCTGCCCGCGCTGCTGCTGGCCGGGCTGCTGCTGGCTCCGGTGGTCACCCGGTTGCCCGGGCACGGCGGGCACACCCCCGTGCTGGGGCTGGGCGGGCCGCCGACCCAGCCGCTGGAGGTGCCGGGAGTGGTGCTGGCGGCGCTCGCCTGTCTGCCACTGGGGACGGTGCTCGGTCCGGAGGCCCCGCTGATGGCGATCGGCAGCGGGTTGGCGCTGCTGGCCGTGCGGTCGGCCAAGCGGGCCGCGCAGCCGAAGCTGGGCGTGATCCTCGGGATGGCCGGGTCCACCGCCGCGATCTCCACCATCTTCGGCAGTCCGATCGTGGCGGCGGTGATGGTGATCGAGGCGGCGGGCCTGGGCGGCCCGCAGCTGGCCGTCCTGCTGCTGCCCTGTCTGCTGGCCAGCGGCGTCGGGGCCCTGGTCTTCACCGGGTTCGGGCACTGGACCGGCCTGTCGGTCGGGGCGCTGGCCCTGCCGGCCCAGCCGCCGAGCGGGGTGCCGGATCCGGGGGACTTCCTCTGGGGCGTGCCGGTGGCCGTGCTGGTCGCCGTGGTGGTGGTGACCGGCCAGCGGGTGGGGCACCGGGTGGCGGCCTTCACCGGTGCCCGGGCCACGGGCCCGCGGATCGTGCTCTGCGCGGTGGCCGTCGGCGCCTGCATCGCGGCGTACGCGCTGGTCACCGGGCGCTCGCCGGAGGAGGCGGCGCTCTCCGGGCAGGCCACCCTGGGCGCGCTCGCGGCGAATCCGCACGCCTGGTCGGTGGGCGCGCTGGTCGCGCTGGTGGCCTTCAAGGGCCTCGGCTGGTCGGTGGCCCTCGGCAGCCTGCGCGGTGGCCCGATCTTCCCGGCCGTGCTGATCGGCGCCGCCATCGGCGTGGCCTGCGGCGGCCTGCCGGGCTTCGGCATCCAGCCGGGCCTGGCCGCCGGGCTGGCCGCCGCCGGCGCCGCCATCACCGGACTGCCCGTCACCAGTACGGTGCTCGCCGCGGCGCTGCTCGGCGGCGAGGCGGCCGATTCGACGCCGCTGCTGATCGTGGCCGCCGTGACGGCCTTCGTGACCGGCGAGCTGCTGCGCGGCCGGCGCCCCGGCGTGAAGGCGGCGGCGCCCCCGCACGCGGCGGAGGAAGCGGAAGGGGCGTCGGCGTGACCGGGCCCGGGGCGGTGGCGAAGCCCTCGGTCGGGCTGCGGGTGCGGCGGGCGGCGGCCTGGGCCTGGCGGTACGTGCGGCGGGCGCCGGGGACCTTCGTCTGGCTGGCGATCCTGTTCTTCACCACGCAGGTGACGCGGCACGTCTCGCCGGAGCTCAGCGACTGGATGCTGGAGAAGCGGTCCACCAACATCGAGTACCTCAGCCGGGACCCGGTCCGGGTGCTGATCACGAGTGCGCTCTGGATCGCGGGCGGCGGGTGGTTCTTCTACTTCCTGCTGTACAACCTCTTCCACGTGCCCGCCGAGCGCTGGCTCGGGACGGGCCGGTGGCTGCTGGTGCTGCTGATCGCGCACGTGGGCGCGACCTTCATCAGCGAGGGCGTGCTGCTCTGGGCGATCAACCACGGGCACGCGCCCGAATCGGCCCGGTACACCCTGGACTACGGGGTGAGCTACGCGCTGGCCGGGGTCGAGGCGGTGCTGGTGTACCTGATCGTGACGCCCTGGCGGTACCTGTACCTTGCCGGTGTGCTGCTGTTCTACGGCTCGGCGGTGGTGACCGGGCGCACCTTCACCGATGTCGGGCACCTCACCGCCGTGCTGCTCGGGCTGGCCTGCTACCCGCTGGTGCGCGGGCGGTCCACGGCCGGGGTGGGCGGGCCGTTCGACCCGGTGACCGCCGTCCGGCGGCTGCTGCACCGCTGACCGCCGGTCAGTACGCCTCGGCGGTGCGGACCGTCCACCGCAGGCGGCGGGTGCGGTACTGCCAGGCGAGGGCGTGGCCGGCCAGCGCGGCGACCAGCAGCGGGGCGCCGTAGCTGAACGGGTGGTCGAAGGGGCGGGAGGCGGTGAGCAGGGTGGGGGCGGTGGCGACCAGGGTGAGGGCGAGCAGCAGGGCGGTCAGGCCGTCGGTGGCCCAGCCGGGGTGGACGACCCGGGGGGCCAGCCGGGTCGGCCGGGTGGCGTCGGTGGGCTGCGGCTCGCGCTCCTCCGACCGGCGGCCGCCGTCGCGGTTCACGCCGAACAGGCGGTCGAAGCCGGCGTCGTAGCCGCGGATGGCGCCCCAGACCACCTCGCCGTCGTCGGTGACGAAGGCCAGCGGCTGCTCGTCCTTGATCAGCCGCCAGCGGCGGGCGGAGACCAGCCAGCCGGGGCGGCCGGCCAGGCGCTCGGCGAGGAAGGGGCCGGAGTGCGGGTCGGCCAGGGCCAGCTGCACGGTGGTGGCGCCGCTGCGCAGCTCGAGCCAGTGGCGGGAGCTGACGGCGGCGGTGCCCGGGCGGTTGCCGGGCCCGGTGGTGTCCTCGCGGACGGCGGCCACCACCTCGGCCCGTACGGCCGGGACGGCCCCGGCGGCGCTGTCGGCCCGGACCACCTTGGCCTTGGCCCGCCCCCGGTGGTTGAGCACGGTGAAGATCCAGCCGAACATCACGAAGCCGTACACCCCGAGCAGCGCGGCCACCGGCGCGGCCGGGGGCCGGAACAGGCCCGGCAGGTAGGCCGAGAGGTCCTCCGAGTCGTCTACCACCCCGCCCAGCCAGGGCGCCCCGGGCGCGTACAGCACGGTGACGGTGCCGCCCCTGCTGAAGATGGTGTCGGCGGAGGCCCCGCGCACCTTGACCAGTTCGCTGCGGCCGTCCCGGCCGGGCAGCGCGACCACCAGGTCGGCGGTGGAGTGCTGGTAGCGCTGCTGGCCCTTGCCGCCGCTGTGGTCCACCGTCTTCTGGTGCTCGGGGCGCTGGGCGATCCTGCCCTGGGTGACGGCGGCGCCGGCCCGTTGGAAGGCGCGGTAGCGGCCGTCCTCGGCATTGCTGGGCAGCGTGGCGAGCACCGCGATGGCGAGCAGCAGCAGGGTGGCGAGGTAGGTGCGGTGCCGCCAGCCGACCCCGGAGCGGGGCAGCGGCAGCCGGGCCGGCGGCTGCGGGTGGCCGGCCGGCACTTCCGCCGGGTGGCCATCCGCCGGGCGGCCACCCTTCAGGCGGCCATCCTTCGGGCGGGCGGCCGGGCCCGCGGCCGGGGTGCGTACGGCGATGCTCCAGCCGAGGCCGGCCACCGCCGCGAGGGCGAGCACCACGGGCGGCGCGTAGACCGGCCGGGGGTGGTGGAAGAGCGAGAGGGTGAGCCCGAGCGCGAGCAGCACCAACGCGATCGCGATCCGGCGGAAGGCCAGCGCGAGCGCGGTCTCGGCCCGCCCGGTCCCGGCCCCCCGGTCGAGGAACCCGCCGGTCCCGGCGGCATCGACCCCGCCCCGGCCTGACGGCCCGTCGGCTATCCGCATGATCCTGTCACTCCCCCTCGTCGAACCGGGCCAGCAAAGCAGACCGGACCATCGTGATCAAGGGAGCCTCGACCTGTGCCGATCCGTGTCGCGGAGCGCGGCCCCGACTCCTGCGGATCCGTGTCGCGGAACGGGTGCGGCGTTCTACACTCGCGGGTGCCGCGGCAGCGGCGCGGCGGACCTGCGGGGGTGGCGGTGGCGCTCGGTTCGGCACGGAGTGGCGAGGCGGTCGGCGGGGTGCGCACGACCGCGCGGTACGAGGTGGACACGCTCTTCCGGGGGCTGATCGACCAGTTCTCCCGGGCCCGGCTGCCGATGCCGGTGGTGGTGCTGCACGCGGCCGAGGCCGACCCGGCGCTGGACGCCGAGGTCGCGGCGGTGGTGACGGCCGTTCAGGAGGCGCAGGAGAGCGGCGGCCTGCCCTACCGGCTGGTGGTCCCGCCCGAGGACGGCGATCCGCACCGCAACGCGATCGCGGCCCTGGAGGCGATCGCCCGCGGGCCCTGGGCCCGCCGGGGCCCTGCCTGGTACCGGGGATACCCGACCCCGCGCTCACGGCTGGTCGCCGCGATCGAGGCGGCCGCCCACCACGTGCTCGCCGCCGAACCGGCCGGGCTGCCGCCGGAGGACCGGGTGGAGGCGGTGCTGGTGCGGCTGCGCGAGCTGCACTGGCGGCCGGCCCGCCGCACGCCCGGGCTCCAGCAGGCACTCTCGCCCCTCTTCAACTCCACCACCCTGATCGGCGCCTTCGTGCTGGCCGGGCTGACCACCCTGCTCACCCAGGCGCACTGGGAGGTGGTGCTCAGTGTGGTGCTCGGCTCCTTCCTGGTGCTGCTGCTGACCGGCTGGGTGCGCCGCAACACCGCGCCGCTCTCCTGGCTCGGCCAGGCCAGCCGCTGGTTCGCCACCACCACCTTCCTGGCCGCCTCCGGGCGGCAGGCGGCGGCCTGGTCGCTCTGGCGGCCCCGGATGTCCTGGGACGTGACCCAGGCCCGGGCCCGCGAGGTGGCCGGGGAGATCATCAAGGCGCAGCTGGACACCACCCCGGCCGAGGAGCGGGACCGGGCGCAGCAGTTCCACCTCCAGCTGCGCACCCTGGCGCTGCTGGAGGACCTGCGGGTGGCGCACCGGGCCTGGGCGCCGGATCTGCGCGGGCGCAAGCGCCGGGTGCCGCCGGTGGTCTTCCTGCCCCGGGCCGGGGCGGCCAACGGCGGGCTGCGGGTGCTGGGCGCGATCAGCGACGTGCGCAGCCGCCGCAGCGAGCAGGACCCGCTGCTGGTGGTGGCGGGCATCGGGCACGCGGACGTGGCGCTCTGGCTGGAGGCGGGCGGCCCGGGGCCGGCGGAGGACGGGCGGCGCGGCGGCCCGTACGAGAACTGGGTGAGCAACCTGCGGGTCCGTCAGGCCCCGAGCGGGGGCCGCGCGCTGGCCTGGACGCTGCCGGTGCGGCTCTCCCGGGCCGAGCTGGGCGCCGAGGCCACCACCTCGCTCGCGCCGGTGCCGGTGCGCCGGACGGCCTGGGTACTCTGGTCGCGCTGGGCGGTGCTGGCCGTGCTGGTGCTGGCCGCCTGCGGCGGGCTGCTGCGCAACCAGCAGCTGGCCGGGGAGTACTGCGCGGGGCGGCTGCTCGGCTCCAACCACGACACCGTCTGGCGCCCCGACCCCGCCGGCCGGCCCGAGTGCATCGGGGTGGCCACCGGCGGGGTGGGCTTCGCCCGGCCGAGCGGGGTGCGCCTGAGCGGCGCGCTGCCGGGGCAGGGCGACCCCAAGGCGCCGGGGGCGCAGACCGGCCTCGCCGAGCTGGAGAGCGCGATCCGGCAGGAGAACGACCGGGTGCTGGCGCTGCCGGACGTGCGGTACGTGACGGTGGTGTACGCCGGTTCGCTCACCGCCTCGGACGGCCAGGAGACGCGCGCGCTCAACAGCCTCAAGGAGCTGGCCGGGGTGTACCTGGCCCAGCTGAGCACCAATGTGAGCGACCCGCTGAAGCTGCGGGTGCTGGTGGCCAACGCCGGGCAGGACATGCGGCACCAGATCGACATGGTGCGGCGGATCGTGGCGCTGGCCGCCCACGACCGTTCGATCGCCGGGGTGGTCGGCCTCGGCCGGGACACCACGCACAGCGAAGAGGCCGTGGCCCTGCTCCAGCAGGCGGGCCTCGCCGTGGTGGACACCAGCAACTCCGCCACCGACCTGGCCCGCCGGCACCTCAACTACTTCGGCCTCTCCGCCACCGACGAGGAGGAGGCCCACGCCCTGGCCGAGGTGCTGACCGGTCTCGGCCTCACCGGGCCCGGCACCTCGGCGGCGGTGCTCACCCGTCCGTCGGGCCGGGACGACGACCAGTACAGCCAGGAGCAGGCCAAGTACGGCCGGCAGTTGCTCGTGGACGGCAAGCTGACGCTCGTCGCCGACCAGCCGCTGGTCTACGACCTGACCGCCAACGGGGACCCGGTCTTCGGCGACGCCCTGCGCGCGGCCTGCCGGCCGACCCCGCCCGCCCGGCCCGCCTCGGTGCTCTACCTGGCCGGCCGCTCCGACGACCTCGACCAGCTGATGCACCAGCTCGCCAACGACCCGGCCTGCGCGGGCGTGCACACCGTGCTCACCGGGGACGACCTGACCAAGGCCCGGTTCCACCGCGCGGACGCCTACCTGGCACCCGGCACCACGGTCTACTACGTCGCGCTGACCGACCCGGCCGCCACCGCCGGCCCCTCCGGCCTGGCCGGCACGGCCGCCGCCGACCTCGGCCTCCAGGTCGCCGGCCCGGACCCGTACCAGGACGACCTCTTCTCGGACGGCGCGATCTCGCTCGGCCACGACGCGGCGCTGGCCCTGCACGTGGGGGCGGGCCGGGCCGGGGCCTCCCAGCTCGGCGGCATCGCGGCGGTGATGGCGGGCCTGCGGGCGGTCAGCCTCGCCAACGCGGCCACCGGCACCGTCGACTTCACCCGCTACCCGCCGCTGGCCGACCAGCCGGGCCACGGCATCACCCTGCTCCGGGCCCGCCAGAGCGCCGGCAAGCCGATCGAGGTGACCCGGGTCTGCGGCCGCCCGGCGGGCACCACCGACGACCTGACGGACTGCAGACCGTGACGCCCGCTGCTCAGGGACTGTTCAGGAGGGGGCGGTGCTCAGGAGGGGGCGGTGCTCAGCGCGAACAGCGCCAGCAGCACGCAGATCCCCAGGTTGACCACCTTGTGCTCCATCAGCACGGCGACGAACTCGCGGATGGTGGCGCTGGGCCAGAAGTACGCGGCGGTCGGGGCACCGATCACCTGGCCGTCCAGGCCCAGCCGGCGGGCCGTCAGGGCGGCCCGGAAGGCGTGGAAGTTGTTGGTGACGATCACGCAGCGGTAGTCCGGCTTGGCCCGCTCCATGATCTCCCGGCTGTACCGCAGGTTCTCCTCGGTGGTCCGCGACCGGCTCTCCCGGGCCACCAGCGCGGGCGGGAACCCCCGGTCGATCAGGTACCCGGCCATCGCCTCCGCCTCGGGCAGCTCCTCGTCCGGCCCCTGTCCGCCGGAGGCCAGCAGCACCGGCGCCCCGCCCCGGGCCAGCTGCTCCTCCAGCACCGCCCGCCCCCGGTCCAGCCGGGCCGCGAGCAGCTTGGAGACCCGGCGCCCGCCGAGCAGCCCGGCGCCGAGCACCACGACGAAGTCCACGTCGGTGGCCACCCGCAGCCGCCCGTACAGGAAGGCGTAGCCGACGAAGCAGAGGAAGAGGAAGGCGAGGTAGCCGACCACCAGCAGGATCGTCCCGGCCAGCAGCTCCAGCGGGCGGGAGGCCACCGCCACGGCCGCCACCATCAGCCCCACCACCCCGAGGATGCCGAGCCCGGCGAGCAGCGACAGCAGGTTGGCCAGGCTGCGCCCCTCCCTGCGCACCATCTCGATCCCGTTGGCCACCAGCAACCCGGCCAGCACCAGCACCCCGACCGCCGGCACCAGCAGCACCAGGATCACCGCCAGCTCCAGCCAGGGCCCCGGCACCCGGTCCAGCTCGGTGAGCAGACCGATCGTCAGCAGCGCGACGGTCAGCCCGAGCAGCACGGCGTTGCTGAACCGGCGTCTGTCCCGCAGGACGCCGACGAGGAAGAGGAGGAAGAACACGGCCGAGGCGAGGTAGGCGAACACGCCCGCCATCGTACCGATATGTCCGCTTTGCCCTCGGCGCCGCCGAACCGTCCGGGTGCCCGGAAGAAGGTCAGGCCATCCAAAGGTCAGGCCATCCAGAAGAAGACGGCCGTCATCCGCTTGTCCTCCAGGGTGGAGCCGCAGTAGGCGGTCGCGGTGTGGATCAGGTTGGCGCTGTAGAGCAGCAGGCGGTTGTACTTGTTGGCCACCGGCAGGTCCTCGGTGAAGGAGTCCTGCGGCACGAACCGGGTGCCGAGCGCCTCGACCAGATTGGTGTGCGGGGCCTGCACGATGTTGCCGCCGAGCATCCCGCCGGGCATCGACTGGCGGTAGAAGCTGGTGCCGGTGCCCTTGGGCGCGCCGGGCGTCAGGTAGAGCACGGCGGCGTAGCGGCAGAGCGCGCGCGAGTCGGTGTGCGGGCGCGGCTCGCACTCGTTCTCGCCCACCACCTGGATGCAGTTGTGGTTGAGGATGCCGCCCCCGCCGGGCGCCTCCTGCACCCAGAGCTTCTGCGCGCCGGTCGCCTTCCGCACCAGGCCCTCGACCCGGGCGAGTTCGGGCGCCTCCAGCCCGGGCATGGTCCGCAGCCCCGGCCAGCTCTCCGGCTTGTACGGGTACCCCTCGGTCCAGTCGTCCTTGGCGAGGCAGCGGGCCCGCACCTCGTCCACGTTGGGGAGCACGTCGTCGAAGACCCAGTAGTCCCGGCCGAGCGTCGGCTTGCGGTACGGGAGCACCGGGAGGCCAGCGGGCCTGCGCAGCTGAGGAGGCATGCGCAGACCGTACAGTCGGCTTTTGCCATCTCTCTCCCGCGTTTTGGTCAACGTTTCACCAAATCAATGGCATGCACATGCATCACCTTGACCTGCGTCGACCCGGCCGACTCCCCGTCAACCCGCTCCTCCCGTCGGCCCCTTCAGCCCCGGCGTGGCACCGGGCCCGGCGCACCCTGACGCCCCTACCGTGGACGGGAGCCCGGGAGGTGCCGCACATGGACCGCGCACAGGAGCTTTACCGACGGACCGTCACCGACCTCGCGCCGGCCGCCGCCACCAACCCCCTGGTCGAGCTGGTCGAGGCGGGCACCGCCCCGGTCCCCGCCCTCGCCCGGGTGGCCGCCGAGGAGTACCGGATCATCCGCAGCGACCGCCGCAGCTTCGCCTTCTTGGCCGCCCGCTTCGCCGAAGCCCCGGCGGGGCTTCCGGCCGTGCTGGGGACCGTCACGGGAGTGCGTGCGGCCGAGCCGGGGGCCGCCGGGGCGTTCTTCCTCGGGCTCGCGGCGGGGGAAGGCCGGGCCCTCGACCTGCTCACGCCCTTCGCCGCAGCCGTGGGCCTCTCCCCCGCCGACCTGGCCGCCTACCGGCCGCGGCCCGCCGCGCAGCAGTACCCCCACTACCTCGCCTGGCTGGCCCAGTCCGGCACCCTCGCCGAGACCGTCCTCGCCCTGCTCGCCAACTTCGGCTTCTGGGGCGGCTACTGCGCCCGCCTCGCCGCCGCCCTCCCCGGCCGGTACGGCCTCTCCCCCGAAGCCACGGCCTTCTTCCACTACTTCGCCGAACTCCCGCCCGACTTCGAATCCACCGCCCTCACCCTCCTCCAGGCCGCCCTCGACGCAGGCGACTCCGCCGCCGACGCCCACCACGCCGCCGTGCTGATGCAGCACTACGAGGCGGCCTTCTGGGCGGCCGTGCTCTGAGGTCGCGGACGCGCCGAAGTCCAGCTCATCCGGTCAGCCCGCATCCACCGAGAGGAACGACTCGAGGGCATCGAGCCAGGCAGCGGGCTGGTCGATGTGTGCCATGTGGCCGGCCTCCTCCAGGACGACACCCCGTGCCGTCGGTATCCGCTCCAACGCCGCGGCTACCAGCTCGACCGGGAAGGTCATGTCCTGACGGCCGTGCAGCAGAAGCAACGGGATGCCAAGCGCGGCGAGCTCGCGCGGCGCGTCGGGAAGCCGGGCGCTGGGCAGGGTCCCGGCCTGCCAACCGCGCAGCCAGTCGCCGGAGAAGCGCACCTCGTGCAAGACCTCGAGGTACTCGGGGAGCACCTCGGCTCGCCAGACGTTCGCCGACGCGCTCGCGAACGCCGCAGCCCGTGTGAGCTCCATCCCCGAGAGGCTCGGGTCCGACCAGACCGCGGCTTCCGCCTTCAGGCGTTCGGTCCGTTCCGGCCAGTGGTCGAAGGCGTCCTCGGGCACGGGCAGGACACTGCTGGACGCGATGATCAGTCGGCGGACCCGTTCGGGCGCGGACAGGGCCAGTCGCTGCGCGAGGTAGCCCCCGTACGAGAAGCCGAGCACGTCGGCTTGCTCCACCTCCAGCGCGTCGAGGAGGGCAGCGAGGTCCTCGGTGGCAGCCTTCGGCGTGTAGTGCTCGTCCGTCAGACCACGCGTGGACCGGCCGCACCCCCGTAGATCCGGGAGGATGACCATCCGTCGGTCGGCGAGTCGGCTCAGCGGCGTGCGCAAGTAGGTGTGGTCCCAGTCCGGACCACCGTGGATCACCAGAAGAGGCTCACGACGGCTGTTCCTGCTCCGGGCCACGAAGAGCTCCACCGGCGGCTCGCTCGCCACCCGCACCCTGGTCTCAGTGAACACGGCACCAGTCTGCCAGCCCACTCACCATCGCGGATCCGCCTCCCCGAGCCGGCGCAGGGCGGCGGCCGCCTGGGCCTCCGCAGGGGTGCCGTCGTCCGGGACGGTCCACTCGTACCGGTTCGGGTAGTCCGCTCCGGCTCGACTGCCGACGTTTCCGAGCATCAGCACGGCGGTGTCCGGGTCCGAGTGGCTGGTGGTGGCCCAGCAGAGTTCGAGCTCCCAATGGGCGAGCAGCTCGGGGCGCTCCCGCAGGCCCTCGGCGATCAGCCGTGCCACCGTGCGGGCCGGCCAGGACCAGGCCCGGTCCCGCTCGGCCCGGGCCAGTTCGGCCTCGTACGCGGCAGCCGAGAAGCGGTACTCGGCGGGGCCGCCGGGGCGGGGCCGGCCCATCGTGCGGTGCAGGTGCTCCCACACCACCTCCGCGCCCTCGCGCCGGATGGTCACCAGCAGCTCGCCGCAGCACCCGGGCGCACAGGAGGCCTCGGCGAGCACCACCTCCCGGGGCTCCTCCGTGGCCCGCAGCGCAGCGCTGTCCAGCAAGCGTTCGGGCGTGAGCGCCGGGCCGGCGCCGAAGTGCTCGGGCACCACCGGACGGCCGTCCACCAGCAGGCGCGCCTCGACCTCCCCGCCCAACGCCGGATCGGCCACCACCACCTCGACCCGCAACCCGCTCCGACCGGCCTCCCCCACCAGCTCGAACGGACGCCGCCCGGTCCGCCGGATCCACTCGGCCCGGCGGCGCGACTCCGTCGTCGGCTCCGCCGCACCGCAACGCTGCACCGCCTCACCCAGGCTCCGCAGCAGCCCCTCCCTACGCCCCGGCGGCCACGGCAGCAGGGCGCCCGTCCCGCTGCTCAGGTCCTGCGCGAGCGAGAGCAGTGCGGCGGCCTGGGCCACGTCCGGCGGCAACGACCCCGCCCGCCCGATGACCGTCTCGTACAGACCCGCCGCCTCCGGCAGGGCCCGCAGCACCGACCCGTCCTCCCCCGCCCGCCCCATCCGAACCAGCAGCCGCAGCGCGACGGCGGCCAGCGCCGGATCGGTGGGCCGATCCGCCAGCAACTCCGCCAACCGCGTCGCCTCCACGATCCGCCGGGCCTCCACCGCGCTGCCGACCAACGGCACCGACCCGGGCGCCAGCAGCGCCGCCCGCACGGCCGGTCCGTCCCCGGCCCGGAGCGCGGCCACCAGCGGTTCTCGGTGGGGCCGACGGACCGTCACCGTGAGCCAGAGCACGGCGGCGGCCCGCCGGTCCGACCGGTCGAGCACCGCCACCGCCTGAGAAAGTGTTGGGTAATTGATCGACTGCTTGGTGTGATGTGCGGCCGGTGATCTTCGTGGTCGAGGAGCCCGCGAGGATCACCGGTATGTGTGTCTGTTCGTGCAAGCCTTCGTACGACTCGTCGTTGACGGATGCTCAGTGGGCGGTGATCGAGCCGCTGCTGCCGGGGCGGGATCCGCGCAGGGGCGGCCGGCCGCTGAAGTTCCCTCGCCGCCTGGTCGTCGACACGGTTCTGTACGTCCTGGTCAGTGGTTGTGCCTGGCGGCTGGTGCCGCACGACCTGGCGCCGTGGGACGCGGCCTACCGATGGTTTCGTACGTGGAGCGCCGACGGGACGTGGGACCGGGTCCACGACGTGTTGCGTGACCGGGTGAGGGTCGCGGACGGTCGGGATCCGCAGCCGTCGGCGGCGGTGCTGGACTCCCAGTCCGTACGCAGTCACCAGGGCGGCGAGGCGATCGGCTACGACGCGGGCAAGCGTGTCCGGGGCCGCAAGCGGCACCTGCTGGTGGACAGCTGTGGACTGGTCCTGAAGGCGGTCGTGCACTCCGCGTCCGTCCAGGAGCGGGCGGGCGCGAAGCTGGTCCTGGCCGGCATCCGTGGTCTGTTCCCGCGGGTCGGGCTGGTCTGGGTCGACGGCGGCTACGTCAACGCGATCGATGCCGGTCTGGTCGGCTGGGCTGCCGCGCACGAGAACCTGACGGTGGTGGCGGTGCCGCGCAACGCGGATGTGAAAGGCTTCCAGGTGCTGCCCCGCAGGTGGGTGGTCGAGCGGACATTCTCCTGGCTGGGGCGGTGCAGACGGTTGGCACGGGACTACGAGCGCAAGACCGCGCACGCCGAAGCGATGATCAAGGTCGCCATGATCCGCCTGATGGCCGCCCGCCTCGCCGGCGAGGAGGTCGAACCACGCGGCCCCATCGAGACCGAAGCAGCCCGCCGCCTCGCCGATGACCTCAAGAACGAGTAGTCACCCGCTTACCCAACACTTTCTGAGGGGTGAACTCCCGACAGAGTCCGAGCACGGACAAGACCCCCACCTCCCCGACCGCGGATCCGCGATCGGCGCGGCCGTGCAGGAGCAGCGCGAGGCCGATGTCGACCTCCGCCCGTGTCCTGCCGTGGCGGAGCAGGCGGCGGGCGAGGTGGTGGGCCGTGTCCGGCAGCTCGCCGTCTGCGGCAAGGCTGTCGACGGCCTTTCGGATTTCCACCGGGTGCGCGGTGGCGACCCCGTGCCGGGCGAGGCGCCGCGCCAACTCGAGCTCCTCCGCCGGGAGCGGGCTCAGCGCCGCCCGGACGGCGGCCACCGCTGCCGGACCGCGCCGCGCGGCGCCGCGCTCGGCAGGCTCGGTGGGCTCAGCCGCCGGCTCGAAGCCGCGCCGGGGCGGCAGGCCCTCGCCGCAGGCGGCGAGCAGACCAAGCGCCCGCTCGTACCGACTTGCCGCGTCCTGCCCGCTCACTCGGCGGTGGGGTGCCCGATCGCATCGTCCATGGCGAAAAGTCTGGCCGCGGGCAAACACCCTGTCGAGCGATATACCCACCGGTTCACCCGGCCGGCCGAACGGACCCGCACCGACGGGGCGTCAGGCAGCGTACAGCGCGCTCAACCGGGGCAGCCGGCGCGCCATCTCCTCCCCGTCGTCGTAGTCGAAGCCCCAGTCCGGGTCCAGCGCCGGGTACCGGACGGTGAACGAACCTGCGGGCAGCTCCTCGCCGGTGGCCGCGCGATGGGCGTTCCAGGCGATCGCCAGGGTGGATTCGCATGCGAGCTCCTCCCGCTCCTCGGCCACGGCACGGACCACCGGTAGGTCGGCGAGGGTGTCCGGGGAGCTGACGGCGCGTTGGAAGACCGCACGGCCCTGGGTGATCAGCCAGCCGCGGAAGTAGTCGAAGCCGTCGTCCGAGCAGCCGCCGTTGATCAGGTAGGCGGCCGCCCAGAGCGGGCTCCGGTAGGACTCGGCCAGCAGGCCCCACAACGCCTGCGAGGCCGCGAGGATCTCGCCGACCGGCCGGGCGGCCAGCAGCTCGCTCGCCCAGGCCGCCACCGCCTCGCCGTCACCCGTGTCACCCGTCTCGGCCGTCTCGGCCCGGGCGGCCTCGATCAGCTCCCAGAACGCCTCGGTGTCCGCCACGCGATCAGCCACCCTGCTCGTCACCCTGTCCATGACGCGACAGCCTGCCAGCCGGATCGGACAGGAGCGGCGGGGACGGGGCCTCAGGCGGGCTGGTCGGGGGCGGTGCGCGGCCAGGGGCGGCGGCTCTCGAGGTCGGCGGCGAGGCGCAGCAGGCGGTCCTCGGAGCCTGGTGGGGCGACGAGTTGGACGGCCAGCGGGATGCGGGCGGTGGTGGTGGGGTGGTCGCCGCCGGGGAGGGTGAGGGCGGGCCAGCCGGCGAGGTTCCACGGGTGGCTGAAGGGGGCGTAGCGGGTGTTGCTCAGCACGTTCGCGGCCCAACTGCGGGTGTGCCAGGGCTCGGCGAGCGGTGGGGTGCGGGCCAGGGCCGGGGTGACCAGGACGTCGTGGTCGGCGAAGAACCGCTCCAGCCGGGCGCGCCAGGCGTCCCGCTGGCCGGGGCGGACCAGCCCGGCCCGGGCCACCGCCCGGCCGATCGCGGCGTGGCGGCGGGTGCGCGGCGTCAGCCGGGCCGGGTCGAGCTGGGCGGCGTCGGCGGCGGTGCCGGCCAGCCAACGGGCCACCGAGGCCGCGCCGAGCCAAGCCGGGTACGGAGCCTCGGCGTGCGCCACCCGGTGGCCGGCGGCGGCGAGCACCCGGCCGGTGTCGCCGACGGCGAAGGCGTAGGCGGGGGCCACCGGGATGCCCGGGGTGGGGCAGCGGATCGAGAGCGCGATCCGCAGCGGATCCGCCGGATCCTGCGAGTCGCCCGGGTCGGCGCCGGTGGTGACGGGGCGGTCGGCGAGCACCTCGAACATCAGCCGGGCGTCGGCCGCGCTGCTCGCGATCGGGCCGTTCTCCGCCAGGCCGAACCAGCCGTCCACGCCCAGCCCGGCGGGGATCACCTCCCGGCCCGGCTTGAGGCCGAGCACCCCGCAGTTGGCGGACGGGATCCGGATCGAACCCATGCCGTCGTTGCCGAGGGCGATCGGCACCATCCCGGCGGCCACGGCGGCGGCGCTGCCGCCGGAGGAACCGCCGGCGCTGCGCGAGAGGTCCCAGGGGCTGCGGGTGGTGCCGAGCACTCCGTCGGTGGTGCCGAACACGCACAGCTCGGGCACGTTGGTCAGACCGATCACCACGGCGCCGGCCGCGCGCAGCCGCCGGACCGTCTCGTGGTCGGTGGCGGCGGGCGTGTCGGGGGTGGCGGCCGAACCGTTCCGGCTGGACTCGCCCGCCACCGCCAGGTTGTCCTTCACCGCCACCGGCACGCCCGCGAGCGGCAGCTCGGCCAGGTCCGCGCGGATGGCGAGGGCCTCGGCCTCCCGGAGGGCGCGCTCGCCGAGCACCGTGCGGAAGGCGCCGATCCGGCCGTCCACGGCGGCGATCCGGTCCAGGTGGTCCGTCACCACCTGACGCGGGCTCACCTCTCCCCCGCGCACCGCTGCGGCGATCTCGACGGCCGTACGCCCGGCCCACCCCGTGGTCATCCGTGCTGCTCCCTGCCTCGCGTGCCTGCCCACGCTCCGTGTGCGGGCCCCAAGCTAGCCACCCGGCCCGGGCCGGACAAGACCGCTCCGCACCGTGGACACCGCCCGGCCGGCGGCCGGAGGGGAGGGGTGCTGCGGTGGCTACCGGGCGGTACTGCCCGACAGGCGGACGGTGAGTGCCGGGGTCGGGCGGTGGGTGCGATGATCCGGGAACCGTCCCCGGTGGCGGTCCTGAGCCCGACCTGCCGCGCGTCATCCCTCCGCGGCCGGCCCCGAGGCGACCGGACGAGGCCCGCCTTCTGCGCGACCCCAGCAGCCCGGCGACGTGGTCCCCTCGTTCACTTCCCCCCTCAGGAAGATCCCACTCTCGTGCACGTCAACGCCATGCCCTCACCCGCCCGGACGGCCCCCGGCCGCCTCCCCGTCTCCCGCACCGCGGTGGCTGCCCTCGGCGGGCTGCTGCTCACCGGGTGCGGCAGCACCGCCGACCCGGCCTCCCAGACCTCGAGCGCTCTGCGCGAACGGCTCCCGCAGGCCGTCCGGGCCGCCGGAAAGCTGCGGATCGGCTCGGACCTCCACTACGCCCCGGTCGACTTCAAGGACGCGGACGGTACGCCGGCCGGGCTCGACCCGGAGCTCGCCGCCGCGTTCGGCTCCTACCTCGGACTGCGGGTCGAGTTCGTCGACCTGCCGTTCGAGAAGCTCATCCCGGCCGTGCAGCACAAGGAGATCGACCTCGCGATGTCGGCGGTGATCGACACCAAGCAGCGCCAGGAGGGACTCGACGACAGCGGCCGACCGGCCGACCCGGGCGTCGACTTCGTCGACTACTTCATCACCGGCACGTCGATCCTGGTCCAGCACTCCAACCCGCTGGGCATCTCCTCACTGGACGACCTCTGCGGGCACACGGTGGCGCTCCAGCGCGGCACCATCCAGGACGAGCTCGCGGCCCGGCAGACCGCCGCCTGCGACAAGGTCGCCAAGCCGCTCACCATCCACCGGCTCGACACGGACGCGCAGGCCCTGGCCGAAGTCGCCTCGGGCGCGGCGGCGGCCGATCTCAACGACTACCCGACCGCCGCCTACAACACCCGGACCTCCCAGGGCGGCAGCTCCTTCGAGCTCACCGGCGCCCAGCTCCAGTCCATCCCCTACGGCCTGACCCTCGACAAGGCCGACACCGCCCTGCGGGACGTCCTGGCCAAGGCGCTCGACCAGCTGATCCGGGACGGGAGCTACGACAAGATCCTCACCAAGTGGGGCATCAACCCCGGTGCCGTTCAGGGCGCCGTGGTCAACGGCGGTCACTGACCCTACGCCGGAGCCCCGGACGCCGTGACCGCCCCGACCGACCGGGGCGCGTGGCCTGCGCGATGCGGACCGGGTGGGGGTCCGGCGGGCCGACCCCGGGCTGCCCTTCGGGGCAGTCCGGGGTCGGCGGGCGGGGCGAAGCCGACTGCCCCCGGCCGGACCTCGGCAGTCCGCAACGTGGCCGGGGGCGGGCGGAGCCGAGCGGGGAGTGAGCCGGGGTGAGCTGGGGTGACTCGGCGGGGCGGGTCAGCGGAACGGGCGGTCCGGGTGGCCCTCGGCGGAGTCGTGCGGGGCGTCGGGAGCGTCCGGCGAACCCAGGACGCCCAGCAGGCCGGCGGTGTTGAGGATGCTGGGTGCGGTCGGGACGAGCCCACCGCCGAGGCCCGGGGCCGCGTGGGCGCTCGGGGCGGTGAGGGAGGCCACGACCCCGGCGGCCAGGGACGCGACGGCGAGCATGCTGCGCTTCTTCATGCCTTGCCCAACGCCCGAACTCGGGGAAGGTCACGGCCGATCTGATGCCCCGGTGGGAGCCGCGCGTGCTGTCCTTCCGGGATGTCCACGTGCCGTCAGGAGTGGTGCCGCGAGCGGTCGGAGCTGGTCAGGGCAGGTGCGGGCGCAGCCCGTGGCGGTATGCACCGGGGGTATGCATCGCGGGTGTACACCGTGTGTATAGTCAGCCGCATGTCACTGGGTCACACGATTCTCGGGCTCCTGGAGTCGCAGCCGCGCCACGGCTACGACATCAAACGCGCCTACGACGAGCGCTTCGGTCACAGCCGCTCGCTGCCCTACGGACAGGTCTACGCGACCCTGTCCCGGCTCCTGAAGAACGGCCTCGTGGAGGTCGTGGGCACCGAACCCGGGGACGGGCCGGACCGCAAGCGGTACGTGATCACCGATGCCGGGATCACCGATGTCGAGCAGTGGCTCAACCGGCCGGAGGACCCGGAGCCCTACCTCCAGAACACCCTGTACACCAAGGTCGTGCTCGCCCTCCTCACCGGCCGCCCGGCGGTGGACGTGCTGGACACCCAGCGCTCCGAGCACCTGCGCCGGATGCGCGAACTGACCCGCCGCAAGACCTCGGGCGACCTCGTGGACCAACTCGTCTGCGACCACGCCCTGTTCCACCTGGAGGCGGACCTGCGCTGGCTGGAGATCACGGCCGCCCGCCTCGACGAGCTCGCCCGGAAGGTGAACCCCTGATGCCCGTCTCCCCGCTCGAAACACCGGCCGAGGAGGCCGCCTCCGCCGCGACCACCGAGGCCGCTGCGGCTGCCGCCGCCGAGGCGGCGCAGTCCGTGCCCGAGGGTGCGCTCCTTGCCGCCCGCGGGCTGCACAAGGCCTTCGGGCCCACCCCCGCGCTGAACGGGGCCTCGCTGCACGTGATGCCCGGCGAGATGGTCTCGGTGATGGGCTCCTCCGGCTCGGGGAAGTCGACCCTGCTGCACTGCCTGGCCGGGATCGTCCGGCCCGACCAGGGCTCCGTCACCTTCCGCGGGGAGGAACTGACCACCGGCTCGGACGCCCGCCGCAGCGAGCTGCGCCTGGCCGAGTTCGGCTTCGTCTTCCAGTTCGGCCAGCTGGTGCCGGAGCTGCCCTGTGTGGAGAACGTCGCCCTGCCGCTGCGGCTGCGCGGCGCCGGCCGCAAGGCCGCGCAGCAACAGGCGCTCGGCTGGCTGGAGCGGCTCGAGGTGGCCGAGCTGGCCCGCAAGCTGCCGGGGGAGATATCCGGCGGCCAGGGGCAGCGGGTGGCGATCGCCCGCGCGATGGTCGCGAGCCCGGCGGTGCTCTTCGCCGACGAGCCGACCGGCGCGCTCGACTCCCTGCAGAGCGAGAAGGTGATGTCGCTGCTGACCGCCGCCGCCCGGGAGAACGACACCGCCGTGGTGCTGGTGACCCACGACGTGCGGGTGGCCGCGTACGCGGACCGCGAGGTGACCGTGCGGGACGGCCGGACCGTCCGCCCCTCCTCCGTGCATGCGGGGGCGTGGCGATGACCGCGCCCCAGCTGACCGGCCGCCGGCCGACCCCGCCGCCGACCGGCACCACCCCGCCCGCCGACCGGCCGGCCCGGCGGGCCTGGGCCGCCCGGTGGGCGGCCGACCTCGGCCTCGGGCTGCGGCTCGCCTTCGCGGGCGGCCGGGCCAACTTGGCCCGCACCCTGCTCACCGCCACCGGCGTCGGGCTCGGCGTCGCCATGCTGCTGCTCGCCTCCTCCTTCCCGGTGATGAAGCACCACCGGGACGACCGGATCCACGCCCAGCGGGACCTGCTCAACGGATCGAACGACACACCGCGCTCCGCGCACAGCCTGCTGATGACGGATCTGAGCACCACCTACCACGGCCGTGCGGTGCGCGGCCGGGCCGTCCAGCCCGACGGCCCGGACGCGGCCCTGCCGCCCGGGCTGCGCACCTACCCCGCGCCGGGCGCAATGGCCGTCTCCCCCGCGCTGGCCGAGCTGCTCGACAGCCCGGACGGGCTGCTCCTCAAACAGCGCATCGACCACCCGGTGACCGGGACGATCGGACCGGACGGCCTGGCCGGCCCCAACGACTACGCCTTCTACCTGGGCAGCGACCAGCTGGCGAAGGACCCGGAGGCGCTGCGGCTGGACCACTTCGGCCAGGCCGAGGACCCGAAGCCGCTGGAGGCCGTGCTGCTGCTGCTCAGTGTGGTGGGCGTGGTCATCATGCTGACGCCCGTCGGGGTGTTCGTCGCGGCGGCCGCCCGCTTCGGCGGTGAGGCGCGGGACCGCAGGCTGGCCGCGCTGCGCCTGGTCGGCGCCGACCGGGCGGCGATCCGCCGGATCGCGGCCGGCGAAAGCCTCGCGGGAGCGGCGCTCGGCCTGGCCCTGGGCGTGGTCTTCTTCCTGGTGGGGTGTCAGCTGCTCGAGCTGGTGACCTTCCAGGGGCTGAGCGTCTTCGCCTCGGACCTTGAGCCGGACCCGGTGCTCGGCGCGCTCGCGCTGGGCGCGGTGCCCGTGCTCTCGGTGGTGGTGACCCTGCTGGCGATGCGGCGGATCAGCGCCGAACCGCTGGCCGTCGTACGGACCGGGAGCGCCCGGCGCCGTCGGATCTGGTGGCGGATCGCCCTGCCCGTGGTCGGCGCCTTCGTCCTGTACCGGCAGAGCGCGGACCTCCAGGGCGTCAGCCAGACCGCAGGCCTGGCCCAGCTGATCGCCGGTCTCCTCCTGCTGCTCGTGGGCACGACGGCTCTGCTGCCGCCCCTGCTCGACGGTGCGGCGCGGCTGCTCGGCCGGGCCGGACCGCCCTCCTGGCAGCTGGCCGTCCGCCGGATCCAGCTGGCCCCGGAGACCGCCGCCCGCCCGGTCAGCGGCATCGTGGTGGCCGTCGCCGGAGCGGTCGCGCTCCAAGCCCTGCTCGGCACGCTCGCCGCGGCCCGCACTCCGAGCCTGCCCGGCTCCCCGGCCGGCGAGCCGATGATGCAGGTCTACGTGCCCGGCGGCGCGGAGCTCGCCATGCCGTACGCCGCGAAGCTGCGCGGCACGCCCGGTGTGCTGGGCACCACCGGCTACCAGCAGTTCTACGTGAACCCGCCGACCGCCGGCCAGGCGCATCCCGCTGCGGCCGGCGGAGGAACGGGGGCCGCCGCCGGCAACGGCCTCGGCGGCACCAATGCTGTCGGCGGCACCGACACGCGGCTGCTGGCCGTGCGGATCTCCGACTGCGCGGGACTGCGGGTCTTCGCCCGAGTCGGCGACTGCAAGGACGGCGACCTTTTCGCCTCGCCCGACCTGGCCGCGCAGTGGCCAGCCGCCGGGGAGCAGCCCGGCGGACGGACCGTGACGGTCTCCGAGCCGCCGGGACTGAGCACGGGGCCGGCCGTGCCGTGGCGGCTGCCCGCGCTCCGAGGTGCGGTCGAGCCGCTGCCCGACCCGCGCGGGTCGATGTACGAGGACCAGGGCGCCACGCTGTACGCCACGACCGGCGCGGTGCCCGCCGCCCTCCTCAAGGGCAGCGGCGGGCACATCCTCGTCCGCGTCGACCCCACCACCCCGGACTACACGGAGCACATCCGCACCTCGGTGGCGCTGATGGACAGTCATGCCCACGTCGTGGCGCGGGACACTCCCGGGCCCGACAAGGTGTTCCTCAGCATCCGGCGGGCGCTGACCGCCGGGGTGGCGGCCACCCTGGCGCTCATCGCCGCGAGCATGCTGGTGGCCACCGTGGAGCAGCTGCGGGACCGGAGGCGGAACCTGGCCGTGCTCACGGCCTTCGGCACCCGCCGGCGGACGCTCGCCTGGTCGGTCTTCTGGCAGAGCCTGGCCCCGGTGCTCATCGGCCTCACGCTGGCCGTCGGGGCCGGGGTGGGCCTGGCCCGGGTACTGCTGGACCTGGCCCACCTGCCGGTGAACTTCGACTGGGGCCAGATCGGTGTCATGACCGGCACCGGCCTGGGGTTGGTACTGGCGACGACGGTGCTGAGCCTGCCGGTGCTCTGGCGCAGCACCCGGGCGACCGGACTGCGGCACGAATAGCCCGCCCGACCTCACGGCCCGGAACTGGGATTGGGACGGGGTCACGAGGGTGAGGTGAGGAGCCATCAGGGGCTCCTGTCTTCGGACGGGGGCCCCTTACGGCTTGCCGTGCGGCCGACCTCGGCGGGGCTGAGGAGGAGATGGCGGGCGAGCTGGCGCTGCAGGGCGGTGATGGCCTGGGCCGCCAGGACGGTGGTGAGCAGGGCCGCCAGGCCCGTGGCGAAGTGCAGGGCCGGGGGCTGGACCTGCTGGGTGGCGGGCGGACGTGGGAGCTCCGGGTCTCGCAGCACCGGGCGGAGCAGCCGGGAGACCTCGGTGAGGACGATCGACCACCCGCAGGCGGTGACGCCGGTCGCCACCAGATTCAGCGGAGTGCTGAGCAGGCCGTGGCTCAGCACTCGGCGGGGCAGATGGCTCGCCCGGCCAACGGGCAGCCCCAACATGGCGAGTACGAACCGGCGCTGGCGAACTGCGGTCGAACGACCGGCCAGCGCCATCGGGATGGCCGCGAGACCGACGGGCAGAGAGAGCAGGGCATAGGCGTGCCGGCGCCAGAGCCGGCCGGAGGAACGGGCGCTCTCGGGGCGGCGGACACCGCCGCCTCGGGATCGAGTGGTCGTCATCAGGATCACCTCGTAGCTGGGACTTGTTCCGACAGGTCTGATCCTGCTCCCGACCCGAGGTGATGTCAGTCGTGCCTACACCCGTCATTGCAGGTAGGGGTAGCACCTACCTGCCCTTTCGTGATCGCCTCTCTCGAGAACCGGTCCGCCTCTTTCGGGAACCGGTCCTCGTGCTCGCTGGAACCAGCAGTGGACTGCACGCGCGGGCAACCCGCCCGACGGACCGTTCTGCACCGCAGCAGCGGCAGCGCGCCCTTCACCCCCAGCGGCATGGCGCTCACCCTCGCGCTGCCGCGCCTGCCCGCCCGGGTCTCGCCCCGGGCGGGGTGATGCACCATCAGGCCGACAGAACCAAGAAGATGACGGACCGTCAGGCTCCGGAGACCGGACCGCCCCGGCGGAATCGCTCGACGCCGATGATGTGGCGCACCTTGGTCGGGCGGACGAGGACCGCCACCCGCTGCTCCCCGGGCACGCCCCACTCGTAGCGCTCGACACCCAGGTACTTTCGGGCCAGCCCGTCCATCCGGTCGCGCGCCTCCTCGCCCTCGATGAAGCGGGACACCACGCCGCTGATCTGCACGCGGTCGTACGGATCGGCCGCGTCGGCATGGGAGAGGTAGACCCGTGGGTCCCGGCGCAGGTTCTCCTCCTTCACCCGGCCCACCGAGGTGTTGAACATGAGCTCCTCCTCGCCCTCCAGGTCGACCCACATCGGGCTGACCTGTGGTGCTCCGTCGGGGCAGACGGTGCCGACGTACCAGATGTTGGCGGCGCTCAGCCGCGCCCGGACCGCGTCATCGAAGGTTACGGACATGCCCGGAGGCTACCCAGCGCGCGGCCGCGGAACCGGGACCACCGCGCGCAACGGTTGGCGGAAGGAGGTGTTCCGGGGGTCGGAATCGGCCATTCTGTAGTCGATCGACCAGTGGCTCTTCGTGTGCGACTGAGCAGGGGTTAGGTTGGAGTCAAGCCAGTTGGTTGCCCTGGGCAACCTCACCCTCAGGAAGGTGGCCGCGATGCTCGTGACGGTGGACCGGGGTCGTTGTTGCAGCTCGGGGCAGTGCGTGCTGACCGCCCCGACGGTGTTCGACCAGAGCGACGAGGACGGCCTGGTCGAGGTGCTCCAGCCGACCCCTCCGGCGTACCTCGCACCCGACGTCCGCCTCGCCGCTACCCTGTGCCCCGGTCGGGCCATCACCGTCACCTGAGCCCCGCACCCAGGCCGCTCCACCCCGAGCCCCAGCCGCACCAGGCCACCGAAGCGCCACGAAGCACAGCGAAGCCAAGTCTCCAAGTCAGCAAGGAAGCACGGCAGTTCACCCACCCCCCCGGAAGGGAACCCCACCCCATGCCTCCGTCCGACGGCAAGGTCCTCGTCCTCCCGGCCCCCGCAGACCGCTGCCCCTTCGATCCCCCCTCCGCCTACCAGCAGGCCGCCGCCGCGGCGTCCGTCACCCGGACCGAGCTATGGGACGGCTCGATCTGCTGGCTGGTGACCGGCCACGACGAGGTGCGGACCGTCCTCGGCGACCAGCGGTTCAGCGCCGAGCCGCACCGCCCCGGCTTCCCCTTCCTCACCCCGGGCCGGCGCCAAGTCGTCGTCGACAACCCGGTGTTCCTCCGGATGGACGACCCCGACCACGCCCGGCTGCGGCGGATGCTCACCGGCGACTTCCTGGTGAAGCGGGTCGAGGAGCAGCGTCCGGCGATCCAGCGGATCGTGGACGAGACGCTGGACCGGATGGTCGCGGGCGGTTCTCCAGCCGATCTGGTCACCGAATTCGCGCTGCCCGTACCGTCCTTGGTGATCTGCGAGCTGCTCGGCGTGCCCTACGCGAACCACGAGCACTTCCAGCAGCTCAGCCGCACCCTGCTCGACACCTCCAAGTCGGAGCTCGAAGTCGGCACCGCTCAGCGTGAGTTGCGGTCGTACCTGACCGAACTCGCCGAGCACAAGCGGCGCGAGCCCGCCGACGACATCCTCAGCCGACTGGCCAACCGGGAGGACCTGAGCCCGCGCGAGACGGCCGCCTCGGCGCTGCTGCTACTCGTCGCCGGGCACGAGACCACGGCCAACATGACGGCGCTCTCCACCCTCGCACTGCTCCGCGCACCCGAGCAGGCCGCCCGGCTCCGCTCCGGGGAGACCACGGCGAAGGCGGCCGTCGAGGAGTTGCTGCGCTACCTGTCGATCGTGCAGATCGGGGTGCCCCGGGCGGCGATCGAGGACCTGACCCTGGGCGGCACCCGGATCCGCGCCGGGGAGGGCGTGCTCTGCATGCTCTCCACCGCCAACCGGGACGACGAGGTCTTCCCCGACGGCGACGAGCTCGACCTGGACCGGGACGCCCGCCGGCACCTGGCCTTCGGCTTCGGCGTGCACCAGTGCCTGGGCCAGCCGCTGGCCCGCGCCGAGCTGCAGATCGCGCTCCGCACCCTCTTCCTCCGCCTGCCCGGCCTGCGGCTCGCCGTGGACGAGGCCGAGCTCACCTACCGCACCACGATGGTGGTGCACGGCGTGGACTCCCTCCCCGTCGCCTGGTGAACCCCGGGATCCACCGAGGCCGCACCGCACCGCCGCACTACACCACACCACGCCGCACCACACCACGCCGCACCACACCACGCCGCTCCACGCCGCACCACGCCCCACCAAACCACGCCGCACCGCGCCGCACCGCGCCACGGACGGCCGACCATCACCGAACGCACACCGAAACGCCCGAACATCACCAGACGCATACTCATGGAGCCGATCGCACCCCCATTGACCAGCGACGTCACATCAGACCCACACCCTCGCCACATCCCACATCTCACACGTGAGATACAGTGCTCCGCGTGACCGACGACTACCTCCTGCGCATCGGCAAGCTCATCCGCGACGCCCGCCAGCACCGTGGCCTGACCCAGGCCCAGCTCGGCGAGGCGCTGGCCACCAGCCAGAGCGCCGTCAACCGGATCGAGCAGGGAAAGCAGAACATCAGCCTCGACATGATCGCCCGGATCGGCGAGGCCCTGGACAGCGAGATCGTCTCGCTGGGCTACGCGGGCCCCATGCACCTGCGCGTCACGGGTGGCACCAAGCTCTCCGGTGCCATCGACGTGCGGACCAGCAAGAACGCCTGCGTGGCGCTGCTCTGCGCCTCCCTGCTCACCACCGGCCGCACCACGCTCCGTCAGGTGGCCCGGATCGAGGAGGTCTACCGGCTCCTGGAGGTGCTCTCCAGCATCGGCGTCAAGGTGCGCTGGATCAACGAGGGCCGCGACCTGGAGCTCACCCCGCCCGCCGAGCTCGACCTGGCCTCGATGGACGTGGCGGCGGCCCGCCGCACCCGCAGCGTGCTGATGTTCCTCGGCCCGCTGATGCACCGCGCCGAGCAGTTCGCCATCCCGTACGCGGGCGGCTGCGAACTCGGCACCCGCACCGTCCAGCCGCACCTGCACGCGCTCCAGCAGTACGGCCTGGAGGTGGCCACCACCAGCGGCAGCTACCACGCCACCGCCACCCCCGGCGTCTCGCCGGCCCGCCCGATCGTGCTGACCGAGCGCGGCGACACGGTGACCGAGAACGCGCTGCTGGCCGCCGCCCGGCACGACGGCGTGAGCGTCATCCGCAACGCGAGCCCCAACTACATGGTCCAGGACCTCTGCTTCTTCCTGGAGCAGCTGGGCGTGAAGATCGAGGGCATCGGCACCACCACCCTGACGGTGCACGGTCTGCCGCGGATCGACTGCGACGTGGACTACTCCCCCGCCGAGGACCCGGTGGAGGCGATGAGCCTGCTGGCCGCCGCCGTGGCCACCTCCTCGGAGCTGACCATCCGCCGGGTGCCGGTGGAGTTCCTGGAGATCGAGCTCGCCGTCCTGGAGCAGATGGGCCTCGACTACGACCGCACCGAGGAGTACCCGGCGGCCAACGGCCGGACCCGGCTGGTCGATCTGACCGTGCGGCCCTCCAAGCTGACGGCCCCCACCGACAAGATCCACCCGATGCCCTTCCCGGGCATCAACATCGACAACATCCCGTTCTTCGCGGTGATCGCCGCCGCCGCGCACGGCACCACGCTGATCCACGACTGGGTCTACGAGAACCGCGCGATCTACCTCACCGAGCTCACCCGCCTCGGCGCGGACGTCAAGCTGCTCGACCCGCACCGGGTGCTGGTCCAGGGCCCGACCCGCTGGCGCGCCGCCGAGATGATGTGCCCGCCGGCCCTGCGCCCGGCCGTGGTGATCCTGCTCGCGATGCTCGCCGCCGAGGGCGTCTCGGTGCTGCGCAACGTGTACGTGATCAACCGGGGCTACGAGGACCTCGCCGAGCGCCTCAACTCGATCGGCGCGCGGATCGAGACCTTCCGCGACATCTGAGCCATCGGCGACGCGCGGCACCGGCCTGGCGCCGGCAGCGCGTCCGCGGCGCCGGCAGCGCGGACACGGCGACGGACGGCAGCGCGGACACGGTGGTGGCCCGGGACGGAACAGGTCCCGGGCCACCACCGTGCGGCTTTCGAGGGGAGCGCTCAGTGCCGGGCGCCGACCCCGACCTTCTCGCCGCGCGACTGCTCCGCCCCGGCCGGACCCTGCGCGTGGGCCGCCGTCGCGGGCAGCCCCGGCAGGATCCCCCGAGGCTGCACACAGACGATCAGCCCGGCGGTGAGGAGCACGATGTTCTTCACCACGAACTCGCCGGTCATGCTCAACTCCCAGGGCTGGTGGTGCTGGTAGGCCACACCTGGCAGGAAGATCAGCACCGAGAAGGTGCCCAGCATGTGCACCACGAACAGCGGCAGCAGCCGGTGCAGCTGCCGCGCGGTGAGGAACCAGAGGCCCATCACGATCTCCAGCGCGCCCAGCGCCGGGACGAACCAGCTCGGGGTCGGGAAGGGCACGGCGTCCTTGACCAGCTGTCCGACCGGTGTCACGTTGAAGAGCTTGAGCGCGCCGAACCAGATGTACACCACGCCGACCGTCCAGCGCAGCACCGTCATCGCGCGGGCGCGCACCTGACGGTGGATGGCCTTCTGCAGCCCCGCCAGGGACTGGATTTGCGCCATGATGGCTACCTCCGTTGAGCTTTCGGTCCGATATCCGTCCACGTTCCTCGCCCCCCTGACGGACTCCGTGCAGGCGGTGTGACCACCGGGCACGCCGGACGAGGGCGGCAGCTGGATTGTGGTCTTCTCGCGAACATCGGGCCGAACACATGATCGAGCAGCCCGGTTACTCCGTCGGATCTCCACACGACATCGGCCGATCACACTCAATCCCGGACCGACAACCCCTCGCACCCGAGGGGTCCGATGCACCCACCGGTACCCAGGTGGCTGTGCACACGTCAGACAACTACCGGTGATAGTACAACAGTTGATCCGTACGAGGAAGGTTCGACGGCGTTCCATTCCACTGCGGTCCCATCCTCCCCATTCCGCCTCACCGGCCACCGTCCACCGTCCACCGTCCACCGGCCACCTCGGAATGCTCCGGATCGTCCCGGCGGCGGCCGCCCGGCGTGCTCCGCAAGAGAGGCCCTAGGGTGGAGCGCATGAGACGCAGATCCGCCGTGCCCCCCGCGCCGCTCCCGCAGCGGCACGGGATCGACCCCGTGCGGCTGCGCCTGCCCTGGGAGGGACCGTGGGTCACCGTGCGGGACCACCTGGTCGAGCGCCTGCCGGTGCCCGCCGAACTGATCGACGCGATGTTCGCCGAGGGAGCCGTGCACGGGGTGGCCGGGCCGCTCGCCGTCGACGCGCCCTTCGTGCCGGGGGCCCACCTCTGGTACCACCGCGAGCTCGCGCCGGAGACCCCGGTGCCCTTCCCGCTCACCGTGCTGCACCGGGACGAGCGGATCCTGGTCGTCGACAAGCCGCACTTCCTCGCCATGACCCCGCGCGGGCGGCACGTCACCGAGACCGCGCTGGCCAAGCTGCGCCGCGAGCTCGACCTGCCCGCGCTCAGCCCGGCCCACCGGCTCGACCGGCTCACCGCCGGCCTCGCCCTCTTCGTGCTCCGGCCGGAGCTGCGCGGCGCCTACCAGGGCCTCTTCCAGGACCGGCTGGTCCGCAAGGCCTACCGGGCCGTCGCCCCCTTCCGCCCCGAGCTGGAGCTGCCCCGCACCGTGCGCAGCCGGATCCTCAAGGAGCGCGGCGAGCTGGCCGCCCGCGAGGTGCCGGGCGAGCCGAACAGCGAGAGCCGGGTGGAGCTGCTCGACCACCGCGCGGGCCTCGGCCTCTACCGGCTGCTCCCCCATACCGGCCGCACCCACCAGCTCCGGCTCCACCTGTGCAGCCTGGGCATCCCGATCCTGGGCGACCCGCTCTACCCCGAGGTGCTGCCCGAGACCGCCCCGGACGACTTCCGCGACCCGCTCCAACTCCTCGCCGCCGAACTCGAGTTCACCGACCCGGTGACGGGCGTGGAGCTGAGTTTCCGCAGCCGCCTGGAGCTGAGCGCCTGGCCGACCACCCCGAAGCACTGACCGATCAGGGTCGATCACCAACTCACCGCCGACCGGCGGCGATTCGACAAACATGAGCCATCCTCAGAAATGGCATGCACGCCACTAGCCAACCGGCCAGTAGCCGACTTACCGTCTCAACTCCCCGTAGCCTCAACGGAGGAGCTGGCATGCCCCCACGCACCCGCCCACGCACCCTCACCATCCCGCCGAGACTCACCGCGAGAATCCGGCCGAGCAGGCTCAAGCTCGTGGCCGCCGTCCTCGCGGGCGCGCTGCTCACCACCACCGCCCTGGCCGCCGTACCGGCCGGAGCCGCCACCGGCCACGCCACCACCCTGGACTACTGCGGCGGCCGCTGCTCCGACATCCTGCCGCCCGGCGAGAACGGCAACGCCACCCTCGCCGACATCCTCGGCAACAAGGCCTTCGGCACCCGCCCCGCGCACACCGACGACCAGCTCGGCCCCTACGCCGCCCTGGCCGCCGCCTACCCGTCCCTGACGGACAGTCAGTTGAACAGCTTCTTCAACGACTCCTCCTTCGGCGTGCCGGCCGCCCAGGTCGCCAGCACCACCTCGCCCCGCTCCGACGTGACCATCGTCCGCGACAAGGCCACCGGCGTCCCGCACATCACCGGCACCACCCGCTCCGGCACCGAGTTCGGCGCGGGCTACGCCGCCGCGCAGGACCGGCTCTGGCTGATGGACCTGTTCCGGCACGTCGGGCGCGGCGAGCTCTCCGGCTTCGCGGGCGGCGCCGCCGCCAACCGGCAGCTGGAGCAGAGCTTCTGGCAGGCCGCGCCGTACACCGAGGCCGAGCTGCAGAGCCAGATCGACGCCATCTCCAACCAGGGCGACCGGGCCCGGCAGGCGCTGTCCGACGCCCAGGCCTACCTGGACGGTATCAACCTGTACATCTCGCAGTCGTACAACGGCCGCTACTTCCCCGGCGAGTACGACCTGACCGGGCACATCAACCCGATCACCAACGCGGGCGGGATCGACCAGTTCAAGCTGACCGACCTGGTCGCGCTGGCCTCCGTGGTCGGCGCGCTCTTCGGCGCCGGCGGCGGTGGCGAACTCGCCTCCGCCCAGGTCAAGCTGGCCGCCGAGGCGCGCTACGGCAAGGACGCCGGCGACGCGGCCTGGAAGTCGCTGCGCGAGGCGGACGACCCGGAGGCCGTGCAGACCCTGCACGACGGCCAGCAGTTCCCGTACGCCACCGTGCCGGACGACCCACAGGGCGTGGCCATGCCCGACCCGGGTTCGGTGGTGCCGGAGCAGCTGATCTACGACGCCACCGGTTCGGCCGGGCTGAAGAGCACCAAGGCCCCCGGCGTGCTGCCGGGCAACCTGCTGACGGCCAAGCACGGGATGTCCAACGCGCTGCTGGTGGGCGGCAGTCACACCGCCGATGGGCACCCGGTGGCCGTCTTCGGGCCGCAGACCGGGTACTTCGCGCCGCAGCTGCTGATGCTGGAGGAGCTCCAGGGCCCGGGCATCAGCGCCCGGGGCGCCGCCTTCGCCGGGCTCAGCTTCTACGTGCAGCTCGGGCGCGGGCAGGACTACGCCTGGAGCGCCACCTCGGCCGGGCAGGACATCACCGACACCTACGCGGTGCCGCTCTGCACCACCGACGGTTCGCCGGCGACACTGGCCTCCAACTCTTACCTCTGGCACGGCACCTGCACCCCGTTCGACAAGCTGGTGCGGCAGGACTCCTGGAGCCCGACCACGGCCGACTCCACCGCCGCCGGGTCGTACTCGCTGGTGATGTACCGGTCGAACTACGGCCTGGTGCAGGCCCGCGGCACCGTCGGCGGCAAGCCCGTCGCCTTCACCTCGCTGCGCTCCACCTACCGGCACGAGGCCGACTCCATCATCGGCTTCCAGATGCTCAACGACCCCGGTGCGGTGCACGATCCGGCGAGCTTCCAGCAGGCGGCGCAGAACATCAACTACACCTTCAACTGGTTCTACGCCGACTCCGCGCACATCGCCTACTACAACTCCGGCAGCAACCCCGTCCGCGCCCCGGGGGTGGACGGCGGCCTGCCCACCTGGGGCCTGCCGGCCTACGAGTGGCAGGGCCTGAGCCCGGCCGGCAACACCGCGCAGTACACCCCGCCGGCCCAGCACCCGCAGTCGGTGGACCAGGACTACTACATCTCCTGGAACAACAAGCAGGCCTCCCAGTACACCTCCGCCGGCTTCGGCAACGGCTCGGTGCACCGCGGCAACCTGCTCGACGACCGGGTCAAGGACCTGCTCAAGGGCAGTGCCAAGGTGACCCGTTCGACCCTCGTGCAGGCGATGGAGGGCGCGGCGGTGGCCGACCTTCGCGGTGAGGACGTGCTGCCGGAGATCCTCCGGGTGATCACCAGCTCTCCCGTCACGGATCCCAAACTCGCCTCCCTCGTCGCCCAGTTGACCAACTGGGAGACGGCCGGCTCGCAGCGCCGGGAGACCACGGCGGGCAGCCACGTGTACGCGAACGCCGACGCCATCCGCACCATGGACGCCTGGTGGCCGCTGCTGGCCGACGGCGTCTTCCGGCCCGGCCTCGGCGACCAGCTGTTCGGCGCGCTGACCGGCGCCCTGCAGATCAACGAGTCGCCCTCCGGCGGCCAGACCGGCCCGACCAGCGGCGGAGTGAGCGCCAACGAGTCGATCCCGCACAAGGGTTCCTCCTTCCAGTACGGCTGGTGGAGCTATGTCGACAAGGACCTCCGCTCGCTGCTCGGCGACCACGTCGCGGGCCCGCTGGCCCAGCCGTACTGCGGCGGCGGTGACCTGGCGGCCTGCCGCACGGTGCTGCTGACCACCCTCGGCCAGGCCGCCGCCCAGACCCCGGCCCAGGTCTACCCCGGCGACGACGGCGGCTGCGCGGCCGGCGACCAGTGGTGCGCCGACACCATCGTCCAGCGCCCGCTCGGCGGCGTCACCGACAACCGCACCACCTGGCAGAACCGCCCGACCTACCAGCAGGTGGTCTCCTTCGCGAGCCACCGGTAGAACCGGCAGACACCCCCGAACTCCACGGTGGCCGGCCCTGACCTGACACGGTCGGCCGCCGTGGCCAATCTCACCCTGCGCAATCGCCCACCTACGGTGGCGTAGGTCACTTCAAACAGTGAACTATTCAGCTCATGGCTGACCACCAGGAGACCTTTGCCCCACGTTCGTACGCCGCCCTCGGCGACAGCTTCACCGAGGGCCTCAACGACCCCGGCCCGGACGGGCGCTACGCCGGCTGGGCCGACCGCCTGGCCGGCCTCCTCGCGGGGCAGCGCCCCGACGGCGACTTCCGCTACGCGAACCTCGCCGTGCGCGGCCGTCTGCTCGACCAGATCGTCGCCGAACAGGTGCCCCAGATCGAGCAGTTGCAGCCCGAGCTGGTGACCTTCTGCGCGGGCGGCAACGACATCCTGCGCCCGGGCAGCGACCCGGACGAGGTCGCCGAGCGCTTCGAGACCGCCGTGCTGCGGCTGCGCGAGCAGGCCGGCACGGTGCTGGTGGCCACCGGCTTCGACACCCGCGGCGTGCCGGTGCTCGGCCTGCTCCGCGGCAAGATCGCCACTTACAACGGCCACCTGCGGGCCATCGCGGACCGCAACGGCTGCGTGGTGGCCGACCTCTGGGCGCTCAAGTCGGTGCACGACAAGCGGGCTTGGAGCGAGGACCGACTGCACCTCTCCCCCGAGGGCCACCAGCGGGTCGCCCTGCTGGCCGCCCGCTCGCTCGGCCTCACCACCGAGGAGGACCCGGAGGCCCCCTGGCCGGCCCAGGCCGAGCAGACCGCGGCCGACGCCCGCCGTGAGAACGTCCAGTGGGCCCGCGAGCACCTGCTCCCCTGGGTCACCCGCCGCCTGCGCGGCGAGTCCTCGGGCGACAACCTCTCGGCCAAGCGCCCGGACCTGCTCCCGCTCTGACCCGGCACCCGCCCGAGGACGCACCCGCCCGAGGACGCACCCACCCCGCCGGGAGCCGAGCCCGCCGTCGGGCCACCCCGCCGGGGCGCCGCACCCGCCAACACCGGTGCGGCGCCCCGGCGGTAAGGTCTGCGCCATGACCATCGCCAGTTTCGGCCCGGACCCGGCCGCCCACTCCTCCGCAGCCGACCACTGGTGGGCCCGGCTGCGCGGGCCGCACGGCGAGGGGCTGCCGCCGAGCGTGCCGGAGCGGATCAGCTGGTACGAGATCCAGGCCCGGCGGCACCGCCTCGGCCACCACCTCTCCGAGGCGGCGGTGCTGCTGCTCGGCGCCGCCGTGCCGGCCACCATCGCGGCGGGCGCACCCGCCGTGGTGCCCGCCGTGCTCGGCGCGCTGGTGGCGGCGGGCACCGGTGCCCGCCAGCTCTTCCGCTGGGGCGACAACTGGATCCGGCACAGCCGGTACCTGGTCCAGCTCCAGGGCGAGGTGGTGGCCTGGAGCACCGGCGCGGCGCCGTACCAGGACCGGGCCACGGCGGGCACCCTGCTGACCACCCGGGTCGAGGAGCTGGTCCGCGCCGAGAGCGGCGACTGGGTCGGCATGCTGACCGACCCCTCCCGTCATCCACCCACCGAGCCCTCCCGCAACTCGCCTCCCTCCCCCTAGAGTTGGCGCGGGCCGCAAGCCTGCGGCCCACAGCCGAACGGGGGAACCGAATGCTGTCGAGGAAGTCGGCGCTGCCACTGTTGCTGGCCGCCGCGCTCGCCCTGGGTCTGCCGGGTCTGGCCGGGGCGGCCACCGCGCCCGTCTCCGACCCGCACATCCTCACCCACTTCGACCAGTCGGCGCTCCAGATGCCGGAGAACATCGCACTGGAGCCGGACGGTTCGATCGACCTCTCGCTCTCCTACTCCGACCAGCTCGCCCGGGTCGACCGCACCGGGCACACCACCGTGCTGGCCACCCTGCCCGCGCCGGCCGACGGCGGGGTCAACACCCCGTTCTCCGGACAGCAGTTGATCACCGGTCTGGTCCGCGCCTGGGACGGTACGCTGTACACCGCGTACAGCACCGGCACCGCCGACCTGACCGGCATCTGGCGGCTGCCCCCCGGCGGAGCCCCGAGCCGCGTGGCCGCGCTGCCCACCGACACCTTCGCCAACGGGATGGCCCTGGACGAGCTGCACGGCCTGATCTACGCCACCGACTCGGCCCGCAGCCTGATCTGGCGGATCCCGCTGCACGGCGGCGCCCCGACCGTCTGGGCCCGGACGCCCGAACTGTCGGGCACGGCGGACAACCCCTTCGGGGCCAACGGGCTGAAGCTGCACAACGGCGCGCTCTGGGCCTCCAACATGGCCAAGGGCACCCTGGTCCGCTACCCGGTCGACTGCCACGGCCAGGCCGGCGACCCGCAGGTCCGCGCCACCGGGCTGACCTCGATCGACGACTTCGCCTTCACCGGCCAGGGCGACACCCTGCTGGCCACCCTCAACCCGCTCGCCGAGGTGGCCCTGGTCCGCCCCGACGGCAGCCACACCATCGTGCTCACCGCCGCCGACGGCCTCACCAATCCGACCTCGGTCGCCGTCCGCGGCGGCACCGTCTACGTGACCGACGCCGCCTACGGCGGCACCGACCCCAACCTGCTCACCGCCCACCTGAGCCACTGACCCGAGCCGCTGACCCGAGCCGCTGACCTGAGCAGCTGACCCGAGCCGCCGGCCGGGCGGCTGACGGGCGGCTGACGCAGTCGGTCGGTGGGGCCGCTCTCCAACGGCCCCACCGACAGTCCCGCACCGCCACCGGATCCGGTCAGATCACACCGACCCGGCGCAGCAGCCAGCGGTTGGCCGGGCCGACCAGGCCGGCCCGGTCGAGCACGCCGATCGCCTTGGCCGCCATCTCCACCTTGGTGGCCCGCCAGTACGGATTGGCCAGCGCGGCGCGGCGGCCCACCTCCGGGTCGATGCCGACGGCGGCGTAGACCCGGGGGTGGATCAGGCTCTTGGTGGAGCGGAAGATGACCAGGCCGAGCAGCAGCTGCTCGTACCGGCGGCGCACCGGGCCGAGGTCGCGGCGCACCAACTCCTCACGGGCGTAGGTGATGTGGCGCGACTCCTCGATCACGTGGATCCGGGAGACCTGACGCACCATCGGCTGGAGCGCCTCGTCGTTCATCATCTCGCGCTGGAAGGCGTCCAGGATCTCCTCGACGTACATGGTGCCGCCGAAGGTCTGGCTGTGCGTGGAGGTGGCCTTGAAGAACCGGCCCAGCTCGTGCGAGACCCGGCCGGGGCCGTAGGCAGGGGCGCCCATCCAGGAGATCATCTTGGCGAACATCACCGAGTGCCGGCACTCGTCGGCGATCTCGGTGAGCGCGTACTGCACGTGCGCGCTGGTCGGGTCCCGGTCGAAGGCGTGCCGGAGCAGCATCTGCATCAGGATCTCCTCGAACCAGATGCCGACGCTGGCCACGCTGGCCACCTCGTGCTTGCTGAGCTCGATCCGCTGGGCCTCCGTCAGCGTCTCCCAGAGCGCGGTGCCGTAGAGCGAGACCCGGTGCGGCGGCAGGTAGTACGCGCCCTCGACCGGCTCGGCCTCCCAGTCGATCTCCTTGAGCGGGTCGAAGGAGAGCTTCGCACTGGAGGCCAGCAGCCGTTCGGCCGTCTTCTTCCGGTCTCTGGCCCGCTCCTCGGTGGTGGTGGTCATCTGCCCCTGCCCCTCTGCCTCGCCGCCGGGCCCGCTGCGGCCCACTACCTCATGAAGCTAGGGACTATTAGACATCGAGTCAATAGTGTCGACAGCCACCGTCGCGAAGACCTCGCGGAGAACCTGCGCGGACCCCGCGACGACGGCCCCGGTCAGCCCTCGAACGCCTCGGCGTGCGCGGCGGCCAGCAGCAGGTACCCCTCGCCGTTCAGCTTGATCGAGGCCCGCTCCTCCTCGGTCAGCGCGCGCCGCACCTTGCCGGGTACCCCGGCCACCAGCGAGCCGGGCGGGATCTCGCTGCCCTGCGGCACCACGGCCCCGGCCGCGATCAGCGAACCGGTGCCCACCCGGGCCCCGTTGAGCACCACCGCCCCCATCCCCACCAGCACGTCGTCCTCCACCGTGCAGCCGTGCAGCACCGCGTTGTGCCCCACCGTCACCCGCTCGCCGACCACCAGCGGGAAGCCCGGGTCGGCGTGCAGGGTGCAGTTGTCCTGCACGTTGCTGCCCCGCCCGACCGAGATCCGCTCGGCGTCCCCGCGCAGCACCGCGCCGTACCAGACGCTCGCCCCCTCGGCCAGCCTCACCGCCCCGACCACCACCGCGTTCGGCGCCAGGAACGCCGCCGGGTCCACCTCGGGCACCATCGGACCCACCGCCTTGACCAGCGGTTCCGTCATTTCGCTCTCCTTCGCCTCGACCGACCGGCAGACTGCTCTCAGCGCGTACACCACACAGACCGGGAGCAGCGCCATGGGAATCATCCTCCTCGACGGCTCGTACCCGTGTTCCGCCTGCGGCGGCACGGGCTACGTGCAGCGGGACGGGCTCACGTACCCTTGCTCCTCGTGCGGGGGCTCGGGCCGCATCACCGTGAGCTAGGCAGGGAGCGCAGATGTTCTGTCCCACGTGCAAGGGCACCGGGTACACCGACATGTTCGACCCCGTGACCGGGAGACCGTACCCGGACCTCAAGATGCCCTGCGACCGCTGCGACGCGACCGGCCACGCCCCGGAGCGCCGGCGCGACCCGGTCACCCACCGGCCCGAGGGCCGGTAGTCACGTACGCACAGGCCCCCGCCGGGCTCACCGGGCGGGGGCCTTCCGCATGCCCCGCGCCGCGTCCCCTGCACTCCGTCAGATTTCCCAGCATGAACATCTCACAAAGCACGCATGGAACACCTCCCCACCGGACAGCCATCGGGCGAAGCTGACGTCATCCGTCGACCGACCACCCGCACCGGAGGACCTTCGTGCGCAAGAGGATCATCGCCGCCGCCGCGAGCGCCGTCATGCTGCTGCTCGCCGTCCCGGCCTCGGCCGCCGCCCCCACCCCGGGCGCGCCGGGCGTCGGCGACCCGTACTACCCGACGTACGGCAACGGCGGCTACGACGTCTCGCACTACGACCTCAGGCTCAAGTACCAGCCCACCACCGACTTCCTGGAGGGCACCGCCACCATCCTGGCCACCACCACCCAGGCGCTCTCCCGGTTCAACCTGGACTTCGCCCTGGACGTGCAGGAGGTCCGGGTCAACGGGCGTCCGGCCACGTACGCCTTCACCGGCGAGCAGGAGCTCGAGGTCACCCCGGCCGCCGCGCTGGCCAAGGGCCAGCCGATCACCGTGGTGGTCCGCTACTCGGGCACCCCCTCGAAGGTGAAGCGGTACGGCTTCGACGCCTGGCTGCGCACCCCGGACGGCGGCGTCGCGGCCGACGAGCCCGAGATGGCCTGGTGGTGGTTCCCGAGCAACGACCACCCGCTGGACAAGGCCACCTTCGACGTCTCCGTCCTGGTGCCCGACGGCACTCAGGCGATCAGCAATGGCACGCTGGTGTCGAGCAGTTCGAAGCTCGGCTGGACGCGCTTCAACTGGCGCGAGAACAAGCCGCAGGCCACCTACCTGGCCACCCTGGCCGTCGGCCACTTCGACCTCTCCACCGCGACCACCACCGCCACCGGCATCCCGGTGATCAACGCCTACAGCAAGGACCTCGGCGACAACGACGGCGCCGCCCGGGCCAGCCTGGAGCGCACCGGCGAGATCGTCGACTGGCTGAGCACCTACTTCGGCCCCTACCCCTTCGCCACCGTCGGCGGCTACGTGCCCAACGTGACCACCGGGTACGCGCTGGAGAACCAGACCCGGGTCTTCTACAGCCCCAAGCAGTTCGCCAAGGGCGCCAACACCTCCGTCGTGGTGCACGAGTTGGCGCACCAGTGGTACGGCGACAGCGTCTCGCTGGAGAAGTGGAGCGACATCTGGCTGAACGAGGGCTTCGCCACCTACGCCCAGTGGCTCTGGTCCGAGCACGAGGACGAGGGCACGGCGCAGCAACTGGCCGACTACGTCTACGCCTCGCACCCGGCCGACGACGCGTTCTGGCAGATCGAGCCGGGCGACCCGGGCGCGGACGACCCGTTCGCCCTGCCGGTCTACGACCGGGGTGCGCTCGCCATCCAGCAGCTGCGCAACACCGTGGGCGACCAGAAGTTCTTCGAGATCCTCAAGGCCTGGCCCACCGAGCACCGGTACGGCAACGGCACCATCGCGCAGTTCCGGGCGCTGGCCGAGCGGATCTCCGGCAAGCAGCTCGGGCCGCTCTTCCAGACCTGGCTCTACACCAAGGGCAAGCCGGCCCTGCCCGGCGCCACCGCCAAGCTCGCGGCGCCCCAGCCGCGCTCCTGGGCCCAGATCCAGGCCAGCAACGCCGAGCACCCTCGGCCCGCCAAGTCCGCCAAGCCGGCCACCCAGTGGCCGCCCGCCCAGGGCGCCCAGCCCGCTCAGCCCGCCACCCAGTGGCCGCCGGCCCAGCCCGGCATCGCGCCCACCCGGTAACGAACACTCAGCCCGGCAGCGCCGCCGCCCAGTAGTCCGGCTGCAGCGGCTCCCGGCCGGTGAGGTCCGCCCGGACCTCACCGGCCAGCTTGCGGGTGTCCCGCCGGTTGACCACCGCGCCGACCCCGGCGCCGACCAGCAGCGGGGTGAGCGAGGGCAGCCGGCGTAGTGAGCTGTGTACCAGCCGCCTGCGCACCTTCTGCCGCACCTCGGCGCCGAGCGCCACGGCGGCCAGGCTGGCCGGGGCGACCAGCATCGCGCCGTCGATCCCGCGCCGCTCGGCCCAGGCCGTCACGTACGCCCCGGCCCGCTGGGTCCGGGTGCCGCTCGGCGGGCGGCCGTAGACCTCGTGCAGCTCGGCGATCAGCTTGATCTCCACGGCCGCCACCGCGAGCGCCTCGGCGGCCAGCTCCACCGGCATCGCGGGCGGCACCGGCAGCATCGCCGCCGCGCCGATGCTCGCCCCGACCGCCCCGGCGGCCCGGCAGGCGCCGAGCACCAGGCGGTCGGCCAACTCCTCGGGGGTGGCGGCGTCCGGGTGCTGGGCCCGCAGCGTGGCCAGGTCGCGCACCGGGATCCGCGGCGCCGCCTCCAGCAGCCGGTCGGCCAACGCCTTGCCGCCGCGGCCGGCCGCCACCCCGCCCTTGGCCAGCAGGCCGCCGACCGAGGTGGTCAGCTCCCGGGCCCGCTGCCGCCCGCGCTGGTGCCAGACCACCACCGGCTCCCCGGCCGGCCCCCGCTCCATCTGCACCGCGAGCGCGGCCAGCTCCTCGGCCACCTGCTCCGGATCCGGCTGCTCGCTGTCACGCCCACGCTTCCATCCCATGCCCCACCGCCTACCCCGCCGAGCGCCCCACCCACCCCGACCGGCCGGAAATCCGCTCGACCCGCCGAGCCGGGCATGCTTACGGTGCGGCCATGACCGAATTGCGGACCGACCGCCTCCTCATCCGCCAGTGGCGGGACAGCGACCTCGAGCCCTGGGCGGCGATGAACGCCGATCCCGAGGTGCGGCGGTACTTCCCCACCGTGCTCACGGCCGAGCAGAGCGCCGGTTCGCTCGCCGCCTTCCGAGCCGACATCGAGGAGCGCGGCTGGGGCTTCTGGGCCGTCGAGGTGGCGGCCACCGGCGAGTTCATCGGCTTCACCGGGCTCGACCCGGTGGACGAGGGCATGCCCTTCACCGGCGTGGAGGTCGGCTGGCGCCTGGCCCGCACCGCCTGGGGCCACGGCTACGCCACCGAGGCCGCCCGGGCCGTGCTCGCCCTCGGCTTCGAGGTGCTCGGCCTGCCCGAGATCCTCGCCGTCACCGCCGTGGGCAACCACCGCTCGCGCGCCGTGATGGCCCGCCTCGGCATGAGCTACGACCCGGCCGACGACTTCGACGAGCCCGAGATCGAGGGCCCGCTGCGCGCCAGCGTGGTCTACCGCCTCAAGCCCTGACCCCAGCGGCCGCGGACATGCGCGAAGGCCGCGCGAGCAGTGCTCGCGCGGCCTTCGCCGTTCGACCGTACGGTCAGATGCTCAGCACCTGGCCGGGCAGGATCAGGTCCGGGTTGCCCCCGATGACCTTGGCGTTGTGGCTGTACAGGGTGGAGAGGTCGACGCCGTGGGCGGCGGCGATCTCGCTCAGGGTGTCGCCGCTCTTGACGGTGTAGTTGCCGCCGGCGCTCTTCGCGGCCGGGGCGGACTTCTTCGCCGGAGCCTCGGCAGCCTTCGGGGCGGCGGCCTTGGGGGCAGCGGCCTTCGGGGCGTCGGCCTTCGGGGTCGACTGCTCGGTGGTCAGGGTCTGACGCTCGGTGCCACGGGAGGCGGCCGAGGTGTCGTTCTTCGGCGCGGACTTGGTGCTGGTGTCGGCGGACTTGTCCGACTTGGTGCTGGTGCCGGCCGAGGACGAGGTGTCGACCTGGGCGGCGGCGCCACCCGCGGTCAGGCCCGCCTTGACGGAGCAGACCGGCCAGGCGCCGGGGCCCTGGTCGGCGAGCACCTTCTCGGCGATGGCGATCTGCTGGCCCTTGCTCGCCTGGTCGGCGGAGGCCGCGTACTGGGTACCGCCGTAGGCGGCCCAGGTGCTCGGGGTGAACTGCAGGCCGCCGTAGAAGCCGTTGCCCGAGTTGATGCTCCAGTTGCCGGTGCTCTCGCACTGGGCGACCGCGTCCCAGGTGGAAGTGGACGCGGCAGAGGCCGAGGTGGCCGTGACGAGGCCCGCAACCGGGAGAGCGGCCACAGCGCCGCCCATCAGGACCATCCGCAGGCGGTTGCGCTTGGCGGAGGTGGTGGTGGCAGCGGTGGTCTCGTTACGGAAGGTCATACAGATCCTCTCGGAAGCCCCGGGCGGACAGCACGAAGAAGACCCACGTAGGGGTGTCCTCGGGTGTCGCACGCAGCGGGCGGCTGCTCACGCGTCTGACGCGGTCTGCCGCCCCGGTCACCGGCCCGCCTGCGCCGTCCACCTGAGTGGCGGGGGGCTGCGGGGGTGAACCCGGGTGGTGCGCTGTGCACTGGTTACGAAGCTACGAGCCGTCCGGGGGGCCTGACAAGCATTTCGGCGAAATGCCAGCTCAGAGCAGTGTTACCGAAGGTACGACCGGTCCGTTCCCCCCGATTTCAAGGGCCGACCGCCCATTCGGCAAGATCATCCAGGGCCCCGATGTGCCCCCGGTCACCCGCTCCCGGCCGTGACCCCGGTCACCTTCTCCACCGAGCGCCACGGCTCAGGCACGGACGGTCGGATTCTCCGCCCCCGCCGGCGCCGCTCCGGTGGCCCCGCTCACAGCCGCCCGCTCCGACCCCCGTTCCGGCCCCCGGTCGAGCGCCCAGGAGACCGTCGCGATCACGCAGCCGACCCCCGCCAGCGCCGCCCCGACCAGCACCGGGGAGACCCAGCCGAGCCCGGCGTCCAGCGCCACCCCGCCGAGGAAGGCTCCCTGGGCGTTGGCCAGGTTGAAGGCCCCCTGCACGGTCGCGCTGGCCAGCGTCGGCGCCTGCCGCGCCTTGCTCAGCACCAGCGTCTGCACCGTGGGCACGGTGGCGAACCCGCAGAGCCCGACCAGCACCACCACGACGGCCGCCGACCACTCGGCCCGCGCCGCCACCGCGAGCAGCGCGAGCGAGAGCGCCATCGAGAGGAAGGCCAGGCAGATGGCCGGCCGCAGCGCCCGGTCCGCCGCGTACCCGCCCAGTGCGTTGCCCAGCGTCATGCCCACCCCGAACAGCGCGAGCACCAGCGTCACCGAACCCTCGGCGAAGCCCGACACCTCGGTCAGCAGCGGCGCGATGTAGCTGTAGCAGGCGAACAGCCCGGCGCAGCCGAACACCACCGTGGCCAGCGCAAGCCAGAGCTGCCCGCTCCGGAAGGCGGCCAGCTCGCGCCGCAGGCCCGCCTGCGGGTGGCTGGGCAGCGCGGGCACCAGCTTGGCCGTGGCCACCGTGCCCAGCGCCCCGATCCCGACCACCACGAGCATCGCGGCCCGCCAGCCCAGGTGCTGCCCCAGCAGGGTCGCCCCGGGCACCCCCACGATGTTGGCGATGGTCAGCCCGGAGAACATCACCGCCACCGCCCGCGCCCGCAGCTGCGGCGCCGCCAGCTCGGCGGCGGCCACCGCCCCGGCCCCGAAGAACGCCCCGTGCGGCAGCCCGGTCACCAGCCGCGCCCCGAGCAGCCACCCGAACCCGGGCGCCAGCGCGCAGAGCAGGTTGCCCACGGTGAACAGCCCGACCAGCCCGGTCAGCACCGCCTTGCGCGGCAGCCGCGCGGTCGCCGCCGTCAGCAGCGGCGCCCCGACCACCACCCCGATCGCGTAAGTGGATATCACCCACCCGGCCTGCGGGATGGACACCCCCAGGTCCTCGGCCATCTGCGGCACGAGCCCCATCGCGGCGAACTCGGTGGTGCCGATCGCGAACGCGGTGAGGGCGAGGGCGAGCAGCGCCACGGGCATGGGGGACGACTCCGGGGGGAGGGGGTGGGGAGCGGCGTGAGTCTACCGGCCCGGCGGATGCCAGAATTTGCCCTGCGCCCGGCCGAGCGGCCGGGGCGGTGGGAGGGAGAAACCCGTGGCTACAGGCACGATCGCGGCGGTCGACATCGGCGGCACCAAGATCGCGGTGGGCCTGGTGGCCTCGGACGGCGCCCTGCTCGCCACCGCCCGCCGCCCCACTCCGGCCGAGTCCGACGGCGAGACGGTGCTCAAGGCCCTCCTCTCCGGCCTCGACGAGCTCGCCGCCCACCCCGCCTGGGCCGGCGTGACCGCGGTCGGCATCGGCAGCGCCGGCCCGGTGGACACCGCCGCCGGCACCGTCAGCCCGGTGAACATCCCCGGCTGGCGCGGCTTCCCGGTCGCTGCCCGGGTCGCCGAGCACCTCGGCCACCGCCTGCCGGTGGTGCTCACCGGCGACGGCATCGCCATCGCCGCCGCCGAGCACCGCTTCGGGGCCGCCCGCCCCTACGACAACGCCCTCTGCATGGTGGTCTCCACCGGCGTCGGCGGCGGCCTGATCCTGAACGGCGCCCTGCACTCCGGCCGCACCGGCAACGCGGGCCACATCGGCCACATCTCGGTCGACCTGGACGGCGAGACCTGCCCCTGCGGCTCCCGGGGCTGCCTCGAACGCCTCGCCAGCGGCCCCGCCATCGCCCGCCACGCCGCCGCCCTCGGCTGGCACCCGCTCGGCCCCGACACCTCCGCCGCCGCCGTGGCCACCGCCGCCGCGGCAGGCGACCCCGCCGCCCTCGCCGCCTACGACCGCGCCGGCCGCGCCCTCGCCGCCGGCATCGCCGCCACCGCCACCCTGGTAGAGCTCGACGCCGTCGTGATCGGCGGCGGCGTAGCCCAAGCGGGCGACCTCCTCCTCTCCCCCCTCCGCAGCCACCTCGCCACCTACGCCGCCCTCCCCTTCACCACCCACCTCACCGTCCACCAGGCCAACCTCGGCCCGGAGGCCGGCCTGATCGGCGCCGCCGCAGCCGCCATGGGCTAGTACCACCAGGGGCGCGGGGAACTGCGCGAGATCGGAAGAGACCGCCCCGCACCGACCGCTGGGGGCCCGTTGCACCATCAACGTTCGAGAACCTCTTGAAGGTGCACCTCCCCCGCGTAGCTCCATACGATGACAGGGCGAGTACCGATCCTCTCCCGAGTCCCGAGCGGGTTGCGTGACATGCAGACCGACGAGCAGCAGGACCCAGACGGCGAGGAGCAGGACGGCCTCCTGATGGTGCCGATCGCGACGGCGCTGATCGCCGAGGACGGCCGCATCCTGCACTGGAGCGCCGACGCCGAATCCCTTCTCGGCTACTCCGCCGAGGAGGCGGTCGGCGCCCTCGCCGCCCAGATCCTGGTCACGGAGGACCAGCGCTCCGAGGTGCTGGAGCTCTTCGAGAGCATCGTGGCCGGCCGGGCCTGGTCCGGCGTCTTCCCGGTGCTGCACCGGGCCGGCCACCACGTGAACCTGGAGTTCCGCACCCACCCCATCGCGGGCGCCGACGGCCGCCCCCTCGTGCTGGCGGTCGCCTCCGACGTGACGGCGCTGCGCCGCCTCCAGGCCGACCTCACCGTGCTGGACGGCTTCTTCACCCAGTCGCCGGTCGGGATGGCGGTCTACGACCCCGAGCTCCGCTTCGTCCGGCTCAACGACGCCCTGGCCCAGGTCAACGGGATGCCGGTGGACGAGCACATCGGCCACCGCGTCTCCGAGATCCTCCCGGGCATCAACGCCGACGAGGTGGAGACGGTGATGCGTCAGGTGCTCAACACCGGCCGAGCCGTGATCGACACCCGCTCGCACGGCCGCACCCCGGGCGATCCGGACCACGACCGCGCCTGGTCCGCCTCCTACTTCCGCCTGGACCGCCCGGACGGCGAGGTGCTCGGGGTGAGCTCGACCATCGTGGACGTGACCGAGCACTACCTGGCCGAGGCCCGGGCGGCCCGCGCCACCGAGCGCCTCGCCCTCCTCGTCGACGCCACCGCCTCGATCGGCACCACCCTCGATCTGCGCCGCACCGCAAGGGAGTTGGCCGAGGCCATGGTGCCCCGGGTCTGCGACGTCAGCGGGGTGTACGCGCTGGAGCGCCTGGTCTCCGGCAAACCCGACGATGCCTCGGGCGACCGCTGGGTGCGCCGCCTCGCGCTCTCCACCGTCGACCCGGAGTACCCGGTCGAGCACCTGCCCACCGAGGCGGTCTACCGGATACCCCCGGACACCGCGTACGCGGAGGCGATGGCGGCCGGCCGCACCGTGGTGGCGCCGAGCTGGGAGCTGCCGCTGCTCGGGCCGGGCATCCCCGAGGAGCGGATGCCCGCCTACCGGGGCAAGCGCTCACGCTCGGTGCGGATCGCTCCGCTGGTGGCGCGCGGCGCGGTGCTCGGCATGGTGGTGTACTCCCGGCGCGGCGAGCGGGAGTCCTTCGGCGAGGCCGACATCACCCTCGGCGACGAGCTGGTCTCCCGGGCGGCGGTGGCGATCGACAACGCCCGGCTCTACCAGCGCCAGCACGACATCGTGCTGGCCCGCGCCCACGCGCTGCGCGAGGCCAAGGCCGCGCAGGAGCGGCTGGCCCTGGTCAACGCGGCCTCCACCAACATCGGCACCACCCTCGATCTGGCCCAGACTGCAAGGGAGTTGGCGCTGGTAGCCACTCCCCGGCTGGCCGACACCGTGGTGGTGGAGGTGCTGGACACGCTGATCCGCGGCGAGGAGACCCAGCCGCCCGGGCGGGCCGACCGCTCGGCGGTGCTACGCCGGATGGCCTTCCATACCACCCCGGCCTCCGGCATGGAGCCGGTGGCCGCGGTGGGCAGCGTGCACCGCTTCCACCCCTCGACCCCGTACTCCTGGGCGCTCGCCCACCGCCGCCCACTGCTGGTGCCGCGCTGGGACGACTCGGCCAAGACCTGGTTCGCCGACGACCCGGTCCGTGCGGCGGCGGCCGAGCGCGAGGGGGTGCGCTCGCTGATGGTGGTGCCGCTGATCGCCCGCGGCGCGGCCGTCGGGGTGGCCGCCTTCTACCGCAACGTGACCGAACACCCCTACACCGAGGATGACTTGGCGCTGGCCGCCGAACTCGCGGCCCGGGCCGCCGTCTCGATCGACAACGCCCTGCTCTACACCCGCGAGCGCGACGCGGCCCGTCAGCGCCAGGTCGCCCTGGAGGAGGCGCACGCCGCCCAGCAGCGCCTGGCGCTGCTCAACGAGGCCAGCACCCGGATCGGCACCACCCTCGATCTGCACCGCACCGCCATGGAGTTGGTGGAGACGGTGATCCCGCGGTTCGCCGACTTCGTCACCGTCGACCTGCTGGAGACGGTGGTGGAGGGCGAGGAGCCTGGCGCCATCCCACAGGACGGCCCGGCGCTGCTGCGGGCGGTGGCGGTGGGCGAGATCGGCGAGTCCGGGGTGATGGCGGGCGCGGCGGACAGCGTCGGCGAAGCCTCCCGATCGGCCAAGTTGTATGCGGAGAGCCTGCGTTCGGGCCGCTCCATCCTGGTGTCCGAGGTGGACGAGGCGGCGCTGCACCGGATCGTCGCCTCCCCGGACCGGGTCGAGCCGAGCCTGGCGGCCGGGGTGCACTCGTACCTGATGGTGCCGCTGCTGGCCCGCGGCGTGGTGCTGGGCGGTGCGGAGTTCATCCGCACCGGCAATCCGGAGCCGTTCGGCGCCGCGGACGTGGCCCTGGCCGAGGAGTTGGCCGCCCGGGCGGCCGTCTGCATCGACAACGCCCGGCTCTACCGCCGCGAGCGGGACACCGCACTGACCCTGCAGCGCAGCCTGCTGCCCCAGGAGGTGCACCGCTCGCTGGGCCTGGAGATCGCCTACCGCTACCTGCCGAGCAGCGTGGTCAGCGAGGTGGGCGGCGACTGGTTCGACGTGGTGCCGCTCTCGGGTGGCCGCGTCGCCCTGATCGTCGGCGACGTGATGGGCCACGGCATCCGGGCCGCCGCCACCATGGGCCAACTCCGCACGGTGGCAAGGACATTGATCACCATGGACATCGACCCCGTCCGGGTGATGCGCCGCCTGGACGAGGCCGCCTCGGCCGTCGGCGAGGGCCAGTTCGCCACCTGCGTCTGCGTGGTCTACGACCCGCTGGACCGCAGCTGCACCGCCTGCTGCGCGGGCCACCTGCCACCGGTGGTCGGCACCGCGGCCGGCACCGCCCAGTTGCTCGACCTGCCCGCCGGGGCGCCGCTGGGGATCGGCGGGGTGCCGTTCGAGAGTGTGCGCTTCTCACTGCCCGAGGACGGCATCCTGGTGCTGTACACCGACGGACTGGTCGAGCGGCGCGACCAGGACCTGGACGAGGGGCTGGAGGTGCTCCGGCAGACCGTCGCCGAGCGCCGGCCGACTCTCGAGCAGACCTGCGACGCCGTGCTGGAGACCCTCGGCGCGCACACCGGCCAGGACGACATCGCCGTCATCATGGCCCACGTCCACCCGATGGAGTCCTACCAGCTCGCCGTCCTGCCCCTGGCGGACGACCTCGCCATGGTCGGCCACGCCCGCCGCTTCACCCGCAGCACCCTGGCCGACTGGGGCCTGACCGCCCTCACCGACCTCGCCGAACTGCTCACCAGCGAGCTGATCACCAACGCCCTCACCCACGCCGGCTCCCCCACCGAACTGCGGCTCTTCCGCAACCGGCTGCTCACCGTGGAGGTCGCCGACGTGGACAGCCACCCGCCCACCCTGCGCCGCGCCGAGGACTCCGACGAGGGCGGGCGCGGCATGCACCTGGTCAACGAACTCGCCCACCGCTGGGGCAGCCGCTCGACCACCGACGGCAAGGTGGTCTGGTACGAACTCGAGCTCCCGCCCGGCAGCCCCGGCGGACCACACTAGCCGGCCGACCAGGACAGCGCCGACCAGCCCCTAGGTCGACGCGGCCGTCCAACTGGCCAGCAGGCGCAGCGATTCGGCGGTCGGCGAACCCTGCTCCACGTTGTAGACGCAGAGCGTCTGGTCCGGGTCGCCCGGGCCCAGGAAGGACTCGTAGGAGAAGTGCAGCTCGCCCACCTCGGGGTGGATGTACGTCTTGCTGCCGTGGGTGCGGCGCAGCACCCGGTGGTCGTTCCACCAGGTGGTGAACTCGGGGCACTGCAGGGTCAGTTCGCCGATCAGCTCGGCCAGTCTGCGGTCCTGCGGGTGCCGGCCGGCCTCCAGCCGCAGGATGGCCACCGTCTCGGCGGCGATCCGGGGCCAGTCACCGACCCGCTCCCGGGCGGCCGGGTCGAGCAGGTAGTAGCGGGCGATGTTGCGCCGGGTGGCGGGCAGCGCCTCGAAGTCGGTGAGCACCTCGCGGGCCAGCCGGTTGGCGGCCAGGACGTCAGTGCGTCGGCCCAGCACCAGGGCCGGGACGTGCTCCAGGGTGCTCAGCATCAGGTGCAGCCCGGGCCGCACCCGCTGCGGTGTCGCCACCGCCTGCCGGGTCGCCGCCGGGCGGGCCAGCAGGTCCGTCAGGTGCTCGCGCTCCACCACGTCCAGCCGCAGCGCCCCGGCCAGCGCCTCCACCACCTCGGGCGAGGGACGGCCGGAGCGGCCCTGCTCGAGCCGGGTGTAGTACTCGGTGCTCACCCCGGCCAGCCGGGCCACCTCGTCCCGGCGCAGGCCGGGCACTCGGCGGGCCCGGCCCCCGGACGGCAGCCCCGCCTGCTCGGGCCTGATCCGGCCCCGGCGGGAGCGGAGGAAGTCGGCGAGCTCGCTGCTACGGTCCATGCCCCCATTCTCCGGCCTCGACCGGCGCCGCCGACCACCCCAGGGTGGCCCTGCCAGTACCTGTCTGCGTCGGGCCAGCCACGGCCCTCCCGAGCAGACAGGACGGTGGTGAGATGGATCTGCGGCCGACGGAGCGTCAGCCGCCGAACTCGCAACTCCACTCTCTGTCAAGGGGTTTCACACCATGTCCGTCTCCACCGCCACCACCACCACCCACCCGCTCACCGGTCGCGTCGCCGTGATCACCGGCGCCTCCAGCGGGCTCGGCGAGGCCACCGCCGAGACCCTGGCCGGGCTCGGCGCGAAGGTCGCCCTGCTGGCCCGCCGCGAGGGCCGGCTGACCGAGCTGGCCGAGCGGATCCGCAAGAACGGCGGCACTGGTCTGGTGCTGCCCGTGGACGTCACCGACCAGGCCGCCGTACGGGCTGCCGCCGAGCGGGTCCGGGCCGAACTCGGCGACGCCGACCTGCTGTTCAACAATGCCGGGGTCATGCTGGCAGCCCCGGTGGAGGAGCTGGCCTTCGAGCAGTGGCAGCGTCAGATCGACCTCAACATCAGCGGGTTGATGCACGTGATCGGCGCCTTCACCCCGCAGTTGGTGGCCGCTGCGGCCGAGCGCGGCGTGGCCGATCTGGTCAACACCTCCTCGATCGCGGCGCAGAGCGTCTTCCCGAGCTTCGCCGTCTACTCCGCGAGCAAGGCGTTCGTCTCGCACCTCTCCCGCCACCTGCGCACCGAGCTCGGCCCCAAGCGGGTGCGGGTCTCGGCGCTGGAGCCGGGCATCGTCGGCACCGAGCTGCAGAGCCACGTCACGGACGCCGCCGCCCAGGAGTGGCTGGCCGGGTCCAAGGCCGCGATGGAGTGGCTCACCGCCCAGGACGTGGCCGACACCGTGGCCTTCCTGGCCACCCTGCCCCCGCGCGCCAACCTCCAGCAGGTCACCCTGATGCCGACCGGCCAGCCCAGCTAGGGACGGTCGGGTGCGCAGCCGCGCAGCACGTACGCGATCACCTCCTCCAGCCCGGCCCGGGCCTGCTCGGGTGAGAGCAGGCCGCCGACGGCCAGGTCGGCGAAGCCGTGCACGGTGGCCAGGGCCGGCAGGCAGATCTGCTCGACCGGGCCGGGGCGGACCTCGCCGGTGCGCTGGGCGTCGGCGAACAGGGCGGCCGCCTGGGTGAGGCCCTGGTGCGCGGCTGCGACCAGGGCCTCGGTGGCCTCCGGGTCGTGCTTCACCGTGTACATCAGGTCGAGCAGCTCGGGGTTGGCGGTGGCGAAGCCGACGTACGCACGGGCCAGCGCGGCCAGCCGTTCGGCGAACGGGCCGTGCGGGCCAGGGCCCTCGGCCAAGGCCTGGTTGAGCCGCTCGAACCCGGCCAGCGCGAGGGCGTCCAGCAGGGCCTGCTTGTCCTTGAAGTGGCGGCTGGGGGCGGCGTGGCTGACGCCGAGGTCGCGGGCCAGCTCGCGCAGCGAGAGCGCGGCCGGACCCTTCTCCCGGAGGGTCTGCTCGGCCCGCTCGAGCAGGGCGGCGCGGAGGTCTCCGTGGTGGTAGCGACGTGCGTGCATGTCCGCACTCTACCGGGGATGTGACCGCTGGCTACATTGTTGGCATTGACATCATTGTTGTCGATGCCTACATTCGTCACCATGGCGAACTCATCGAAGTGGAACGCGAGCGACATCCCCGACCAGACCGGCCGCCGGTACGTGGTCACCGGCGCCAACAGCGGGCTCGGCATCGCGACCGTCGAGGCCCTGGCCCGGGCGGGGGCGCACGTCGTCCTCGCGGTGCGCGACCCGCAGCGCGGCGAGGCCGCCGCCGCGACCGTGCGGGGCGCCAAGGGCACCCTGGAGGTCCGGCGGCTCGACCTGGCCGACCTCGCCTCGGTCCGCGAGTTCGCGGCCGGCTGGGAGGGCGGGCTGGACGTGCTGGTCAACAACGCCGGCGTGATGAACGTGCCCGAGGGTGCCACCAAGGACGGCTTCGAGACCCAGTTCGGCACCAACCACCTGGGCCACTTCGCCCTCACCAACCTGCTGCTCCCGCAGATCACCGACCGGGTGGTCACCGTCGCCTCCGGGATGCACAAGTACCCGGGCAACCGGATCCGCTTCGAGAACCTGGACTTCAAGGGCGAGTACCACCCGATCCGGGCCTACGCCCAGTCCAAGCTCGCCAATCTGCTCTTCACCCTCGAACTCCAGCGCCGCCTGACCTTGGCCGGCTCGCCGGTCCGCGCCCTGGCCGCCCACCCCGGCTACGCGGCCACCGGTCTGCAGAGCCACGACGCCAGCGCGGTGCGCCGGGCCCTGATGGTGCTCGGCAACAAGGTGATCGCCCAGGACAGCCGGGCCGGCGCCCTGCCCACCCTCTTCGCCGCCACCATGGACCTGCCCGGCGCCAGCTACCTCGGCCCCGACGGCTTCGCCGAGAACCGCGGCCACCCCACCCTGGTCGGCCGCACCCCCGCCGCCAGCGACCCGGTGACCGCCGCCCGCCTCTGGACTGAGTCCGAGAAGCTGACCGGCACCGCCTTCCCGACCCTGGACGCGGTCAACGGCCTTTAGCGTCGGAGGGGTTGCCAGGAGCAGGTCAACTGCGGGACCGTCGGGGTACTCGACGACCAGGAGGCACCGTGCGCCGCACCGTCCCCACCGCCCTCGCCACCCTGGCGACCACCGCGCTCCTGGCCGCCTCCGGCGCCGTCACCCCGGCCCGCGCCGACACCGCGGTCCCGGTCGTCTTCGTCCACGGCCGCAACGCGGACGGCGGGGTCTGGGGCACGGCGATCAGCCGGCTGGAGGCCCGGGGGTACCCGGCGGACCGGCTCTTCACCTGGTCCTACGACACCTCGGCCTCCACCAACGAGACGCTGGCCGGGCAGCTCTCCGCCTACGTGGACGGCGTGCTCGCCCGGACCGGCGCCACCCGGGTCGACCTGGTGGCGCACAGCCTCGGCAGCCTGCCCACCCGCTGGTACGCCGAGTACGGCAACGGCGCCCGCACGGTGCGGAACTGGATCTCCCTGGCCGGCCCCAACCACGGCACCAACCTCGCCTGGGCCTGCGCCCTCTGGGACCAGGGCTGCCGCGACATGACCCCGGGCTCCTACGTGGTCAGCCACCTCAACGCCAACGGCGAGACCCCCGGCCCGGTGCACTACTGGACCTTCTGGTCCTCCTGCGACGAGCAGATCCTCCCCGCCACCAGCACCCCCCTGGCCGGCGCCGTCAACACCCAGGCCGCCTGCCTCAAGCACAACGACTTCCTGAGCGACCCCACCGTGCTCGACCGGGTCGGCGAGATCCTCGCCGCCGGCTGAGCACGGTGGGGTCGGCCGCGCCTACTGCGGGGTGACGTACGCGCCGGAGATGCCGCCGTCCACCAGGAAGGTGTTCGCCGTCATGAACGAGGAGTCGTCGCTGGCCAGGAAGGCCACGGCCGCCGCGATCTCCTCGGGCTCGGCGAACCGGCCCAGCGGGATGTGCACCAGGCGGCGGGCGGCCCGCTCCGGGTCCTTGGCGAACAGCTCCTGGAGCAGCGGGGTGTTGACCGGCCCGGGGCAGAGCGCGTTGATCCGGATGCCCTCGCGGGCGAACTGCACGCCCAGCTCGCGGGACATCGAGAGCACGCCGCCCTTGGAGGCGCTGTAGGAGATCTGCGAGGTGGCGGCGCCCATCACGGCCACGAAGGAGGCCGTGTTGATGATCGAGCCCTTGCCCTGGCGCTGCATGTGCGGGATAGCGTACTTGCAGCACAGGTAGACGCTGGTCAGGTTGACGTCCTGCACGCGCTTCCAGGCGTCCAGACCGGTGGTGAGGATGGAGTCGTCGTCCGGCGGGGAGATGCCCGCGTTGTTGAAGGCGATGTCCAGGCTGCCGTACTCGGCGACGGCCGTCTCGTACATGGCCTTGACGGCCTCCTCGTCGGTCACGTCGACCTGGACGAACAGGCCGCCGACCTCCAGTGCGGCGGCCTTGCCGCTGCGCTCGTCGAGGTCGGCGCAGACCACCTTCGCGCCCTCGGACGCGAGGCGGCGGGCGGTGGCCAGGCCGATGCCGCTGCCGGCGCCGGTGATGACGGCGACGCGGCCTTCGAGTCGGTTGGTCATGGTGCTCACTCCTCGGTCGAGATGAAGACGTTCTTGGTTTCGGTGAAGGCGTTGAGGGCGTCCGGCCCGAGCTCCCGGCCGAGGCCGGACTGCTTGAACCCGCCGAAGGGGGTCGAATAGCGCACCGAGGAGTGCGAGTTGACGGACAGGTTGCCCGCCTCCACCCCTCGGGCCACCCGCAGGGCACGGCCCACGTCCCTGGTCCAGATCGAGCCGGAGAGGCCGTACTCGGTGTCGTTGGCGATCCGCAGCGCGTCCTGCTCGTCCCGGAAGGGGAGGACGGCGACCACCGGGCCGAAGATCTCCTCGGTGAAGGCCGGGGCGCTCGGCTCCACGGCCAGCACGGTCGGCGGGTACCAGAAGCCGCGGCCCTCGGGGGCCTTGCCCTGGACGATCACGGCGGAGCCGTCGCCCACGTACCCGGCCACCCGGGCCCGCTGGGCCGCGGAGATCAGCGGGCCCATCTCGGTCTGCTCGTCCCGCGGGTCGCCGACCTTGACGCCCAGCACGGCGGGCTCCAGCAGGCCGAGGAACTCCTCGTAGACGCTCTGCTCGACCAGGATCCGCGAGCGCGCGCAGCAGTCCTGCCCGGCGTTGTCGAAGACGGCGTAGGGCGCGGTGGCGGCGGCCTTGGCGAGGTCGGCGTCGGCGAAGACGACGTTGGCGCTCTTGCCGCCGAGTTCGAGGGTGACGGGCTTGACCTGCTCGGCGCAGCCGCGGGCCACCGACTTGCCGACGGCGGTGGAGCCGGTGAAGACGACCTTGCGCACGTCGGGGTGGGTGACGAACCGCTCGCCGACCACCGGGCCGCGGCCGGGCAGCACCTGGAAGACGTCCTCCGGGATGCCGGCCTGCCGGGCCAGCTCGGCCAGCCGCAGCGCGGTCAGCGGGGTGAGCTCGGCGGGCTTGAGCACCACGGTGTTGCCGGCCGCCAGCGCCGGGGCGAAGCCCCAGGCCGCGATCGGCATCGGGAAGTTCCACGGCACGATGATGCCGACCACGCCGAGCGGCTCCTGGAAGGTGACGTCCAGGCCGCCGGCCACCGGGATCTGCCGGCCGAACAGCCGCTCGGGGGCGGCCGCGTAGTACTCGATCACGTCGCGGGCATTGCCCGCCTCCCAGCGCGCGTTGCCGATGGTGTGGCCGGCGTTGGCCACCTCCAGCTGGGCGAGGTGCTCCCGGTCGGCGTCCACGGCGGCGGCGAAGGCGCGCAGCAGTCGCGCCCGGTCGGCGGGGGCGATGCGGCGCCAGGCCGGGAAGGCGGCCTTGGCCCGGGCGATGGCGGCGTCGGTCTCGGCGAGGCCGGCCATCGCCACCGTCTCGATCACCTCCTCGGTGGCCGGGTTGACCACCTCGAAGAGGTCGGGGCTGGTTGTCACTTCACACTCCTTGGTGGGCCCTGAGGGCTCAACTGGCGCTCAGTACGAGGGCGTCGAAGAGCCGGGTGTCGGTCGGGTCGGCCTCGGGGTGCCACTGCACGCCCAGGGCAAAGCGGTGGCCCGGCAGTTCCACGGCCTCCACGGTGCCGTCGCCGGCCCAGGCGCTGGCGCTCAGGCCGGTGCCGAGCCGGCCGACGGCCTGGTGGTGGTAGCAGGGCACCTTGGCGGCGTGGCCGAGCAGCTCGCCGAGCCGGCTGGTGGGGCTGATCACCACGCCCTGCTCGTGGTACGTGCCGGGGGCGATCTGGTGGCTCTCGTCCCCGGTGCGCTCGGGCAGGTGCTGGATCAGGTCGCCGCCGAGGGCGACGTTGAGCAGCTGCATGCCCCGGCAGACCCCGAGCACCGGCAGGTCGCGGGCCAGCGCCTCGTTCAGCAGCTCCAACTCCCAGCCGTCCCGGCCTGGTTGGGGCTTGCCGGTGCGCTCGTGCGGCTCGGCGCCGTACCGGCTGGGCTCGATGTCGGCACCGCCGGCCAGCACCAGCGCGTCGAGGCGCTCAAGCAGCGCGCCGGCGCCGTTGCCGTGCGGCGGCAGCACCACCGGGATGCCGCCGGCGCGGGTCACCGCGTCCAGGTAACTGCCGGGCAGGATGACCGCGTTGGTCTCCCAGACGCCCCAGGCGGCCGGCTCCAGGTAGCTGGTGATCCCCACCAGCGGGCGGGCGGTCACAGCCGCTCGAATCCGCGCCGGCGCTCCCAGTCGGTCACCGCCGCCTCGAAGGCGGCCAGTTCGACCCGGCCCGCGTGGGTGTAGTGCTTGACCACGTCCTTGCCGAAGGCGGCCAGCGCGACCTCGCTGGCCTCGAAGGCGTCCACCGCCGCGCGCAGCGTGCTGGGCACCCGGGGCGCGTCGGAGGCGTACGCGTTGCCGGTGAACTCCGGCTCCAGGGTGAGCTGTTGCTCGACCCCGTGCAGACCGGCGGCGATCAGCGCGGCCACCGCCAGGTAGGGGTTGACGTCGCCGCCGGGCACCCGGTTCTCGAACCGGAGCGAGGGGCCGTGGCCGACCACCCGCAGTGCGCAGGTGCGGTTGTCCCGGCCCCAGGCGATCGCGGTGGGGGCGAACGAGCCGGGCACGTACCGCTTGTAGGAGTTGACGGTCGGCGCCAGCAGCAGCGAGAAGTCGGCCAGGCAGGCCAGCTGGCCGGCCAGGAAGTGCTCCATCAGCGGGGAGAAGCCGTGCTCGCCGTCCCCGGCGAAGACCGGGCTGCCGTCCTCGCCGCGCAGGCTGAGGTGGATGTGGCAGGAGTTGCCCTCGCGCTCGTTGTACTTGGCCATGAAGGTGAGGCTGACGCCCTCCTGGGCGGCGATCTCCTTGGCGCCGGTCTTGTAGACCGCGTGGTCGTCGCAGGTGACCAGCGCCGGGCCGTACTTGAAGGCGATCTCGTGCTGGCCGAGGTTGCACTCGCCCTTGGCCGACTCCACGATCAGGCCGGCCCCGGCCATCTCGTTGCGCAGCCGGCGCAGCAGCGGCTCGATCCGGGAGGTGCCGAGGATCGAGTAGTCCACGTTGTACTGGTTGACCGGCACCAGCTGGCGGTAGTCCTTGTCCCAGGCCTGCTCGTAGCTGTCCCGGAAGACGATGAACTCCAACTCGGTTCCGGCGTAGGCCTGCCAGCCGTAGGCGGCGAGCCGCTCCAGCTGGCGGCGCAGCACCTGCCGGGGCGAGACGGCCACCGGGGCGCCGTGGTGGTCGTGCACGTCGCACTGCACCATCACGGTGGCCGGGTGCCAGGGGATGGTGCGCAGCGTGCTGAAGTCGGGGGTCAGCACGAAGTCGCCGTAGCCCGTCTCCCAGGACGAACTCTCGTACCCTTCCACGGTGTTCATGTCGACGTCGACGGCCAGCAGGTAGCCGCAGCCCTCGGCGGCGTTGGCCACCACGTCGCTGAGGAAGTACTCGGCGGCGATCCGCTTGCCCTGCAGGCGGCCCTGCATGTCGGTCATGGCCAGGATCACGGTGTCCACGGCGCCTTCGGCGATCAGGACGCGCAGGCGGTCGAGGGTGAGGCGAGGGTCGGTCATCGGGTCTCCAGTTCGCTCGACTCGGGTGCCGGGGACAGGTTCTGGACCTTGGGGCCGGTGAACCAGTGCCGGGCCGAGACCAGCCACCACACCCCGGCGAAGCCGAGCACGGCGCCGATCGCGACGGGTGTGTAGTTGAAGCTGAGTGCGGTGATCGGACTGACGGTGGGGAGCATGAAGAGCACGGTGATCAGGACGGTCCAGCCCACCGCCACGCTACCGATCACCTTGCTCCAGCGGCCCAGGTGCCACGGGCCGCGCTCGAAGGAGTCACCCTGACGGAGTCGCAGGTACACCGGGATGACGTAGGCGAGGTAGAGGCCGATCACCGAGACGGAGGTGACGGCCGCGTAGGCGGTGGCGTTCCAGAGGTCCTGGGCGCCGAGCAGGAAGGCGCCGCCGGTGGCCAGCCAGACGGCCGCCGTCGGGGTCTGGGTGCGCGGGTTGATCCGGTGCCAGATCCGCGAGCCGGGCAGTGCGCCGTCCCGCGAGAAGGCGTAGATCATGCGGGAGTTGGCGGTGACCGAGGCCATCCCGCAGAAGAACTGCGCGCCGATCACGATCAGCAGCAGCAGCTTGGCGCCGGTCGGGCCGATCGCGTCCAGGAAGATCTGCGCGGGCGGTACGCCGGTCTTGCTGCCGAGCGCGCCGTCGTAGTCCTGGATGGCGAAGGTGATGCCGAGCAGCAGGATCCAGCCGGCCACCAGCGAGACCAGCACCGAGTTGACGATGCCCTTGGGCCCGGAGCGGGCGGCGTCCTGGGTCTCCTCGGTCATGTGGGCCGAGGCGTCGTAGCCGGTCAGCGTGTACTGGGCGAGCAGCAGGCCGAGCAGCGCGACGTAGGCGGAGTTGTGGAAGCCCGTCTCGTTGACGAACTTGGTGAACACGAAGGAGGCGGAGGCGTGGTGGCTCGGCAGCAGGGCGAGCGCGCCGACGATCACGGCCACGCCGACCACGTGCCACCAGACGCTGACGGTGTTGAGCAGCGCCACCAGCTTGACGCCGCGGGTGTTGAGCAGGCCGTGCACCACCAGCAGCACCGCGAAGATCATCACGGTGTGCGCCGGGGTGGCGGCAAAGCCCCACTGCATCTCCAGGAAGGCGTTGGTGAAGAACGCGGCGCCGAAGTCGACGCCGGCCGTCACGGCCACCTGGCCGATGAAGTTGAACCAGCCGGTGAACCAGCTCCAGGCCGGCCCGTGCTTGGGGTTCGGGGAGAGCTTGGCGGCCCAGTAGTAGAGCCCGCCGGCCGTGGGGTAGGCGGAGCAGATCTCGGCCATCGCGAGGGCGACGCAGAGCGTCATCGCGCCCACCACCGGCCAGCCCCAGGTGATCAGGGCCGGGCCGCCGGTGGTCATGCCGAAGCCGTAGAGGGTGAGGCAGCCGGAGAGGATGGAGACGATCGAGAAGGAGACGGCGAAATTGGAGAACCCGGACATGGAGCGGGCGAGCTCCTGGGTGTAGCCGAGTTCGCGCAGGCGCTCTTCGTCTGAGGTCGGTGTTGCGGAGGTCGGTACTGCGGACATGCGCACCCCTGGGGGTTCGGTGGGGGAGGCCGAAACGTGCGCCCACGACACTGTGGTCCACCAATGGACCGGAACCAGACCATTGACGTGGTGTGCATGTTTCACCCCGGGCGCTCCCCCCGTCAAGGGGGTACCCGCCTCCCGGGCCGGGCCACCACACCTCGCTACGATTCCCCCGTGGACCAGGCAGCGGAGCACGAGACGCAGATCGACTGGCAGGGCGGCGCGATCTTCCGGCCCGTCCGCACCGGCAACGCCTTCGAGGAGACGGTGGAGCGGATCCTGGAGGCGATCAAGCTCGGCGTCTTCGGGTACGGCGACCGGCTGCCCGCCGAGCGGGAGCTGGCCACCCGGCTGCACGTGAGCCGGGAGACGCTGCGCGAGGCGATCCGCTCGCTGCAGCAGGCGCACTGCGTCGAATCCCGGCGCGGACGCTACGGCGGCACCTTCGTCACCTACCGACTGCCGCCGCCCGATCTCGGCGAACTCCGGCGCGCCGTCCAGGACATGGGCGCCGAACTGGAGGACGCCCTGACGTACCGTCAGGCCCTGGAGGTAGGCGCCTCCGAGGCCGCCGCCCGCCGCACCCTCACCGAGGAGCAGCGCGCCCACCTCACCCAGCGCCTCACCGACCTCGACCGGGCCACCCCCGAGGAGTACCGCCAGCTCGACTCCCGCTTCCACCTGGCCATCGCCGAGCTCACCGGCTCGCACTCGCTGGCCGCCGGCGTGGCCGAGAGCCGGATGCGGCTCAACGACCTACTCAACGCCATCCCGATGCTGGAGCGCAACATCGAGCACGCCTGCGAGCAGCACCGCGCGATGGCCGAGGCCATCCTGGCGGGCGACCCGGAGGCCGCCCGCCGCGCCACCGAGGAGCACCTGGAGGCCACGGCCGCGCTGCTCCGGGGCTTCCTGGGCTGACCGCGCTCGACGGGCGGCACCAAGGCCCCCCGGGGTGGTCAGACCCCGACGGGTGTCAGCAGCGCCGGCGACTCGGGTGGTCAGACCCCGACGGGTGTCAGCAGTGTCCACGGCTGGGGACGGGCCAGCGCGAGCCGGGGCTTGCGTTCGGCCCAGTAGCGGACCGAGGCCGCCAGCACCGCCGCCGGGTCGGCCACCGGGTGGGTCGGGTCGAAGGGGCGGGCCATGCTGGTGTAGCTCTGGAACATCGCGAGGAGCTTGACGGCCTGGCTCTGCACCGGCGACAGCCACTCGTCCGCCAGCGGCAGGAAGAACCGGTTCCAGCTGTCCACCGCGACCAGCGGCGGCCGGGCGATCGGGTCCGCCCCGTGCTCGGCGCGGAAGGTGTTGAGCGTGCCGCAGACCACCTCCAGCAGCTGATCGAGGTTCAGGCTGCCCGCCCCGCCCGCGATCACCTCCGTCCGGGGCCGCTCCGGCGGCGCGCCGAGCACGGCCCCGGCCAGCACCGCGCCGACCTCGTCCACCGGGCTGATCTCGGCGTACCCGGCCAGGTCGCCCACCACCACGGCGGCCGTGCCGGAGACCAGCGCCTGGAACATCGTGTACGGGCCGGAGAACCGGGAGATCTCCCCGCTCCCCCGCCGGCCGACCACCAGTGGCGGGCGGACCAGCGTCAGCGGGCCCGGGTGCTCGGCCAGCGCCAGCCCCTCGCAGCGGGCCTTCGACCACTCGTAACCGTTGCGGTAGCCCTCGAACTCGGCGCCGCGCAGGTCCTCGGGGTTCCGGCTGCCGCCGACGTACGCGGTGGAGACCTGCACCAGGTGGGTCTCCCGGTCGGCGAGCGCCAGCACGGCCCGCAGCGGGTCCACGTTCGCCGCCACCGCCTCGGCCCGCCCCAGCGTCCACCGGGTGCTGGCCGCCGCGTGCACGATCACGTCCCAGTGCCCACCCAGCTCGGCGGGCGGCGGCTCCTCGCCCATCCGCCAGCGCACCACCCCCTCGCCGCGCCGGGCCACCGGCACCACGGATTGCCCGGCGGCACCCAGCTGCCGGACCAGCTCGGTGCCGACCACTCCGGTCGCCCCGGTCAGCAGGACTCGCATGGTCACCTCTCCTGGATCAACAAATCTGTTCCCCTACACCCGAGTTGATGGCTCTCACGGCGGCGGGGCGAGCACCAGGCAGGCGTTCTGCCCGCCGAAGCCGAAGGAGTTGGAGAGCACCGGCCCGGGGGCCACCCCGCGCGCCACTCCGGCGACCAGGTCGAGCCGGTCGGCCTCGGGGCTGCTGCGCAGGTTGGCGATCGGCGGCACCACGCCCCGGGCCGCGCAGAGCAGGCCGACGGCGGCCTCCAACGCGCCTGCGGCGCCGATCAGATGACCGGTCACGCCCTTGACCGCGGTGACCGGCGGCGACTGCCCGGCGAAGCACCGCTCGATCGCCCGGGCCTCCGCCTGGTCGCCGGGGACGGTCGAGGTGCCGTGCGCGCTGACCTGGGCGATGTCGGTGAAGGCCAGCCCGGCGTCGGCCACCGCCTCCCGCATGCACCGACCGGCCACCTCGCCGTCCTCGTGCGGGGCCACGATGTGGAACGCGTCGCAGTTCTCCGCGTACCCGGCGATCTCGCCGTGGATCACGGCCCCGCGCGCCAGTGCGAGGTCCCAGCGCTCCAGCACCAGGACGGCCGCGCCCTCGCCCATCACGAACCCGTCCCGCTCGGAGTCGAACGGGCGGCTGGCCAGCTCCGGTGCCTCGTTCCGGGTGGAGAGCGCGCGCATCCGGGCGAACGAGCCGACCACCACCGTGCTGACCGCCGCGTCCACCCCGCCCGCCACCGCCACGTCCAGCTCGCCGTAGCGGATCTTCCGCGCCGCGGCGCCCAGCGCGGTGGCGCCGCTCGCGCAGGCGCTCGCGTACGTGGTGCAGGCGCCCTGGAAGCCGTAGCGCAGCGCGAGCCGGCTGGCGGCCGAATTCGCCATCGTCCGGGGCACGGTGTGCACCGGCAGCAGCCTCGGCTGGTGCGCGTAGCCGACCGTGGCCTCCTCCATGCTGGTCAGGCCGCCGATCCCGGTACCGATCTGCACCCCGACCCGGTCGCCGCGCAGGTCGGCGGGCAGCCGGGCCTCGGCCACCGCGTCCGCCGCCGCGCAGACCAGCAGCAGGGCCGGGCGGTCGATCTGCCGCGACTCGCGCCGGCTCAGGTACGCGTCCACCTCGAACTCCGGGACCAGGCAGGCGATCTGGACCGGCAGGTCGGCCTCCACCAGTCGCTCCACCCGGGCGGCGGCCGGGCTGGCGGTCAGCAGCGCCTTGAACACCTCCTCGATCCCGTTGCCCGCCGGGCACTTGACCCCGATCCCGGTGACGGCCACCCGGTGGCCGCCCGAGCGGTGCCGGGCGCTCACCCGGCACCGCCGAGCCGGGTGGTCAGCAGGTCGATGGCATGGCCGACGTCCCGGGCCAAGGTCAGGTCGGTCAGTTCGATCCGCAGCTGCAGGGTCCGCTCCAACCGGGCGCCGATCTCCATGAGTTCGAGACTGTCGATGCCGTAGTCCTCGGCCAGGCTGGTGCGCTCCTGCACCTCGTCCGGCTCGGTGCCGAGCACGTCCGAGATCACCGTGCGGACCGTCTCGGCCAGTTCTTCGCGTGTGGGCACGTGGCTCACTCCTTCCGCCGCCGCAGCGGCCCTCGCACCGGCCGTGGTCAGCCGGCGCCACCTCGCCGCAGAGTGCGCCCGGTCGTCGCGAGCGCGGCGTCCAGCAGCTCCGCCGCCTCCGCCACCTCGGCCGGGCCGGCCACCAGTGGCGGCAGTAGCCGGATGGTGGTCGGGCGGCTCAGGCAGGGCGAGACCAGCAGCCCGGCCCCGGCCAGCTCGACCACCATCGAGCCGGCCGCCTGCGGCGAGCCGCAGTCGATCCCCCGCAGCAGCCCCCGGCCGCGCACGGCCCGCACCACCTCGGGGTGCCGGGCCCGTAGTCCGTCCAGCATCTCGTCCAGCCAACCAGCCAACTCCTCGCCGTGACCGGCCAGTTCCTCGATCGCGTGGAGCGCGGCGGGTAGGGCCGCGCAGCTCAGCGGGTGGCCGCCGAAGGTCGCCGAGTGCAGGAACGGGTCTGCAGCCAGCGGCGCGTACAGCCGCTCGCTGCAGAGCAACGCCGAGAGCGGCACCACCCCGCCGCCCAGCGGCTTGCCGAGCAGCACGGCGTCCACCGGCAGCCCGTCGGCCAGCGCCACCGACCGCTCCCCGCACCTCCGCAGTCCGCACTGGATCTCGTCCGCGATCACGAAGCAGCCGTGCCGGGCCGCGTCCTCGCACCACTGCCGCAGCACCGCGCCGTCCAGCGGCACGGCCCCGTTCTCCCCCTGCACGGGCTCGAACACCACGGCCGCCACCTCGCCGCCGGCCACCTCCCGCCAGACCGCCGCCGGGTCGTCCGCTGCCACGTGCACCACGTCCACCGCACTGCCGAGCAGCCCGGCTCGGTAGAGCGGGCTGTGGGTCAGCGCCAGCGCACCGAGCGACTTGCCGTGGAAGCCGCCGCGCACCGCCACCACCCGGCTCCGGCCGGTGGCCAACCGGGCCAGTTTGACGGCCACTTCGACCACGTCGGCGCCGTTCAGCCCGAAGTACACCTTCGGCAGCGCATCGCCCAGGTACCCGCTCAGCCGGGCAGCGGCCCCGGCGGCCACCGGGTTGGCCAGGCTCCGGGTGGCGGTCGGCATCGCTTCCAGCTGCTGCCGGACGGCCTCGGCCACCGCCGGGTGCCGGTGGCCGAGCAGGGTCACCGCGTACGAGCCGAAGTCCAGCGCGCTGCGGCCGTCCGAGAGCCGCACCCGGCAGCCCTCCGCCGCCACCTCCACGGCACCCCGGCCGGCGAAGCCGCCGGTCAGCGCGAGCTTCGGTGAGAAGTGCCGGCGCAGCCGGTCGAACACCTCGGCGGTGTCCATCGCGCTGCCCTCGGTCACGGCGGTCACCGGAGGGCCCCCTCGAGCAGCCGCTGTTCCAGTGAGCCGAGCATCTGCGCGGCGCTCTCCCGCAGGGCGTCGGCCGCCACCGGGTTGAGCATCTCGGCCAGCAGCGGGATGCCGATGTCGAAGTCCACGTGCAGCTCCACCGTGCTGCCCCCGCCGGGCGCCTCGGCCACCGCCCAGTGGCCCACGAACGCGCCCAGGTCGCCGCTGATCTGCTCGAAGTCGAACCGGCGCCCGGCGTGGTCGATCACCTCGGTCTCCACCCACCGCAGCACCGACCCCTTGAGCCGCACCGACCAGGCGGTGGTCCGGTGCCGCTCGTCCGTCTGCTCGACGATCTCCACCGAGTCGACGCTCTCCATGCACTCCGGGTAGCCGAGCACGTCCACCACCGCCGCCCAGGCCACCTCCGGCGCCACGGCGATCGGCAACTCCACCTCAACACGGGGCATGGCGCGACTCCATTCTCTGACGGATAGTCAGTTCTGTTGCTCTGGAAGGACTGTGCTCGGCCAGCGCCTCCGCCCGCGCAGTGGCCAGCGCCGGCGGCAGCACCCGCCGCAGCACGGCCCGGGGCAGCGGCCGGACGTGGGTCATCGCGTACCACTGCTCGACCAGCGCGCAGCCCAGCTCGGTCTTCGGCCGGTACGCGGTCTGGGCGAACCGGATCCGCCGACAGCCGCGCTCCAGCGCCAGCCGGACGGCGGCGTAGTGCAGGTTGTGGTACAGCGCGGCCTCGTGGGCGATCCGGTAGTCCAGCCCGATCCGGGCCCCGATCGCGCCCGAGCCGGCGAACAGGCAGAGCAGGAATCCCACCGGCCGCTCCTGCTCGAAGCAGACCACCAACCGGCGGTCCAGGCCCTCCCCGCGCGCCAGCTCCGCCAGGAAGGCCCCGTCGAGCAGGTCGAGCGTCTGATCGGCCCGGTCCATCACCTGCCGGTAGAGCGCCAGCAGCTCCGGCAGCAGGTGCTCGAACTCGGTCAGCACCTCGATCCGCAGCCCGGGCTGCGCCGCGAACCGGCGCTGCTTGGCCCGGGCGTTGCGCCTCGGCTTGGCCGGCAGCGCGGCCAGGTACGCCTCGAACGACCCTGCGCTCAGGTCGAGTTCGGTGTCCGGCAGACTGGGCACCGGGAAGAATCCGGCGGCCGACAGCGACTCCCGCAGTGGGGCGAGATCCGGCCCGGCGAAGTCCTTGAACACCACCGTGCCCAGCCGCTCGCGCCGGGCGAACTCCAGCACCGCCGCGACCAGCAGCCGCCCGGCCCGAGGCCCGAGCAGCTCGGCTGCCAACACGTGCCCCTGCCCGAGCAGGTGGCCGCAGAACAGCATCGGCACCCGCAGCAGCCGCGGCGCCAGCCTGCGCACCGGGTCGAGCAGCCGCCGCTCGCGCGGCCCGACGATCCGGTCCAGCCGCAGCTCGCGGAAGAGGCAGAGCGGCAGCACCGCCACCGGCTCGCCCCGCCGGCGTAACGTCAGATACGCGTAGCCCTCCGGCCCGACCCGGCTGCGCTCCAGCGCGGTGAACACGCCCCGCGCCCACATCGGGTCCTCCGCCGGCGCCAGCCGCTCCCACACCCCGTCCGGCAACTCCTCGACGCTGCGCAGCACTTCGACGCTCTCACCCCCGCTGCCGCGCAGGATCTCCACCCGCTCGCCCGACCCCACCGGCTCAGCCGATCCGCAGCGCACGGCCGTCCAGGTACTCCCGCAGCGGGCGGGCCATCCTGGCGCGGGCCGGCGGGTGGAAGGTCAGGCCGACGGCGGCCGAGGCGAGGTAGGAGGCGTCCGGGGAGCCGATGAAGGACATCCCACCCAGCGCCGCCAGGCAGGCCCCGGTGGTCCGGTCGATCGCCTCCTGCGCGGCGTACCGCGCGGTCAGCGCCTGGACCAGCAGTGCCTCGCTCCACTCCTCCTCGGCCATCGCCCGAGCCACCGCCTCCACGGCGAGCATCGCGGCCTCGACCGGCACCAGGTACGGGGTCGGGTCCTCCTCGCCGCCGGCCTGGCGGTGCAGCGTCCGCTCCACCAGCGCGCTCGCCACGCCGAGGTACCCGGCGGTGAGCAGCACCTCGAACCAGAGGAACCCGGCCAGGTTGAGCGCGTCCGGCACGGCATCGGCGGTGACCTCCGTGGGCACCACCATCTCCGGGTCCAGCTCCACCTCGGTGAGGATCACTTCCTCGCTCTCGGCGCCCGCCAGGATCGGGGTGCCCCAGAACGGACGCACCGAGACCCCCGGGGTGGCCGCCGGGATCAGCGCCACGGCCAGCCGCTCCAGCCCGTCCTCCCCGGTCAGCGCGACCGAGGCGGTGAGCAGGTCCATCGAGCGCGAGAGGCTGCACGGCATCTTGCTGCCGTTCAGCACGATCCGGTCGCCGCGCCGCCGGGCGGTGATGTGCGGGGTGAGGATGTTCTGCCCGGGCCGCCCCTCGGCGAAGGCGGAGGCCACCAGCATCCGGTCCTTGGCGATCGCTTCGAGGAGCAGACCCTCCAGCCCACCACCGTACTTGGCGGCCTCGACCAGGCCCGCGATCGAGAAGTGGTGCATCGTGGTGGCCACCGCCAGCGAGGGGCAGCGGGCGCCGACCGCCCGCTGCACCCGGACGGCCTGCAACGTACTCGCCCCGGCACCGGAGTTGGCCGTGGGCACCAGCAGGCCGGGCCCGCCCGCCCGTCTGAACTCGGCGATCGCCGGGCTGGGCGTGCGCTCCAGCTCGGCCAGCGGGTACTGCGCGAGGGCCTCGTCCAACCCGGGCATCAGTGCTTCGAGTTCGGCGCGTTCACGGTGCAGGAACTTCACGGGCACGTCCTTCGGAAGGTGACGGTACGTGGTGGGGCGGCCGGACCGGCCACAATCGGAGCTTCTCGGCCGCTGGTAATCGGCCGCTGGTGCTCAGCCTCTGGTGCTCAGCGGCAGTGCATCGAAGGACCGCAGGCAGGCGGAATCGCGCCGCACCGGCGGCCCGGCGAGGGCGAGCCCGGGGAAGCGGTCGAGCAGCGCCCCCAGCAGGGCCGCCCCTTCGAGCCGGGCGAGCGCCGCGCCGAGGCAGTAGTGCGGACCGCTGCTGAAGCTCAGCCCCCGCGCCTCGGGTCTGCGCCGGACCAGGAAGGCGTCCGGGTCCGGGTACCGCTCCGGGTCACGGTTGGCCGCACCGAGCACCGTCGTCACGCTCGCCCCGGCCGGGACGAGCACCCCGCCGACCTCGACCGGCCGGACGGTCAACCGCTCGGTCATCAGCACCGGCCCGTCCCAGCGCAGGCACTCCTCCACCGCACCGGGCACCAACCCCGGGTCCTCCCGCAGCAGCTCTGCCTGCTCGGGGTGGGTCAGCAGCGCGTGCACCGCGAGCCCTAGCAGCCCGGTGGTGGTCTCGAAGCCGGCGACGAACACCAGCACCAGCAGGTCGGCCAGCTCCTGCTCGGTCAACTCATGACGATCCGACCCGACTTGGCCCGCACCACCCCGGGCCGCCTCGGGACGAGCCGGCTCGGCACGAGCCGGTTCACCCCCAGCCGCCTCGACCTGAGCCAGCAGCGCCGAGGCCAGGTCCTCCCTCGGCCGGGCCCGCCGCTCGCGCAGCAACTCGGCGAAGTAGGCGCGCAGTTCGACCACCGCCTCGTCCGCCCGCCGCCAGTCCTCGGCCGAGCGGACCGGTTCGAGCAGCCGGGTGGCACCCTGCCCGAGCCGGTGGAACTGCTCCTGGTCCTCCCTGGGCACGCCGATCAACTCGCCCACCACCGCCACCGGGAGGGGATATCCGACCAGCGCCTGGAAATCCGCTGATCCACCGTCCGAGGTGGCATCGGCAAACCGGTCGAGCAATTCCTCGGCGATTTTCTCCACCCCCGCCGCGAACTCCGCCACCCGCCGTGGCCCGAACGCCCCGGCGAGCGGGCGCCGGAGGCGCTCGTGGGCGGCGCCGTTGGTACCGAGCAGCGAGGCGTAGAAGAAATCCGCCGCCGGATGCGCCAGCCACTCCGGCCGCTCGCGCGCCAGCCAGGCCCCGTCCGGCACCACGAACGCCGAGCCGGTGAGGACGGCCTGGCAGTCCGCGTACCTGGTCAGGAAGCGGGTGTCCAACTCCTCCTGGTGGTACACCGGCGCCACCCTGCGCAGCGCCGCCAGGGGCGGATACGGATCCTCCCGCGCCTCGGGGGCGAACAGTGACCAGAGGAGCTGCTCGGCATTCACCTGATGATCCGTCGAACTGCTCACCGATCTCACCCGCTCTCGATCGCGAATTCCGAACCGTTCAATCGGAGACTACCCGATCCCGAATCGTGTGCGCACCGTGCATTCAATGAAGCATCCATCTGTCCATACGAATTACCAGATGTAATGACCGCCGATTACCATACTGGCCACCCACCTCCAGACCTGACCGCCAGTCAGTCACCCACCCCGCCGGGACCCGCCACGCCCGACGGACTGTCAGCTGGTGGACTAGACCTTATTGGTCCAGACCCTTGACCCGGCGAGGCGCCGGTGCCACCGTGAGACCCGGCCCTCTGCGGGCATCCCGAAGGTGTCGTCTCGGCGCGTCCCCCCACTGTCCCGAGCCGACGTGTCAGCAAGGTGCAACGATGCGGCGCGTGCCGCTCCGTCGCGCCTCCCTCCGGCACGAACACCGGGCCCGCCGTGGGTCGTTGGCCTGTTTCGCGACCGAAGGGACCGAACCACCATGCACGTGAAGCACAGCAAGCGCGGCCTAGGTGCCGGGCTCGCCACCGTCCTACTGCTCGCCGGCGCCGCGGCCTTCGCCGGCGGCAGCCCGGCCGTCGCCGACCCCAACACCACCACGGCGGTCAGCGCCGGCCCCGCCACCTTCACCCAGGCGGTGCCCACCGGGCAGCCCTCGCAGTACAACGCCCCGCTGGAGCGCTGCGCCAACGGCGTCAACCACCCGATCAGCGGCGCGAACCCGGTGCTCAGCGAGCCCGTCACCACCCAGTTCGCCAGCAACGTCGGCCTGTCGGAGTACGTGACCTTCAACGGCAACCAGTACTACGGCAACTGGAACTTCGTCTTCACCAACACCTCCACCCAGACCCTCTCCACCGACTGCGCGGTGCTGGTCTTCCGCGCCCCGTCCGGCTCGGACAACCACGGCTACACCGCCACCCAGCAGTACGGCCACCCGCAGCAGGACTACCTGGAGGTGCCGCGCGGCGACGGCACGTCCTTCTACATCGCCCGGGTCGACTTCCACGACGTGCCGCTGGCGCAGCGTCAGGTCGCGCCGGGCCAGTCCTTCACCTACTCGCTCGGCGGCACCCCGAACTCCGCGATCTCGCTCACCCAGATCCGCGACTCGCTGAAGTTCACCGCCGACCTCACCCTCGCGGCGAACGACTCCCTGGTCGCGCACTACGGCACCAACCGCCTGACCAACTGACCCACCCGCACCCCCGGGGCGGGCGCCTCCCACCGGCGTCCGCCCCTCCCCCAGGCCTCCTGCAACGACCAAGAACGGAGCGGACGTTGCGCCGCGACCCCCACCGGCGTTCCCTTCCGCGGCTGGCGGCCCTGGCCCTCCTCACGGCGGCCGTCGGCTGCTCCGCCGCGCCCGCCCCGCGCCGCGCCGCCGCCCCGCCCATGCCGCAGACCCTCGCCGCCGAGGCCGTCGCCACCCAGGAGTTCGGCCTCCTCGCCGGCGGCGGCTGGGCCGCCGCCTGGAACCTCTGGCCCACCACGGCTCAACAGGCCTTCTCTCAGGCCGAGTTCATCCGGCTCAACACCGAGTGCCGCCCCCTGCTCGGCCTCCCCTACGTGATCGACCAGACCGCCAAGCTCGACCCCGACACCGTCCGGGTCGACTGGCACCGGGCCGACACCACCGGCAGCAACACCGTGGTCCACCAGGACGGCCGCTGGCACTTCACCCCCGACCCGGCCACCCTCACCTCATACCGCCTCGGCGTCGACCAGCTGATCAGTCAGCGAAGGGCCGCAGGCTCATGCCACTGAGCCCATCTGCCGTGCAGCAGAACGTACTTGGAGCGCCACGCCCGCCCAGCCAGGCCCCGAACCCCGCTCGCCCCCACCTGCCCCGCTCCGTCCTGCGCGCCCTCCTCACCCTCGGCCTCACTCTCGCCGCGCTGCTCCTCCCGGCCCTCCCCGCCTCGGCGCACGCCGACCTGCTCTCCGCCACCCCCGCCGCCGGCACCGTGGTCCCCGTCCGACCGCAGCAGATCACCCTCCACTTCTCGGAGCGGGTCACCCTGCGCCTGAGCAGCATCAAGGTGATCGGCCCCGACGGCCGCCGCGTCGAAACCGGACCGGCCCACGCCACCGGCTCCGACGGCACCACCCTCGCCGTCCCGCTCTCCCCCGGCGCCCGCCCCGGCACCTTCGTCGTCGACTGGCTGGTCACCGCCGAGGACGACGGCCACGCCACCTCCGGCGCCGTGGTCTTCTCCGTCGGCGGCTCCGCTCCGCCCACCAAGACCGCCACCTACACCCCGCGCAACCGCCTCACCAACGCCACCCTCGACCTCGCCACCTGGCTCGGCCTAGCCGGCCTGGCCCTCCTCCTCGGCACCACGGCCTTCCGCCGCCTCTGCCTCCCCACCCCCGGGCACCCCGACCGGGCCCCCGCCCCACCCCACACCCGCACGCCCGACCACTCCGGTTGCACCCTCACCGCCCAGCCACTCGCCCCCGGCCTCACCCCCAGCCTGCTGCCCCTCCACCGAGCCGCCGCCGTCGGTTGGGCCGCCGCCCTCCTCGGCGCCCTGCTCCAGCTCTTCCTCCACGGCCCCGCCACCCAGGGGCTCTCCCTCGCCCACCTCACCGACCGCAGCCCCCTCGCCGCGACCCTCGCCACCCACGAGGGCCACACCCTGGCCGTCCGGATCCTCCTGCTCGCCGTCGTCGCGGCCTGCGGCGAACCCCTGCTCCGCCATAGCTGGGGCCTCCTCCCGACCGGCCTGCTCGCCCTGGCCCTGGCCGGCACCTGGAGCGCGACCAGCCACGCCTCGAACACCCCGGCCCTGGTCGCCACCACCCTCCACGTCACCGCAATGGCCCTCTGGGCCGGCGGCCTCTACGGCACCCTTGCCCTACTCCGCCACCACCCCCTCGCCGCCGCGACCGCCACCCCCCGCTTCTCGCTGCTCGCCCTCGGCGCCGTCACCACCCTCGCCGTCACCGGCCTCTACCAGGCCTTCCGCGAGGTCGGCGCCCCCGCCGACCTGGCCGACACCCCCTACGGCCGACTGCTCCTGCTCAAAACCGCCCTCTTCGTCCTTCTCCTCGCCGCAGCCGCCGCCGGCGCCAACCGCGCCCGCCGGCGCAGCGTCGACGCCCTGCGCCGCGCCGTCCTGCTCGAACTCCTGGGCGTGACGGCCGTCCTGATCACCACCGTCCTCCTGATCGGCACGGCCCCGGCCACCACCCCGGCCCCCTCGCCCGGCGCCGCCCGCACCGTCCCCCACTCCCAGGGCCCATGACGCCAAAGGCCGCAGCCGGCTCACCGCCCACACCTCTGTGGTCGGTGGAGCCGACTGCGGCCCTCGGCGCCGCCGCCCGCTACGAGGCGCCCCGCACCACCAGATCGGCGAGCAGCTCCCGCGTCGCGTCCGTAACGGCCAGGACCGCCCGGTCGAAGGCCTCCTGGTTGTGCGCGGCCGGCGCCCGGAAGCCGGACACCTTCCGAACGTACTGCAACGCCGCCGCGTGAATGTCATCCTCGGTGACCTCGGGGGCCATCGGCGGTCTGAGGGTCTTGATGCTCCGGCACATGCCCCCAGTCTCCACCCGACCACCGACAGCCGGGACGACCGCCAGCCAGAGCCACCGACAACCGGGACCACCGCCAGCCGAACGCCCCCTCCTCACCCCCGCCAGTCGCCGACGGACCGGCGCTGGCCCAGGCTGGAGGGGTGAGAGCCTGGGCCGATGCCTTCCTGACCGCCCTCGGTGCGCTGCTGGCCATGACCGCCGTCGCCGCCCTCGGCCTGTGGGCCGCCCATGCCGGGGAGCTACCGGGCGGCGCGTTCCCGGCGATGCTGGCCACCACCGTGCTGACCGCGCTCGGGGTGCCGGTGGACGTGACCGGTTCGGCCGCCTTCGTCGCCTCGGCCAACGGCGGGCTGACCGCGATGCCGCTCTCCGTCACCCTCACGGGTGCCCTCACCGCCGGCGCGCTCTTCCTCCGCCCGCTCCGCCTGCACGCCGTGGTCCCCCCTCGCGACCTGGCGCTCCGCGCCGCCCGCACGGCCCTGCTCTGGCTGGCCCTGCTCCTGCTGCTCCGCCTCCCGGCCCACCACAGCTTCACCATCTCCACCGGCGACCAGCTGCTCGACCTGCTCGGCGGCGCCTTCGGCGCAGCGCCCGTGGTCGGCTTCCGGGTGGGCCTCCCGGCCACACTCGGGTACGGCCTGTTCTGGCTGGCCGTCGTCCTGCTGCTCGCCCTCGCGGTCAGCCGCCGGGCCGGGCTGCCGGTCGGCTGGGTGCACCATCGGCCGGCCGTCCAGCCGGCCGGGCGGGCGGTGCTCCAGCTCCTCCTGGCCTACTGCGGCCTCGGCCTGCTGGCCGGGCTGGTCTCGATGGCCGTCGACGGTCACCCCCGCGAGACCCTGGCCGTCCTCCTGCTCGGCCTGCCCAACCTCGTCTGGCTCGCCCTCGGCCTGGGCCTCGGCGGCTCCTGGCACGGCCACGTGGACGACGCCCTCGGCCTGCCGATGCCGCACGCCCTGGCCGCCGTCCTGCACACCTCCGACTCCCGCGACGTCACCCTCGACCTCGCCACCCTCACCCAGCAGGACGCCCGCACCTGGCTCCTCCTCCCCCTCGCCGCCGCAGCCCTCCTCCTCACCGGCCTGGCCGCCGCCCGCCATGCCCGCCCCCTCGCCCTCCCCCACTGGCGCCACGCGGCCCACCTCGCGGCAGCCTTCGCCCTCGCCATGCTCCTGATCAGCCACCTCACCCGCCTCCACGCCGCCGTCGGCCTCTCCCTCCTCGGCCTCGGCGGCACCGGCGGCCTCTCCCTCACCCCCGACCTGCTGATCACCGTCCCCCTCGCCGCCCTCTGGGGCGCAGCCGCCGGTCTGGCCGGCCGCCTCCTCACCCGCCCGAAGCAGCCCTGACCGGCGGAACGCTCGTCCCGGCACCCCGCCGAGCGACACCTCCCGGGGTCAGGAACGCTGCCGCACCTGCCCGCGCCAGTAGCCGGGTGCCGAGTCCGCCTCCCAGACCACGTCCAGCACCTCCCCGTGGAACTCCGTCCCGAGCTCCCGCACCATCGCGGCAGCCGTCTCCAGGACCAGCACCTCCGCCGCGTCCACCGGCAGCCCGGGCAGCTTCCCGCAGACCAACCCGCCGTCCACGGTCCGGATGCTCTGACGGAAGCCGTCCGGCGTGGCCAGCACCACGATCCACGCCGGTCTGCCGAACGGCACCCGCTTACCTCCCCGTTCACGTCCCATCCGTCCATCCAACCGCAGCGCGCTGCTCAGCCGGCCGCCAGGCCCAGCTCCTCCCGGGCTCCGGCGATCCATCCCAGGACGCCGTGCGCATCGGCCGAGGTGGCCAACTCGGTGGCCTCGGCGAGCAGCCTCGCCGCCTCCGGCCGGCGATCCTCCTGGGCGGCGAGGTACGCGAGCCCGATCAGGTTCGCGGCGACTCCGGCGGGGAAGTCGAGCTCGCGGCGCAGCCGGGTGGACTCCTCGAAGTGGGCGCGGGCCTCGGGCAGGCGGCCGGCCATGTGGGCGGCGAAGCCGAGGTGTCGCAGGACGTAGGACCGGGTCAGGTCGTCCCCCGCTGCCTCGGCGAGCTCGTGTGCCCGGTGGAAGTACGGCAGCGCGAGCTCCTCCGCGTCCCGGACGACCTGGTGGAACATGCCGATCCAGAGGACCGCCTCACCCTCGCCCCGCACGTCACCCACCTGCGCATACAGCTCGGCGGCCCGCTCGAAGAGCTCCAACTCCCGTGCATCCTCGACCCGTTCCGCGAGGAAGCGGGCGTGCACCACCTTGCCCCGGGTCAGCGCGAGCTCGGCCTCCACCTCGTCGAGCCGCCGCTCGGCCGAGGCCAGTGCCGCCTTCTCACCGCCGAACACGGCCCGGTGGTAGTGGAGTTCGGCTTCCTTGAGGCGCTGATCAGTCGTCATCCCTTGATCATATCCAGCCAGCTCACCTTCAGCGTGAGCCGTTTCCCACCGCTCACTTCGTCCACGGGCCCGACCGCGAGAGCATGTACGAAGACTTCTCCACCCGGCCGGTCCTCGCCCTCTGAGACTCCCATCTCCCCCTGCCTCCGGGGAAGTTGATACTTGTCAGCCCCGGGCGGCCGCTGCGAGACTGCCGATGTGCCGAGACGGGCTCCGCGTACTGCTCCTCCCCGGGCCGGGCGCCCGGGGAGCGGCGGGTGGCCGTGATCAGCCGGGTGATCACGGCCGCGCTGTCGGCCGGGATCCTGCTCTTCTACGCCGGCGGCCGCTACCGGCACCGGGTGAGGTACGTGCCCAGGCCCGCCCCCCACTGGCACGACGTCGGACCCGAGGCGGCAGAGCTGCGACGCCGGGCCCGGCGCTGGCGTCTGGTGGTGCTGACCCGGCGGGGGCTGCTGATCGCCGGGGGCTATCTGGCCTTCTTCTTCCTGGTCACCCGGCTCCGTGAGCCGGACGGCGACGGCAGCGGCGCGTGGTACCTGCTGGTGCCCGGCTCGGTGGTGCTGGGCCTCGCCCTCACGCCGCTCTGCCGCCGGCTGGCCCACCCCATGTACTCCCCGCCGCGCGGCAGCGGGGCACGGGACCGGCACTCCCTGAGCGGTTCACTGGCCCGGACCGGTGCCGGGCTGATCTTCTATCCGGTGCTCGTCTACCTGGTGCCGGTCGTGGCGGCCCTGACCGCCGTCCCCGTCCTGGGACTCCTGAGCGGCTCACTCGACCTCCTCGGCCTGCTCGCGGTGGCCGTGGGGTGGCTGCTGCTCCTCGCCTACGCCCGGGTCCTCCGCCGGATCGACCAGTGGGCCCTCCGGCACCGCTCGCCCCAGGTCACGGCGGTGCTCGCCGCCGATCCGCGGCCCTACTTCCTCTACCTGCGCACCTTCCAGGACGACGCCGTCGAGCTCCGGGCCGGGCCGGTCAACCGGCGCGGCCTGATCACCGCGCTGTCCTTCCGGCGGCGGCTCCCGTTCGAGGAGGTGGTCGCCTGGCGCTTCCAGCACTTCGGCCCCCTGGTGGCCGGCAACGACCCGAGCGCCGCCGGGCTGGCCAGCCTGGGCGCAGCCAAGCTGTTCCTCTCCACCTTCCCACGAGACCGGTGGAAGGTGGAGATCGAGCAGTACGCGCGAGCCAGCCGTGCCGTGGTGCTCTCCGCCGCGCCGGTGAAGCTGGGGGACGGCTTCCAGTACGAATTACAGATGATCGGTGAGCGGATGCCGCCGCACCCCCTCGTCCTGCTCGTCCCGCCGGACCGCCCGTGGACTCCGTGGACGACGATCCGCAGCCTCCTGCTGCGTCGCCCGCCGCAGGCCGACGTCGCCGAACGGTGGGGCGAGTTCTGTTGCTTCGTCAATGGTTGGCCCGTCTTCCAGGGTATCTACGAACTCAACCCGACAGGCGCGGCGCACGTACTGCTGTACCTCCCCGACGAGGGCTGGTCGGTCTGGGGCGCCGCGCAGCGCACGGAGTGGACGTACGCCGTCGCGATCATGCGGGCGATGGCGCACGCCGAGCGCGGCTACCCGGACCGGCAAGTCTCCCCCGCCATCCAGCCGACGGCACCGCACCGGCCGGCCACTCCCGCCACCGTCCGCTGGGCGATCGGCCTCATGGTGTCGGCGATGCTGCTCTACCTCCCCGCGACCGTCCAGCTCGCCCACCTGGTCCGCCGCAGCGAGCAACTGGCCACCTACCCGCAGACCGTCGACTCCTTCGCCGCGCTGCTGGCCGTGGAGTTGACGGTCTCCTTCGCGGGCTGGCTGCCGATCACCTGGCTCTGCGCGCGCGGCAGCGCCCGCGCCCGCAGCGCCGCCACCGTCGCGCTAGGCATCGGATTCCTGGTCACGCTGCTGGTCATCGGCCGGATCCAGGGCGCCGGCCCGCGCGCGCTCACTGTCCTCTTCCTCGCGCCCGCCCTCGCCTCGGTCGTCCTGCTCTGGCGCGGCGAGTCCCTGAGGTACTTCGATCCGACCCGGGAGCCGCCGCCGACGGCTCCGCCCCCACCCGCCGCGGAGCCGCCACCACTTGCCGAGGAGCCGCCGCCCGGCACCCTGCCGAAGCTCGGACCGGAGCGGCACCGGACCAGCTGGCGAGAGGTGCCCCGGACGGTGCAGGCCGCCGTCCTGCTGATGGCCGCCGGGATGGCGGCCCTCACGCTGGCCGGGTACCTGCTCACCTTCCGCCTCCTGCACGCGGCCCAGGCCCCCGCCGCCTCCACGGATGACATCAACGGGCAACTCCGGCAGACGTCCAGCGCCCTGGGTGCGGTCGCCGTCGCGCTGACGGCGGTCATCGCGCTGGCCTGCTGGGTCTGGGTGGCCACGCAGTGCCGGCGCGGCCACCCTCGGGGCCGGGTGGCCGCCACGGTCACCGGCAGCCTGATGACGGTCGCCGCCTCACTCCGGGCCCTGCTCACACCCGCCGACCTCCCGTTGACCGCCTGCTGCGCGGTGCTCGCCCTCACCGCGCTCACCGCTCTCCTCTTGCTCTGGCACCGCGGCTCGAAGCGGCACTTCGCCACCGACCAGAACGAGCAGCAGCCACGGCCGCCCACCCGCCGTTGACCAGATCGCGGCATGAGCATGGCGAATTCGAGGGCCAACCGACCGCAACCGGTAACCGGCGGTACATCGAAAGGCCAGAATCAGCCGGGAGGGTGACGGTCAGTCCGCAAAGCTACTCGGAGGTACAGATGTCCACCCAGCTCTCTTGGTCCAAGCGCGCCGGCGTCATGCTCGCCGCCGTCACGTCCGTACTCGGCCTCTCGGTGATCGCCAGCCCGGCGGCCAACGCGGCCGTCTACGGCTCCTGCAACGTCTCCGGCTGTTCCACTGCCGCCAACGCCAACTCGACCTGGTCCGACCTGGGCTACCCGACCAGCCGCGGCTGGTACGACTGGCCGAACGGCCAGTGCAGCTACGCGGGCGGCCAGTTCTCCAACTACGAGGGTGAACTCCCCTCCGGCGACACCTACTACGAGTACGACGTCTACCCCCGCAGCTGCGGCGCCCACCGCGACGCCGTCCGGATCGTCGTCGACTTCACCACCGGCGCCGTCTACTACTCCCCGGACCACTACGCCGACTTCTACCAGCTCTGATCTCGGCCCTGATTTCTTCGGCGCTCGATTCTACGCGCGGTGACTGCCCGTCGACCACGGTCGGCGGGCAGTGCCGTGAAAGGGAGGTGGCCACAGCTCGTCCGCGAAGTGAATTCCTGTCGCCCGGGCACGATGGACTCCACCCCAACGACTACTGACGTCCGGTCAGCTCCGCCGGTTTCCGACTCCGGTGACAACGGCCCGATGGGGCAGGCTTTGCCAAGGCATTGGCGTACGGAGGGGAAGTCTTGGCGATCTCCCTCGCATTTCGATCTCCGAGCTGCCTACGGTTCGTGGCAGACGGGTCGTGGACGCGGCCCGCCACTCACAGGAGGTCCAGACAATGCGACGTACCCTCACCAAGGCCGGTACCCTCGCGGCGGTCTCGATGGTCACCCTGGCGCTGGCGCAACCCGCCATCGCCGCGCAGACCAGCACCAACGCCACCACCCAGCCGGCCGCCACCGCGGCGCCCGCCTACTTCGAATTCGTCGACGGTCCCGAGACGTTCGTCATCAAGCTGACCGACCCGGCCAAGATCCAGCAGGCCCGGAACATCGTCAACGGCACCGAGACCGAGGCCGTCAGCGTGATGGGCACGGTCGTGAAGACCCCGGCCTGGTACAACTCGCCCTGGAAGTACCAGCTCGCCCCGAACTCGATCTCCTTCTTCAGCATGGCCACCGAGGTCTGCGACGCCAGCATCTCCTACGTCAACGACCACCTGAGCGAGGTCGGCGGCGCCCTGCTGCCCGGCAACCGCTGGTGCCCGTGGGGCTCGAAGGTGACCCGCGAGATCAAGAACCCGTAATCCCGCCGGGGTCCTTGGCCGGAACCGGTGCCGGCCAAGGACCCGCCCGCCGTCTCACCCGTCCCCCGTCCCCACCCCTCAACTGCGCACGTGCAGCCCGAATCCGCTGCGCCCGGTCGACTCCAGTCCCTCCTTCAAGGTGAGCGCGGGGATCTCGTACTCGCCGAAGTTCTGCCGCCGGTAGGCGATCGGCTCGGTCGTCTCCAGGGTGAGCAGCCGCTCCTGCCAGGCCTTGGCCGCGTCCCGGTACTCCTCGGAGGTCAGCCGGTCGGCGCGGTAGAGCACGAAGGGCGGCAGCACCTCGATGCCCGGGTGGTAGAGGATGCCGTGCTGGATCGGGAAGAGAAGGTCGTCGATCGGGCCGTTGATGCCCCGCGCGGCGTAGTGCGACTCCGGGCCGCCGACGGTGACCGAGAGCAGGGCCCGGCGCCCGGCCAGCGCGCCCTCGCCGAACCGCTCGCCGTACTTGGTGGCGCTGTACTCGCCCACCCCGTAGCCGAACTGCCGGGTGAGGACCCGGTCCACCCAGCCCTTGAGGATCGCGGGCATCGAGTACCACCAGAGCGGGAACTGCAGGATGACGGTGTCGGCCCAGCGCAGCTTCTCCTGCTCGGCCAGCACGTCGGGGGTGAGCGTGCCGCTGTCGAAGGCCCGGCCCGAATCCCGCGCCACCTTCAACGGGCTTGAGGCGGACGGTCCGTAGTCCGCCGCGTCCACCACCGCCTTCCACTCCATCGCGTACAGATCACTCACCCGCACCTCGTGGCCGGCAGCCTCCAGGGTGCTCACCGCCAGGTCCTTGAGCGCTCCGTTGAGCGAGTCGGGCTCGGGGTGGGCGTACACGATCAGGGTCTTCACGACTGGCTCCTTCGCAGGGTCGGCCCCGGAGCGTTCCGAGGACGGCTCCGATTCTTCGTGCCGAGGGGCTCGCCGTTCAGGGGCGCCGCTTCCGTCGGACCCGGGTTCCTGGTACTGGCAGGGCCACCTTCGGCGGGGCCGTTCGCGGTCATACTGGAGCGCATGGACGATCTTGCGGGCTTCCTGCGGACCCGGCGTGCTCGGGTCGATCCGGCCTCGGTCGGCATCACCACCGACAGCCGGCGCCGGGTCGAGGGGCTGCGGCGCGAGGAGGTCGCGCACCTGTCCGGGGTCAGCGTCGACTACTACGTGCGGCTGGAGCAGGGCCGGGCCACCCAGCCCTCCGAGCAGGTGCTGGACGCGCTGGCCGGCATCCTCGGCCTGGACGAGATCGAGCGCGGGCACCTGCACCGGCTGGCCCGCCAGCCCCGCCGCCGGGCCAAGGCCCCGAGCGGGCGGGTCCGGCCCGAGCTGCTGCGGGTGCTCGACCTGGTGCCCAGCGCGGCCGCCTTCGTGATGGACCATCGGCTGGACGTGCTGGCCGGCAACCAGCTCGCCCGGCTGCTCTACAGCCGCTCGCACCTGCCCGGGCTCAACATCGCCCGGCACATCTTCCTGGAGGAGGCCGACCGCGGCATCTACGCCGACTGGGACGACTGCATCCTGGACGTGGTCGGCCACCTCCGGCTCGCCGCCGGCCAGTACCCGGACGACCGGAAACTCGCCTCGCTGATCGGCGAGTTGGCGATGGGCAGCGACCGCTTCCGCCGCCTCTGGGCCCGCGCCGACGTCCGCGCGCGCACCCACGGCCGCAAGACCTACCACCACCCCATGGTCGGCCGGCTCGAACTCCACCAGGAGAACTTCTCCCTCCCCGACGGCTCCGGCCTGGAGCTGGTCGTCCTCTCCGCCCTCCCCGGCACCCCCGCCGAAGACGGCCTGCGCCTGCTCGCCGCCCTCGGCGCGGAGACCGGCGGGGCAGGGCGGGGATGCTCCGGCCGCCTTCACCGTGAGCGAACCGTCGGCGGGGATCCGGGCATTGTCCAGGACCCGGGTGCGGGCGACGGAGTACTGCCCCCGGCAGCACGTTGAGCGTGGCGGCGGTGGGGGTCACGGTGTCGGCCGACACCGGCGGCGCCGCGATTCCTGACGACCGTAACGGGGACCCTTCCGGTGAAGAAGCAGCAGGGTCTCCGGAAGGGCGCTATTGCGGGCCCAGCCGACGCAGCGATTCGGCGGACTTTATCGACAAAGCATCAAGTGGATGCAAAGCGTCGGAATACCCTCTGCATACCGTCGGGTTGAGTCCGAACACTCAGCCGATCCATACCTGTTGACCACACCTGTCCCGCCGCTATGATCCGCTCCAGTCAGACGCACGAACCACCGTGTGTCCATCCTGAGGGGGGACTCCTTGTCCAACCGTCATAGCCGGCACCAGCTGGGCATCCGGGCAGCGGTCGCGACCGTCTCGCTGCTCGTCGGCACCCTCGCCGCCGTTCCCGTCGCCCAGGCACAGACCGTGCCCGGCGGGCGCGCAGCGCTGGCCGGTACCAAGCCCGCCTGGACCGACGCCGCCGCCGACCAGGGCGCCGCCGCCGACTCCACCCAGGTCAGCGCCCGGGTCTACCTGGCCGGCCGGGACGCCGCCGGGCTCGCCGCCTACGCGCAGGCCGTCTCCGACCCGAACTCGCCGCACTACGGCAAGTACCTGTCGGCGGACCAGGCCCAGCAGCGCTTCGGGGCCTCCAAGCAGCAGATCGACGCCGTCACCGCCTGGCTCAAGTCGGCCGGCCTGACCGTCACCGGCACCAACCAGCACTACATATCCGTGACGGGTGACGCCGCCGCCGTGCACACGGCCTTCGCCACCACGCTGCACCAGTTCCGCAAGAACGGCCGCACCTACCACGCCCCGGCCCAGGCCGCCTCGGCCCCGGCCGCGCTGGCCGACGCCGTGCTGACCGTGACCGGCCTGGACAACACGCCGCACGCCGCCAAGCCGCAGGACACCCTGCCCGGCCCGGGCGCCGGCTTCCGCAACTCCGGCCCGTTCTCGAGCTACTTCGGCCAGAACGTCGCCAAGACGCTGCCGGACGCCTACGGCTCCAAGATCCCGTACGCGATCCACGGCTACACCGGCAAGCAGCTCCGTGCCGCCTACGGCGCGGGCAAGTTCACCGGCAAGGGCGTGACCGTGGCGATCACGGACGCCTACGCCTCGCCGACCATGGCGGCCGACGCGGCCCAGTACGCCAAGAACAACGGCGACCAGGCCTACCGCAAGGGCCAGTACACCGAGGTGCTCCCGGCCGCCTGGAACAGCACCACCGACTGCGGTGCCTCCGGCTGGTACGGCGAGGAGTCGCTGGACGTCGAGGCCGTGCACGCGGTGGCCCCGGACGCCAACATCGTCTACGTGGCCGGTGCCTCCTGCAACGACCCCGACCTGCTGGACGCCCTCAACAAGGTGGTCGACAACCACCTCGCCGACATCGTCTCCAACTCCTGGGCCGACGTCGAGGCCAACGAGACCGCGGACACCGCGGCCGCCTACGACCACACCTTCATGATGGGTGCGATCCAGGGCATCGGCTTCTACTTCTCCTCGGGCGACGACGGCGACGAGGCGGCCAACACCGGCACCAAGCAGATCGCCACCCCGGCCAACTCGGTCTGGGCCACCGCGGTCGGCGGCACCTCGCTGGCGGTCGGCAAGAACGACAAGTACCTGTTCGAGACCGGCTGGGGCACCCTGAAGGCCAAGCTGTCGGCCGACGGCAAGGGCTGGGACAACCTGCCGGGTGCCTTCAACGGCGGCGCCGGCGGTGGCACCAGCACCTCGGTCAAGCAGCCGTTCTACCAGCGCGGCATCGTGCCGGACTCGCTCGCCAAGGCCAACGGCCCGACCGCGATGCGCACCATCCCGGACATCGCGGCCGTCGCCGACCCCAACACCGGCTTCCTGGTCGGTCAGACCCAGACCTGGGCCGACGGGTCGGTCAGCTACGACCAGTACCGCATCGGTGGCACCTCGCTGGCCGCTCCGGTCATCGCGGGCGTCCAGGCGCTGGCGCAGCAGGCGAAGCAGCGTCCGATCGGCTTCGCCAACCCCTCGATCTACGAGCGGGCCAACAGCCGGGTGATCCACGACGTGACCGACACCCCGCTCGGCGCGAACCACCCGATCGCCCAGGCCCGGGTCGACTTCGCCAACGGCACCGACGCCTCCGGCGGCACCGTGACCTCCGTCCGCACGGCCGGCCACGACAGCTCCCTGAGCGCCACCAAGGGCTACGACGACGTCACCGGTGTCGGCACCCCCGCCCCCGGCTACGTCGCCTCCTTCGCCAACCCGTTCCGCGGCTGACCCCAGCCCCGGTGCCGCGCAGCGCCCGCCCCGACCGCGAGGTCAGGGCGGGCGCTCCGTCATGCCACCGGGGTCACTTGATCCCGTAGTAGGCCGCGAAGTACTCCGTGATCGTCTCCACGTGCGCGCTCAGGCCCGGGAGTTCGAGCTCGATCGCCGCCGCCACCTGCTCGGCGAGCCCGTCCCGGTCGGTGACCGCCGGATCCACGTGCGGCTCAAGCCGGCGCAGCAGCTCGTAGTTGCTGCCCACGTCCACGCTGCGCATGGCCTGCTCCAGCGGGCCGTCCGCCTCGCCGGTCACCTTCGGGAGCTTGCGGCTGACGAAGGTGACCCGGTGCAGGATCCGCCAGCACGGCGGCTTCTGCTCGCCCTGGTCGGCCTGCCGCAGCGCCATGGCGTTGGGGTCGGAGCCGGCCAGCCACTCCGGGTCCACCACCTTGCCGTAGAAGTCCTCGAAGTTGGCCTTGTCGCTGTCCAGGTAGAAGGTCATGAACCGGTAGGCGTCCACCCGGCCCGGCACCTCGACCGGGCTGCCGTCCTTGTTGAACAGCGGGTTCGACTGCTCGTCGTACCTCTGCATGTCCCCGGGCGTGTCCACCTTGACGTCCAGGCTGAAGGAGCGGGTCGCCTCCTTGGCCCTGGACCGGGTGCTGGTGATCCCGCCGCCGAGCGCGCCGTCCAGCTGGAAGCCGATGCCGATACCGAAGACCTTGAAGCTGGTGTCGAAGCTGGCCTCCGCCATGCCGTGGAAGCGGTAGGAGCCGGCGGTGGTCTCGGTCACCACGTCGGTGGTCGCGGTGGTCTCGGCGAAGAAGCCGCCGTCGGCCGTCCAGACGTAGGTGTTGACCAGGTCGCGGCGGGCGAAGCCCTCGGCCTCCTGCTTCCGGGTCTGCTCCTCCTTGCCGTTGCCGGGCACCGGACCGGTGAACCGGTCGAGCAGCTTCTGCGCCCGCTCCTGCGCCGGGAAGGACCCGGCCTTCGCGGTCTCGGTGGAGACGCCCGCGTAGAACGCCTGCCGGCGCTGCATCGCCTCGGTGATCCGGCGCTTGAGCGCGTAGGCCTCGCGGGGCTTGAAGTAGCTGTACTCCCCGTAGTCCTTGGCCTGGGGGTAGTCCTTGTCCAGGATCTTGCCCTTGGCCTTGTTGGTGGTCGGGTCCACCGTCTCGTCGTAGCCGACCATGCCGTCCAGCACGCCCTGCTTCACGTACCGCGGGTTGATCGCGAACGGCAGCATGTTCCAGTCCCGGGGGATGTCCGGGTTGGGCAGCATCCGGTAGGCGACCACCGCGGCGGAGTGCGCCACCCGCAGCGCGAACACGTCGGCAGTCTCGGACTGCACCAGCGCGTAGCCGGTGTTGGCGGGCAGGAAGCGCCGGCCGCCGGCCGCGTGGATCTGCTTCGCCGGGTCGTCCGTCTCCCAGCCGCCACTGAGCCCGATCGAGGTGGAGCGCTCGGTGTTCACCCCTTCCGAGACCTCCGTCTGGCTGCTCCAGGCGTTGGAGAACTCGAACGAACCGCCGCCCGACACGTTGTGGCCGCCCTTGACGATCGGTTTGGCGGTGCCGAAGCCGAGCGGCGCGGCGATCAGCAGGGTCTCGGCGTCGGCGGCGTTGGAGAACCGGAAGGCCAGTTCGGTGTCCACCGTGGACTCGCTGCCCGAGCTGAGCGTCTGCACCACCTGGTCGGCCTGCTGGAACTCCACCTGGGTGGTGTTGATGTAGCTCAGCGAGCTGGGCCGCCGGGTGGCGATCAGGTTCTCCGAGGGCACCGGCGGCGCGCCCTCGATGTAGCCGACCAGCTGCGGGGCGAACTGCACCTGGCCGACCCACTCGGTGGTCAGGTCACCCAGCTTGTAGCCGGTGATCAGGTTCCAGCTGCCGCCCTGGAGGTAGGCGTAGGCGCGCTTCAGCACCCCGCGGCTCACTCCGTCCCGGCCGCGCTGGAGGTCGGCGTACTCGGTCGCGGCGGGCGTGCCCGCGATCGTCTGCACGTACCTGGGCTGGCCGGTGGCGAAGGCCGGCCGCACCTCGGGGGTCTCGGAGGAGATCGGCGCGGTGGACATCCCCGGCTGGGGCCGCTTGGCTGCGTCGGTGCCCAGCGGCAGGTGCAGTCGGCGGGGGCCGTGGTCGCGCAGCTCGGTCGCGGCGGCGTCGGTGGACTCGTCGTCGAACGGGTAGTACCCGAGCAGATCGGCGGTGTCACCGGTGAGCCGGCCGAAGAGGTTGTCGAGGATCTGCTCCTCACTGCGGGCGGTGCGCCAGAGCCGCACCTCCTCCAGCACGCCGAGGTAGCGGTCGGTGGTGGTCGAGCCCTCGGTCCGGCCGCCGAGCGCGAACTGGGCCGTGCTGCCGTAGGCGAGGGCGGTGGTCAGCGGGGTCGCCTCGGTCAGCCGCCCGTCCACGTAGAGCCGGAAGCGGCTGCCCTTGGGGTCGGGGTTCTTGGTCCACTTGGGGCCGTGCAGCCGGGCCGGGTGGCTGCCGGACTCGTCCCGGGCGGCGTTGCCCTCGTTCTCCTCGAACCGCCAGTGCGCGACCAGGCCCTCCGGGCGCAGCTGCGCCTCGACGCTGGTGTCGGCGGGGCTGCGCTCCGGCACCACCGGCAGGTCCTTGCCGAGGTCCTTCAGCTGGCGGGCGGTGTTCCAGACCCGCACCTCGCTGATCACCCCGGTGAACTCCTCGGTGGCGGTGCCGCGCCGGGCCCGGCCGATGTCCAGTGGGCCGGGGGTGCCGAGGTCGGCGGCGTCATTGTGGCGGACCTTGCCCGCCTCGGCGCCGTCGATGTAGAAGGTCAGGTCGGACCAGCGGCTCACCACCAACGACTCGATCGCGTCCACCGTGATCGAGGTGGCCTTGCCGGCCGCGTCGAGCACCGAGAGCTGCTTGGTGCCCTTCTTCTCCTCCCGGGAGTCACCGAGCTTGCGCACCACGGCGATCCGGTGGAAGGTGCCGGCCCGGACCGCGCCGGTCGAGCTGTACCGCACCTCGTTGCCGTCGCGGTCCTCGAAGGTGAAGACCAGCTTGCCGTCGGTGCCGATGCCCAGCTGGTACGGCACCCTCCTGCCCCGGCCGTCGCCGGTGCGGCCCTTGGCGAGCACGCCCTGGGCCTTGCCGAGCGCGTCGGTCTGCAGGAACACCTCCAGCGTCAGGTCCCGGCCGACGTTCAGGTCGTCGGCGTGCGGCGCCTGCGCGTACACCCCGTCCGCGAACCGCAGCGCCCAGGACTGCTCGAAGGCGGCGGCCACGTGGGTCCACTTGTCGGCGGGCACGGTGGCCTTGGAGGTGACGAAGCGGTTGCCGACCCCGACGACCAGCGGGCGCTCGCCGGCCGTGGTCTTGGTGGTGGTGCCGCCGAGCGCCAGCACGTACTGCGAATCGAGCGCCGCCGTCCCGGTGTTGGCGTGCAGGATCCGCCGGGTGTCCTCGGCGGTGCTGCCCGCCGCCGGCTTCAGCCAGGCCTCGATGGTGAGGTCGTCGCTCTGCCGAGCCTGGCTGAGCTTGGCGGCCGGCAGGGCAGGCGGCTCGGTGGTGGCGGCGAAGGTCAGCGCGCGGCCCGGCAGGTCGGCCCACCAGCGCGGCAGCCGGACGGCTCCGGTGGTGGTGGCCGCGCCGTCGGCCACCGCGCCGATCGTGGAGCCGACCTCGCTGACCACCGAGGCGCTGACGTACCGCGAGCCGTACTGGGCGGCGGCGCCGGGCCGGGTGTGGGTGACCAGCGCCGGGGTGTACGAGAGCAGGTTCACGCTGGTACCGGCCGCGATGGTCGCCGTCCGGGAGCCGTACACCAGTCGCAGCTCGGTGGCGGCCTTCTCCACGGCGGCGGAGAGCACGTAGACGCTGCCGCCCACGTCCAGCAGCGCCCCCGCTTCCAGGGCCCGCGCGGTGCCGGGCGCGGCCAGGGTGAGCACCCCGTCCTTGAACGAGGCGGTGGTGGCGACGGCCACCGGAGCCTCCCGCACCCCGTTCAGCGCGGCCGCGAACTGCTCGGCGTCGCGCGGCAGTTCGGCCCAGGTCTCGGTGTCCCCGTCCTGGACGGCCAGGGTCAGCGTGCAGCGGCCGGCCACCGACCCGGCGGCGACCGTGACGGTGACGTCCGCCAGGTCCACACCCGCGTCCCGGGTGGTCAGCAGCACCTCGGTGCTGTCGGCGGCCGTGACCGTCTTGGTCGAGCGGTCGACGTTGGTGTCGTAGAACAGCCCGGTGAGCCGGTCCTGGTCGTCCCGGTAGTACAGGCCGAGGTGCCCGGTGCCGCTCTCGGCGAGGAACGGCGAGCCCTTGGCCGCCGCGAAGTCGAGCACCGCGCCGGAGTACCCGAGGCCGAGGCGGTCCTGCCCGAGCCGCTTCATCGGCTCGGTGTGGATGCTGCGGCCCTTGGTGTAGGCGGTGATCCGGCCGAGCTCCTCCTCGTTGCTCCGGATCGAGCTGGTGAGGCGGGTGATCTCCTCGTTGAACGCCTTCTGGGTGGTCGTGTAGTTCTCGACGGCCCTGATCCGGGCGGCGACCGTCGCGATGTCGGCGACGGCCTTGAGCACGGCGTCACCGGTGGGCTTGACGGGCACCAGCTGGAACCTGAGGAGGTTGGCGGTGTCCACCCACCGGACGCCGTTCTTGAGGTCGACCGTCACACAGCCGTACTTGCCCGGAGCATGGAAGCACACCGAGCTGCCGTCGTCCTCCTGCGCACTGCCCGGTCGCCGGTAGTCCCGGGGGAAGGGGCTGCCGCCCTCCCGCCACAGGGTCAGGCTGCTGGAGCTGCCGAGGACGAGAGCCTTGTCGGTGCCCTGGTCGGTCAGGAAGGTACCGGTCTGGAGGTTCTTGAAGGTCGCTCCGTTGACCGTCCACTGGGCGGTCTTGTCACCCGCCTTCGGCACGGCGGAGGTGAGCGCGGGACGGTAGACGCCCTTGCCGTCCTTCTCCACGACCAGCCGCTTGCCGTCCGTCGTGTAGATCTCGCAGACCACCGGGGTCGTGCCCAGGTCGGCCCGGAAGAGGGCGGAGGTGCACTTCCGCCGTGCCTTCGCCAGCTCCTCCGTCAGCCCCCGGCGCCCGCGCGCGTCGCTCAGCAGCTTCTGCTGCTGGACCCGGACGGCGGCGACCGCCTCGGTGTCGGCGGCGATCGCCGTGGCGAGCGCGTTCTCCCGGGCCGGGTCGGCGGTCGGGACGGCGCTGCCGACCACCGGCAGGGTGAGCACGTCCGGCAGTTGGGCCAGGCGCCCGTCCCGCCCGACGGCCAGGTCCAGCGCGGCGATCCGACCGGTGGTCGCACCGGTGGCCGTCGCCGCCCAGGTGAGCAGCACCCGGGCCTGCCGCTTGAGCGGGCGGATCTCCCCGCCGCCGACGGTGCCCTCCTCCTGCTGGTGCAGCAGCACGGCGGAGAGGCCGCCGGTGACCTGGTAGCCGGTCGCCCGGAAGACGTCGCGGCGGATGCCCGGGTGGTCGGCCACCGGCGCGTCGGAGGTGACCCAGGCGACGGTGCCGCGCAGCGCCGCGTGCGCGCTGTTGGCGCTCTGGTCGTACGCGGTCGTCCCCGTGCCCTCGTCGCACCGGTAGTACGCGACCAGCTGCGGCTCGTCGCCGACCAGGCGCTCCCCCCGGGTGGCCGCGATCCGGGCGCTCCGGCGGGCCCGGGCCCAGAGCCGCACCTCGTCCAGCACGCCGGCGAAGTGACCGGTGGTCGCCGTCCGCGCGCCGAGCAGCAGCTTGCCGGCGGCACCCGGCGCCGTGGCGGCGGCCAGGGTGCCCGAGGTGACGCTCTCGCCGTCCACCAGCAGGCTCGCCGCGCTGCCGTCGTAGACGGCGGCCACGTGGGTGTAGTCGCCGGCCTTGACGAGCCCCTCCGCGGTGCTGAGCGTGGCCGTGTCGTGGGCGAGCACCAGGGCGCCCTTGTCGGTGACGGACAGGCCGACGCCGGTCGCACCGGTCGAGAGCACCGTGCCGCCGGCCGCCTGCGGCTTGATCCACGCCTCGACGGTGTACGCGGTGGCGCCCAGCCCGCTCGGCGCCGCCGCCTCGCCGTAGCCCTTGCCGGTGCCGCCGGGCAGGCTCAGCGCGGATTCGGCGTACGCGGCCTCCGGCTCGACCGGGACCAGCGGCGCCTTGGTGAACGGGCAGAGTCCGGGCTCGCGTTCGAGCACCGACGGTCGGTAGGCCGGGTCCGGGCTGGTCCAGAGCCGGCTGCCCTGGGTGTTGAACAGGCCGTCCTCGCCCTGCTCCACGTTGATCGACTCGACCGCGCCCGAAGCCTTGCCGTGCACGAAGAACTGCCAGCGGCTCACTCCCGTGACCCCGGTCGGCAGCAGCAGCACGCTGAACCGCCCCTCCCGGGGGCGCCCCGCGAAGGCCAGCTCCAGGGTGGGCTCGTGGAACGGCTTCTCGTCCATGTCCTTGATGCCGAGGCTGTCCTTGGCGGACTCGGGCTGCGTGCGGTGCCGGCTGCGCCGGTAGCGCACCTCCAGGACGGGCCGCAGCTCACCCCCCGCCAGCACGAACCGGTCGCAGAGCAGCGCGCCGTCGGCCACCGCGGTGCCGGTAGCGCCGTTGCCGGTCAGCTGCCCGTCCTCGTCCCACACCAGCGCGTCGGCGTGCCCGGCGTCCACGGCCTGGCGGAAGACGAAGATGTGCCGCCCGTCCGAGACCGCCTGGAACGGCACCGCCGCCGTCAACCGGGCCGTGCCGGAGAGGAACGGGTCGATCTCCTCCTCCCGGAACACGTCCTCCGGGCCCTCCTCGGCCCGCCCGCCGCGGCGCACCCTCGGCACCTCGTCGGCCCCCAGCAGCGCGTACCCGGCCCGGGTGATCTCCCGGGGAAGGCCAACTCCTTGGGGTCCTCCGACCAGTGGTGCACGTCCAGATCGGCGCGGCTCTCCTCGTCGCCGTCCTTCGGCGCGGTCACGGCGGCGTCGAAGTCGAGCACGCTGTAGAAGATCCGCCGGTCCTCGTCGAGCGCGAGCGAGACCGTGGTGCCCTGGTGGCGCACCAGGGTGGTGTGCAGGTACTTCCGGTCGCTGTACGTCTTGAGCCGACTGCCGGCGGGTCGTTCTGCGGACATGTACGGATACCCCTCCCGCAACAGCACCCACGGCCGTCGCGCGGTCCACACTGCCCACCCCCGCCCCAGCGGAGTCCGCCCGGTGATCAGACTGGCTTGATCATCACCAGAGTAGGCTGATTACCGTACGTATCGATCATGTGTACGGAGCGAAGTCGCCGGGGAATTTCCGCTGGCCCCGGACCCGCCGGACCAGCCACACTGGCCCACCATGACGGAAGACGATCACCCCACCGGCCCCGCCCTGCGCCGGATCCTGGCCACGCCCGGCCGCCCCGAGCTGCTCGACCTGCTCGCCGAGGAGCTGAGCGGCGCCGACCTCACCACCCTCCTGCTGGAGGTCTTCCGGCGCCGCGCCGAACGCCTCGCCCCGGCCGAGGTGCTCCGCCGCTACCGCACCGACCGCTTCGTGGCCCCGGCCCCGACCGACCACGCCCGGCTGCGCCGCGCGGAGGACGCGCTGATCGCCGCGCTGCCCGCCGGCTTCGAGCTGCTGACCCTCGCCCCGCTGGTCCCGCTTGCCGCCCACACGGCCGTCGCCACCGTCGACCCGCGCAAGGTGGTCGCCACCATCCGGGGCACCGAGGTCGCCGCCGACCCCACCAACGCGTTGGCCCTCGAAGCCGCCCACCGCCGCGCCGCGGCCCTGGCCGCCGACCCGCGCTCCACCGCACCGGTCCGGCTGGCCGCGAGCCAGCGCGTGGTCCGGGCCCAGCGGTTCACCGGGCCCGGCCGGCTCGCCCACTTCCAGCTCTTCGGCCTGGTCACCGCCGGCCGGGACACCGGCACCCACGCCTTCGAACGCCACCACCTGCTCGTACACCTCCGCTTCGCCCTCCGGGCCCTGGCCGCCGCCGGCGTCAGCCGCACCGAGCTCCGCCTCACCGCCCTCGACCCGTCCGCCGCTCCCGTCCTGGCCCACCTGCAGACCGAACTCGCCGACTCCCCCGGGCTCGACCTGCTCGAGGACCCCGACCGCGCCACCGGCCGCGGCTACTACACCGACCTCTGCTACAAGATCCACGCGGTGGTGGACGGCCTCCCGATCGAGATCGCCGACGGCGGTTTCACCGACTGGACCCGGCAGCTCACCGGCAACCGCAAGGAGCGCCTGCTGATCGGCGGCTTCGGCCTAGACCGTCTGGCCGACGTCTCCCCGCCGAGCTGACACGACTCCGACCCCCAACGAGGTGACTGTGCGGCCCGCCCTCAGCGTGGCAGTCGCTTCGTACCCGTACCCACGTGCGCATCCTGGTCGCCCGACCCCCTCCCCGAAGGCGACCGACGGATCATGCCCTCCCCCGCCACCCTGCGCACCGCCGCCTCGCTGGCCCTCTCCGCCCTCCTCCTCCCGCTGACCGGCGCCCCGCCCGCGCTCGCGCACCCGCCCGGCCGGGCCGGCGGCACCTGGTCCGAACTCCGCGTCCTGGGCCAGTGCCTGACGGCGCGGGACTCGCAGGAGGTGCGCCTGCGCTCCTGCTCCTCCGAACTCGGCGAGCCGACCCCGGCCGGGCAACGGTGGCAGCTCGACGGACAGGGCACGCTCCGCAGTGCCCTGCCGGGCAGCCTCGCCCTCGGCCTCCCGCCCGGCGCCACCGCCGCCAACGGCGCCCGCCTCGCCGCCGTCCCGGAGGCCACCGCGAGCGGTGCCTGGTCCTACGACTCCGCCACCGGCCACCTCGTCTGGCGGGGCGGCGGCTACACCCTGGACTTCAACACCGGTACCGACCTGGCCACCCTCTGGACGGCCGGCACCGGCGACAACCAGAAGTGGTCCTTCGACCCCGGCTACACGGCGACCACCGCCCCATCCGGAGCCGATGCCGCCGAACTCCGCACCGAAGGGCAGTGCCTGACGCTCAGTCAAGTCACTACCCCCAACCGCTCGGTCACCGTCGAGCCCTGCGCCTCCACCGCCGGCCGCCCCACCCCGGCCACCCAGCGGTGGACCGTCACCGCCCAGGGCCAGGTGCAGAGTTCGGCCGCCCCGTACCCGGTGCTGGACGTCCAGGGCGACCCCGGCTCGCGGTACGTGGTGGCCCGCCCGGTCGGCAACGGCACCGACCGCTCCCGCTGGCAGTACGACCCGACCGCCCACACCCTGCTCTGGGCCGCCGACCCGACCCTCGCCCTCGACCACTCCCGCACCACTGCCTTCGCCGGCCTCTACCGCTCACACGGCGGCCCCAACCAGCTCTGGACCCAGAGTCCGGTGGCCGACCAGGCCGGCCCGGCCAGGACCCAGGCCGCCCCCGGTCCGGTGAGCGCCACCGCCACCTCCCCCGCCGACGCCACCCTCCGCTGGACCGCCCCGACCGGCCCCGCCCCGGCCACCTACGCCGTCTACCAGGACGGCGGCCGGATCGCCCTCACTTACTCCACCAGCTACCAGGACCCCGGCCTCGGCCCCGGCGGCCTCCACCGCTACCGGGTGACCGCCATCTCCGCCGACGGCGTCGAATCGGCCCCCAGCGCCGAGACCGTGCTCACTGCCCCGGCCTGCCCACGGCCCACCGGGCCCGACGGCACGGCCCCCTTCCTCCCGCCCGTGGCCGGGCAGCCCTACACCCTCACCCTGACCGGGCGCCCCTCGGCCCAGCGCGAGCAGCAGCGCCAGGGCCTGCGCCAACTCCCCTCCGACATCCGCCCGACCGGCCTCTACCTGCCGCCGGACGCCCTCCTCACCGCGACCACCACCGGCGCCGCCGGCACCGGCGCGCTCTCCGTGCTCATCGGTCCGCCGGTGGGCGCCGGCGGCCTGGCCGCAGCCCGCCGCTACCCCATCGTCACCACCGGTACGGGCACCCGGATCACCGACCACCGCGGCGGCATGGTCCACCTGGTCTTCGACGGCGCCCCGACCGACCGCGTCACCCTCACCCTGAGCGGCGACACCCAGCTCGCCCCGGTCTTCGTCCTCGGCAGCTCCACCCCCGACCAGTGGCGCGCCGACCTGGCCGCGCGGCCCACCCGCTACGCCGAACTCCTGGCCGGGCGCACGGTGGTGACGCTCTCGCGCGACTCCGCCGCCCGCTACGCCTACAGCTCGCCGGAGGCCGTGCTGCGCCACCTGGAGTGCGCCCGGGCCGTCGAGGACGCGGTCAACGGACTCGCCGCACCCACCGCCGAAGACGCCACCACCGCCCCCGGGCCGGACTCCCCCGGCGTCTTCCCGTTCCACTACGTCGAGGTCGAGCGCCGGGTCGGCGGTGCCTTCGCCACCGACCGGTACATGGGCTTCAAGGACGAATCCGTGGCCTGGCTCGCCGACAGCGCCGCCGCCGAGTGGGGCGTCTGGCACGAGCAGGGCCACCACCGCCAGCAGTCGGCGATCACGCCCACCGAGCTGATCGAGGTCTCCAACAACATCGACTCCCAGAGCCTGCGCACGGCCTACGCCCGCCCCTCCCGGCTGGTCACCCAGGGCTCCTACGACACCGCCCTGCCCAAGCTCGGCAAGCCCGGTGTCGCGTACGCGACCTCCTTCGACGGCTTCGAACAACTGGTGATGCTCCAGCAGTTGGCCCTCCAGTACGGCGCCGGCTTCTGGCCGGAGGTCCGGCACCGGGTGCGCACCACCCCGCCGACCGACCCGGACCGCTGGGCCGCCATCGCCGTCCTCACCAGCCAGGTGGCCGGCCAGGACCTCACCGCCTTCTACCTGGCCTGGGGCGTCCCGCTGACCACGCACGCCCAGCAGGCCGTCGCCGCTCTCCGACTTCCGTCGGCTCCGGGCGACTTGACCACCCGCCGGGAGCCCTGACCCTCAGGCCACGGCCACCGGCTCCCGGCCCTGGGGCAGGCCGTTCGCCAGGTCCTCCGCCAGCAGCCGCTTGGCGATCGTGTCCACGGCGGCCCGGAGCTCCGGGCCGCCCGGGCGGCCCAGGTCCTCGGTGACCTGGGCGCTCAGCCAGTCGGACCAGGCGCGGTTGAGCAGCCGGACCTGCTCGGCACCGGCCGGCGTGTGGTCGAGGAAGTCCCGGTGGCGGGTCAGGTAGCCCTCCTCGGCCACCCGGTCGAAGACCGGGGCCAGCACCTCGGGCGGCACCCGCTTGCGGGCCGCGATCAGCCCCAGCCGGGCGTGGCCCACGGTGCGGGTCAGGCCCTCCACCTCCATCAGCGCCCAGGCGCCGGCCAGGTCCAGCTCGGTGCCGGAGGTGCGGACCAACTCCCGTGCGGTGTCCAGGTCGAAGCGCCGGACGATCCGCCCGACCGCCGCCTCCAGCTGCCGCCCCGAATCCGCCCCGGTCGGCTGCGCGAAGCCCTCGCCCAGGTCGGTCGAGGCCGAGCGGGCGGTGTCCCGCAGCTTGACCTGCTTGAGGAAGAGCGAGACCACGAAGCCCAGCAGCGCCACCGGCACCGTCCAGAGGAAGACGGTGTGCAGCGAGTCCGAGTAGGCCGAGATGATCGGCCCGGCCTGCGCCGCCGGCAGCTCGTGCAGGCCCTGCGGGCTCTGCGCGGCCCGGGCCAGCACCGCCGGATCGGCCCCGGTCAGCCGGGCGGCGGCGGCCACCCCGTCAGTCAGGTTCGGCTTGAGCGTGTTGGCGTAGATGGTGCCGAAGACCGCCGTGCCGAAGGAACTGCCCAGGGTGCGGAAGAAGGTGACCCCGGAGGTCGCGGTGCCGAGGTCGGCGTAGTCCACGGTGTTCTGCACCGCGATGGTGAGCACCTGCATGCAGAGCCCGATGCCGAGCCCGAGCACGAACATGTACAGCGAGCCCAGCCAGACGCCCGTGCCGGGCTTCATCAGCGAGAGCAGCCACAGGCCCAGCGCCATCACCAGCGACCCGGCGATCGGGAAGATCCGGTACTGGCCGGTCTTGCTGACCACGTTGCCGCTGGCGATCGAGGCGATGAACAGCCCGGCCACCATCGGCAGCATCCGCAGGCCTGACTCGGTCGCGTTGACCCCGTCCACGTACTGGAGGAAGGTCGGCAGGAAGGTCATCGCGCCGAGCATCGCGAAGCCCACGATGAAGCTCAGCACCGAGCAGACGGTGAAGACCGGGTTGCGGAACAGCCGCAGCGGCAGCGTCGGCTCGGCGGCCCGGCTCTCCGCCCAGCAGAACAGCCCGAGGGCCACCACCCCGCCCGCGAACAGCCCGATGATCGTCGCCGACCCCCAGGCGTACTCGTTGCCGCCCCAGCTGGTGGCCAGGATCAGCGCGCTCGCCCCGACCGCGACGAAGGCGATGCCGAGGTAGTCGACCACCGGCCGCGCCGCCGACCGCACGGCCGGGATGGTCCGGGCCGCCACGGCCACCACCACGATCGCGATCGGCACGTTCACGTAGAACGCCCAGCGCCAGGAGAGGTGGTCGGTGAAGAGCCCGCCGAGCAGCGGCCCGATCACGGTGGCCACCCCGAAGACCGCGCCGATCGCGCCCTGGTACTTGCCGCGTTCGCGCAGCGGGATGACGTCGGCGATCAGCGCCATCGAGGTGACCATCAGCCCGCCGGCCCCGGCGCCCTGCAGGGCGCGCCAGGCGATCAGCAGCGTCATGTTCGTGGCCAGGCCGCAGAAGAAGGAGCCGGTGATGAAGACGATCGCCGAGACCTGGAAGACCAGCTTGCGGCCGAACAGGTCGCCGAACTTGCCCACCAGCACGGTGGCCACGGTCTCGGCCAGCAGGTAGGAGGTGACCACCCAGGACATGTGGGCGGCCCCGCCGAGGTCCGAGACGATCGTCGGCAGGGCCGTCCCGACGATCGTCTGGTCCAGCGCGGCGAGCAGCATCCCGAGCACGATGGTGCCGAACACGATGTTCCGCTGCCGCACGTCCAGCACGGGCGGAGCGGGGGCCGGCGGCTGGTCAACCACGGTCGTCATGGACGAAGCCTCACACCGCAGCCCCCGGCCCGCGAGCCGGGCGGCCTCCTGTTACGGCGTCAGGAGGGTGCCGGCGCAGCCGGGGACCGTCCGAACGGGCTGGGCCCGGCGGGCAAAATCTTCCTCCCCTTCCGGTCAGGAATTCGCCGAAACGCGCGGTCCGTCAGGTTTCTCTCATCGACCACGCACAGGATGCATCGCATGACTACCAGTGTGCTGCCCGCCGCTCCCGAGCTGGCGTTCCGGGCCCGGCCGCTCCGCCGGGCCCCGTGGCGTTCGCCCACGGACCAGCCGCGCTACGCCCGGCCCGCGCTGCTCGCCCTCACGCTGCTCGCGGGGCTGCTGTACTTCTGGGGAATCAGCAGGAGTTCGTACCACACGTTCTACGCGGACGCCGTGCGCAGCATGACGGAGAGTTGGAAGGCCTTCGCCTTCGGCTCCTACGACCCGGCCGGCACCATCACCCTGGACAAGCTGCCGGGCTTCCTCTGGCCGCAGGCCCTCTCGGCCCGGCTGTTCGGCTTCCACCCCTGGGCGCTGACCCTGCCGCAGGCGGTCGAGGGCGTGCTCTGCGTCCTGGTGCTCTACCGGGTGGTCCGCCGCTGGGCGGGTGCCGACGCGGCCCTGCTCGCGGCGGCGGCCTTCGCCCTGACCCCGGCCCTGGCCGGGCTCTTCCGCACCGCCGTCGAGGACCCGCTCTTCACCCTCCTGCTGCTGCTCGCGGCCGACGCCACCCAGCGCGCCGCCCAGCAGGCCCGCCTCCGCAGCCTGCTGCTGGCCGCGGTCTGGGTCGGCCTGGCCTTCCAGGCCAAGATGCTCGAATCCTGGGCCGTACTGCCCGCCCTCGGCCTGGTCCACCTGGTCTCGGCCCCTGCCCCGCTGCGCCGCCGCCTCACCCACCTCGGCCTGGCCGGCCTGGTCACGGTCGCGGTCTCGGCCTCCTGGGTGCTGATGGCCACCCTCGTCCCCGCCGCCGACCGCCCGTACATCGACGGCACCACCGACAACTCGGCCTACAGCATGGTGGTCGGCTACAACTTCCTGAACCGCTTCACCTCGGTCGGCCTGACCGCCGAGGAGACCGGCAGCGTCACCTCCGGCCGCGGCGGCCCGATGGGCTCCATGTGGAGCCACGGCGCAGCCGGCACCCCGCCGGGGCAGGCCGGCACGGCACGGTCCGGCACCGACCAGACCGACCGCACCGGTACGGGCCAGTCCGACCGCACCCGGGCCGGCACCGGCGCGGCGCAGCCCGCGACCACCCCGGCCGGCAGCACCCCGTCAGGTTCCGCCCAGTCAGGTACAGCCCAGCCGGGTGCGGCCCGGGCCGGCCACGGCGGGCAGGGCGGCGGCGACGGGGGCTGGACCAAGATGTTCGGCTCGCAGTTCGCCTCGCAGACCGGCTGGCTCTACCCGATCGCCGCGGTCTCCGTCCTCTGCGCCCTCCTCTGGCGCCGTCGGGAGCCCCGCACCGACCACCTCCGCGCGGGCTTCCTGCTCTGGGGCAGCTGGCTGGCGGTGTTCTTCCTGGTCTTCAGCGCCGGCAGCGTGGGCGGCCACAGCTACTACATGGGCGTGATCGCCACCCCGTTGGCCGCGCTCTTCGGCGGCGGCACCGTGCTGCTCTGGCGCGGCTTCCGCACCGGCGGCGCCCGCGCCTGGGCCCTGCCGGTCGCCGTCACCGGCACGGCGGTCTGGGCCGCGTACCTGACCCACCTCTTCCCGGCCTTCCTCCCCTGGCTGGCCCCGGCCACCCTCCTGCTGGGCGTCCTCGCCCCGGCCCTGCTCCTGCTCGGCCGCACGCCCCGCCTCGCCGGCCGCCGCCTGCCCGCCCTCGGGCTGCTCACCGGCCTGGCGGCGATGCTGCTCGCCCCGGCGGCCTGGGCCGCCTCCGTGCTCGACCCGGCCTACGGCAACTCCGGCATGGGCACCGTCGGCCCCCAGGCCGCCCACGCCTTCGGCGGCACCCGCGGTCAACACGGCTCCGGCCGGAACGCGCCCCAGCAGGGCCCGCCCGGCGCCTTCGCCGAGGGCGGCGCCAAGCTGACCGAGGCCCAGCAAGCCGTCCTCGACTACACCGAGGCCCACGCCGACGGCGCCCGCTACCTCTTCGCCACGCCGAACTGGACCGCCTCCTCGCCCTACATCCTGGCCACCGGCAAGGAGGTGCTGCCGATGGGCGGCTTCACCGGCCAGGTGCCGAACCCGACCCTCTCCCGGTTCCAGTCCCTGGTGACCAGCGGTCAGCTCCACTACGTCCTGGTCGCCACCGGCGGCCGCACCTCAGCCACCGCCCCGACCACGGCCATCACCGACTGGGTCCGCCGGAGCTGCACCGAGGTGCCCCCGTCCGCCTACGGCCGACCGGGCGGGGCCGCCGACCGCGACCAGCTCTACCGCTGCGGCAGCAGCTCCCGCTCCAGCGCGGCCAGCGCGAACTCGTAGGCCGAGGCCTCCTGCCAGCGGGAGCGTCCGAACATCACGTCCCCGGACAGCCCGTTCAGCATGGCGACCGCCCGGATCACGAACTCGGGCAGCTCCACCTCCGCGAACTGCCCGAGCGCCCGGCCCTCCCGCACCACGTCCGCCAGCCGCTCCTCCCACCCGTCGGACAGCGCGGTGAGGAGCCGCCGACCGGCCTCGTCGTGCTGCTGGGCCAGCACCTGCGTCCAGAGCGCGTACCGCTCGTCGCCCTGCCCGCGCGGCAGGTAGCAGCGGACGAACACCCCCAGCCGCTCGGCGGGCGAGGCGGCCCGCTCCGCCTCCCGCTGGTACCGCGCGCCGAGGTCCGCCTCGCTCCAGGCGAGGACCTCGAGCAGCAGCCGGTCCTTCTTCCCGAAGTGGTAGAGGATGTGCCCGGTGCTCATCCCGGCCCGCTCCGCGATGTCCGACATCCGCACGGCGGCGGTGCCCTTCTCCGCGATGGCGCTGATCGCGGCCCGCATCGCCCGCCCCCGCGCCTCGTCGCCGCTCGGCTGGCGCTTCCGATCCGCTGTCCGGTCGGCTGTCCGATTGGCTCTCCGGTCCGCTGGCGTCGACATCGGCTCACCCGTCTGCTCAAGGTCTAGATCCGTAGTCTAGACTGAAAATCTAGTCAATATCTGACCGACACCCAGGAGACACCCGCATGACGCGCGGATTCGACGTTGTGGAGACCTGTATCGCCGACCTTCGCGCGGCACTCGAGAAGGGCGAGACCACGGCCGTCGGCCTGCTCGACGCCTACCTCGCGCGGATCGAGGCGTACGACCGCCCCGGCACCGCCACCGCGCTCAACGCGCTGGTGGTGCTCAACCCCGAGGCCCGGGCCGAGGCCGAGGCCTCCGACGCCCGCCGCGCGCGCGGCGAGACGCTCGGCCCGCTGGACGGCATCCCGTACACCGCCAAGGACAGCTACCTGGCCAAGGGGCTGACGGCCGCCGCCGGTTCGCCCGCCTTCGAGCACCTGGTGGCCCAGCGGGACGCCTTCGCCATCGAGCGGCTGCGCGCGGGCGGGGCCGTGCTGATCGGCCTGACCAACATGCCGCCGATGGCCAACGGCGGGATGCAGCGCGGGGTCTACGGCCGGGCCGAGAGCCCGTACAGCGCCGATTGGCTCACCAGCGCCTACGGATCCGGCTCCTCCAACGGCTCGGGCACCGCCACCGCCGCCTCCTTCGGCGCCTTCGGCCTGGGCGAGGAGACCTGGTCCTCCGGCCGGGCGCCCGCCTCCTACAACGCGCTCTGCGCCTACACCCCCAGCCGCGGCGTGATCTCGGTGCGCGGCAACTGGCCGCTGGTGCCGACCATGGACGTGGTCGTGCCGCACACCCGCACCATGGCCGACCTGTTCGAACTGCTCGACGTGGTGGTGGCCGACGACCCGCAGACCCGCGGCGACCTCTGGCGCGCCCAGCCCTGGATCACCCTGCCCGCCGCGTCCGCGGTGCGCCCCGCCTCCTACCCCGCGCTGGCCCCCGCCGACGCGGCGGCGGCCCGGGCCGCACTGGCCGGCAAGCGGATCGGCGTGCCCCGGATGTACATCAACGCCGACCCCGAGGCGGGCACCAACCCCGAGGGCGGCATCGGCGGCCAGACCGGCCAGCCGATCGAGACCCGCGCCTCGGTGATCGCACTCTGGGAGGCGGCCCGCCGCGACCTGGAGGAGGCCGGCGCCGAGGTGGTCGAGGTCGACTTCCCGGTGGTCACCAACTACGAGGCCGACCGCCCCGGCGCGCCCTCGCTCTTCACCCGCGGCCTGGTGACCCGCGACTTCCTCAAGGTCGAGATCGAGGACCTCTCGGCCTGGGCCTGGGACGACTTCCTCCGTGCCAACGGCGACCCGGCCCTGCCCACCCTGGCCGAGGTCGACGCCGACCGCATCTGGCCCAAGCACCAGGGCGAACTCCCCGACCGCTACGCCGGGTTCGACGACACCATCGGCGACTACCCGCGCCTGGTCCGCGAGCACCCGCACGCCTCCTTCACCGAGCTGCCGCACCTGGAGCAGGGCCTGCGCGGCTTGGAGGAGACCCGCCGGGTCGACCTCGAGCTCTGGATGGACGAGCTCGGCCTGGACGCCGTGGTCTTCCCCGCCGTCGCCGACCTCGGCCCGGCCGACATGGACGTCTCCGAGCCCTCCGCCGACCTCGGCTGGCGCAACGGCGTCTGGGTCGCCAACGGCAACCTCGTCCCGCGCCACCTCGGCATACCGACCGTGACCGTCCCGATGGGCACCATGACCGACACCGCCATGCCGGTCGGCCTCACCTTCGCCGGCCGCGCCTACACCGACAACGCCCTCCTCACCCTCGCCGCCGCCTTCGAGGCCACCGGCACCCGCCGCACGGAGCCGCCCCGCACCCCGCGCCTCCCGTAGCCACCCACCCCCAGGGGGCCGGGACCACCTGACGGCCACTCGAGGCCCCTCCGCCCGAGTCCGTCCCGTGCTCCCGGCCCACCCGGATCCTGGACGGCGGCACCACCGCACTGGCCCTGCCCTGGGCGGAGCTGAGCGGCCTGATCACCGACGCCGACCCGGCCCACCCCGTGCTCCGCGGCCTCGCCGCCCAGGGCGTGGACGTGCTGACCGCCGCCGCCTGACCGACCGGCCCGACCGATCGGGTGGTCTTCCCGGCCCCGGCGCGTCGGCGACCGGGGGCGCCTCGCCCGCTCGCCCCAGACTGAAACGATTCTGCGGCGACGAGAGGCGAGCCCCGATGCTCCTGCACTTCCTGGAGGTCCTGTTCCCGGTCCTGTTCGGGACACTCGCGGTGCTCTGGGCGGGTTCGCGGATCGGCCTCCCCTGGATCGCCCCGAACGAGCAGCGCCAGACCTTCGACCACGTCACCACCCTGCTCCGGATGGTCTTCGCCTTCACCCTCGCCTTCGTCGTGGTCGCCGTCTGGCAGGAGTACGGCGAAGGCGCCCGGACGGCCAACGCCGAGGCCGCCGCCCTGACCGAGGTGAACTGGTCGGCCCTGCAACTGCCCACCGACCAGCGCGACGGCGTCCGCCAACGCCTGCTCGCCTACACCCACAAGGTCATCGACCAGGAGTGGCCGGTCATGCTCGACCGCCGGACGATCGACCCCGGCACCCGCGACACCTGGGACGACCTGCGCCGCTACGCCGCCCAGCTCCCCCGCAACGACGACCGCACCGCCTCCTTCCAGCAGCGCATGCTCACCCAGCTGGAGAAGGCCGGCGACGCCCGGCGCGCCCGTGGCGACGAAGCACAGGCCGGGCTGCCGCCCGTGCTCTGGATCGGCCTGGTCACGGGCGCCGCCCTGATGCTGCTGCTCCCTGCCGTCTGGAGCACCGCCTTCACCGCCCGCTCGACCGTCCTCGTCCTGCTGCTGGCCACCATGCTCACCGGCCTGCTCTTCGCGGTCAGCGAGATGGACCACGCGTTCTCCGGCGACATCCGGGTGCCGCCGACGGCCTTCCACACCCTGCTCGAACGCCTCGAACGCCTCTCTTGACTGATCGTCAACTCCTCACTATCTGGCTTCCCTTCAGCTCCCGATCACGCAAGTACGCCTCCGCCCGGGCCAGGTACTCCCGGTGCTCCTGCTCGTGGTCCGGCGGCAGGTCAGGGGCGTCGGAGGTCGCGAAGAACCGCACCAGCGCCTCGTTCGACCGCACCGCCAACTCCCCTGACCGGGCGAACATTTCGCGCTCGTACCTGGCCACCTCCTCAGCCAGCCCACCCGCCGCACCGGGGCCCGCCGCCCGGGCGACGGCGTGCGCGAGCTCGGCGCCGTCCAGCAGCGCGAGGTTGGCACCGTGCCCGCCGAACGGCGCCATCAGGTGGGCCGCATCGCCGATCAGGGTGACCCCGGGCACGTGCGCCCAGGTGAGCGGCGCCGGCAGCGCCTGGAAGGACCTCGGCACGTACGCGCCGTCGTTGCGCAGCGCCGCCTCCCGCAGCGCCGCCGACCAGTGACCGAACTCCCTTGCCAGGAAGGCCCGGACGCTCTCCCGGTCCGCCAGGTCCACCCCCGCCCCGAGCTGCCAGTCCGGCTCGGCGCGGAAGGCGAGGTAGCCCCGGACCACCCCGTCCGCGTTGCGCTGGAGGATGACCGCCCGGCCGTCGCCGTCGTTGGCGAACAGGTGCCCTGCGCCCACCATCGCGGCGAGCTCGGGGTGCCGGGTGTCCACCTCCTCGTACCGGGCGTCCAGGAAGCAGACCCCCAGGTGCTCCAGCGCGGCCGCACTGACCAGCGGCCGCACCTTCGACCAGGCCCCGTCCGCCCCGATCACCAGATCGGCCTCCACCGTCTCCCCGTCCGCGAACTCCAGCCGGTGCCCGCCCCCACCGAGCGGCACCACCCCGACCAGCCGGCTTCCCCAGCGGACGGTGCCGGGCCGCAGGTGCTCGAACAGCAGCCGCCGCAGCCGCCCCCGGTCGATCTCGGGCGCCGCCTCGTCCCCGGCGGCCGGCACGTACTCGGCCAGCACCGCACCCAGGTGGTCGCGCCGGGTCTTCGCCTGCCCCTCCGGCCGCGCCACCGCCAGGAACGCGTCCAGCAGCCCGGCGTCCGCGAGGGCGAGCTGCCCGGAGTCGGCGTGCAGGTCGAGCGTGCCGCCCGCGTCCCGCGCATCCACCCCCGCGTCGGCGTCGTACACCTCGACCTCGATCCCGTACCCCTGCAGGACCCGGGCGCACATCAGCCCACCCGGGCCGGCACCCACGATGCAGATCCGCAGCCTGCTCTGCTCAGCCATTCCGGCCTTCCCTTCCACTCCCTCACTCCGCCGCGTGGATCGCGACCCCCTCACCATAAGTACAACCGCTACAAAAATGCAACGGATACACTTTTCTACTCGATACAGCTACGCGATAGAGTGACCGAGTGACCGAGATGGGGCGCCGCGAGCGCAAGAAGGCAGCCACCCGCCAGGCCCTCGCCGACGCGGCCCTGCGCCTCTTCACCGAGCGCGGCTACGAGGAGGTCGGCGTCCGCGAGATCGCCGACGCGGCCGACGTCTCCGTGACGACGCTCTTCAAGCACTTCCCCGACGGCAAGGAGGCCTTGGTCTTCGACCAGGACCTCGACCGCGAGACCGCCCTCACCGCGGCCGTCCGCCACCGCCCCGACGGCGAGTCCGTGCCGCAGGCGCTCCACCGCCTCTTCCGCGGCGAGCACTCCCGCCGGGTCCACACCGACCCGGGCTTCCCGGACTTCCTCCGCCTGGTCGACACCACCCCGCCCCTGCGCGACTACGCCCGCCGGATGTGGCTCCGCCACGAACAGGCCCTCGCCACCACCATCGCCGAGGACGCCGGCCTCCCCACCGACGACCCCGCCTGCCTGGCCCTGGCCCACTTCGCGCTCTCGACGCCTACCCTCGCCCGCACCTCCGCCGACCCCGACGCCGCCCTCGCCCGCATCTTCACCCTCCTCGACCAGGGCTGGACGACCGCCGAGGCGGCCGAGACCCCGTGAACCCGCTCGACGCACCCCAAGCGGTCGAAGCCGCCGCCGAACCGCTCGAAGAACTCCTCGACGACTGCAACCACGTGACCACCATCGGCCTCTTCCACGTGGTCCCCGCCGCCGACCGGCCCCCCTTGCCCGCCCTCGCCCAGGCCGTCTACGACGCGGGCCCCTTCGGCCACCAAGTGGGCACCCCCATCACCCCGTTCGACTCCCCGAGCACCTGGCGCGACCTCCTCCGCCAACAGGTGACCACCGGCATCCTCCAGCCCTCCCGCCGGTACGCCGACCCCACCCTCCGCACCCCCGCCGAACTCCGCCGCACCGCCGAACTCGCCGACGCCCTCGCCGACCTCGTCGAGTCCCACCTCGGCCCGGTCCGCACCTGCGCCGAGATCAGCGGCCCCTACCTGCACCCCCTCTGGTCCCAGCACCTCCTCCTGGTCACGGACCACTGGGCCACCGTCCTCGGCCTCGGCCTCGACCACTGACCGACCACCCCTCACCGCGCCGGCCCGCCCCCCTCCGACAGCGCAGCCACCACGAAGGCCACGGCCTCCTCCGGAGTCTCGAAGCGCGTGCGGGCGCGGGCGCCGGTCGCAAGGTGGCACGCGGTACGCCTTTCGTGATCCAGCGAGCCCTGCCGCTCCTGCGCGACGGCGGCCGGATCGTCAACCTCGCCTCCGCCGCCACCCGGATCAGCTCCCCCCTCCAGCTCGCCTACACCCTCAGCAAGACCGCCCTGGCCGGCCTCGCCGTACCGCTCGCCAACGAACTCGGCCGCCGCGGCATCACCGTCAACACCGTCAACCCGGGCGTGATCCGCACCGACCTCACCGTCGCCTGGACCAGCGCCCCGGCCGCCCTGGCCGGCCTGGCGGCCATCACCGCCCTGGGCCGGATCGGCGAGCCGGAGGACGTGGCGGACATCGTCGCCTTCCTCGCCTCCCCGCAGGGCCGCTGGATAACCGGCCAGGCCATCGACGCCTCGGGCGGCACCTACCTCGGCCCGGCCCCCCGGCCTGACCGGGCGCCCCGCGCCACCCCTGGCACAGCCGCGTCGCCGATAATTGCTTCCTCGACCGCCGCACCCACCGAACTCCCTGACCGGTTCTCCCCCGGCCGCCCGGACCGAAAGCGAACTCCCCATGGCCGTGCTCGGCACCCTCCTGCGCAACCGCCGCCCCGACGAGCAGACCCACGCCTGGCAGCAGCCCAACCTCGCCGGTCCGGAGACCCTCACGGTCACCAGCCGGGACTTCACCGACCACGGCCCGCTCGACCCCCGCTTCACCGGCACCCGCGTCGGCGGCCGCAACCTCTCCCCCCACCTCGGCTGGAGCACCCCGCCCGCCGGCACGGCCGAGCTCCTCCTGCTGATCGAGGACATCGACGTGCCCCTCGGCTCCACCCCGGCCGTCCACTGCCTGGCCCTGGTCCACGAGGCCCACCTGCCCAGCCCGCAGGAACTCCTCCCGGGCGCCCTCAACAAGAACACCCCCGCCCCGGGCGTGACCCTGCTCCGCTCCGTCGTCAGCCGCGGCTACTACGGCCCCGAACCCCTCAAGGGCCACGGCCCCCACCGCTACGTCTTCGCCCTCTACGCCCTGGCCACCCCCCTCCTCACCACCCCCGACCGCGAGACCCTCCTCAAGACCCGCCCCCGCCGCCTCCTCGAAAACCTCACCACCCCGATCCTCGCCCGCGGCCGCATCACGGGCACCAGCGAACGCTGACCCCATGGAACTGCTCAACGCGGGGGCACACGCCGAAGCCCACTGACCGCAGCCCTCGGCCGAGGAAGTCCACCCGGTCGATCAGGCCGTCCCGGACCCGGTGGGCGACCAGGCCCCGGAGCGGTTCCGGTCGGATGCCGTGCGCGATCTCCTGATCCACCACCCAGTCGCCCTCGGTCAGTGCTGATCCGTCGATCATGGACGGCTCGCGGCGGGAGGTCCGGTACGAACAGGGCCACCGCGCCGGCGCCCGTTCACCCCTCCGGCTCCGGCCGGTCCGGTGCGATGCCGAAGACCGGGAGGGCCCAGGCGGGCGGCATCGGGGGTGGGACGGCCGGGCGGGTCCGGGTGGGGAGGAGGGGGACCTTCTGCGTCGGGGTGGGCATCGCCTCGCCGAGAGCGGCGACGCGCAGGGCCGCTACGAAGGCGAGGCAGCTGGCGTAGCGGCCGTCGGGCTCCTTCGAGAGGGCGCGGGCGAAGACGGCGTCCAGGCTGGAGGGCAGGTCGGCCCGCTGCGAGCTGATGGGTGGGGCGGTCTCGTGCAGGTGGGCCCAGAGCAGCGCCAGGTCGTCGTCGCGGCGGAAGGGCGGGCCGCCGGTCAGCTCCTCGTAGGCCACGCAGGCCAGGCTGTACACGTCGCACCGCCCGTCCACCGGCCGCCCGGAGATCTGCTCGGGGGCCACGTAGTCGACCGTGCCGACGAACTGGCCGACGGTGGTGAGGCCGGTCAGCGAGAGGGACTTCTTGGTCAGACCGAAGTCGGTGAGGTAGACGTGCTCGGGGTGGTCGGAGTCGGTGCCCTCGGCGACCAGCACGTTGCCCGGCTTCACGTCCCGGTGCACCAGGCCGTGCGCGTGCGCCGCGTCCAGCGCGGAGGCCAACTGGCCGGTGATCCGGGTGGTCTGGGTCAGCGAGAGCACGCCCTGGGTGTCGATCAGTGCCCGCAGGTCGCGCCCGCGCACGTACCGCATCGCGATGTAGAGCACCCCCTCCGCCTCCCCCGCCTCGTACACCGGCACGATGTGCGGGTGGTCGATCGCGGCGGCGATCCGCGACTCGCCAGCGAACCGGCGGCGGAAGACGTCGTTGCGGGCCAGTTCGGGGGCGAGCAGCTTGACGGCCACCGTCCGGCCGAGTCGCAGGTCCTCCGCCTCGTACACCACGGCCATCCCGCCCCGGCCGAGCACCCGGCCCAGCCGGTAGGAGGCGAGCTGCTGGCCGCTCAGGTCGGCCGGTGCGATCGTCATCCGACCCTGGTCCCGTCAGGGGTGTCGGAATCGCCCGGGTCCACCGTCGCGTACGGGCTGAGCCGGGCGCCGTCGGAGTAGTACCAGCGGCCGTGTTCGAGGTCGAGCAGCCAGGCGGACGGGCCGTCGAGCACCACGCCCAGCCGCAGCCCGCCGGCCCGCTCCCGGAAGCCGGTGAGGTCGAGGGTGCCCTCGGCCAGTTCTTCGAGCAGGGCGCGGTAGGTGGTCAGGGCCTCCTGGAGGGTGGCGAGCAGCGGGCGGGGGTCGGTGCGGGTGCCGAGGGGTTGGGCGGTGCCGCGCGGGCGCTGCGGGAGGGCGACCAGGAGCCGGCCGTCCACCCAGGCCGTCCAGCCGTTGGAGCAGACGATCCGGGCCCAGTCGCCGGCCGTCTCGGTGAGGCGCAGCGGCAGCAGCGGGTCGAGCCGGGCGGTGGGCAGGCCGCCGGGGTCGGCCCAGGTGGGGAGGCCGTCGGGCGGGGCGACGTGGGTGGGCTGGAACTCGGCGGGGTGCACCGGCTCACCGCCGCATGACGGCGGGTTCGTGCCGGCGCAGCAGCCGCAGCACGATCAGGCCGAAGACCACCGAGAGCACCACCAGCATCCCCATGTCGAGCAGCCAGGTGGAGGCGCGGTGCGCGAACAGCGGGTCGGCGGTGAGCTTGCCGGGCACGATGGCGTGCAGGTCGAGGGTGGCGGCCATCGCGCCGAGCGCCCACCGGGAGGGGATCAGCCAGGAGAACTGGTCGAGCACCGGCACGCCGTTCAGTTGGAGCAGAGCGCCGCAGAAGACCACCTGGACGATGGCCAGCAGCACCAGCAGCGGCATCGTCACCTCTTCCTTCTTGACCAGCGCGGAGACCACCAGGCCGAGCATCAGCGCGGTGAGCGAGAGCAGCGCCACGGCCAGCGTCAGCTCGAACAGCGGTGGCAGGAAGACGCCGGAGCCGCCCTGCGGCTTCAGGCGCACCCCCGCCAGCCCGACCATGGTGAGCACCACGGCCTGCACCACCGTGACGGTGCCGAGCACCACGATCTTCGATCCGAGGTAGGCCGAGCGGGAGAGCCCGACGGCCCGTTCGCGCTGGTAGATCACCCGCTCCTTGACCAGCTCGCGCACCCCGTTCGCCGCGCCGGTGAGCACCCCGCCGACGCAGAGGATGAGCAGGGCGTTGAGCGCGCTGTTCTGGTCCAGCTTGCTGCCGGCCAGCGCGTGCGCCATCGCGCCCATCACGAAGGGCAGCGCGATCATCACGGCCAGGAAGACCTTGTCGGCGGCCAGCGCGGTGGCGTACCGCCGTACCAGCGTGCGGAGTTGGGCGAACCAGCCCTGAGGTGGCGGCGGCTCCACCGGGGCGGGGGCCTCGGCGGGGGTGCGGCGCGGGCGGTCGATCCGGTCGGCGATGTAGCGGCGGTACTCGGGCGAGCGGCGGAAGTCGCCGGCCCAGTCGCGGGCGGTGTCGTGCTCGAAGGATTCGAAGGCCTCCGGCCACTGCTGGTGGCCGGTGAACGGCAGGGTCTCGCCGGGCGGGCCGTAGAAGGCGGTCTTCCCGCCGGGGGCGAGCAGCAGCAGCCGGTCGCAGAGGTCGAGGCTGAGCACGCTGTGGGTGACCACGATGACGGTGCGGCCGTCGTCGGCCAGGCTGCGCAGCATCTGCATCACCGAGCGGTCCATCCCCGGGTCGAGCCCGGAGGTGGGCTCGTCGAGGAAGAGCAGTGAGGGCTTGGTGAGCAGCTCCAGGGCCACGCTGACCCGCTTGCGCTGGCCGCCGGAGAGGCTGGCGATGGTCTGGTCGGCCCGCTGGTCCAGGCCGAGTTCGGTGATCACCTCGGCCACCCGGGCGGCCCGTTCGGCCGGGGCGGTGTCGCCGGGGAAGCGCAGTTCGGCGGCGTAGCCCAGCGCCCGGCGCACGGTGAGCTGGGTGTGCAGGATGTCGTCCTGCGGCACCAGGCCGATCCGGCGGCGCAGCTCGGCGTAGTCGCGGTAGAGGTCGCGGCCGTCGTAGTGGACGCTGCCCTCGTCGGCGGGCCGCAGGCCGGTGAGCGCGTTGAGCAGGGTGGACTTGCCGGCCCCGCTCGGCCCGGCCACGGCCAGCAGGCACTTCTGCCCGACCGGGAAGGTGACGTGGTCGAGCAGCACCCGCCCGCCGTCGGCCTTCACCACCAGGCCCTCCACGTCCAGGTCCACGTCCCCGCTGTCGGTGAACTCCTGCAGCTCGTCGCCGACCAGGCAGAACACCGAGTGGCCGATGCCGATGAGGTCCTGCGGACCGACCAGCGCGTCCAGCACCGGCTGGCCGTTCAGGTACGTGCCGTTGTGGCTGCCGGTGTCGGCGATCTCGTACCGGCCGTCCGGGCGGGCCCGCAGCTCGGCGTGGTGCCGGGAGACCGAGAGGTCCTCCAGCACCAGGTCGTTGTCGGCGGCCCGGCCGATCCGCACCACCCGCGCGGGCAGCGGCCGCACGCTGGTCGGCGGGCGGTAGGAGCCGGTGATCGAGGTGAGCGCGGAGGGCTGCTGGCGCACGGCGGTCGGCTCGGGCAGCGCGCCGAGGGTCGCGTACGGGCCGTCGGGGCCGCCGAAGCGCACGGTGCTGCCGGGGGTGAGGTCCAGGTGGCTGATCCGGTGGCCCTCGGCGAAGGTGCCGTTGGTCGATCCGGTGTCGTCCAGCGCCCAGTGGCCGTCGTCGGCGTGCAGCAGGGCGTGGTGCCAGGAGACCCTCGGGTCGGTGAGCACGATCTCGCCGGTCGGGTCGCGCCCGATGTGGTACTCACGACTCGGGCTGATCAGCTGCGAGTCGCCGTCGGTCTCCAGCAGGAGCTGTGGCGCCCTGGGCGCGAGCGGTCGCTCTCCCATACCGTCCAGGCTAGCCGTCCGGCCCCCGGGGCGCCCGACTCGCCGATCGGGCCACCCCCGGGGCGCCCGTGACGCCTGGGACCGGCCACCGGGGGTCACCTCCCGGCCACGCCGCGCCCTCGTACAGGTGACATCCAAGCCTGCGGGGTACGGTGGCGGGTAACTGTTGACGCATGTTCAATCATGGCCGTCGGCCGCAGACCGGGGAGGCGTTGTGAACACCTGGGCGACCTGGACCACGCAGTCCATCCACGCCGGGCACGGCGGGGTGCTCACCGAGGAGATCGGTGCGATCACCGGTGACCTGACCCTACACACGATGTGGATCGACGGTGAGGCCCGGCTGACCATCCAGTACACCGGCTCGATCGACTGGTTCACCGTGGCCGGCAGCCCGGTCCGGGCGGCCGACGAGGCCACCGCGCGCAATGTGCACCAGGCCATGGTCGAGGGCGCCAAGGCGGGCGGGGGTGCGAGGGCGCCCCAGTGACGGCCGCCTCCCGGGGGCGCGTGGGCAGCCGCCGCGTGCCCCCGGCGCACTGTCCGCCGGGCCGCGTGCTCCCTCCGCTCGCTCGTTGACGAACGTTCTCCGTAACCGGGGTCCGCCGACTCTCGTTGGCAGGGCCCCGGCACCTTTTGGAGGCGACATGTCCGGCGCGAGGGCCATGATCGAGACCGCCCAGAGCTACCTCGGCTACCGCGAGGGTGCGAACAACCGCAACCGCTTCTCCACCGAGCTCGGCCGGCCGGCCGAGCCCTGGTGCGCCGACTTCGTCTCGGCCGTGGCCCGGGAGAGCGGCAACGGCGGGGTCTTCCCGAACACCGCCTCCTGCGGCACCGCCCGCGCCTGGTTCGACCAGCGCGGCCGGCTCTCGGTGTACCCGGCGGTCGGCGCCCAGGTGCTCTTCGGCACCCCGGACAACCCGTACGGCGCCGGCGGCGAGCACACCGGCATCTGCATCGGCTACGACGCCGACACCCTCACCGTGATCGCGGGCAACACCAACGACGACGGCTCGCCCCAGGGCGACGGCGTCTACCAGCGGGTGTACCAGCGCCGTTCGGCCTACGTGGACTCCTACGGGTACCCGGACTACCCCGAGGGGCTGGTCTGTGCCGATCCGGCCTGGCGCGGCCGCCGGGGCGTCACCTACTTCGGCCAAGAGGCCGGGGTCGACGACCTCCCCGCCGCCGGCTTCACCATCCCCGGCCAGGGCCGCCACCCCGTGGTGATCGACGGCCGCCCGTACGGGCCCGGCGCGAGCGGCCCGCACCTGGCCACCCTGCGCGTGATGCTCGCCGCCGCCGGCTGCTCCACCCCCACCGGCACCCCCGCCGACCCGGGCCCGGACTGGACGGCGGCCGACACCGAGAGCTTCCGCCGCTACCAACTCCTCCTCGGCGACTCCGGCCCCGAGGCCGACGGCATCCCCGGCCCCCGCCAACTCCACGACCTCGAGCGCGACTACGGCGGCCGCCGCTACACCGTCCAGCCCGGCGACACCCTCCCCGGCCTCGCCGCCGAATTCAACACCACCGCAGACCTCCTCGCCCAGGCCAACGAGTTGACCCCCGACGAGCCCCTCACCCCCGGCCAGGTGCTGCGCATCCTGCGCTGACCCTCGACGGACCCACCACTGAGGCGGGCCTGCAAGGTTTCCGCAAGGACCTGGACCGGCGGCTGGCAGCACACCCGGGCAACTCTCCTACCGTGGCCGCGAGTTGGCGGCCACGGGACCGACCGGTCGACTGACCGGTCCCAAGGGGGGACAGCAGATGAAGCCGTCCGAATCCAGATCCACCGAGACCCTCCGCCGGCCCGCACCGGTGCGCCGGGCCCCCGGCCAGTGGGGGACACTGCCGGAGTGCAAGCGGGTGCTGGTGGTGGTGCACACCCTCGTCTACGCCGTCCGGCTGCGCGAGATCTTCGAGCTGCTCCGGGCCGACCTGCGCGTCCAGGTCGTCTTCACCATCGCGCCGCACGCCTTCAACGAGGGGGTGCACGACTTCCTCCGGGGGCTGGGCTGCGCCGTGCTCCCCTGGCCCGAGGCCGTCGCCACCGAGTTCGACCTCGCGCTCGCGGCCGGCTCCCAGGGCATCGAGCAGATCCGCGGCCCGCTGGTCCGGCTGCCGCACGGCGCCGGTTCGATCAAACTCTCCCGCCCCGCCGAGGGTCCGCACCGCACCGTCGGCGGCCTCGGCCGCCCGTACCTCACCTGGGCCGGCCGCGTGGTGCCCGCCGCCATCGCGCTCGCCCACCGCGCCGAACTCACCATGCTCGAACACAGCTGCCCCGAGGCCCTGCCGGTCGCCGAGGTGGTCGGCGACTCCTGCCACGACCGGATCGCCGCCAGCCGCCACCTCCGCGAGGCCTACCGCCACGCCCTCGGCCTGCGCCCGGAGGACCGCTTCGTCCTGGTCTCCTCCACCTGGGGCCTCGGCTCCTCCTTCAACCGCCTCGACGCCCTGCTCCCCCGCCTGCTCGCCGAACTGCCCCCGGCCGGCTTCCGCACCGGCCTGCTCGTCCACCCCAACGTCTGGTCCTTCGCGGGCCGTTGGCAGCTCGAGGCCTGGCTCGCCGGCGCCGCCGGCCAGGCCGTCCACCTGCTCCCGCCGGAGACCGACTGGCGCGCCCTGCTGATCGCCGCCGACTACGTGATCGGCGACCACGGCTCCGTCACCCTCTACGCCACCATGACCAGGGCCCCGATCCTGCTGGCCCGCTTCCCCTTCGAGGACGTCAACCCCGACTCGGCCGCCGCCACCCTGGCCCGCACGGCCCCCGCCCTCTCCGCCTCCCACCCGCTCCCCGCCCAACTCGCCTACGCCCGGCAGGAGTACCGCCCCGCCGAGTACGCCGCCATCGCCCGCCGGATCACCTCCGAGCCCGGCCGCTTCAACCGCAAGGTCCGCCGCCTCCTCTACCGCCTCCTCGGCCTCGGCGAGCCGGCCTACGACCCCGTCACCGCCCCGCTCGACTTCCCGCTCCCCCTCCCGGCGGTCCGCCCGTGAAGCCGCCCCGCCTCACCGCCCACCGGCTCCGGCCGACGGTGCACCGGCTCCGCCTCACCGAGGTGCAGCTCGCCCAACCCCCCTTCATCGACCGCCACTTCACCTGCCGGGCCGAGGACCCGCCCACCCCAGCGGCCGTACGGGCACCCCGCCTCACCGACTCCCGGCGGCCCGCCCCCGGCCCGGCCGTGCCCCCGGCCACCCAGCTGGCCGACGTCCTCCACCTCGCCGTCACCGGCGGCCTCCGCGCGGCCGCATCGGCGGCCGAGCGACTCCTCGCCGACCACCCGGGCTGCGCGGTGGCCGCCGTGGCCACGGCGGACGGCACCGTCCTGCTCCACCCCCGGGCGGGCTCGCCCCTGCTCGCCCGCCTCGCCGATCCACCCCGCCCCTGGGCCGCCGCCCTCCTCCTCGGCTCCCTCACCCACGCCCGCCTCGCCGCCGGCCACCGCTGGCGGCCGGACCACCCGGTCGAGGTCATCGCCCGCCCCGGGCCCGGTCACTGCCTGGCCCTCTCCTGGTCGGGCCCGCCGGGCCCGCCGGGCAGCGCGCTGATCCTCCCCTCCAGCCGGACGGAGTCGGGCGCACCGACCGACCGGTAGATCTCCAGGGACTCGCCGTACCGCACCCGGGCAGCCTCGAACTCCCCCTGCGCTACGGCGAGTTCCCCCAGCATCTCGATCGTGTGCGCCTCCCAGTGCCGCGATCCGCAGCTCCGGAACTCGGCCAGCGCCGCCGCCAACTCCTCCTCCGCCAGGGCGAATTCACCGCCGCCGATCCGAGCCCGCCCCGACAGCGCGAGCGCCCTGGCCGCCTCGTACGGATCCGGCAGGGCGAGCAGCTCCGCCCGGGCTCGAGCCAGCAGGTCCAATCCACTGTCCAGCTCACCCAGGGCGATCCGCACGTCGCCGAGCATCAGCACCGAGAGTGCGGCACCCCGGTCGTAGCCGATCTCCCGGCGCAGCGCGAGCGCCTCCTCGAAGTACCGGACCGCCTCGCCCGGCCGACCCGCCAGATTGTGCGCCTGCCCGAGCCCGTGCAGGGCCTGGGCCTCCTCCAGCCGGGTACCGTCCCGCCGCGCCAGCTCCAGGGCCTCGGCGAACAGCGGCACCGCCTCCTCCGGGCGCCCGCCGTTGCGCAACCCGCCCCCGCCGTCCGTGAGCATCCGCCCGACGGCCGCCGGATCCCCCGTCCGCCTGGCTGCGGCGAGCCCCAGCGCCGTGCCCTCGATCCAGAGCGGGTACGGCCGCAGCCGGTGGTACAACGGCCACATGGCGTCGGCTAGTTGCCAGGTCAGCCCGTCCCAGCCACGCTCCGCCGCGGATCGCAGCACCGCCGCCAGCTCGTCCTGCTGCTGCTCCAACCAGGCCAGCGCCGCCGCCCGGTCCGCTGCAAAGGGCACCGGCGGCAGCGGCCGTACCGCGAGGTAGTCCCGTGCCAACCGCCGGTGCGTGGGCGTGATCAGCGCCTCGGCCGCCGTCGCCGCGCTCAGGTACCACTCGGCCACCCGACGGACCGCCGCGTCCTCCCCTTCGGCGTTCAACTCCCTTGCGTGCAGCCGGACCAGATCGTGGAACCGGTACCGGTCCGGCCCAAGTTCCTCCACCAGGTTGACCTCCGCCAGCGCCTCCAGCAGCAGCTCCTCCTGCCCCGGCCGGAGCGCCGCCTCGCTCCCGTACGCCGCCGCCGCGACCGCCGCCCCGAACACCGCCACCGGCAACTGCCCCAGCAGCCGGTACAGCCGAGCTGCCTCGGGCCCGAGACAGCGGTACGAGGCGTCCAGGGCGCCCCGCACCGCGCTCGCCGTCCCCTCCAACCGCAGGGCCGCCAGCCGGTCCGCCTCCCCGTCCAGCGCCGCCGCCGTCACCGCGAGCGACTGGCGGGGGCGGGAGGCTATCCGCGCGGCCGCCACGCAGACCGCCAACGGCAGCCCGTCGCACCGCTCCACCACCGCCCGCGCCGCCTCCGGCTCGGCGGCCACCCGGGCCGCGCCGACCCGCCCCCGCAGGATCTCGATCGCCGACTCGGCTTCCAGCCTGTCGAGTTGGTGGAACACCGCACCGTCGATCCCGAGCCCGGTGAGCCTGCTCCGGCTGGTCACCACCACCAGGCTCCCCGGCGCCCCGGGCAGCAGCGGCCGCACCTGCGCGGCCGAGAAGGCGTTGTCGATCATCAGCACCAACCGCCGCCCGGCGGTCAACGACCGCCACAGCGCCGCCCCTTCCCCCGCCGTACCCGGCACCGAGCTGATCCCGAACGCCCGCAGCAGCCCGCCCAACGCCTCCACCGGCTCGGCCTGTGCGCCCGGCCCCTCCGGCGCGTACCCCCGCAGGTCCACGTACAGCTGCCCGTCCGGGTACTCCCCCGTCAGCCCCTGCAGCCAGTACGAGGCGAACGCCGTCTTCCCCACCCCGGCCGGCCCGCTGAGCACCACCAGCAGCCCGCCCGTCGCGTCCCGGCTCCGCTCCAGCACCACCACATCCGCCGCCCGCCCCACGAAACACCCCGGCGGCGCCAGCAGTTGCCGCGGCACCGGCAGCTCCACCGCCGGCACCGCCCCGTGCACGTGCACCCCACCGTGGATCTCCCGCGCCTGCACCGCCGCCCCGTACACCCGGGCCGCCCCGGAGATGCCGTTCACCACCTCCCCCGCACCCCGCAGCACCGCCCCGGCCCATTCCCCCAGCGCCGCATCGAGTTGCGAAAGTCCGACCAACTCCCGAGAAAGCCGAACCGCCCATTCCGGCCCACCATCCGGCCTCCGAATGCGCTCACCAATCCCATTCGGACGATCGAATTCCCCCACCACCAGCCCGACAATCCGGGCCAATTCCTCCAACTGCACGATGCCGGCCAACCTCAGCGCCGCCTCCACGGATCCAACGACAGTCGACCCCATCGGCCACCCTTCAGTCCTTTGCTCCCGCAGCACCTCACCGGTCACTCTGACGTCACGTCAATTAGGCGTTTGGTGCGCGAAGTTGGTGGATTTTTCGGTAGCTTTCTGTTCCCCTTGTCAGATGGTCTGGCCCTGCGGAGCAGGGTCTGTCATGCTCCCACAGGCGGTGGGGGCAAACCACCCTGTGGGGGGCCTGTGCTGATCCGGTTGCTCGGAAAAGTGGACGTTCAGACCCCCGATCTGGTGCTGCCGCTGGGCCGCCGTCGTGAGGGCACGCTACTCGCCGCATTGGCGAGGGAGCACGGGAAAGCCATTCGTCATTCCGTGTTGATCGACCGGATCTGGGACGAGGAGAACCTGCCCAAGGATCCGACCGGCAACCTCCACACCCTGGCCGCTCGCCTACGCGTGATCCTCCGCAAGGCGGTCGAAGCCGAACCCGGGCTCGACGAGGGCAGCCGACCAGCCGTGGTCACCGCCGGCAACGCCTACGAGCTGACGGCCGACCCGGAGACGATCGACTGGCAGCAGTTCCTGCGGCTCGTGCACCAGGCCCGCTCGTACGCCGACTCCGGTGACGACGAACGTGCCGTCGAGACCTACCAGGACGCCGACCGGCTCTGGCGCGGCGAGGCGCTGACCGGCCTCGTGACCGACTGGGCGGAGTCGGCCCGCCAGTCGATGACCGACCAGCGCTTCGCGGCCACCCTGGCCCGGGGCTGGGCCACGCTCCGCCTCGGCCGCTTCGACGATCTGGCCATCGAACTCGCGCCCCAGCTCGACCAGCACCCGCACGACGAGGAGCTCGTCCGGCTCCTGGTGACGGCGCTGTACGGCTGCGGGCGGCAGGGGGCGGCACTCGCGCTCTGCCAAGCCACCTTCCGAGCGCTGCGCAGCGAGTTGGGCACCGGGCCCGGTGAACCGCTCGCCCGTCTGCACCAACGGCTCCTCCAGCAGTCTCCGGTGGCCGAGCTGATCCCGCCACCCTCCTCCGCCGCCCCCCGCGGCGCAGCGCGGCTGCTCGGCCCGTCCAACCTGCCGACCCTCTCCCCGCTCGAGGGCCGGGCGGACGAACTGGCCCGGCTCACCGGCCTGGACAGCAGACCGGGCGGCGCCGTCCGGGTGGAGACCATCTGCGGACTCGGCGGCGCCGGCAAGTCACTGCTCGCCCTGCACGCCGCCGACCGGCTGCGGGAGCTCTTCCCCGACGCCCAGCTCCACCTGGACCTGCGCACCCACAAGCCCGGCCAGACCCCGCTCACCCAGGAGGCCGCCCTGGCCCGCCTGCTGCGCGCGCTCGGCCTGCCGGCGAAGAGCATCCCCCGCGACCCCGAGGAGTTGCAGGACCGCTGGCAGGCGGAGCTGTGCAACCGTCGCGTGCTCCTCGTCCTCGACGACGCCGCCCACGCCGACCAGGTCCGGCCGCTCCTACCGAAGTCCCGCGCGTCGCTGACCCTGGTCACCAGCCGCCACCGGTTGGTCGGGCTGCCCGACTCGAAGACCGTCTTCCTCGACCAGTTGGCCACCGAGGACGCCGTTGCGCTCTTCAACCGCCTGGTCGGCCTCGACCGGGCCACCGATCCGGACCTGGTCCTGGACATCGTGGAGCGCTGCGGTCGGCTGCCCCTCGCGATCACCCTGGCCGCCAGCCACCTGCGCGGCCGCCCGGCCTGGGAGTTGAGCGACCTCCTCCGACGCCTCTCCGACCAGCACGGCCTGCTCAGCGAGTTCGGCAACGACGACCACTCGGTCCGCCGCGTCTTCGCCGCCTCCTACCGGGCCCTCACCGCCGACCAGCGCAGTGCCTTCCGCCTGCTGAGCCTCCACCCCGGTCCGGACTTCGGGCCGGAGGACGCCGCCGCCCTGATCGGCCGGGGCACCGCGCACGCCGATCGCATGATCGAGGACCTGCTCTACCGATCCCTCCTGGAGGAGCCAAAGGCCGAGCGCTACCGCTACCACGACCTGGTGGCCAGCTACGCGGCCGAACTGCGCACCGAGGAGGGCTCCGCCGCCGAACTCACGGCCGCCACCCGCCGGCTGGCCCGCTGGGCCGTGGTGGCGGTCGACCTGGCCGACCGGTCCGCCTACCCGCGGCTGCGACTGCCCGTCCCGCCGCACTATCCGCGGCCCGAGTCCTGGCCGGACGAGGACCGACTGAGAGCCTGGCTGAACCGGTCCTGCGACGCCCTGATCGGCCTCCACCGGCACGCTGCGGCCAACGGGCTCGACGAGGAGGCGGACTGGCTGGCCCACGTGCTCGGTGAGCACCTCGACCACGCGGGCTTCTGGCCCGAGGCCGAGGCCATGCACCGGGCGGCGGCCTCGCACTGGCGGCTCGCCGCGGAGCCCCAGCTCGAGGCGCACGCACGCATCAGCCTCAGCGCGGTCCACACCCGCACCGCGCACTACGAGGCGGCGGCCGCCGAGAGCCGCCGCGCCTCCACCCTGGCCCGCTCGGCGGGCGACCGCAGCGGTCACGCCGAGGCTCTCCTCCACCTGGGGGTGGCCACCCGACAGAGCGGCGATCTGACCAGGGCACTGCATTACCTTCAGAAATCCCTGGACACCTGGAACCGGCTCGGCGACAGCGTCAATCGCGCGCGCACATTGAATGCACTGGGCGTCACCCTCCTTCAGCAAGGGGATTCGGAAAGAGCGCTCGTCAGCCTCACGTACGCATTGGCCGGAATTCGGAAGTCGCGGGATTTCCGACGGGAGGCGATCGCTCTGAACAACCTCTCCGACTGCTACGAGCACCGCGGCGACCTGATATCCGCGCGGCGGGCCCAAGAACAGGCCATCGCCATCGGAGCGGGCCACGTCGCCGAGATCGAGCTGGCCACGTTCCGCGTCAATCTGTCCAGCTTCCTCGACCTCCCGCGCGAACGGAACATCGCCGTTCAACACTGCCGCCACGGGATATCGGTCTTCAGGCGGCTCAACGACCACCCGAAGGAAGCTGCCTCGCTCACCGCGTTGGGGGATGTCCACCTCCGGTCCGGAGATGCCCAGTCGGCCCTCAGCGCGCACCTCCACGCGCTGCAGATCTGCCTCGCCATCGGCTTCGACCGCGGCCGCGCCCAGGCACTCTTCGGCGCGGGCCAAGCCGAACTGGCGCTCGGTCACCCGGATCGCAGCGCGGCCCACCTCGCGGAGGGCGCTCAAGTGGCCCACGCACTCGGGGCGCGCGAGCTGGAGCGGCGACTCGACAGCGCACTGCAGAGCGTGCGACCGACCGGCGAGCACCCCCCGGGCGGTGACTGAGAAAGTCATCCCCCTTTCTCGCACGTGAATTCGAATGCATCACGATATCGATACCGCTCGGCGGTCACTCGCACACGAGTGATGCACGGCACCCGCATAAGCGCACGGCGTTTTGCTTCGCCAGCCTTCGCCACGGCATGATCACCCCAATGGCGCCGGTTTTCGAAATTTCGACACCGGGGGCCATCATTCATGTCGAATCTAATCCATTAGATAGTGGGTTGTCAATGGGCACAAAGCGCCGCCGTGCAGGCACCGTCTTCGCCGTCTGCATCGCTGCCTCCATATGCACCACCACGGTCGCCGTCGCGGCCACCACCACGCCGGCGACCACCCCGGTCCCCGTCGTGACGGTCACCGCCCCGGTCCGCGTCACGCCGGCGGCCATCGCCCCGGCCGGCTCGCTCGCGTCCGACCTCGCCCATGCCAAGGCGATCCAGGCCTGCTACCCGACGCACATCCATCTGGACATGTAACGGTCGAGCAGGGCGATGCCCCGTCGGCCCGGCCGTCACTGCGGTGACGGCCGGGCCGACGTGCTACCTGGCCCCGTCCGAGGGCTGGCCCTGGTCGTCGGCGCGGGGGCCCTCGGCGGCGTCGTGTTCGAAGGCGTGGGCGGTCTGGGCGCTGGTGACGCCCTCTTCGGGGTCGGCCGCCCGGATGTCCTCCATGTCGCGGGTCTCCTTGCCGCCGAGGCGGCCAGCCATCGCGGAACCGGCGTTCTGGTCGGACATGACGTGCTCCTTCTTCGGGATCCCCTCCAGCCTGCGCCGGCCCCGGGCGGCCGTCCAGTCCCGGCCCTGTCGCGCTTGGCGTGCTGCTCGGCGAGCGCCCGGTAGATGCCGGCCACGGAGGGGTTCTGGCCCTTGCGCTTGCCGGTGGGGATGAACAGGTCGGGCTGGCTCTGCCCAACGGACTCTCCCCTCGCGCGGCGCCGGAGCACGGTGTGGGGAGCATGTCGTCGGTGATGACCGGCGGCCGGCCGCCGTGCTTGCCCTTGCGGCCTGCGGTGTCGAGCCCTTCCAGGGTCGACTCGCGGATGTTCTCCCGCGCGGTCTCCGCCATCGCCGCGAAGAACGCGAACAGCAGCTTGCCCGGGCGGTGGGGTCGTAGATGCCGAGCAGGGGCCCGGCGAGCATCTCCAGGACCAGGCCGTGGGCGGTGAGGTGGTCGGCCGGCGCGGTGAGTTGGGGGCAAAGGACCGTTTTTGAGACCGGCCCAGAACCGGTAGAGCTTGAGATCGCAGGCCCGCGAGCGGCCGGTCGATCAGCGGGGCAGGATGCGCAGTACTGCCTCGCGTTCGCCGCTGATCCGCAGGCCTTGCTGTACTGCGGCGCTCAGATCGAGGTCGCCGAGCAGGGTCGCGGCCAGCAGGTGCGGCGGTCCGGTCAGTGACGCGGTGGGGTGGTCGACCCGGCCGGCGTGGGTGTGCACCGAGCCGTCCTTGACTTCGATGACCAGGTCTTCGTTGCCGTCGGCGTGCAGTTGCAGGGCGATGGCCGGCTGGTCGGGGCGGTGGTCGGTCAGTGCTCGGGCGGGCACGTCCAGCCAGTGGGTGCGGAAGGTGTCGTTGCTGCCCGGCTCACGCAACAGCGGCACGCCCCACCGGCTCAGTTCCTGCAGCACCGGCTCGAGCTCGCGGCCGCGCTCGGTGAGGGAGAACAGGGCGGTGGCCACCGGCGGTGGGGCGGCCTCGCGGCGGATCAGGCCGGCTTCCTCGAGTTCGCGGAGCCGGTCGACCAGCAGGTTGCTGGCGATCCCGGGCAGCCCGTTGCGCAGGTCGGTGTGCCGGCACGGACCCAGGGCGAGCAGTTCACGGACGATCAGCAGGGTCCATCGGTCGCCGATGGTGTCCAGTGCTTTCGCGATGCCGCAGTACTGCCCGTAGGTGCGCATGCCAGCACTCTACATCGCGGCATTGAGATTCAAAACTTGCTTGTTGACTTTCTCAACAAGGTCGGTCTAGCGTCACTGCCCATGACCCCAACCCTTTCGGTGCGTCGGCTGGCCTGGGCCGGCGTCGAGATCCGTCTCCGCAGCACCCGCCTGCTGATCGACCCGCTCGAGAACGTCGCTCCGCTGGCGCCGGTGATGGGGCCGCCGCACCGGCCGGTCGACCCGGTCGATACCCCGCCCGGCACCCACGCCCTCATCACCCATCTGCACCCCGACCACTACGACCACGACCTGATCGCCCGGATCGCGGCCACCGGCACGATCGGCTGCCACACCCCCAGCGCGGCGGCGCTGCACGAGGCGGGCATCACCCCCGTCGCCCAAGACCTGGGCCAGTCACGCCGCATCGGAGAGCTGACCGTCACCCCGGTGACCTCACTGGACTGGCGCGGCAACGACTGCGACCAGGTCGCCTGGGTCGTCGAAGGCGCCGGCCGGCGAATCATCCACTGCGGCGACACCCAATGGCACGGCAGCTGGTGGCAGATCGCCCGCGACCACGGCCCGTTCGACGTCGCGTTCGTCCCGGTCAACGGCGTCATCGCCCACTTCGAGGGCTACGCGGCCAACGTCCCGGCGACCATGACCCCCGAGCAGGGCGTCGAGGCCGCCGTCGCGCTCGGCGCCGGCACCGTCTGCGCCATGCACTACGGCCTGTTCCACAACCCGCCGTTCTACACCGAACAACCCGACATCGAGCAGCGCTTCCAGCACGCCGCCGCCGAGCGCGGCATCACCGCGGCCATCGTCGCCGACGGCCAGCCCGTCCTGTGACCATCAGAACCAAGGAGCAACACATGAAGATCGTCCTGTTCGGTGCCAGCGGCAACATCGGCCGGCCCACCACCGAGGAGCTGCTGCGTCGCGGCCACACCGTCACCGCGGTCACCCGAGCCGGCCACATCGACGGACTCGAGCACAAGGCCCTGACCGTGACCGCCGGTGACGTGACAGACGCCGCTGCGGTCGCCGACCTCGCCGCCGCCCACGACGCCGTACTGTCGGCCGTCGGCCCCCGGATCGGCCAGGAGAACGACCGCGCCACGATCCTCGGTGCCGCCCGTGCGCTGATCGACGGACTCCGCCGAGCCGGCGTCACCCGCCTGGTCACCATCGGCGGCGCCGGTAGCCTCCGCACGCCGACCGGCGGCCGGGTCATGGACGCCCCGGACTTCCCCGCGCTGTGGAAGGCCAACGCCGAGGCCCAGTCCGAAGCGCTCGACCTCTACCGCGGCGTGCACGACCTCGACTGGACGTACGTGTCGCCCGCCGCAGTCATCGGAGCGGGCGAGCGGACCGGGGCCTACCGCAGCGCCGGGGACACCCTGCTCACCGACGACGACGGCAACAGCCGCATCTCGTACGCCGACTACGCGATCGCCCTGGCCGACACGATCGAGAGCGGCACCGCGATCCGCCGCCGCATCACCGTGGCGTACTGAGCCATGAGCAACGACGCCGCCGGCCGGCAAACCCGATTCATCGTCCTGCTCGCAGCGCTCGTGGCCCTGGGGCCACTGTCCATCGACGGCTACCTGCCCGGGCTGCCGGACCTCGCCGGCGACCTGCGCGCCGGCGCCGCGGCCACCCAGCTCACCGTCACCGCCTGCCTGGCCGGGCTGGCCATCGGGCAGCTGATCGCCGGGCCGCTGAGCGACACCTACGGCCGGCGGCGTCCGTTGCTGGCGGGCCTCGCCCTCTACACGATCGCCAGCGCGCTCTGCGCGGTGGCACCCGACGTCCGGACACTCATCGGCCTACGCCTGGTCCAGGGCATCGGCGGGGCGTTCGGCATCGTCATCGCCAACGCCATGGTCCGCGACCGCACCTCCGGAACCCGCACCGCACGTCTCTTCTCCGCGCTGACCTTGATCACCGGCCTGGCGCCGGTGTTCGCGCCGGTCCTCGGCGGCCAGCTACTGCGCGTCACGGCCTGGCCGGGGATCTTCGTGGGCCTGGCCGTACTCGGCGCCGTGATGCTGGCGGCCTCCGCCGTAGGACTGCCGGAGACCCGTTCTTCCGCGTCACGCCAGCCGCTGCCGGCTGTCTTCGGGCAGCTGCTCAGCGACCGGGTCTTCACCGGGTACGTGCTGGCCAACGGCCTGGTCTTCGCGGCGATGTTCGCCTACATCTCCGGCTCGCCGTTCGTCCTGCAGGAAATCCACGGCCTGTCACCGCAGCAGTACAGCGCCGTGTTCGCCGTCAACGCCTCAGGACTCATTGCGGCCGCCCGGATCAGCGGCCGGCTGGTGGCCCGGGCCGGCGCCCGCGTGCTGCTGCTCGCCGGTCTGCTGGGCGCGACAGTCGGTGGTGCCACGGTCCTGGGCGCGGTGCTGACACGTGCACCCCTGCCCGTGCTCCTGATCGGCCTGTTCGTCCTGGTCTCCAGCGTGGGCCTGGTCATGCCGAACGCCGCGGCCCAGGCCCTGGCCGACCACGGCGGACACGCCGGGTCGGCCGCCGCTCTGCTCGGCTTCAGTCAGTTCATGATCGGCGGGGCACTTGCTCCGCTGGCCGGCGCGGGTGGCGCAACCGACGCCCTGCCGATGGGAATCGTCGTCGCCGTGCTGCCCGCGCTCGCTCTGCTCACACTCGCCGTCCTCACCCGGCCCGGCCCTTCCACGCCCGTCCCGGGCTGCCCGAGGCTGCCCGTCAGGCCCTGACGGGCCCCGCCCGGCGAGCCCGTCAGGCCGGGGCTGTGCCCGGCTCGCTGCTGCGCGGGCCGGGCACTGAGGCCGTCACGGCGGCAACGAGGTCGAGGTGGGAGTTTCATGTCCAGCTCAAACCGGCCGTAGGGTTCACCTGCGTCCAGAACAGCGGGGACAGGGCTCGCCGGTCGGCACCGCTGAGCTTCTTGTGCCACTTCTCCTCGGCGAGGATGTCCTGGAGGAGCAGGGTGTCGACGTGCACCAGCGGGGACCGGAGCAGGTGCAGCGCCGGCATCGAGCTCTCCTGCGACTCCTTGTCGGAGCCGGTCAGGTCGCCGTCCTTGCCGTCGCACAGGTCGTGGTCGGCGGAGTTCCGGTTCTCCACGACCTGGAGCCCGTCGTTGATCTCGCGCCGCAGCTCGGCGCCTCGAAAAACTCGAGCAACAGCGCGAACCCCAAACGGTTCGCCTCCGACTTGTTCCGCAGCCGCTCCTGGTCCTCCTCCAGCCCGGACCAACCTCGCCGAGCACAGCCCCAGATGGGCCCAGAAGATCAAAAACGCTGACAAGCGCACCCCGGATCCGCTTCAGAGAGCTACGTGTCACCTCGCCGTAGCTTCGGGAGAACAGGGCCGTCCCGGCGGGAGCGGGGGTGGGGGCGTCGGCGAGGATGGGGCGATGAAGGTGGAACCGATCTCGTTCGAGCGGCTGGTCGAGCTGGTGGCCGACCGGGTGGTGGAGCTCTCCGTGGCGGGTGGGCGGCGGGTCAGGGTGGCGGTGGACGGGGCTCCGGCCGCACGGCCGGAGGAGTTGGCCGAGGCCTTGGTGGAGCCGCTGCGGGTGCGGGGGCGGCCGGTGCTGCGGGTGCCGGCCGGTGGGTTCCTGCGGCCGGCCTCGGTGCGGCTGGAGCACGGCCGGCGGGATCCGGACGCGTACTTCGACTCCTGGCTGGACGACGGTGCCCTCGCGCGCGAGGTGCTCGACCCGTTGGAGCCGGGCGGGAGCGGGCGGGTGCTGCCCAGTCTCTGGGATCCGCTGACCGACCGGGCCACCCGGGCGCCGTACACCGAGCTGGCGCCTGGCGGGGTGGTGCTGGTGGACGGGCCGCTGCTGCTCGGCCGGTGGCTGCCCTGGGACCTGACCGTGCACCTGATGCTCAGCCCCGCCGCCCTGGCCCGCCGCACGCCCGCGGACCAGCAGTGGACCCTCCCCGCCTTCGCCCGGTACGCGGCGGAGACCGACCCGGCGGGCGAGGCGGACCTGACGGTGCGCTGCGACGACCCCCGGCACCCCGCCCTGGTCAGCCGCTGAAAGGCGCTGTCAGTGGCTCCCCGTAGGGTGGGCGACCGTGGCGGAGGAGGAGACGGCCGGGTGGACGGCGACGGGCCTGCGGTGGCTCGAGGGCCGACCGGTGCTGACGGCTGCCCGGGGTGAGCTGGTGCACCAGCGGGTGGTCGCGCCCGGCACCGAGATCGGCTGGCGGCTGGCCGGCCCGCGCCGCTGCACCGGCGCCCGCACCGCCACCGGCCACCGCCCCTGCCCGCACCGCGCCGAGCTGGCCCCCGCCGCGCGGTCGGTGCAGTGCGAGCCCTGCCAGGGCGTGGACATCGGGCTGGCCCTGGCCAGGGGCCAGAACATCCACGACAACGGGAAGACCTACCGGCTCTACCTGGCCTGGTTCGGCGCCGGGCTGCTCAAGGTGGGCCTGACCGCCGAGGAGCGCGGCACCAGCCGCCTGGAGGAGCAGGCCGCGCTCACCTACGGTTTCGTCGCCCGGGGGCCGCTGCCCGCCATCCGGCGAGCCGAACTCACCGTGGCCCAGGCCGGGTTGGCCCGCGAGCGGCTGACCGGCCGGGTGAAGCACGAGCGCTGGTGGGGCCTGCCCGCGGCGGCCGAGCGGCGGGCCCAGCTGGCCGAGCTGCGAGCGGCGGTGCTGCGGGTGCTCGACGGGCACGGGCTCGAACTCCTGCCGGAGGCACCGCTGGTGGACCAGTGCGGGCTGTACGGCCTGGCCGAGGGCGCCCCACCCGTCTACCGCGAGGTGACCGCCCTGGCCGAGGGCGCCCTGCTGGCCGGACGGCTCCGGGCCCCGGTCGGGCGCTACCTCTTCCTCGACACCGAGGAGCCGACGGCGGGCGCGCCGCCCCTGCTGCTCGACACCCGACTGCTGACGGGCTGGCGGCTCGTGCCGGCCCGACGCACGCCCGCGCAGGCCGGATCCGAGCCGCCTGATTCCGGACCGCTCGGTTCCGGACACATCGCCCACGGTGTGACTCTCCGCACCCACCGCCGCCCCGAACCGACCGGCGAGCAGACCGCCCTGTTCTGAGCTGGGCCCCTTCCCGTGCCTGTCGCCACCCGGCCACCATGTGGACACTTTGCTCGCCCACAGTATTCAGCCAGTCACCCATCGTGTGACGCGGCGCACAGTGAGCCACTGGACACGTTGTGTATAGACTCGCCCACATCAGGGCCAAAAGCCTTCGAATCATTGGGAGGGACTGCACATGCGTACCCACATCGCAGCCTTTGTCGCCACCGCAGCTGGTATAGCCGCCACCGTCGTGCTGCCCGGCTCGGCCTTCGCCACCGCGTCCTCGGGCGCCATCTCCGCGAGCCCCACCGTCTGCGCCGCCGAGACCGTCGCGGGCAAGCCCTGCGTCTGGCAGGAGCGCAGCAGCGCCGGCGTCAGCGGGCTCACCGAACTCACCGTGACCGACGCCCGGCCGGTGCTGGTCCGCGTCGAGCTGAAGACCCAGCGGGCCTGGGGCAGCCCGTGGTTGACGGCCGCCTCGACCACCTCCGTGCAGCAGGGCTCGATCCGGCTGGCCACCCCGAAGGTGGTGACCAACGAGCGCAGCATCGTCTGCGCCACCACGGCCCCGGTCGCCGACCTCACCCAGCAGGTCACCACCTGTACCGCCCCGTACTAGGAATCCTCCGTCAACGGAGGCCACCTGCTCAGCCCCGGCGGGGCGCCGGCGCCGGGCCGCGCTGACAGCGCGGACACCAGTAGGCCGGCCGCTCCCGGTCGTGCTCGGCGACCCCGATCCGACTGCCGCAGCGGGCGCACTGGCGCCGCCCCTGCCCGTACACCCAGTGCTGCCGCCCCGGCCGGGTGGTGCCGGTGGTGATGTGGCCCGGTCGCAGCTTGTTGAGCTCCAGCAGCTGCTGCGCCCGGGCCAACAGCCTTTCCAGGACGGCGACTTCGCCGACCGGCGTCCAGGGCGTGACGCTCGCCAGGAAGCAGAGTTCGTTCGCGTAGACATTGCCGATGCCGGCCAGGTTGCGCTGGTCGAGCAGCGCCTCGCCGAGCGGGCGGGCCGGGTCGGCGGCGAGCCTGCGCAGGGCCTCCACGGCGTCCCAGTCGGCGCCGAGCAGGTCCGGGCCGAGATGGCCGACCACCCTTGACTCCTCATCCGTGCCCAGCAGTTGGACCACCGGCAGACGGTAGCCGAGCGCGACGGCGGAGTCGGTGGCGAGCACGGCGCGGATCTGGTGCGCGGGGCCGCCGGTCCACGGTTCGCCGGGGCGCAGCAGCTGCCAGCGGCCGTCCATCCGCAGGTGGGTGTGCAGGGTGAGGCCGCCCTCGATCCGGGTCAGCAGGTGCTTGCCCCGGGGCACGGTGGCCAGCACCTGGCGGCCGGTCAGGTCGGCGGTGGCGTGAGCCGGGACGCGCAGCTCGGCACGGGTGAGCAGCTGCCCGGCGAGAGCCTCGTGCAGCTGGGCGGCGACGCGGTAGACGGTGTCTCCTTCGGGCACGCCTCCATCGTACGAGTGGCACCGACGGAGGGCGTGGACACGCGGGCGGTGCACAGCAGAATCGTTCGGCCGCGTCCGACCCTCCCTAACGTGGTCCCCGACCTGACCGTCCCCGTCACGTTGGAGAACTCCCGTGCGTCTGCGCCACTCCCTCACCGCCGCTGCCGGTGCCCTGCTGCTCACCCTGGCCGTCCCGAACTCCGCACAGGCGGCCACCGGCGACTTCCTGTACATGACTGCGGCCGGCGAGTCCTTGCTCGCCGACCCGACCAGCGGTGTGTGCCTCAACCTCGACGGGGCGACCGAGGACACCCCGGTCTCCACTCCGAAGAACTTCACCAACGCGACCGCCACCGTCTTCCTCGACCTCGACTGCAACGGCGACACGTACTACGTGATGAACCCCGGCAAGAAGCTCGGCGACAGGCTGAAGCTCCGTTCGGTGATCTTCTCCTGACGCGAGCACGGATGGAGAAGCGCGCGGGGGCCCGCGCCGCCTAGGGTCTGTCCTGAGCCGCTGGTGCGAGGGACTGGAGAGACCATGAGCAAGACCGCCAAGACGGGCGCGAAGGCGTCCGAGCCGGGGCACGTGGCCGACGGCCACGACCGCATCCGGGTGCACGGCGCCCGGGTGAACAACCTCAAGGACGTGAGCATCGAGCTGCCCAAGCGGCGGCTGACGGTGTTCACCGGCGTGTCCGGCTCGGGCAAGAGCTCGCTCGTCTTCGGCACCATCGCCGCCGAGTCGCAGCGGCTGATCAACGAGACGTACAGCGCCTTCGTCCAAGGCTTCATGCCCACCCTGGCCCGCCCCGACGTGGACGTGCTCGAAGGGCTGACCACGGCGATCATCGTCGATCAGCAGCGGCTCGGCGGCGATCCGCGTTCCACCGTCGGCACCGCGACCGATGCCAACGCGATGCTGCGGATCCTGTTCAGCCGACTGGGTGACCCGCACATCGGCCCGCCCAGCGCCTACGCCTTCAACGTGCCCTCGGTGAAGGCCAGCGGCGCGATCACCGTGGAGCGCGGCGACCGGAAGACGGTCAGGGCCACCTTCGACCGCACCGGCGGGATGTGCCCGCGCTGCGAGGGCCGGGGCTCCGTCTCCGACGTCGACCTCACCCAGCTCTACGACGAGACCAAGTCGCTCGCCGAGGGCGCGATCACCGTGCCCGGGTACACGGCTGGCGGCTGGAACGGGCGGCTCTACGCGGAGTCCGGCTTCTACGACCCCGAGAAGCCGATCCGCAAGTACACCAAGAAGGAGTTGCACGCCTTCCTGTACCAGGAGCCGGTGCGGATGAAGATCGCCGGCATCAACATGACCTACGAGGGCCTGGTGCCCCGGATCCAGCGCTCGATGCTGAGCAAGGACACCGAGACCCTCCAACCGCACATCCGCGCCTTCGTCGAGCGCGCGGTCACCTTCGGCACCTGCCCGGACTGCGCGGGCACCCGGCTGGCCCCGGGGGCCCGGGCCTCCAAGATCAAGGGTGTCTCCATCGCGGACGCCTGCGCGATGCAGATCACCGACCTGGCGCAGTGGGTGCGGGGGCTGGACGAGCCCTCGGTGGCGCCGCTGCTCGAATCGCTCCGCCAGACCCTGGACTCCTTCGTCGAGATCGGCCTCGGCTACCTCTCGCTGGAGCGGCCCTCGGGCACCCTCTCCGGTGGCGAGGCCCAGCGGGTCAAGATGATCCGCCACCTCGGCTCCTCGCTCACCGACACCACCTACGTCTTCGACGAGCCCACCATCGGGCTGCACCCGCACGACATCGAGCGGATGAACGGGCTGCTGCTGCGCCTGCGCGACAAGGGCAACACGGTGCTGGTGGTCGAGCACAAGCCGGAGGCGATCGCGATCGCCGACCACGTGGTGGACCTGGGGCCCGGGGCCGGTTCGGCGGGCGGCACCATCTGCTACCAGGGCCCGCTGGACGGGCTGCGCGGCAGCGGCACGGTGACCGGGCGTCACCTGGACGACCGGGCGGCGCTCAAGGAGAGCGTGCGCAAGCCCACCGGCGCGCTGAAGATCCGCGGTGCCACCGCCAACAACCTGCGCAAGGTGGACGTGGACGTGCCGCTCGGGGTGCTGACCGTGGTCACCGGGGTGGCGGGCTCGGGCAAGAGCTCGCTTATCCACGGGTCGATCCCGGCGGCGGAGGGCGTGGTCTCGGTCGACCAGGGCGCGATCCGCGGCTCGCGGCGGAGCAACCCGGCCACCTATACCGGGCTGCTGGAGCCGATCCGCAAGGCCTTCGCCAAGGCGAACGGGGTGAAGCCGGCCCTGTTCAGCGCCAACTCCGAAGGAGCCTGCCCGACCTGCAACGGCGCCGGGGTGGTCTACACCGACCTGGCGATGATGGCGGGGGTGGCCAGCACCTGCGAGGAGTGCGAGGGCAAGCGGTTCGAGGCCTCGGTGCTCGAGTACCGCTTCGGGGGCAAGGACATCAGCGAGGTGCTCGCGATGTCGGTCGGCGAGGCGCTGGAGTTCTTCGCCGAGGGCGAGGCCAGGACGCCGGCCGCGCACACCGTGCTGGCCCGCCTGGCCGATGTCGGCCTCGGGTACCTGAGCCTCGGTCAGCCGCTGACCACCCTCTCCGGCGGGGAGCGCCAACGCCTCAAGCTCGCCACCTACTTGGGCGACAAGGGCGGGGTCTACGTGCTGGACGAGCCCACCACCGGGCTGCACCTGGCCGATGTGGAGCAACTGCTCGGCCTGCTCGACCGCCTGGTCGAGGCCGGCAAGTCGGTGATCGTGATCGAGCACCACCAGGCCGTGATGGCCCACGCCGACTGGATCATCGACCTCGGCCCGGGCGCCGGCCACGACGGCGGCCAGGTGGTCTTCGAGGGCACCCCGACCGCCCTGGTCGCCGCCCGCTCCACCCTCACCGGCGAGCACCTCGCCGCGTACGTGGGGGCGTGAGGCCGATGACCGACCGGGAGGTCTTCGTCGGCGGGGTGAACCGGGTCGTCCGCGAGGGCGGCCTGGTCCGGCGGCCGGCCGGGCCGTGGAGCCCGACCGTCCAGCGGCTGCTCGGGCACCTGCGGGCGGTGGGTTTCGCCGGGGCGCCGCGTCCGTACGGGCTGAGCGCGGACGGCACGGCGGAGTTGGTCGAGTACCTGCCCGGGACGGTCGGCCACGACTTCTCCGCGCCCGAACTCCACACCGAAGCCTCGCTGGTGGCCGCCGCGAGGCTACTGCGCGGGCTGCACGACGCCACCGCCGCCTTCGCCCGGCAGCCGGACGAGCTGTGGCAACTCCCGTCCCGGGAACCGGCGGAGGTGATCTGCCACGGGGACGCGGCCACCTACAACACCGTCTTCCGGGACGGACTCCCCACCGGGTTCATCGACTTCGACACCGCGCACCCCGGGCCTCGGCTCTGGGACGCCGCCTACACCGCGTACCGCTTCGTCCCGCTCTACGCGCCGGACGAGGTGGGGCTCAGCCTGCCGGTGGCGCAGGCGCAGCGGCGGCTGGCGCTGTTCACCGAGGCGTACGGATTGAGTGCGAGCGACAGTGCCGCCCTACCGGGCACCGCGGCGGCCCGGCTGCGGGCGCTGGTGGACTGGATGCGGGAGCAGGCCGGGGCCGGGCATCCGGCCTTCGCGCGGCATCTGGCCGAGGGGCACCACCACCGGTACCTGGCCGACGCGCGGTGGATCGAGGAGCGGTTCCGCTGAGCGCGAATGCCCGACTGGGGTGAAGCACCCGGCGGCGCGGCTGAGTTCGACGCCGCCGGGCGGTCCAGCGGTACGGTCCGGCTCAGGAGAAGACCACGGAGCGGACCTGCAGGCGCTCGGTGGCGCCGCCGCCGGGGCGGAGCAGGAACGAGGGCCCCTGGCAGTCGGCGCCGAGGTAGACCTGGGCGATGGAGCGGGTGCCGTTCTTGGGGGCGTAGGCGGCGTCCAGCTCGTCGGAGTCGGCGCCGGGAAGGTTGAGGCACTCACCGCTCGGCGGGTAGAAGAGCAGGCCGGGGTGCTCGTAGCCGTCGGCGTCGGCGTAGCTGTACCGGAACTCGCCGACGGCGGCCATGGCGGACCCGGGCAGGGAGACGGCGAGCGCGATGGCGGCGAAGGCGGCGACGGCGGCGTTACGGAGGCGCATGAGCGGGGTACCTCTCGGGGAAAGCGGTTGATCATTCTGGGTCGGTTCACCAGCGTAGAGAGGCCCGGATCCGGAGAAACGTTTCTCCCAACTCTCTTGGCGGTGCACCGAGTTGACGCCCGCTCGGCACCACGAAACCCCAGCTCAGCAGGGGTTCGGCGGCAGCCTGGCAGGCCACCGCCACCCGACTGCCGCCACTCCTTCGAGTGATCACCCGCATCTTCACCGCCGGCCCCGCGGACCGACGGTCCTCGGGCGGACCTCAGTAGAGGCCGGTCTCCAGCCCGTCCAGGGCGTGCGAGCAGACGCAGTCCCGCTCGGTCGGCAGGCTCTCCAGGGTCTTGAACAGCACGGTGCGCAGCCGGTCGACGTTCCGTCCGAAGACCGCCAGCACCTCGGCGTGGGTGACGCCCTCGCCGGCCTCCACCCCCGCGTCCAGATCGGTGACCAGCGCCAGCGAGGTGTAGCAGAGCCCCAGCTCCCGGGCCAGCACGGCCTCCGGGTGACCGGTCATGCCGACCACCGACCAGCCGTTGGCGCCGAACCAGCGGCTCTCCGCGCGGGTGGAGAACCGCGGGCCCTCGATCACCACCAGCGTGCCGCCGTCCACCGGCTCCCAGCCGCAGGACCGCGCGGCGGCGGTGGCCGCCCGGCGCCCGTCCGGGCAGTACGGGTCGGCCATCGAGACGTGCACCACCTCGGGCAGCCGCCCGTCCGGCAGCGGCAGCCCGTCGTAGTAGGTCTGGATCCGCCCGGTGGTCCGGTCCACGAACTGGTCCGGCACCAGCAGTGTGCCGGGCCCGTACTCCACCCGCAGCCCGCCCACCGCGCAGGGCCCGAGCACCTGGCGGACGCCCAGCGAGCGCAGCGCCCAGAGGTTGGCCCGGTAGTTGATCCGGTGGGGCGGCAGGCTGTGGCCCCGGCCGTGCCGGGGCAGGAAGGCGACCCGGCGACCGGCCACCTCGCCGACGAACAGCGAGTCGCTCGGCGCCCCGTACGGCGTCTGCACGGCAACCTCGGTGACGTCGTCGAGCAAGGCGTAGAGCCCCGAGCCGCCGATCACGCCGAGCTCGGCGCGGAGGCTGGGTGAGGTGGTGTCGGCCATGTGCACTGCCCCTTCGTTGACTTCCGTTCCCCGGCCTCAAGGCCGGAGATTCCTACCACGGTCGCCTGACCGTCTCGGTGGGTTCCTGCTTCTTCGCGCTGCGCCGGTGCGAGTACCGGTCTTACCTGCGCTCGACAGGCTGACACCGCCAGTCCGGCGGCCTTGGCTATGTTGACGGCGGCGTTGATGTCGCGATCGAGGACGGCCCCGCATGCTCCGCACGCCCACGCACGGACGTTGAGGGGCTTCGGGCCGTCCTTGACGCCGCACGCGGAGCACACCTGAGAGGTGGGCTCGAACCTGCCGATGCGCAGAAAGGTCCGCCCGTATCGGACGGCCTTGTACTCCAGCATCGTGACGAACTGCGACCACCCGGCATCGTGGATGCTCTTGGCCATGCGGGTTCGGGCGAGCCCCTTGACCGCCAGATCCTCAACGGCCACCGCTTGGTTCTCACGGATGACCTTCGTTGAGAGCTGGTGGTGGAACTCGCGCCGGGCATCAGCCACGGTCGCATGTGCCCGCGCCACCTCGGCACGGGCCTTCTCACGGTTCTTGCTGCCCTTGGCCTTGCGGCTCAGGGACTTCTGCTTCTTCTTCAACCGCTTCTCAGCACGGCGCAGGAAGCGGGGGCTGTCGATCTTCGTTCCGTCGGACAGGATCGCGAAGTGCGTCAGGCCCAGGTCGATCCCGGTCACGTGGTCCGTGTCGGGCATCCGCACAAGGTCGGCGGCGGGATCGGTCTCCACGATGAAACTCGCGAAGTACCGGCCCGCGCCGTCCTTGACCACGGTCACCGTGGACGGCACCGACGGCAGCGTGCGGGACCACCTAACCCGCACGTCGCCAATCTTCGGCAGCCACAGGCCTCCGCCCGGCGCGATCTTCCACCGGGCGTTCGCGGTAAAGCGGATCGCCTGCCGGGTGTCCTTCCGGCTCTTGAAGCGGGGAGGTCCCATCTTCGACCGCTTGCCCTTGAGGCTGGCGAAGAAGTTCTTGTAGGCGGTATCCAAGTCTCGGAGGGACTGCTGCAACACCACCGACGACACCTCACCGAGCCACGCCCGCCGGGGAGTCTCCTTCGACGCGGTGAGCCGCTTGGACAGCTCCGCCGACGTCACGAACGGCAACCCGGCGGCACGGGCGGTCTCGCGGGCGCGCAACGCGTCGTTGAAAGCCACTCGCGCACACCCGAACGCCCGTGCCAGTGCTGAACACTGCGGCCCGTTCGGGTACAAGCGGAAGCTGTACCTGAGCTGCACGATAATCACCGTACCGTGTTGGTCCATGGCTGAGTGTCAGAACTTCCGCACTGGTGACCAGGCTCGAAGAGGCCATGCGGACCTCTGCGCCGGCTTGGAAGTGGAGTTGGTCGGGTTCAACGGCGAGTACAACCGCGTCCACCTGTTGGTGGACTTCCCGTCGAAGGTCACCCTGCCCAAACTGGCTAACAGTCTCAAGGGCGCCAGCTCCCGGCGGATGCGCCAGGAGTACCCCGAGCTGGTCAAGGTCCGACCCACCAGCAACGTGGAACCACTCCAGCGGACGTGACCGCCTGATCCCTGTGGTGGGCACCGTCCACAGTGAGGGAGGGTGCCCACCACCCTACGAGGCGTCAGCCCGCCGCCCCAGCACGCGTCCTCCCCGTACGGAGCACCTGTCACCCTCCGAGGGACTACCGGCCGCCGAGGCCCGGGCCGACCGACCGTCGACTACCGGCTACCGCCCGCCGAGCGGCGGACCTTGAGCGCCCAGACCACCAGCGGTACCTGGAGCGGCAGGCGTCCGTACGCTACCGCGCGCTCGGCGGCGCTGCGGGTGCGCCAGTCGTGGGCCATCTTGAGGTTGCCGGGGAAGACGGCGGTGAACAGCGCCGCCGCCGCGAGTCCGCCGGTGCGGCGGGTCGCCGGGACGGCCACCGCAGCCGCGACGGCCAGTTCGGCCGCGCCGCTCAGGTGGGTCCAGAACCGGGGTCCGCCGGGCAGCTGCTCCGGCACCAGCGGGTCGAAGAACGCGGGCTTGGCGAAGTGCAGCACGCCGGCCGTGCCGAGCAGGGCGGCGAGGGCGAGCGGGGCGCGGTGCGCACGGGACACGGTGGTCTCCTCTACGGGCCGGGAGGCGCGGGAATGCCGGGCAGGAGGCGCGGGAACGCCGGGCGGGGAGGCGCGGGAACCTCCGCACCGGGGACGGGAGTCGGCAGGTCGGCGACCGCGTCGACGAGTCCGCCGCACGCCTCGGCCCGCCGCGAGCCTACTCGTCGGTAGCCTCGGTGGTACAGCTTTCTCGCCCGGCGGCTCCTCCCCGGCGTACAGTGGCCGCCTCAAGCCGGGGGGCTGTCGAGAGGTACGAGAACTGATGCGGCGGAGTACGAGCAGAGGATCCGGGCACCAGGCGCTGCACTGGCGGGTGCGGCCGGAGGCGCCGAGCGCGGCCGTCCTGGTGCTGCACGGGGGGCAGGAGACCAACGAGCGCAAGCCCGGGCCGCTCAACCTGCCCCGGCTGCGGATGTGCGGGTTCGTCCGGGCCGTGGCGCGGGAGACCGCGGGGGCGCAGATCGCCGTCGGCGAGGTCCGCTACCGGCACCGCGGGTGGAACGGCAGCCGGGCGGACGCCGCCCGGGACGCCGCCGCCGCGCTCAACGACCTGGCCGAGGAGCTCGGCCCGGTGCCCACCGTGCTGATCGGGCACTCGATGGGCGGCCGGGCCGCGCTGCGCGCCGCCGGGCACCCGAGCGTCACCGGTGTGGTGGCGCTCGCGCCCTGGTGTCCGGAGACCGACCCGGCCGGGCAGCTCGACGGGCGCACCCTGCTCACCCTGCACGGCGACCACGACCGGATCACCGACCCCAGGGCCACCCGACGGTTCGCCGCCGAGGCCCGGGCGGCCGGCGCCCACGTCGCCGGGTACACCGTGCACGGGGCAGACCACGCGCTGCTGCGCCGCTCCCGCGACTGGCACCGGGCCACCGCCCGGCTCACCGGCGGCCTGCTCGGCCTCCACCCCTACCCCGCCGAGGTGGCCGCCGCGCTCTCGCTGGCCCCGAGCTCCGCCGAGGGCCTCGACCTGCCGCTGCCGCACAGCTTCCCCGACTCCGCCGAGTTCCCCGACCCCGCCGGCTTCCCGAGTTCCTCCGTGCAGTGAACCGGCCTCGGGTAGCGTGCCCGACATGAGTGATCTTGTGGTTGACAGCTGGCCGCCCGCCCCGATCCGGACCGAACGACTGGTGCTGCGCCGGTCCGAGGCCCGCGACCGGGCGGCGGCCATCGAGCTCTTCGCCTCCCCCGAGGTCCGGACCTACCTCGGCGGGCCCGTCCCGCGCGAGGAGTTGGAACGCAATGTCCCCGAGGTGCCCGGCAACCGGCCCGGCTTCTTCGTGGTCGAGCTGGCCGGCGAGACGATCGGCACCGTCACCCTCGACCGCCCGGACGCCGGACGCCTCGGCCGCCTCACCCCGGCGGGTCAGGAGGCCGAGCTCGGCTACGTCTTCCTCCCCACCGCCTGGGGCCGGGGCTACGCGGCCGAGGCCTGCGCGGCGGCGCTCGACTGGTTCGTCGGCGCGCTGCCCGGGGAGCCGGTGGTGCTCTGCACCCAGACCGCCAACGAGCCCTCGATGCGGCTCGCGGCCAAGCTCGGCTTCACGGAGGTCGAGCGGTTCGAGGAGTACGGCGCCGAGCAGTGGTTCGGCGCCTGGCACCCGCCCGTCGCCTGAGCCCCGGCCACACCTCGCACCCGCCCGTCACCTGAGCCCAATCCACGGGCCGCCCCCGCCCGCGCGAAGATCACCGGCCCTGCCGGTGGGCGCCCGAACCACCTGTGGCAGGCTGACGCCCTGCACATCCGTGCGGGCCGCCCAGCCCGCGCGGGCACCACGGGGGACTCGGGGGAATCACCGGTATGGACCCACGCAACTCGGGCGGCCAGGACCGTCGCCCACCGGGTCGGCGGCACTGGCACCGCCCGCTGTCGGCCGCCCTCGCGGTGGGCGCCCTGGCGCTCGCCGCGCTCGCGCTGCGGCCGGCTGACGGACCGCCGGCCTGGCACGCGGGCGGGCCGCTCGGCGAACAGGGCGGGCTGACCGCGCTGCTGGCGCTCGGAGCCGCCCTCGGCGGAGCCGTGCTGATCACCCGGCACCGGGCCCGGCGGCGGGACGAGCCCGGCACCCACCCGGCCGTCGAACGGCTCGTCACCGCCGTCGGGGTGCTGCTGCCGATGGCCACCGTGCTGCTGCCCCTCACCCTGCTCCTGCTGCCGGGCAGGCCCCACCCCCTGCGGGAGCCCGCGCCCGAGCCCAGCCCGAGCGACCCGCTGCCGCCGCCCAGCGGCCCGCCGACCACGCCGCCACCGCCGACCCACCCGCCGGCCCCCACCGAGACCCACCACTCGGCCGGCCCGCTGCTCGGGATCATCGCGCTCACCCTGGTCGCGATCGCCGCCGTGGTCGGCCTGGTACTGCTGTACCGCCACTACGGCCACCTGCTCCGGCGCCGCGCCGCCACCGCGCCGGGCCTCTTCGACTCGCCGCCGGAGGAGCCGGACCAGGCCCTGGCCGAGGCCGTCGACTCCGGCCGCCGCGCCCTGCACGGCGAGGACGTCCGGACGGCGGTGATCGCCTGCTACGCGGCGATGGAGCTCTCGCTGGCCGACTCCGGCGTACCCGGCCGCGCCTCCGACAGCCCCTCCGACCTGCTGGCCCGGGCCGCCGCCGACGGCCGCCTCGCCGGTGAAGCCCCGCAGGCCCTGGCCGAACTCTTCCGCGAGGCCCGCTACTCCACCCACCCCATGACCCCCCACCACCTCGACCGGGCCCGCGCCGCCCTCGACACCATCGCCGCCCAACTGGCCGCCGCGGCCGCCGAAGCCCCCGAGGAGGTGGCGAGCCGATGAAGCCCCTGCTCCTCGTGCTGCTGCTGGTCGCCGCCGTCGTCGAGGTGGCCCTCGCCCTGGTCGGCGGTCCGGCCACGGCGGTCGCCGGGGCCGGGCTGCTGACGGCCGTCGGTCTGATCACCGCCCGGTACGTGACCGGGTTCGCCTCGCAGGACAGCGGCCTCCGGCTGGCCGTCCGCACCCTCGACTCCCGCCGGCCCGGGCTCGGCGACTGGCAGCGGGTGGTCGAGGACAGCCTCACCGCACGCGGCGAGCAGGGCCCGCTGCTGATCCCCCGCCTGCAACGGCTGTACGCCGCCCGGCTGGCCGAGCGGCACGCGGTCTCGCTGTACGAGCAGCCGGAGCGTGCCGCCGCCCTGGTGCCGCCCGAGGTCTGGGCCCTGATCGCCCCGGGCACCACCCCGCCGCTGCCGATCCCACCCGTCACCCTGCGCGCGGCCGTCGCCGGTCTGCACGCGCTCTGAGCCTTCCCGCACGCCCTCTGAACCTCCCTGCCCGGGTCGCAGCCGCACGCACCGCGGTCGCACGCCCTGCGGCTGCCGCCGCCTCCACCGCTTCCGAGGAGTACCCGTGACCACCACCCACCCCGCCCCGGCCCTGACCCCGCAGCAGGCCGGCGACCGCGCCCGGCAGGTGCTCGACGAGGTCGGCCGCGCCGTGGTCGGCAAGCCCGAGGCGCTCGAACTGGTCATGCTCGGCGTGCTGGCCGGCGGCCACGTGCTGATCGAGGACCTGCCGGGGCTCGGCAAGACCCTGCTCGCCCGGTCCTTCGCCACCGCGCTCGGGCTCGACTTCCAGCGCATCCAGTTCACCCCGGACCTGCTGCCCTCGGACGTCGCCGGCGCGCCGTTCTACGACCAGCGCACCGGCGAGATGGTCTTCCGCCCCGGCCCGGTCTTCACCCACCTGCTGCTCGCCGACGAGATCAACCGCACGCCCCCGAAGACCCAGGCGGCCCTGCTGGAGGCGATGGCCGAGGCCCAGGTGTCGGTGGACGGCGTCACCCGCCGCCTGCCCGAGCCCTTCGTGGTGATCGCCACCGCCAACCCGATCGAGTACGAGGGCACCTACAGCCTTCCGGAGGCGCAGCTGGACCGCTTCCTGCTCCGGGTGCGGATGGGCTACCTGCCGGTGCCGCAGGAGGCGGCGATGCTCCGGGCCCGGATCGCCCGGGCGGCGCCGGAGGCGGCGCTGGCCCGGCTGACCGACCCGGTCGAGGTGGTGGCCATGCGGTCCGCGCTGGAGCGGGTCGAGGTGGACGACGCGCTGGTGGACTACGTGGTCGCGCTGGTGGACGCCACCCGCTCGCACCCGCAGATCCAGGTCGGCGCGTCGCCGCGCGGCGGGCTGGCCCTGCTCCAACTGGCCCGGGCCCGGGCCGTGCTGGCGGGCCGTGACTACCTGGTGCCGGAGGACGTGAAGGCGCTGGCGGTGCCCGCGCTGGCGCACCGGGTGACGCTGCGGCCGGAGCTCTGGGTGCGGCAGATCAACGCCGACGAGGTGATCGCGGCCCTGGTGGACACCGTCCCGGCCCCGGCCACCGCGCCCGGCTCCCCGGCTGCCGCCCCGGCCACCGCCCCGGCCGCCACCGCCGCCGCCGCGCGGTCATGACCGGCCGTCCGCCCGCCGCCCGCGTGCTCGGCCACCCCGGCGGTGCGCCGGTGGCGCTCAGCCGGCCGAGCGCTCCGCCGCCGCCCGTCTGGCGGGCCACCGAGCGGGCGCTGCGGCTGCTCACCGTCACCGCCGTGGCGGCCGCCGCCGCGCTGCTCACCGGCAACGGCCGGCTGCTCGCGCTGGCGGCCGGTCCGCTGGTGCTGCTGGTGCTGGCCGCCGCCGGCCGCAGCCGGCCGACCCGGCTGACGGCCTCGGCCGAGGTGGACCAGCGGCGCTGCTTCGAGGACGAGACGGTCACCGTGCGAGTCCGGCTCACCTTCGACGGCACGGCGAGCTGGATCGACCCGGCCCTGCACCCGGGGCCCGGCCTGGCGCTGGCCGACCTCACGGTGACCGGTCCGCTGGTGGAACTCAGGCTGACCGCCACCCGCTGGGGCCGGTGGACGCTGGGCCCGTTGGACCTCGACCTGTACGACCGGGCCGGGCTGGCCCGGCGCACGCTGCGGGTGGAGCTGGGCCAGATCGAGGTCTTCCCCTCCCCCGCCCGCTCCACCCTGACCCCGATCCCGGTCCGGCTGCCCGAGCACCTGGGTGAGCACACCTCACGTCAGCGCGGCGAGGGTCTGGAGGTGCAGGGCGTCCGTCCGCACGTCTGGGGCGAGCGGCAGCGGCGGATCCACTGGCCCTCCACCACCCGCCGGGGCAGCGTGCAGATCACCCAGTTCGCGGCCGAACGCGCCGCCGACACCGTGGTGTTGATCGACGCGCTGAGCGACTACGCGGACCCGGCCACCGGCCGGTCCAGCCTGGACGAGACGGTGCGCACCGCGAGCGGCATCGTCCGCGCGTACCTGCGCAGCCACGACCGGGTCGGCGTGGTCTCGATCGGCGGCACCACCCGCTGGCTGACCCCGGCCACCGGGGCCGGGTACTTCTACCGGCTGATCGAGACGGTGCTCGACGTCCGGAGCGATCTCGGGTACGAGGTACCGGACTTGGCGCGGCTGCCGCGTCCGGTGATCCCGGCCGGCGCCCTGGTCTACGCGGTGACCTCGCTGACCGACCAGCGGATGCTCGACGTGCTGCGCGACCTGAGCCGCCGGGGCTGCGCGGTCGTGGTGGTCGAGATCCCGATCGGCGACCCGGTGCCCGAGGAGGGCTCCGCCGCCCGCCGGGCGGCCGGCGAACTGGCTTTGGAGTTCTGGAAGTTCGACCGCGAGGCGATGCGGTACGCGCTCCGCGTCAAGGGCCTGCCGGTGCTCGCCGCCCAGCCGGGCGAGAGCCTCGACCTGGCGCTGGCCCCACTGCTGCGCAGCCGCATCCAGGGACGGATCTGATGCCCCCTCACGTTCCCGCCGCCCCGGAGGGCACCCCCGCCATGCCGCACCCCACCACGACCGAGCCCGCCATGACCGAGCCAGCCCCGGACACCATCGCCGAACCCGCGGGCGAGGTCCCCGCGTTCGGCCGTCCGGTGGCCCTGGCCCTCGCCCTGGCGGCGGCCGATCCGAGCCTGCTCGCCACCACGCCCCGGCTCGGGGTCACCCTGGCCCTGCCGGCCCTGGCCCTGGCCTGGTGGGCCGGCCCGGTGACGGTCGGGCGGCCGGTCCGGCACTCGGCCCGCTGGCCGGCCATGCTGGCCCGGCACCGGAACACCGCCTTCGCGGCGGGGGCCGTGATCCTCACCGCGCTCACCGCCCCGCCGGTCTGGGTGCTGGCCTGCGTGGCGGCGCTGCTGCTCGGCTACCTGCTGCTGGTGGACGCGGTGGCCGCCGGCCCGGCCGGGCTGCTCCAGTGGCGGTCCCACGGCGTGGTGGCCGCCGCGTACGGCGCCGCCGCCCTGGTGCTCGCCGCCGGCTCGGCGCCGCTGACCGGCGTCAGCTGGGGCCCGGCGCTCGCCGCCCTCGCCGTGCTCGGCGCGGCCGCCGTGGCCGGCCTGGCCCTCTGGTCCCGGGGCGGCCGCCCCACTCGCTAGCCCGTCCCGGTGACCCGCAGACGCCGAAGGCCGCGCCCTCCCCGAGGGGAGGGCGCGGCCTTCCGTCTCACTCCGCTCAGCGGCCCGGGCGGGTCAGCAGCAGCTCGGTGTTGTGGTCGCCGGCGCCGCCCATCAGCTGGACCGGGCGGCCGTTGGGGTCGTTGAAGGAGAGCTCGCGGTAGAGCGCGGCGAGACCGGCGTCGGAGGTGTCGCCGAAGTCGGTGGTGTAGCCGGCGTTGGACTCGATCAGCGTGGTGAAGAGGGAGATCGTGCCGTCGCCGTTGTCGGCCACCTCGATCACCCGGGCGTGCTGCGGGAAGTCGATGTGCGAGGCGGTGTTGATCTCCCAGAAGGCGCGCTCGGGCACCGCGTGGCCGTGCGGGGTGATCTGGTTGCGGTGGGTGTGGCCGTTCACCCAGGCCACCACGTTCGGGTAGCGCTGGAGCAGGGCGACCAGCTCGGCGCCGGTGTGGCGGCCGTCGAAGAGGTGGTACGGGTCGGGCAGGGTGTTGCCCATGCTGGTGCTGGTGTGGTGGCTGAAGATGACGATCAGCTGGTCGGCGGTGCCGCCGCGCACCAGGTTGCCGTTCTTGTCGTAGTACCGGCTGCTGTTGGAACGCAGCACGGACTCCAGCCAGTTGAGCTGCTCGGTGCCGATCGAGCCGTCCGCCCAGCCGGCCCGGTTGGTGGTGTCCAGGCTGATGCCGAGCACGCCGGGAGCGATCTGGGCGGTGTAGTAGAGCTTGCCGCTGGCGGCCGAGTCCGAGGTGAAGCCGTGGCCGAACGGGCCCGGGCCGGTGTAGGCCGGGTCGAGGTGGGCCTTGGCGAACTCGGTCGGGCTGAAGGGCGCGCGGCGGGCGTCCGGGGTGACCTTGCGGACCAGGCCGCTATTGGCCATCAGCAGCATGAACTGCCAGGCGGCGCCGACCGGGTCGGTCTTCAGCTTGTCGGCCAGTTTGGCGGCGTCCGCGTCGTCCAGGCCCTCGATCTTGCGGTCGCCGGTGTAGAGCGAGCGCTGGAAGCCGAGGTCGGGCAGCGTGCCGGAGATGCTGTCGTCGTGGTTGCCGACCGTGGTGTACCAGGGGGTGTCCAGGCCGGGCGCCTGGAACGGGCGGGCGGAGGCGGCCAGGAAGCCGGGTATCTGCGGGAAGCCCTTGGCCTTGTAGTCGTCCTGGAAGGCGAGCTCGGGGTTCCAGTAGCCGGCGTTGCCGGAGTCCTGCACGCCCTCGTAGCGGGTCACGTCGCCCGTGCTCGGGGTGATCCGGCCGCCGCTCATCACCGAGAGGTACCAGTCGAGCTCGATCTGCTCGTGGTTGTCGGTGTTGTCGCCGGTGGCCATCACCATCGAGAACGGCAGGCCGGTGTACGGGCCGTTGGCCACCGCGTTGACCCGCTCGACCAGGGCAGACGCGCCGCGCACGGTGAGCAGCTCCTGCGGGCGGTAGGCGCTGCCGTTGTAGCGGGCCAGGTACTCGAAGCGCACCGGCGACTCGGTGTCGGCCAGGTGCAGGTCGGTGAACTGGACGAAGCTGGCCAGGCCGGTGCGGCGGTCGTCGCGGCCGGCGCTGGCGGCGGCCAGCTCGGTACGGACCACCAGCGGCCAGCCGGGGCCCGCCTGCAGGCGCTGGTAACCCGTGCCGGTACCGGCGGCGGCCTGCTCCAGGGTGGTGCCGCCCACGCTGACGGCGCGGCGGGCGGTCAGGGCGAGCTGCTGGTCGAGCGCGGCGGCCCGGCCGGCCCCGAGGCCGAGACCGGCGGCGGCTGCAGCCACGGCGGAGGCTCCGGTGACGAACTTTCGCCTGCTGACTGCGGACATGCTTTTCTCCCCGGGGTGGGCCGGCTCCCGACGGTCTCGTACCGACGGGTAACTCGCGTGACGCAGCATGCTAGCCCGGCGTGGCCGCGATCTGAACAGCAGTCGGCGGCCCGATGGTGCACCGGGGACGACTGGTGCCTGACAGACCGTCGGTCTGCCCTGATTCGCCGGGAATCTGCCGCCATCCCCGCCTCAGGCCACGCCCCGGATCCGGTGCACCAGCCCGGCGGCGAGCAGCGTGACCAGCGCCGTCACCAGGTAGAGCCCGAGGTAGCCACCCAGGTGCGCGACCACCGGGGCGGCCACCGCCGGGGCGAGCACCTGGGGGCCGGAGTTGGCGATGTTGATCACCCCGAGGTCCTTGGCCCGGTCGGCGGCGGCCGGCAGCACCTGGGTCACCAGCGCCTGGTCCACCGCCAGGTAGACGCCGAACCCGGCCCCGAGCACGGCGGCGGCCACCACCGTGGCCGGCCAGCTGTGCAGGAACGCCAGCAGCAGCGCGGCCACCGCCATCACCGCGCAGGAGAGCACCACCAGGGCGCGCCGCCGCCCGGTCCGGTCCGAGACCACTCCGGCGGGGATCGCGGTGAGCAGCGCCGCGAGGGTGTAGACGGCGGTGAGGATCAGCACGCCGGTGTCGGGCTCGGGGTAGTGCACGGCGTCGGTGAGGTAGTAGAGCAGGTAGAGGGTGCCGATGGCGTTGCCCAGGTTGATCAGGAACCGGGTCAGGAAGGCCCACCCGAAGTCCGGGTACCGCCGGGGGCTGACCCAGTAGCCCGCCGCGAGCGCCCGCCAGTCCAGCGGTGCCCGCAGCTCGCGGGGCAGCACCGGCTCGCGGTGGCGCAGCACGTACGGCAGCGCGAGCGCCACGGTGAGCGCGGCGGTCAGCGCGTAGCCGGGCAGGATGCCGCTGACCACCACGGTGACCAGCAGCGCGCCGACCACCAGGCCGAGCGACTGGCTGATGCCCGTCCAGCCGGAGACCACCGCCCGTTGCGCGACCGGCACTTGGTCGGCCACCGGGGCGGTGACCCCGGCCAGCATGGCGTTGAGCCCGAGCTGGGCGAGCGCCCAGCCGAGGGCGAGGCCCACCAGGGTGTGCTGCGCGGCGGTGAGCAGCAGCCCGGCGGCGCCGAGCAGCGCGCCGCCCAGGATCCACGGGCGGCGGCGGCCGTAGCGCGAGGTGGTGCGGTCCGAGAGCGCCCCGGCCAGCGGGTTGGCCAGCATCGCCACGAACGCCCCGAGGCCGGTCACCCAGGCGAGCAGCCCGGCCTTGTGCGCGGCGTCCAGCTGCTCCAGCTGGAGCGGCAGCAGGATCTGGATAGGGGTGAAGAACCCCATGAACACGGCGAGCGAGGCCAGGCTGAGCGAGGCCGTCCACCCCGCGCCCACCCGTGCGGTCGGCTCCTCCAGCGCGCGGTGCGCCACGGTCACGCCCCCTTCGGCCGGTGGCCCCCGGGCGACCGGCGAGCCACAGAACATGAGACAGGCTCATGTCCGGCCGACTATAGGGGCCGCACCGGGCCCTGCCAAGATCCCGGACGGCACCCGCGCTCCGACCTTCGACTCAGTCGGCCGCCACCACCTCGGCGGGCGCCCGGCCCGCCGGTGCGGCCGCCGCGCGGGCCTCGGCGGCGGCCCGGATCTGCGAGTCGCCGCAGGCCCAGACCATCAGCCGGCCAGCCACCCGGGCCACCGGCCGGTCCCAGGCCTCGCGCACCGACCGGGGCCGCCGGATGCCGAGTTCGGCCCGCGCCCAGTCGGGCAGCATGCCCACCGAGGCATTGGTCAGCAGATGGACGACGGCCCGCTCCCGAGCACTGCGGCCGAACCCGCGCAGCAGCTCGACCACCTCCAACGCGGCCGGGGTGGCGCGGAGTTCGGGACGGATCTCGGCCAGATAGGCCAGCACCTCGGCCCGCGAGTGCGGCGCCCCGGTGGCACCGAGCCGCTCGGCGATCACCGCCACCTCGTCCAGGTAGGCGTCGCTCTCGGCGCCGGTCAGCGGCCGGTCCGCGAACATCTGATGACCCGTCAGGAAGCAGTACACCTCGGCGGTGTGCACCCAGGTGAGCAGCGCCGGGTCGTCGGCCCGGTACGGGCGGCCGTCCGGGGCGGTGCCCCGGATCCGCGGGTGGATCCGCCGGACCGCCTCGATCGCCCGCTCGGCCGCCTCGGTCGAGCCGAGGGTCGTGGTGGAGACGAACCGCGCCGTCCGGTTGAGCCGCCCGGTCGGGTCCTCCCGAAAGTCGGAGTAGGCGTCCACCCCGGCCATCGCCAAGGGGTGCAGCGACTGCAGCAGCAGCGCCGCGAACCCGCCCGCGAGCATCCCGGCCGGGTGTCCGTGCACCCGCCACACCACGCTCCGCGGCCCGAACAGCCCCGGATCACCGGCCGGCCGGTCGTACCGCTCCAGGTGCAGGTCGTCCCCGTGCACCGTCGAGTTGATCTCCGCCAACAGCCTGGCCCGCAGCGCGGCCACCGGCCCCCGCCACCCGTCCGCCGCCGCCATGCCCCCGCCTCTCCGCCGACCCGAGGCCGGCTCCACACCGGCCGGCCGCCGACCGGCCCGCGATCGGCTGCTGTCAGCGTACCGACGGCCCGCCGGGCCGCCCAGGCCGGTGTCGGCGGCGGTCGTTAGGGTGCCTCCCGAGCACACCGGCGCAGGCCGCGCCCGGCGGCTCGCCGCATCCCGAGGAGAGCGCACCGTGGACCAGTTGGCGTCGGCCGGCACCGGATCCGGGCAGCACGGACCCACGGAGGCGGGATCACCGGAGGCGGGCACCGGGGCCTGCGGGCCGGCTGACGAGTCCAGGTTCACCCTCCCGCACGGCTGGCGTGCACTGGTCGAGCCGCGCCGCGGGAGGGTGTACCGTCCCGTAGCCGGTCTCGACCCGACGGCACCGGACGGCACCGCACTGCTGGTGGCCGAGGAACGGGGCGAGATCGAGGCGCTCCTGCTCTCCCCCGATTCCGACCCGGCCCTGGTGACCGCCGTCCGGCACCGGCTCGACGGGGCTGCCGATCCACTCGGTGCCGCCGCCCTCGCGCACGCGGTCAGCCGCGCCAGGCCGGAGGTCTCGTTCGCCGACGGATGGGCGCTCCGCCACGGCCTGGTGTTCGCCGCCCGAGCCGCGGTGGAGCTCTTCGAGCTCGCCGAGACCGATCAGTACCTGCCGGGACTGCCCAGGCGGCGCGCCCTGGCACGCCGTGGCTCCACGGGCCTGCTCCCCGGCCACCTCGCCCCTCACACGGCCGGGCGGGTAAGGGAGTTGCTGGCCGTCGCCGACCAGGAGACGCACCGGCAGACCGTCGCGGCACTGGCGGCCTGCCGCACCAGCGCCCGCCGCCGCCTGGTCACCACCTACCTGGCCGCCGGCACCCCGGGCTGGGCCGGGGAGTCCATCGCCGACCAGCCGGAGTCCGGCGACTCCTACCCGCCGCTCCGCTCGCTGCTGTACCGCTCCCTCGACGATCCCGCTCAGGCCGGACACCTGGCGGCCACCGAGCGGTACTGCTGGCTGGTGAAGGACCCCGCCGTGCTCGCCACCCTCGCCGACGCGGTCGGCCCCGACTGCCTGCCCATGCTGGCCCGCGCGATCGAACAGTCGGTGCGCCCGGAGGAGCTCCGCGAGCTCACGGCCGCCGTGGTCGAGCTCCCCACCGACGCTGCCTTCGCCCTCCTCCTCGGCCGCCTGGACGACATGTACACCCGGCCCGCCCTCCAGGCCGCCACGGACCGGTACCCGGGCCGGGCCACCCGGCTGCTGGCCGACCTGGCGCGTACCGAGAGCAGGCACGCCGTCACGGCCCGCCACCTGCTCGCCGCCCACCTCACCCGCTGTCCCGTCGGCGTCGCGCAACTCGACCCGGAGGCAGCCGAGTTCGTCCGGGCCGAGCGCGCATCGGCCACCCGCGCACCGGAAGCCTCCGCCGAAGACCTACCCGCCCTGCTGGTCAGCCCACCGTGGGCGGCCGACGCCGCCGTCCCCCCGGTCCGGGTGCTCACCGGCCTCGGACTCGACGCCGCACCGCAACTGTGCTGGCTGCCCGGCGAACACGAGCAGTGGTCCCGGCCGATCCCCTACTTCGACCACACCTACCACCCCACCGCCCCGAACTGGGCCGCCGAGGCCGAGCAACTGCTGGGTGGCACGGCCGACTTCGCCACGGTCTACCGGCTCCTCCTGGCCGGCCCCGCCGAAGAACTCACCGCCGCCGTGGCCGCCTGGCGCCCCCTGCAGTTCTGGCGGGCCGAGGTGGCCATGCCCCCGATCATCGCCAAGTACGGCCTCGCGGCCCTGCCCGCGGCCCTCACCGCCGCCATGGCCAAGCCCACCGACCACGCCGCACTCCTCCTCCCCTTCCTCGACACCGCCACCGCCCGCTTCCTGGCCGCCGGCCTGGCCAAGCCCAAGTCCGTTGCCCCGGTGGCCCGTTCCTGGTTCGCCCGGCACGGCCTGCCGGCCGCCCTGCGGCTCGTCCCCGACGCCGTCGGCCCCACCGGAGCCGCCCGCACCGCGGCCACCCGGGCCCTGCGCCTGATCGCCACCGCCGAGGGCACCGAAGCCGTGCTCGCCGCCACCGCCGAACGCTTCGGCGCCCAGGCGGCGGAGATCCTCGCTGAGACCCTGCCCGTCGATCCGCTGCGCACCGGGCTGCCGGCCAGGCTCCCGGAGCTCCCCGGCTGGCTACCGCCCGCCGTCCTGCCGCAGCTGCTGCTCTCCTCGGGGGCCGCTCTCCCCGAAGCCGCCGTCCGGCACGTGCTCACCATGCTCGCGCTCTCCGGTTCGGGCGAGCCGTACCCGGGCCTGGCCGCCGTCAAGGCGGCCTGCCGGGCCGACTCCTTGGCCGCCTTCGGCTGGGCGGTGTTCGAGGCCTGGCGGCAGGCGACCATGCCCGCCAAGGAGAGCTGGGCGCTCTACGGCCTGGGCTTCTTCGGGGACGAGGAGACCGTGCGCCGGCTGAGCCCGCTGCTCCGGGAGTGGCCCGGCCAGAGCGCCCACCACCGCGCCGTCGAGGGCCTCACCGTGCTGGCCGGCATCGGCGGCGACACCGCCCTCCGGCAGCTGCAGGCCATCGCCCAGCGGGTGAAGTTCAAGGCGCTCAAGGAGCGGGCCCAGGAGAAGATCGCCGAGGTGGCCGCCGGTCTGGGCCTCACCGCCGAGCAGCTCGCCGACCGACTGGTCCCCGACCTCGGCCTGGCCCCCGACGCCACCACCGTGGTCGACTACGGCCCCCGCCGCTTCACGGTGGGCTTCGACCACCTCCTCCGCCCCTACGTGCGGGACGCCGCCGGCAAGCAGCGCAAGGACCTGCCCACCCCCGCCGCCGGGGACGACCAGGAGCTGGCCACCGCCGAGCGCAAGCACTTCCTCGCCCTCAAGAAGGAGGCCCGCGCCCTCGCCGCCGACCAGACGCGCCGTCTCGAAGCCGCCATGCTCACCCGACGCACGGTCACCGCCTCCGAGTTCGCCGAGCACTTCGTCGCCCACCCGCTCACCGGCCGCCTGGTCCGCCGCCTGCTCTGGTGCTCCGCGGGCACCGCCTTCCGGGTCGCCGAGGACGGCCGCTACCTCGATCTCCACGGCCGAGCCCTCACCCTCCCCGAGGACGCCACCGTCCTCCTCCCCCACCCGCTCCAGCTCGGCCCCGCCCTCGCGGCCTGGACGGCGCTCTTCACCGCCCAGGGCCTCAGCCAGCCCTTCCCCCAACTCGCCCGCCCCACCCACGCCTTCACCCTCGAGGAGGCCGCCGGCCACCGCCTGCACCGCTTCGAGGGCCACACCGTGCCGGTCGGCCGCCTGCTCGCCCTGCTCAAGCGCGGCTGGCAGCGCGGCGAGCAGGACGGCAACGGGATGGAAGGCTGGATCTCCAAGCCGCTCCCCGACGGCCGCCACCTCCTCATCCACCTCGACGAGGGTCTCTACCTCGGCGACGCCACGGCCTTCCCGGACCAGACTCTGGAGCAGGTCTGGCTCGACACCACCCGCCGCGACCACTGGGCCCACGACCCCCACCCGGCCACCTTCGCCCAGCTGGATCCGCTCACCGCCTCCGAACTCCTCGCCGACCTCACCGAGTTGACCAGCGAGTCGGCTCTGCCGTCGTAGCGAACCCCGCACCGCGCGACATACTCCCGGCGGGTCACTCCCGTGTCGGGCTGTTACGACCGGGCGGCACGTCGTCGAGCCCGCCCTCCGCGAGAGCCGGAGTTCGGTCGTCCGCGCGGCCGGACCTGCGGGCCCGGCCGTCCGCTCCCGGCGGGCCCCGGCGCTATCGTCGCCGTCATGGATCCGAACGACATGCTCAACGGTGAGACGCTGTCCGACCGCGTGGAGCGGGCGGTCCTGGAGCCCGTGGGCCGCTTCGCTCCGGTCCTCCGGGTCGCGCTCGAACCCCGGTCGAACGCCGACCAGCAGCGGCTCGGCGTCGCGCTCGCGCAGCTGGCCGAGGAGGAAGCCTCCTTCCGGGTCCACCCGGACGAGGAGACGGGCCAGACCCTCGTCGGCGCCATGAGTGAGCAGCAGCTCGAGATCCTGGTCGGCCGCCTGGAACGCGAGTTCCGGGTCGGGGTCAACGTCAGCAGGCCGCAGGTCGTCTACCGGGAGACCATCCGCAGAGCCGTCGAATGTGTCGAGTACACCCATCGCAAGCAGACCGGCTGCGCCGATCAGTACGCCCGGGTGCGGATCGGCGTCGAGCCGATCGCCCTCGGCGGCGCCGGGTACGAGTTCACGAGCCTCACCGGTGGCGGGATTCCGGTGGCATACGTCCCTTCGGTCGACGCCGGCTGCCGGAGCACGATGCAGTCCGGCGTCCTGGCCGGCTGCGAGGTGATCGGCGTGCGCGTCACGCTGCTCGGCGGCCTCGTCCGCGAGGCCCACTCCTCCGACGTCGCCTTCCGGACCGCCGGTGCGAGGGCCCTCACGGAGGCCCTGCGCCAGGCCGACCCCGTGCTGGTCGAGCCGGTGATGGCCGTGGAGGTCAGCACGCCCGAGGACTGTGTGGGGGGCGTCATCGCCGACCTCGGCTCCCGCCGCGGCGAGGTCCGGGCGTGGGAGAGGCATGCCGGCGGCCGGGTCGTGCAGGCCCTGGTGCCCGTGTCCGAGTTGCTCGGCTACTCCGACGACCTCGCGGGCAGGACCTCGGGGCGGGCGAGCTGGACGATGCGGTTCGACTCCTACGCCGAAGTACCGCACGGTGTCGCCGAGCAGCTGATCGCGAACGCGGAGGAGAGGTAGTCCCGTCGATGGCGCGGGGCGCAGCCCGGCCTAGCCCCTGGTACGGAACCGGATCCGGTACTCCGTCGGCGTGGTGTCCAGGCGCCGGCGGAAGGCCCGGACCAGGGTGTCGGTGGTGCCGAATCCGCAGTCGGTGGCGATCCGTTCGAGGGTGGCGTCGGTGGATTCCAGCTGGTTGCGGGCCCGTTCGACCCGGGCCGACTCGACGTAGGCGCTCGGGGTGGTGCCGAGCTCGGTCTTGAAGATCCGGGTGAGCTGGCGGTCGCTGACGCAGGCGCGCTCGGCCAGCTCGGCGACGGAGAGCGGGTGGTCGAGGTGCTGGGCGATGTACAGGCGCAGCTCCTCCACCCGGCGCGTGGTGGAGACCGGTTCGAGCGGGACGCTGAACTGGCTCTGGCCGCTGGGGCGTTTGAGGTACATCACCAGTTGGCGCGCCACTCGCAGCGCGACGGCCTCGCCGAAGTCGTCGGCCACCAGGGCGAGGGAGAGGTCGAGGCAGGCGCTGATGCCCGCGCCGGTCCAGACCTCGCCCTCCCGGATGAAGATCGGGTCGGCGTCCACCCGGACGGCCGGGTACTCGGCGGCCAGCTGCCGGGCGGTGGACCAGTGGGTGGTGGCCCGCTTGCCGTCGAGCAGCCCGGCGGCGGCCAGCAGGTGCGCGCCCACGCAGACCGAGGTGACCCGCCGCGACCGCTCGGCGAGCCGACGGACCCAGGCCACCACGGCCGGGTCGGTCACGGCCCGGACCCGCTGGTCACCGTCGGTCTCCACCGAGCCGGGCACCAGCAGGGTGTCGATGCTCCGCCCGGCCGCCTCGGCGAAGGTGACGTCCGGCAGCAGCCGCACCCCGGCCGAGGTGGTGACCGGCGCGAGGCTCTCGGCGGCCAGCACCACCCGGTACCCGGTCTCCCCCTGGATCTCCCGCCCGACCAGCGAGAACACCTCCGGCGGCCCGGTCACGTCGAGGAGATCGACCCCCTCGAACAGGACGATCACGATGTACCGCTCGACCGCAGCCATCACACCCCTCGCTCCCGATGTCGGTTTCTGCATGTTAGACGACATTGCCGACATCCGAGCCCCCGCCTAGCGTTGTTCTCGCAGCTGGAACCAGCAGCCACCCACCGAGCAGAGAGCGGCCTCACCATGCCTTCGACCACCCTCCGCGCCCTCAACGGCTTCGACCAGACCCCGGCCACCCTCGCCGACTCCACCCTCGTGCTGATCGACTACCAGCGGACCTACACCACCGGCGTGATGGAGCTGGAGGGCTGGCGGCCGGCCCTCGACTCCGCCGCCACGCTGCTCGGCCGGGCCCGCGCGGCCGGGGCGCACGTCATCCACGTGCAGCACGACGGCGGCGAGGGCACCCCGTACGACATCCGCGCCGAGATCGGCGAGATCCACCCGGCCGTGGCCCCCGCCGACGGCGAGTCGGTGATCGTGAAGCAGGCGCCGAACTCCTTCCACGGCACCGACCTGGCCGAGCAGATCGAGGCGGCCGGGCGGGGGCACCTGGTGATCGCGGGCTTCATGACCCACATGTGCGTGCTCTTCACCAGCGAGGGCGCCTTCCTCCGGGGCCACCACCCCACCGTGGTCGCCGAGGCCTGCGCCACCCGCTCGCTCCGCTCGCCCTCCACCGTGCTCACCGCGCACGAGATCCACCACGGCGCGCTCGCCACCATCACCGACCTCTACGGCATCGTGGTCGAGTCCGCGCACGACCTCGGCTGAGGCGCCACCACAGCCCGGCGCGGCCGTCTTCCCCGGCGCGCCGGGGTGTCGTAGCGTGGCCGGATGAGCGCGGACACGTCAGGTCGAACCGACATCCCGGGTCGGGCGGGCACGTCGGACCGGTACGACGCGGTGATCGTCGGCGGCGGGCACAACGGGCTGGTGGCGGCGGCCTACCTGGCCCGGGCGGGCCGCCGGGTGCTGCTCCTGGAGCGGCTGCCGCAGCTCGGCGGCGCGGCGGTCTCGGCACAGGCCTTCGTCGGCGTCGACGCCCGGCTCTCCCGGTACTCCTACCTGGTCAGCCTGCTGCCGCACGCCATCGTCAAGGAACTCGGGCTCCGCCTCGACCTGCGCCGGCGCCGGATCTCCTCCTACACGCCCGCCGTTCGCGACGGCCGGTCCACCGGGCTGCTGGTGGACGCGGCAGACCCGGGCCGCACCCGGGCCTCCTTCCGGACGCTCACCGGTGGCGACCGGGAGTGGGCGGCCTGGCAGGAGTTCTACGACATGACCGGCCGGGTCGCCCGGAAGGTCTTCCCCACCCTCACCGAACCGCTGCCCACCCGGCGGGAGTTGCGCACCGCCATCGGCGACGACCGGGCCTGGGCCGAGCTCTTCGAGCGGCCGCTCGGCGAGGCCCTCGAGGGGCGCTTCGCCGACGACCTGGTGCGCGGGGTGGTGCTCACCGACGCGCTGATCGGCACCTTCACCCACGCCCACGACCCCGCGCTGCGCCAGAACCGCTGCTTCCTCTACCACGTGATCGGCAACGGCACCGGCGACTGGGACGTGCCGGTCGGCGGCATGGGCGCGGTGACCGGCGCCCTAGCCGAGGCCGCGCGAGCGGCCGGCGCCGAGCTGCGCACCGACTGCGAGGTGACCGCCCTCGCCACCGACGGGACGGGCCCGGTCGAGCTGACGTACCGTCAGAATGGCCAGGAGAAGACCGCGGTGGCCCGACTGGCCCTGGTCAACGCCGCTCCGGCCACCCTCGAGCGGCTCCTCGGCACCGCGCCCGGCCCGGCCCCCGAGGGCGCCCAGCTCAAGGTCAACATGGTGCTGCGCCGGCTGCCCCGGCTCCGCGACACCGCCGTGGCCCCGGCCGAGGCCTTCGCGGGTACCTTCCACATCGCCGAGGGCTACCGGCAGTTGGCCACCGCGTACGCCGAGGCCGAGGCGGGCCGGATCCCGGCCGCGCCGCCCTCGGAGATCTACTGCCACACCCTGACCGACCCCTCGATCCTGGGCCCCGGCGCCGCCGGCCTGCACACCCTGACCCTGTTCGGCCTCCACCTGCCGGCCCGGCTCTTCGCCGATCCGGCCGCCAAGGAGCGTGCCCTGCGGGCGAGTCTGGCCCAGCTGGACGAGCTGCTCGCCGAGCCGATCGCCGACTGCCTGGCCCTAAACGCCGAGGGGAGGCCCTGCCTCGAGGCCAAGACCCCGCTCGACCTGGAACGCGAACTCGGCCTGCCCGGCGGCCACATCTTCCACCGCGACCTCGCCTTCCCCTTCCTCACCGAGCCCACCACCGAGCCGACCACCGGGTCGGCCACCACCCCGGCCACCACCCCGGCCACCGACCCGGCCGCCCGCTGGGGCGTGGCCACCGCCCACCCGAACGTGCTGCTCTGCGGCGCCGGCGCCGTCCGGGGCGGCGGGGTCAGCGGCATCCCCGGTCACAACGCGGCCCGGGCCGCCCTCGAACTGCTCTGACCACCCTTTTGCTCCCGCACGGGCTTTCGAGTCACTCCACCACGCCCGCTACAGTCTGTTCCCACGGGACACACCCGTCTCAACCAGGGGGAACCAGACTTGAAGCACCGTCAGTACCACCGCTACCGCCACCGCGCCCGGGCCGCTCTGCTGGCCCTCGCCCTGCTCGGCTCCGCCGGCAGCCTCGGCGGGCTCGCCGCCCCGGCGCAGGCCGACACCCCGGCCTCGCTCTGCACCTCGGCCAACGGCCCCTACGGCTCCGCCGCGGTCGGCGGCGGCCGCTACCTGATCATGCCCGACGAGTGGAACTCCTCGGCCGAGGTCTGCCTGACCAGCACCGGCGGCGCCGACTTCACCGTCAGCAGCAGCGCGCTCAGCAGCGCCACCAACGCTCGCCCCGGTGCCCCCGGCGCCTACGCCCGGATCCAGTACCTCCCCCGGCCCGGTGAACTCCCCACCCCGGTGGCCACCATGGGCGACGTACTGACCAGCTGGCGCACCACCACCGGCGTGCCCGGCCAGTACGACACCGCGTACGACATCTGGTACGCGGACGACGCCACCGGCTGCGCGGGCACCACCACCTCCCACGAGCTGATGATCTGGCTCAACCGCCAGGGCGGCCCGGTGCCGCTCGGCACCTCCACCCAGCAGGTCACCCTCGGCGGCCGGACCTACCAGGTCTACCTCCACCAGGACACCACCAGTGGCAAGCAGGTGATCAGCTACCTGGCCACCACCCCGACCAACTCCGTCTACGCGCTCAACCTGCGCACCGTCACCGCCGACGCGGTGGTCCGCGGCTACGTTCCGGCCGGCGGCCAACTCTGCTCCGTTCAGGCCGGGTTCGAGATCTGGAACGGCGGCGCCGGGCTCGCCACCAACTCCTTCTCCTATCTCCCCGCCACCGGCCTGCCCACCGGCAACCTCACCTCCGGCCTGCCCGGCAAGTGCCTGGACGCGGGCAACAACGGTGCGAACACCGGGGATTACTCGATGCCGGTGGAGGTCTGGGACTGCGCCGGCACCCCGGGCCAGACCTGGACGGTGGGCAACGACGGCACCGTACAGGCCCTCGGCAAGTGCTTGGACGTGTACGGCGGCGGCACCACCAACGGGACTGCGGTGCAGCTCTACCCGTGCAACGGCTCCGGCGCCCAGGTCTGGACCCAGAACGGCAAGGGCCTGGTCAACCCGCAGTCCGGCCTCTGCCTGGCCGACCCGGCCGCCTCGCTCGCCAACGGCACCCAGCTGATCCTCTGGACCTGCGGGGCCGGCGGCCAGGACTGGCGCCTGCCCTACGACGGCCAGCCGCTCTTCACCGCGTTCACCAACAAGGCCGCCAACCTCTGCCTCAGCGGCGGCGTCGAGTCCACCACCTCGATCACCCTGCACGGCTGCAACTCCGTGCCCACCCCGCCGCAGAACTGGCAGCTCGTCAAGGACGGCACCCTGCGCGTCTCCACCGGCGGCTGCCTCGACGCGGGCGCCGCCGCCACTCCCGGCAGCCCGGTCCAGCTCGCCGCCTGCGCCGGCACCCCCGCCCAGCAGTGGCTGCTCTCCCCGACCGGCTACCTGCTCAACCCCGCCACCGGTCTCTGCCTGGACGACCCCAAGTCCACCGGCACGCCGGGCGTTCCGCTCGATCTCTGGAGCTGCAACGCCACCTCGGCCCAGGTCTTCTACTCCGCCGCCTGACCCCGATCCGGAGGCCCCGACCCTTGGTTCGGGGCCTCCGTCAGTACACGCATGGCGGAGCCCGGCGGTGGGTACCACGGTCACATGTTCGGAGATTGGCGTGTGCAGCGGGGAGTGCTGCTGATCTGCGCGACACTCGGCCTCGGTGTCGTCCTCTGTCTCTGGTTCGCCCGCGGGATCCACGAGTACCGGGAGAACCTCCTACTCAACCTGGCCCCTGAACTCCTGACCACGATCGCGACCTTGCTCGTGATCCAACCCATCGTCACCCGGCTCGAGGAGGACCGCGTCCGCGAGCACCTGCGCCTGGACTACGGCTCCTTCTGCGACCTGCTGACCCAGACCCACGACCTGGTCTGCATCCTCGACACCTACTCACCCCTCTTCGCCGGCACCTCGCAGCGCTTCGCCGAAGCCACCCGCGCGGCGATCGCCAACGGCGCCACCATGCAGATCATGCTGCTCGATCCGGATTCGCTGGCCGCCCAGCAGCGCTCCCACGAGCTCAGCACCGACGTGCGGGGCGGCGTGCTGCGCAACATCCGCGAGTTCCGCCGGGTGCAGAACCTGCTCCCGAACGAGCAGCGCGGCCGGCTCCAGATGCGGCTCTACGACGCCGCGCCCTCCATCCAGCTCTACCGCTGCGGCGAGCGGATGATGGTCAGCTTCTTCCCGGTCGACCGCCACTCCGGTGACACCCAGCAGCTCGAGGTCCGGGTCACCACCCCGCTCGGCTCCTTCGTCGCGGAGCGCTTCGCCGAGCTCTGGACCAGCGGCCGATCGGTCAACGAACTCCTCAAGAAGAAAGCCCAGTTGCTCGACGACAGCGGGGCCATCGGCAAGCCGCTCTGGCTCGACTACGTCCGCCACCAGGGCGAGATCCACGTCAGCGACCACCGGCTCCTGGTCGCCCTCGCCAGGAGCCAGGACCAGCCCGTCCGCGTCCTCCTGGGCGGCCATCCCAGCGAGGTCTTCGAACTCGGCCTGGTCGACGACCACGAGACCGACCTCCTGCGCCAACTCGCCGCCGCCCAACTGGAGAAGTACGGCACCGAGGGCCACACGGTCTTCATGCGCCTGCGCCCGCTCCCCCGCCAGTCCCGTCCCACCTTCGGGAGCTCGGGCTAGGGGCCGTTCCTACGGGACCGGCCCTACGGGACCGGCCCTACGGGAGCGTCACGCCCACGGTCGCGGCCCAGATCTCGTCGGTCGCGGCCGTCGGCGCCACCGCGCTGCCCCAGGCCAGCACCAGCCGGGTCGGCGAGAGGGCGGACAGGCCGAAGGTGTCGCCCGGCCAGACCGAGCTCGCGCCGAAGGCCTGTGAGACCTGCACCGGGCCCGAGAGCCAGCCGCGGGTGGTGGAGAAGGTGCGCAACTCCTGCGCGTAGCCGCGCGGATCGGCTCCCGAGAGCCAGCCCACGTAGGCCAACCCGGCCGGGCCGGCCACCACCTGCATGATGTGCGGCGCGTTCGAGCTGTCCGGCGTGACCTGAGCCGGAGCGGACCAACTCGCCCCGTGGTCACGGGAGTAGGAGAGCCAGCCGGTGTCGCTGCTCGCCCCCTGGGTGTCCCAGGTCGCGTACAGCGTCCCGTCCGGGCCGAGCGCCTCGCTGCCGTCGATCCACCACTCGCCGTTGTCCATCGTCCCGGCCCCGGCCCCGACCGCCACCGGCGGCGACCAACTCGCCCCGCCGTCCGTGGAACGGGTCGCGTAGGTCCGCGCCACGGTCAGGTTGTCGGTCGGCACGTCGGTGACGGTGTGCCCCTGGTACAGCACGTCGATCGAGCCGTCCGGCTCGACCAGCACTGGCGCACTGTCCCCGCCGCTGTCCGGGTACCCGGGGCTGACGTGCGACATCGCGCTCCAAGTCCGGCCCCCGTCGGTGGACTTCTGCAGCACCGCGTTGACATCGCCGGTGGCGAAGGCACAACTCCCGTTCGGCGCACAGAGGAAGGTGACCGCCGCCGCGCTCGGGCCGTAGTCCCAGGTGAGGTAGAGCGTGCCGTCCGGCCCCACCGCGATGAAGTCCCGGTCGCCCCAGTTGTTCCCGTCCGGCGGCGTGATCGACCCGGCCACACCGAACGTCGCACCGTGATCGGTGCTGACATCGACCACCGGGTACGTCTGACCGGCCCGGCTGACCATGAACGCCGCGTACACCTTCCCGTCCGGTGCCACCGTGACCGCCGGATCCCAGGACCGCGCCCCCTTCTGCCCCACGCTCCCCGGCAGCGTCACCGGCGCCCCGAAGCTCCCCCCGCCGTCCAGCGACCGCGCGAACCCGATGCCCTTGCACCCGATCCACGCCTCGTACACGCCGTTCACCGCCGGATCCACCGCCTGGATGGTCTCGGCGTTCTGCCCGGCACAGGCCGCCGACAACTCCGTCGGCGTACTCACCACGTACCCCGCCCCCGGTGCGGCCTGCGCCGCCCCGACCCACAGGCCGAGCGCGGCACAGGCCGCACCGAACACCACCGACAGGGACCGGATTCTGACACGGGATGCGAGCACGAGCGGATCTCCTCAGGGCAGCAGGGGGAACCCAACCCCGTACGGATTCCCCCAACTCCCCTACCTGAAGCGGCTACTGCCCCACCGCCACCGCTCAGTCGCTCTCGGCCCGGCTGACGAACAGGGAAACGTCGCGCAGGATTTCGCTCAGTACCAGCGGTGGCACCTCCGCCGGCGGCACCGGGTCGACGAGGGTCAGGCCGGGTCGGTGGATCGGGCCGTACGCGCCGCCGGGTGCCTGGCTGAGGTTCTCCGGGGCGTCCAGGGGGTAGAACCGGACCTCGCCGGTGGTCAGGCGCTCGAAGGGCTCGCCCCAGTCGGCGTCGGTGCCGATCACCCAGTACTCGGCGCGCAGGCCCCACGCGGGCAGGGCGCGTCGTGGGGCGCCGAAGGAGTTGTCGACCAGCAGTTGGAGCGGACTCTGCCAGCCCCGCCCCTCCGCCACCGCGCGGAACCGGCGCTGGCTGAGCACTCGACCGGCGAACCGGTCGCAGCCCGCCACGTCCTCGGCGGCGACCTGGAAGACGTGGCGATGGGCCTGCGGGAACGGCTGCTCGATCTGCTCCCGCGCCAGCGCCTCCCGCCAGCCGGCCACTGCGGTCTCCGCAGCGCCCACCGGGTGCCAGAGCTCCACCGAGTCACCGTCCGCCGGGGCGAGTTCGGTGCCGTCCGCCGTCCGCAGCGCGCCCTCGGACCAGCGGCAGTCGACACCGCCCACGGTCCAGATCAGCCGCCGGGCCAGCGTGCCGACCAGCGGGTGGTCCAGGTACCGCTCCCGCCAGGCGGCGTAGCGCCAGCCGCGCCGGGCGAGGTAGGCCCGCTCCAGCCGCTCGGCGCAGGCGGCAAGCATCCGCTCGATGTCGCCCACCGCCTCCTTGAACTCCTTGAGCTCGACGGCGTGTTCGCGCCGTACCGAGGCGGGCACCGCCTTCACTGCCCGCCCGGCCTCGTTCTGCCAGCCCTGCCGCACCCGCAGGCCCTCGACCAGCAGCTCCACCCGGGCCGCGCCGAACTCCCGGACGCAGGCGCCGACCTCGGTCAACCCGTAGTCGGGCACCGCGAGTTCCTCGAGCTCCTCCGGGCCGACCCCGAGTGCGGCGGCCCGCGCCTGGAGCGCCTTCTCCAACTCCTTGAGGGTGCCCTTGTACCGGACCCGGCTGCTGAGCAGGGCGAGTTGGGCGAGGCCCGCCGTGCCGTCGAGCCGGGCGAGCGCGTACACCGCGGCGTTGGCGACCTTGGGCGCCCGGGGGCCCAGGCCGGGCGCCTTGCGCAGGGCGCTGACCACCAGCCGGCCGAGCACCCGGGCGCTCTCCGGGTGGGCTGGGAGCAGCCCGAGCAGCAGGGCGAGCCCGCGCAACGCGTCCAGGTTGTACGGGTCGAACTGGAGCAACCCGTCCTCGGACGGCTCGGCCACCAGGTCGAGCGTGCGCGGCCGTCCGACCAGGGCCAGCCAGCCGGTGATCCGCTCCCGCGCCTGGTCGGGGCCGACCGCGTCGAGCAGCGCCAGCCCGGTCTTCTCCCAACGAGCCGTGGGCTTGGCCGACTTGGCCTCGAAGGCGTGCCGCACTAGCTCCGCCCACGAGCCGTCGGTGTCGGCCGCGAGGTCGCCCAGCGCCTGGTCCGCCCAGGCCTCGCCCGGGCTGAGCAGCGGTTCGGCGAACTGCGCGGCGAACTCGATCACCGGGTGGTGGTGCGGCCGGATCGCGAAGACCGTCCGCCGCAGCGCGGCGATCACGGCACCGTCCAGCGGGCGCCCGGCCGCCAGCTCGGCCCGGAGCAGTTCCTCGGTCCGCTCCAGCTCCATCAGGCCCCACTGCCGCCCGACCAGGTGCAGCCAGTCCTCGTGAAACTCCCGGGTGGCGCCGTTCGGGTAGCCCTGCGAGACCATCGAGGCCAACCGGGTCAGCATCACCCGCTCCCGCTGGGCCTTGTCGGTCTCCAACCCGGGCCGCCAGACCATCAGGATCCCGCCCACACAGGAGCCAACCACCTCGGCCCGCGCCCGCGGGTCCAGGCCGACCACCCGCTCCCGCACGGCCACCACACTCGGGACAGACCAGTCACCCGCGATGGCCTCGTCCACCCGGCAGAGCCACCAGCAGACCTCATGCAGCCGCCCGGCGTCCAGCACCTCGGCCAACCCGGCGACCGCCGACACGACTTCCGCCGCCACGGTGCCCGCCGAACCGCCCTCCGCCGTCATCGGCCGCTCACCGCCCCACGGCTCTGCCCCATCCGCACTGCCGCCCCACCCACGTAGATCATTCTCACCATGCCGCCGACCCTAGCCCCCGGCACGGACAGCCCCACCCGGGCCCCCACGGCCGCCTCAGTCGATCCAGCGCACCACCAGCACCGCCGCCAGCGCCACCACCACCGCCACCGCCCGGAACCCGGAGTCCATCGCCGAGCTCAGCGCGACCGCCGAGGCCCCGCTGCCCGCCGCCTTCGCGCCCAGCGCCGTCCCCATGGCCGCGACACCGAGCGCGCTGCCCACCTCGCGGGCCGCACCGTTGAGGCCGGAGCCCATGCCGGCCCGGTCGGCCGGCAGTGCGGTCATGATGCCGCCGGAGAGCGAGGGCAGCGCGAGGCCGACACCGGCGAGGGCCAGGGCGGGGCAGAGGATGTAGAGCGGGTACGGGGTGTCCGCGCCGACCAGCGAGAAGGCCGCGAGCCCGGCGGTCTGCGCGCCGAAGCCGAGGGCCACCACCCGCTTGGCGCCCCAGCGGCGCACCAGCGCGGTGGAGGAGCGGGAGGCCAGCGTCATCGCGACGGCGATCGGCGCGATCGCGCTGCCGGCCTGTGCCAACGAGAAGCCGTGGGCCACGGTCAGGTACTGCGCGTTGACGTAGAACATGGCGAACGCTCCGGCGAAGGCCACCGTGACGCCGACCGTGCCGGCCCGGACGGCGCGCAGCATGAAGACCCGCGGGTCGAGCAGCGGGTGGCGGCGGCGCAGCGCCACCAGCACGTACACCACCGCGATGGCCACGGCCGCGCCGAAGGAGCCGAGCACCCAGCCGGAGGTCCAGCCGCGCTCGCGGCCCTCGATCAGTCCGTTGAGCAGCGCGACGATCACGGCGGCCAGCAGGATGGAGCCGGGGGCGTCCAGCGGCACCGCGCGCCTGGGCGTCCGTGGCGCACGGGCCGCCGCGACCAGCAGCAGCACGGCTCCAGCCGCGCCGAAGACCAGGAACAGGCCCTGCCAGGGCAGGAGTTCGAGGACGAGGCCGCCGACCACGTTGCCCAGGATGCCGCCCACCGCGAGCGAGGCCGTCCAGGTGGCGACCGCCTGCGGGCGGCGGGCGGGGGCCAGCAGCAGCATCGGCAGGCCGAGGGTGACCGGCAGCGCGAAGGCGGCGCCGGCCCCGGCCACCAGCCGGCCGGCGATCAGTAGCGGCACGGTGTGCGCCGAGGCGGCCAGCAGGCTGCCGCCGGTGAAGAGGCCGAGCCCTGCCAGCAGCAGGCCCTTGCGGCCGAACCGGTCGGCCAAGGCACCGCCCGGGATCAGCAGGCAGGCGAAGGCGATCAGGTAGGCGTCCACGATCCAGACCAGCGCGGTCGGGCTCGGGTGCAGGGAACTGCGGGCGATCGAGGGGACGGCGAGGTTCATCGCCGCCGCCATCGCCTGGAGGGTGCCCGCGCAGAGCGACATCAGGACCAGGGTCTCCCGGCCGCGCGGGTGGCCCGGTGGCGCCGACGTGGTCTCGGTACGGGTGCTTCGATCCGACAACTGCTTGGCTTCCACTGCGTCTCCCGGGAGTTCGGCCTTCGAATCAGAACCAGGACGACGCTAGAAACGGATTACCATGACGGCAAATGCATGTCTCACAAGCATATCTTGCGCTCAACGCAATGGCGCAGGTGAGGAGTGGTACCGGTGGGCACGACGGCCCGGAACACCGATCTGAATCTGTTGCACGCGCTCGACGTGCTGCTCGACGAATGCTCGGTCACGGCCGCCGCCGACCGGCTCGAGCTCTCCGCCCCGGCGATGAGCCGCACGCTGGCCCGGATCCGCACCGCCTTCTGTGACCCGATCCTGGTCCGCTCCGGCCGGGCGATGGTGCCGACCCCGCGCGCGCTGGCCGTGCACGCCGAGGTCAAGGCCCTGCTCGACCGCTCGCGCGCGCTCTTCGCCGAGGGCGGGGCGGTGGACACCGCGCGGCTGACCCAGACCTTCACCGTGGTCGCCAGCGACCTGCTCTCGCTCACCCTGGCCACCCGGCTGCTGCCTCGGCTCCGCGAGTCGGCGCCCGGGGTGACCGTGGTGCTGCTCTCCGAGGGGCGCCACCAGGACGACCGGGTGCTGCGCGAGGGGCGGGCCGATCTGGAGGTCCGGGTGATCGCCGACCCCGCGCCGGAGACCCGGGTCGAGCTGCTCCTGGTGGACGAGATGGTGATCGTGGTCCGGTCCGGCCACCCGCTGACCGCCGGCCCGCTCACCCCGGCCGCGCTGGCCGGTGCCCTGCACGTGACCACCTCCCGGCGCGGCCGGCTGCGCGGCCCGCTGGACGACGCGCTGGCCGCCGTCGGTCTGCACCGCCGGGTGGTCACGGCCCTGCCCACCTTCGGCTCGGCGCTCCACCTGGTGGCCGACTCGGACCTGGTCGGGCTGGCCCCGGCCCACACCGGCCTGCCGCTGATCACCACCCTCGGCCTGGCTGCCCTGCCGTCACCACTGCCGCTGCCGCCGATCGAGATCTCGATGGGCTGGCACCCCCGGCACGACAGCGACCCGGCCCAGCTCTGGTTCCGCGAGCAGGTCCGCACGGCCCTGCGGGACCACACCTAAGCCCTCAGTACGACCGGTCCGCCGCACTCAACAGCGCGTGCACCGTGACGGCCATGGTCTGCCGGGCCTGCTCGGGGTCGAGCCCGGTGGTCCGCCAGTGCTGCCAGGTGCTCCACGTCGTCACCGCGTCGAGACCGTTGAGCAGATCGGTGCGGCGCTGCCCTGGCAGCCGGTCGAGCTCGATCGCGAGCACCTCGGCCACCCGCTGCTTGGCGAACACCAGCATCTCGTCCACGAGTTGCCGGATCCGCTCGGAGGGGTCGTCCAGATGGGCGACGGCCAGCCGGGTCGGGGTGATCCACTCCAGCACCCGCGCCCGCTGCTCGCACAGCGCCGCCACCCGCTCCTCACGCGGACCCTCGGTCGGCAACGGCCTTACCTGAGCGCTGAGTTGCTCGAACCGCCGGGCGATGGCCGCGTCCGCCAACTGGGCCAGGTCCTCGAAGTGGTGGAACACCGACCGCCGGGACACCCCGGCCCGCTCGGCGATCCGTTCCGCCGCGAACTTGGTCTCCCCCTCCTCCAGCAGCGCGAGCACCGCGTCCGTGATCCGCTCCCTGGTCTGCTGCCCGCGCGCCGCCCGGCCGTCCACCATGCGCTCCCGCTCCTCGCCGCCGCCCATCGCATCCTCCTCGACTCTCACGTTGACATTGTTGCACTACTAGTGCAACTCTATCGCTGCACTCACAGTGCAAATACTTCTCCGTCCCGACCAAGGGGGCCGCAAGCCGATGTTCACCACCCTGGGGCGCTGGTGCGCCGACAGACCCAGGCGCACCCTCGTGGCCTGGCTCTTCCTGCTCGCCCTCGCCCTGACCGCCGTGGTGAGCTACGGCCGGGTCACCAGCGAGCAGGTCTCCCTGCCCGGCAGCGACAGCCAGGCCGCCAAGGCGATCGGCGACGCCGCCTTCGCCGACTCCGCCTCCGGCCGCCAGCCGTTCGTCCTGCACACCCCGCCCACCGCACCGCGCCTGGATGCCGCCGCACAGCGGACGGCGGTCGAGCAGAGCGCCCAGGCCCTGGCGAAGGTGCCGCACGTCACCAAGGTCACTGACTCCCTCTACGCACCGGGCAGTTCGACCCTCAGCGCCGACGGCCACACCGGCTACCTCTCGCTCGACCTCGACGTCTCGGCCCGCGACCTGACCTCGGCCACCACCTCCGCCCTGCGCTCCGCCGCCGCCCCGGCCACCGCCGCCGGGATCGAGGTCACTCCCGGCGGCGCCCTCGCCACGGCAGCCGACCGCAAGCCCACCGAGTACAGCGAACTGGTCGGCCTGGCCGCCGCGTTGGTGGTGCTGACCGTGGCCTTCCGCCGCTTCAGCGCGGCCCTGCTGCCGCTGCTCACCGGCGGCATGGGCCTCGGCATCACGCTCCCGGTGATCGGCCTGCTCGGCCACCGGATGGACATGCCCTCCGCCGGGGCCACCCTGGCCGCGATGATCGGGCTCGGCGTCGGCATCGACTACACGCTCTTCTGCCTGACCCGCTTCCGCGACCTGCGCGCGGCTGGTGTCCCGGTCGAGGAGGCCGCCGTCCGCACCACCGCCGGCTCCGGCAAGGCCGTCGCCTTCGCGGGCAGCTCGATCGTCGCGGCCCTGGCAGGGCTCTGCCTGGGCCGGCTCCCGCTGCTGTACGCGCTCGCGCTGGCCCCGGCCATTGCCGTCCTGGTCGCCGTCGCGCTCAACCTCACCCTGCTGCCTGCCGCGTTCGTCCTGCTCGGCGACCGCCTCGGCACCGGCCACCCGCCCGGCTCCGTCGAGACCGCCACCGGCGGCTGGGCCGCCGTCGCCCGCGCCGTGGTGGCCCGCCCCTGGCGCGCCCTGCTCGCCGCCTTCCTCCTGCTCGGGGTGCTCGCCCTCCCCGCCACCCGGCTCACCTTCGGCCAACTCGACGCCAGCTCGAACGCCACCGGCACCGCCGGCCACACCGCCTACACCCAGCTGGCCGAGGCCTTCGGCCCGGGCGTCAACGGCCCGCTCCTGGTCACCGACACCCTCCCCACCCCGGCCACCAGCCCCACCGACCCACGGCTGACCGCCCTCGCCACCGCGCTACGCCAGACCACCGGCGTCACCTCCGTCGGCCCGGCCCAACTCGCCACCGACGCACGGCAGGTGCGCTGGCAGGTGATCCCCGCCACGGCTCCGGCCGATCCGGCCACCGCCGACCTGGTCCACCGGCTGCGCAGCACCACCCTGCCCACCGCCGCCACCGGCCAGGCCCACGTGGGCGGGGTCACCGCCGCGCAGACCGACCTCAACGACCGGATCGCGGCCCGGATGCCGCTGATCGTCGCCGCCGTACTGGCCGTGGCGGCCCTGCTCCTGCTGCTCGCCTTCCGCGCCCCGCTGGTCGCGGCCAAGGCCGCCCTGCTCAACCTCCTCGCGGTCGGCGCCTCCTACGGCGTCCTCACCGCCGTCTTCCAACTCGGCCACGGCGCCCGGCTGATCGGCCTGCACGGCGCCGTACCGGTGCCCGGCTACGTCCCGCTGCTGATGTTCGCGGTGCTGTTCGGCCTCTCGATGGACTACGAGGTCTTCCTGCTCAGCGCGATCCGCGAGCACTACCTGCGCCACCGCGACAACCGCGCCGCCGTGGTCACCGGCCTCGGCTCCACCGGACGGATCATCACCTCGGCCGCCCTCATCATGGTGAGCGTCTTCCTCAGCTACCTGCTGAACACCGATCCGGTGGTCAAGATGTTCGGCATCGGCCTGGCTTGCGCCGTCCTGCTGGACGCCACCGTGGTGCGCGGCATCCTCGTCCCGGCCTCGATGGCCCTGCTCGGCCGGGCCAACTGGTGGCTCCCCGCCTGGCTCGACCGCCTCCTCCCCCACCTGGACATCGAGGGCGACACCCCCACGCCGGAAGCAGCCCCGGACCTCACCCCGCCCGCACCGCCCCGTCGAGATTGAGCTCCACCCAGCTGCGCAGCGCGTTCAGCGGCACGGCGGCACTCTCCCCCAGCGGGGTCAGCGCATACTCGACGTGCAGCGGCACCGCCGGGTAGACCGTCCGGTCCAGCAGCCCGGCCTCCTCCAGCCGTCGCAGCGTCTGGGTGAGCACCTTCGGACTGACCCCCTGCAGGCGGCGCTGGAGCTCGCCGAACCGCTGCGGCCCCTCCTCCAGCGCCCCGATCGCCAGCGCCGACCACTTGTTCGCCAGCAGGTCGAGCAGTGGTCGGCACGGGCAGAGCGCCGCGTAGACGTCGTGGTGCTCGTGCTCTCCGTTCAGGCAGCCGGTCGGCATCCCTCACCACTCCTCACCTAGTCACTTCCCAATGGGAAGTAATGTCCCTTGCGGGTAACCATACCCCCGCGCGTAGCGTCCTCGACGTGACCGGGGCCGCCCGACGGCCCCGCCGGTACCCTTCTGTGAGGAGACGACACGATGTCGGCAGAGACGATGCGCGCGGTGGTCCAGGACGCCTTCGGCGGCCCCGAGCAGCTCCGGACGGCCCGGGTGGCCAAGCCGGAGCCCCTGCCCACCGAGGTGCTGGTCCGGGTGCACGCGGCCGGGGTCAACCCGGTGGACTGGAAGACCCGGGCCGGCTCCGGCATGGCCGGGATGATGGGCGAACCGCCGTTCACCCTCGGCTGGGACGTCTCCGGCGTGGTGGAGGCGGTCGGCTTCGGCGTGACCACCCTGCGGCCCGGCGACGAGGTCTACGGCATGCCCTGGTTCCCGCGCCCGGCGAACGCCTACGCCGAGTACGTCACCGCTCCGGCCCGCCAGTTCGCCCGCAAGCCCGCCACCCTGGACCACGTGCACGCCGCCGCCGTCCCGCTCGCGGCGCTGACCGCCTGGCAGGCCCTGGTCGACACCGCCCGGCTCCGGCCCGGACAGCGGGTGCTGGTCAACGCGGCGGCGGGCGGAGTCGGCCACTTCGCCGTCCAGTTCGCCCGCGAGCTCGGTGCCCACGTGGTCGCGGTCGCCAGTGCCCGCCACCACAGCTGGCTCAAGGAACTCGGCGCCGAGGAGACCATCGACTACACCACCACCCGCTTCGAGCAGGCCACCGCCCCGGTCGACACCGTGCTCGACCTGCTCGGCGACGAGTACGACCGCACCAGCACCCGCGCCCTCCAAGCCCTTTACCCCGGCGGCCTGTTGATCGCCGTCCCGGCCGGCGTCTCCCCCGAGCTCGCCCTGGCCGCCGAACAGGCCGCCGTCCGGGTCACCCCCTTCCTGGTCGAGCCCGAGGGCGTGGCCCTGACCCGGATCGCCGAGCTGATCGACACCGGCCGAGTCACCGTCGAGGTCGAACGCACCTTCCCGCTCGACCAGGCCGCCCGGGCCCACGCCCAAGGCGAGACCGGCCGTACCCGCGGCAAGCTGGTCCTCACCTGCGACTGAGCCGGTACGGCCGTCGTGACAGCATGGTCGCTGTGCTGACCATGGAGATCAACGGCCGACCGGCGACCACCGACGACCTGCACCGGGTGGCGACCTGGAACTACGGACACTTCACCTCGATGCAGGTCCGGGGCGGGGCGGTACGCGGCCTGGAACTCCACCTCCGGCGGTTGGCCGGTGCCTCCCGCGAACTCTTCGGCTCGGCCGTCGAGGCGCAGGACGAACGAATCCCCGAGCTCATCCGCCACGGACTCGGGGACCAGTCGGACGCGTCCGTCCGAGTGAGCATCGTCCCGACCGCCACCTCCCTCGCCCGGACCGACGTCATGGTGTCGGTCTCCGACCCCGTCGCCGACACTCCGAAGCCACCCCTGCGGGTCCGCACGGTGACGTATGAGCGCGAGCTGCCGCACCTCAAGCACGCGGCCACCCTGGGTCTCACCCACCAGTTCCTCCAGGCCAGGAACGCCGGCTTCGACGACGTTCTGTTCCTCGGCCGGGACGGGCTCCTCCGTGAGGGGTCGGTCTGGAACCTCGCGCTCTGGGACGGACACCAGGTCCTCTGGCCCGAGGCCCCCGTGCTGCCCGGCATCACGATGCAGCTGCTCCAGGCCGGCCTGTCCCGCATCGGCGTGCCGTGGTCCGCCCGCCGCCTGACCACGGACTCCCTCTCCGCCCTGCGCGCCGCTGCGGCCACCAACTCCCACTGCCCCAGCCAACCACTCGCCGGCATCGACGAGTTCGCCTTCACCGGCGGCCAAGAGCTCACCGAGGTCCTCGACGCCGCCTGGGCCACCGTCCCGTGGGACTCCGTCTGACGCCGCCGCCCTCCGCTCCTCAGGCCGAGGCGGCCAGCCCGAGGTCCCAGAGCGCCAGCCCGTGCACCCCGTGCCGGGCCGCCAACTCCCGGCGGTCGGCCAGGGATCGGGCATCGGACCACCAGAGCACGCCGCCGTCCGCGAGGGTGGCGTGCCACTCGCCTGCCGTGCCGTCGTACGCGGCCGTGGCGCCCTCGGCCGCCACCACCGCGCGGGCCTCCCGGACGCCGACCTGGGTGACGGCACCCGTCGGCGACCACCGGTACCCGTACCCGGCCACGCCCAAGTCCACCTGCTCCGGCCGCAGCTGCCCGAGCAGCGCGGTCAACCCCGCCTCCTGCCAGGCCAGTTCACCTACCGGGCCGGGCTGGCTGCCGGGGCTGCCGTGCTCGTCGTAGGCCATCAGCACGACCCGGTCCACCACCGCACCGAGCGCTGCCAGGTCCCAGCCGTTGGCCGGATAAGCGGCGGCATCCGAGTAGGTGGTGACCGCGATGCCGAGGCTCCGCCCCGGTGGGAGGGCCCGCCGCAGCGCGCGGACGAACTCCGTCACCCCGGCGGTGTCCCGTGCCACGAGCGACTCCAGGTCGACCTGGACACCGTCCCAGCCCTGTTCGGCCACCACCGCGCCGAGCCGCTTGGCGACCCGGGCGAGGTTCGCCGGGTCGGCGAGCAGACGGTGGGCCACCTCCTCGTCGAAATCCCCTTGCTCCGCCGCGAAGTTGCCGAACAGCAGCTCCGCCCGCAACCCGTGCGCGTGCGCCGTCGCGAGCTGGGCCAGTGCCGTGCCGTCCGGCGTGCCGACCGTCCGGCCGTCGGCGGAGACGTTGACCCCGTCCACCCCGACCGATCCCAGCCCGGATGCCGCCGCATCGATCAGCGTGGTCGGGTCGCCCGCCTCCTGGTACCCCAGCACCGGCAGCCCGGACCGCGCCGAACTCACCGCCACTGCCCGGGGATGCTCCTGCCGCCCCGGCCCGGCCGCCGCCCCCGGCACACACCCGGCCAGCGTGGCCACCACCACCAACACCATCGCCGCCGACCCGGCCCGCTTCTCCACGATCCTCACCACCCCACCCTCCCCCAGCCCGGATGGGCGGAGGATGAAGTCGACCGGGTCAGCCGGCCCGTCCCGGCTCCCCGCGCTCCGGCAGCAGCAGCTCCACCACCGCCCCGCCCCCGGGCGCCGCCGACAACTCGGCGCTGCCACCGTGCAGTTCGGCCACCCAGCGGACGATCGCCAAGCCGGTGCCCGTCCCGCCGCTCCCCGCGCCCGTCACCCTCCGCTCGAAGACCCGCTCCCGGTCCGCCGCCGGCACCCCGGGCCCGTGGTCCCGCACCGCCACCCGACCGGGGTCGACCGTCACCTCCACCGGAGTGCCGCCGCCGTGCCGGAGCGCGTTCTCCACCAGGTTCCGGACAGCCTGCGCCAGCAGCTCGGGGTCGCCCTCGACCACCACCGCCTCGGCGGTGACCGTCACCAGCTCCGCCCGGTCCAACTCCTCGACCGTCTGCTCGACCAGCTGGTCCAGCCGCAGCGGGGTGCGTTCCAGCTCCTGGGTGCCCGCCTCGACCCGGGCCCGCGCGAGCAGACCGGTGACCAACCGACCCAGCCGGTCGACCAGGCCGACGGCCTCGTCCAGCGCACCGGGCCGCCGCCCGGACCGGCCACTCTCGACCACCAGCCGCAGGGTGGCCAGCGGGGTCCGCAACTCGTGCGCGGCCTCGGCCAGGAACTGCTCCTGCTGCTCGAGCCCGCGCAGCGCGGGCCGCATCGACCGGCCGGAGAGCAGGTGCCCCACGGCCGCCGCGACCAGCACCAGCGCCGCGCAACCGGCCGTCAGCCAGCTGATCAGCCGGGTGTGGTCGGCCTCGCTACGGGCCGGATCGGCACCGACCAGGACGGCGGCGTCGATCCGGTCACCCTCCCAGACCGGGGCCACCGCCCACCGGAACGGATGGCCGTCGGCGGTGGTGGCCTCGACTGTCACGGTCTCCTGCTCGTGCTGCACGGTGGCCCAGATCTCGTCGAGACCGGCCTGATCGGGCAGCCCGCCCGGCCCGGGCTTCGCCTCGCGCAGCTGCGGCGCCGCCCCGGTCGCCGCCTGCACCACGCCGAGCGCCTCCGCACTGTCGGCCAGCGTGTCGTCCCGCAGGCCGTCCAACCGCAGCCCGCCCGCGTCCTCGTAGTAGACCACCCGGGCCAGCCCGTCCGCCCGGTGGGTGACGGCCTCGTCCAGCACGTGCTCGCGCGACTGCCCGTCGATCCGCACCGCGATGGTGGCCAACACCACCAGGCACCCGGCCGTGGTCACCGCGAACAGCAGTGTCATCGCCCACCGCACCCGGTACAGCCGCGCCACGGCGGGCGGCCGCCCGGCCCGCTTCACCGAGCCGAGGCCGGCACCGACACCGACAGCGCCACCGGCAGCGGCACCGCCAACACCGCCGCCACCGCCGCGCCTCCGAATACGCCCGAGCCGGCTCCCGAACCGCCCCCCGACCCGCCTCACCGGCCCTCGTCGGTCAGCCGGTACCCGGCACCCCGGACGGTCTCGATCAGCTCGGGCGGGCCCAGCCGTCGCCGCAGCTGGCCGATGCACACGTCCACCACGTTCGAGGACGGCTCGGTCTGCTCGTCCCAGCACCGCTCGATCAGCTCACTGCGGGTGACCACCTCGCCCGCCCGCAGCATCAGCACCTCCAGCACGGCGAACTCCTTCGCGGTGAGCGTCAGCAGCACCCCGGCCCGCCGCACCCGCCGCCGGGGGAAGTCCAACTCCAGCTCCCCGACCCGCAGTTCGGAGGGCCGCGCGGGCTGCTCACGTCGGCACAACGCCCTGACCCGGGCGGCGAGTTCGGCGAAGGCGAACGGTTTGACCAGGTAGTCGTCGGCGCCGTGCTCGAAGCCGGCCACCCGGTCGGTGACGGCGTCCAGCGCGGTCAGCAGCAGGACGGGCAGGGTGGAGCCCGCCTTCCGCTGGGCGGCCAGCAGGGTCAGGGCGTCGCCGTCGGGCAGCATCCGGTCGGCCACCACGCAGTCGTAGACGTTGACGGCCAGCTTGAGGTCGGCCGCCGCCAGGTCATCCGCCAGATCGACGGCGAACCCCGCCTCCCGCAGGCCCCGGACCAGCACGGGCGCCAGCTCCGGATCGTCCTCGATCACCAGTACTCGCATACCGCCCGACCTTACCCGCCACCCGACCACTCCCGACCGCTCCGGACCGGCCCGCGCTCACCCACCGTGACCGGCCCGGCTTCCCTTGCCCCACCCGCGGCGGACGAACCCGCCAGGCCGCCGCGCCGCTCGGCCGTCACCGGGGCGCCGATCGGGTCGGGTACCGTACCGGCATGGCGAGGACCCCGAGGGCACGCAGCAGCACGGAGCGGTCCTCCGCTGCCGTGACGCTGCAGCAGGTGGCCGAGCACGCGGGCGTCTCGATCGCCACCGCCTCCCGGGCGCTGCACGGCGCCACCGGCCGCTCGGTCGGCGAGGAGCTGCGCCGACGGGTGCTGGCCGCGGCCACCGAGCTCGACTACGTCTCCAACGCGCCCGCCCAGGCGCTCGCCCGGTCGCGCAGTTCGACGATCGGGCTGGTCATCCACGACATCGCCGACCCGTACTTCGCCGCCATCGTGGCCGGGGTCTCCCGGGCGGCCCGCGAACACGAGCTGATGGTGATGCTGGCCGCCACCTTCCGCGAACCGCTGCTCGAACTGGACTACCTGCGCCGGGTGCGCACCCAGCGGGCCGACGGCGTGCTGCTCGCCGGCAGCGGCTGCACCGAGCCGGCCTTCGCCGCGCGGCTGGCCGACACCCTGACCGGCTTCACCGAGGACGGCGGCCGGGTGGTCTGCATCGGCGACCACGGCCTGGACGCCGACCTGGTCACCGTCGACCACCGCCGCGCCGCCGAGCTGGCGGTCGCGCACCTCTGGGAGCTCGGCCACCGCCGGATCGGCGTGCTCGCTGGCCCGGCCGGCCTGGTCGGCGCCGACCGGCAGCTCGACGGGATCCGCCGCGCCCTCGCCGCCCGGGGCGCTCCGCTACCGCCCGAGCACCTCACCCGCACCGAGCTCACCCGTGCCGACGGCCGCTCCGCGGCCACACAACTGCTCACCAAGCAAACGGACTTGACCGCCGTCCTGGCCGTGGACGACACCCTGGCGGCCGGCGCCCTCACGACCCTCCGCGATGACCTCCACCGCGCCGTCCCGGCCGAGGTCTCGGTGGTCGGCCTCGGCGGGCTGCCCTTCACCGCCGATCTCCACCCGAGCCTCACCACCGTCCGGTTCCCCCTGGAGCGGCTCGGCGCCCGGGCCCTCGAACTGCTCCTGGAGGCACCGGAACGGCGCGGGCCCCGGCGCACCGTGGAACTGGACGTGGAGTTGACCGTCCGTTCCAGCACCGGGCCCGCGCCGTCGGATTGACGGAGCGTCAGGCAGGGCGAGCCATCAGCCGAGCTTCTGGCAGAGCAGCGCGTACGGCCGCGCGGCCCAGAGCTGCCACCACGGCGTGCGGTAGGCGACACCCGCGACGTACTCGTCGTCGGCGCACTGGCCCTTGTACGAGCCGAAGGCGAAGTCACCGCCACCGGCCGCGGCCGGCCGGTTGTCGGCGCTGTCGAACCAGACCGTCCGGCTCGCGGTGCCCAGCGGCGCGGCCGACTTGGCGCAGAGCACGCCCATCGTGGTGCCGTTGCGGCTGTAGCCGGTCACGGCGTAACCGGCCGGGCACTGCGCCTTGTTGTAGCCCGAGGCCCAGTCGGTGCTCACGTACGTACCGCCGTGGTCGACCTCGGTCGCGTGGTCGGCGGCCCACAGGTCGGGGCGGGTGACGCTGGTGCAGAGGCCCTGGTCACCGCCGTAGCTGAGCCCGGCCAGCCGGCTGCCGTCCGGGCAGGTGGCCTTGCGGGCGTACGGGTCCCAGTCCGCCTTCAGGGTGGCGGAGCGGTTGTCGTCCGCGTTGGCGGAGTTGAGCGAGGTCCAGGTCACCGAGGGGGTCGGGGCCTGGCCGAGGCTCTGCGAGGTGATCGGCCACTCCTGGTGGTACGCCAGGAAGGGCAGGTCCTTCTCCAGGATCGGGGTGCCGAGGATGGCCAGCCGGGCCATCAGCGCGCCGTTGATGTCGAGCCCGCCGTACAGGTCGACGGTGCCGCCGCCGCTCGGCGCGCCGGAGCCGAGCACCACCGTGCCGTTGACGGCCGTCCGCAGGTACGGCTCGATCGAGGCCTTCACCCCGAGCGAGTCGTAGAGCGCGATCGTACCCTCCGCCAGCAGACCGGTCTTGAGTGAGGCCGAGCCGCTGAGGTTGAGCTTCAGCGGGGAGACGGTGGAGGTGCCGGGGTCGGTGGTGGTGGTCCAGCCCTGGGCGCTGGTGTAGTCGGAGTGCACGCCCCAGTGGCCGTCGTAGCTCTGCTCGGCGTCCACCGTGACGGTGCCGTCGGCGCTCACGTCCAGCGAGAGGACGAAGTCCAGGTTGATCACCACCGGCAGCGGGCCGACCATCACCACCGGGCTCGAACTGAGCTTGGCCAGCGGGATCTTGAAGGCGACGCCGGCCCCGAGGTTGGCCCCGCTGATGTGCCAGTCGGCGTGCGCGCCGAGGTCGAAGCCGATCCGGGCCTGCTGGGGCGTGAGCACCCCGCCCTGGTAGGAGAAGCTCACCGTCGGGTCGATCTCCACCGATCCGGCCAGGTGCGCGGTGGACCCGTTCGGCAGCGGCACCGTGGTGTCGGCGCTGAGCCCGAGCCCGCCGGCGATCGTGCCCTGACCGCTGGTCGGCGTCAGGTTGATTGACACCTGCAAGTCCTTGACCTGCGGCTGCACTTGGAGCGAGGCCGGGTCGAGCGGAGCCTGCAGGCTCGCCTTGGTGGCCCCGAGCAGTTCGGGCAGCGCGGCGGGCCGGGTGGTGACCGCCACCGTGCCGTCGGCGGCCTGCTGCACACCGGTGACGGCCACCAGGGCGCCCTGCGGGGCGGCCGGGGTCGGCGGACTGTCGATCAGCTGGCCGGGCTGCACGGCAGCGGCGGAACCAGCCGGTCCGGCAGGCGAGTTGGCGGTCGGCTTGAGCACCGCCTGGCCACTGTTCGGGTCGTAGGAGGAGAGCGCGAGCCCGGCCGCGGCCGGGGTGGCCGGCGCGGCGGCGCCGGCCGAGGCGGCGGGCGCGGCGACGGTGGCGGTCTGGGTGCCGCTCGCCGTGGGCGCCAGCGTGGTGGGGAGTGTCGGCGCCGTCGCGACGGGGGTGTCGGCCTGCGCGGGCAGCGCCGCCACCAGGTTCAGGGCTCCGCCGCCGAGGATCAGCAGCGTGGAGGTGGCGACGGCGGGAAGCAGCAGGAGCTTGCGTGGGGCCACGTGGGGACCTCTCGGGTCAGGGAGCACGACAGGTGGTCCGGGCATGGTGCGGGCGAGCGTCTTGCGTTCGAGCGTCTTGGAAAGCGCTTACCAGACTCCGGGCACCGAGCAGACTTGTCATGAACTTCGTGTGTCTGCCCGGCGCCCGGCTACTTCACTTCACGGGCCGTCAGCCGAGCGGACGGCAGAGCAGGGCATCCGGCACCCCGCCGTGGTTCCACTGCCAGGTGTAGGCGACCCCCGCCAGGTACTCGTTGTCGCCGCACTGGCCCTTGTAGTACCCGGGCGCCCAGTCACTGGCGTTCGACCCGCCGGTGGCCGGCCGGTTGTCGCCGTGGTCGAACCAGACGTTCCGGCCGTTCAGCGGCAGCGCAGCGGTGGCCGGGGCGCAGAGCAGCGCCGCCATCGCGTTGCCGTGCACGCTGTACCCGACCGCGAAGGTGTTGTCCGGGCACTGCAACTTGTTGTAGCCGGAGGCCCAGTCGCCGTGGGTGACGTACCGCTCGTCCGTCACCGTCACCCAGCCGCCCGCACCCGGCGCCGGTTCGCCCGCGTCCGTGCAGAGCCCCCGACTGTCGCTCCGGCCGAGGCCGGTCAGCCGCTCCCCGTCCGGGCAGTTGCCCTTCCGGTTGCCCGCGCTCCAGTCGGGCAGCGCCGACATCCGCGCGGACACGTCGTAGTCGGCGTGGTCCAGGTTCAGCTGGTTCCACCGGGCCGGCCGAGCCATCGGGCCGCTGGCCGAGGCCGCGTTCACCAGCTTGTTCCAGTCGGTGGCCCGCCAGTCGCCCGGGTCCTCGACCGAGAGCTGACGGCCGGCCGGATCGTACGAGAGCATCGCCCAACTGTCTTGTGGCACACCACCGTTCTGCCAGCCGACCAGCGGCCAGACGGCGAAGTCGGTGTCGTTGGCCACCAGGATGTCGGTGAAGGCGCGGAACCAGGCCTGCTCCTTGGCATCCGTCGAACCGCGCCCGCCCGCGCCGAACTCGCTCACCCAGACCGGCGCGGTGAAGTGCTGTCCGGCCTGCGTGACGAACAGCGCCTCCTGGTTGACCACCGAGGCCAACTGGTCCGGGGTGAAGTCCTCGTAGCGCGGGTCACTGGTGGCGCCCGGGCCGCTGCCGGCCCCCGTGTTGGCCGGGCCGGTGTAGGCGTAGAAGTGTGCGGAGTACACCAACTTGCCCGACTGGATAAGGGTGTTGGAGAGGTTCGCCACCGGGGTGAGCATCGGCCGACCGTGGCTGAACAGCGCGGCCGGGATGCCGTACCAGTTGATGCCCTCCATCACGATCAGCAGGTCCGGGTCGGCCTGCAGGATCCTGTTGCCGGCCTCCTCGAAGGCCGCGTTCTCGTCATGGCCGTCGCCCCAGCCCCAGTTGGGGTCGTCCCAGGTGTCCCGCCGCACCTCGTTGCGCAGGTCGGCGCCGACCACCCGCTTGTTCGCCTTGTACCGGTTGGCCATGAACACCCAGTCGTCCTCCCACTGCTGGGTGCTCTGCCCGCTGTTCCACCGCTCGTTGCCGTCCAGCCCGCAGCAGAACCGGTAGCTGGTGGTGTGGTTGTTGAGGATCACCGCGAAGCCGTCCGCGGTGAGCGCCGCGATCACCGCGTCGAACACCTGCAGCGGGGTCTCGCCCTTGAGCTGCGGGTTGGCCGCCACCGCCGCGTCCGGCACCGGCGCGGTGTCGTGGATCAGCGCGTTGGCGAACGGCAGCCGGATGCTGTTGATCCCCACCTGGTGGAAGCCGGCGAGGATCTGGGCGATCGGCGCCCGGTCGAGGCCCAGCGGGAGGTTGTACGAGACCTGCCCGGCCTGGTTGTTCGCCGGGTCGGTGGTGGAGCCGCTGCCCTCCCAAGTCCCCTGTGCACCAGCCCAGTTGCCGGACTTGAGCTTGAACCGGTTGCCGGCGGCGTCGACGATGTACCGCCCCCGGGTGCTCAGCGGACCGCTCCAGGAGGCCGCCAGCTCTGGGCCGCTCAGCACCACGGGCGCAGCGGCCGGAGCGGCGTTCGGCGCGGTGGCCGAGGCGGTCGCGGCGCCCCCGGCGGCGGTGGCCGCGAACGCGAACAGGGCGGTGCCGGCCGCCAGGGCACGGGTCACGAGTCTTCTCATGTCGTTCCAGACGTGAAGAGGGTGGGGGTGCACGCGTGATTGGCGAGCATGCTACGGCTACTGGTGAGTACCTGTCAGGAGGGCGGACACCAGGAAAGCGTTTTCCAGCCGCTGGAGATCTAGCCCCCGGCCCTGTCCTCCGACACCACCCGGGCCCGATCCGCCGAGCATTTCATGATCGCGACACCGCCCATTTCCCCATCCGTCAGCCCCGCCCACCACCGGCCGCACCGGACGCCTGACACCCCGCCGCACCGGCCGAATGGCTGACCCGGAGGGCCCGCTGCGCCGCTCCTGACGGTGCCCGCTGCCAGGCTGAGGGCAAGCCCTGGGGGCGTTCCCCGGGAGAGAGCACACACGCGACAGGAGCACCCATGCTGACCTCCACCCAGGTCCCCGGCGGGCTGAACTGGCTCGACCTCGGCACCCCCGACCTCGACGCCGCCGTGGCCTTCTACCAGGGCCTGTTCGGCTGGGAGTTCACCTCCGCCGGCCCGGAGGCCGGGGGCTACGGCTACTTCCGCCACGACGGCCGGACGGTGGCCGCCCTCGGCCCGCTGACCGAGGAGGGTGCGCGCTCGGCCTGGACGGTGTACTTCCGCACCCTGGACGCCGAGGCCACCGCCAAGGCCGTCGAGCAGGCGGGCGGCACGGTCCGCTTCCCGCCGGCGGACGTCTTCACGGCCGGACGGATGGCCGGCTTCACCGACCCGACGGGCGCCGAGTTCGCCGTCTGGCAGCCCGGGGAGACCGACGGCCTGGAGCTCGTGAACGCCCCCGGCAGCGTCAGCTGGATCGAGCTCTACACCACCGACGGCCCGGCCGCGAAGGCGTTCTACTCCGCCGTCCTCGGCTGGGAGACCCGCGACAACCCGCTCGGCAACGGCCTCGTCTACACCATCGCCGGTCCGGCCGGCGGCGGCCCGGAGACCAGGCACGGCGGCCTGATGCAGCTCCCCCAGGCGAACCTCGACGCCGGCTCCACCTCCGAGTGGCACCCCTACTTCGAGGTCACGGACTGCGACGCCGCCCTCGCCCGCGCCACCGAGCTCGGCGCCACCGTCATCATCCCAGCGATGGACGCCGGCGCCGTCGGCCGGATCGGCATGCTCCTCGACCCCTTCGGCGCCCCGTTCGCGGTGGTCACCAGCCCCACCACCTGACCTCCCGGCCGCCGGCCCACCGGCCCCCACCGGCCCCCTCCGCGCCCTACGCGTCGCCGACCTTGTCTGCCTCGGCCTGCGCCGCCAGCGCCTGCTCGGACGCCTTCAGCAGGTGCGCCGCGGTGTCGAGGTCCGCGGCCGGCGGCGCCTTGACATGCGCATCAGGCCTCGCCCGGGGCCCGCCGGGCGCGGAACGCTGCGGCCTTGACCCGGCTCTGGCAGGCCGTCGAGCAGAACTGACGGCCCGCGTTGCGCGAGGTGTCCACGTAGACCCGATCGCAGCGCGGGGCCGCGCAGAGGCCGAGCCGGCCCGCGTAGTCGCCGCCGATGGCCATCGCGAGGCCGGTGGCGCAGCCGGCGCTCCAGCCGACGGCGTAGGAGTCGTCGGCGCCGTGGAAGTGCACCTGCCAGGGTTCGCCGGGGGTGCGGTCGAGTTGGGGGCGGGCACCGGTCTCGCGGAGCAGCGCGTTGAGCGCGGGTGCCGCCTCGTCGAGGCGGTCGGCGGCGACGGCCTCGAAGACGGTGCGCAGGGCGCGGGCCGTCCCGGCCAGGTGGTCGGCCGCCTCCGGCCCGAGGTCCGGACCGACGGCGAGGGCGGTGCGGACGGCCTCGACGCGTTCGGCGCCCGTCGGGGCGAGGTAGCCGCGCCCGCGCGCCTCGCCGTCGGTCAGCGCGTTGACCAGCGCGACCGAGGCGTCCAGCAGGGTCCGCATGTGACTGTCGAACAACACTTGACCGGTTACCTTTCGTGCGCCTACCGTTCTCATCACTGACCATATCCGATTCACCAGTGACGGGAGCCACCGTTGGCACGCCGCGAACGGTCCAGCCGCACCACACCCCTCCCCCGCACCGTCCGCGTCCTGCTCCTCGCCCGCCTGGTCAACCGCCTCGGCGCCTTCTCCCTCCCCTTCCTCACCGCCCTGATCAGCACCGGCCACGGCGCGAACCTGACCACCGCAGGCCTGGTCAGCGCCGCCTTCGGGCTGGCCACCATCCCGTCCCGGCTCGCCGGCGGGCACCTGGCCGACCGGATCGGCCGCCGCACCACCATCCTGCTGGGCCTCGGCGGCTGCGCCCTCGCCCAGCTGGCGATCGCCGCCGCCACCTCCCTCCTCTGGACGGCCACCGCAGCGGTGCTGCTCGGGCTGGCCTTCGAGCTGTACGAGCCGCCGAGCCAGGCGATCATCGGCGAATCGGTGCCGGAGCAGCAGCGGGTCCGCACCTTCGGCCTGCTCGGCGCGGCGCTCGCGGCGGGCGGCATGGGCGCCGGGCTGCTCGCCGCCCTGCTCGGCGGCGCGGACCTGCGCTGGCTCTTCGCCGCCGACGCCGTCAGCTGCCTGGCCTGCGCCCTGCTGCTCCGGCTCGCCCTCCCCCGCGACCGCCCGCGCCATACCCACTCCCAACTCCCCACCACCATCAGACCCTTGCGCGACCGTGCCCTGCTCACCGTGCTGGCCACCGGTACCGCCTACGCCCTGATCAACCAGCAGACCGCCGTGTCCCTCCCGCTCGCGCTCGCCCGCCAGGGGCTGCCCGCCGCCGACGCCGGTCTGCTGTTCACCGCCGCTGCGGTCACCACCGTGCTCGCCCAACCCCTGCTCCGGCTCCCCCGGTTCACCCGCCTCGGCACCCCGGCCGCCCTCGCTCTGGCCCATCTCCTGCTCGCCGCAGGCCAATTCGGCTACGCGGCGGTGCCCTCACTCCCCGGCATGCTCGCCGCCTCCGCCGTGTCGAGCCTCGGCGACCTCCTCGTCCTGGGCCGGGTCTACGCCCTGGTCACCGATCTCGCCCCGCCCGGCGGCACCGGCCGCTACCTCGCCGTCTTCGGCACCAGCTGGGGCGTCGCGGCCACCCTCGCCCCCGTCCTCGGCACCCAACTCCTGGCCCACGCGGGCCCCACCGCACTCTGGCTCACCACGGCCAGCCTCTGCCTGCTGCTCGCCGCCCTCCACCTCCGTCTCACCCCGGGCCTCCGCACGCTCTCCCCCGCCCCCTCCTCCACCCCCCGTTCAGCGATCCGAACTACCCTGCTGGGATGAGCAGCTGGCAGAAGTACGCGGACGAGGAGTTGGCGGCCGTCGCCGAGGCGGCGCTGCCCGGCCACCGCTGGCTCGGGGCGGAGTGGCTGCGCGGCACCTCCTACCACGTGCTCCTCCTGCCGGGGACCGCCACGGTCCTGGTGGCGCGGACCCCCGCCGTCGCCGCCGAACTGCCGCGCCGGGCCGAACTGTTGCGGCGCCTGGCCCGGCTCGGCCTGCCGTTCTCGGTGCCGGAGCCGCTGGCCGAGGTGGTGACGGCCCACGGGCGCACCGCAGTGGCCCTGCGCTGGCTGTACGGGGAGAAGACCCAGCACCGTTTCCGGGACTTCCCCCACCGGCTGAGGTCCGTCCCTCCGCCGCACCTCTGCGAACTCCTCGCCACCCTCCGCGAGGTGGACACCGCTCCGCTGGCCGACCTGCTCGGCGCACCGCACGAGGGCGTCGGCGGCGAGGCCTGGGCCGAGTTGCTGCTCGGCGAGGTGGTGCCGCGTCTGCCCTGGACCAAGCGCCGCGAGGCCCGCCGCCGCATCACCGTCGCACGCGACCTGCCCCCGGCCGAACCCACCCTGGTCCACGGCCGGTTGGACGCCACCAATCTGCTGTGGAACGGGACCCGGCTGGTCGGCGTGCTGGGCTGGGACCGGGCGCAGCGCTTCGACCCCGCCCTGGACGCCGGCTGGCTGTACTCCCAGCACTGGGAACCCCGCAAGGGCGAGCTGACCCCGGAGCAGCTGCGCCGCACCAGGATCTGGGCGCTGACCCTCGGGTTCGAGCCCCTGGCCCGAGCGGTCCTCGCCCGAGCGGCCGGGGAGGACCCGTACGACTGGGACGAGGTGCCGTACCAGCTCAGCGAGACGGTCAAGTGGCTGGACCGGACCACCGGCTGGTGGAGCCGCGAAGCGCGCCGCTGACTCCACCACCCTGGGGTCACCCCTCGGGGCGGTACGGCGGGGGCAGCCCCCAGCCCCAGCGCGGCATCGGGGTGTGCACCACGCGGTCGGCGCCGGGGGCGGAGAACATCAGGGCCATCCGGGTGCCCCACTCCAGGTAGCCGCGGAAGGCCGCCCGGAACTCGGGGTCGGCGGGCAGGCCGACCTCGTCCGCGGCGTCCTCCAGGAGCCCGATCCAGCGGCGGCGCATCGGCTCGGTCAGGGCCCGGCCGAGGTGGCGGGAGACCATGTGCGGGTGGCCGCCGCGCTCGGCGCTGTAGGTCGGCGGGCCGCCGAAGACCTCGCCGAGGAAGAGCGCGACGTGCTGCGGGTGGCCCGGGTCCATCCCGGCGAAGACGGGGGCGAGCAGCTCGTCCTCGGCGACCTTGGCGTAGAACACCTCGGCCAGCCGGGCCAGCGCGGGCGCCCCGCCGAGGTACTCGTACAGCGTCGGGTCGCTGCGCTCGGCGCCTCGGCCGGTGCCGGTGACCCCGGTGGGGCGGTAGTGGCGCATCTCCTCGATGTCGCCCAGGTAGGGCTTGACGGCGGCCAGGAACTCGGTGAACTCCGGCGAGCGCCGGAAGCCCTCCAGGTGGGCCTGGGTCGAGGTCCAGCGGATCCGCAGCACGTAGCTGCCGGGCTCCTCCTCGCACTCCGTCAGCTCGTAGTCGAGGCAGTGCTCGGAGGCGGCCAGGGCCGGCGCGGCGGCGCGGTAGGCCGCCTCGAACTCGGCGCGCCGGTCCGGGCCGATGCGGTAGCGGATGTATTCGACGGTCATGCGGGTGTCTCTCCTCGCTGGGGTCAGACGCCGAGGGCGGCGATGACGGCCTGGGCGACCTTGCGGCCGGAGTACTGCTGCTGGCCGGTGATCAGGCGCCCGTCGCGGACGGCGAAGGGCTTGAACAGGCCGGCGCTGATGTAGTTGGCCCCGCGCTCGCGCAGCGCGTCCTCGGCGCGCCAGGGCATGATCTGCACCCCGGCCGCGCGGTCGCTGTACTCCTCCTCGGTGTTGGAGAAGCCGGTGACGGTGCGCCCGGCGACCAGCGCGCTGCCGTCGGCGAGCTCGCAGTCGACCAGGGCGGCCACGCCGTGGCAGTAGGCGGCGACGATCCTCTCGGCCTCCCAGAACGTGCGGATGGCCTGGTGGAGCGGCTTGTTGTCCCGGAAGGTGAACATCGGGGACTGCCCGCCGGCGATCAGCAGCGCCTCGTACCGGCCCAGGTCGAGCTGGTCGAGCGCCGGGGTCTGGTCGAGCAGCGCGCGGAGCTCGGGGGTGTGGACGAAGCCCATCGTGATCAGGTCCTCGGCGGACCACTTCGAGGGGTCGCGCGGGTCGGAGAGGGCGTCCAGCTCCACTCTCCCGCCCGCCGGGGAGGCGATCGTGACCTGGAAGCCGGCCTCGGTCAGTTCGTAGTAGGGGTGGGTGAGTTCGGCGCCCCAGAAGCCGACCGGCCAGCCGTTGTTGCTGCTGACGGTCCGGGTTGGCGACCACGATCAGGATCTCGCGGGGGCGGTCGGTGCGGGTGTCGACCCGCTGGTGGTGGTCGGACGAGTGCGCGGCGTGACAGCGTCGACGCGATCCTGGCGCAGTGGCAGCACGAGCGTCCCGACCTCGCGGTGGCGCCCGTGGGCGTGATCACCCGCCTGGCCCGGGTCCGCGGCCACCTCGACGAGGCGCTCGCCGAGGTCTTCGCCGGCTTCGACCTCACCCCCGCCGACTTCCAGGTGCTGGTCAACCTCCGCCGGGCCGGTGCGCCCTACCAGCTCGGCCAGGCCCGGCTGATGGATTCGCTCGGGCTGACCTCCGGCACGGTGAGCGTCCGGCTGGCCCGGCTCGAACAGCGCGGGGTCGTGGTGCGCGAACCCGACCCGGCCGACAGGCGCAGCTTCACCGTCCGGCTGACCGAGAGCGGCCTGGAGCTGTTCGACCGGATCGCGCCCGAGCACCTGGCCAGCGAGGACCGCCACCTCTCCGCCCTCACCCCCGAGGAGCAGGATCAACTGGCCGCCCTGCTCCGCAAGTTGCTCGTCTCATTCGAACAGACCGGCCCGACCGCCACCCAGCTCTGGGGCGCCACCCTCGAACCCGCCCGGATCGCCCGCCGCACCCGCGCCGCCGTCGGCCTGACCGACCGCACCGGCCTCCTGGTCACCCGGGTCGACCCCACCGGCCCCGCCGCCCGGGCCGGCCTGCGCACCGGCGACCTGCTCACCCACCGCGGCACCACCCAGGTCCGCACCCCCGAAGACCTCACCACCCCCGGCGACACCCCCGGCACCCCTGTCACCCTGCGCCTGCTCCGTGCCGAGGAGCCGTACGAGACCACCCTCGACCCCTTCGACCCTCCCTCCGACTCTCCCTCCGCTCCCTGAGCCCACCGAGGCCGATCCACCGATCCCCCATCACCGGTCACGTGCCGGCCGAACCCGATGTGGCGTCCGGAGTGTCAGCGGTGGGTTCGGCGCCGGTCCAGCCCTGGTTGGCGTCGACGGTGGAGAGGGGGGCCACCGAGGTGGGGCCGGCCGTGCCGAAGGCGGCGCAGACCGGGTCGGTGGTGTCGACGGTGACCAGGGGGTCGCGCAGGCTGGTGTCGAGCTTGGTGTAGAGCAGCAGGGTGCCGCCGGTGGTGCGGGCCGGGACACCGGGCTGCACCGTCACCGGTTGCTGCCAGCGCCAGGCGCCCCAGGTCAGCGTGACGGCGGTGGCGGCGGGCGTGCCGTCGGGGCGGGCGAGCAGGGTGTAGACCTGCCCCTGGTACGCGTGGTCGTACTGGTACACCCAGTGGGTGCGGGCGTCACAGCCGGAGCCGGCCGCCGGCCAGGGCGGCGGTACGGGCGCCGGGACGACCACGACGGTCGGCAGCGCCCGCGACGGCCCCGGCCGCAGGGCGGTCGGCGCCCCGCTGTCGCGCGGTAACTGACGCCCCGCCAGCAGGCCTGCGGTGAGGCCGACGACCAGCGCCGCCGCGGCGGCAGCGGCGCGGGTGGCCCACCACCGAGGGGCGGTCGCCACCGAGCCGGCCGAGCCGGATGGCAGAGCGGTGACCGGGCCGGGCGGCCCGGCGGTGGCCGGCTCCTCCGTGGGCCTGTCCGCCGGGGGCACGGGCTCGCCCAAGGCGTCGCGGGCCCGCTCCCAGTGGTCACGCCACGGGCCGGGGTCGGACTCGCCGCACGCCTCCAGGAAGGCCTCGACGGTCGCCCAGGTCGGCAGGTCCGATCCGCCCGCCGCCTCCGAGAGGACCGTGGTCGAGTGGTGCACCCGGCGGCTCATCGCGGCGAAGGTCGGGGTGCCGGCCTGCTCCCGCAGGGCGCGCAGCCGCAGGGCGAACTCCGCGACCGGCCCCGCCTCCGGGTCCAGACTCCGTTGCCTGCGGCCCACCGGCGCCCTCCCCCGTGCTGCGGCTTCCCGTCGATTGATTGTCCGGACGCGATTCTCCGCAGCAACCCGGCCGATGACCAGAGGGTGATCTTTTTCCGCAATTGTTTGTCCGAGTCGCGACGGTGTTGGCCGCGGTCGGCAGGACCGCCACTGTGGTGGGCGCACCGGGACCGCCGGACCCACAGGCGCACCACCGGTCCCGTCCGCCCGTCCCGTCCGCCCGAACCGCGGCCGCGCCGCCCGTCCACCCCTCCGGGAGACCACATGAAACCCATCGCACACTGGCTCGGACGCCTCGTCGCCGTCCTGGCCGTCCTCGCGGGCGGGGTGGTGGCGTTCGCCGCTCCCGCCTCGGCCGTCACGATCTGCGGCAACTCGCCCGTCCCGCCCGGCCAGGTGATCGTCTCCGAGTACGCCGGCAACAGCTGTGGCGGCTACCTGGAGCTGACCGTCCAGCCGCCGTTCGACGGCATCGGCATCTGCGCCGACTCCCCGATCCCGGACGGCTACGTGATCGTCTCCGAGCAGGCCGGCGCCGGCTGCGGCGGCCACCTGGGCGCCACGCTCCGCATCGCCTACCCTGGCGTCGGCATCTGCATGGACTCCCCCGTCCCGACCGGCTGGGTGATCACGGCCGAACAGCAGACCAACAGTTGCGGCGGCCACCTCGGCGGGACCATCACCAACCAGCTCTTCAACGGGATAGGCGTGTGCGCCGACTCCACCCTCCCTGCGGGCTGGGTGATCATCGCGAAGTCGGCCGGCAACGGCTGCGGCGGCCACCTCGGCGAGACGATCACCAACCAGCTCTTCAACGGCATCAACGTGTGCGCGAACTCCACCGTCCCGGCCGGCTGGGTGATCACGGCCGAACAGCAGACCAACGGCTGCGGCGGCACTCTGTCCGAGAACCTGGCCACGCCCTTCCCGGGTGTCAACGTCTGCGGCGACTCGCCGATCCCGCCCGGCTACGTGATCACCTCCGCCCGGTCAGCGAGCGGCTGCGGCGGCCACCTGATCGAGGTCATCACCAACAGCCTGTTCAACGGCATCAACGTCTGCGCCAACTCGACCGTCCCGGCCGGGTGGTGGATCTCCTCGATGTACTCCACCAACGGCTGCGGCGGCTACCAGGCCGAGATCCTGCAGCACTGACGCCCCCGGGCCGGCGGCCTCGGTATCGGCATCGGGGCCGCCGGCCTGGCCGTCGGTCTGATCTCGACGGGACTGGAGTTCGGCGGGGCGACGACGGCCGAGGCAACCACCCGGGCGTGCACCGGCTGCACCACGAGCTTCGGAGCGCGCTTCCCGGTGATCCTGTCGTCGATCCCGGGCTTGTCGCACGGCCCTCGACAGGCTCCCCGGCCACGCCAACGGGTGGGCCACCTGCGGCAAGGACCGCCTCGTCGCTGACGGTTCCCTCCGCCTCTACAACGCCGCAGGGACAACAGACCTGGGCCGGCTGAGGCCAACCGCGCAGCGAGCAGGCGTCCACGGTCGGCCCGTTGCCGACTACTGCCAGGTCACTCGCCGTCGGGCTTGACGTCGGTGGCGACGAAGTCGGCGAGGGCGGCGAGGACGACACCGGGCTGCTCGATGTGCGGGAAGTGACCGGCCTCGGGCACCGGGTGGAAGACGGCGTGAGGGAAGGAGTCGGCCAGGGCGCGCCCGTACTCCAGCGGGACGATGCCGTCCTGCTCGCCCGCGAGCACCAGGACCGGGACGGTGACGCGGTGCAGGCGGGAGCGGAGCTTGGGGTCGTGGCAGAACGGGTCGCCCGCGTACACGGCCAGGGTGCGCTGGTTGGCGGCGACGGCGGACCTCTGCTCCTCGCTGAACGAGGCGGGGTCGGGCCGCAGGGCGGGGTTGTGGAAGGAGAGCTCGAGGGTACGGGCCGGGCCCAGCTCGGCGGGGTTGGCGATGGCCAGCGGAGGCTCGGGGGTGATGCCGGTGGCGCCGAGCAGGGCCAGGGCGCTGATCCGGCGGCGGGTGTCGCGCAGTCCCATCTCGGCGGCGATCCAGCCGCCGACCGAACTGCCGATCACCAGCACGCCGTCGAGCCCGAGTTCGTCGATGAGGTCGAGGTAGACGGAGGCGAGGTCGGCGATCGTGTCGACGCCCTCGGGGCGGGAGGTGCCGTCGAAGCCGGGGTGGGTCGGCACGACCACGTGGGCGTGCCGGGCCAGCTCCGCCGCGAAGCCGGCCATGGAGCCCGGTCCGGCGCCGCCGTGCAGCACCAGCACGGCGGTGCCGTCGCGGTTCTCGCCGAACTCCTGGACGGTGACGGCCGGTCCGTGGGGCAGGTCGATGGTGCGGGTCGTGGTGGCGGGGGCGGAGACGGTCATGGGGACGGCTTCCTTCTGCTCGGTGTGCGGGGTGGTGGCGTAGCGCTCCATGACCTGCGCGATGTTCTGCGGGGTCATGGGGCGGCCGGCGGCGACCATGTCGCGAAGGTCCCGGAAGTACTGGACGTACAGGTCAGGGGTGAACGTGTTGACCATGACCAGGGGCTGGTCGCCGGGGTTGGCGAAGGTGTGCGGGGCGCCGGGCGGGACCATGACCAGCGTCCCGGCGGGCGCCTCGTGCACGTCCCGGCCGACGGTGAACCTGGCGGTGCCGGAGAGCACGTAGAAGCCCTCGTCGTGCCGGGCGTGCCGGTGCTGGGGCGGCCCCTCAGTGTGGGGCGGGATAGTGATCTCGGCGATGCCGAGCCTGTGCCCTGTGGTGCGGCCGTCCTCCAGGATTCGGATCCGAGCCCGGTCCAGGTCGATGACCTCACCGCCACCAGGAGGAACGACGGAGACGACTGCTTCCATGGCCAAATCCTCCACCACTTCGTGAGAGCTGACTTTCATGAATATAGAGCGCTCACATCTACTCGTGCAAGTGCACTCTCATCATTGGAGTCCGCTTGCTACCATGACGGCATGCAGAGGAGCGAACCGGTGACACCCCAGCGCGCGGGCGGGCGCGTCAACCAGAAGCTGCGCACCCGCGCCGCGATCGTGGCCGCCGCGGTCGAACTGATGCGTAGTGGGCGCGAGGTGACGATGCCGGAGGTCGCCAAGGCGGCCCTGGTCTCCGAGGCCACGGCCTACCGGTACTTTCCCGACCTGGCCAGCCTGCTCCAGGAGTCGATGGCCGGCGAGTGGCCCACGCCGGAGCAAGCGCTGCGCGCGGTGGCCGGCTCCACCGATCCGGTGGAGCGCGTCGCCGCCGCCACCGAGCACCTGCTGCGGCAGGTACTGACCTACCAGGGCGCCGTCCGGGCCATGATCGCGGCCACCATCACCAGACCCGACGGCACCGTCACCCGCCCCGCACTCCGGCTCGGGCTCATCGACCACGCCCTCGCTCCGGTCGCGGACTCCCCCGGCACCGACCCCGCCGCCCTGGCCCAGCTCAAACGGGACCTCACCGTCGTGATCAGTGCCGAGGCCCTGTTCACCCTCACCGACCTGCTCGGGCTCCCGCCCGAGGACGCGATCGCCAGCGCCGTCCACACCGCCACCACACTGACCCGCGCGGCCCTCGACGCCACCCGAGCCTGACCACCGGGCGGGGCCCGCGAGCGGCCGTCGCCGGTCCGGACCGCGCTCTCTGAAAGCGTCCGGTAAGCCGCTGCTCCCTACCTTTCGAGCGAAGTCCGAACTTCTACCTCGGAGGGAACCATGGACAGGATCAGCGGGTTTCTGCTGAGACACCGTGGGCTGGTGGGACTGGCCTGGCTGGTGATCACAGTCGTCGGTGTCGTGGTGGCGCCGTCGGTGTCGAGCCGCCTGCAGCCCGGGACGCACCTGAACACGGCCGCGTACCACGCGAACGTGCGAATAGCGAAGGAGTACGGCGGGGCGACCGAGGACCCGGGCGTGCTGGTGCTCGATGCACCGGCCGGGCAGCGGGTCGCCTCGCCAGGTGTCCAGGCGCAGCTGAAGGCCGTGGACGCGGCGCTCGCCAAGGCCGCTCCGACGCTGCGCGTCGTCTCCTACGCCTCGACCGGCAGCAGGAATCTGGTCGGGACGAACGGGACCAGCACGATCGTCCTGGCCTATCCGCCGCATCAGGGCGATGACATGAGCCCGGAGACGGTCGACGAGCTGACGGCGGCGGCGAGGACGGCCGCGCCGCGACTGGCCGTCCACGGCACCAGCCAGAAGGCGTTGGAGGCCGGGAACCAGAGCCAGCAGGCCAACTCCAGCGTCCTCAACGAGCTGATCATCGGCGCGCTCGGCGCGCTGGCCGTGCTGGCCTGGGTGTTCGGATCGTTCCTGGCGTTCCTGCCGCTGATCATGGCGCTTGTCTCGGTGCTGACGATGCAACTGCTGATCTACGCCCTGACGTATGTGATGCCGGCGTCCTCTCCGATCGGCCCGTCGGTCCAGTACATCGTCGCGTTGCTCGGTCTCGGGTTGTCGATCGACTACTCGCTGCTGGTCGTCACCCGGTGGCGGGAGGAGCGCGCGGCGGGACGTGGCAACGACGAGGCGGTGCGCGTGGCGATGAAGCGCGCCGGGCACTCGGTGTGGTTCAGCGGGATCGTGGCCTCCCTCGGCCTGTGCGCGCTGGTCGTCGTCCCGAACTCGCTGGTGCGCGGGATCGGCGTCTCAGGGCTGTTCATCCCGTCGACCGCGACGCTCGTCGCCCTGACCTTGCTGCCGGTGGTCCTGTCGAAGATCGGCGCGAAGGCCGACTGGCCGCGCCGCCGCAGGTCCGGGAGCCCCGGCCGGTTCTGGACGTGGTGGTCGGGGCAGGTCATCCGGCACCGGGTCGCCGCCGCCGTGCTCGGCCTGGGGATCCTCATCGGCCTGGCCGGGACCGCCGCGACGATCAACATCGCGCAGCCGACGACCGCCGCGCTGGCCTCCGCCGGCTCCTACACCGACGGACTGCACGCGCTGACGGCTGACGGTTTCCCGAGCGGCACTCTGACGGCGGTGCCGATCCGGGTCCCCGACGCGTCGCAGGCCGCTGCCACGGTCGACTCCCTGGACCGTGTGTCGAGCCTGTACGGAGCGGTCGCCCCGACCGGCCCAGGCTGGAACGGCACCGGCACCGGCATGGTGATCGCGATCCCGCGGCACGAGATCGGGACGGACAGCGGCGGCACCTCGCTGACCGACATCCGTGCCACCGTGCCGCCCGGCGCGCTGGTCGGCGGCGACGGCGCGTTGAACGTCGACCTGGTGCAGACCACGTACGGATCGTTCCCGCTGCTGTTCGGCATCGTGGCCGTGGTGACGTTCCTGCTGCTGGCTCGCGGGATGAGGTCGATCCTGCTGCCGGCCAAGGCCGTGCTGCTGAACATGCTGTCGGTCGCCGCCTCCTACGGCCTCCTGGTCCTGGTATTCCAGCACGGCCTCGGGATGCATGCGCTGTGGGGCACCAACTCCTACGGCGCGATCGACCGCCTGGCCCCAGTGCTGATCTTCGGCTTCCTGTTCGGCGTGTCGATGGACTACGAGGTCTTCATCCTCGCCCGCGTCCGGGAGGGCTACGACCGGGCCCGATCGACGCACCAGGGCATCGTCGAGGGGGTGTCCCGGACCGGACGGCTGGTCACCAGCGCGGCGCTGATCCTGTTCTTCGCCCTGGCCGCGCTGTCGACGGCGAACGACATCACCGTGCGCCAGATCGCCGCCGGACTGGCCGCGGGTGTCGTCCTGGACGCGGTCGTGGTCCGGATGCTCCTGCTGCCGGCCCTGGTCTCCCTGTTCGGCACGGCCAACTGGTGGCTGCCGAACCGAGCCACCCGCCTGCTGCGCATCAAGCCGACCGGGACCGACGAAGCCGAAGCGCCGCGCCCCGAGTGGGCTACGGTATCGATCGGGAAGGACTGAACCCATGCGGATCCTGGTGGTCGAAGACGAGCCGGCCATGGCCGAATCCCTCACCTGGGGACTCGAGCAGGAGGGCTACGTCGTGGTGCCGGCGGAGACCGGGGAGACCGGGCTGTGGCTGGCCCGGGAGGCGTCCTGGGACGTCATCGTCCTCGACGTGATGCTGCCCGGCCTCAACGGCTACCAGGTCTGCGAACAGCTGCGCAAGGACGGGATCTGGACCCCGATCCTGATGCTCACCGCGATGGACGAGGACCTCGACCACGCCGAAGGGCTCGACGTCGGCGCGGACGACTATCTCACCAAGCCGTTCTCCTACCCGGTGCTGCTCGCGCACTTGCGGGCGCTGACCAGGCGCGGACTGCGCGAGCGGCCGGCGGTGCTCACCGCCGCCGGCCTCTCCCTGGACCCGGGCCGCCGCTCGGTGACCCGGGACGACGCGCTGCTGGAGCTGACCGCCCGGGAGATCGCCGTCCTGGAGTACCTGCTGCGGAACACCGGACGCGCGGTCTCCAAGTCCGAACTGCTCGACCACTGCTGGGACGCCGCGTACGACGGCGGACCGGGCGTGGTCGAGGTGCTCGTCCACCGGCTGCGGAAGAAGATCGACCCGCCGGGCGGACGGCCGGTCATCACCACGCTGCGCGGCGAGGGCTACCTCATCCAGGACAACGCGTGAAGACGCCGCGTCCCGGCCGGCGGGCCCGACCGCGTCGGCTGCGCTCCCGCGTCACGATCATCGCCGGGCTCGCCATCACCGCCGGCGTCGTGCTCGGCGTCATGCTGATGTACCTGCTGCAGATGAACTCGGTCCGGCGCACGATCGACAGCCAACTACTCACCTATGCCGAGCAGATCGCGCAATCCGGCCAGAGCGGGACCTGGCCGAGCCCACTGCCGCCGTCCGGCCTCGACCCGAACGCCCAGGCGCAGGCGATCGCCGCCGACGGCCGCGTCCTGGCGGCGACCCGCACCCTCGCGGGCGTCCCGGCCGTGTACACGCTCCCGCCGGGCACCGGCACGCCGGTCCGACAGAAGGCGGCGGACGGCGTGGTCCCCGACGAAGTCCGCGTCGTCGGCCTCCAGGCCACCGTGGCCGGCCAACCGGTCACGATCGTCACCGGCAGCCCCAGCGGACTGCTGAGCGAGGTCAACGAAGGCTTCGTCCACCAACTGCTGTTCGGCGTACCCGTCATCCTCCTGCTGTCTGCCGGCACGGTCTGGCTGGTCGTCGGCAGGGCACTGCGCCCGGTCGAGCAGATCAGGCACACCGTCACCGACATCACCTCAGCCGACCTGACCCGCCGCGTCCCGGAACCGGGCACCGACGACGAGATCGGCAACCTGGCCCGGACGATGAACGACATGCTCTCCCGCCTGGATGCCGCCGCGAAGCAGCAACGCCGCTTCACCGCCGACGCCTCGCACGAGCTGCGCAGCCCGCTGGCCGCCATCCGCACCACCTTGGAGGTCGGTCTGGCCCACCCCGACCGGGCCCCCTGGCCGAAGATCGCCGAACGTGCCGTCGAGCAGTCGCAGCGTCTGGAGGCACTCATCCAGCAACTCCTGGTGCTCGCCAAGGCAGATGACCGTCGGCTCGCGACGCAGCAGCGCTCCGTCGATCTGGGCGGGCTCCTCGAGGAGATCCGGTCCTCGACGCATCCGGCGCATCCCGTGCGCATCGATCTCGACATCGCCCCGGACACCGCCGTCGTCGGCGATCCGGGCCACCTGGAGCGATTGTTCCGGAACATCGTCGACAACTCCGTCCGCCATGCCCGGACCAGGGTCGTGGTGACAGCGGCGGCCACCACCGACGCCGTCACGATCGATGTGGACGACGACGGGCCCGGCATCCCGGCCGAGGACCGGGAACGGGTCTTCAACCGGTTCGTACGGCTGGACGAAAGCCGCGGCCGCGGCACCGGGAACTCCGGTCTGGGCCTGGCCATCGCCCGCGAGATCGTCCACGCGCACCACGGGCGGATCACCGTCGCCGAGAGCCCGACGGGCGGCGCGCGGTTGGCCGTCGTACTGCCGCGCAACGGCGGCGGCGGCGGTAAGGCGTCCGGCAAGCAACCGCCTCACACTCACCGTTCACGTTTCTGATCGAAACCCTTCGACATCTTGCATCACCGCGCAGACACCAGTCATCATCGAGCAGAGCGCCCACTGGTCCACACCAGTGTCATGAGCAGCACACGTACCGCTGACCACTGCCCGCTGATCCCGCACCCGATCGTTCAGCCGCTCCGAGCGTCCCAGGGAGACCTCTTGCGCCTGTTCCGGCTCATCTTCGCCGCGGCCTGCGCCGCCGCCACCCTCGCCCTGCCCACCGTGTCCACCCCGGCCACCGCCGCCACCGCGCCGCCCCAGACCGTCCCCGCCCTGCGCCAATGGACCGCCGCCACCGGCACGTTCACCTTCACCAGCACCACTCGCATAGCCGTCGACCCCGCGTACAGCACCCAACTCGCCACCGACGCCGCCACGTTCGCCGACGACCTGAGCACCCTCGAAGGCCGCACCGTCCAGGTCGTCACCGGCACCGCCTCCCCCGGCGACATCGCCCTCACCCTCAACGACGGCTCACTGCCCGCCGAGGGCTACCGCATGACGGTCGGCCCCTCCATCACCGTGCAGGCCGCAACCGACACCGGTGCCTTCAACGGCACCCGGACCATCCTCCAACTGCTGCACCAGTCAAGCTCGATAGCCGCCGGAACGGCCGTCGACTGGCCGGCCAAGGCCGAGCGCGGGCTGATGATCGACCAGGGGCGGAAGTTCTTCACCGTGCCGTGGATCAAGCAGCACATCAAGGAGCTCGCCTACCTCAAGCTCAACTACTTCCACTTCCACCTCTCCGACACCTTCGGCTTCCGCCTGGAGAGCTCCACCCACCCGGAGATCGTCTCCACCGACCACTACTCCAAGCAGGACATCGCCGAGCTGGTGGCGCTCGGCCAGAAGTACCACGTCACCATCGTCCCCGAGATCGACACCCCCGGGCACATGAACGCCATCCTCGCCGCCCACCCCGAGCTCAAGCTCAAGAACAGCTCCGGCACCGTCAGCGACGAGTTCATCGACCTCTCCCTCCCCGGCTCCTACACCCTCATCAAGGACCTGATCACCGAGTACCTCCCCCTCTTCCCCGCCTCCTACTGGCACATCGGCGCCGACGAGTACGTCACCGACTACACCCAGTACCCCCAACTGCTCAGCTACGCCCGGGCCCACTACGGCGCCAACGCCACCGCCAAGGACACCTACTACGGCTTCGTCAACTGGTCCGACGCCCTCGTCCGCGCCGGCGGCAAGACCACCCGGATGTGGAACGACGGCATCAAGGCCGGCGACGGCACCATCGCCCCCAACGCCGACATCACCGTCGAGTACTGGTACAACTACGGCCTCACGCCCCAGCAGTTGGTGAATGCCGGGCACATCGTCGCCAACGAGTCCTGGACGCCGACCTACTACGTGCTCGGCGGCGCCAAGCCCGACACCCAGTGGATGTACGAGACCTGGACGCCCGATCTCTTCCAGGGCTCCAACACCCTCAACGACCCGTCCAAGAACCCGGGTTCACTGATCCACGTCTGGTGCGACAACCCCACCGCCGAGACCGAGGACCAGATCGCGGCCGGCTTGATGTACCCGCTCCGCGGCCTCGCCCAGCAGACCTGGGGCTCCCCCAAGCCCGCTGCCACGTACGCGGGTTTCACCCCGATCGTCACCGCCGTCGGCCACAACCCGGCCTGGCCCGGCCTCACCCAGCCCGGCAACCTGGCCCGCAACCACCCGACCACGGCTTCCAGCACCGAGACCCCCAACTTCCCGCCCAGCGCAGCCACCGACGGCGACGGCACCACCCGCTGGTCCAGCGCGTACAGCGACCCGCAGTGGCTCCAGGTCGACCTCGGCTCCACCCAGGCGATCGGCCGCGTCGTCCTCCGCTGGGAGGCCGCCTACGGCAAGGCCTTCCAGCTCCAGACCTCAGCCGACGGCACCTCCTGGACCACCATCTACTCCACCACCACCGGCACCGGCGGCACCCAGGACCTGAGCGGCCTCTCCGGCTCCGGCCGCTACCTCCGCCTCTACGCCACCCAACGCGGCACCAGCTACGGCTACTCGCTCTACGAGTTCGAGGCCTACGCCCCCGGCGGCCTGGCCGGCACCCACGTCCTCACCACCGGCGCCACCGCCCTCGACGACCCGGCCTCCTCCACCACCACCGGCACCCAGCTCATCACCTGGACCACCCACGGCGGCCCCAACCAGCAGTGGCAGTTCACCCCCAACCCCGACGGCAGCTACACCCTGACCAACGGGGCCTCCCACCTCTGCGTCGACGTCAACGGCGGCTCCACCACCGCCGGCGCCGCCGTCATCCAGTGGACCTGCACGAACGCCGACAACCAGCACTGGACCCTCACCCCACTGACCGGCGGCGGCTACACCATCACCTCCAAGAAGAGCGGCCTGCTCCTCACCACCGCCGCCACCACCGACGGCGCCCTCGTCACCCAGCAGCCCGACACCGGATCCGCCCTCCAGCACTGGCAGTTGAGCTGACCGCCACCCCGCCGGTCACAGCGGTGGATTGGGCCGGGCCAGGCCACAGTCGTAGGCGAAGATGACGGCCTGCACCCTGTCCCGGGCGCCGAGCTTGGCCATCACCCGGCCGACGTGCGTCTTGACGGTCGACTCGGCGAGGACCAGCCGCTCGGCGATCTCGGTGTTGCTCCAGCCCCGGCCGACCGCGACCAGGATCTCGTGCTCGCGGTCGGTCAGGGCGGCCAGCCGACCGTCGGCCACCGGCTCGGCGCCCGGGGCGCGGACCGGCAGGTGGTGGGCGTAGGCGTCGAGCAGCCGCCGGGTGACGGCGGGAGCGACCACGGCGTCCCCGCCGGCCACCGCGCGGATCCCGGCCAGCAGCTCCTCCGGGCGGGCGTCCTTGAGCAGGAAGCCGCTGGCCCCGGCGCGCAGCGCGGCGTGCGCGTACTCGTCAAGGTCGAAGGTGGTCAGCACCAGGATCCGCGACCGCCCGCCGGTGGCCACGATCCTGCGGGTGGCCTCGATGCCGTCCATCCCGGGCATCCGGATGTCCATCAGCACCACGTCCGGCCGCAGCTCCGCCGCGAGCCGCACCGCCTCGGCCCCGTGCGCGGCCTCGCCGACCACCTCGGTGTCGGGCTGGCTCTCCAGCAGCATCCGGAAGCCGTACCGCTGCAGCGGCTGGTCGTCGACGATCAGCAGGGTGGTCACGTGAGGCTGCCCATCGGTACGGAGGTGCCGGAGACATTGGGGGTGTCGGGGGTGTCGGTGCCGTCAACGGCCTGGGAAGCGTCAGCGGCCTCGCGCGTGCCGGATGCGAGGGCGAGCACGGCCTCCACCGCCCAGCCGCCGCCGGGTGCCGGGCCCGCCACGACGGTGCCGCCGTACAGGGCCGCCCGCTCGCGGATCCCGGCCAGCCCATGCCCCTCGTGCACCTCCCGTGCGGGTGCCGGCTCCGGCTCCCACTCCGCCGGAGCCGGAACGGAGGCAGCCGCCGGGCCGCTGTCGCGGACCCGCACCCGCAGTCGGCTGCCCTCCACGGTGAGGGAGACCTGCGCGCGGGTCTCGGGGCCGGCGTGCTTGAGGGTGTTGGTCAGCGACTCCTGCACGATCCGGTACGCCATCAGCTCCACGCCCCGGTCCAGGCCGGCCAGCCCGCCGGTCACCGAGTAGACCACCTGCGGGCCGGCCGCGCGGATCCGCGCGCAGAGCCCGTCGAGCTCGGCCAGGCCCGGCTGCGGGGTGAACTCGGCGTTCTCCTCGCCCTGGTCCCGCAGCACGCCGAGCACCCGCCGCAGCTCGCCGAGCGCCTGGCGGCTGGTGTCGCCGATCAGCAGCAGCGCCTCCCGGCCGCGTTCGGGTGCGGCCTGGGCCGCGTACGCGCCGCCGTCGGCGAGGGTGACGATCACCGAGAGGTTGTGGCCGAGGATGTCGTGCATCTCGCGGGCGATCCGGGTCCGCTCGGTGACGGCGGCCAGCCGGCTGCGCTGGTCCCGCTCGATCTCCAGCCGGGCCGCCCGTTCGCGCAGGCCGGCCAGCTGGGCCCGCCGGATCCGCACCGCGATGCCGAGCGCCACGGCCGCCGTGGCGGCGCTGCCCAGGAAGAACAGCGCGTCGCCGACGGGCAGCCCGGAGGACACCTCCACGGCGACCAGCCCGGCGGCCGCGACCATCGCCGCGCAGGCCCAGGCCAGGTGCCGCAACCGCCCGTGCAGGGCCAGGCTGTAGAGCGCGAACAGCAGGGCCACGTCCGCCCGCAGCGCGGCGCCCAGCGACCACTGCAGCAGGAAGACGGCCATCACGGCCGCGAACGCCGCCGTGGGCCGGCGCCGCCGCCAGAGCAGCGGCAGCACCAGCCCCGCCTGGAGCGCGAGCATCGCGCCGAGCGGCAGCCTGGCGAAGTGCAACCGGTGCTCGCGCGGGCCCTCCACCCCGCCGTGGAAGAGGTCCGGCAGGCAGAACAGCAGGACCACCAGGCCGACCACGGCAGCGTCCAGCGCCCAGGGCCGGGCCCGGTCGGCCTGCCGGACGCGCTGGCCGAGCTGGGCCAGCCGCGCGAAGACCGGGTGCCCGGGCAGCGGATCGGCCAGGGGCTCGGGGTGGCGCACGGTCCTCACCTGCCGTTCGAAAGGGGAGCGTCGGAAAAGGGAACGGTGCGGCACCCGGACCGCCCGGGCACCGCACCGGAGTCTCTCAGACCTTCCTGAGCAACCCGTCAGACCTCGGTCAGACGTCAGCGAGACGGCGCTCAGACGTCCGTCCGCACCAGGCGGACCGCCGCACCGGCCAGCGCCGCCACCGTCCAGAGCAGGAAGACGCCCAGCCCGGCCGCCGGCGAGAGCGTGCTCGCGTCGTGGGTGAGCGCGAACATCGCCTCCCCCGCGTGGCTGGGCAGGTAGGGCGCGATGTGGCTCTGCCAGTCGGTCGGCAGCAGCGAGACCAGCCCGGGCACCAGCATCAGCGAGGCCACCAGCACCGAGATGCCGCCGGCCACCGAGCGCAGCAGCGCGCCCAGCGCGACCCCGATCACCCCGACCAGGGCCAGGTAGACGCTCGCGCCGAACAGGCCGCGCACCGCCCCCGCGCTGGAGAGGGTCATCGCGGCCCGGGTGCCGTCCAGGATGCCGGTGTCGGTGAGGAAGGCGACGAACACGCCGACGGTGGCGAGCACCAGGGCGATCACGCCGAACACGCCCGCCTTGGCCCAGAGGACCGGCAGCCGGCGCGGCACGGCGGCCAGGGTGGAGCGGATCATGCCGGTCGAGTACTCGCCGGCCGAGATCAGCACGCCCAGCACGCCGAGCGCGAGCTGGGCGAAGTTGGTGCCGAACAGCGAGAGGCTGAGGGTGGTGGCGTCGGCGAAGTCGCGGTCCATGTGCCGGCCCGAATCCAGCCGGGACTTGAACTGGGCGGCGGCGATCAGGCCGAAGGCGATCAGGAAGACCAGCGCGAGGCCCAGGGTGATCCAGGTGGACCGCAGCGACCAGAGCTTGGCCCACTCGGAACGGACCACGCGCGCGGCGGTGACCTTGTACACCGGGCGGGCCGGGCGGGTCTCGGCGGCGGGGGCGGTCGGGCTCGGTGCGAGGGTGCTCATGCCGCGCTCCTCAGGGTCTCGGTGGTCGTGGTGGTGCCGTGGTACTCGACGGCGTCCCGGGTCAGCTCCATGAACGCCTCCTCCAGGGAGACCGTGCGGGTGGCGAGTTCGTACAGCGCGATGCCGTGCTCGGCGGCGGCGGTGCCGATCTCGCGGGCGGTGCGGCCGGTGACCAGCAGCTCCTCCGAGCCGGATTCGCCGGTGATCTCCACCCCGGCGCCGGCCAGCGCCCCGCGCAGCTTGGCCGGGTCGGCGCTGGCCACCTTGACCACGTCGCCGCCCGCCTGGCGGACCAGCTCCTGCACGGTGGTGTCGGCCAGCAGCCGGCCGCGGCCGACGATGATCAGGTGGTCGGCCACCAGCGCGACCTCGCTCATCAGGTGCGAGGAGACGAAGACCGTCCGTCCCTCCGCCGCCAGCGAGGTGAGCAGGTTGCGGATCCAGAGCACGCCCTCGGGGTCGAGCCCGTTGACCGGCTCGTCCAGCATCACGGTGGCCGGGTCGCCGAGCAGCGCGGCGGCGATGCCGAGGCGCTGGCCCATCCCGAGCGAGAACGCCCCGGCCCGCTTCTTCGCCACCGACTGCAGGCCGGTCAGCTCGATCACCTCGTCCACCCGGCCGCGCGGGATGCCGTGCGTGTGCGCCTGGGCCAGCAGGTGGTTGTACGCGGTGCGCCCGGGGTGGATCGACTTGGCCTCGAGCAGCGCGCCGACCTCCTGGAGCGGGGCGGCGTGCTCGGCGTACCGCTTGCCGTTGACCCGCACCGAGCCGGCGGTCGGCGCGTCCAGGCCGACGATCATCCGCATCGTGGTCGACTTGCCGGCCCCGTTGGGCCCGAGGAAGCCGGTGACCGTCCCCGGCTTGACGGTGAAGTCCAGCCGGTCCACGGCCGTCTTCTCCCCGTACCGCTTGGTCAACTGGTGCGCCTCGATCATCGCTCGCCCTCACGCTCCACGGGCCGGTCGCTCCGGCCGCCGCTCCCGCCCAGGCTAGGAGCGGGAGCGGCGCGATCCGTGGTACCGGGGGCTGATCATCACCGGGCCTGTAGTACCCGGGTACCACGCGCCCCGGCCGGGCGCGGCAGGCCGTAGTGCTCGCGCAGGGTCGCGCCCTCGTACTCGGTGCGGAACAGGCCGCGCTCCTGGAGGATCGGCACCACCCGGTCGGCGAAGGTCTCGAACCCGGAGGGCAGCACGGCGGGCATCACGTTGAACCCGTCGGCCGCCCCGGCCCGGAACCAGTGCTCGATCGTGTCGGCCACCTGCTCGGCGGTGCCGGCGAAGGTCCGGTGCCCGCGACCGCCGCCGAGGCGTCCGATCAACTGACGCACCGTCAGTTTCTCGCGGCGGGCCAGCTCGACGATCAGCGTGTACCGGCTCTTGGCACCCTCGATCTGCTCCTCCTCCGGCAGGTCGGCGGGCAACTCCCGGTCCAGCGGCAGGCTCTCCGGCTCGACCCCGAGCACGGCGGCCAACTGCACCCGGGCGTACTCGGGTTGGATCAGCCGGTCGAGCTCGGCCTCCAACTCCCTTGCCTCGGCCTCGGTATCCCCGATCACCGGCACGATGCCCGGCAGCACCTTCAGCAGCTCCGGGTCCCGACCGGCCAGCGCGGCCCGCCGCTTCACGTCGGCGTAGAAGGCAAGCCCCTCCTCCAGCGTCGGCTGCGCGGTGAACACCGCCTCCGCGTACCGGGCCGCGAACTCCTTGCCGTCCTCGCTCGATCCGGCCTGCACCAGCAGCGGGTGGCCCTGCGGGGAGCGCGGCACGTTCAGCGGCCCGGCCACCCGGAAGTGCTTGCCGAGGTACGCGATCGGACGCACCCGGTCGGCCTCGGCGTGCACCCCGCGCGCCTTGTCGGCCACGATCGCGTCGTCCGCCCAGCTGTCCCAGAGCAGCGCCGAGACGTCCAGGAACTCCGCCGCCCGCTCGTACCGTTCGGCGTGCGCGGGCTGCGCGTCCAGGCCGAAGTTGCGCGCGGCGGCGTCCCCGGCCGTGGTCACGATGTTCCACCCGGCCCGCCCGCCCGAGAGGTGGTCCAGCGAGGCGAACCGCCGGGCCAGGTTGTACGGCTCGTTGTAGCTGGTCGAGGCGGTGGCGATCAGCCCGATCCGGCTGGTCACCCCGATCAGCGCCGTCAGCAGCACCGTCGGCTCCAGGCTGCCGCTCGGCCGCCGTCCCGGATCGCCCCAGAGCGAGGGGCTGTCGGCCAGGAAGACCGAGTCGAACCGGGCCTGTTCGGCCCGCCGGGCCAGCCGCTGGTAGTGGCCGAGGTCGAGGTTGGCCAGCGGATCGGACTCCGGCAGCCGCCAGGAGGCCTCGTGGTGGCCGGTGTCGTGGATGAACAGGTTGAAGTGCAGGCGGCGTCGGGATGCGCTCATCGGCGGTGTGCTCCGGTCTTCGGTCGGTATCGGTCGGTATCGGGTTCAGGCGTGCGGGGTGTCCTCTGCCACGCCGAGTTCGGCCAGCAGGGTGGTCCGCAGGGCGGCGAACTCCGGGTCGGTGCGGTGCCGTTGGCCGGCCAGCTCCACCGGGTGGTCCGGCCCGAGCCGGCCGTCGGTGAGCACCAGGACGCGGTCGGCCAGCAGCAGGGCCTCGTCCACGTCATGGGTGACCAGCAGCACGGCCGGCCGGTGCTTGCGGCAGAGCTCGCGCAGCAGGGCGTGCATCCGGATCCGGGTCAGCGCGTCCAGCGCGCCGAACGGCTCGTCCAGCAGCAGGAGTTCGGGCTCCCGCACCAGCGCCCGGGCCAGCGCCACCCGCTGCGCCTCGCCACCGGAGAGGGTGATCGGCCAGTCCTTGGCGTGGTCGGCCAGGCCCACCTCTGCCAGCGCCGCCAGCCCCCGCGCCCGGGCCCCGGCCCGCGGGCCGGGCAGGCCGAGCACCACGTTGTCCAGCACCCGCTTCCACGGCTGCAGGCGCGGATCCTGGAACACCATCGAGCGCCGCTGCGGCACCAGCAACCGCCCGGTGTACTCCGGATCCAGCCCGGCCAGCGCCCGCAGCAGGGTGCTCTTGCCGGAGCCGCTGCGCCCGAGCAGCGCCAGGAACTCCCCTCTCCTGAGCCGGAGTTCGACCCCGGCCAGCACCTCCCGCCCCTCGAAGGAGCGGCCCACCCCCTCACCCAGGACGGCGATCTCGTCCTCGACCGTGGTCGCGGTCATCGGTCTCACTCCCTTCAGGCGCCGTCGAAGCCGCGGCGCCAGCCGAGCAGCCGGCGTTCGAGCAGTCGGACGATCGCGTCGGCGGTCAGGCCCAGCAGGCCGTAGATCAGCAGGCCGAGCACGATGATGTCGGTGCGGTACCAGGCCTGGGCCTGGTTCATCAGGTAGCCGATCCCACTGGTGGCGTTCAGCTGCTCCGCGATGATCATCACCAGCCAGGCACTGGTCAGCGCGAACCGCAGCCCCACCAGGAAGCCGGGCACCGCCCCCGGCAGCACCACGTGCCGCACCAGCGCGGCCCGCCCGAGCCCGAGCACCCGGGCCGACTCCACCAACTTCTGCTCCACGCCCCGGATTCCGGCGTAGGTGTTCACGTAGACCGGGAAGGCACTGGCGAAGGCCACCAGCACGACCTTGGGCTCCTCCCCCACCCCGAACCAGATGATCACCAGCGGCAGCAGCCCGAGTGCGGGCAGCGCCCGGAGGATCTGCATGGTGGAGTCCACCAGCTCCTCCCCGAGCCGGAACAGTCCGGCCACCACGGCCAGCGCCACCCCCAGGCTCACCCCCACCGCCAGGCCCTCGACCACCCGCTGCAGCGAGGCCAGCAGGTTGTCCGCCAGCTCCCCGGTCCGCCCCAACTCCACGGCTGCGGCGAACACTTGGCTGGGCGTGGCCAGCACCCGCGAGTCGATCTCCCCCAGACTCCCGAGCAGCTGCCAGACCAGCAGCACCACCGCCGGCCCGGCCAGCCGGCGCACCGCCCGCGGCAGCGGCACCCGCGCCCTGGCCCGCCGGCTCAACCCGGCCGCGTCCACCAGCGGCAGCGCCACCGGCCCTTCCCGCGAGAGCTCCCGCTGCGTGCCACCGACGGCCACCAGCGTCTCCGTACTCGCCATGCCTCTTCCCTCCCCTGCCCGTCGCTTCCCGCTTCTCCCCGCTGCTCTCAGACGGAGGTGCCGACCCGGTGGTCGGCCGTGAACGGCCTCCCGGCGACCAGCTCGGACTCGCGGCCGTCGGGCCCGACCGGCACCTCGCCGATCAGCGTGACCCGGTGCAGCCGCCGCTCCACCTCCAGGTGCTCCAGGTCGCGCGGCGCGAGGTGCGCGGTGGCCCGGTTGTCCCAGAACGCCACGTGCCCGGGCTCCCAGCGGAACCGCACGGTGTACTCGGGCCGGGTGATCTCCGCGTACAGCAGGTCCAGGATCCGGCGGCTCTCGCTCGCCGTGACGTCCACCAGGTGACTGGTGAAGCCCGGGTTGACGAACAGCGCCCGCTCCCCGGTCTCCGGGTGCACCCGCACCACCGGGTGCACCGCCACCAGCAGGTTGTCGTTGACCCGCTTGGCGTACGCGCTCTCCCCCTCCACCTTCCGGCTGCCGCCGTACCGGTGCTCGGCCCGCAGCGTGTCCACGAACGCCCGCACCGGCGCGGAGAGCCCCTGGTACGCGGCCACCAGGTTGGTCCACTGGGTGTCCCCGCCGTACTCCGGCACCGCCTCGGCCCGCAGGATCGACCCGGCCGGCGGGTTGACGGCGGCGGTCACGTCGGTGTGCCACCCGTCGAAGTAGCTGTACTGCCGCTTGCGGTACTCCTCCACGAACCCGGCCCCGTACCGCTCCTCGAACCGCCGCGGGTCGATGGTGAAGATCTCCGGGTGCCCCTCCGGCGGGGTGTCGTCGTGCGGGTGGGCGTAGGTCAGCTCGCCGAACTGCCGGCCGAACGCGATCTGCGCCGCGTGGTCAAGCTCCTGCCCCCGGAAGAACACCACCTTGTACCGGTGCAGCGCCTCCTTGATCTCCCGCACCGTCTGCTCGCCCAGCGGCCGGGCGAGGTCCACCCCCTCGATGTCGGCCCCGATGTGCCCGGCGACCGGCCGCACGCTGATGGTGGCCACACTGCTGCTCATAACGGTCTTCCCCTCTGCTGTCTTTCCCGGATTCAGTGCTGGTTCGCGGTGACCTGGGCGTTGAACGCGGTCACCACCTCGGCGGGGAACTCCCCCGACACGTCGACCTTCCGCGGCAGCTGGCCGTTGGCCAGGAACAGGTCCGCCTGCCGCTGCTGGGCCCCGGTGACCGCGCCGTCCAGCTGGGCGAACCTGGTCTCCCCGGCCGCCTGCCAGATGAGCTTGGCCACCTCGGGCTTCTGCTTGTTGACCTTCACGTAGTAGGCGTCGATCCAGGCGTCCGGATGGGCCCGGTTCCAGCTGTTCGCCTTGACGAGCCGTCCGACCAGATCGAGCAGCGCGGCCCGGCGCGGCTGGTCGGCCAGCGCCTTCCGGGTGGCCAGCCAGAAGCTGTACCCGGAGGAGACCTGCTGCCCGTTGATCAGCTTCACCGCACCCGGGTGCGCCTGGGCGTAGTTGATCAGGTCCTGCGGCGAGGCCGTCGCGGCGTCCACCGTGCCGGACTCGAGCACCTGCCCGATGTTCTGCAGCGGCACGTCCACCGGCGTGACGTCCTGCTGCTTGAGCCCGACCGTGTCCAGCGCCTGGATCAGGAACCCCTGGTTGGCCGTCCCCTTGGAGTACCCGACCTTGTGGCCCTTGAGCCCCGCCAGGCCGGTGATCCCCGACCCGGCCCGTGCCACCAGCGTGTACCCCGGCCCGACGGTGTGACTGGCCGCCACCACGTCCACCGGGATGTCGGCCGCCGCCGCGTAGATGGCCGGCGTGTCCCCCATCACCCCGAAGTCGATCGCCCCGGCCACGAACGCCTGGTTGACCAGCGGCCCGCTGTTGAACTGGTCGAAGACCACCTGGTAGCCGAGCCCCTGCAGCTGCTCCGAGGTCTGCAGCAGGGTCTGCAGGTACTTGCCCTGGTCACCGATGTGCAGCGTGACCGTCCCGGCCCCGGCGGCGGCCGGCCCGGTGTCGGCCCTGGCCCCGGCCCCACAGGCCCCGACCAGCGGCAGCAGCGCGAGCAACGCGAACGGAAGGAGGGTACGACGGAACGGCTTCATGCTCGATCTCCGGATGAACGACGGAACGACGGACACGACGCGACACGACGGAACGTCGGAAAAGGGAACGACGGACCTTGAACGGCCCGGCGTCACCCGGCGAGCTCACGGGCTCGTCCGGGCCGGCGCACTCAGACTGCGCGACGCCAACACGAACGGGTCAGCGGCCGGTGGGCGGCTTCCCGGATCGTGGTCTTCCTGCGCGGTGCGGTCATGGGACGAGTCTGCCGACTCCGCCGCCCGGCGGCAACGGTTTGTGATGGTATGGAAGAAATGCCCGTCACCTCCTGCCCCCGACCGCACCGCCCGAGCCCGCCACCCGCGCCGTCGCCACCGTCCGCAACCCCAGCGGGTCCTGGTGGATCGCGGCCAGCACCGGCGCCGTCGCGGCCACCGCCAAGGCGTCCAGGCCGAACGAGCTCGCCCGCACCACCCCCGCCCGGTCGGCCGCCGCCTCCCGCAGCACGGGCAGCAACTCCGGCAGGTACACCGTCACCGCCTCCGTGACCACCAGCTCCTCCGGGCCGAGCATGTCCAGCAGCAGCCGCGCGGCGTACCCCACCGTCCGCAACCGGGCCCGGCACAGCTCCAAAGCCCGCCGGTCACCGGCCCGGGCCGCGCCCAACACCAGCCTGAGGTCAGGCCGTTCGACGATCCCCGCCGCCACCGCCCGTTCCGCCACGGCCCGGTCCGAGACCGTCACCTGCAGGCACCCGACCCGCCCGCACGGGCAGCGCAACTCCGAACCGGGCACGGGCAGATGCGCCACACCCCCGGCCCCGCCCTGCCGCCCCCGCACCGGAACGCCGCCCGCGACGATCGCGGCGTCCACCACGTTCCCGACGAAGAGGTGCACCAACTCGCCGCTGTGCTTGGCCCCGAACAGCATCTCCGCCCGGGCCAGCGCCCGTGCGTGCCCCTCCACATGCACCGGCAAGCCCAGCACCGAGGCCAACTCCCGCCCCAGTGGCACCTGTTGCCAGCCGAGCGCACTGTTCTCCACCACCATGCCCAGCTCGGGATCCACCCAGCCCCCGGTCACCGCCCCGACCCCCAGCACCGACCGCCCGGCCGCCTCCCGCCGCAGGAATCCCGGCAACTCGGCCGCGATCACCCGCAGATCACGCTCGGCGCCCAACCCGCCCGGCTCCCGGGCCACCTGCCGGCGCGCGACCACCCGGCCCCGCAGATCCGCCAGCGCCAGGGTGATCTGCGGCACCGCGACGTGCACCCCCGCCACCAGGTGCCGCTCGGTGTCGATCTCCAAGGGAATGCTCGGCCGCCCCGGCCGCGGTGCCGAGTTGGCCACCACCGGCTCGCGCACCAGCCCCAGCGCCAACAGCTCGGCCGCGTACCGGGAGACCGCGGCCGGACTGAGCCTGGTCGCCCGGCTGATCTCCCCCCGCCCCACCGGCCCGTGCTCCAGCGCGGCCCGCAGCACCGCGGCGGCCCCCTCGGGCCGCTCGGCGCTCGGGGTGGCGGCGGGATCGGCGACAAGCGCGAGCGGCATCGGCAGTCCTCGGGTACCGCCCCGGCGGCACGGACAGCGCGCGGGGCTCATCGCCCGATCGTGGCAAGGCCCTTGGGACCGGGTCAATGGACCCGCGTTACGGCTGGATGGCAGTTGCGTGCTCCCCGACCGTCCGGATCTTGTCCGATCAGCGCGCCGGGCCGAGACTGTAAGGATGCGGATCAACCAGCGGGACACGCAGCAGGGGGACGAGGACCGTGTGCTCCACCAGGGGCAGCCGTTCACGGGGGAGGTGGAGCGGACCGACGCCGACGGCGAGGTACTCGCGGTCAACACGTACGTGCGGGGCGTCAAGGACGGCCTCCAGCGGTACTGGTACCCGGGCGGGGTCCTGCAGCAGGAGGAGACGGCCGACCTGGGCATCACCGTGGGCGAACTCCGCCGCTGGTACCCCAACGGCCAACTCTCCTACCTCGCCGTCCACTCCGGGGAGGGCGTGATCCTGCACCAGACCTCGTGGGACCACGAGGGGAACCTCATCGAGGAGCGGGGGCCGGACGTGACCGCCGAGGAGGACTTCGACCGGGGAGTCCGGGAGCGGGCCGCCGGCAACGCCGAGAAGGCCCGACGCGCCTTCTACCGCGCCTCCGTGTCCGGCGGCCCGGACATCAGCGCCAAGGCCCTGGCCAACCTGGCCGTCCTGGAAGCCTCGACCGGGCGGATCGCGCCCGCCATCGTGATGTTCCAGGAGGCCATCGCCACCGGGCACCCGGACCACGCGCCCCAGTCGATGTTCAACTTCGCCATCTTCCTGCAACGCCTGGGAGACCTGGCCAGGGCCCGCCACTACTACGAACTGGCCGTCGCCGGCGGCCACCCCGAGCACAGCCGCAAGGCCCTCTTCAACCTGGCCAACCTCTCACTCGACCAGGGCCGGGTCACGGAGGCCTGCGGCCACTTCCTCCGCGCCATGGAGCCGCCGTTCCTCGGCGACACCGCCTCCCGGGCCCACCGCCGTCTCCTGGAGATCGACTCCGGCCGCCTGGCCGAGGCCCGCGAGGTCTACCTCCGCGCCGTCACCGATGCCACCGCCGCCGGCGACACCGGCACGGCCACCCGGGCCCGCGACCTGCTCTTCGACCTCGACCCCTCATACCAGCAGCCGGACCGTGTCATCGAGATCGGCCGCCGCAGGTTCACCACCGCCGAGATCGAGGACGCCGAGTGGGCGAACGGCCGACCCCCGCGCTACGGCAGCGGCTACCTCGACCTCTACACCCGGGACGGCGAGCACCACGTGCTCCACGTCGACCCCGGCGACCCGTACGACAGCCGCGGCCTCGCCGCCCTGCGGCAGTTGCTCGGCCCCGGCGGCCTCTGACCCTTCCTGTTTCCTAACGCTCGAACAGCCTCCAGTGCCCCTCCGAGACCACCTCAACGACACCGTCCACCACCGTGATCGCCGTCTCGTCATCGATCGCGTACCCCGGCACCGCCACCCGCCCGGCCCACCTGACCGCATCGGCCATGGTGTTCTCCGGGCACATGGCGTTGTCCAGATGCGGGAACACCCCGAACCCGACCAGACCCAGCCCCCGGTCCCCACCACCCGCCGGCCGCCACCCCACGAACTCCTCCCCGACCTGCGGGGCCAGCACCATGCTGCCGGCGCTCAGCCCCACGTAGACCGTCTCCTCGAGCGAAGGGAACAACTCCGCCAGCCCCGACTCCCGCATCCAGTGGTGCAGATAGAGCACGTCACCACCGCACACCAGCAGGGCATCGGTCTCCCGCACCAGCGGCACCCAGTTCGCCGCCTCGATGCTGGGCAGCGCCGTCAACTCCAGCATCCCGACCGACTTCCACCCCAACTCGACCAGCGGCGTGGGCGACTGGCCGGCGATCTGCCGCCAGGTCATGACCGCCGTCCCGGGCAGCATCCCGTACATCGCGGTGGGGATGCAGAGGGCGGTGGACTCCTCGATCGGTTTGCCCAGCAGGCCCACGAGGGCCTCCCGGATGCTCGGATTGCTGACACCGCCGGACGTGAGGAGAAGCTTCATCATGCCTTCCTGGAACTCGAATCGTGATGCACGACCTGACCCGGCGTCATCCGCAGGGGCGCGGTCGGCTCTACTGCCGAGCGCGGCCCTCGGCCGCGTCGAACGCGGGCGCGAGCGGGGCCAGTGCCTCCCGGAGGCGGTCCGACAGTGAACCGGAGGGCACGACCAGCCCTGCGGTGCCGAGGCGCTCGGGGAGCGCCGAGTGGCCGACGGGCCGGAGCCAGTCTTCCAGGGCGATGCGAACCGCCACGGCCGTGCTCGCCGCGAGCACCCGAGCCGTGAGGGCTTCGGCCGCACCGAGGCGCTCGGCGATCACCGCCGTGAGCGGGGGCTCGATGTCGGCGGTGCTGCCGAGGAACGCATCCAGCAGTGGGGCCCGGGCGGCGATCAGCAGCAGTACTTCGCGTTCGCGCCCACCAGTGTCCGTGTACTGCTCCACCACCGCCTCGGTGACGGCGTCAGCCAGCCGCACGCCTGCGGGCCGGGCCGCGACCGCCGCCGCAATCCGCGTCTCCCGGTCCGCGGTGACGGCGGCCACGATCGCCTGCTCCCGGCTGGCGAAGTAGTTGTTGTAGGTCCGCGGCGAGACGCCGGCCGCCTCGGCGATCTCCTCGACCCGCACGTTCTCCGGTCCGCGCTCCACGGCCAACCGCAGCGCGGCCTCGCGCAGCGCCTCGCGCGTGGCCTGCTTCTTCCGCTCCCGCAGCCCAGGTGGTGGTGTCGTCACGGCCTCAGCATGCCACAGATTTCTGCGCGCGCGAAAATTTGCGGGCTCGCAAAATTTCTGCCAGCCTCGACCCCAGAGACCGGGGACGGTCTGGACCGAGCCGGCCTGGGCATCGTCAAGCTCCTCGAAGGACGCCGGGGCCTGACCTACCCCGACATGGAATGGGAACCCCAGTCCGCCTTCGCAGCAGTGGCTCGGCAATACCGGAGCTGACTCCGGAAACGCAGAGAAGCCCCATCCGGTCTCCCGGATGGGGCTTCTCCACAATGATTGTTCGGCGGCGTCCTACTCTCCCACAGGGTCCCCCCTGCAGTACCATCGGCGCTGTGAGGCTTAGCTTCCGGGTTCGGAATGTAACCGGGCGTTTCCCTCACGCTATGACCACCGAAACACTATGAAACTATCCGACCGCACCACACTCTCCATGAGCATGGGGTCGTTGTTTCAGAACAACACAGTGGACGCGAGCAACTGAGGACAAGCCCTCGGCCTATTAGTACCGGTCAGCTCCACCCATTACTGGGCTTCCACATCCGGCCTATCAACCCAGTCGTCTACTGGGAGCCTTACCCTCTCAAGGAGGTGGGAACATTCATCTTGAAGCAGGCTTCCCGCTTAGATGCTTTCAGCGGTTATCCCTCCCGAACGTAGCCAACCAGCCATGCCCTTGGCAGGACAACTGGCACACCAGAGGTTCGTCCGTCCCGGTCCTCTCGTACTAGGGACAGCCCTTCTCAATATTCCTACGCGCACAGCGGATAGGGACCGAACTGTCTCACGACGTTCTAAACCCAGCTCGCGTACCGCTTTAATGGGCGAACAGCCCAACCCTTGGGACCTACTCCAGCCCCAGGATGCGACGAGCCGACATCGAGGTGCCAAACCATCCCGTCGATATGGACTCTTGGGGAAGATCAGCCTGTTATCCCCGGGGTACCTTTTATCCGTTGAGCGACGGCGCTTCCACAAGCCACCGCCGGATCACTAGTCCCTGCTTTCGCACCTGCTCGACCCGTCGGTCTCACAGTCAAGCTCCCTTGTGCACTTACACTCAACACCTGATTGCCAACCAGGCTGAGGGAACCTTTGGGCGCCTCCGTTACTCTTTAGGAGGCAACCGCCCCAGTTAAACTACCCACCAGACACTGTCCCTGATCCGGATCACGGACCCAGGTTAGACATCCAGCACGACCAGAGTGGTATTTCAACGATGACTCCACCATGACTGGCGTCACGGCTTCACAGTCTCCCACCTATCCTACACAAGCCGAACCGAACACCAATATCAAGCTATAGTAAAGGTCCCGGGGTCTTTCCGTCCTGCTGCGCGAAACGAGCATCTTTACTCGTAATGCAATTTCACCGGGCCTATGGTTGAGACAGTCGAGAAGTCGTTACGCCATTCGTGCAGGTCGGAACTTACCCGACAAGGAATTTCGCTACCTTAGGATGGTTATAGTTACCACCGCCGTTTACTGGCGCTTAAGTTCTCAGCTTCGCCAACCCGAAAGTTGACTAACCGGTCCCCTTAACGTTCCAGCACCGGGCAGGCGTCAGTCCGTATACATCGCCTTACGGCTTCGCACGGACCTGTGTTTTTAGTAAACAGTCGCTTCTCGCTGGTCTCTGCGGCCGGCCCCAGCTCACGGAGTAAATCCGATCACCAGCTCCGGCCCCCCTTCTCCCGAAGTTACGGGGGCATTTTGCCGAGTTCCTTAACCATAGTTCACCCGAACGCCTCGGTATTCTCTACCTGACCACCTGAGTCGGTTTGGGGTACGGGCCGCCATGAAACTCGCTAGAGGCTTTTCTCGACAGCATAGGATCATCCACTTCACCACAATCGGCTCGGCATCAGGTCTCAGACTATGTGCAAGGCGGATTTGCCTACCTTGCGTCCTACACCCTTACCCCGGGACAACCACCGCCCGGGCTGGACTACCTTCCTGCGTCACCCCATCGCTCAGCTACTACCCTGTTGGGTCAGCGGCTCCACCACGTCCCTTCGTCCGAAGACTCCGGGCCGGCTTCACGGCTTTAGCATTCAGAGGTTCGCCGTTGGCGCTTCAAAGCGGGTACGGGAATATCAACCCGTTGTCCATCGACTACGCCTGTCGGCCTCGCCTTAGGTCCCGACTTACCCTGGGCAGATCAGCTTGACCCAGGAACCCTTGGTCAATCGGCGCAAGAGTTTCCCACTCTTGTATCGCTACTCATGCCTGCATTCTCACTCGTGAACCGTCCACAACTGGATTCCTCCGCTGCTTCACCCGGCACACGACGCTCCCCTACCCATCACAGCCCCCGTTGGGGGTATTGCTGCAATGACACGACTTCGGTGGTGTGCTTGAGCCCCGCTACATTGTCGGCGCGGAATCACTTGACCAGTGAGCTATTACGCACTCTTTCAAGGGTGGCTGCTTCTAAGCCAACCTCCTGGTTGTCTCTGCGACTCCACATCCTTTCCCACTTAGCACACGCTTAGGGACCTTAGTCGGTGTTCTGGGCTGTTTCCCTCTCGACCATGGAGCTTATCCCCCACAGTCTCACTGCCACGCTCTCACTTACCGGCATTCGGAGTTTGGCTAAGGTCAGTAACCCGGTGAGGCCCATCGCCTATCCAGTGCTCTACCTCCGGCAAGAAACACGTGACGCTGCACCTAAATGCATTTCGGGGAGAACCAGCTATCACGGAGTTTGATTGGCCTTTCACCCCTAACCACAGGTCATCCCCCAGGTTTTCAACCCTGGTGGGTTCGGTCCTCCACACGGTCTTACCCGCGCTTCAACCTGCCCATGGCTAGATCACTCCGCTTCGGGTCTTGGGCGTGCAACTCAATCGCCCTATTCGGACTCGCTTTCGCTACGGCTACCCCACACGGGTTAACCTCGCTACACACCGCAAACTCGCAGGCTCATTCTTCAAAAGGCACGCAGTCACGAGACACACAGCAAGCTGCATGTCCGACGCTCCCACGGCTTGTAGGCACACGGTTTCAGGTACTATTTCACTCCGCTCCCGCGGTACTTTTCACCATTCCCTCACGGTACTATCCGCTATCGGTCACCAGGGAATATTTAGGCTTAGCGGGTGGTCCCGCCAGATTCACACGGGATTTCTCGGGCCCCGTGCTACTTGGGAGAAGCTCAAGCGAGCCGTACAGATTTCGTCTACGGGGGTCTTACCCTCTACGCCGGACCTTTCGCATGTCCTTCGACTATCCATACGGTTTCTGACTCGCCCAACTGCCGGCAGACAGCTGAAGAACTTTCCCACGACCCCTTGAGCGCAACCCCTGCCGGGTCTCACACGCTCAAGGTTTAGCCTCATCCGGTTTCGCTCGCCACTACTCCCGGAATCACGGTTGTTTTCTCTTCCTGAGGGTACTGAGATGTTTCACTTCCCCTCGTTCCCTCCACACACCCTATGTGTTCAGGTGCGGGTGACAGCCCATGACGACTGCCGGGTTCCCCCATTCGGAAACCCCCGGATCAAAGCCTGGTTGACGACTCCCCGGGGACTATCGCGGCCTCCCACGTCCTTCATCGGTTCCTGGTGCCAAGGCATCCACCGTGCGCCCTTAAAAACTTGGCCACAGATGCTCGCGTCCACTGTGCAGTTCTCAAACAACGACCAGTCCCCCACCCTCGACCCGCACAAGGCGGCTCTCAAGTGAGACCGGCGATCACTGAAGCAACGACATCAAGCCGTTCCCTCAGGACCCAACAACGTGCCCGACACGATCAAGACCAACCAACCCGTTCCACGCCGAAGCAGTACTTGGAGAGGTGACCCTCATCGTGCCGAATAGTCAACGTTCCACCCATGAGCAACCGTGCGAGACATTCGCTCGCAACCGGCTATGTGCTCCTTAGAAAGGAGGTGATCCAGCCGCACCTTCCGGTACGGCTACCTTGTTACGACTTCGTCCCAATCGCTGGTCCCACCTTCGACGGCTCCCTCCCAAGGGTTAGGCCACCGGCTTCGGGTGTTACCGACTTTCGTGACGTGACGGGCGGTGTGTACAAGGCCCGGGAACGTATTCACCGCAGCATGCTGATCTGCGATTACTAGCAACTCCAACTTCATGGGGTCGAGTTGCAGACCCCAATCCGAACTGAGGCCGGCTTTTTGGGATTCGCTCCGCCTCGCGGCATCGCAGCCCTTTGTACCGACCATTGTAGCACGTGTGCAGCCCAAGACATAAGGGGCATGATGATTTGACGTCGTCCCCACCTTCCTCCGAGTTGACCCCGGCAGTCTCCTGTGAGTCCCCATCACCCCGAAAGGCATGCTGGCAACACAGAACAAGGGTTGCGCTCGTTGCGGGACTTAACCCAACATCTCACGACACGAGCTGACGACAACCATGCACCACCTGTATACCGACCACAAGGGGGCGACTATCTCTAGCCGTTTCCGGTATATGTCAAGCCTTGGTAAGGTTCTTCGCGTTGCGTCGAATTAAGCCACATGCTCCGCTGCTTGTGCGGGCCCCCGTCAATTCCTTTGAGTTTTAGCCTTGCGGCCGTACTCCCCAGGCGGGGAACTTAATGCGTTAGCTGCGGCACCGACGACGTGGAATGTCGCCAACACCTAGTTCCCAACGTTTACGGCGTGGACTACCAGGGTATCTAATCCTGTTCGCTCCCCACGCTTTCGCTCCTCAGCGTCAGTAATGGCCCAGAGATCCGCCTTCGCCACCGGTGTTCCTCCTGATATCTGCGCATTTCACCGCTACACCAGGAATTCCGATCTCCCCTACCACACTCTAGCCTGCCCGTATCGAATGCAGACCCGGGGTTAAGCCCCGGGCTTTCACATCCGACGCGACAGGCCGCCTACGAGCTCTTTACGCCCAATAATTCCGGACAACGCTCGCACCCTACGTATTACCGCGGCTGCTGGCACGTAGTTAGCCGGTGCTTCTTCTGCAGGTACCGTCACTTGCGCTTCTTCCCTGCTGAAAGAGGTTTACAACCCGAAGGCCGTCATCCCTCACGCGGCGTCGCTGCATCAGGCTTTCGCCCATTGTGCAATATTCCCCACTGCTGCCTCCCGTAGGAGTCTGGGCCGTGTCTCAGTCCCAGTGTGGCCGGTCGCCCTCTCAGGCCGGCTACCCGTCGTCGCCTTGGTGGGCCGTTACCCCACCAACAAGCTGATAGGCCGCGGGATCATCCTGCACCGCCGGAGCTTTCCACCAACCCCCATGCGGAGGAAGGTCATATCCGGTATTAGACCTCGTTTCCAAGGCTTGTCCCAGAGTGCAGGGCAGATTTCCCACGTGTTACTCACCCGTTCGCCACTAATCCACTCCGAAGAGCTTCATCGTTCGACTTGCATGTGTTAAGCACGCCGCCAGCGTTCGTCCTGAGCCAGGATCAAACTCTCCGTGAATGTTTTCCGGACCAAGCCGGGTGACACTCGCGTTGAGCGGCACGGCAACCACCGGAATAGGGTGGCCCCGCGCACTGCGTCCTCGCTGTGTTTTGTTACTAAAGGAATCTCCAACCCCGATCCCGAAGGACCAAGGCCGGGGATGTCAACATATCTGGCGTTGACTTTTGGCACGCTGTTGAGTTCTCAAGGAACGGACGCTTCCTTCAAGCCGCTCTCGCAAGCTCTCCGGGCTTCGTTCGTTTCGTTCTTTCGTGTTTCCAGCTTAGCAGATGATTTCCGCTTCGCTTTCCACTCGATTTTCCCAGCCGGTCTGCGACCTGACGGCCCGTCCGAGGTTTCAAACCTTAGCCGATCCCCGCTCCGAAAAGCGAATCCGACCGCAATCCGATAAACGCACACGACAATTCAAGCCGAGGCGTGTCAGAAGACACGACTCCGCCGAGCAGAAGTGGTGGTTCAGGAGGATTGGCCGCTCCGGGACCGTCCACACTGACCGCGTGTCCGGTGCTCCCTGCCGAGCGACTAGAGAACACTACCCCTCCTCCGCCCCCAGCACCAAACGGCCGCCGCTCACGCTCCTCTCCATACGATCGGCCCTTGGTGGGAAAGGCTCAGGGCGCCATCCCCGGGTGGCGCACTCCGATGGCACCCGCCGTCGACCTCCGTAGATTGAGTGACAGTTCGATCACTCCTAGCTACCGGAGAGCTCCATGCGTGTTCGTAGTGCTGCCGCAGCGGCCACCTTGGTCGCGGCTGCCACCGTCCTTCCGTTCGCCTCGGCCGCCCAGGCCCACCCTCGAGCCGACGTGTACAACTGCTCGGACTTCGCGACTCAGCAGCAGGCCCAGGCCGTCCTGGACGCAGACCCCCCAGCGACCCGAACAAGCTGGACGAGAACGGCAACGGCATCGCCTGCGAGAGCCTGCCCAGCGGCAACACCGTCACGCCGACCGCTCCCTCTGCAGGCGGCTCGACCGCAGCGGGTGGCGGCTCCGCCACGACGACCACCCCCTCCACCACTGGTGGAACCGCAGCCACCGGTGCTCAGCCCACCGGCGCGGTGGCAGCCGGCTCGGCCACTCATATCGTCGATCACCGTGCGGCGGCCGGCCTGGCCGGTGGGGCCGTGGTGGCGGGTGGCGCAGCGGTGGTCGTGCTGCGGCGCAAGAACCGGGCTTCCAGCTGACGCCCGAATCGGCTCCGGAGGCGCAGGGAACGGCGGACCGCCGGCCCTGCGCCTCTCCGCCTGCACCGACCGTCGCCCCCACTGACGTCTCCACTGACGTCTCCACCGGCGCCCATCGGCTGAGCCACGGGCCGGACCGGCGCGAGCGGCGTTGGACTGTCGCCGCACTGGTGGTGGTCGGAGTGGTGCTGGCGGCGGGAGCGGTGAGTACGGCCACGGCGGAGGCGCCGCTCCCCCACCGGCTCACGGCCGGTCAGACCGTCGCCTCCGCCGGTCATGCCCCGGTGCCTGCGCCGGTGGCCGGCGCGGGCGACGCGGCGGCCCGCTCGGAGCCTCTGCGGATCCGCATCCCCGCGATCGAGGTGGACGCGCCCCTCACCGCCCTCGGTCTGGACGCCACCGGCGCCCTCCAGGTGCCGTCATCCCGGGAGCGCAACCTGGCCGGCTGGTACGGGGCCGGCGTCTCGCCGGGCGAGCGCGGTACGGCCGTCGTCACCGGGCACGTGGACACCGAGCAGGGCCCCGCCGTGTTCTTCCGGCTGGCCGAGCTGACTGCGGGTCAGCTGATCGCGGTCTCCCGTCGCGACGGCCACGACGCAGTCTTCGCCGTCGACACGGTCGAGGGCCTTCCCAAGGCCGGCTTTCCCAGCACCCGCGTCTACGCCTCCGCCGCCCGGCCCGAACTCCGCCTCATCACCTGCGGCGGCCGCTACGACCCCGCCGCCGGTGGCTACCAGGACAACACCGTCGTGTACGCCCACCTCATCCACGCAGGCTGAGCCCGTGGGCGAGCACCGGTCGGCGGAGAGGGGACAGCGGGTACCGATAAATGGGCTGACTCCCGACTGATGGCCCATTACGATCATGGGACTTGACGACGACCAGGCCGGATCTGGCGTTCTTTCAGCGATCGCTGCCGCATCCAACGGCTCCGGCCGCGGCTCCGGCCACGGAAGGAGCGCTTTGTCTCCCGTACGCCCGAATCGCCGTTCCCTGATAGCCGGTGGCCTGGCCGTGGCCGCCGCGGCTGCTGTCCCCATAGCGGTGTCCGCTCCCGCTGCGGTGGCTGCCGACCTAATGCCGATCACGCTGGCCGGGCCGAGCGGGCCGCTGCCCGTGGGTGCGGTGGAGCTGCACCTCGTCGACGCCGCGCGGACCGACCCCTGGTCGGGGCGGGCGCGTGAGGTGATGGTGACCGTGACGTACCCGGCCGCCGAGACGCGTGACCGCGCCGTCCTGCCCTGGCTGCCGGCCGGGGCCGGGCAGGCGCTCAAGGCCCGCTTCGGCGGGATGGTGGACGGCTATGCGCTGCCGCAGACCCACAGTGCCGCCGGCGCGCCCGTCCGGCCGGGGCGGCGGCCGGTACTGCTGCACTCGCCGGGGTACCAGGCGGACCGTACCTTCAACACCCTACTGATCGAGGACCTCGCCTCCTGGGGTTACGTGGTGGTGGCGGTCGACCATCCCTATGACTCGGGCGAGGTGGAGTTCCCGGACGGCCGGGTGGTCGTCACCGGGCCGGACGGTGCGAGTGACGCGGCTTCGGCCGCCGGGGTCGCGGTGCGCGAGGCCGATCTGCGTTTCGTGCTGGACCAGTTGGGCGTGCTGGCGCGCGGGGGCAACCCCGATGCGGCCGGGCGCCGGCTCCCGCGCGGGCTGTGCGGGGCGCTCGACCTGGAGCGGGTCGGTGTATTCGGGCACTCGCGGGGTGGTGCCGCGGCGGCCGCGGTGATGCACGCGGACGAGCGGGTGCTGGCCGGGGTCAACCTGGACGGCGCGGTGTTCGGGCCGGTGGCGCGGAGCGGGCTCGACCGGCCGTTCCTGCTGATGGACACTGCCGTCCACGACGGGCTGAAGCAGGATCCGACCTGGCCGCCCTTCTGGGCGCAGCTGACCGACTGGCGCCGCTGCCTGCGGCTGGCCGACGCCGCGCACAACAGCTTCACCGACCTCGTGGCGCTCGCCCCGCAGCTGCCCGCTCCGCTCGGCCCGATGCTTCAGGCCGGCTCCATCCCGGCGGACCGGGCGGTGGCCGCCGTCCGGGCGACCGTGCGGGCCTTCTTCGACCTCCAGCTGCGCGGGCGCAGCGAGGCCGGGCAGCTGCTCTGGGGCGCTTCCCCGCGCTTCCCGGAGATCGGGTACATCGCCGGCTGAGGCGGGAGCGCACACCGGAGGGCCGGGTCCGTCGCAGACGGGCCCGGCCCTCTCCGTGTGCTCAGGTCTCGGGCGGGGCCAGGCCGGCGGTGCGGGCGGCGAGGCCGGCCTGGGCGGTGAAGAGGCGGTCGCGGGTGGGCTGGTCGAGGGCGGCGAGGTGGCCGTAGGACTCCAGGGTGACGAAGCCGTGGACGGTGGCCCAGGCGAGCATGGTGGCCTCGGTGACGTCGGGCACCAGGGGGCGGCCGAGGCGGCCGAACTCGGCGGTGGCGGTGACCAGTTCAACCATGTGCTCCATGGCGCGGCGGGCGGCGACCACGGTGGGGCCGTCCTCGGGAGCGGCGTAGCCGGGCACCGGGGAGCCGAAGATGAGGGCGAAGCGCTCGGGGTACTGCTGGGCCCAGCTGCGGTAGGTGGTGCAGGCGGCCAGGAAGCGGGCGTCCAGGTCCTCGGGGGCGACGGTGTCGCGGGTCGCGGTGAGGGCGTCCGAGAGGCTGTCGTAGGAGTCGGCGACCAGGGCGGTGAGGAGTTCGTCGCGGTCGGCGTAGTAGCGGTAGAGCGCGGGCGGGGTCATCCCGAGGCTGCGGGCGATGTCGGTGAAGCGCAGGTTCGCGCTGCCGTGTTCGGCGATCAGGCCGAGGGCCGCCTGCTTGATCTCCTCGAGGGTGCCGGCCCGCAGCCGCTCCCGCCGGGTCGGGCCGGCGCCCGCCTCCGTCGTCCCACCCGTCATCGCGCCTCCATCGGTTCGGTGTGGCGCGCACGACGTTGACAGTCCGTACGCGTCGAGGGATACGTTACGCCTCATAACTGCGTTACGAGTCGTAACGCTTTCCGGTGACGCGGGGACACGTCCCGGAGCCGCTTTCCCGGGGCGGAGGCCCCGCACGACGCACGGAGGCCCCCATGTCCGAGGGACAACAGGCTCGACCCGGCCCGCTCGGCCGTATAGCCGGGTGGAGCTTCCGGCACCGGGGGCGGACGGTGCTGCTCTGGCTGCTCGCCGTCGGCGCGGCCTTCGGCCTCTCCGTCGGGCTCGGCGCGAAGTACAGCGCCGACTACAGCGCGCCCGGCTCGGACTCCAAGCAGGCCCAGCAGTTGCTCGCCCGGGACTTCCCGGGTCTCGGCGGCGACCAGATCAGCCTGGTGCTGCACGCCGACGGCGCCGTGACCGCCCCGGCCGTCCGGTCCGAAGTCGCGGCGCTGCTGAAGCAGTTGGCCGCCGTGCCGCACGTCGGCGGCATCGACGACCCGTACGGCCCGCGCGGCCGGGTCTCGCCGGACGGGCGCACCGCCCTCGGGCAGATCCACCTCGACGTGGCCAACGCGCCCGACATGCCGAAGGAGGACACCCACCGGCTGCTCGACCTCGCCGCGGCGACCGGCGGCGGGGTGCAGGTGCGGCTCGGCGGGATGGCCGTCCAGCAGGCCGAGCAGGGGTCGATCGGCTCGGAGGGGATCGGGATGGCGGCGGCCGCGCTGATCCTGGTGCTGACCTTCGGCTCGGTGGTGGCGGCCGGGCTGCCGCTGCTCACCGCGCTCGGCGGGCTGGCCGTCAGCAGCACGCTGCTGCCGGTGCTGGCGGCGGTCATGCCGGTGCCCGACTGGTCGACCTCGCTGGCCGCGATGCTGGGCATCGGCGTCGGGATCGACTACGCGCTGCTGCTGGTCACCCGCTACCGCGAGTGGCGGGCCGAGGGGCTGGACTCCGAGCGGGCCACCGTGGCCGCGCTGGACACCGCCGGGCGGGCCGTGGTGGTGGCCGGGCTGACCGTGGTGGTCAGCATGCTGGGGCTCTTCGCGATGGGGCTCTCCTTCATGCGCGGTGCGGCCGTGGCCGCGATCCTCTCCGTCCTGGTGGTGCTGGCCGCCTCCGCGACGCTCTTCCCCGCCCTGCTCGGCTACCTCGGCCGGCACATCGAGCGCCTGCGGCTGCCACTGCCCCGGCGTCGTGGCGCCGAACACACCGTGGGCGCGGGCTGGCTGCGCTGGAGCCGGCTGGTCGAGCGCCACCGCCTGCTCGGCGCCCTGATCGGCACCGCCTTGCTGCTCGCCCTGGCCGCGCCCTTCCTCGGCGTGCGCTTCGGCTTCCCCGACGCGGGCAACGACCCGGCCGGGCGCTCCAACCGGCAGGCGTACGACACCGTGGCGGCCGGCTTCGGGCCCGGCAGCAACGGTCCGCTGCTGCTGGTCGCCGAACTCACCAACGGAAAGGGCTCGGTGGCCGGTCTGCCCGCCGCGCTGCGCGCCGTGCCCGGGGTGGTGGCCGTGACCCCGCCGGTGCCGAGCGCCGACGGCCGGTCGCAGCTGCTGACCGTCGTCCCGGCCACCGGGCCGCAGGACACCGCCACCAAGACGCTGGTCCGCACCCTGCGCGAGCAGGTGCTGCCCACCGCCGCCGGGCCCGGAGCGCGGGTCCACGTCGGCGGGGCGACGGCCGCCGCGATCGACTCCACCGAGAACATCGCCCGCCGGATCCCGCTGCTGGTCGGCGGCGTGGTCACCGTCTCGATGCTGCTGCTGATCGTGGCCTTCCGCAGCCTGGCCGTGGCGCTCAAGGCCGCCGTGATGAACCTGCTCTCGGTCGGCGCCGCCTACGGCGTGGTCGCCCTCGTGCTCCAGGGCGGTACGGCGGGCCGGCTGATCGGGATCGACAACCCCACCCCGCTGCCGGCCTTCGTGCCGGTGCTCACCTTCGCGGTGCTCTTCGGGCTCTCGATGGACTACGAGGTGTTCCTGGTCAGCCGGATGCGCGAGGCCTGGCTGCGCTCGGGCGACAACGCCGAGTCGATCGTCACCGGCCTGGCCGGCACCGCCCGGGTGATCACGGCGGCGGCGGCCATCATGGTCGCGGTCTTCGCGGCCTTCGTGCCCTCCCCCGACCTCCCGATCAAGGTGATCGGGGTCGGCATGGGCTCGGCCATCCTGATCGACGCCACGCTCGTCCGGCTGCTCCTGGTGCCGGCCGTGATGCACCTGCTCGGCAACGGCAACTGGTGGCTCCCGGCCTGGCTCGACCGCCGCCTGCCCCAACTCCACGTCGAGGGCCACACCGAGCACTACCGGCCCCCGGCCGCCGAGCAGCCCCGCTCCCCCGCCGCGGTGGGCTGAGGCCCGCCCAGATGGGAAGCCCGACGGCCCCAGCGCTCGGCAGCCCGAACGCCCGGCAGCCCGAAGGCCCGCCCGCTCAACGGGCCGAGCTCAGGTGCGCGAACACCACGGTGTTCGCCTCGTACCCCGTGCGGCGGTCGAACCGGCCGCCGCAGGTGATGATCCGCAGCTCGGCCCGCTCGGTGGCGCCGTAGACCAGCCCGTCCGGGAAGTCCTTCTTCGGGAGCACCCGGACGGAGTCCACGGTGAACACCGCCGTACGGCCGTCGGTGCGCGCCACCTGCACGGCGTCGCCGGGCCGGAGCAGCCCGAGCCGGTAGAACACGGCCGGGCCGCTGCGGTTGTCGGCGTGGCCGACCAGGATCGCGTTGCCGGCCGCGCCGGGTGCCGGGCCCTCCCGGTACCAGCCGGCCAGATTGCGCTGCTCCATCGGCGGGGTTTCCAACTGCCGTGCGGCGCCGAGCCCGAGGGCGCTCACCGGGGCGTCCACCCTGATCGCGGGGATCCGGATCCGGGTCGGCGCAGCAGCCGGCAGCGGCGGCACGGTGGGCGCCGGCGACGCGGCCGAGGGGCCGTCGCCCTGCTGCGCGGGCGGCGCGGCGGCCGCCGGCGGGCCACCGGGCCCGGCCACCCCGTCGTGCACCAGCCAGCCACCGCCGGCCGCCAATGCGAGTGCCACGGCCCCGGCCCGCCACCGGCGCAACGCCCGGCGGCGAGCCCGGGCCCGGCGATCAGGAAGCGGCACTGCGCCCGGGACGGCGGCGCAGCGCCCGCACCCCGAGGGCCACCGCACCCGCCAACAGGCCGACCCCGCCCAGCACTTCACCCGTGTCCGGCCCTGAGGTACCGCCGCCGCCGGTGCCGACGCCGCCGTGCGGGCCGGCGGAGGGGGCCGAGCCGCCGGGCGCGGCCGCCGTGGACCCGCCCGAGGAGGGCGAGGGCGAAGGCGCGGGCGGGCCGGAGGGCTTGGGCGGGCCCGAGGGGGTCGGTGTCGGCTTGCCTGCGGCGCAGTCGACCTGGAAGGTCTTCTGCTTGGCCTCGCCGCTCTCCCCGACGAAGGTCCACGCCAGCTTGTAGTGGCCGTCCGGGAGGGTGTACGTCGGAGTCGCACCGGCGCCGGTGGTCAGCACGATCGACCCGGCCAGCACCTGGGCGGTGCCGGTGGGCGGCTGCTGGGAGATCGTCCAGCTGACCAGCTGCACGGTGTCGAAGGCGAAGGCGTCCAGGTAGAACGTGCAGGCCTTGGGGTCGTCGTTCCGGCTGGTCGAGGCCGTGGTGCTGTCGTGCACCTTGACGTCGCCGTTGTCGCCGGGCGCGGCGCTGGCCACCGGGCCGGTGGCCAGCGCGAGCGCGAGGCCCGCTGCGGCCGCCGTCACCGCCCGGCGGCGGGCCGGGGAGGACGCGAGGAAAGGGGTACGCACAGCAGGCCGCTCCGGTCTCCGGGGCCGCCGCCGAGCCGGGCGGCCGTCCCGCCACCGTCAGACCGGCCCCACGCAGGGCCCGGGCGCCACGCCTGGCGGGCGCCCGCACACCCCCCGGACGGCCCAGTCATCCTGACACTCCGTGACCGTCCGGGGTCGCTCACGTCGCGTATCGCGCAGCGGCTCCGCACGCCCCGGGCTGCGGCGGCCGGCCTGGCACCGGCCTCCGAGGGGTGCCCGGCGAAGACGCGGCTCACCAGGCGGACGTGCTCGGCCGTGCGGGCGAAGGCCGGGGCCGGCAGGCGGGCGAACAGCTCCGGCTAGGGCATCTCGCGGGGCCGGCGATCCACGCCTCGGTGGTCCGGCCGGCCCGGGCGCGGGCGGTCGGGAGCCCGGCGCCCGCCTCGAGCTCCGCGCTCCGTCAGCTCCCGTCGACCGGGCGCCGGCATCAGTTCGCCGCATCCGCCGCCGGGGTCAGGGCCCGGTACCGGCCTCGGGTGGGAAGAGTCGGCTCAGCAACTGGTGCAGGGTCTGCCGGTCCGGCTCGGCCAGCCCGTCCAGCCCGCTGAGGGTGGTGCGCAGCTCGGCCCGGATCTCCCGGACGGTCCGCTCGCCCTGCTCGGTCAGGCCGACCCGCTTGACCCGCCGGTCGGCGGGGTCGGGCTCGCGGCGGGCCAGGCCGTGCGCCTCCAGCCGGTCGACGATGCCGGTGACGTTGGACGCGTCGCAGGCCAGCAGCTCGGCGAGGGTGCGCATCGGTACGGGGGTGCGGAGCAGGCTGAGCACCTTGCCCTGCATCAGGGTGAGGCCGCGCGCCGCCGCCACGGTGGCGAAGCTGCGGTAGTACCCGGCGGCGGCCCGGGCGAGTTGGTCCATCAGGTCGACGGAGGTGGGTGCGGTGGGCGGGGCGAGGCCGGTCATGGGTCGAGTGTAGGCAGCATTGGTTGACAACCTCAAGGATCTCGGCCTACCGTCGAGAATTACTTGAGGTCATCAATCATCGAAGCTCTCAACCCGTTCTGGAGCACCACCATGACCACCGCCCCTGTCGCCGAAGCCGCCCTCGACGCCGCCGCCCTCGTGGCCCGGCTGCGCACCACCTTCCGGTCCGGCCGCACCAAGCCGCTCGCCTGGCGGCTCGACCAGCTGCGGGCGCTGCGCGCGCTGCTCACCGAGCAGTCCGAGGAGTTCCTGGCCGCGCTCCACAGCGACCTGGGCAAGGGCCCCACCGAGGCGTACCGCACCGAGGTGGCCTTCACCGTCAACGAGATCGACCACACCCTGGCGCACCTCGAGGAGTGGTTGCGCCCGAAGCCGGCCGGGGTGCCCGAGGCCTTCCGGCCCGCCGAGGCCCGGGTGGTCCGCGACCCGCTCGGCGTGGTGCTGGTCATCGCCCCCTGGAACTACCCGCTCCAGCTGGCCCTCGCCCCGCTGGTGGGCGCCCTGGCCGCCGGCAACGCGGCCGTGGTCAAGCCCAGCGAGCTCGCCCCCGCCACCTCGGCGGCCATCGCCCGCCTGCTGCCCCGCTACCTCGACCCGGCGGCCGTCGCGGTGGTCGAGGGCGCCGTCCCGGAGACCACGGCGCTGCTGGCGCAGCGCTTCGACCACGTCTTCTACACCGGCAACGGTGCGGTCGGCCGGATCGTGATGGCCGCCGCCGCCAAGCACCTCACCCCCGTCACCCTCGAGCTCGGCGGCAAGAGCCCAGTGCTGGTCGATCCCGGGGCTGACCTGGCCGTCACCGCGCAGCGGATCGTCCGGGGCAAGTTCCTCAACGCCGGCCAGACCTGCGTGGCCCCCGACTACGTGCTGGCCGTCGGTGACACCGCCGCCGCGCTGGAGGCCGAGCTGGCCGCCGCCGTCCGCGCGGCCCACGGCGAGGACCCGGCCGCCGACCCGGAGTACGGGCGGATCGTCAACGAGCGCCACTTCGACCGGCTCACCGGCCTGCTCGGCGAGGGGCGCCTGGTCACCGGCGGCGAGCAGGACCGGGCCGGCCGCTACCTGGCGCCCACCGTGCTGGCCGACGTGTCGCCGGAGGCGCCCGTGATGCAGGAGGAGATCTTCGGGCCGATCCTGCCCGTCCTCGCCGTGCCCGACCTGGACGCGGCGATCGCCTTCGTCAACGAGCGCGAGAAGCCCCTCGCGCTCTACGCCTTCACCGAGTCCGAGCAGACCAAGCAGCGGCTCGCCGAGGAGACCTCCTCCGGCGCCCTGGTCTTCGGCCTGCCGGTCTCCCACCTGGCCGTGCCCGAGCTGCCCTTCGGCGGGGTCGGCGAGAGCGGCATGGGCCGCTACCACGGCGAGTACTCGATCGACACCTTCAGCCACCTCAAGGCGGTGCTCGACAAGCCGCTCGGCTGATCGGCTGAGCGGAGCCCGGCAGGTCGCCTCACCCCAGGTCGAAGGTGTTGGGCAAGCCGAGCGCGTAGCGGGCCTCGTCGACCAGCTTGAGCGGCTCCAGCTCGGGCGGGCGGAAGAGCGGCCAGACCCGGCAGCGCTCGGCCGTCGAGCCGTCGGCGTCCAGCAGGGCGTTGACGGCTCGGCGGGCGGATTCGTTGGCGCCCTCCATGGTGGCCAGGTCGACCTCGGTGCGGACGTAGTCGCCGGCCAGGAAGAAGTTGGGCACCGCCGTGGCGGCCGAGGGGCGGTGGTGGAGGGTGCCGGCCGGGTGGACCAGCAGCTGCTCGCGGTTGGCGGGCGTCGGGCCGCCCAGGCCGGTGACGGCCTGGTCGAGGAACCAGGAGTGCAGGTCCTCGTCCCGCAGCCACTGGGCGCCCGGGCGGTTGTAGCCGCGCTTGCACTGGGCCCAGACCTCCCGGGCCACCTCCTCCCGGGTGCACTCCTTGGCCGTCTTCCCGTACAGGATCCCGGGCCGGTCCCACTCCGAGATGCAGACCGAGAGGCAGTCCCGCACCGTCCCGTCCCCGTAGGTGGCCGCGAAGTCCCGGCTCCAGAACTGCGCCTGGTTGACGGTGGTGACCGACCACGGGGAGTCCAGGCAGGCCGCGTGGCCGTGCACCAGCCGCACCGGGCGGCGCAGGTAGTACTGGATGCCGGTCATCCAGTCGGTGCCGATCGCGTCGCAGCGCGCCAGCTGCGGGTCGGCGGCGCGCAGCTCCGGGCCCCAGGTGGCCCGGGCGTGCTCCACCGGCAGGGCGCTGAGGTAGTGGTCGGCCCGCACCGCCTCGGGGGTGCCGCCGCCGGCCGGGGCCACCTCGACCCCGGTGACCAGGCCGCCGCCGTACCGGACCTCCTTGACCTCCGTCCCGATCCTGAACTCCACGCCCAGCGCGGTGAGATGGGCCACCCAGGGGTCGATCCACGCCTCGCTGGTGGGGCCGTTCAGCACCCGGTCGGGCTCGCCGTCCACGCCGCGGCCGAGCAGGCCGTTCAGCAGGAAGGCCTCGACGATGGTGCGGGCCACCGTGCGGGTGCTGGCCTGCTCGGCCTTGGTGGCCACGATGTCCCGGGTCAGGCCCACGCCGAGCAGGCGCTGGTAGTCGTGCGACATCCGCTCGGCCCGGATGAACTCCCACCAGGGCACCCGCTCCCACTGCTGCTCGCGGCGCAGGTCGCAGCTGGTCAGGTGCACCAGCACCCGCTCCACGAAGTAGGCCAGCTCCTCGGCGGGCAGGTGGAACGCCTCGTCCAGCGCCCCGGCCAGGGTGCGGCGCAGCGCCTCCGGCGCGAGGTCGCCCGGGTCGAGCGGGCGGGTGAGGGTCTGGAAGGGGACCAGCAGCCCGGGGCGCGGGGCGTCGAAGGCGAGCAGCGCCTGGGTGGAGTCGCGCAGGTTGTCGTGCACGCCGCCGGGGTTGCCGGGGTACGGGATCCGGCGCAGCGTGTCGGGCAGGTTCCGGTAGAAGCCGGGGAAGAACCGGAAGCCGTGCTCGCCCGGCAGGGCCCGGCGCCCGCCGGTGGCGCTGCCGGGCACGTCCATGCTGCGGGCCTTGCCGCCCAGGACGGGGTAGTACTCGTACACCGTCACCCGGTAGCCGCGCTCGGCCAGTTCCTGCGCCGCGCTCAGCCCGGAGACCCCGCCGCCGAGCACCGCCACCGTCCGCCCGGCCGCACCCCGTCCCGCCGCGCCGGCCCGCCCGGCTGGTCCGGCGGCCACCACGGCGCCGCCGAGCGCAGTCCCGCCCAGCGCAGTCCCGCCCAGCGCGGCGGCCCGGGCGAGGAACTGCCGCCGCGTCCGCCTGCCCAGCGTCTCTCCAGCCGTCATCCGAACCTCCGCCCGTTCGGCCGCCCTCCCCGGGCGGGGCGGCCCCGGTCTGCAAACGACCCGGGCCCGGCGCGGTCACCGTGGGCCGGCGGTCTCCAGGGCGGCGGTGACGGTGGCCAGGGTGGCCGCGGCGGATTCGCCGGTGAGGTAGAAGTGCCCGCCGGGGAAGGCGTGCTGGGTGGCGGGGCCGGTGGTGACGGCGCGCCAGCGGGCCAGGTCGGCGGCGGTGTAGTGGTCATCCTCGCCGCCGAGGATGGTGAGCGGGCAGGTCAGCGGCGGGCCGCTGGGCGGGTCCTGGTGGTAGGAGTCGCAGAGGGTGTAGTCGGCACGCAGCACCGGCAGCACGAGTTGGAGCAGCTCGGGCTCGGCCAGCACCTCCTCGGAGGTGCCGCCCATCCGCCGCAGGTCCGCCACGAAGTCCTCGTCGCTCCACTCGGCCCGGCCCGGCTTCACCGGTACGGTGCCGGGGCCGCCGCAGCCGCTCAGCAGCAGGTGCTCCGGGCCGGGGTCGCCCAGCCGGGCGGCCGTGACGGCCAGGCCGTGGGCGAACAGCGCGCCCATGCTGTGGCCGAACAGCGCGTACGGCCCGTCGAGCCCGGGCCGGATCGCCGCGTACAGCGCGGCCAGCGCCGCCTGGTAGTCCGTCAGGCGCGGCTCGCCGTAGCGGTTCTCCCGGCCCGGCAGGTGGACGGCCCGCAGCTCGATCTCCGCCGGCAGCCCGGCGGCCCAGCTCCGGTAGAAGTACGGGCCGGCCCCGGCCGGCGGCAGGCAGTACAGCCGCAGCCCCGCCCCGGGCCGGGGCACGGGGATCTGCAGCCAGGGGGTGACGGGCGCGGTGGTCATGGGCACTGGTCCTTGCTGTTCCTCCCGGGAGCGGAACTGGAGCGGATGCGGATGCGGACGGCGGGTGGCGATTGGCGGACGTCGGCCCCGGGGGCCCCGGTCCGCCACCGCTCCAGGATCTCAGGCCCCCGCTCCGCCCGGCCGGGCGGGCTGCCGCGCGGCCTGCTGGGCCGTCAGGTACTCCTCCCGGATCTCCCTCGGCCCGAACGGCCAGGCCGCCTCCTTCTTCGACCAGACCAGGTACGCGGCGCAGCCGAGCCCGACCCAGGCCAGCGACCACTCGATCGGGTGCACGCCGGGATTGGCCCGGTCCCCGTAGCCGTAGATGACCAGCCAGCCGACCGCCGCCAGCAGGCTGGGCAGCGGGTAGAGCCACATCCGGTACGGGCGGGCCAGCCCGGGCTGGCGCCGGCGCAGCACGGTGAGGGCGGCGATCTGGGCCAGCGCCTGGACGATCACCATCACGCTGGTGAGCAGGGTGATCAGGACGGTCAGCGGCGGGTGCGCGGCGGAGCTGCCGATGTGCCGGGCGAACAGGAAGCCGCCGGCCGTGATCACCCCCATCGCGACCAGCCCGAGCACGGGGAAGCCGTGCTTCGGGTGCAGCCTGCCGAAGGAGCGGAAGAACATGCCGTCGCGGGCGGCGTCCTGCGGGACGCGGGAGCCGCCGAGCAGCCCGGTGTAGACCGAGGCGAAGGCGGTGATCAGGATCAGCCCGGTGACCACGTCGGCGGCCCCCTTGCCCCAGGTCCGCTCCAGCACGGCCGAGGCCACCGACTTCGAGGCCACGTTGCCCGGGTCGAGCATGTCCTGCCAGGGCACCACGCCCAGCACGCCGACCTGCATCAGCAGGTAGATGCCCATGATCGCGACGATCGACAGCAGGATGGAGCGCGGCAGCACCCGCCCCGGGTCCTTGACCTCGGCGCCCAGGTAGGCGGTGGTGTTGTAGCCGAGGTAGTCGTAGATGCCGATGGTCAGCCCGGCCGCGAAGCCGGTCCAGAACTGCCCGTGGGTCAGCTCCACGGCGTGCGCGGGCCAGCCGAAGGCCCGGGCGGGGTGGAAGTCGGTGCAGCAGGCCAGGATCACCAGACCGACCGAGAGGATCATCACCGCCCACATCGCCACGGTGATCCGCCCGACGTTCTCCACCTTCCGCCAGAGCAGCAGCACCACCAGCGCGAGCACGGCGACCCCCACCGCGTCGCCCTGGCCGGTGGTCAGGTCCGGCCACAGGTAGGCGAGGTACTGCACCAGCCCCTGCACCCCGGTCGACATGATCAGCGGGATGAAGAGCATCGCCGTCCAGACGAACAGGAACGGCATCAACCGCCCCGTCCGGTACTGGAACGCCTCCCGCAGGTACACGTAACTGCCGCCGGCCCCGGGCAGCGCCGCCCCGAGCTCGGCCCAGACCAGCCCGTCCACCAGCGCGAGCACCGCCCCGGCGATCCACCCGATCACGGCCTGCGGCCCGCCGAACGCGGCCACCATCAGCGGGATGGTGACGAACGGTCCGATCCCGCACATCTGACTCATGTTGATCGCGGTGGCCTGGAACAGGCCGATTCTCCGAGCGAAGTCCGAGGACACGGGCCACTCCAGTCGACCGGGGGATGTGCGACCAAGTTAAGGAGCGTTACTTATGCCGTCAAGGCCTCGCGCGGCCTCCGCTGCGGCCTCCAGCGGCGCCAGGCGGCGGCTGAGCCGCAGGACGTCGGCCACCGTCTGCGGATCGGTGCTGCCCCGGTACGGCGGGACGACGCCCGCCTGCGGGCCGATCAGCAGGCCGGTCCGCCCGTCCAGCGCGGGGTCGGTCGCGGCGGCCAGGGAGGGCCGGGCGGCCGAGGAGGCCGGGCCGGCGGTGGAGCGTTCGAACTTGCGGCGCACCAGCGGCCAGAGCAGCCGCAGCGGCGGGGAGACGATCGCGGGCGAGGCCAGGGTGCCGTTCGTCATCTCCGTGGCGGCGCCGCCCGGATCGGCCGCGAACACCGACACCCCGCTGCCGCGCAGCCGCTCGGCCAGGTCCAGGGTGTAGGCGAGGTTGGCCAGCTTGGCCCGCCCGTACCAGTGGAAGCCGTAGTACCCGCCCGGCGGTTCGACCTCCCGGAAGGTCCGCCGGGCCAGCCCGACCGCGCCGGAGGTCACGTTCACCACCCGGCTCGGGCCGCCCGCCCGCAGCCGGTCGAGCAGCAGCTCGGTGAGCAGGTACGGGGACAGGTGGTTGACGGCGAATGAGGCCTCGATCCCGTCCACCGTGCTGGTGCGGCGCGCGAACATCGCGCCCACGTTGTTGACCAGCAGCGCGAGCGGCCCCTCGGCCGCCAGCCGGGCCGCGAGCGCCCGCACCTCGCCCAGCGAGGCGAGGTCCGCCGCGAGGAAGCCGGGCCGGCCCGCCGTCGCCACCGCCGCCAGCTGCTCCACCGTCCGCGCGCCCCGCCCGGGATCCCGCCCCACCACGGTCACCGCATAACCGCGCGCCGCCAGGCCCTTCGCGGTCTCCAGCCCGATGCCGCCCGTCCCCGCCGTCACCACCGCCCGTCGGTCCGCTGCTCCCCGACCCGCTGCTCCCCGACCCGCTGCCCCTTGGTCCACTGCCCCTTGGTCCACTTCCCCGCCCTTTCGTCCGAACGCTCCATCAAACGGATAGCTATCCGTTTGATGGGCGCACGGTAGCACAAACGGATAGCTATCCGATTACCGCGTCCCCGCCGCGTTCAGCGCGGCGGCCGCAACCCCTCGACCAGTACCGCCAGGTAGAGCTCGGTCCGCGCCGGACCGGCCTCGCCCGCCCGCAGCGCGTGCTCGACCCCGCAGAGCAGTCGGCGGAGGTCTCCGGCCTCCACGTCCCGCCGGACGGCGCCGGCCGCCCGGGCCCGGTCCAGCAGGTGGGCGACGGCCAGGTCCAGGTCCTTCTTCAGCGCCGAGGTCGCCGCCTCCGCGTCCTCGGCAGCCACCAGCACCGCCGCGAAGCCGCCGTCCGCCAGGGTGCTCGCCAGCACGAAGCGCAGCACCCGCCGCAGGCCCGCGACCGGGTCTTCCTCGCCCGCCGCCGCCTCGGCCTCCGCCACCAACTCACGGAAGCGGTCCGCCGACAGCGCCTCCCGCAGCGCGTGCGGAGTGGGGAAGTGCCGGTAGGCCGTCCCCACGCCCACCCCGGCCAGCCGGGCGATCGCGTTCAGCTGCAACGAGTCGTCACCGGCGGCCAGTTGGTCCCGCGCGGCCCGCAGCAGCAGCGCCCGGTTCCGCGCGGCATCCGCCCGCAGCACGCCTCCCTGACCACCCTTGCTCGTCACCCGCCCCAGCATAGGTGCCGCCCGCGGGTGCAATGGTTCACTGCGTTTCATCTCTTCGCCATGTACACACCTTGCTTCTGAACCCTTTCGGCCTCAGAGTCTCTCCGCTGAAGTTGTACAGATTCCTTTCGGAGGCTCCCCGTGTCGCCAGTGACTCGTCGCACGTTCCTCGGCTCCGCCGCCGCCCTCGGGGCGGCCGTCGGCCTGGACTCCCTGCCCGGCGTCGCGCCCCGCGCGTCCGCCGCGACCACGGGGACCATCGCCGACGTCAAGCACGTCGTCGTGCTGATGCAGGAGAACCGCAGCTTCGACCACTACTTCGGCGCGCTGAAGGGCGTGCGCGGGTTCGCCGACCGGTCGGCGGTCCAGATCGCGGGCGGCAACAGCGTCTTCAACCAGCCCGACGGCAGCGGGCGGCAGTACCCGTGGCAGCTGAGCGCCACCAAGACCTGGTGGTGGGGCAGCAGCCCCGAGCTGCTCGCCCAGTGCGACGGCTCGCTCGACCACGGGTGGTCGACCCAGCACCAGGCCTGGAACAACGGCAAGATGGACTCCTGGATCAGCGCCAAGGGCTCCAACCGGACGATGGGGTACATGGTCCGCTCGGACATACCGTTCCACTACGCGCTGGCCGACGCGTACACCATCTGCGACGCGTACCACTGCTCGATCCTCTCGGCCACCGGCCCCAACCGCACCTACCTCTGGTCCGGCATGATCGACCCGGGCGCCACGGCGGGCGGCGCGGCCTACGACGGCGGCAGCGAAAGCGGCCTGCACTGGCAGACCTACGCCGAGGCGCTGCAGAACGCCGGGGTGAGCTGGAAGGTCTACCAGAACGCCTCCGACAACTTCGGCGACAACGGCCTCGCGTACTTCAACCAGTTCACCGGCGCCCCGAGTTCGAGCCCGCTCGCCCAGCGCGGCATGGGCTCGGTGCCGAGCACCGGCTCGACCCCGGACGACATCGCGGGCGCCATCAGGGCCGACGCGAAGGCGGGCAGGCTGCCGCAGGTCTCCTGGGTGGTCGCCAACCAGCTCTTCTCCGAGCACCCGGACGGCCCGCCGGAGAACGGCGCGCACTTCGTCAACCTGGTGCTGCAGGCGCTCGCGGCCGACCCCGCGACCTTCGACTCGACCGTCCTCTTCCTCAACTACGACGAGAACGACGGCTTCTTCGACCACGTCCCGCCGCCGGTGGCCCCCTCCGGGACGGCCGGGGAGTTCTACTCCGGCACCAACATCGGCCTGGGCTTCCGGGTGCCGATGATCATCGCCTCGCCCTGGACCCGCGGCGGCTACGTGGACTCCCGGGTCTACGACCACACCAGCGTGATCCGCTTCCTGGAGACCTGGACGGCCGCCCTCGGCACCCCGGCGGTCTGCCCGAACATCAGCGCCTGGCGCCGCCAGGTCTGCGGCGACCTCACCGGCGCCTTCGACTTCGCCAACCCGGTCTACGGCCTGCCCGGCCTGCCCGACACCAGCGCCACCATCAGCCAGGCCACCGCCAACACCCAGATCAACCCGGCCCCCGCCACCAACTCCATGCCCGGCCAGGAGAGCGGCACCAAGCCGGCCCGCGCCCTCCCCTACCAGCCCAACGCCTGGGTGGACCGGATCGAGTACGACGCCAACAACCAGATCTTTCTCTGGGTGGACCTGGCCAACCAGGGCCCGCAGGCCACCGCCCACGCCCACTACTCGATCTACGCCAACGCCTACCGCAGCGGCGGGCCCTGGCAGTACACCGTCGCGCCCCACAACGCCGCGACCGGCGCGGACGGCACCGCGAGCGATTTCTTCAACATCGGCGCCAACTTCGGCAACGGCCAGTACGACCTGACCGTCCTCGGCCCGAACCGCTTCCTGCGCCGCTTCGCCGGCAACGCCACCACGGCCGGCAAGTCCGTCGAGGCAAGCACCTCCTACGCCCCGGCCCCCGACACCGGCAAGCCCGCCGTCTGGTTCAAGCTGACCAACACCGGCACCACCGCCGCCACCTTCACCATCACCCCCAACGCCTACCGCACCGACGGCCCCTGGACCTACCAGGTCGCCCCCGGCACCACCGTCACCGACTACTTCAACGCCGTCGCCTACACCAACGGCTGGTACGACTTCACCGTCACCGTCAACACCGACCCCGCCTGGTCCCGCCACGCCATCGGCCACCTGGAGACCGGCGCCCCCAGCATCAGCGGCTGAGCAACGCGAACGGCCTGTGCCGACCGCTCACCGCGGTCGGCACAGGCCGTTCATCAGTGCGAGGTGTCAGCGGCTGGAGCCACCGAGACCGGACGGGCCCTGCCAAGCACCGTTCGACACCCAGTCGTTGGCCAGGTTCCCGTTGTTGTCCACGAACGCCACCAGGGAGCCACTGCCGTTGGTGCTGATCCCCGAGCCGGCCCGCGCCTGACCACCGGTCCCCGACGGACCCTGCCACACGCCGCCCGACACCCAGTCGTTGGCCACGTTGCCGTTCTTGTCCACGAAGAAGACGTGGTCACCGTTGGTGTTGAGGGCCAGCGGCGAGTCGGAGCGCGGCTGACCACCCAGGCCGGCCGGGCCCTGCCAAGCACCGTTCGACACCCAGTCGTTGGCCAGGTTCCCGTTGTTGTCCACGAACGCCACCAGGGAGCCACTGCCGTTGGTGCTGATCGCCGAACCGGCCCGCGCCTGACCGCCAGTGCCCGACGGACCCTGCCACACGCCGCCCGACACCCAGTCGTTGGCCACGTTGCCATTGGTGTCGACGAAGAAGACGTGGTCACCGTTGGCGTTCAGCGCCAGCCCGGAGTCCGTCCGCGCCTGACCGCCCATAGCCGCCGGACCGTGCCAGGTACCGCCCGACACCCAGTCGTTCACCACATTGCCGCTGGTGTCGATGAACGCCACCATCGTCCCCGCCGCGTTCGTCACGATCGGCGAACCCGCCCGAGCCTGCCCACCGATCCCCGACGGACCCTGCCAAACACCGTTCGACACCCAGTCGTTCGCGACATTGCCATTGCCGTCGATGAAGAACGCGCGATCCGCGGCAGCGTCCAAGACCACCGGCGAATCAGCCCGCGCCTGGCCACCCAGACCCGACGGACCATGCCACGTCCCACCCGACACCCAGTCGTTCGCCAGGTTCCCGTTCCCGTCCACGAACGCCACATGAGCACCATCCGCACTCATCGACACCGGGGACACCCGAGTCGCAGCGGGCGGCGGGGTGACGGGGGTCGAAGGGTACGGGTCCACGCCGTCGTCGGTCAGGCCGGCGGTGGCCGCGCAGCCCCACTGGCCCGGGCCGGCGGCGCGGAGCACCTTCTCGGCGATCAGGATCTGCTGCTGTTCGGTGGCGAGGTCGGCCCGAGGGGCGTACGCGGTACCGCCGTAGGCTACCCAGGTGCTCTGGGCGAACTGCAGGCCGCCGTAGTAGGTGTTGCCGGTGTTGATGCTCCAGTTGCCGCTGCTCTCGCACTGGGCGACCCGCTCCCACTCCGCGACCGAGGCGGCATGCGCCGTACCGGCGGCGGTGAGGGAGCAGGCGAGCACGGCGGAGGCGGAGGTGACCAGGGCGAGCAGCTTGGTGGAGGTCTTCTTGGGCATCGTGGGGTCCTTGACTGGTGTGCGGGGAGGGTTGGGGAGGCCGTGCCGGCCGCCGTGAGGGGCGGCCGGCACGGGGTCGCTCATCGGTGCGGGGCGTCAGCGGCTGGAGCCACCGAGACCGGACGGGCCCTGCCAAGCACCGTTCGACACCCAGTCGTTGGCCATGTTGCCGTTGTTGTCGACGAAGGCGACCAGGGAGCCGCTGCCGTTGGTGCTGATCCCGGAACCGGCCCTGGCCTGACCACCGGTCCCCGACGGGCCCTGCCACACGCCGCCCGACACCCAGTCGTTGGCGACGTTTCCGTTCTTGTCCACGAAGAAGACGTGGTCGCCGTTGGCGTTGAACGCCAGGCCCGAGTCGGAGCGCGGCTGGCCGCCGAGACCCGACGGGCCCTGCCAAGTACCGTTCGACACCCAGTCGTTGGCCAGGTTCCCGTTGTTGTCCACGAAGGCCACCAGGCTGCCCGCCGAGTTGGTCGCCACCGCCGAGCCCGCCCGGGCCTGGCCACCGGTGCCCGACGGGCCCTGCCACACGCCGTTGGAGACCCAGTCGTTGGCCATGTTGCCGTAGGTGTCGACGAAGAAGACGTGGTCACCGTTGGCGTTCAGCGCCAGCCCGGAGTCCGTCCGCGCCTGACCGCCCATAGCCGCCGGACCGTGCCACGTGCCGCCCGAGACCCAGTCGTTCACCACATTGCCGCTGGTGTCGATGAACGCCACCATCGTCCCCGCCGTGTTCGTCACGATCGGCGAGCCCGCCCGGGCCTGCCCACCGGTCCCCGAGGGTCCCTGCCAAACACCGTTCGAGACCCAGTCGTTGGCCACGTTCCCGTTCGCATCGATGAAGAAGGCGTGGTCCGCGGCAGCGTCCAAGACCACCGGCGAATCAGCCCGCGCCTGGCCACCCAGACCCGACGGACCATGCCACGTCCCACCCGACACCCAGTCGTTCGCCAGGTTCCCGTTCCCGTCCACGAACGCCACATGAGCACCATCCGCACTCATCGACACCGGCGAAACCTTGGCCGGCGGGTTGCCGGGCGGCGGCGGGGTCACCGTACCGCCACCGACCGGGCTGACGAAGCCCTGGAGGTTGACGCTGTAGCCGCCGGCGGTCCACTCGTACGCCCCGACGGCGCCGGGCATGTTGGTGTCGCGAGAGACAATGCCGCCGTCGTGGGTGGTGCCGTCCTGGTTGCCACCGATCCAGTCGATGGTGCCGTCGGAGTGCACCGCCGTCACGATCGCGACGTGGTCCCAGGTGGTGCCGGAGTAGCTGTTCGGGTGGAAGAAGACCGCGTCACCGACGTGCGGGGTCGAGGAGAGGTTGCCGTACGAGGTGAAGCTGTTGGCCAGGTCGTCGAGCGGGTCGAGGTTCTTCACCCCGTTCTGGGCCCAGACCCAGCCCGCGAAGTCCGCGCACCAGGCGTGGGTCCGCCCGCCACCGGAGCAACTCGAGGACTGGCCCGTCCCCGGGGCGTAGTAGCCGGAACCGCCGTTGCCGCAGTAGTTGCTGGAGAGCTGGCCGGTGGCGGTGCTCACGATCGAGTCGCCCAGCGTGGCGGCCTGGGCCGACGGGGTGGCCAGCAGGCCGAGGGCGGAGCTGAGCAGCAGGGCGGCGACACCGGTGGCGGTGGCGCGCTGACGGGAAGCGAACATGGAGGTGTCCTTCTGTTTTCGGCAGTGCTGTTTCGGCAGTGCTCTGCGGCAGTGCGGTGACGGCAGTGCGATTCGGTGAACTGCGAAGCGAGATAAGGGCCTTGGACCGGAGGCGGTGCGGCCCGAAGTACGGTGGGGTGCGGCGGTCAGCCGGCCGTGAGCCGGGCCGCAGCGGAGGTGAAGCCGAGTTGGTGGCCGTCGGCACCGATCGCGTAGAACAGGGCGTCGGTCGGCTGGACCTGCTGGTTCGGTGCGAGACCGAGCCGGTAGCGAATGGTCAGGGACCCGTTGGCGGGGAGGGTGAACGGAGTGTCACCGGCCGCCCCGACCGGCGCGGTGCCGATGTCCGGGAGCGGGACCGTCCGCCAGGCCCGGGCCGCCGGGTCGAACTCCTGGAGGGTGCCCTTGAGATCGACCCCGGAGGCGGGGACGAGCTGGAACATCGGGTTGAGCGAGGAGTACGCCTTACCCGTGTGGTTGGTGAGCAGCACCGAGAACTCGACCGGGCTGCCGCCGATCGTCAACCCCGCTGCCGGCAGTTGGAGTTGGATGCCGACCGGCAGGCCGACCGGGGCACTGGCCGAGGGGGCGACCAGCGGGCCGCTGACGACCTTCGCCTCGGCGGACGGCACTCCCGAGGGGGTGGTGGACGCAGTGGCGGTCGGGGTGGGGCGAGCGGCCGGAGCGCCGGCCGGGAGCGGCGCGGCAGCCGCAGTCGGGGTGGCCGGGGCCACCGTCACGGTCGAGGCGGAAGGAGCCGGAACGGTCCTCGGTGCGATGGCGGCCGAGGCCGCGACCGAGGCCGCCTCGGCCCGGTCGGTCGCCGAAGCGTGGGCCCCGTCGCCCAGGGCGGCCACGCCCAGCGCGACGGCCCCGAGGGTGGTGCCCGCCGCCAGCACCGTCGCCAGGCGGGCACCACGGGTACCTCGTACGAACAACTTGACTGCGGGCATGACGAACCGACTCCTCGGCGGGCTGGATGTTGGCTGCAGCACTGCGAGGTGTCAATTCACTTGGTAAGACCAAGCATTGAGGCCCTCTCAGGCGCTTCCAGCTGGGCGTTCCCTGCTGGCGATGAATAGCTTCCCCCGTCGGACCGGCTCCCCGGAAGATCGTTCCAGTGGCACCAACTCGCCTGGTGCCCTTCCGACGTAAAGTCATGCCCATGCCAAGAGAGCCAGCCCGGGGCGGCCCACGCCCCGGAACGCCGAAAGGCGCGGGCGCCGTCCGGAGACGGTGCCCGCGCCTTGGTCAAGACCCGCCCGGGGCCCGGCTCAGTGGCAGGTGTAGGTGAACGAGGTGGCGGCGGTCCGGGAGCCCGGGGAGAGCACCTCCAGGGTCGCGGTGGCGGTCATCGTGCCCTTGCCCTCGAAGGTCCAGCGGAGCACCACGTCCGTCTGGTGGCTGCCCTCGGGCACCGGCTGGGCGAGCTGGCCGGAGACCGTGCCGTCGCTGCGCCGCCAGCGGTAGGAGACCGTGCCGGCCCGGCCCTCGGTGCGCAGCGTGCCGGTCACCGTCGCCGTTCCGTCGCAGCCCGGCCCGGCCGGGTCCGCCGTGCTCACCGAGACCCCGGTCACCGCGAGCGGCTGCGCCGAGCCCCGCCAGAACAGGTAGCCCAGCACCACGAGCAGCACCAGTACCGGCAGCAGCCACCCCGCCCGCCGCCGACGCGGCCGGGCGGCCTCCACCGCGCCCGCCTCCCCGCCCGGCCGGACCGTGCCGTGCCAGACGGCTGCGGCGAGCGCCGGCACCTCCGCCGGAGCACTCGGCACCCCCGGGCCGAACCGGCGCAGCCCGTCGGTCGGGGCATCACCCGTGGACGGCGTCACGAGCGCCTTGGTCGCCTCGGTGGCCTCCGACAGCTCGACCGTGGCAGCGGGGGCGACCGGGACGACGGGGGTACCCCAGACCTCCTCGTCGAGCAGGGTCGCGCTCTCGGCCTCGTCTCCGCCGACCCGCTGCCCGCCGGCCCGCTGTCCGCCGGAGGCGAGCCGTACCGCCTCGCCGAGGGCCCGTGCCTCTGCGGGCGTCAGCCGCACCGTCTCCCCGAGCGCCCGCTCCTCGGCCGGCGCGAGGCGGACCGTCTCGTCCATGGCCCCGGCCTCGGTGCCGGCCGGCGGCCCCAGCTTCACGGTGGAGACGGTGGAGACGGCGGCGGGGTCGGGCGGCGGCGTTCGGCCGTCGAGGTGCAGGGTGCGGTCGGGGTCCTGGGGTGCGTTCATGCGTCTCTTCCTGGCGGGTGGTGCGGTCAGCGGGGCGGGTTGCACTGGAAGGCGTAGAGCTGCCGGTAGCTGCCCTGGCCCCGGAGTGCGGCGGGGTCGGTGTCGACCTGGAGGCCCCAGGCGGTCGCGCTGTCCGCGAAGGTGTGGTTGACCGGGAACGACGCCTTGGTCTGCCCCTGGGCGAGCGTGATGCGCTGCGTCGCGACCACCTTGCGGGTGGTGTCACTGTCGATCCAACTGAGCGTCAGAGTGCCCGAGTTGGCGCCGTCGGTGGTGACGTCGACCTCGGCCTTGGTGCCGTAGTTGCCGTAGCAGTCGTACGAGGAGATGGCGAGCGAGATGACTCGCAGCGGCGCCGGGGGCGGCGGCGCGGGCGAGGAGGTGGACGGGGCGGGGTCCGCGGTGGGCGTCGAGACCGGGGTGGACGGGCTCGCGGGAGCGGTCGGCGTCGTCGGCGCGGCGGCGGTGGCCGTCGGGTCGGTCACCGGGCCGTGGCCCGGGGCGGGTGCGCCTGCCGTGGGCGGGCCCGCCGGGCTCGGGGTGGTGGAGCCCGTGGGCGTGGCCGTTCCGCCCGGTGTGGCGCCGCTCGACGGCGAGGAGGAGGGCGAGGAAGGCGCGGCCGCGGAGGGGGAAGGGCTCGCCGACGAGCCGGACGAACCGGACGAGCCGGCGGACGGTGTGCCCGCCCCCGGCGCCAACGGCCCCAGCGAGGTGGTCAGTTCGGGCGCCGGTGCGGCCACCGTCGTCAGGTGAGGGTCGTCCACGCTGTTGGCGGCGGCGATGCCGGCCATCGTCCCGGCGATGAGCGTGACACCCGCCGCTCCCGCCGTGAGGCGGGCCTTCCGGCTCAGCCGGGGACGGCGCGCTGGCTCGGCCTCCGCGGCGAGCGGAACGCCGAGTGAAGCGCCGAGCGAGGCGGCGTCCGCGCCGGCGCCCAGCACGGTGGTGGCCAGCGAGGTGGTGCCTGCGGCCGCGCCGCCGCCGGAGGGCAGCAGCAGGGGCAGCAGCGCGACCAGGGCGGCGAGCGCCCGGCGCCCGCGCTCCTCCCAGTCCTCGCCGTACGCGGCGCAGGCCACCCGTTCGAGCTCCTCGACCAGGGCGGCGGCGCTCTGCGGGCGCTCCTCGGGCGTCTTGGCCAGCCCGGCACGGATCAGCGGCCGGATCGCCTCGGGGGCCAGGCCGTCGGGTATCGGGGCCTCGGTGTGCTTGACCGCCAGTTCGGCCAGCGTGATGCCGCTGTAGGGCTTGGCCCCGGTCAGGCACTCGAAGAAGGTGGCCGTGGCCGCGTAGACGTCGCCCGAGGGGGAGGCGGGCTCGCCCGCCCACTGCTCGGGGGCCATGTAGACGGGGGTGCCGGCGATGCCCGGCCGTTCGCCGCTGCGCACCGCGATCCCGAAGTCCACCAGCTTGGAGGACCCGTCGGCCGCGACCAGCACGTTCTCCGGCTTGTAGTCCCGGTGCACCACCCCGGCCGCGTGCGCGGCGGCCAGGCCGAGCAGCGAGCCCTTGAGCACGGCCAGCGCCGCCTCCGGCGAGGTGGCGCCCTCCTGGCTCAGCAGCCGGCGCAGCGCGACGCCGTCCACCAGCTCCATCACGATCGCGGCGCCCTCGGCGCTCTCCACGTACTCGTACAGCGCGGCCACCTGCGGCGAGCGCAGGCCGCCGAGCAGCACGGCCTCGTTGCGGAAAGGCGTGGTGTCGGCGACGGCCGCGCTCAGGTACTTGACGGCCACCCGGGTGCCGGTGGCCTCGTGCCGGGCCAGCACAACCCGCCCGCTCGCCCCGGCGCCGAGCTCGCGCTCGTGGGTGTAGCCGGGCAGCGTCCACGAACCGTCCTGCGCCACCGGCTCGTCCTCGGTCTGGCCGTTCATCCTCGGTCTCTCTCCTGCTCGCTCCTGGCCCCGGGGGGCCGCTGCCGCGACCTGCCACCGCGTAGTCGGCGACGTACCCACCGGGCCGCCGGGTTCCCGTCCGGAGCGGATCGCAGGTCACGATTCGGATGCTTCGCACGCACCCGCAAAACCCTTCGCACGCAGGCGATTCGACTCCCACGACCGACCCGCCGCCACCCGGCACCGGCCCCGTCGCCGAGCCGCTCATCCGACCTCGCAGCCACCCGGCGGCGAATTGTATGACGAGCCTCGGACCCTCCCCCGCCCACGGCCGCCCCGCACCTCGGCGCTGCCGTTCCACCGTCGGCATCGTCAGTGTGCGACGGAGGTACGCGCACCGTCCGGGCGACGCCCCGGCCCCTCAGCCGCACCACCCGACCCGCGCACCGACCCCCGCACCAGCCGGCGCAGCAAGCCCCTTTCGGCGCCAACTCGGTTATGTCGCAGGCATATTGTCGTGGCCACGCCGGTGCGCCTATCGTACTCATGCCAACTGACGAGGACGTGAAGTGACGGTCCGTCAGCTGTGGCGAACGACCTGCCCCGACACATCCCCGCACAGCTCCTTCGCCATGCCCGCGCACCCGCACGGCACCCCCGACCCCGCTCGGGTCCGTCGGTGCGCCCCGATGGAAAGGCAGTGCCTTGGTCGTCCACCGCCCCGAGAACAGCCCCGAGAACAGCACTGAGAACAGCGCCGGTAACCGCACCGGGAACCACCCGGAGCGCCGCTCCGGCCGGACCCGCCCCCGCACCTCCGTCGCCGCCTACGGCGCCGCGGCCCTGCTGGCCGGCGGCCTCTCGCTGGCCGCCCCCGCCGGCGCCGCCGACCCGCACGCCACCGGCGGCGGCCGCACCAGCGAGCGCTCCTGCGCCGCGCCCACCGCGCCGGGGGTGATGGCCTGCCACGCGCTGCGGCGCACCGACGTGACCCAGCCGCAGGAGTTCCGGCTGCACGCCGTCTCCCCGACGGCCACCCCGGCGGGGTACGGGCCCGCCGACCTGCTCAGCGCCTACACCCTGCCGGGCGGCGGCGGGGCGGGCACCACGGTGGCCATCGTCGACGCCTACGACGACCCGAACGCCGAGGCCGACCTCGCGGTCTACCGCGCGCAGTACGGCCTGCCGGCCTGCACCACGGCCAACGGCTGCTTCCGGAAGATCAACCAGAACGGCGGCACCAGCTACCCGGCGGGCAACACCGGCTGGGGCAGCGAGATCTCGCTCGACCTGGACATGGTCTCGGCGATCGCGCCCAACGCCCACATCCTGCTGGTCGAGGCCGGCTCCGCGACCATCGGTGACCTGGGCACCTCGGTCAACCAGGCCGTCGCCCAGGGCGCCAAGTACGTCTCCAACAGCTACGGCGGTGGCGAGTCGGCCACCCAGACCGCCTGGGACGTCGCCTACTTCAACCACCCTGGAGTGGTGGTCACGGTCTCCTCCGGCGACTCCGGCTACGGCGTGCAGTACCCGGCCGCCTCGCCGTTCGTGACGGCGGTCGGCGGCACCTCGCTCAGCCGGGCCTCCAACGCGCGGGGCTGGACCGAATCCGCCTGGAGCGGCGCCGGCTCCGGCTGCTCGGCCTACGAGGGCAAGCCCGGCTGGCAGACCGACGGCGGCTGCCCCCGCCGCACCGTCGCGGATGTCTCGGCCGTGGCCGACCCGGCCACCGGCGTGGCGGTCTACGACACCTACGGCAGCCCCGGCTGGCAGGTCTTCGGCGGCACCAGCGTCGCCGCCCCGGTGATCGCGGCCGTCTACGCGGACGCCGGCACCCCCGGCATCGGCAGCTACCCGTCCTCCTACCCGTACGCCCGCACCTACGCGCTGTACGACGTGTCGGGCGGCAGCAACGGCTCCTGCTCGCCGGCCTACCTGTGCGGCGGCGGCAGCGGCTACGACGGCCCGACCGGCCTGGGCAGCCCCGACATGACCAACGGCTTCACCAACGCCGCCCAGCGGGTGGTCAGCCTGCGCGCCCACGCGAACAACGACTACGTCACCGCCGAGAACGCGGGCGCCTCGCCGCTGATCGCCAACCGCACCGCGATCGGCCAGTGGGAGCAGTTCGACCTCATCCCGCTCGGCGGCACGAACGTCGCCCTGCGCGCCCACGCCGACAACCGCTACGTGACGGCCGAGAACGCCGGTGCCGCCGCCCTGATCGCCAACCGCACCGCCATCGCCCAGTGGGAGACCTTCCAGCTGGTCACCAACGCCGACGGCAGCGTCAGCCTCCTCGCCGCCGCCGACAACCAGTACGTGACCGCGGAGAACGCGGGTGCCTCCGCGCTGATCGCCAACCGCACCGCGATCGGCCCGTGGGAGGAGTTCGACCTGATCGGCTGACACCCCGCACCCACAGTCCACGGCCCGGGGGCCCTCCTCCCCCCGGGCCGTTCCCGGCTTCCCCCGGCATGCCCGGACCGCCGCCCGACCCGCCGACGTGTTCGTACAACTCGATGCGTTCGCCTGACGGCCAACGGGCAGTCATGAGCGGTCCGCCGGGAGGTACCCCGCAGGCGCTGTCCTGGGGGCGACCACCCCTCCGCCCCGCGACACCCCGAGGTCGTCCACCCATGGCTGAACTGAACCGCCGCCGTTTCCTGCAACTGACCGGCGCCACCGTCGCGTTCTCGGCGCTGTCCGAGAGCATCGCCCGAGCCGCCGCGATCGCACCGGCCGGCACCACCGGCACCGTCCAGGACGTCGAGCACATCGTCGTGCTGATGCAGGAGAACCGTTCGTTCGACCACTACTTCGGCTCGATGAAGGGCGTGCGCGGCTTCGGCGACCCCCGCCCGGTGACCCTGCCCAGCGGGAAGCCGGTCTGGTACCAGACGGACAGCACCAAGAAGGTGGTGCTGCCGTTCCGCCCCCAGGTCAGCGACCTGGGCATGCAGTTCGTCCAAGACCTCAACCACGACTGGACGGGCAGCCACAAGGCCTTCAACAACGGCAAGTACGACCAGTGGATCCCGGCCAAGACGGCCACCACGATGGCGTACCTGACCCGCCAGGACATCCCGTTCCACTACGCCCTGGCCGACGCCTTCACCATCTGCGACGCCTACCACTGCTCGTTCATCGGCTCCACCGACCCGAACCGCTACTACATGTGGACGGGCCACACGGGCAACGACGGCACCGGCGGCGGCCCGGTGCTGGGCAACCAGGAGGCCGGGTACAGCTGGACCACCTACCCCGAGCGGCTGCAGCAGGCCGGCGTCTCCTGGAAGATCTACCAGGACATCGGCGACGGCCTGAACGCGGCCGGCTCCTGGGGCTGGATCAACGACGCCTACCGGGGCAACTACGGCGACAACTCCCTGCTGTACTTCGACAACTACCGCAACGCCAAGCCCGGCGACCCGCTCTACGACCGGGCCCGCACCGGCACCGACGCGGCGGCCGGCCAGGGCCTGTTCGACATCCTCAAGGCCGACGTAGCGGCCGGCACACTGCCGCAGATCTCCTGGATCGCCGCCCCCGAGGCCTTCACCGAGCACCCGAACTGGCCTGCCAACTACGGCGCTTGGTACGTCTCCCAGGTGCTCGACGCGCTCACCTCCAATCCGGCCGTCTGGGCGAAGACCGCGCTGTTCATCACCTACGACGAGAACGACGGCTTCTTCGACCACGTCGTCCCGCCGTTCCCGCCCTCCGGCGCCGCGCAGGGCAAGTCGACGGTGCCGACCACGGCCGACTACTTCGCGGGCAACACCAGCTACGCCGCCGGGCCGTACGGCCTCGGCCAGCGGGTGCCGATGCTGGTCGTCTCGCCCTGGAGCACCGGTGGCTACACCTGCTCGGAGACCTTCGACCACACCTCGATCATCCGGTTCATGGAGACCCGCTTCGGGGTCAAGGAGCCCAACATCTCGCCCTGGCGCCGGGCCATCTGCGGCGACCTGACCTCGGCCTTCGACTTCACCGCCTCGAACGCGGTGCCGGCCGCCCTGCCCTCCACTGCCGCCTACCTGCCGCCGGACCGGGGCCGGCACCCGGACTACGTGCCCACTCCGCCGGCCACCGCCACCCTGCCCAAGCAGGAGGCCGGCGCCAAGCCCACCCGTCCGCTCAAGTACGCGCCGTACGTGGACGGTTCGGCCCTCACCAGCAGCTCCTACCAGCTCACCTTCAGCGGCGGCGCCTCGGCCGGCGCCCAGTTCCTGGTGGTCGCGGCCAACCGCACCGACGGCCCGTGGACGTACACCGCCGAGGCGGGCAAGACCATCGCGGACAGCTGGAACACCAAGTACTCCAAGGGCGTCACGGACCTCACCGTGCACGGCCCGAACGGCTTCCTGCGCCGCTTTCGCAACCCCGGCACCACCGCCGGCCCCGAGGTCACCGCCCGCCACAACGCGAGCACCGGCAACCTCGACCTGACCGTCACCAACACCGGCAGCACCGCCGTCGTGCTCACCCTGACCAACGCCTACAGCGGCGCCCCGCAGTCCCTCACCGCCAAGCCGGGCACCACCCTCGCCCACACCGTCGACCTGAGCGCCTGCCGCCACTGGTACGACCTCACCATCACCTCCAGCGCGACCACCGACTTCGTCCGCCGCCTGGCCGGCCACGTGGAGACGGGCGCCCCCGGACTCTCCGACCCGGGCCTCCTCACCTACTGACCGGCCCTGGAGGGTCGGGCTCACCCAGCCCGGCCCTCCCCCTTTTCATCATCTTGACGATAGTCACCGGAGGCCAATATCGTCATCATGACGAAAAGAGGTGCCTCCCCATGGCCGACATCACCGCACGCCTCGGCTTCCGCCACCTGCGCGCGACCCCCACCTCCCACATCCGCCACCTGAACCGGGGCCAACTGGCCCACGAGGGCACCGGTCTGGCCTTCTGGTTCCGTCCGCTCAGCGCCGCCCTCTCCGAGGTGCCGGTGGACGACCGCGAGCTCGCGATGCTCTTCCACTCCCGCACCTCGGACTTCCAGGACGTCACCGTCCAGGCCACCCTCACCTACCGGATCACCGACCCGGCGCTGGCCGCGACCCGGGTGGACTTCGGGATCGACCCGGACAGCGGCGCCTGGCGCGCCGCCCCGCTCGACCAGCTCGCCACCCTGCTGACCGAGACCGCCCAGCAGCACGCCCTCGGCCTGCTGGCCCGCACCCCGCTCGCCACCGCCCTGGCCGACGGGGTCAGCGCCGTCCGCGAGCGGATGGCCGCCGGGTTGGCCGGCGAGGCGCGGATCGCCGAGACCGGGGTCGAGGTGATCGCGGTCCGGGTGGTCGCGCTGCGCCCCGAACCGGAGGTGGAGCGGGCGCTGCGCACGCCGGCCCGCGAACTCGTCCAGCAGGAGGCCGACCGGGCCACCTTCGAGCGGCGCGCCGTGGCCGTGGAGCACGAGCGGGGCATCGCCGAGAACGAGCTCACCAACCGGATCGAACTCGCCCGCCGCGAGGAGCAGTTGCTCGCCCAGCAGGGCGCCAACGCCCGGCTCCGGGCCGAGGAGGAGGCGGCCGCCGACCGCGTCCGCACCGAGGCCGAGGCGGAGGCCGACCGGGTGCGCGCCACCGCCGAGGCCGAGCGCCGCACCCGGCTGGCCGCCGCCGATGCGGAGGCCGCCCACGGCCTCGGCACGGCCCGGGCCGCCGCCGAGGCCGCCTGGCTCACCGCCCACCAGCAGGCCGACCCCGCCGTGCTGCGGGCGCTGGCCCTGATGCGGCTCGCCGAGCACCTGCCCCGGATCGACAGCGTCACCCTCACCCCGGACCTGCTCAGCGGCCTGCTCACCAAGCTCGGTGCCGGCGGGGCCGACGCATGACCCTGGCCCCGCGCGCCGTGCTGGTCCACCGCCGCACCGAGTACGAGGACCTGATCGCCCACCACGGCACGCCGGCCCAGGCCGCGTTCTTCCTCTCCTCCCGGGGCCGCTCGGCCGAGGAGGTCGAGCAGCGCCACCACCGCCAGGCCGAGGCCCTCACCCGGGCCGCGGCGGCCGTCCCGCTGGACTGGCGGCGCACCCGGGTCGAGCGCGCCGACCTCGCCCGGTTCCTCTTCGAACCGGAGGACGTGGTGGTGGTGATCGGCCAGGACGGCTTGGTCGCCAACGTCGCCAAGTACCTGGCCGGCCAGCCGGTGATCGGCGTGGACGCCGACCCGGGCCGGGGCCTGGGCGTCCTGGTCCGCCACGGCGCCACCGCGCTCCCCGCCCTGCTGCCGGCCGCCGTCGGGCGCGGCGCGGACCGGCGGATCGAGGAGCGCACCATGGTCGAGGCCGTCGCCGACGACACCCAGCGCCTGCTGGCCCTCAACGAGGTGTACGTCGGCCAGCCCGGCCACCAGACCGCCCGCTACCGCCTCACGGCGGACAGCGCGGAGGCGGAACCGCAGGCCTCCTCGGGCGTCCTGGTCAGCACCGGCACCGGCGCCACCGGCTGGGGCCGGTCCGCCTGGCTGGAGCGCGGCGGCCCGCTCACCCTGCCGGCCCCGGGCGCCCCGGCCCTGGCCTGGTTCGTCCGCGAGGCCTGGCCCTCCCCCACCACCGCCACCACCCGGGTGCACGGCCTGCTCGACAGCGCCGGCTCCCTCCGACTGACCGTCGAGTCCGACCACTTGGTCGCCTTCGGCGACGGCATCGAGACGGACGCCCTGAATCTCACCTGGGGCCAGAGCATCCGGATCGGCGTCGCCGCGACCCGCCTGCGCCTGCTGGCCTGAACGGTCGGCCCGCGATGAACCGTCAGGCCCGGCGGAGCTGCCACTGCTGGCTGCTGCTCCCGGTGTCGGCCTGCTGCTCGATCCCGGCCGCGTCGGCGGTGGAGTCGCCGGTGACGCCGAGCACCAGCCCGCTGCGGACGCTGACGATCGTCACGTAGCCGCCCCCGGCGTCGGCCAGGCGCCACTGCTGGTTGGTGCCCTGGGTCGGGGTCCACTGGATGATCGGGGTGCCGCCCGCCGTGCCGCCGCCCTGGACGTCCAGCGCCAAGTGGGAGGAGCCGTTGGTGAACTGCCAGGCACCGCCGCCGATCGGCGCTGCCAGCCACGTCTGGTTGGCCGCCTGCGAGGGCGTCCACTGGATCATGGCGGTGCCGGTGGCGGCCGAGGCGCCGGGGTCGTCGATCGCCTTGCCGCTGCGCCGGTTGACGAACTGGACCACCGAGGGCAGGGCCACCGGGTCGGGGGTGAGGGTGACGGACCCGCCGGCGGCCAGCGTGACGCCCTGGCTCCAGGCGCCCACCCGGACGGTGGTGGCGGTGCCGCCGATGCTGTGCAGGGTCAGGCTGGTCACCTGGCCGCCGCTCCAGGCGAAGTCCACGGTGAAGCCGCCCCGCACGCCGGCCCCCGTGACCGAGCCGCTCGCCGCCCAGGCGGTGGGCAGGGCGGGCAGCAGCTCGACCAGCCCGGGCCGGGAGTGCACCAGCATCTCGATCATCGCCGCCGGCGTGCCGTAGTTGGCGTCGATCTGGAAGGTCGACCGGGAGCCGAAGCCGTACATGTCGAACATGTTGATCCCGGTGCCGTTACTGAAGTCGACCGAGGGCTTCATCACGGTGGTGACCAGCTGGTACGCCTTGTCGGCGTTGTGCAGCCGGGCCCAGCAGAGCGCCCGCCAGGCGCAGGCCCAGCCGAAGCTCTGCATCCCGCGCGCGGTCAGCAGCTTGGTGGCGCCGACCAGCAGGTCGGTGGGCGTGGTGTCGGGGTCGAGGCGGTCGCCGGGGAAGAGGCCGATCAGCGGGGAGAGGTGGCGGTGGGTGGTGTCGCCGAGGTTGGCGTCCGTCATCCACTCCTCCAGCCAGCCGGTGGTGGCGCTGACCCGCGGCAGGTAGAGCCGGCCCTGCAGGTCGGCCACGGTGGCGGCGAAGGCGGCGTCGAGCCCGAGGGTGCTCGCGGCGGCCCGGTAGTCCTGGAAGAGCTGCCGGACCAGCTCCTGCGCGTAGGTGATGCCCCGGGCGTCGCCCGGCCCCTGCTCGGGCGACCAGTCGTGGTCGTCCACCAGCACCTGGCTGCCGGTGGCGGGGTCGGTGACGGTGACCAGCCGGGCCTGCCAGAACTCGCAGGCCCCCTTGAGCAGTGGGTAGATCCGGGCCAGGTAGGCCGCGTCCTGGGTGAACTCGTAGTGCTCGTAGAGGGAGCGGCAGAGCCAGGCGCTGCCGGCCGGGTGCCAGTCCCAACCGCTGCCGCCCCAGACGTTGGTGGAGATGCCCACCGTCCAACCCGCCACCGTGCCGGATGTGTTGCGGTAGCCGTTGCGGGGGTCCTGGAAGAGCCGCTGGGTGGCGTCCCGCCAGCCCGGGTACTGGCTGACGCAGTAGTCGGCGAAGGCGGTGAAGCACTCGCCGAGGCCGGCCCGGTCGGGCAGCCAGTAGTTCATCTGGAGGTTGATGTCGGTGTGGTAATCGCCCATCCAGTCGGGGGAGTTGGTGTCGAGCCAGAGCCCCTGGAGGTTGGTGGGCAGGCTGCCGCGTGACCCGGCGATGGTCAGGTACCGGCCGAACTGCAGGTAGCAGGCCTCCAGTTCGGGGTCGGGCGCGGCGCCGGCCACGGCCCGGGCGGCCAGCCGGGAGGCGGTGTCCATCGCCCGCTGCGCGGCGGTGGAGGTACCCAGGTTGACGGTCATGGCCTGCTGGAGGCGCTGGTGGTCGGCGGTGTGGGTGGCCAGCAGCGCGGTGCCGGCCACGGCGGCGGCCGAGCCGGCCCTGGCCCGCGCGACGGCCAACGGGTCGCGGGTGCGGTCCTGGTACCCGGTGGCCGTGGCCGAGTACGTGGTGCCGCCGCTGATCAGCAGCAGCACCTCGGTGCAGCCGCTGAAGGTCACCTTGCCGCCGGCGGCGGAGGAGGCGGAGACCGAGCCGCCGGTGCCGACGGCCTTGAGCACGGTGGCGTACGCCAGCCCGTTGGCCAGGGCCGCAGAGAAGGAGACCGAGGCACTTGCCGCGTCCGCCGTGACGGTCTCGCCCCGGGTGCCGGTCAGGGTGAGGCTGCCGGTGAAGGTGCCGCCGCCGGTCTGGCTGAGCCTGATCACCAGCAGGTCGTCCGGGTGGCTGGCGAACACCTCGCGCCGGTAACTCGCCCCGCCCGCCTGGTAGCTGGTGACGGCCAGGCCGTTGGACAGGTCGAGGCTGCGCCGGTAGCCGCTGATCGCCGCGGCGGTGTGGGCGGGCAGGTCGAGGTAGACCTTGGCGAGCAGCCCGAAGGTGCCGAAGTCGTTGCTGGTGTAGGGGAATTGGCCGCCGGAGTCCAGGGTGGTGTTCGGCCCGCCGGTCCACAGGGTGGCGTCGGCCAGGTAGAGGGCCTCGTGGGACGGGTCGCCGGTGGTCAGGGCGCCGAGGCGGCCGTTGCCGACCGGCAGGCCCTGCTGCAGGATGACCGGCTCGGTGCCGGGGGCGGTGTACCAGAGCGCCACCGCCTGGGCCTCGGGCACCAACGCGAGCGCCGGCCGGGCGACGGCCTCGGCGCGCGGGGTGAACTCGGGGAGGCTGGAGGCGGCCAGCGCGGCGCCGAACGACAGCGCGGCGCCCAGGACGCTGCGGCGCGAGGCGCCGTCTCCGGCGGGGGTGGGGAGGTGGCTCACGGGGGTCCCTTCGTGGGGGGCACCCCGACCGGTTCGACGGCCGGGGCGGGTACGGGATGGCCGGGGCGGGTACGGGACGGCCGGGTACTACTCCTGCTTCTCGCCGGAGGCGAAGCGGGAGACGATCAGCGCGAGGATGATGATCGCGCCGTTGAGGAACTGGTTCCAGAGCGGCGGCACTCCGGCCAGGGTCATCACGTTGACCACCAGTTGGAGGGTCAGCACCCCGGTCAGCGCGCCGAACAGGGTGCCCCGGCCACCGTTCAGGCTGACGCCGCCGATCACGGTGGCGGCGAACACCTGGAAGATCCAGCCGTTGCCCTGGTCGGCCGAGATGGAGCCGTAGTGGCCGGTGTAGAGCACCCCGGCGAAGGCGGCGAGCAGGCCGCCGAGCACCAGCACCGCCCAGGTGATCCGGTCCACCCGGATCCCGGCTGCCCGGGCCGCCTCGGCGTTGCCGCCGATCGCGTACAGCGCCCGGCCGTGGCGCAGCCAGGCGAGCGCCGAGCCGCCGGCCAGGAAGAGCAGGGCGCAGATCCAGATCGCCGCCGGTGCGCCGAGCCAGCTGCTGCGGCCGAGGTAGGTGAAGGAGGTGGGCAGGTTGACGATCGACTGCCCCTGGGAGACGGCGACTTGGAGCCCGCGCAGCAGGGTCAGCGCGCCGAGGGTGACGATGAAGCCGTTGAGGCGCAGCTTGAGGATCAGGAAGCCGTTCACGGCGCCGATCAGCGCGCCGATCGCCAGGCAGAGCGGCACGGCCGTCCAACCGGGCAGCAGGCCGAGGCCGTTGAAGCGGGCGCCGTGCTCGGGCAGCACCAGCCAGACGGCGAGCACGGGGGCGACGCCGATGGTGGACTCCAGCGAGAGGTCCATCCGGCCGGCGATCAGGATCAGCGCCTCCGCCAGCACCAACAGGCTGAGCTCGGTGGCCTGTTGGGCGACGCCGAGCAGGTTGTCGGCGGTGAGGAAGGCGGGCGAGACGGCGAAGCCGATCACCCCGAGGACGAGCAGGACGGGCAGCAGCGACAGGTCCCGGTAGCGGGCCGGGTCGAAGCGGCGGCCGGGCACGGCGAGGGCCGGCGGCGCGGGGGCGCGCAGCTCAGTGGTGGGAGACATCGGATTCCTTCGTGTCGGTGGAGCCGGTCGGGCCCGCAACCGCCGAGACCGGGCCGTGTGTGCCGGTGGCCTTGCCCTGCGTACCGGTGGCCTTGCCCTCCATGACGGCGGCCTGGCCCTGCGTACCGGTGGCCATGCCCTCCATGGCCGCGACCAGCTGTTCGTCGCTCCAGCCGGCTTCGAACTCGGCGACCACCCGGCCGTGGCACATCGCCAGCACCCGGTCGCAGACCCGCAGGTCGTCCAGCTCGTCGGAGACGATCAGCGCGCTACGCCCGGCGTCCGCGACCTGGCGGACGGTGCCGAGCAGGGCCTCCTTGGACTTGACGTCCACGCCGTTGGTGGGACGGATGGCGACCAGCACGTGCGGCTCGGTGGCCAGTGCGCGGGCGATGACCACCTTCTGCTGGTTGCCGCCGGAGAGCGCGGAGACCGGGGTGCTCGGCGCGGGGGTCTTGATGTCCAGCCCGGTGATCATCCGCTGGGCGAAGGCCCTGGTGCGTGCGGGCAGCACGACCCCGAGCGGGCCGAGCTGGTCGGTGGCGGTCAGGGTGGCGTTCTCGGCCACGCTGCGCTGCGGGACCAGGCCCTGGAGGTGCCGGTCCTCGGGCACGAACCCGATCCCGGCGGCCAGCGCCGCGGGCACCCGGCCGGTGCGGACGGGCTGCCCGGCGACGGTGACCGTGCCGGTCTGCGGCCGGTGCAGCCCGGCCAGGGTCTCGCCGAGCCGGACGTTGCCGCTGGCCGCCGAACCGGCGAGGCCCACCACCTCGCCGGCCCGGGCGGTGAGCGAGCAGTCGGTGAAGGCCCCGGCGAGGCCGAGCCCACTCACCGCCAGCAGCTCGGCGCCCCGGGCGGGGGCCCGGCCGGCCACGGCCCGGGCGGGCCCGGCCGAGCCCTCCCCGGTCATCGCCTCCACCAGGGCCTGCTGGTCGAGCTCGGCGACCGGTGCGGTGACCACGTGCCGGGCGTCCCGGTAGACCGTCACGGTGGCGCAGAGCTCGTAGACCTCCTGGAGGTGGTGCGAGATGAAGAGGAAGGCCACGCCTTGCCGTTGGAGCTCGCGCAGCCGGTCGAAGAGCCGCCCGATGCCCCGGGCGTCCAGCTTGGCGGTGGGCTCGTCCAGGATGATGAACCGGGCCCCGAAGGAGAGCGCCCGGGCGATCTCCACGAACTGGCGCTGTTCGACCGTCAGGCGCTCCGCCCGGGCCCCCGGGTCGACCTCCACCCCGTACTCGGCGAGCAGCTCGCCGGCCCGGCGGCGCAGCTGCTTCCAGCCGATCGGGCGCAGCGGGCCGGTGCTCTGGCGGTCGAGGCTGTGCCTGTTCAAAAACAGGTTCTCGGCGACGCTGAGGGCGGGGATGACGGTGGAGCGCTGGTAGACGCAGGCGACCCGGGCTCGCCAGGCCGCGGTGTCGCCGGGGGCGGGGGCCGGCTCGCCGCCGAAGCGCAGGGTGCCGGTGTCGGGCTGCTGCAGCCCGGTGAGGATCGAGACGAGGGTGGACTTGCCCGCGCCGTTGCGCCCCACCAGGGCGTGCGACTCGCCCGGGGCCACCGAGATGCGGGCGTCGTTGAGGGCGACGGTGGCGCCGAAGCGCTTGCTGATCCCCTCGGCCTCGACGAGGGGGCTGGGGTCCGCCATGGCGGGTCCTCCGTTTCGGCTGGATGGTCGAGGGGCCATAGGGCCCGTCTTCAAGCCCCCGTCGTCCGCCCGGAGGCGGCGCCCCGCAGGCGGGGGTTTGAAGACGGGCCCTAGTGGCCGACGCTGTTGCCCCAGAGGGTCGTGTCGTCCACGTTCTCCCTGGTGACCAGGGGCGCGGGGAGCTGGTCCTCCAGGCCGTTGGGGAGCTGGATGACGGTCGAACCGTGGTCGGTGGGGCCGGGCTGGAAGGTCCTGCCCTCGGCGGCGGCCTCGGCGTAGAAGAGGGCGTACTTGGCGTAGAGGTCGGCGGGCTGGGAGACGGTGGCGTCGATCTCGCCCTTGCGGATCGCGTCGAACTCCTGCGGGATGCCGTCGTTGGAGACGATCGCGATGTGCCCGGGCTGCCCGGCCGGCTTGAGCAGGCCCTTCTGCTGGAGCAGGGCCAGGGTGGGCTGGAGGAAGACCCCGCCGGCCTGCAGGTAGACGCCGCCGAGGTCGGGGGCGGCGGCCAGCGTGGACTGGAGCTTGGCGGAGGCCACGTCGCCCTTCCAGTCCGTGGCCAGCTCGATCACCTCGATGCCGGGGTACTCCGCCTTCATGCAGGCGGCGAAGGCCTCGGAGCGGTCGCGGCCGTTGATCGAGCTCAGCGCGCCCTGCAGCTCGGCCACCTTGCCCTTGCCGCCCAGCCGCCTGCCGAGGAACTCGCAGGCCTTGGTGCCGTACGCCTTGTTGTCGGCGCGTACCACCATGAAGACGCTGCCCTTGTCGGGGCGGGTGTCCACGGTGACCACCGGGATCTTCTTGGCGGCGAGCTGGTCGAGGGTGGAGGCGATGGCGCCGGTGTCCTGCGGGGCTATCACCACGGCCTTGGCCCCGGTGTTCTGGAAGACCTGGACGTTGGCCACCAGCTTGGTCACGTCGTTCTGCGAGTTGCTCACCGGGAGGGTGTGCAGGCCCTGGGTGGCCGTCTGCTGCTTCACGTACTGGGCGTAGGAGTTCCAGAAGTCGGAGTCCGCCCGGGGCAGGTCGATGCCGATCGCGGGCTTGCCGCCGGCGGCGGCGCTCGCACCGCTGCCGCGGTTGCAGGCCGTGGCGGCGCCCGCCAGGACGACCACCAGGGCTGCGGCCAGGATTCTCGGGGTGCGGGACGTCATGGTGCGGCTCTCCTCGAGTGGGTTGGGGGTGCCCGGCAGGACCATACGAGTCGGCTGGCCCACCCACAAGAGGAAACCTCGGATGACTTCATTCGATCACTCGTCATATGCGCGCAGAGATGATCCCTGATCACCATCTCCGCGCACCATCACGCATCCGATCGCCGCAGACATCCGATGAATACTTGCGGACCGCCCACCCCCGCTCGTATGGTCGGCCCACCGCGGATTCATCCGATGAGTAGGCAGGGCCGTGAGCTGTCCGGCCCCGGAGCACCTGGAGTCCAGACGTGAAGCTGCTGCGCATCGGAGCCCCCGGAGCGGAGACACCAGCCCTCCTCGCGGCGGACGGGACCAGCTACGACCTCACCGCCCTCACCCCCGACATCGACGGCCCGTTCCTGGCCTCCGGCGGGCTCGACCGCGTCCGCCGCGCCCTCGCCGAGGGCCGCCTCCCTCGCCTGGAAGCGGCGCAGGACCGGATCGGCCCGCCGATCGCCCGGCCGGGCAAGATCGTCTGCATCGGCCTCAACTACCGCGACCACGCCGCCGAGACCGGCGCCGCCGTGCCGGAGCGGCCGGTGGTGTTCCTCAAGGACCCCGCCACCGTGGTCGGCCCGTACGACCAGGTGCTGATCCCCCGGGGCTCGGTGAAGACCGACTGGGAGGTCGAACTCGCCGTGGTGATCGGCCGTCGGGCCCGCTACCTGGAGACGGAGGCGGAGGCGCTGGCCTGCATCGCCGGCTACACGATCAGCCACGACGTCTCCGAGCGCGAGTTCCAGCTGGAGTACTCGGCGCAGTGGGACCTCGGCAAGTCCTGCGAGACCTTCAACCCGCTCGGCCCCTGGCTGGTCACCCCCGAGGAGGCCGGCGACCCGCAGCGGCTCGGCCTGCGCCTGTCCGTCAACGGCGAGAAGCGCCAGGACGGCACCACCTCGAACATGCTCTTCGAGGTCACCCACCTCGTCCGCTACCTGAGCGCGTACATGGTGCTCAACCCCGGCGACGTGATCAACACCGGCACCCCGGCCGGGGTGGCCCTCGGCCTGCCCGGCACCCCGTACCTGCGCGCGGGCGACACCGTGGAGCTGTCCGTCGACGGCCTCGGCACCCAGCGCCAGACCTTCGTCGACGCGTGAAAGGCATCGAGTTGTCCGCAACCACCGCGCGGATCACCGCCGTCGAGACCCACGACCTTCGCTTCCCCACCTCGCGGGAGCTGGACGGGTCCGACGCGATGAACCCCTCCCCCGACTACTCCGCCGCCTACCTGGTGCTCCGCACCTCGGACGACGGGCCCGAGGGCCACGGCTTCACCTTCACCATCGGTCGTGGCAACGAGGTGCAGGTCGCCGCGATCGACACCCTGCGCGCCCACGTGGTCGGCCGCTCCGTCGCCGGGCTCTGCGCCGACCCGGGCTCGCTCTACCGCGACCTGATCGGCGACAGCCAACTGCGCTGGCTGGGCCCGGAGAAGGGCGTGCTGCACATGGCCGTCGGCGCCGTGGTCAACGCCGTCTGGGACCTGGCCGCCAAGCGCGCGGGCCGGCCGCTCTGGCAGCTGCTCGCCGAGGCCGATCCGGCCTGGCTGGTCTCCCAGATCGACTTCCGCTACCTCAGCGACGCGCTCACCCCGGAGGAGGCGCTGGCCCTGCTCACCCGGGGCAGACGGGGGGCCGAGCAGCGCACGGCCGAGCTGCTGCGCCGGGGCTACCCCGCGTACACCACCTCCCCCGGCTGGCTCGGCTACTCGGACGAGAAGCTCACCCGCCTGGCCGTGCAGGCCGTGGCCGACGGCTTCACCCAGATCAAGCTCAAGGTCGGCGCCGACCTGGCGGACGACCTCCGCCGCTGCCGGGCCGCCCGGGCGGCCGTCGGGCCGGGCATCCGGCTGGCGGTGGACGCCAACCAGCGCTGGGACGTGGCCCAGGCGATCGAGTGGACCAACGCGCTGGCCGAGTTCGACCCGTACTGGATCGAGGAGCCCACCAGCCCGGACGACGTCCTTGGCCACGCCGCCATCCGGGCCGGCGTGGGCCCGGTCAAGGTGGCCACCGGCGAGCACGTGCAGAACCGCATCGTCTTCAAGCAGCTGCTCCAGGCCGGGGCCATCGACATCCTCCAGCTGGACGCCGCCCGGGTCGGCGGGGTCAACGAGAACCTCGCCGTCCTGCTGCTGGCCGCCAAGTTCGGCGTGCCCGTCTGCCCGCACGCCGGCGGGGTCGGTCTCTGCGAACTCGTCCAGCACCTCTCGATGTTCGACTTCCTCGCGCTCTCCGGCTCCACCGAGGACCGGATGATCGAGTACGTCGACCACCTGCACGAGCACTTCCTCGACCCCGTGGTGGTCGAGGCCGGCCACTACCGGGCGCCCACCCGGCCCGGCTTCTCCGCCGAGATCCACCGGTCCACCATCGACACGTACCGTTACCCCGACGGCTCCTTCTGGGCAGCCGACCTGGCCAGGACGGAGCAGCCCGCATGACCGGCAGGGAGTTCGACGGCCGCACCGCCCTGGTCACCGGCGGCGCCTCCGGCATCGGCCTGGCCACCGCCCTGCTGCTCGCCGAGCGCGGCGCCCGGGTCGCCGTGCTCGACCTCGCTCCCCAAGTGCCCGCCCCCATCAGGGGGTTCACCGTCGACCTCACCGATGACGCCGCCGTCCGCGCGGCCGTGACGGCCGCCGCCGAGGCCCTCGGCGGCCTTGACATCCTGGTCAACAACGCCGGCATCGGCGCCACCGGCACGGTCGAGGACAACCCCGACGCCCAGTGGCACGCCGTGCTGGACGTCAACCTCCTGGGCACCGTCCGCGCCACCCGCGCCGCCCTGCCCCACCTGCGGCGCTCCGTGCTGTCCCGTCCGGGGCGAACCGCGGCGATCGTCAACACCTGCTCGATCGCCGCCACCACCGGCCTGCCCCAGCGCGCCCTCTACTCGGCGAGCAAGGGCGCGCTGCTCGCCCTCACCCTGGCCATGGCCGCCGACCACGTCCGCGAGGGCATCCGGGTCAACTGCGTCAACCCCGGTACGGTGGACACCCCGTGGGTCGGCCGACTGCTCGACGCGGCCGAGGACCCGGCGGCCGAGCGCGCCGCGTTGAACGCCCGCCAGCCCACCGGCCGGCTGGTCACCGCCGAGGAGGTGGCCGCCGCGATCGCCTACCTCGCCTCCCCCGCCGCCGCGAGCGTCACCGGCACCGCCCTCGCCGTGGACGGCGGCATGGCCGGCCTCCGTCTCCGTCCGGCCGGCGCCTCGTGACCACCCGCCGGCTGGGGCGCAGCACGGTACGGGTCGGTCCGCTCGCCCTCGGCGCCGCCCCGCTCGGCAACCTCTTCACCCCGGTCGACGACACCCGGGCCGCCCAGACGGTGCACGCCGCCTGGGCGGCGGGCGTCCGGCACTTCGACACCGCCCCGCACTACGGCCTGGGCCTCTCCGAGCGGCGGCTCGGGGCCGCCCTCCGCGAGCTGCCCCGGGCGGAGTACGTGCTCTCCACCAAGGTCGGCCGCCTGCTCGAACCGCTCCCCCGGGTGCGGGGCGACGACCTGGCCGACGGCTTCGCCGTCCCGGCCACCCACCGGCGGCGCTGGGACTTCTCCGCCGACGGCGTGCTCCGCTCGATCGAGGCCAGCCTGGAGCGGCTCGGCCTGGACCGGATCGACCTCGCCTACCTGCACGACCCGGACGACCACGCCGAGCAGGCCCTCACCGCCGCCTACCCCGCACTGGAGCGGCTGCGGGCGGAGGGCGTGCTCGGGGCGATCGGGATCGGCATGAACCAGGCCGAACTGCCGGCCCGGTTCGTCCGGGAGACCGACCTGGACGTGGTCCTGCTGGCCGGCCGCTACAGCCTGCTCGACCAGCGCGGGCTGGCCGAACTGCTGCCACTGGCGGCCGAGCGGGGTGTCTCCGTGGTGATCGGCGGGGTCTTCAACTCCGGCCTGCTCGCCGACCCCCGCCCCGAGGCCACCTTCGACTACACCACCGCTCCCGCCGAACTCCTCGCTCGTGCACGGGAGTTGCAGCGGGTCTGCGCAGCGCACGGCGTGCCGCTGCGCGCGGCCGCGCTCCGCTTCCCGTTCGGCCACCCGGCGGTGGCCGCCGTGCTGGTCGGCGCCCGCAGCCCGGCGGAGGCCGCCGACGCGGGTGACATGATCGACCTACCCGTCCCCGACGCACTGTGGGCCGACCTGAAGGAGCGTAAGTTGCTCCCCGATCAGGTCCCCACTCCGAAGGAGGCCGACTGATGCGGGTCGCCCTGTTCATCACCTGTTTCAATGACACGATGTTCCCCGGTACCGGCAAGGCCGTGGTCGAGGTCCTCGAACGCCTCGGCCACACCGTCGACTTCCCGATGGAGCAGACCTGCTGCGGGCAACTGCACTTCAACACCGGCTACCGGCCCGAGGCCCTCCCGCTGGTCGACCGGTTCACCCGGGCCTTCGCCGGCTACGAGGCCGTGGTCACCCCCTCCGCCTCCTGCGCCGGGATGGTGCGGGAGGGCCACCCGCTGCTCGCCGCCGACCACGGCACGGCCGACCTCCAGCGCCGGGTCGCCGAACTCGTGCCCCGGGTGCACGAGTTCACCGAATTCCTGACCGAGGTGCTGGGCGTCACCAAGGTCGGCGCCTCCTTCCCGCACACCGTGGCCTACCACCCCACCTGCCACTCGCTCCGCGGCCTGCACCTGGGCGACCGGCCCGAACGGCTGCTGCGCGCGGTGGCCGGCCTGGAGCTGGTCGACATGCCCGCCGCCGACTCCTGCTGCGGCTTCGGCGGCACCTTCGCGGTCAAGAACGCCGACACCTCCGCCGCCATGCTGGCCGACAAGGCCGCCGCCGTCCGGGCGAGCGGCGCCGAGGTGCTCTGCGCCGCCGACAACTCCTGCCTGCTGCACATCGGCGGCGGCCTCTCCCGCCAGGGCAGCCCGGTGCGGACCATGCACCTGGCCGAGATCCTCGCCGCCACCGAGGGAGGTGCCCGATGAACGGGCGCGGCGTGGTCTGGCTCGGTGCCCCGTCCTTCCCGGTGGCGGCGAAGCAGGCGCTGGCCGACCCCCAGCTGCGCGCCAACCTCAAGCGCGCCACCACCACGATCCGCGACAAGCGGCTGGCGGTGGCCGCCGAGCTCGACGACTGGGAGGCGCTCCGGGACGCCGCCGCCGCGATCAAGAAGCGCACCGCCCGCCATCTCGACCGCTACCTGCTCCAGTTGGAGGAGTCGGTCACGGCGGCGGGCGGCACGGTGCACTGGGCCGCCGACGCCGGCGAGGCCAACCGGATCGTCACGGAGCTGGTCCGCGCCACCGGCGAGACCGAGGTGGTGAAGATCAAGTCCATGGCCACCCAGGAGATCGGCCTCAACGAGCACCTCGCCGTACACGGCATCACCGCCTACGAGACCGACCTGGCCGAGCTGATCGTCCAGCTCGGTGACGACCGCCCCTCGCACATCCTGGTGCCGGCCATCCACAAGAACCGCACCGAGATCCGCGACCTCTTCGCCGCCGAGATGGCCCACTGGGGCCGCCCGGCCCCGGAGGGCCTGACCGACGCGCCGCGCGAACTCGCCGAGGCTGCCCGGCGACACCTTCGGGAGAAGTTCCTCACCGCCAAGGTGGCCGTCTCGGGCGCCAACTTCGCCTGCGCCGACACCGGCACGGTGGTGATCGTCGAATCCGAGGGCAACGGCCGGATGTGCCTGACGCTGCCCGAGACCCTGATCACCGTGATGGGCATCGAGAAGGTGCTGCCCAGCTGGTCCGAGCTGGAGGTCTTCCTCCAACTCCTCCCCCGCTCCTCCACCGGCGAGCGGATGAACCCCTACACCTCCACCTTCACCGGCACCACCGAGGGCGACGGCCCGTCCGCCTTCCACCTCGTGCTGCTCGACAACGGCCGCACCGACACCCTGGCCGACCGGGTCGGCCGCCAGGTGCTGGCCTGCATCCGCTGCTCGGCCTGCCTGAACGTCTGCCCGGTGTACGAGCGCACCGGTGGCCACGCGTACGGCTCGGTCTACCCGGGCCCGATCGGCGCCGTCCTCACCCCGCAGCTGGTCGGCCCCGAGCACGCCGCCTCGCTGCCCTTCGCCTCCACCCTCTGCGGCGCCTGTTACGAGGCCTGCCCGGTGAAGATCGACATCCCCCGGGTGCTAACCCACCTGCGGGCCGAGGTGGTCGAGGCCCAGGGCGGCCGGACGGCCGAGGCCCTGGCGTTGAAGGCCGCCGGCAAGGTGCTCGACTCCCCGCACCTGTTCGCCGCCGCCCAGAAGGCCGCCGCGCTCGGCGGCAAGGCCCTGGCCCGCAAGGGCAGGATCGGCCGGCTCCCGGGCCCGGCGGCCGGCTGGTCCGACACCCGCGACACCCCCGCGCCGCCCGCCGAGTCCTTCCGCAGCTGGTGGCGCAAGAACAAGGAGGACGACCGATGAGCAGCCGCGAGGCGATCCTGGCCCGCATCCGCTCGGCCCTGGCCGACGTGCCCGCCGACGAGACCCCCGAGGACGTACCGGTCCCCCGCGCGTACCGCCGCTCGCACCTGGCCCCCGCCGAGGACCGGACCGCCGTCTTCTCCGAACGGGTCGCCGACTACCGCGCCACCGTCACCCGCACCGACCCCGCCGGCCTGCCCGCCACGATCGCCGCCCGCCTCACCGCCCGCGGCGCCGAGCGGCTCGCGCTGCCCGCCGGCTTCCCCCTCGAACTCCTCCCGGCCGGCCCCTGGGAGTGGCACCCCGAACCGCTGGACACCGCCGCCCTGGACGGCCTGGACGGCACGATCACCCTCGCGGCCGTCGGCATCGCCGTCACCGGCACCATTGTCCTGGACACCGGCCCGGGTCAGGGCCGCCGCGCGCTGACCCTCGTCCCGGACTACCACCTGTGCGTGATCCGGTCCGAGCAGATCGCCGAAGACCTCCCCGACGCCCTCGCCCGCCTCGACCCCGCCCGCCCGCTCACCTTCGTCTCCGGCCCCTCCGCCACCAGCGACATCGAGCTCGACCGCGTCGAGGGCGTCCACGGCCCGCGCACCCTGGACGTCGTCCTCGTCACCCCGGAGCAGCCGTGACCGCTCCGCCCCCTCCCCGCCCGATCGCCGACGCGCACCACCGCCACCAGGGCCTACGGCCTCGAGGATCCCCTCTCCCCCACCGGGCTATGCTGCACGGATCACGAACCTGGAGGCGCAGCGTGCCGGTCACCGACGAGGCGATCGAGAAGATCAAGGCCATGATCGTCAGCGGCGAGCTCACCCCGGGCGCCCGGCTGCCCAAGGAGGCCGACCTCGCCGAGCGGCTCGGGCTCTCCCGCAACTCGCTGCGCGAGGCGGTCAAGGCGCTCTCGCTGATCCGGGTGCTGGACGTGCGGCAGGGGGACGGCACCTACGTGACCAGCCTGGGTCCGGACATGCTCCTTGACACCCTCGGCTTCGTGATCGACTTCCACCGGGACGACACCGTCCTGGAGTTCCTGGAGGTCCGCCGCATCCTGGAGCCGGCCGCCGCCGCCATGGCGGCCACCGCCATGACCGACGAGGCCATCGCGGAGCTGCGCGAGGTGCTGGACGGCCTGCCGGCCGAGGCCACGCTGGCGGAGCTGATCGACAACGACCTGCGCTTCCACCGCGCGATCGCCGCCGGCTCCGGCAACACCGTGCTCTGCTCCCTGATCGACGGCCTCTCCGGCCCCACCACCCGGGCCCGGATCTGGCGCGGCGCCACCGAGGAGGGCGCGGTGGAGCGCACCCGCGAGCAGCACCGCGCCATCCTGGACGCGATCGCGGCCCGCCGACCCGACCTCGCCCAGTCCTGGGCCACCGTCCACGTGGCCGGCGTCGAGCAGTGGCTGCGCACCACCCTCGGCACCGGCCTCACCGCCGACCCAGAGCCCGCGTCCTGACGGAGCGTCAGCCCGGCATCGGCCCGGCGTCAGGCGGTGGCGATCCCCGGGTCGCTGTAACCGGTGGCGCCGGTCTCGACGTGGCCGGCCAGCCGGCGGACGAAGTCGGTGGTCAGGTTCGAGGTGACCGTGACGTCGTACCAGTTGTCGCTGCCGCTCAGGTCGAGACTGCGGAGCACGGTGGCACCCCGGCCGACGGTGACCTTCTGCGAGGTGCCGGTGTAGGAGTCGGTGACGGTGAGCACGGCGGTGGCCCCGGCCGGGTTGGTGAAGGTCAGGTCCAGGCCGCCCGTCCCCGCGTTGTGCCGGGCGGTCAGCTCGGGCCCGGCCGTCGTACCGGGGTTGCGGAACCGGCGCAGGAAGCCGTTGGGGCCGTACACCGTGAGGTCGGTGACGTGGGCGGAGTAGCCGGAGTTCCAGGAGTCCGAGATGCTCTTGCCCGCCTCGGCGGTGTACGTCCACGGCCCGTCGGTCCGGTTGGGCGCGGTGACCAGGAACTGGCCGCCGGCCGCCGCACCCGCGCTGAAGGCGAGGGTGTACCTGCCGGTGCCGGTGTTCGCCGAACCGTCCACGTACGGCGCGTACTTGAGCGGGCGGGTGTACTTCCAGCCCGCCTCCTGCCTGGGCATCGTGCCGGTGGCGGGCGGCACGGGCACGTAGTCCGGGTGCCGACCCCGGTCCGGGGGCGCGTACCCGGCAGTGGCGGGCAGGGTCACGCTGCCGGCGTCGGAGCTGGTGAAGTCGAAGGCCGAGGTGAGGTCGCCGCAGACCGCCCGCCGCCAGGGCGAGATGTTCGGCTCGCCCACGCCGAAGCGGCGCTCCATGAAGCGGATGATCGAGGTGTGGTCGAAGGTCTCCGAGCAGGTGAAGCCGCCGGTGCTCCACGGCGAGACCACGATCATCGGCACCCGCGGCCCGAGGCCGTACGGCCCGGCGGCGTAGCTGGTGCTGCCCGGGTAGTAGTCGGCGGTGGTCGGCAGTGTCGACTTGCCCTGCGCGGCGCCGGACGGCGGGAACGGCGGGACGACGTGGTCGAAGAAGCCGTCGTTCTCGTCGTAGGTGATGAACAGCGCCGTCTTCGCCCACACGTCGGGGTTGGCGGTCAGTGCGTCCAGCACCTGGGAGACATACCAAGCGCCGTAGTTGGCGGGCCAGTTGGGGTGCTCGCTGAAGGCCTCGGGGGCGACGATCCAGGAGACCTGCGGCAGCGTGCCGGCCGCCACGTCCGCCTTCAGCACGTCGAAGTAGCCCTGGCCGGCCGCCGCGTCGGTGCCGGTGCGGGCCCGGTCGTAGAGCGGGTCGCCGGGCTTGGCGTTGCGGTAGTTGTCGAAGTACAGCAGCGAGTTGTCGCCGTAGGTGCCGCGGTAGGCGTCGCTGATCCAGCCCCAGCCGTGCGCCGCGTCGAGCCCGTCCCCGATGTCCTGGTAGACCTTCCAGGAGACGCCGGCGGCCTGCAGCCGCTCCGGGTAGGTGGTCCAGGAGTAGCCGGCCTCGGCGTTGTCGATCACCGGGCCGCCGCCGGTGCCGTCGTTGCCGACGTAGCCGGTCCACATGTAGTAGCGGTTCGGGTCGGTCGGGCCGAGCAGCGAGCAGTGGTAGGCGTCGCAGATGGTGAAGGCGTCGGCCAGCGCGTAGTGGAACGGGATGTCGTCCCGGGTCAGGTAGGCCATCGAGGTGGCGGTCTTGGCCGGTATCCACTGGTCGTACTTGCCGTTGGCGAAGGCCTTGTGGGTGCCACCCCAGTCGTGGTTGAGGTCCTGGATGAACTGCAGGCCCAGGTCGTTGACCTGCGGGCGGAACGGCAGCACCTCCTTCTTCCCGCTGTCGACCTGGTGCCAGACCGACTTCCCGCTGGGCAGCGTGACCGGCCGGGGGTCGCCGAAGCCGCGCACCCCCCGCATGGAGCCGAAGTAGTGGTCGAAGGAGCGGTTCTCCTGCATCAGGACCACGATGTGCTGGACGTCCTGGATGGTGCCGGTGGTGCCCTGCGGGGCGATCGCGGCGGCGCGCGCGATGCTGGTGGAGAGGGTGGAGAACGCGGCCGTGGCGCCGGCCAGTTGGAGGAAGCGACGCCGGTTCAGCTCTGTCATGGGGGATGACCTTGTCTGCCAAAAGGTGAGCAGTGTCTGATCCATGCTGCTCACTTCGACGCTTTTGGAGCAGCTTGAAGCAAAGCTGCCAGCCCGTTGCGACGGGAGTCAAGGGTCGTGACGCGGTGGGAATGCCATGGACCTGGCTGCCGGAGACAGCTCGGAGGCTGCCCGAAAGCTGCGCGGAAGCTGCGCGGAAGGCGCGCCGAAGCGCGCGGAACACGGGGTCGGCGAGCACCGCCCGTGCCGCATTCGCTAGGTTTGACCAGCGACGGAGACGAAGGAGTAGTCATGAGCATGCACGATCGGTGGACCCGCCTGCTCGCGATCCTGGGCGAGCAGGGCGCCCTGGACGTGGCCGAGGCCGCCCAGCAGCTCGGGGTGTCCACGGCGACCGTCCGCCGCGACCTCGACGAGCTCGCCCGTCAGCAGCTGCTCACCCGCACCCGCGGCGGCGCCGTGCTGAGCGGCGTCTCCTACGACCTGCCGCTGCGTTACAAGACCGCGCGCCAGACGGACGAGAAGCACCACATCGCGCAGGCCGCGGCCCGCCTGCTGCCGCCCGGCTCGGTGGTCGGCCTCAACGGCGGCACCACCACCACGGCCGTGGCGCACGAGCTGGCCGTCCGCCCCGACCTGGCCGAGCACGGCGACGGGGTGGCCCTGACCGTGGTGACCAACGCCGTCAACATCGCCAACGAGCTGGCCGTCCGCTCCTACATCAAGACGGTGGTCACCGGCGGCGTGGTGCGGCCCAACTCCTTCGAGCTGACCGGCCCGATGGCCACCGCCATCCTGCACGAGATCTCGCTCGACTACGCCGTGCTGGGCGTCAACGCGGTGGAGCCGAAGAACGGCGCCGCCGCCCACGACGAGGGCGAGGCCGGGGTCAACCGCGCGCTCGCCGAGCGGGCCGAGCAGGTGATCGTGGTGGCCGACTCCACCAAGCTGGGACGGCGGGCCTTCGCCCAGGTCTGCCCCACCGAGTCGATCTCCACCCTGATCACCGACAAGAACGCACCGGACGAGATCGTGGAGCAGTTCACCGCCCGCGGCGTGGACGTGATCTGCGCCTGAGCCGGACCGCCCCCGGGTGAGCGGCCTCAGACGCAGAGCACCTCGACCCCCTGCTCGGTCAGGGCCGCCACCAGCTCCGGCGGTGCCTCGGTGTCGGTGACCAGCACGTCGATCTCGCGCGGGAAGCTCACCGTGACGAAGGCCCGGCGGCCGAGCTTGGTCGAGTCGGCCACCACGATCACCTTCTCGGCCCGCACCGCCATCGCCCGGTTGATCCCGGCCTCGCCCTCGGAGACGGCCGAGGCGCCGACCACCGGGTCGAGCCCGTTCACCCCGAGCACGGCGTAGTCCAGGCAGAGCCCCTCCAGCACGGCCGCCGCCAGCGGGCCGGTCAGCTCGTAGGAGGCCGGCCGCGCGACGCCGCCGGTCATCACCGTCCTGATGTGGGTGCGCACCGCCAGCTCGCCGGCGATGTCGATCGCGTTGGTCACCACCGTCAGCGCCCCGTCCGCCTCGGCGAGGTCAGGGCGGGTGGCCAGCTCGCGCGCCACCTCGGAGGTGGTCGTCCCGCCGGTGAGCCCCACCACCGAGCCCGGCAGCACCAGCGCTGCGGCGGCCTTGGCGATCCGCAGCTTCTCCGCCGCCCGCCGGGTCGCCTTGTACCGCAGCGGCAGGTCGTAGCTGACCCCGGCCCGGACCGCGCCGCCGTGCGTCCGGGTGAGCAGCCGCTGCCCGGCCAGCTCCTCCAGGTCCCGCCGCACCGTCGCCGCGGAGACCCCCAACAGCCGGGCCGCCTCGACCACTTCGATCCGGCCCCGGTCACCGAGCAGATCCATCAGCCTGAGCCATCGGTCCTGGGTCTTCACCGGTCCTCCTCTCCTCGGCCTGCCCGATTCTGCATCATTCCGGCCGTACGGAACAGCTTGACAGTGCCATATGTGCAGCACCAGCATGCGCCTTCATGCGCGCAGGTGGCCACTATCAGTCATCTTCACTCACCCCTGCGCCTCCGAGTCAGGAGGATCCCCATGAACAGACGTGTGCTGACCACCCTGGCGGCGGCCGTCGCCGCAGCGCTCGTGGCGGCCGGCTGGGCCTACCACGAGCAGCAGGCCGACCCGCTGCCGGACGCCACCCTCACCCTGGTCGCCGCCGACTACGGCAGCGGCGGCACCAACCCGAGCCAGGCCTACTGGGAGGCCCTGGCCGCCGCCTTCCACCAGGAGCACCCCGGCATCACCGTCCGGGTCCGCACCTACGGCTGGAACGACATCGCCGGCCAACTCGACGGGATGGTGGCCGCCAAGGCCTACCCGGACATCGTCGAGGGCCCCCGGGTGGACAGTTGGGCGAAGCAGGGCCTGCTCTACCCCGTCGACCAGATCGGCGGGGACGGCGCGGTGGAGATGCGGCTCCCGCACTCGCTGCTGGCCGCCACCGGCGAGGGCACCACCTCCTTCGCGCTCCCGTTCGTCTCCTCCTCCCGGGCCTTCCTGATCAACGACCGGCTCTGGCAGCAGGCCGGCCTGCCGATGACCGGCGGCAAGGCCGTGGCCCCCCGGACCTGGGCGGAGGTCGAGGAGGCGGCGCGCCGGATGAAGGCCGCCGGCGTCCCGGTGCCGCTCGGCCTCCCGCTCGGCCCGGAGGAGGCCCAGGGCGAGCTCTTCATGTGGGAGATGGGCAACCTCGGCGGCTACACCGACTCCACCGGGTCCTGGACGGTGAACTCCCCCCAGAACAAGGCCACCTTGACCCAACTCAAGCACTGGGTGGACGAGGGCCTGACCGAGCCCGCCCCGGCCTCGGTGGACCGCACGGCCCTCTTCACCGAGTTCGCGGCGGGCCGGGTCGGCATGCTCGACGGCGCCCCCGTCCAGCTCTCCGGCATCGCGAGCGGCCACCTCGACGTCACCTGGGCACCGCTGCCCACCGCCCAGGACGGCCAGGCCTCCCGGGCCCTCGGCGTGGCCGACTGGCTCTCGGCCTTCAAGGCCGGCGGGCACCGGGCCCAGATCGAGGCCTTCCTGGCCTTCGCCTACCGCAAGCAGTGGCAGGTGCGGTTCGGCGCGGAGTACGACCTGCTCCCGGTGACCATCGACGCGCTCGACCAACTCCGGACCGACCGACCGGAGTTGAACCCCTTCGTCGACGCCCTCAACACCGCCCGCTTCATGCCCACCGACCTGACCGGCTGGAGCGCGGTCTCCCATGCGATCCAGACCAGGGCCGGCCGGCTGCTCGACGACCCGCAGGCCCTGGACCAGGTGCAGCAGATCGCCATCCGGGGCGGCAGCTGACCGCGGGTCAGCCCAGGATGTGATCCTGTTGATTGATTCTGCGCTAAGCTAGGCTAGATTAATCATGTTCGCGCAGATCAGTCGACCAGGCGTGCAAGTTGAGCAACGAAGACCGTCTTGCCTTCTGGGCTGAGCAGGCCCGTCGGCTGACCTGGGCCGTCGAGCCCACCGAGACCCTGGACTGGACAGCCGCTCCATCACCTACACCCAGCTCAAGGACGAGGTCTCCCAAGCCGCCAACGCCCTCAAGACCCGCTCCGGCAAGATCCTGCGCCGCCTCCTCCGCGACATCGCCGAAGGCCGCGAAGTCGGCGACACCACCACCCTCGCGGACTCGACGGTGATGAACCTCATCCAGTCCCAACTCGCGGCGGACCAGGCCTGATCGACCCTCCGTGCACCCCGACCCCGGCCCTCGTGTACTCCCGAACCGGACGGTGATCGGGCCCATCGCCGGCTGACCCGACCACCGTCCACCACCTCCCGCAGGAGTCCGGACCGTTCCTTAGCCCCTGACTGCCCGTCCAGGGCGCTGCAGCGCAGGAAACGGCCGCCCCGCCGAAGCGGCGGCCGTCGCCGCAGCGACCACCGACGGGCCGTGGTGGGGTCGCCGATCCTGAGGCGGACTCCCGATCGGGTCCTCGCTGCTCAGTAATTCGGGTGTCCCGGCCGGGGCCGTGCGAGCATCGGCGGGTGATCGACGATGAGGAGCTGTCTGCCCCCGACCTGATCGGGAGGCGACTGCTGAAGGTGACCACGGCCCGGCACCACTACGCGGATGACGAGCCGTCGCTGGTGCACCTCTGGCTTCACCTGGAGGGGCTGGGCCCGGTGCTGTTCCACACGCCCTCGACCGGCGTGTCTCTGCGAGCCGAGCAGCCGCACGGCCCGTACTCGATGGAGGAGTACGGAAGCGTCTCGGTGACCGATGATTCGCCGGATGTCCCGGTGACCCGGTTCCTCGGACAGACGATCCGGTCGGCTCGGCAGATCGACTACGACGACGGCCGTGTCGGCTTCACGGCCGGTCTCACGCTCCAGTTCCCCGGCGGCAGCATCCGCCTGCTCGGTCTCGTGGACGACCTCCTCATCGCCCACGACCGGCATCTGGGCACTGTCGAGGCCCATCTGCACGAGGATGTGACCCTCGCGCGGGTGGTGCAGACCTGCGGGGGCTTCCCCTCGCAGTGGGATGCCTGGACGACCACGGGTCAGTACCTGTACCTGCGGTACCGGCACGGTGAGGGGACTGTCGAGCAGTATCCGAACGAGGACGCCGACACCTGGGACGGCGAAGAGTCGAGGATCTGGACCAGCTGGGACGACGGAACCAACAGCGGCCGGATCGACCTCACCGAGTTCCTCACCACAGCCGGCCTGCGGCTGGCCCCGGGCGCCGAGGTCCACACCACACCAGCGGTCGATCTGAAGGCCTGAGAGCGATGGTCCTGCACTCGAGCCGCGACTACGCGACCACCGCGATGTACTCCGTGGCTGACGACGCCTGGTACCTGGAACTGGATCTCGTCCGGGAACAACGGGCCGTGGTGACGGCGGTCATCCCCGACGAAGACCCGGCCCGCGAGCCGACGGTGTGCTTCGATCCCCGAGGAGGGCACCTGGACATCCCGTACGAGGTCATGCGCTGGTTCATGGACCAGGTCGCGGCGGAGATCCGGACGTCCCGCGCCTGGATGCGGCTGCGGCCCGAACTGGTGGAGGTCATCCATCGCTTGCGCCAGGAGTATCTCGGCTCCATCGACGACGCCGACTTTCCCGACGTCCTCAAGGAACTGCGCGCCGCTGTCCCCGAAGCCGATCTCCCCGCCGTTCTTGCGGCCTCATTCGGGCTGTATCCCGATGGCACCCCCGGGGATGGCATGCAGGCTGCCGTCTGCCCAGGTGAGAGCCACTTTGGCGGGAATGGGAGTCACTGATCGGGTGGCCGGGCAACTCTGGGGCACTGGGAGAGCATGCCGTGACCGAGCCCGTTGGGTCCCTCGGAGGGCCTGACGGAACTGCGCGGTTCGGGCTGGGCTAGGCGCAGGGCACGCTCGTGCGGACGTCCACACGTCCTCGCACCTCCCTGGCGCCTACCAGGTGCCTCGGCAGTCAACCCCGCGCTGCGATCGTAGGGATACACCGCCGGGGACGCCCAGGCTTGATGCACATTCATGCTCACTTCCACCCTTGATACAGCATTACGATGCAGAAAAGTTGCACCTCATGGGTTGACGCCGAGGTCCACCGCCTTCACACTCGGCCCCATTGCTGAGCAAATCTGCTCGCTAGATGGCAGTTACCGTCATAATCAATCACCCCCAAGGACGGTGTCCTCCATGGACAAGCGCCCCCTGCACCGGACCGCCCCCACGGTCCTCGCGGCCGCCCTGCTGGCCGGGCCGCTCCTCGCCTCCCCCGCACTGGCGAACGACGGCGTGACCCAGCCCGCGACCAATTACACGAGCACGGCCGGCCCCAACGGGCCGATCCTCGCCACCCCGCCGATGGGCTTCAACAACTGGGCCCGGGCCACCTGCACGCCGCAGGCTCCGCTGGACGGCTCCCCCCGGATCACCTACTCCTTCCAGCAGTACATGGAGGACAACGCCAAGGCGCTGGCCGACACCGGCCTGATCGCGGCCGGCTACAAGACGGTCACCGTCGACGACTGCTGGATGTACCGCAACAGCTCCGGCTACCTGCACGGCGCGGTGAACTGGGGCGCCAACACCGACGTCCGCGACACCACCAAGCAGCCCGGCTTCGACTACGAGCTGACCGCCTACGGCGACTACCTGCACGGCCTGGGCGCCAAGTTCGGCATCTACGAGACCTCGGGCACCCACACCTGCTCCACCACCACCCCGACCTCGCCCAACCTGGCCAACGGCAGCGAGTACCACGAGCAGGCCGACGCCAACTCCTTCGTCTACTGGGGCGTCGACCAGCTCAAGTACGACAACTGCGGCGACGCCGAGCCGGTGCAGACCCTGGACACCCGGATGTCCGGCGACCTGGCCACCGCCGTCACCAACGCCAACGCGGCCGGCTCGGCCACCCCGAACGTCGCCTTCGACATCTCCGCCCCGGCCGGCTACGGCAACGGCTCCACCAAGTTCGCCTCGATGAACTGGGTGCGCCCGCTCGGCCAGCTCTGGCGGGTCGGCCCGGACATCTACAACGACTACGACAACGGCGCCACCGACCCGTGGAACCAGCCGCTCGGCGTCCAGAGCGGCTACAACTTCGGCGCCTACCAGAGCTTCGACAACAGCCTCGAGCTCAGCCGCTACCAGGGCCCGGGCAACTGGAGCAACCCGGACATGCTGCTGATCGGCGACAACGGCATGACCACCGCCGAGGAGCGCAGCCAGATGTCGCTCTTCTCGGCCCTGGCCGCGCCGCTCACCATCTCCACCGACGCCCGCAAGTTCGAGCCCGCCTACCTCAGCGCCCACCCGGCCGAGGCGGCCCACCTCAAGGCCTCGGTGGCCATCCTCGGCAACACCGAGGTCATCGCGGTGGACCAGGACGCGCTCGGCGCCGGCGGCTACCGCGTCTCGGGCGGCGGCGCCAACGCCGACGGCACCCCGGCCGCCACCAGCGGTCTCGACGTGGTGGTCAAGCCCCTCGCCGACGGCGCCAAGGCGGTGGTGGTCACCAACAAGGGCGCCGCCCCGGCGAACTACACCCTCGACCTCAAGGCGATCGGCTTCGACACCACGGGTGCGGCGTACACCGTCCGCGACCTGTGGGCGCACTCCACCGGCAGCTCCACCGGCACCGTGCCGCTGACCATCGCCTCGCACGACAGCGCGATGCTCCGCATCACCCCGCCGGCCGGCACCACCTCCACCCCGCGCGGCCAGCTCACCGTCTCCCGGGACAGCTGGAGCAAGGCCTCGCTCTGCCTCGACAACTACCAGTCCCGCACCACCGGCACGGCCGTGGACGTGGCGCCCTGCACCGGCGGCTCGAACCAGCAGTGGCAGCGCAACGCGGACGGCTCCGTCCAGCTGCTCCAGTCCGGCGCCTCGAACCTCTGCCTGACCGCGCAGAGCACCACGAGCACGGGCGTCGTCAACGGCAAGAGCGGCCAGTGGGTCGGCGTGGCCGCCTGCGGCTCGGCTCCCGGCTTCCAGACCTGGACCTACAACCGGGACGGCAACCTGAAGCTCTCCGGCACCACCAAGTGCCTGGACGTCTACGGCGGCGCGACCACCACCGCCGGCACCCCGGTCGACCTGTACTCCTGCGGCGCCGCCCCGACCGGCCTGCAGACCAACCAGACCTGGGCCGCCCCGTACAACACCCCACCCACCGCCTGACCCGACCCCGCTCCCGCTCTCGCTCCCGGTAGGCCGTCACCGCCCCCGCGCGGTGGCGGCCTACCGCCGTCTCCGCTCATCCCGTGGACAGCATTGCTCATTTCTGCGCTCTTAAGCTATAAAAGCTGCAACTTCAATCAAGCGATGCCACTCCACGGCACGCGGGAGGACCGACCATGACCCACGTCACGACCGAGATCGCCAGCCAGCCCGACTGCTGGCACACCGCGATGTCCCTGCGGCCCGCCGGGCTCCCGACCACCGGCGAGCGGGTGGCCGTCATCGGCTGCGGCACCTCGCTGTACATGGCCCAGGCCTACGCCGTGCTGCGCGAGCAGGCCGGCGAGGGGGAGACCGACGCCTTCGCCGCCTCCGAGTACCCCGCCCACCGCGGCTACGACCGGGTGGTGGCCATCACCCGCTCCGGCACCACCACCGAGGTGCTCGACGCGCTGGCCCGGGCCCGGGCCGCCGGCATCCCGACCACCGCCCTCACCGGCGACCTGGCCACCCCGATCGCCGGCGCCGCCGACACCGTGGTGGACCTCTCCTTCGCCGACGAGCAGTCGGTGGTCCAGACCCGCTTCGCCACCACCGGCCTGCTGGTGCTCCGCACCCACCTGGGCCTCACCCCGGCCGCCCTGCCCGCCGAGGCGCAGCTGGCCGTCGACGGCGAGCTGCCGAAGGCGGTGCTCGAGGCCACCCAGTTCACCTTCCTTGGCACCGGCTGGACGGTCGGTCTGGCCCACGAGGCCGCGCTCAAGCTGCGCGAGGCCGCCGGGGCCTGGACCGAGTCCTACCCGGCCATGGAGTACCGCCACGGGCCGATCAGCGTCAGCGGTCCGGGCCGAGTGGTCTGGATCTTCGGCGAGGCCCCGGCCGGTCTGCTGGAGCAGGTCTCCGCCACCGGCGCCGAGATCTGGCTGGGCGGCATCGACCCGCTGGCCGACCTGATCCGCGCCCAGCGCCTCGCCGTGGCCATCGCCGAAGCCCAGGGCCTCGACCCGGACCAGCCCCGCAACCTCACCCGCTCGATAGTCCTGGCCACCCCGTGACGCCGGCCCACCCCGACCCCGCCGATCCTCCGATCACCGCTGCGGGCCCGCGCAACGGCGGCATCGGCACCGAGCCCGCCGCGAGCCCGCCCAGCACCGCCACCGGCACCGGCACCGGCACCGGCACCGAGCCGCAGGTCGTCGCCCTCGACGTGGGCGGCACGCACGTCAAGACCGCCGTCCTGGCCGCCGACGGCACCGTGCTGCACAGCGACAGCACCGACACCGGGGCCGACCGGGGCCCGGCGGCCGTGCTGGAGACCGTGCTCGACCTGGCCCGCGCGCTGGTCCGCGACCACGGGCCGGCGGCGGTCGGCATCGCCGTCCCGGGTGTGGTGGACGAGGCGACCGGCCACTGCCGGTTCGCCGCCAACCTCGGCTGGCGAGACGTGCCGGTGCGGGCGCAGGCCGAGGCGGCCCTGGGCCTGCCGGTGGCCGTGGGCCACGACGTCCGGGCCGGGGGGATCGCCGAGGCCCGCCTCGGCGCCGGCCGCGGCGCCCGTTCGCTGCTGTTCGTCCCGGTCGGCACCGGCATCGCCGGGGCCCTGGTGCTCGACGGCCGGGCGCTGACCGGCGCCAACGGCGGCGCCGGGGAGGTGGGCCACCTCGCGGTGCGCCCCGACGGCCCGAGCTGCCCGTGCGGCGGCTCCGGCTGCGTGGAGACGATCGCCTCCGCCTCGGCCGTGGCCCGCCGCTACCGCCTGCTCGCCGGGCTGCCGCCGGACCAAAGGGTCCCGGCCGAGCAGGTACTCCAGCGGGCCCAGTCCGGTGACGCCCTCGCGGCGCAGGTCTGGGACGAGGCGGTGGCCGCCCTCGCCGACGGCCTGGCCGCCACCGTCACCCTCTTCGACCCCGAGCGGATCGTGATCGGCGGCGGCCTCTCCCGGGCGGGCGCCGCCCTGCTCGACCCCCTCCGCAAGGCCCTGGCGGCCCGCCTGGCCTTCCAGACCCTCCCGGAGCTCACCCTGGCCCGACTCGGCCACCGCGCCGGCAGCCTCGGCGCCGGCCTGCTCGCCCTCGACCTGCTGGCCGACCACGGCCTGCTGCCGACGGCCCGCGGCGCGCTGCTCGCGGACCAGCCCGGCCTGACGGCTCGCGCCACTCTGCCCTCCGGCGCCGCCCGATGATCCTCACCGTCACGCTCAACGCCGCGCTGGACGTCACCTACCAGGTGGCCGAGCTCCAGCCCGGCGGCAGCACCCGCGTGCGCACCGTCGCCGAACGGGCCGGCGGCAAGGGCGTCAACGTCTCCCGGGTGCTGCGCACCCTGGGCGTCGCCACCGAGGTCACCGGCCTGGCCGGCGGCCTGACCGGCCGGGCCCTGCGGGCCGACCTGGCCCGCTCCGGGCTGGCGGATTTCCTGGTGCCCGTCGCCCGGGAGAGCCGCCGCACCGTCGCCGTGGTGGACGAGCGGGCCGGGGAGACCTCGATCCTGCTCGAACCCGGCCCCGAGGTGTCCACGGCCGAGTGGCGTGCCTTCACCGGCAGCTACCGGGCCCGCCTGGCCCGGGCGAAGACCGTGGTGCTCTCCGGCAGCCTGCCGCGCGGCCTGCCGGCGGACGCCTACGCCCTCCTGCTCTACCACGCCCGCCTCGCCGGGGTGCCGGCCGTGCTCGACACCGAGGGCGAGCCGCTGCTGGCGGCCCTGCGGGAGCGGCCCGCCCTGATCAAGCCCAACGCCCACGAGCTGACCGCCACCACCGGCTGCTCGGATCCGCTGGAGGCCATCGCCCAGCTCCGCACCGCCGGCGCCCGCGCCGTGGTCGCCTCGCTCGGTCCGGACGGGCTGCTCGCCGTCTCCCCCGAGGGCCGCTGGCGCGCCGCGCCCCCGCACCCGGTGGCCGGCAACCCGACCGGCGCCGGCGACGCGGCGGTGGCCGCCCTGGCCGTCGGCCTCACCAGCGGCTCCCCCTGGCCGGAGGTGCTGGCGCGCGCGGTGGCCCTGTCGGCCGCCGCCGTCGCGGCCCCGCTCGCCGGCAGCTACGACGCCGCCCTCTACCGGTCCCTGCGTGAGCAGGTGTCCGTCACCCCGCTCACCGAACCCGATCCCCTCGCCCCGCACGACCCGACCCCACACCGCCCCGCCCCACACCGCCCCGCCCCGCACGGCGCCACCCCGACCGAAGGACTCCCGCCATGCCCCTGACCCCGACCTCCGAGATCGTCGCGCCCGCCGCCGCGCAGGGCCGCGGCGTCGGCGCCTTCAACGTCATCCAGCTGGAACACGCCCAGGCCATCGCCATCGGGGCGCAGGCGGCGAACGCCCCGGTGATCCTCCAGATCAGCGAGAACGCCGTGCGCTACCACGGCGGGCTGGCCGCGATAGGGCGGGCCGCCCTCACCGTGGCCGAGGCCGCCACCGTGCCGGTGGCCGTCCACCTGGACCACGCCACCGATCCCGCGCTGGTGGCCGAGGCGGTCGCGCTGGGCTTCGGTTCGGTGATGTTCGACGCCTCGACCCTGCCCTACGAGGAGAACGTGAAGGCCACCGCCGAGGTGGTCGCCCGCTGCCACGCGGCCGGCTGCTGGGTGGAGGCCGAGCTGGGCGAGGTGGGCGGCAAGGACGGCGTGCACGCGCCGGGGGCGCGGACCGTGCCGGCCGAGGCGGCGGCCTTCGTCGCCGCCACCGGCGTGGACGCGCTCGCGGTGGCCGTGGGCACCTCGCACGCCATGCTCACCCGCGACGCGGCCCTCGACTTCGAGCTGATCGCCGAGCTGCGCGTGGCCGTGCCCGTCCCGCTGGTGCTGCACGGCTCCTCGGGGGTCTCCGACCCGCACCTGACCACGGCGGTCGAACGCGGCATGACCAAGGTCAACATCGCCACCCACCTCAACGGCGTCTTCACCGGCATCGTCCGCGCGGCGCTCGCCGAGGACGAGCGCCTGGTGGACCCCCGCCGCTACCTCGGCCCGGCCCGCACGGCCACCGCCCTGGAGGTCGGCCGTCTGCTCCAGGTGCTGAAGGCCGGTTACTGACCGTGCCGCCTCGTGCGGCAGACTGCGCATTTCTGCTCGCTTAATCAAGAAGTTATGCAACTTCGAGCACGAGACCCTGTCCATCCGAGCACTCGGGTCTCTAGCATCACTGCAACACCACCCTCAGCGAACGAAACGTCCCGGAGCTCGACCGCCCGTCGAGCGGAGCCGGGTCCAAGGAGCGAGTCATGAACAAGCGTCTCTGGATCGCCACCGCCACGGCGGCCGGCGCCGCGCTGGTCCTCACCGCCTGCGGCAGCGGAGGCGGCAGCAGCTCCGGCTCCGCCGGGGGCACCACCACGATCAAGCTCGTCGCCGCGGACTACGGCTCCAACGGCCAGAACCCGAGCCAGGCGTACTGGGACGGCCTGGCCCAGGCCTTCGAGCAGGCCAACCCGAACGTCAAGGTCGACGTCCAGGTGATCAACTGGAACGACATCAGCGCCAAGCTCGCCACCATGGTCCAGAACAAGCAGTACCCGGACATCGTCGAGGGCCCGGGCTACGCGAGCTTCGCCCAGAACGGCCTGCTCTACGGCGCCGACGACGTACTGGACCCGGCGGTCAAGGCCGATCTCGTCCCCGCCCTGGCCAAGGCCGGCGAGCAGGGCGGCACCGCCTACGGCATCCCGTTCGTCTCCTCCTCCCGGTCCTTCCTGATCAACAACGCGCTCTGGCAGAAGGCCGGCCTGCCGATGAACGGCAGCCAAGCCGTGGCCCCCAAGACCTGGGCCGAGGTCGAGACGGCCGCCGGCAAGCTCAAGGCGGCCGGGGTGCCGGTGCCGCTGGGCCTGCCGCTCGGCTCGGAGGAGGCCCAGGCCGAGTCCTTCATGTGGGCGATCAACAACGGCGGCGGGTACGTGGACTCCGCCGGCAAGTGGGCCGTCGACTCCGCCGCCAACGTGGCCACCTTCGAGCAGCTCGGCAAGTGGGTGGACGCCGGCCTGACCGAGAAGGACCCGGGCTCGGTCAAGCGCACCGACCTCTACGCCGACTTCGCCTCCGGCAAGGTCGGCATGCTCAACGGCATGCCCACCCAGCTCGACGACATCAAGAAGAACAACCTCGCGGTCACCTGGGCCCCCCTGCCCACCGCCCAGGCCGGCCAGACCTCGCAGACCATGGGCGTGGGCGACTGGATCTACGGCTTCAAGCCGGGCGGCCACGCCGCGCAGATCAAGTCCTTCCTGACCTTCGTCTACCAGAAGGCCAACCAGGTCAAGTTCGACGAGGAGTACAACCTGCTCCCCGTCACCAAGTCGGCCGTCGCCCAGGTGCAGACCGACGCCCCGGCCCTGGTGCCCTTCCTGAACGCCCTCCCCGCCGCCCAGTTCGTCCCGGTCTCCAACCCGGCCTGGGACACCCTGAACGCCCAGGTCAAGACCCAGATCGGCGGCGCGCTCAAGGACCCGAAGGGTGTGCTCGGCACCCTCCAGAAGGCCGCCGCCCAGGCCGGGCAGTGACCGGAGGCGGCGGCAGGCCGTGGGGGCCCTGCCGCCGCCCCCTGGCCGTGGGGCCTGCCGCCGCCCCCTGGCCGTGGGGGCCTGCCGCCGCCCCTCTCCCTCCACGCCCCGAACCCGCTAGGAGAACGTCGCCGTGCCCGAGCAGACCACCACCCGCGCCCCGCAGCCGGCCCCACCGCCGGCCGCCCCGGCCCCGGCCGTCCGGGCCTCCGCCGCCGGGGCCCGCAACTCCCTGGCCCGGCTCGGGCCGTGGCCCTGGCTCGGCCCGAGCGTCGTCCTGATCCTGCTGGTCGTGGTCTGGCCGGTGGTCGAGATGGTGATCACCTCGACCCACAAGATCAGCGGCCTGGGCATCGACTTCGGCTACGACGGCACCGGCCGCTACCACAAGCTCTTCGCCGACGCCCGGCTCGGCCCGGTGCTGCTCTGGACCGGCGTCTGGACCGTGCTGGTGGTCACCTTCACCATGGTGATCTCGCTGGCCCTGGCGCAGCTGTACAACCAGAAGTTCTTCGGCCGCAAGTTCACCCGCTGGGCCCTGATCATCCCCTGGGCCTCCTCGGTGATCGTCACCTCGATCGGGTTCCGCTGGATGCTGGACGAGGTGGCCGGCGTGTTCAACCGCCTGCTGCTCGACCTCGGCCTGATCGACTCCCCGGAGAGCTGGACCGGCAACGCCGCGCACGCCAAGCCCTGGCTGATCCTGGTCGCCGTCTTCGTCTCCCTCCCCTTCACCACCTACACCCTGCTGGCCGGCCTGCAGACCGTGCCCGGCGAGGTGTACGAGGCCGCCAAGGTCGACGGGGCGGGCAGGTGGCAGACCTACCGGCGGGTCACCCTGCCGCTGCTGCGGCCGTCCTTCCTGGTCGCCCTGGTGATCAACCTGATCAACGTCTTCAACTCCTTCCCGGTGATCTGGGGCATGACCCAGGGCGGGCCGAACACCGACACCTCCACCTCCACGGTGTTCATGTACATCCTCGGCCAGACCGACGTCGGCGAGTCCGCCGCGATGTCGGTGGTCAACTTCGCCGTCGTAATCGTCATGGTGCTGCTCTTCCTCAAGGTCAGCCGCTGGAACGAAGAGAGCTGACCGATGCCCGCAGCCCCGAAGAAGTACCTCGTCACCGCGCTGGCCTGGCTGCTCGCCGCGCTCTTCCTCGCCCCGTACCTGGAGATGGTGATCACCGCGGTCCGCCCGGCGGACGAGCTGCGCGACAACGGCTACCTGCCCCGGCACTTCGCCTGGCACAACTTCGTCGCGGTCTGGACCGACACCACCATCGGCACCAACCTCAAGGTCTCCCTGCTGGTGGCCGGCGGCTCCACCCTGCTGACCCTGCTGGTCGCGCTGCCCGCCGCGTACTACACCGCCCGAATGAAGTTCCGCGGCCGCACCGCGTACCTGCTGCTGGTCCTGGTCACCCAGATGTTCCAGCCCACCGCCCTCCAGGTCGGCCTGGCCAGGGAGTTCAGCTCGCTGGACATGATGGACTCCGACCTCACCCTGATCCTGGCCAACTCCGCCTTCAGCCTGGCCTTCGCGGTCTGGATCCTCTCCGCCTACATCTCCTCCATCCCGGCCGAGCTGGAGGAGGCCGCGATGATCGACGGCACCGGCCGGGTCGGCGCCCTCTTCAAGGTGACCCTCCCGCTCGCCCTCCCGGGCGTGGTGACCTGCGTGATCTTCACCTTCATCACGGCCTGGAACGAGTTCGTGATGGGCCTGATCCTGGTCAACTCCCCCTCCAAGCAGCCCCTCACCGTCGGCATCGACGCCATGATCGGCGCCTACCACCCGCAGTGGAACTACATGTTCGCCGCCTCCCTGGTCGCCATCGTCCCCGTCGTCATCCTCTTCGCCGCCATCGAACGCCACGTGGTCGCCGGCCTCACCGCCGGCTCCGTCAAGTAGCCGCCTCTCCCCCCAGCCCAGGGCCGCCGTCCACGGCCCTGGGCTCCCTCACGGCCGGCTACCCGAGGGCGCGGACCGCCGAGGCGGCTCCGTCAAGCGACCAGCCACCACCCCCCGGGTGGCAGCTCAGGGCGGTGTCGGCGGTGTCGGACTCGTTGCTGCCGGCGTTGAAATTGACGTTCGGGGTGTTGGGCAGCAGACCCATGTAGTACATGCCGGCCGAAGTCCACACGCACTGGTGCAGGTTGAGGTACCGGTGGGTGGCCAGGTCGAAGGACCTGACGGCGGAGTTGGCCAGTACCAGGTTCCAACCGCCGCCGCCGGGGGCGCAGTTCAGCTTGGTGTCGGGCGTGTCGGAGACATTGGTGCCGGCGTTGAAGTTGACGTTCGGGGTGTTCGGCAGGACGGCGGTGTAGTGCTGCCCGCCGGAGAAGTAGACGCACTGGTGCAGGTTCAGGTACCGGCCGGCGGTGAGGTCGAATGCCTTCACCGCGGAGTTGGCGAGCGCCTGCCGCCACGCCCCGTCCCCCGGCCCGCAGGAGAGCGAGGTGTCCGGCGCGTTCGAGACGTTGGTGCCGGTGTTGAAGTGGGCGTCCGCCGTGTTCGGCAGCACGTTCGTGTAGTGGCCGCCGCTGCCGTAGTAGACGCACTGATGCAGATTCAGGTACCGCTGGGCCAGCCGCGGCCCCGACGGCGCCGCGACGGCGGTGCTCCCGAAGACCAGGCCGACGGCCCCGGCGACCGCGACCACGACGAGGGAAAGCCTGCGCATGGCGTACTCCTCCTGAACTGGTGCCACCCGAAAGGGCGTTCACGCACCAAGCCATCCGCGCAAGGCCGACGGCGGTCCGTCAGCAGGCGAAGACACCCCGGACGGATCAATTGGCATACGAGATGCCTTAGGGCAGAACGGGGCGCATGCGAACGGTGGCCGCACGCCGGGCGTGCGCCCTGGGATCACCGGGTCGTTCGTGTACTCGGCCAGGTGGGTGGTGAGGGTCGACAGGGGCGCGAGTGGCGGGTGAGGCTGGAGCCCGAGAGCACCGTGAGTGACGTGGATCCGGCGGAGGGGCAGCCATGCGGTCGAGGATCACCAGGCACCTGGACTCCGTCCTGCCGATACTGCTGGTGGGCGTGCCGGCGGGGGTCGCGGCCGACGAGGTGGCGGAGCCGGGTGCCCCGCCGCCGGAGTTCAACTGGCGCGACTACACGGTGATGCTGCTGCACATCTCCGCGGAGATCGAACACTCCCTGATGGTGCAGTACCTGTTCGCCGCGTACTCGCTCGGCGGTCCGCAGGTGCCGCTGGAGCACCAGGCCAAGGTCCGCAAGTGGCAGGAGATCGTCCTCGGCATCGCCAAGGAGGAGATGGGCCACTTCCTGACGGTGCAGAACCTGCTCGCCTCCCTCGGCGCGCCGCTCAACCTCGACCGCGAGGACTACCCCTGGGGCACCGAGTTCTACCCGTTCCCTTTCACCCTGCGGCGCCTGACGCAGGCTTCGCTGGCCACCTACGTCTGCGCCGAGAGCCCCGCCGACTGGAGCGGCCCGGAGGCGGAGCGGATCAAGCAACAGGCCGGCTGCGCCGCCGGGCAGGACGTCAACCAGGTCGGTGCGCTCTACCGCCGGCTGGCCGCGATCCTGGCCGACAAGGAGCGGATCCCGGACACCGCGTTCCAGGCCGCGACCCTGCCGTACCAGGCCTCCTGGGACGAGTGGGGGCGCGGCTACACCCGGGGCGAGCGCGGGCAGGATTCGGGCAACGTGCCCGACGCCAAGGCCGCCGAGCTGCTGATCCTGGGGGTCCACTCGCGGGATTCGGCCCTGCTGGCGCTGATCCGGATCAAGGAGCACGTCGGCCGCAAGGTGCTCTGCGAGTTCACCAGGACCGCGGCCCCCACCCCGGTGCCGATCCCGACGGAGAAGGACGGGCTGGAGGCGGTCGAGCTGCTGGTCGACCCGCTGTTCGCCCGCAGCGGCGCGCTTGACGGCGGCGGGCCCGGCGGCGGGCCCAGCCCGGTACTGGACGAACACATGGTCCGCCCGGGCGAGCTGACCTGGGGCCTCTGCTCCCCCTGGCAGAACGACTACCGCGAATGCGCCTGCTACTACTGGGCCGCCAGCCGACCCGACTTCGTCAACGTCGAGACCGACGACCAGGGCACCAGCGTCGGCAACAGCTGGCTGGCCAAAGAGCGCGAGCCCAGGGAGTACGTGCTCGACGACCGCACCGACTCGCGGCTGCTCTCCTACGACGACCTCTTCCGCGACTGGCAGGGGAAGTTGGGCTTCGTCATCGACGGCCGCGACCACATCCCGGACGACGCCTCGGAGCCCGGGCCGGAGCAGGAGTGACCATGGACCAGCCCCTCGCCGCGGCCACCGCCCGGGAGCTGTTCCGGCTCTCCGCGCCCGCCTCCCCCGACCTCCACCTGCTGCGGACCGAGGTCGGCCACCACCTGCTGACGGTGAACGGCAGCCGGGTCTTCGACGTGGACGAGCCGACCTACCGCGCCCTCGACGACGCCCGGCACGGCGTCGACCCCACCGTCCTCACCCGGCTGCTGGACGGCCTGGGCCTGGGCACCCCTCCGTTGATCGACGACACCCCGCTCCCGCCACCGCCCGTCCGGGCACTCTCGCTCTCGGTCGCGCAGAAGTGCAACCTCGGCTGCACCTACTGCTACGCCCAGCAGGGCAACTTCGGCGGCCCCGACAAGAGCATGCCGGCGGACGCCGCGCTGGCCGCCGTCGACCTGCTCTTCCGGAGCGCCGCGCCGGGCGAGCGGGTGAACCTCTCCTTCCTCGGCGGCGAGCCGTTGATCAACCGTCAGGTGATCCGCACCGCCACCGAGCGGGCAGTCCGCCTCTCCGCCGACACCGGGGTGCCGGTCACCTTCTCACTGACCACCAACGGCACCCTGGTCACCCCCGAGGACAGCGAGTTCTTCGAGCAGCACGCCTTCGCGGTGACGGTCAGCCTGGACGGCGGGCCGGCGCAGCACGACCTGCTGCGCCCGTACCGGGGCGGCCGGGGCAGCTATGAGACGGTGCTGGCCAAGGTGCAGCCGCTGTTGGCGGCGCAGCGCCGGATGCAGGTCTCCGCCCGGGTGACAGTGACGCCGAGGAACCTCCGGCTGCGGGAGACCCTGGACGCCTTCGTCGGGCTCGGCTTCCACAGCGTCGGCTTCTCCCCGCTGCTCAACTCGCCGACCGGGCGGGAGGAGCTGTCGCTGCCGGAGCTGGAGGTGATGCTCGGGGAGATGACGGCCTGCGGCGAGGAGTTCGAGCGCCAGGTCGTCGCGGGCCGGCGCTACCCGTTCGCCAACCTGGTCAACGCGCTGCGCGAGATCCACCAGGGCACCCACCGGCCGTACCCGTGCGGCGCGGGCGCCGGCTACCTGGGCGTCTCCGCCGACGGCGAGCTGGCCGCCTGCCACCGCTTCGTCGGCGACCGGGAGGGCGCCATGGGCGACCTCGCCCGCGGGGTGGATCCGAAGCGGCAGCTGGCCTGGCTGAGCGAGCGCCACGTGCACCGGCAGTCCCCCTGCCAGGGGTGCTGGGCCCGCTACCTGTGCGGCGGCGGCTGCCACCACGAGGTGATCAGCCGCGGCCGGCCGGCCTGCGACTACATCCGGGGCTGGCTGCACTACAGCCTGGGCGCCTACAGCCGTCTGCTGGCCCGGCGCCCCGACTGGTTCTCCCCCGTGCCCGCCGCCCGGGTGGAGCGCTGAACCCCGCGGCGGCGCTCCCCTCCGCGCTGGAGACGGAGGTCTGCGTCATCGGCGCCGGTCCGGCCGGGTCCGTCTGCGCCAAGCGGCTGGCCGAGCTCGGCCACCAGGTCCTGGTGGTGGAGCGGCTCAGCTTCCCCCGCGCGCACGTCGGCGAGGCGCTCACCCCGGCGAGCTGGCCGCTGCTCGAGGTGCTCGGGGTCCGGGCGGCCGTGCAGGCCGCCGTGCGGACGGCCGGCTTCCGTGCCGTCACCGAGACGCAGGTGAGCTGGGTCGACCGCCGCCCCCGCACGGTCCGGCTGCCGCCGGGCGCGCCCGGCCTGACGGTGTGCCGGGCCCGCTTCGACCAGCTCCTGCTGGCGGCGGCCCGGTCGGCGGGCGCGCTGGTGCTCCAGCCGGCGACCGCGCGCAGGCCGCGCCGCACGGCCGCCGGCTGGGAGGTGCCGCTGCGCGCGGGCGGTGCCCAGGCCACCCTCCGGGCCCGGTTCCTGGTGGACGCGAGCGGGCGCGGCTTCGCCCTCGGCGGGGTCAAGCAGCCGAGCGGGCCCCGGCTACTGGCCCTGCACGGCCGCTGGCAAGGCGTGCCCGAGCAGGGCCCGGCCGGCCGGGTGGCGGCGGGGCCGGACGCCTGGTGCTGGGGTGCCCTGCTGCCCGACGGCGACTTCCGGGCGATGGCCTTCACCGATCCGGCCACCCTCCGCCGCTCGGGCCGCGCCGCCCTGGAGCACCTCTATCGCGGACTGATCGCGGACTCCGGCCTGTTGGCCGGTCTCCCCGCCGCCCACCCGGTCGGCGGCGTCTCCGTCTGCGACGCCTCCAGCTACGCCGATCCGGCCCCCGTCACGACCGACAGCATCAAGATCGGGGAGGCGGCTTTCGCCATCGACCCGCTCTCCTCCTCCGGCGTGGACAAGGCCCTGCAGACCGCGATGGCGGCCGCCATCACCGTCCACACCCTCCTGACTTCCCGTCAGGACCCGTACATCGCCATGGACTTCTACCTCCGGAGCCAGCAGCAGGCGGTCCGGCAGCACGCCGACTGGGCGGCGCACCACTACCACGAGCACCGACTCCACCGGTCCCGCCCGTTCTGGCAGCACCGCGCCCGCGTACCCCCCGAGCCCCCGGCCGTCCCGTCCTCCCAGCTCTCCCCGGACCGCCACCTCCGGCTCGTACCGAGCGCCATCCTCACCGCGCTCCCCTGCGCCGTGGGCGACCGAGTGGAGCTACGCCGAGCCCTGACCCACCCCAACCTCCCCCGCCCGGTCGCCTACCTGGACGGAATCGAACTGGCCCCTCTGATCGACCTGCTGGTCGACCCCCGCCGCCCGGCCGAGCTGGTCCGGCTCTGGAGCCGCCACCTCACCGTCGACCGGGCGGTCACCCTGGTCGACCGCCTGCACCGACTCGGGGTACTCGACCACGCCTGAGCCGTCGCCAGCCGGGTCGGCACCGATCGCGGACGGGTGCGCGCTGCTGCGGTAGGCGTACGGGGCGCCGTACGCCTACCGCCGACGCCCCAGCCGGGCGGTCAGCCCTCCGCGTTCCCGCTCGCCCGGCGGTCCAAGGCCTCCGCCGTGGCGGGGTACCTGGCGAGCAGCCGGTCCCGGAGCGACTGGGCCGGCGTGTCCTCGCCCACCGGCGGCACCTCGGGCTGCACCTCCTGGTCGCCGGCCGGCCCGCCGGGCTCACGCAACCGCGCCACCTCCGCCTCCAGCTCCGCGACACGGGCCTCGAGCAGCTGCACGTCCCGGGCCGCCTCCCGGTACCCCTCCTTGTGCCGCCTGGCGACCTCCGTGAGCGTGTCCACCCGGTCCGCGAAGGCATCGCGTTCGGCGGCGATCGGCCCCACCACGTGCCCGGCGACGACAGCCGCGATCCAGTCGACCCACTGGTTGATGCGCACGGCACCCGGTGCACCGATCAGTTCGGCATCCTGCAGACCGTCCAGCATGGCTGGTCGGATGGCATCGGCGATCCGCTGCTGCGGGCCGGGCTGCTCGGTCACAGCTGCTCCTCGGTGACGATGCGGACGGCGTCGCCGACCGCTCTGGTGCGGACGGCGTCTGGGAAGCGATCTTCCCATGCGCCGGCTCCCCCGCGTCGATGCGGGCAGGCCTGTCGGCCGGCCGATGCGTCCCGTGACGGCCTCGCGGGGGCGGCGGGCTGGTCGGCCGGCCGGGAATTGGATCACCGTAGACGGGGTTGCTGGGGGACGAAACGTCATTGGAGGGGTCATGCGAGCGATTCAGGTGTACGAAGTGGGCGGTCCCGAGGTGCTGCGGGAGGCCGAGGTGGACCAGCCCCGGCCGGGGGCGGGCGAGGCGGTCGTGGAGGTCACCGCATCCGGGGTCAACTTCCTCGACGTCTACCACCGCGAAGGCCGGTACAGCCGCCCGCTGCCCTTCACCCCGGGCGCCGAGGGCGCCGGCACGGTCGTCGAGGTCGGACCCGGCGTCACCGAGGTCGCCGTCGGGGACCGGGTCGGTTGGGTGGAGATTCCCGGCACGTATGCCGAGCGGGCCGTCGTGGACTCCTCCCGGCTGGTGCCGCTACCCGAGGACATCGACTTCGAGACGGCCGCCGCCGTACTCCTCCAGGGCATGACCGCGCACTATCTCGTCAAGGACGCCTACCCGGTGCAGGCGGGTGACACGGTGCTCGTCCATGCGGCCGCCGGTGGCATGGGCCTGCTGCTGACCCAGCTCGTCACCCGTCTCGGCGGCAGGGTGATCGGCACGACCTCGACCACGGCGAAGGCCGAGCTGGCGAAGCGTGCCGGGGCTGCCGAGGTGATCCTCTCCTCCGCGGTCGAGGATCTCGCGGCCGAGGTGAGGCGGCTCAACGGCGGTCAGGGGCTGCCGGTGGTCTTCGACGGCGTCGGCGCGCACACCTTCGATGCGAGCCTGGCCAGCCTGCGGGCCCGCGGCCATCTCGTGCTCTTCGGCGCGGCGAGCGGTGCCGTGCCGCCGTTCGATCCGATGCGGCTCGCCCACGGCGGTTCGCTGACCCTGATCCGGCCCAGCCTCGGGGACTTCATCGCCGACCGGTCCGAGCTGCTCCGACGGGCCGCCGATGTGTTCGAGTGGGTGCGCTCCAAGGCGCTCGAGGTCACCGTGACGGGCCGCTACGCACTGTCCGAGGCCGCCCGGGCCCACAGCGATCTGGAGGCCCGGCGCACCACCGGCAAGCTGCTCCTCGTACCCGGTGCGGCCCCCGTCGGACGCCCCGAGGAGACGCAGAGCTGATCGCGAGTGACGAGGTCGGGGATCTCGGATACCGAGATGTCCAGGGCATGGCCGAACGCCGTCGCCAGGATCCCCGACCCCGTCAGGTGCTCAGGAACAGACCGACCTGTCGCTCCATGCACCTCCGGAGCGTGGAGCCGAGCCGCCGACGTCACTCCGACGGGCGGCGCTGCAGTCCGCAGAGGAGCAGGTCGATCAGGCGCCGTGGCTCGTACTGCGGGTCTCCGCCGCCGATGCACAGGTTGCCGATGCCGCGCATCAGTTCGTAGGGCTGGATGCCGGCCCTGATCTCACCGGCATCGACCGCGGCGTCGAGCAGCCGCCCGCAGACCGGCAGCAGCCGGTCGAGGAAGTAGCCGTGCAGCGCGGCGAAGCCGTTGCTGTCCGACTGCATCGCATCGGCCAGTCCGTGCTTGGTGACCAGGAAGTCGGCGAAGAGGTCGATCCACTGGCGCAGCGCGATGAACGGGGAGGCGGCGCCGGCCAGCAGCTCCGGCCCCGCCTCCGCGCACTCCTCGATCTGGTGGCGGTAGACGGCCGTGACGAGATCGGCCCGGGTCGGGAAGTGCCGGTAGATCGTTCCCGTCCCCACCCCCGCCTTGGCCGCGATCTGGCGGATCGGCGCGTCGACGCCGGAGGCCACGAACACCTCGGCGGCGGCCGCGAGCAGCGCCTGCTCATTGCGGACCGCGTCGACCCGCCTGCTTCGGGCCGACGCCTTCCCCGCGGGGCTCTCACTGGACACGGCTCTCCCTCCGATACCCGTTGGCAAAACGGAACGTTGTTCCGGATAGTAAACGGGACAGCGTTCCGCTTCAGCTTAGTCGAAGCGGGGCGCAGCTGTCCCTTGCCCGCCGCCCCCCGATCGGGGCCGGCCGCGGCACCCACCCCAGTAGGGAGAACTGCTCGCCATGAGCGCATCCGCCCACACCGCACCCGTCCTGTCCTACAGCCCGGTGGTCCTGCCCGTACCCGGACGCCCCGTGGACCTGCAGGTCCGCGTCACCGCTCCCGTGTCCGGCACCGGTCTGCCCGTCATCCTGCTCTCCCACGGCCACGGCCCCTCGCACCACCTCTCCTCGCTGAACGGCTACGCACCGCTCGCCGACTCCTGGGCGGCCCAGGGATTCGTCGTCCTCCAACCCACCCACCTCACCTCCCGGAGCCTGAGCCACCTGGTCGCCGACGCCCCCGGCGCACCGGACTTCTGGCGCTCCCGCGCCGAGGACATGAGCCACCTCCTCGACCGGCTCGACGTGATCGAGCGCACCGTGCCGGGGCTCGCCGGACGGATCGACCACACCAAGACCGCCCTCGCCGGACACTCCCTCGGCGGCTTCACCGCGGCCCTCCTGCTGGGCGCCGGCCTCGACGACCCCGCCACCGGGAAGGTGGTGCACCTGCGCGAGCCGCGGATCAAGGCGGGCGTGCTGCTCGCCGCGCCCGGCAGGGGCGGTGACGCCTTCAACGGGCCCGTGGCCCGGCTCTGGCCGATCATCGGAGCCGTCGACTTCTCCACCATGACCACGCCCGCCCTGGTCGTCGCGGGCGAGAAGGACGACCCCCGGCACTTCACCGACCTGGGCCCGGACTGGCACGCCGACCCCTACACCCTCGCCCCCGGCCCGAAGTCCCTGCTCACCCTCTTCGAGGCGGAGCACGGTCTCGGCGGCATCGCCGGATACGACGCCGCCGAGACCACCGACGAGAACCCCGAACGGGTCGCCGCCCTCGGGCGGCTCACCGCCGCCTACCTCCGCAGCCGGCTCCACCCCGGCGACCCGGCCTGGCAGACCGCGTGCGAGGCGCTCGGCGCCGACCCCAGCCCGATCGGACGGGTCGAAGCGAAGTAGACCGCACGGCCGCACGGCTGCACGGCCGCACGGCGGACCCGCGACCGGTGCGCCCGGTGGTGACAGGTCAGCCGAGCCAGTGCTCCAACGCCCAGCGCCAGCAGGCGGTGTCGGCGAACCGGCCTGGGCCGGCACCGAAACGGGCGGGATCGCAGCCGGTGGCCTCGGCGAATCGCCGCAGCCGGTGCTTGACGGTGTTCGGGTGCACGTGGAGGGCCCGGGCGGTCGACGCGAGCCGGCCACCGTGGTCGAGGTGGGCCGCGGCGGTCTCGGCGAGCAGGCGGTGGGTGGCGTTCCCCGGGTCCAGCGCGGCCAGCAGCTCGACGGCAAGGAGCTCACCCATCCCCGGCACGGCGTCCACGGCGACCACCACGGCCAGCTCGGCGAGCCCGGCCCGGCCGGTGCGTCCACGCCGCCGACCGGCATCCAGCGCGGCCCGGCAGAGCCGGTAGGCGGCGGGCAGGCGACCGGCGGGGACGGCCGGAGCGGTCACCAGCAGCACGTCCGCCGCCAGGTCGCCCGCCGGCCGGCCGCGCGGCGCCACCACACCGCGCGGCGCCACCACACCGCGCGGCGCCACCACGCACAGCCGGCCCTCCACCAGCCCCGACACGCCGCCGCGCGGAGTCAGCTCGGCGGCGGCCCGGCGCACCTGCACCGGATCGCCCGACTCGGCGACCGCACAGTGGTACACGCCGTCCGCGGCGAGCCCGGCCGCAGCCAACTGCTCGACCGCGCCGTGCACCAGCACGGCGCGCAGGGCCAGCAGCCGTGCGGAGCGGCTGCCGGCCAGACTGGCGGCCGCCTCCCGGTAGGCGGCGACCAGCTGGTTCTGCAACTCGCCGACGTAGGCGTCGAGTTCGATCAGTGACTCGAAGAGCACCGTCGACGTCACGTCGGCGAGATCCAGCCGGGCCGCGATGATCCGCAGCGCGGCGGTCCGCCCGGCCAGGAAGCCGTCGAGCAGCGCGCCCAGCGAAACCCCTTGCGCCGCCCGGTCAGTGGCCAGCCGGGCGACCAACTCGGCGTGCTGCCGGGAGAGTCCGGAGCCGTCGACGAACGCGGCGGACACCACCCCGAGCAGCGCGGCGATGTGGCGTCGGACCTCCGGCTCGGGCAGCGCGGCCACCGGGTCCGAGGCGGTCCGGGCGGCGGCGACGACCTCCGCCAGCACCTCGGGGTCGGCCCGCATCCCCTCGACCACCCGTCGCAGCGCCGACCGACCGGCCCCCTCGCCCAATCCTCCCGTCACCCCTTCGGTCTCAGCGCCGGCCCTACCGGGACAGCGCGGTCAGCGCGTCCCCGGCCAGTTGGGCGGCCCGCTCGCGTTGCGGGAACACTCCCACCGGTACCCGGGCCAGCTCCTGTCCACTCGCGTAGTCCACCACCGAGACCTGACCGGCCTGGCTGAGCGAGACGAAGCAGTAGCGGTTGGCCGGCCCGGCGCTCACCGCCCAGTACGGCAGACTGCCGGCCGGGTAGTCGACGCGGCCCACCGTGGTGAGACCGGTGGTCTCGACCAGCGCGGTGTAGTCGTCGATGGTGCCGACGTCGCAGAGCCGGCTCTGGTCTCCGGAGAGTGCCAGGCCGTGGTGCGCGGAGTTCTTCGGGTAGTTGTCCGGGCTCAGGGCGCGGCCGGCGGGACTGAACGGCATCGGCACGGTGTCGGTGATCTTCGAGCTGTTCAGGTCGTACTTGACGAAGCCGTTGAAGTAGGACTGCTGGGCGTAGAAGGTGGTGCCGTCGGCGGCCAGCACGTTGGGCCGGATGCCGTGCGGGAACGACCAGGTCTGCACCACGTTCAGGCTTCGGGCGTCCACCTTGGTCAGCTGGAAGCCTCCCTTCATCCACTCCAGCGCCTGCGGGAACATGATCACGCCGATGCTGGAGTTGTAGATGTACCTGCCGTCCGGGGTGAAGTCGTTCTGGTGCGGGTACGTGCCGGTCGGGAAGCTGCCCACCACCGCGCCGGTGGCCGTGTCGAACACCTGGGCCTCGTTGGCGGTGGTGGCCGACACCACCCAGCGGGTGCCGTCCGGGGACAGCGCGGCGTGGTCGGCGTGGAAGCCGGCCAACCGGGTGTGCCACAGCTCCTGACGGGACGTCAGGTCGAAGGCGGCGGTGTCGTCCAGGTTGCCGCGCGACACGTAGAGGATCCGGCCGTCAGGAGACAGCGCGACGTCGTCCACGAACCGGTCGCCGCCCTCCTGCTGCTTGACGGCCGCGTAGCCGGCCCGCTGGATCAGGTCCATCTCGGCGAGCCGCTGCTGCAGGTCCGGGATCACGTCGAAGGTGCCGAGCACGGCGAAGGTCCGGGAGTCCAGGAAGGAGACGGTGCCGGACTGGCTGTTGCCGACCAGTACCACGCCGCGTAGGTCGGCCGTACCGGCGTGCGCGGTGGCGCTCGCCACCAGGGCGCCGGCCAGGGTCGCCAGCGCGACCGAGCCGTGCAGCAGACGTGCGCCCATCCGGCGTGCGGGCATCGTACGCTCCCCTCGTTCGGTCCAGGTCGCGTCAAGTCTGGGCCGACAGGCGGTCACGGGCCATGTCCAGGACGGCCAACGCCAGGGCCCGGCACTGGCGTTCGGGGACAACGCGCGGGCCGGAGCAGCCCGGCGCCGAGGTCGTCAGGTGCGGGCGAGCGTCTCCAGCGGCCGGGTGAGCAGCTCGGCGAACGCCAGCTCGGCGGCGCCGATCAGGACGGTGTCGGCGCCGAGTTCGCTGACCCGCAGCCGGAGCCTCTCCCGCACCGCCGCCAGGGCGTTGGTGTTGATCTGGCTGCGCACCTGCGCGGCGGATCCGAGGAAGACGTCCCGGAGGGTGCCGCCGAGGATGACCAGGTCCGGGTCGAAGAGGTTGACCACGTTCGCGATGCCGATCCCGAGCCAGTCCCCGACGCGGCGCAGGGCCTCCCGTGCGAGGACGTCTCCGCGGTCGGCGGCGTCCACCACCGACCGCACGGCCTCGACCCCGGTGACGCGGCCGTCCCGGCCGGCGGCCTCCAGGAGGGCGCGCTCACCCGCCTCGGCCTCCAGACAGCCGCGGGCACCGCAGCCGCACGGCCGGCCCCGGAACGGATTGACGGTCATGTGGCCGACCTCGCCGGCGTATCCGCGTTCGCCGCGCAGGAGTTCACCCTCGATGATCACTCCGGCGCCGATGCCGGTCTCGCCGTGCAGGTAGACCAGGTTCTGACTGCCGCGGCCGATGCCGCGCCGGTGCTCGGCGAGCGCACCGAGATTGGCCTCGTTCGCCACCAGGACCGGGACGTCCAGCCGGAGCCGCTCGGCGAAGGCACCGGCGAAGTCGACGCCCTTCCAGCCCGTGTTGGGGGTGAGGCCGACCAGCCCGTCGGGGTGGCGGACGATGCCGCGGACCGCCACGGCGACGCCGACGCACGAGCTGCCGGGCGGCGCGCCGGCCAGCAGCTCGTGGGCGAACCCGGCGAGCACGTCGGCCACCTGTGCCGGGTCCTGCGGCTGCCCGTCGGCCTGGCGGCACTCGCGCCGGTCCAGGAACACGCCGCCGAGTCCGATCAGGGCCACCGCCAGCCGCTCCACGCCCAGGTCCACCGCCAGGACGTGCACCCGGGTGGACTCGGGTCGGACGACCAGCGAGGGCCGCCCGGCCCGGCCGGTCTCCTGCGGCAGCTCCTCGCGGACCAGGCCGGCGGCCGTCAGATCGCCGACCAGGCCCAGGATGGTGCTGCGGTTGAGGCCGAGCCGGGTCGTCAGCGCGGCTCGCGAGGTCGGCCCGTCGAAGTGGACCAGGCGCAGCAGGGCCCCCAGGTTCTGCTGGCGGACCTCCTCCTGGGAAGGACCGGCTTTCATCGCGGCTGACTCTCATCGTCGGAACGGGCTCATCGTCGGGCGGTGCGGCGGCGGGACATGGCGTCCACACCGGCGGCCACCAGCAGTACCGATCCCGTGACAGCGTACTTGACGCCCGAGCTGTACCCCATCAGGCCCATGCCGTTCTGGATCACCGCGACCACCAGGCCGCCGAGCACGGCGTCGACGACGCGCCCGCGACCGCCGAACAGGCTGGTGCCGCCGATGACGGCGCTGCCGACGGCGAGCAGCAGGACGTTGCTGCCACCGGTGTTGGGGTCCACGGAGTTGCCCCGGGAGGCGGCGATGATGCCGCCGACGGCGGCCAGGCAGGAGCAGACGACGAAGGCGGAGGTCCGGATGAAGGCGACGTTGATCCCGGCCCGGCGGGCGGCTTCGGCACTGCCGCCCACGGCGTAGAGGTGCAGGCCGAAACCGGTCCGCTGCAGCGTGAACGTGCCGAGCAGGACCAGCGCCCCGATCACGGGCACCACGACGGGCACGCCCTTGAGGGAGCTGACGACGACGTTGCGGCTGCGCTCCTGGTCGAGCAGGTACACGGCCGCGCCGCCGAGCACGAGGACGGCACCGGTCCGCAGGGCGAGCAGCGCCACGGGGGTGCCGGCCAGGCCCCGGCCGATCCTGTCCCGGCTGCGGCGCAGCTGCAGGGCCGCGTACCCGGCGGCGCAGCAGGCCAGTAGGGCCCAGCCGAGGGCGGGGCTGAGGTTGTCGTTCGCGATGGCCAGGATGGTGGGGTCCTTGACGGAGACGTTGGTGCCCTCCTTCAGCAGGATCAGCACGACGCCCTGGAAGCCGAGGAACGCGGCCAGCGTCACCACGAAGGAGGGGATGCCGACCTTGGCGACGAGCGTGCCGATGAGCAGGCCGATGACCGCGCCGGTCAGCATGGCGGCGGCCACCGCGGCGTACCAGGGCCAGCCGTGGTCGGTCAGCAGGATGGCCAGGACGGCGGCGCAGACTCCGCTGGCGTAACCGGCGGACAGGTCGATCTCGCCGAGCAGCAGGACGAAGACCAGCCCCATGGCGATGGCGATGCTGCCCGCGCTCTGGGTGAGCAGGTTGGCGAAGTTCAGGTTGGACAGGAAGACCGGGCGCAGCAGGGAGAAGAACACGCACAGCACGACCAGGCCGGCGACGGCGGGGAGGGCGCCGAGCTCGCCCCCGCGCAGCCGGTAGAGGTAGCCGCGGCCGACGTCTCCCAAGCCGGCGGCGAGCGGCCGGCGCTCCCCGGGGTCGGACTCGGGCTTGCGGGGGGCGAGGGCGGCGGTCATGCGGTGGCTCCGTTGGGGGTGGTCGGGGCGCCCAGGTCGCCGCTGCGGCCCGAGGTGATCAGTTCGACGACCTGGGCGTGGGTCACGTCACAGGCCTTGACCTGGGCGGCCGTCCGGCCGAGGTAGAGGGCGGCGATCCGGTCGGAGACCGCGAAGACGTCGTTCATGTTGTGCGAGATGAGCACGACGGCCAGTCCGTTGTCGGCCAGCCGGCGCACGAGCTCCAGCACCTGCGCGGTCTGGGCGACGCCCAGTGCCGCGGTGGGCTCGTCGAGCACGACCAGCTTGCTGTTCCACAGCACCGCCTTGGCGATGGCCACGGTCTGGCGCTGACCGCCGGAGAGGCTGGAGACCTTCTGGCGCACGGACTTGACGGTCCGCACGGAGAGCCCTTCGAGGGTCGCGGCGGCCATCTCCTCCATGGTGGAGTCGTCGAGCACCAGCCCGCGGCGCTTCTCCCGCCCCAGGAACATGTTCTGCACGATGTCGAGGTTGTCGCAGAGCGCGAGGTCCTGGTAGACGATCTCCACGCCGAGCGCGGCGGCGTCGCGCGGACTGTGCACCTGGACGGGCCGGCCTTCGAAGAGGTACTCCCCCGCGTCGATGGGGTGGATCCCGCCGATGCACTTGACCAGCGTCGACTTGCCCGCGCCGTTGTCGCCGACGAGTGCCGTGACCTCTCCCGCGTGGGCGCTGAGCGCGACGTCGTGCAGGACCTGGACGGGGCCGAAGCTCTTGTCGATCCCGCGGAGTTCGAGCGTCGGTGTTTCTGTCATGGGTGCGGCTCCTGGGGATGAGCGGAGCGGGCCTTGACCGCCGACGGTCAGGGCCCAGGTCCGGGTGCCTACTTGATGCCGGCCTTGGTGCACAGCGCCTCGAAGGCGGCGGTGCACAGCTGCGCCTTGGTGACGTAGCCGTCGCCGACGACGTCCTGGATGTTGTCCTTGAAGACGGCCTCGGGGGCCAGCAGCACCGCCGGCACGTCACGCTTGCCCGTCGGGTCGTTGACGGTGGCGCCGGTCTGGCTCTTCTTGCCGCCCGCCAGCTCCACCGCGAGGGCGGACGCCGCGTCGGCCTCCTTCTTCACGGCCTTGTAGACGGTCATGCACTGGTCGCCCGCCAGGATGTTCTGCAGGCCCTGCACGGTGGCGTCCTGACCGGTGATCGGCACCTGCCCGTTGCGGTGGTTCTTGCGCAGCACGGCGATGGCCGCGTTCGCCAGCCCGTCGTTGGCCGCGAGCACTCCGGCGACGTCGGGCCGGCTGGTGTACATCTGCTCGAAGATGGTCTGGGCCTGGCCGTTGTCCCAGTCGGGCACCGACTGGTCGGGGCCCTTGGTGTACTCCCCGGCGGCGTACTTCGGGTCCAGCACGCCGTTGTAGCCGGCGGCGAACAGGGTGGCGTTGTTGTCCGTCGGGGAGCCGTTGAGTTCGGCGACGACGGGGTTCTTCGCACCCTTCTCGGTCAGGCACTTCGCCAGGCCCTCGCCCTGGAGCTTGCCGACCTGGGTGTTGTCGAAGCTGACGTAGTACTGGGCGGAGCCGCCGAGGGTGAGCCGGTCGTAGTCGATGGTGGCCACGCCCTGGGCCTTGGCCTTGTCGAGGACGGCCTTGCCGGTGCCGCTGTCCAGGTTGACGATGACCAGCACGTTCACCCCGCTGGTGATCATCTGGTCGGCGATGGTCTGGAACGCCTGCTTGTCGCCCTCGGCGTTCTGGATGTCGTAGTCCACGCCGGCCGCCTTGAAGGCCGCGGCGAGGTACGGCCGGTCCGCGGTCTCCCAGCGGACGGACGACTTGCTGTCCGGCAGGATCACCCCGATCTTCGGCTTCTTGCCGCCCGCCGGGCCGGCCGCGGAGCCCGAGGAACCGCAGGCGGTGACGGTGGTGGAGAGCAGGGCCGCTGACACGGCAGCGGTGGCGAACAGGAGTCCCTTGCGCATGGGCAGGGTCCTTTCGAGGCGTGTCCGACCAGCGCCGGACGTGCGGCTGACGAAGGGTGGGGAAGGGCGTGGGCATGCGGCGGGGAAGCAACCGGTCCCATTTGTTGTGTGCGACAACATACGGCCTACGGTGAGGCCCGCCAACCCCTCGCGCCGACCCTTCGTGCGCAACGCTCGAATGAGCCGGGCCCGGCCGGGCAGCAGGGTGCCGAGGTGCGCCGCACGCTCGACTCCGCCCGGGCGCAGGTGGACTCAGCAGGCGCGGCGCCGGTACCCGCCGTCCCCGGCCGGGACGACGTCGCGGTCCCGCAGGACCACCGACAGGCGCTTGCCCCACGCCTCGCACGCGGCGGCGAGCCCCTCGGCCTGGTACTCGATGACGAACACCCGGTCCTCGTACGCCTCGGCGTAGGCGCCGCACTCCTCGTACTGCCCGCACTCCTCCGCGACCGCGAAGTCGAAGCCGAGGCCGCGCCCCTGCCGCGCCAGACCCGCGGCGTTCTTCTGACCGATCGCCAGACCGTGCGCGTGCGCCCGGTCGACGAGCAACGTGCCGAACGCCAGGTCGTCTTCGGCGCTCAGGTGCCCGTCCGACCGCTCGTGGGAGTCGAGGTTGTCGGCCTCGACCGCCTGGAACCCGGCCGCGGCGCAGCCGTCGATCCACTCCCCCACGATCCCGGCCAGCCGTTCGCGCTTGGCGGCCGTGGAGACGTCGAACAGGGCCTCGTGCCAGCCCTGGTCCAGGACCAGTGCGTCACCGGAGCGGAGCAGCAGGTCGGGGTGGTGGGCCTGCCACCAGTCGGTGGCGTCCGGCTGGGCTTGGAACGCGTTCACGTAACAGATGTTGTACAGGCCGGGCGCGGGCTGCGCGGCACGGTCACGGGAGACCGCCCGCACCCCGGGAGGCGGCGGGTAGGCGCCGCCGATCTGGTAGTCGAAGGAGATGCCGGGCTCGGGCAGCACCGGCGAGCCCGCACCACCGGCCTTCGCGCTCGTCCTGGCCGCGGCCGACCGGTCCGGCACGGCGGTGTCCTCGCCGTCGGACGCCGAGCATCCGCTCGCTCCCGCGGCGAGCAGACCGCAGAGGGCCACCGCCGTCAGCGCGCGGTGCAGGGCCGGGCGGATTCGGTCGGCCACGGTCCGGCTCTCCTGTCGATCTGTGCTCAAGCGCTCGGCCGGCGACCGAGGACTGCCCCGGGCCCGGGGTCGTAGCGACGCCGCCACCTGGGACGCCCCGTACGCGGCCCCCGGTTCCTGTCCTGCCCGGGGCAGCCGCCGGCCGGGCAGGACAGGGTCCGGTGAGGAGGTGCGGTGGTCAGCCGAGTTTCCACTGCTGGTTGCTCTGCCCGTTGCAGGCCCACAGCTGGACCGGCGCGCCGTTCGCCGTCGACGCTCCGCCGACGTCGAGGCAGAGCCCGGACTGGACGCCGGTGACGGTGCCGTCGGCGTTCCGGCTCCACTCCTGGTTGGGCTGTCCGTTGCAGGGCCAGGTGATCGCCTTGGTGCCGTTGGCGGTGCCCTTGCCGCTGGCGTCCAGGCAGAGCCGGCTGCTGCCGGAGTACACCGTCAGCTGGCCCGAGGAGGTGGCCGTCCAGGTCTGGTTCGCGGCGCCGGAGCAGGAGTAGATCTGCACCTGACTGCCGTTGCCGGTACTGGAGTTGGGCACGTCCAGACACTTCCCGGCGCCGATGGCGTGCAGCGGTCCGCTGCCGGCGCCGCCGGAGCCGGGGCTGTAGCCGGCCGCCGCGATGTCGGCCTGGACGGCGTTGTCGGTGGCGTCGGACGGGTAGCCGCTCACGACGGCGCCCTCGTAGAAGGTGCCGAGGCTCTGGTTGGTGTTGGTGGCGCAGCAGTCGCCGCCGCTGCCCAGGATGACGGCGCCCTGCTGCTTCATCGGGCTGTAGCCGGGCGGGAGCGCGCCGTTCCAGAGCGTCGTGAGGCCTCCGGACTGCGCGTCACCGCCCTTGAGCGCGAACTGGGAGGTGCCGTTGTTCTTCAGCATCGCGGTGACGTAACGGCTGGTGAAGGCCCGCTGGTTCTGGTTCCACGACTGGCTGCCGCCGGAGTACAGGCCGTACTCCAGGTCGGCCTGCACCCACGGGCCGGTCCCCGAGCAGCCGCCGAACCAGCAGCTGGTGCCGAAGTAGATGGCGTTCATGGCGCCCGCACCGTCCGCCTTGCGGTCCGTCTCGCTGTTGCCGTAGTCGAAGCAGCAGCCGCCGTTGACGTGGGTGCCGCTGGTCACCATGTACGCGCCCTGCGGGGCGCTGCCGAGCGGCATCCCGGAGGCGTGCCCGTCGTGCCAGTAGCTGTTCCCGGGGTTGATGTAGAGCGAGTACGCCTTGGCGCCGCCGACGGTGAGGGCCTCGCTGGTCGCGCTGGCCGGGGTGTCGCTCCCGCCGGCTCCTCCGGGGCCCTGGTAGGCGAGGTCGTTGCCGTGGCCGGACTGGTCGAAGACCACCGTGATCACGCAGGAGGTGCCCGCGCAGAAGGCGTCCTGGCCGGCCGCGTCGGCGACGCCGCCGGCACTGGCCACACCGACGTTCTGTGTCCTGCCGTCCGAGCTCCGCCGGACTTGGTAGAGCGCTCCGCCGTACGCGGCGTAGAGCGCACGGGTCGTGGAGTGTGCGGCCACACAGGGGGTCCCGCCTGCCGCGTAGAGGTCACACGGGCCCGCGGTGGCGGCCTGCGCACTGCCGGCGAAGGATCCCGCACCGGTGAGAACGCTCACAATCAGCAAGATGGTGGCGGCCACGCAGGTCAGCCTGCCGAGCCGCTGGTGCGGTGGAGCCACTAGCCCCGGCCGTCCTGCCGGGCCTTGACTGTCGTGCATCTGATGCTCCTTCCGTCGTGTCGGGCGAACGGGGCGTCAGACGGCCCACTGCTGGTTGGTCTGGCCGTTGCAGGTCCACAGGTCGATCAGGGCGCCGTTGGCGGTGGACTTGGCGGTGACGTCGAGGCAGAGCCCGGACTGGACGCCGGTGATGGTGCCGTCCGCGTTCACCTTCCACTGCTGGTTGGCCTGGCCGTTGCAGCTCCAGATCTCGACCTTGGTACCGGGCGAGGTCTGGCCGTTGTAGGCGTCCAGGCACAGCTGGGTGCCGCCCGAGACGACGGTCAGCTGGCCGGAGGCGGTACGGGTCCAGGTCTGGTTCGGCTGGCTGTTGCAATCCCAGATCTGCACCTGGGTGCCCGGGGTGGTGGTCGAGTTCGGCACGTCCAGGCACTTGTTCGCGCCGACCGCGCGCACCGGGCCGGTCTGGTTGCCGCCGCCGCTGGTGCCGCCCGCGACGCGGACCATGGTGGTGCCGTGTGCCGGGACGGAGGCGCTGATGGTGCCGGTGGTGGTCGACGTCGCGCCGGACCACAGGTCGGTGAGGCCGTAGCTGGATGCCCCGGTCTTCCCGATCGCGGCGGCGGAGGTGGTGATGGTCGCGGTCGAGCCGGTCTCGTTGAACAGGGCCACCGAGACGTCGCCGTTCGCCAGCGGCTTGGCCAGCACGTCGAGACCGCCGGCGGAGGAGACCAGGGTGCCCTGCTTGCCGAGCGAGTCCTGGTCCACCGCGATCACCCGGGAGTTGGTGAGCGTGGCCAGGGTGGCCGCGGAGGCCGAGGCGACGTTGGTGCCGGCGATCAGCGGGGCCGCCATCTCCGCCCACAGGCTGAACTCCGAGCGGGCCTCGGTGTCGGTGAGCGGGCTGTTGCCGACCTCGAGCATGTCCGGGTCGTTCCAGTGGCCGGGCCCGGCGTAGGCCGCCAGGTTCACGTTGCTGTGGAAGATCGAGAGCATGCTGCCGTAGCTCGCGTTGATGTCGCCGGTGGTGCGCCAGCTGTTGCCGATGTCGGCGCCCCAGGTCCACACGCTGTCCTCGCCCCAGCTGCACAGGCTGAACAGGATGGGCCGGCCGGTCGCGGCCAGGGCGTCGCGCATCGTGGTGTACCGGGTCTGCGCGGGCACCTTGCTGCCGTTGGAGCAGGTGTTCTGCGCACAGCCCGGCCCCGCGTAGCAGTTGTCGTACTTCAGGTAGTCCACGCCCCAGTCGGCGAAGCTCTGCGCGTCCGTGGTCTCGTGGCCCAGGCTGCCCGGGAAGCCGGCGCAGGTCTGCAGCCCGGCGTCCTCGTAGATGCCCAGCTTCAGCCCCAGCGAGTGGACGTAGTCGGCGGTGCCCTTGATCCCGTCCGGGAACTTGCTCGCGTCAGGCACCAGGCGCCCGTCGGAGCCCCGGGCATGGGTCATCCAGCAGTCGTCGATGTTGACGTACTGGTACCCGGCGCCCTGCATGCCGTTGTTGTGCATGGCCAGCGCCGTGCTCTTGATCAGCGGCTCGGAGACGTTGCAGCCGTAGGCGTTCCAGTCGTTGAAACCCATCGGCGGCGTGAGCGCCAGGTTGTTGCCCAGCGCGGCGGCCGGCGGGGCGGCGACCACGGAGAGCAGCGGAATCGCCAAGGACAGGAGCAGGGCCGAGAGGACGCAGGCAAGCGTCCTGCGCAGGTTCGCGTGGAGCATCGTGGTCGCCTCCTGGTGGGTGGGGTGGTGGAGGTTCTTCGTGGGCATGACAAGCATGCAGTTGGGGCACTGCACGTCGACCCTCCGGTGCAACCCTGATTGTTAGCGCTAACAATCAGGGGTAAAAAAGATCACCGGAGTGAATGCCCCCAGTGTTGGCCAAGGGGGAGCTTCCAGCACCCTGAGCACACTGTCAACCCTTCTCGCAGCAATGCGCATCACCCACTCCGCGCGTGTGGCTGGCGGCCATCGCCCACCGTCCGACTTCTCCCGACCCCACGAATCCAGGGGTTCTCCACCTGTCGCAACGTCAATTCCCGCTGTCGGCACCCACATCCACCAGGGCCGTAAGTTGCCCCGTAAAGGCCATGGCGGGCATCGATGCCATTCGACGCGCTTTCGACAGTGATGCCATGAAAGAAATGTGTCTCCCTGTACAGAGCCTTGCTGATCAGACGCCCCGTCATTACCGTCCAGCCAAGCGCTCCGACACCGCGCACCCTGGAATTCGGCAACCCGGTCCCACCACCAGACCGGGGCCGTGACAAATCCATCGCCGTCCTTGGAGGGACACATGAGATGGCAAACCCTTGAATCCATCATCGGCAAGCCGGCCCGGTTCGGTCGGCCCGCCCTGATCGCCGCCGTGATCGCCGGGTTCCTGAGTTTCGCGACTCCGGCGCAGGCCCAGGTGTACTCCACCTGCGACCAGTGGGGTCAGTACACCCAGGGCACCTGGACGGTCTACAACGACATCTGGGGCCAGAACCACGGCCCGCAGTGCCTGACCGTGAACAGCATCAAGTCCTGGTACGTCGATGCCGACCACTCCGGCGGCGGGGTCAAGTCCTACCCGAACACCGGGGTCCGGCCCCAGACGCCCCTGTCGCAGTTGAACTCGGCGGGCTTCTGGTACGACACGTCGTCGGCTCCCGTCGCCGGCGGTGACTGGTGGGACTGGACGAGCGATCTCTGGTCGACCGGCAACCAGGACGAGATCATGGTCTTCACCAGCTGGTCCGGCGCGACAGCCGGCGGCTGGGGAACGAAGATCGCGTCCAACGTGACCATCGGCGGTGTCCTCTACGCCTCGGTCTGGCAGGCCAGTCCCGGCTGGAACGTCCTGCAGCTCATCCCCGCCCGGCAGACCAACACCGGCACCGTCGACGCCTCGGCGGTCTGGCGCTGGGCCGCGTCGCTGCACCTCCTGCACAACACCACCTTCGACACGATGCAGTTCGGCATCGAGATCACCTCCACCAGCGGCGTGCAGAAGCGGTATTCGCTGAACGCCTACAGCGCCTGGTGGAGCAACACCTCCGGCGGCGGATCAACCATCTGATACTCCAGCCGTAGATCATGATCTTCATGCCTGATTCACGGCTTGTCGGCGGTAATGACTGACCTGGGCTCGGGCTTGGTGGCGGCGTCTCCAGTGGGACCAGCCGAGCCGGTGGGCCACCTCGTGGACCGACCGGATGACAATCGTGGTGAACAAGCACTGGATCTCGTTGCAGGTGAGCAGTATGAGGACATCGGATGCGGCCTGACGGGCGTGTTCGTCCGCACGGACGACGGCGAGGAATGCCTGGGCGAGCATGGCGAGGGTGACCCAGCGGGACCGGGACACGAAGCGGCGGACCTGGTGTTCTTCCAGTCCGGCCAGGCCCTTGGCGGACTGGAAGAACACCTCCACCCGCCACCTTGATCTCGCGACTCTCAGCAGCTCGGTAGTGGCACAGGGTGGGGCGAGTAGCAGCGGCAGTAGGCGAGTTCGCCCGTGCTGCGGTTGCGGCGGATCAGTAGCTGGTGGCTTCCGGGGCCGGAGTGGGCGACGTCGATCACGGCCCAGTCGTAGAAGCGGTTCGCCTTCGCGCGGGCCCCTGCGGGCAGCTTCTGCCAGGCCCGCTTCGGCAGCTTCTTGGTCAGAGTATCGGCTCGGAACTTCCCAGAACGGATGAGGACTTCGTGGGTCCGGGCGACGGCGAGCACATAGCCGCGGCCGCGTTCCTCCAGCACGGCCCGCGGCTTCGGGTTGTCGCCGTGGACCTCGTCCCCGGCGACCCACAGGGACCGGTGGCCAGCGTCCAGGAACCAACCGATCATACGGGCCGCCAGCTCCGGCTTGGTGGCAAACGCGGGCTCTGGTACGGCCACGAGGTCTGTCGCACACTTGCGGCGTACGACGGTTCCAGGCAACGGGCTCTTTCAGGCTCTGTGTGGGGGAAGCCGATGAAGTACGTACCGATCCTGCGCGGTAAGGCGGGCGAGTTGCTCGCGTTACGCAACATCAGCCCCGAGGTGCAGCGGGCTGTCCGGCCGGTCCTCGAAGTCGTGCCGGACGAGGAACTGCCCGACACCGTCCAGACCTTCGCCAGCCAAGTGGGCGAGAACCTGCCCAGGGACCTGGTCGTCGCCATCGACTGCGGCCGGTTGTGGGAGAACGGCACTGTCGGCACCGGGTTTCCCGGGCACGCCATGGGCTGGATCAGCACCTACCTGGCGCAGTGGCTCCACCGCATAATCCCCGTCTTCCGAACCACCGAACCGAGCGGCTCGCTCGAGGAGATCCGGCAGGTACAGCAGGCGCACGGGCAAGGGGGTTGCCTACGCATCGACCTGCGCGACCTACCGGACTCTCCGACCGCACTGACCTCCGTCGTCCGGGATGCCCTCGATGCCGTCGGCCTACCACCCGAGCAGGTGGACCTGGTCCTCGACACCGGCTTCCTCCCCTCCCCGCAGGCTGCGGCCCGCCTGGTCGGGCCCGCCCTCGGCGTGCTCGACTGGACGCGGGCGATGCCCTGGCGCCACCTCGCCCTCGCGGGCGGCGGCTTCCCGGCTTCGCTGCGGCACCTTCCACCGCACCTGGTCGCACCGGTGCACCGCCACGAGGCGGACCTGTGGCACCGGGTCGTCCGACGCCGGACGGGTCACCGGATCCCGGACTTCGGCGACTACGGCATCACCCACCCCGTGCCGCCCAACCGCGGCTGGCCCGGGCAGCCGAATCTCCGCTACACCGCCGGCAACGACTGGTACGTCGTCCGCGCCGCGACCAGAACCCGGACCGACGCCCTCCGACTGTGCCGGCAACTCACCGGCTCCCGGCATTGGAACAGCCGGCTCGACACCGAACCACCTTGGGGCGACGCCCAGATCCACCAGCGAGCAACCGGCGCCACCTCCCGTCCGGGGGGCCCGCGCGACTGGCGGGCCTGGGGCACCTCGCACCACCTCGCAGCGGTGACCCAGTCCGTCACCCGAGCAGGAGAGCCCTGAACATCCTTGCCCTGGCTGTAGAGCGGCACGACGGCGCCTCGGCCGCGGCGAAGAAGTCGCCCGGCTCCACGGTTCTACCGGCACTGGATCTGCTGGCTGAACGTACCGATCGGCCTGGCCCAGATCCCCTCGCCGCGGCAACCTTCCGCCGGTCGGCGGCAACCGGGAAGCGAACGGGTCTGCTCCCGCAGCTCCCGCCCCAGGAAGGAACAGCCCCTTGCCGGACGAGAAGCACCCCTCCCACCGCCGCCGCCGGAACCTCCGCCGCACGCTGGTCGCCGCCGCGGTGCTCGCCGTCGTGGGCGCCGCGGTGCCGCTGGTCGCCCAGGCCACGCTGACGCCGAAGCCCCGCACGCTGACCGTGGCCGCCGACGGCAGCGCCCGCTACCGCACGGTGCAGGCCGCCGTCGACGCCGCGCACCCCGGCGACCGGATCCGGATCGCCAAGGGCACCTACCACGAGGTGGTGAAGGTACCGGCGGGGAAGAGCGATTTGACCGTCACCGGCGCCACCGGCCACCCCGAGGACGTCGTCATCAGCTACGGGAACTCGGCGCGGACGGCCGGGCCCGGCGGCGGCCCGCTCGGCACCGAGGCCAGCGCCACCGCCACCTTCGCCGCCACCGGGCTGACGGTGGAGAACCTGACGGTGGAGAACACCTTCGACCGCGCTGCCGCCCTCGCGCACGGGCAGTCCGGCACCCAGGCCGTGGCCCTGGCGGCCGAGGGCGACCGGCAGGTCTTCCGCAACGACCGCATCCTCGGCCACCAGGACACCCTGCTCACCTGGTCCCCGTCCGCCACCGCGCAGACCCGCCAGTACTTCGTCGACGACTACGTCCGCGGCGACGTGGACATCGTCTTCGGCAACGCCACCGCCGTGCTCGACCACGCCGTCATCGAGGCGGAGGACGACGGCGCACCGGCCGGCGGGGTCAACGGCGCCCTCACCGCCGCCAACACCGAGGCCTCGCACAAGTACGGTCTGCTGATCACCGACAGCACCGTGCGCTCCACCGCCAAGGCCGGCACCTACTTCCTCGGCCGGCCCTGGCATCCGACGGCCTCCTCCCGCGCGCAGGTGGTGGTCCGCACCACCGAGCTGCCGGCCGCGGTCCGGGCGTCCACGCCGTGGAGCGACATGGACGGGTACGCCTGGCGCTCGGCCCGCCTGGACTCGTACGCCAACACCGGCCCTGGCGCCGCGACCGGCGCCGACAGCCCCCAGCTGAGCCAGGCGCAGGCGGCCGAGTTCACCGCCCGCGCCTACCTGGCGGGCAGCGACGGCTGGAACCCGGTCGGTCAGGCTCCCTCCGGCGGCTCCGGATCAGAGTCGGGCTCCGGCTCCCCAGCGCCGGTGCCGGTTCCGGTGCCCGCCGGCATGGCGACCGGCGACACCCGGCACGTCACCGAGCCCGTCCTGCCCGCCACCACCTGCGCCGACGTCCCGGCGCACCTGTCGATGCCCGGCCGCACGGCAGACCCGGCCGCCGAGACCACCCCGCCGGACACCGCACGGATCCAGCAGGCCCTGGACGGCTGCGCCCGGAGCGGCAGCGGTACGGTCGCGGTCCGCCTCCACGCCTCGGACACCACGCACAACGCTTTCCTGTCCGGTCCGCTGACGGTGCACCAGGGCGAGGTGCTGGTGCTGGACAGCGGCGTCACCCTGTTCGGATCACGCAAGCCCGCCGACTACCAGCTCTCCGGCAAGCCGGCCTGCGGCACCCTCGCCTCGTCGAGCGGGGGCTGCCGACCGCTGATCAGCGTCGCCGGGGCCAACGCCGGCATCGAGGCGGTCCGCGCCGCCGACGGCAGCCAGGGCCGGATCGACGGCCGGGGCGACCAGAGCATGCTGGGGACCGGCACCAGCTGGTGGCAGCTCGCCACCGACGCCCAGAAGGCCGGATCCAACCAGAACAACCCCAGGCTGATCCAGGCCGACAACTCCGACAACTTCACGCTTTACCACGTCGACCTGCTCAACTCGGCCAACTTCCACGTGGTCTACAACGGCGGCAACGGCTTCACCGCCTGGGGCGTCCGGATCAAGACCCCGGCCACCGCCCGGAACACCGACGGCATCGACCCGGCGGGCGCCACCAACGTCACCATCACCGACTCCTTCATCATGGACGGCGACGACGGCATAGCCATCAAGGCCGGCAGCAGGCCCAGCAGCAACATCACCGTCGCCGGCAACCACTTCTACGGCACCCACGGCATCTCCATCGGCAGCGAGACCACCAGTGGCGTGACCAACGTGCTCTTCCGCGACAACACCCTCACCGGCACCGACGCCCTCGGCAACGCCAGCGGCTCCAGCACCGGCCTCCGGATCAAGAGCTCCCCCGCCAACGGCGGCAAGGTCAGTGACGTCGGCTACCTGAACACCTGCCTGGACGCCGTCCGTGCCCCGCTCGTCCTCGACACCCACTACTCCGGCGGCAGCGGCTCCAACGCCCCCTGGTTCACCGGCATCACCGTCGACGGAGTCACCGCCACCCACTCCCCGAGCGGCGCCAAGTCCACCCTGGCCGGCCTGGACGACGCCCACCCGCTCGAACTCACCCTCAGGCGCGTCAACCTGGACATCACCGCCGCCACCTCGGCACACGCCAGGATCACCGTCGCGGGCAGCAACCTGACCCCGAGCGGCCCCGGGGTCACCGTCATCCGGGGGTCCAGCACGGGCACCGCACCCACCTGCGCCTTCCCCGCGTTCCCCGCCCCCTGAACGGGTAGCAACTGCTGCGGTCCGCGCCGTCCGGACGGTCTCTCGGTCGTCGCCGAAAGGCCGTCCGGCCGGCCTCCGCAGGAGGTCGACTTCTCTTCTCAGCAGGCTCGGTGAGCGGAAATCAGCTCGCGGTACCAGGCGTAGGACGCCTTCGGCGTCCGCCGCTGCGTCTCGAAGTCCACGTGCACCAACCCGAACCGCTGGTGGTAGCCCTCCGCCCACTCGAAGTTGTCCATCAACGACCAGGTGTAGTACCCGCGCACGTCCACCCCCTCGGCCACCGCCCGCGCCACCGCCTCCACGTGCCCGGCCAGGTAGTCGATCCGGAACCGGTCGTCCACCGCGCCGTCCGGGCCGACCTCGTCGGCCACCGAGCAGCCATTCTCCGTGATCGTCACCGGCGGCAGCGCCGCGCCGTACCGCTCCCGCAGACCCACCAGAAGCTCGCGCAGCCCGTCCGGCACCACCGGCCACCCGAAGGCCGTCCGCTCCACGCCCTCGATCGGCACGTCCGTGAACGGCAGCCCCTCGTCCACCGGAGCCGAAATCAGCGTCGGGTTGTAGTAGTTGACCCCAAGACCGTCCAACCCCGACCCCGAGATCACCGCCAGATCCCCCTCCCGCACGAACCCCTCCGTCTCCACCCCGAACGCCCCCAGATCCGGGTACCGCCCCAGCAGCAGCGGGTCCAGGAACAGCCGGTTGTGCAGGGCGTCGTACGCCTCCGCCGCCGCGACATCCGCCGGGTCCTGACTCGAAGGCCGCACCGGCGTCAGATTGTTCGCGATCAGCACCTGCCGCCCGTGCCCCCGCAGCACCTCGGCCGCCAACCCGTGCCCCAGCAGCTGGTGGTGGGCGGCGGGCAGCGCGTCGAGCATCATCGCCCGCCCCGGCGCGTGGATCCCCAGCGCGTACCCGTACACCATGTGCACGAAGGGCTCGTTCAGCGTGATCCAGGCCGGCACCCGATCCCCCAGCCGACCGACCACTGCCTCGGTGTACTCCGCGAACCGGTACGCCGTGTCCCGTGCCAGCCACCCGCCGCCCTCCTCCAGCTCCTGGGGCAGATCCCAGTGGAACAGCGTCGGCAGCGGCGTGATCCCCGCCGCCAGCAACTCGTCCACCAACCGCTCGTAGAAGTCCAGCCCGGCCGAGTTCACCGCCCCGCTCCCACCCGGCACCACCCGGGGCCAGGCCACCGAGAACCGGTACCCGTCCAGCCCCAACTCCCGCATCAGCGCCACGTCTTCGCGGTACCGGTGGTAGTGGTCACAGGCCACCGCCCCGGTGTGCCCGTCCTTCACCGCCCCGGGCCGCACCACGAACTCGTCCCAGATCGAGCGCCCGCGCCCGTCCTCCGCCACCGCGCCCTCGACCTGGTACGAGGCCGTCGAAACCCCCCACCGGAACCCCACCGGCAGCTCAAGTCGCTTCACCATGCCCAGACTCCTTCGAAACATGAGGATCACTCATGTTAACGACTGGCCGCCAAAACACCAGAGGCCGCCCGCGCCAAACGCCTGGCCCACGCGGCCGAGGACCTGCACAAGCGCCGGCGCGGAACCGGAGGACGGTTCTGCAGCACGGCGTCGAGGGCAGCTCACGGTCGGGGTGGGGGGCGACTACGCCGCCGAGGGGCACGAAGGATTCCCGGGCTCCTGCCTATTGCCCGGGGCGGGACGCCACCGTACTCTCTCCCAGCAGAGTGATACATCCGATGAATGATGCGGGAAGAGGGCCCAACCCTGGCCCTCTAGCCCACTCGCAACCAGTAGTTCTTAATTCATCGGATCACCTCCTCCCCTACCCGTGGACCGCGTCATGGCGGGCAGGCGGTCACCGTCGTCAGGACGGCCGGCCCGCGTCCGCCGAGTGTCCCGGCCACTCCTGAAGGAGCATCAATGTCGCTGTTTCGCCGCAAAGCCATCGGTTCTTACGGTGGGCTGGGAGCGGTCGGCGCGCTCATGTGCGCCGCGATATCCGTGGCTGGCCCGGCGGCCGCCACCACGCCGACCGTTCTGTACGCCTCACCCACCGGGTCCGGCAGCACCTGCTCGCTGAGCGCACCGTGCAGCCTGGACGGCGCCAAGGGCAAGGTCGAGACCCTGACCTCCGGTATGGCCGCCGACATCGACGTGTACCTGCGCGGCGGCACCTACCGGCTCTCCCAGGCCTTAAGCCTCGGGCCGGCCGACTCCGGGCAGAACGGCCACAAGGTCGCCTGGATCGGCTACCCCGGTGAGGTCCCCGTGCTGAGTGGCGCGGCCCAGGTCACCGGGTTCTCGCTCTTCGACAGCGCGAAGAACATCTACCGAGCCGCCGTGCCCGTCGGCACGCAGAGCCGCCAGCTGTTCGTCAACGGCGTGCGGGCCCAGCGCGCCCGCGGCCCGCTGAACCCGTCCGGCCTCACCCTTTCAGGCTCCAGCTTCACCACCGCCGACCCCTCGTACGCCTCGTTCACCAACGCCTCCTCGGTGGAGATCGTGAACAACAACGCCTGGAAGCAGATGCGCTGCCCGCTGGCGAGCATCACGACACCCAGCGGTGGCGGCTCCAGCCTCAACGTCGACCCGGCCTGCTTCACCGACAACAACACCTCGGTACCCAACCGGGGCTTCCCCTTCAACGGCGCTGGGCTGCCGAAGCTGACCACGATCAGCTACCTGGAGAACGCCTACCAACTGCTCGACACCCCCGGCGAGTTCTACCTCGACACCGCGGCGGGCCTCCTCTACTACGCTCCGCGCAGCGGTGAGAACCTCAGCACCGCCGACGTGGAACTGCCCACCACCGAGACGCTGTTGAACGTCAGCGGCACCCCCGGCCACCTCACTCCGGTCAACGACACGGACGCGTACCTCACCTACACCGGCTCCTGGAGCTACTCCGGTGGCCGTAACCTGGGCGACCTCTACAACGACGTGCACAGCGCCGCCGTCAACGGCGACTCGGTGAGCTACACCTTCACCGGTACCGGGATCGATGTGCTCTCGGAGACCAACAGCGACGAGGGCGGCTTCGACGTCTACGTCGACGGCACGAAGACGCAGAGCCTCTCGGCCGCCGGCTCCTCCCGGCTCGCCCAGCAGGTCGTCGCCTCCGTCAGCGGCCTGACGAAGGGCCGGCACACCGTCAAACTGGTCAAGACCGGCGGGACGAGCATGCTCCTCGACGGCTTCACCGTGGTGCCGGACACGATCACGCCCGCGCACGACATCACCTTCCAGGGCCTGACCTTCGCCTACAGCACCTGGATGCTGCCCTCCACGGCCGGCTACATCGACAACCAGGCCGCCGTGCTCTGGGATCCCAGCAACAACAACGCGCCCGTCCGGATCCCCGCCGCCGTCCAGGTCCACCGCGGCTCGAACATCACCTTCACCGGCGACGAGATCGCCCACACCGGCGGCACCGGCATCGACCTCGCCGACGGCACCCAGAACTCCACCATCACCGCCGGCTACATCCACGACACCTCCGGCGGCGGCGTCTCCGTCGGCGAGGTGGACGACTACTACCTCACCGACACCGGCCGGATGACCACCGGCGACACCGTCTCGCAGAACTGGATCGACCACGTCGGCCAGGACTACTCCGACGCGGTCGGCATCTGGGCCGGCTACACCCGCACCCTGACGATCTCGCACAACGACATCGGCCACACCCCCTACTCCGGCATGTCGGTCGGCTGGGGCTGGGGCTACGCCTCACCGTGCTCCATGCAGTCCGCCCAGGGCCTGCGCACCTGCGCCCACGGCACCATCTACGCCGGCGGCAACCAGATCCTGAACAACCACGTGCACGACGTGATGAACGTCCTCCACGACGGCGGCCCCATCTACACCAACGGCGGCCAGGGCAACGGAGGGGGCACCTCCCAGCCCCCGGGGGCTGGGGGAGGTTCGACCACCTCGGTGCTCGCGGGCAACCTGGTCGAGGTCGGCAACCACACCAACGTCATGCTGTACCAGGACGAGGGCAGCTCGTACTGGAACACCCACGACAACGTCATCCGCATCAACCCTCTCTACTGGATCGGCATGTGGACGCCGACCATCCACGACATCAACGTCCACGACAACTACTCCGACTCCGCCACCAACTCCATTCACGGCACCGACGTCACCTTCAACCAGGCCACGATCGTCTCCGGCGGTGCCTGGCCCACCGCCGCCCAGGCCGTCATTGCCGCCGCCGGCCCCGACGCCGCCCACCAGCCACTGACCGGCCGGATCGACGACGACTCCACCGCGATCTCCTACACCGGCGCCTGGACGGCGAACGGCAACCGCGGCGTCGGCGACTACGACGACGCCGTGCACGCCACGGGGACCAACGGTGACACCGCCTCGCTGACGTTCACCGGCACCGGCATCTCCGTCATCGGCGAGAAGAACACCGACCAGGGCCAGGTCGAGGTCTTCCTCGACGGCGCCTCCAAGGGCCTGATCGACACCAGCGCCACCACCCGCCAGGCCCAGGCGGTCGTCTACCGCACCAGCGGGCTGAGCGCGGGCAGCCACACCATCCAGTTCGTCAAGCGCAGCGGCACCTGGGCCACCCTGGACGGCTTCGAGGTCACCAGCGTGGCCAACGACACCGCCCCCTCCATCACCTACACCGGCAGCTCCTGGATCTCCTCCGCCAACCGCGGCCTCGGCGACTACCAGAACGACGTCCACGCCACCACGGCGAACGGCGACTCGGCCACCATCACCTTCACCGGGACCGGCATCAGCCTGGTCACCGAGACCAACTCCGACGAAGGCACCACCGTGGTCGCCCTCGACGGCGCCCCGCAGGGCACCGTCAACGCCTTCTCCACCACCCGCCAGGCCCAGCAGACCGTCTACACCGTGAGCGGCCTGCCGATCGGACGGCACGCCCTCACCCTGACCAAGACCGGGGGCAGCTGGCTCGTCGTCGACCGCTTCGACGTCCGCTGACGCACCACCTCCGCCCCGGACCGGGTCGGGATCGCGCCTCCGCCCCGACCCGGTCCAGTCACCTGGCCCCCATCCGCCCCGACCGCGGACTACGTCCCGGTGCGGTGGTGTCGGTGACCGGCGGCGGCACTGCCCTGCGGCTCGCGACCCGCGCCAATACTCGGGAACTGCCGGGCGCACCGAGAACTGCCAGATCGGCGTCTTCGCCGCCTACGCCACCAGCCGCGGCCACGCCCTGGTCGGCCGCGAGCTCTACCTGCCCAAGTCCTGGACCGACGACCGCGAACGATGCCAGGCCGCCCGCGTGCCGGACGAGCGCGCCTTCGCGACGAAGGGCGACCTGGCCCGCACCATGATCACGCGTGCGCCGGCCTCGCCCCTGCCCATCGCCTGGGTAACGGCCGGCTCCGCCTACGGTCAGGATTCCCACTTCCGCCGCTTCCTCGAAGACGCCCGACCTCGTGGACCTCACGCCGGCCGAGATTCGCCGTCTGCCGGCAGCTGGACCCCACCACTATTCTCCGGACCGCAGCCACGCAGTGACATAACCGCGATGGAGACGCCGCCACCAAGCGCACGCCCGCCGGTGTCACTACATGCGGCGCAGCCACCCGTGGATGGGAATGTCCGCCGCGAACCTCCTGATGCGCCGGATCCTGCCCGTCATCTCTCGCCGAGGCGAGCCCGACATTCGCGGCCTCGGCAAGCTTCGCCACGTCATCGAGCGGACCTTTGCCCTGCTGGGCGATCAGCAGCCGCTGCTGCTCCCCGCCCGAGCACTGCCCGATCGGCCGGTGCGCGTAGGCACTCGCACCGACCAACTCCACGACCTCGGCGACTCGTTCGCGCGCCGCCTTGCGCTTGGCGCGTCCCAGGCCTGGGACGGGGATCCCCCACAGATCCCCGTCCAGGCCCAGGCCCACCACATCCACCCCGCGAATGCGCACGCTCGCGTCGAAGCTGTGCCGCTGCGGCAGGTACCCCACGGCGGTGCTGTGCGCGCCGGGCTCCCCGCCCAGCACCCGCACCTCGCCTGCCGAAGCGGGCAACAGCCCGAGCAGCACCTTCACCAGGGTGGACTTCCCTACCCCGTTGGGGCCGAGCACGGCGGTGAACTCGCCTGCCCCGACGGTCAGATCGACACCCGACCAGAGTGTCCGCCCGCCGACCCTGACGGCGGCCCCCCGCAGTGCGAGCACCGGCTCGCCGCCCCCCGACGGCGGCTCGTGACGGCCCATGACGGCTCGGACCTTCTCGGTCGGGTGGATGCTCACTTGCCCGTCGCCGCCTTCAGCGCGTCGGCGATGCCCTGCAGCTGCTGGGCCTGCCAGTCCTGGAAGGTGGCGTTCGCCGGGGTGAGGGTCTCGGTCACGGTGGCGACCGGGATGCCCTGCTTCTTGGCCGCCTCGACCTGGGCGGCGATGTCCGGCGTGGAGTTCTGGGAGTTGTAGACGTAGACCTTGATCTGCTTGCCGCCGATCTGCTGGTCGATGGCCGCCTTGTCGGCGGCGGTCGGGTCGGTGCCCTCGCTCATCGCGTCCAGGAAGGTCTCCGGAGTCAGCATCTTCAGCCCGAGGCTCTCGGCGAGCGGGGTGACGATCGACTCCGAGGCGCCGATCGGGGTGCCCGCGTACCTGGCCTTGATGTCGGCTTCGAGCTGGTTGTACTTGGCCAGCGCCTTGGTACGGAAGGCCTGCTGCTGGGTGTCGAAGTAGGCGATGTCGGCCGGGTCCAGCTTCTTGTAGTCCTCGGTGATCCGGTCGATCACCTTCTCGACGCTCTCGGCCGAGTACCACTGGTGCGGGTTGTCGCCCTCCTTCTTGCCGAGCAGGTCGGCGACCTTCAGCGCCGTACGACCGGCGGCCGGGTTGGCGGCGAGCAGCTTGTCCGACCAGGCGTCGTAGCCGATGCCGTTGGTGATCGCGTAGTCGGCGCCCGCCACCGTCCGGCTGTCGGCGGCGGTGGGCTCGTAGGAGTGCGGGTCGGTGTCCGGGTTGGTGATGATGCTGGTGACCTTCACGTGGTCGCCGCCGAGCTGGGTGGCGATGCTGCCCCAGAAGTTCTCCGCCACGGCGACCTGGATCACCTTCGAACTCCCGCCGCTCGAACCGGCCGTGGACGGCGCGGCCTTGGACGAGGTGGAGCAGGCGCTGGTGGCCGTGAGGGCTATGACGCCAGCGGCTCCCAGCACGAGGCGGACGGGGTGTCTGCGGGCGGGGCGGGACGGGGCGGCGCGCATGGCAGGTGCTCCTCAGCTGCCCTTCGGGCCTGGGGACAGGCCCCTTTGGGGTGATGACCATCACGCCAGTCGGTAATGATTTTCAAAACCAGATACTTCGAGGCTGAGGTGAAAATCATTGCCAATCCTTGACCCCAGGGCCCTCGGGTGGAGCCGCCGATCCGCCCCGATCCGCCGTTGACCTCAGGGTTTGACGGTCAGCAACCCGCGCTCGTACGCGCGGACGAGGTTGCGCGGCACCAGGTGCTCCCGGCCCTCCACGGTGATCGGCACCAGCTGCGGCGCGCTCGCCTTCCACTGCGCCCGGCGGTGCCGCGTGTTGCTTCGGGACGTCTTGCGCTTGGGTACGGCCATGGCGGTTCTCCTCGTGAGTGGTTGTTGTTACGCGTGCGCGTGAGCGTCGTACGCGTCCCAGGCCGGGAACGGATCGTCGAGCAGGCGCCACAGGGCCGGACCGCCCGCCGCTTCGGCATCGGTGAGCAGGCAGGCGGCGAGCGCGGCGCTCAGCTCGTCCATGCGCAGGGCAGTGCCGATGAACACCAACTCCTGCCCGTGCTGGGGCTGTTCGTCGTCGAGGCCGCTCAGGGCCGTGGCGTCGGCGAGACCGGCCGCGCCGCCCGGCGCGGCGCGCACGCCGGAGGGCTCGAACCGGGCCACCGAACCGGCCTGGGACCACAGCGCGGTCACCGCCGGCCGCGACGCCAGCCGGCAGAACCCCTTCGAGCGCAGCACCGTGCCGAACTCCCCCGCGTCGAGTCGCTCGCTCACCAACTCCCAGAGCCGGCCCGGGTGGAACGGCCGCTCGGCCCGGAAGACCAGGCTGCCGATGCCGTACTCCTCCGTCTCCGGCACATGGTCGCCGTTGAGCTCGGCCACCCAGCCCGGGGCCTCCTGCGCCTTCGCCAGATCGAACAGCCCCGTGCCCAGCAACTCGGGCGGCGGCACCCGCCCACCGACCGCCCGGACGATCCGGGCCCCCGGGTTGAGCCGGCTGAGCGCTGCCACGAGCCGGTCCGCCTCGGCGGCGCTGACCAGGTCGGTCTTGTTCAGCACCAGCACGTCGGCGAACTCGACCTGGTCCATCAGGAGATCGCTGACGGTGCGTTCGTCGTCCTCGTACTGGTCGAGCCCACGGGCCGTCAGCTCGTCCCCGGCCCGCAGCTCGGGCAGGAAGTTGGCGGCGTCCACCACGGTGACCATGGTGTCCAGGCGGGCCACCTCGCCGAGGGTCGCACCGTCGTCGCGGGCGAAGGCGAAGGTGGCGGCGACCGGCATCGGCTCGGAGATGCCGCTGGACTCGATCAGCAGGTAGTCGAAGCGCCCCGCCCGGGCGAGGCGGTCCACCTCCTCCAGCAGGTCGTCCCGCAGCGTGCAGCAGATGCAGCCGTTGGTCATCTCGACCAGCCGCTCCTCGGTCCGCGACAGGGCTCCCCCGCCCTCGCGCACCAGCGCGGCGTCGATGTTGACCTCGCTCATGTCGTTGACGATGACCGCCACCCGCAGGCCGTCGCGGTTGTTCAGCAGGTGGTTGAGCAGTGTGGTCTTGCCCGCCCCGAGGAACCCGGAGAGGACCGTGACCGGAAGGCGGCCGCTCACCCGCCGGCCTTCGAGCCGCCGGACGCGTAGGGCAGCAGCGCCATCTCGCGCGCGTTCTTGATGGCGCGGGCCATCGCGCGCTGCTGCTGGACGGTGAGCCGGGTGACGCGGCGAAGGGGGCACCTCCCGGCCGAAGGCTGGGGGAGGATCTTGTCGCGGTCGGAGATGAACTTCCGCAGGAGGTTGGTGTCCTTGTAGTCGATGTACGTGATCCGTGCTTCGTGCAGGGGGTTGGGGCGCGGCTTGCGGTCGCGGCGGGCAGGGGCGATTCTGGTCATCATTCCCTTGTTTCCAGGTAGGTCTGACGGTTGATCAGGCGACGGGATCCAACAGTTCCTCGAAGGCGTCCGGCAGGGCCTTCCAACCGGTCTCCCCGGCGGCGAGTTCGGCGTCGGTGAGCAGGCAGGAGTCGAGCAGCTCGACGATCCCGTCCGCGTCCAACCCCTCGGCGGTGAAGCTCAGTTGCTGCACGCGGTCGCCGTGCACGGCATCCCAGTCGAGCGCCGCTGCGGCCCGCCGCACGGGCGGATAGAGCTCCCAGGCCGCGTCGGGCAGTGTCACCAGCCACGGGCCGCACTCCGCCACGGCCAGGTTGGCCCCCGCCGCGTCCCAGGCGAGCAGCAGATCGGGGCGGTTGGCGAGCCAGAACCTGCCCCGGCTGCGCTGGGCGGCGGGCACGAGCTGGTCGAGCGCCTCGTAGAGCCGCTCGGGGTGCAGTGGCCGGCGGCGCTCCCACACCAGGGTGGCCACCCCTGCCTCGTCGGCGGCCTGCGGCAGCAGGGCCAGCGCCGGGTTGACCCGGTCACGGGCGGCGGCCACCTCGAATCCGGCGCGCGCCGCGCCGGCCAGCGCGCGGCGGCCGAGCCGGACGAAGCGTGCCGTCGGATGGAGCTGGCGCAGCATGGCCAGGCCGGCGTGCAGCTCGGCGCTCCCGGCGGCCTCCGGCGAGGGTGCGACGGCCAGCAGGTCGGCGTACTCGATCTGGCAGGCCAGGGCCTCGGCGAGGGTGCGCTCGTCGTCGGCGCAGGTGTGCAGGCGGTGGTCGGAGAGCTGGTCCGAGACGGAGAGCTCGGGCACGACGCGCAGCGGGTCGACGGCGGTGACGACGCCGACCACCTCCAGCACCTCGTCCATCCGGCGGCCGCCCGCCTCGCCCTCCGCGATGACCTCGACCATCGGGTGCGGGTCGGTGCCGCCCCACAGCTCCACCACCGCCAGGCGGTGTCGGCCCGCCTCGGCGATCAGCAGCAGTTCGGGCAGCAGGTCCTCGCGCAGGGCGCAGCACGGGCAGTCGTTGGTGAGCGGCACGTGGGCCTGGCCGAGCAGGCCCGAGCCGTCCCGGACCAGCCGGTGCACGCGGCCCTCGTCGGCCGCCGTCAGGTCGTGGCGCAGGAGCACCGCGCCCTCGCAGCCGTCCAGCAGTTCCTGGACGGCCTGGCGGCGCGCGGCCTCGTGCAGGCCGCCCACGACCACCACCGGCAGCAGACTGGATTCGGGCACCGTTCTTCCTTTCTCGAGGTTCGGGGAGGTCGTGCCCCGGACCGCACGGACCGGGAGAGTGGTGCGGCCCGGGGCACGACCGGCTCAGGGCCTGTCCGGCCGATCACGTCGGATCAGCGGGCGTCGTTGGAGGGCCCCTCCTGCCCGTTGGCGGGCAAGGAGGGCGCGTGCATCGGCGGCGCCGAGGAGGGAGTCCATGCGGAGCATCGGCGACCGACGAGAAGCCGTCGAAGGGCCCCTCCTGCCCGATGCCGGGCAAGGAGGGCGCGTGCCCCGGCGGCGCCCGCCCGGCGTGATCGGCCGGACAGGCCCGGGGGGCTACCAGCTGGCCTTGCGGACACCCGGCAGGTACCCGGCGTGCGCCTGCTGTCGAACCCCGATCCGGGAGAGGCCGAAGGCGCGCAGGTAGCCGCGCGGGCGGCCGTCGACGGAGTCGCGGTTGCGCACCCGGGTGGCGCTGGCGTCGCGCGGCTGGCGCTGCAACTCCGCCTGCGCGGCGAGGCGCTCCGCCGGGTCGGCGGTGGTTGAGGCGATGAGCCTCTTCAGCACCGCCCGGCGCGCGGCGTAGCGGGCCACGACGACCCGGCGCTGTTCGTTCTTGGCGATCTTGCTGCGCTTGGCCATCAGACCTTCTCCCCACGGGCGCGGATCCGGGCGACCGCCGCCTCGACGCCGATCAGGTCGACGGTCTTCAGGCCCTTGGCGCTGAGCGTCAGCCGCACGTGGCGGCCCTCGCTCGCCAGCCAGTAGCGCTTGCGCTGGACGTTCGGGTCGAACCGGCGCCTGGTGCGGCGGTGCGAGTGCGAGATCGCGTTGCCGAACCCGGGCTTTCGGCCGGTGAGTTGGCAGTGGGCGGACATGGCGGCTCCGAGTCAGGAGGGATGCGGGCGGGCGGCGGACGGGAATGCCGCGTCGGCCGTCGGCGTTGGGCCTGACAGTACACTAGATGAAAACGAAAACCATTACGCTATGGTGAGGCCGACCCACACCGACCACACCAGGGAGGACACCGATGGCCCGCAACGACCTGCGCCCGATCATCAAGCTCCGCTCCACCGCCGGCACCGGCTACACCTACGCGACCCGCAAGAACCGCCGCAACGACCCCGACCGGCTGGTGCTGCGCAAGTACGACCCCGCAGCCCGCGCACACGTCGACTTCCGCGAAGAGCGCTGACCAGCCCCGCACCCCTCCAGGAGGCACCATGAAGCCCGGCATCCACCCCGCCTACCGCCCCGTCGTCTTCCGCGACAAGGCCGGCGACCTCGCCTTCCTCACCCGGTCCACCGCCACCAGCGAGAAGACCGTGGAGTGGGAGGACGGCAACACCTACCCCGTGATCGACGTCGAGATCTCCTCCGCCAGCCACCCCTTCTACACCGGCAACGCCCGCGTCCTCGACACCGCCGGCCGCGTCGAACGCTTCCAGCGCCGCTACGGCCTCACCACCCCTCGGCCCGACGCCACGAGCTGACCGGCCACCATCCGACAAGAGGGGCCGGCCCACATCCCACGGGAGGGCCGGCCCCAAGCCGGCACCGGCCGGCGCGTGGATCCAGCTCGCCCTCGGCGCAGGAGTCTGCGTGATCGTGCGCGGAGAGTGCACGGATCGAACGCGCGCGGGAGGCGGCGGGGCCCTCACCCCGGGTCGGCCGTCGGCTTGAACGGGGCCGACCTGCGCCACGGTGGCCGGGCCTCGCGAGTTCAACTATCTGACAAGCCTTCAGGCAGGCGCGCAGACGGGCGAAGGCGGAGTCGCCGACCCAGCCGCTGCGCATCACCTCGGCGGTGAAGGCGGCTCACCGCGGTGTCGAACCGGACCGGGGTGACCAGGTGCAGCCCGAGCAGCGCGACCAGAGCGTCCTCGTCGCGGTGGAACCGGCCGAGGATCGGCGAGTACACCGGCACCCGGGTACGCCCACGCCGAGGCCGCCGTCCAGGAGGCCCTCACCGAGGCCCTCCGCGGCCGCACCGCCCTGGTCATCGCCCACCGCCTGGCCACCGTCCGCACCGCGGACCGGATCCTCCTCCTCGACGCCGGCGAGGTGGTCGAATCCGGCACCCACCAGGCCCTGTTGGCCGCCGACGGGGCGTACGCCCGCCTCTACCGCGCCCAGTACGCCGAGGCCCGCTGAGCACGTCTGCGGTCGAGCGGACAACGGCCGACCTCGCCGTCCGGGCCGTTCGGCGGCGCGTCAGCGGCCTCGTACCGGGCTCAGCCCCGGACCGCCAGGTGCCGGAGCGCCGAGCGGGCGGCGCCGTAGCCGCACATGCCGTGCACCCCCGGCCCCGGCGGGGTGGCCGCCGAGCAGAGGTAGACCCCGGGGATGCCGGTGGCGTACGGGTCGAGGGCGGCCCTGGGGCGCAGCAGCAGTTGGCGGGCGGTGTTGGCGCCGGTGAGGATGTCGCCGCCGACGAAGTTCGGGTTGTCGGCGGCCAGTTGGGCCGGTCCGCTGACCGTCTGCGCGAGGATCCGCTCCCGGGTGCCCGGGGCGAACCGCTCCAACTGGGCGAGCACCGCCTCGGTCGCGTCGCCGCGCCAGCCGCTCGGCACGTGCGCGTAGGCCCAGACCGGGTGCACCGAGCCCGCCGACCGGCCGGGGTCGGCCAGGTACTGCTGCGACACCAGCACGAACGGCCGCTCCGGCATCCGCCCCTGCGCGATGGCCCGCTCGGCGTGCCCGATCTCCGCGAGCGTGCCGCCGAGGTGCACGGTGCCGGCCCGGCGGCAGGCCTCGTCCCGCCACGGGATGCCGCCCTCCATCGCGAGGTCGAGCTTGAACGCGCCCGGGCCGTGCTGCCACCGGGCGTACGCCCGGGCCGTCCGCGCGGGCAGTCGGCTGCCGCAGACCGCGTGCGCCTCCCGCGGCGCCAGATCGAGCAACACCGCTGCGCCGGGCGGCAGTTCGGTCAGGGAGCGGACCCGTACCCCCGTCTCCACCCGCCCGCCGAGCTCCCGCAGCCGGGCGGCCAGCGCCTCGGCCACGGCCTGCGAACCGCCCTGCGCGACCGGCCAGCCGTGCCGGTGCCCGGCCGCGAGCAGCAGCAGGCCGATCGCACCGCTCCCGAGGGCTCCCAGCGGCCGGACGGCGTGCGCGGCCGTGCCCGCGAAGAGCGCGCGGGCCTGCGGGGTGCGCCAGGCGGCCCGGGCCAGGGCGGCGGCGGGCGGCGCCGCCCGCAGGGCGAGGCGCAGCAGCGGCCCGGGGTGCGCGGGCAGGTGCAGGGGCGGGCGCATGACCTCCTCGGCCAGCGCGTCGAACTCGGCGGCCAGCGGCCCGAACACCCGCCGCCAGGCCGCTCCGTCCGCTCCCAGACCTGCCACCGTGCGCTCGATCGATTGGTGCAGCACGCCCGGCTCGCCCTGGTTGAGCGGGTGGGCGAGGTCCACCTCGGGCCGGCGCCAGCGCAGCCCGTGCCGCTCCAGGTCGAGCGAGCGCAGGAACGGCGAGGCGAGCGCCATCGGATGCACGGCGGCGCAGTGGTCGTGCAACAGGCCGGGCAGCGTCAGCTCGCCGCTGCGGGTGCCGCCGCCGATGGTGGCCGCCTGTTCGAGCACGGTGACGGCCACCCCCTCCCGGGCCAGCGCCACGGCGGCGGCCAGCCCGTTCGGCCCGGCCCCGACCACCACGGCCTCAGCCACGGGACACGACCCGGCGCAGGTACTCGGGCCCGGGCGAGCCGAGGCCGGTGGCCAGGTCGTAGCCGCGCGCGGCGGGCAGCCCGATGTCCTGGCCGAGGGTGTAGAGCAGGTCGTGCAGCTCGGGGTCGGCGGCGCCGGTGTCCTGCACGACGGTCAGCGGCGCCGCTCCGGCCGCGGCGGGCTGCTCGGTGACGTCGTGGAAGGCGCCCGTCCCGGCCAGCGAGTACAGCAGCGGGTTGGCGAAGCCGAGGGTGCGGCCGGCGGCCTGCTCGGCGTCGGCCTGCAACGCCGCGAAGCCCGGGGCGGCGGCGGAGGTGCCGCCGAAGCCGACCAGGTGGAAGGCGCCGCCGAAGGTGTAGCCGACCAGCACCGGCAGGGCCGCGTCGCCGCTGAGCGCCACGTCGGGGGTGGCCCGGTGGCCGTGCGCGAGCGCGCCGGGCACCCGGCCCCGCTGGTACCAGGGCTGCGGGAAGTCGCTGGGGCCACCGCCCCCGCCGAAGGCGAACACGCCGGGCAGCGGCGCCCAGTCTCCCGCGCCGCCGGGCCGCACCGACACCGCGTCACCCATGCTGGTCTCCCAGACGTACCCGCCCTTGGGGTCGGTGGCCAGCGTGGTGGCGCCCACCGAGGTGACCCACGGGTCGCCGCTCGGGAAGTCGGCCTGGGCGGCCGTGGTCTTCGGGTCGCAGTTGATGCCGGTCTCGGCGGCGGCCGGGGAGGAGTCCCCGCAGTCGCCGGAGGCGAAGTACACGCCGATGCCCTCGGCGGCGGCCTGCTGGAAGAGCATGTCCCAGGCGGCGACCAGACCCGGGGTGAGGTGGCCGGGCGAGGAGTGCACGATCTCGGCCCAGGAGTTGGAGATCAGGTCGGCCGAGCGGGTGTCCACGACCCCGGCCTCGGCGGCCATCAGGTCGGCGTCCTCGCAGGAGGCCGCGCCGACGTAGTGGATGTCCGCGTCGGGCGCGTATGCGTGCACCATCTCCACGTCCAGGGCCTGCTCGCCCGCCCAGGAGGCCGGCGGCGCGCAGGCCGGGCTCACCTTCCAGGAGCTCTGGTCGACCGTCTCCCGGTACTGGCCGGGCCGCAGCGGGCGGTCGCCCACGGCCCGGGCGAACCGCTCGGCGTCCGCCGCCATCACCGGTGATCCGTAGGCGCCCACGATCGCCACGGTGCGCCCCTTGCCGGTGGCGCCCGCCGGTGCCGCGCCGTAGGCCTTGCGCAGTTGGGCGGGGGTGTACGGGCAGGTGGTGTACGCGACCGGGTGCCCGTGGGCGGGCGGCAGACCGGTGGCGGGCAGCTGTCCGAAGGCGGCCGAGCAGTGGGCGGCGGGGCCGGGGGCGGCCGCCGGGTCGGCGAGCACCACGCTGCGGTGCGAGGCCGGGTCGGCGGCGGCCGGGGCGGTGAGCCCGTCGAGGGCGATCACCTGGCCGGCCAGGGCGGCGGGCACGCTCGCCGCCTGCGCCGGGGCCTGGGCCGGGCCCCAGGCGGTGCGGTACCGGTGCACGGTGGTCCCCAGTGCCCGGCCGAGCGCGGTGGCCGGGCCGCTGACCTGCAGGTAGTGCGGGGTGGTGGCGGTGACGGTCAGCCCGGCGCCGGTCAGCCAGCGGGTGAGTGCGCGCACTTGACCCGGGGTCAGGGCGAAGCGCTGCCGGTACTGCTCCGGGGTGAGGAAGCGGCCGTAGCTGCGGCTGCGCGGGTCGGTGACCTCGCGCAGGAAGGCGGTCAGCGCGGCCGGGTCGCGGGGGCCGAGGTAGAGCCGGGCGGTGAGAGTCTGCTGCCCGGGTACGGCACCGAGGTCGTTGTCGGCGGTGGCGTAGGCGGGCTGCGAGCCGGCCAGCGCGGTGCGGCCGTCCTCGGCCCGGGCGGCGCCCGCCGCCGCCACCACGAGGGTGCCGGCCAGGGCGGCGGCGGTGAGCGAGGGCAGGGTGGTCCGACGAGTCGTCACAGGGAGAGCTTTCTGGGGTTGGAGGTCAGCCGCGCACGGTGTGGCCGCCTACGGTGCGGCCGTGCACGGTACGGCCGCGGTGCAGGCCGCCGGTGATCCCGGTGAAGCGCAGGTCCAGGCCGAGCCCGGCCCGCTCCGCGTGCAGGTGCAGGTGGGGTTCGGTGCTGTTGCCGGAGTTGCCGACCTCGCCGAGCAGCTCACCCGCTGCCACCGCCTGGCCCGCCGTCACCCGCACCGAGCCGGGCCGCAGGTGGGCGAGCTTCACCAGCACCCCGTCGGCCGTCTCGATGAAGACGTGGTTCCCGTAGGCCGGGGCGTACCGCAGGGTGCCGGGGCGCTGGTCCTCGATGCCGTCCACGGCCGCGACCACCACTCCGGCGCAGGGGGCGAACACCTGCTCCCCGTACGCCGGGTAGTGCTCCGGCTCGCGGCGCGGGCCGCCGGAGCCGGTCCGCACCAGGTCGAGCGCGCCCCGCTGTTCGGGGTGCCCGGCGTGGTGGTTGAGGCTGCGACCACCACCCTGGACGATGTACCAGCTGCCGCGCAGCGGGAAGTGGTACTCCCCCGCCGGTGCACCCCACCGGTGCCGGCGGGCTCGGGCCAGCCCTATCACGGCCACGCCCAACAAGCCGGCCCCGACCGCGAGTTCGGTCCAGCTGTCGCCGACCGGGAGGCGGGGCAGGCGCCAGGCCGAGGCGAGGCCGAGCAGCGCCACCGCCTCCACCGGGCGGCGGCTCCACCAGGGCTCGGCGGCCGGGGCGTTCCACCCCTCGAAGAGCAGCAGGCCGAAGCCGAGGGAGAGCACCGCGCCGCCCCAGGAGGTCAGCTGGCCGACGCCCCAGCAGGCGGCGGCCAGCCAGCCCACGAGCAGCAGCCAGAAGACCCGGGCCAGCTGGATCTGCCAGCCGGCCGGCATCTCCCGGCGGCCACTGCGGGCCGGGGCGATCCGCAGGTCGGCGAGCCGCCCCTCGGCGTCCAGCCGTGCCCAGGCGAGCACCCGGCCCGCCGGGCCGAGCACGGCCAGGCCGCCGGGGTCGTCCACCACGTCCTGCACGCCGCCGACCCGGGCCGCGGTGGCCTCGACGATGGCGCGCAGCCGCTCCGCGCCCACCGCGGCGATCGGAGCCGGTGCGAGCTCCGGCCACCGCTCGGGCCCGGCTGCCAGGAAGTCGCGCAGGGCGGCGGCCTGCGCGGCCCGGTCGGGCGTGGGCCCGCCGCTTCCGTCAGGCGTGGGCACGCTGCTCCGGTCGGGCACGGGCCCGCCGCTTCCGTCAGGCGTGGGCACGCCGCTCCGGTCGGGCACGGGCCCGCCGCTTCCGTCAGGCGTGGGCACGCCGCTCCGGTCGGGCACGGGCCCGCCGCTTCCGTCAGGCGTGGGCATGCTGCTCCTCCCCCACCCGAGCCGCACCCGCCGCCGGCCGGGCCGAGCCCGCCACCGGGGCCGGCCGGGCCGACCACCGTTCCTTGAACCGGACAGCGCGCCGGTACATCGCCCGGTAGTCCTCGTCGCGCAGGCAGGCGCAGTCCGCGCCGATCATCAGCAGGCCGAAGCAGACCAGGCCCATGAAGGCCATGATGCCCAGGTGCATCGCCTCGATCGCCAGGGTGTTGGCCTTGCGGATCCACGCCCGGGAGGAGAGCACGGCGAACGGGAAGGCCAGCTCGGTGAAGACGGTGAAGTAGCAGACGGCCGTGCCCAGGAAGGCGCTGCCCATCAGCTGGGCGTAGGTGTCGGACATCTGGAAGCCCGAGATCCGGCTGATGTAGTACATGGCCGCGCCGTCCTGCCACACCGCGCCGGTGACCTTCCAGTACCCGGCCATCAGGTAGAGCACCGAGGTCTGGAAGACCACGAGGTAGGCGGCCAGGTTGTGCACGGCCGTGCCGACGGTGGGCCTGGCCTGCTCCCGCAGCCGTGCGCGGCGGGCCTTGGCGCCCGGGGCGAAGTAGCCGTTGCTCACGGTGAACGCCAGGAAGATGATCAGGATCTGGGCGAGGTTGTCGCCGCCCTCCAGGACGTCCTGGTTGCGGTAGTGCAGCGACCACATCAGCACGGCCTGGGCCACCGTCAGGGCCCGTCCGCCGAAGACCGCGAAGGCGACCGAGACCAGGATCACCAGGTGGAAGAGCAGCTCGAACCAGAGCTGCGAGTGGCTCACCAGGAAGAGCGAGAACCCCCACTCCGGCAGCGCCTTGCTCGCCACCTCGGCCGAGTGGAACGAATCGGGCCCCCAGAGGAACTGCCGCCGGTCGTAGTCGGCCAGGCAGTACAGCACGGTCGCGACGCCGATCACGATGCGCAGCAGCGCGAGCCCGACCAGGCGGTGTTCGCGGAGCGCCAGGCGGAGCAGGGCCCGGTCCAGGCGCCGGGTCAGTCGCTGGGTCAGTCGCCGGGTCGGTCGCCGGGTCGGTCGCTTCACCGGGCCACCCCCGGGACGTAGTCCAGCCAGGAGGTCTCCAGCTGGGCCTCCACCGGCTCCACCGGCTGCGGGCTCGCGTAGCGGGCCGAGAACGGCACGATGGCCTGGTGCTTGAACGTCGCCTTCACGGCCATGATCTGGTCTCCGGGGTAGAGCGAGGCGGCCCGGGCCGAGAAGAATCGCCGCATTTCGAGGAAGTTGTTGGCGAAATCCTGGTCCAGGTCCGTCTGCGCGGCGGCCCGCTGGTCTTCGGGGAGCTTCTTGATGTTCGTCGCCCGTTCCGCGTACTTCTGGGCGGTTTCGTTGAATGCGAGCAGTACGCCGGGGATTTTGGTCGGATTGACCCGGAATTCCAGCGGCGCCCGGTCGATGGCCTGCTCGATCTCGACCGGTGAGGTCTCCACCACCTGGCCGGAGGCCAGCTTCAGCCGGGCCTCCAGGTAGATCATCGAGTTGCTGTTGCCCGGCGTGGGGCCGAACAGCTGCCAGTCCTGCCAGAAGTACGGCTCCATCACCCGGGTCACCGGCCCGAGCACCCGGTTGCGGGCCGGCGAGGGCGGGGCGTTGTAGACGGCGCAGGCGGCGGTGTACAGCACCACCGGTACCAGGGCGAGGAGGATCAGGGCACGCACCCGCGCGGGCACGGGTGGCCCACTGGCTACCATGTCCCCTTCACGGGCCGGTTCGAGGGATTCGCTCATGTTCGGGTGGCTCACTCACTGGGACTCGTGACCGCGCCCGGCGGCATTGGCCGCCGCCGGGCGCGGACTTACCGGATCGGCTCGGCTCAGTAGTCGAACTGGGCGTCGCCCGCGATGACCCCGTGCAGGGACGGCACGGCCGTCACCGGGCCGCCGCTGGAGGAGGACGAGGACTCCGAGGAGGAGGACGAGGACTCCGAGGAGGACTTCACGAACTTGCTCGTCACCTTGACCACCTTCGCGGTCGCCTTCGCGGTGGCGGCCGCCGCGTTCACCACGGCAGCGGCCTTGGTGGCCTCACTGACGATGGCGTGGAAGAACTGCGGCTTCGCGCCGTTGTCGAGCACCGTCGCCGAGGCGAGCGAGGTCTTGGCGGCCACCGCCTGCTTCGGCAGGGCCTCCGCCGAGGCCGGGCCACCCGTCACACCCACGACCGCACCGGCGGCGAGGGCCGACGCGAGCGCACCGGCGACCAGCTTGTTGTTGCGCATGTTTCTCTCCTTCTGACTGTTGACCTTCGGCGCATCAGCGCCGGACACGGCGTCATGACAAACCGGAAGGAAATCCCCCGACAGGAGTGAGAAACCCCGTCGCAGCACCCCCCGGCCACCGCGCTGTGGAAGAACGTACAAGACGACCGGCCCGCTCCACGGCCGGCGCCGAATCGGCACCGCCGGTGGATCCCGTCGGTGGGGGGATCGGCTTCTTAAAGGAAGCACGCGCGCGAATACGGGCTCTGCCCTTCCGGGATTCCGGTGGAAAATCCCGCCGATCGGCGGGGGTCCATCGAAGGGGGCGGTGCCTTCGTCGGCCCTGTTCCCGCCGATCGGGGCTTCCGCGACCTTCCCCACCTGGGGTAACGTCACGGCGTTCGCATCCCGGACGGCACTGCACCCTAGGGAAAATGTCACATGCCACAGCTCTCTCCCGACCGCCGGGTGCGGGTGCTCGTGGTCGACGACGAAGCCCTCGTCCGGTCCGGCATGGCCCTGATCCTCGGTGCCGCCCCCGATCTGGAGGTCGTGGCGGCCTGCCACGGCATCGAGGCCCTCGACATCGTCCGCCGCCTGCGCCCCGACGTGGTCCTGCTGGACATCCGGATGCCCGGGATGGACGGCTTCGCGGTGCTCCGCCGGCTGACGGCGCTGCCCGCCCCGCCCCAGGTGGGCGTGCTGACCACCTTCGACTCCGACGAGCACCTCGCCGAGGCCGTCCGCGGCGGCGCGAGCGGCTTCCTCCTCAAGGCCACGCCGCCGACCGAACTGGTCCGGGCCGTCCGGGCGTTGGCCACGGGCGCGGGCTGCCTCTCCCCCGCGATGGCCAGACGGCTGGCGGCCGGGGGCCGACCGCGGGCGGCGGCCCGGTCCGGGCAGCTGGACGAGGTGCTGTCGCCGCGCGAGCGCGAGGTGCTCACCTTCCTCGCCCAGGGGCTCTCCAACCCGGAGATCGGGGCACGGCTGAACATCCGCCTCACCACGGTGAAGGACCACGTCAGCACCGTGGTCGCCAAGCTCGGGGTGACGAACCGGATCCAGGCCGCCGTACTGGCCGACCGGGCCGGCCTGCTGGCCGAGGCCGAGCAGCTGTGACGCCACGGCCCACCGCCGCGACCCCATCGCCGCAGGCCACTGCCCCGGCCACCGCCCCGGCCCCCTCGCCCGGGCTGCTGCCCTGGGCCGACTGCTCCCCCAGCCGACGACTGGCCGTCGACGCCGCGCTGACCGCGCTCTCCGTGACCGACACCGTGCTGAGCTTCCCGCCGGGCCCGGCGGGGCCGGCCTTCGGGCTCTCGCTGCTGACCGCAGCGGTGCTGCTCGCCCGCCGACGCCTCCCGCGCGCGGCCCTGCTGGCCGGGCTCCCCGGCATCCTGACCGGCGACGCCTTCGTCTCGGCCGCCGTGCTCAGCTACACCCTCGCCCGCAGCCTCGTCCCGACCTGGCAGAAGCTGCTCGGCACCTCGCTGGTGATCGGCACCGTCTTCCTGCCCTGGCCGCTCGCCCTCCTGGCCCAAACCTCGGTCGACCACCTCACCGAACAGCTCATCTACTCCACCCTCCTCGGCGCCGGCCCGGCCGCGCTCGGGCTGCTCGTCCGAACCAGGACGGAACTCTCCGATCGAGTAACGGAGTTGGCCGTGCTACGCGACCAGGAGCGGGCCCTCCACCAGCAGACCGTCATCGCCCAGGAGCGGGCCCGGATCGCCCGCGAGATGCACGACGTGGTCGCCCACCAGGCCAGCCTGATCGCCGTCCAGGCCGGTGCCCTCGAGGTCACGGCCGAGGACTCGAACGTCAGGGCGGCCGCCGGCACCCTGCGGACCCTGGCCGTCGCCACCCTCGACGACCTCCGCGAGCTGGTCCTGGCGTACCGGGCCGTCGGCGACCACGGCCCCACCCTGGCCGACCTGCCCACCCTGGTGGACTCCGCCGGCCTGCCCGTCACCCTCGACGCCGAGCTGCCGCACCGCCTCCCCGACCACCTCGAACGGACGGCCTACCGCACCGTCCAGGAGGCCCTGACCAACGTCCGCAAGCACGCCCCCGGCGCCGCCACCACCGTCCGCCTCCGCCTCGCCGACGGCCACCTCCTCCTCACCGTCCACAACACCGCCCCACCCGCAGGCCTCCCCCACCCCGACCTCCCCACCGGCGGCCACGGCCTCACCGGCCTGCGCGAACGCGCCGCCCTCCTCGGCGGCACCCTCACCACCGCCCCCACCACGGCCGGCGGCTTCGAGCTCCACCTCCGCCTCCCCCTCAGCCTGGGCGCCTAGTGCTGTGACCGGGGAGGCCCCCCGGGTTCGGTCCTGCTCCAGGATCCGATGGCCATCGGCGGTGCCGGTTTGCGAGGGGCGAACCCGGAAGGCGCGCTGGCGAGCGGCCTGACGATCCGGCCGGCCGGCTGCGACGCTCACACAGCCGGTGTCGCCGTCGCCGAGGAGCGCTCCGGCGTCCGGCTCCACCGCCTCGACGCCGTGCCCCTGCCGCCGGCGTCCGGCCGGTCAGCAGCTCAGGTTGCCTCCCGTGGGCACGCCGAGGACGGCCGCGAATGAGGTGTAGGCGTTGACCCGGGACTGCACCTGGGCGGGGTTGCCGCCGTTGCACTCGAGCGAGCCGTTGATGGAGCGGATGGTCTCGCCGAAGCCCGCGCCATTCACCATCGCGTTGTGCGGGGTCATGGTGCCCGGGCCGTTCTGGGTCATCCAGTACCAGAGGCCGGTCTTCCAGGCGACGGCCGGGTCGGTCTGCACCAGGTTGGGGTTGTCCAGCAGGTCGATGCCGAGCGCGTCCCCGGCCGCCTTGTAGTTGAAGTTCCAGCTGAGCTGGATCGGGCCGCGGCCGTAGTACGCGGCCTGGCCGGCCGGGCAGCCGTACGGCTGCGAACTGTCGCAGTAGTGGGGGTAGTTGGCGGTGTTCTGCTCCACGATGTACACCAGGCCGCCGGTCTCGTGGCTGACGTTGGCCAGGAAGGCCGCGGCCTCCTGCTTCCGCACCGTGTCCGAGCCGGTGGCGGCGAAGGCCGGGTAGGAGCTGAGCGCCGCGACCAGGCCGGCGTAGGTGTAGAAGGAGTTCCGGCTCGGGAACAGCTGGTTGAACTGCGCCTCGGAGACCACGAATCCGCCCGGGTTCGGCACGGTCGAGGTCGGGCTCGGGCTGGGGGTGCCGCCGCCGGTGCAGGTGTACGGGCTCCAGTACCAGGTGGAGATCGTCGGGTCGTAGCCGGGGTTGTCGTGGGTGGCGATGTAGTACTGGCCGTTGGGCGCGTACCTGACCACGGCGCCGGTGGCGTACTGGGTGCCGGCCACCCAGACCGGGTGGTCGCAGCTCGGCGCCGTGCCGCTCGGGCTGGGCGAGGGGCCGCTGCCGCCGCAGGCGCCCTGGTCGGCCCAGACCCCGGAGCCGCCGGTGCTCGGGGCCTCGCCCTGGGTCCACCACTTGGCGCCCCAGTTGTGGCCGTTGTACGAGGCGGTCGTGCCGCCGGTGTAGACCTGCGCGGCCGAGTACGGTGCCGCGCAGGCCGCGGCCGCCGTCGAGGTCGCGGGGACCGCGACGGCCAGGCCGGCCGCGGCGAGCACGCCGGACAGCAGCGCGGCGATGTTCCGCTTGTTCATGTGCCACTCCTCGTGGGGGTAAGGACGGGCAGGGCAGGGGGACCCGCCGCGCACTCAACTCCAAGTGGTCCAGACCTGTCAAGAGGTCAGGAACGAACCCCGGGAACGATCCGCCGGCTGCCGGGCGTCACCCCTTCACGGTCTCCCAGACCGGGTTGGTGGCCAGGGCCTGCAGCTGGTCGACCGAGAGGACCGGCCGGCTGCGGGTCGGGGCCTGGGGCTGGGCGGGGGTGTTGTAAGACCAGATCGTGACGCGGAGGTGGTCCGGGCGGAGGATGTCGATGCCGTTGCGGACCAGGCCCGGTTGGCCGGCGTAGTCGCGGTCGCTGGAGCGGAGCACCCGGGTGCCGTCCGGCAGGACCGGGGCGTTCTGGAAGCTCTCGGTGACGTCGGACCAGGTGCTGACCCCGGGCTTGTAGACGCTCCAGTCCTGGACCCCGATCTCCACCAGGCTCTTGCCCCGGCCGTCGTCCACCGTGAAGTGCGCCCCCGAGTCGTCGCTGCCGCCGGCGTCCGAGGCCACCAGGTGGTCCGGGAGCAGCGGGGCGATCGCCTCCAGGATCTTCGCGCTCGGCGGGAAGTTGAAGCTCTTCCGGGCGATGTCGGCCGGGGAGACCGCCGGCACGGCGGGGATCGCGGCCAGGGCGGGCCGCCAGCCCGGGTCGGTGACGATGCCCTGGAGCTGGGCCGGCGTCAGCGGCGGGTCGGTGCGGGTGGTCTCGACCAGCTTCTGCCCCGGGGTGTTGGTCTCGGTGAGCTTGAGCGAGGTCCCGTCGGGCCGGTCCAGTTCGGCCGACCAGCGCTTGGCCCCGAGCTCGCGGGCAGGGAAGTACCAGTCCTGGAGCAGCACCAGCGTCGAGCCGTCCTGGAGCGTGGTGCGGTGGCAGACGGCGTACGGCGAGGAGACGGGGTCGGGGCAGGAGCCGAGGGCGTCCGGCTTCACCGGGAGGGTGTTGTGGCGCAGGCTCAGCCTGAGCCAGGCCTTGCCGTGGCCGTCGTCGAGGACGTAGGAGGCGAAGGTGTCCGGGGAGTCCGCCGTGGGCACGGTGCCGTGCCCGGTGGGCTCGCTGAGCGTCCAGGAGGGCAGCAGCGAACGCAGCCGGTCGAGCAGCTGCACGTCGGTGGCCGGCACGGCCGGCACGGTCGGTGTGGCCGAGGCAGTGCGGCTGGGGCGGGGGCCGGCCGACGGGGCGTCGCCGGGGGCGACCACCGTGGCCCGGGTGGCGCCGGCCGGCTGCCAGGCCAGCGCCGCTCCGCCGCTGACCAGCAGGACCGCCAGGGCGGCGGCCCCCACGGCGGCGGCGCGGCGGCGGCGCTGACGGCGCCGGCCGCGCACGGTCGCACCGAAGGTCATCGCCTCGCTGCCCAGGGCGGGGGCGCCGTCAGCAGCCAGGCGCAGCACCTCGGCGAAGCTGGCCTCGAGGAAGTCGTCCGTCCGGTCGTCAGTGGGCATGGCCGAGTACCGCCTTCGTGGTCGTGGCTGCCGCCGGCTTGGCGGTCCGGGCTGCCGCAGGGGCGGCGGGTGCAGCGGGTGCCGCAGGTGCCGCGGCTCTGGCGAGGTCGGCGTCCTGGTCGGTCAGGCTGCTGCCGAGCAGCTCGCGCATCCGCCCGAGCGCCCGGTGGCTGCGCGAGCGCACGGCGGCCTCGCTCATGTCCAGCGCGGCGGCGGTCTGCGCCACGGTGCGGTCCTCCCAGAAGCGGAGCACCAGCACGGCGCGGTCCTTGGGCGGGGCCTCGGCGAGGGCCCGCAGCAGGGCCACCCGCAGGGTCGGGTCGACGTCGCTGACCGCCATGTCGGGGAACTCGTGGGTGGCCCGCTCGGTGCTGCTGCGCCGCCGGCGGTAGGTCAGGAAGGTGTTGGCCAGCACGGTCTGGGCGTAGCTGGCCGGGTTCTCCAGGCCGGATATCCGGCCCCAGCGGACGTAGAGGCGGCTGAGCGTCTCCTGCACGAGGTCCTCGGCCAGGTGGCTGTCCCCGCGGGTCAGCAGGTAGGCGGTCTTCAGCAGGTGGCTGCCGCGGGCCGCGACGAAGTCCGGGAAGGCCGGTGGCCCGGGTGGGGCCTGATCGGGGATCACGGTTGGTTTCACGGTCCTAGGAACGCAGTGGGGAGGTCGGAGTGTTGCAAAACCTGGCAGAACTCGATCTTCCCAGGCCTAGTGATGATCGTCACTGCCCCTCCGCTGCCACGGATCGGGCACCCCACGTCGTCTCTCCGGAACGGGGTATCCCTTCCAGGAACGAGGTTGTGACGGTGCGAACCACTCGGCGAACCACCCTGCTGTTGACCGGCGGCATAGCGACGGCGCTCGCCTTCGCGCTGGTCCCCGCCGGCCCGGAGCCGGCCACCCGGCCGGTGGCCGCCCGCGCCACGCCCCCGGGCACGCCACCGAGCCCCAGCCCGCCGCCATCGCCATCGCCGACCCCGACACCGACCCCGACCTGGGACGGCCAGGTGCACGTGATCGGCGACGGCTCCACCGCCGACACCGGCCCGGCGCCCAAGCAGCCGGTGCCGCAGAAGCTGAAGCCCGGTGAGCAGCCGCCGCAGTTCGTGGTCTTCTCCTGGGATGGCGCGCTGGAGGGCGACGACCACCTGTTCTCGCACTTCCTCGACGTGGCGGAGCAGAGCAACGCCCAGATGACCTTCTTCCTGACCGGGCTGTACCTGCTGCCCAAGTCCAAGCGCACGCTCTACCACCCGCCGCAGCACGGGGCGGGCAGCTCGGCCATCGACTTCCCGACGGACCAGCACATCAAGGACACCCTCGCCCAGCTGCGCCGGGCCTGGGCGGACGGCGACGAGATCGGCACCCACTTCAACGGGCACTTCTGCGCGCCCACCCCGGGCAGCGGCAAGGACTGGAGCAGCGCGGACTGGCAGGAGGAGACCCGGCAGGCCTACTCCTTCGTGGAGAACTGGAAGACCAACACCGGGTACCAGGACCTCCCGCCCCTGCCCTTCGACTACCGCAAGGAGCTGGTCGGCGGCCGGGCGCCCTGCCTGGAGGGCCGGCAGAACCTGCTCCCGGTGGAGAAGCAGCTGGGCTGGCGCTACGACGCCAGCTCACCGGGCGACTTCCAGATCTGGCCCGCCAAGAGCGGCGGGGTCTGGAACTTCCCGCTCCAGCAACTCCCCTACCCGGACCAGGACTTCCAGGTCCTCTCGATGGACTTCAACTTCCTGGCCAACCAGTCGAACGGCAACCTCTCGCACGACACCTCGAAGTTCCGCAGCTGGCAGCAGGAGGCCCAGGACGGCTACCTCAACGGCTTCGAGCGGGTCTACCACGGCAGCCGGGCACCGCTGTTCATCGGCAACCACTTCGAGACCTGGAACGACGGGATCTACATGAAGGCCGTCGAGGACGTGATGCGCACCGTCTGCACCAAGCCGGACGTGCGCTGCGTCTCGTTCAAGGAGCTCGCCGACTGGATGGACGTCCAGGACCCGTCCGTCCTGGCCAAGTTGCGCACGCTGGATCCTGGCCAGGAGCCGGACTGGGCCTCCTTCGTCAAGGGCTGACGGCGGCCGGCAGGGCCTTCTCGTAGCTGCTCCAGACGTCCACCGGCAGGGAGTTCGCCGCCGGGGACTTGGCCGGGTCGCCCTGCCCGTCCAGCGGCAGGGCCTGGACGCTGTGCGCGTCCAGGCGGAACACCGCGACGGCGGTGGACCGCCCGCCGCTGTAGCCGACGAACCAGCCGGCGGTGTTCTCGTGGGTGGTGCCGGTCTTCCCGGCGGCCGGGCGGCCCGGCAGCTGGGCGCCCGTGGCGGTGCCGTGCCGGACGGCCTCGGTCAGGGCCGCGTCGACCTGGCCGGCCACCTCCGGGCTCAGCGCCCGGGCCGGGGCCGGCTTGGCGAGCGGGAGGTCGGTGCCGTTGCGGGTGATCCGCTGCACCGTGTACGGGTCGGCGTGCAGGCCCCCGGCGGCGAAGGTGCCGTAGGCGGCGGCCATCCGCAGGGCGCTCGGCGTGGAGTTGCCGAGGGCGAACTCCGGCACCTGCGGGCCCAGGCTGTCGGGCAGCAGGCCCAGCGCGGTGGCGGTCTTGCGGACCCGCTCCAGGCCGACGTCCAGGCCGAGTTGCTCCAGCGCGCTGTTGGCCGACTGCGCCACCGCCTCCTGCAGGGTGATCTTCCCGAAGGACCGGCCGCCGTCGTTGAGGCCCTTGACGATCTTCCCGTTGCGGTCCCAGTACGGGCCGACGGCGGTCTGCATCGCGGCCCGGTCCTCGCCCTCGTAGGTGGTGCCCGGGGAGACGGTGGTGCGCCGGGCCGCGTCCGGCTGACGCTGGGTGCCCTGGGCGAGGGCGGCGGCGTAGACGAAGGGGGTGAAGGCGGTGCCCGCCGGCACCAGGGCCGAATTGGCGTTGTCGTAGCCCTGCTTGAGGTAGTCCGGGCCACCGTAGACGGCGAGCACCCGGCCGTCGGCGGCCACCGAGGCGGCCCCCACCCGGAGCCCCGCGTCGGCCTTCAGCCGGCCGGTGGCCTCCTGCACGGCGCCGGTCAGGGCGGTCTCGGCCGGGCGCTCGAAGGTGGTGCGGATCTGGTAGCCGCCGAGGTCGAGCTGGGCGTCGGTGATGCCGGTGTGCGAGGTCACGTACTTGCGGGCCAGGTCGACCAGGTAGCCGGTCTGGCCTCGCAGGCCGGCCGCGGCCGGGGGTGCCTGGGGTTCGGGGAAGGTGGTGTAGCGGGCCCGCTCGGCGGCGGAGAGCTTGCCGGTCTTGACCATCCGGTCCAGGATCCAGCTCCAGCGCTCCACCGCTCGCTGGTGGTTCTCCGGGCTCACCGCCGGGTCGAACAGCCCGGCGCCCTTGAGCAGCGAGGCCAGGAAGGCACCCTGGCTGGGGTCGAGCTGGGAGACGTCCTTGCCGTAGTACGCCTGGGCCGCCCGCTCGATGCCGTAGCCGCCCCGGCCGAACCAGCTGGTGTTGAGGTAGCCCTCCAGGATCTGCTGCTTGCTCAGCCTCCCGTCGAGCTTCACCGCCATGAACATCTCGGTGACCTTGCGGCCGATCGTCTGCTTCTGGTTCAGGTAGGCGTTCTTCACGTACTGCTGGGTGATGGTGGAGCCGCCCTGGGTCTCGCCGCCGGTGGCGATGGCGTACACCGCCCGCAGCAGGCCCTTGGGGTCGACCCCCTGGTCCGTGTAGAAGCTCTCGTTCTCGGCCGCCACCACCGCCGCCTGGACGCCCTCGGGCACCCGGCTCAGCGGCACGTCCTCCCGGTTGACCTCGCCGGTGCGGGCCATCTCGGTGCCGTCGGCCCAGTAGTAGACGTTGTTCTGCTGCGTGGCGAAGGCCTTGAGGTCGACGGGGATCTCCGTGGCCCGGTAGGCGTGGAAGGTGACCCCGGCCAGCCCGGCCAGGCCGACCAGCACCGTCAGCAGCAGGCGGCGCCAGGAGGGCAGCCATCGACGGGAGGGCAGCAGGCGGCGGAGGCCGGTACGGCCCGGGCTCCGCCGCGCTGCGCGGTCACGGGTGCTGGCTGGCATGCGTCCCCCACTGTTTCGGACAGTCGTTCGTCTCCTTCCTAGACGAGTCGACCGGGGGATCCCGTTTCATCCGTCGCCGACGGCGGCTCCGGGCCCGCTCAGCCGGTGCGGACGGTCCGCAGGCCGGCGGGCACGGCCCACCACTGGTCCGGACGGTCCACCACGGGGGCGGTGAGGCCCTCGGCGGTGACCCGGGCCAGCCGGAGCAGGTAGGCCGCGATGCCGGCCGCGCCCTGCATCCAGGAGGTGTTGGGCGGCAGCAGCGGCGGGTCCTGACGGTGCTCCAGGAACTGCCAGCGGGCACCGCCCTGGTCGCGGACGGCCCGTTCGAGCAGCGCCTCGCCCATGGTGTGCGCCCCGCGCAGCAGCAGGGCGGCCCTCGCCTCCTGCCCGTCGGCCCAGGCCGCCTGGGCGGCGTCCAGCAGGATGTCGCCGACGCCGGCCGTGCCGCAGCACCGGCCGTCGTTGTCCCAGAACCCCGGCCGCAGCCGCTCCGGCAGGCCGGAGGCGAGCACCGAGTGCAGGCATCTGCGCCGCAGCTCCTCGGTGCCGAAGCCGCCGACCTCCTGTACCCCGGCCCGGGCCAGCGCCGCGAACAGGTGCGAGGTGCCGGCGGGCCCGTGGCACCAGGTGTACGTCACCGGCTCCACCTCGCGGGTGGAGGGCGGGATGGTGTGCGGCACGACGAAGCCGCCGTCGGCGGTGGAGCCGACGGCCAGCAGGTGCCGGGCGCCCAGCACGGCGGCCTCCACGAACTCGGGCCGGCCGAGCTCGGCTCCGGCCAGGGCCAGCGCGGTGGCAATCCCGGCGGTGCCGTGGGCGTAGTTCGGGCACCTGGACGGCGCGCCCGGGATCATGCCCCAGTCCAGCCCGCCCTCGGTGCGGTCGGCCGTGCGCAGCAGCGATTCGCCGCCCGTCTCCAGCACGGCCCGGGCCTGCTCGCCGCCGGTCCACAGCGCCGCCAGCATCACCCCGGCCGTCCCGGCGACCAGGTCGAGCACCGGCCCCCGGTAGCCGGGTTCCAGGTCGAGGGTGGTGTCCCAACCGTCCGGGGTCATCAGCTCGGTGAGGCGGCGCAGCGCGATCGCCTCGGTGCCGGGGGCGAGCAGCCGCAGCGCCGTCGCGTCCCCGGCCAGCCCGTCGTAGAGGGAGGGCTCGGTGCGGGTGGCCGCCGTCCGGGAGAGCCGGGCCACGATCCCCGCCGCGAGCTCCCGCTCCGCCGGCTCCAGGGGCCGGCACCGGGCGATCTCGGCGAGCACCGGCGCGAGCCCGCCGATCCCGGCGTACAGGCAGTCCCGGTCGGCGGCCGGCTCCGCCTGCGGCTCGCCCTCGACCACCCGCTCGGCCAGCCAGGGCCCGTCCTCCTCCCGCACCTGCCCGAGCACCCAGGCCCAGGCCGCCTCACCCGTCTCGCGGTACACATCGCTCTCAGCCATCGCGCCAGGCTACTCCCGAAGTCGAGCGAATACCTGATTCATTTTCATCAGGTAAAGCAAGAGCAAAGTGAACGTATATGTGACGCAATACACTGTGCCCTTATGGGCGATTTGCCGTCTCCGTACCGATACCAGCCGATTACCCGGAGCTACGGCCGGGCTACGGTCTTGGCAGTTGTGTCCGCTTCCGCACCAGATCGGATCCCTTCGTCCATGCACCACGCACCACCCACGCCCGCCCCGCGTGGCCGTCACACCCCAGGCCGGCCCGGCAAGTTGCTCGCCTACGGCGGCCTCGCCGCGCTGACCTCGCTGGCCCTGCTCGGGTCGGCCGTCCCCGCGCTGGCCGCTCCGGCGCCCGCGCCCACGTCCGCCATGGCCGGGGAGAGCATGGCGAACACCACCTCCGCCCCCGGCCCGCGCCCCGGCCTCGTCACCGAGGCGCACTCGGCCGAGGCGGCGCTGGCCGCCGCGGCCGCCGGGCAGCGCCGGGTCGAGGTGCTGGAGCGCCGCACCGAGACCTCCACCACCTGGGCGGAGCCGGACGGCAAGCTGACCACCACCTTCAGCTCCGGCCCGATCCGGATGCTGCGCGACGGCGCGTGGGTGAACGTCGACGCCACCCTGCACCGTCAGGCCGACGGCACGGTGGCCGCCGAGGCCCACCCGGGCGAGCTGAAGCTGGCCGGCTCCGGCGGGGCCAAGGCCCGCTCGGTGGCCGCCGCGGCCGCCGCGCCCCGCAGCGAGAACCGCGACCTGATCACCCTGGGCGTCGGCGAGCGCCGGATGGCCGTGCAGTGGAAGGGCGGCCTGCCGGCGCCCGTCCTCGACGGCCACCGGGCCACCTACCCGCAGGCCGTCCCCGGGGCCGACCTGGTGGTGGACGCCACCCGCACCGGCTTCGAGCAGTACCTGGTGCTCAAGGAGCGCCCCGCCGAGGCCAAGGCGCCCTGGACCGTCCCACTCTCGCTGCCCGGTCTCAAGGCCGAACAGCAGCCGGACGGTTCGGTGGCCTTCACCGACCGCGCCTCCGGCGAGCAGGTCGCCACCATGCCCGCCCCCGTGATGTGGGACGCCACGGTCGACCCCCGCTCGGGCGAGCGCACCCGCTCGGTGCCGGTGCCGATGACGCTGCGCCAGGACGGCGACACCGTCGAGCTCACCCTCACCCCGGACAGCGCCTTCCTCGCCGACCCGGCCACGCAGTACCCGGTCACCGTCGACCCGGCCACCGACGCGCTGGGCTCGCTCTTCGACACCTTCGTGCAGGAGGGCGACACCACCGACCAGTCGGCCAACACCGACCTCAAGCTCGGCTGGCCGGGCGACTGGGCGGACACCGCGAAGAAGCGCAAGCGCGTCGCCCGCTCCTTCCTGACCTGGGACACCTCGGTCTTCGCCGACGCGCTGGTCAGCAAGGCGCAGCTGTCGCTGTTCAACTACCACTCCTGGTCCTGCGAGAGCCGGCCCTGGGAGGTCTGGGCCGCGAACGGCGGTGACACCAACACCCGGTGGACCAACCAGCCGGCCCTGCTGGAGAAGGCGACCACCTCCACCGAGACCCGCGGCCCGAACTGCGCCAAGGGCCCGGGCTGGGTCACCGCCGACCTGACCCGCCTGGCCCAGACCTGGTCCAGCGCCAAGGCGCAGACCGGCAGCATCGCGATCAAGGCCGCCGACGAGAACGACACCTACGGCTGGAAGCGCTTCTACTCCTCGGAGTCCACCGCCGAGCAGATCCCGCAGCTGACCGTCAGCTACAACTACCGCCCGCGCAACGGCAGCAACCTCCAGGCCGGCCCGCCGTACTTCGCCCAGGGCGGCGTGTTCAAGGTGAACACCACCACGCCCACCCTGCGGTTCACCCCGGAGGACGCCAACCACGACGACCAGGTCACCGGCACCTACGAGATCTCCGACGCCGCCACCGGCGCCGTGGTCACCACCCTCACGGCCCCGCCGGTGCCGACCGGCGAGACCTCCAAGCTGGTCGTCCCGGCGGGCAAGCTGGCCGACGGGAAGTCCTACACCTTCCGCACCACCACCCAGGACGGCACCCACTGGGCCAACGGCTGGTCCGAGCCCGTCACCTTCACCGTGGACACCGGCCTGCAGCTCACCCCCGAGCTGCGCACCCTGGCGGCCGTCAACTCCGCGCTGGACGCGGCCGACATCACCCCGGCCACCACCAGCGACGCCAAGTACGCGGCAATCGCCGCCAACGGCACCAACACCGTCGGCGTTCCGTGGGGCACCGCTGACGCGATCAGCGTCAGCTCCACCGGCAGCGGCAGCATGGCGATGGGCCTGCCCACCGCCCAGCCGCGCGGCGTCGCGCTCAACGGCAACGTGGTGTACGCCGACCCCGCAGGACCGGTGGACACGGTCGCCCAGCCGACCCTGGACGGCGGTGCCCGCACCTTCCAGGTGATCAAGAACGCCAGTGCGCCGCACCAGTTCACCTCCACGGTGCAGCTGCCGCCGGGCGCCGTGCTCACCCCCTCCGAGAGCGGCACCGTCGCCATCACCTCCGGCACGGACGAGGCCCCCGTCACCCACGGCGTGATCGACGCCCCCTGGGCCCGGGACGCCAACGGCAAGGCGGTGCCCACCTCCTACCGGGTGGAGGGCAACAAGCTCGTCCAGGTGGTCGAGTTCGACGCCGGCACCGCCTTCCCGGTGGTCGCCGACCCGCGCTTCTCCTTCGGCATGGGCATCTACTTCAACGCCCGTGGCGTGGAGTGGAAGGCCTGGGGCATGGCGGCGGTCTCGGCCGGCTGGGGCGGCTGGCTGTACGGCTGCACCGCGGCCAAGCTGCCCGCCAAGATCCTCGGCCTGGGCAAGATGATCTGCGGCGCGGTCGGGGTCAACGCCTGGACCAACCTGGTCAAGTGGCTCAAGGAGATCGCCTACTGGAACCTCTCCCCCAACGGCTGCTACCAGACCAGGCTCAGCCCCCGCAACGGCAAGCTGACCAAGGTCAGCGACAAGAACTGCCGCTAGGCCCGTCCCGAGGAGCCCCGCCATGCCCGTCCGCACACCCTGGTGGCTGAACCTGCTGGCCCTCGCCGCAGCCCTCGGCCCCTGCCTCTGGCTCGGCCTGCCCTGGTACGTGGCCGGCCCCGCCGCGCTGGCGACCGGGACGGCCTCCGACCGGGCCTGGCGGTACGCCCTCAACCGTCGCTCGCGCGAGCGGCGGTGACCGGCTGACGCATGCGAGGTGCCCACGGACCACCGTCCGTGGGCACCTCGCATGCTCGGTCACCCCTCCCGGCGCAGCGCCCGGAAACTCTCTCGGACAGCGCGCCATCCGCCGACGGCTGGGGCACCGAGAGCGGGGCGGTGACGGCGGGCGGCCGCACCAGGCCCGCGTCCGGATCCACCATCGCGTCCGCCGTCCGGCCGAGCAGCAGGTCGTCCACGTCGTACACGGCGCGGTGCGCCTCCCGCGGCACGCCGACGTTGACGCTGGTCGCGGAGCCGCCGCCCACACTCTCGCCCACGTGGTGGTAGGCGCAGGGCCAGTACAACAGGTCGCCGGGCTCGGGCTCGGCGGTGAACGAGCTCTCCAGGTACGGCTGGTAGTCAAGCACGGTGGTGACCGGCTCGGTCCACGGCCGCTGCCGCCAGAACCGCATCCGCTTGCGGCCCTCCAGCGCGAACATGAAGGTCGCGAAACGGTCCTTGTGCACGCCGACCGGGGTGTGCTCGTCATTGCCGTGGAACAGCCTGGTGATGGCCCCCGAGAGCGGCAACCCGGTGGGCTCCCACAGGGGCGCGAAGAAGGTCACGCTGGCGCTCCCACTGCCCGGCGTGGAAGGCGTGGAAGGCGTGCACGGTCAGCGCGGCGGGAAGGGCAAGTGGGCCACCCCTCGCATCGAGCGGGACCGCGACACGGTCTTGTCCCGGCCCACAGGGTCGTCAACAGATCTTTCGTAACCGGAATCAGCATGCGAATTTCCGAAACCGGGACAGACCAGCCACTCGACGGCATACCACCCACCGGCCCGACCCGGTCAGTAGACGGTGGCCCGGCTCGGCGTTGCGGTCGGCAGGAAGATCGCGAGCGGGGTCGCCGCCGTGTCCGTGACGATCCAGGGATGTGAGACGTAGGTCTGCTGGACGTAGGACTGGCCCGGCTCCAGTTGCAGGTAGAAGATGCGGGAGCCTTGGTAGTCGAGCCAGTGGATCCGTACGGTCTCGCTGCGCCGGTTGACGAACTCGACCTCGGTGGAGACGTCACCGGCCGTGGAACGGAGCGCCTCCTCCCGCGCCGGTGGCAGCGGCAGGAGCCGGGCCCGGTCCGTCGAAGGCGGGGGCGCGGGCGAGAGCGCCGACCGGCGCAGGCCCTCGGCGACCGCCCTGAGCGTGTCGCTCGCCTCGGCGGCGGATACGGGCCGGTCGGCCGGGTCCTTCGCGAGCAGCGCCAGGACCAGCCGTTCGAGCTCGGCGGGGATGCCGGGCCGGAGTTCGGTGAGGCGGGCCGGGGGCTGGGTGAGGTGCTGGCGCATGAAGGCGGGCAGCGACGGGCCCGGGAAGGGCGGGCCGCCGACGAGCAGCGCGTGCAGGGTGGCGCCGAAGGAGTACAGGTCGCCGGCCGGTCCGGTGTCCTTGCCCTCGTACTGCTCGGGTGCCATGTAGGCGGCCGTGCCGAGCACGGTGCCGGGCGCGGTGAGGCCTGCGGTGGCATCGGCGTGGCGGGCTATCCCGAAGTCACAGATCTTCACGCCGCCGCCGACCAGCTCCATCAGGTTGGCCGGCTTGATGTCGCGGTGCACGACCCCGTGCCGGTGCGCGTGATGCAGCGCGTCCGCCACCGGCGCGGTCAGCTCCACCACGCGTGCGACCGGCAGACCGGTCGGGCTCGCCTCGATCAGCGCCTGGAAGTCGATGCCGGCCAGCAGCTCCATCACGAAGAACGGGCGCCCCCGGTGCTCTCCGATGTCGTACACGACGGTGATGCCGACGTGCTGCAACCGGGCACCCGTCCGGGCCTCCCGGCGCAGCCGAGCGGTCAACCCGGGGTCCGCGTCCACGATCTTCACGGCGACCGGCCGGTCCAGCTCCCGGTCGTGCGCCGACCACACCTCGCCCATGCCGCCCCGGCCGATCAGCGCCTCCAGCAGATACTTGCCACCCAGCACCTCGCCTCGGTACACCGTCAGCCCCTTCCGCCACATGCCCGATCCCGCCGCCGCGCCCCCGGCCCGGCTCTGGCCGGATCGTTTCAGGAAAGGCCCTCCCCGAGGGGGCGAACGGCGGAACGTACCCGAGGGCTCAGCGGGGCAGCGCGGCCGGCCGGACCGGGTGCTTGCTGAGGATGGAGACCCGGTTGAAGGCGTTGATGGTGACGGCCACCCAGATCACGGCCGAGATCTGGTCCTCCGTCAGGGTCGCCCGGGCCACGGCGTAGGCGGACTCCTGGGCGGTGGCGTCCGCCGGGTGGGTGGTGGCCTCGGCCAGGGCGAGGGCCGCCCGCTCCTGCGGGGTGAACACCTCGGTGTCGCGCCAGGCCGCGAGCACGCCGAGCCGCTGCACGGTCTCCCCGGCCTTCACGGCGGCCTTGGTGTGGGCGTCCAGGCAGAAGGCGCAGCCGTTGAGCTGGGAGACCCGCAGGTTGACCAGCTCCACCAGCCGGCGGTCGAGGCCCGCCTCGGCGGCCACCGTGCGGACCGCCTCGGCCGTCCCGAGTAGCGCCCGGTACGCCTGCGGGCTCTGCTTGTCGACGTACACCCGCGGGTGCGCCGAGGCCACTGCCGCCTCGCTGGTCACTGCACTCACTGCACTCACCTGGGAACCTCCGGCCCGTCGCTCACGCTCTCACTTCGCCGTACCATGGTAGTTGAATACGGAACCACCCCGGCGTGCCGGCAGAGCGGGAGCGTGCACCACCATGAGCAGCAACGAGACCCAGCCACCGGTGGAGGTCCTCTCCGCCCGGGACGTGCCGCTCGGCGGCCCCCGCGCGATGACGGTGCGCCGCACCCTGCCGCAGCGGGCCCGCACCCTGATCGGCGCCTGGTGCTTCGTCGACCACTACGGCCCGGACGACGTGGCCGCCACCGGCGGGATGGACGTCGCCCCGCACCCGCACATCGGCCTGCAGACCGTGAGTTGGCTGTTCAGCGGCGAGATCGAGCACCGCGACAGCCTCGGCGTGCACGCCTTCGTCCGCCCGGGCGAGGTGAACCTGATGACCAGTGGGCACGGCATCTGCCACTCCGAGGTCTCCACCCCCGAGACCACCGTGCTGCACGGCGTACAGCTCTGGGTGGCGCTGCCGGACGAGCACCGCCACACCACGCGCGACTTCCACCACCACGTCCCGGCGCCCGTCGCACTGGACGGCGGCGAGGCCCGGGTCTTCCTCGGCACCCTGGCCGGCGACACCTCCCCCGTCCCCACCTTCACCCCGCTGCTCGGCGCCGAGCTCACCCTCCACCCCGGCGCCGCCACCACCCTCGCGATCGACCCCACCTTCGAGCACGGCCTCCTCGTCGACCAGGGCGAGGTCACCATGGCAGCCACCCCACTCAAGCCCGCCGACCTCGGCTACCTCGCCCCCGGCCCCACCACCCTCACCCTCACCAACCCCGGCACCATCCCCACCCGCCTGATCCTGCTCGGCGGCCCGCCGTTCGAGGAACGGATCGTCATGTGGTGGAACTTCCTCGGCCGATCCACCGAGGAGATCGCCCAGGCCCGCGAGGAGTGGGAGCAGCAGGGGCCCCGGTTCGGCGAGGTGCACGGGTACGACGGTGCGTGGCTGCACGCACCGGAGCTGCCGACCGTGCCACTGAGGCCGCGGGGGCGTGTGCACTGAGCTGTGGAGACGAGATCCGGGACGGGCCCTGCCGCACCATCGCCTTCGGCGCGGACCGCCGAGAACCCGGCCCCCGGAGAAGCTCGGGGTACGTGATCCGAGCCCCTCGGCGCAGGCGGCCTCGGCTCCGCGTGACGCCAGGTCTTCCGGCTCTCCCCGGCCGAATCGCCCTCCCCACCGGGCCGATGGCCACTTAGCCAAGGCTAAGCTAATATCGCGGAGTGAACGCTCACACTCCCCATCACCACTACTGCGGCACCCACGACCTGCACAGAACCGTCCGGCGGGTCGCCGCCGTCTGCATCGGCTGGTACGCCGTCATCCTCGTGTCCCAGCAGGCGCATCCCGGCCCGGATGTTCGAACGGCGGCGCTCGGCGTCCACCTGCTGAGCCTCGCGGTGGGCTTCGGCGCGGTGCTCGCCGTCGACGGGATGGGCCTCGCGGTTTTGGCGGGTCGCGCCAGGCTGGCGACCCTGCTCGCCTTCTCCGCCCGTGCGGAGTGGCTGATCTGGAGCGGCTTCCTCGGCCTCGCCGTCTCCGGCACCGCCCTGCGGCCGGACTTCGGCGACCGCTGGACGGCGGTCAACCTGACTGCGGCTCTGGTCGCAGCGCTCAACGGCGTCTTCGCCCACCGGCTGCGCACCACGCTTCCCGCCACGACCGCGGCGAGCACCTGGCGGGACCTGCCCGCGTCGTACCTGTGGCGGGCCTCCGCAGCAGCAGTCGTGTCGCAGGTCGCCTGGTGGACCTCGATCCTGATCGGGACGCTCACCAGCTGACCCCGCACCAGCACACGTCTCAGGGGCGTTTGGCGGGTCCCACACTACGGCGTAGCACGATTTCGGGGGTGAGGTGGAGTTGGGTGTGGGGGGTGGGTTGGTTTTCGAGTTGTTCGACGAGGAGTTCGAGGGCGCGGCGGCCGAGTTCGGGGAAGTCCTGGCGGACTGTGGTGAGGGGTGGGATGAAGTAGGCGGCTTCGGGGATGTCGTCGAAGCCGGTGACGCTGATGTCGTCGGGGACGGGGCGGCCGGCCTCGTGGAGGGCGCGCAGCAGGCCCAGGGCCATGTGGTCGTTGGCGCAGAAGACGGCGGTGACGGCGGCCTGTTCGGCGATGCGCAGGCCGGCCTGGTAGCCGGAGCGGGCGCTCCAGTCGCCGCGTTCCACCGCCGGCACGGGTGCGCCGGCCGCTTGCAGGGTCTGGCGCCAGCCCTGTTCGCGGTCCTGGCTCTCCAGCCAGTTGGCCGGCCCGGCCAGGTGGTGGACGGTGCGGTGGCCCAGGTCGAGCAGGTGCCGGGTGGCCGTCTGCGCGCCGGCCCGGTTGCCCACCGACACCATCGGCACCCGGGTCTGGTCACCCGAGCCGACCGCGACCACCGGCACCGAGGTGGACAGCCGCCCCACCGCGCTCACCGCGGAGGTCTGCGGCGCGATCACCACCACCCCGTCCACCCCCTGGTCACGCAACCGGTCCACCGCCTCCTGCACCGAACGCCCGTCCAGCGACCGCAGACTCGTCACACTCACGAAATACCCGGCACTGCGCGCCGCCCGCTCGATCCCGTCCAGCATCGACGCCGGCCCGTACAACGTCGAGTCGAAACTCACCACACCCAACGTCTGCGAACGCCGCGTCACCAACGCACGAGCCGCCGAATTCGGCCGGTAGTCCAACTCCCGGATCGCCGCCAACACCCGCTCCCGCGTCTGCGACCGCACATGCGGAGCACCGTTCAACACCCGCGACACCGTCTGATGCGACACCCCCGCCAGCTTCGCCACATCCGCCATCACCGGCAGACGCTGCTCCGCCCCGACACTGTCGCCACCCACACCCGACCCCCTCCTCGACTGCCCACCACACTACGCGACCAAGACCCACCGGATACCACCCGGAGTGACAGAGACCGGAGCGACAGAGACCGGAGTGACAGCGAGCGGAGCGACAGAGACCAACCCCCCACCCGCCACGGGGAGCCCGTCAGGGCACGATGACGAGTTTGCCGCGGGTGTGACCGGTGCGGCTGGCGTCGAACGCCTCGCCGGTCTGTTCCAGCGGGAAGGTGCGGGCGATCTCCACGGTGAGGGCTCCGCGGTCGGCTGCCGCGGCGAGCTCGGCGAGCTTGCCGCCGTCCGGGCGGACCCAGATCCAGTGGCCGCCGTGCCCGGACACCGTCGGGTCGGCGACGGAGACGTGGCGGCCGCCTTCCGCCAGGACCGCGAGCGTCGTCTCCAGTTGGCCGCCGACGAAGTCCGCGACGGCCGACACGCCGTCGGGTGCCAGTGCCCGGACCCGCTCGGCCAGGCCGTCCCCGTAGGTCACCGGCTCGGCGCCCAGGTCGCGGAGGTACGCGTGGTTGCGCTCGGAGGCGGTGCCGATCACCCGGGCCCCGCGGTCGCGGCCGAGCTGTACCGCCAGGCTGCCCACACCGCCGGCCGCACCGTGCACCAGGACCACGTCGGCCGGGCCGACGGCGAGCTGGTCCAGGCAGCGCAGGGCGGTGAGACCGGCGAGCGGCAGCCCGGCCGCCTGCGCCCAGTCGAGCGCGGCGGGCTTGTGCGCCACCGCCGGGGCGGCCACCGCGACGTACTCGGCGAAGGTGCCGGCCTGCACCACGTCCTTGCGGGCGTACGCCATCACCTCGTCGCCCGGCGAGAACTCCGGTGTGTCGGGGCCGGTCCGGACGACCACGCCCGCGACGTCCCAGCCCGGCACGACGGGGAAGACGGTGTCCATCATGGCGTCCAGACCACCGGCCATGACCTTCCAGTCGACCGGGTTGACCGAGGCGGCCCGCACCTGGATCAGCACCTGGCCCGGGCCCACCTTCGGATCGGGCACCTCGTGGTAGCGCAGCCCGGAGTTGTCCGAGGCGTAGGAGTCGTAGGTCACCGCTCGCATGTCGGACCTCCAGGGAACCGGGTCGCGGTCTCGGCACCGCGCCGGTCGCGGGTGCCGTCGCCACGCTATGCCCGGGGCGGTTCGGCGGCACCCGCCCGCGGCCGGACGGGGCTCCGTCAGCTCCCGGTGGGACGGGCGGTGCTGCCGCGCTCGACCAGGCTGGTGGCGAGGTCGACGCGCAGGGCCCCCGGCTGCGTCCCCCGGGCGAGGTCGATCACCATACGGGTCGCCACCTCGGCCATCTCGGTGAGGGGCTGACGGACGGTGGTCAGCGGTGGCCCGACCCAGCGGGCCGGCGGGAGGTCGTCGAAGCCCACCACGCTGAGGTCCTCCGGGATGCGCAGGCCGAGCTCACGGGCGGCCTCGTACAGCCCGAACGCCTGCAGGTCGTTGCCGGCGAACACGGCGGTCGGCCGGTCGGCCAGGCCGAGCAGCTCCAGGCCGAGCCGCCGGCCGGACTCGTGGTGGAAGTCGCCCTCCCTGACCAGTTCGTCCAGGTACGGGATGCCCGCCATGTCGAGCGCCGCGCGGTAGCCGTCGGCCCGGGCCCGGCTGCACATCATCCGGGCCGGGCCGCCGATCAGGCCGATCCGGCGGTGGCCGAGGTCGAGCAGGTGGCGGGTGGCGGCCAGGCCGCCGTCCCAGTTGGTGGTGCCCACGGCCGGCACCCCCCGGCCCGGGTCGCCGGCCGGGTCCAGCACCACGAAGGGGATGTCCCGGCGGGTCAGCTGCTCGCCCACGGTGGGGTCCGGATCGGACAGCACCAGCACCACACCGGTCGGGCGGCGCGCGAGCACGCCGTCCACCCAGGACTGGCCGGGGCTGAGACGGCCGGCGGATTCGGAGAGCACGATGCTCAACCCCTCCTCCCGCACCGCGTTCTCGACGCCGCGGATCACCTCCATCGCCCAGGCGCTCTCCAACTGGTGGAAGACCAGCTCCAGCAGGGGGCTCGCCTGGCGGCCGCCGCGCCGCCGGTAGCCGTGGCGGTGGAGCAGCTCCTCCACCCGCTCCCGGGTGGCGGGAGCCACGTCGGCACGCCCGTTCAGGACCTTCGAAACAGTCGGCGCGGAGACTCCCGCCTCCTGAGCGATCTCGGCGAGTGTCGCCGCTCTGGTCACGAAGTCCTCCTGCGCTGCCGCTGCCGGGCGTTGACGGTCGTGCGGTGGGGATGGGGCCCGCACCGTACGGACATGGATGCTAGCCCGCCGGAGAACGCGGCCGGGAGGGGGAGGGGTACAGCTGCTGGCTCTGGTCGGAATGGTAGTCGAAAGATTCGGACACCTCGGGTCGTCAGGCCATTCGATACATGGGATCTATCTGACGGGAATCCGTGAGACGGCGTGCGTGGAATCGGCCGCGGAATGGGAGGACGTGCGAGCCGGCCGGCCGGGATCCTTCCTGGACATGGGATAGCCTGGTAGGTTGACGGCGTGTCCCTGACCGACAGAGCCATCGCCCGCATCCGTCAGATGGTCCGCGAGGGCGAGCTGCCCCCCGGCTCCAAGCTGCCCCCCGAGCAGCAGCTCGCGGCCGAGCTCGGGCTGTCACGGAACCTGATGCGCGAGGCGGTCAAGTCGCTGGCGGTCGCCCGGGTGCTGGAGATCCGGCGCGGAGACGGCACCTATGTGACCAGCCTTGCCCCCAGCCTGCTGCTGGAAGGGCTCGGCGGTGCGGTCGAACTCCTGCAGGGGGACACCGCGTTGGAACTCACCGAGGTGCGCAGGCTCTTCGAACCTGCCGCCACCGCTCTCGCCGCCACCCGGGTCACCGCCGAGAGCCTCGCCCAGGTCGAGCACCACCTGTCGGCGATGCGGGCCGCGCGCGACGACATGGAGCTGCTGACGGTGCACGACGCGGCTTTCCACCGTGCGGTGGTGTCCGCCACCGGCAACGAGACGCTGACCACGCTGCTGGAGCACATCTCCGGGCGGACCCTGCGGGCCAGGGTGTGGCGCGGACTGCTCGAGCAGGACGCGGCCGGGCGGACCATAGCCGAGCACGAGGCGATCTACGAGGCCCTCGCCGCCCGCGACCCGAGCCTCGCCCAGGCCGCAGCCCTGATGCACATCAACACCACCGAGCGGTGGCTGCGGGACCGCCTGGCCGAGGGAGCGCTCCCGACTTCCGAGGTCGAGACGTAGCCACCGGCACCGGAGCCGGCGTCGACCGTCCGGAGTCCGGAGCGGAGGGACGGCCGCGGGCGCCCCCGGAGCTCAGCTGATCGCGTTGAGGTAGATCCGGGCTCCGGAGTACAGGTCGAAGGTGGCTCCGTAGGCCACCGCGGGTGGGTCCGGACGCTGCGAGTACGGGGCGACGGCGCGGATCTCGCCCTGGTCACCGCGCAGGACCGCGGCGACCAGGGCCTGTTCGACGGTCGCCGGATCGGTGGTGACGGCCGCGAGCGGCGGTTCGGGCAGGCGTTCGCCCAGGGTGGGGGCGGGTTCGGGGCGGGCGTAGTCGTCGCCCTGGTGCGCGGCGACGATCTGCCATCGCGTGGTGCGGCCTGCCGCTTGGACGGCGATGCCGTACGGATGGGCGGTGTGGCCGGCGGCGGCGAGCGTCTGGGCCGTGACGCCGGGGATCGAGGTGGCGGCGTCCAGGAGCAGTCGCTCGAAGCGTTGGGGTCGCACAGGGTCAGGTCCCTCTTCGATGAGATCCAGGTCTCCGGTGGGGCTGCCCCGCGCGACCTCCGGAGGGGGAGGAGGCTGCGCGGGGCGGCCCGGTCGGGAGGGGTCAGGCCCGGATCTGCTTGCGCTCGCCGGGGTGGCTGATCGCGATCTTGCGCGGCTTGGCCTTCTCGGCGACCGGGATCTTCAGGGTCAGCACGCCGGCGTCATAGTCGGCGCTGATCCCCTCCGGGTCGAGGGTGTCGGAGAGCATGACCTGCCGGGAGAACACGCCGAGCGGGCGCTCGGACAGCTCCCACTTCACATCCTCGCCCTGGTGGCGGGGACGGCGCTCGGCCTTGACGGTCAGCATGTTCCGCTCGACGTCGATGTCGATCGCCCCCGGATCCACACCCGGCAGGTCGAAGCAGATCACGTACTCGTCCCCGACACGGCAGGCGTCCAGCGCCATCGGGGCGGGCCGGGACCAAGTGCCGTTCGCACCCAGGAACTGCTGGGTCAGACGGTCCAGCTCGCGGAACGGGTCAGTGCGCATCAGCATGCGAAACACCTCCAGGACTGTGGGTGCCAGTGCGCTTCACCTGAATCCGTTCTAACATGTCATCCATCCGATGACAACTGCGAGAGTCGCCAGGAGAGTGACACGAACCATCCGGGGCGACATCCGTCAGCCCACCTCCGCCGGGGTCGGGACGCCGGGCGGCAGCAGCCCGCGCTCGCCCAGCTCCGCCCACAACGCCGCCGGGACCGGGCACTGCAGCAGGGCGGCGGCGTCCCGGGCCTCCTCGGCACTGCGGGTGCCGACCAGGACGCTCGCCACCGCCGGGTGGCCGAACGGGAAGCGCAGCGCGGCGGCCCGCAGCGGCACCCCGTGGCGCTCGCAGACCTCCTTCAACTCCATTGCCCGGCCGAGTACTTCGGGCGGAGCGGCGGCGTAGTCGAAGGTGGCGCCGGGGCGCGGGTCGGCGAGCAGGCCCGAGTTGAAGACCCCGCCGATGACGACGCCGACGCCGTGCTCGGCGGCCAGCGGCAGCAGCTCGGCGAGGCCGCGCTGGTCGAGCAGGCTGTAGCGGCCGGCCAGCAGGACCACGTCGATGTCCGTCTCGCGGACGAACCGGCTGGGCAGCTCGGCCTGGTTCATGCCGACCCCGATCGCCCCCAGCACCCCTTCGGCGCGCAGGCGTTCGAGCTCGGGGTAGGCCTCGCCGAGGGCCCACTCGGCGTGGTCGTCCGGATCGTGCAGGTAGGCGATGTCGATCCGGTCCACGCCCAGGCGCTCCAGACTGCCCGCCAGCGAGCGGCGCACGCCCTCGGCACTGAAATCCCACCGGCGCCGGTGGGTGGCGGGGACGGCGAAGCCGTCGGCGAGGTCGTCACCGACGCACGGCACCGGCTCCAGGAGCCGGCCGACCTTGGTGGACAGCACGTACGAGCTGCGCGGCCAGGACCGCAGCGCGGCGCCGAGCCGGCGTTCGGAGAGCCCGAGGCCGTAGTGCGGCGCCGTGTCGAAGTACCGCACGCCGCTCTCCCAGGCCGCGGCCACCGCCTGCTCGGCCTGCTCCTCGCCCACCGGCGTGAACAGGTTGCCGATCCCGGCCGCCCCGAAGGCGAGTTCACTGACGCGTACCGGCCCGGGGCCGAGGGTGTGCCGGCGCATCGTCACTTCCTCTGGTCGGAACGCAGTCGGAGGCCGGCCGTCCCGCCGTCCACCGCGAGGGCGGTGCCGGTGACGGAGGCCGCGGCCGGAGAGGACAGGTAGACGATGGCGGCGGCCACCTCCTCGGCGGTGACCAGGCGGCCGTGCGGCTGGCGACCGTCGAGCGCGGCGCGCTCGGCCGCCGGGTCCTCGGCGGCGGCCAGCAGCCGTCCGACCCACGGGGTGTCGACGGTGCCGGGGTTGACGCAGTTGACCCGGATGCCCTCGCGGACGTGGTCGGCGGCCATCGCCAGGGTGAGGGCGTGGACGGCCCCCTTGCTCGCCGCGTACAGCGCGCGCTGCGGCAGGCCGGTGGTGACGACGATCGAGCCGGTGTTGACCACCGAGGCGTGCGCGGACCGGCGCAGGTGCGGCAGGGCGGCCCGGGTGGTGCGGACCACGCCGAGCAGGTTGACCTCCAGTACACGCTGCCACTGCTCGTCCGGGTTGTCCGCCACCGTCCCGACGGCGCCGATGCCCGCGCAGTTGACCACCAGGTCGATCCCGCCGAGCGCCTCGGCCGCCGCCTCGACGGCGGACCGGACGGAGGCGTCGTCGCCGACGTCGGCGGTGAAGCCGAGCAGCGGCTCCTTCACGGCGGCCGGATCCAGGTCCAGCACGGCCACCCGTGCGCCGCGGTCGGCCAGCAGGGTGGCGGTGGCCAGGCCGATGCCGGAGCCGCCGCCGGTGACCAGCGCTGCCAGCCCTTCGAGTTCGGTCATCGTGGTGCTCCTCACGCGTCCACGAAGCGCTGGCGCTGGGTGCCCAGGCCGTCGATGGACAGGGTGACGGTGTCGCCCGCGCGCAGGTACGGGGTGCCGGGCAGCCCGAGGGCCACACCGGCGGGTGTGCCGGTGTTGACGACGTCGCCCGGGTTGAGCACCAGGTACTGGCTGAGGTAGTGGACGAGGTACCCGACCTGGAAGATCATGTTCTTGGTGTGGCCGTTCTGGCGGAGCTCGCCGTTGACGGCCAGTCGCAGGCCGAGGGCCTGCGGGTCGCCCGCCTCGTCCGGGGTGACCAGCCAGGGCCCGAGCGGGTTGAAGGTCTCGCAGGACTTGCCGAGGTCCCACTGCGGGGAGTACTCGAGCTGGAACTCCCGCTCCGAGACGTCGTTGCTGATCGCGAAGCCCGCGATGCACCCGGCCGCCTCGGCCGGGTCGGCCAGGTAGCGCGCCCGGCGGCCGATCACGACCGCGAGCTCCACCTCCCAGTCCGTCTTGACCGAGCCGCGCGGGATCAGCACCTCGTCGTACGGGCCGACCACGGTGGCCGGGTCCTTCATGAAGATCACCGGGCGGCCCGGGACGGCCGCGCCGGTCTCCTGCGCGTGGTCGCGGTAGTTGAGGCCGACGCAGACCACCTTGCCCGGACGGGCGACCGGCGCCCCCACCCGCAGATCACGCGGGTCGAGCTCGGGCAGCCGGCCGGCGGCCAGCGCCTCCCGGGCCCGCTCGATCCCGCCCTCGGCGAGGAACGCCCCGTCGATGTCGGCGGTCAGCTCCGAGAGGCCGAACAGCCGCCCGTCCGCACCGAGGACCGCCGGGGCCTCTGCGCCCGGCGCTCCGACCCGAAGCAATTTCATGGGGACTCCCCTTCAAGACATCGGATGGACCTGCGGCTTCCTGACCGTCGAAGTCGAGGCCGCAGGAGGCCTGTTCGCCGTCTTCCGCATCCCGCGGCGCGGGCTGCTTCCGTCGGCGCCGGAGACCCGCCGGTGCGTGGCGGTCAGCGTCTGACCGCCGCGGTGGCGCCCGCGATCAGCGCCTCGATCTCGGCCGGCGAGGCCGTGGCGCTGTCACCGGGCGTGGTCATCGTGAGGGCGCCGAGGGCGGTGCCGTAGGCGAGGGCGCCCTCCAGCGAGGTCGCGGCGAGCAGGCCGTGGATCAGTCCGGCGGCGAAGGCGTCACCGGAGCCGATCCGGTCCAGGACATGCAGGCCGGGCATCGACGGACCGGCCAGGTAGCCGGTCTTCGCCGACCAGGCGGCCGAGCCCCAGTCGTTGACGCCGGCGGAGGGGACCTCGCGCAGGGTGGTCGCCAGCACCCGCGCCCCGGGCAGCAGGGCGGCCACCGCCGCCAGGGCGTCCGGCACCTCCTCCGCCCCGAGCCGCTCGACGCCTGGGTGGCGGCCCGCCAGGCCGAGTGCGCCGACGATGACGTCGGCGTGCCGGGCCAGGCGCAGGTCGGTCTCCCGGGCCCGCTCCGGTCCGCCCCGGCCGGCCCAGAGGCTGGGGCGGTAGTTGGGGTCGTAGGAGACGGTGAGTCCGTGGCGGCGGGCGGCCGTCATGGCCTCCTCGGCGAGGCCGGCGGTGGTGTCGGACAGGCCCGCGAAGACGCCGCCGGTGTGGAACCAGCGCACCCCCGGGGAGAAGACCGCGTCCCAGTCGACCTCGCCCTCGCGCAGCTGGGAGGCCGCCGTGTGGGCGCGGTCGCTGACGCCGAGGGCGCCGCGGCTGCCGAAGCCGCGCTCGACGAAGTTGAGGCCGTTGCGCGCGGCGCGGCCGGCGCCGTCGTCGGGCACCCAGCGGATCAGCGAGGTGTCGACCCCGCCCTGCAGCACGAGGTCCTCGACCAGCCGGCCCACCGGGTTGTCGGCGAGCGCGGTGACGACGGCCGTCCGCCGCCCGAAGCAGCGACGCAGCGCCCGGGCGACGTTGTACTCGCCGCCGCCCTCCCAGACCTGGAAGGTGCGGGCGGTGCTGATCCTGCCCTCGCCCGGGTCGAAGCGGAGCATGACCTCGCCGAGGGCCACCACCTCGGTCATGGCGCACCCACTGCCACGGCCTCGGCCGTCAGCCGGCGGATGGCCGGGTAGTCGCCCTCGGCCAGGTGCCCGGGGGTCGCCAGCCAGCTGCCGCCCACGGCGAGTACGGCGGGCTCGGCGAGGTAGCCGGGCAGCTGGTCGACGCCGATCCCGCCGGTCGGCACGAAGCGCACCGCGGGGAAGGGCGCGGCGAGGGCGCGCAGCACCGGGATTCCGCCGAGCGGTTCGGCGGGGAAGAGCTTGACGGTGTCGAGCCCGGCGCGCAGGGCCCGCATCAGTTCGGTGGGGGTGGCGATGCCGGGCACCACGGGCACCCCCAACTCCCGGCACGTGGCGACGACTTCCTCGTCGTAGCCGGGTGAGACCACGAAGCGGGCCCCGGCCGCGACCGCGCGCCGCGCCTGCTCGGGGGTGAGGACGGTGCCGGCGCCGACGGCGAGGCCGCCGTGGGCCGCCATCGCCTTGAGCGCCGACTCGGCACCCGGGGTGCGGAAGGTGACCTCGGCACACCTGGCGCCGCCCGCGCTGAGCGCCTCGGCCAGCGGTGCGGCGGTGGCCGGGTCGTGCACGGCCAGCACCGGTACCACCCGGGTGCCGCCCAGTACGGCGGCCAGTGCGCCGGTCACCGGCCCAGCCATCCGCCGTCGACGGGCAGGACGGTGCCGTGGACGTACGCGGCGGCGGCCGAGGCCAGGAAGACCGTGGCCCCGGCCAGGTCGTCTGCCCGCCCCCAGCGGCCGGCCGGGATCCGGTCCAGGATCGCCCGGCTGCGCACCGGATCGGCCTGCAGGGCCTGGGTGTTGTCGGTGGCGATGTAGCCGGGCGCGATGGCGTTGACGTTGACGCCGCGGCCGGCCCACTCGTTGGCCAGCGCCTTGGTCAGCCCGGCGACGCCGTGCTTGGCGGCGGTGTAGCCGGGGACGGTGATGCCGCCCTGGAAGCTGAGCAGCGAGGCCGTGAAGATGATCTTGCCCTGGCCGCGCGCCACCATCGCGCCGCCCACCGCCCGGGCCAGCGCGAACTGCGCGCTCAGGTTGACCTGGAGCACCAAGTCCCAGTCGTCGTCGGAGTGTTCGGCGGCCGGCGCGCGGCGGATGGTGCCGGCGTTGTTGACCAGGATGTCCACCGGCCGCTCCCGCCCCGCCAGGTCCGCCCCCAGGGCGCGTACGGCCTCGGGGTCGGCGAAGTCGGCGCGGATCGCCTCGAAGCTGCGGCCGGCGGCGAGGACGTCCTTCTCGACCTCGCTGCCGGCCTCTATGTGAGCGCTCACACCAATGACGTCCGCCCCGGCCTCGGCGAGGGCGCGGGCCATGGCCCGGCCGATGCCGCGCCGGGCACCGGTGACGACGGCGAGCCGTCCGGTCAGGTCGAAGGCGTTCACGCGGCCGCCCCCTCGGTGCCGTCGGTGCAGTCGAGCAGGATCTTCATCACGTCGCCGCCGCCCTCCAGGGCCGCGAACGCCGCCGGCGCCTCGGCCAGCGGCACGACCCTGCTGATCAGCCGCTCGGCCGGGACGGTACCGTCGGCGACCAGCTCCACCGCCCGCTCGAAGTCGGCGCGGTCGTACAACCGGGCCCCCACCAGGGTGAGTTCACGCCAGAAGAAGCGGTGCAGGTTCACCTCCCGCGGCCGGGAGTGGATCGCCACCAGGCACAGCCTCCCCCGCGCCCCCAGCACCTCCACCGCGGTCTCCACCCCGCCCGCCGCACCGGAGACCTCGAAGGCGACCTCCGCGCCCGCGCCCCCGGACCACTCCTGCACGGCCTCGACGACGTCACCCGCCGCCGGATCCCACGTGGTGAGCCCCAACTCCTCGGCCAGCTTGCGCCGGTGGGCGCTCAGCTCCACCACCCGCACCTCGGCCCCGGCTGCCCGCGCCACCAGCGCGATCAGCACGCCGACCGGGCCGCCGCCCACCACGACCACCCGCTCACCCGCCCGCACCCCGGCCCGCCCGACGTCGTGCACGGCCACCGCGGTGGGCTCCACCAGCGCCGCCCTGTCCAACGCCAGCGACTGCGGCAGGCGCACCAGCGTGTCGGCGGGCACCGTCCAGCGCTGCTGCATCGCGCCCGGCGAGTCGATGCCGATGAAGTCCAGCTGCCGGCAGATGTGCTGATGCCCCGCCAGGCAGGCCGGGCAGGTGCCGTCCCAGTGCAGCGGCATCACCGTCACCGCGTCCCCGGCCCGCCAGTCGGTCACCCCGGCGCCGACCTTCAGCACCCGGCCGGACATCTCGTGGCCGAGCACCGCCGGCACGCTCACCCGGGCGTCCATGTCACCGTGGAAGATGTGCAGGTCGGTACCGCAGATCCCCACGTACGCGGGGGCCAGCAGCACCTCCCCCGGGCCGGGCTCCACCGTCACGGCCGGGGCCGTGTCCAGCGTCCGGGCGGCTGTGTAACGAACAGCGAGCGTCATCGTGACTCCAGGGTCTCTTCGGCACGGGTGAGGCGGTAGAAGGCGGTCGCGGTGCCCGCGAGGATCGCCGAGGTCTCGTCGGCGGAGAGCCCGGCGAGCAGTTCGTCCACGGTGGCGGCCCAGCGGTTCCAGCCGCCCGCGAGGTTCGCCACCGGCCAGTCCGAGCCGAACATCAGGCGCTCGGGGCCGAAGGCGCTCAGCAGGACGTCCCAGACGGGCCGGAGGTCGGCGGTGGTCCAGCTCCGGTGGTCGGCCTCGGTGATCAGCCCGGAGACCTTGCAGACCACCTGGGGGTGCCCGGCCAGTCGGCGCAGCCCGCTCTCCCACTCCCCCAGGGCGCCGCCGGCGATGTCCGGCTTGCCCGCGTGGTCGAGCACCTGGGGCAGGCCGGGGAAGCGCTCGGCGAGCCGCACGGCCTGGTCGAGCTGGTGCTCGCGGATGAGCACGTCGTAGCCCAGACCGCGCTGCTGCAGCGCCGCCAACCCCCGTTCCACCTCCGGGTGTTGCAGCCATGCGGGGTCCGACTCGCCCTGCACCAGGTGGCGCACCGCGCGCAGGTACCCGCCGCCCGGCCAGGCGAGCAGCCGGTCGAGCACCTCACCGACCGCGGGGTCGGTGAGGTCCGCCCAGCCGACCACGGCGGCGATCAGCGGCTCCCGTGCGGCGAGCGCGAGCAGGTCCTCGGTCTCGGGCACGTCCGGGATGCACTGCACGACCACCGTGCCGTGCAGCCGGCGGCCCGCCACCTCCTGGGTGGCGGTGGCGCGCAGGTCGTCCGGGGTGAAGGTGCGGTGGATCGGTGCCAGGCCGGGCTCCTCGAGCCAGGCCTGCGGGCGCTGCTCGAGGTCCCACAGGTGGTGGTGGGCGTCGATCAGCCCGGCGGCGCTCACGCGCCGCCCCCGGGCTCGCCGAGGTGCCAGACCTCGGTGAGCTCCGTCCACTGGCGGGAGTCGCCCCGGTCGGGCCAGGGCTCCTGGCAGGGGTCGGTGTGCGTCCACCACTCCTGGGTCTCGGGGTCGGCCTCCAGCACGGCCAGGTCGGCCTCGAAGTCCTCGCCGTGGTACTCGAAGTAGGCGAAGAGCACGTCACCGTGGAGGTAGATGCTGTAGTTGCGGATCCGCGCCCGGTGCAGGGCCGCCTCGACCCCCGGCCAGACGGCGGAGTGGAGTTCGAGGTACTTCTCGCGGTGCTCGGGTCGCAGCCTGATGCTCTGGGCGAAGCGCTTCATGCCGACTCCTCGTTCAGGCCGCCGAAGGGCGAGCGGTAACTGGGCGTGCGGGTGCGGAGTTCGAGCCGCAGCGTCAGCCGGATCCGGGTGGACGCGGGCAGACGGACCGTCAGGAAGGCGCCCTCGTAGGCCGCTTCCGCCTCCCCGACCACCGGCTCGGTGTGACCGTAGTCGTACATGTCACCGATCCAGCCCTCGTCCGTACAGGTCGTGTACCGGACGGAGGTGATGGTGTGCTCGGCCAGGGCGCCCGCCTGGACGATCACCGTGCGCTCCGCCGAGGGCGAGAGGTTGACCAGTTCGACGGTGGTCGCCTCGGGGTCGATGGAGGTGACCAGGGCCGCCACGTCCTGCGGCAGCCCCGCACGGCGGGCCTGGGCGTCGTGGTAGCGCAGCCGGGCCTGCTGGATGCTGCCGTTGTAGAGCACCTGGGGGCCGCCCCAGGTCAGCTGGACCAGGGCCTCGGTGGCCACCGGGTTGCACTGCTGCCACACGTGGATGTCGGCCTCGGCCACGTCCAGGTCGCGGTAGCGGTCGATCCGCCGCAGCCGGTGGCGCACCTGCGCCTGCGCGGCGGCGAGGATCCGCTCGGGGTAGCCGGGGTCGTCGCCGGCCAGGAAGGCGAACCAGGCCTTCTCGTGCCCGGACTCCTCCTTGGCCCGGAACGGGCGCACGGTGCTCCAGTCGAGCGGGTCCGCCTCGCGCAGCCTCTCGATCCGGGCGCGGTCCTGCTCGGAGGCGCTGTGGTGCCAGAGCGCGATCGGCACCGGCAGGGTGACGGGGTTGTAGTCGAACCAGCCCGAGTCGTCGTGCCGGAACGGCAGGTGCAGCGTCGGCTTGTCGAAGTCCCCGGCGAGTTCGACCGCCCACTTGGACGGCAGGCTGGAGTCCGCCTCGGCATGCGGCATCACCTTGGCCCGGGAGATCATCTCGTCGAGCGTGGTCCCGACCATCGAGAGGTAGTCGTCCTCCCCGGTGGAGACCGCCGCGGCGAGGGCCGCCACGCAGGCCGCGTGGCCCACGCTGTGCCAGCCGTGCGGCCAGGACCAGCCGTAGTGGCCGCCGTACCAGCGGCCTTCGAGCCGGCTGCCGACCACGCCGTCCGGGCCCACGTTGTCCGGGAGGACGCCGCCGTTCGCCTCGGTGCGCTCGCGCCAGGCGCCGACGTACTCGGCGATCCAGTCGCGGTAGCGCTGCTCGCCGGAGAGGATCCACGCGTTGAGCACCAGGCCGGCCACCGCGAGGTTGACCGCGGTGTCGCCGACGCCCATCCGCTCGCGCATCTGCGCGCCGAGCCGCGGGTCCGAGTCCAGCGGGTACGGGCCGTCCTGCGCCTCGGGGAGCCATTCGAGCGGGTAGCCGTACGTCGCCGCCTCCTTCGGCAGCCACGGGTAGACCTCGCCGTCGGACAGGCCCTGCCGGTCGGGGTCGCTGCCGTTGTGCGGGCGGGTGACGATGCGGGCCGTGGGGTCGTAGTTGCCGTGCGCCGGGTCGACGTACAGCTCGGCGAACCGCAGGGCGCGCTCCGACCAGCGCTCGGGGTCGGCCATGCAGAGGAAGTAGAGCAGCAGCAGGCTCTCGCCCTGGTGGAACCAGTCGTAGCCGCGCTCGTACTCGTCCTTGAGCATGCCCAGCTCGGTGAGGTGTTCGGTCACGCCCTCCCAGTGCTTCGCACTGGCGGCCAGCAGGTCGTCGGCGCCGCCGAGCAGGTAGAGCTGGGGCCAGTTGAAGAACACCTCGTAGAAGTCGTCCACACCGTCCCGGGTGGTCAGCCGGCCGGTGTAGTTCAGCCGGCCGTCGGGGCCGGTGAAGTCCCGGGCGAACCTGCGCCAGCCGTGGTCGAGCAGGTCGAACAGCGCCCGCTGCGCCACCGCCCAGCCGGGCGGTTCGAGCAGCGGCACCCCGGCCCGGATCTCGGGCGGTACGGGGTCGGTGGGGCTGGTGGTCATGCGGCGGGTCTCCAATCGAGGGGGCGTCATTCCTTGGTGGCGCCGGCGAGCATCCCGCTGACCAGGAAGCGCTGGGCGAAGAGGAAGACGACCAGCACCGGGGTGATGGCCACGAGCGTGGCGAGGGCGAGCTGCGGGCGCTCGACCGCGAGGTCGCCGGCGGCCGGGTTGAACTGCGGCACGCTGCTGAGCAGGTTGCCGACACCCACCTGGACGGGCAGTTGGTCGCTCTCGGGGAGCATCACGTAGGGCAGGAAGTAGTTGGTCCAGTTGGCGACGAAGCTGAAGAAGCCGACCAGCGCGACGACCGGGGTGGCCAGCGGCAGGGCGAGGTGGCGGAACACACCGAACTCGGAGCAGCCGTCCATCCGCGCCGCCGCCAGCAGGTCCTTGGGCACGGCGGTGCTGAAGTAGATGTACGTGAGGTACACCCCGAACGGGTAGAACGCGTACGGCAGGATGATCGACCACATGGTGCCGATCAGGCTCGCCGCGTTGAGCTCCAGGAACAGCGGCACCACCAGCGTGGCGCTCGGCATCAGCATCACCACCAGGGTGGCGACCAGCAGGGCCCGCCGGCCGCGGAACTCGGTCATCGCCAGCGCGTAGCCGGCCGGGACCGACACGCAGAGGGTGATGACCAGCGAGATCGCCGCGTAGACGGCCGAGTTGCCGAGCCACTGCAGGATCGCACCGTCCTGGAAGGCGGTCAGCGCGTGCCAGTTGTCCGCCAGCGCCTGCCAGGAGCCGAAGGAGAGCGGCTGGTCGTGCACCAGCTGCTGGTCGGTCTTGGTCGCCGCGAGGACGAGCCAGAGCACCGGCAGCACGAAGAACACCGCGAAGGCGGCGAGGACGGCGCCGGTCAGCAGCCGCTGGGGCGCCCGGCGGGCGAGAGTCTCAATCGGCATCGAAGAACCCCGACCGTGCGACGAAGAGACCGGCGGCCGACAGGCTGACCACCAGGAGCTCCATGGAGACCGCGGCCGCGCCGTTGACGTTGTTCAGCTGGAAGGCGAAGTCGTAGGTCAGCTGGTTGAGCGAGTAGTCGCGCCCGGCCACGCCCACGCTGGCGAGCGAGAGCAGCTGCGGCTCGACGAAGAGCTGGGCGCCGCCCGCGAAGGCCAGGATCACCATGTAGACGATCCACTTGCGCAGCATCGGGATCTGCACGTGCCAGGCGGTCTGCCAGGCGCCCGCGCCGTCGATCCGCGCGGCCTCCATGACGTCCTGCGGGATGTTGTCGAGCGCGCCGTACATCACCACGATCCAGCCGCCCGCGCCCGTCCAGAACGCGATGGCGGTGAACAGCACCGGCAGGTTGCCCGGGGCGATGACCTGGCCGAAGGTGTCGAAGCCGAGGGCCCCGAGCAGCGCACTGACCGGGCTCACCGTCGGGTCGAGCATGAACAGCCAGACCAGCACGCTCGCGGCGCCGGCCAGCGCCCCGGGGATGTAGTAGAGGAAGCGCAGTGTCCGGCTGACCGGCCCCGAGGAGAGGCGGTGCAGCATCAGGGCCAGGCCCACCACGAACACCACCAGCGAGAGCAGCCAGCACACCAGGTAGAGGGCCACGTGGCCGACCGAGTCGGCGAACCGGAAGTCCCGTGCCGTGGTGACGAAGTTGGCGAAGCCGGTGAAGCCGCCGCCCGCGTCGGTGAAGGCGAACCAGATCGCGTAGCAGGTCGGCACGGCGCCGAAGGCGACCAGCAGCAGCGTGTAGGCGGCCACGAAGGCCAGGCCGGCCCGGCTCCGGCCAGCGCCACCGCGGCGCCGGCCGGGGTCGACCGGGGAGGCGGTCGCGGTCACGAGGAGACCTTGTAGCCGAACGACTCGGCGTGCTTGACGATCGAGTCCTGCCAGGCGGGCAGCAGGGAGGCGATGCTCTGGCCCTGCGTCAGGCCGGGCTTGACGGTGGCGGCCCAGACGCTCTCCTGGCTGAACTGGCCCGAGCCCCAGCCGGGCCACACCTGCGAGGAGGCGTCCTTGAGGGCGCCGAGGTCGCCCACCAGGTAGCCGGCGGCGGCCTGCGCCTTCAGCCAGTTCTCGGCGGCGGGCGCGTAGGCCGGGAAGCCGGGGGCCTTCTCGCCCTGGTACGCGTTGTCAGTGGTGACCCAGGTCAGGAAGTCGGTGGCGGCCTTCTGGTGGGCGGAGTGCTTGGAGAGCAGCCAGGTGCCGCCGCCGACGTTGCCGGTGGCGGGCGCGGTGTCGCCCTGCCACTGGGGTATCGGAGCGACGCCGATCGTCTTCGGCGCGGTCTTGAGGGTGTCCCGGAACACCGCCCCGCCGTACCAGGCCGGGCCGGGCATGAGCAGCACCTTGGCGGCCTGGTTCTTGCCGAAGTCGGTGCTGAAGACGCCGCTGACGGACATCGACCTGTTCTTGATCAGCCCGTCCATGAGGGCGGCCATCCTGGTGCAGCCCTCGCCGCCGGTGTTCACCGTGACGGCCTTGGGGCCGGTGATGTGGTTGGCCTCGCACTTGCTCGCCCAGAGGTAGATCTCGGGAGTGTAGGAGTCACCGGCGTCGCCCACCAGGTAGCCGGGGTGCTCGGCGGCCACCTTCTCCCCGAGCTTCTGGTACTCCTCCCAGGTCTTCGGGACGGTGTAGCCGAACTGCTTCATCAGCGGCTCGTTGTACCAGAGCACCGCCTGCGAGAGGTCGTTGCGCAGGCAGTAGAGGGTGCCGTCCACGGTGCAGACGTCGTTGGCGCCCTTGGCGAACCCGGCCAGGGTGTCGGCCGGGACCAGGCCCTTGTCGAGCGGGGCCGCGAAGCCGGCGTCCACCGCCCAGGTGGCCTCGTTGTTCTGCGAGCTGAAGACCACGTCGGGCCAGCCCTTGCCGGTGCGGTTGAAGAGCTGGACCTTGGTCTGGAGGTAGTTCGACCCGTTGGCGTCGCCGTCGTAGCTGACGATGTCCAGCTTCACCTCCGGGTGCAGCGCCTGGTACTGCTTCGCGGCGGCCACCCGGGTCGCGTCCACCCAGACCGTCAGCGCCCCGCCCGCCTTGGCCGGAGCACCACTGCCGCAGGCGGCCACGGTCATGGCCAGGGCGGCCGCGCAGGCGGCCAACAGCACCGGTCGTCTCTTGTCGACGCTCATGAGCGACTCCACTACAGAGGCCCGAACTGGTCGGGAGGTGGGGGATGCGGCCGTTCCGTTGCCGCCTTCGGGGATAAATTAGCCGCCCTATCGACACGGTCGTCAAGGGTCTGCGCAGACTCAATCCCCCTTGTTTCACGGCAAATCCTGCACTCTGTTCCTTTTTGTTCTCCAAGTCTGCTTGGCAAGCCGACCCGGAATGAGTACGACTCATCAACCCCTGCGCTACGATGAGCCGGCTCCACAGCGACCAGCGACCCCACCCGCCAGGCATCCCGGAGGCAGGACAGATGAACGACACACCCGCGGCCGGACCGGCCCTACCCGTGCAGGCCACCACGGGCGGGGAACGGAAGGACTACCGCCCCGGGTACGAGATCGTGTCGGAGCAGATCCTCGAGTACATCGCCGCGGCCCGCCTGGCCCCGGGCGACCGGCTGCCCACCGAGGTCGACCTGGCCAAGACGCTCGACACCAGCCGGGCGGTGGTGCGGGAGGCCGTCAAGATCCTCTCCGCACTCGGCCGGGTCCGGGCGCACAAGGGGCGCGGCCTGTTCGTCGCCGACGACGAGGGCATGCTGATCACCAGCCGCTGGGGCGGCTTCTTCCGACCGGTCGACCTCGACCACGTCCTGATGCTGTTCGACTTCCGCAAGGTCCAGGAGACGGCCGCAGCCAGCCTGGCGGCCACCCGGGCCACCCCGGCGGAGCTGCGCACCATCGAGCTCGCCATGCAGCAGTGCCGGCACGGAGTGGTGCACGGCCAGGTCGAGGTGTTCAACCAGGGCGACGAGGACTTCCACACCGCCGTGGCCACCGCCTCGCACAACACCTTCCTGCTCAGCGCCGTGCGCGACGCCCGCCGGCTCCAGCGCCAGTCCAGCGCCATCGGCATCCACGACATGCTCGGCGAGGGCGCCCAGGCCGCCGTCGAGGAGCACGAGGCGATCTTCCGGGCCATCCGCGACGGCCGCCCGGACGAGGCGGCGGCCGCCACGGCCGTCCACCTCGACCGGACCCTGGAGGACTACCGACGGGAGATCCAGCGCCGCCTGTTCGGCCAGACCGCTCCCTAGACATGGGATCACCCGGCAAAGCCAACCACACCCCACAGGCGAACCGGTAGCCTTCACAAGGGATTTGGTCCCTGTCTTCACAAACACCCGGAACGGCGGCGCCCATCTCCACTGCATTCATCCCATGGCTCCCCGGGATGCTGGTCCTCGACCACGACCGGCCTGACGCACCGTCGGCGACAGCGCGGTCGCACCGACCTCGCCCCGCTGACGGTCAGTCGGCGGCCAGCAGGGTGGGGTCGGCGATGATCCGCCGCACCGTGGTCAGTGCCGCGCCGAGCAGCGGGCCGCGCCGGCCGAGCTCGGACGGGCGCAGCGCCTCCGGGGCCCAGGGCCGGACGGTGACCCGGGCGGCCAGTTCGGCGCGGACGGACGGCAGCAGCCAGTCGGCGAGTTCGGCGTAGGCGCCGCCGAGCACGAGGCCGTCCGGGTCGATCAGCTCCACGGCGGAGGCGAGGGCGAGGCCGAGCGCGTGGCCCGCGCGTGCCAGGGCCCGCAGGGTGGGCTCGTGCCCGGCGCCCGCCCGCTCGGCCAGCAGCGCGACCGGGTCGCCCGTACCGTGCTGCGCCAGGCCGGCCTCGCGCAGCACGGCCTGCTCGCCCGCGTACTGCTCCAGGCAGCCCCGGGCCCCGCAGGCGCAGTCGGGGCCGTCCGGGTGGACGGGGACGTGCCCGAGCTCACCGGCGAAGCCCCGGGCACCCCGGAACAGCCGCCCTTCGATCACCAGGGCGGCGCCGATGCCGGCCTCGGCGGAGACGTGCACGAAGGTCTCCACCGGTTCGGCGTGCCAGAACTCGGCCAGCGCGCCGAGATTGGCCTCGTTCTCCGGTTCGGGAGCGGCGGCCGGGTCGGGCCAGTGCTCGGCGATCCTGACGCCGCGCCAGCCGAGGTTGGGCGCACGCTCCACCAGCCCGCCCACCCCGTTGGGCACCACCCCGGGCACGGCCAGCACCCGGCCCTCGATCCGCAGGCCGAGCGCCTCGGCCTCGGCCTGCGCCTCGGCGGCCAGCGCGGCGGCCTCGGCGAGCACCTGCCCGGCGGGGCGGCCCGCGTTGGCCTGCTCCACCCGGAGCCAGACCCGGGGCTCACCGCGCAGGTCCACCACGCACGCACCGAGGTGCGTGACCCCGATCTCCAGCCCGAGCCCGGCCGGCCCGTGCCCGCTCACCGCCAGCGCACGCCCGGGCCGCCCCACCCGCCCGGTGGCCGTGGCCGCCGCCTCGGTCAGCGCCCCACGGGCGATCAGCTCGTCCACCAGCGAGGAGACGGCCGCCCTGGTGAGCCCGACCCGCCCGGCCACGTCCGCCCGCGACAGCGGGGCGTGCCGGGCCACCGCGCCGAGCACGACCGCGAGGTTCTGCCGCCGCATGTCCTGCTGCGAGGCCGGCCCGCCCGTCGCACCGCTGCTGCCCACCACTACCCCTGTCCGCTACTGCTCGGGGTCTCCCTGCAAGGCCCCGGCCCGACGCAGCGTATCCCCGATCCGCTCCAGCGCCTCCTCGTCCCGCTTCACCGCCTCGAGCACCGGCCCCTCCGCCGTCCGCCAGCGGCGCGCGACCGTGTCGGCCGGCTCACCGGTGAGCAGCGCGGCGGCCTGGGCGGCGGCGCCGAGGGCCACCAACTCCTCCGCCTCGGGCACCTGGACGGCCCGGCCCGAGAGCCGCAGGACGGTCTGCTGCCAGGCCCGGCCCCGGGCGCCGCCACCGATCAGCAGCAGCGGCTCCTCGCCCGCCGGGTCCGCGCCGCCCGCGCGCAGCACACCGTCCAGCGCGGCGAGCAGGGCGTGGGCGGCGCCGTCGTAGGCCGCTTGGAGGACTTGGCCGGGGGTGGTGTCCTGGCGCAGGCCGTGCACCAGACCGGAGGCGGCCGGCCGGTCCGGGGTGCGCTCGCCGTCCAGGTAGGGCAGGACCACGGCGCTGCCGCCGGCCTCGACCTCCTCCCGGTCGCGGCCGAGGAGGGCGGCGAAACGGTCCACCGCCAGGGTGCAGTTGAGCGTGCAGGCCAGCGGGAGCCAGTCGCCGAGCGCGTCGGCGAAGCCGGCCACGGTGCCGCTCGGGTCGGTGGGCCGGGTGCGGCCGACGGCGTAGACCGTGCCGGAGGTGCCGAGGCTGAGCACCGGCTGCCCGGGGAGCAGGCCGAGGCCCAGGGCGGCGGCCATGTTGTCGCCGGTGCCGGTGGCCACCAGGGCGCCCGCGCGCAGCGGCAGCCCCTCCCGGACCGTCCCGGCCCGCGCGCCGGGCGCGAGCACCTGCGGCAGCACGGCCGGGTCGAGCCCGATCCGGTCGAGGACGGCGTGGTCGTAGCCCGCCGGGCCCCACCAGCCCGTGCCGGAGGCGTCGCCCCGGTCGGTGACGGCCTCGCCTGTCAGCCGCTCGGTCAGGAAGTCGTGCGGGAGCCGGACAGCGGCGGTCCGCTCGGCCGCGGCGGGCTCGTTGGCGCGCAGCCAGGCCCACTTGGCGGCGGTGAAGGCGGCGGTCGGGACGCTGCCGGTGCGCCGGGCCAGCTCCTCGGCGCCGAACTCGGCCCGCAGCTCGGCGGCCTGCGGGGCGGACCGGACGTCGTTCCACAGCAGGGCGGGGCGCACCGGCGCACCGGCGGCGTCGAGCGTGACCAGCCCGTGCTGCTGGCCGCCGATCGAGACGGCGGCGGCGCGGTCGGCCCAGCCGGTGGCGGCCACGGCCTGCCCGAACGCGGCCCACCACTGCCCGGGGTCGCTCTCCCGGCCGGCGCCACCGCTGACGGTGTGCGGGGCCCGGCCCCGGCCCAGCACGGCGCCGGTGTCGAGGTCGACGGCGAGGGCCTTGGTGGACTGCGTCGAGCTGTCCACGCCGATCACGACGCGTTGCTCCGGCATGTGTTGCCTCCCATGGGGTTCCTTCTGGCGTTCCGGCATACTAATTTGTTGTTCGCCATTACAAACCATGTTTGCGCTCATCCGCCACGCAGACGCCCCTCGGACCGATTCGGAGCCGCACCATGCCCGACGACACCCTCTCCCCCACCCCGGCCGACAAGTTCACCTTCGGTCTGTGGACCGTCGGTTGGCAGGGGCGGGACCCCTTCGGCGACGCCACCCGCCCCGCCCTCGACGCGGTCGACGCCGTGCAGCGCCTGGCCGAGCTCGGCGCCTACGGCGTGACCTTCCACGATGACGACCTGATCCCCTTCGGGGCGGCCGACACCACCCGTGAGCAGGCCGTCAAGCGCTTCCGCACCGCGCTGGACGCCGCCGGGCTGAAGGTCCCGATGGCCACCACCAACCTGTTCACCCACCCGGTCTTCAAGGACGGCGCCTTCACCGCCAACGACCGGGACGTCCGCCGCTACGCGCTCCGCAAGACCATCCGCAACATCGACCTCGCCGCCGAGCTCGGCGCCCAGGTCTACGTCGCCTGGGGCGGGCGCGAGGGCGCCGAGTCCGGCGCGGCCAAGGACGTGCGCACCGCACTCGACCGGCTCAAGGAGGCCTTCGACCTGCTCGGCGAGTACGTCGAGCAGCAGGGCTACGACCTGCGCTTCGCCATCGAGCCCAAGCCGAACGAGCCGCGCGGCGACATCCTGCTCCCCACCGTCGGCCACGCACTCGCCTTCATCAACGAGCTGGAGCGCCCCGACCGGGTCGGCCTCAACCCCGAGGTCGGCCACGAGCAGATGGCCGGGCTCAACTTCCCGCACGGCATCGCCCAGGCGCTCTGGCACGACAAGCTCTTCCACATCGACCTCAACGGCCAGTCCGGCATCAAGTACGACCAGGACCTGCGCTTCGGCGCGGGCGACCTGCGCCAGGCGTTCTGGCTGGTCGACCTCCTCGAGTCGGCCGGCTACCAGGGCCCCAAGCACTTCGACTTCAAGCCGCCGCGCACCGAGGACTTCGACGGGGTCTGGGCCTCGGCCGCCGGCTGCATGCGCAACTACCTGCTGCTCGCCGAGCGCGCCCGCGCCTTCCGGTCCGACCCCGAGGTGCAGGCCGCCCTCGCCGCCTCCCGCCTGCCCGACCTCGCCCTCCCCACCGCCGAGGACGGCCTGGCCGGCCTGCTCGCCGACCGCACCGCCTTCGAGGAGTACGACGTCGAAGCCGCCGCCCGCCGCGGCATGGCCTTCGAACAGCTCGACCAGCTCGCCCTGGAGCACCTCCTCGGCGCCCGCTGACCGGTCAGCCACTCCTCCTCTCGGCCCTCCGGCGTACGGAACACCTCTCCGTACGCCGGAGGGCCGAGGCCCGCGCCACCCAGCGTGACCGCTCCCGCGCGGTCACCGGCCACGAACTCGGCAGCGCCCGAGCGCCCGAGCGCCGGTCGGCCGCTGCGTCCGCATACGGCGAAGGCGTACGGCGAAGGCGCCAGTCGGTCGGTACCGTCCGCGTCCTCCGTGCCCTCCGCGCCCGCAGCCGTGGCAGGCGCCCGGCAGGGGTGGACCGGCTTGCCCCGGTGCAACGCGCTCGCCCCGGGCGCCGGGCTCAGCCTCGGCGCCCGGGGCGTACGTGTCCCCCGTCACCGGCACCTGTTCACCGGTCTCCCGGCGGTGGGTCAGTGCTGCAGGGTGAGCAGCCCCGGCCGGTACGGCAGCTGGATGTACGAGGTGCCTGACGGGACGTTGGGCGACAGGCCCTGGTAGAGCATCTGCAGGTTGCAGGCATCGACGGTCATGGTCTGGTCGGGGTTGTTGCGGACGAGGTCGCCATGGCTGATGTCGTTGGTCCAGGTGGCGCCGCTGTTGGCCTTGCCGGCGAAGGGGTTGGCCTCGGTGGCGGCCTGCGCGGTCCACGGACCGTTGAGGCTGGAGGCGGTGAAGGAGCGGAAGTAGCGGTTCTCACTCGCTCCGCGCGCCTCGACGATCATGAGGTACTGGTTCTGGCCCTGGACCTTGTAGACCTGCGGGGCCTCGAAGAGGTTCTTGACGGTGTCGGTCATGACGGTGGTGTAGGAGGAGCCGAAGCTGCCCGGGAAGTTGCCGATCGGGATGGTCGACTTGTAGATACTGCCGTTGTCGCCGGCGAAGAACAGGTACATGTTCTGGTCGTCGGCGATGAGGGTCGGGTCGATCGGGGAGCCGGTGCCGCTGGGGAGACTGCCGGTGAACAGCGCCTGCGGGGCGGACCAGCCGTTGGGGTTCGTCGGGTCGCTGGAGGTGCGGTAGGTGAAGGGCCAGGCGGTGCCCCACCCGAGCGAGGCCAGCACCCAGGTGTTCTTGGGTGCGAAGTAGAACAGTTGGGGCGCGACCGCGGACGAGGGCATGGCGATCTGGGCGGCCGAGCCCATGTCCGACCAGTTCGAGAAGGGCGAGAACCCCATCGAGTGCCAGGACGAGCCGTCCGAGTAGGTCGCGTAGACCACGTGCTTGCCGTTGTAGACGGTGTCGGTGAAGTCCTTCAGCGCGGCCCAACCGTTGGCCGGCTGCGCCAGGGCGCCCGTCGAGCTCCACCGGTAGGTCGACGGCAGCGCGCAGGAGCCGCCGCTGCCGGCGGAGAGGCCGGTCCACTTCTGGTTGGACGCGCCGGTGCAGTTCCAGAGCTGCACCGCCGTGCCGTTGGCCGTGCCGGCGCCCGATACGTCCAGGCAGAGCCCGGACTCCACGCCGGTGACCGTGCCGTCGGCGTTCACCTTCCACTGCTGGTTGGCGCCGCCGGTGCAGGACCAGATCTCCACCTTGGTCCCGGCCGTGGTGGCATGGCCCGGGACGTCCAGGCACTTGTTGCCGTAGACGGTCAGCTGGCCGCTGTCCGTCGCGGTCCACTGCTGGTTGGTCCCGCCCGAGCAGTCCCAGATCTGCAGGAAGGTGCCGTCGGTCTGAGCGGCGTTGGGCACGTCGAGACACCGGCCCGAACCCGTGCCGCGCAGGGCGCCGGTGCTGGCGGCCTGCGCCGGGGCGGCGACGAGCATCGGCGCGACTGCCACCGCCGCCGCGGCCGCGGCGGTGAGCACCACGGACAGCGGCCTGCGGCCGAGACGTCGTTCGAGCATGAGGATCTCCTCGGGATGGGGTGGGTGGTCACCCGGGGTCGGCGATGTTAGCGTTAACAATCCGCCTCGAGGGCGGCGCCTCCTGCGGGGAGGTCGAGCTTCCGGGTGTGAGCGGAGTCAATACCTGGCAGACCTGGCACGTCAAGACGCCTGCACCGACTTTCGCGGAGTCGCCCGCGCACCCGTCGCGCCGACCGCACCGGCAGCGCCGCCCTGTTGTTCCGTCACCCCGCCGTCCCTCTGGACGGGGTTCGGATGCCGGGGCTATAAACGTGGCATCACCACCCACCCGTCGGCTCGCATTCGTCCGACCAGTCTTGTTAGCGCTAACACGGCTGTGATTCCTCCCCCACCCGGAAGGACCAGATCCCGCGATGCCCTCCCCTGCCCTGAACCGCCGCGGTCTGCTCAAGGCGACCGGCGTGCTCGCCCTCGCACCCGCCGTCGGAATCGGCCTAGCTCCGGCGGCCGCCGAAGCAGTCGGTGCCGCCGGAGCGGTCGGAGCCGTCGGCTCATCGACCCAGCCGTTCGATCTCGGCCAGGTCCGGCTCACCGCCGGCCGACTGCGCGACAACCAGGACCGCACCGTGGCGTACCTGCGCTTCGTCGACGCGGACCGTCTGCTGTACAACTTCCGCGCGAACCACCGCCTCTCCACCAACGCCGCCACCGCGACCGGCGGTTGGGACGCCCCGTCGTTCCCGTTCCGCACCCACGTGCAGGGGCACTTCCTCAGCGCCTGGGCGCAGGCCTACGCCGCAACGGGCGACACCGTCTGCCGTGACAAGGCCGTCTACCTGGTGGCGGAGCTGGCCAAGTGCCAGGCCAACAACGCCGTCCCCGGGTTCTCCCCCGGGTACCTCTCGGGCTTCCCGGAGTCCGACTTCGCCCAGCTCGAGTCCGGCTCGCTCAAGAACGGCAACGTCCCCTACTACTGCGTCCACAAGACCATGGCCGGCCTGCTGGACGTGTGGCGCCTCCTGGGCAGCACCCAGGCCCGCGACGTCCTGCTGGCCCTGGCCGGCTGGGTCGACCAGCGGACCGGCCGGCTCACCCAGAGCCAGCAGCAAGCGGTCCTGGGCACCGAGTTCGGCGGCATGAACGAGGTCCTGGCCGACCTCCACCTGCAGACCGGGGACGCCCGGTGGCTGACCGTGGCCCAACGCTTCGACCACGCCGCGGTGTTCGACCCGCTGGCCGCCGGCCAGGACCAGCTGAACGGCCTGCACGCCAATACCCAGGTGCCCAAGTGGATCGGCGCCGTCCGGGAGTACCGGGCCACCGGGACGACCCGCTACCACGACATCGCCGCCAACGCCTGGACGATCACCACCGGCAGGCACAGCTACGCCATCGGCGGCAACAGCCAGGCCGAGCACTTCCGCGCCCCCGACGCGATCGCCTCCCAGCTGACCAACGACAACTGCGAGCTCTGCAACTCGTACAACATGCTCAAACTCACGCGCGAGCTCTGGCAGTTGGACCCCACCAACGCCGCGTACTTCGACTTCTACGAGCGCGCCCAGCTCAACCACGTGGTCGGCGCGCAGAACCCGGCCGACCCGCACGGGCACGTCACCTACTTCACCCCGCTGAAGGCCGGCGGCCGGCGGGGCGTGGGACCGGCCTGGGGCGGCGGCACCTGGAGCACCGACTACGACAGCTTCTGGTGCTGCCAGGGCACCGGCATGGAGTCCAACACCAAGCTGGCGGACTCGGTCTACTTCCGCGACGGCACCACCCTGATCGTGAACCTCTTCGTACCCACCGTCCTCACCTGGGCCGAGCGCGGCCTGACGGTCACCCAGACCACCGCGTACCCCGCCGAGGACACCACCACGCTGACCGTCACCGGCAGCGCGGGCGACACCTGGTCGATGCGCATCCGCATCCCGGCCTGGACCTCCGGCGCCACGGTGAGCGTCAACGGCGCGGTGCAGAACATCGCCACCACGCCCGGCAGTTACGCCACCCTCACCCGTGCCTGGGCCTCCGGCGACACGGTGACCGTCAAACTGCCCATGCGCATCACGCTCCGGGCCGCCAACGACAACCCGGACGTCGCCGCGGTCACCTACGGCCCGGTCGTCCTCTGCGGCAACTACGGCACCACCGCCCTGTCCTCGCTCCCGGTCCTCGACCCGGCGTCGGTCACCCGCACCGGCACCACCGGCCTCGCCTTCACCGCGACCGCCAACGGATCGTCCGTCAACCTCGGCCCGTTCCACGACGCGCAGGGCTTCAACTACTCCGTCTACTGGAACACCAAGGGCACGACCGGATTCCGCCTGCTCAACGCAGGCAGCGGGCTCGTGCTCGGCGTCCAGAACATGTCCACCGCGGACGGCGGGCCCGCCCTCCAGTGGGGCGACAGCGGCACGGCCGACCACGACTGGGGGCTGGTGGTCGACGGCACCGCGCTGCGCCTGCGCAACGGCAACAGCGGCAAGGTCCTGGGCGTGCAGGGCATGTCCACCGCCGACGGCGCCACCGTGCTCCAGTGGGCCGACAACGGCACCGCCGACCACCGGTGGACGGTGGTCGAGGCAGCCGACGGCTCGCACGGACTGCAGAACGTCAACAGCGGCAAACTCCTGGGCATCGCCGGCGGCTCCACCGCCCAGGGCGCCTTCGCCGTGCAGGCCCCGGAGACCAGTGCGCCGACCAGCCGGTGGTGGTTCGTCCCGAGCGGCACCCGGCGCATCCAGAACGTGGGCAGCGGGCTGCTGCTCGGCGTGCTGACCATGTCCACCGCCGACGGGGCCCAGGTGATCCAGTGGGCCGACAACGGCACCGCGGACCACCTGTGGACCGCGACGGCCGAGGCCGGAGGGTACCTGCGGCTCAGGAACTCCAACAGCGGCAAGGTCCTCGCCGCCGAGGGCGGCGGCACGGCCAACGGCACCCGGATCGTCCAGTGGGCGGACGACGGCACCGCGGACCACCGGTGGCGCCTGCGCCACGGCGGCGGAGACACCTTCCGCATCCAGTCCGCCGTCAGCGGCCGCGTCCTCGGCGTCTCCGGAGCCGCCACCTCCCAGGGCGCCCAGATCGTCCTGTGGGACGACAACGGCACCTCCGACCACCTCTGGCGTTTCCTCTGACGGCCGGGGGCGGCGAGTTAGCGCTCACATTCCTTCCGCCGCATTGAACACAGGGCCGCCGACGCACGTACGACCGGTAAGACGCGGGCACCGCGCTCCCCGGTCGACCACGGACCCGTGGCGCCGGCACTCTGCACCGAACAGGAACACCCAGTGGCTGAAGGCTCCAGCTCGACAGGACACCCCTCCCGCCGCGCGGCAGTGGCGATCGCCGGCGGCACCGGCCTGGCGGTCGCCCTGGTGGCCTGCTCAAGCGGTGGCGGATCGTCGGCGGCGAAGGCGCCCGCCGCCGACGACTCCGCATCCGCAGCAGGCGGGGGCACTCCCCCGGCCTCCGCCAAGCCTGCCCCGACGGCGAGCGACTCGCCCGCAGCGAGCCAGTCACCGGCCGGCGGCGGAGCCCCCCTGCTCAAGGCCGCGGACGTCCCCGTGGGCGGCGGTGTGGTCCTCAAGGAGCAGAAGGTCGTGGTGACGCAGCCCGTCCCGGGCCAGTTCAAGGCGTTCTCGGCGCTCTGCACCCACCGAGGCTGCGCGGTCCAGGAGGTGGCCGACGGGACGATCAACTGCCCCCGTGCCACGGCAGCAAGTTCAAGATCAGCGACGGCAGCGTGGCCAAGGGCCCGGCCACCGAGCCGCTGCCGGAGACCAAGGTGACGGTCTCCGGCGACTCGATCGCTCTCGGCTGACCAGCCGGGAGCGCCGAGCCACCGTTCGGGAGGTGAGCCGCCAGGCCGGGCGGCCGCCGCCCGGCCCGCCGCCGCGAGCCCGGTCGCCGCGCCCGTGACGGCGGAGCCACCCGGGCCGGACGACCCCGGCGTCAGGCGCGCAGCGGTGGATCGGCCACGGACTGCGCACTGCCGGGCTTCCCACACGGGCGGCAACTACCTGGAACACCTCGTGCGGTTCGGATCTTGAGGCTGGGGACCCGAGCAGGCCTACCCGATTCGCGTCGGTCAGGTCGCCGCGAAACGAGAACGGGGGCGGTGGGCTCCACTCAGACCCACCGCCCCCGCATCCCCCTTGAACGCCCCCTGGCCGATCAGCGAGTTCGTCCTGGTGCGTCCTGGCGCGAGATGACCTGCGAAGTGGCCTGCCGCCAACGGTTTTCCTGGGGCAGAGTCGACCATGTCAGCGGCAGGCTAAGTAGTATTGTTAGCGCTCACATGCACGGTGTCAACAGGTGCCGGGTTCCACACGGCAACTGATCGGCAGGTCAACGCGCCAACAGGCTCAGGGGCGTTTGGCGGGTCCCACACTACGGCGTAGCACCATTTCGGGGGTGAGGTGGAGTTGGGTGTGGGGGGTGGGTTGGTTTTCGAGTTGTTCGACGAGGAGTTCGAGGGCGCGGCGGCCGAGTTCGGGGAAGTCCTGGCGGACTGTGGTGAGGGGTGGGATGAAGTAGGCGGCTTCGGGGATGTCGTCGAAGCCGGTGACGCTGATGTCGTCGGGGACGGGGCGGCCGGCCTCGTGGAGGGCGCGCAGCAGGCCCAGGGCCATGTGGTCGTTGGCGCAGAAGACGGCGGTGACGGCGGCCTGTTCGGCGATGCGCAGGCCGGCCTGGTAGCCGGAGCGGGCGCTCCAGTCGCCGCGTTCCACCGCCGGCACGGGTGCGCCGGCCGCTTGCAGGGTCTGGCGCCAGCCCTGTTCGCGGTCCTGGCTCTCCAGCCAGTTGGCCGGCCCGGCCAGGTGGTGGACGGTGCGGTGGCCCAGGTCGAGCAGGTACCGGGTGGCCGTCTGCGCGCCGGCCAGATTGCCCACCGACACCATCGGCACCCGGGTCTGGTCACCCGAGCCGACCGCGACCACCGGCACCGAGGTGGACAGCCGCCCCACCGCGCTCACCGCGGAGGTCTGCGGCGCGATCACCACCACCCCGTCCACCCCCTGGTCACGCAACCGGTCCACCGCCTCCTGCACCGAACGCCCGTCCAGCGACCGCAGACTCGTCACACTCACGAAGTACCCCGCACTGCGCGCCGCCCGCTCGATCCCGTCCAGCATCGACGCCGGCCCGTACAACGTCGAGTCGAAACTCACCACACCCAACGTCTGCGAACGCCGCGTCACCAACGCACGAGCCGCCGAATTCGGCCGGTAGTCCAGCTCCCGGATCGCCGCCAACACCCGCTCCCGCGTCTCCACTCGCACATGCGGAGCACCGTTCAACACCCGCGACACCGTCTGATGCGACACCCCCGCCAGCTTCGCCACATCCGCCATCACCGGCAGACGCTGCTCCGCCCCGACACTGTCGCCACCCACACCCGACCCCCTCCTCGACTGCCCACCACACTACGCGACCAACCCAGGGCAGGGACCGCTCCGGACGACAGAGATCGGCCAGTCCGGACGGGGGTGCCGGGCCGCCCCGCGCTGTCCGGCACCCCGCCGTGCCCGCGGGCCCGGCCGGCCGGCCTGCCTCGCCCCGGCACCACCCCTTCCGGCTCACCCCCGTCGTGCCTGCGGCCCGGCCGGCCTGCCTCGCCCCGGCACCACCCCCTCCGGCTCACCCCTCTCGTACCGGCACCACCCCCTCCGGCTCGCCCGCCTCGCCCGGCCGCCGTCCCCTCCGGAAGGCGGGGCCGTCAGCCGCGCCGGATCTCCGCGTGCAGCCGCCGGGTGTGGTCCACCACCCGCACCGCGCCGGTCAGTCGGACGGTGGCGGTGAGCCGCGGGTCTGCGCTGGAGGCGGCGAGGCGCAGTTCCAGCTCGCCCGGCTCGACGATCCGGCGGCCGTCGCGTCCGGTGAAGGAGGCGAGGTCGGCCGGGACGCCGACCCGGACGCGGGTCCGCTCGCCCGCGTCGAGGGTGATCCGCCGGTACCCGATCAACCTCTGCACCGGCTGGACCACGCTCGCTACGGGGTCGTGCAGGTAGAGCTGGACGGTCTCGCTACCGCTGCGCTCGCCGGTGTTGGCCAGGGTGAAGGAGAGTTCGACCGCCCCGTCGGTGTCGGCCTCGGGCTGCTCCACCGCGAGGTCGGTCCAGGCGAAGGTGGTGTACCCGAGTCCGTGGCCGAAGCCGAACGCGGGGGTGGGGTCGGTGCTGGACACCTCACTCGGGCCGGCCAGCCGGGCGGCGAGGTAGGTGGAGGGCTGCACGCCCGGCCGGGCCGGGATGCTGACGGGCAGCCGGCCCGAGGGGTTGATCCGGCCGCTGAGCACGGCGGCGACGGCCTCCGTCCCGGCCTCGCCGGGGAAGAAGGTCTGCACCAGCGCCGCTGCCTCCGTCACCGCGCGCCCCAGGGCGTAGGGCCGGCCGGCCAGCAGCACCGGGACCACCGGCTTGCCGGTGTCCAGCAGGGCGTCGAGCAACTTGCCCTGCAGCCCGGGTAGTTCGAGCGACTCCACATCGCAGCCCTCACCGCTGGTACCGCGCCCGAACAGGCCGGCCCGGTCGCCGAGGGCGACGATCACCACATCGGCCTGCCGGGCCACCTCGACGGCGTCGGCGATGCCGCTGGTGTCGGGCCCGTCCACGCTCACCCCGGCGACGGTCCGGATCTCGCTGTAGGGGAACTCGGCCGCCAACGCCTGCCGCAGCGTGGGCAGTTCGATGCCGAGCGGCGCCTCCGAGTGCTGGCTGCCGACGTGGACGGGGAAGGAGTAGCAGCCGAGCACCGCGGTCGGGGTGTCGGCGTTGGGGCCGATCAGCGCGATCCGGCGGGGGCCGCGCAGCGGCAGGGTGCCGTCGTTGCGCAGCAGCACCACGGCCTGCTCGGCGATCTCCCGGGCCAGGGCGCGGTTCTCCGGCCGGTCCAGGTCGACCGAGCCGCGCAGTGCCCGCGGGTCGTCGAGCGGGCGGCCGGCCAGCGCCGCCGGGACGGCCTCCCATTCCGGGTCCAGCAGGCCGAGCTGGGCCTTCTGCACCAGGACTCGGCGCAGCGCGCGGTCGACCAGCGCCTCGGGCACCGTCCCGTCCTCCACGGCTCGGCGCAGGGGCTCGCCGAAGGTCTTCACCGTCGGCAGCTCCACGTCCACGCCGGCCGCCAGCGCGAGGCCCGCGGCCTCGGCCCAGTCTCCGGCCACGCCGTGCAGCAGCTTGAGGAAGGCGATGCCGAAGTAGTCGGCCACCAGCGTGCCTTCGAAGCCCCAGGTGCCGCGCAGCAGACCGGTCAGCAGCGCCTCGTCGGCGGCCGACGGGATGCCGTCGGTGTCGGTGTAGGCGTGCATGACCGAACGGGGGCGGCCCTCGCGGACCGCCATCTCGAAGGGCGGCAGGATCACGTCGGCGCGCTCGCGGGCGCCCATGCCGACCGGGGCGAGGTTGCGACCGGCCCGGGAGGCGGAGTAGCCGGCGAAGTGCTTGAGCGTGGCGACGATGCCGGCGGACTCCAGGCCCTGGACGTAGGCGGTGGCCACCGTGCCGACCAGGTAGGGGTCTTCGCCGATGGTCTCCTCCACCCGGCCCCAGCGGGCGTCGCGGACCACGTCCAGGACGGGGGCCAGGCCCTGGTGGACGCCGACCGCGCGCATGTCCCGGCCGATGGCCTCGGCCATCCGCCGGATCAGGTCCGGGTCGAAGGTGGCGCCCCAGGAGAGCGGCACGGGGTAGGCGGTGGCGCCCCAGGCCGCGAAGCCGGCCAGGCACTCCTCGTGGGCAAGGGCGGGGATGCCGAACCGGTTGGCGGCGGCGATCCGCTGCTGGCTGCGGGCCAGCGAGAGGGCACCGAGGGCGGGGTCGACCGGCACCGTGCCGAAGGGCCGGGTCAGCTGGCCCAGCCCGGTGGGCAGCAGCTCGTCGAGGTCGGGCGGCTCCTCCATGTCGTGCTGGTGGGGGGCCACGTCGCCGCCCTCCTCGGAGGCGCCGACCCAGACGCCGACCAGCTGGCCCAGCTTCTCCGGCAGGCTCATCTCGGCGATCAGCGCGTCGGCGCGCTGCTCGGGGCTGAGCGTGGGGTCGCACCAGGGGGCGGTCGGGCCGGGGTGCAGGACGACCTGGGCGTCAGCGCTCATGTGAGCGCTCACTTCTCTGCGCATGTGAGCGCTCACTTTCCTCCGACGCCCATCAGCCCCTGGACCAGGGCGCGTCGGGCGAACAGGTAGACGATGAAGATGGGGAGCATCGACAGCACCACGGCGCTGAGCAGGCCGGGCACGTCCACGCCGTGCTCGGTCTGGAAGTTGTACAGGCCGAGGGTGATCACCTTGGCGCTCTCCGACTGAGTGAGGATCAGCGGGAAGAGGAAGCCGTTCCACGCCTGGAGCGCGGCGAAGACCACGACGGAGGACAGACCCCCCTTGGAGAGCGGCAGCACCAGCTGCCAGAACACTCGCCACGGGGTGGCGCCGTCCATCGCCATGGCCTCGTAGAGCTCGCCGGTGATGTCGCGCATGGCGCCGGTGAGCACCAGGGTGCACACCGGCAGGCAGAACGCGGCGGTGGGCAGGATGACACCCAGCAGGTTGTCGTACAGGCCGGCCTTGCTGATCACGTAGAACATCGGCACGATCACGGCCTGCGCCGGGATCGCCAGCCCCAGCAGGAAGATCCGGAACACCGTGCTGATGGTCCGGCCCCGGGCGCGCACGATCGCGTAGGCGAGCGGCGGCACCACCAGCAGGACGATCGCGACCACGCTCACGGTGACCAGGAGGGTGTTCAGGAAGTCCTGGCCGAAGCCGCCCGAGAAGTCGTCCAGGTAGTTCTGCAGGGTCAGCCGCGAGGGGAAGCTGAGCGGGCCCTCGGTCGAGTAGTTGGCCCTGGTCCGGAAGGTCGAGATCAGCAGGACGTACAGCGGGAAGCCGACCAGGGCGAGCCAGACCAGCGAGCCGAGCCCGGCGAGGTAGTTGGGACGGCGTCGCATCAGAGCCCCTCCGTGGTGCTGCGCATCTTGTCGTAGCCGGACAGGCGCACGACGGCCAGCGAGATCAGGGTGGCGACCACGACCAGGACCAGGGCGATGGCCGAGCCCGCGCCGAAGTCGAAGCTCTTGAAGGCCTGTTGGTACATGTAGAAGGCACTGTTGGTGGTGTCGGTGCCGGGGCCGCCCTGGGTGAGGATGAGGATGGTGTCGAAGGTGGTCAGGCCGCCGACCAGCATCAGGATCACCGAGGTGATCATGGTGTTGCGCAGCTGCGGCAGGGTGATGTGGAAGAACTGCCTCGCCCGGCCCGCGCCGTCGATCGACGCGGCCTGGTAGAGCACCGGCGGGATGGCCCGGGCGCCGCCCTGGTAGAGCAGCGCGTGCATGGGCGTCCACTGCCAGAGGCCGACGAAGGTCAGCACCGCCAGGGCGCCGCTCTGACTGCCCATCAGGTTGCCGTCGCCGAACAGCCAGCCCAGCTGGGAGGGCACCCCGAAGTTGGGGTCGAGGATGGCACGCCAGACCACCGAGATCGCGGTCGCGGAGAGCAGCAGCGGGATGAAGAAGATCGCGGACAGCACGGCGCGGTTGCGCTGGTGGCCGGCCGCCCACACGCCCAGCAGGATGCTCACCGGCGTCTGCACGACCACCCCGGCCACGGTCAGCACCAGGGTCAGCCAGACGCTCTGCGTCATCACCGGGTCGTGCAGCAGCTTGGTCCAGTTGGCGAGGCCGTTGAACCGGGGGGCGTCGACACCGTTCCAGCTGGTGAAGGAGAGCACCGCCACCAGGACCAGCGGCACCAGGGCGAACAGCAGGAAGAACACGGTCGCGGGCACCGCCCAGGCCAGGCCCGGGCGGGTCACCCCGACGCCGCCCGGGCGCGTCGCCCGCGAGCGGCGGCCGGATGCGGACACGAAGGAGAAGGCACTCATCGCGATCCGTCTCAGGAGGTGGGCAGGGCCTGCATGGCCTTGGCGAAGCCGTCCGCGTCGAGCTTGCCGTTGAAGAACTGCTGGACGGCGGTGTGGATCGGCGTGTTGGCGGCCGGCGGGTACGCCTGGTCCCAGGAGAGCTGGAAGGACGGGGCGGCCTTGACCAGGTCGTACTGGTACTTCGAGTAGTCGGGGCTGGCCGCGGTGGCGAGCAGCGGCTCGGTGTTGGTGGTGGTCGGCAGGTTGCCGATCGCCAGCTGCGCCTTCACGAACTCGTCGGAGTACATCAGCTTCAGGAAGGCCGCCGCCGCCTCCGGGTGCTTGGTCTTCTTCAGCACCGAGTAGAAGTTGTTGGTGTTGCCGACCACGTCGGCCGGGTCGCCCTTGCCGCCGGCCACGGCGGGGAAGCCGCCGTACCCGAGGTCGTTCTTGGCGAAGTCGGGGCTGGCGTCCTGCTGGGTGGCGTACTCCCAGGAGCCCATCAACTCGAAGGCCGCCTTGCCCTTGGCCAGCAGCGCCGGGGAGCCGCCGTCGGTGAACTTGACGGAGTCGAAGTTCGAGCCGAACGCACCCGCGTCGACCAGCTGCTTGAGCATGCCCAGGGCCTTCTTGGCGTCTGGGCTCTCCCAGGCGGTCTTGTCGCCGGAGAGCGCCTTCTGGAACAGCTCGGGGCCGGCCACCCGGTCGAAGACGTACTCGTACCACATCAGGGTCGGCCACTGGTCGCCGCCGCCGAGGGCGAACGGGGTGATGCCCTTGCCCTTGAGCACCTGGACGGCGGCCAGCAGGTCGTCCCAGGTCTTCGGAGTGCTCAGGCCGGCGGCGGCGAGCACCTTCTTGTTCTCGAACAGCAGCACGGGCTGGGTGCCGCGCATCGGGATGCCGTAGGACTTGCCGTCGATCACCGCGGTGTTGAACACCGAGGGCAGGAAGTTGCTCTTCAACCCCGGGTCGGCGGCGATCATGTCGTCCAGCGGGAGCAGCAGACCGGACTTGACGTAGGGCTGGATGCTGCCGCCGCCCCAGTTGAAGAAGACGTCCGGCGCCTGGCCGGTGTTGATGATGGTGTTCAGCTTGGCCTGGTAGTCCGCGCCGGGGATGGTGTCCAGCACGGCCTTGACCTTCGAGGTCTTGTTGAAGGTCTCGACCAGCTGCTTCTCCACCTTGTTGCTGGCGTCCCCGTAGACCAGCACGTGGATCGTGCCGGAGTCGCCGCCGGCGGCGGAGGAACCGCTGCTGCAGGCCGTCATCCCCAGCATGGCGGCGGTCAGGCCGAGGGCAACAGCGAAAGAGCTTCTCTTCATCAGAATCCCCTGAAAGTTTCGATCTGATTGTCGAAATCCCTGTTCGCCGGACGCTAGGTTGCGGGCATGTTGCGGGTCAACCCCCGGACGTGAGGGTTACGTAAGCGTGATCCGCCAAGGCACCTTCCCGGAGGCGCTCCGCCTGACCTTCGGTCGAAACTTTCGGAGCAACTGCCTCCCCCCTTGTCGCACCGACCCCAGAACACTAATTTGTTGCCCGGCATGATGAATAGGACCTCCACCCGACCCCTGGGCGTGCACCGATGACCACCACCGGCCCGTCGACCAACTGGGCGGGCAACCTCGCCTTCGGCGCCCGCGCCGTCCACCGGCCCCGCACCCTCGGCGAGTTGCGGGAGCTGGTCCGCCGCAGCGACCGGATCCGGGCCCTGGGCAGCGGCCACTCCTTCAGCGCGGTGGCCGACACCGACGGCGACCTGGTCCTGCTGGACGCGCTGCCCACCCGGATCGACATCGCACCGGACGCCCGCACGGTCACCGTCTCCGCCGCCACCCGCTACGCGGAGCTGGCGGTCGCCCTCCAGTCGGCGGGCCTGGCGCTGGAGAACCTCGCCTCGCTGCCGCACATCACGGTGGCCGGCGCCACCGCGACCGGCACGCACGGCTCGGGCGACGGCCGCGGCTCGCTCTCGGCCGCCGTCCGCTCGCTGGAGATCGTCGGCGCGGACGGCGAGTCGAGCACGCACACCCACCCCGGCGCGGTGGTGCACCTGGGTGCCCTGGGCATCGTCACCGCGCTCACCCTGGACGTGGTGCCCACCTTCGACCTCCGGCAGTACGTCCATCTCGGCCTCGCGCTCGCCGACTACCGGACCCACCTGGACGAGATCCACGCCGCCGGCTACAGCGTCAGCCTGTTCACCGACTGGGGTTCGGACACCGGCCGGGTCTGGGTCAAGCAGCTCGTCGACGGCAGCCCCGCCACGGCCGTCCCCGGCGCGCGGCCGGCCGACGGCCCGCAGCACCCGGTGCCGGGCATGCCGACCGTCAACTGCACACCCCAGCTGGGCGCGCCCGGCCCCTGGCACGAGCGACTGCCGCACTTCCGCCCCGAGTTCACCCCCAGCAGCGGTGCGGAGCTCCAGTCCGAGTTCCTGCTCCCCCGCGCGGCGGCCGGGCCGGCCGTCGCGGAACTACGCGCGCTCGGGCCGCGGTTGGCACCCGTCCTGCACATCTCCGAGGTGCGCACCGTCGCCGCCGACGACCGCTGGCTCAGCCCCTCCTACGGCCGCGCCTCGGTGGCGTTCCACTTCACCTGGAAGCCCGACCTCGCCGCGGTCACTCCGGTACTCGGCGCGGTGGAACGGGCCCTGCTGCCGCTGGGCGGCCGCCCCCACTGGGGGAAGCTGACGCTCGCGGGGCGGGGCGCGGGCAACTACGAGCGCCTGCCCGACTTCCTGACCCTGCGCCGGGCCCTGGATCCGGCCGGGAAGTTCGGCAACCGCTTCACCGAGGCGCTGACCGACACTTTCGGCGGCAGTCCGTTGTAAGTTTCAGTCTTCTGACGAGGTGTCGGTCTGGTTCTCGAGGCCCCCTTGGGCAGCCGCGGCTTGAGCTGCAGCTTTGTGCGCCGAGGCGAGCCCGGCAGCCAGCGAATCTATCGGCGCGGCGGTCGAAAGTGTTGACAGCCTGTCGGGCTCAGGCCAAGACTGGCGCCACCGACGAGTCCGAACAGCCCTGGAGCCGGGGCGAGTTCACCGGCCTCCTGTGGGCGCAGCGAGGTCGAGGACGGGTCGGCTCGTGCAACGCCGCGCGACTCCCCTCTGGCAGACCGCCCCCACGGTCACCGGTGGCGCGGGGCTGCACCCTCCCCACCCACCGGCAGGACGGATCACCACCGTGAACTCCCCTCACCCCCGGATCCCCCGCTCCACGGCACCCCGGACCAGCCGCGCCCGGCGGATCGCCCGCAAGGCTCACCTGCTCGCACCGGCCCTCGCGGCCGTCCTGGTCCTGCCCGGCGCCGCCGAGGCCGCGACCGTCAGCACCAACCAGACCGGCTCCGACGGCGGGTACTTCTACTCGTTCTGGACCGACGGCAACGGTGCGGCCTCGATGTCGCTCAACGGCGGCGGCAGCTACGGCACCTCCTGGTCGAACGTCGGCAACTTCGTCGCCGGCAAGGGCTGGAGCACCGGCTCACGCAACCCGGTTACCTACTCGGGCAGTTGGAGCACCAACGGCAACGCCTACCTGTCGCTCTACGGCTGGAGCACCAACCCGCTCGTCGAGTACTACATCGTCGACAACTACGGCTCCTACCGGCCCAGCGGCACGTACAAGGGCACCGTCACCAGCGACGGCGGCACCTACGACATCTACGAGACGACCCGGTACAACGCCCCCTCCATCGAAGGCATCAAGACCTTCAACCAGTACTGGAGCGTCCGCCAGGCCAGGCGCACCGGCGGCACCATCACCGTCGGGAACCACTTCGACGCCTGGGCCAGGTCCGGGATGAACCTCGGCACCATGAACTACGAGATCCTGGCCACCGAGGGCTACCAGAGCAGCGGCAGCTCCAACCTCACGCTGGGCTCCTCCGGCGGCGGCACGGGCGGCGGCACCGGCGGCTGCACGGCGACGCTCTCGGCCGGCGCCTCCTGGAGCGACCGCTACAACCTGAACGTCTCGGTCGCCGGCTCCAACACCTGGAAGGTGACCGTCAAGGTGCCCGCTCCGGAGAACATCGGCTCGACCTGGAACGTCAACACCTCCTACCCCGACGCCCAGACGCTCGTCGCCACCCCCAACGGCGCGGGCAACAACTGGGGCATGACCGTGATGAAGAACGGCAGCACCACCTGGCCCACGGTCTCCTGCAGCACCAACTGACCCGGCTCTTCCGTGTCGGCACTCACCGCTAGTGCCACCCCCACCCCACGAGGAGAACGATCCGTCATGTCTTGGCCCACCCAGCAGCCCCTCCTCCGCAAGACCCTCACGGCCGCCGCCTGCCTGGCCGTCAGCTCGGTCACCGCCCTCACCGCGATGCCCGCCGCCCATGCCGCGGGGGCCACCACCCTCGGCGCGGCGGCGGCCGGCAGCGGCCGCTACTTCGGCACCGCCGTGGCCTCGGGCCGCCTCGGGGACTCGACCTACGCGGGCATCCTCGACCGGGAGTTCACCATGATCACCCCGGAGAACGAGATGAAGTGGGACACCACCGAGCCCGCCCGGGGGTCGTTCAACTTCGGCCCGGGCGACTCGATCGTGGCCCACGCCACCGCCCACGGCCAGCGGATGCGCGGCCACACCCTGGTCTGGCACTCCCAACTGCCCTCCTGGGTCAGCTCGATCGGCGACGCGAACACGCTGCGCGGCGTGATGGACAACCACATCACCCAGGAGATGTCCCACTACAAGGGCAAGATCTACGCCTGGGACGTGGTCAACGAGGCCTTCGCCGACGACGGCAGCGGCCGGCACCGCGGCTCGGTCTTCCAGAACCTGCTGGGCGACGGCTTCATCGAGCAGGCCTTCCGCACCGCCCGGGGCGTCGATGCCTCGGCCAAGCTCTGCTACAACGACTACAACATCGAGAACTGGTCCGACGCCAAGACCCAGGGCGTCTACCGCATGGTCAAGGACTTCAAGTCCCGTGGTGTGCCCATCGACTGCGTCGGCTTCCAGAGCCACTTCGGCGCCGGCGGCCCGCCGTCGAGCTTCCAGACCACCCTGGCCAGCTTCGCCGCCCTCGGCGTGGACGTCCAGCTCACCGAGCTCGACATCGCCCAGGCCTCGCCCACCAACTACGCCAACGCGGTCGGCGCCTGTCTCGCCGTCGCCCGCTGCACCGGCATCACGGTCTGGGGCATCCGCGACAGCGACTCCTGGCGCAGCGGCGAGAGCCCGCTGCTCTTCGACGGCAGCGGCAACAAGAAGTCCGCCTACGGCGCGGTGCTCAACACCCTGGGCGGCAGCACCGGGGGCACGCCGGGCGGCGGCATCACCTCCGGCACCGTCTACACGCTCACCGACGCGGCTGCCGGGCGGGTGCTGGACGAGCCCGCCGGGCAGAACGGTAACGGCACCCAGCTCCAGGTCTGGGACGCCAGCGGCGCCGCCAACCAGCAGTGGCGGGCCGACCAGAACGGCGACGGCTCCTACACCCTCACCAACCTCGCCAGCGGCCGGGTCCTTGACGAGCCGGGCGGTCAGACCGGCAACGGGACGCGGATGGAGGTCTGGGACGCCAACGGCGGTGCCAACCAGCACTGGAAGGCCGCCCGCAACAGCGACGGCTCCTACACCCTGACCAACGCCGCCAGCGGCCGGGCGCTCGAACTGCCGAGCGGTCAGACCTCGAACGGCACGCCCGTCCAGATCTGGGACTCCAACGGCGGCGCCAACCAGCACTGGACCTTCCGCTGAGCTGAGCCGCGCAGCCGAGCGTCCGAGCCCCGAGCCGAGCCGCCCCCGTCTGCGCCCCGGCCTCCGCCACCGCCCCGCTTGCAGTCCTATTTGTGAGCGCTAACAGGCCACCCTTTCCGAACAACTCCACCCATTGCGAGCGAAAGGTGTCTCCATGCACAGCCGAACTTCCCGCCACAGGCCGCTCCCCGCGGCCCTGACCGCCGCCCTCGCGGCCGTGGCGGCACTGGCGACGATGGTCGTCGCCGGCCCCGCGCAGGCCGCCACCACCGGCGCCCTGCGCGGCACCGGCTCCGGCCGGTGTCTCGACGTGCAGAACGCCGCCACGACCGACGGCGCGGCCCTACAGATCTACGACTGCTCGGGCGGCGCCAACCAGCAGTGGACGCTGACCTCCGCGAACCAGCTGACCGTCTACGGCAACAAGTGCCTGGACGTGCCGAACCACGCCACCACCGCCGGCACCCGGGTGCAGATCTGGAGCTGCAGCGGCGGGGCGAACCAGCAGTGGAAGGTGAACGCCGACGGCTCGATCGTCGGTGTCGAGTCCGGCCTCTGCCTGGACGTCACCGGCGGCGCCACCGCCAACGGCAGCGCCGTGGAGCTCTGGACCTGCAACGGCCGCAGCAACCAGCAGTGGACCGGCCTCTCCGGCGGCAGCGGCGGCACCTGCGCCCTCCCCTCCTCCTACCGGTGGAGCTCCACCGGCGTGCTGGCGCAGCCGGCGAACGGGTGGGCCTCGGTGAAGGACTTCACCGACGTGGTCTACAACGGCAAGCACCTGGTCTACGCCTCGAACGTCTCGGGCTCCTCCTACGGCTCGATGATGTTCAGCCCGTTCACCAACTGGTCCGACATGGCCTCGACCGGCCAGACCGGGATGAGCCAGGCCGCCGTCGCCCCCCAGCTGTTCTACTTCGCGCCCAAGAACACCTGGGTGCTGACCTACCAGTGGGGCGCCTCGCCGTTCTCCTACCGCACCTCCAGCGACCCGACCAACCCCAACGGCTGGTCCGCCCCGCAGGCGCTGTTCACCGGCAGCATCCCGGGCTCCGGCACCGGCCCGATCGACCAGACCCTGATCGGCGACGGCCAGAACATGTACCTGTTCTTCGCCGGTGACAACGGCAGCATCTACCGCGCCAGCATGCCGATCGGCAACTTCCCCGGCAGCTTCGGGTCCTCCTACACCACGGTCATGACCGACACCGTCAAGAACCTCTTCGAGGCCCCGCAGGTCTACAAGGTCCAGGGCCAGAACCAGTACCTCATGATCGTCGAGGCGCGCGGAGCGAACGAGGACCGCTACTTCCGCTCCTTCACCGCCACCAGCCTGAACGGCTCCTGGACCCCGCAGGCCGCCACCGAGGCCAGCCCCTTCGCCGGCAAGGCCAACAGCGGCGCCACCTGGACCAACGACATCAGCCACGGCGACCTCGTCCGCAACAACCCCGACCAGACCATGACCATCGACCCCTGCAACCTCCAGCTCCTCTACCAGGGCAAGTCCCCCACGGCCAGCGGCCCCTACGACCAGCTGCCCTGGCGCCCGGGCCTCCTCACCCTCCAGCACTGACCCGCCCACCCCTGAGGAGCCCCGGCCGTCCGACGGCCGGGGCTCCTCGGCTGCTGCCGCTGCCCGAGCTACGCTCCGAGCGCCGCGGTGACGGTGTCGAGCAGCTCGGTCCAGGACTGCTCGAACTTCTCGACGCCCTCGTCCTCCAGCACCTGGACGACGTCGTCGTAGTCGACCCCGGCGGCGGCGATGGCGTCCATCACGGCCTGGGCGTCGGCGTAGTTCGGGGTGATGGTGTCACCGGTGACCACGCCGTGGTCGTCGGTGGCGTCCAGGGTGGCCTCGGGCATCGTGTTGACGGTGCCGGGGGCGACCAGCTCGGTGACGTACAGGGTGTCCGGCAGGGCCGGGTCCTTGACGCCGGTGGAGGCCCAGAGCGGACGCTGCGGCTTGGCGCCGGCGGCCTCCAGCGCCTTCCAGCGGTCGGAGGGCTCCGATCGACGGTCGGCGGAGCCGAACACCTCCTCGTAGGCCTGGTAGGCGAGGCGGGCGTTGGCGAGGGCGGCCTTGGACCTGAGGTCCTTGGCCTCGCCGCCGATCTTCTCCAGGCGCTTGTCGATCTCGGTGTCCACGCGGGAGACGAAGAAGGAGGCGACCGACTCGATCTGCGAGAGGTCCAGGCCGGCGGCCTTGGCCTGCTCCAGGCCGGTCAGGTAGGCGTCCATGACCGCGCGGTAGCGGGCCAGCGAGAAGATCAGCGTGACGTTGACGCTGATGCCCTTGGCGAGCACGGCGGAGATGGCGGGCAGGCCGGCCAGGGTGGCGGGGATCTTGATCAGCACGTTCGGCCGGTCGACCAGCCACCACAGCTGCTTGGCCTCGGCCACGGTGGCCTCGGTCCGGTGGGCCAGGCGCGGGTCGACCTCGATGGAGACCCGGCCGTCGCGGCCGTTGGAGGCGTCGTAGACCGGGCGCAGCACGTCGGCCGCGTCGCGCACGTCCGAGGTGGTGATCATGCGGATGGCCTCGTCGGTGGTGACCTTGCGGACGGCCAGGTCGCGGAGCTGGCCGTCGTAGGAGTCGTCGCCGCCGCCGATGGCCTTCTGGAAGATGGTGGGGTTGGTGGTGACGCCGACCACGTGCTTGGTCTGCACCAGCTCGGCGAGGTTGCCGGTGTTCAGACGCTTGCGGCTGAGGTCGTCCAGCCAGATGGCCACGCCTTCGTCGCTGAGGCGCTTCAGTGCGTCAGTCATGGTGCTTCATCCCTCTTCATCGGTGTTGCTGTGGGGAGGCCGTGGCCCGGTCGGTGGTGAACCGGTAGGCCGTGGTGGAGCGGTACTCCTGCCCGGGGTGCAGGAGGGTGGAGGGGTAGTCGGGCCGGTTCGGCGAGTCGGGGAAGTGCTGGGTCTCCAGGGCGATGCCCGCGTGGGCGCGGTAGGGGCGGCCGGACCGGCCGGTGACCGAGCCCTCGAAGAGGTTGCCGGTGTAGATCTGCAGACCGGGCTCGGTCGTCCGGCACTCCAGCCGGCGCCCGCCCGCCGGGTCCTCGAGGACGGCGACGGTCCGCAGGCCGATGCCGTCCAGCACCCAGTTGTGGTCGTAGCCCCCGCCGGCCGGGCCGAGCTGCGGGTGGCGCAGCGCGAACCGGTCGCCGATCACCTGGGCCTGGCGGAGGTCGAAGGGGCTGTCGGCCACGGGTGCGACGGGGCCGAGCGGGATCAGGTCCTCGCCGACCGGCAGGTAGCCGACCGCCTCCACCTGGAGCAGGTGGTCGAGCACCGTGCCGCTGCCCTCGCCCGCGAGGTTGAAGTAGGCGTGGTTGGTGAGGTTGACCACGGTGAGCGCCTCGGTGGTCGCCCGGTAGTCGATGGTCAACTCGCCCTGGGCGTCAAGCAGGTAGGTGACCTCGGCGGTGAGCGCACCGGGGAATCCCTGGTCGCCGTCCGGGCTGTGCAGCCGCAGCCGCACGCCGACCCGCCCGACCTCCCGGACGGGCTCCCCCTCCCACGGCCGGGTGGCGAATCCGTCCGGGCCGCCGTGCAGGGTGTGGCCGGTGGACTGGGTGGCGAGGCGGTGGCGGGTGCCCTCCAGCGGCAGCACGCCGCCCGCGATGCGGTTGGCGTAGCGCCCGACGGTGGCGCCGAAGTAGGCTCCCTCGCCGAACAGTTGGTCGATCTGCCCGCTGCCGAGGACGACATTGGCCGACTGCCCGTCCCGGTCGGGAGCGTGCAGGGCTTCGAGGCGGGCGCCGAGGCTGAGCACCTCGGCCGTCACGCCGTCCGGGGCGCCGAAGGTCCAGCGGGTGATCGGCTGCCCGTCAGGCAGGACGGCGACCTCGGCCTGGGTGACCCTCAGGCGAGCGGGGTTGGCGGGCGGCACTGGCGGGCTCCGTTCGACGTACGGGAAAGGGGGCTGGAAGCGGCGGGCTGCGGACGGGGCGACCTGGCAACGGCGGGGCCTGGTAGCGGCGAGGCCTGGAAACGGTGAGGCCTGGAAACGGGTGACGACGCCCGCGGGTGGACGGGCGTCGTCGGTCCTGCTGGAAGAAGCGGTCAGAGCCGCTGGGCCAGGCGGTGGTACGCCTGGTTCCAGCGCAGTTCGCGGGTGAAGCCGCGCATGGTGGTGTCGGCGTCGATCACCACCAGCTCGGTGGCGAGCATCTCCGCGAGGTTGTCCAGCTCCTCGGTGCCGAGGGCGCTGGACAGCACGGTGTGGTGCGGGCCGCCGGCCGTCAGCCAGGCCTCGGTGGAGGTCCGCAGGTTGGGCCGGGGCTGCCAGACGGCACGCGCGACCGGCAGGTTGGGCAGCGGCTCGGCCGGGTCCACCACGTCGATCTCGTTGGCCACCAGCCGGAACCGGTCGCCCAGGTCGGCGAGGCCGACCACCACGGCCGGGCCGGGCTCGGCGTCGAAGACCAGACGGACCGGGTCCTCGCGGCCGCCGATGCCCAGCGGGTGGATCTCGCAGGACGGGGTGGCGGAGGCGATCGTCGGGCAGACCTCGAGCATGTGCGCCCCGAGGATCAGCTCCCGTCCCGGCTCGAGGTGGTAGGTGTAGTCCTCCATGAAGGAGGTGCCACCGGGCAGCCCGGTGGCGACGGTCTTGAGGGTGCGCAGCAGGACGGAGGTCTTCCAGTCGCCCTCGCCGCCGAAGCCGTAGCCGTCGGCCATCAGCCGCTGCACGGCGAGGCCGGGCAGCTGGCGCAGCCCGCCGAGGTCCTCGAAGTTGGTGGTGAAGGCCCCGAAGCCGCCGGCCTCCAGGAAGCCGCGCAGGCCGAGCTCGATCCGGGCGGCGTAGCGCAGCGAGTCGTGCCGGTCGCCGCCCAGGCGCAGCTCGGGGGCCAGCCGGTAGAGCTCCTCGTACTCCTTGACCAGGGCGGTGACTTCGGCGTCGGCGGCCGAATCCACGGCGGCGACCAGGTCGTTGACGCCGTAGGTGTTGACCGAGACGCCGAACCGCAGCTGGGCCTCGACCTTGTCGCCCTCGGTGACGGCGACGTCGCGCATGTTGTCACCGAAGCGGGCCAGCTTGAGCGAGCCGAGGTCGGCCCGGCCGGCCGCCGCGCGGGACCAGCCGGCGATCCGCTGGGCCACCACCGGGTCGCTGACGTGGCCGGCCACCGTCTTGCGGGTGACGCCGAGGCGGGACTGGATGTAGCCGAACTCGCGGTCGCCGTGGGCGGCCTGGTTCAGGTTCATGAAGTCCATGTCGATGGACGCCCAGGGCAGGTCGCGGTTGGCCTGGGTGTGCAGGTGCAGCAGCGGCTTGCGCAGCGCGTCGAGGCCGGATATCCACATCTTGGCCGGGGAGAAGGTGTGCATCCAGGCGATCAGGCCGACGCAGGCGTCGTCGGCGTTCGCCTCCAGGCAGACCCGGCGGATCGCTCCGGCATCGGTGAGCACCGGCTTCCAGATCAGCCGGACCGGCAGCCCGGCCACGGCCAGCTGGTTGACGACCTGCCGGGACTGCTCGGCGACCTGCTGGAGCGTCTCCTCGCCGTACAGGCCCTGGCTGCCGGTGAGGAACCAGATCTCACGCCCGGTGAAAACCTCAGTCACGGGTGGTACTCCTTCACTTGGCAGCGGGCTGCTGGCCGTAGACGTTCTGGTAGCGGTAGTTGAGGCGGTCGATGTCCGCCTGGGCGATCGGCAGCGGGTCGCCGAGCTGGCGGGAGATGTGCACGGTACGGGCGACGTCCTCGCACATCACGGCGGCCTTGACGGCGGCCTTGGCGTCCTTGCCGATGGTGAACACGCCGTGGCTCTTCATCAGGACCGCGGGCGAGCGGTGGCCGTCCAGGGTCTCGACGATGCCCCGGCCGATCGAGTCGTCGCCGATCAGCGCGAACGGCCCGACCGGGATCTCGGCGCCGAACTCGTCGGCCATCGCGGTGAGCACGCACGGCACCGCCTCGCCCCGGGCGGCCCAGGCGCTGGCGTAGGTGGAGTGGGTGTGCACCACGCCGCCCACGTCGGGGCGGTGGCGGTAGACGTAGGCGTGCGCGGCGGTGTCGGAGGAGGGCGAGTGCTCGCCCTCGACCACCGTGCCGTCCAGGTCGCACAGGATCATGTTCTCCGGGGTCAGCTCCTCGTAGGAGACCCCGCTGGGCTTGATCACCAGCAGGTCCTCGCCCGGCACCCGGGCGGACACGTTGCCGGCCGTCCACACCACCAGGCCGTAGCGGACCAACTCTTGATGCAGCTCGGCGACCTGACGCCGAATCAGCTCTATCTGGGTGGTCATGGGGGTCAGTCCTCGCTGTCGTGGGTGAGGGCGTCGTTGCGCAGCCGGCGCAGGCGGTGGAGCAGCTTGTCGGGTCCGGTGCCGAAGTGCTCGTGCAGGGCGCGGTACTCGGCGTACAGCAGGTCGTACGCGTCGGCGCGGGCCGGGCTGGGCAGGTACGCGGCGCGCTCCACCCGCCCCATCGCGGCGGCGGCCGCGCGGACGTCGGGGTGGGCCCCGGCGGCGACGGCCGCGTGGATCGCCGAGCCGACGGCCGGGCCCTGCTCGGAGACCGCGAGCGAGACCGGGCGGCGCAGCACGTCGGCGTAGATCTGCATCAGCAGGACGTTCTTCTTCAGGCCGCCGGTCACGATGAACTCGGTGACGGGGACGCCGCCCTGCTCCAGCGCCTCGACGATGGTGCGGGTGCCGAAGGCCGTCGCCTCGAGCAGGGCGCGGTAGACGTCCTCGGGGGTGGTGGCCAGGGTGAGGCCGGCGATGACGCCGGAGAGGTGGTGGTCGACCAGGGTGGAGCGGTTGCCGTTCATCCAGTCCAGGGCGACGAGGCCGTGGGCGCCGATCCGCTGCCTGGCGGCCTTGCGGGTGAGCAGCTGGTGCGCGTCCTCGCCGGTGGCCTCGGCCTCGGCGAGGTAGTCGGCCGGCAGGCCCTGGCGCAGCCACCAGGCGAAGATGTCGCCCACCGCGCTCTGCCCGGCCTCGAAGCCCCAGGATCCCGCCACGATGCCGCCGTCGACCACCCCGCAGATGCCGGGTACGTCCGCCAGGGCGGGGCCGTTGACCACGTGGCAGGTCGAGGTGCCCATGATGGCCAGCAGTTGGCCGTCCTCCACGGCCTGCGCGGCGGGGGCGGCCACGTGCGCGTCGACGTTGCCGGCGGCCACCGCGATGCCGGCGGGCAGGCCGGTCCAGGCGGCGGCCTCGGGGGTGAGCGAGCCGACCCGGGAGCCGAGCGGGGCCAGCGGGTGCTCCAGGCGGGTGCGGGCGAAGTCGGCGAACTCCGGGTGCAGCGCGGCGAGGTATTCCTCGCTCGGGTAGCCGCCGTCCTGGAAGATGCCCTTGTACCCGGCCGTGCAGGTGTTGCGGGATTCGGCGCCGGTGAGCTGCCAGACGATCCAGTCGGCGGCCTCGATCCAGCGCTCGCAGGCGGCGTAGACCGCCGGGTCCTCCTCCAGCACCTGCAGCGCCTTGGCGTACTGCCACTCGGCGGAGATCTTGCCGCCGTAGCGGCCGATCCACTTCTCGCCCCGGGCGTGCGCCAGGTCGTTGATCCGGTCGGCCTGGGCCTGGGCGGCGTGGTGCTTCCACAACTTGGGCCAGGCATGCGGGCGTGCGGCCCACTCGGCGGTCTCGGCCAGCGGGGTGCCGTCGGCCCGGACGGGCAGCACGGTGCAGGCGGTGAAGTCGGTGGCGATGCCGATCACCCGCTGCGGGTCGACCCCGGCGGCGGCCAGCGCGGCCGGGACGGCCGTGCGCAGCACCTCCCGCCAGTCCTCGGGGTGCTGGAGCGCCCAGTCCGGGGGCAGCCGCAGGCCGGTGCCGGGCAGCTCGCGCTCGATCACGGCGTGCGGGTAGGCGTGCACGGCCGTGCCGAGCTCCTCGCCGTCGCTGGTGCGGACCACGACCGCGCGCCCGGACAGGGTGCCGAAGTCCACGCCGACGACGTAGCTCTCCGGCCCGTTGGCCTGGTCTTGGTGGGACGTCATGCTCACGGTCTCTTCCTTGGCGTCGGACGGGGTGTCTGAGGGTGCGTCGGGCTGGTGGGTTCGGCGGCCGTCGGCGGTTCCGCGTCGTTGCGGGCCGACGGCCGGCCGGGGGCCGCAGGGCCGGCCGAAGAAGCGGATGGCGGACGGCCGAGCGGGGTTCTGAAGGCTGGTGCGCTGTCGTCAGCGCTGTCAGCGCCGGCGGGCGGTGATCAGCCGCTGCAGGACGATGAAGACGAACAGCAGCGCGCCGATCACGATCCTGGTCCACCAGGAGCTCAGCGTGCCCTGGAAGCTGATCACGGTCTGGATCAGCCCGAGCACCAGCACCCCGAGCAGGGTGCCCAGCAGGTAGCCGGAGCCGCCGGTCAGCAGGGTGCCGCCGATCACCACCGCGGCGATCGCGTCGAGCTCCAGACCCACCGCGTGCAGGCCGTAGCCGGAGAGCATGTAGAAGGTGAGCAGCACCCCGCCGAGCGCGGAGCAGAAGCCGCTGATCGCGTAGACGGCGGTCTTGGTGCGCTGCACCGGCAGGCCCATCAGCAGCGCCGACTGCTCGCTGCCGCCGAGCGCGTACACGTTGCGGCCCAGCCGGGTGTAGTGCAGCACCACGAAGCCGACGGCCACCACCAGCAGCGCGATCACCGCGCTCGGCGAGACGAACAGGCTGCCGAGCGGGATCCGGGTCTGCGCCATCGCGGTGTACTGCGGGTTGGTGATGGAGATCGACTCGATGCTGATCGTGTAGCAGAGGCCGCGGGCCAGGAACATGCCGGCCAGGGTGACGATGAACGGCTGGATCTCGAAGACGTGGATCACCCAGCCCATCACCCACCCGCCCACGGTGCCCATCAGCAGTACCAGCGGGATCACCAGCAGCGGCGGCCAGCCATGCTTCTCGACCAGCCAGGCGGAGACCATGGTGGAGAGCGCCACCACCGCGCCGACCGAGAGGTCGATGCCCCCGGTCAGCACCACGAAGGTCATGCCGACCGCGACGACCAGCAGGAAGGCGTTGTCGATGAACAGGTTGAGCACGACCTGGCCGGAGAAGAAGCCGTCGTACTGCACCGAGCCGACGCTGAACATCGACACCAGCAGGACCGCGGTGACCAGCAGCGGGATCTGCCCGCGCAGGCGGGTCAGCAGGGCGTTGGCGTTCATGCGCCGACCTCCCGGTTCTTGGGGGCCGCGGCGTGCGGCCGGGCGGTGCGCCGGGCCCGGGCGCCGCGGCCGGCGAGCTTGGCGCGGAAGGCAGGCGACTGGATCAGGCAGACCACGATCACCACGAACGCCTTGAACACCAGGGTGGTCTCCGGCGGGATGCCGATGGTGTAGACCGTGGTGGAGAGGGTCTGGATGATCAGCGCGCCCAGCACGGTGCCGCCGATCGAGAACCGGCCGCCGTTCAGCGAGGTCCCGCCCAGCACCACCGCGAGGATGGCGTCCAACTCGATCCACAGGCCGGCGTTGTTGCCGTCGGCGGCCGACACGTTGGAGGAGACCATCAGGCCGGCCAGCGCCGCGCACAGCGCACTGAACACGTAGACCAGCGCCACCAGGCGCGCCGCCCGGATGCCGACCAGCCGGCTGGCCACCGGGTTGCCGCCGACGGATTCGAGCAGCAGGCCGAGCGCGGTCGAGCGGGTCAGCAGCACGGTGGCCAGCACCACCACCGCGCTGAGCAGGATCGCGAAGGGCATGGTCAGCCAGTAGCCGCCGCCGATCAGCTTGTACGGATCGCTGGTGACGGTGATGATCTGGCCGTCGGTGATCAGCTGCGCCACCCCACGCCCGGCGACCATCAGGATCAGCGTGGCGATGATCGGCTGGACACCGATCCTGGCCACCAGCACCCCGTTGACGAAGCCGAGCACCAGCGCGGTGCCCAGCGCGATGCCGACGGCGGTCAGCACGGTGCCCAGGCTGCCCGGGCTCGCGGACTGACTGATGTGCAGACAGGCCAGCGCGCCGGCGATCGCGACGGTCGAGCCGACCGACAGGTCGATGCCGCCGGTGGCGATCACCAGGGTCATCCCGAGCGAGACCAGGATCAGCGGGGCGCCGAAGTGCAGGATGTCGATCAGCGACCCGTACAGGTGGCCGCCCTGGAGGTGGACGGCGAAGAAGTCCGGGGTGAAGGCGAGGTTGGCGAGCAGCAGGACGGCCAGCACCACGGCCGGCCAGAACAGCCGGTACCTGGTCACCGCCTTCACCGGGCTCGCCGTGGCCGTGCTCATTGGTCCGCTCCGCTCGCGATGGTGGCCATGACGCGCTCCGGGGTGAGCCCGCCGTCGTTGTCCAGCTGGGCGACCATCCGGTGGTCGCGCAGCACGCCGATCCGGTGGCTGAGCCGCAGCACCTCCTCCAGCTCGGCGGAGATGAAGAGCACCGCCATGCCGTCCTCGGCGAGACCGGCCACCAGCTTCTGGATCTCGGCCTTGGCCCCGATGTCGATGCCGCGGGTCGGCTCGTCCAGGATCAGCAGCTTCGGGTCGGTGATCAGCCAGCGGGCGAGCAGCACCTTCTGCTGGTTGCCGCCGCTGAGGTTGCGCACCAGCGCCTCGGGGTTGGCCGGACGGATGTCCAGCGCGCGGACCCAGCGCAGCGCGTACTCGTCCTGGACGGTGCGCGAGAGCGGGCGGGCCCAGCCCCGGGCGGCCTGCAGCGCCAGCACGATGTTCTCCCGGACGGTCAGTTCGCCGACCAGGCCCTCGGTCTTGCGGTTCTCCGAGCAGAACGCGATGCCCCGGCGGATCGCGTCCCGCGGGCTGCGCAGCACGGCGCCGGCGCCCTCGATCCGCAGGCTTCCGCCGTCGCTCTGGTCGGCGCCGAACAGCAGCCGGGCGGCCTCGGTCCGCCCCGAGCCCAGCAGCCCGGCCAGCCCGATCACCTCGCCGGGCCGGATCACCAGGTCGTACGGCTCGACGGCGCCCCGGCGGGCCAGCCCGGCGGCCTCCAGGAAGGCCGGTCCGGTGGCGGCCGCGGCACGCTCGCGCCGGCCACCGCCGCCGAGTTGGTCGAGTCCGGCGAGTTCGGCGCCGATCATCCGGGAGACCAGTTCGACCTGGTTCAGCTCGTCGATCCGGTACTCGCCCTCCAGCCGGCCGTTGCGCAGCACCGTCATCCGGTCGCAGATCTCGTAGATCTGGTCGAGGAAGTGCGAGACGAACAGGATCGCCACGCCCTGGTCGCGCAACCGCCGCATGACGGTGAAGAGTTGGCGCACCTCGTCGCGGTCGAGGCTGGAGGTCGGCTCGTCCAGGATCAGCACCTTGGCGTTGACGTCCACCGCGCGGACGATGGCCACCAGCTGCTGGACGGCGATCGAGTGGCTGTTCAGCGGCGCGGTGACGTCGATGTCCAGGTCCAGCTCGTCGACCAGTTCGGCGGCCCGCCGACGCATCGCGGCCCAGTCGATCAGGCCGAACCGGCGGGGCTCCCGCCCGATGAAGATGTTCTCCGCCACCGAAAGGTTCGGGCAGAGGTTGACCTCCTGGTAGACCGTGCTGATGCCGACCTGCTGGGCCTGGAGCGGCCCGGCGATCCGCACCGGCCGCCCGGCCAGCACCACGTCGCCGCCGTCCGCCGGATGCACCCCGGTCAGCACCTTGATCAGCGTCGACTTGCCGGCGCCGTTCTCCCCCATCAGGGCGTGCACCTCGCCGGGGAAGAGCCGGAAGTCGACCCCGTCCAGCGCCACCACCCCGGGGAACTCCTTGCGGATCCCCCGCACTTCCAGGACCGGTTGCTGCCGCACGCCGGTACTCCTCTCGTCTCTGCCGGACGCGTCCCGCCCGAACTCCGGGCCGGGGTGGGGCCGAACCGCCGCGCGGCCCCACCCGGCCGGGGTGGGTCAGTACTGGCGGTTCGGCAGGGCCGCGGTGGCCTGCTCGGGCGTGAAGGTGCCCTCGGTGGTCTTGATCCGCCGCTCCACCTGCTCACCCGCCTTGACCTTCTTGGCCAGGTCCATCAGCTGGTCGCCGAGGAGCGGGTTGCACTCCACGTCGTAGTTGATCTTGCCCTGGCTCATCGCGGTGAACGCGTCCTTCACGCCGTCCACCGAGACGATCTTGATGTCGGTACCGGGCTTCTTGCCGGCCTCCTCGATCGCCTGGATCGCACCCAGCGCCATGTCGTCGTTCTGCGCGAACAGCACGTCGATCTTCGGCTGGGACTTCAGGAAGGCCTGCATGACCTCCTTGCCCTTGGCCCGGGTGAAGTCACCGGTCTGCGAGGCGACGATCTTGAACCGCGGGTCGCCCTTGATGGCGTCCGCGAAGCCGGACTTGCGGTCGTTGGCCGGCGCCGAACCGGTGGTGCCCTCCAGCTGGACGATGTTCACCTCGCCGCCGCCCGCCGGGTACTGCTTGACCAGCCAGTCGCCGGCCTTCTTGCCCTCCTCGACGAAGTCGGAGCCGAGGAAGGAGGCGTAGAGCGACTCGTCCTTGGAGTCGACCGCGCGGTCGGTCAGGATGACCGGGATGTGCGCGTCCTTGGCCTCCTTCAGGACGGTGTCCCAACCCGACTCCACCACCGGCGAGAAGGCGATCACGTCGACCTTCTGCTGGATGAAGGAGCGGATGGCCTTGATCTGGTTCTCCTGCTTCTGCTGCGCGTCGGAGAACTTGAGCTCGATGCCGGCCTTCTTCGCCGACTCCTGGACCGACTTGGTGTTGGCGGTGCGCCAGCCGCTCTCCGCGCCGACCTGCGAGAAGCCCATGACGAGCTTGTGGCCGGAGCCCTTGTCGGCCGAGCCTCCGCCACCACCGGAACCACACGCGGTCAGCACGGTGATCATCGCGCCGGCGACCAGGGCCGCCGCAGCTCTCTTGGACATGGGGACTTCCTCTCGGATTCGTCGATCGCACCGACAGCAGCACCAGCCGGGCGTTCACGGGGTGGGGCGAGATCCGGGGCGCTCCATCTCGTCCATGTGAACGCGGTGTGGCGGCGCCGTTTCGCTCGAGAGAAATTGTTAGCGCTCACAATCGGGGCCGACAAGCCCCCTTCCAGCCCGTTACCCAATCTTGACCGGCGCCACCAGTGCCGGACTTCGGGCCTGAGCCACCCGATCTGACCGCCCGCCGAGGCCGACCCGTCGCGCCCCTTCCGGCTCCTCCGTCCACCACCGGACTGCCGCCCGCCCCACTCCACCACTCCGCCACCCCGGTGGCAGCCGGCTTCCGCAGTCGCAGCTCACCGCACCGTCAATCGGACCGACGGCCGGTGCACTTGGCCACCCGCGACTCGCCCACGACTCGCGGCCGGAATCGCGGGCGCACCTTGACAGCCCGTCACCGACGGCGCCTACCTCCGGGCCGTGATCGACCGTGCGCCGCCCTGTTAGCGCTAACACGTGCCGCACTCGACCGCATCACCCTGGCCGCCGCCCACGGCTGATCGTGCCGGCCTCGGGGGCGCGGTGTGGCTGGGCTTCCCCCGAGGCGGTGGCGCGGGCGGCGCCGGGTCAGCTGAACTGGAAGAGGGCGGGACGGGCTGCCCGGTCGCCGTACCGGTGGTGCAGTCGATCTGCTGGGCGGTCGGTTGGCCCGGGCCCAGCATGTTCAGGCCGTGGTTGCCGCCGAGGCTGAACTTCATTGGGATCGACCGGCCGGCGTGGGCCTTGTTGACGGTGGGCGAGTTGCCGACCGGGGCGTCGAAGCCGAAGAAGGCGTAGGCGTAGGTGTACTGGTCGGCGGCGGAGGCGGTGCTGGTGCCGCCCGGCGTGGTGACGGTGACGTCGACGGCGCCGACCGCGGTCGAGGCCGGGGCGGTGGCCGTGACGGTGAAGTCGTTGACCACGGTGACCCCGGTGGCGGGCGCGCCGCCGAACATGACCGCGCGGGTTGCGCCGACGCCGGCGGGACGACCGCTCCCACGGCGCCGAGCGCCCCGACCGCCAGGGCGGCCGTTGTCCTGCGGCGCAGCCGCCGCAGGCGTCCGGACGGGGTGGTGCTGCCGCGATCGACCAATGCCATGTACTCGACCTCCTGTCCTGTCCCCGATCACCGGCACCAGGGCGCACTGGCACATGCCAGGTGCACGCTCCAGGCGCACTGACACCCCGCCGCGCCCCTTGCCGACGCCGCACTCCGGGCGGAATCCGGCGGGCAGAGCGTCGCCGTGAGCTCCGTTCGCTCCGGCCTTCACGGCGCACACCACGTCGATCCGAGCGCCCCCGGCGAACACGGCGCGCCCTACCGGCGCCCACGGGTAGCGGAAATGATGAGCGCACCGCACACGACCCAGACGATCCGCGCCCCTGTGCCTCGGCCAGGCGGGCCTGCGGCGGAAGGAGCTCACGGTGTTGCTTCTCATCTCCCCGGACAGCGTCGAGGAGGCCCTCGACTGCGCGAAGGCAGCGGAGCACCTGGACATCGTCGACGTCAAGAAGCCGGACGAGGGCTCGCTCGGCGCCAACTTCCCCTGGGTCATCAGGGAGATCCGCGACGCGGTGCCGGCGGACAAGCCGGTGTCCGCCACCGTGGGGGACGTCCCGTACAAGCCCGGCACGGTGGCGCAGGCCGCGCTCGGCGCCGTCGTCTCCGGCGCGACGTACATCAAGGTCGGCCTCTACGGGTGCACGACGCCCGATCAGGGCATCGAGGTCATGCGCGCGGTCGTCCGGGCGGTGAAGGACCACCGCCCCGACGCCCTGGTCGTGGCCTCCGGCTACGCCGACGCCCACCGCATCGGCTGCGTCAACCCGCTCGCCCTGCCCGACATCGCCACCCGCTCCGGCGCCGACGCGGCCATGCTTGACACGGCCATCAAGGACGGGACCCGGCTGTTCGACCACGTTCCGCCGGAGGTCTGTGCCGAGTTCGTCCGGCGGGCCCACGCCGCCGGCCTGCTCGCGGCCCTCGCGGGCAGCGTCAGGCAGGCCGATCTCGGCCCGCTGACCCGCATGGGCACGGACATCGTGGGCGTGCGGGGAGCGGTCTGCGAGGGCGGCGACCGCAACGCCGGGCGGATCCGGCCGCACCTGGTGACCGCCTTCCGGGCGGAGATGGACCGGCAGGCGCGCGAGGCGGCCGTCGGCGTCTCCGCCGTGAAGTGACCTCCGGCATGCCGATGCCCGAGACCGACCACGTGCCCGGTGACCGGGCCGGCCGCCTCCCCGTCGTCGACCCCGCCACCGGGGAGTCCTTCGACGAGGCTCCCGACCAGCAGCCGGGCGAGCTGGACGAGGTGGTCGCCCGCGCCCAGCGCGCCTGGCCCGGCTGGCGGGCCGACCCGGCCGCCCGTACCGCCGCGCTGCGCAGCGCCGCCGAAGCCGTGGAGACGGCCGGCGAGGACCTCGCCCGGCTGCTCACCCGGGAACAGGGCAAGCCGCTGGCCGAGTCGCACGCGGAGGTCGCCCGTACGGCGGCCCGCCTGCGCTACTTCGCCGACCTGGCCCCCCGGACCCGCCGGATCGAGGACGGTCGGCCCGTGCACAGCGAGATCCGCTGGCGCCCGCTCGGGCCCGTTGCCGCGATCGTGCCGTGGAACTTCCCCCTCCAGCTCGCGGCGGCGAAGTTCGCGCCCGCGCTGGCGGCGGGCAACACCATGGTCCTCAAACCGTCGCCGTTCACGCCGCTCGCCACCCGCCTGCTCGGCTCCGTCCTCGCCACCGCCCTGCCCGAGGACGTCCTGACCGTCGTCACCGGCCGCGAACCCCTCGGGGCCCGCCTCGCCTCCCATCCGGGCATCCGGCACGTCACCTTCACCGGTTCGGTGCCCACCGGGCGGGCCGTCGCCGCTGCGGCGGCGGCCTCGCTCGCCCGGGTCACCCTGGAGCTGGGCGGCAACGACGCCGCCGTCCTGCTCGACGACGTCGAGGTGGACCGGATCGCGGACCGGCTGTTCTGGGCGGCGTTCCGCAACTGCGGGCAGGTCTGCATGGCGGTCAAACGCGTCTACGTCCCGGCCCGGCTCCACGCCGAGGTCGTCGAGGCCCTCGCCCAGCGCGCCAAAACCGTCGCCGTCGGGCCCGGCCTCGACCCCGAAACCCGGCTGGGGCCGCTCAACAACGCCGCGCAGCTGGCCCGGGTCGAGCAGGTCACGGCGCAGGCCCTGGCCGGCGGCGCCCGGGCGGCGGCCGGTGGCCACCGGCTGGACGGGCCGGGGTACTTCTTCGCTCCCACCATCCTGACCGACCTCCCGCCCGGCAGTGCGGTGGTGACCGAGGAGCAGTTCGGACCGGTCCTCCCGGTGCTGCCGTACCGGAGCGTCGACGACGCCGTCGACGCGGCCAACGGCACCGGCTTCGGGCTGGGCGGCTCCGTCTGGGGCACCGATCTCGACCGGGCCGAGGCGGTGGCCGACCGGCTCGAATGCGGCACGGCCTGGATCAACCACCACGCCGAACTCTCCCTCGCCCAGCCCTTCGCCGGCGTCAAGGACAGCGGGGTCGGCGTCGCGGGCGGACCGTGGGGGCTCTACGGCAACCTGCGGCCGTTCGTCGTCCACCGCCCGCAGGAGGCGTGACGATGAAGTTCCAGGCGGCCGTACTGCGCTCGTCCGAGAGCCCGTTCACGGTCGAGGAGGTGCACCTGCCACCGGAGCCGGCCGCCGGCGAGATCCTGGTCGAGATCGCCGGCTCCGGGATGTGCCGGACCGATCTCGCGGTCCGGCGATCCGCCGGCCGCAGCCCGCTGCCTGCCGTCCTCGGCCACGAGGGCGCCGGGGTCGTGGTGCGCACGGGCGGCGGCCCGGACGCTGCGATCGACGTGGGTGACCACGTCGTGCTGAGCTTCGACTCCTGCGGACACTGCCGGAGTTGCCGCGGCGCGGCCCCCGCCTACTGCGACTCCTTCGCCTCCCTCAACCTCTACGGGGGACGCGAGGAGGAACCGCCGCGGCTCACCGACGCGGCCGGGAAGGCACTGGCCCCCCGCTGGTTCGGCCAGTCCTCGTTCGCCGAGTACGCGCTCGTCCCGGCCCGCAACGCCGTCCGGGTCGACCCCGCACTGCCGCTCGAACTGCTCGGGCCCCTCGGCTGCGGCTTCCTCACCGGCGCCGGAGCCGTGCTGAACACCTTCGGTGCGGGCCCCGGCGACACCCTGACCGTCCTCGGTGCCGGAGCCGTGGGCCTGGCCGCGGTGATGGCGGCCACCGCCGCCGGCGTCCGGACCGTGGCCGTCGACCGGCATCCGGGGCGGCTCGCCCTGGCCGAACGGTTCGGCGCGCTCCCCCTGCCGGCCGAGGCGCCCGGTCTGCGGACACGGATCCGTCGGCTCACCGACGGCGGCGCGCAGTACGCCTTGGACACCACCGCCTCGGCCCGGCTCGTCAACGACGCGCTCCACGCGCTGCGCCCCACCGGCTGCCTCGGCCTGGTGGCACGCCTGCACACCGCCCTGCCGCTCGAACCGGGCACGCTCGACCGGGGCCGCAGCATCCGCCACATCTGCGAAGGGGACGCCGTACCCGGGCTGCTGATACCCAGGCTGACCGGGCTGTGGCAGGCCGGTCGCTTCCCGTTCGACGAGCTGATCCGCACCTACCCGCTGGCCGACATCAACGAGGCCGAACGCGACTGCGACGCGGGCCGCGTGGTGAAGCCCGTCCTGCTACCGGAGCGGACCACCCGATGAACGAGGCACGCGACACCGACGGAGGAAACATGGCTCGCACAGCGCCGCAGCAGCAGCCAGAGGCGGAAGGCGTGGACGGCGGGGTGGGCCTGACCGCCCTCCTGGTCGCCGCGGCACGGGCGATCGAGACCCACCGCCACGACAGCCTGGCCCAGGACGTCTACGCCCAGCACTTCGTGCACGCCGCCCCGGCCTGCACGGACTGGCCGGTACGGATCGAGCAGGTCCCGGGCGGGGACGACAACCCGCTGTGGGGGCGGTTCGCCCGCTACTTCGGCCTGCGGACCAGGGTCCTCGACGACTTCCTCCTCCGGTCGACCGGCACCGAGCCCCGGTCGACCGGCACCGAGGCCCGCCAAGTGGTGCTGCTGGGCGCGGGGTTGGACACGCGCGCCTTCCGGTTGGACTGGCCGTCCGACGTGACGGTCTTCGAGATCGACCGGGCCGGCGTGCTGGCCTTCAAGCAGCGGGTGCTGACCGACCTGGCGGCCGCCCCGAAGGTGAAGCGCGTCCCCGTACCGGTGGACCTGCGCGCGGACTGGGTCGGCGCGCTGACCGCCGCCGGCTTCGACCCGGCCGCGCCGAGCGTCTGGCTGGCCGAGGGGCTCCTCTTTTACCTGCCGGGCCCCGCCGAGACGCGCCTCATCGACACGGTGGACCGGCTCACCACCGCAGGCAGCGCTCTGGCCTTCGAGGCCAAGCTGGAGAAGGACCTGCTGGCGTACCGCGACAGCGCGATCTACACGGCGACGCGGGAGCAGATCGGTATCGACCTGCTCCGCCTCTTCGATCCCGGTCCACGTCCCGACTCCGCGGGCGACCTGACGGCCAAGGGCTGGTCGACCTCGATCCACACGCCGTTCGAGTTCACCCGGCGGCACCGGCGCGGCCCCCTCCCCGAACCGAACGACGCGCTGGAGGGCAACCGGTGGGTGTTCGCCCACAAGCCCCGGCCGTGACGCCCCGGTGCACCCGCACCGGGGTGCAGCCCCAGCGCACCTTGGGCAGCTCCCCTACTGACCAGCCCTGTTCGCACTGACCGACAGCACCCACCGACCAGTCCGGCCGACCAGGGGGCCCGGGCGCCGAGCCCGGGTCGGCGGCGGCGCAGCGCTGCCCCGACGGTCGGCCGGCCATCCGGAGCCGCAATTGTTAACGCACACATCAATCATGACCAGGTACTCTGTAGCACCGGCGCGCGATGATCTCGCCGCCCTCCCGGGCACCCGCACGGGGCGAACCGGCGGGCCCCAGGCGTCCGCTGCCGGCGAGGAGGGCAAGTGGAGACCGAAACGGCCGAGGCCCGGCAGCCGGTGATGGCGGACGTGGCGAAACTGGCGGGCGTGTCCCATCAGACGGTGTCCCGGGTACTCAACGGCGCCCCGCACGTGCGGCCGGACACCCGCGAGCGGGTGCTGGCCGCCATCCGGGAGCTGGACTACCGGCCCAACTCCGCCGCCCGCGCGCTGGTCACCCGCCGCTCCCAGACCCTCGGCGTGGTGAGCTTCGACTCCACCCTCTACGGCCCCGCCTCGATGCTCGACGGCATCGAGCGGGCCGCCCGCAGCGCCGGATACTTCGTCAGCGTCGCCAGCCTGCGCTCTCTGGACAGCCGCTCGCTCCAGGAGGCCGTCGACCGGCTGCGCGACCAGGGCGTGGAAGGGGTCGTGGTGATCGCGCCGCAGACCTCCGCCGTCAGCGCCGTCGGCCGGCTCTCCAGCTCGATCCCGGTGGTCGCGGTCGGCTCCGGCACCCGCTCCACCATTCCGATGGTCTCGGTCGACAACCGCTCCGGCGCCGACGCCGCCACCCGGCAGCTGCTCGACCTCGGCCACCGCACCGTCCACCACCTGGCCGGACCGGCCGGCTGGCTGGAGAGCCAGGACCGCCGGGAGGGTTGGCAGCGCGCCCTGAAGGCCGCCGGGGCCTGGATCCCGCCCGTCGAGCTCGGCGACTGGACCGCCCGGTCCGGCTACGAGGCAGGGCAGCGGATCGCCCGACTCGAGGAGGTCACCGCCGTCTTCTGCGCCAACGATCACATGGCCCTCGGCCTGCTGCGCGCGCTCCACGAGGCCGGCCGCTCGGTGCCCGGCGACATCAGCGTGGCCGGCTTCGACGACATCCCCGAGGCCGCCTACTTCATCCCGCCGCTCACCACCGTCCGCCAGGACTTCGGCGAGCTCGGCCGACGCGCCCTCGAACTGCTGGTGGCCGAGCTCGGCGGCACCGCCCACCCCGCCACCCGGGTCCAGATCGCCCCCGAGCTGGTGCTGCGCCGCAGCACCGCGCCCGCCCGCCGAGGCTGACGCCGCCGGCCGCCGCGCCGGGGCCACCCTCCGAGCTCGCCGCACTGGGGTCACCCTTCGAGCTCGCCGGCCGCCGCGCCGGGGTCACCCTCCGAGCTCGCCGGCCGCCGGTCGACCCGCTCCGCGGCCCAGGTTCTCTGACGAGACGTCACCTGTTGCTCGTTCACCGCATCTTGACGCACCCGTCGTCCTGCTGGCTTCATGGGACCAAGTGGGAGCGCTCCCAGATGTCTTCGGGGCTCCCGCCTTCCCCTCCCCCGTGCAGGAAGGCCCACCCATGCCTCCCGTCCCCTCCGGCCGCGGGCTGCCGCACCGCGCGGCCGCCGTGCTGACCGGCCTGGCCCTGGCCGCCGGCGGGGTGACCGCCGCCGCGTTCACCCCGGCCACCGCCATCGCCGCCACCGCCGCCACCTCGGGCGCCGTCGGCTCCGCCGCCGACGTCCCGGTCCGGGTGAACCAGCTCGGCTACCTCCCCGACGGCCCCAAGCGGGCCACCGTGGTCAGCACCGCCACCACCCCGCTCACCTGGCAGCTGCGCGACGCAGCCGGCACCCAGGTCGCCACCGGCACCACCACCGTGCACGGCGCCGACCCGGCCTCCGGCCAGTCCACCCACCTGGTCGACTTCGGCGCGTACACCGGCACCGGCTCCGGCTACACCCTGGCCGTGAACGGCCAGGCCAGCCACCCCTTCGACATCTCGCCCGCGCTCTACGACGGGCTGCGCGCGGACAGCATGTCGTTCTTCTACCAGCAGCGCAGCGGCATCCCGATCGACGCCGCCCTGGCCGGCAGCGCGTACGCCCGCCCGGCCGGCCACCTGGGGGTGGCGCCGAACAAGGGTGACACCAGCGTGCCCTGCCAGGCCGGGGTCTGCGACTACCGGCTGGACGTGCGCGGCGGCTGGTACGACGCGGGCGACCAGGGCAAGTACGTGGTCAACGGCGGCATCGCCACCTGGGAGCTGGTCAACTCCTTCGAGCGGGCGCACCGTTCGGGCGGCGACGCGGCCGTCGGCGACAGCACGCTGCGCGTACCCGAGCGCGGCAACGGGGTGCCGGACGTGCTCGACGAGGCCCGTTGGGAGCTGGAGTTCCTGCTGCGGATGCAGGTGCCGGCGGGCCAGCCGCTGGCCGGGATGGCCTTCCACAAGATCCACGACGCGCAGTGGACCGGGCTGCCGACCCGGCCCGACCTCGACGACCAGCAGCGCGAGCTGCACAAGCCCTCGACCGCCGCCACGCTCAACCTGGCCGCCACCGCCGCCCAGTGCGCCCGGGTGTACGCGCCGTACGACGCCGCCTTCGCCGCCCGCTGCCTGGACGCGGCCCGCCGCGCCTGGACGGCGGCCAAGGCCAACCCGAACCTGCTCGCCCCGGCGAGCGACAGCACCGGCGGCGGCGCCTACGAGGACTCCGACGTCTCCGACGAGTTCTACTGGGCGGCAGCCGAACTCCTCGCCACCACCGGCGAGTCGCAGTACCGGGACGCGGTCACCTCCTCGCCGCACCACACCGAGCCGGCCGACGCCTTCTACTGGGGCGGCACGGCCACCCTCGGCCGGATCACCCTGGCCACCGTGCCCGGGGTGGCCCTGCCCGCCACCGACCTGACCCGGCTGCGGGGCCTGCTGACCTCGGCCGCCGACGGCTACCTGGCCACCATGGCCGGGCAGGGCTACGCGGTGCCGCTCCCCGCCGACGGCTACGTCTGGGGGTCCAACGGCGCGGTGGCGAACAACGCGATGGTGCTGGCCGTGGCCTACGAGCTGACCGGCGCCCAGCGCTACCGGGCGGGTGCGCTGGAGACCATGGACTACCTGCTGGGCCGCAACGCCCTGGACCGCTCCTACGTCTCCGGCTACGGCGCGCGGGCCTCGGAGAACGAGCACCACCGGTTCTGGGCGCACGAGAACGACCCCTCCCTGCCGCACCCGCCGGCCGGCGCCTTCGCGGGCGGCCCGGACGCGGGCCTGGAGGACCCGGTGGCCAAGGCCCAACTGACCGGCTGCGCACCGGCAGCCTGCTACGTGGACGACATCGGCTCGTACTCGACCAACGAGGTGGCGATCAACTGGAACGCCTCGCTGGCCTGGCTCGCGGCCTTCGCCGCCGAGCGGCGGCCCGCACCGGCCACCCCCGCCGTCCAGGTCACCCCGGCGTCGGTGACCGTCCCCGAGGGCGGCTCCGCCACGGTGGCGGCACGGCTCTCGGCCGCGCCCACCCAGAACGTCACCCTGACCGTCACCCGGGTCTCGGGGGACACCGACCTGTCGGCGACCACCTCCTCGCTGCTCTTCACCCCGGCCAACTGGGCCACCCCGCAGCAGATTTCACTCGCGGCGGCGCAGGACGCCGACAGCGTGGCGGGCAGCGCGGTGTTCTCGGTCGCGGGCCCGGGCGTGCAGGCGGGCGGCTTCACCGCGACCGAGGCGGACGACGACCCGGTGCCCCCGGCGGCCTCCTGCTCGGTGGCGTACCGGGTCGACAACGCGTGGAGCAACGGGTTCACCGCCACCGTGACGGTGAAGAACACCGGCACGTCCACCGTCTCCGGCTGGACGCTCGGCTGGAGCTTCGCCGGTGACCAGCGGATCTCCAACGCCTGGAACGCCACGGTGACCCAGTCGGGCGCCACCGTGACCGCCCGGGACGCCGGCTGGAACGGCACCCTCGCCCCCGGCGCGAGTGCGAGCCTCGGCTTCCAGGCAACGTACTCCGGCAGCAACCCGGCCCCGGCCAAGTTCACCCTGAACGGCGCCGACTGCGCCTGAGCACTGCACGCGATCCGTCGGCCGCAGCACCGTCACGGTGCTGCGGCCGACCTGCGTTCGGCCGGTCGGCGCCAACTCCCCTCGTCTGCAAGACCATTGACGCCAGTGGATTCCTGGGGCTAGCTTTCCCGAAGTTCGGCAACATTCTCGAAACTTTCGGGCTGCCGAGCCCCCACCCCACCCGTGATCCAAGGAGTACGCCGTGAAGCTACGCCGTCAGCTCGCCACCGCCGCCGGCATCGCCGCCGTCCTCATGCTCGCCCCGTCCGCCGCCGCGTCCGCCCCGTCCGCAGCCGGGTCCGCAGCCGGGTCCGCCGCCGCGGACGCCGGTTACCGGGCGCCGAGCGACTCCCTGCGGGCGCTGGGAGCGAAGCAGGGCCTGCGCATCGGCACCGCCGTCGACATGGCCCTGCTGGGGTCCGACCAGGCGTACACCCGGATCGCCGCCGACCAGTTCTCCGTCGTCACCCCGGAGAACGTCATGAAGTGGGAGGCGGTGGAGCCCACTCGGGGCAGCTACGACTGGAAGGCCGCGGACCAGCTGGTGCGGTTCGCCCGGCAGCACGGGCAGGAGGTCCGCGGCCACACCCTGCTGTGGCACAACCAGCTGCCGGCCTGGCTCACCACCGGGGTGAGCGACGGCTCCATCACCGACGCGCAGCTGCGCGAGATCCTGCACCGGCACATCACCGAGGAGGTCGGCCACTTCCGCGGCAAGATCTGGCAGTGGGACGTGGCCAACGAGGTCTTCTCCAACTCCTGGGACGCCGCCCTGCCCAACGGCCTGAACAGCAAGGACTTCTGGGTCCAGCACCTGGGCGAGGACGTCATCGCCGACGCCTTCCGCTGGGCGCACCAGGCCGACCCGAAGGCGCTGCTGTTCTACAACGACTACAACATCGCCGGCCAGGACGGCACCAACGCCAAGTACCAGGCGGTGCACGACTACGTGGCGAAGCTGCGCGCGCAGGGGGTGCCGATCGACGGCATCGGCGAGCAGGGCCACCTGGACACCCAGTACGGCTTCGACGCCCAGCGCTTCCAGGCCGACCTCCAGGGCTACGGCGACCTGGGGCTGAAGACCGCCGTCACCGAGGCGGACGTGCGCACCTTCGTGAACAACGCGACCGACCAGGTGCCGACCAGCCCGCTCGCCGAGCTCGCCCAGCCGTACGAGTTCTCCGAGATGCTCAAGGGCTGCCAACTCGTCCGGCAGTGCATCTCGTTCACGGCCTGGGGCGTCTACGACGGCGACTCCTGGATCCCGGGCACCTTCGCCGGGGAGGGCTACGGCCTGCTCTACGACGCCAAGTACCAGCCGAAGGCCGCCTACTTCGCGCTCCGGCAGGACCTGGCTTCGGCGGCGGGCCACGGGCGCCACGGCCGGAGCGCCACCGGGCAGGAGTGACCGCGGCCGGGCCCGCGGGGGCGTACCCCTGCGGGCCCGGCGGAGTTCGACTCGGCGAAGCTCGACCAGGCGCGGCTCGACTAGGAGCTGTCCGGCCGATCATGTGACTTTCGCTTGCTCTGGTCGTTGGTTCGGTCATGGGGCGGGGTGATCTGACAGATGCCGAGTGGGAACGGCTGCGGCCGTTCCTGCCGGTCAGCAACAGGCGTTGCGGGCGGTGGCGGGACCACCGGCAGGTGATCGACGGGATTCTGCACCGGGTGCGGACCGGTGTGCACTGGCGTGACCTGCCCGAGCGTTTCGGTCCCTGGAAGACCATCTACGAACGCCACCGACTGTGGTCGGCCGACGGGACCTGGGAGCGCCTGCTCCAGCGGGTCCAGGCCGAGGCGGACGCGAGCGGCGACATCGACTGGGACATCTCGGTCGACTCCACCGTCGTGCGGGCCCACCAGCACGCGGCCGGCGCCCCTACCGACCTGCCGCCAGCCCTCGCCCCAAAGGGGGATGGGCCAGGAGAACACCAGGACGAGACACCGTGGCAGAGCCTCGTCGCCCGTCTGGCGGAGGTGGTGCTGGAGGTGAGGGCCTGGGCCGCTCGCGCGGCGGGTTCACCACCAAGGTCCACCTGAGCGCGGACGGCCGGTGCCGCCCGCTGTCCCTGGTCGTCACCGCGGGGCAGCGGGCTGACTGCACGCAGTTCGAGCCCGTGCTGGAGAGGATCCGCGTCCCGCGGACCGGCCCGGGCAGGCCCCGCAAGACGCCCGACAGCCTGGCCGCCGACAAGGCCTACAGCAACGGGCCGTGCCGCACCTACCTGCGCAGGCGCGGCATCCCGCACACCATCCCGGAGAAGACCGACAGCCGGGCCGCCCGCCTGCGCAAGGGATCACGCGGCGGACGGCCACCGGGCTTCGACGAGGAGCGGTACAAGAAGCGGAACACCGTCGAACGGGCCATCAACAAGCTCAAGCACGCCAGAGCCGTCGCCACCCGATACGACAAACGCGGCTACGTCTACCTCGGCACTGTCACCGCGGCAGCCCTCGTCATCTGGCTCCGAACATGATCGACCGGACAGCCCCTAGGCGGAGTTCAGCTCAGGGTCCACTGCTGGTTGGTGCCGCCGCTGCAGTTCCACAGCTGAACGGGGGTGCCGTCGGCGGTGCCCAGACCGCTCACGTCCAGGCAGAGCCCCGACTGCACTCCGGTGACGGTGCCGTTCGAGTTGAGCTGCCACTGCTGGTTGGCCTGGCCGTTGCAGGACCAGACGATCGCCTTGGTGCCGGCCGTGGTGCCGTGGCCTTCGGCGTCCAGGCAGAGCGTGCTGCCGCCCACGCTCACGGTCAGCTGGTTGGCCGCGGTGTGGGTCCAGGTCTGGTTGGCACCGCCGTTGCAGGCGTAGATCTGCTGCTGGGTGCCCAGCGTGGTGTTGTTCGCATCGGTCAGGCACTTGCCCGCGGCCACCGCGTGCAGCGCACCGGTCGCGCCACCACCGGAGTTCGCCCCGTCCAGGCCCATGAAGCGGATCGCGGTGGCGGCCATCGCGGTGCCCTTGATCGGCAGTTCGTGCCCGGCGCCGGCGATGCTGTACGCCTCGACCTGGGTGGTGCCGGCGCCGTTGTCGTACCGGGTGCGGGTCCAGTTGGCGGCCGGGGTGTCGGTGGCCGACGGGGTCTGGCTGACGCCGAGGACGTCGGTCCACTCCTTGGTCTCCTCGCCGAGGTTGTTGTGGTTCAGGATGGTGTCGGCGGTGCCGTGCCACAGCTGCACGCGCGGACGCGGGCCGGTGTACCCCGGGTCACCCGTGCCCCGCACCAGGTTGCCCCACTGCTGCGGGGTCATCGAGACCTGGCCCTGGGCGCAGGCCGAGTTCCAGCCCCGGACGGTGCCGGTGTAGAAGCAGTGGTACGGCACGCCCATGAACGCCGCGCCCGCCTTGAACACGTCGGGGTAGTCGGCGAGCATCACGTTGGTCATCATGGCGCCCGAGGACTCGCCGGTCACGTACACGGCGTTGACGTTGCCGCCGTAGTGCTGCTCCGCGTAGGTGATCATCGACATCAGCCCGACCGGGTCGCTGCCGCCGCCCCGGGTCAGCGCCTGGCCGGAGGAGACGTCCCAGCAGCTGCCGCTCGGGTTGGTCGAGGGGTAGATCACCAGGAAGCCGTACCGGTCGGCCAGCGAGGCGAAGTCGGTGCTCGAGTACAGGTAGGGACCCGACCCCTGGCAGCCGTGCAGGGCCAGCAGGATCGGCGGGTTGGCCTTGGCGCCGGCCGGCACGTACAGGTTCATCACCAGGCCGGTCGGGTTGGTGCCGAAGTTGCCGATCTGCGTCAGCGAGGCGGCGGCGGCGGGCGAGGCGGCCGGCAGGCTCAGGCCGACCGCCAGGCCGACGGCGGCGGCCAGGCCGAGGAGACGGGATATGAGGCGGGGTGGGCGCACAGGAGCTCTCCGTCCGAGAACGTACAGTCGATCGAAATGTTCCGGCAATCCGACCGAAACATGCCGATGCTGATGTCGATCTAGCTCCGCCGTCAACGCTCCCGCGGCCGTCGGCCCGGCCGAACGCCCGCCACCTGCGGATTCACCCTGCCTGCCGGGGTGAAAGTTTCACGGACCGTCAGTGCGCCGCCAGCACCAGGGCGAGCACGACGAGGGCGGGCACGGTCTGGACGAAGAGGATCTTGCGGGAGGCGGTCACGGCACCGAACAGCCCGGCCACGGCCACGCAGGAGACGAAGAACAGCCGCACCTGGAACCCCACCGGGTCACCGGCGAAGGCGCCCCAGAACAGGCCGGCCGCCAGGAACCCGTTGTACAGGCCCTGGTTGGCGGCCATCGCCTTGGTCGAGAGCGCGAACTCCTCCGTCGTGCCGAAGGAGGCCCTGGCCCGGGGCGTGGTCCAGAGGAAGACCTCCAGGACCAGGATGTAGACGTGCAGGACGGCAAGGGCGAGGACCGCGATCACGGCAGCTGTGGACATGACGCGCATACTACGCAGCCGACGGCCCGACCGAGGCGAGGCCCGGCGCCCCGTCGGGTGGCGAGGTCAGACGCGGTGGGCCGAGGCTGCGAGCCGGTCGGCGAGCGCGGTGACGAGGTCTCGGAGTTCCTCCGGTCGCTCGACCACGAACGGCCGGTCGAGCGAGGCGAGTACCGGAGGCAGCCAGTCGAGCCGCTCCGCCCGCAGTTCGACGCACAGCCAACGCTCGGTGTGCGGATCCGTCCCTGCCTCGGGGGCGAGCTCCGACACGCTCGCCACGCTGGCGGGAAGCCGGGCCCGGATCTGTTCGACCGTCCCGAGGATCCGCAGCGTCACTTCGTGCCGGTACGCGGCCGTGGCGAGCCCTGACAGGACCCGCTCGGCCGGATCGAGTCCGGCGGGGGGCTCGAACGAGCCGGGCAGGGTCCTCGCGTCCGCGATGCGATCGAGCCGGAACGTCCGGTCCTGGCCGACCCCGGGATCGGTGCCCGTGACGTACCACCGGCCCTCATGGGTGACGATCCCGTACGGGTGCAGCGTGCGTTCGCTCCGTCGGCCGTCCCGGGCGGTGTACCTGATCGAGATCGGGCGGCGGTGTCGTACCGCGTCGGAGACGGCGAGCAGCACCCCCGTCTCCGGGGTGGCCGACTCGCCGGGCGCAGCCGTGAAGGCGAGGGATTCCATGACCGCGTCGAGCCGACGGGCCAGCCGCTCGGGCAGCGCCCGGCGGATCTTGGCCGCCGCCGTCTCCCCCGCGGTCTCCGTCGCCGTCAGCAACCCCGCCCTGCGGCCGGCCACGAGTCCGAGCAGCACGGCGAGCGCCTCGTCGTCGTTGAGCATGAGCGGCGGCAGGCGGTATCCGGGGGCGAGCCGGTATCCGCCGTAGCGGCCACGGACCGTCTCGACGGGGATGTCGAGGTCGACCAGGTGCTCCACGTACCGCCGCACGGTGCGCCCGTCGACGCCGAGCCGGTCGGCGAGTTCGGCCGCCGTTCTGATGCCGCCTGACTGCAGGAGTTCCAGGAGGGTGAGCACGCGGCCGGTGGGTCGAGCCATGTCCACGAGCCTAGCGTCGATACCGGACCGATTCTGTCCACTATCTGCTCTAGCGTCCGAGGTGCAACGGCTTCACCCACCTGAGGAGAGCACCATGGACCTGGTTTCGATCCGGATCATCACCGGCGACATCGCACGCCTTGTCGACTTCTACGAGCGAGCCACCGGAGTGCGGGCGGACTGGTCCACCGAGGACTTCGCCGAACTCCGGACCGCCGGCGGCACCCTCGCGATCGGCAGTACCCGCACGGTGGCGCTCTTCGCACCCGGCTCCGCCCGTCCGGCCGACAACCACACCGTGATCATCGAATTCCTCGTCGCCGACGTGGACGGCGTGTACCGGAACCTGGTCGATCTCGTCGCCGACTTCGTGACCGAGCCCACCACGATGCCCTGGGGCAACCGGTCGCTCCTGCTCCGAGACCCCGACGGCAACCTCGTCAACTTCTTCACTCCCGTCACGCCGGCGGCCATCGAGAAGTTCGCTCGCTGACGACGGCGCGGCCGCAGGGGCGGGCCGGCGCGGGGCCGGTCCCGGCACGGCACCCTCCGCAGGGACCGAATCGGGTGGCGGGACGCTCCCCCGCGAAAAATTTTCGGCGGGCGGCAACCTTTCCGCGCGCTGCGACCACTGGCCGGTGAAACGCGACTCGATCTACCGGATGGAACTGGCATGAGGACGACCAGACACACTGCCCCGCACGCCCGACGCGGCCGAGGACCGAGGACGGGCCTCTCGCTCGCGCTGGCAGCCGTCAGCCTGCTGCTCTGCCTGACCGCCATGCTGCTGTCTGAGAGCCGCGACGCCTCCGGCCACCCCGTGGCCGCAGCCGCCGCGACGGCCCCGACCGCCGTCGCGGCCGGCCTCCCGGTCGCCGCCGCACCGTCCACCGCCCCGCCGCCCGCGACCACCCCGCCCCCCGCCTCCGCCACGGCATCCCCGTCCTCCTCGCCGACCCCGTCGGCCGACACCCCGTCCGCCCCGTCCCAACCCCCGAGCGCCGCCACGAGCACGAGCCCGAGCCCGAGCCCGGGCGACACCACCCGCACCGCCACCGCCCTGGCCGGCCGGATCAAGCCCGGAACGAGCTACCCGGGCGTCGCCACCTCGTACGACGCCGCGGACGGCAACGGCGCCTGCTCGTTCGGCCCGACCGAGGATCTGATGGTCGCGGCGATGAACCACACGGACTACGAGACCTCGCAGGCGTGCGGAGCCACGGTGCTGGTCCGCGCGGCCGACGGAGCGAGCATCACGGTCCGGATCGTCAACGAGTGCCCGCTGCCCTGTGCGCCTGGGCAGCTCGACCTCAGTCACCAGGCCTTCGCCAAGCTCGCCGCCCTCTCGGTGGGCCGGCTCCCGATCACCTGGTCGCTGCAGAGCCCGGGAGCGGCGGGGACGATGTCGATCCGGTACAAGCCCGGGTCCACGCAGTGGTGGTGCGGGATCCAGGTGCTCGGGCACCGCAATCCGGTGGCGCGGTTGGAGGTTCGGGCCGGGGGCGGCTGGCGCCGGCTCGACCGCACCGACTACAACTACTTCCTCTCGCCGGACGGCAGCGGGTGCGGGGGCCCGATCCGGGTCACCGACATCTACGGCGAGCAGCTGACCGTGGACGGGATCGCGGTGCGGCCCGATGTCGTCCAGGCGACCCGCGTGCAGTTCGCCCAACATTGACCGGTATGCTCGGGCTGCTTGTTAGCGATCACATAGCAGCCCACCACGACGGCCGCGCGGATCACGACCACCGGCACGACCACATCGCACATCACCATGCAGGGAGAGGGCTACCGAGGGAGATGCTCCTCGATGACGCTTCCGCGGAGTTCCACGACTTCTTCGAACGCCACTACGCCGAACTCGCCCGGTTCGCCCACCTGCTGACCGGCGAGACCGACGCGGCGGACGACCTCGCCGCCGACGCCCTGCTCGCCCTGTGGCAGCGGTGGGACCGCCTGCGCGCCGCCGACCACCCCCTCGCCTACGCGCGCGGGGTGGTCGCCAATCTGGCCCGGACCCGGATCCGCAGTGCCGTCCGGGAGCGGCGGCGGGTCGGGCTGTTCTGGTCCCGCCACCCGGAGAAGACCGCCGGACCGGATGTGGCCGCCGTCCTCGACGTCCGGACCGCGCTCGGTCGGCTGCCGTTCCGCAAGCGGTCCTGCGTCGTGCTGCGGCACGCCTTCGACCTCTCGGAGAAGGAGACCGCGGCGGCGCTGGGCATATCGGTGGGTACGGTGAAGAGCCAGACCTCGAAGGGCATGGCCGAGCTGGAACAATTGCTCGGCGCCGGAGTGGTCGGCGCCCTGGCGACCGGAAGGAGGACCCGGTGAACGACAACATCGACGAGCACATCGCCCAGCACCTGCGCGAGGCAGCCGAGGCCCACCGGCCCGACCGCGCCCGGATGCTGGCCCGCGTGCAGCGCGGCGCTGCCGGCCCCGCCGTCCGGCACCGGCAGCGCTCCGGCCTGCGGTCCTGGCCCAGGGCCGCACTCGCCTCGCTGGCCGCCGCCGGCATCCTGGCCACCGGCGGTCTGGCCGTCGCCGCCATCGTGCGGACTCCGCCGCCCGCCGAGCCCACCGTCGCCCCGGCCGTCCCCTCCCCGACCCCCACCCCGACTCCTTCGGCCACCCCGTCGGCCGTCTCCTCCACCCCGGCCAAGGCCAGCGCCCCGGCGGTCACCCCGCGCCCCACCCCGTCGGCGAGCAGCCGGCCCCAGTTCGGGCCGCTCTGGTCGCAGGCTGCGGTGGACGCGCACAGCAGCGTCTACTGGTCGCAGCAGAACCTCACCCTCCGGAGCGCCCAGCCGCTGACCTCGCTCACCGTCGAACTGCGCATCGCCCAGACCGGCGGCGTACGGGACACCGGCAACTGGCGGACCCTGCCGGACGTGGACTTCACCGTCACCGCCCAGGAGTCCGGCGGCGTTCTGGTCTACCGCTGGGTGCTCAAGTCGGGGCGCACCGTGCCGACCGGACAGCACGAGTTCGCCGCCCAGTTCAACCACGCCACCGGGGCCCGCGACGCCGCGAACGACAGCTACCGGGTCGACGGCAGGTCGGCGGCCGGACCGGCCACGGTCTGGGGAGGGTTCGCCCCGGCACAGTGAGGGGCCGGCCGCCACGGTGCGCCCGGGCCGTCCGGCGGGCCGGGCGCACCGACAGGGTGAAGCTGCCCGGGCACGGTGGCCCGAACACTGCGGCGGCGGGCCGGGCGCCGCACGGTGGTGGCATGAGATCCCGACGCCGTGTCCTGGTCTGCTCCGCACCGCTCCTGCTCTGCGGCGCCGCCACGACCACCGCTGCGGCCGCACCGAGGGCGGGCGGCGGGCTCCAACTGCCCCTGGTCGCCCGGGTCTGCGACAGCTACTCGGACGTGATGGCGAACCGGGAGCGCGACGACACCATGCAGTCCCTGCAGAACCTCGGCAGACCGAGGGCGGCGTGGGCGGCCGGTTCGCGTTCGCCACGGAGACCGACGCGCGCGAGGCGCTGCCGACCACGGTGACCGCGCTCGGGCCGGTGCTGCTCGGACGTGCCGTCCGACGCTGGCGCGGGCAGGGCCGCCGGAGGTGAACCAACGGTCCCAGCCGCATTGTTATCGCTAACAATACCGCCGGGTCAATTCCCCCCGCACCGCCGCGACCGGCGCGGCCGCACGATATCCAACAGTGATCCCAAGGGCCCTTGACGACCGGAGTGTGAGCGTTAACACTCAGGTAACGCCAGGCCAGGACGGGCCCGGGACGGTCCGTCCCGCGCCACCGGGCCGCAACACGGCGTTCACCTCTGAACCTCACGCTCAATCGCTGCTCGACCGATCCACGGCGTCCGCGCGGGCTGGGTCGATCCCGGTACACCACTGGAGGAACTGTGCGGAAGCTTGTGGCGCCTCTCGCCGCCGCAGCCCTGTCGCTCACGCTGGCCGCCTGCGGCCAGGGTGCCAACGGCGTCGGGGGCGATGCTCCCAAGGCCGACACCAAGGGCGGGCTGGTCGGGATCTCGATGCCCACCAAGTCGTCCGAGCGCTGGATCAACGACGGCGACAACATGGTCAAGCAGTTCCAGGCCAAGGGCTACAAGACCGACCTGCAGTACGGCGACAACGTCGTCGAGAACCAGGTCTCGCAGCTCGAGAACATGATCACCAAGGGCGCCCGGCTGCTGGTGGTCGCGGCCATCGACGGCTCCTCGCTCACCGACGTCCTGCAGAAGGCCGCCGACGCCCACATCCCGGTGATCTCCTACGACCGGCTGATCCGCGGCACCAAGAACGTCGACTACTACGCGACCTTCGACAACTTCAAGGTCGGCGTGCTCCAGGGCGACTACATCGCCCAGAAGCTGGACCTCAAGGACGGCAAGGGCCCGTTCAACGTCGAGCTCTTCGCCGGCTCGCCGGACGACAACAACGCCACCTTCTTCTTCAACGGCGCGATGAGCGTGCTCAAGCCGTACCTGGACAGCAAGAAGCTGGTGGTCCAGAGCGGCCAGACCGGCTTCAACCAGGTCGCCACGCTCCGCTGGGACGGCGGTCTCGCCCAGTCCCGGATGGACAACCTGCTGAGCAAGTCCTACACCTCCGCCCGGGTCGACGCCGTGCTCTCGCCCTACGACGGCATCTCCATCGGCATCCTCTCCTCGCTCAAGAGCGTCGGCTACGGCGGCTCGGGCAAGCCGCTGCCCATCGTCACCGGCCAGGACGGCGAGCTGGCCTCGGTGAAGTCGATCATCGCCGGCGAGCAGACCCAGACCGTCTACAAGGACACCCGGGAGCTCGCCAAGGTCGCGGTGCAGATGGGCGACGCGCTGCTCACCGGCGGCAAGCCGGAGACCAACGACACCACCCAGTACAACAACGGCGCCAAGACCGTCCCGGCCTACCTGCTGCAGCCGGTGAGCGTGGACAAGGACAACTACCAGAAGGTGCTCGTCGACGGCGGCCAGTACACCGCGGACCAGCTCAAGTAGCCCACCTCCCGGGGCCCGAGGGCCCGTCTTCCCCCTCCGGAGGCGCGAAGACGGGCCCTCGGGCCGCCCCAGCCGGGAGGCGCGGGCGGGCCGGCCGACCTACCTGTGCCCGGTCCGCCCCCGCCCGCGCCTCCCCCCAGCCGAACGGATGCACAGCCATGGCCGGACCCGTCCTCGAGATGCGTTCGATCACCAAGACCTTCCCCGGTGTCAAGGCCCTCTCCGACGTCAACCTCTCGGTCGCCGCAGGCGAGGTGCACGCCGTCTGCGGCGAGAACGGCGCCGGCAAGTCCACCCTGATGAAGGTGCTCAGCGGGGTCTACCCGCACGGCTCCTACGAGGGCGAGATCCTCTTCCAGGGCGAGCCCTGCCAGTTCAGGTCCATCCGGCAGAGCGAGCAGCGCGGGATCGTGATCATCCACCAGGAACTCGCCCTGGTGCCGTACCTGTCGATCGCGGAGAACATCTTCCTCGGCAACGAGCACGCCACCCGCGGCATCATCAGCTGGCACCGCACGCTCGGCCACGCGGCCGAGCTGCTGGGGCGGGTGGGGCTCACCGAGAACCCGCAGACCCGGATCGCCGACATCGGCGTGGGCAAGCAGCAACTGGTCGAGATCGCCAAGGCGTTGGCCAAGGAGGTCAAGCTCCTCATCCTGGACGAGCCGACCGCCGCGCTCAACGACGAGGACAGCCGCAAGCTGCTCGACCTCATCCTGGAGCTCAAGGCCCAGGGCATCTCCTGCATCATCATCTCGCACAAGCTGAACGAGATCGCCAAGGTCGCCGACTCCGTCACCATCCTGCGGGACGGGCAGACCATCGAGACCCTCGCGGTCGGACCGTCGGGCATCTCCGAGGACCGGATCATCCGCGGCATGGTCGGGCGCGACCTCGAACACCGCTACCCCGAGCGCACCCCGCAGATCGGCGAGGTCGCCCTGGCCATCGAGGACTGGACGGTCCAGCACCCGATCCAGCACCAGCGCAAGGTGGTTGACGGTGTGTCAGTCCATGTGCGGCACGGTGAGATCGTCGGCATCGCCGGGCTGATGGGCGCCGGCCGCACCGAGCTCGCGATGAGCGTCTTCGGCCGCTCGTACGGGCGCTGGACCGGCGGCCGGGTGCTAATGCACGGCAAGGAGGTCTCCACCCGCACCGTGCCCGAGGCGATCGGGCACGGGCTCGCTTACGTCACCGAGGACCGCAAGCAGCTCGGGCTCAACCTGATGGACGACATCAGCCGCAACATCTCGCTCAGCGCCCTGCAGAAGGTCTCCCGGCGCGGGGTGGTCAACGAGCACGAGGAGCACCGGGTCGCCGAGCGGTACCGGAAGTCGATGAACATCAAGGCCCCCTCGGTGTTCGCGCAGACCGGCAAGCTCAGCGGCGGCAACCAGCAGAAGGTCGTCCTCAGCAAGTGGATCTTCTCCGAGCCCGAGGTGCTGATCCTCGACGAACCGACCCGCGGCATCGACGTCGGCGCCAAGGCCGAGATCTACGAGGTGATCGCCGACCTCGCCGCCCAGGGCAGGGCGGTGCTCGTCATCTCCTCCGAACTCCCCGAACTCCTGGGCCTGTGCGACCGCATCTACACCATGGCCGAGGGCCGGCTCACCGGTGAGCTGGACCGCGCGGACGCCACCCAGGAATCACTCATGCGCCTCCTGACCGTGAGCGCGGCAACCCCGAACGAGCAGGTGTAACCGATGGCCCAGACCGAAACCCCCGAGATCACGGCGAGCGCCCCGCCCGCCGCCGAGCGCCCCACCGTGGGCGCCGTCCTGCTGCAGGCGCTGCGCGGCAACGTCCGCCAGTACGGCATGCTGCTGGCGCTCGCGCTGATCGTGGTGCTGTTCCAGATCTGGACGGACGGCATCCTGCTCCAGCCGCTCAACGTCACCAACCTGATCCAGCAGAACAGCTACATCCTGATCCTGGCCATCGGCATGATGATCGTCATCATCGCCGGGCACATCGACCTCTCGGTCGGCTCGCTGGCCGCGTTCATCGGCGCCGTCTCGGCGGTGCTGATGGTCAAGCACGGGATGGCCTGGCCGGTGGCGCTCGTCCTCGCCCTCCTGATCGGTGCGGCGGCCGGCGCCTGGCAGGGCTTCTGGATCGCCTACATCGGCATCCCCTCGTTCATCGTCACCCTGGCCGGGATGCTGCTCTTCCGCGGCGGCACCCAGATCATCCTGCAGGGCCAGTCGATCGCGCCCTTCCCGCGCGGCTTCCAGCAGATCGGCAACGGCTTCCTCCCCGCGGTCGGCCCGCACACCGACTACCACAATCTGACCCTGCTGCTCGGCGCGGCCGTGCTCGCGGTCGCCGTCCTGCAGGAGTTCCGGGGCCGCCGGCGCGCCGCCTCCTACGGCATAGAGGTCCTGCCGACGGGCCTCTTCCTGGTCAAGCTCGCGGTCATCACCGCCGCCGTGGCCGTCTTCACCCTGCTGCTGGCCAGCTACCGCGGCTTCCCCGTCGTGCTGCTGATCCTCGGCGCGCTGCTGGTCGGCTTCGGCTACCTGATGCGCAACTCCATCATCGGCCGCCACACCTACGCGATCGGCGGCAACGAGGCCGCGGCCAAGCTCTCCGGCGTCAAGAGCAAGCGGGTCGTCTTCCTGGCCTTCGTCAACATGGGCGTCCTGGCGGCCCTCGCCGGCCTGGTCTTCGCCGCCCGCCTCAACGCCGGCACCCCGCAGGCCGGCATCAACTTCGAGCTCGAGGCCATCGCCGCCGCCTTCATCGGCGGCGCCTCGGCCAGCGGCGGCGTGGGCACCGTCTTCGGCGCCATCATCGGCGGCCTGGTGCTCGGCGTGCTCAACAACGGCATGTCCCTGGTCGGCGTCGGCACCGACTACCAGCAGGTCATCAAGGGCCTGGTCCTGCTCGCCGCCGTCGGCTTCGACGTCTACAACAAGCGCAAGGGCGGATCCTGACACCACCTCGACCGGGCGGGCCGGCACGGCCTGCCCGGCAGCGGACCCGGACGCGGCGGCCCACGCCCGTGCCGGAGTCCGGCCCCAACTGAGCCCCCCAGCCGGGCGTAGCGGCCCCCACGGTGCCGCTACGCCCGGCTGCCGGTGTGTCTGCGGCCCGTCGGCAGCCGACACGACCGCCCGACGGGCCCGCTCGGAAAGTAGATCCCCTAGCTAGATTGCATTCCTACCTAGATGGTGCTGGAATACATCCATGGCCGCAGACCGCAGATCCAGCTGGCTCAAGGGCGTCCTTGACCTCCTCGTCCTCGCCTGTCTCACCGACGGCGAGAGCTACGGGTACGAGATCTCCAAAGCCCTGGCGCAGGCCGGGCTCGGCGAGATCAAGGGCGGCACGCTCTACCCCGTCCTCAACCGGCTCGAAGAAGCCGGCCTGGCAGTCGGGGAGTTCAGGGCCGCCGAGCGAGGCCCGGGGCGCCGTTACTACCGCCTCACCGATGAGGGCCGCCAGGCGCTCGCCGAACAGGGCGAGTCCTGGCTGGCCTTCCACGCCGCCGTCACCACCATGCTGAACAACACCCGTCCAGGGGGGACGTCATGACTCCGAACAGCAGCACCGACTACTTCACCGAGCTCGCCGAGCGGCTGCGCGCCGCCGGCCGGCCGGAGCAGGAGGTCACGGCCACCGTCGCCGACCTCGCCAACTACCTCCTGGAGAGCGGATCGCCGGACGCCCAGGAGGAGTTCGGCACGCCGGCGGACTTCGCCGAGCGGCTCACCGGCGGCCACACCGTCGAGGAGCCCGGCGCCGGGGTGGAGACCTGGAAGTGGGCCACCGACATCTACGCCGATCGCCGGCACCTCAACCACTACGGCGACCAGGGCTGGGAGGTGGAGGGCCTCGACCGGCTCGGCCGCTTCGTCTGCCGCCGCACGCCGGGTGCGGCGATGCGCTGGGAGTACCGCCGCGAGACCGCCGACAACGCCAAGGAGCGCGAGGCGACCGCCGCCGGACTCGCCCCGGACGGCTGGGAGGCGTGCGGCCACTGGATGTACTTCATGTACTTCAAGCGCCCGAAGGCGGCAATGTCCGGACCGGCAGCGGAACTTGACGAGCTGACGGCACGGCCCGACAAGCAGCTCTTCCTCAGCCGCACCTACCGCGACAAGCTGAAGCCGCTCCTGGTCGTCGCCGTGATCTCCGGGACCATGAGCGCCCTGGTCATCCATTACGGCGGCCCGGACCGCATCGCCCCCATCCTCATCGGCGCGGCCGTCGCGGGCCCGATCGGCGCCGTCACCGGCTGGTACCGGATGAAGCGCGACGTCACCGCCGGCCGCGAGGAGAGCTGAACCCGGGGGCGGACCCCCGCGCTGCCCGGACCGGGCGATCGGCCGATGCCGACGAGACCGGTCGCCGACGCTCCGCGAAGTGGCGGAAGTGCCGGCGACCGGCCGTCCGTTCCGCCGCCTCACCCTCAAGAAGCGCGGAACGGGAGCCGCCGGGCGGACGGGACCGCAGCGGGTTGCGGTCGCCCCCGAGCCGACGGAGTGGATGGGAAGGGCCGAGACGGGCGGCCGTTCCGTTAACACCACGGTAATTGTTAACGCTAACAACATACCTGTCAAGGCCCGCCCGACCCCGCACCAGCCAGGGCCGGGGCGGGACCGGACGGGACCAGGGCTGCCGGGCGGATCGCTCAGCTTCCCGGGTTCACCCCCGGGAAGAGCTGGGCGAAGGTGTCGAAGGCGGTCGCGATGTCCGCCTCCGCCCAGAACCGGTGATAGTTGAAGGTCGGCGCGGCGCCCCCGTCGAGGTAGGTCTGCACCTTCGACCACTGCGGGTCGCTGGTGTACCAGGGCCGGATCGACAGGAAGGTGCTGGACGAGTTGATCTTGGTGCCGTCGGGGTACGTCCCGGTCCAGCCGGACGGGACGTACAGGCCCTGGTGGGTCGTGGCCGAGTACGGCTGGGTGAACCGGTTGAAGTCGGTCCGGGTCTCCGGCGCCGAGTAGCCGAGGCTGTCGGCGAACTTGGCGTGGATGGTGTCCAGGATGTTCTGGGCGAACTTCTGGGCCGTGCTACTGCCGGACTTGGCCGCGTAGTACGCCAGCGTCTTGGCGAGCGAACCCGCCACACCCAGGTCGGTGGCACCGCCGGCGGCCGTGACGTGCAGCCCCGCGTTGGCGCCGGGGCTGGTGGCGCTCCAGGTGTCGGGCGCGCCGGTCCAGGTGAGCGCGTCCGGGGTGGTCAGCGTGCCGGTGGCCGGATCGGCCTTGGCGACCGACATCGCCCAGGGCACCCACTTGTCCAGGATCGCCTTCGCCCGGGCGTCGCCGGTGGCGTTGTAGTACTCGGCGAACCGCTCCATCGACCAGGTCTGGAAGCCGAACCACTGGTTGGAGGCCGGGTCGTGGTACTCGGGCCGCCAGTCGTAGTACAGGCCGTAGAAGGTCGGGTCACCGGCCGGCGGGGCCGCGTCGTCCCCGTAGTTGCCGCCCCAGCTGTTGGTCGCACCGCCCGCGATGCCGCCCTCGCCGGACTGCAGCCACTGGAAGAACTGGAGCTGCTTGTCCAGGCTGCCCGCCCAGTCGGTCGAGGCCGTCGGCGAACTCGGCTTCAGGCCGGGGTCGTTGGCCAGCACCCAGGCCGCCATCGGGTTCTGGTAGCCCTGGTGCGCGGCGGAGCCGGAGACCCGCCAGGACCAGGCCCCGCCGGTGTCGCCGCCCCAGGCGAAGTACCAGGTGAGCAGGCCGAGTTGCTCGTTCGCCTTGGAGCTGCCGGCCGGGCAGGCCGTCGAGCCGAGGCAGTTGCCCGCCTGCTTGAAGTACTTGTCGTAGAGCGAGTACCGCAGGTAGTCGCCGAGCTTGGCGGCCTTGCCCAGGGTCGCGGTGATCGCCGCACTCTTGCCCTGGGCCTTGGCGAACTGCTCGGCCCAGTAGGCGGCCTGGACCAGCCGCGCGTCCGCGTCCGGGGCGTCGGTGTACTTGTACTGCTTGGAGAACGAGCCGCCGCCGTCGTTGAACAGGCTGAGGAAGCCGGAGCCCGGGCTGCCGTACTTCATGACGTCGCAGTCGGGCTGCGGCACCGTCTCCCAGACCGACTCCTCCGGCCCGCGCTGGAAGGTGTTGATCAGGCTGGGCTTGGTGGTGCCGTCCTCGCACTGGCCGAAGCCGTACCGGTTGTCGGTGTCCAGCAGCCAGGCCGGGGAGTACAGGTCCGAGGTGCCGTAGGTGCTGGACAGCTCGGCGGCGAGCGGGTCGGAGCCGACCGGCACGCCGCTGTTGAGCTTGATCGGGTACTGGTCGGGCTGGGCCTTCTCCGGGCCGTAGGTGGCGGGCTTCGACGGGCTGTAGGTGCTCTGGCCCGGCTGCTGGGCGTGGCTGGGGATCAGGTACGTCTCCAGGCTGGTCCAGGCGTTGTTGAAGGCCGTCCAGTCGCCGGTGACCCGACCGTAGTCGGCCTCCAGCCACAGCCAGTAGCTGTACGTCTCGGAGGTGGTCTCGTGGCCGTAGTCCGGGGCCTCTACCACCAGGGTCTCCACCGAGTGGTACGGGATGCCCTGCGGGCTGAAGTAGCCGTTCGCCGGGTTCTTCATCTTGCTGTAGAGGTCCAGGAAGTACTGGTCGTAGCCCGAGCTCTTCGCCGCCTCCGTGACCGCGACCGCCGCCGAGCCGAAGCCGGTGGCCGAGGCGGTGAAGGTGGCCGTGCCGCCCACCTGGGCGGCGTCGGTGCCGGCCGCGACCGTGACCGTCTGCGGGGTGCTCCAGTTGGCGGTGGTGAAGGTCAGCGTGCCGCCGGATTTCACGCTCAGGTCGGTGTCGCTGCCCGAACGGGCCACCGTGACGGTGGTGTCGGCGGCGGGCGCCTGGGAGAGCGCGACGGTGAAGGTACCGGTGCTGCCCTGCTGGACGGCCAGCGTGGCCGGGCTGACCAGCAGGGTCGGCCCGCTCACCTTGATCGCCACCGGGCTGGAGGTCGTGGTGGCCCCGGAGTTGTCGGTGGCCACGGCCGTGAGCGAGTAGTCCCCGGCCGGCACGTTGGCCCAACTCGCGCCGTACGGCGCGGTGGTGGTGGAGCCGATCAGGGTGTTGCTGCCGGCCGAGGTGCTGGCGTAGAAGTCGACCTTCGAGACGGTGCCGTCGGCGTCGGCCGCGTCGGCCGCGAGCTTGACGGTGGATCCGGGGGTGAAGGTCTGGCCCGCCGTCGGCGAGGTGAGCGAGACGGTCGGCGCCTGGTTCGCACCGTGGCAGGTGGTGCCGTTGACGGTGAAGGTGGTGGGGGCGGTGTTGGTGCCGCTGTAGCCGAAGTTGGCGCTGGTGGTGTAGGAGGTGCCGGGGTTGATGGTGGCGGCCCAGCTGGGGCTGGTGACGGTGACGTTCTTGCCGGTCTGGGTCCAGGTGCCGTTCCAGCCGTTCTGGAGGGTCTGGTTGCCGGTGTAGGCGTAGCCGAGGGTCCAGCCGTTGATCGGGGTGGTGCCGGTGTCGGTGATGGTGAGGTTGGCGGTGAAGCCACTGCCCCAGTCGTTGCCGAGGGCGTAGCTCACGTTGCAGCTCACCCCGGCGGCCGCCTCGGCGGCCGGGGCCGAGAGCGCGCCGCCCGCCGCACCGAGCAGGGCCAGGACGGTGGCCGTGGCCGTGACGGTGAGCCGTCTGTCGCGCGAACGCCGTGCTGTACGTCGCATGCGTCTTCCTCCAGGTGGGTGGGTGCCGCCGCACTGCGGGGCGTGCGGCGGACGGAGGTGTTGGCTGCGATCGTGGGGCGCTCGGGGACACTTGGGAAGCGCACACCGTACCGGGGCGGACGCCCCCGGGCCGCCCGGCGGCGCGGCCCCGCCCGGCGACCAGCGCCGGAACCACCGCGGCGATCACCGCCGGGCCCGGCCGGGCGCCGTGTAACTTACAGCGCCGCCGTGGGAGCGCTCCCCAACGTCTTGACGAGGATTCGCCAGCACTGGCTTGATGTGGGAACGGTGAGTGTCCCCCGCATGGACACGCTCCCACCGATTCGGGCCCCACCCACCCGTCAGAAAGGACCCGGACGTGCCCCACCCTGTCCTGCGTCGCCTCGGAACGGCGACCGCCGCCGCCCTGCTCGGCGCCACCGGGCTGCTGCCGAGCATCGGCGCCACCCCCGCCCACGCGGCCACCGTCCACCTGACCAACCCCTTCGTCGGCGCCACCGGCTACCTGAACCCCGACTACGTGGCCGAGGTCAAGGCCCAGGCGGCCGCCGACGGCGGCACTCTCGGCGCGCTCGAAGCCCAGGTCGCGACGAACCCGACCGCCATCTGGCTGGACCACATCGGCGCCATCGCCGGCGACTCCACCCACCTCGGCCTGCAGGCGCACCTCGACCGCGCCCTCGCCCAGCAGCAGGCCGGTACCCCGGTGGTCCTCCAGATCGTCGTCTACGACCTGCCGGGCCGCGACTGCGCCGCCCTCGCCTCCAACGGAGAGATCCCGGCCACCGCGGCCGGGTTGACCACCTACGAGAGCCAGTACATCGACCCGATCGCGGCGCTGCTGGCCAATCCGAAGTATGCCGACGTCCGGGTCGCGGCCGTCATCGAGCCCGACTCGCTGCCCAACACCGTGACCAACCAGTCCAAGCCGGCCTGCGCCACGGCCGCGCCGTTCTACGAAACGGGCGTCGAGTACGCGCTCAACAAGCTGCACCCCATCCCCAACGTCTACAACTACCTGGACATCGGCCACGCGGGCTGGCTCGGCTGGTCCACCAACATGGTCCCGGCCGGCCAGGAGTACGCGAAGATCGCCAAGGCCACCACCGCCGGCTTCGCCAGCATCGACGGCTTCATCAGCGACACCGCCAACACCACCCCGCTGAGCGAGCCGTTCCTGCCCGACTCCGGGCTGACGGTGGGCGGCCAGCCGCTCAAGTCGGCCAACTTCTACCAGTACAACCCCCAGTTCGACGAGTACCACTACGACAACGCGATGTACTCCACCCTGGTGTCCAACGGCTTCCCGAGCACCATCGGCATGCTGGTCGACACCTCCCGCAACGGCTGGGGCGGCTCGGCCAGGCCCACCGCGCTCAACTCCGCTCCGAGCACGGTGGACACCTACGTCGCGGCCAACAAGGTCGACCAGAAGCACTTCCGCGGCAGCTGGTGCAACATCAACGGCGCCGGGCTCGGCGCGCGCCCGCAGGCCCAGCCGTACGGCGCGAACAGCCCGATCATCGCCTTCCTCTGGGTCAAGCCCCCGGGTGAGTCCGACGGCGACTACCCCACCGCCGCCCACCCGCACGGCGACCCGCACTGCGACCCGGCCGGCACCCAGAGCGACGGAAACGGCAACACCTACCCGACCGACGCCATCCCGGGCTACGACGTGCCGGCCGGGCAGTGGTTCGGCGCCCAGTTCCAGCAGCTGGTGCAGAACGCCTACCCGCCGGTCGGCGGCTCCACCGGCGGCGGCGACACCACCGCGCCCAGCGTCCCGACCGGGCTCGCCGTCACCGGCACCACCACCAGCAGCGTCTCGCTGAGCTGGACGGCCTCCACCGACAACGTCGGGGTGACCGGCTACACCGTCTACCGGGGCGGCGCAAAGGTCGCGACCGTGACCGGCACCAGCTACACCGACACCGGGCTGACCGCGGCCACCGCCTACCAGTACACCGTCACCGCCCAGGACGCGGCCGGCAACGTCTCCGCCGCCTCGGCCGCCGTGACCGCCACCACCGCGAGCTCGGGCGGCGGCGGCAGCAGCGGCTGCTCCGCGACCTACGCGGTCGCCAACGACTGGGGCAGCGGCTTCACCGCCAACGTCACGGTGACCAACACCCGCAGCGCGGCCACCAAGTCCTGGACGGTCACCTGGAAGTGGGGCGGCAACCAGCAGCTCACCAACAGCTGGAACGCCACCACCAGCCAGAGCGGCGCCTCGGTCTCCGCCACCGGCCTCTCCTACAACAGCACGCTCGCCCCGGGCGCCACCACCAGCTTCGGCTTCCAGGGCAGCTACTCCGGAGCCAACCCCGCCCCCACCCTCAGCTGCACCGCGAGCTGAGCCCCGCTCCATCCAGGCTCACCTGCGCGGCGAGCTGACCCCCACCCAGACGCTCACCCGCAAGCGAGCCGCATCCCCGGCCGGGGCCGCCCCAGGCGGCCCCGGCCTCCTCCCACCCAGAGGAGCCCCCACATGACTCGCACTGCCGTGCCCCGCTCCTTCAGACTCTCACCCGCCAGGATCGCGGCCGCCACGGCCGCCTGCTGCACCCTGGCGCTGCTCCCCCTCACCGCCTCGGCCGCCACCGCCCCCTCGGCCACCACTCCCCCGGCCGCCGGGGCCGCCGCCGGGGTGAGCTGCAACGTGAGCTACGCCCTCGGCAACGACTGGGGCAGTGGCTTCACCGCCAACCTCACCATCACCGACACCGGCACCACCCCGATCAACGGCTGGACCCTCGGCTACGCCTACACCGGCAACCAGACCCTCCAGAACGGCTGGAACGGCACCTGGACCCAGACCGGCAAGAACGTCACCGTCACCAGCCCCAGCTGGGCCGCCACCATCAACCCCGGCACCTCCTACACCACCAGCGCCAACTTCGGCTACAGCGGCACCAACACCGCCCCCACCACCTTCACCGTCAACGGCACCACCTGCGGCCCGCAGTCGAGCCCGTCCCCCACCCCGACGCCGACGCCCACCCCCACGCCGACTCCCACGCCGACCCCCACCCCGCCCCCGCCCGGCCCGGCCCCAGCCGTGCACGTCTCTGGCAACAAGCTGGTGACCGCCACCGGCAGCCCCATCACCCTGCACGGGGTGGACCGTTCGGGCGCCGAGTTCATGTGCGTCCAGGGCTACGGCTTCTTCGACGGTCCGGTGGACCAGGCCTCGGTCACCGCGATGAAGTCCTGGCGGATCAACACCGTCCGCATCCCGCTGAACGAGGACTGCTGGCTCGGCCACTCCAACGTCAAGCCGGAGTACGCCGGTGCGGCCTACATCGCCGCGGTGAAGAGCTACGTCGACCTGCTGCACCAGAACGGCCTGGTGACCGTCCTGGACCTGCACTGGACGGACGGGGTGTACACCGGCCCCTCCGCCGGCTGCTCGGACGCCGCCGCCACCTGCCAGAAGCCGATGCCGGACGCAGCCGGCGCCCTGCCGTTCTGGACCTCGGTGGCCCAGACCTTCAAGGGCGACGACGCCACCGTACTCGACCTGTTCAACGAGCCCTACCCCTCGCGGGCCACCGGCAGCACCGCCTCCGGCTGGGCCTGCTGGCGGGACGGCGGCAGCTGCGCGGGGATCGGCTACCAGGTCGCCGGGATGCAGGCGATGGTCGACGCCGTCCGCTCCACCGGCGCGGACAACGTGCTACTGCTCGGCGGCCTGGAGTACGCCAACGACCTGACCCAGTGGGCGAATTACCAGCCCGCCGACCCGAAGCACAACCTGGCCGCCTCCTGGCACTCGTACAACTTCAACACCTGCGCCAACAGCTCCTGCTGGGATTCCCAGATCGCCCCGCTGGCGAGCCAGATCCCGCTCGTGGCAGGCGAGTTGGGCGAGAACGACTGCGCCCACGGCTACCTGGACACCCTGCTGCCCTGGCTGGACCAGCACGGCGTCTCCTACCTCGCCTGGACCTGGAACACCTGGGACTGCAGCAGCGGCCCCTCGCTGATCAGCGCCTACGACGGCACTCCGACCGCCTTCGGCGCGGGCTACCGCGCCCATCTGGCCACGCTCTGAGGGCAGTTCCAGCGGCCACGCCCTGACGGCCGTTCCAGCCCGGCGGCCGCGGCTCAGGCCGAGGCCCGCACCACCAGTTCCGTCGGCAGCACCACCTGCCGACGGAACCGGCCCGGTTGGGCGATCTCCTTCAGCAGCAGCTGCACCATCAACCGGCCCATCTCCTCGGTCGGCTGGCGGATGCTGGTGAGGGCCGGCTCGGTGTGCCTGGCCACCGCCGAATCGTCGAAACCCACCACCGCGACGTCCTCCGGCACCCGCCGGCCCGCCTCCCGCAGGGCTTGGAGGGCGCCGGCCGCCGTCATGTCGGAGGCGCAGAACACCGCGTCCAGCTCCGGGCGCCGGGCGAGCAGCTCGCGCATCGCCTCCCGGCCGCCGCGCTCGGTGAAATCACCGTGGCCGACCAGCCCCTCGTCCGGCTCCAGGCCGGCCTCGGCGAGGGCCTGCCGGTACCCGGCCAGGCGGGCCTCGGCCGCCTCCATGTCGAGCGGGCCGGTGACGGTGGCCACCGTCGTCCGCCCGCGCGCCAGCAGGTGCCGCACGGCCGCCCGGGCGCCACCCCGGTTGTCGGCGTGCACATAACTCAGCGACTCCTCGCCGGACCGGCGGCCGCCGAGCACCGCGGGCATCTCCAGCTGCTCGAGCAGCTCGGGCAGCGGATCGTCCTCGTGCACCGAGACCAGCAGCACGCCGTCCACCCGGCGGGCGGTCAGGTACCGGGTCAGCCGCTCCCGCTCGCGTTCGTCGCGGACCAGAATCAGCAGCAACTGCATCTCGGTCTCGGCAAGTTCGCCGGAGACGCCGGTGATGATGTCGGAGAAGTAGGGCTCGGAGCGGAGCCTGGCGACGCTCTCCGGGATGACCAGCGCGACCGAGTCCGTCCGCGAGGTGACCAGCGAGCGGGCCGCCTGGTTCGGCACGTACCCGAGCTCGGCGATGGCCTGCTCGACGGCCGCCCTGGCCTTGGCGCTCACCTTCGGCGAGCCGTTGACCACCCGGGAGACGGTGCCCCGCCCCACTCCGGCCCGCGCGGCCACCGCCTCCAGGGTCGGTCGGGCGGCGGCGGGCTGTTGTTCGGCTCGGCTCATGATCGGTCTCCCGGAGGGCGGCGGGCGGCTGCTCCGAGGGGCGCCGGACACGTTCCGGTAACAGAGCCGACTCGCACCCTTGACACTCCCTCGTACGACGCAGCAATCTTCCCACATCGTAGTGGGAGCGCTCCCAAATGTGCTCCCACCCTGCACCACCGAAATTCCGAGCGCCACCGAAATTCCCACCCCCACTCCACGCTCTTCACTTCGCAGCACAGCCGGCCGCCCAGTGCGGCGCATTCACGAACCACCCTGGACGAGGAGAGATTCGGCCATGCGGAACTCCGGCACCACCCCGGGCAGAAGCGCCCTGACCACAGCTGCGGCCCTGGCTCTGAGCGCCCTGCTGGTCAGCGGGTGCAGCAGCTCGGGCTCCAGCGCCCCCGGCGACACCGCCGCGGGCGGCAAGATCACGCTGACCGTCGGTGACTTCGGCACCTTCGGCTACAAGGAAGCCGGCCTGTTCGACGCCTACCAGCAGGCCCACCCGGACATCACCATCGTCGAGCACAACGTCCAGCAGGAGGGCGACTACTACCCCGCGCTCCAGACCCACCTGGCCGCCGGCAGCGGCCTGGACGACCTCCAGGCGATCGAGGTCGGGCGGATCGCCCAGGTGGTGAAGAAGCAGGCGGACAAGTTCGCCGACCTCGGCAAGGCCGAGGGCGTCCACCAGGGCGACTTCCTGCCCTGGAAGTGGCAGCAGGGCACCACCGCCGACGGCCGGACCATCGGCCTGGGCACCGACATCGGCCCGATGGCGGTCTGCTACCGGAAGGACCTCTTCCAGCAGGCCGGGCTGCCCACCGACCGCGACCAGGTGGCCAAGCTCTGGCAGGGCGACTGGGCCAAGTTCGTCGAGGTCGGCAAGCAGTACCAGGCCAAAGCGCCCGCCGGCACCTTCTTCACCGACTCCGCGAGCGGCCTCTTCAACGCCGTGGTCTCCTCCAGCACGACCCAGTACGCCGACAGCAGCGGACAGTTGGCCTACAAGACCAGCGCCGCGGTCAAGTCCGGCTGGGATCTGGCGGTCAGTGCCGCGCAGTCCGGGATCAGCGCCGGGCTCAAGCAGTTCGACACCCCCTGGAACCAGGGCTACGCCAACTCCAAGTTCGCCACCGTCGCCTGCCCCTCCTGGATGACCGCCATCGTCTCCGGCAAGTCGGGGGACGCCAACAAGGGCAAGTGGGACATCGCCGCGCCGCCGGCGGCCGGCAACTGGGGCGGCTCCTTCCTCGCCGTGCCCAAGGCCGGCAAGCACCAGAAGGAGGCCCAGGCGCTGGCCGCCTGGCTCACCGCGCCCGAGCAGCAGGCCAAGGTCTTCGCCAAGGTCGGCAACCTGCCCTCCAACACGGCCGCGCTGAGCCGGCCCGAGGTGCAGGACGCCAAGCTCGACTACTTCGCCGACACCCCGACCGGCAAGATCTACGCCGCCACCGCCGGCTCCATCCAGCCCGCGGTGATCGGCGAGTGGGACGCCATGGTCAAGGACGCGCTCTCCAACGGCCTGCTCGGCATCGAGCAGCACCACACCGACCCGGCCAAGGCATGGAGCGCGGCCGTCAAGGAGATCGACGACAAGGTCAGCGGCTGACCACGGCGCCAACGCCCCGGCCCTGCACGGGACTTCCCGGGCAGGGCCCGCTCCCGAGAGAGGCCACCCCATGCTCGACGAGGCCGTACCGGCCACCACCGTCGGTGTCCCCCGTCCCGCTCCCCCGCCCCACCCCTGGCGGACCCGCCTGTACCGGTGGGACGTCAAGGGCTCGCCCTACGCCTACATCGCCCCGTTCTTCCTCTGCTTCGCCGCCTTCGGCCTCTTCCCGCTGATCTACACCGCCTGGGTCTCGCTGCACAGCGTCGACCTGCAGACCTCCGACCAGCTCCAGTGGCGGGGCTTCGGCAACTACACCCGGCTGCTCCACGACGACCTGTTCTGGAACGCCCTGCGCAACACCTTCACCATCGGCGTGATGTCCACCGTGCCGCAGCTGCTGATGGCCCTGGGCCTGGCCCACCTGCTCAACTACCGCCTGCGCGGCCGCACCTTCCTCCGGATCGCGATGCTCGCCCCGTACGCGACCTCCATCGCGGCGGCCACCCTGGTCTTCTCGCTGCTCTTCGGCCGCGACTACGGGATGATCAACTGGCTGCTCGGCCAGGTCGGCATCGGCCACATCGACTGGGAGGCCGGCACCTGGAGTTCCCAGATCGCCGTCTCCACCATCGTCACCTGGCGCTGGACGGGCTACAACGCGCTGATCTACCTGGCCGCCATGCAGGCCGTCCCGCACGATCTCTACGAGGCCGCAGCGCTCGACGGCGCGAGCCGGTGGCAGCAGTTCCGGCACGTCACCGTGCCCGCGATCCGCCCCACCGTGCTGTTCACCGTCCTGGTCTCCACCATCGGCGCCACCCAACTCTTCGGCGAGCCGCTGCTGTTCGGCGGCTCGACCGGCCACAGCGGCGGCTCCGCGCACCAGTACCAGACGCTCGGCCTCTACCTCTACGACCAGGGCTGGTACTCCTTCCACCTCGGCCGGGCCGCCGCCGTCGCCTGGACGATGCTGCTCCTCCTGCTGGCGATCGGCGCCGTCAACCTCGCGTTCGCGCGCTACCGCCGTGCCAAGGAGGGAAGTTGACCACCCCAGCCACCCCAGCCACCCCAGCCACCCAAGCCACCCCGGCCGTCCCCAGCGGCCCGGCCACCGCCGCCCACCGCCCCCGCCCCCGGGCCCGGGCCCGCACCGGAGCCCGCGGCCTGCACGGCGCCGGACCGCTCACCTACGCGATCCTGGTCCTCGTCGCCTTCGTCTCGCTCTTCCCGCTCTACTGGACGCTGGTCGGCGCCTCCACCTCCAGCACCCGGATCGCCCAGACGCCGCCCCCGCTGCTGCCGGGCGGCAACCTCTGGCACAACCTGGATATCGCCTGGAACCAGGTCCACCTCGGCCAGGCCCTGCTCAACTCCACCGTGGTGGCCGGCTGCGTCACCGTCAGCACCGTGCTCTTCGCCACCCTGGCCGGCTTCGCCTTCGCCAAACTGCCGTTCCGGGGGCGGTCGGCGCTGCTGACCCTGGTCGTGGCCACCATGACCGTCCCGGCGCAGCTGAGCGTCATCCCGCTCTACCAGGTCATGGCGAAGCTGCACTGGACCGACCAGCTCCAGTCGGTGATCCTGCCCAACCTGGTCGCCGCCTTCGGGGTGTTCTTCATGCGCCAGTTCCTCGCCGAGGCGCTGCCGATCGAACTCGTCGAGGCCGCCCGGGTGGACGGTGCGAGCAGCCTGCGGATCCTGCGCAGCGTGGTGCTGCCGATCGCCCGGCCCGGGATGGCCGTGCTCGGGATGCTGGTCTTCGTGCAGTCCTGGAACGACTTCTTCTGGCCGCTGATCGCGCTCAGCCAGAGCAACCCCACCGTCCAGGTGGCGCTGGCGGGCCTCGGCGGCGGCTCCTACGACTCCGACCAGGCCGTCATCCTCACCGGCGCCCTGCTCGGCACCGCACCCCTGCTCCTGGTGTTCGCCCTGCTCGGCAAGCACATCGTCGGCGGCATCACCGCCGGCGCCGTCAAGAGCTGACGTGGCGCCATGCAGTACTGACGTACCGTCAGACAACATACTTCGTTAGGGAGAAGCCAGCATGACAGCCGTACGGGCCGAATCGGCCCCCACCCGCACCGCCACCTTCCCGACCGGGTTCGTCTGGGGCGCCGCGACGGCGGCCTACCAGGTCGAGGGCTCGGTCGACGTCGGCGGCCGGACGCCCTCGATCTGGGACACCTTCAGCCGCACCCCGGGCCGGACGGCCGGCGGCGACACCGGCGACCGGGCCACCGACCACTACCACCGCTACCGCGAGGACGTCCGGCTGATGGCTGATCTCGGCCTGGACGCCTACCGGTTCTCGGTCTCCTGGCCCCGGGTGCAGCCCACCGGACGCGGGCCGGCGGTGGAGCGGGGCCTGGACTTCTACCGCCGGCTGACCGACGAACTGCTCGAGCAGGGGATCTCCCCCGTGGTCACGCTCTACCACTGGGACCTGCCGCAGGAGTTGGAGGACGCGGGCGGCTGGCCGGCCCGCGACACCGCCGCCCGCTTCGCCGACTACACCGCACTGGTGGCGGAGGCCCTCGGCGACCGGGTCAAGACCTGGATCACCCTCAACGAGCCCTGGTGCTCGGCCTTCCTGGGCTACGGCTCCGGCGTGCACGCCCCGGGCCGCTCCGACTGGGCCGACTCGCTGCGGGCGGCCCACCACCTCAACCTCGGCCACGGCCGCGCGATCGCCGCGCTGCGCGCCGTGCTGCCGGCCGACGCCAGGATCGGCCCCTCGCTCAACCTGCACGCCGTCCGCCCGCTCAGCGGCTCGGCCGCCGACCAGGAGGCCGCCCGGCGGATCGACGCGGTGGGCAACCGCGTCTTCACCGGGCCGATGCTGAAGGGCGGTTACCCGGAGGACCTGCTGGCCGACACCGCCCACCTGGTCGACTGGCAGCAGCTGGTGCAGGACGGCGACCTCGCCGAGATCGCCCAGCCGGTCGACCTGCTGGGCCTCAACTACTACACCCCCACCGTGGTCTCCGCCCTGCCGCCCGGCTACGACCCGGCGGCCGACGGCTCGCGCGACGACGGCCACGGCAACGGCACCCAGTCGCCCTGGCCGGGCAGCGAGGGCGTGCTCTTCCACAAGGCTCCGGGCGAGGTGACGGAGATGGGCTGGCCGATCGACCCCACCGGCCTGACCGATCTGCTGCTCGACCTGCACCGCGAGCACCCCGGCCTGCCGCTGCTGGTCACCGAGAACGGCGCGGCCTTCGAGGACACCCTGACCCCGGACGGCGCCGTCCACGACGCCGAGCGGATCGCCTTCCTGCACGCGCACCTGGCCGCGCTCCGGGCGGCGATCACCGCCGGTGCGGACGTGCGGGGCTACTTCCTCTGGTCGCTGATGGACAACTTCGAGTGGGCGTACGGCTACGCCAAGCGGTTCGGCCTCTACCACGTGGACTACGCGACCCAGCTGCGCACCGCCAAGGACAGCGCGCACTGGTACGCGGAGGTGATCCGGCGCAACGCCCTGCCCGGAACGGAGTGAACGGTTCGCGTCAGATGTCTTGACGCTGATCGCCGGGCGGCCCAAGCTTGCGGGTGGCCCGATGCGGGTGACGGCCGACGCGCAGTCCCTCCCTGTCATGGACCGATCCAGGACGGCCCGCATGCAGTCGATCCCCCGTACCGAATCCGCCCCCACCCTGGCCGAGGTCGCCCGGCACGCCGGCGTCTCCACGGCGACCGCCTCCCGGGTGCTGAACCGCTCCGCCCGGGTCTCCGCCGAGGTGGCCGCCCGGGTGGAGCGCGCGGCGCACGATCTGGCGTACGTCCGGCGCCGGGCCCCCAGCACCCGGGACACCGGGGTGCTGGCCGTCGTGGTCTTCGCCGATCCGCTCCAGTACCACGTGGACGCCTTCCACGTCCGCCTCCTCGCCGGCCTGCGGCGCGCCCTCCCCGGCGCGGACCGGGAGTTGGCGGTCTTCACGGTGCCCAGACGCTCGCGTCGACCGCCCCTGGTGCGCTACCTGTGCGGCGGTCACGCCGACGGCGTGCTGCTGGTCGGCCCGTGGGGCGACGTCGCACTCGCCCGGCTGCTGCACGCGGCCCGGATGCCCGTGGTCTCCCTCGGCCGTCCGCCGGAGCCCGGCGTGGTGGCCTTCGTGGACGCCGACAACCTGGGCGGTGCCCGGGACGCGGTTCAGCGGCTCTGCGCTTCGGGCCGCCGCTCGATCGCCACCGTGGCGGGGCCGCCGGACACCGCCGTCGGGGCGGACCGGCTGGCCGGCTACCTCCAGGCGGTCCGGCAGCACCGCCCGGCCGCCCGGCCGGCCGTGGCGTACGGGGACTTCACCTGCGCCTCGGGCGAGCACGCGATGCACCGGCTGCTCGACCAACGCCCCGATCTGGACGCGGTTTTCGTCGCCTCCGATCAGATGGCCGCCGGTGTGCTCCGAGCCCTGCGGCGGCGCGGACTCCGGGTGCCCGAGGACGTCGCGGTGATCGGCTTCGACGACGCCCCGGTGGCGGCCAGGTCCCGACCCGGGCTGACCACGGTGCGCCAGCCGGTCGAGGAACTCGGCGCCTGCGCAATCGAGTTACTGCTCCAGGGGCCCGCCGTCGGCGAGTCCGTCGTACTGCCCACCCGGCTCGTCCCCCGCGCCTCGGGCTGACCGGATCCCTTGACGCCCTCCGGCTTGCCATGGACACTTCTGCATCATGTGAGCGCTAACAAGACTCTGTTGACGCTAACAGTAATCCAGGCGCAGAGCGCCGGAGTTGTCAGACGCTCACCTCACGCCCACCCACGTGAAGGGGTACAACCTCATGACCAAACCCCCCTGGCTCCGCCGTGCCGCCCGCGCGCTGCTCGCCACCGGCAGCACCGCCGTGCTCGCCGCCGGCCTGCTCACCGCCACGGCCGGCACCTCCCAGGCCGCCACCCAGGCGCCGTGCGACATCTACGCCGCGGGCAACACCCCGTGCGTCGCCGCGCACTCCACCACCCGAGCCCTGTACGCGGCCTACAACGGCCCGCTCTACCAGGTCATGCGCGCCTCCGACGGCGCGACCAAGGACATCGGCCTGCTCAGCACCGGCGGATACGCCGACGCCGCGCAGCAGGACGCCTTCTGCGCGGCCACCAGCTGCGTCATCACCGTCCTCTACGACCAGTCAGGCAAGGGCAACCACCTCACCCAGGCCCCCAAGGGCGCCTTCTCCGGCCCGGCCGCGGGCGGCAACGACAACCTGGCCAACGCCGTCGAGGCGCCGGTCACCGTCGGCGGGCACAAGGCGTACGGCGTGTACGTGGCCCCCGGCACCGGCTACCGCAACAACCACACCAACGGCATCGCCACCGGCGACCAGCCCGAGGGCATGTACGCGATCCTCGACGGCACGCACTTCAACGGCGGCTGCTGCTTCGACTACGGCAACGCCGAGACCAGCAGCACCGACACCGGCAACGGTCACATGGAGGCCATCTACTTCGGCAACAGCAAGGTCTGGGGCTACGGCAGCGGCAACGGCCCCTGGGTGATGGCCGACCTGGAGAATGGCCTCTTCTCCGGCGCCAACACCCGCTTCAACGCGGGCGACCCCTCGATCGGCGACCGGTTCGTCACCGCCGCCGTCAAGGGCGGCCCGGGCCAGTGGGCGATCCGCTCCGGCAACGCGCAGTCGGGCGGCCTGGCCACCGACTACAGCGGCGTGCGCCCCAACGCCTCCGGCTACAACCCGATGCACAAGGAGGGCGCCATCATCCTCGGCATCGGCGGCGACAACAGCAACGGCTCGGCCGGCACCTTCTACGAGGGCGTCATGACCTCCGGCTACCCCTCGGACGCCACCGAGAACGCCGTCCAGGCCAACATCACCGCCGCCGGCTACGCCGGCGGATCGACCGGCACCGGCTCGCTCACCCCCGGCTCCCGGGTCTCCCTCCAGGCCACCACCGCCCCCTGCTGCACCGGCGACTACCTGCGGCACGACGACGCCGACGACAAGGTGGTCATCTCGCCCATCAGTGCGGCCAGTTCGGCCACCGACAAGGCCGACGCCAGCTGGATCGTCCGCGCCGGGCTGGCCAACAGCTCCTGCCTGACCTTCGAATCCGCCAACCAGCCCGGCCGCTTCCTGCGCCACTACAACTTCCAGCTGCACCTGCAAGCCGACGACGGTGGCGGCAACTTCGCCCAGGACGCCACCTTCTGCACCGCCCCGGGCAACAGCGGCACCGGCACCTCCTTCCAGTCCGCCAACTACCCGACCAAGTACCTCCGCCACTACAACTACACGGCCTACATCGCCGCCAACGGCGGGGCCAACGCCTGGGACGCCACCACCTCCTGGGCCCAGGACACCAGCTGGCTCACCGCGGCTCCCTGGAGCTGACGGACAGCCAGGACCCTTTCTCCGCACCCGTTTCAGCCGGCCGGCGGACGCCCCGCCGGCCGGCACCTCACCTCCTGTCCACCCACAGCGAAGGCAGAGCCGATGAAACGCAGGTCCCGACTCACCCCCGTCCTCACCGCGTTGGTCGTCCTCACGACCGCGCTCACCATGGCGCTCGGCACCGGCCCTCGCGCCGGCGCCGCTCCGGCCAGTCCCGCCGTAGCGGCGGCCGGCACCGCCGGCTGCGGGAAGGCACCGCTGGCGAGCGGCGCCCACACCCTCACCAGCAGCGGCCAGACCCGCAGCTACATCCTGCGAGTCCCCGCAGGCTACGACCAGAACCGCGCCTACCGGCTGGTCTTCGGCCTCCACTGGCGCGGCGGCACCGCGAGCGACGTCGACTCCGGCGGCACCGACGGCTACAACTGGTCCTACTACGGGCTCCGGAAGCTGGCCGACGCCGACAACAACGGCACCGTCTTCGTCGCGCCGCAGGGCTTCGACAACGGCTGGGCCAACTCGGGCGGCCAGGACGTCACTTTCATCGACGACCTGACCCGGCAGCTCGAGGGCGGCCTGTGCATCGACACCACCCAGCTCTTCTCCGCCGGTTTCAGCTACGGCGGTGCGATGAGCTACGAGCTCGCCTGCGCCCGTCCGACGGTCTTCCGCGCGGTCGCGGTGTACTCCGGCGCGAACCTCAGTGGATGCGACGGCGGCACCCAGTCGATCGCGTACATGGGGCTGCACGGCCTGCGGGACGACGTCCTGCCGATCTCCCTCGGACGCTCCCTGCGCGACCAGTTCGTCCGGAACAACGGCTGCACCCCGCAGAGTCCGCCCGAGCCGGCGTCCGGCAGTCTGACCCACACCGTCACCGCCTACTCGGGCTGCAAGTCCGGCTACCCGGTCGTGTGGGCCGCCTTCGACGGGGCGGGCCACGATCCCGGCCCGATCGACGGGTGCACCTGCGACGGCTGGCACACCTGGACCTCCGGTGAGGTCTGGAAGTTCTTCGGCCAGTTCGGCTCCGGCACCACTCCCCCGCCGCCCGCCGGCCGGCAGATCGTGGGCCAGGCCTCCGGCCGCTGCGCCGACGTCCCGAACAGCAGCCAGACCAACGGCACCCAGGCCCAGCTGTGGGACTGCAACGGCCAGACCAACCAGCGGTGGACCGCCACCGCGAGCAAGCAGCTCACGGTCTACGGCACCAAGTGCCTGGACGCCTCGGGCAAGGGCACCGTCGACGGCACCCCCGTGGTGATCTGGGACTGCAACGGCGGCACCAACCAGCAGTGGAACCTCAACGCCGACGGCTCGATCAGGGGCGTGCAGTCGGGCCTCTGCCTGGACGCCACCGGCACGGGCACGGCGAACGGCACGCAGCTCCAGCTCTGGGCCTGCTCGGGCGCCGGCAACCAGAAGTGGACCCTGCGCAGTTGAACAAGGCCTCGGGGCCGGTCCCAGCGGGTGCTGGGACCGGCCCCGAGGCTTGTCAGTCTCCGGCGGGAATCCTCAGGAGAGCGTCCACTGCTGGTTGGACTGGCCGGTGCAGGACCAGAGTTGGACCAGGGTGCCGTTGCCGGTGGCGGCGCCGGCCACGTCCAGGCAGAGCCCGGACTGGACGCCGGTGACGGTGCCGTCGGCGTTGAAGGTCCACTGCTGGTTGGTCTGCCCGTTGCAGCTCCAGATCGCGACCTTGGTGCCGTTGGTGGTGCCCTTGCCGTAGGCGTCCAGGCAGAGCAGGCCGGAGCCGCTGTAGACCGTCAGCTCGCCGTTCGCGGTGCGGGTGAAGGTCTGGTTGCCCTGGCCGTTGCAGTCCCAGACCTCGGTCTGGGTCCCGAGCGTGGTCGACCCGTTCGGCACGTCCAGGCACCTGCCGGCGCCGACCGCGTGCACCGCCCCGGTGCTGCCGCCCGTGACACCCGCCTGGGCGATCACCTGCTGCGCCCCGGACGGCCAACTGGTGCCGCTGACCTGGACGTTACCGGTGAGCACGTTGTTGTGCGGTGCTCCGGTGGCGACCTGGGTGGCGCCCCCGTTGTACCAGTTACCGGAGAAAGTGTTGTCGTTGGTGTTGTTGCTCCCGCTCGCGTTGGTGAACGCCCACACGCCGGAGTCCTGGACCACGTTGCTGCTCAGGGCCTCGGACCGGGATCCCTCGTCGAGGTAGAGGCCGACGGTGTTCCTGTTGTCGTAGACGTAGTTGTGGTCGATGCTCGTCCCCGGGTCGGCGGACAGCGTGTAGATGCTGCCGCCGTCGTGGAACACCTTCTTGGTGCCGTGCACCTTGTTGTAGCTGATGACGGTGTTCTTCAGGGTCGTCGCCGTGGTGTAGACGGGCTGGTAGTTGTAGAGGCCCCGGTTGCGGTAGTCCTGGCTGCCGCCCGCGTCGTTGGCGCCCCAGCCCCAGCCGACGTCGATGCCGTCGTAGGCGAGGTCGGACACCTCGTTGTGGGTGATCACGGCGTGCGTGACGTAGGTCGAGAGGATCCCGGCCATGTCCTTGTAGTCCTTGGCGACATCGCTGATCCGGTTCGACTGGATGGTGATGTTCTGGTTCGTCATCGCCGCGTCGGAGGGGTGGTGGGCGTCGGGCCGCACGCCACCGACCACGATGCCCGCGCCGGAGTCGTCGGTGAAGGTGTTGCCCGAGACCGTGATGCCGGACGCGCCGAGCCCGACGCCCGTGGCGTGCGCGTCGGCGTCGTTGCCGATGCCGAGACCCACCTGGCCCAGGTGCGCGAAGGTGTTCCCGGCGAAGGTGATGGCCGAGGCCGCCGAGACCTGCACCGCGGCCGGCACCTGGCTCCAGCCGTTGCGGGTCGCCTCGAAGAGCTGGCACCCCGACTGGCAGGAGGTCATGAAGTCGGCGGGCTGGGTGAAGGCGCTCCCCAGGAACGCCCCGCTCTGCTGGTCGGCGTAGCCGGTGTTCGTCCCCGGCTGCAGCCAGGTGGTGTGGCTGAAGCCGATGCCCTGGAAGGTGATGTCGTGCGCGGGGCTGCTGTAACTGCTGCCGCCGATCTGCACCAGCGAGGTCAGCCGGGGCAGTTCGATGTCGTGCGCCCCGGCCTGCCAGCCCGCCGGGGCCTTGTAGTACAGCTGGCCCGCCGACGGGTCCAGGTACCACTGCCCCGCGGTGTTCAGGAAGGCGTAGGAGTTCTCCAGTTGCAGCGAACCGCCGGCGAACGGCTTGAACAGGGTGTCGTAGCCCCAGTTGTTGTTGTTCCAGGCCGGCTGCTGCATGGTGACGGTGGTGCCGCTGATCGACTGCACCGGGGCGAAGCGGTCGGTGAAGGAGTTCTGGCTCTCCAGCTCGATCCGGTTCTGCTGCGGCAGCGAAGCGAGGTAGTTCAGCGCCGGGTTGACGATGGTCAACCCGGCGGCGGTGATGTTCACGTCGTTCCGCGAGACGGTGATCGCGGCCCGTGGCGCCAGCATTCCGTCGACGTACAGCTGCCGTGAGTCGGTGCCGGTGGGGACGGTCGCCGCGTAGATGTTGTTCGTGGCGTCCTTCAAGGTCCAGCCGATCACCTGCTGGCCGCCGGACAGCACCGGGTTGGCCCCGGGGGCAGCCTGCCAGACCACCTGGTGGCCGTTGCTGCCGGAGTCCGCGCTGCCGAGCCTGAGTGGAGCGGTCAACCGATAGGTGCCGCCAGCCAGTTGGACGGAGATGTCGCCGGTCATGCTGCCGTTGACGGCCTCCACGGAGCTCTTCGCCTGGGCCAGCGAACAGGGGGCCGAGGCGGAGCAGGCGGTGCCACTGCCGGTCGGCGAGACGAACAGGGTGGTCGTGGTGGCCGCCTGCGAGGCCGCGACGGGCGCGGCCGCGAAGCCGGCGACGGCCAGGGCCGCGACGAGGGCCCCTCGGGTGAGGCGGCCGGAGGCCGGGGTGCTGCGGTGGGTGGGTGGTTTCACGGGGTCGCTCTCTCCTCGCACGGGGGTGGGCCAGGGTGGAGACGCTGCTCGAGTGCTCGGCTGCTCTCGGCTGCTCTCGGCTGCTCAGCTCAACTACGGGACCACTTCTGGTTGCCGGCACCGGTGCACTGCCAGAGCTGGATCAGGGTGCCGTTCGCGGTGCCGTAGGCGCTGACGTCCAGGCAGAGGCCCGACTGCACGCTGGTGACGGTGCCGTCGGCGTTGAGGTTCCACTGCTGGTTGGTCTGGCCGTTGCAGTCCCAGATGATCGCCTTGGTGCCGTTCGCCGTGCCCTTGGCCTCGGCGTCCAGGCACTTGCCGCCGTAGACCCGCAACTCCTTGGCGGCGGTGGGCGTCCACTGCTGGTTGGTGCCACCGCTGCAGTCCCACAGCTGGGTCTGGGTGCCGTTGGTCTGGCTGAGGTTCGGGACGTCCAGGCAGCGGTTGGCGCTGCTGCTGCGCAGCGGGGCGGCGGTGCCTCCGGATCCCGAACTGCCGTACCCGGCCGAGGTGATGCTCGCCTGCACCGAGTTCTCGGTGGCGTCCGTGGGGAAGCCCGCCGTGATCGCGCCCTCGAAGAACTCGCCCTGGCCGGAGACGCTGTTGTCGCCGCCGGTGCCGAGCAGCAGGGAGCTGTCGGTCTTCATCGGCGAGTAACCACCCGGCAGGGCACCGGAGTAGGGGGTGGTGAGCCCGCCGCTCGCGGCGTTCCCGTACTTCAGCGTGAAGTTGCTGGTCCCGTTGTTCTTCTCCATCGCGCTGACGAACGGGAAGTGGACGCCCTGGTTGCCGGGGTCCTTGTTGGAGCCGCTGCCGGTGTGGAACATGCCGTTCTCCAGGTCGGCCTCGACCCACGGGCCGGTACCGGTGCAGCCGCCGAACCAGCAGGCGTTGCCCCAGTAGATGGCGTTCATGGTGGCGTTGCCGGTGTCGGTGTGGCTGTTCTCGCCGCTCCCGTAGTCGAAGCAGCACCACTGGTTGGTGAAGTCCGAGGAGGTCACCAGGTAGATGCCCTCGGGCTGGGAGCCGGTGGGGGCGCCGTCGGCGTGGTCGATGCGGTAGCCCACGCCTTGCGTGACCTTCACACCGAACACCTGGTGCCCGCCGGCCGTGACGGGCAGCGCCGAGGCGTCGGCACCGACGTCGGCGCCGTTCGGGCCCGGGCCCTTCCAGTAGCCGCCCCACGAGATGGACAGGTCGTTGTGGTGACTGGTCTGGTCGTAGATCTTGGTGATCGTGCAGGACGTACCGGCGCAGAACGAGGTCTGGACCGAGGCGTCGGCGTAGCCGCCGACCGTGAGCAGGCCCACGTCCTTGTAGGCGTGGTCGGAGCCGCGCTGGACCTGGTACAGCGGGCCGTTGTACCCCGCGAACAGCGCCCGGGTGGTGGCATGGGCGGCGATGCAGGGCGCACCGCCGCTCGCGTAGAGGTCGCAGGGCAGCGGGGCCACGGCGGCTGGGCGGGTAGCGGCGGGGCCCGCCCCCGCGACGGCCCCGCTCGCGACGGCCGGGCCGCCGAGCAGTGCCGTCGCCAGCGCGAGGACCAGGAGCAACACGGCGGCCGGCCTGCTCAGGCGTGAGCCGGGAGCGGCGGAGGGCGTGCGGTGGTGCATCGGAGCCTCCTTGAATCCGGGCTTGGTCTGACAACTCATGACCGGATGAATCGGTCTCATTCGCGGCGCGGCGGCCACGGAATCGCTGGTCAACTCCGATGTCCGCAGCCGGGAGTTGACTGTTAGCGTTAACAGAGCGAAATGAGACTGACACATATGTCGCCCGTACTTCAAGAGTTGTGCAACCCAAGCCGCCGGCCGCCGAGGCCCCGCCCCGGCGGTCGGCCACCCCGCACTCCCTCACTCCCCGGCCGGGGGCCTCTCGACCTGGTCGATCCGCTCGATCCGCTCGAAGAAGAACTCGTGCTTGAGGAAGGAGACTTCGTACTCGTGCCCCGGGTGGGGCGGAAGCAGCTGGGCGGCCTGGATCAGCCGCCAGCCGTCCTTGAGGGCGTCGAGCCCGGTCGAGTAGGGCGGCTCCGCACCGTCGCCGGTGGTCGGCGAGGTGCGGCCGGTGCCGTCGTACTGCGACCAGCCGAGCACCTCCGAGTCCAGCGCGGAGGTGAGCAGGTACAGCACCAGCACCCGCTGCCGGAGCACGGAATCGCGAGCGGGGGCAGACGCGGGGACGGTTGCCGGGTCGGCCGTCATGCCGTCACCCCCTGGGGCCGGTTGGAGACCCTGGTCACCCAGTTGTCGAGGTCGAAGTCGGGATCGCCGGTCAGCTCCCGCCACAACAAGGTGCGGTTGTAGCGCTCCAGCCGCCCGGTGGCCTGTTCGTACCAGGGGAACCCGACGTCCAGTTCGGCAACCACCCGCGGGTCGTCCAGGTCCGAGGTGTCCCACAGCAGTCGCTGACGGACCGTCGGATTGAAGCGGATCTTGTACATGTAGCGGGTCGTGCCGCTGTCGTTGCGGCGACCGCCGTGCCAGAGGCCGTGGTGCAGGAACACCACCGTCCCGGCCGGGCAGACCAGCCGGTCCTGCCCGCGCAGGTTCTGGTAGCGGCCGGTGTCCGTCTCGTTGATCCGGCGCAGGTGGCTGCCGGGCACGCTGAGGGTGCCGCCCATCTCCAGCGTCACCTCGTGCGGGTAGTACATCAGCTGTACGTCGAAGGCGTCCGGCCGGACGTCGATGATGGCGTCCGCGTGCAGCGGCTGCGCCTCCCCGCCCCGGGGCTCGCGCACGTGCACGGCGTGGTGGTCCACCAGCGGCTCGGGGCCGACCAGGCTGCGCAGTGCGCCTTCGACCTGCGGCACCGCCAGCAGCCTGGCGGTGAACGAGTCCGGGGCGTACGCCTGCGACAGAGGCGTCCCGTACGGGGCCGACGGCACCCCCCGCGGCAGCACCGCCAACGCCTCGGCGTTCAGCTCGGCCGGCACCACCGCGTCCAGCCGGAGCGATCCACGGGCCACGAACCGGGCCATCCGGACTGAGTCGAGCAGAATCCGTTCATCGTCCATGGCCCCGACGCTAGACCTGGGGCGCCGCCGCGCGAGTGGGTCCGGTTCGCCATCCACTGGTCGATTCTCACCATCCGCCGTCCCGCCGCAGCCGGCACCCGGGGCACCGTGTGCCGAAGCACGATAGTTGTCACCTGCCGGCGTCACTGAAGCCATCTGTCCCGAAGGCCGGTCAGTTGCCGCTGTGACTCAGCAGGCTAGCTGTCGTGTCAGCACGGAATCTGTCGTCTGCGGTTGGCCCCGACTAGGCTCACCTCCATGTCCGAGCCAACCCCTGACCCTCGCCTGCAGTCCTTGATCAACCAGCTCCGGCCGGGGGTTGTGAGAACGGTGAAGGTCATCGGATTCGACGGAGCGGACATCCTGGTGCAGCTCGTGGATGCCGAAGGAGAAGCGACCGAGATCGGTCGGATTCCTCTGCATGAAGCGTCGATGCGTCGGATCGAGCATCCATCCGCGCTGTTTGAGGTCGGCCAGGAGATCGATGCCGAAGAAATCGGGCGTTGGCGCGAAGGGCAGCTTCACCTCTCCGCCAGGGCGTGCGAGATCCCGGCCCTGCGGTCCTTCCTCCTCGCGCTCGAACGCGGGCAGGTCGTCACCGGGACGGTCTCCGAGGTTCACAACTTCGGGGTCTTCGTTCACGTCGACGGCGAACCCGAGGGCCTGTGCACCGGCTTCATTCGGGTGCCGGACCTGACGTGGGGCTGGATCAACCACCCCTCCGAGGCAGTCGAAGCCGGCCAGCGGATCACCGCTGAGGTGATCACCGCCGAGACGCGCTCTGGTCAGGTCACGCTCTCCTTGAAGGCTCTGCAGGAAGATCCACTCATTCGGTTCGCGGATCAGGCCAGCCGAATCCTCACCGGGCCGATCACCAAGATCGTTCCCTTTGGCGTGTTCGTGCAGCTTGCCCCTGACGTTGTCGAGTTCCTGCATCTCTCTGAGCTGACTGACGAGCCGACCGAGACTCCGGATCAGCTTGTCGATGAGGGCCAGCTGATCACGGTGAAGGTCGCCGAGGTCGACCTCCAGCGTCACCGGGTGCGGCTGGGCGCCGTCGGCGGAGCGGACAGAACCTAGCGGATGGGCGTGCTGGTGCCCGATTCGATCTTCTCGATAAGGGCATCGCCATGCTGACAGAGGAGCCTGCGTAGGGCCGTGTAGTGGTTCAGAGCGTCGGGACGGGAGAGCTGGAACCAGGTGTTCGCCCGGCGCTCCCGCCAGACTTGGCGAACCTCCGGGGGCTGTTCGGCTTCGACGTGCCGTGGCGCGAAGAGCGGCTCGCCGCCGGTGACATAGGCCCAGACGAACGCGGACGCTTCCTGGCGTACTCGGTCGTCCAGGTTGGGGCGAACGGGCCCTGGGACGGGCGGAAGCCTGGTGATGATCTCGTTCCAGATCTCGGATGACAGGGACCAGCTTCGCAGCACCTCGCGCCGGCGCTGGTAGTTGGTGGGGTCTGTCGCGCGGTCGAGTTCCTCGGCCAGGTCGTGCAGAGCGGCGTTGAAGGCATTCTGCCCATCTCTGAGCCACCGCAGGAGCGTGCCCGTGGCCACGAACTGGCCTCCGGCAGGGTTGATGCCGAGGAAGTCTGCGGCATCACCCTGCGCCCTGCCAGAAGCCTGTTGGACAAGGAGGACGGCCGCGAGACGGCGTACGGACTTAGCTTCCGCGTCGATCTGGAGCGGTGCGAGATGCTCCTGATACCAGCGTTTGAGGTTCCCCCGCTGACCTGGACAGCTTGAGTAGTTGTTGTCTTTCCGGCCGTGATAGCTGTGTTTCCGCTGGTCAGGTATAGGGCCAGCGGCCCCGTGGGAGTGGTGACGTGTCGTGTTGTCACTCGCGTGGAGGTCGGGGATGCCGTCGGTCGTCGGACTGCTGGAACAGCGTGAGCTCACTGCTCGCCGTCGGGTGGACGCGCTGCGGGAGGAGGTCGACCGCATCCACGCCGAGCTGGATGTGGCCGAGCGGGAGTGGAAGGAGTGGGTCATCGCCCGCTCGCGCGTCGGCGAGGTGCTGAGCCCGGATGACGACGCCTCCGCGTCCGAGAACCAGCGCCATTCCGACGGGCAGCCGGTTCGCTCCGAGTCGGCGGGTGCGGCGAAGCCGAAGTCCGCGGTGCCGATGCGGCGCGCAGGACTGTCCTGGTCGGCGCTGTCGGTGGACTACCAACGCATCCTGCAAGCCCTCGCGGACCGCAACCGGCTCGGTCAAGGCCCGCTGACATGCCAGGAGATGGCGGCCTGCTTCGGCCTGGACCCGGTGCCGGGGAAGGTGGAAGCCTTGCGGTCGAAGGCGAAGCGGCTGGTGGCCCGGGGCTGGCTGGTCGAGTCGGCGCCGGGCAAGTTCACGCTCGCGAAGGACGTGGCTGGGCAAGGCGCCGGGTCATGAGCGTCGTCATCGACCAGTAGACCATCGCCTCCGCGCTGCCGGTGGAGCGCTCGAAGTCGCGCACGAGGCGGCGGCTTCGCATCAAGTGAGCGAAGCACCTCTCCACGATCCACCTCTTCGGCAGCACCACGAAACCGCGCATGTCGTCGCTGCGCCTGACGATTGCGAGGACTACGGAGAGGACCGCGAGGCTGTACTCGACGAGGCTGCCGGTATAGCCGCCGTCGGCCCAGACCAGGGCCAGCCAGTGGTGCGCGGCCGCGACCTGGGCGAGCAGCTTCTGGGCGGCGGCTCGGTCGCCGACGTCCGCGGCGGTGACCATCACCGCGAGCAGCAGGCCGAGGGTGTCGACCACGACGTGCCGCTTGCGGCCATTGATCAACTTGCCGCCGTCGAAGCCGCGGCTGTCTGCGCCGACGACGGCGTCGGCCTTGACCGACTGGGAGTCGATCACGCCCGCGCTCGGCTCCGGATCCCGCCCGGCCTGCTCGCGCACTCGGCGGCGGAGCCGATCGTGGAACTCTCGGACCAGGCCGTGGTCGCGCCAGCGCCGGAAGAACGCGTAGACCCGATCCCACGGCGGGAAGTCGCCCGGGATGGCCCTCCACTTCGTGCCGTTGTCGACCAGGTAGCGGATCGCGTCCAATATCGCTCGGTGGCAGTAGGCTTCAGGCTGGCCGCCCCGGCCGCGTAGCCAACCCGGCACGGGCAGCAACGGCCGTGCCAGCGCCCACTCGACGTTGGACATGTCGGTCGGGTAGCGGCGTTCGCGCATCCCGTGGTCGCCGGCGTTCCCGAATCGGTGAGCCAGACAGTCACACGCCAGGGTGGCCGAACTGGACCCCGCCGCGGCGCCGCCGTAGGAATGCGGCAACAGGGCCTCCCGGAAGATTGACTTCGACACCCTCCGAGCTACCTGAGGCGTCTGCTCTCATGCACAGCGCCCGTCACAACCACCCGATCGAGACTCACGCCCGGCACGCTTGCCCTCACCGATCACCCTGGTCCCGCCGATGCGACGGCTGGACCAGGGGCGTCACTGCCCGTCGCTCAGCAGCGAGTACATGAACATGTCCCGACGCTCGGCCCCGACCTGCTGCCAGCTCCTCATCAGGCCCTCGCGTTGGAAACCGACGCGCTCTGCGGTCCGCATGGAAGCGCTGTTCCACGGCTCCACATAGAGCTCCAGCCGGGGAATGCGCAGTTCCCGCCGAGCCCAGCCGGCAACTGCCTCGAGCGCGATCCCGGCAGCACCCCGACCTCGGGCTGACTTGACGACCCAGTAGCCAAGTGACGCGCGGCCCTGCCCCAGGTCCTTGAGCCACAGCCCCATGTTGCCGACCGGCTCACCGGCAGGATTGACGATGACGAACGAGTACCCAGCCCTGGTGGTGGCCCGCTCCCACTGCCGCTCGACGAACGCGACGCCCTCCGCGTCGGAGAACAGCGAAGGCACCGTCGTGATCAACGGAATGTGATCGTCCTCTGCCGCTTCACGGACGAGGTCAAGGTCCGACAACCGCCACGGTCGCAGTGTGAAACCTTCACCCGCAGCGAGTTCGGGCACATCAAGAGGTTGCTCCATCCGCCCATCCTGCCGGGATCCACGCCCGACCGCACTCAGGTATTCGACCACGCTCCGCACTCGTCGCTCCCCAAAACTCCCCGCGTGCTCCGAGAGCGTGACAATCCGGCTGCCAGAGCCGTCTTGCTGTGGCACCTCGGCCGAGACTCCGTTCGACCAGCGCCCCTCAAGATCCGAACGACAACAGCCACTAACGCACTCAACGCTGGACGTGGTCGACTTCGGACGCAATCCGAAGGCACGTCAGTTCGGCCGGTACGGAACGCTCAACGTGCGCTACGGCAAGGCGAAACGGGGGCAGCCGCCGCGACGCCGGAACGTGCTGTCGGTCATGGACTGGGCAGTGGACGCCGCCCAGGACTACGTGGAGAACGTCCGCCCACGCTTCGGCTGCGAGGACCACCCTGCACTGTGGGTGACCGAACGCGGCGGCCGCGTCAAGCCCTCCGAGATCAACGCCCGGTTCGTCGCCTACCGCGACGCCCTTAAGCTCCCCAAGGCTCTGGTTCCCCATTCCCTCAGACATTCATATGTCACACATTCCGGCGTTCGACGAGGCGCCGACCGGGAAGGACCGATGATGGCCGCCGGTTGCGTCCAGAGAAGTGGTGTACGGGTTCCATCCGTTTCGGGGGTTTCGTCCCGGTAGTGGGTGTCGCCCGGGAACGTGAAACGGCCACCGGCTGATCCTTCGAGAACGACCAAGCTCTTGAAGGAGATCTGCACGATGACCGCACGTGACAGTGTGCCCTTTGCTGCCCTGCTGGAGGAGAACCTCGCTTCGGCGAGTCCCGACTTGTTGCGGGCGATGGTGAAGACGTTCGCGGAGGCGATGATGTCCGCGGACGTGGACCGCGTCTGCGGCGGCGAGTACGGCCGCCCGGGCGAGGACCGGGTCAACTCCCGCAACGGATACCGCAACCGGGACTGGGACACCCGTGTCGGCACGGTCGACCTGGCGATCCCGCGCGTCCGCTCGGGCTCGTACTTCCCGTCCTGGCTGCTGGAGCGCCGGCGCCGGGCCGAGCAGGCCCTGATCTCGGTGGTCGCGACCTGCTACCTGCTCGGGGTGTCGACCCGCCGGGTGGAGAAGCTTGCCGAGACCATGGGCGTCACCCAGCTGTCGAAGTCCCAGGTCAGCGAGATGGCCAAGCATCTGGACGAGCGGGTGGCCGAGTTCCGCAACCGCCCCCTCGACCAGGGCCCCTACACGTTCGTGTGGGTCGACGCGCTCACGCAGAAGGTCCGCGAGGGCGGCCGTGTGGTCAACGTGCACTGCCTGGTCGCGGTCGGCGTCAACAACGAGGGACAGCGTGAGGTCCTCGGCCTGGACGTCGCCACCAGCGAGGACGGCGCCGGCTGGCTTGCCTTCCTGCGGTCGCTGGTCGCCCGCGGCCTGGGAGGTGTCCAGCTCGTCGTCTCCGACGCCCACGGCGGCCTGGTGGACGCGGTCGGTGCGACCCTGCCCGGGGCCGCGTGGCAGAGGTGCCGGACGCATTACGCGCGAAATCTGCTCTCGCAGGTCCCGAAGTCGGCCCAGCCCTGGGTCGCGACCCTGCTGCGGACCGTCTTCGAACAGCCTGACGCGAAGGCCGTGCGTCAGCAGATGGCCTCCGTTATCGCCGCTCTCGACGAGCGATTCCCCAAGGCTGCGGAGCACTTGGAGCATGCCCGCGAGGACCTGCTGGCCTTCGCCGTGTTCCCGCGCACGGTCTGGAAGTCGATCTGGTCGAACAACCCGCAGGAACGGCTGAACAAGGAGATCCGGCGCCGCACCGACGTCGTCGGGATCTTCCCCGACCGCGCCTCGATCGTCCGTCTGATCGGCGCGGTCCTGGCCGAGCAGAGCGACGAATGGGCCGAACAGCGCCGCTACATCGGCTCAGAGATCCTCGGCCGCTGCCGCCTCCACCCGATCGAGGGAGAAACCCCCGACGAGGCCGCCCCGACCGCACTCACCGCATAGCCTAAAGCCGGATCACCGAGTGGCCAGCGATACACCACCCCAGCGGACGTGACCTGGCCGCCAAGCTCGACTACCGCTGGCACCTGCGTCACCTGATGGCGGACCACGGCATGTTCTCCACCACTGACCTCCTGCCGTCGCTGGCCCAGCGCGGCATCAACCTGTCCTCCAGCCAGGTCTACCGGCTCGTCGTCGAGCGCCCCGAGCGCCTCAGCCTGAAGATCCTGATGGCCCTTTTGGACATCCTGGACTGCACGATGGACGACCTGATCGAACCCGTCGCCGCGGCCGGCGCCGCGCAGAGGCCGAAGAAGGCCGCCGCTGGCGGCACAGCTGCCGAGAGCATCGGCGAACTGCGGCCCAAGCGGGCCAGGATCGCCCCGGTGGACCAGTGACCGACGCCCTCGACGAGGCTCTGGTGGATCCGGTCGGCCTGGTCGTGCGGCTGGTTGGGAACGTCGAGCGGCACCTGGATGCCGAACGGGTCCGCCAAATCGTCTGCGCAGTCGTACGCGGACGGGCCGGCCGCCGCAGCCTGGCACTGGCCCTGCGGGACGACCCGTCGCTGCTGCGGACCGGCCGCCCGCCGGCTCCGTTCTGCCTCGCCAAGCTGCTGATGGCCCTGAACGAAGCCGGCGCCCAGAACATCGCTCTGCCTTGCTGCGGCGAATGCGGGCGTGCACGGCCCTACGTCGGCAGTCGAAGCGGTGGCCAGTGGGGATGCTCGCCCTGCTTCGACAAGCCAGCTCTCTGCGCGGGCTGCGGTGAGACCCGGCGGGTCGTCAGCCGGGACCGCCAGGGAGACCCCCGATGCGCCAACTGCCCAGACGACGCGGGCGATCCGATGAATGAGCTCACCGGGGTCGTCACCAGTATTGACCCCGCGCTCGACGCGGACGCGGTCCTGACGGCACTGGGCCGGGCCACCGTCCGCCCCGCCGGGCAGCGGCGTCTGGCCTGGGCCGTGGTCGCCCAACCGGACCTGCTGACCAGCGCCGGCCACCAGGCCCCGGTCCCGGCCGTGCTGCGTTTCATCGACGAGCTCATCGCGGCCGGGGCGTCGAAGGTCGTCAAGCCGGCCTGCCCTCGCTGCCACGGAGTGAAGGCGCTCTCCAAGCTTCTGGACGGCGAGCGCGTCTGCCGGGCCTGTTTCGCCCGCCACGCGGCCGTGCCCTGCTCTCGCTGCGGATCGGTGCGCGAGCCCGCCGCAAGAGACGAGCACGGGGGCCCGCTGTGTCCCAACTGCCTGGTCAGCGAGCCGATCAACCCGGAAGGCTGCACGGGTTGCGGGCAGCGCAAGCGGGTGGCAACGCGACTGCCCGAGGGGCCGTACTGCGAGAAGTGCCGACCCAGGACACCCACCGAATGCGCGATCTGCGGACGGACGGTGCCCTGCGAGGTCTCGCGCGCCACCGGCGAGCCCTGGTGCGAGCGCTGCCAGCACCGCTGGGTGACCTGCAGCGGCTGCGAGACCGTCGCCCAGGCCCGTAGCGGAACCTGGGACGCACCGCTCTGCGCGAGGTGCACCAACCCCGACCCCGAGGCATGGGGCCGCTGCCCGGCCTGCGAAACGACGTGGCAGCTCAGCCCCCGCCCCTGCCAGCGCTGCATCCTTGACCAGCAAGTACGCGCTCTCCTCGGCAACGGCAACGGAACCGTCAGAAGCGACCTCACCCCCTTCCACGCAGCGTTGGTCGACGCCATGCGCCCCGACATCGCCCTGGCCTGGATAGCCCGTTCCAAGGCCCGCGACCTGTTGGAACAGATAGGCCGCGACAACCGCCCCGTCACCCACGAGACCCTCGACGAACTACCCGGCGACAAGACCCTCGCCCACCTCCGCAGCGTCCTGGTCGCCACCGGCGCCCTGCCGCCCCGCGACGAACGCCTCGTCACCCTGGAACGCTGGATCGCCTCAGCGGTCGGGGCTCGCACCAACCCGGACGAACGCCGGACCCTGCACGGCTACGCGGTCTGGCACCACCTGCGAAGACTCCGCCAGCGCCTCGGCCAAGAACACACCTCCCACCTTCAGGCCCTGAACGTCCGCTGCCACGTCACCGCGGCGGCCAACTTCCTTACCTGGCTTGCCGACAGCGAACTGACGCTGAACACCTGCACCCAACCCGACCTGGAACGCTGGATCGCCGACCCGAACTTCAGCTACCGCGGCGAGACCGCCGCCTTCGTTCGCTGGGCGGTCCGGCACCGGCACGCCCGAGACCTGACCTTCGGTGCCGTCCGTTGGACCGGCCCCACGGGAGCGCTGGACACCGAGAAGCGCTGGGACGACGCCCGCCGGCTCCTGCACGACGACACCCTGCAGACCCGAGACCGCGTCGCCGGCCTCCTGCTGGTCCTCTATGCCCAGCGCATCGCCACCATCAGCCGCCTCACCGTCGACCATGTCCGCCTGGGCGAGGACCGGGTCGAGATCACGCTCGGCACCTCCCCGGTCGTCCTACCCGAGCCGCTGGCCGGTCTCGTCCGTGAGCTCATAGCGACCCGCCGGGGCAAGGCCAAGATCGGAACCCCGGCCGACGTGCCCTGGCTGTTCCCCGGCGGCCACCCCGGACAGCCGATCGGTGACTCCCAACTCGGCATCCGCCTGCAGAAGATCGGCCTCCAGCCGAGGGAGGACCGCTCCGCCGCGCTGTTCACCCTCGCCACCGGAGTCCCCGCCGCGATCCTCGCCCGGATGCTCGGCGTCCACATCCAAGTCGCCGTTCAGTGGCAGAAGGCATCCGCCGGCGACTGGGCCGCCTACGCCGCCGACGTCAGCCGCCGTGTCCCGGAGAAGCGATGAAGCTACCCATCACTATCCACCAAGTACGGCTCGGAGCCGTGGAGTTCAAAGTCATCCGACCAGCCCGGCCATTGGTCCACGCCGTGCTCGCCGATCACGATCGACACCTGGATGCCTATCTCGATCAAGACGCCGCGCGACGAATCGGCGGCCTATGGAGACTCGCTGCCACTTCACCGCGCTCACTGATCCACCTGCCAATGCGAGGCAACCGGCCCCCCTCCCGGGAGTTTCCAGAAGACGGCACGCGTCGGCTGGATCTCGTGCTGCTGCATCACTCGCTCCAGTTCGCGCCTTCTCGATGGAAAGAAGTACGCGGGCGACTCGGCCCCGGGCGCCCGCGGACCGTCACGCTGCCCGCCTCAGGACGTACAGGCGAAGCCGTGATTGACCACGAGGCACGGCACTACCGGGAGAACCGGGACCTGTTCCACCAGCATCTCCACGCCGAGACCCTGTTCATGACCGGCAGCGCGAAGGTGTTCAGGGAAACCGCCCGGCACTTCCTCAACGTCGCCCGAAACGGTCCCAGCTACGTCCCCGTCCATCCGAGCTACCCGCACTTCTGCACGGAGCTCCACTCCAACGACGGCATTCTCGGCGACGCACGCGAGATCCACATCGAGTACTGCGACGAGTGGGACTCGTGATCAGACCGACAGGAGCCGCCCGCCCATGACCTTCCGCGATCACCTTCAGCACCTCTCGCTGGGAACGCCCTCGCGTCCATCCCGGCGTGCGGGGCCGACGACATCTACGTGTCTCCGTCCTCACCGAAAATGAGGACGACGGCCCACGTCAGCCCGCCCTCACCATTGGCAATAGCGGCTGAAGGTCCCGAGCTCTTCTGGGCTGGCCCCCGAGAGGCCCGGGCCGGAGGAGCCTGCTTCTATGCGAGTCGCCGTTCCGGCCCTGCTGATACGTCTGGATATCGCCGGGGAGAGAATGCTCGGTGGCTGGGTGTCGAAGCGAGGTAGGGCGAAGCATGATGAGCGACTGGGTGTTCAACGTGGTTGACCGGCGGTCGCGGGAGCACATGGCCGACTCGGACCCGTGGATGTCACCGCCTCCGGGCCTTCGCTCGCCCGCGACGCCTGAACAGTTGATCGAGCTTGAGGGGTGGATGGGCCAGCCCCTGGACGCCGACTATGCGGAGTTCCTTCTGCAGAGCGACGGCATGGAGCACTTCTACCTGAATATGCCGGTGCTGGGCTGGCAGGACTGGGCTGGCGGAGAGCCCCCGCAGGGCGCTCGTGAGTTTCGGGACATGATGCAGGGTGAGTTCTGCGTCGACGCTGGCCTTGCGCCGGATGTGGCTCTGGCTCCGGTCTCGGTCAACGAGGACGCCTCGCGCGCGATCTTCATGATCCCGGCCGAAACAGGCAAGGGCAGGTTCCTGTGGACCGGCGAGGGCGACCAGATGTTCTTCCCGACCTTCCGGGAGCTCTTCGAGTGTGCCGCGGGCACTCGGGACTGGGGCGACTACTGCGCTCCGTAGGTGTCCGACCAGCTCGCAACCGCGCTGTTGGCCGGGCCCTGGGCGGCAGCAGCCGGGGTTAGCTCGCCGCGGGGATCGAAGCTCACTTCAACCAAGCCTGCTGCCAGCTTGCCCGAGGTCGTCACGGGACCGGCGTCATCGAGAGATCGCTCGGCTGACCCGTGCCAGTGATCGTCCACGAGTTGGAGTACTACGAGGGGATCGCCCGGCGGACCGAGGTCGCCAACCCATCGGGGCTCGCCGACGAGTTCACCTCATGGGTCCGCAATGGCTGAGGCATTCGGACAGTTCCAATACCCGACTCCACCATTGGGCACCAGCGCCTCTGGATTCCGGGCCGAAGTAGAGAGCGAACAGGCCCTAGCCCGGGGCGAGGCCTACATTGCGATGATCGACGCCCACGAGCACCTGGACCTGACCGGGCCGTCGGCCGAAGAAGCCGCCAGGCGGCTCGCGGACTTCGGCGAACGAGCCCAGTTCCAGGGCCAACTCGCGCTGGACAAACACCGCCTGAAGCGGATCATGCGGCATGATCCCGCGGTCTACTTCGGCGACTACGTCACCTGCGTCCACGACCCGGCGAAGGCGCTCTGCGACAAGGCGAAACGCGGCGGAAGTGACGGACTGCCCGACCATGGCGGCTGCAAGCCCCTGGCCTGCAGAAATGTTGCTCTCACTCCGGTGAACGTCGCGGCTTGGACCCGCGTGCTGGTCCGCCTGGAGCAGAGGATGGCGATGCGGCCGGCCATGCCTCCGCTCCGATTGCACCGGCTCCAACAGCGCCACGCCGAAATCACCGAGTTCCTGGCCGCCAACACGCGCACGGAGAGCCCTGAATGACCGCGAACACCTGTGACCTGCCCGAGGCCCTGGTCCGCAAACGGATGATGGAGATGATCGAGTCATGCCAGCAGGCGAACACCAGGCCCAGTGTCCTGAAGCTCGCCCGCCAGCTTGGCCTGAGCAACACCACGTTCCGCCGCCGCTTCCCCGACATCGCCAGCGAGCTCGGCCGTGTTCGGTCCGCTCCCGCCGATCCCGCGGAAGGGCCGACTGCCCACGACAAGTTGGTGGCGCGCAACGCGAAGCTCCGTCGGCGAAACCGTGAGCTGGCGACAGACCTCGCGCTCGCCATCGCCCAGCTCCAGCAACTGGCGTTGACCAACGAACAGCTCCGCACGGCCCTGGAAGCTGCTTCGTGTGTCACGAACATCCAGACCAAGCAGAGGCTCAACTGAGCTGAGGTCAGCTCCCGTGGCTCTGTTCACGAGTTGCGGTTCTGGCTCAACTTCCGTGGCGTGGTGACGGTGGGTGATGCCAGATGTCCCATGATCCTGTCTGGTTGGTCATCAGGTAGGGGCCGTCCGGCAGGTATGTCAGTGGGGTTCGGGAGAATTTCGGAGTGAACGATTTCGATCTGCTGTTGCAACGCGTCCGCTCTGCCGCCGCGGAGAGTGAGAACTTGCGGGACCCGGTCGCCCTGCAGCGCCTCGACGCGGCAGAGCAACAGTTGGGTTTCCGCCTGCACCCGCTCCTCGCCGCGCTCTACACCACCGTGGGCAACGGTGGCTTCGGCCCCCGGGATGCGTTGTTCGAGCTCTGTGACGCCGCACTGTCTGACAGCATGGAGACCGCGCTGGGCAACTACACCCTCGCATCTGCAGACCACTCGGACCCCGTGCTGTCGTGGCCCGCAGGCGTTCTGCCGATCCTTGACTGGGGCTGCGGCATGCTGGCCTGCGTGGACTGTCGCAGCGCCGACGGCACCGTCCTGCTCTTCGAGCCGAACGCGCTCGACGGCGAGGACGCCTCCACGGTGTGGTTCGTTGACTCACCCAGCCTCGCCGAGTGGCTGCGAACCTGGCTGGACCGACGTGGTTGGTACGAGGACGACCAGATGGACGAGACCTCGGACATGCGACTCTGGCCCGAGGCGGCAAACAGGCTCGGCTGACGTACAGCCCTCGGCGGAGCCACTGGCGGCCAGCGGCCGGGACATGTGCGGACCGGCCACGCCAGCAGCACGCGCGAAGAAGTTGAAAGCCGGAGCGGCCGAACATCTGGCGCTTGAGCATCTTAAAAAAGATCAAGAGGCAGCTCTACGAGCGAGCCGGCTTCAAGCTGCTTCGCAAGATGATCCTGCTCCAGTAGATTCCCGCGGCCGAGGTCAGAGCTCGGCCGTCCAGACTCCGGCTGGATGCTCGCCCGGCGACAGCCACAGCTGGGGTTGCGAGTCCCGATGCCCCGGCTCGACGCCTTCCTCCCAGTGGAAGCGCCCGTTCGCGTCGGGCCAGGCCACCTGTAGGACCGGGAAGGGCGGACGCCGGTAGAACCCGATGGCCCGTCCGAAGAAGGTCCTGTACCAGCGAAGATCCGCCCGCCTGAGCCTCACGGGCAGACCACGGGCGATGCCGTGATGCTCCTGGCCGTCAGCCAGGGCCGTGCTCGACGCGGCCTTCTCGCCGAGCGTGTTGAGCATACGGTGCATGAGGTGCACATCGAGCCCGAACATCGCGAGCTCAGGCGTGCCGTGCGTGTGGGCCAGGCCGATCGTGTAGGCGAATCCTGGGCCGATCTCATCCTCTGGCACCATGGCGACGTGCCAGCCGTGCTCCTGCACATTGCCGATGATCGTCCGCTCAACCTGGTCGGCTTCATCTCGGTCACCGTAGTCGTGGCACAGGACGCAGCGGCACTGGAATGGATCATCGGTCATGCCTGCAGAGTACGAGGCGAGTGTTCGGGCCAGGGCAGCGGGCTCCACGCTCGCACGTCACTCTCCGCGACCACTCCCCAAGATCTGTGCCAGAACCCGCAACTCATGAACAAAGCCACTCCCGAGATGTGCTGAAAGGGCACCCGTGGTGGGGGCTGGCAGAGAGGTTCGGTCAACGGTCAGCTCTAAAGTGCGGCTACAACCTCGCCTACTGGGCGCTGTGGCTCGGCGCGATGCCCGCCGACCAGACCGACGACAGCTTCATGAACCACCCCAACCCCGGCTCCTGGGATCCGATCCGGCTCTTCCGGTCCCTCGTCGGCTCCATACACCTCGCCCCCGGCACCCTGGACCTCTACATCCACTCCGTCAGCACCCTGCTGCTCCTGCACCCATGGCTTCCGCACGCAGCACCGGACACCGCGCTGACGTTCTACGAGCTTGCCGCCGAACTCCACGACGGGTCGCTGATCTCCGCAACCTCACGCCGCGACCTGGAGCGCCTGCGCTACGGTCGCACCGGGAACTGACCACCGACCAGGAGGACCAGGTGGAGCACCAGCTCGACGACGCGGACGCTGCCGGCATCGCCCACCTCCTGTTCGAAGCAGGCTCCCTACGAGGACTGCCCCGCACCGGATGGCGCCAGGACGGCATCCCCCTGGCCATCACCGAGACGGTGGCCGAGCACAGCCACCGCACCTCGGTCATCGGCGCCACCCTCGCCACCCTCGAAGGCGCCGACCCGGCCCGCACCACCCTGCTGTGCACCCTCCACGACCTCCCCGAAACCCGCACCGGCGACCTCACCCCCCTCACCAAGCGCTACGCCACCACCGCCGACCCCCGCAAAGTCCTGGCCGACCAGGTCACCGGAACCCACCCCGCCGTCCGCGACGTCTTCACCGAAGCCGTCGCCGAATTCGAGGACGGCACCACACCCGAAGCACGCTGCGCCCGGGACGCCGACAAGCTCGACTGCCTGCTGCGCGCCCTGGAGTACCGGGCCGGAGGCGTTTCTGCCGTGCAGGGCAAGATCGACCGGTGCCGCGCGGCCCTGGTGACGGTCGCGGCCTGCCGCATCGCGGACGCCGCCGTGAAGCTCGCACCGACCGACTGGCAGTACAGAGGGGCATTACCAACGGGCGGCGTGGCCGGGTTGCAGCACCATCCGTGCGTGTGCCCGCAGCAGCCACGACGGCTGCCCTCACCCCAGGCAGAGTCGCAGTGGTGGTGCAACTGACCGGTGACGCCGCCCGGTTCGACGATAGCCTCCCGCTCGTACGGGCTTCCCGCTACCGGGTCGGGGGCAGGGGAGGGCGGGTGTACCTGTTCGGCGGGGGGGTGAGGCCTAGATGCGGGACTTGCGGACCGAGTGCCACGCGGCGCCGGCCAGGGAACGGGCGACCGGGCCAGCGACAGGTTCTCGTGGTTCCGGTAGAGCCGCCAGTTGTGCTCGACCAGGTCGAGCTTGTTCGAGGAGAGCGACCCGAGAATCCGAACGTAGCCACCGCCAGCCTGGCGCTCGCGGTGCACGCTGGGGTAGAACTCGCCGCGCGGTGTGTGCGGCGCAAGCGCCAGTGACCTGACCCGGTGGTGGTCGGCACCTTCAGGACGGTCACGAAGACCGCCGACGGCCTCCGCGCTAGGGATCAGGCGCAGCATTCGGTACCAGTAGGTGACTGGCGCTCAGGTCAGGACCGGCTGCCCGGAGGCGCAGACCGGCAGCGAGAGACGGGCGATCACCGGCCCGTTGAGCAGGGCCGGGTAGCCCAGATCCGGTCCATGTGCCCGCGGCTCGGCCGAGAGGGCAGGGCTGCCGTTTCGACCAGCTCCAGGTGCTGGGGGTCGAGCGGCTCGACGGCGGTGCTCACCGCGCTCGGCCGGTTTCGTAGTCGCCCGCGTCGCAGGGCAGTTGCGGGTGCGGCCAGCCGGGGTCCGGTGCCCAGGTCGGCCAGGCTTCAGCGAAGGGTCCACGGCGGTCCTGGAGTAGCCCGAGGGCCTGCTCGCGGGCGGCCTCGACCTGGACGTGCAGGTCGTCGTCGATCAGGCCGAGGTGCCGTGCCTGCTCGTACTCGTCGACGTCCTTCCAGTGGTGGGCGCTGAGGTCGGGTTCGACGACCAGGTCGACGAAGAGGTCGAAGGTGTCCAGCCCGATCGGGGTACGGGTGTAGGGGAGCTCGAAGTTGACGTACCAACGCAGCGGCTCGCCGGTGGCGGCGTCCTGGAAGGTGTGGATGCTGAAGTAGGCGCCGGATTCGAGGCGGGAGCGAAGGGCGGTCTTCTCCCATGTCCAGGGGCCGAGTTGCCAGTTGCCAGCCGCGAGGTCCTGAAGGCCGGACTGGCGCAGGGCGTGGTCGCCGGTGCGCATCGCGTCCGACCACGTGGTCGGTCCGAGGCTGGTGAGGCCGGGCCAGTAGAGGAGTTCGAGGACATCGCCGTCGTCGGTGAGGGTGCGGTAGGGCTGGGCGGACCAGACGCGCCCGTGGTGGACGTCGCGGCGGACGGCGGTGCTGCCGGGCGTGAACCGGGCGGTGGCGGTGGTCATGGCTCTCCGGGGTGTCGGTCCGGCGCTGCCTTGGCCGGAGCCCGGTGCGCTGCGCCGGTCAGAGGGGCGTGCGGAGCAGGAGGAGGTCGAGCACCGGTCCGTCGGGGCCGGCGCTGTAGGGGCCGGCGTACCGGTATCCCAGGCGATCGTAGAGCTGCCGGGCGGGCCCGTTGTCGGGCATTGCGAGGAGCGACACCCATTCGGTGCGCAGTGCCTCCAGCAGCGCGGTGTGAATGCCGGTGCCGACGCCGCGGCCCTGCCAGCCGGTGCGGACGGCGAGTTCGCAGATCCCGGCGAGGCTGTCGGTGTCGCGGGCGTCGGGGGTGATGGCCGGCCGGAGCTGCTCGCCGTACCAGTAAGAGGGGGAGCAGCGGAAGCCGTAGCCGAAGCCGACGAGCTGGCCTTCGGCGTAGGCGGCGACGAGGACGAAGCCGTCGTGGTGGGCGTGGCCGGTGATCTGGCGACGCAGGGTGTCGGGGGTGAACCCGGCGGCGGCGACGTCGTGGTGGCCGGTGTGGGCTTCGGCCCAGACGTCGGCGAGGGTGTCGAGCAGGTCGGTGGTGTCGCCAGCGCCGTAGCGCTGCAGGGCGAGTGCGGGGCTCATGTGGTCCTTCAGGCTGTGGGTGGGAGGTGGGCGGCGTGGTGGGTGTCCAGGTACTCGGCGACGCAGGGCACGGTCCGGTGGGCTCGCAGGGCGTCGGCGATGTCGTTGAGGGAGCGGACGAGCCGCTGGGAGCGGACGTCGGGCAGGCTGTCGCTGGCCAGACTGCTGATGTCCGCTACGGGGGCCGAGGGGTGGCAAGCGTCCCCCGCCCCCGGCATCCGGCCGACACCAGCCCCAGCAGCGGGCCAGGATGATGGCGTGACTGCCCCGCGCTTCAAGCGCTTGAAGCGCTTCAATTGAAGCGCTGCCAGATTCCTGTTCGGCTGCCGGTCGGCGGATCTGCCAATTGCTGGCCAAGCGCGGTCCGAGCAATTGGACACGGACACGGTCCTGGCCGCCCTCGCGCTGCTGCGGTCCCGCCTCCAGGCCGAGACCCAGGCAACCGTCACGAAGCACCAGACGGAGCTGGTGAATTCCTGGACAGCGCGGCACGGCGAGAGCGGCCTGCGCGTACTGCTCACCTCGGGGGTCGAGAAGGACCAACTTCTCCGGGGTGACCCGGACGGCGCCAGCGAGCGGCTCGCCAGCGAGGAGATGCGGCTGTTCGGCGGACGGCCCTGGCCGAGACAGCCCTGCAGAACGCCCGTCGGTCCGACGTCCGACATCGCGACCTCGGGCCGTCGACTCCAGAAGCTGACGCTCAGGGTTACCTCCTGAACCCCTGTACTGAACGACACCGAGCCGGGGATGACGACGCTGCCAGGCCGGGCGACGCAGGCCAGCGTCGGCACCACATCGTCACCCCCGCGTACTCGCCGACGAGCACGGCGAACTCAGAGGGTTGTCCTTCTAGCCGTAGAGCCCGGTGCCCTTGCGGGAGGCCCCACGGCCGCCGCGGGCGGATCCGGCCGAGCGCATCGCGTTCGTCTGACCAGGGTTCACCTCCAGTGCCCGGCGGTACTGCTCGTCGAGCTCCCGCTGGCTGCAGGATCCTGGTCAGCCACCACCCGGACCAGGTGGCCGCACTGCTGCGCCCCCATGCCGGCGACCCTGCGTGGGCTCCGCGCATCACACGACGTCTTCACCCTCCTGTACGGCACCACGGACGGGGCGGCCGCTGCGGGAGCCCGGATCGTCGGCGCCTACATGCGGCGGCGCCTCGACCTGCACACGGCCGGACAGGGCCCTGCCGCCACGACCACCGAGGACAAGCCGGACACCGGAGCGGGTTCGCCGCCGGCGCCGGGACCACGTCCCGTGCAGCTACTCGGGACCGGCAGCCACACGGCCTGGAACGTCATCGGCAAGATCGCCGAGCAGGACCCAGCCGCGTTCGTCCATCACGTCCTGCCGGTCGCCCGTGCCGCCAGCACCGCCACCCGCACCGGCACGCTCGCAGCCAACGGGGAGACGGACGCCACGTTCCCGCACCGCCCCCACCAACCGCCCACGGTCGGAAGCGACAACGGTGCCGTCCTCGGACACCTGACCCAGGCCCTGCGCATCGCCGCGGCTGCAGGGGACGCGGATGCCCACACCGCCGTCCGGGAGATGGCCCACTCCGCCCTCGCCACCGAACAGACCCTCGCAGCCGCCGGATTCGCCTCCGGCCACCCCGACATGGTCGACGACGCACTCGCCTGGCTGAACGAGAGCCGCTTCGCACTCGTCCAAGACTGGCTGCTCAACCAGACCGCGTTCTCGGCCGAGACGCTCGCCCACGTCTGCCAGCAGCGTGCCCCCCCAGCAGACGAGCACCGCCCAGCAGCGGGCCGCCTCCGCGACAAGCCCCCTAGAGGACAACGGAACGATCCCCCAAGGCACCACCGCACGCCACCTCCTGGCCGCCATCCCGGACGCGCGACTCACCGAGCAGGCCCGGCACCGCCGGAGCCAGCTCGACGCGGACCTCGGCGGCAACGACACCGTGAACGCCGCCCCGCCCCGCTCCGGTTTCGCCGCCATCACGCAGTTCCAGCTCCAGTCGCCGATCACCCTGGAGGCCGTCCAGGCCATGATGGACGACGAGCTCGTGCAGGCGCTGACCAGCCACACCGCCACCGAACCCGGCTGGCAAGAAGACGACCGATTCGTCGGCGGGGCCATCAGCCTGGCCCAGGTCTTCAGCGAGAGCCGCGGTGCCGGGATGAACGTGTCGCGGATTTCGCGCCACTGCTGCCAGCCCTCCCACCTGGTGCGGTCGGGCGGCGGTCCGACGCGCAGGAACGGGACGATCGGGCTGTCGCTCTCAGCCGGCCGGTTGTCCACCGTGCTCCTCTTCGTCGTCCTCGGGCAGGAGGAACACGTTGCGCTCGCGGAAGCTCGACCCCAGCCGGGGCGGTGGCTTCGGGGTGACCGGGACGGTGGCTTCTCTCCGGCGGCGCCGCTCGGCGTCGAGACTGCCTCGGGTCTGCCCAGCCCGCTGCGGCCACTGCAGCACGTTCCCCGCGGTCTGCTGGGGCTGACGGGTTGGTGGGGTGGGTTCGGCGGAGGCCGCCGGCCGGTCGGTCGAGGCCGCCTGGGCCTGCGTGGCCTCGCGGGCGTGTTCGACGCGCTGGGACTTGGTCATCTGGCTGGGCCAGTTGCTGACCGGATCACGGGCGCCGAGCAGGTCCAGGAGGATCGGAAGGAGTTCGGCATCGGTCCGCGGTCGCAGGCCGGCCTCGCGAACTCGGGTGAGGAGTTCCTCGGCGCGCAGGTCACCGAAGGCGGGGACCTGCGATTCCGGCGGCAGCCCGGTCCAGCGCAGGGGGTGCCACTCGTGGGTAACGGGACCTTGGAAGTAGACGACGCGCCGGTCTCGGGGCTCTCGGCGGATGATCCACATCTGCTTGCGCCGCCCGCCGCGCGAGGATGCCTCGTGTAAGTGGGGCTCCAGTGCATCGCCGTAGTAGTAGAGGCCCTTGATCTTCACGCCCCGGCGGCCGTGGATGCGCTTGACCTGGTGCTCCGGCAGGAACCGGTAGTAGAGCTCGGGTTGGGGGATCTCCATCGCGAAGCCGGTCTGCGCGAACGACGCCGCGAACAGCGAGTTGGGGCTGTGGTCCCCGCCGGGATCCCACGCCGGCGCGTAGTCGCCCAGCCGGCGGTTCTGCCAGACCTTGACGACCCAGGTCGCGATCACGTGTTCCATCGCGTCGATGGTCAAGGTGCCGTCCCGCTCCGGTTCCGCACCGCGGTCGGCGGTGTCGATGCCGGTGTAGCCAGGAAGGTGCTCGAACAGCAGCGACCGGATGCTGCCGAAGACCCGTTCGACCGCCTGCTTGTCCTGGGGCCGCAGCACCCGTGCCGGAAGCACCCGGCAGCCGATCACCTCCTGGACCTCGACCAGGTGGTGGTTGCGGTAGACGCTGCCGTGGTCGGTGGTCACCGTCTCCGGCGCGAAGAACGGCAGGGCCGCGACCCGGTGGCCGACGAACTCCGCCACGACTGCAGCCGGCAGCCCCGGGTAGGGCCACTCCATCTCGCCGTCCCAGTCGGCCCGCATGGGCAGCGGGAGCATTACGTCCCGCAGCACCATCGCGACGTCGACCGATGTGTCCGACACCAGCGTGAGCCGGAAAGCGCAGATGGAGTGGGTGTAGACGTCCAGCGCCAGCGTCAGGTGGACGCGGACCGGGTCGCCGAAGACCCCCTCGCGGACCATCACCGGCATGATCGTCGTGTCCAGCGCGACCGCCTGGCCCGGCCTGGTGACCAGCCCGTGCCCGTCCTTCTCGGGCAGCGACGCGGAGCGTTCGTAGCGCTGCCCACCACGGCCGGGACCGAACCACTCGTGCCAGACCCGCCTGAGCGTGTCGTAGCTGGGGACCTTGATTTCCTGGCCGGGGAACGTCTCGCGGACGTAGCGGTGGATCATCGTCTCCCGGGTGCGGGCGTCCACCCTGGAACGGTGAAGCCGGGTCTCCTCCCGAACGGCCAGGATCGCTTCCCGGATCTCCTCTGAGATGCTGGGGTGCCCGCCGCTCTCGCGCAGCCATCGGTCGTCCGCGCAGCCGATCACCCCGAAGCGGCGCCGTTTGCGCTCCCAGCGCTCCAGGGTCCTGACGCCGACCCGGTCCAGCGCCAGCAGATTCGCGGCGGCCGGGTCCATGGCGTCCAGCTCGGCCACTTTAGCCTGGCGTCGCTCGGACACGGTCGTGCGGTCGGGGTGGTACTCCGGGCGAGGATCTCCTGGCCGCGGGTGCAATGGGTCTCCGCTGCGGAAGTCGCAGAAGACCTCCATCAGGTGCTCGAACCGCAACTCCACCAGCGGGACCTTCTCCGGCTTCAGGTCCTTCAACGTCATCTCCTGCCGTCCCCGGTTCGCGCCGGACGAGGAGGTGAGCGACGAGCTGCGGCACTGCGGATGGTTCAGTAGGAATCTGAAGCTGACGCACTGCCGGACACCGGCCCGGTTCATCAGGTGAACTCGGCCGAGATGGGGTTCCTGCCGCTCGACCAGCCACTCGCTCGCGTCGAGGACCAGTGCTGCCCCCGGAGCCAGATCCAAGGCGCCCGCGCTCATGACACCTCCGCCGGCATCAGCCTTGACGCATCGGTCAAGGGCTCGGACAGATCAACGCCAAGTCGCCGTTGCCACAACAGGTGCAGCAGCTGGGCCCGCGCGACCGGCCAGAACTGGCAGGCCATCGCGGCCTCGCGGAAGGTCACACCCTGCTCGGCTGCCGCGAGTAGCTCCGGGCGCAGATTCAAGGGGTCGCTCATCGGGCGTCGCCGCGCGTACATCGCGTCCAGGGATGCCTGGACGTGCGGCGACCAGCCGGCCGCGACCACGTAGCGCCAGCCGGAGGCCAGCGAGAGCTCGTGAGCCGCAGCGAAGGACTCCTCATCCTCGGATTTGATCAGCCCTGCCGGACGGACGTCGACGACGAAGACCCCGTCATCGGAGACCACGAGGTAGTCCGGAGTGTGCCGCCGCAAGCGCCTGTTCGCCTCGAAGCGCATCCGGAACGGCTGCGAGAGCAGAATCTGCACGCCGCCGCAGAAATCGAGCGCCCGCAGCAGCCAGTCCTCCTCCAGACTCTCGAAGCCGTGCAGCCGCCCCGTGCTGACCAGGTACTCCAGCCCCGGCCGATGCCGCTGGTCACGCCGCCAAGCGAAGCCGCGCATCGGGACGCAGCCCACCCAGGGCGCCTGCCCCAGAGAGGCCACCGCGCCAGTCACCTCGCCGCTTCGGTGACGCCACGTCACTGTCCATCGACGCGTCCACCCCTCGCCGAGGGCCAGACCCTGGCGACCTGCCGTCCTACTGACAGGAACCAGCAGGTCCTCCCACCTGCACAGATGCGACCACAGCGGCCCCGTGTACGTAGAGCCGCGAGTCGTCGGCGGTGCCGGGAAAGTCCTGCGTGACGTATCCACCCCGCCATCGAAGTAGTCAGCTCGCGTCGGCGGGGCGACTTCTTCGGAGTTGGCGACAACTTGCTTGCCAAACGATCACCAGCCGACAGATACCTCGCCGAATCGGCGACAGTTGTCATGCTGACCCGCCCGGAGAGCCGCACGTCGAGTAGTGCGGTTAGCGACAAGTAGCGTGCTGAGTCACAGCCGCACGCATGGCGGTCTCCCCGATCCGAGGTCTTGATTCGACAATTGTCGATATTGGCGACGTTGCCACTCGCATAGATGACTGTCAACATAGATGCATGTCGAATCTGGAACTGCCGGTGCTCGGCCAGGACGAGCCGGCCGCGTGCTGCTCGCCCATGGCCCGCGAGCCGCTCGGTGAGGAAGCCGCCGCCGACCTCGCGAAGATGTTCAAGGCCCTCTCCGACCCGGTGCGGCTGCGGCTGCTGTCGCTGATCGCCTCCCACGAGGGCGGCGAGGCCTGCGTCTGCGACCTGACCGGCCCCTTCGATGTCTCCCAGCCGACGATCTCCCACCACCTCAAGGTGCTGCGCGAGGCCGGGCTGGTCGGCTCCGAGCGCCGGGGGACCTGGGTCTACTACTGGGTGCTGCCCGCCGCCCTGGCCAAGCTCTCCACCCTGCTCCAGACTCCCGCCGGCGCGGGAGGCGCGAGATGACCGCGATAGCCCCGCTGGGGCGCCGCGCGGCCGCCGAGTTCGTCGGGACGGGCGCGCTGGTCGCCGTCGTGGTCGGCTCCGGCATCCAGGCCGCCCAGCTCTCCGGCGACGTAGGCGTGCAACTGCTGGCCAACTCGCTGACGACCGTGTTCGGCCTCGGCGTGCTGATCCTGCTGCTCGGCCCGGTCTCCGGCGCCCACTTCAACCCGGCCGTGACCCTGGCCGCCTGGTGGACCGGCCGTGACGGCGACGGCCCGGGCCTGCGCGAGGTCGCGGCCTATGTCGGCGCTCAGGTCGCCGGGGCGATCGGCGGTGCGGTCCTCGCGGACGCGATGTTCGCCAAGACGCCCGTGGCCTGGTCGACCCACGACCGGTGGGCGCCGCATCTGTGGCTGGGCGAGGTCGTCGCGACCACCGGCCTGATCCTGCTGATCTTCGGCCTGGCCCGCGTCGGCCGGGAGCGATTCGCCCCCGTCGCGGTCGCCTCGTTCATCGGAGCCGCGTACTGGTTCACGTCCTCCACCAGCTTCGCCAACCCGGCGGTGACGATCGGCCGGGCGTTCACCGACACCTTCGCCGGTGTCGCCCCCGCCTCCGTGCTGCCGTTCATCGCCGCCCAGCTCGCCGGTCTGGCCGCCGGGCTCGGCCTGGTCGCGGTCCTGTTCGGCCGACCCTCCCCGGCCGTCGCCGAGCACGACACCGAGCACGTCGCCGAGCACGTGGTCGTCCCGCATGGCGACCACGAGCCCGCCCCGGCCGGCCGCTGACCCGCTCCCTCCTGCTCGTCCCGAAGACCGAAGGACCCCTGCCGTGAGCACTCCCGCCGTCCCGTCCGTCCTGTTCGTCTGCGTCCACAACGCGGGCCGGTCCCAGATGGCGGCCGCCTTCCTCACCCGCCTCGGGGGCGAGCGGGTCGAGGTCCGCTCGGCCGGCTCCGCCCCGGCCGAGACCGTCAACCCGGCCGTGGTCGAGGCCCTGGCCGAGGTCGGCATCGACATCTCCGCCGAGACCCCGAAAGTCCTGACCGTCGAGGCCGTGCAGGCGTCCGACGTGGTGATCACGATGGGCTGCGGCGACGCCTGCCCGTTCTTCCCCGGCAAGACCTATCTCGACTGGAGGCTGGCGGACCCGGCCGGCCAGGGCGTCGCCGCCGTCCGGCCGATCCGCGACGAGATCGAGGCCCGGATCCGCGGCCTGCTCGCCGACCTCGGCATCGAACCCGCCGCATGACCCCAAACCCCGGTCCGGTACGGATCACCAGCATGCTGCCCGGCCATGCCCAGCTGGTCTCCGTCGTGCGGGGTGGCCGGAAGCTGCCCGACCAGCGTCAGTCGGAGCCGGACACGGGCCGAACTCGGTGGACCAGAACACCCAGGACCGTTCCGGGCGTTCGGCTGAGCACGGGTCCTGGCAGCAGGACCCGCTCCGTCTCCGTCTCCGTCTCCGTCTCCGTCTCCGTCTCCGGGCACGGTGATAGAACTCGGCCATGGACACCGCACTCGCCCACCTGGACGACCCGCCCGTCGTGGCCGCCGTCGGCATCGGCGTGCACGGCTGCGCCGGACGGACGGACGTGTTCCTGCTGCCGGACCTCTGGCAGTTGCACCTCTACGGCTACGAGGCCGAGCTGACGGTGGACGGCACCGCGCACGCGATCCGCCCGGGCCGAGTCAGCCTCGTGCCGCCCGGCACCACCGTGCGCTACCGCTACCGCGGCCGCTCCGAGCACCTCTACGTGCACCTGCGCCTCGGCACGGCCGGCCCGCAGATCGGCATTCCGGTGATCCAGGACACCGGCACCGAACTCGCACCGCTCAGAGCGCAGTTGACCAGTGCACTGGCGGCCTGGCCGCACTCCCCCGTACGGGCGACGGCCGAGGTCTGGGCCGCGCTCTGGCGGGTGGCCCAGCTGGCTCCGCTGCGCACGGCCGACACCGCCGCACCGCATCCGGCGGTCGCCGCCGCCCTGGCGATGATCGAGGCCCGCCTGGCCGAGCCGCTGAGCGTGGCGGAGCTGGCAAGGGCGGCGGGCGTCTCGCACAACCACCTGACCAGGCTCTTCCGCGCGGCCACCGGGGCCACCGTCGTCGGCTACCTCCGCGCCCGCCGGATGGCGCGGGCCCGCCACTTCCTCCAGGCCACCACCCTGTCCATCCCCGCCATCGCGGCCTCGGTCGGCATCCCCGACCTCCAGGCCTTCAACAAGGCCTGCCGCCGCGACCTCGGTGCCTCCCCGCGCGCCGTCCGCGCCGGACTGAACACCGGGTAGCCCCGGGGCACAGCACGGACCAGCCACCCTGCGCCCGACCGCCCCCGGCGGTCCTAGCAGCGGGTCAGCCGCACCGAGATGCCCTCGCGGGTGCGCAGCGGCGTCGCCCGGTATCCCGACACGTCCACCGTGACGCTGCCGAACCCGCCCTGCACCGCGCACCCGCTGATCACCGGCAGCACCGCCTCCTCGCCGAGCGGCCCGATCTCCCGCAGCTCCAGGGCCAGCCGGGCACCGTGGCCGAGCACCAGCCGGCCCGCCACCGTCAGTACCGCACGGTGGAGCTGATGAGCTGTCAGTTCCAGGCAAGTCCCGGTCCCCGCCTGCGAGTAGTCGCCGTGCACCCGCACCGGACCGCGCTCGGCGTCCACCCGCAGGGTGCCACCGCGCAGTTGGACGTCCCCGCGCCCCAGCGCGTCGTGGGAGCCGGCCACCAGGGCGCCGGCCGCCACCACGGTGGTGCCCGTGTACCGGTTGGTGCCGGTCAGGGTCAGCGTCCCGGTGCCTCGCTTGGTGAGACCGCCGGGCCCGCCGATGTCGTTGCGCCAGGCGTCGGCCGCGCAGAACCCGCCCTCGGCGGCGTCCAGCTCCACCGTCACGTCCCGCTCGAAGGAGCCGTAGCCGTCGGCGGCGGCGAACAGGTCGAGCCGGCCCCACATCTCCGGGCCGTCGAGCAGCACGTAGCCCGAGGGCAGCGCGGTGGTGCGCAGCACCTCCCGCCGCTGGTCGGCGTCGAGGTAGGGCAACCGGGTCTCCAGGAGGACTTCGGCGCCCTTGGGCACGGTCATCGGGACCTCCCGGCCGCCGCGCCGCAGCACGTAGGTCAGCTTCGGCCTGACCAGCGCGGCGTTGGCCAGGCGGTCGGCGTACGGGTCCTCGGCCGTACCGGCCCGGTGGGCGAAGGCGTACAGGGTGTCGGTGGTGCCGCCGGTCTTCCCCTGGAAGCTTTCGGTCTTCGCCTGGAAGCTGCCGGTCCTCGCCTGGAAGTAGGCGGCGGCCTGGCTGCGGGCGGCGGCCTTGAGAGCGGCGTTGCGCGGGTCCGCGAGGGTGGCGGCGGCCAGCGCGGTGGCCAGGGTGCGGCCGCCGATGACGTCGAGCGGGGAGTGCATGCCGGCGGTGATCCGGGTGTGGCTGAGCTCGAACGCCCGGGTGACCAGCTCCTGGAAGCGTTCGGGCACCGCGTACGCGAGGGCCAGCGCGGCCAGGTGGAAGGCGTTCGTGTGACCGCTCACAAAACCGCCGTCGTCGGCCGGGGAGGCATTGCGCTGACGCAGCAGCTGCGGGGCGACCACCACCTCCGAGGCGTACACCGGGAAGCCGAAGGCATCGGTGGCGCCGGTGTCGACCACCGCGCTCTGCCCGTTCAGCCGCCAGGGCCTCGGGTACCGGTAGGCGTACTTGGCCGGGTTGCCGGAGGCGTACGGCCCCCGGAGCGTGTTGACCAGGGTGACCACCCGCCCCAGCTCGGAGTCGACCGCCCCGGGCCCGAGTGCCGAACCGGCCGGCGCATCGGCGGGGACGGCGTCGTCGATCTTCCCGGGCGGGGTGGAGTCGGGCGCCGTGGTGATCGAGGTGACGGCCCGGGCGCCCGTCCGGTACAGCTCGGCGAGTGGCCCGAGCCCGGCGATGACGGCGTAACTCTGGTGCTGGCGGTCGTAGATGAACGCCTCCTTGGCCTGCTCCGCCGTCCGCTGCGTGGTGGCCTGCACGCAGGAGCGCACATTGGCCCGCAGCACCTCGGCCAGCAGCGGCGAGCCGTCGTTCCAAGCCCCGCCGGTCCGCCAGATCCGGCTCATCCCGGTGAGGATCCGCACGGCCGCGTTCCCCGTGGGGGTGAGGTCGGCCATCGTGTTGGTCGTGTACGAGTCCACGAAGGCGGGGCCGGACACCGGGCCGACGGGCCCGGAGTGGCCCGCCGCGGAGCCGCCGGCCACCGAACCGACGGGCGCAGCGGCGACGGCCCGCTGCGGGGCGGTCAGCAGACTCAGCGCGGTGGGCGCGGTGAGCAGCGCGACCGAGGTGGCTGCGGAGCTGCGCAGGAATCGGCGGCGGTCCAGGGTGGGCTGATCGTTCATGAGCGTCTTCCTGCGGTGGTGGTCTGCGGACGTGCGGGTTCCCCGGCCCGGGTGGCGGCCCGGGCCGGGGAGGTGCGGGGTGGTCAGCGGCGGGTGAGGAGGAAGCCGAGCTTGTCGACCTCGTCGCCCGAGCGGCCCTGGAAGCCGGCGAACTGCCAGCCGGCCGGCGCGGTGCGAGTCACACAGTCGGCGGTGGTGGTGCCGCCGGCCAGCGACCGGCCCAGGTTGGTGCCGAACGAGGCGTAGAAGATCCGGGTGTGCCCGCTGTACGAACCCTCGCACAGCGTGGCGGAGTTGACGTACTCACCGCCGCCCAGGGTGAGCGACGCGGCGGTGCCGCCGGTGCCGCCGTGGGTGAGCGAGGTGCCGTCGGCGAGGGTGAGCCCGACCTGGTCGACCCGGGAGCCGGACCGCAGGCTGACCACGGCGGCCTGGGCGCCTGCCGGGACGCGGTCGATGTCGTTGTAGAAGTCGCCGTGCGGGCCGCCGAATTGCTCGCTCGCCTGGTACGCCGGGTTCTGGCTCCAGGTGAAGCCGACGGCGACCGGGTCGTGGTCGGAGAGCATCTTGCCCGCGCCGTCCAGGAAGTCGACGTGCTTGTCGGCGTACGAGGTCGCGCCGAGCGTGACCAGTGCGCTGCTGCGGTACAGCACCTTGTCGACGATCTCGCAGGTGTCGGTGGGCGCGTTCTGGTCGCACAGCAGCGGGTCGGAGCCCTTGACGGGCGGCACCCCGCCGCGCTCCAACTGCACCCAGGCGTCGGTCAGTCGGTTGTCGGCGGCGAAGGCGGCGATGGTGTCGTCGGCCCGGGTGTAGCGGGTGTTGGTGTCGCCCATCACCACGACGGCGTTCCCCGCCGAGTGGGTCTGGATGTAGCCGGTGAGCTGCGCCAGGTTGGCGGCGCGGGCGGCCTCGTCGCCGGGCTCGGTGCCCGCGTTGGCGTGCAGGTTGTAGAAGTCCACGTACACGCCCTCGGCCAGCCTCGTCCGCATGAAGGTGAAGCCCTTGGGCGTGAGGCAGTCGCCGGAGTCCAGCTGGCAGTCGTGCCAGTGGACGCGCTCGAAGTCGTCGCCGTCGTAGGCGAATCGGGACATCGTGTTGAGGCCGCTGCCGATGCCGGCTCCGCCGCTGGTGGCGGTGCGGTACGGGTGGGTGTCGGTGGCGTAGAGCGCGGCGTGGTAGTTGAAGTCCTCCTGGACGTTCACCACGTCGTACGGCGCCACCCGGCTGCCGATCGCGGTGGTGCTGCTCTGCCGGTCGGTCGAGGCGCTGGAGAGCACCTGCGGCAGCCCGGCGACGTTGTACGTCAGCACGGAGAACGACCCGCCCCCGGCGGTGGCCTGCGCGGCAGCGGCCGGGCTGGCCACCGCCGGAGTGGCGGCCTGCGCCGTGGTGGAGCCCAGTGCGGCGGTGGTGCCGAGTGCGCCCACGAGGAGGGAGCGGACGAGGAGTTGGCGGAGGCGGGGCTTGGGCATCGGTGCTCCGATCGGAGTACGACCACGGTGATCCGGTGTCCCGGAGCGTATGAGCGATCAATGGGATCGTCAACACCGGCAGAGAGCAGGGGAAACTGCCCTGACCTGCAGGTTTATCGAGCCATGCCACCTCGTGCCCAAAGCTTTTGTTAGCGTTAACTGACTGTTCGACTGTCCGGACCGCCCGTCAGCCGAACACCGCTGCGACCTCGGCCCCGTGCCGCACGAAGACCGGGATGCGCTCCAGCGGAGCCTCGGCGTCGACCGTCGTGCCACCCTCCCGTGCGCTTCCCGTGACCGGGTCGACCCAGCGGGCACCGACCGGCAGGTACACCCGGCGGGCCCGGACGCCGGCCTGGTACACGGGTGCCACCAGGAGGTCGGGGCCGAGCAGGAACTGGTCGTCCACTGCCCAGGCCCGCTCGTCCTCGGGGAACGCGAAGAACAGCGGGCGCATCGGCGGGGCCCCGGTGCGGTGGGCGTCCTCGGAGAGCGTCCGCAGGTAGGGGCGCAGGCGCTCGCGCAGCAGCAGGTGGTCGCGGAGGATGCCGTACGCCTGCTCCCCGTACGACCAGACCTCGTTCGGCCCGCCGGTCATGTCGGTGGAGAACGTCGGGTAGTTGGGCGCGCGGTCGCCGTGCAGCCGCATCACCGGGCAGAAGGTGCCGTACTGGAACCAGCGGACCAGCAACTCGCGGTACCCCGGGTCGTCCGGGTCGCCGCCGGAGAAGCCCCCGATGTCGGTGTTCCACCAGGGGATGCCGCTCATCGCGACGTTGAGGCCGGCCCGGATCTGGCGGCCGAGCGAGTCGAAGGTGGTGGGGATGTCGCCCGACCAGAGCAGTGCCCCGTGCGCCTGGCTGCCCGCCCAGGCGGAGCGGACCAGCGAGAGCGGCCGTTCCTCGCCCGCCGCGCGCAGGCCCTCGGCCACCGCGCGGGTGTGCTCCAGCGGGTAGAGGTTCGCGACCTCGGCGGCCGGCCCGGCCGCGTAGACGGCCCGCTCGGCGAGGCCGGGGGGCAGGTCCGGCTCGCAGGCGTCCAGCCAGAAGCACGCCACCCCCAGCGAACGGTAGTTCTCGTCCAGCCGCCGCCACAGCGCCGCGCGTGCTCCGGGGTGGGTGGCGTCGTAGTGGGCCATCGGACGGATCAGGGCCTCCCCGCCGTACCGCGACGGCCACGGGTGGGTGAGCAGACCGCCGGCCGAGTCCCGTACGAGGTGCCCGGCCGAGCGCAGCCCGTCGAAGGCGTCACTGCCGGGCTCGACGGTGGGCCACACCGAGACGGCGAGCTTCACCCCGAGGGCCGACAGCTCCTTGACCATGGCCGTGGGGTCGGGCCACTCGCTCTGCTCGAACCGCCAGTCCCCCATCCTCGGCCAGTGGAAGAAGTCGCAGACGATGACGGAGAGCGGCAGGCCCCGCTCCTTGTACTGCCGTGCCACGGTGAGGAGTTCGTCCTGGGTGCGGTAGCGCAGCTTCGACTGCCAGAAGCCGGACGCCCATTCGGGCAGGAGCGGCGGACGGCCGGTGGCCCGGGTGTAGGAGTCGAGGATCCGGGCCGGGGTGTCACCGGCGGTGATCCAGTAGTCGATGCGCCCACCGGCGTCGGCGGTCCACCGGGTGGTGTCGGCGCCCAGCTCGACGCGGCCGGTGGCGGGGTTGTTCCACAGGAGTCCGTAACCGCGTGAGGAGTGCAGGAAGGGGACGGCCGCCACGGTGTTGGCCTGGACGAGGTCGATCACACAGCCCTTCTGGTCCAGGCGCCCGTGCAGGTGCTGCCCCAGGCCGTGCAGCCGTTCGCCCTCGTACGCCTCGAAGGACTGGGCCGTCCGGCCGGCCGTCGCGTGGACGCGGGGGCCGGTGTGGTGCGCGTGCGGGCTGCGCTCGGCGAGCAGCTCGCGGCCCGAGACGGCGTGGCAGAACCTCAGCCGGCCGTCCGCCGAGGCCTCGACGGCGATGCAGCCGTTGACCAGGCGGGCACTGCCGTCCTGGGAGACGGACGCTTCGGACGGCGGGCCGGACGGAGGTGGAATCAGCGCTCCGGGGGCGGCCGGGTCGATGGCCCCGGACGAGGCCCGCACCCGGACGGCGTCCGGCCCCCAGGGTTCGACCCGGAGGACCTCTGCGGCGGTGTGCCGTTCCACGGCGCCCGCGCGGATGCTGTACGACAAGGCTCGACTCCTCTGCTCTGGAGGCTGGAGGTTGGGGGCCGGGGGCGGTCGGAGGGTGTCGCGCGGCTCCGGGCCGCCCCGTGCTCGGAGCCGGGTCCGCCACCGCCGGTGCAGCGGCGGCGGGCCGGTGTGCGCCGTGGTGCCTGCCCCGGTGGTGGCTCAACCCCAGGGCTGGGCGGCCAGCCAGCTGCTGTCCTGGGCCCAGGACGACGCGTTGTCCCAGACGTTGGTGCCGCCGTTGCTCGCCAGGTAGCCGACGAAGCCGTAGTGGCGGACGTACTTGGCCGGGTAGTTGAAGGACTGGAGGGAGTAGCCCGTGCCGCTGTTCCCGGGCTGGACGCAGAAGGTCGCGTCGGCGGCGAACTGGCCGGTGCCTGCGTTGGGCTGGAGGTGGAGCTGGAAGGCGTAGTGCCTGAGGTAGCTGCCGGGCGTGTCGGCCGATTCGAAGGAGACGCAGGAGCTGTTCGCCAGGCCGGCCCGGACGGTCCAGGTCGCGGCGCCCTTGGCGGCGGCGGAACCGGCGGCGGTCACCGGCGCGGTCACCACCTTGTCGTCACCCGAGTCGTGCTGCAGGTAGTCGCCGGTGCAGCAGGCGGTGGTGGCCTGCAGCGAGACCTTCGCGCCGGGGGTGAAGGGGGTGGCGGTGCGGTAGCCGGCCGCGGTGATGTCGGCCTGGACCGCGGCGTCGGTGGCGTCCGAGGGGTAGCCCTTGACCATCGCGCCCTCGTAGAACGTGCCCGCGCTCGCGTTGTGGTTGGTCTGGCAGCAGTCGCCGCCGCTGCCGAGGATGACGGCACCCTGCTTGTGCATCGGGCTCCAACCGCCGGGCAGCGCGCCGCCGTAGAGCTGGGTCAGGCTCCCGGACTGGGCGTCGGCGCCCTTGAGCGCCATCCGGGTGGTGCCGTCGTTCTTGAGCATCGCGGTGACGAAGCGGCTCGGCAGCGAGACCTGGCCGGGGTTCCACGCCTTGCTGCCGCCGGAGAACAGGCCGTTCTCCAGGTCCGCCTGCACCCACGGCGCGGTTCCGGTGCAGCCGCCGAACCAGCACTCCGTGCCGAAGTTGATCGCGTCCATGGCGCCGTTGCCGTCGGCCTTGTGGTCGGTCTCCGTGTTGCCGTAGTCGAAGCAGCAGCCCTTGTTGACGTGGGTGCCGCTGGTGACCATGTACTCGCCCTCGGGCGCGCTGCCGGTCGGCACTCCCCCGGCGGAGTTGTAGGCGAAGTAGCTGTTGCCGGGGTTGATGTAGAGCGCGTAGGCCTTGTGGCCGGCCACGATCAGGGGCTCCGTGTTCGCGGTGGCGGCCGTGTCGGCGCCCCCGGTCCCGCCGGGCCCCTGGTAGACCAGGGTGTTGCCGCCGCCGGTCTGGTCGTAGACGCGGGTGATGGTGCAGGTGGTGCCCGCGCAGAAGGAGTCCTGCGCCGCGGCGTCGGAGACTCCCCCGGCGGACAGCACCCCGATGTCCTGCACCGTACCGTCCGAGGCCCGCTGCACCTGGTACAGCGGGCCGCTGTAGGAGGCGAGGAGTGCGCGGGTGGTGCTGTGCGCCGCGACGCACGGCGTGCCGCCCGCGGCGTAGATGTCGCACGGGCCCTGACCGGCGGTCACCGGAGGGGCGGCCTCGACGGCGCCGGCCGCGCCGGTGAGCAGGCCGGCGACGAGCAGGGCGGTCGACAGCGCCGCCGGCACCGCCCGCCGGACGCGGCGCAGCCACGATCGTGTGGTCATGGACGGACCCCTTCATGGGTGGAAGAAGGAAGGCGCCAGATTGTTAGCGCTAACAGGCTGGCATCACTATGGGAAGCGACCAGGGCACCGTCAAGACATCGCGCAGGGGCGGACGGCCCGGCATCGACTGCCGCTTCAGACCGGGAAGGGGAGTTCGGCCTCGAACGTCCCGGGCGGGCCCAGGTGCACGGGGCCGTCCGGGCCGCCGGTGCGCAGCTGCCAGGCGTGCGGGCTGTCGGTGCTGACGTGCAGGCGGTCGCCGGTGCGGCGCAGCCGGAAGCGGGCGCTCTCTCCGGGGCCGTCCGAGCGCGGGATCAGCACGGTGCGCTCGGCGCCGTCGGCGAAGGCGTGCACCCGCAGCTCGACCCCGTCCGCCCAGGCGGAGACCGGGTGCTGGTCGTCCGCCCCGAGCGGGATCACCGAGTCGGGGCGGGCGAGCAGCGGCAGGGTGTGGAAGCCGTGCTGCTCGCGCACCCAGCGCGGGCCGGTCACCTGAGCACCGGTCAGCAGGTTGGTCCACGTCCCCTCGGGCACGTAGTAGTCGACCGTGCCGTCCTCGGTGAAGACCGGGGCCACCAGCAGGTCGTCGCCGAGCAGGTACTGCCGGTCGAGCGTGGCCGCCGCCGGATCGTCGGGGTACTCGAGGACCATCGCGCGCATCACCGGCACGCCGGTGGTGTGCGCCTGCTGGGCCGCGCGCTGGAGGTAGGGCGCGAGGCGGTGCTTGAGCAGGGTGAACTCGCGGGTGACCGCCACGGCCTCCTCGCCGAAGTCCCACGGCACCCGGTAGGACTTGCTGCCGTGCAGGCGGCTGTGCGAGGAGAGCAGGCCGAACTGCGTCCAGCGCTTGAAGACGGTCGGGGTGGGGGTGCCCTCGAAGCCGCCGATGTCGTGGCTCCAGAAGCCGAAGCCGGAGAGCCCGAGCGAGAGCCCGCCGCGCAGCGACTCCGCCATCGCGTTGAAGTGCGATTCGCAGTCCCCGCCCCAGTGCACCGGGTACTGCTGCCCGCCCGCCGTGGCGGAGCGGGCGAACAGCATCGCCTCCCCCTCCCCGCGCACCTCGCGCAGCAGCTCGAACACGGCGCGGTTGTAGAGCTGGGTGTAGTAGTTGTGCATCCGCTCGGGGTCGGAGCCGTCGTGCCAGACCACGTCGGTGGGGATCCGCTCGCCGAAGTCGGTCTTGAAGCAGTCCACCCCCTGCCCGAGCAGCTGCCGCAGCCTGCCGGTGTACCACTCCCGCGCGGCCGGGTTGGTGAAGTCCACCAGGGCCATGCCCGGCTGCCACAGGTCCCACTGCCAGACCGTGCCGTCCGCCCGGCGCACCAGGTACCCCGCGCGCATGCCCTCCTCGAACAGCGCCGACTTCTGCGCGATGTACGGGTTGATCCACAGGCAGATCCGCAGGCCCTGCTGCCGCAGCCGGGCCAGTATCCCGGCCGGGTCCGGGAAGGTCTCCGGGTCCCACTCGAAGTCGCTCCACTGGTACTCGCGCATCCAGAAGCAGTCGAAGTGGAAGACGCTCAGCGGGATGCCCCGGGCGGCCATGCCGCCGACGAAGCGCATCACCGTCGCCTCGTCGTACTCGGTGGTGAACGAGGTGGTCAGCCAGAGGCCGAGCGCCCAGGCCGGCGGCAGCGCCGGGCGGCCGGTCAGCGCGGTGTAGCGCTCCAGCACCTGCTTGGGGGTCGGGCCGTAGACCACGAAGTACTCCAGCGTCTGGTCCTCGACGCTGAACTGCACCTGGCCCACCGCCTCGGAGCCGACCTCGTAGGAGACCCTTCCCGGGTGGTTGACGAAGACGCCGTAGCCCCGGTTGGTCAGGTGGAACGGGACGTTCTTGTACGCCTGCTCGCTGCTGGTGCCGCCGTCCGCCTGCCAGATGTCCACCACCTGGCCGTTGCGCACGAACGGGGTGAACCGCTCGCCCAGCCCGTACACCGATTCGCCGACGCCGAGCGCGAGTTGGGCCAGCACGTGGTGGCGTCCCTCGGCGTCGGTGACGAAGCCGGTGCCGCGCTCGCCCGCCGAGGTCAGCACCCGCCCGCCCGCGCCGAACTCCAGCCGCCACGGCTGCGCGGTGTCCACCCGCAGCGTCAGCTCGCCCGAGGAGAGCTCCGCCACCGTGCCGTCCCGGCGCACCTTGCCGGCGTCCGCCACCGCCCCGGGCAGAGCGAAATCGGGGCCGCGCCGCACCGATCCGGCGTGGTGGGTGGTGCGCACCCCGATCACGCCCTCGGCCGGCGACCAGCATTCGACGGTCAGCAGCGGGCTGTTGAGCGTGTCACCGCGACCGCGCACCGGCTTGACGGGCGCGTAGAGGGTCATCCGGTCCGCACCGGCGCGCAGATCGGCGACCTCGGCGGCGTAGCGCGCGGTGACGCCCGGGCGCATCAGCCAGTAGCCGTCGGTGAACTTCATCGTGCTGCTTCCTCCGTCCGCGCGCGGTGCGCGGCGATCAGGGCCCGGTACCAGTGGTAGCTGTCCTTGGGCGTGCGGGTGAGGGTGTCGAAGTCGACGTGGACCAGGCCGAAGCGCTGGGCGTAGCCCCGGGCCCACTCGAAGTTGTCGAGCAGCGACCAGAGGTAGTAGCCGCGCACGTCCACCCCCGCCGCGACGGCCTCGGCCACGGCGGCCAGGTGCTCGGCGAGGTAGTCGATCCGCTGCGCGTCGTGCACCAGGCCGTCGGCGCCGACGGTGTCGGCCTCGGCGGTGCCGTTCTCGGTGATCCAGATCGGCGGCAGGCGCGGGTGGCGCCGGTGCAGCTCGCGGAGCAGCTCGGTGAAGGCGGCCGGCACCACGGGCCAGCCCATGGTGGTGTGCCGGGTGCCGTACGGGTCGAGCTCGGTGACGCCGATGTCCACGGCGGTGCGCCGCTCGGGGTCGGCCTCGCGGTGCGGGGCAGCGGCCACGGTGATCGGGCGGTAGAAGTTGACGCCGAGGAAGTCCAGCGGCGCGCCGATCAGCTCCAGGTCACCCGGCCGGCGCCAGGGGCCCCCGGCCAGGCCGCCCCAGGTCTGCCGCTCCTGGGGCGGGTAGCGCCCGGCGAACAGCGGCTCGGTCCAGACCTCGTTGTGCAGCACCTTGGCGCGGCGCCGGGCGGCGAGGTCCTCGGGGAGCGTGGAGGCGGCGTGCACCCGGTCGAGGTTGAGGGTGATGCCGATCTCCCGGGCCCCCGCCGCCCGGAGCTCGCGCACCGCCAGGCCGTGCCCGACCAGCAGGTGGTGGGCCGCCGCCAGCGCGCCCCGGCCCTCCCGGGCCCCGGGTGCGTGTCGTCCCTCGGCGTAGCCGACGAAGGCGGAGCAGTACGGCTCGTTGAGGGTGATCCACCGCTCGACCCGGTCCCCGTACCGCTCGGCGGCCAGCGCCGCGAACGCCGCGAACGCCTCGGCGGTGGCGCGCACCCGCCAGCCGCCCCGGTCTTCGAGGGCCTGCGGCAGGTCCCAGTGGTACAGCGTCACGGCGGGCGCGACGCCGGCGGCCAGCAGCTCGTCGATCAGCCGGTCGTAGAAGTCCAGCCCCTTGGCGTTGACCGGCCCGGTGCCCTGCGGCAGCAGGCGCGGCCAGGAGATCGAGAACCGGTAGCCGTCCACCCCGAGCCCGCGCAGCAGGGCCACGTCCTCGGGGTAGCGGTGGTAGTGGTCGCAGGCGGTGTCGCCGGTGGCGCCGTCGAGGGTGCGGCCCGGGGTGTGGCTGAAGGTGTCCCAGACGGACGGGCCCCGGCCGTCCTCGCGGTGGGCGCCCTCGATCTGGTACGCGGCGGTGGCGGCGCCGAACCGGAACCCGGCGGGCAGGCACCGGACCAGCTGAGCGGGAGCGTTCACGCCGGGCCCAGCCCGCGCTCGCGCAGCCAGGCCAGCTGGACGGGCGGGTTCGATCCGCAGCCGCCGGCGTGGTCGGCGAACGGCCAGACCGTCATGGTGCGGTCCGCACCCCGGTAGTGGTTGAACGCCGCGTACACCGTCGGGGGCGGGCAGACCGGGTCCATCCCGCCGACGCTGAACAGGGCGGGTGCGGTGGCCCGCCGGGCGAAGTGGACGCCGTCGAAGTACCCCAGGGTGGCGAAGGTCTCCGCCACCCGGTGCCGGCTGTGCCAGCGCAGGTACTTCACGATCTCCTGGTACGGCCCTTCCAGGGACAGCTGGGCGCCTTGGCGGTAGTGGCAGAGGAACGGGACGTCCGGCAGCACCGCGGCCACCCCGTCTCCGGTGAGTCCGGCGACGGCGAGGGCCAGGCCGCCGCCCTGGCTGACACCGGTCACCACCACCTTGCCGCTGTCCAGCCCGGGGAGCCGGCCGACGGCGTCCACGGCGCGCACGCAGTCGGTCATCAGCCGCCGGTAGTAGTGGTGCTCCGGCGAGTCGATGCCGCGGGTCATGAAGCCCTCGGCCCACTGCGTGCCGTCTCCCACGGTCCGGTCCGGGGTGTCGTGTCCCTGGCCCCGGCTGTCCACCACGAGTTGGGCATAGCCGGCGGCGGACCAGAACAGGTGCTCGGTGGGCAGCCCGCGGCCTCCGCTGTAGCCGAGGTAGGTGACGACGACCGGCAACGGCCCCTCAACGCCGCGCAGCGGCCCCTCGGCGCCGCGCGGGCGCAGCAGCCAGGCGGCCACCGGCTCGCCGTTCCAGCCGGGGAAGCGCACGTCCTCCACCTCGACGGTACGCAGGCCGTACCGCTCGGTGACCCGTTCGACCTTCACCGCTCCGCCGTGCGAGCGGGCCTCGGCGAGGGTGCGCTGCCAGAACGCGTCGAAGTCCTGCGGGGCGGCCGGCTCGGGCTTGTGGTCGGCGAGTGCGTCGAGTCCGAGGTCGGTGGGCGGCACGGCGGACTCCTCCGGGTGTGGCGAGGACGAGGTGCGGTGGTGGGGCGTGGGCAGTGACATGGGAGCCGCCTCCGGGCGGCGGGTGACGGGGTCGGGACGGATGCAGCGGTAGGCGGGGGCGCCCGGCTCGCGGGCCGGGGGCGGGGAGGCGGCCCGCTCCCCCCTTGGGCGGGCCGCCGGTCTGTGGGGCGGTGGGTCTCAGCCGGCCGCGCCGAAGCGGAAGGCGGCCAGCCGGAAGTCGCCGTGCAGGGCCAGGCTCAGGTCGTGCACGCCGTCCAGGGGGGCGGCGAGCTTGGCGCCGGTGGTGGTCCAGGCGTAGCGGTGGCCGGTCACCGGCACCTCGATCGCGGCCAGCAGCCTTCCCCCCGAACGGAGTTCGAGCCGCGCTCCGCCCGGGCCGACGCCCTCGCGGGCGGTCTCGACCTCCACCCGGGCGGCCCCGGAGAGGTCGACCTCGCGGAAGAGGAGCGTCGCCGGCCGGGCCGGGTCGGCGGGCGTGACGGCGTCGCCGTCGGCGCGGGTGGCGTCGACGATGACGGCCTCCTCGTAGTCGTCGAAGTCCACGGCCAGGAGACAGCGTCCGACGCCCGCCCGGGGCGCGGGGGCGGCGCCGGTCACGGTGAGCGGCGCGGTCAGCTCGTGGTGGTCGGCACTGCGGGCGACGATCACCTCGTAGCGGCCCGGATCGACGGTGAAGGCGCCGGTGGCCACGTCCCAGTGGGCGAGCTGCCCGGCCGTCAGCCGGAAGGTCAGCTCGCGGCTCTCCCCCGGCTCCAGCCGTAGCTTGCGGAACTCGGCCAGGCTGAGCCGGGGGGCCGCGTAACGGGCTTCCGGGGCCCGGAGGTAGACCTGGACCACCTCGCTGCCGGGCCGCTCGCCGGTGTTCTCCAGGGTCACGACGGCCTCGACCGCGCCGGCCTGATCGATCGACGGCTGCGACAGGCGCAGGTCGCGGTAGGCGAACTCGGTGTAGGAGAGCCCGTGGCCGAACGCGTAGCGGGCGGGGGTGCGGTGGTACTGGTAGGTCCAGCCCGCCTTGATCACGTCGTAGTCGAGCGGGTGCGGCAGCGGGTCCTCGCCCCGGTACCAGGTCTGCGGCAGGCGGCCGGCCGGCTCGGCCGCACCGAGCAGCACATCGGCCAGCGCGTGGCCGCCCTCCTGCCCGCCGTGGGAGGTCCACACCACGGCGGGCAGGTGCTCGTCGGCCCAGTCGAGGGCGTAGGGGTAGCTGCTCGTCACGACCAGCGCCGTCTCGGGCCGCGCGGCGGCCACCGCGCGCAGCAGCGCCTCCTGCCCCTCGGGCAGGGCGATGTCCGCGCGGTCCTCGGTCTCCCGGCCGTTGATCATCGGATGGTTGCCGAGCATCACCACCGCCACCTCCGCCGCCTCGGCGGCGGCCCGGGCCTCGGCCAGGCCGTCGCGCACCAGCTCGCGCTGCCACCGCTCGGCCTCGGCCGCCGTTTCAATGTGAACGCTCACACGACCGTCCGTCGGATCGACCCCGGCGTACCGACCGGTGAAAACGCTGCGCAGCACCACCTCGTCCGGGCCCACCGCCTCCAGCCGGAAGGTCTCCGTGACGAACCAGCTCTTGATCACGCTCCGGTCGGCGGCCAGCCCGCCGTCCTCCTGCAGGCCGAGGTAGCGGCCGGTGTCGGCGGCGCGCAGGGTGACGGCGCCGCCACCCCAGTCGGTCAGGTCGAAGGCGGTCTTGCCGAGCAGTTCACCCGTGGTGCGCGAGCGCAGCGCGATCCGGTCCGAGCCGTCCACCCGGGTCACCTCGACGCCGGCGGCGGCCAGGGCGCCCGCGAGGCCGATCCGGTACGGCAGGGTGCCGCTGTACCAGTCCTCGAACACGCTGTCGGCGAGCGGGCCGATCACGGCGATCCGGGGCGGCCGGGCCGGATCCAGCGGCAGCAGGCCCTCGTTCTTCAGCAGTACCGTCGACTCCGCCACCGCCCTCCGGGCCAGCGCGCGGTGCTCGGCGCAGTCGACCACCTCGGGGCCGATGCCCGCGTACGGGTCCAACTCGGGGTCGAACTCGCCCAGGCGGAAGCGCAGTTCGAGCTGCCGCCGGACGGCGCGGTCCACGTCCTGCTGCGCCATCAGGCCGCGCTCCAGGGCCTCGCGCAGCCGGCCGACCACGGTCTCGCTGTCCTCCCCGTGGTCGGTGAAGCTGTCGATGCCGGCCTTGAGCGCCGCCGCGTGGGATTCGGCGTGGTCGTCGAAGTAGTGCTCCGGGTCGACCAGGTTGGAGGGGGCCTCGGCGTCGCTGACCACGAACAGCTCGTGCCCGGTGGGCGCGGCCCAGCGGCGCAGCTCCGTCTCGATCAGCGGACTGACGTGGCAGGGGCGGCCGTTGACCAGGTTGTAGGCGGCCATCGCGCCCGTCGCCGCGCCGGCGGCGACCACCGGGCGGAAGGCGGCCAGGTCGTACTCCTGGAGCACCCGCGGGCGCAGCCCGGAGGAGGTGGTGCAGCGGTCGTCCTCGTTGTTGTAGGCGAGGAAGTGCTTGAGCACCGGCGCGGTGCGCAGGTAGACCGGGTGGTCGCCGGCCAGGCCCCGGCAGTACGCCTCGCCGATCCGGGCGGTGTGCACCGGGTCCTCCGAGTAGCCCTCCTCGTTGCGGCCCCAGCGCGGGTCGCGCAGCAGGTTGAGCACGGGGGCCCACGCCTGGAGCGAGGTGGCGCCGCGCTCGGCGGCGCCGATCGCGGGCGGACGGTGGAGGTGGAAGGCCCGCAGCTCGGTCGAGACCGCCGCCGCGACCTCGCGCACCAGGCTCTCGTCCCAGCTGGCGCCGAGGCCGACGGCCTGCGGGAAGACCGTCGCCTCACCCAGCCAGGACACCCCGTGCAGCGCCTCGCTGCCGGTACGGAACGCGGCGACTCCCAGGCGCGGGACAGCGGGCGCGTACTGGTGCAGCATCGCGAGCCGCTCCTCGGGCGTCAGCCGCTCGAGCAGGTCGTCGATGCGCTTGCGCAGCGGCAGCGCGGGATTGCGGAACTCGGGCAGGACAGCGTCGGACCTGGGCACAGAACTCAACTTGAATACCCCTAGGGCGGCTCGGCTCGGTGGTCGCACGTCGAAGCCCTTCGACGCTGGCACGCTCCGACGGGGGCGTCAACCCCCAAGGGAGAGAAGGATTTTGGATTTGTTCAGGCCCTTGCCCAATTGGTAACGCGTCGTTAGTCTCGCCGAAACATCCAAGCGTTTCGACGCTTCGCCACGCTTCGACACTCTCAGCGCGCATCGACGCGCTTCGACGGAGAGGGGCCACGCCACCATGAGATCCGGGATGAACCGCAGGAGCTTCCTGAGCACCGCCGCCACCGTGGCAGGGGCCGCCGCGATGGCGCCGCTGCTGTCCGCCTGCGGCGACGGTGGCGGCAGGAAGGCCGCCGCGAACACCGCGGCAGGGCTCAAGTCGGCCCTGCCGACCTACTTGGCGAACGCCGGCGCGGTCAAGCCCGACATCGCCCCGGTCGCGGGCGGAGCGGACGCCGCGACCGACCCGGCCTACCTGTCCTACCCGGCGCACCCGCCCACCAGCGTGAGCGGCGTCCCCGGCAAGGGCGGCAGCTACACCGCCGTCACCCCGCTCTGGGGCACCAACCCGCCGGCCGGCAACTCCTTCTTCCAGGCGATGGACAAGGCCCTCGGGATCGAACTGACCGTCAAACCGGCCGACGGGAACACCTACGACACCATCGTGCCGACCATGACCGCCGCCAAGAAGCTGCCCGACTGGATCAACCTGCCGGCCTGGTGGAACGCCAAGTTCAACACCGGCTCACTGGTCGGCGCCCAACTCGCGGACCTGACGCCGTACCTGTCCGGCGACTGGATCAAGAAGTACCCGAACCTGGCCGCCCTCCCCACCGGCGCCTGGCAGGACGGGGTCTGGGGCGACCGGCTCTACGGCATCCCCTGCTTCTCCACCAGCTTCGGCATCCCCGGCGCCACCTTCTACCGCCGGGACGTCCTCGAAGCCCGGGGCATCACCCCCGACCAGATCAGGTCCGCCGACGACCTGATGCACCTCGGCAAGGAACTGACCGACGCCAAGCGGGGCGTGTGGGCCTTCGACGACGTGTGGACCTACCTCCAGACGGCCTGGAACGTCCCCATGAACTGGCGGATCGAGGGCGGCAAGCTGGTCCACCCCTTCGAGACCCAGGAGTTCCTGGAGGCCCTCGACTGGCACTACCGCCTGGCCACCTCCGGCTTCATGCACCCGGACGCGCTCGCCGGCGACAACGCCAACGGGAACACCCGCTTCTACAGCGGCAAGACGCTCATCGGGGGCGGCGGACTGGGCGCCTGGAACCTGGCCGACCACCAGTCCGGCACCGCCGCCGACCCGAAGTACCGGCGCGGCGCCCTCGACGCCCTCACCGCCGACGGCAAGGGCACCCCGGTGATCTACATGGGCGCCTCCAGCAGCATGATCAGCTACCTGAACGCCGCTCTGAAGCCCGCCCAGATCGAGGAGCTGCTCGGCGTCGCCGACTACCTCGCCGCCCCCTACGGCACCGCCGAGTACACCCTGGTCAACTTCGGCGTCGAGGGCGTCCACCACACCCGGGTGAACGGCGTGCCCACCTTCACCGAGGAGGGAAAGAAGGACGTCCAGGCGACGGCCCTGCCGTTCCTGGCGGCCCCCGCCTCGGTGATCAGCAACCCGGGCGGCGACCAGGTCACCAAGGACTACGCGGCCTGGTCCGCGGCCAACGTCAAGTACCTCACCAAGCCGCCCTTCTGGGGCATGAACTTCAGCATGCCCCAGGCGATCTCCGTGGCCGACGCCGCGCAGAGCGTCAACGACACCCTCAAGGACTGCTACCACGGCAAGAAGAAGGTCTCCGACGTGCAGGCCGCCATCGCCGCCTGGCGCTCCGGCCCCGGCGAGCGGCTCAAGCAGTGGATGACCACCGAGGTCCTCGACAAGTACGGCGCCGGCCGGTGAGCACCGCCGCACCGAAGCGCCCGGCCCACCCCGCGCGGCTCGGCTGGCGGGCCAGGCTGCGGCGCGACAGGTCGCTCCTGCTGATGACGGTGCCCGCCGTCCTCCTGCTGCTGGTCTTCAACTACGCGCCGCTGTTCGGCATCGTCACCGCCTTCCAGGACTACGACCCGCTGGTCGGGGTCTGGCACAGCGAGTGGGTCGGCCTCGACCAGTTCCAGCAGCTCTTCAACGACCCGGCGTTCTGGGCCGCGCTGAAGAACACGCTCTACCTCAGCTTCGTCCAGCTGGTGCTCTTCTTCCCCGTCCCGATCGCGCTCGCCCTGCTGCTCGACTCCGTGGTGAGCGAGCGGATCCGCAACTTCTTCCAGTCCGTGGTCTACCTGCCGCACTTCTTCTCCTGGGTGCTGGCGGTCACCATCTTCCAGCAGATGCTCGGCGGCGCCGGCGCGCTCAACCAGTTCCTGCGCCAGCACTCCCTGGCCACCTGGGACATCATGACCAACCCGCACACCTTCGCCCTCCTGGTCACCTCCCAGGCCATCTGGAAGGAGGCCGGCTGGGGGATCATCGTCTTCCTCGCGGCGCTCAGCGCGATCAACGGCGAGCTGTACGAGGCCGCGGCGGCCGACGGCGCGGGGCGGCTGCGACGGCTGTGGCACATCACGCTGCCGGGCCTGCGCGGGGTGATCGTGCTGATGCTGGTGCTGCGCCTGGGCAACGCCCTCTCGGTCGGCTTCGAGCAGTTCCTGATCCAGCGCGAGGCCGTCGGCCACGACGCCGCCGACGTCCTGGACACCTTCTCCTTCTACTACGGCATCGCCACCGGCGGCTACAGCTTCGGCGCGGCGGCCGGGCTCTTCAAGAGCGTGGTCTCCCTCCTGCTCATCTGGGGCGCCAACAAGCTGGCCCACGCCTTCGGCGAGGACGGGTTGTACCGGAATTGACCTCCTTCCCCGCTCCGAAGAACGGGGATTCCCCTCAGCCTCGCGACTGACCCGCTGCGCGTGAGCGCGGCGGTGGGACAACTTCCTGCTTCATAGACGACTGCCCGCCCGGAGTGCTCCGTTGAGGTCTTACACCGTCTCCACAGGCTGCAACCGCCAGCCCGGCGGCCAGGATGTTGATCGCTGCGTTCACGTCCCGGTCGTGGGTCGCCCCGCAGCCGCACGTCCACTCGCGGACGTCGAGCTGCATCCTGCCCTGCAAGGTGCCACAGCTGGAGCACAGCTTGGAGGAGGGGAACCAGCGATCGATCACAATCAACTCGCGCCCGTACCAATCCGTCTTGTACTCCAGCATGGAACGCATCTCGGTCCAGGAGGCATCCGAGACGACTCGGGAGAGCCGCCGATTCTTGAGTATGTCCCGGACGGTCAGATCCTCGATCACGATCGTTTGGTTCTCACGAACGAGTCGAGTGGTGAGCTTGTGCAGGAAATCCCTACCCCGGTCGGCGACCCTCGCGTGCACTCGGGCAACCCTGCGCCGGGCCTTCGCCCGGTTCATGCCATCGCCCTCGGCCTTGCGGGCGAGGTCACGCTGGGCCTTGGCGAGGCGTTCCCGCCCCTTGCTCTCCTGCCGGGGGTTGGTGATCTTCTCCCCCGTGGAGAGCGTCACCACGCTGATGATACCCACGTCGATCCCCACGGCCGCGCTGACTGGTACCGGCATGGCCGGCCGGTCGTCGCACAGCATGGAGACGAACCAGCGCCCGGCCATCTTCGCCAGCCACAGCCGACCGTCCCGGAACCGAAACGCGGACCTCGTGTACTCCGCGGACTTCCGGGACTTCTTTCGGGACTTGAATCTCGGGTACTTCGCCCTCTTCTGCCAGAAGTTGGTAAACGCCCCTTGCAGGTGCCTAAGCGTCTGCTGCAAGGGGACCGAGGACACCTCGGACAGGTAGGCCAGGTCCTCGGTCTTCTTCCACTGCGTCAGCATCGCCGACGTGGCGCCGTAGCTGACCCGTTCCTGATTCAGCGCCCATGCCTTCGTGCACGCCTGCAACGCCATGTTGTAGACCTTCCGCACGCACCCGAACGTGCGCGACAGCTCGGCTGCCTGCGCGTCAGTCGGATAGAAGCGATAGCGGTAGGCCCGCTTCACATGGGTGCTGGCATGGATTCCAGACTATCACCACTATACGTAATCAATTGACTACTTACAGGAATGGCATGCCGCCTCCGCAGCGGCCTGCCGACCCCCGGACCTCCCCCAGTCTCCCGCCGGGGAGGAGCCCCTTCGCGGCAAGCCAACACCTCCCCGTCCTAGCGGCCGGGGTCTCCCTGGAGGTCTCGGATGACCAACGCACTCACCATCACCTCCCGGCGGGAGAAGGCCCGTACGGCGGCGGCCACCCGACGCCGGGCCCGCTCCGCCCGGCCGCCCTGGGAGGAGCCCCCCACCGCCGTCGGGCAGGCCGCGAAGGGGATCACGCTCGGCACCACGCTGGCCGTCATCCTGGTACCGCTCTGGATCATCCTCCTGACCAGCTTCTCCACCCCCGGCGCCGTCAACCGGGCCGGCGGGCTGGTGATCTGGCCGGACGGCCTGACCGCCGAGACGTACCGGCAGATGCTCGGCGACCCGACCGTGCGCACCGCCCTGCTGGTCAGCCTCGGCATCACCGTGGTCGGCACCGTGCTCTCGATGGCCGTCTCCGTCCTGTGCGCCTACGGCCTCTCCCGGCCGCGCTCGCTCGGGCACCGCTTCCTGCTGCTGGTGCTGATCGTCACCATGTTCGTCAGCGGCGGCCTGATCCCCAGCTTCCTGGTGGTCACCGGGCTCGGCGGCTACGGCCAGTGGTGGGCGCTGATCCTGCCGAGCGCCGTCTCGGTCTTCAACATCCTGGTGCTGCGCGCCTTCTACCAGGACACCTCCGCCGAGCTCATCGACGCCGCCCGGATGGACGGCGCGGGCGAGTGGCGCATCCTCTGGTCCGTCGTGCTGCCCACCTCACGTGCCGTCACCGCCGTCACCGCGCTGTTCTACGCGGTCGGCTACTGGAACTCCTTCTTCAACGTGATGCTCTACCTGCCGACGGACAGTCAGAAATGGCCGCTGCAGTACGTGTTGCTCACCTACGTCAACCGGGGCAACGGCCTGCCCGGCTCCGTCAACTCGGGCTTCGGCAGCACCCACGCCCAGACCGCGCCGCTGGCCCTGCAGATGGCGGTCGTGGTGCTCACGCTGGTACCACTGGTGATCGTGTACCCGTTCGTGCAGAAGCACCTGCGCGCCGGGGTCCTCACGGGCGCGATCAAGGGCTGACCCCCACCGGACCGAGACGAAGGAAACGACAGCGATGGTGACACTGGCCGACGTGGCCCGGCAGGCCGGCGTCTCGGCGAGCACGGTCAGCTACGCCCTCAGCGGCAAGCGGCCGATCTCCACCGAGACCAGGACCCGTATCGAACGGGCCGTCACGGACCTCGGCTACCACCCCAACGCCGGTGCGCGGGCCCTGGCCGGCAAGCGCTCGCACATCATCGCCCTGGTCGTCCCGCTCCACCCCGACGTGCACGTGCCCACCATGATGGAGATCGCCATCGCCGTCACCGTGGCAGCCCGCGAACGGGGGTACGACGTCCTGCTCCTCACCAACGACGAGGGCCCGGACGGAGTCCGCCGGGTCGCCGCCACCGGGCTCGCCGACGGGGTGATCCTGATGGACGTCCGCCTCGACGACGACCGCGTCCCGGTGCTGCGCGCCCAGGGCATCCCGGCCGCGCTCATCGGCCTCCCCGACGACCCCGCCGGACTCTCCTGCGTCGACCACGACTTCGCCACCGCCGGCGCCCTGTGCGCCGACCACCTGGCCGACCTGGGCCACCGCGACCTCGCCTTCATCGGCTACAGCAGCGGGGTCTACCGGCGGCACGCCGGCTACGCGGAGCGCACCCTCAGCGGCTTCCGCGCCCGCGCCGAGCAGCGCGGCCTCCGCTTCCTCCACCGCCCCTGCGAGGGCACCTACGAGAGCACCGCCGGCACCCTGGCCCGCATCCTCGCGGACCGCCCGCACACCACCGGGTTCGTGGTGCAGAACGAGGCCGCGATCGGCCCCCTCCTCGCCCTGCTGCGCATCAACGGGCGGACCGTCCCGGAGGACGCCTCCGTCATCGCCCTCTGCCCCGATCCGATGGCCGAGCAGCACTCCCCGCGGCTCACCTCCGTGACCGGCCCGCAGAAGGAACTGGGCCAGGTCGCCCTCGACCAGGTCATGGCCCGGATCGCCGCCACCGCCGCGGGCGAGGAGCCGGCGGACCAACTCGTGCTGATGCCACCGGAGCTGGTGATCAGAGAGAGCACCGCGCCCTCCCCATCGAGCAGTTGACCCACCGACCGGAAGGACGGCACCCCGATGGACATCCACCGGCTCACCGACCGCCTCGGCGGCCTCGCCTTCGGGGGCGACTACAACCCCGAGCAGTGGGATGCCGAAGTCTGGAAGCAGGACGACGAGTTGATGCGCCTGGCCAAGGTCAACCTGGCCACCGTCGGCGTCTTCTCCTGGGCCCTGCTCGAACCCGAGGAGGGCCGCTACGACTTCGCGTGGCTCGACGCCCACCTCGACCGTCTGCACCTGAACGGCGTCGCCGTCGACCTGGCCACCCCCACCGCCTCCCCGCCGCCCTGGTTCACCCTGGCCCACCCGGACGCCCTCGCCGTCCGGCCCGACGGCCTCCGCCTGACCCACGGCAGCCGGGACACCTACTGCCTCGCCGCCCCCGCCTACCGGCAGGCCGCCGCCCGGATCGCCGGCGCCCTGGCCGAACGCTACGGCGACCACCCCGCGCTCGCCCTGTGGCACGTCCACAACGAGTACGCGACCCTGTGCTGGTGCGACCACACGGCCGCCGCCTTCCGGGTCTGGCTGCGCGACCGGCACGGCGACCTCGACGCCCTCAACCACGCCTGGGGCACGGCCTTCTGGAGCCAGCACTACACCGCCTGGGAGCAGATCCTGCCGCCGCGCGCCACCCAGTGGCACCACAACCCCGGGCAGGCCCTGGACTTCAGCCGCTTCTGGTCCGACCAGACCCTCGCCGCCTACCGCGAGCAGCGCGACGCGATCCGCGCGCGCAGCGACCGCCCGGTGACCACCAACCTGATGCTGCCCGGCTACCAGAACCTCGACCTGTGGGCCTTCGGGCGCGAAGTCGACCTGGTCTCGGTGAACCACTACCCCGGCGCCCCGGGCGTCGACGCCGCCGCCCAGGCCGCCTTCGACGCCGACCGGGCCCGCTCCTTCGCCGGCGGCGCGCCCTGGCTGCTGATGGAGTCGGGCACGAACACCGTCTACGCCGGCGGCCGCACCCTCGCCAAGGAGCCGGGCGACGTCCTGCGCCACTCGCTGGGCCACATCGCCCGCGGTTCGGAGGGCGCGCTGTTCTTCCAGTGGCGCCAGTCCAAGGCCGGCGCCGAGCAGTGGCACTCCGCGATGGTCCCGCACGCCGGGCCGGACAGCCGCACCTTCCGCGAGGTCACCGCCCTGGGCGAGTCCCTGGCCCGGCTCGGTGAGCTGGCCGGCTCCACGGTCCGCGCCGAGGTCGCCGTGCTGCACGACCCGGACGCCTGGTGGGCGATGAACGTGGACGGGCTCCCCTCCGCCGAGCTCGACTACTTCACCGCGCTGCGCCGCGCCCACCGGGCGCTCTGGGACGCGGGCGCCACCGTCGACTTCGCCCACCCCGGGCAGAGCCTGGCCGGCTACCGGCTGGTCCTCGCCCCGGCCCTGTTCCTGCTCACCGACGCGAGCGCCGAGAATCTCCGCCACTACGTGGCAGGCGGTGGCACCCTGCTCGTCCAGCACTTCAGCGGCGTGGTCGACGAGCACCTCCACTCCCGGCTCGGCGGGTACCCGGCCGCACCGCTGCGCGAGGCGCTGGGCATCCGGGTCGAGGAGTACCGCCCGCTGGCCGAGGGCGAGCGGATCACCCTGTCGGACGGCTCGACGGCCACCGTCTGGAGCGAGTCGCTGCGCACCGAGGGCGCCGAGGCGGTGGCGGCCTACACCCACGGCATGCTCGCCGGCCGGCCCGCGCTCACCCGGCACCCCTTCGGCACCGGCCACGGCTGGTACCTCTCCAGCCGGCTGGACGACTCCGGCTACGCCGGTCTGGTCGGCCGGCTGCTCACCGAGGCCGGCGTCACCGCCGGACTGCCCGGCCTGCCACCCGGCGTCGAGGCCGTCACCCGCCACGCCCCGGACGGCCGGAGGTGGCACCTGCTGATCAGCCACCGCGACGAGGCCGTCCCGCTCCCGGAGCCCGGCCGGGACCTGCTCACGGACCGGTTCCTCAGCGAACTCCCGCCCGGCGGCTGCGCCGTCCTGCGCGCGCACTGACCTCTGCCCGACGCTCTCCCACATCCGTGCCCGTCGCCGTCCCGCATCCGCCCGAGGAGATTTGTGAGCGCTCACATGATCCGCTGGGGCCACCAGGCCCTCGAGCTGGAGATCGCCCTGGACGAGCACGGCCCGCCCCGCCTGGTCCGGATCGGCGCCCCCGACGAGAAGACCACCCCGCCGCGCCCCGCCGCGCCGCTGCCGCTCGTGGAGGTGACCACCGCCGACCTCGGCCGCCACTGGTCCGGCCGGCACCTCGTCAACACCACCCTCGGCACCCGCCTGCGCCACCGCGCCCACCGCGTGACCCGGGACGGCGCCTGGCACGTGCTCACCGTCGAACTCCACGACCCCGGCACCGGTCTGACCGCCGAGGTGGTCTACCGCTCCCCGGACGGCCTGCCGGTGCTCCGCAGCGAGGTCCTGCTCCGCAACGAGGGCGCCCGGACGCTGCACCTGGAGTCGGTCGGCTCGCTCGTCGCGGGCTGCCTCACCGGGGACGGCCCGGCCGAGCTGGACCGCGCCGAGCTGCTGTGGGCCGAGAACGACTGGTGCGCCGAACTCCGCTGGCAGCGCGGGCCGCTGCGGATGTCCTCCCCCGACCGTGGCGGCCGCTTCCCCACCACCGCCGGCCGCAGCACCCACGTGGTGGCCGGTCGGGGTGTCTGGTCCAGCTGCGGCCACCTGCCGATGGGCGGCCTGACGGACCGCCGGTCGGGCCGGACCTTGCTCTGGCAGATCGAGCACAACGGCGGCGGCTGGCGCTGGGAGTCCGGCGTGCGCGACGACACCGCGTACGTGGCGCTGCACGGCCCGACCGACGCCGACCACGGCTGGCGCCACCCGCTGGCCCCCGGCGCCGAGTTCCGCACCGTGCCGGTGGCCCTCGCCGTCAGCGCGGACGGCGGCCCCGCCGGCGCCTTCGCCGCCCTCACCCGCTACCGCCGCGCCACCCGCCGCCCGCACCCCGACCACCACCGGCTGCCGGTCGTCTTCAACGACTACATGAACTGCCTGATGGGCGACCCCACCACCGCCAAGCTGCTGCCCCTGGTCGACGCCGCCGCCGAGGCCGGGGCGGAGTGCTTCGTCATCGACGCCGGCTGGTACGACGACGGCGACAACTGGTGGAGCTCCGTCGGGGCCTGGGAGCCCTCCGCCTCCCGGTTCCCCGGCCCCGGCGGGATCCACGAGGTCCTGGACCGCATCCGGGAGCGGGGCATGACCCCCGGTCTCTGGCTAGAGCCAGAGGCGGTCGGGGTCTCCAGCGCGGTGGCCGACTCTCTGCCGCCGGAGGCGTTCTTCCGGCGCGACGGCAGCCGCGTGGAGGAGGGTGGCGGCCGCTACCACCTGGATCTGCGCCACCCCGCCGCCCGGGCCCACCTGGACGCCGTGGTGGACCGCCTGGTCGGCGAGTGGGGCGTCGGCTACCTCAAGCTGGACCACAACACCGACCCCGGGTCCGGCACCAGCAGCCACCCCGGCGAAGCCCCGGCGGCCGGCCTGCTCGGCCACAACCGCGCCCAACTCGACTGGCTGGACGACATCCTGGACCGCCACCCGGGCCTGGTGCTGGAGAACTGCGCCTCCGGCGGCATGCGGATGGACCACGCCCTGCTCTCCCGCCTGCAGCTGCAGTCCACCAGTGACCAGCAGGACCTGCTGCGCTACCCGCCCATCGCGGCGGCGGCCCCCACCGCCGTCACCCCCGAGCAGGGCGCCGTCTGGGCGTACCCGCTGCCCAGGCACTCCCTCGACGAGACCGCCTTCACCATGGCCAACGCGCTGCTCGGCCGGATCCACCTCTCCGGCCGGCTCACCGAACTCTCCGCGGCACAGCGCGAATTGGTCCATGAAGCGGTCGCCGTGCACAAGTCCCTCCGCGCCGACCTGCCGCACGCCCTGCCCGCCTGGCCGCTCGGCCTGCCGGGCTGGGAGGACCCGTGGATCGCCCTCGCACTGCACACTCCGGAGACCACCTACGTCACGGCCTGGCGCCGCGGCGGTCCGGCCGTCGCCGAACTCAGCCTGCCCCACCTGGCCGGTGCGCAGGTCCGCGTCGAGCAGCTCTACCCCGCCGCCGACCGGGCCGCCACCGCCTGGCACCCGGACTCCGCCGAACTCGCCCTGACCCTCCCGGCGGCCCCCTCCGCCATCCTGCTCCGCCTCACCAGGGCCTACCCCGAGGGGAGTTGACGATGCGTTCCGCCACCGCGCGTTCCCCACCCCGCCGGACCACCGCCGCGCCCGACCACGCTTCTCGCCCGGACCGCCCGCACCAGCCGGACCGGGCCCGACCGTCCAGAACGCGGGAGCCCGCCCCCACGCGAGCCCCCGCACCCCCACCCCCTGGAGGGACGCAATGAGAAGGCAACTCCAGTCCAGCCGTGCAGTCCAGTCCAGCCGTGCACTTCGGTCCACCCATGAACGAGCCATCGCCGTCACGGCGGCCTTCGCGCTCGCCGCCACCGGCGCGATCGCCGCCCTCGCACCGCCCGCCCAAGCCAACGCCGCCGCCAAAGCCGTCGCCGCGAACCCCGTGTCGGTGTCCGTGGACGCCGCCCTACAGCTCGCCACCGTCCCCGCCACCGGCGTCGGCGTGAACATCCCGGTCTACGACGCCGCCATGAACTCCGCCGCCACCCCCGGCCTGCTCAGCACGGCCGGCTTCAACGCCGTCCGCTACCCGGGCGGCAGCCACTCCGACGTCTACCACTGGCAGACCGGCACCGCCGAGGGCGGTGCGTACGTCGCCCCGAACACCGGCTTCGACGCCTTCATGGGCACCGTGCGCGCCGCCGGAGCGCAGCCGATCATCACCGTCAACTACGGCTCGGGCACCGCCCAGGAGGCCGCCGCCTGGGTCCGGTACGCCAACGTCACCAAGAGCGATGACGTCAAGTACTGGGAGATCGGCAACGAGGTCTACGGCAACGGCGAGTACGGCGCCGACTGGGAGTACGACACCCACAGCAGCAAGAGCGCCACCACCTACGCGAACAACCTGGTGCAGTACGTCTCGGCGATGAAGGCCGCCGACCCGAGCGTCAAGATCGGCGCCGTGCTGACCACCCCCGGCTACTGGCCGGACGGCATGATCGGCCCGGGCGACACCATGGACTGGAACCACACCGTGCTGTCGATCGCCGGCACGAAGATCGACTTCGCGATCGTGCACGCCTACCCCACCAGCACCAGCCCGGCCGACCTGCTCACCAAACCGCAGGCCCAGAACCCGGCCATCGCGAGCACCGTCCGCTCGCTGATCAACCAGTACGCCGGCACCAACGCCCCGAACGTCGGCATCGCGGTGACGGAGGCGAACGCCCAGGCGTACCTGGACACCTCCCCGAACGGGCTGTTCGCCCCCGACAACTACCTCACCTGGCTGGAGAACGGCGCGTTCAACGTCGACTGGTGGGACCTGCGCAACGGCACCGACTGCAGCAAGGTGACCACCGTCGAGGGCGCCACCGACTACAACGACGGCGGCATGGTCTCCAGCGGCTCGCCCTGCGAACCCGCCGCCAACACCCCCTTCCCCGCCTACTACGGCATCCAGATGATCTCCAAACTGGGTGCTCCCGGGGACACCCTGGTCAAGGCCGCCAGCTCCTCCTCGCTGCTCTCCGCGCACGCCGTCCGCCGCGCCGACGGCGACGTGGACGTCATGCTGATCAACCGGGACCCGAACAACGCGGCCACGGTGAACCTCTCGTACAGCGGGTTCACCCCCTCCGGCGCCACCCCGACCGTCCACTCCTACCTCAAGAACGCCCGCGCGATCACCTCCGCCCAGAGCGGCAGCCCGACCGCCCAGACCGTGCCCGCCTACGGCATCACGGTCGTCCAGATGCACCCGACCGCCGCGCCCTGCCGGGTCGTCTACAACAAGAACGAGTGGTCCGGCGTCATGGTCGGCAACCTGACCGTCGTCAACAACAGCCTCGGCCAGGTCAACGGCTGGTCGCTCGGCTTCAACTTCCCCGGCGACAACAGCATCACCAACACCTGGAACGCCTCGGTCACGCAGAGCGGCACGGGCATCAACGCCGCGAACGTCTCCTACGACGCCGCCGTCCCGCAGGGCGGCAGCGTCCAGTGGGGCTTCAGGGCCACCTGGTCCAGCAGTGACGCCAACCCGTCCGCCTTCTGGTTCAACGGCGCCTCCTGCGCAATCGGCTGAGCCACCCCCGAGCCGGTGCCCCGGGACCTGACAGCCCGGGGCACCACCCCACCTACCAGCTAAGGAACCGACCACGTGTCAGCACAGCCCCAGCCCGGCGCCACCGTCTCCAACCCGGTGATCCCCGGCTTCCACCCCGACCCCAGCGTCTGCCGCGTGGGCGACGACTACTACCTGGTCTGCTCCAGCTTCGAGTACTTCCCCGGCATCCCCGTCTTCCACAGCCGCGACCTGGTGCACTGGACACAGCTCGGCAACGCCCTGGAGCGGCCCAGCCAGCTGTGCCTGCCCCGCGAGATGCCGTCCTCCGGCGGCATCTTCGCTCCGACCCTGCGCCACCACGACGGCCGGTTCTGGCTGATCGTCACCAACGTCGGCGACGGCGGCAACCTGCTCTTCACCGCCACCGACCCGGCCGGCCCCTGGTCCGACCCGATCCGGCTGCCCGGCGTCCACGGCATCGACCCGGACCTCGCCTGGGACGAGGACGGCACCTGCTGGGTCACCGTCGCCGGCGTCTCCCAGGTCCGACTGGACCTGGCCACCGGCGAGACCCTCGGCGAGCCGCACCGGGTCTGGTCCGGCACCCCCGGCGCCCTGGCCCCCGAGGCCCCGCACCTGTACCGGATCGGCGACTACTGGTACCTGATGATCGCCGAGGGCGGCACCGAGCGCGGCCACGCCGTCTCCATCGCCCGCGGCCGCGCGCCCGACGGCCCGTTCGAACCCTGCCCGGCCAATCCGATCCTGACCCACCGCAGCACCCACCGCCCGATCCAGAACACCGGCCACGCCGACCTCGTCCAGGCCCCCGACGGCTCCTGGTGCCTGGTGCTCCTGGGCGTGCGGCCCGGCGGCGGCACCCCCGGCTGGCACGTGCTGGGCCGGGAGACCTTCCTCGCCCCCGTCGAGTGGGTGGACGGCTGGCCGGTGGTCGGCGAGGTCGCCCTCGAACTGCCCGCCCCCGCCTGGCCGCTGCACCCCGTCCCCGCCGAGCCCGCCCGGGACGAGTTCGACGACGCCGAGCTGCACCCGCGCTGGATCTCGGTCCGTGAACGCTCACAGAGCATGTGCACCACGAAGGAACGTTCCGGCTGGCTGACCCTGCGCGCCGCCGGCGCCTCCCCGGACGAGCCCGACGTGGTGTTCGTCGGCCACCGCCAGCAGCACCTCTCCTGCCGGGCCCGCACCCTGATCGACCCCACCGACGGCCGCGGCGGCCTGGCCGTCCGCCTGGACGAGGAGCACCACTACGAGATCGAGGCCGCAGACGGCGAGGTGAAGGTCTACGCCCGGATCGGCCCGCTGCGCACCGAGGTCGCCACCCGCGCGGTGCCCGCCGGAGCGGTCGTGCTCGGCGTCGAGATCGCTCCCGAGCCCCCGCGCGGCTCGCGGACCGGGCCGGACGTCCTCTCCTTCGGCATCGAGGAGCCCGACGGCACCTTCACCGTGCTCGCCGACCTCGCCGGCCGCTACCTGTCCACCGAGGTGGCCGGCGGCTTCACCGGCCGGGTCATCGGCATGTACGCCGCGGCCGGCACCGTCCACTTCGACCACTTCGACTACGAGCCGCTCCAACTTCCCTGACCACCCGCCAGGGATCTCCCGCTCAGTTCACCCCGAAGGGACACCCCGTGAACGACGCACAGCACACCGCCCGCCCCCGCAGCCCCCGCCCGCGCAGCCGCCGCCTCCACCGGACGGCCGGCCTCCTCGTGGCCCTGGCCACCACCGGCAGCCTCGCCTGCGGCACCGCCGTCGCCGCACCGTCCGGCCCGACCCCGGCTCGAGCCGTCGCCGTCCCGCAGAGCCCGATGGCCGCCGTGGCCGCGATGCAGCCCAGCTGGAACCTCGGCAACACCCTGGACGCCATCCCCGACGAGACCTCCTGGGGCAACCCGCTCACCACCAAGGCGACCTTCGACGGCCTCCGCGCCCAGGGCTTCCGCAGCGTCCGGATCCCCGTCACCTGGTACCCGCACCAATCCGCCACCGCCCCCTACACCATCGACGCGGCGTGGATGGCACGGGTCAAGCAGGTGGTCGACCTGGCCCTCACCGCCGGCCTCTACGTCGAGATCAACGTCCACCACGACTCCTGGCAGTGGATCGAGTACATGTCCACCGACCACGACACCATCATGGCCCGGTTCAACGCGACCTGGCAGCAGATCGCCACCGCCTTCAAGGACGAGCCGCGCGCACTCCTCATGGAGAGCATCAACGAACCGCAGTTCTCCAACGCGACCGACGCCCAGAAGACCCAGTACCTGCGCGAGCTCAACACCTCGTTCCAGGCCATCGTCCGGGCCAGCGGCGGGCGGAACAAGGACCGGCTGCTCGTGCTGCCCTCCGAGGAGACCAACAACGCCCAGCACTGGCTGGACGACCTGTCGACCACGATGAACTCGCTGAACGACCGCAACCTGGTCGCCACCGTGCACTACTACAGCTGGTACCCGTTCAGCGTGAACATCGCCAACGATCCGACCTACGACGCCACGGCGCAGGCCGACCTGCACGACGGCTTCGCCCGGGTGCACGACACCTTCGTCGCCAAGGGCATCCCCGTCTACCTCGGCGAGTACGGCCTGCTCACCTCGCCCTACTCCGGCGTGGTCGAGCGCGGCGAGATGCTGAAGTACTTCGAGCACGTCAACTACGAGGCCCGGGTCAACGGCCTGACCACCGCCGTCTGGGACGCCGCCAACGACTTCCTGAACCGGTCCACCATGCAGTGGATGGTCCCCGAGATGAAGGCCCTGATCCAGACCTCCTGGCGGACCCGCTCGGGCACCGCCTCCACCGACAACCTCTACCTGCCGGCCTCCGGCCCCCTCACGGCTCAGACCATCACCCTGAACCCCAACGGGCAGTGGTTCACCGGCCTCTGGCAGGGCGACCGCCCGCTGATCCCGTACCTCGACTACACCCTCGACGGCAACCGGCTCACCCTGACCGCGAGCGCCCTCACCCGGCTGGCCGGTGACCGCGCCACCGGGGTCAAGGCCACCCTCGAGGTCCGGTACTCCGACGGCGTCCCGTGGAAGCTCTTCGTGCGCTCCTACGCCCAGGCCGCGCTGTCCGACGCCACCGGCACCACCGACGGCTTGACCCTCCCGACCCGGTTCAACGGCGACCTGGTGGCCAACGTCCAGTCCACCTACACCGACGGCACCGCCGCCGGCCCGGCCTCCTGGACCACCTACCAGTCCTTCGACAACTACCGCGCCGACTACGCCGCCAACACCACCACCGTCAAGGCCGACTTCCTCAAGTCGCTCAAGGACGACGCCCCGGTGACGCTCACCTTCCGCTTCTGGAGCGGCGCCACCGTCACCTACCACCTGACCAAGTCGGGCACCACGGTCACCGGCACCGCCTCCTGACGGCCCGACGGAAGGGACACCCCTCGTGTACGCCTCACAGCAGCCCTCGCGCCGACGCACCCGCCGCCTCCGTCGGACCGCCGGCCTCCTGGCGGCGCTGGTCACCACCGGTGCGCTGACCGCCGTCCCCGCCTTCGCGGCGCCGGCCGCCCCGGACGCCGCCCAGCCCGCCGGCCTGTACGTTCCCGAGGATCCGATGGCCGCGGTCGCCGCGATGCAGCCCAGCTGGAACCTCGGCAACACCCTGGACGCCATCCCCGACGAGACCTCCTGGGGCAACCCGCTCACCACCAAGGCACTGTTCGACAAGATCCGGGCGGAGGGCTTCCGCAGCGTCCGCATCCCCGTCACCTGGTCCGGCCACCAGTCCGCCACCGCCCCCTACGCCATCGACCCGGTCTGGATGAAGCGGGTCAGGCAGGTGGTCGACCTGGCCCTGGCGGACGGCCTCTACGTGGAGATCAACGTCCACCACGACTCGTGGCAGTGGATCAACAAGATGTCCACCGACCACGACACCGTCCTGGCCCGGTTCGACGCGACCTGGCAGCAGATCGCCACCGCCTTCAAGGACGAGCCGCGCAAGCTGCTGATGGAGAGCATCAACGAGCCGCAGTTCGCCGACGCGACCGACGCGCAGAAGACCCAGTACCTGCGGGAGCTCAACACCTCGTTCCACACCATCGTCCGGGCCAGCGGCGGGGTGAACAAGGACCGGCTGCTCGTGCTGCCCTCCGAGGAGACCAACAACGCCCAGCACTGGCTGGACGACCTGTCGACGACCATGAGCTCGCTGCACGACCGCAACCTGGTGGCGACCGTGCACTACTACAGCTTCTGGCCGTTCAGCGTGAACGTCGCGAACGGCACGACCTACGACGCCAAGACCCAGGCGGACCTGACCGAAGGCTTCGCCCGGGTGCACGACACCTTCGTCGCCAAGGGCATCCCCGTCTACCTCGGCGAGTACGGCCTGCTCAGCGAACCGGGCTCCGGCATCGTCGAGCGCGGGGAGATGCTGAAGTACTACGAGCACGTCAACTACGTCGCCCGGGCCGACGGCATCACCACCGCGCTCTGGGACGACGCCAACTACCTGAACCGCGAGACCCTCCAGTGGCGTGACCCCGCCCTGATGGCCCTGATCAAGTCCTCCTGGCGGACCCGCTCGGGCACCGCCTCCACCGACAACCTCTTCCTGCCGAAGTCCGGCCCCGTCGCGGCGCAGACCGTCTCCCTCAACCTCAACGGACAGCGCTTCACCGGCCTGTGGCAGGGCGACCAACGCCTGCACCTCAACCGCGACTTCACCCTGAACGGCGACCAGCTGACCCTCACCGCCCAGGCCCTCACCCGGCTGGCCGGCGACCGGGCCTACGGGGTCGACGCGACCCTCCAGATCCGGTACTCCCACGGCGTCCCCTGGCAGCTCGACGTGCGCACCGCCGAGCAACCGGTGCTGTCCGACGCCACCGGCACCACCGACGGGCTCACCATCCCGACCCGGTTCAACGGCGACCTGCTGGCCAACGTCGAGTCCACCTACGCCGACGGCACCGCCGCCGGCCCGTACGGCTGGACCACCTACCAGGAGTTCAACAACTACGCCGCCGACTACGCCGCCAACACCACCACCGTCAAGACCGGCTTCCTCACCTCGCTGAAGGACGACGCCCCGGTCACCCTCACCTTCCGCTTCTGGAGCGGCGCCACCGTCACCTACCGCCTGACCAAATCCGGCACCACGGTCACCGGCACCGCCGCCTGATCCGTACCCGTCTCCGGGCCGGCCGCCGCTCCCCCGGCGGCCGGCCCGAACTGTCGTCCTTCGTCGTAGACGAACAGCGCCAGCCCCAGCGCGAGGAGGCCGACCAGGACCCACAGCATGCGAGCACCCACGGCCGCCGTCAGCAGGCCGCCGCCGGACGCGCCGACGAGAAAAGCGGCGATGACGGCGCCGAACTGGCCCGCTCGCCGGGCCGCTCCGCGATCGCGGTCGATGACGGCCTTGTAGGCGCTCTGGGTCGCGGTGCGCAGGTTCCCCGTCGTCATCGTGGTGTTGTACGCGGTGTCCACCAACCTGCGGAAGGTGGAGACCTGCACCGAGGCGGTGAAAGCGATGACGACGATGACGAGCGTGTCCGGAGTGTTGGCGGGCGCCGGCGCGACACCGGCGAGCACCGCGATCTCCAGCACGAGGGCCGCCCGGGCCGGCCGGCGAACGGCGGCGGCCACCCGCGGTCGCTTGAGGGACTCCGCGACGAACACGCCGACGACGAACGCGAGGATCGCCGGAAGCTGGCCAACGGCCTGTGCCCACTGCCCCCGCGCGGCCGCGATGCCCAGCAGGACGATGTTCCCGGTCTGCGCGTTGGCGAAGACCCCACCGTGGGCGACGAACGTGAAAGCGTCGAGCGCACCGCCTACCAGAGCCAGCAGTACGCCCAGCCGCAGGGACTGCGAGGTGGGGAGCGGCGGCTCCGCAGCATGGGCGCGCACCACACAGCCTCCTCGTGGAATCCCGGCGGCTTCTCCGCGCGGGCTGCTTTCCACCCTGGGCCACGGCAGCGTGAAGTACAATCTCGGAAATCTGCATAGGCATTAAGCTGAGGTAAACGGTGGAGGTGGCGTGATGCTGGATGTCCGGCGCATCCTGCTCTTCGCGGAGGTCGCCCGCCACGGCTCGGTGACCGCGGCCGCTCGCGCCCTCAACTACACCCCCTCAGCGGTGTCACAGCAGGTCAGCCGCCTGGAGGCGGAAGCCGGCCAACCTCTTCTGGAGCGCCACGCGCGCGGCGTGACCCTCACCGACGCGGGGCGCGTCCTGGCCGAGCGCGGGGAGCGGATCGCCCGCGAGCTGCGGGCCGCGGCCAGCGAACTCGCCGACCTTGCCGGACTGCGCACGGGCACGCTCCGAGTCGGCACCTTCCCCACGGCGGGCGCCTCGCTGCTCCCGTCCGCCGTCGTCGCCTTCCGCGAAGCACACCCCGACGTACGGCTGGCGGTGCGCAGCGCCCGCATCGCCGGGCTGTGGTCGATGCTCGAGAGCCGGGAGATCGAGCTGGCGCTCATGTGGGACTACGACTGGTGCCGCATCGACCGCGAGGACGCCGTCGTCACCCCGCTCCTCGACGACCCGCCCGCTCTCCTGGTCAGCGACCGCCATCCGCTCGCAGGCCGCGCCTCGGCCACTCTCGCGGAGGTCGCGGCCGACCCCTGGATCACCCGCGCCGAACAGCACCCGGTCGCCGAGGCCCTCGAGCGCAGCTGCCGCGCCGCCGGCTTCGACCCCCGGATCGCCTACGAGGCCCACGACTACCAGGAGGCCCAGGCCATGGTCGCCGCCGGCATCGGCGTCGCGCTCGCCCCGACCCTAGCCCTGGAGGCCGTCCGCCCCGGCGTCACCGTCCTGCCACTGCAACCGCCCGCGCCGGTCCGCCGCATCCTGCTGGTCCGCATGGCCGACCACGCCCTCACCCCAGCCGCCCAGGCCTTCGCCGCACTCCTGCGCGACCAACCGGCCGGCAGCACCCGCTGACCGCCTGGCTTGGGTGCGTTACATCGACTCGACGCGGTGACTGGGTCGGCGACCACTTCAACACCTGCAGCACGGCACCGGACCGGGCGGTCAGATCCGCTGAGCGGGGTCGTCCAGCCAGGCCTGCCAGCCGTCCGGGTTGACGGTGAGTCCGAGCCGGTCGGCGCCGGGCTCGCCCGCCTGGTGCCACCAGGTGAGGGCCTGCTCGAAGTCGTCCCACAGGCGGCGGCCTCCGTGCTGGCGGACGTGGTGCTCGTCTTCGCCGTCGCGGAAGGTCGCGGCAGCCCACGCGGGGACGGTGAGGGAGTAGAGCCACAGGGTGCGGGCGCCGTCCTCGTGCGGCTGGATCGCGTGGACGACGTCGCGAAGTCGCAAGCCGGCCGCGAGCGGGAACGGGGCGAACTTGTCGTGCGCGGGCAGCGTCGCGGTCGTGGTGGACTCTGCGAGGGTGCCGCCGTCGGCGGGGTTCTGCGGCCACGTCAGGCGCTGGGAGCGCATCTTCATGAACTCGACCGGCTGGAGGAACGGGCCGGACGCGGTGCCGTCACTGTGGACGGTAAGGCGGACCAGGGCGTCGGCATTGGAGTAGTGAGTGCCGAACGGCGCCAGGATCAGCCCGCCGGGGCGGGTCTGCTCGATCCACGCCTCCGGAATCCGGCGCAGTCCGTAGGTCACGATGATGCGGTCGTACGGGGCGCCGGGCGGGTATCCGGACGCGCCGTCGGCGCAGATGACGGTCGGGCGGTACCCGGCGGTGCGCAGGGCGGCGCGGGCCTGGGCGGAGACCTGCGGGTCGATCTCGACCGTGGTCACGTTCGCGTCGCCGAGCCGGTGGCTCAGCAGGGCGGCGTTCCAACCGGTGCCGGTGCCCTGCTCCAGCACCCGCATCCCCGGCTCGGCCTGGAGGTCGTCCAGCATGGAGGCGACCAGCGACGGCTGTGATGCCGAGCTGGTCGGCACGGTGCCGGGCTCGGCGCCCTGGTGCCCGCCGTCGTCCCACTGGGTGACGATCGGGATGTCCGCGGCGGCCGCCGCCAACCAGCCCCGCTCATCGGTGGTGCGGTCCAGGGACCGGCTCGTTCCGGTGGCCATGTCGTGCGCCCAGAGCAGGTCCGGGAGGAACAGCGAGCGCGGGACGGCGTCGAAGGCCGGCAGCCAGGCGTCGGCGACGGGGAAGGACCGCCCCGGCGCGGGGCGGCCCTCCTGCTCGGATGTGAGCGTCACTTGCGGTGTCCCCCGTCTCCGGGCGGGGTGGTGCCGTCAGGGGACGGCGGTGTGGGCGGCGGCGTCCACGGAGTGCCGGGGTGCCCGTCGCCCCCGCTCCCGCCGTCGCCGCCCGATCCGCCGCCGTCCACTGCCTTGATGTCCATGCCGAGCTCCTTGTCGTCGCTATGGTGCCCTCCCGAAACCCGGGAGGAGTAGAGGGCTGCGCCCACCCGACGGGGCGGCCGCAGCAGCCTGGGCTCGCCCGCCGGGACCGGGTGCCCGGTCCGTCACGGCGGGTGACGGTTCGAGGGTAGGGAGAGTGCGGCCGGGACCTCAACGAGGTTGCGCCTTCTTGCGCGAAGTCACCCGAGAGTGGCTATCGCCGCGGTGATCAGGTGACGGGCCTCGGCGCCGTGGACGGCCATGGCGGCCAGGTCGGTGAAGGTGCGGACGTAGTCGGCGATCTCGCGCGGCTGGGTGATCCGCAGGTAGCCGGAGGTCAGCTCGACGGCCACTTCGGTCTCGTCGAACAGGTAGAAGTCCTCGACCGGCAGGTGCGGGCGGTCGGGCCCGGTGGGGATGACGCCGACGCTGACGAACGGGCTGGCCGAGACGGCAAGCAGGTGGCCGAGCTGAGCGGCCATCGTCTCCGGGTCGCACACGGCAGCGCGCAGCACCCACTCCTCGATGAGCAGGCCGAAGCGGTGCCGACCGGAGAAGATCATCCGCTGGCGTTCCAGGCGGGCCTCGACGGCGTCGGCGACGTCGTCGATCTCGACGCGGGCGCGCTGGACCGAGCGCAGCACGGCGGTGGTGTACTCGGGGGTCTGCACCATGCCGGGCATGACGCGGCTGGCGTAGACGCGGAAGTGGTGGGTGCGGCGGTAGAGGGCGGCGACGGATTCCTGGGCGGCGCGCAGGCCGCTGCGCTCCATGCGGCGCCACTCGGTGTACGTGGAGTCGACGGCGCGGGCGGCGGCGACGAGGTCGGGGACCTGGTCGTCGGCGCCGCAGGCGGTGCACCAGGCGCGCAGGTCGTCCTCGGAGGGGGCGGACTTGCCGCTCTGGATCCGGGAGGTCTTCGCGGGGTGCCACCCGCAGCGGGCGGACAGCTCGTCGCCGGTGAGGCCCGCGTCCTTGCGCAAGGCCACCAGGCGGTTGGCGAGCGCCTTTCGGGCCTCGATGACGCTGGACGACGGGGACGACGACATGGTGCTGGCTGCCCTGGCGGGTGGTGGTGGACGGTGTTGGTCAGACGGCGTACCGGGCGTGCGGGACGGCCCGTTCCCAGACCGCCTCGAAGGCGCCGGTCACCATCTTCACCAAGGCCGGTTCCTCGGTGGTCTCGTGGCCGGCCCATTCACCGTCACCGGTGAACCAGTGAAAGAGGACCAGCCGGTCGTCAACCAGCCACAGGTCGTTGCCCGGCAGCGCGAGGTCCGATGCCTTCGAGCGGGGCAGCCAGCGGACCTGCTCGCCGAGGGCGACGTTGTGCCGCTCGGTGATCGCGTGCTCCCACCGGATGTAGGCGGTCACCGGCTCCGAGACGATCCGAGCGCGCCGCATCACCACGCCGCGGCCGACCGTCTCCCGCACCAGCGCGGCCCAGGAGGTGTACTCCTGCGGCAGGTCGTACGCCTCGGGCCGGTCCACCGGAAGGCCGGCGCGCCAGTCGGCGAAGACGGGGTCGTCCATGTAGGAGTCGCGCATCTCCAGGTGACAGGAGGAGCGCTCAGCGCTCCTCAGCAGGGCGCCAAAGTCCGGCACGCTCGGCTTCATCGCACACCTTCCGCAGAAACGGGATCATCCGGACCGGGATCCGCACAACGCCCTCGTGGTCCGGGACGCCGACGGGGTGGCCCTCCACCCACTCGGTCTCGCTGATCACGCGGTACATCTCCATCTCGGGCAGCCAGCCCTGGATGACGATCTCCGCCTTCTCGTCCTCCAGCCACACGGTCGGCGACCCACCGTTGGGCGTATCCGGATCGATGCCGCTGAACCGTAGTGCCATGACCGCTCCTCGTGCCAAGCCGGTTGCGGATCCTTGCGCCTCCACGATTCCGCTCGGCTGAGTCACCGTCAAGAGCGCACGGGCGCCGCCAGGCGACACTCGCCCCTGGAACGGCTGTTCGCAGCTTCTGCTAGGCGGACCGCACGGGCCCGGTGCTGCCGCGCAGGGAGACCGGCGGGGCCAGCAGGATGTTGCGGAGCGGGGTGGCCGGGTCCGCGATGCGTTCGAGCAGCAGGTCCATGGCCTGGGTGCCGATGTCCTGGGCCGGGACGTCTGCGGCGGTCAGCGGGGGGCGGAACTCCTCGGCCCAGGTGCGGCCGACCACGCCGGTGATGGAGAAGTCCCTGGGCACGGTGAGCCCGGCCTCCTCCAGGCCGCGCTGGATGCCGGGCAGGGCGGCCTCGTTGATCGTCGCGATCGCCGTCACGTCGGGGTGGTCGCGCAGGAGCCGGGTGGCGCACTCCAGCCCGGCGGCCGCGTCGTCCCCGCAGGCGAGGTCGATGCCCTGGATGCCGCGCTGGGCGAGGGCCGCGGTGAACCCGTCCCGGGCTCGGTGGCCGGGCCCGTAGCCGGCGGCGACCAGCTCGGCCGAGCGGTTGACCAGGGCGATGCTGGTGTGGCCCAGGTCGGCGAGGTGGTGCACGCACTGGTTGATCACGGTGGCGTAGTCGACGTCGATCCAGCACATCTCGTGGGCACGGGCCGTGTGCCCGATGCCGACGAACGGTAGCTTGGCGTTCTGCAGCCTGCGGACCCGGGAGTCCTCCAGGCGGATCTCCATCAGGATCACCCCGTCGACCCGCCCGCCGGAGAGGAGTCGCTCGAACGACCGGTCGTGGTCGCCCCCGGAGGGGGAGAGCAGGACGTCCAGGTCGGCCCGGGCCGCGGCCTCGACCACGCTGGCCACGAAACCCAGCTGCATGTGGGTCAGCCGGGTGCTGGCGGGCGGGATCACCAGGCCGACGGTCCGGGTCCGGCCCTCCTTGAGGGCGCGCGCGGCGGCGTTGGGCCGGTAGTCGAGCTCGTCGATGACGTCCTGGATGCGCTTGCGGGTGGCGTCCGAGACCGCGCGCTTGCCGCTGAGCGCGTAGGAGACGGTGCTCCGCGAGACGCCTGCGCGGCTGGCGATCTCCCCGATGTTCATCCGAGTCCTCATGTGCCGTAGTCGAACCGATTCGGTAGACGGTAGTGCGCTTCTCGAATCGCCGCAAGCCGCCCGGCAAGTACCACCTCTGAGAAACCGAGAATCAGCCTTCCATGGCTACGAGATGAAGTTCACCGGATCTCTTGACGCCCCCAGGTGCCGGTCCTATGTTCCTGTCGAACCGATTCGCGCAATCGATTCGAAACAGGTCCGTAACGAAGGGTTCGGTGCCCATGAACAGCCCCACCGGCCGGCGGCTCGCCGCCGCCTCGCTCGCCGCCGCCGTCCTCGCCGCCGCCGGCACCGCGTGCTCCTCCACGGCGGGCACCTCCGCCGCCGACGGAAGCGCCCCCAGCGGGACGTACACCGTCTGGGACCCGTACCCGCAGTTCGACGGCGCCTCGGCCTGGGCCAAGCTGCTGGACGCCTGCGGCGCGCAGGCCGGTGTGCAGGTCAAGCGGACCGCCTTCGACACCAGCGACCTGACCAACAAGGAGCTCCTCGCCGCGCAGCAGGGCAACTCCCCGGACGTGCTGATCGTCGACAATCCGGTGGTCTCCACCCTCGCCCAGGCCGGTGTGCTGATCTCGACCAAGGAGAGCAAGGTCGACACCTCGGCGGTGTCGCCCAACCTGCTCGCGGCCGGCCAGAGCGGCGGCGAGACCTTCGGCACCCCGATCGGCGCCAACACGCTGGCCCTCTACTACAACAAGGCGGTCCTGAAGGCCGCCGGGGTCGACGTCGCCTCGGTCAAGGACTGGGCCTCGCTGACCGCGGCGCTGACGAAGGTCAAGGCCGCGGGCAAGAAGGGCATCACCTTCTCCGGGATCGGCACCGAGGAGGGGAGCTTCCAGTTCCTCCCGTGGTTCTGGGGCTCCGGCGCGCAGCTCACCCACCTGGACTCCGCCCAGGCCGCCTCCGCGCTGTCGCTGTGGACCGGCTGGGTCAAGCAGGGCCTGGCCCCCGACTCGGTCATCAACAACACCCAGACCACCAGCTGGCAGGAGTTCGCCACCGGCGAGTTCGCCTTCGCCGAGAACGGCACCTGGCAGCTGGCCAACGCGAAGAAGGCCGGCTTCGAGTACGGGGTCATCCCCGTGCCCGGCCTGACCGGCGGCACCGCCCCGGCCCCGACCGGCGGCGAGTTCGTCACCGTCCCGGTCCAGCAGAAGACGGCCCGCTACGAGGTCTCCGACAAGCTGGTGTCCTGCCTGACCAGCGCGGACAACTCCCTCGCCACCGACACCACGCTCTCCTACATCGCCCCCACCCCGGCGGTCCAGGACAAGCAGGCCGCCGCCGACCCCGGCCTGCAGCCGTGGATCGACGCGGTCAAGGCCGCCAAGGGCCGCACCAGCGACGACCTGGGCACCAAGTACCCCAAGATCTCCGAGCAGTTGTGGACCTCGGTGCAGGCCGCGCTGACCGGCGCCAAATCGCCGCAGTCCGCACTCTCCGCAGCGCAGTCGGCCGCCGCCAAGTAGCACCACCAGCCGCGAGGACGACAGGACGCACCCATGAACGACACTGCGCAGATACCGGGGAGCCGCTCTGTGCGCGAGGAGGACGGGGCTGCCACCGCCGTCCCGTCCCAGGGACGCGCCACCGGCGGACGCACCGGCCACCGCCCCCGCCCCCCGCAGTGGGCGGCCTGGGGGTTCCTCACCCCGGTGGTGATCTACCTCGGCGTGTTCTACGCCTACCCCCTCTACCGCAACGTCGACCTGAGCCTGCGCCACTACACGGTGCGCTCGTTCGTGACCGGCGACGCCCCCTTCACCGGACTGGCGAACTACCGAGCCGTCCTGGACGACCCCACCTTCCTGCCCGCGCTGCTGCACACCGTGGTGTTCACCGCCGGCAGTCTGCTGCTGCAGTACGGGATCGGCCTGGCCCTCGCGGTCTTCTTCACCCAGCACTTCCGCCTGGCGGCCACGCTCCGGGCCCTGTTCCTGGTGCCCTGGCTGCTGCCGCTGATCGTCTCCGCCTCCACCTGGTCGTGGATGCTGGGCAGCGACTCCGGCGTCGTCAACGCCCTCCTGCACGCGGTGGGCATCGGCCCGGTCCACTGGCTCACCTCCCCGAGCTGGTCCCTGGCCTCAATTGTGATCGCTAACATCTGGATCGGGATCCCGTTCAACCTGGTGGTCCTGTACAGCGGCCTGCAGAGCATCCCGGCCTCCCTCCACGAGGCCGCCGCCCTGGACGGCGCCAACGCCTGGCAGAGCTTCCGCCACATCACCTTCCCGCTGCTGCGGCCCGTGTCGGCCATCACCCTGCTCCTCGGCCTGATCTACACGCTCAAGGTCTTCGACCTCATCTGGATCATGACCAGGGGCGGCCCGGTCGACTCCTCGACCACCCTGGCGACCTGGTCCTACCGCCTCGGCTTCGGGAACGCCCTGCCGGACTTCGGCCACGGCGCCGCCGTCGGAAACCTCCTGGTCCTGATCGCCCTGGTCTTCGGCATGGTGTACATCCGCACGCAGCGAAAGCAGCAGTCGTCATGACCACACGACGCACCACCTGGTGGAAGACCGCGACCGGCCTCCTGCTCACCGCGCTGATGCTCTTCCCGGTCTACTGGATGCTGAACGTCTCCTTCACCCGCGACCAGGACATGCGCAAGTCCCCACCGGACTGGTTCCCGGCCCACGGCACGCTGGAGGGCTACCGGGCCGTCCTGGACCAGCAACTCCCGTACCTGGGAACCAGCCTGGTCATCGCGCTGGGCACCGTCGCCCTCACCGTGGCCCTCGCCGCACCCGCCGGCTACGCGCTGGCGAAGCTGCGCCCGCGCGGTGGCGGAGCCCTCGGCTTCGTGCTGCTGACCGCCCAGATGATCCCCGGCATCATCATGGCGATGGGCTTCTACACCATCTACCTCAAGCTCGGGATGCTGCACTCCGTGCCGGGCCTGATCGTCGCCGACTCCACGATCGCCGTCCCGTTCGCCGTGCTGATCTTCACCGCGTTCATGAGCGGCATCCCCGGCGAACTGCTCCAGGCCGCCCGGACCGACGGCGCGGGCACCCTGCGGACCTTCTGGTCGATCGTCCTGCCGATGAGCCGCAACGCGATCGTCACCGTCTCGCTGTTCGCGTTCCTCTGGTCCTGGTCCGACTTCGTCTTCGCCAGCACCCTGGACGGCGGCGGCGCCCACCAGCCGATCACGCTGGGGATCTACCACTACATCGGCAACAACAACCAGCAGTGGAACGCCATCATGGCCACCGCCGTGGTCGCCTCGATCCCCACCGCGCTGATCCTCGTCCTGGCCCAGCGCTACGTCGCCGCCGGCGTCACCGCCGGAGCCGTCAAGGACTGACCTGCCGTCACCCCCAGCCCCGCACGAGAAACGAGCGCCCCTGCGATGACCGACGCCCCGACCGGCCCGGCCTTCAACATCCGCGAGATCCCGTTCAGCAGCCACGGCTCCTGGTTCGGCCTCTCACCCGTGGTCTCCGAGCACGTCCGCGCCGAGGACCTGCACCTGGTCTCCCACCAGGGCGGCATGCACCCCGTGCTGCGCCTAGTGCCCGTCGCCGGGGCGGGCGGCGAGCGGGTCGAGACCGACTGGCACGCCACTCCGGGGCGGCTGACCTGGGCCGGGCAGGGCGGGCAGATCGAGCTGGCCTACCAGCGGGCCGACACCCTGCGGCTGCGCGGCACCGGGCTGGGCCTGCGGATCTGCGCCGCGGCCGAGCGGCTCACGCCGTTCAGCGGCACGTACTTCATCCACGACCCGCTCGACGGCTCCTACGTGTTCACCTCCTACGAGACCGGCCGGCGCTACCGCGTCAGCGTGCTGGCCGGGCGGGAGGCGGACGTCCGCGGGGTGGAGTCGCTCGGGGCCGCCGACCGCGGGCTGACCCTGACCGGCGACGACACCGGCTGCTGGGAGGCGGCCGTCGAGGAGCTCGACAGCGCCCGGGCGCCTCACGAACCGTCAGGCACCCACGAGCGGACGGCGGAACGGGCCGACCGGAGGTTCACCGAGTTCGCCGAAGCCGTCACCCCCTGGCGCACCCCGGACACCCCGGCCGCCGAGCTGGCGGCGTACGTGCTGTGGTCCGCGACGGTCGGGCCGGCCGGGTTCCTCCAGCGCCCCGCCGTCCTGATGTCCAAGCACTGGATGGACAAGGTCTGGAGCTGGGACCACTGCTTCAACGCGCTCGCCCTGGCCCCGGGCGCCCCGGAGCTGGCCTGGGACCAGTTCCAGATCATGTTCGACCACCAGGACGCGAGCGGCGCACTGCCCGACTCCGTGACCCACTCCGAGATCCTCTACAACTTCGTCAAGCCGCCCATCCACGGCTGGGCCCTGCGCCACCTGAGGCGACGCCTGCCGCAGCCCCTGAGCCGCGCCGAACTCGCCGAGGCGTACCACCGCCTGGCCCGGTGGAGCAGGTTCTGGCTCGACTCCAGGCGCGCACCCGGACAGACGCTCCCGCACTACCAGCACGGCAACGACAGCGGCTGGGACAACTCCACCACCTTCGACCCCGGACGGGTGCGGATCACCGCCGATCTCTCCGCCTTCCTGATCCTGCAACTGCGCGAACTCGCCGAGCTCGCCACCGAACTCGACCGCGCCGACGAAGCCGCCGCCTGGGCGCACTCGGCCGACACCCTCCAGGCTGCCATGGTCGACGAGCTGTGGACGGGCGAACGCTTCCAGAGCCGCTCACCCCGCACGGGCGCGGCCGCCACCAGCCTCAGCCTGCTCGACCTGATGCCCGTCGTCCTCGGCGAGCACCTGCCCAGCGAGATCAGCACCCGGCTGGCCGCCCACATCGAGACCCACCTGACCGCCCACGGCCTGGCCACCGAGCGGCCCGACTCACCCCGCTACCAGGCCGACGGCTACTGGCGCGGCCCCATCTGGGCACCCGCCACCGTCCTGATCGAGGACGGCCTGCGCCGCGCCGGGCACGTCGGCCTGGCCGACGAGATCAGCGTCCGTTTCCGCGCCCTGTGCGAGAAGTCCGGCTTCGCCGAGAACTTCGACGCCCTCACCGGCGAGGGCCTGCGTGACCGCGCCTACACCTGGACCGCCGGCAGCTACCTCCTCCTCGCCGAGGCACACGCCCACCGATCCGGTCGCTGACCGGCCGCCTCCCCAGCTCTGGGACCGCTCCCGGCGCCCTTCACCGCACTCCCACCCAGAGGAGCCGCACCTTGAAGACACCCACCACACGTCCCCGGCCGACGACCCGCACCGGACGACGAGCGGCCTCGACCGTCGCCGTCCTGCTGGCCGCCCTGGCCACCACCCTGGTGCCCGCCGTCCCGTCGCACGCCGCCGACACCTCCGTCTCCGTCGACTTCTCCACCGCCGGGGGCGCCCCCACCTACCACGCCTCGGGGACCCTCTACGGCATGACCCCCGACGGCTCGCTGCCCCAGGACCACTTCTACCGGGACCTCAAGTGGCACGCCGAGCGGGCCGGCGGCGCGCAGCTCAACAGCGGCGGCTACGCCACCAGCCTCGCCGACTACCAGACCCGCTGGAACTCCACCCTCGCCCAGTACAGGCGCACCACCGCCCTCGGCGGCACCTTCATCCTGCTCCCCCACGACCTGTGGGGCGCCGACGGCACCACCAACCAGGCCTTCCCCGGCGACAACGGCAGCTGGACGCAGTTCGACAACTTCGTCAACCAGCTCATCTCCGACGTCAAGGCCAACAACATGACGGTCCAGTGGGACCTCTGGAACGAGCCGGACCAGAACGGCTTCTGGAGTCGGCCCCAGAGCCAGTACCTGCAGATGTGGTCGCGGTTCTACGCCGCCGTACGGGCCAAGGCGCCCGGGCAGCTCATCGTCGGCCCCAGCAGCGCGACCCCGCCCGGCTCCGCCAACACCTGGTGGACCACCTTCCTGAGCTACGTCAAGGCCGACAACGCCGCCCCCGACATCTACAGCTGGCACGCCATCCCGCACGACCCCGTCACGGCCGTCGCCAACGCCAACGCGACCCTCGCCGCCGCGGGCCTGACCAACACCCGCCCGTACCAGATCAACGAGTACTCCGGGCTGGAGCAGCAGAACCCCGGTGGCGGCGGCTGGTTCATCAGCCGCCTGGAGCGGGCCGGTGCCGACGGCCTGCGCTCCAACTGGGGCGGCGGGCCCGCCCTGCACGACTACGAGGCCGGCCTGCTGACCAAGAACAGCGCCGGTCAGTACCTGCCGAAGGGCGAGTGGTTCCTCTACCGGTACTACGGCTCCCAGACCGGGAACATCGTGAACCTCACGCCCGGCACCAACACCGACGGCTTCGCCACCAAGGACAACACCGCGCGCAACGCGAAGATCCTGCTCGGCGACAACGGCAACACCGGCAACGTCACGGTCAACCTGAACCGCCTCGACACCACCTCGGTGGTGGAGAACGGCCGGGTGCGCGCGATCCTCCAGCGCATACCGAACAACAGCGGCGGCGCGGTGACCGGACCGGTGACGGTCTCCGACCAGACCCTGGCCGTGAACAACAACGCGGCCTCGGTGACCGTGCCCTGGACGGACGCCGCGGACGGGTACACCGTCACCCTGCTGCCGCCGTCCAACACCACCGTCTCCACCGTCGCGGTGGCGCAGCACAGCGGCCAGTGCCTGGACGACACCAACCTCAGCACCACCGACGGCACCCAGTACCAGCAGTACAGCTGCGAGGGCGGCTACCAGCAGATGCTCGACCTCAGGCCGGTCGGCGGCCGCGCGAACACTTACACGGTGGTCAACGAGTACAGCGGCAAGTGCCTTGACATCAACGGCGCTTCCACCGCCGACGGCGCCGCCGTCATCCAGTGGACCTGCAGCGGCGGCACCAACCAGATGTTCACCCTCCAGCCCGTCACCGCCCTCGGCAGCAGCCAGGACTACCAGCTCGTGGCCGTCCACAGCGGCAAGTGCGTGGACGTCAGCGGCGTCTCCGCCACCCCCGGCGCCCTCGTCCACCAGTGGACCTGCGACCCGGCGAGCAGCCTCGCCAACAAGCGGAACCAGATCTGGCGCCTCCTCGGCAAGAGCTGACCGGTCCCCGCCCCCCTTCTCCCAGGAGCCGCACGATGAAGTCGTTCCCCACGCCATCCCGAGCCGTGTCCTCCGCGGCCGTCCTGCTGACCGCCCTGGCCACCACCCTGGTGCCCGCCGCCCAGTCGCACGCCGCCGACACCTCCGTCTCCGTCGACTTCTCCACCGCCGGAGGCGCCCCCACCTACCGCGCCTCGGGGACCATCTACGGGATGACCCCCGACGGGTCACTGCCCCAGGACCACTTCTACCGGGACATCAAGTGGCACGCCGAGCGGGCCGGCGGCGCCCAGCTCAACAGCGGCGGCTACGCCACCAGCCTCGCCGACTACCAGACCCGCTGGAACTCCACCCTCGCCCAGTACCGGCGCACCGTCGCCCTCGGCGGCACCTTCATCCTGCTCCCCCACGACCTGTGGGGCGCCGACGGCACCACCAACCAGGCCTTCCCTGGCGACAACGGTGACTGGACGACCTTCGACGCCTTCGTCAACCAGCTCTTCTCCGACGTCAGGGCCAACAACATGACGGTCCAGTGGGACCTCTGGAACGAGCCCAACGGCCAGAACTTCTGGGGGCGGCCGGAGAGCCAGTACCTCCATATGTGGTCCCGATTCTACGCCGCCGTCCGCGCCGACTTCCCCGGCCAGCTCATCGTCGGCCCCAGCTACTCCACGACCCCCCAGAACAACACCTGGTGGCAGGCGTTCCTGCCCTACGTCAAGACCAACAACGCCGTCCCCGACATCTGGAGCTGGCACGCCGAGGCCGGTGACCCCGTCGCCGCCGCCGGCGCCATGGACGGCCTGCTCGCCTCCTACGGCCTCACCAACCAACGGCCGTACCAGATCAACGAGTACGCCACGCGCGCCCAGCAGACCCCCGGCGGCGGCGCCTGGTACATCAGCCGCCTGGAGCGGGCCGGCGCCGACGGCCTGCGCGGCAACTGGGGCTCCGGCCTGGCCCTGCACGACTACGAGGCGAACCTGCTCACCAAGAACAGCACGGGCCAGTACCTGCCGCGCGGCGAGTGGTTCACCTACCGCTACTACGGCGCCCAGACCGGCAACGTGGTCAACCTCGCCCCCGGCGCCAACACCGACGGCTTCGCCACCAAGGACAACACCGCGCGCAACGCGAAGATCCTGCTCGGCAGCAATGGCAACACCGGTAACATCACTGTCAACCTGGGCCACCTCGACACCACCTCGGTGGTGGAGAACGGCCAGGTCCGCGCCGTCGTCCAGCGCCTCTCCAACGCCAACGGCGTCGCCGGGCCCACCACCGTCTCCGACAGCAATCTGACCGTCGACAACAACGCCGCCTCGGTGACCCTCCCCTGGTCCACCGCCACGGACGGCTACACCATCACCCTCCTCCCGCCGTCCGACACCACGATCTCCACCGTCGCGCTCAGCGAGAACAGCGGCCAGTGCCTGGACGACACCAACCTCTCCAGGCGCACCGGCACCCAGTACCAGCAGTACTACTGCGAGGGCGGCTACCAGCAGATGCTCGACCTCAAGCCGGTCGCCGGAAAGGCCGACACGTACACCGTCGTCAACGAGCTCAGCAACCTGTGCCTGGACGTCGCGGGCCGGTCCACGGCCGACGGTGCCGCCATCGAGCAGTGGACCTGCAACGGTCAGACCAACCAGCAGTTCACCCTCAGCCCGGTCACCGCGCTCGGCAACAGCCAGGACTACCAGCTCGTCGCCGCGCACAGCGGTAAGTGCGTCGACGTCAGCAACGTCTCGAAGACGGCCGGAGCCACGATCCACCAGTGGACCTGCGACCCCGCGAGCAGCCTGAGCACCAAGAAGAACCAGATCTGGCGCCTTCTCGGCAAGAGCTGAAGCGAAGGGACATGACGACATGTCAAGACTCTGGCCGAGACACTCGACCGCGAGGCGCCTCCTGCACGGCGTCGCCGCGACACTGCTCCCGGTAGCCGTCATCGCCGGTGTCACCACCGCGACGGCGGCACCGGCCTCCGCCACCACTCCCACCCTCACCGTCGACCTGGGCGCCTCCACCGGGGCGTTCCGCGGCGGCGCCTCGGGGGCGCTGTACGGCCTCTACGGCCAGGACGTGCCGACCGACAACCTCATCGAGGGGATGGGGCTGAGGACCACCGACACCAAGTACCAGGACGGCCAGCAGCATCCGGGCTCGGACGCCCTGGAGATCGCCAAGCCCTTCGTGGACAGCGGCGGCGGGGACGTCTTCATCTATATGACGGACGTCTACCGGGCCAACTACGAGCGCACCAGCTACCCGGCCTACCAGGCGACTATCAGGACCCAGGTCGAGCAGGCGATGGCCAGCCCGTACGCGAGCCACATCGTCTTCATCCCCTACAACGAGCCCGACCTGAACTGGTTCAGGGGCATGGGCAGCAACGCGCCGGCGCTGGCCAACTTCAACGCCGAATGGCTCCAGACCTACACCTTCATCAAGGGCATCTGGCCCACGGCCCGGCTGGCGGGGCCCAACTCCGCCGGCTACACCGACTACTCCTTCAGCGGCTTCCTCAAGTTCTGCAAGGCCAACAACTGCCTGCCCGACGTGGTGACCTGGCACACCCTGGGCAGCCCGGCCGGCGTCCGCAGCACCGTCGACGCCTACCGCGCGGTGGAGACCGCCGCGGGGATCACCTCCCCCATCCCGGTCAACCTCAACGAGTACGCCCACCGGTACCACCTGACCGATCCCGGCCAGATGGTCCAGTGGATCGCCGGCATCGAGGACGAGAAGGTCGACGGCGACCTGCCGTACTGGAACATCAACGGCAACCTCGGCGACTCCGCAGCCGCCCAGAACACCCCCAACGCCCAGTGGTGGCTGTACCACTGGTACAGCTCCATGAAGGGCGGCAACACCGTCAAGGTCACCAGCACCGGGGCCAATGCCGCGTACACCCTCCAGGGCCTGGCGAGTCTGGACACGGCCAAGAAGCAGGCCCGCGTCATCCTCGCCGGCGGCGGCACCAGCGGCGCCGCCACCACGGTCGTCAAGAACATCGACCCGGCCGTCTTCGGCACCACCGTGCACGTCAGCGTCTTCCAGGACCGCTACAGCGGCTACCTCGGCGCGGCGGCCACCCCGACCCGGCTCTCCGACACGGACCTCGCCGTGGGCACCGACGGCTCCGTCACGCTCCCCCTCACCCTCGACACGATGTCCGCCTACCAGGTGATCGTCTCCCCGGGCGGCACCGGCAGCCTCACCGCCTCCGACTCCACCTGGACCGGCACGTACGAAGCCGAGAACGCCACGCTCACCGGCACCGGCTACAACATCAACACCGAGGGCACCAGCGCCAGCATCGGCAGGTTCGCCACCTCGGGCGGCAAGGACGTCGGCGGCCTGCGCACCGGCTCCAGCACCGTGATCTCCTTCCCCGTCTCCGTCCCCACCACCGGCGACTACAAGCTGTCGGTCTTCGGCAACAGCTACGCCAAGGACGCCGACGTCAAGGGGCCGACCAACGTGTACGCGCGGGTCGACGGCGGGGCCTCGACCAGGATCGACATACCGGTCGGCTTCCAGTGGGTCGTCTGGGGGCACAGCGACGCCACCGTGCACCTGACCGCCGGGAGCCACACCATCACCCTGGCCACCACCGGCGACAACGGTGCGACAACCGTCGGCGACGCGCTCATCGACAAGATCGACCTTCAGTACCAGGACCCCGCGGTCCAGGGCACCACGCTCTACGAGGCCGAGCAGGCCGACCTCTCCGACAGCGCCACCGTCACCTACGCCGGCCAGGGCCAGTCGGGTGCCGGCGCCGTCAACCTCACCTCCGGCAAGTCCGCGACCTTCTGGGTCTACTCGGCGCGGGACGGATACGCGGACCTGACGGCCCGCTACCGCAACACCGGCCAGGCCGCCCTGATCCTGAACGGCAGGGCCGTCGACGACCAGACCCTCTCGGGCGCCACCACCGGCGCCTGGTCCACCTCCACCAACCGGGTCTTCCTCAACGGCGGCATCAACAAGGTCGAGGTGACCGGCACCAGCAGCACACTCACCCTGGACGACCTGGCCGTCACCCCGTTCGGCGCCACCGACCCCGTCACCACCGGCAACGTCGTCACCTACCAGGCGGAGAACGGCACCCTCACCGGCACCGCCGCCGTGGACACCACCTACACCCAGGCCCACGGCGGCGTCGTCACCGGCATAGGCAACGGAACCGCCAACTCCCTCACCCTCGACGTCAACGCGCCCGCCGCCGGGACCTACGTCATGACCATGCGCTACGCCAACGCCGAGGAACTGCCCTCCAACCACTACAACCCCGACCTGTACGCCGAGCACGCCGACGTCAGCGTCAACGGCGGTGCCGCCACCCGCGTGAACTTCGCCGGCACCCTGCACTGGAACCAGTTCGAGGACTACGCCGTCCCCGTCACCCTCACCAAGGGCGCCAACACCGTCAGGTTCACCGCCTCACAGCTCTACAACTGGGACGGCACCACCATCGGCGTCGTCTACTCCGGCGGCGGCAGCGACCTCGGACAGCCCATGCGCTCCAGCTCGGCGCCCCACCTCGACCAGGTCTCCTTCGCCCCCGCGAGCCTGCACATCGGCGCGCCGTCCGGCTTCTCCTCCACCGCCGTCGCGCAGCACAGCGGGCTCTGCCTGGCGGACCCCTCCAGGTCGACCGCCGACGGCACCCAGTACCGGCAGAACACCTGCACGGGCGGCCAGGAGCAGACCTTCGACTTCCACCCCGTCGCCGGCGCGACCGGCACCTACACAGTGGTCGACCACTCCAGCGGCAAGTGCCTTGACGTCAAAGGCGCTTCCACCGCCGACGGCGCCGTCGTCATCCAGTGGACCTGCAGCGGCGGCACCAACCAGATGTTCACCCTCCAGACCGTCACCGCGCTCGGCAACAGCCAGGATTACCAGCTCGTCGCCGTCCACAGCGGCAAGTGCGTCGACGTCAGCGGCGTCTCCGCCACCCCGGGCGCCCTCGTCCACCAGTGGACCTGCGATCCGGCGAGCAGCCTCGCCAACAAGCGGAACCAGATCTGGCGCCTGACCGGCACGGCATGACCTGGCCTCGCCGGCGCCGGGCGGGCGTCACTCCAGGGCGCCCGCCTTGCGCAGCAGCACCGCCCGCTCGGGGGCGTTGCGGCACAGGCGGGCGGCGAGTTCCAGTTCGGCCCGGGCCTCGGCGGTGCGGCCGAGGCGCACCAGCAGCTCGCCGCGCACGCTCGGCAGCAGGTGCGAGCCCGACAGTCGGCCGGAGGCGAGCAGCTCGTCCACCAGGGACAGCGCCTCCTGCGGTCCGCTCGCCATCGCGACGGCCACCGCCCGGTTGAGCTCGACGACGGGTGACGGCGCCACTCGGCCGAGCGCCTCGTACAGCAGCACGATGCGTTCCCAGTCGGTCTCCCGCACCGAGGGCGCCGCCGCGTGGCACGCGGCGATCGCGGCCTGCAGACCGTACGGTCCGAGGCCCCGCCCGAGGCCGGCGGCCTGGCCGAGGGCGGCCAGGCCTCGGCGGATCGCGGAGCGGTCCCACCGGCGGCGGTCCTGGTCCTCCAGCAGGACCGCCTCGCCGTCGGGCCCGGTCCGCGCCGGGAAGCGCGCGGCGGTGAGCTCGAACAGCGCGAGCTGACCGTGCACCTCCGGCTCGCCCGGCAGCAGGGCCGCCAGCATGCGGGCCAACCGCACGGCCTCGTACGCGAGATCCAGGCGCAGCAGGTGGTCTCCGGCGGTCGCGGTCGAGCCTTCCGTGAAGATCACGTACAGGACGCTCAGGACTGCGCCGAGGCGCCCCGGCCGTACCTCGGCCGCCGGGAGTTCGAACGGCACGCGGGCGGCGGCGATCGTCTTCTTCGCGCGGGTGATCCTGGCCTGGACTGTGGGGGTGGGCAGGAGGAACGCGCGCGCGATCTCCTCGCTGGACAGGCCGCCCACCACGCGCAGGGTGAGCGCCACCCGAGCCTCGGGCGAGAGCACCGGATGGCAGGCGGTGAACATGAGGGCGAGGACGTCGTCGTCGACCCGGTCGGGATCCCACGGCAGGCTGTCCGCACGGTCGGGCGCGCTCTGCGCTCCGGAGCTGAACTCCCCCTCGGCCAGCGGGCCGGCGAGCAGGGCGTACCGTTCCTCGAGCGCCGACCCGCGGCGGAAGGCGTCGATGGCCCGCCGCCGCGCGGTCGCGAGCAGCCAGCCCACCGGGCTGGCCGGCGGACCGTCCGCCGACCAGGAGACGAGTGCCTCGGCCAGCGCCTCCTGCGCGACGTCCTCGGCGAGTGCGAAGTCGCCGGTGTAGCGGGCCAGCGCGGCGACGATCCGCGCGGACTCGATCCGCCAGAGGGCCTCGACGGCCCGCCGCGCCGACTCGGCGTTCGGCGGGCCGTCGAGGGCCGGGCTCGTCACAGCTGGCCGGTCCGCTCGCGCCACGCCCGCTCCTTGACGATCCACTCGTTGTCCTGCGGGAACTCCTCGATGCCCGGCACGCGGCGCACCTCACACTTCGAGCCGGGGAACGCCGGGAGCCGCTTGGCCCACTCGACCGCTTCCTCCTTCGACGCGACGTCGATCAGGTAGAAGCCGCCGAACAGCTCCTTCGTCTCACCGTACGGCCCGTCGGTGACCACCGGCGTCTCCCCGCTGAAGTCGACCACCACGCCCTGGGACGGGTCGTCCAGACCCTCCGCGGCGACCAGCACCCCCGCCCGGATCAGCTCCTCGTTGAAGCGGCCCACCGTCTCCAGCATCTCCTCGAAGGGCGTGGTCATCATCTTCGCCATGGACTCGTCCGTGCCGCGCATGATCAGCATGTACTTCGCCATCGTCGGTCTCCTTGATCAGGGGTCGTCTGCTCGACCCTCTCACTCCTAGGTCGAACGGCGCAGCCACAGATCGACACGGCGGATGGAAATCTTTTCGGGGCACCGCACCGCGGTGCTTCCTCGTAGAGGTACCACGCTCTCCCCACCGCTGAACATCCCATGTGTGCCGCAGACTTCACTCGATGCCGCACGGAGACGGTGCACGGACGGCTCAGATACATCCCATGTATCGAACGGGCCGGCTCATTCTGCCGTACGTCTTGACAGTCACCCTGGGGCTGCCAGAATCGGCAAAGCCGCAGAGCTGTTATCGCTCACATTCTCGTTCTCGTTCCCCTCGCACACCGCAGACCGTGCAGAGCCGCGCTGCACGCGCTGCACGCGCTGCACGCCCTGCACGCCCTGCCTGCGCTGCGCGAGCTTCGGCGGCCGGCCCGGAACACCCCCACCCACCATCGAAGGATCCAGCCATGGCCATCAACAGACGTGTCTTCCTGTCGAGCGCCGCCGGCATCGTTGCCGCCGCGACGGCGAATCTGACGCTCGGTACGGCGAGGGCGATCGCTGCTCCCTCGTCCTACTCACCCACCTGGGCCTCGGTGGACCAGCACCCGCCGGCCCCGGAGTGGTTCCAGGACGCCAAGTTCGGGATCTACTTCCACTGGGGCGCCTTCAGCGTCCCGGCCTACGGCAGCGAGTGGTACCCGCGGAACATGTACATCGGCGGCAGCGACGTGAACAGCCATCACATCGCCACCTACGGGGACCCATCGGTCTGGCCCTACAACAACTTCCTCGGCGGGGCCAGGGACAAGGCCGGCAACTGGGTGCAGTTCGCGCCCAAGTTGGCCTCCCAGGGCGGGAGTTTCGACCCGGACGCCTGGGCCCAGCTCTTCGTGGACGCCGGCGCCCGGTTCGCCGGGCCGGTGGCCGAGCACCACGACGGCTTCTCGATGTGGAACAGCACGGTCAACGAGTGGAACTCGGTGCAGCGCGGGCCGAAGCTGAACCTCCTGCAGATCTTCCGCGACGCGATCCGGGGCAAGGGCCTGAAGCTGCTGGTGGCGATGCACCACGCCTACAACTTCAACGGCTACTACGACCACGTGCCGGCGCAGCCGACCGCGAGCCTGCAGAAGCTCTTCGGCCAGTTGGGCAGCACGGCGGAGAACCAGCTCTGGTACGACAAGCTCAAGGAGGTCGTCGACCTGGCCCAACCGGACATCCTCTGGGAGGACTTCGACCTCAACAAGGTCGACGAGACGCAGCGCCTGAACTTCCTGTCGTACTACTACAACCAGGCCCTGGGCTGGGGCAAGGAGGTCGTGGCCACCTACAAGGACGGCTACGACAACAAGGGCGAGGTCTTCGACTACGAGCGCGGCGGCCCGGGCGACCTCACCAGCCCCTACTGGCTGACCGACGACAGCATCTCCAGCAGCAGCTGGTGCTACACGCAGGGCATCGGCTACTACTCCACCCAGCAGATGCTGCACGCGCTGATCGACCGGATCAGCAAGAACGGCAACATGCTGCTCAACATCGCCCCGATGGCGGACGGGACGATCCCGCAGGGCCAGCAGGACGTCCTGCTGGGCATCGGCGACCACCTGAAGCGCTTCGGCGAGTCGCTGTACTCCACCCGGGCCTGGACGGTCTACGGGGAGGGGCCGACCAAGATGGGCGGCGGCTCCTTCACCACCCCAGTGGCGGGCACGAACAAGGACTTCCGGTTCACCCGCAGCAAGGACGGCACCGTCCTGTACGCCACCGTCCTCGGCTGGCCCGGGAGTTCCACGACCGTCGGCACCCTGGCGAGCGACCGCATCGACCTCGGCACCCTGAGCTCGGTCCAGTTGCTGAACCCGACCGCGGGCACGTACACCAGCCTGCCCGCCCCGACCCAGGCGGGCGACGGCCTGCACCTCACCCTGCCGTCCTCCTCGGCCCCGTTCAACGCCCTCGCCTACGTGCTGAAGTTCACCTTCTCCGGGCAGATCCCCGTCCTGCGGCCCGGGGGCACCGGTGTGGTCACCGCGTACGGCGACGTCTCCTACGCGGGCGCGGCAGCCGGCCTGGTGCTGGGCTCCTACACGGCCGCCCAGCTGCAGAGCGCGGGTCTGGCGGCGCGGAGCATCTCCTCCCTGCGGGTGCCGGCGGGCTACCAGCTGATCGGGTACTCCGGCGACAACTTCACCGGCACGGCGTGGACCTTCAGCGCGGACAACTCCGACCTGCGCGCCACCGGCAACAACGACGCCATCACCTCGCTGAAGGTGGCCTTCAATCCGGCCACGTACTTCCGGATCAGCAACGTCACCGACGGCCTGGCCCTGGACAGCGGCGGCAACGTCGCCTCGGGCAGCAACCTCAAGCAGTGGAGCTGGGACGGCAGTTCCAACCTCCAGTGGCAAGCGGTCGACCTCGGCAACGGCTACTACAAGCTGGTCAACCGCACCAACGGGATGGTCGCCGACGGCTGGGGCTCCACCGCGAACGGGGCACCGGCGCAGCAGGCCGCCTGGAACGGCGGCAACAACCAGCAGTGGCAGATCACCAACCGGGGCAGCGGCCTGTACAGCATCGCCAACCGCACCACGGGCCTGGTCCTGGACGGCGGCGGCCAGGTCGCCTCCGGCTCCGTCACCAAGCAGTGGGGGTGGAACGGCAGCGCCAACCTGCAGTGGTCCTTCATCGCCCAGTAGGCCGCCGGCCGGGCGGTTCATGACCCGCTGCCCGGGCTCCGCAGGACCGGCGGCAGGCCACCCGCCCGACGGGGCAGCCGCGCTCCACTTCCGTGGGGCGCGGCTGCCCGACTCCGTGACCCCCTGAACGAGTGGATCGAATGACTGAGCCGAACCTCGTCGTGCTGTCGGCCGGTGACACGGCCCTCGCCCTCGACACCACCGGGCCCGAACTGCCCCGGGTGCTGCACTGGGGCGTCGATCCCGGCCTCCGCGCCGGCGACGCCGCGCAGGTGCTCGACGCCATGGGCCGGACCCCGCGCCACCAGGCCGGAAGCCTGATGCCCGCCCAGGGCCGCGGCTGGGGCTGGTTCGGACGCCCAGTGCTGGCCGGGCACCGCGACGGCCGGGTCCGCCCCCTGCGCCTCGAGCTCGCCGCACCGGTCGCCGTACGGGCCGAGGACGGCCGGGGCGGCGCCGTCCACGTCCGGGCCCTGGACCCCGGCGCGGGGCTCGCGCTGGAGACCGAGCTGGAGCTGACGGCGCAGGCCGTGGTGCGCCTGCGCCACACCCTGATCAACACGGCGGCGGACGCCTACACCCTGGACGTACTGGCCTGCGTGCTCCCGCTGCCCGCCCACGCCGTGGAACTGCTGGACTTCGCGGGCCGCTGGGCCCGTGAGCGCTCCCCCCAGCGCGCTCCGCTGCGGCAGGGCGTGTGGTCGCGGGAGAGCCGGCGCGGCCGCACCGGCTTCGACGCCGGGCTGCTGCTCGCCGGCACCGAGGGTTTCGGCTTCCGCCAGGGCGAGGTCTGGGGCGTGCACACGGCCTGGAGCGGCAACCACGTCCAGTACGCGGAGCGGCTGGCCGACGGGACGGCGGTCCTCGGCGGCGGCGAACTGCTGGAGGCGGGTGAAGTCCGGCTGGCGGAGGGCGAGTCGTACCAGAGCCCGTGGGTGTACTTCGCGGCCTCGGGCACGGGGCTGGACGGGATCAGCCGGGGATTCCACGACCTGCTCCGCGCCCGGCCGCAGCACCCGGCCACCGCCAGGCCGGTCACCCTGAACATCTGGGAGGCCGTCTACTTCGACCACTCCCCCGAGCGGCTGCGCGCCCTCGCAGGGACCGCGGCGGAGGTCGGCGTCGAGCGGTTCGTGGTGGACGACGGCTGGTTCCGGCACCGCCGCCACGACCGGGCCGGCCTCGGCGACTGGTACGTGGACGAGACGGTGTGGCCCGACGGGCTCCGCCCGCTCGCCGACCACGTCCACGGGCTCGGCCTGCAGTTCGGCCTCTGGTTCGAGCCCGAGATGGTCAACCCCGACTCCGACCTCGCCCGCGCCCACCCCGACTGGCTCCTCGCCGACCCCGACCGTTTCCCGTTCGAGCAGCGCAGCCAGCACGTCCTGGACGTCGCGCACCCGGACGCCTATGCCTACCTGCTGGAGCGGATCGGCACCCTGGTCAAGGACGTGGGCATCGACTACGTCAAGTGGGATCACAACCGCGATCTCGCCGACGCCGTGCACGACGGCCGGCCCGGCGTGCACGCACAGACTACGGCGGTCTACCGGCTGCTGGACGAACTCCGCGCCCGCCATCCCGGTCTGGAGATCGAGTCCTGCTCCTCCGGCGGCGCCCGCGCCGACCTCGGCATCCTGGAGCGCACCGACCGGATCTGGGGGTCGGACAACATCGACCCCATCGAACGCCAGGCCGTCCAGCGCTGGACCGGCCTGCTCCTGCCGCTCGAACTGATCGGCGCCCACGTCGGCTCCGCCCCCGCCCACATCAGCCACCGCGACACCGTACTCGCCTTCCGCTGCGCCACCGCCCTGTTCGGGCACGCGGGTATCGAGTCGGACATCTCGGCCTGGTCGACGGAGGACCTGAGCGCGCTCACCGCCTGGGTCGGCGCCTACAAGCAGCTACGGCCGCTGCTCCACCAGGGGGACCTCGTCCGCGGCGACCACCCCGACCCCGCCGCCTGGGTGCACGGCGTCGTCTCCCGGGACCGCTCGCACGCCCTCTTCGCCTACGTCCAGCTGGCGACCTCCGTCACCGAGCGCGGCGCCCCCGTCCGCCTCCCCGGCCTGGGCCCCGAGACCCGCTACACCCTCCGGGTGCGCCCCGAGCTCTCCGCCCCCGACCACACCTGGCCCGCCTGGGCGAAGCGGGCGACCGCCCTCACCCTGACCGGCCGCTACCTCGCCCAAGTCGGCCTGGCCGCCCCGGATCTGGCCAACCGCCCCGGCCACGCCCTGGTGGTCGAAGTCCAGGCGCAGCACGACGGCGACTGAACGGCTGAGACCAGGTCGACAGCCGGAGAACCCACCGGCAGCCGCCGGGGCCCCGCCGTCTCAGTCGGCGTTGGGAGCGAGCGGGATCCGCAGGCTGACCCGGTACCCGCCTTCGGCGGTCGGGCCGGCCTCGAGGGTGCCGTGCGGGATCTCGGCGCGTTCGCACAGGACGGCCCGCTGCGCCGGGGCACCACGGCTCGGACACCCTGGTCGGCCACCGGGGGTCCAAGCTCTCGGGCGGCGAGCGCCAGCGCGTCGCCATCGCCCGCGTCCTGCTCCGCAAGCCCCGGCTGCTGCTCCTGGACGAGGCGACCTCGCAGTTGGACGCGGTCAACGAGCCGGCCGTGCGCGACCTCGTGGCGCAGGCGGCCCGGGAGACCACCGTCCTGGTGGTGGCCCACCGCCTGTCCACGGTGACCGGCGCCGACCGGATCGTGGTGATGGACGCCGGCCGCGTCCGGGCCGTCGGCACCCACGCGGAACTCCTCGAACGGGACGAGCTCTACGCCGAACCGGCCGCCACCCAGCTGCTGGCCCCGGCTCGCTGACGCGGCATCATCCACCAGTGATTCACGAAGAGTTCACCGGCCTTCGGAACTCGCCCCGGTCCACGGTCGTCATCTCCGACAGAAGTGCCAAGGGGTAGTCAAGAACAAGGAAGGACTCGGCAATGTCCTCGGTCAGGAGATTGGTCGGCGCCGTCGCCGTGGTCCTCCTGGCCGTGCTCGGCGTGCTGGTGCTGTCCCAGCCGGCGTCCGCGCTCCTCCGGGAGGACGCCGGCTCACGGGTCGTCACACAGGCGAAACTCGCCGAGGAGGCGCCGGCTCCCAAGAACGCACCCGGCCTCTGCTGGGCCCGGGCACGGATCGCCGAAGTCCCCGAGCGTCGGCCTGAGTTGACCGCCGTCCTCACCGACGAAGCACCCTCCCCCGGCCCCGCCGCCCGGCCGGCCCGTGCCCCCGAGGCGCCGTACTGGGCCCGCAGACAGCCCAGAGCGGCGGTCCTCCAGGTGTTCCGCTGCTGATCGGCACCCGACCGCGCCCGCGCCGGCCCCGTACAGCGCCACGTGCCGGACCAGTTGGCGAAGCTGCACACCCAGCCGCGCGGTGCACACCGGAGCGGTCCGCACCCACCGCCCCGGCACCGACGACCTCCTGCCGCTGTGACCACGCGGTCCATCCCTGCCGAACCTCCACGGATGAGGGCTCCCATGCGTTTTCCCACTCTCAAGTACGACCTCACCGCTTCACTCGTCGTGTTCCTCGTCGCCCTGCCGCTGTGCGTGGGCGTCGCCGTCGCCTCCGGCGTCCCCGCCGAACTCGGCCTGATCACCGGCATCGTCGGCGGCCTGGTCACCGGGCTGCTCCCCGGCAGCAGCCTCCAGGTCAGCGGCCCGGCGGCCGGCCTGACCGTCCTGGTCGCCGAGACGGTGCAGCGGTTCGGACTGCCCGCGCTCGGCCTGGTCGTGGCCGCGACCGGCCTGCTCCAACTGCTGCTCGGCGCCCTGCGCTGGGGCCGGTGGTTCCGCGCGATCTCCGTCGCCGTGGTCGAGGGCATGCTGGCCGGCATCGGCCTGGTCATCATCGCCGGCCAGCTCTACGCGATGGCGGGCAGGCCGGCCCCCGCCAGCGGCACCGGCAAGCTCCTCGGCCTGCCCGGCCTGCTGGCCCAGCTCGTCTCCTCACCCACCGCCCGCACCTCGTTCGTCATCGGCGCGGGCACCATCGCCGTGATCCTGCTCTGGCAGCGGCTGCCGGCCAAGGTGCGGGTGGTCCCGGGTGCGCTGGTGGCCGTGCTCCTCGCCACCGGCGCCGCCTGGCTGCTCGGCAGCCCGGTGAAGAAGGTCGAGGTCGAGGGCCTGCTGGACGCGATACAGCCGCCCGGCACCGGCCTGCTCGACCACCTCACCCCCGCCCTGATCGTCACGATCGTGGCCTTCACCCTCGTCGCCTCCGCCGAGAGCCTCTTCAGCGCGGCGGCCGTCGACCGGCTCCACGACGGGCCGCGCACCGACTACGACAAGGAGCTGATGGCCCAGGGGGCGGGCAACGCGCTCTGCGGCGCACTCGGCGCCCTGCCGCTCACCGCCGTCATCGTCCGCAGCGCGGCCAATGTGCAGGCCGGCGCCCGGACCAAGGCCTCCCGCGTGCTGCACGGCCTGTGGCTGCTGCTCTTCGCCGCCCTGCTGCCGGCGGCCCTGGCCGTCATCCCCGTCGCGGCCCTTGCCGGCGTGCTCGTCCACGCCGGGTTCAAGCTGCTGCCGTTCAAACAGCTCGGGCCGCTCTGGCGCGAGCACCGCTCGGAGGCCCTCGTCCTCACCGCCACGGCCGTCGCCATCGTCACGGTCAACATGTTCGAGGGAGTGCTGATCGGCCTGGGCCTGTCGATCCTCAAGACCGCCTGGGAGACCTCCCGGCTGCACGTGGAGACGGAGGAGCGGACCGACCGCCTCGTCCGCGTCCGGCTGACGGGCACCGCCACCTTCCTCCGGCTGCCCAAGCTCCTGGACACCCTGGAGGCGCTGCCCGCCGACCGCGTGGTCGAGCTGGACCTGACCGGCATCCGGCACCTCGACCACGCCTGCCAGAGCGCCCTGACCACCTGGGCCGAGCGCCACAACGCCCACGCCCCCGAGGCGGTGCGGCTGATCCCCGCCCCGGCCGGCCCGGCCTGACGGAGGTTCGGCGCAGCGGGCCTCGGCGCTCCCGGCTCTCAGCGGAGCCGGGAGCGCCGAGGCGCCGGTACTTCGCGTTGGCCCGGTACAGCGACTCGATCTGCCACCAGCGGGAGAAGAAGCCGAGCACCGAACGCCCCAGCCGCAGCACCGGGCCCGCGCCGGTGGTCGCCTCAGATCGCGGCGGGCGCCGGGGCCAGCCGGGCCCTGGCGGCCAGCAGGAGCAACGCGCCCAGGGTGACGCCGAGGGCACCGCAGGCCGCCGCGGTGCGCAGCGTGCCCCCCGCGTGGCGCAGCGTCAGAGCGATGCCGAGGGCCGCCATCGCCCCGGGCAGCCGCCCGACCAGCGAGCTGGTGAGCAGTCTGGCGACGTGGGACCGGCCGAGGAGGGCGAGGTAGGGCAGGGATCTCCTTACGGTGGGTCAGCTCACCGCGGTGAAGCGGTGGATCAGCGCGGCGACACCGTCGTCGTCGTTGCTCGGCAGGACGAGCTGGGCGGCCTCCCGCACCAGCGGGTGGGCGTTGGCCACGGCGGCGCCGAGTCCCGCCGCGCGCAGCATCGGCAGGTCGTTGGGCATGTCGCCCACCGCGGCGGTCCGGGCGACGGGCACGGCCAGGTGCCCGACGAGCCACTGCATGGCCTGGCCCTTGTCCACGCCCCGGGCGGAGAGCTCGACGAAGCGGCCGGTGGAGCGGGTGACCTCCAGCCGGTCGCCGGCCAGTTCGGCCATGGTCCGCTGCAGCGCCTCGGCCGTCAGCCCGGCGTGCACCGCCACCAGCTTGACCACCGGGTCGTCGGCGCGGATCGCCGTCCGGGCCGAGCGCACCGGCTCGTGCAGCCAGCCGTACGGGACGAGGTCGGCGAACTCCTTCTCCAGGTAGAGGCCGCCGTTCGACTCGACCCCCATGACCAGGCCGGGGATCGCGCCCTGCAGCTCCGTGACCACCGAGACGCACTCCACCGGGTCGAAGCCCTGGTGCAGCAGCACCGCGCCGGTCTCGGCGTCGACGACCACGGCACCGTTGCTGCACACCAGCGGGCCGGTCAGGCCGTATCTGCGGGTGAGCGGCAGGGCGTCGCGCACCGGTCGGCCGGTGACGCACACGACGGCCAACCCCGCACCGCGCGCCGTCTCGACGGCCTCGATGCTCCCGGGGCTCAGCTCGCCCCGGGAGTCGAGCAGCGTGCCGTCCAGATCCGTACAGATGAGCTGCACCTGGTTCACGTACTCCCCCTCCCTATGCCCGGCCGCACCGGCCGAACGGTCAGCCGACGTGGTGGCGGAGCGGGTTCGTCCGGTGATCCGGTGCACCAGGCCGGCCAGGCCGGCCACCATTGCCGCCCCACAGCCAAGCCGGCACTCGCCTCGTATGTTCGCACAAACCATCGAGGCGACCGTCGGACCGACAGGTGTGCACCGGCCCACCGTGCTTGGCCTCTCCGCCCCGGCGGCGCCGGAGCGGAGAGGCCGGGGCGGTCGGGCGCGGACGGTCAGACGGCCTTGGCGAGCCAGGCGGTGGCGTTCAACGCGAGGGCGGCGTCGGTGCCGGCCGGGTCGTTCCAGCCGTTGTAGAGGGTGTTGCCGGACTGCCCCGTGCCGTCGTCGGCCGGCGAGCTGTCGCCCCAGACCGCCACCCGGCCGCTGCCGAAGGCGGAGGTCACGAAGAAGGCACCGGTGCTTCCGCTGTAGCCGGTGCGGTAGACCAGTCCCTTGACGGCCGGATTGTCGGCGGGCTTGAGGGTGAAGGTGGTGCCGTTGCGCAGGATGCTGCCGGTGACCTTGCCGAAGGCGCCGTTGAGCACCGGGTTGCTGCTGTCGGAGATCGCGCGGGGGTTGTCGGTGGTGATGTTCTTCAGGTCCACCGAGAAGCCGAACGGGTCGGTGTTGTTGACGCCGTTGCTGGTCAGCAGGTCGTTGATGATCGCCGGGGAGTCCCAGCCGTCGTTGTTGCGGTCGCTCTGGGTGTGGTCCGAGATCAGGAACAGGCCGCCGCCGTTCTGGACGAACTTCATGATCGCGGTCTTCTCGGCAGCACTGAATCTGATGTTCGGCTCGGGGATCACGAAGGTGTCGAAGTTCGCGAGGTCCAGCGTGCCGCCGGTGCCGTAGCTGATGGTCGAGCCCGACGGGAGCGTCTTCAGGCTGTACTGCCCGGTCTTCTGGAGGGCGACGCCCCAGGCGGAGATCCCGCCCGTCCAGCTCTTCTCGGTGGTGGGGTTGGCGTTCTCGGCCAGCGGGTCGGGCTGGCTGGTGGAGATGATCCAGTCGGCGTTGCCGGCCGTCTCCCCCTTGCTGTTGTCGAACAGGATCCGGTGGGGCGTGGCCGCCGCAGCGGGGGCGGCCGGGCCCGCGAGCCCGGTCACGGTGGCCGCGAGCAGGGCCGAGGCGGCGAGAGCAGCGCTGCTGCGCATGTTACGTACGGCGATCATCTACCGTTCCTCACAGTGGAGTTGGGGGTGAACGGGCGGCGGTATCCGCGCGTAGACCCGAGTATCCGCGCGTAGATGAGACGGCGAAAGCCAACGCCGGTAACAAGGATGTGTCCGGCACGTGACGCCCTCCTGGCGTCGCATGACGCCAGGAGGATGCACGGCCTCAGTACCAGAACGAGAACGCGGCGTCCGCCCTGCCGGTCGCGGTGGAGATCGGGTGGATGCGCAGCCCGTGGTCGCAGTGCCGGATGCAGCGGTCCGGGTGGTTGTGCGAGCGGAACGACGACCAGGACGGATCGGCGAGCCCGGCGGACCGGAAGGAGGTGCCGGTGCCGCTGCCGGAGCCCCCGCGTCGTCGGTCGCGGACGGGGTCAGTCCACGTTGACCACCCTCCACAGCTGGCTGTCGGTGCTGGTGTCCGCCGTCTGGACGAGCTGCGCGCCCGCCGAGGTCGAGGCTCCGGACACGTCGAGCAGCTTGCCGCTGTTCACGTTCTTGATCTTGTAGTAGCCGTTTCCGGTGGCGACCAGTGCCCAGTGCTGGTCCGCGCCGCCGCCGGCGGTCGCCTGGACGACGGCCGCGCCGTCCGCCGTGGAAGCACCGCTGACGTCCAGGGCCAGGGCGCTGTTGCGGCTGACGACCTGGTAACTGCCGTCACCCACCGGGACGAAGCGCCAGTTCTGGTTCCCGGCTCCGGAGTCGTTCCACTGGATGACGCCGGCTCCGGCGGACAACGATCCGCCGGACACGTCGACCGCCTTGGCGCTGCTCTTGTTCAGCATCTTGTAGTTGGCGTTCGTCGCGGGGAACGAGATGGCGGCGAACGCGTCCACCGCGCAGACGGCGGCGGAGGCCGCGGTGTTCTTCGTCCCGGTGCACACCACCCTGATCGTGTGCGGGCCCGCGGCCAGGTCCGTCTTCTCGAACAGCGGCACCTGCTTGGTCACCGTCGGGGCGTAGGCGTCGAGGCCCGCCCGGGTCAGGGTGCCGTCGAGGTAGACGTCCACCTTGCCCATGTTCGGCTGCGTCATGCCGAGGTACCGCACGCCCGAGCCGGTGAACGAGAACTCGGCGTAGTTGCCCGCGGTGCCCGTGTACTTCTCGGACCCGTTCATGTCCTTCGCGTCGTTCCAGTTCGACCAGGTCCCGGAGTAGGTCACCCCCGCGGCCTTGTCGTCGACGTGGTTCCAGCGCTGCCGCACGAGCGCGTTCGACGCGGCGGACGCGTTCCCCTGGGCGTCCACGACGTAGAGGTGGTAGTCACCCGCCGCCTTCGGGACGCCGATGCTCGTCGAAGTACCGCTCGCGCTGGTCATGGTGGGACCGGCGGCGAACGTCGTCGTACCGGCGGGAGCCAGCCAGAGCGTCTTGGCCGCGTCCTTGGGGCTGCGCACAGGCACGGTCAGCACGCCCGTGCCGGCGAACGTGCTCGCGGGCAGCGCGTAGTCCTGCGCAGCCGCGGCGGCGGCGGGCAGAAGTCCCCTGTAGGCGTCCTCCAGCCCCGCGTTGAGAGCGATGGAGTACGCCTGCGAGGGCCACACGTTGTCCCCGTAGCCCTTCACGTCCGTGACGGTACTGTTCGGGATGCTCCGGCCGGCGATCTTGTCGACGGTGCCGTAGTTGTTGGTGAGGGTCAGGTCGTGCTGCCGGCCCCAGGTACCGGAGTTGATGGCGAAGTACACGCCCGGGTCGACGTCGAGCACGTTGTCGTGCTCGTTGATGAAGGCGGAGCCCTCGTCGGGGTGCAGGCCGTACCGGTGGCCGGCCGGGACGCCCTTGATGTAGTTGTCGCTGACCTCCGTTCCCGGCTGGCTGCCCAGCGTGTAGATGGGCGCGGAGTCGCCGAGCACCTGCATCGTGTCGAAGATCTCGTTGTACTTGACGGTGTTGTTCCGCGCCGTGGTGGTCGGGTTCCCGGGGTTGACGGAGTTGGTCGAACCGTCGAAGTTCCACCACCCCCAGCCGAGCGTGATGCCCGCCCACGGGGACTTCTCGATCCGGTTGTGCTGCACGGAGAGGGAGTCGACGAAGTACGCCGACACGGCGCTGGAGCCCTGGAACAGCACTGCGCTGTCGTGGAGGTAGTTGTCCGTGACGGTGACATTCTTGCAGAGGCCCTCGACGTTCACCGGGTACTTCTCGTTGTTCGTCGAGGTCTGGTCACCGATGTACACGTGCTGGGGGTGTCCCACGGTGACGGCGGACCCGGCGATGTCGTTCGTGACGTTGCCGGTCAACTGGGTGTCCGTCACGTCGTTGGCCAGGGTGATCCCGTCGGCGCCGGTGTGCTGCACCGTGTTGCCCTGCAGGACGATCCCGTCGGCGTTCTCGATCTGGACGGCCGCGGGCGGCAGGTCGACGTTGCGGTAGGTGTACGCGTGGAAGTTCTTCCTGGCGTACACGTTGGTGCCGGCGTTGCCCTGCTGGCCCTGCCGGAAGACGGAGCCCGCGACCTCGACCAGGTTCCAGTCGGAGTGCTCGATCGTGAGCCCGGAGAACGTGATGTTCCGCGCGTGGTCGGTGGTGGACGTGCCGGCCACGTGGATGAGGGTGGCGAGGTTGTTCGGCGCGAAGACCTGCGCCGTCGTCATGTCCTCGGAGCCGGACTTGTCGTAGTACAGCGTGTGGGTGCTCTTGTCGAAGTAGAACTCGCCCGGCTGGTCAAGGAATTCGAACGCGTTCATGATCGTCTGACTGCCACTGCCGGCGACGAAGCCAGCGTACGGCGATCCCTGGGCCATGGCCGCGCCGGGCTCCTGGAACAGGGCCACCCGGCTGGCGCCGTCCGAGCTCGTGGTGATCTGGCGGACTCCGACGATGGCCGTGTTCCAGGTACTCGTCGACTTGATCTCGACGTCGTCCTGGTTGGCGGCGACGGCGGGCAGGTCGGAGAGGCCGTACTTGGCCCCGTCGCACTGCGAGCCCGAGTCCCAGGCCCAGGGGGCCTGGCCCGCCGTGACAGTGTAAGTGCCGTAGCAATCGGCCGAGTTGACCGTCTTCGACGCCATCTGAGCGCGCCTGTCGTTGACGTAGAGCGCGCGGAGCTTGTCATCGCGGTTGAGGGTGGCCTGCCAGATGTTCCCGCTGTGCTGCGTCCAGCCGGTCACCTGAACCCCCGCCTCCAGGGCGGGCTTCTCACCCGGGTAGGCGGCGTAGACGACCCGGTGCCCGTTCGTGCCGGAGTCGGCCGAGGTGAAGTCGATCGTGCTGCTCACCGGGTAAGTGCCGCCCCGGAGCAGGACGTTGATGTCCCCGGTCATGGAGCCGTCGACCGTGCGGACGACGTCCCGGGCGTGCTGGAGGGTCTTGAACGGCGCCGTGATCGTGCCGGGGTTGGCGTCGTCACCACCGGGCGCGACGTAGTACGTCGCCTGGGTCGCGGTCGAGGCCGCCACAGCCGGGGGCGGTGCTGCCAGAGCGGTCAGCAGCGTGGCGGAGAGGGCCGCCGCGAGCGCCACCGACGCCTTGCGGACCACGGGGATGAGAGGTCTCATCACTGTCCGTCCTAGGAGTTCTGTCGCTGGAAGGTCCACCGCTGGTTGGTGCTGCCGCGGTCGGCGTACTGGATCAGCGCCGCGCCGTCGGCCGTGCTGCCCCCGCTCACGTCGAGCACCTTGCCGCTGTTCCGGTTGACCAGCGTGAACTCGCCGCCGCCCTGCGGGCGCAGCTGCCACTGCTGGCTCGCCCGTCCGTCGGCGGTGGCCTGCACGACGCGTGCGCCGTCCGCCGTCGAGGAGCCCGCCACGTCGAGCACCTTGCAGCTGTGGACGCACCTGACGGTGTGGTAGCCGTCCGCCGTGGACTGGAAGAGCCACTGCTGGTTCGGCGCGCCCTTGTCGGTCCACTGGACCAGGCCCGAGCCGTCCACCGTCGAGGCACCGCCCACGTCGGCGACCTTGCCGCTGCGCACGCTCACCACCTTGTACGCCTTGGCGGCGCCGAGGGTGTACTCCACCGAGTCGAAGTCGACGTAGCCGGTGCCGTTCGGGTTGTAGGTGTACAGGCCGACCCGGTCGCCCCGGTAGCCGCCCCAGGTGAGCTGGTAGGTCGCGCCGAAGGAGGTGAAGGCGAGACCGTCGAGGCTGTACGAGAACCGGCTGACCCCGCTCACGTCCCAAGTGGTGCGCAGCCAGAGGACGTTCTGCGTGAGCGCCGGGCCGTCGGTGAGGGTGCCGTTCACGTTCTGCGAGATCGTGGTGGTGGCGCCGGAGCGCCGGACGCCCAACCCGGCGTAGGTGGCGGCGTAGTGGCAGAGCCCGGCGCGCTGGCCGTCGGCGAGGCCGTCCAGTTCGAGCCGGACGGTCACCGTCGCGCCGCCGGCCGGGCGCAGCACGCGTTGGGTGAGGGTGTTGCCCGCCTTGGTCAGGTTGTCGGCCGCCAGCGGTGCGAAGGCCTTCAGCCGCAGGTAGCCGGGGCGTTCGGTCAGCGACCAGTGGTCCGCGCGGGGCTGGTAGTACCACTCCCACTGCGGCTTGATGCTGCTCTCGGTGAACAGGTCGCCGGTCACCACGGGCGGCAGTGCGTCGAGGGGCAGGCCGGGTGTGCCGCCGGCGGGCACCTGGCCCGTCCACACCATGGAGCCGATGCCGTCCGCGCCCACCTGGCCCAGGATCGGCCAGCCGTCGACCCACGTCACCGGCAGCAGGGAGAGCGGCCGGCCCTCCCAGTCGCCGTGGCCGTGGTGGGTCACGAAGTACCAGCTGCCGTCCGGGGTCTGCACCAGCCCGCCCTGGTTGGGCTCGCGGTCCACTGCGGCGTTGACGTGCTCCAACTGCCTGGTCTCGAACGGGCCGTAGAGGCTGGAGCCGCGGTTCATCATGAGCACCCGGCCCTCGGGCTTCACCTCGCTGTACAGGTGGTAGTAGAGCCCGTTGATCTTGTAGAGCTTGTTGGCCTCGCTGCCGGACGACTGGTGGATCACCGTGGGCGTGCCGACCAGCGACTTGCCGTCGGCGGACAGCTTGAACAGGTTGATCTTGTAGCCGTCCGCGTAGTGCGAGCTGACCAGGTAGCCCTGGCCGTCGTCGTCCCAGAACGGGCACGGGTCGTCCCAGCCGGAGGTCCGCCACACCGAGGTCACCGGATCCCACGGCCCGGCCGGCGAGGCGGCCGAGGACATGAAGAAGCCCTCGTCGGGGGTGTTGAAGTACACCCGGTACCGCCCCGCGTGGTAACGGATGGACCCGGCCCACACGCCGCGGCCGTAGCGTCCCATCTGGTCCCAGTTCAGCGCCGGGCCGATGGCGGTGAGGTCGCCGGCCACGCCGCCGAGCGTCCGCCAGTTGACCAGGTCCGTCGAGTGCAGGACGGCCACGCCGGGCGAGTACCCGAAGGTGCTGGTGATGCCGTAGTAGTCGTTGCCGACCCGGATGCAGTCCCAGTCGCTGAAGTCACCCGGGAGGACGGGGTTGACGTAGGTGCCGTCGCCCTGGTCGCCCCACGTCCCGGCCGGAGGTACGGCTGCTGCCGCTGCCCCGCCCGGTGGCAGCAGGCCGGGCAGCAGCAGTGCCCCCGTGCCGATCGCCGTGAGCCGGCCGAGCTGACGTCTGGTGATCTCCACAGGTCCACTCCCTGGTGTTAGCGTTCACACTTTCTGTTAGCGTTCACATTTTGGGTCTCGAGCAGCCGGCCACTCCGGACGACCGGGTGACTCAGCCGAGCGCGACGGCGGTCCAGGACACCGGCGGCAGCTCGATGGTGAGCAGGCCGTCGGCCAGCGTGGCGTTCGCGTTCGGCCGGGGTACCACGCGGTCGGGCGCGGCGAGGGTGTTCTTCGCGTACACGTCCTGGTCGGCGAGCGTGAGCGCCTCCAGGACGCGCGAGGAGCCGAGACTGCGGACGTCGACGGTGACCTGGGCGGGCTGCGCGAGGCCGCGGTTGACGAGGAAGAGCGCGGACTGGTCCTCCTCCACGGTGGCGACGGCGTCGACGACGGCCGCCGCGCCGTACCGTGCCGTGGTGTACGTCGGCGACTCGATCACGGGACGGATCACCTCGCCGGCGGCGAGCCGACTGGTGATCGAGAACGGGTGGAAGGTGGTCTGCCGCCAGGCCGGACCGCCGGGCTCGGTCATGATCGGCGCGATGACGTTGACGAGCTGGGCGAGCGAGGCCGAGGCGACCCGGTCGCTGCGCCCCAGCAGGGTCATCATCAGGTTGCCCACCACCACGGCGTCGGCCACGCTGTAGACGTCCTCCAGCTGCCGGGGCGCGTGCCGCCACTCCTCGTTCACCTCGCCCGACTCCTGGTGCCGGGTCTGGTACCAGACGTTCCACTCGTCGAAGGAGATGCCGATCCTCTTCTTCGAGTGCTTCTTGGCGCCCACGTGGTCGATGGTCGCGGCGACGCCGTCGATGAAGGAGGCCATGTCGAGGGCCGAGGCGAGGAAGGAGCCCAGGTCACCGTCGTGCTCCTGGTAGTACGCGTGGCAGGAGATGTGGTCCACGTAGTCGTAGCCGTGCTCCAGCACGGTGCGCTCCCAGTCGCCGAAGGTCGGCATGCCGGCCGAGGAGGAGCCGCAGACGACCAGTTCGAGGTCCTTGTCGGCCATCTTCATGGCAGCGGCGGTACGGGCGGCGAGCTTGCCGTAGTCCTCGGCGTCCAGGAAGCCGGTCTGCCAGGGCCCGTCCATCTCGTTGCCGAGGCACCACATCCGGATGTCGTGCGGCTCCGGCGTCCCGTTGGCGATACGCAGGTCCGAAAGCGCGGTGCCGGACGGGTGGTTGGCGTACTCCAGCAGGTCGAGGGCGGGCAGGATGCCCCGGGTGCCGAGGTTGACGGCCAGCATCAGCTCCGAGCCGGTCAGCCTCAGCCAGGCCGCGAACTCGTCCAGGCCGACCTGGTTCGACTCCAGGGAGTGCCAGGCCAGGTCGCGGCGCACCGGGCGCTTCTCGCGCGGGCCGATCGAGTCCTCCCAGCGGAAACCGGAGACGAAGTTGCCGCCGGGGTAGCGGACTGTCGTGCTGCCGAGCTCGCGGACGAGGTCGACGACGTCCATCCGGAAGCCGTCCTTGTTCGCGCTGGGGTGCTCGGGCTCGTAGATGCCGGTGTAGACGCAGCGGCCGAGGTGCTCGACGAAGGAGCCGAAGGTGCGGCGCCGGACCGGGGCGACGACGGCCTGCCGGTCGAGGACGATGTGGGCGCGGTGCAAGGCGGTGCTCCTCTGCGGTCGGAAGCGGGCGGGCACTACTTGACGGCCCCGGCGGTCAGGCCGTTGCGCCAGAACCGCTGGAGGCTGATGAAGGCGATGAGCAGCGGGAGCAGCGAGAGGAACGCCCCGGTGATCGGCACCAGGGGCGGCACGCCGTTGGCGAACTCCGAGCGCCACTGCACCAGGCCGACGGTCACCGGCAGCCGGGAGGCGGAGTTGAGCATGAGCGAGGGCAGCAGGTAATTGTTCCAGATGCCGACGAACTGGAACAGGAAGACCGTCACCAGGGCCGGGGCCATCAGCGGCAGGGCGATCCCGAAGAAGGTGCGGCCCTCCCCCGCTCCGTCGAGCCGTGCGGCCTCGAGCAGTTCGTCCGGCACGGAGGCCGCGGCGAAGATCCGGCACAGGTAGACGCCGAACGGGCTGACGCAGCTCGGCAGCAGCACCGACCAGTAGGAGTCGGTGAGGTCGAGCTTGGCCATCAGCAGGAAGAGCGGCAGGGCGAACATCGGCGCCGGGATGAGCACCGAGGCGAGGATGACGTTGAAGACGCCCTCCCGGCCGCGGAAGTGGAACTTGCTCAGCGCGTAGCCGGCCATCGCGGAGAGCAGGGTGCTGACGCTCGCGCCGACGAGGCTGTACAGCGCGCTGTTGGCGAGCCAGGTGGAGAAGACCCCGCCCTCGAAGCCCAGCACCGTCCTGACGTTGGTGGCCAGGTCGAAGTGGGAGAACCACAGCGGCGTACCGGTGTAGAGGTAGCCCGACTTCTTGGTCGCGGAGACGAACAGCCACCACAGCGGGACCAGCGTGTAGACGGCCATCAGACCGAGCACCGCGTTGACCACGATCCTGCTCACGGACTCGCCGCCACCACGGCGGCCGGGCCGGCCCGGCCGGCTGCCCAGGGCCACGCTCATCCGGCCGCCCCCTTGCGCTGGTGGTACTTCAGGAACCCGAACGAGAGCACGAGCGTGACCAGGGCGAGGACGACGGACTCGGCCGCGGCCAGGTTCTGGCCGCCCAGGTCGATGCCCAGGGTGGTGTTCATGATCGGGGAGAACCTCGCCGAGATACCGGGGATGCGCGCGCCGACCAGCACGGCCGGCTCGGTGTACAGCTGCGCCGTCCCGATGATGGAGAAGATGGTGGTCAGCACCAGCGCGGGCCGCACCAGCGGGATCTTCACGTGCCAGGCCAGGCGCCAGCCGGTGCAGTTGTCGAGCGCGGCGGCCTCCACCACCTCGGCGGGGATCGTCTGCAGCGCGGAGTGGATGATCAGCATGTTGTAGCCGGTCCAGCCCCAGGTGATCATGTTCCCGATCGAGACCGGTACCCACGGCGGCGACAGGAAGTCGGTGGAGATCCCGAGGTGCGCGAGCGGGCCTGTGAACGGCGAGAGGCTCTTCACCAGGAGGAAAGACCACAGCACCGCGGCGATCGCGCCCGGGAGCGCGTACGGCAGGAAGTAGACGAGCCGGAAGGTCCTGCGCAGCCGGGCCGAGCGGGAGTCCAGGAGCAGCGCGAGCAGCAGGGCGAGGCCGAGCATGACCGGCACCTGGACGCAGCCGAGCAGCAGGACGCGGCCGAGGGACGCGAGGAAGTCGTGGTCGCGCAGGGCGGCGCCGTAGTTGGACAGGCCCGCGAACCCCGTGGACCGCGTACCGCCGAACAGCCCGGCGCGGTGGACGGTGAGGAAGCTCTGGTAGATCGCGTAGCCGATCGGCGCGACCATCATGGTGAGGAACAGCACCGCGAACGGCGCCAGGAAGCCGGTCGCGGTCAGGGCGGTACGGCGGCGGCCGGTGCGCCGGGGCCGGGCGGCCGACGGGACACGGCGGACCGCGGGGGGCGGCTGCGGCGGTGGCGGCACGGTGACCGCGCTGCTTGCACTGCTCATGGGTGACCTCGCTGACGGTTCGTCATCGGTGGCGGGTGCCCTGCGGCGTGGCGGACAGGCCCCAGGGCGGGGTGCCTCAGCCGCCGGTCACCGACAGGCCGAGCTGCTTGATCGCGGCGATGGTCGAGGCCTGGACCTTGGTGACGGCGTCCGGGATGCTGCCCTGGCCCATGGCGGTGGTGAAGTCGGTCTCGACCTGCTGGTAGGTCGGGCCGTTGGTCCAGGTGGTGGGGATCTGTGCGGCGGACGCCTTGAACAGGTCGCCGACCTTCTGGCCGCCGAAGTACGGGTCGCCCGCCGCGAGTGACGGGTCGTCCTGCCCGGCGATCGAGGCCGGGTACAGTCCGTTGGCGATGCCCGTGCTCACGGCCTGCGGGTCGGAGGACAGGAAGGCGGCGAACTGCTCGGCCTCGCGGGGGGTCGTGCAGCCCGTCATCACCGAGGTGGCCGAGCCGCCGTTGCTGGAGCTCTTGTGGTCGCCCGCGCTCCAGGTCGGCATCGGGGCCACCGCCCACTTGCCCGCCTGGTCCTTGAGGTCGTCCTTCAGGCCGGAGGCGGCCCAGGAGGCGTTGACGAAGGTCAGCACCTTGCCGGCCTCGGCGGCCTTGTCGAACTGCGGGTCCCAGGCGTTGCCGGGCGGCGTCACCAGGCCCTTGTCCTTCAGGCCCTGCCAGTAGGCGGCGACCTTCTGCGTACCGGGGTTGGCGATGGAGACGGTCCAGCTGTCCCCGGCGGCCGAGTACCAGGACTGGCCGGTCTGCAGGCTGAAGGCCGCCAGGTCGTTGGCGTCACCGGGCGGGGTGCCGAACTTCACGCTCGGGTCGGCGGCGGCCACCTTCTGGGCGTCGGCCTGGTACTCGTCCCAGGTGGCCGGGGGCTGGGCGATGCCGTACTTGGCGAACAGGTCCGTGCGGTAGTACAGGACCATCGGGCCGACGTCCACCGGGATGCCGTAGGTCTTGCCGCCGATGCCGACCGCCGAGACGGTGGACGGCACGTACTTGGCCAGGTCGGCGCCCGCGTACGGCGTGATGTCCAGGACCGCGTTCTTCACGAGCATCGACGGGATGGCGAAGTACTCGATCTGGGCCAGGCAGGGCCCCTTGCCGGCGGTGAGCGCGTCGGTGATCTGGGTGTAGCCGCCCTTGCCGCCCGACGGGATCTTCTTGAGGGTGATCTTGACGTTCGGGTGGGCGGCGTTCCACTGGTCAACGATCTTGGCGTAGCCGGCCCACGCCCAGAACTCCATGCTCACCGGGCCGTTCCGGCTCGGCTCGGTGGCCGGACCGGCGGCGGACGTGCTCGTGGCGCTGCTGCAGGCGCTGACGCCGGCCGCGAGCGCGGCCACGGTGGCGAAGGCCAGGAATCTGCGGGTGGGTATGGCGGTGCTGTTCATGGGAGAGGCCCTTTGGTGACGTCGGGTGGGGGACCTTGCTGAACGGCCGGCGGGCGGGGCCCGCCTACCAACTGGTGCCGAACTCGATTCCGAAGGTGGTGGGGACCGCCGCCAGCACGGACGGTGCCGAGGGGCCCGGCCCGCAGGCCGCGCTGCCCAGGCCGTGGTGCGCCTGGTCCAGGTGCAGGTGCAGCCTGCCGTCGGGGGTCGGCTCGTGCTGGTGGGTCGCGGCGGTGAGGGCTTCGGTGCTCCATGGACGCACCGTCAGGTCGATGACCGGGGCGCCGGTGACGAGCAGGGTGCCGGCCGCGGCGGTGAGCCGGGCGTGGCGGACGTGGTGGCGGTTGCCGTTCTCCTGCGGGCGGACGTAGGGGGTCTGCATCGCCGAGACGGTCGACCGGTAGCGGCCGACGCGCGCTGCGGCGCGGGAGTCGCGGTACGCCTCGCCGGGCCCGGGGCCGAACCACTCGACCTCGGCGTCGGTGCCCGGCAGCGACATCGCGACTCCCAGCCGGGGCAGCGGCACCGGCCAGGCGCCGTCGGGGGTGACGGTGGTCTCCAGCCGGAGCCGGGCCCCGTCGCCGCCGGTCCAGCGGTAGACCACGTCGAGCCCGGCGGAGGACCCGGCGGCGGCGAGCCGGGCGGTGACCGTGAGGCCCGTGGCGTCGGGTTCGACCCGCCGCACCTCGTGGCGCATCCGGTGCAGGCCGGCGGCGAGCCAGGAGTCGATCAGCGGCCCGGCGAACGCCCCGAGCAGGTCGTTGTCGATCGGGGCGCGCCAGACGTCCAGCCGCGGACCGTCGAGTTCCAGGTCGCCGAGCCGGACCAGCAGCCCGCTCCGGGCGTCGAACCGCGCGGCACCAAGCGCGAGGTACCCCTCGTGGAGGGTCGGCGCCACCGGGGCGAAGGGGGCGGCCGGGCTCGCCGGAACCACCAGCCCCTGGCCCCAGGCGATCTCGTGGCCGGCCCCGGCCCAGGTCTCGTCGGCTGCGAGCGCCGCGGTGACGGTCAGCCAGACCTCTTGACCCGAGCCGCCCTTGCGCGCCGCGTCGAGCGCGGCAGTGAGCTCGGCGGGCCAGTCGACGGTGCCCGTCGCACCCGGTCCGGTCGCAGGGACGGCCAGGCCGCCGGAGCCGACCGGCTCGCCGCCCACCTCGACACTCCAGCGGAAGTCCAGGTAGCCGCTGTGGCGGACGTGGTGCAGGTTGCGCACGGTGACCTGCCGCGCCACCGGGTCGACGCGGATCCGGACCGGCTCGATGACCTTCTTGTACTCGACCAGGCCCGGCGAGGGCGTGCGGTCGGGGAAGAGCAGCCCGTCGGCGACGAAGTTGCCGTCGTGGATCTCCTCCCCGAAGTCGCCGCCGTAGGCGTGGAAGGACTCCTCGTGCTCGGTGGTCCGCGCGATCCCGTGGTCGATCCACTCCCAGACGAACCCGCCGGCCAGCCGCGGGTGCGCCTCGATGACCTCCTGGTACTCGGCCAGCCCGCCGGGGCCGTTGCCCATGGCGTGCGCGTACTCGCAGAGCACGACCGGCAGCGAACGGCGGTGGGCGTCGTCGGCCGGGTCGGCGGTCACGGGCTCCTGGCGGCGCCCGGCTGCGGCCAGCTCGTCCAGGCCGAGGTACATCCGGGAGTACAGGTCGACGTAGGAGCAGCTCGCCCAGTCGCCCTCGTAGTGGATCAGGCGGCTGTCGTCGCGCCGCCTGATCCAGGCGGCCGCGGCGGCGAGGTTGGAGCCGGTACCGGCCTCGTTGCCCAGCGACCAGACGATGACCGAGGGGTGGTTCTTGTCCCGTTCCACCAGCCGCTCGGCCCGGTCCAGGTAGGCCGCGCGCCAGGCGGGGTCGTCGCTGGGGTTGCGCCGCCAGCCGCCGGCCACGAAGCCGTGCGTCTCGAGGTCACCCTCGCAGAACACCCACAGCCCGTGCTCGTCGCACAGGTCCAGGAAGCGGCGGTCGGGCGGGTAGTGGCTGGTGCGCACCGCGTTGATGTTGTGCTGTTTCATCAGCAGCACGTCGGCCAGCATGGTCTGCTCGGTCAGCGTCCGCCCCGTCAGCGGGTGCCACTCATGGCGGTTGACGCCCCGCAGGGGGATCGGCCGGCCGTTGGCGGTCAGCACGCCGTCCACCACGGCCACGGTACGGAAGCCGATGCGCAGCGGGATCCGTTCCCCGGCCGCCGAGACCAGCTCGCCGGAGTACAGGCGCGGGTGCTCGTCCGACCAGGGCTCGACGCCGTCGACCGGGTGCGGGCCGGCCGGGTCGGCGGCGGTGATGCCGAGCTCGGGTACCGTCAGCGTCACCGCGGTCGGGGCGGTGACCTCGACGGCCGGGGTGCCCCGGCCCGTGGTGTGGTCGTAGGCGGTGTGGACGAAGAAGTCCTCGACCCCACGGGCGGCCACGGCGACCGACCGGAAGATGCCGGACAGCCACCACATGTCCTGGTCCTCCAGGTAGCTGCCGGAGGACCACTGGTGCACCCGGACCGCGAGCAGGTTCCGGCCCGGCCGCAGCGCGGCGGAGGCGTCGAACTCGGTGGTCAGCCGGCTGCCCTTGCCGTCGCCGAGCCTGGCGCCGTTGAGCCAGACCGCGAACGCGGAGTCGACGCCCTCGAACCGCAGGACGGCCGCCCCCGTCGGGAACTCCTCCGGCACCTCGAACGCGCGGCGGTACTCCCCCGTCGGATTCTCCCGGGGCACTCGCGGCGGGTCGACCGGGAACGGGTAGCTGATGTTGGTGTAGGCGGGGGCGCCGCAGCGTGGCTCGCCCGGCAGGCCGGTCAGCTGCCAGCAGGACGGCACGGCGAGCAGGTCCCAGCCGCTGTCGTCGAACTCCGGCTCGGCGAAGCCTCCGGTGAGGTCGTCCAGCCCTGACGCCAGCCGGAATCTCCAGTCGCCGTCCAGCCCGATCACGGGCAGGTCGGAGGTGAACGCGGCACGCGGCCGCAGCCGTCCGGTGCCCGGCGACGGGTCTTCGACGTAGGCGTGGGGGGCGAGGTCGTTCATCGGCGGGGCAGTTCCTTTCGGGGCTCGTCTCTCGGGGCTCGTCTCTCGGGAACTCGTCTCGGTGCTCGTCTCGATGGCGGCAGGCGGCACGGCCCGCCGCTCACGGGGTCAGCTGCGCGGCGGGGCGCTGCTCGCCCGGACGGTCAGGGTCGGGCGCAGCAGGGAGATGACGTTGGTCGGCGGCCGGCCGGAGTCGACGGCGCGCAGCAGCAGTTCGACGGCCTGCTGGGCCATCTCGCGCTTGGGGAAGGTGACCGTGGTCAGAGCAGGTTCGATCCGGCCGACCTGGGCGATGTCGTCGAAGCCGACGACGCTGACGTCCTCGGGGACGCGTCGGCCCGACCGGACCACCGCCTCAATGGCGCCCAGCGCCAGCACGTCGTGGGTGCCGAAGACCGCCGTCAGCTGCGGATCCGCCGCCAGCGCCGCGCAGGCCGCGGCGTACCCGCCGGCGGCGTCGTCGCTGGTGCGGGTGAACACCATGCGGTCGTCGATGGTCAGCCCGTCGGCGGCGAAGGCCCGGCGCAGCCCGGCGACGCGCAGCGTGTGCGCGGGCAGGTCGGCGATCACCGCGACGTCCCGGTGGCCGAGCTCGCGCAGGTGGCGGCCGGCCAGGAAGCCGGCGTGCTCGTAGTCGATGGACACCACCGGGAGGGTGGTGGGCGGCTCGCCCTCCCAGGCGAACAGCGCGACCGGGAAGGCGGCCGCGGTGAGCATCGGCAGCTGCTGCTCGACGCCGCTGTCACCGGCGACCAGCAGGGCGTCCACCGAGCGGGCGGCGAGGTTCTCCAGGTGGGCGCGGGTGTAGTCGGGATCGTCGCGGGTGGTGGCCAGCAGCAGGTTGTAGCCGTGGCCGACCAGGACGTTCTCGACCTCCTCGACCACCTCCGAGTAGAACGGATTGGCCACCGACGGCACGAACAGCCCCACGGTCGAGGTGCTGCCCGTGCGCAGCGAGCGCGCCACCAGGTTCGGCGTGTAGCCGAGCTCGGCGATCGCCGTGTTCACCTTCACCAGGGTCTCCGGCCGCACCTTCTTGCCGGCCACCACATTGGAGACGGTCTGCTTGGTGACTCCCGCCCGAGCAGCCACCTCCGCCATTGTCACCACGAGCACTCCCGAAACTTTTATCGATCCACGAGGGTGGCGACAGCGTAGGCCCGCCCACAGCGTCGAGGCAAGGCATCGCGCAGGATCCGTAATCCCCTTGTCACATCCGAGAATTGAGCCGCCGTGCAGGTGAGGTCCGATGCCCTGCGCCCCATGCGCGCCAACCGTTGACGCCCCCGGAAATACGCCATTAACATCCCGGCCACGCCGGTCACTTGGATCGGTCAACTCCTCGAGGGGAGAGAGTCATGATCCGACCGGCCGCAGGCGCCGTCCTCACCGCGAGCCTCCTACTCGCCGGCACCGGCACCGTCCCGGCACCGGCCGCCGCCACCACCCCGGTCACGGTCCACACCTACGCGCCGTCAGGCGTAGGGGGCGGCGCGACCACCTCGCCGGACGTGGCCTCCGCCAAGTACCGGGTGCAGGCCGCCGGCACACCCGTCCAGGCCGTGCAGTACACCGAGAGCGGCCACAACTTCGACATCGCGCGGTTCGCGTCCGACTCCCGGACCCCGACGGTCACGGTCGCGCTGCCGAGCACCACGATCGACACGGTGAACGTCTACCCGGCGCGCTACTACCCCGCCGGCAGCGTCGCGGTGAGCCCGGACAGGCACACCCTGACGTTCCAGCTGTCCGCAACCGCCGGGCTCAACGAGGCGATCGTGATGGTCAACGGCGACTCGACCAACGCCACCGGCCAGCCCTACCTGGCGGTGGTCAACGACCCGTTGGAAGACCCGGCGCGGCGCCCCGACACCACCAGCGGGCCGGACGGCTCAGGCGTCAACCTGCAGACCGGAGTCCTCAACTTCCAGCAGTTCGCGGCACGTTACCTCGCCGCCCACCCGAACGGCGCAGCGCAGAGCGCTCCCACCGCGACGACCAGCTCGATGGCCGGCAAGACCGTCGACGGCACCGCCGTCCCCGCCGGTCAGCCGACCTCGCCCGGGAGCCTGGTGAGCGCCAACACCGTCAATGTGCGCTACCCCAAGGTGCGGGCGATGGCCGCCGACGACCTCACGTACGCCCTGCGGGGCGCCGTCGACACCATCAGAGCCAACCCGACCGCGCTCAACACGCTCTACTTCCCGAACGGCACCTACCTCTGGTCGGGCCTGCTGGTCAACGGCGTGGACGGCGGCAGGCTCACCGGCGGCAAGCTGAAGATCTACACCGACGAAGGGGCCCTGCTGAGGAACCGCGTCCAGGCGTACATGGAGGCCTTCGAACCGGCGATCGGGATCGTCAACTCCAACCACATCGAGATCGACGGCCGCGGCGTCTTCGACGGCAACGGCGTGGCGAACTACAACGCCGCCGGCAGCGGTGACTCGCACGACGCCTACCGCAGCCAGCACCAGGGCGGCGTCATGGTCATGCACTCCTCGGACATCACGTTCAACGACACCTACGAGCGCAACGCGAAGCAGTGGAACTACGAGACCCACAGCGCCGACCGGGTGACGTTCACCAACATCAAGGCCCTCACCCCGTACCGCCAGCCGTGGATCGACGGGACGGACTTCGCCAGCGGCCAGGACATCACCGCCGACGGCGTCTTCACCCTCGGCAACGACGACGCGTTCGCCTCCGGCCACTACAACCCCAGCGACGGGTTCACCCCGCTGGCCTCCGGCGTGTGGAACAACTTCCAGCTCGGCACCGCCGGCGCCGACGTCCAGGGCTACGTCAACACGGTAGCCGCCCACGACGCCGTCGCCGGCTACCTCGGGTTCGACTCCTACCACTGGGACACCGAGGACTCGAAGAGCATCTCGGTCAGCAACACGCTGAACTGGTCCGTCGCGGCCGGCAACGCGATCCGGATCGGCTGGAGTCCGTACGGATACCGGCTCACCGACTACACGTTCGACAATTTCAACTCCGTGTCGCCGTGGGCCGGCGGCATCTACACGCACAACGGCCCCAACCCGTACCCGCGCATCCAGAGCATCGTGGTGCGGAACAGCTCGATCGACACCTCCCGCTTCACCCAGGGCCCGCTCTGGCTGGGCGGCGGCAACGGATCAACCCAGACCATCACCGCCGACCAGCAGGCGACCTACGGCTACGCCCCTAACCCCGACGGGTCGGGCACCACGTACGGCTACCCCAGGACCCCGATCGGCACCTTCATCCTCGACAACGTGTGGTTCTCGCGGCAGAACACCAGCAGCACGCTGAACGGCACCACGAACGTGACGCTGAACAACCTCCGCGTCGCCGGCCGGCTCGTCGAGTACACCGGCCAGCTGCCGCTGACGACCAGCGGCATCGGCACGCTGACCACCACCTACACCGACGCGAGCGGTCAGACCCGGAACGTGAAGCCCGGCGCCGTGACCAGCGGCGACACCTGGGTGGGCGCGTGGAGCGGCGACCAGAGCACGAACAACTCCGCCGACCTGACCCTCATCACCCGCAATACCGGGGTCGGCCTGATGGGCGAGCAGTACACCACCGGATCCGGTGACGGGAAGCTCTCCTACCTCCAGTTCCCGCTCGGCAGCCTCACCAAGGCACCGACGCAGGCCACCCTGCACCTCACCTACGTCGGCCACCGCTACTCCGCCGTGCCGGCGACCGACACCGACCAGTTGCTCGTCCAGCCGGTGAGTGACACCACCTGCACCGGCGGCGGCACGTCCTGCCCGGTCTCCACGATGACCTGGCAGAACCGCCCGAGCTTCACCGCGACGGCCTCCTCCGTCGCCAGGTCGGCCGCCTTCACCCTGGGCTCGACCCTCGTCCCCGAAGGCGGCGGCACCCACCAGGGCAACGCCGTCGACGGCCGCGACATCACCGTGGACATCACCTCCTTCGTCCAGAACGCCTACGCGGCCAAGCAGTCCACCCTCCTGCTCGCCATCGGCAACGCGGGCGGCACCGCCCACGAACTGCGCTTCGTCAGCTCCGACGGCGCCACCGGCCCGGGCGCACTCACCCATGGGACCTCCGACATGACGCCCGCGCTGACCATGACCCCGTAGACCGACCCGCCACTCCCTGCGGCCCACGTCCCTGTACACCCCGGCCCCGACCGAGCCGGGCCGGCCCCGGTCCCGACCCCGAGGCTTCCCACGACCACCGTGCGTCCGGCCGCCGGCGCACCGCTGCTCGCCGAGCCAGCCACCCTGGGCACCCCGGGCACCCCGGAGGCCTCCGAACGGTTCCAGCGCGCAGCCGCCCGGCCCGTCGGCGTAGGGCCCCTCGTACGGCTCACGCCGGGCGGGCGCCGCCGCGGCACGCGCCCTCCTCACCCGGTATCGCGCACGAGGGGCCCTCCAACAACGCGCCCACTGTCCGACGCCACCCGCAAGAGCGGCACCGGGCGTCATGTCCACGGGCGCGGCTCTGGCAGACTGTCCCCGGTCGGGAGGCCGTCTCGTCGGTCTCCGCACCCCGGCGCCGGGTACGCCGGCACCGGGTACGCCGACGCCCTCGCCGCGCTCCTCCCGCCGCCGCTCCGTCCCTCGAGCGTCCCGCGACCCTCGCGGCTGCGCGTCCCGCCCGCCGCAGGGCCCGGCTCGCAGCGGGCCGGAACAGCGGCGCGTCTCCTCGTCCGAAAGGGCCTCCGTGACTGATCAGATGGTGCTCACCTCTCGGCGCCGGGAGTTGATCCTGGAGACGGTCCGCTCGACCGGCGGGATCCGCATCGCCGCACTGGTCGACCGGTTGGGCGTGTCGAGCGTGACCGTCCACCGTGACCTGGACGTGCTGGTCCGCCAGGGCGTCGTGCGCAAGGTGCACGGCGGGGCGGTGGCGGTGGAGTCGGCCGGGCGGGGCAGGGCCCGGCCTGCCCCCGAGCCCGACCGGGCGGGTACCGAGGCCGCACTGGCCGATGCGGCGGTGCGGCTGGTGGCGCCGGGCGCCGTGGTGGCCCTCGCGGCCGGGCCCACGGCCCTGGCGGTGGCGGCTCGGCTGCCGGAGATCCCGGATCTGACGGTGGTGACCAACTCCCTACCGGTCGCGGACCTGTTGGCGGAGGCCGGCCGCCACGCCGGAACGGCCGGGCCGTCGGTGGTCCTGTCCGGCGGCACTCCCACCCGGTCGGGGGCCTTGGTGGGGACGCTGGCGGACCAGGCGATCCGGTCCCTGCCCACCGACCTGCTGTTCCTGGGTGTGCACGGCGTCAGCGAGCGGGCCGGCCTCACCACGCCCGACCTCGCGGAGGCGCAGACCAATCGGGCCCTGATCGCCTCGGCGGGCCGTACGGTCGTGCTGGCCGGCCACACCAGGTGGGGCGTCGTCGGGCTGAGCAGCTTCGCCGCCCTCGCGGAGGTCGAGTGTTTCATCACCGACGACGCCCTCCCGGCCGCCGCCCGCGACGTCCTCGCCCGCAAGACCGGTGAACTGCTCCTCGTCCCGGCCGTCCGCTTGCCAGGCCATCAGAAGTCTTGGCACCATAGTGAGCGCTCACAATTGTGAGCGTTAACATACCCGGGTGACCGCCACCCGGATCCTGGAAGTGCACTTTCGATGAAGCGTGCCCGCCGTGCGCTGCCGGCGTTCGCCCTCGTAGCGGCGACGACGGCCATGCCCGTGGCCTCGGCCCCGGCAGCTTCGGCAGCGGCCGGGGACATCACCTCCTCGGTGCTCGCGGGCCGGGACGTGGTCCTGGACGGGAGCGCCGTCGTCACCGTGCCGCCCGGGATCCACACCTACCCCGGCGTCATCAGCGGGAAGGGGACCCTGCGGATCACCGGAACAGGCACCCTGGTCCTCAGCAAGGACAGCACCTTCACCCTCCCCACCCCTCGGCAGTCCGTCACGGTGCCCGGCGGCAACCATCCGTACGTGGTCATCGACAGCCCCGACCAGCCGGCGGTGACCGTGGACTCGGGGGCCACCCTCCAGTACGGGACAGGCGGGGCCACCGGCCTGATCGGCGCCTTCCCCTACAACACGCCCGGCTACCAGCAGAACCAGGACAACATCCGGGTCGACGGCACCCTGATCCTCTCCCTCACCCGCGCCTTCAACCTCGGCGTGATCAGCGGCTCCGGCACGATACTCCAGCCCCGCAACACGTGGGGCACCCTCCAGCTCTGCGGCACCAACCCCTTCTCCGGAGTGCTCGACATCGGCACCGGGGCCGACTACGCCGCCACCACCTGCACGGCCGACCTGCCGAACGCCCGCGCCGTGGTCAACCGCGGCTCGTGGATCATCGACACCCCGCTGAACCAGACCGTCGTCCAGCGCCAGGACTTCTTCAGCCGGGAGTACGGCAACGACGTCAACGTCCACTCCCGCCCGGGCAGCAAGGTCATCCTGACCGGGGTCTACAGCTACAGCGACAACACCGACGACGCCGCGCCCGCACTGAGCGACTCCGGCCTGAACTGGCAGACCGTGCCTCACCAGTTGAACAAGCGCGGCACCAACATCGAAGGCGCGGACGTCCACTGGGGCGACGGCACCACCCACCGGATCTTCCTGCCGGGCACGGCCCGCACGGCCTACGTCAACCTGCACGCCAACCGGCAGCGCTCCCGCCTGACCTTCGACTACAACGGGCCCGTCACCCTCGGCCTGCCGATCGGCGGCGGCCAGTACCACGACACCCTGAGCGCCCCGGGTGCCGGTGACGTGGTCATCGCCGGCACCAGCGGCAACGACGTGACCTTCGCCGTCGCCCAGTTCTACGACGGCTCCACGACCATCCAGCCGGGCGCGACCCTGCGGCTCGGGTCGGGCAAAGGCGGCGTCGACGCCGGCGCCGACGGCAGCCTCCGTACCGGGAGCCCGCTCGACCGGATCCTCGACGACGGGTCGCTGATGATCCAGAACCTCCGGACGCCCACCACCCTGCCGCCGCTCTCCGGCGCCGGTTCGCTCACCCAGGACGGCACCGCGACGACCACCCTGACCGCCGACTCCCGCACCGGCGCCACCACGGTGGCCAGGGGCACGCTCGCCGTGACCGGCACCTCGCTCTCCTCGTCCGGCGAGGTCTCCCTCACCGGCCCGTCGGCCGTGCTCGACCTGAGCGCGGCATCAGCCACGGCGCTGCGGCAGCTCACCGCCGTCACCGGCGCGAAGATCATCCTGCCGACCGGCAGCCCGGCCCTCACCGTGGGCGGCCGGCCGGCCACCGTCTCCGGCGCAACGCTCACCGTGCAAGGACTCACCTTCGCCCTCACCCAGGAAGGCGGCCGCACCGTGCTGACCGCCGCACCCCCTGGCCAGACCGGCAGCCCGGCGCCAAGCCCCACGGCCAACGGCACCACCCCGGCCGAGTCGCCCGAAGCCGGAGCCGAGGCCGAAGCCGAAGCCGACGGACAGCTCGCGCCCACGGTGGCCTGGGCACTCCTCGGCGCCGCCACCGTGGTCCTGGCGCTCGCCGCCGCCCTGGTTGCGCTCCACCGCCGTGGGCGAGAGCGCAACCACCGCCCCCGGCACGGCCGCTGACGGGCAGTACCGGACGCCCGCCGGCGCCGGCCCCCCACGAAGTTCGTCCATTCAAGCCCCGCTGTCAACAGGCGCGGCAGGATTGATGGGATTTTTGCCCGCAGGCCGACACTCCCTCACCTCTCCAATCACCCACACTGCCTGCAATATTGCTCGATGCCTAGACATCACCCCGCCTCGCCGCCTATACATACATCCCATCTCTCCGATGCGGCGGCCCACCTCAGCTACCGCCCGGCACAGCTCTCTCCCGCTCACAGGGACCAGCGCGAGGAAGTACCGATGAGACTCAGGACCGCACTCTGCTCCGCCGCCTCGGCCATGTCCGCCCTGGCTCTGCTCAGCGCCTGCAGCAGCACCTCGGGCGCCACCGCCGCGTCGGGCGGCGCGCCGCTGGTCGGTGTCGATTACCCGCGTTCCGACACCGACTTCTGGAACTCGTACATCAAGTACACGCCGCAGTACGCAAGCCGGTTGGGCCTGTCGCTGAAGACCACTAACTCGCAGAACGACGTCGCCAAGCTGACCGCCAACGCGCAGACCTTCATCAGCCAGGGGGTGAAGGGGATCGCGATGGCGCCGCAGGACACCGCCGCCATCGCGCCGACGCTGGCGCAGCTGGAGGCGAAGAAGATCCCGGTCGTCACCATCGACACCCGTCCCGACAGCGGCAGCGTGTTCATGGTGGTGCGGGCCGACAACCGCGCCTACGGCGAGAAGGCCTGCCGGTTCCTCGGCACGAAGCTGGGCGGCCAGGGCAAGGTCGTCATGCTGGAGGGCGGCCTCGACTCGATCAACGGCCGGGACCGCACCGAGGCGTTCGACGACTGCATGAAGAAGGACTACCCCGGCATCAAGGTGCTCGGGGAGGCCACCAACTGGGACGGCGCGGTCGCCGCGCAGAAGCTCCAGACCGACCTGACGGCCAACCCGGACGTCAAGGGCGTCTACATGGAGTCCAGCTTCGCCCTGGCCGGCACGCTCCAAGTGCTGAAGCAGAAGGGCCTGCTGGTCGCACCGACGGACCCGAAGCACGTCTTCGTGGTGTCCAACGACGGCATCCCCGAGGAGCTCAAGTCCATCGCGGCGGGCAAGATCGACGCCACCGTCTCCCAACCGGCCGACCTGTACGCCAAGTACGCCCTGTCCTACCTGCAGGCGGCGATCGAGAAGAAGACGTTCGCGCCGGGCAAGACCGACCACGACAGCACCATCATCCAGGTCCGTCCCGGCCTGCTGGAGGACCAGCTCCCCGCTCCCCTGGTCACCGCCGACGGCGGCAGCTACGGCGGGGTGCCCAGCGTCAAGAGCGACGACTCCTCCCTGTGGGGCAACAACCTCGGCTGACCTCCCCGGTCCAGCACCCAACGGCTGACAATGACAAGGCGGTTGTGATGAGCGACGGGGAGCGGACAGCCAACCCCGCGCCCGCCCAGGCGGACGACGGACGGCCCCACTCGGGCCCGCCCGTCGTCGAGGCGACGGGCGTGGTCAAACGATTCGGTCCGACGGTGGCCCTCGACGGCGCCAGGATCACCATCAGGCCCGGCGAGACCCACGCACTCGTCGGCCGCAACGGAGCCGGCAAGTCGACGCTCGTGTCGGTCCTCACCGGCCTGCAGGCCCCCGACGCGGGGACGGTCGCCTTCGGCGGCAGGGCGGCTCCACGGCTGGCGGACCGCGACGGCTGGCGGCAGCGGGTGGCCTGCGTCTACCAGAAGTCCACGATCATCCCCACCCTGACGGTGGCCGAGAACCTGTTCCTGAACCGGCACGGCCACGGCCGCAGCGGGCTCATCAGCTGGCCGGCCGTACGCCGGCAGGCGCGGGAGCTGCTGGCGACCTGGTCCGTGGACGTGGACCCGCAGACCTCGGCCGGCGATCTGAGCGTGGAGCAGCGGCAGTTCGTGGAGATCGCCCGGGCGCTGTCCTTCGGTGCCCGGTTCATCATCCTGGACGAGCCGACCGCCCAGCTCGACGGCGCGGCCATCGCCCGCCTCTTCGACCGGATCCGCGATCTGCAGCGCCAGGGCGTGACCTTCCTGTTCATCAGTCACCACCTCCAGGAGGTCTACGACATCTGCGACATGGTGACGGTGTTCCGCGACGCCCGGCACGTGGTGACCACGCCGGTCGCGGAACTCCCCCGCACCGAGCTGGTCGCGGCGATGACCGGTGAGGCGGCCGGCGACCGGCCGCCCAGGCGCTCCGGCAGCCTCGCCCTCACCGGCGCACCGGCCCTGTCGGTGCGGGAGTTGGCCACTGCCGGTGCCTACGGCGAGGTGACCTTCGAGGTGGGCGCCGGGGAGATCGTCGGGCTGGCGGGGGCCGCCGGCAGCGGTCGTACCGAGGTCGCCGAGACCGTCGTGGGGCTGCGGGCGGCCCAGGCGGGCGAGGTGGCGATCGCCGGGCGGCGGCCCCGGCCCGGCAGCGTGCCCGCCGCGCTCGCCGCCGGTGCCGGGTTCGTCCCGCAGGACCGGCACCACCAGGGTTTCGTGCCCGGCATGTCGATCGCCGACAACGCCACGCTCTCCGTGCCGCACCGGCTCGGCCGGCACGGATTCCTCAGCCGCAGGCGGCGGGACCAGCTCGCCGGCGACATGATCGAGCGGCTGGCGGTCAAGACGCCCGGGCCCGAGCTGCCCGTCTCCGCACTCTCGGGCGGCAATCAGCAGAAGGTCGTGATGGCCCGGGCCCTGGCGGACGACCCCCGCCTGCTGGTGCTGATCAATCCGACCGCCGGCGTGGACGTGCGTTCCAAGGAGTTCCTCCTCGGCAAGGTCGAGGAGACGGCGCAGAGCGGCACGGGCGTGCTCATTGCCTCCGACGAACTCGACGACCTGCGCATGTGCGACCGGGTCCTGGTGATGTTCCAGGGCCGGGTGACCTCGGAGATGACCCGCGGCTGGCACGACCACGAGCTCGTGGCCGCGATGGAAGGAGTGGACCTCGATGCCTGAAACCGTCCTCGCGGACGCGGCCGCCGGGGCCGTGGAGCCCAGGCCCCCGCGCACCGCGCTGCTCGGCGGTCGGATACCCCTGGCCCGGCTGCGCGACCTCGCCCTCGTCCCCGCGATCGTCGTCATCGCGATCGTCGGACAGATCGTCAACCCCGTCTTCCTGCAGGCCGACAACCTCCTCAACGTCCTGCAGACCATGTCCGAGATGGCCCTGCTGGTCCTCGCCCAGACGATGATCCTGATCGTCAAGAAGATGGACCTCTCCCTGGAGTCGACCATGGGCCTCGCCCCCGGCGTCGCGGCCTGGCTGGTCGTCCCGGCCGGCGCGGGCCACGGGCTCGGCCTGCTCCCCGGCGCCTGGGCGGTGCCGGTCACCTTGGCCGTCGGGGTGCTCGTCGGCGTGGTCAACTCGCTGCTGATCATCCGCTTCGGCCTCAACGGCTTCATCGTCACCCTCGGCATGCTCATCGTGCTGCGCGGCATCCTCACCGGCATCTCCGGCGGTCAGACCTTCTTCCAGCTGCCGGAGTCGATGCTCTACCTCGGCACCGCCGAGTGGTTCGGGGTGCCCGTCTCCATCTGGACCTGCCTGGCCCTGTTCGCGATCGCGATCGTGGTGCTCGGCTGGACCGGCTTCGGCCGCTCCCTCTACGCCATCGGCGGCAACGTCGACGCTTCGAGGGCGGCCGGCATCCGGACCGACCGGGTGCTGTGGACGGTGATCGTCAGCGGCAGCACCCTCGCCGCCCTGGCCGGGCTGATGCTGTCCGGCCGCCTGGCCTCGGTCGCCTCCGCCCAGGGCAACGGCTACATCTTCACCGTCTTCGCCGCCGCCGTCATCGGCGGGATCAGCCTGAACGGCGGCAAGGGCACGATGTTCGGCGCGTTCTGCGGCATCCTGCTGCTCTTCATGATCCAGAACGTCCTCACGCTGGCGGGCGTCCCCGCCCAGTGGATCGGCGCCCTCAACGGCCTGATCATCCTGGTCGCCCTCGCCATCTCCCGGATCACCGGCGGCAAGGTCCAGGAGTGACCCGGACGGCCGTCACCGGCCGCCCGCCCCGCCGTACCGACTTTGTCCCTCACAGGAGTTGCCGCCATGCCCTCGTCCGCCGTCATCACCTCGCTGGACGTCCTGGACGTCCGCTTCCCCACCTCCGAGCAGCTGGACGGCTCGGACGCCATGAACCCCGAGCCCGACTACTCCGCCGCCTACGTGGTGCTGCGCACCGACGCCGGCGACGGACTGGAGGGTCACGCGCTCGCCTTCACCACCGGACGCGGCAACGACGTGCAGGCCGCCGCCATCGCGGCCCTCGCGCCCTACGTGGTCGGCCTGTCCGTCGAGGCGGTCTGCGCCGATCTCGGTGCGTTCGCCCGCACGCTCGTCCACGACCCCCAACTGCGCTGGCTCGGACCGGAGAAGGGCGCCATCCACATGGCCACCGGAGCCGTCGTCAACGCCGCCTGGGACTTGGCCGCCAAGCGCGCCGACCGGCCCGTCTGGCGCTTCCTCGCCGAGATGTCCCCCGAGGAGCTGGTCGCCCAGGTGGACTTCCGATGGCTCGGCAACGCCCTCACCCCCGAGGAGGCGCTCGCGATCCTCCGCCGCGCCGAGCCCGGCCGCCGGGAGCGCACCGCCCGCCTGCTCGAACGCGGCTACCCCGCCTACACCACCACCCCCGGCTGGCTCGGCTACTCCGACGAGAAGCTGACCCGCCTCGCCCGGGAGGCCGTCGCCGACGGCTTCACCCAGATCAAACTGAAGGTCGGCGCGGACCTGGCGGACGACGTACGGCGGATGCGGGCCGCCCGGGAGGCGGTCGGGCCGGACATCCGCATCGCCGTCGACGCCAACCAGCGATGGGACGTGGCACCGGCGATCGAGTGGATGCGCGCCCTCGCCCCGTACGACCCGTACTGGATCGAGGAGCCCACCTCCCCCGACGACATCCTCGGCCACGCGGCCGTCCGCGCCGCCGTCAGCCCCGTCAAGGTCGCCACCGGCGAGCACATCGCCAACCGGGTCGTCTTCAAGCAGCTGCTCCAGGCCGGCGCGGTGGACATCGTGCAGATCGACTCCGCCCGGGTCGGCGGCGTCAACGAGAACCTCGCGATCCTGCTGCTCGCCGCGAAGTTCGGCGTCCCCGTCTGCCCGCACGCCGGCGGTGTGGGGCTGTGCGAGATGGTCCAGCACCTGTCGATGTTCGACTACGTCGCCGTCTCCGGCACCACCGAGGACCGGGTCATCGAGTACGTCGACCACCTGCACGAGCACTTCGTCGACCCCGTCCGCATCGCCGGCGGCCACTACCTCGCGCCGACCCTGCCCGGCTTGAGCGCACAGATGCACCCGGCCTCGCTCAAGGAGTACGCCTACCCCGACGGCCCGGTCTGGGCCGCCCGCCACTGACCGGTCGTCGCGGGCATGGGACCGAGCCTCCGGGGAAAGACGTCCGGTGACCGAGAAGGTGGTGGAGATGATCAGGATCAAGGTGGTCAAGCGACCCGCCCCGCAGCGCCCGCGGCCCCCGTTGGACCTGCGCACCCCTTCCGGACGCCCGCTGCCGTACTGAGCAGCCGTGCACCGCCGAATCCGGGCCATGAGTGCGGCGATCCGGGGTAGCCGAGGCGCATGCGAGCTCTCATCATCAACTGCACCCTCAAGCCGTCCCCCGAGCCGTCGAACACCGAGGCCCTGGCCGCCGTGGTCGGCACCGAACTGACCAGCCGCGGTGTCCAGGTGGAGACCGTCCGCGCGGTCGACCTCGACCTCAAACCCGGGGTGAAGACCGACCTGGGCGACGGGGACGACTGGCCCCGCGTCCACGACAAGCTCCTCGCCGCCGACATCCTGATCGTCGCCTCCCCCACCTGGGTCGGGCGGCCGTCCTCCGTCGCCCAGCGCGTGCTGGAGCGGATGGACGCGATGATCTCCGAGACCGACGACGGCGACGTGCCGATCGCCTACGGCAAGGTGGCCGGCGTGGTGGTGACCGGCAACGAGGACGGCGCCCATCATGTCATCAGCGAGATCTGCGGTGGCCTGGTCGACATCGGTTACACCGTCCCGGCGCAGGCGTGGACGTACTGGCACCTCGGCCCCGGCCCGGGCCCCGACTACCTCGATGACGAGAAGGGCCACGCCTGGGCGCACTCGACCGGCAAGGCGATGGCCGCCAACCTCCACCACGTCGCCGCCGCCCTCACCGGCCGCCCCTGGCCGGCTCCCGCCCGGTAGGCCGTCCGGCCGAGCACGAGTCCCGGCATGACACGAGTCCGGGCACGGCCGGCCAAGGCTCAGGGCATCGGCACGGCGTGCAGCGGGCACGAGGTGTCATAACCGGCGGGGGCGGTCAGCACCGTCGCCACCTCGCCGTCGATCCGCAGCCGCCACCGGCCGCCCGCATCGGCCCACACGAGGTCTCCGCCGGGTGCGATGCCGTGGACGAGACGCACGAGGAGCACCGCCGGGTCGGCATGTGCTCCGACCGGGCCGGGCAGCGTCACGCGGTAACGCTGGTGGACGGTCATGGCCACCACCTCCTGGACGTCCGCAGGGGCTCCTGCCGGCACCTGCTCAGCCGCGCCTTCCCACTCCAGGCCGTCGTACGCCGCACGCGACAGCCGGAGCACGCGGGCGCAGCCGCGCCCCGGGCTCCGCTATCGGACTCCGCGGGCCGGTCCCTGACCGGGATCGCGGCTGGGATGCCACTCGGTCAGGAGGATGGTGGCGTCGTCGCGCAGTCGCTGGTCCTGGTGGTGGAGGATCTGCTGGATCAGCCTGCGCAGCGCCTCCGGTGCGGGCAGTCCGTCGGCCATGGCCCGGGCGACGGTGTCGGCCAGGCGGGCCTCGCCGAACAGTTCGCCGTCCGGCGAGCGGGCCTCGGTGACGCCGTCGGTGAACATCAGCACCCGGTCGCCGGGCTGGAGCCGGGCCGTGTGGACCGCCGGCGCGGGCAGGCCGGGGTCGTTCAGGCCCAGCGGCAGGTGCGCCGGCCGTTCGAGTGCGCCGGTCACGATGCGGCCGGCCCGGAGCAGCAGCGGCGCCGGGTGCCCGCAGTTGATCCAGTCGAGGCGGCCGGTGGCGATGTCGAGATCGGCGAGGACGCAGGTGAGCAGCCGGTCCGGGATCCAGCGGGCCAGGGTCCGGTCGATCTGCTCGGCGATGTCGGCCAGGCCGCCGCCGGCGCGGCGGGTGGAGCGGCAGGCGGAGAGCGCCACGGCGCTGCAGCCGCCGGAGGCCAGGTCGTGGCCCATGGCGTCCAGCAGGGTCAGGTGCAGGCGCCGGCCGGCGAGGCTGTGGTCGAAGGCGTCCCCGCCGATCTCGTAGGCGGGTTCCAGGGCGGCGGCGGAGGTGACCTCGGTGGTGCCGATGGTCCGTGGCGGCACGAACGCCCAGAGCAGCTCGGCCTGCAGTGTCATCGGCCGGGTCCGCATCGTCTGGGCCAGCACGTCGCTCTGGTGCTGCTTGCTGACCAGGATCAGGGCGGTCAGCGAGGCCAGTGCCCGGCAGCGCGCCAGTGCCGGCGGGTCCAGGCGCGGGGCGCTGACCTTCAGGACGCCGAGGCGCTCGATCCCGTCCACCAGCGGCAGCCAGCCCGACTCGGCTCCCCCGTCTTCGGTGGTCTGCACCGCTTCGGTGCGGTAGGCGCGCCCGGCCAGCGAGGTGTCCACCACGAGCGTCTCCAGCGCGGCCGACCCGCTGCGGACGAGGAGCTCGGCCTGGGCGGGTGTGGGCAGCGCGACCAGGTGCTGCTGTTGCAGGTCCGCGAGGTAGACGCTCGCCCTCGACAGCCCCAGCCGCACCGCGGCCGCCTGCACCAGCCCGGGGATCTCCCGGGGCGCCAGGCGGTGGGCAGCGGCCAGCACGTCGGCGAGCACCTCCCCCAGCCCGGCATCCTGCGCAGCCACGTGCCCGCCCTCGTCCTGGGTCCCGCGCCGGCCGCCCCGGCGCTCGCCCTCATCATCGCGCTCGAAGGCCTCGGCGACCGGCAGCGACGCACTGCGGCGCCCACCGGATCGGACGCCTCCGGGCGCGTTCCCGTCGCCGGGCGGCTGCGACTGCAGGACAGCTGAGCGGGCCCGGCCGCCGGTCGGGGGGATGCCGACGGCCGGGCCTCCACTGCCGGAGCGCTCCACGGGCCCGGGGGGGATGGGCCGGGATCGCTCCCGCCGTCCTTCTCACCCGAACGCGCCGGCCCAAACCTGCTCCGCGGCTCCGCCACCGGACGACCCGTGCCGCCGCGCATCGAGACCGCCGGCACGGGCAGACGCCCGAACGTACCGGCGTCCGCCCGACCCGCCCGGGCGTGGCCGCCGGTCACGACGTCCGCCCGCACCGGCGGGCGACGGCAGCCGCCCGGTGAGAGGAGCCGGCCATGTCCACCGCCTCGTCCCCGCAGCACGGCCTGGCCCGCCCCGACGGCCCGCAGCGCCTGGCGACCAGCAGTCACCAGGCCGCCGTGCCGGCGATCGTGTGCCGCGTCGAGGGAGAAGCCGACCACACCACCAGCCCTCTCCTCCAGGACGCGCTCGCCAAGGCCATCGCCGACAGCCCGGCCGTGCTCGTCGTCGACCTCGCCGCCCTGACCTTCTGCGACTCCGCCTGCCTCAACACCCTCCTCAGGGCCCACCACGACGCCCAGGCCGCCGACGTCTGGCTCATCCTCTCCGGCCCCGGCCCCCAACTGCTGCGCCTGCTCAGCATCACCGGCACCGACCAGGTCCTCACCATCCAGCCCCACGTCCGCACCACCCCGCACCCCCACCCGGCGGGCCTGCCGGTCTCCGACGCGCCCCGGAGCACCGCCGGGTAGCGCCACGGTCTCGCGGCGGGTGGGCCGTTTCTCCGCCCCGCCGCCGGGCAGACGCCGCGGCATGGACCAGTCCCAGGCACCGGTACTCGAAGCACTCGCCGCCTTTCACGCCAACCCCCTGACCGTGTTCACCCCGCCAGGGCACAAGCAGGGCCGCGGCGCCGACCCACGGGTCGTCCGCGCGCTCGGCGCCGACGTCTTCCGCGCCGATGTCCTGGCCACCGGCGGACTCGACGACCGCACCGACTCCCGCGGCATCCTGAAGCACGCTCAGGAGCTGATGGCCGAAGCCGTCGGCGCGGACCACACCTTCTTCTCCACCTGCGGCAGCTCGCTGTCCGTCAAGGCCGCGATGCTCGCCGTCGCCGGCCCGCACGAGAAGCTGCTGGTGGGCCGGGACGTGCACAAGTCGGTGGTCGCCGGACTGATCGTCGCCGGGATCCGCCCGGTCTGGGTCGATCCGCAGTGGGACCCGGGCCTGCACCTGGCCCACCCGCCCTCCGCCGAGTCCTTCCGCGCCGCCTTCGAGGCGCACCCTGACGCCCGGGGCGCCCTGGCCACCTCGCCCACCCCCTACGGGACCTGCGCCGACCTCGAAGCGATCGCGAAGGTCTGCCACGCGGCGGGCAGGCCGCTGATCGTGGACGAGGCCTGGGGCGCCCACCTGCCCTTCCACCCCCGCCTGCCGCGCTGGGCGATGGACGCCGGCGCGGACCTGTGCGTCACCTCCGTCCACAAGATGGGCTCCGGGCTGGAGCAGAGCTCCGTCTTCCACCTCCAGGGCGACCGCGTGGACCCGGCCGCCCTCAAGCAGTGCGAGGACCTGCTCGGCACCACCAGCCCCTCCACCCTCGTCTACGCGGCCCTCGACGGCTGGCGCCGCCAGATGGTCCAGCAGGGCCGCACCCTCTTCGACCACGCCCTCGACCTCGCCGACGGAGTCCGCCGGCGGATCGAAGGCATCGACGGCCTGCACGTCCACGGCCGCACGGACTTCTGCGGGCCCGACCGCGCGTTCGACCTCGACCCGCTCCAGGTGATCGTCGACATCACCGGGCTCGGCACCACCGGCTACCGCGCCGGCGACTGGCTGCGCTCCCACCACCAGCTCGCCCTGCACCTGTGTGACCACCGCAGGATCAGCGCCCAGCTCACCCACGCCGACGACACCACCACCGTCGGCGCCCTGATCGACGGCCTGCGCGAGCTGGCCGCGATCGCCCCCGACCTGCGCCCGGCCGGGCAGGTGCACCTCCCGGAGCCCGCCCGGCTGCGGCTGGAGCAGGTGCTGCTGCCGCGCGACGCCTTCTTCGGCCCCACCGAGCAGGTCCCCGCCGAGAAGGCCGCCGGCCGGATCGCGGCCGAGATGCTCACCCCCTACCCGCCCGGCATCCCCGCCGCCCTCCCCGGCGAGCGCCTCGACCAGGAGGTCATCGACTACCTGGTCACCGGCACGAAGGCGGGCATGCTCGTCCCCGACAGCGCGGACCCCGGCCTGGACACCCTCCGGGTCACCGTCGAGCACTGATCCGGCGGGCGATCACCATGCCGCACCGAACCGCGCCGGACGGGCACGCGGCCGCAGGCGCCGCCACGGCACGCGCCGAGGACGCCGGGGTGCTGGCCCGGCAGATCACCGCAGCGTTGACGGCCACCGGCCACACCGTCGCGGTGGCCGAGTCCCTGACCGCCGGGCGCCTCGCCACCGTGCTGGCCGACGCCCCCGGCGCCGGACCGGTCTTCCTCGGCGGGATCGTCGCCTACGCCACCGAGACCAAGTCGACGCTGCTCGGCGTCGACCCCGAACTCCTCGCGGACACCGGCCCGGTGCACCCCGACGTGGCCGCCTGGATGGCCCACGGGGTACGGAAGGCCACGGGCGCCACCTACGGGCTCGCCACCACCGGCGTCGCCGGGCCGGCGCCACAGGACGGCCGACCGCCCGGCACCGTCTTCGTCGCGGTGGCCGGACCGGACGGCAGCCGTACGGCCGCGCCGCCGCTGTCCGGATCCGAGCCGCAGACCGTCCGGGCCGGCACGGTGCGGGCGGCCCTGCAGCTGCTCCACGACACGCTCCGGCCCGGCTCTTGACCGCCGCCCCGGCACCGACCGCCCGCCCCGTCCGCGAGGAGTCCGCCCGATGGCCCGTCTGACCACCAGCGATCCGTCCCGGCCCGGCTGGGCCCGCGTGCGGTGCGGGCGTGGCTTCCGCTACCGGGACGCCACCGGCGCCCCGATCCGGGAGCCCGGCCGACTGGCCCGGGTGAAAGCCCTCGTCATCCCCCCGGCCTGGACGGACGTGTGGATCTGCCCCGAGCCCGGCGGCCACATCCAAGCCCTCGGCACCGACGCCGCCGGCCGCCGTCAGTACCTCTACCACCCCGACTTCCGCGCCCGGCAGGAGACGGCCAAGCACGAGCACGTCCTCGACGTGGCCCGCCGACTGCCCGGTCTCCGCGACCGGGTCGCCGCCGATCTGGAGCTGCGCGGCCTCCAGCGCGACCGGGTCGCCGCCTGCGCCGCCCGCCTGCTGGACCTCGGCTTCTTCCGGATCGGCTCCCCCGCCTACCGCGAGGCCAACGGTTCGTACGGCCTGACCACCCTGCGCCGCGACCAGACTCGGGTCCGCGGCGCCACCCTCCACTTCGCCTACCCCGCGAAATCCGGCCGCGAGCGCGAGCTCACCCTCACCGACCCGGCCGCCGCCGCGGTCGTCCGCGGCCTGCACCGCCGGCGGGACCAGGACCCGGGCCTCTGGGCGCACTGGGAGCACCGCCGCTGGCAGCGGCTGACCGCGCCGGACCTCACCGGATACCTGCGCGAGCGCTCGGGCACCGAGGTCACCGCCAAGGACTTCCGCACCTGGCACGCCACCGTCGTGGCGGCGGTCGGTCTCGCCGTCTCCTGGCCCCAGGCCCACCGCTCGGCCACCGCCAGACGCCGGGCCACCGCCCGGGTGGTCCGGGAGACGGCGGCGTACCTCGGCAACACCCCGGCCGTCTGCCTCGCCTCCTACATCAACCCCCGGCTGTTCGAGCTGTACGACCAAGGGCGCACCATCGCCGACGCGCTGCCCGACCTCGCCCCCGACTCCGTCGCACCGACCGGCCTGCCCGGCACCGGGCCGGCCACCGAGCGTGCCGTCCTCGACCTCCTCACCGGGCCGTGAACGCGGACGGCACACACCGGCGGCACTCCCACAGGCCGCCCGGCGCGGACCGGCGCGGCCGCCCGGGCAGCCGGCTCCGCCCGGGCGGGTGATCGGGGGCCATGACTACCAGCGGTACCAGCGGCCGCGGCTGCCGGCCCCACTCGTGCCCCGGGCGACGAAGCCGATCAGCCACACCACCAGCACGAAGATCGCCACCCACCAGAGGATCTTCACCGCGAACCCCAGGCCGAACAGCAGCAGGGCGAGCAGCAGTACCAGGAGAAGCGGGACCACGATGTGCCTCCTTCGGATCGGTTGTGACGCTCGTCTGCCCCACCGGGCGGTTGGCATGCCTGCCCGCGCGGGCCGGTGCCCGGCGTGCGTGGGCCGGGGCCGCCCGGACGGGCGGGCGGTGTGTGGCCGCAGGGGCGCCGGGTAGGCGCGGTTCCGCGCCGTGCACCTCCGCCCACCCCTGGAGCAGCAGATGACCACGACCGTCCCCTCGCGGACCGCGACCCGGCGGCGATTCCTGGCATGCCCGCCGACCTACTTCGCGGTCGAGTACACGATCAACCCGTGGATGGACCCGACCCGCCCGGTGGACTCCGAGGCCGCCCTGCGGCAGTGGCTGACGCTCCGTGACACGCTGCGCCGGCTCGGCCACCGGGTGGAGACGCTGGCGCCCCGGCCTCGGCTGCCCGACATGGTCTTCGCCGCGAACGGCGCTTCGGTGGTGGACGGCCGGGTGCTGGTCGCCCGGTTCCGCCACCCCGAACGCGCCCCGGAGGCGGCTGCCCACCAGGCCTGGTTCGAGCAGGCGGGATACCGGCCCACCGTCGCCGAGCTGCCGAACGAGGGCCAGGGCGACTTCCTGCCCGTCGGCGACCTCGTGCTGGCCGGATCCGGCCTGCGGACCAGCGCCCCCGCGCACCGGGAGGCGGAACAGGCCCTCGGCCGGCCGGTCGTCAGCCTGCGGCTCACCGATCCGCGCTTCTACCACCTGGACACCGCGCTGGCCGTGCTCAGCGAGGACCAGATCATGTACTACCCGGCGGCGTTCACCCCCGAGAGCAACCGCACCCTGCGCGCGCTCTTCCCCCGCGCGATCCTGGCCACCGATCAGGACGCCGCCGTACTCGGTCTCAACGCCGTCAGCGACGGCCGCCACGTCCTGCTCACCGAAGCCGCCCACGGCCTCGCCGCCCACCTGCACGCCGAGGGCTTCGTCCCCGTCCCGGTGCACCTGCCCGAGCTGCTGAAAGGCGGCGGCGGCCCGAAGTGCTGCGTCCTGGAGCTGCACCCGGCACCGGGAGGAGGCCGGTGACCGCCACCACCGCGCCCCCGCTGCCCGGGCCCCGCGGGCCGGTGAGCTCCGGACTCCTCGCCACCCTGCGCACCGCCCCCGGCGCGACGGGCCGCCTCGCTCGGCCGGCTCCCGCCGACCCCTGGGGCGAGGACGCCCAACTCGCCCTCTACGTCTGCTACGAGCTGCACTACCAGGGCTTCGCCGAGGTCGACCCCGACTGGGAGTGGCACCCCTCGGTGCTCGCGCTGCGCGCCGCCCTGGAGCAGGCGTTCCTGGCCGCCCTCCACCGGGAGGTCGGCCGACCACCCTCCCTCAAACAGGCGTTGGCCGAGCTGCTGGCCGAGGACTCGGACGGCACCGGCCCCTCCCACCACCTCCTGGAGCACGGGCAGCGCCGGCAGCTGCGCGAGTACCTGGCGCACCGCTCGCTCTACCACCTCAAGGAGGCCGACCCGCAGATGTGGGTGGTGCCGCGCCTGCCCCACCCCGCCAAGGCGGCACTCGTCACGGTGCAGTACGACGAGTACGGCGCCGGCCGGCCCGAGCGCGCCCACGCGCAGCTGTTCGCCGAGATGATGGCCGACCTCGATCTCGACCCGACGTACGGGCACTACCTGGACACCGTCCCCGCGCCCGCGCTCGCCGTGGTCAACCTGATGTCGCTGTTCGGCCTGCACCGCTCGCTGCGCGGCGCACTGGTCGGCCAGTTCGCCACCGTGGAGATCACCTCTCCGCCCGGCGCCGCCCGCCTCGCCGCCGCGCTCGAACGGCTCGGCGCCTCCCCGGCGGGCACCCTGTTCTACCGCGAGCACGTGGTGGCCGACGCCGTCCACGAGCAGCTGGTGCGGCGCACGGTCATCACGCCCCTGGTCCGGGACGACCCGGCGCTCGGCCCCGACATCGCCTTCGGCATCGCCGCCACCACCGCCGTCGAAGCCCGGTTCGGCGCCCACCTGCTCGGCTGCTGGCAGCAGGACCGCAGCTCCCTGCTCACCCCGCTCCCCGACTCCCCTCCGACGGAAGGCGCAGCGTGATGTCAGGAATCAGCACGGCCCCACCGGGCACCCGCCCCACCATGCTTCTCCTCAAACCACCTGGTGTGTACCCGGCGCAGGGCGACACCTCGCTCCTGATCGAGGCGCTGCGCCGCGAACGGCCCGCGCCCGGCGCCCGGTTGCTCGACCTCGGCACCGGCACCGGAGCCGTCGCACTGGCCGCCGCCGAACTCGGCGCGGCGGTCACGGCCGTCGACCTCTCCCGGCTCGCGCTGGCCACCACCTGGCTCAACGCCCGGCTGCGCCACCGGCGCCTCAAGCTCCGCCACGGCGACCTGACCGCCCCGGTGGCCGGGCGCAGCTTCGAGTACGTGGTCTCCAACCCGCCGTACGTGCCCTCGGCCCGCGCCGACCTGCCCCGGCGCGGGCTCGCCAGGGCCTGGGACGCCGGGCCCACCGGCCGGCTGCTGCTGGACCGGATCTGCCGGCAGGCACCCCGGCTGCTGGCCTCCGGCGGGGTGCTGCTGATCGTGCAGTCCTCACTGGCCGACCCGGAGGCCACCCTCACCGCCCTCCACCGGGCCGGGCTGCGCGCCGGCCTGGTGGCGGCGCGGACGCAGCCGTTCGGGCCGGTGATGTCGCAGCGGGCCGCCTGGTTCGAGCAGCAGCGGCTGATCGCCCCCGGTGAGCGCGAGGAGACCTTGGTGGTGGTGCGCGGTGTCCGGCCCTGAGGCACGACCCGTCCCCCGCCTGCGGCTGACCGGCAGCGGCCCCGTCCTGGTCGACGGCCCGGTGGAGATCCTGCTGCCCGACGGCCGCTCCGTCCGGGCCGACCGCCCGGTGACGGCCCTCTGCACCTGCCGTCGCAGCCGCCGCTACCCCTTTTGCGACACCAGCCACCGCCACCAGCAAGGAGGCGACGGGGCATGAAGCGGCTCCCCACCGACGGACGCACCGCCCTGGTGACCGGCTCCTCCCGAAGGGCCAGCACCGGCCGCGCCCGCGCCGCCCGCAACAACGAACCGCCCGCGCAGTGGAGTTGACGAGAATCCAGGAGGACGGACGATGAAGGCAGTCACCTGGCAGGGCCGCCGGAAGGTCGAGGTGCGCAGCGTGCCCGACGCCCGGATCGAGCAGCCCACCGACGTGCTGGTCGAGGTCACCACCACGGGCCTCTGCGGCTCCGACCTGCACCTGTACGAGGTGCTCGGCGCCTTCCTGGACGAGGGCGACATCCTCGGCCACGAGGCGATGGGCATCGTCCGCGAGACCGGTTCGGCCGTGCACGCGCTTGCCCCGGGCGAGCGGGTGATCGTCCCGTTCAACCTCTCCTGCGGCACCTGCTTCATGTGCGGGCGCGGCCTCCAGTCCCAGTGCGAGACCACCCAGGTGCGCGCCTACGGCACCGGCGCGGCACTGTTCGGCTACACCAAGCTCTACGGCCAAGTCCCGGGTGGCCAAGCCGAGTTGCTCCGGGTCCCGTTCGGCAACACGCTGCCGGTGGCCGTCCCGCACGGGCCGCCCACCCTGCACACCCCGCCGACCCCCTGGCTGGAGTCCGCGGTCCAGGCACCCTTCCGATGCCCGGTCACCTTCACCGCCGTCAGCCGCCACACCGCCCGCGCCTGGCGCCACGCCGTCACCACCTAGGCCGTGGTGCCGAACGGGATCGACACCACGCGGTGGACGCCCGGTCCCGGTGGGGGGCCGCTCGTGTGGTCCGGCAGGATCGTCCCCGAGAAGGGGCCGCACCTGGCGCTCGACGCCGCCCGCGCGGCGGGCCGCGGCCTGCTGCTCGCCGGTCCGGTCGGCGACCGCGGCTACTTCGAACGCTCCGTCCGGCCGCGCCTCGGCGGAGGGGCCCGCTATCTCGGGCACCTGCCCCAGCGCGCGCTCGCCCACCTGGTCGGCCTGGCCAGCGCGACCCTGGTGACGCCGTGCTGGGACGAGCCCTACGGCCTGGTCGTCGCCGAGTCGCTGGCCAGCGGCACCCCCGTCTGCGCCTTCGCCCGGGGAGCCCTCCCCGAACTCCTCACCCCGGCCTGCGGCCGCCTCGTCCCGGCCGGCGAAACGGCCGCCCTCGGCGAAGCCGTCGAAGCCACCACCCGCCTCTCGCGCGCCGAAGCCCGGCGACGGGCCGAACGGCACTGCTCCGTCGACACCATGGTCGACCGCTACGAACGGCTCTACGCGGAGCTGACCGCGCCCGCCCGCACGGAGGCGGTCACCCGATGATCGGCTACTACGTCCACCACCAGGGCCGGGGCCACCTCCACCGGGCCCTCGCCATCGCCGAGCACTGCGCGCACCCGGTCACCGTGCTCTCCTCCCTCGCGTGCCCCGGGCACTGGCCGGGCGCCTGGGTGCGGCTGCCCCGTGACGACACCCCGTCCCAGGCCACCGACCCCACCGCCCACGGCCGCCTGCACTGGGTACCCGTCCACCACCCCGGGCTGCGCACCCGGATGGCCGCGGTCGCCGGCTGGATCGAGCAGCACCGGCCGGAGGTGGTGATCACCGACGTCTCCGTCGAGGTCACGCTGCTGGCCCGGTTGCTCGGCGTCCCGGTGGTGGTCGCGGCCATGCGCGGCGAGCGCCGCGACCCGGCCCACGAGCTCGGCTACGACCTCGCCGAAGCCCTCCTCGCCCCCTGGCCGGCCACCCTCCCGGAACCGGGCTGGCCGGACCACTGGAACGCCAAGACCGTCTGGACCGGCGGCTTCTCCCGCTTCGACCACCGGCCCCACGCCGATGCGCACCTGCCGCACACCGTGCTGCTGATGCTCGGGGCGGGCGGGCACGGGATCACCGACCGGCAGATCGAGGCCGCCCGCCGCGCCACCCCGGCCTGGCAGTGGACCGTTCTCGGCGGCCCTGACGGGTGGACCTCCGACCCCTGGCCCCTGCTCACCTCCGCCGAGGTGATCGTCACCCACGCGGGCCAGAACGCCGTCGCCGAGTGCGCCGCGGCCCGCCGCCCCACCATCGTCCTGCCCCAGGACCGCCCGTTCGGCGAGCAGCACGCCACCGCCCGCGCGCTGCACCGGGCCGGCCTGGCCACCGTGCTGCCCGGCGGCTGGCCCGACCCCGACCGCTGGCCGGCCCTGCTCGCCGAGACCGCCGTCCACGACGGCCGCCGCTGGAGCCACTACTCCCCCGGCGACGGAGCCGAACGCGCCGCCCGCGCCCTCGACCACCTGGCGGCCGCCCACGGCCGCCCTCTCCCGGCATGATCCCGCGGACAGCCGTCGTCACCCTGGTCCACGGCCGGCACCGGCACCTGTACCGGCAGCACGAGGCACTGAGCCGCAGCACCGTGCGCCCGGACCGCTACGTGGTGGTCGCCGTGGACGACCCGGAGGCCACCGCCGGGTTGCTCCCGCTGCCGCCACGGCCGTCGACCGTCCGCCTTCCCGCCGCCGGTGCCGATCTTCCGCTGGCCGCCGCGCGCAACCTCGGCGCCCGACACGCGCTGCGGGCCGGCGCCGAGGTGCTCGTCTTCCTCGACGTCGACTGCATCCCCTCCGCCGAGCTGCTCTCCCGCTACCTCCGCTCGCTCGACCGGACCGCAGGCGCCGGGGTGCACTGCGGGCCCGTGGCCTACCTGCCGGCGCCGACGCCGGGCGGCTACCCCCGCGACGGGCTCGCCGCCCTGGCCGCACCCCATCCCGGGCGCCCGGCCCCCGCCCTGGCCGGACCGTTCGCGGCACGGACGCGGACCACCGGCTGTTCTGGTCGCTCTCCTTCGCCCTCACCGCCCGGACCTGGCGGGCGGTCGGCGGGTTCTGCGAGGACTACACCGGCTACGGCGGCGAGGACACCGACTTCGGCCAGCTCCTGCGCGAAGGCGGCGTACCCCTCTACTGGACCGGCGGAGCCACCGCCTACCACCAGCACCACCCCGTCCAGGACCCGCCGGTGCAGCACCTCGACAGCATCCTGCGCAACGCCGCCGTGTTCCACCACCGCTGGGGCTGGTGGCCGATGGAGGGCTGGCTCCGTGCCTTCGAAGACCTCGGGCTCGCCCGCCACGACCCGCTGACCGGGGTCTGGACCCGGGGCTCCGCTGCTCGCGGCGCAGGACCGGACAGCGCCCGGCAGAGCTGACCGGCGGAGCTGACCGGAACGGCGAATACCGTCTGGTAGAACCGGAATTCGGGTTCATACTTGGTGGTATGGCAGGTGAGACCGAGCCCCGCACCAGCTGGACGTTCCTGACGCAGCACGCCCGGGTCCTGCTGATGGTCTCCCGCGACCCCGAAGTGCGACTGCGGGACCTCGCCGCCGCCTGCGGCCTGACCGAGCGGGCCGTGCAGGCGATCGTCACCGACCTGGAGGGCGCCGGCTACCTGACCCGCACCCGCGTCGGCCGCCGTAACCACTACCAGGTCGGTCGCCACACCTCCTTCCGCCACCCCGCCGAAGCCGGCTACGAGATCGCCGCCTTCCTCCGGCTGTTCGCCGCCCTCCCGCCCGGAGCCGCGGTCGGCGCTGCCCCCGAGGGCCCTCGCGGCAGCGCCACGGCCGCACGCACCGCAGGTGACTGAGATGAACGAGGACACCACCCCGGTCCCTCCCGACGGGCCACCCACCGGGCCGCCGGCGGCCCACCGGGCCGATGCGTCCGGCGCCGCCGTGCTGAGGATCAGCGTTCTCCGCCCCGCCGGGGCCGTGCTCCTGCGCCTGGCCGGCGAGATCGACCAGGACCAGAACACCGCCCTGCGGCACGCACTCGACGACGCGGTCCGGGAGCGGCCGGCCCGCCTGGTGGTCGACATGTCGAGCGTCACCTTCAGCGACTCCACCGGCGTCAACGCCCTGCTGAGGGCCCAGCAGGCCGCTCTTGCCGCCGAGGTCGAGCTGCTGATCGTCGGGCTCCGCCCCCAGCCCAGGCGCCTGCTCGCGCTCACCGGCGCCGACGAGGCCCTTGCCATCCGCCCCGACATCAGCACCGCCCTGGCCGACCCGCGGCGGGACTGACGGCGGCGGCGCCGCGCGGCGCGCCCGACCGCTCCGAGGACAGGTCCGGACCGGTCAGCCGGCCAGCAGGTCGGTGAGGTCGTCGGCGTGTTCCTCCTCTTCCTCGAGGATCGACTCGATGAGGCGGCGGGTGGTGGGGTCGTGGTCTCCGATCCAACGGGCGATCTCCTGGTAGGTGGAGATGACGATCCGCTCGGCGAGCAGGTTGTTCTCTAGCATCGCCTTCAGGTCGGTGCCGCTCGGGGTCGTGTAGTCGGTGTGCGCCCGCTTCGCCAGGGTGGCGGGGTCGAAGTCCGGTTCGCCGCCGAGTTGGGCGATCCGCTCCGCCGCCCGGAGGGCGTGCTGCATCTCCTCGGCGGCGTGTTCGGTGAACTCGGCGGCGACCTGGGCCCGGTCGATGCCGGTGGCGGAGACCGCGTGCCGCGTGTAGCGCAGCCAGCACACGATCTCGGTGGCCACCACGTCGTTGAGCACGGCGATCACCCTCCCCGGGTCGAGCCCGTAAGTGGCCGTGACCGCTCCGTCCGTCATCTTCTGCTGGGCCTCCTCGCGGATGCGGGTCACGTCGATCACGAAGTCGTCGTTCGTCATGATGCACTCCAACAGGGTTGGTGGAAGGGGTACGTGTCAGCCCGCCTCGGGCAGGCACGCCTGCAGCAGGCCGTCCTCGCTGGTACGGGTGGCGAAGCAGGGCTGCGGGGCGGTGGCGGGGCCGCCGACGTTCCAGCCGTCGGCGAGGCGGAAGACGCTGCCGTGCCAGGGGCAGGTGACGCAGCCGTCCACGACCTCGCCCTCGGAGAGCGGGCCGGAGAAGTGACTGCACCGGTCCGCCAGGACCCGGAAGGACTGCTCGGCCTCGCGGACCACCAGCACGGGGACCTCGCCGACGGTGCGGCGCACGCCCTGCCCCAAGGGGAACTCCTCGACCCGGCCGAGGTCGTGCCAGCCCGGCTCGACCAGGTGCGGTACCGGTTCGGCCTTGTTCGCGCCGGCGCCCTGCCGGAAGGCGAGGTGGCCGCCGATCGTCGCCCCACCGCCGAGCACGGCCACCCCGGCCAGGCCGAGACCCCGGCCCAGTCGACCGCTGCCGCGGGCCCGGGCCGCCCAGGACGCGCCGTACAGCGCCACCGCGGCCGACATCGCGGCGGCGTGCAGGACGCCGGTGCGCATCTGCTGCTCGTGCTGCTCGGCCCAGTCCACCCAGCCCGTCACCGCGGCCGGCACGGCGGCGGCCACGCCCACCGCGACGAGCGTGCGCGCGGCCCGCTCGCAGCCGGGCACCCCGTCCAGCAGGGCGCTCGACAGCCAGGCGCCGACGGGCACCTGCACGAGGGCCGGGTGCAGCGGATGCCCGAGTCGGCGGCCTTGCAGCACACCGCGCAGCCCGCCGAGCGGCACGGCCCGGACGGCGTGCTGGAGCGGCTCCACCACGGCGTCGAGACTCCGTCTCTCCGCCAGCGAGTCGAGGGCCTTGAGTAGCTCCGCTGCCCGGGTGTCGCCGGGGCTCCGACGGTCGGTCTGGGTGACGCGCGCGAAGAGGGTTCCCATGATGGCCTCGCTTCCGGTCGGGTACGGGGGTGGGCTCCGCCGGCAGGCGGCGGACGGTTCAGCCGGCTCGGGCGTCCAGGCCGCGCAGGAAGTCGCCGAATCCGCCGCGGGCGCGGGGAACGCGACGGCCGGAGGTGGTCACCGGGCTGTGGACGGTACGTCCGATCCGGTAACCCGCCGCGTCCAGCGCGGCGACCAGGACCCGGTCCTCGCCGACGGCGACCGGCCGGAATCCGCCGACCGCCTGGTAGGCGTCGGCCCGCACGCCGAGGTTCGCGCCATGGACGTGCGCGTGCCCGCCGGAGCCCCGGCCGTCCGCCCGGTAGTGACGGGCGAACGCCGCCGCGGTGCGCCGGGGGTGGCCGCGCCAGTCGGCGACGCGGACGGTGCCGGCGAGGGCGTGCCAGCCGGAGACGGCGAAGGCGAGGTGGCGCACGATCCAGTCCGGCGGCACCTGGGAGTCCGCGTCGGTCTGGGCCAGCCACACCCGGTCGGGCGCTATCCCGGGGACGAGCTCGCCGGCCGCCAGCAGGGCCCGGGCGCAGCCCGCCGCCCGGGCGGCCCCGACGTTGTGGCCCGTCAGCTCCACCACCTGCGCCTCGTGGTGGTGGGCGATCCGGACGGTGTCGTCGGTGCAGCCGTCGGCGACCACGGTCACCAGGACCGGCAGGTCGGGTACACCGGGGTGGCGGGCGGCCCGGCGGAGCGCCTGCAGGCAGCCGGGCAGCAGCTCCTCCTCGTCCCGGGCCGGCACGACCACGGCCAACGCGCCGATCACCGCAGCCCCTCCGCGGCGGCCACCGACAGCAGGCGCGGCGCGGCAGGCAGGTCGGCCCGCACGAACACGTCCAGCAGGAAGTCCGGTTCGGCGTGCTCGGCGACCCGCGTCAGGCCGGGGTGCGCACGGGCCTGGCGGTGCACGGCGTCGCCGGTCTGAGCGTGGTCGGCCACCTCGGGGCGCCAGTGCACCAGCAGCAGCGTCCCCGCCGGCTCCAGCGATGCGACCGCGCGGTGCAGGATCCGAGCGCTGTCCTCGGCGGTGAAGTAGTAGAGCAGTTCCGACAGCACGACCAGGTCGAACCGGCCTGCGGGCCAGTCCCCGGGCAGGGCCCGGTGCTGGAGGGTGACGTGCGGCGAGTCGGCCAGGCGGCCCCGGGCCTGGGCGAGGGCGGTCTCCTCGCGGTCCCAGGCCAGCAGGGCCCGGCATCGGGTGGCCAGCAGCTCGGACAGCACGCCGACGGAGCAGCCCGGCTCGAAGGCGCTGCGGTAGTGCGGCTCGGGGAGGGCGGCGAGGGTGAGGGCGTACTTGCGCTGCTCGTACCAGCGCTCGGCCAGGTGCCACGGGTCGGGCCGGTGGGCGTACATCCGGGCGAAGTACTCCCCCGGAGTGTTCTCGGCGGCGGTGCGGGGTGCGGGGGGCCGTGGTCCAGGGGTCTGCGGTCCGGGGGTCTGCGGTCCGGGGGTGGTCACTGCCAGATCACCTCGAAGTCGCGTTGGAAGTGGGCGAGTTCCTCCGGCGGCAGGATCGCTCCGTCGCCGGGCCCGTCGCCGAGCGGGTGGAGCTGGCTGCGGAAGCAGTCCAGCGCGGCCAGTTTGCGGGCCGAGACGACCGACGGCAGCTGGACGCGGGCCGCGCGCTGCCAGGGCAGCGCGGCCTCGGCCGGCCGTGCCCAGTGCCAGCTCCACACCGGGTACTCCCACACCGGTACGCCACGGGCGGCCCCGGCGGCCAGCGCCGCCCGGCCGGCGGCCTCGTGGTCGGGGTGCAGGTCGCGGCTGTACGGCGCGACGCACAGGTCGCATCCCTCCAGCAGGCGGGCCAGCCGGTCCGTCAGCTCCTCCTCGTGCGCCCCGACCCGGCCGTCCGGCAGGTGCAGGGCGCTCCGGTGGGCCCGGACCCGGAGCCGGGACAGCGCCCGGTCCAGCTCCCTGGTGCGGACGGCCCGGAGGTCACGGGCCAGCGGGGAGCGGCTGCCCGGGTGGGAGGCTTCGCCGTCGGTCACCGACACCAGGACGGGCCGCACTCCGGCGTCGGCCAGCAGCGCGAGCGATCCACCGAACCCGAGGACCTCGTCGTCGGGGTGGGCGGCCACGACCACCACCCGCGGGGTGCGGCCCGCCGTCACCGGCAGGGCACGCACCGGGTCGAGCAGCGGAAGGTCCGCGAGGCCGCGCCAGGCCCGCCAGGCGGACTCCGGCGTGCCCGGGGCCTGGATCGGGTCGGCCGACGCCTCCCCGGTCAGGGGTGCGGCACGGTCGGTCATGCGTCCTCCCAGGAGGGCCGCGCGGCGGAGGCGGCCCGGCCGAGCGCGGCGAGGTCGCGCTCGCCGTGGTGCTGGCGCACGTACACCGTCAGGTCCGCCACCGCTCGGGCGTGCTCGGCGTCGTGGCCCAGGGGCGTGGCGCCGAGCGCCCGGCCCACCCGCCGCAGCACCTCCGCCACCGCGTCCTCGACGGCGGCACGGACTCGCATCGCGCGCAGCCGGGCACCGCCCGTCTCGTCCGTCGGGTCGGCGTCCACGGCGCGGGCCGCCTCGTCCAGCAGCGTCTCGACCGCGGCCAGCCGGCAGTCGACGGCGCCGAGGTGGGCCAGGGCGTGCGGGTCGAGGTCCCAGGTGCGCGAGGCCGTCAGCAGGGTCCGCGCGACCCTGGCGGCGCCGCCGTGCCAGCACGCCGCCACCCCGATCCCGCCGTGGTGGAAGCCCGGGCGCTCGAGGTACGCGCCGGGCTCGCCGACCTCCACCGCCGGCACCTCGTCGAAGACGATGTCGAGCGTGTCGCTGCCGGCCATGCCGGGCGCGGGCCAGCTGTCCGGGCGCGGCAGCAGACCCGGGTGGCCGACGTCCACGGCGAACAGCCGCCGCCGTTCTCCCGAGCGGGCGGTCACCAACGCGTCCGTGCACACCCGGGCGCCCGAACAGAACGGCTTCACCCCGGACAGCACCCACCCCGCGCCGCTGCGGCGCGCCTGCAGCGCGTACCCGGGCGGCTCGGCCGCCCACACGCCCCAGAGCGCACCGGCGGCGTCTGCGGGCACGGCCTGGCCGAGCTCGGCCAGGATCGCCACCGCGTCCGCGTGGCCCTCGCCGAGCCGGGCCAGCGAAAGATCCCGTCGCGCCCAGCGGGTGAACGCCGCCCAGCGGGCGCGAGTCCGCCCGCTGCCGGGCAGCGGGAGCTCCAGCTCACCGCGGCCGCCCATGTGCCGGAACTCCTCGGCCACCCGACGGCGTTGGCCTTCGAAGTCCGCACCGACCGATGCCGACCGGGCCATCACGGGGCTGCTCATCGCGCCCACCGGCCGAGCCGGCGCCGGGTCTGCGGATGGGATCGGCGAACACTCACGCTGTTCTCCTCGGTGAAAGTCGGGTGACTCGGTCCGGCCGCCGCCACGACCGCGACGGGCCGCGCGGCCCAGGGCCGGCATGGCAGCGGGACGGCCTGTGGGCGCGGCTGCCGGCCCTCGTACTCGGCGGGCGCCCGTGGCACGGGCGCGGCCTCCTCGCGGCTACCCGCCCCTCGAGGGCGGAAACCGCCGCCCGGTCAGCCGGCCGGCTCCGGGTGCAGCCGGTAGACGGCGTAGGCCTGCCCGATCACCGGCTGCGCGACGTTGCGCACCCGCACGCCACACGCCGTCAGGCCGTGCTCCCGGCCGAGGTGGGCGTGCCCGTGCACCGCGAGGTCGGCGCCGGCCTCGTCGATCGCCTCGGCCAGCAGGTAGCTGCCGAGGAACGGGTGGATCTCGGGCGGCTCGCCGGCGAGGGTGTCCGGCACCGGCGAGAAGTGAGTCAGCGCGATGCGCCACGAACAGCCCTGGGCCGTGAGTCGGGTCAGCCCGGCACGCAGCCCGTCCGCGCACTCCCGGCTGTGCCGGACGAAGGCCTTCATCTCGGGCTCGCCGAACTCCCCGGCGCTCCGCCCGGCGAAGCCGCCGCCGAACCCCTTCGTCCCGGCCACCCCGACCAGCTCTCCACCCACCGGGACGGTCGTCACCGACCGCTCCAGCACCCGGATCCCGCCGTCGGCGAGGATCGCCGCCACCTCCCGCGGGCAGCCGGCGTCGTAGTCGTGGTTGCCGAGCACCGCCACCACCGGCACCGGCAGCCCGCCGAATTCCTCCGCCACCACGGCGGCCTCCGCCAGAGTGCCGTGCCGGGTGAGGTCTCCGGCGAGCAGCAGCAGGTCGGCCCGCTCGCCGAGGGAGGCGAAGGCCGGCCTCAACTGGCCCCGGCTGTCGGGGCCGAGGTGGATGTCCCCCACCGCCGCCACCCGGATCACGGCAGGTCCTCGGCCCCGCTCGGCGGCCGGAGGTCGGCGAGCACGAGGTCGGTGTGCACCACCAGCCCGTGCAGCACCTCGGCCACGATCCGCTGCACCGCGGCGCGGCACCGTGCGGTCGCCACGGTGCCGCCCACCGTGACGTGACCGCCGTGCAGTTCGATCCGCAGCCCTAACTCGCCCACCTCGTCACTCGCCAACCGCTCGCGCAGGTGGGCGATGCGGTACTCGATGTCCTGCTCGCCGTTCACGTCGCCTCCGGTTCGATCACCCGCAGCCGCTCCAGCAGGTACAGGAAGGCGGCCGCCATCGGCTGGTGGCCCTGCTCGGCCCGGATCCCGGGCCAGTCGACCTTCTCCCGTAGCGGCCGCGCGACGGAGAGCACCGCCCCGAAGTCGCAGTGGTGCTCCGAGAAGGCCGCGAGCAGCCCGGACACCAGGTCGGTGGCGGCCAGCACCGGCATGTGCACGGAGTCGACCGGCAGCACCTCGGCGCGCTCCAGCAGCTCCCGGGTCACCGGCCGCCCGGCCAGTTGGAGGATCAGATCCACGTCCTGGCCCAGGCACCGTGCCTTGACCAGCCAGTCCTCCGGCGGCAGGAAGACCGGCAGCCCGGCCTCCCGCAGGGTGCGGGTGACGGCCTCGGTGTCCTCCCGCCGGATGCAGAAGTCGGCATCGTGCTGCAGCCGCACGACCGCGCCGTGCGCGTACGCGGCCACCCCGCCCGCCAGCGCGAACGGGTGGTCGTGGGCCTTCAGCAGGGAGCCGATCCGCTTGGCCGCCGCCAGGATGGCCTGGGTGCGGTCCGGCGGCAGCGCGGCGCCGGCCACCACCAGCGGCCACTCCTCCGACCGCTCGGCCTGCTCGCGCTGCCCGCTCGCGCTCTCCTGGTCCACAGTCATCCACCTCCGCCGGGTGTACGGCGGCTACCCCGGCGCCCGGAGCTCACGCGCGGCGCTCCTCGAACGCACCAGGTACGGCCCGGTGCGTTCGAGATCCACCGGAACGGGCACACGCCGGACACGCGAGACCCCGCCGAGACAGGGTGAGGCCGCCGGGCGGCACCTCCGGCCCAGGCCGGGCCCGGCCCACTCCAGAGAACCGGCCACGCCAGCGGCCTGGCTAGCCGGCGAGGAGGAGGACCCACGGCACCACGAACGGCCGGTCTCGTCGCGCCCCTCGCCGGCGTACGTCCCCACCCGGGCGCCGGTCGGTCGGCCCCGCGTCAGTACCCGGCGTTCAGCAGCAGTTCCGCCGCCACCGCGGCGCCGTCGCCCCGGACCGTCCCGGCGACGGCCTGGGCCCGCTCCCGGACCTGCGGCGACAGGGCCTGCTCGAGCGCGGCCGCGAGCGAGCCGACGGTCGGCAGTGCCCGGGTGTGGGCCGCGCCGAGGCCGAGTTCGGTGATCCGGCCGCCCCAGTACGGCTGGTCGGCGATGTGCGGGACGATCACCTGGGGCGCCCCGGCCCTGGCCGCCGTGGTGGTGGTGCCCGCGCCGCCGTGGTGGACGACCGCGGCCACCCGGGGGAACAGCGCCTGCTGGTTGACCTCGCCGACCACCAGGCAGTCCGCACCCTCGGCGTTCAGCCCGGCCCAGCCCCGGGCCAGCACCACTCTGCGCCCGTGCGCGCGGGCCGCCCCCACCGCCGCCTCGGCGATGCCCGCCGGGGTGTGCGCGGCCATGCTGCCGAAGCCGACGTAGACCGGCGGCTCGCCCGCCTCCAGGAAGTCGGCCAGCTCCGCGGGGAGCGGGCGGTCGTCGGGCAGCACCCAGGCACCGGTCTGCACCGGGTCGAGCTCGGTCATGCCCTCGGCCGGGCAGAGCACCTGGTCGGCCGCCAGCCACGGCCGTCGGGTGAGCACGTGGTCACGGACGTTCACCACTGGCGGCAGGCCCAGCGCCGCCCGGTGGGCGTTCAGCGCCGGGCCGTAGAGGGCGTCGACCCGTCGGGCGTCCTGCTCCCACAGCACCCGCGGGTCGGTCTCCTCCGCCGGTGAAGGGGTGCCCGGGCGGGCGCCGGGGCGGAACTGCCGCGAGGGCAGTCCCATCAGGTGGAAGCAGGCCAACACGTAACGCAGGCCCAGGTGTTCGGCCACGTCCCGGGCTCCGGCCGGCATCAGGCCGGTGGCGAGCAGCACGTCGGCCCCCACCGCCACCGAGCCGAGCACCTCGAACCGGGCGGCGACCAGCTCCGGGGCCAGCGCGAACGCGGCCTTCGCGTCCGGCGGCTTCGGGCCCGCCACGATCGACCGCACCGACGGGCCCAGCGGCACCATCGGCACCCCGGCCCGCTCCAGCAGCGCCGCGAAGTCCTCGTCCGGCGGCGCGCACACCACCGCCTCCGCCCCCTGCGCCCGCAGGGCGACCGCCAGCGCGGCCAGCGGCTCGACGTCCCCGCGCGACCCCCAGGTCGTCAGCACCACACGCATGTCCAGGCTCCCGTTCTCGCAGGTCAGCGCCGTTCAGGAGGTCGATTCTGCGCCTGCAGGGGGGCCTTGCCGCAAGCCTCCCTGCCCCCGGTACCTTGGAAGGGGAGGGGGATCCTCCTCGCTGCCCCTCGCCGGCATTCCGGGTGATCGTCAGTGCGCTCCCAGGCCCACCGCCAGCGTGAGTTCGAGCACCCGGTGGGGCGAGGCGAGGTCCGGGAACAGCTCCCGCAACTGCGACATCCGGTACCGGACCGTCTGGGGGTGGACGTACAGCGCCGCCGCCGCCTCGTCCCGCCTGCCCTGGTGCAGCAGCCACTCCCGCAACGTCTCCTCCAGCCGCCGCGCGGTGGCGGCGGGCAGGGCCCGCAGCGGTGCGAGGGCCCGGGCCCGCAGATCCGCGAACGCGTCCGCGTCGGCGCTCAGCACCAGCTCGGGCAGGTGGCTCTCGGTGTCGCGGATGTCGGCGGAGAGGGACCGGGCCCGCACCGCCCGTTCGTACGAGGCGCACGCCCGCGTCCAGGGCCGGGCCGGGCCGACCACGGCCGTGCGGTCGGTCAGCTGCCGCAGCAGGTGCGCCCGGTCGGCATCGGGGACGAGCAGCGCCCCGGCGTTCTCCGGCAGATCGTCGAGGACGAGCGCGCCGGGGTCGAGCGTGCGGTAGGCGGGTCGGGCCTCGGCGGCGGGCAGCAGGACCACGGTCAGCGAGACCGGCACCTGCCAGCCGGCCCGCTGCGCGGAGGCCAGCAGCACGTCCGGGCTCGCGCCGGCCAGGAGCTCGCGGGCCAGGTGTTCCAGGTGGCGCTCGCGGTCCCTGCCCCGCGCGGCCAGTTCGTCGGCGTGGCCGGCGGCGCTCGCGGCCGAGAGCTCGTCGATGTAGGCGAAGGTCAGCTCGGCGAACTTGGCGACCTCCGCGGCCGGCAGTCCGGCCGGTACGGCACCCGCCGCCAGGCACCGCCAGGCCACCCGGGCACCGACGCGGTAGGCACTGAGCAGGGCGTCCATCGAGCGGCCGTCGCGCACCTCGCCGCGGCCCAGCTCGTAGGCCGCGCCGGTGGCGTCGCCCCCCGTGGCCTTCCCGCTCGCGAGATCCAGGTAGTGCCCGAGGGCGGTGCGGACGGCTCGGCGGATGGTGCCGCCCATCCGGCCCGAAAGGGCGTTGGCGTAGGAAGGGACTTCGTCGATGATCGCCTCGACGACTTCCTCGGCGGTGGCCGTCAGCGCGGCCCGCAGCGCGGCGACGGTCGGCTCGTCCAGGGCCGGCTCGCCGGCCCTCCGGATTGCATGGCTCACGTTCTTGTTCCCTGCGAACAATCCTGCTGATCAGATTTACGTCCTACGGTCAGGACTTTACGCCCCAAAGCGCAGCAAGCTGGGGCCATGACGAGTGCAGCCCTCCGCAGCAGGGCATGGAAGCTGCTGGAGATGGTCACGACGCCACTGCTCCCGTCGGACTACCTCGACCTGGTCAGCCCGCTGCGCGCGGGCGCCGACCTCCGTGGACGGATCGAGGCCGTGCACCCCGAGACGGCCGACGCCGCGACGATCGTGATCAGGCCGGGCCGGGGCTGGCGCGGCCACACGGCCGGTCAGTACGTGCGGATCGGGGTCGATGTCGACGGCAGGCGCCTGTGGCGCTCCTACTCCATCACCTCCCCCACGGACCGCCGGGACGGCCGCATCACGATCACGGTGAAGGCGGTCCCGGACGGCAAGGTCAGCAACCACCTGGTCCGCCGGACGACACCCGGCACCCTGGTCCAGCTCGACCAGCCGGCCGGTGACTTCGTGCTGCCGCCGGCCACGCCCGCCAAGGTGCTCTACCTGTCGGCCGGCAGCGGCATCACCCCGGTGATGGGCATGCTGCGCGACACCAGGCCGGCCGACGTCGTCCTGGTCCACTGCGCGCCCCGGCCGCAGGACGTGATCTTCCGCGCGGAGCTGCACGGCCTGGCCGCGGAGCGGCAGCTGCGCCTCACCGAGGTGCACACCGCCACGGACGGCCGGCTCGACCTCGCCCGGCTCGACGAGCTCGTGCCCGACTGGGCCGAGCGCGAGACCTGGGCCTGCGGGCCCTCGGGCCTGCTCGACGCCGCCGAGGCGCACTGGACCGGGCGCGGCCTCCGGGCGCGCCTGCGCACCGAGCGCTTCCGCCCGAACCTCGTCCTCGCCGACCACGGCAGCGGCGGCGAGGTCAGCTTCAGCGCCACCGGCAAGACCGTCGGGGCGGACGGCGCCACCCCGCTGCTCGACCTCGGCGAGGAGGCCGGCGTGCTCATGCCCTCCGGGTGCCGCATGGGCATCTGCTTCGGCTGCGTCACGCCGCTCAAGGCGGGCGCCGTCCGGGACCTGCGCACCGGCGAGATCACCGAGGCCGGGCCGGGCGTCCTCATCCAGACCTGTGTGTCCGCCGCGGCGGGCCCCTGCGACATCGAACGGTAGAAGCGCCTTGACCGCCATCGACCCCACCGCCCACCTGACCGCGGCGCAGATCGAGGAGCTCGGCCGCGAGCTGGACGCGATCCGCGACGAGGTGATCGCCGACCGCGGCGAGCGTGACGCCGCCTACATCCGCAAGGTCATCGCGGCGCAGCGCAAGCTCGAACTGGCCAGCCGGGCCGTGCTCCTCTTCTCCTTCTTCCCGCCCGCGTGGCTGATCGGCACCGCCGGTCTCTCGGTGGCGAAGATCATGGACAACATGGAGATCGGCCACAACATCCTGCACGGCCAGTGGGACTGGATGCGGGACCCGAAGATCCACTCCACCACCTGGGAGTGGGACCACGTCTCGCCTTCCGAGCAGTGGAAGCACGCGCACAACGAGCTGCACCACACCTACACCAACGTGATCGGCAAGGACAACGACCTCGGCTACGGCATCATGCGCGTCGACGAGGACCAGCGGTGGTACCCGTTCCACCTCGGCCAGCCGCTGTGGAACCTCCTGAACGCCTGCTTCTTCGAGTACGGCATCGCCGCCTACGACCTGCAGCTCGGCAAGAACCTGCGGGGGCACCGCCGCAAGGACCCGGAGTTCCGCGCCCGGGCCGGGGCCGTGGGCCGCAAGATCCGCAAGCAGGTGCTCAAGGACTACGTGCTCCACCCGCTGCTCTCCGGCCCGTCCTTCCTCACCACGCTCGCCGCCACCTTCACCGCGAACCTGGTCCGCAACGTCTGGACCCACTCGGTGATCATGTGCGGGCACTTCCCCGAGGGCGTCCAGATCTTCGAGCGCCGCTCGATCGAGGGCGAGACGCGCGGCCAGTGGTACCTGCGCCAGATGATGGGCTCGGCGAACATCAGCGGCAGCCGGGCGATGCACTTCATGACCGGCAACCTGTCGCACCAGATCGAGCACCACCTCTTCCCGGACCTGCCGAGCAACCGGTACGCCGAGGTCGCGGTGAAGGTGCGCGCGCTGTTCGACAAGTACGAGCTGGCGTACGTCTCCGGGCCGCTGCCCAAGCAGGTGGTCTCCGCCTGGCGCAAGGTCTTCCGGCTCTCGCTGCCGAACCGTGCTCCCCGCCGGCCGGTCACCACGCGGCCGAGGCCGGCCGACATCACGGGGTGAACGCTCCGACCGGGCGGGACACCTCCGCGCCGGGCCGCCCTGGCTAAGCTCGGTGGTGCAGGCCCGGGCCTGCACCACCGGGCCTCGGTGCGCGAGACCGTGAAGGGACGAACATGAGCCACCCGCTCCAGGATCCGGCCTTCTTCCACGACCCGTACCCCACCTTCGCGGCGCTCCGCTCCTCCTCCCCGGTCCGGCACCTGCCGGCCGCCGACGGCCGGTCGAGCTACCTGGTCACCGGCTACGCCGAGGCCCGCGCGGCCTTCGCCGACCCACGGCTCTCGAAGGACACCGCGCGGTTCTTCGCCGGCAGGGAAAGCAGCCGCAACCTTCACCCGGCCGTGTCGCAGAGCATGCTGGCCACGGATCCGCCCCGGCACCACCGGCTCAGGAGCCTGGCCGCCAAGGCCTTCACCCCCGGGGCGGTGGAGCGGCTGCGCCCGTACATCGAGCGCGTGGCCGAGGAGTTGCTCGACCGGTGGGTGCCCGGCGAGCCGACCGACGCGATCGAGGGCTTCGCGGCCCCGCTCCCGGTCACCGTGATCTGCCAACTGCTGGGCGTCCCCGAACCGGACCGGCCCGCCGTCCGCGCCTGGTCGAACGAGCTCTTCGCCGCCGGTCGGCCCGACCGGATCGACGCCGCCTCGCACGCCGTCGCCGAGTACCTGGCCGAGCTCCTCGCCGCCAAACGCCGGGCGCCGGACGACAGCCTGCTGACCGAGCTGATCCGTGCCCGCGAGGGAGCGGCGCAGCTCTCCGAGGACGAACTCGTCTCCCTCGCCGTCCTCCTCCTGGTCGCCGGCCACGAGACCACCACCAACCTGATCGGCAACGGTCTCCTCGCCCTCCTCCAGCACCCCGGCGCGCTGCGCCGGCTGCGCGAGGAGCCGGCACTGGCCGCCACCGCGGTCGACGAGCTGCTGCGCTACGACTCCCCCGTCAGCACGGCCACCTTCCGCTTCACCACCGAGGCCCTCACCCTCGGCGGCATCGACATCCCGCCCGGCTGCCCCGTGCTCATCGCCCCGGGCGCGGCCAACCGCGACCCCCGCCACTTCACCGCCCCTGACCAGCTCGACCTCACCCGGGACGCCCGCGGCCACCTCGCCTTCGGCCACGGCATCCACCGCTGCCTCGGCTCCGCCCTCGCCCGCGCCGAGGGGGAGATCGCCTTCCGGGCCTGCGCCTCCCGCTTCCCTGATCTCCGCCTCGCCGTGCCGGCCACCGAGCTGGCCTGGCGGCACACCCGGCTGATGCGCGGCCTGTCGGCCCTACCGGTTCTGCCCGTCCGGCGGCCGTCCTCCTGAGCTCCCCCTCGGATGCCGGGGGTTCACTGCAGGGCGGCGACGGCGCGGGCGATGACCAGCAGTGAGGTGATCAGCGCGGCGATGCTCTCGATGCTCATCAGGAGCTTGGCCCGGGTGGTGAGCGGCATGGTGTCGGTCGGGCTGAACGCGGTGGAGTTGGTCACCGACACGTACAGGTAGTCGACCAGGGCGGGGGTCCAGTCGCTGGAGCGGCTCGCACCGTCGGCGACCTCCTCCACCGCGTCGTCGTTCTCGTCCTGGGAGAACCGGAAGTCGGCCAGCGGCAGCTCGGAGCGGGGCGCCTGGGTCCGCACGACGGGCCCGCCCCGGTCGAGCTCCCAGAAGGCGAGGCCGAAGACGATGATGTCGGTGGCCCACACCTGGAGGGCCGCCAGCAGCAGCGGGCCGCCGTCCTTCACCTCGCTGGAGACCAGCGCCCGCACCAGCAGGCCGAGCACGATGAGGTTGCTGACCCCGATGACACCGACCAGCACCAGCGACACCGTCCGGGAGAAGCGGTTCTGCCTGGTCAGGCGGCGCGGGTTGACGGCGATCAGCGGGATCAGCAGCAGGACTTCCAGCGCGGGCAGCACGTAGCGCGGGCCGACGAGCAGCCCCTGGGGCAGCGCGAGGTAGAGCAGCGCCGCCACCAGGGTGGCGATCACCCCGGGCAGCCGGGCCTCGCCCCGGCGCTCGTGCCGGGGGTGCCGTCGGGCCAGGCCCGGCCGCCGGCCGTGGCCGGGTTCGGGATCGGGGGTCATGACTACCAGCGGTACCAGCGGCCGCGGCCGCCCGCCGAGCTCGTGCCCCGGGCGAGGAAGCCCAGCAGCCACACCACCAGGACGAAGATCGCCACCCACCAGAGGATCTTCACCGCGAAGCCGAGACCGAACAGCAGCAGGGCCAGCAACAGGACCAGTAGAAGCGGAACCACGGGACTGCCTCCTTCGTATCGGTTGCGTCCATCGCCTGCCCCGCCGACGCGTTCCCATGCCCACCTCCGTGCGCAGCCGCGCGCGCCGTCAGGCGGTCGGGCGGCCTCGCCCGGTCAGCCGCGACAGGCGCTGGAGCCGCGCAAGGCGCGGGAGGCGGTCCCGCCGGGTGGCCGAGGCCCGGTCCAGCTCCTCCATCAGGCGGCGGGAGCGGTGGTCCAGGGCGAGTTCGTCCAGGATCCGGTCGATCTCGGCGAGCAGGGAGCCGTGCAGCTGCCAGGCGTCCGGGTGCTCCTGGACCTTCCGGAGCAGCAGCTGGGCCACGTTGTCCCGCACCGCCCAGGCGGCGGCGAGCTCGGCGGCCAGCCGGGCCTCGGCCTCTTCGGCGTTCCGGCTGACCTGGGTGGAGACCAGCACGGCGAAGCTGACCAGGGCGCCGCCGAGGTGGGCCAGCAGCTCCTCCAGCTCCACGGTCACCTCGGGCGGGAAGAGCCCGGCCTCCGGCTCGCGCCGCTTGGCCAGGTCGGTCAGCGAGCGTGCCAGCACCCGGATCACCACCACGCAGATCTCCAGGGTGTCGAGCCCGGTCCGCAGCACCACCCGGGAGAGCAGGCCCTCGCTGATCCGGGGGTTCAGCCGCAGGCTGTCCTCGGCCTGGCGCAGCGCGGCGTCCACCTCGGCGATCGCCTGGTCGAGCCGGCGGGCCTCGTGCAGCCGCTCGGCGGCCCGCTCGGCCCGGCTCGGGCCGTCGAGCTCCTCGCCGATCCGCAGCAGCAGGTGCCGGGCCCGCCGGGCCAGGTCCTCCACGGCCTGGCCGGCCGTGTCCACCCAGACCGGTGGCGCGAACACCAGGTTGAACAGCAGCCCGACCCCGGCCCCCACCAGGGTCTCGAGCACCCGGTCCCAGGCCTGCGAGGCCAGCCTGGTCACGCCGAGCACCAGCATCGCGCTGATCGCCACCTCGTTCACGAACTCGTCGACCCGGACGAACCGCCCGACCGTCAGCGCGGCGAGGATGATCAGCCCGAGGCTCCACCAGCTCAGGCCGGTGACGGCGCTGAACCCGATCGCGATCAGCACCCCGGCCACCACCGAGTTCACCCGGCGGATGCCGGTGGTGAGGGTGGAGTAGAGCGTGACCTGGACGACCAGCAGCGCGGTGAGCGGTGCCGTCAGCGGAGCCGGTTCGCTGCTGAGGCGCAGCGCGACCACGTAGGCGAGGGTGGCCGCCGCCGTCGCACGCAGCGTGAGCACCGACGCGGGGTCCCGCAGCCCGCGCCGGACGGCTCGGGCCACGCCCGGGGGGATTGCCGGCACTCCTGCCTCCTTCCCCCCACCCGTCGCCCGGACACCACCCGACCGGTCCGACCGGCGGCTGCGGGCTTCGTTTTCCGTCCTGCACCGCCGCAGGACTTCGCCCCGGGTGCTGCGCCCGCCGCCCGGAGCCGACCACGGTGGGAGGACCCGTACTGCTCTCCTCCCCAGGAAGAAGGCCCCCGCGCATGAGCCATGGTCTGCACATCCGGCTGCGCACCCTCCCGAGCGGCGTCCGCACGCTCACGCTCAGCGGCGAGGCCGACCTGGACACGGCCGACGCGCTCCGGGCGGCACTGGACCAGGCCCTCGCGGGCCGCCCGGCCCCGCAGCGGGTGGAGGTGCACTGCAGCGCCCTCGGCTTCTGCAGCTCCAGCGGCCTGAACGAACTGCTGCGGGCGCGCCGCGCAGCCCTCGCCCAGGGCACCGCCTTCTGCCTGACGGCCCCCAGCAGCCAGCTGCTCCGCCTGCTCGAACTCACCCGGACGACGCTGGTCTTCGACCTCGCCTCCCCCGACGGCCTGCCCTCACCCTGATCCTGCCGCCCTCAGCCGCGCAGCGTGGTCGAGGGCGGCAGGCCGTACCGGCGCCGGTAGAGGGCGGAGAACCGGCCCGGGTGGGTGAAGCCCCAGCGGGCGGCGACGGCCGTCACCGTGGTCCGGGCCGGGTCGGCGCCGAGCAGCTCCTGGTGCGCCCGCACCAGCCGCACCTGCCGCAGGTGGGCCAGCGGCGTCGTCCCGGCGTGGCGCGCGAAGGCGTACTGCACCGCGCGGGGCGTCACGGGCACGGCGGCGGCGATCTCGGCCAGCCCGATGTCGCGGTGGGCGTTGGCCTCGATGAACGCCGTGGCCCGGCGCAGCGTGTCGGAGGTGGCGTCGCGGTGGTCGGTGGGCTGCGCCCGCACCTCGAGGGTGCTGTTGGGCAGGGTCGCCAGGGTGACGGCGGCCAGGTGCCGGGCGGCGGTGGCCACCGCCAACGGGCTGTCGGCGACGCCGGGTTCGGCCAGGACGTGGTCGCGCAGGTAGGCGACGGTCGCGCCGAGCTGCCGGTTCGCCGCCGCGTCGATCGCGCGGTACCCGGTCAGCTCCACCGGCCGGTCCGCCCGCCCCCCGACCCCGGCCACCTCGCCGAGCAGCCCCGGGTCGAACATCGTGAGGGTGTACCGGGCCTGCCGCACCTCACCCCGGTACGGCCGGTCGGGTCGGGCCACCAGGAAGGTCTCCCCGGGCCCGTACAGCTCCGCCTCCCCGCGCGTGGTGTCCGCGAACTCGCCCTCGTGCACGCTGACCAGGCAGACCCGGTTCAACTGCCCGGCGTCGTAAGCCATCGTGTAGTCGAACGCCAGCCGGTCCACCAGCAGTCCGTCGGCCGCGTGCCGCTCGATCCGCGCCCCGGACCGCTCGGGCCGGCCGCCGATCCGCATGGGCGTGTACGCGGACGAGAGGAACTCCTCGGTCTCCTCCAGGCTGTCGCTGTCGAAGAACAGCGTCTCCATACTCCGAGCCTCCTTCGGTGCCGGGCTGTACCTCTCCCCCCGACCCTAGCTCCAGGCCGTGTCCAGGCGCCGGAGCAGACGCACCAGGAAGCGGTGGACGACGGGCGCCAGGCGTCGGGCCTCTGTGCGCGAGCGGCTCGGCGAGATCCTGCCCGCCCGGTTCCGGATCGCCTGGGAGCTGGAACAGGACTGGACCTCCCGGCAGGCCTTCGAGGACCACGAGAACGGCCCGATCTTCCAGCACTGGCCGGCCGAGCACCTCGACCTCTTCGTCCAGAACGCCGGCGGCCTCTACGTCAGCGCCGAATTCGCCGACCGCTTCGCCGGCTTCGTCCGGGGCGAGGCGATCGGCTGAGCCCTACCCACGAGGGAGCGCGACGGTGGCCCCGGCCAGTGCGGCGGCGGCCACCAGCGCCCATCCCGTCTGCCCGTGCCGCACCAGCGCCGCGCCGGAGGCGGCGCCCGCCACCATGGTGACCACCGCGAGGACCCGGCGGCGCTGGCGCGGTGCCGTGCCGCCCGCCGGGCGGGAGTCGGCCGCCAGGCCGGCCAGGGTCATGGTGAGCACGGTGGTGGTGAGGTCGGGCACGCCCAGGGTGCGGACGGTGCCGGTGCGCAGGCCCATCGCCAGCGCCAGGACGGCCACCAGGACGTACTGCAGCGCCCCGGCCGTGCCCCAGCCGAAGACGGCCACCGCCGCCGCGCCGTGCAGCACGACTTCCAGGACCAGCGCGGCCCGCAGCCGCCACCGCCCGGCACCGGCCGCCAACCGCCCCGCCGCCCCCGCCCCGAGCAGGAAGGCCGCCAATGCGACGGTCGAGCCGAGCACGGAGAACCCGGGGGCACCGGCCAGCGCGAAGCCGATCACCACCACGTTGCCGGTCATGTTCGCCGCGAAGACGTGGCCGAGGGCCAGGTAGCTCACGGCGTCGACCAACCCGCTGACCACGGTGAGGGCGAACAGCGCGAGCACCACCGGGTGCCCGTCGCCCAGCTGCGCCCCGGGCACCGGCACCGGCACCGGCCGGTCGGCGGGCTTCCCGGGCTCGGCCACGGACTCGCTCACGGCGGGCTCCTCTCGACGGTGACGTGCCCTCAGGAGAAGCATGACCCCGACGGCGAGTCCGCCGGGGCACGCCACCGAGCCGCGCGCCGCAGCGCCACCCGCCTCGCCGCCACCCGCCTCGCCGCTACTCGCCTCGCCGCTACTCGGCCGCCAGGCCGAACTTCGCGCGGTGCGAGACCGGCACCAGGTCCACGTACTCGGGGTGCTTGCCGATCCAGCCGCGGATGAACGGGCAGTACGGCAGCACGGCCAGCCCCTGCTCGCGGGCCGTGTCCAGGGCGGCCCGGGCCAGCTTGCCCGCCAGGCCCCGGCCTTCGAAGCGCGGGTCGATCTCGGTGTGGATGAAGGCGATCTCCGCCTCCGAGCGGTGGTACTCGGCGAAGCCGGCCAGCTCGCCCTCCTCCCGGATCTCGAACCGCGACTTCTCGGCATTGTCGACGACGGACTGGTCCATGGGGGTTCCTCCTCCTCGGCGGCCCGGTCGAGCCGACCCGAGAGCTTGCAGTTGAATGCTAAACGTACGTCATCTTCGGGGAGGCTCAGGGCGGGTCGCCCGGCGAGCCGGGGGCGGGTACGGGGGCGCGGAGCGGGAGAATGGCGCCCATGTCGGCTACTGAGAACGCCTTCGAGCTCGGCACGGACGGCCCCACCACCATCCTGGCCGCGGTCGACGGCTCGCGGACCTCGCTGCGGGCCGCCGCCTACGCGGCCGGGCTGGCCCGGCGTCAGGGCAGCCGGCTGCTGGTGGTCTACGTGGCGAACGTCGGCGTCCTGGCCGGCGCCAGCGCGGCGGGCGCGGTCGCGGCGCGGGAGAGCGCGGAGGCGACGGCCGAGGACCTGCACCGGATGATCGACCTGGCCCGACAGCGCGGGGTGGAGCTCACCCTGACCACCCGCACCGGCGACCCGTACACCGAGATCACCAAGTACGCCGAGGAGATCCGGGCCGACGCCCTGGTGGTCGGCGCCTCCGGGAGCCTGGGGCACCGACTGGTGGGCTCGCTCGCGGTACGGCTGGTCCGCGCCGGGCGCTGGCCCGTCACCGTGGTCCCGTAGCGCCGCAGTACCGGTCCGCACCGTCCGACCCCTTGACCCGGCCGCGCCAGGACGAGTTCAATCACGTCTTGAACTAAGTAGCACACCAGGGCCTTTGGTGCCCCACTCACGCCAAGGCCCGGCACTCCTCCCCCACTCCCCCTTGAGGCGGTACCCCCCCATGTCCGCACGCCTGCGCGTTCTGACCCGCGCCGCCGCCCTCGCGGCGCTCCTCTCCTCCGGCCTCGCCGCCGCCGGCCTCCCGGCGCACGCCGCCGGCGAATCCGTCGGCAGCTGGCTGACCACCACCAGCGACTCCGGCGGCCGCACCGTCACCCGTGGCCTGGCCCAGCAGACCCCGGTCTCCTTCACGGCGGGCACCGGCGGCGCCGGCCAGGTCGTCACCGTCGACGAGCACACCCACTACCAGCAGTTCACCGGCGCCGGCGCCTCCTTCACCGACACCGCGGCCTGGCTGATCAACGGCAGCGGCGCGCTCAGCGCGAGCACCCGCAACACGCTGATGAACAACCTGTTCAACCCCACCACCGGCATCGGCCTCGACTTCCTCCGCAACCCGATGGGCGCCTCCGACCTGGCCCGCTCCAACTACACCTACGACGACGGCCCGGCCGACCCGGCGCTGACCAACTTCTCGATCGGTCACGACCTGGCCGACGTGCTGCCGCTCACCAAGCAGGCCCGGCAGCTCAACCCCGGCCTCAAGGTGATGGGCACGCCGTGGACGGCGCCGCCGTGGATGAAGGACAGCGGCGCGTACAGCCAGGGCTGGCTCCAGTCGCAGTACTACGGCGCCTACGCGCAGTACTTCGTGAAGTACCTCCAGGCATACCAGGCCCAGGGCGTGCCGATCGACTACGTCTCGGTGCAGAACGAGCCCACCTGCTGCGCCGGTTACCCCTCGATGCAGTGGAACGGCTCGGGTCTCGACTACTTCACGGCGAACGACCTGCTGCCCGCCCTGCACGCGGCCGGGCTCTCCACCAAGGTGCTCGCGCTGGACTGGAACCCCGACACCTACGCCTCCTACGGCGCGCCGACCGTGGACGACGCCGCCGTGCGCAACGACCCGCTGTTCGGCGGCATCGCCTGGCACGGCTACGGCGGCAGCGTCACCACCCAGAGCGACATCCACGCCAAGTACCCGGGCGTGGACGCCTACGACACCGAGCACTCCGGCGGCACCTGGATCTCCAACCAGCAGCAGGAGGACATGGACAACATCATCGACTACACCCGCAACTGGGGTAAGTCGGTGGTGAAGTGGTCGCTCGCGGTCGACCAGAACATGGGCCCGCACAACGGCGGTTGCGGCACCTGCACCGGGCTGGTGACGGTCCACAACGGCGACGGCCGCAGCGGACAGGTGGACTACACCGTCGAGTACTACGACCTGGGCCAGCTCACCAAGTTCGTCAAGCCCGGCGCCTACCGGATCGACTCCACCGCCAACTCGGCCGTCCCCAACGTCGCCTGGCTCAACCCGGACGGCTCGAAGGCGCTGGTCGCCTACAACGGCTCGGGCACCACCCAGACCCTCACCGTCAACTGGGGCAACGAGCACTTCGGTTACTCACTGCCGGCCCAGACCTCGGCCACCTTCACCTGGACGGGCACCCAGGGCTCCGGCTCCACCGCACCGACCGGGCAGATCACCGGCTACGGCGGCAAGTGCGTGGACATCGCGGGCGCGAACTCCGCCAACGGCACGGCCGTCCAGCTCTACGACTGCAACGGCACCGCCGCCCAGCGCTGGACGGTCGCCGCCGACGGCTCGATCCAGGCCCTCGGCAAGTGCCTGGACCTCACCTCGGGCGGCACCGCCAACGGCACCCAGGCCCAACTCTGGGACTGCAACGGCACTTCGGCCCAGAAGTGGCAGACCCAGACCGACGGCGAACTCGTCAACCCCGCCTCCGGCCGCTGCCTCGACGCCACCGGCCCCAGCTCGGCCAACGGCACCAGGCTCCAGCTCTGGGACTGCTACGACTCCGCCAACCAGCAGTGGAATCTGCCCAGTTGACCGGAGGAGTCGGGCCCCCGCCGACGGGGCCCGACTCACAGGTCAGCCGATGGTCCAGGTCTGCAGCGAAGACCCGGTGCCCGCCTGCTGGGTGACCAGCGCGCCGTTCGCGGTGGAGGCCGTGGTCAGCAGCAGCCCGTCACTGGCTGCCGAGATCGCGTACCCGCCGGCCACGGCGCTGACCATCCAGCGCTGGTTGGCACCGCCGGTGCAGGTCCACTGGATGATCGCGGCACCGGGGCTGGTGGAGCCACCGCTGACGTCCATGCAGAGCTGCGACTGGCCGTTGACGATCTGGTAGCTGCCGTCGCTCTGCCGGGTGAAGACCCAGCTCTGGTTGCTGCCGCCGTTCGGCGACCAGGTGATCAGCTGGGTGCCGGGCGAGGTGGAGTGGTTGGGGTCGTCCAGCGCCTTGCCCCCCGCCGTCAGGGTGTGCGCCCCGTCCGAGACCGGGACGGGCGCCGTGCCGGAGGCCGTGAGGGTCAGCGTCTGCTCGGCGCCGGTGCGCCCGCCGCCCACCGAACTGCCGCTGGTGTCGGTCCAGTTGCGGCCCGGGGTGGTCTCGGCGAGCCGACCGGTGGTGCCGGAGAGGCCGAGCACCAGACCGCTGTAGCGGTTGACGATCCGGAAGGTGCCGGCGGCCGCGGTGTTGGGCAGCAGGAACCACTGCTGGCCCACCGTGCCGTTGGCGGCCGTGACGGTCGGCTGGGCTCCCCAGGCCCGGCCGGCGTTGGTGGTGGAGTCCACCCCGAGCAGCTGGCCGCTGCCGGAGTTGGTGATCCGGTACGACCCGTCGCCGTTGGCGGCGAAGGCCCAGCTCTCCCGGGCCGAGCCGGTCGCGGCCGGCACCGAGGTGGTGGCGGTGGAGCCGGCGGCCTGTGCGAGGACCCGGGCGTTGCCGGCCCCGATCACATAGGACTTGGCGAGGTCCACCGGCGCGGCGGCCGGGGTCGAGGAATCCAGCGTGACGTTCACGTACTCGCCCGAACGGCCGCCCGAGCAACCGAAGTTGCAGTAGGTGCGGAAGCTCTTGCCGACGATCTGCGAGCTGGTGCGGTTGGCCCCGTCGAGGTACCAGCGGTACCAGGAGGCGGTGTGGTAGCTGCCGGAGTCGCCGGCCAGCGTCCACTTCTGGGTGGCGAGGTCGCTGGTCACGTAGTACTGCTGCGGCGCGTTGCCGCTCTGGTCCACCGCCTGCGGCTCGCCGACGTACAGGCCCAGGTACGCGTCGTAGGTCACGTCCATCACGAACAGCGGCGAGGTGGCCGGCATCTGCCCGGCCGCGATCTGCTGGGCCGAGGTGCCCACGGTGGCCGGGCTGTACTCCTTCGCCACCGGGGTGTAGCCGGTCGGGTTGCTCGCGTCGGCGGGCACCATGTTGCTCTCGCGGCCGCCGACCCCGGCCTCGGTCCAGGCGCCGTCATACCACTTCTGCCAGGTCCCGGCGGCCATCTTGCCGGCGATCGGGGCCCGGGCCGCGTGCTCGTAGAAGGCCTTCCAGCCACCGCTCTTGTCGACCACCCGCGAGCCGTAGAAGACGTAGAAGTAGCCGGAGGCGGTGTCCACCAGCAGCCGCTGGTCGCCGTCGCCGTAGTAGTAGGTCTGGTTGGGGAAGGCGCCGGTGTCGCCGCGGGTGGTGCTGTACGGCGAGGTGATCGCGTGGTCCTTGATCGTCCAGGTGTGCCCCTGGTCGGTGGAGACCGCGTAGTCGATCGCGTCGAAGTGCAGCCCGTCGCCGAAGGGTTGGGGCGAGAACTCGTTGTGCACCAGCCCGTACCAGTCGCCGGTGTCCGGGTCGACCCAGGTGCCGATCAGGTCGCAGTAGTTCTTCTGCGCGTAGCTGGAGCCGCTCGGCGCGGGGCTGGCGGTCAGGCCGGTGGGGCTGTTGTTGCAGCGCCAGGTGGTGTCGTTGTTCCTGTCGCTGGAGTTGGCCGGGTTGACGGCATTGTTCAGGCCGTTGTCCGCCGTGGCCGAGTCGAAGTCGCGGCCGGCGAAGAACTTCCAGGCCCGCGGGTCGGTCTGGCCGTAGATCGCCTCCGACTCCTGGTAGTGGAAGCTGCCGTCCTTGTCGAGGTAGGGGGCGGCCGGGGAGTCCATCACGTTGCCGAAGGAGCTGGGGGAGCCGACGGTGACGGTGTAGGACGGGCCGGCGGCGGACGCGGCCCCGGGGGCGAGCGCGGCGACGCCGACGGTGGTGAGCAGCGCGGCGAGCAAGGCGCCGGCCGCCCTGGTGCGAGGAGCTGACACTGTGTAACTCCTTGTGGGGGTACGGGGGCCCGCGTGCCGCGGGCCTCCGGGCGGACGGCCCCCTGTACGGGGGAGCAGCAGGGGGCCGGGTCTCAGCCTTCCGACATGCGGAAGTCGTAGCACGGCGGCACCGGGAGCTCCGGGTGCACCGCGAGCCAGAGGGTGGCGAGGGAGGTGTCGCCCTCGCGCAGGTTGTCGACCCGGATGCCCTCGGCCAGCAGCCGGCGGACCGAGCCTTGGTCGCCGCTCGCGTGGGCGGCCTTGGCCTCGGCGAGCCGGATCCGGCCGTGGGCGCGGGCCTCGGCGGGCAGCGCCTCGATCAGCAGCAGGGCCTCGGCGGCCCGGTCGGCGGCCAGCAGGGCGTCCAATGCCTCGACGGTCAGGGCGAGTTCGGCCGGTCGCAGGCGGTGCGCCTCGGCCAGCAGGGTGGCCGCCTCCTTGGGGTCGGCGGCCAGGAAGGCCAGCGCCCGCAGCGCCCAGGGGGTGCGCTGCTCGGCCAGTGAGCGCTCGAAGGACTGCCGGGCGCCCTCCCGTTCGCCCTCGGCCAGCCGGAGCAGGCCGAGGTGGTAGTGGGCGTGCCAGTCCTCGGCGCAGGCCTCGAGCAGCGCGCGCCAGCGCTCCCCGGTGACCGGGGCGGCGGGCGGCTCGCAGACCGGCAGCGCGCCGGTGGCCAACAGGGCCCGCCAGGGCGCCTGTTCCTCACCGGGGGCGCCGAACGGCAGCAGCGGCGAGGCGGGCAGCCGCCCGGCCTCGATCTCCAGCGCGGCCCAGCCGGAGCCCTCGGCCAGCATCTCCTCGGGGGCGCCGAACTCGTGGGCCAGCGCCTCGGCCCGCTTGAGCTCGGCCGGCGGCACCAGCTGGTCCAGCACGGCCGCTGCGGCCGACCGGGCCTCCGCCCAACTCCCGTGCACGGCGGCCGGATCGACCTCGAGCAGGCCGTACGCCTCGGTCCAGTGCCAGCTCTCCCCGGCCGGCATCGGCAGGTGCTCAAGCTGGGTCCGGGCCAGGCCGGCCTGGATCTCCAGGTAGCCGGCGCCGGGGCCGGAGAGCCACTCCTGCCAGTGGGTGCCGCCGGTGCCGGTGCCCCAGCAGAACAGCTTGCGCCCGCGCAGCCGTTCGGTAGAGGTCTGCACCAGGCCGGCTCCGGCGCCGTCCAGGGCGGCGATCCACGGGCGCTCCCCGGCGGGAAGGTCGAGGAAGTAGTCGGCGGCCCGGTCGAGCCGCCCGGGGTAGCTGCGGTCCCGCCCGTCGAGCAGCGGGAACTCCACCCGCTTCAGCTCGCTCACGTAGTCGAAGTGGAAGGCGTGCTCGGCCGGGCCCACCACCCGGGTGTCCGCGTCCTCGGGCACCGCGATGTTGGACCACCAGTAGACGGGGGTCGGCTCGGCCGAGGGGTTGTGCACGCTCACATGCACATAAAGCGCCGGTGAGCCGGCGGGCAGCCAGCTGTCGATCCGCAGCACCAGGCGGCGCAGCCGCTCGAAGGCGTACATCCGCAGCACGGGGGTGCCGTCGGGGGCGGTGAGCCGGGCTGCGTGCAGGGGCTCGCAGGTGAGCGGCCAGTGGCCGGTGGTGCCGAGGTTCCACTCCACTCCCCCAGCCAGCCAGGCGTCGCGCAGCGCGAGGTTGGCCGGCTGCAGCACGGGGTTGCGGTGCAGCAGCTCCCGTCCGCTCGGGCGGTGCACCAGCGACCAGAGCCGGCCGCCGTACCCGGGCAGGAAGGTGGCGGTGAGCTGCTCGTTCTCCAGCACCACGCAGGGGAGTTCGCGCGCCGTGCGGGTGCGGTCGTAGCCGTCCTGGCGGGTGTACGGGAGCAGCGAGTGCGGGGCGCCGTAGGAGAGGCCGCGGCGCATCTCCTCGTCCGCCCCGGCGCCCTCGGCGGTGTACGAGGTGATGCCGTGCAGGATCGGCAGGGTGCCCACCGGGTCGGCCGCCCCCTCGATCCGCAGGAGGTCGGTGCGCAGTGTCGAGGTCATTTGCCGATCCCAACCGTCATGCCCTGGATGATCCGCGTCCCCATCCAGGAGAAGAGCGCGATCATCGGGGCGAGGATGATGCAGACTCCGGCGAACATGGTGCCGTAGTCCATTCCGTTGAGCTGCTGGGACGCGACGAACTCGGCGAGCGCCACCGGCAGGGTGATCTGGTCCTGGCTGTGCGTCAGCACCAGGGCGAACAGCGTCTCGTTCCAGCCGCTGATGAACTGCAGCAGGAAGGCGGTGATCAGCCCGCCCCGGGCCACCGGGAGCACGATCTGCCAGAAGGTGCGCAGCGGCCCGGCGCCGTCCATCACCGCGGCCTCCTCCAGCACGCCGGGGATGCCGGCGTAGAAGCCCGTCAGCATGAACACGGTGAAGGGCATCGCCAGGCCGATGTACACCAGGATCAGGCCGAGGTGACTGTCCGTCAGGTTGACCTTGGCCAGGCCGACGAAGAGCGGCACCACCAGCACCTGGCCCGGCACGCCGAGGCCCATCGCGAAGGTCATGGTCAGCATCGAGGAGACCCTGGTGCGCCGCCGGGCCAGCGCGTAGGCGCAGGGCGCGGCGATCGCGACGGCAGCCAGCGAGGAGACCACCGAGACCAGCACGCTGTTGAGCGCCGCCGGCCCGAAGCCGCCGTCGCGCAGGGCGGTGAGGTAGTTGCCGAACCGGGGCGGGGCCGGCAGCCCGAAGGCCTGGTGCAGCACCTCCGAGCTCCCGCGCAGCGAGGTCAGGACGATCCAGAGGATCAGCAGGAGGTCCGCGGCCACCACGCCCCAGACGAGCGCTGTCGCGATCCGTCTGGCCAGGCCGGCCGACCGGCGTTCGGTCTGCATGATTGCGTCGCCTCTCTCAGTACTCGATCGGGTCGCGGCGCATCAGCCGGCGCAGCACCAGCGTCGCCACGGTGACCATCAGCAGGCTCACGATGGCCGCCGCCGTGGCCATCCCGAGCCGGGGGACGGTGGCCTGCGGGAACGCCTCGCTGTACACGTACAGCGCGGTGTTCCAGCTGCTCACCGGCGGGTAGTTGCTGCTGGAGCCGCCGAACAGCAGGATCAGTTCGAAGATCTTCACCGAGCTGACCGTCCACAGCACCGCGCAGACCGAGATCACGTCCCAGGCGCAGGGCAGGGTCACGTGCCGGAACCGCTGCCAGGCGTTGGCGCCGTCCAGCTCGGCCGCCTCGTAGAGGTAGGCCGGGATCTGGTCGACGGCCGCCATGATGATGGAGGTGTAGTAGCCGGTGGCCGTCCAGATCAGGGTGCCCAGCACCATCGGCAGCAGATTGTCGGTGGAGAGCCACTTCGGCGGCGTGGTGACGCCGAGGAAGTGCAGCGCCTGGTTGACCGGGCCGGTGGGCGAGAACAGGAAGCCCGCCGCGATGCCGAACACCATGCCGTTGACCAGGCAGGGGAAGAACAGCACCGACCGGGCGAACAGCCGGGCCTTCATCTCCCGCAGCACCAGGGTCAGCGCGAAGCTGATCACGAAGGTGACCGTGCCGCCGACGAACATCAGCTCCAGGGTGTTGCCCACCGAAGTGCGGAACGACGGGTCCTTCAGCAGCACCTGGTAGTTGCCCAGGCCGCGCCACTGCATGTCCCCCATCCCGTCCCACCTGTACAGACTGGTCCAGAGCGCGTAGCCGACCGGGGCGAGGAACAGCACGCCGTAGACCAGCAGCGCGGGGGCGGCGAACGGCCAGAACATCCGGCGCTGTTGGCGCGCCAGGGGGCTGCCCGCGCCGCCTCCGGCGCGGCGGCGCGGGGTCCGGACGGGGGCCGTCCGGGGCTTGTCGAGGAGCGTGGCGGCCATGGCTCAGCCCTGCGTCTGCCAGTACGTGACCTGGTCCGCCTTGCACTTCGCGATGAACTGCGCGGCGGTGGACTTGCCGTGCCACAGGTCGAGGAAGTGCTGGTCGAGGACCTTGGGCGACCAGCTGCCGGCCACCCCGTCGAACGGGAGCCGCACCGTGGCACCGGCCAACGCCTTCTGCGCGTCGGCGAGTTCGGCCGGCGCGGGGACGTCCTCGCGCGGGGTGATGTTGCCGGCGGAGGTGGAGATGCCGGCCAGCTCCTTCTTCTGCAGGAAGAAGGCGATGAACTTCTCGGCCGCCTCCGCGTGCTTGGCCTTCTTCGGGATGGAGAAGCCGAACAGGGTGGCGTCCGGGGCCTTGGTGCCGGGCGGCAGCATCGAGCCGAACTTCCAGCCGGCCGGGATCTGCTTGGCCACCTCGGCGGTGACCCAGCTGCCGTTCATCAGGAACGCGGCCTTGCCGCCGGCCCAGTTGGTCTCCTGCGCCGGGTACTTGGTGGCGTCGTAACCGGGGATCAGGTACCCGCCCTTGACCAACTGCTCGACCTTCTGCGCCGCCGCCAGCACCGCCGGGTCGTCCCAGGCCGCGCCGCTCTTGTCGGTGGCGAGCCTGTTGACGTCGACCCCGCCACCGTTCAGCAGGTAGTCGAAGTACAGGCCGTTGGTCCACGGGTCCTCGCCCTCGGAGGCGAAGCACGGCTTGTTCCTGGCCTTGAGCGCGTCGCAGACCTTCAGCAGCCCGGCCCAGTCGGCCGGGGCGGCGGGCATCGCGGCGGCCAGGTCCGGGTCGGCCGCGTTGTAGTACAGGCCGGTGGTGGCCACCTCGTAGGGGATCACGTAGTGGTTCGAGCCGCCCGGGTCCTTGGGCAGCATGTCGAAGTACTTGGCGGGGATCACCTGGGAGACCGGCACGTTCTCGCCGGGCACCTGCTGGGCCAGCACGGGCGAGAGGTCCAGGGCCTGGCCGGCCGAGGCGGTGGCGCCGAAGATCGCGTCGTTGGCCTGGTCCCAGAGGTCGGGCGCCTGGTTGGCGGCGATGGCCGGGCCGATCTTCTTCGAGACGTCGCGGCCGGCCCAGTTCACGTCCACCTTGATGCCGGTGGCGGTGGTGAAGTCGGCGATCGCGGCCTTGAGCACCTGGGCCTGCGGCTCCTCGGCGCGCCACATCGACCAGTACGTGAAGCCGCCGCCGGCCTTGGCGGCGCCCCCCGCGCCGCTGCCGCTGCTGCCGCAGGCGCTGAGACCGAGCACCAGGGCGGTGGCCGCGGCGGCACCCACGATCCGGGTGGTGGTGAGCAGGGTGGTTCTGGGCATGGGGGTGTCCTCTCGGTGGCGCTGGGCGGCGCTCGGTGGCACGGGGTCGCGCGGGGGTCTCGTCAGCGGGGGGCTCGTCAGCTGGGTCCGGAAGCGAACCGGCTGGATGGTCGGGAACCGTACGCGCCACTTGACCGGTAAAACAAGAGCCCTGCGCAAATTTGCGCAATTACGCCGCCTTGCGAGCCCTTAACGACAGACGGTTCGCCTGACCATACGGCCGGATCCGCTTGACGCCCCTCCATCCCCGCCCTACCGTCGAGCCACAGTGATTGACCGGTCAAATCTCGGGGGCGCCCCATGGTGACGATGCAGGACGTGGCCGAACGCGCGGGCGTCACCAAACAGACGGTGTCGAACGTGCTCAGCGGGCGGGTCACCGTCCGTCCGACCACGGCCGCCCGCGTACGCGCCGCGGTGGCCGAACTCGGCTACACGCCCAACCTGGTGGCGCGCTCACTGGCCACCGGGAGCTCCCGGACGGTGGGGCTGTTCGTGCCCACCGTGACCAACGCCTTCTACGCCGAGGTGGTCGAGGCGGTCGAGGACGTCCTGGAGGAGCACGGCTACCACCTGCTGCTCTGCACCACCCGCCTGGACGGCGAGCGGGCCCGGCGCCACCTGGCCGGGCTCACCAGCCGCTCGGTGGACGCGCTCCTGATCGCGGGCGACCGCGACCTGATCGACCACCTCCCGCTGCTGGCCGACGCCCGCTTCCCGGTCGCGCTCTACGCCTGGGAGACCAGGGCCCCGGACGCCTTCCCCGTGGTCACGGTCGACTACGAGCACGCCGGCTACCTGGCCGGGCGCCACCTGCGCGAACTCGGCCACCGGCGGGTGGCCGTGCTGGCCAGTCCCGCCCACACCACCCGGGTGGCCGGCTTCCGCCGCGCCTTCGCGGACGACGGCCTCGCCGTCCCCGACGACGCCGTCCACCTGGCGGCCGAGCCCACCCTGGCCGGCGGCTTCGCGGCGGCCAAGGCCGCGTTCGCCGCCGAGCCGGGCCTGACCGCCGTCTTCGCCACCCACGACATCCTCGCCCTCGGCGCCCTGGAGGCCGCCCGGGCCACCGGCCGCACCGTCCCGCAGGACCTCTCGGTGGTCGGCCACGACGACACCCCCGAGGCCCGCCTCACCCGACCGGCCCTGACCACCGTGGCCCTCCCCAAGCGGGAGATGGCCCGCCAGGCCGTCGAGCTCCTCCTGCGCGCCCTCGCCAGATCCGGCGCCGCCGTCAACTCGCTCCAACTCCTGCGGCCCGAACTGGTCGTCCGCGAGAGCACCTCCCCGCCCCCCGGGGCCCGCTGACCCCGCCCCGACCACCCCACCGGCGGCCGGCCGGGTGCCCCGCACACACACGCGCGTGTGCGGGGCACCGCCGCATCGGCCCGGGGCCGGCCGGACCCGGGCCGATGGACTCCAGAGGGGCCCTACGCCACGTGCACCCGGATGCCGTCCCCCCGCAGCCGGTGCCGCAGCCCGAGCACCGGCGGCGCACCGGTCACCACCGTGGTCCGCCGCCCGGCCGCGCCGAGCCGCTCCGCCAGCGCCGCGGTGAGCCGGGCCGCCGGGACCAGCGCCAGCACCCGGTCCGCCCGGGTCGCGAGCGCGAGCGCCGCCCCCGACGGCTCCGGGTACTCCACCACCGCGTAGTCCAGCCTCACCCCGCGCAGCACCTCCTCCCCCGGGACGGTCTCCTCCCCCTCGCCACCGCCCAGCACCACGGACCTGATGTGCGACTGCCCCGCCAACTGCCGGGCGATCGAAGGAGCACTGGTGACCACGCTCAACACCCCGTACCCCGCCCACGTACTCAGGAAGGGCCGCGCCGCCAGCAGCCGGGCGGTCTCCGCACCGACCACCCCACCGGCCAGGCCCACCACGGCACCCGAGGGCACCAACCCGGCGGCGGCCGCCGCCAGCCGCGACCGCTCACCCGCCACCCCACCGGTCACCTGGGCGGCCGGCCACTGCGGCAGCCGCCCGGCACCGAGCCGCACCGGCACGGCACCGCCGCGCACCCGGACCAGCCGCCCCTCCTGCGCCAGGTGGTCGAGGTCCCGACGGACCGTCACCGGCGAGACCCCCATCAGCCGAGCCGCCTCGCCCACCCTGACGCGCCCGCGCTCCTGCACGAGGCCGAGCAGGCACGGCCACCGTTCGGTCTGGAACATCACAACCCCCCAGCACATGATCGAAGAAGCTCGGATTTCATTCTAAATGAACAACTTCAATCATAGATGAGCATGTTTGTGCATGACTAGGGTGATCCGTCCCGAAATATCCAGAGTTCTCCGCAGCCCAGCCGGCCGAACTCCCGTGAGAGCATCGGCTGATGCGCAGACTGACGGTGTTGGGGACGTGCGGCGCCTGGCCGGAGGCCGGGCGGAGCGCCAGCGGCTTCCTGCTGGAGTACGACGGGTTCCGCCTGGTCCTTGACCTCGGCTACGCGACCTTCCCCCGCCTCGCGGCCCACTGCCCGGTCGACCGGCTCGACGCCGTGGTCATCACCCACGAACACCCAGACCACTGCGCCGACCTCAGCACCCTCTCCCGCGCCCGCTACTTCGCGGCCGAGCGCGGCCCCCGCCTACCGCTGTACTGCACCCCTGGCGTGCTCACCCGGGTCCAGGCGATGGAGCCGACCGAAGACCTCCACGAGGTCTTCGAAGCCCACCCGCTCCCCGCCACCCACACGGTGGGCCCGTTCCACCTCGAGGCCCTCCCGCTCCCCCACCACGTCCCGCACGCCGGCCTCCGCCTGACCGCCCCCGGCCTGACCCTCGCCTACAGCGGCGACGCCGGCCCGGCCCCGGCCCGGCCCCAACTGGCCGCCGACGCCGACCTCTTCATCGCCGGGGCCACCCTCCAGCCCCCCTCACCCCCCGACCCCGACCACCACCTCCTCCACACCACCGAGGCCGCCACCTGCGCCACCCGCGCCGGAGCCCGCCGCCTCCTCCTCACCCACTTCTGGCCCGGCACCGACCGCACCCGCGCCACCACCGACGCCCGCACCCACTTCCCCGGCGAGGTGCTCGCGGCTGAAGAGGGCATGGTGCTCCCCCTCTGAAGACGTGGCCGGTCTCCGGCGCAGGGCGGGGAGGCTGGTGAGAAGTTGGCCGGCGGCCATCACGCCGACACCGGCAACCAATGTGAACGGCACGGTGAGCGTGGCGGCGAGAAACCGCCCGGGCCGCTCCAACTGCCGACACAGCAGAGCGGTCGCCGCGCAGCCCGAGCCCAGCGCCACGGGGAAGCCTGGCTGCTGCCACCACAGGATGGAGCTCCCCAGGAAGAGTGCTCCCACCGCGGCTGCCGCAATCGCGGTGGCGGCAGCCGTGACGGCGTAGTGTCCGACGACCCCGTGATCGCGGTGCTTGATCGTCTGTCAGCGGGTGATCCGGCGCGGGTCAGCACCAGGAGCGAGCGCACCAGCGTGGTGGCGTGGGTGGCGTTCATCCGGAACGTGGTGAGGATGCGCCAGTTCTTGAGGTCGGCGAAGCCGTGCTCGTTGGCGGCGCGTTCGCGGGAGGTGATCACCAGATTGTCGGGGTGACGCCCAGCTCCCCGATCGCGCCGAGGCCGGCGGCGCGCAGACGGTCGGTGATACCCGTATCCGCAAAGATGCCGAGTCCGTAGCCGGCCCTACTCGGCGTCCTGTGCTTCGATCAGGTCGAGGTCGCGGACGCAGAAGCCGTGGTGTTCGAAGGTCTCGTTGAGCACCGTGGCGAGGCACCGCCGCACCAAGCGGCCCCGGGCGTACGGCGGCCAGACATCGTCGTCGGGCACCGGCGCTCGCTCCGCGAGCTGCCCGGCGGTGACCTCGTCGAGCCAGGCCTCAAGCTCGGCGGCCTGCGCGTCACGCACGCTCACGATCTCGTCGAGGGTCGGATCGAGCGAGAGGTCAAGCCCGTGCGCTCCACGATAGGGCTCGACGGTCGTCCCGATGCCCATCGGTGTGAACAGCTCCGTCGAGCCCAGGCAGCAGCGGCGGAACCACGAGTCGTGGACGAAGACCAGGTGGCGCATCGTCTGCACCGCCGACCACTCGTCGTTCACGCTGCGGCGCTCGATGCCGGGCCTACGGCGGATTCGCTCGATCGTCGCGGCCCAGCCGGCATGGAGCTGACGCGATGCCTCGCGCAGATCGTCCGGATCCTCGGAGCGGATCAGCACCCGCACCGGATGACGCCGGTCGAGCTCTGCCTCGACGTACTCGCTGACCTCGACACCGTTGACCACGAGGTTGGCGACGAGCCCGTCGATCACTGCATCCTGCATGACCACGCCGGTCAGGCGTGCCCCACTCAAATCGCACTCGCGGAACTCCACACCGTGCAGATCCTCGTCCACATATCGCGTCATGCCCCGCATACTAGATCCGAGCACCGACAAGCCAGCCTGCCCGCAACTGCTCGACTTCGCTGTCGACGAAATCCCACCCGCCCAAAAGCCAGACCCGCACCCAGGCTTGCTCCGGTGCGTAGACGTCTTCGGAGTCGTCGATGCCGATCAGGAACTCGCGTCCATCGTCAAACAGGCCGTACTCGGCGGCCATCCGCATCCGCCCGGCATCGAGAACTTTTCATCTCGAATTCGCAGGTGGGATGGTGTGGCCCGGGGTCAGCCGGTCGGCCGGGTCGGGCCACTCGCCTTTGCCTGACGGCATCGTCCGGTTTCGCAGCCCCCTACGATCGGCGGCGGAGCTCGGACGCGGGTCGAGGGGGTCGGCAGTCGGCGTTGGACCGGATCGTCGAGCGCAAGGACCTGCTGCGCGAACAGGCCGATGGGCTGCGCAAGCAGCTGGAGGACATCGACGTCGAGCTCGACCCCCGTGCCCCGAGACTGGACCGTGCCCTTCACGCAATCACCCGATCCGGCGGCGAGGTGGTACTGATCGACGACACCCTGGTGTGCACCAAACGCCGCACCGGTAGACAGAATCGGCGCAACTACTCCGGGAAGCACAAGGCCCACGGGCTGCTGTTCCTGGCCGTCACCGACGAGCGCGGGAACCTGCCGTGGATCTCGGCGGCCAAACCCGGCCGCGCCTCGGACCTGACCGCCGCGAGGCACGACAAGATCTGCGCGAAGCTGCGCGCCGCCAACGAGCACGGCTTCGCCGACCTCAAGAACTGGCGCACCCTCACCACGGTCCGGATGAACGCCACCCACGCCACCACGCTGCTGCGCTCGCTCCTGGTGCTGACCCGCGCCAAGATCACCCGCTGACAGACGATCAAGCGCCGCGATCACGGCCCACGACCAGCGCGATCACACCCGACCGACCCTGGGCCACCCCATCCCACCTGCGAATTCAGGATGAAAAGTTCTGATGCGGCAACGGGCCTCCTGGGTCGGAGGGTTGGTCTCGACAACCGCGCTCCTACCAAGAGGCCCGTTCGTCTACACCCACCCAGCGGCCAGCACGAACGGGCGTCTTTTCAGCTGCGGAGGTGACGTGTTGGTGTGGGGCGTCGCTCAAGCTCCCCCGCAGAACAGGGCCGGTTGTGCCGCCGTTGGGAGCGGAGGACAGCCAACCGGGCCCGTTGTCGGCCGGCCCTCTCGGCGCCGGTCAAGTCGCCGCCCTGCGGGCGTGATTCACACCGCAGACCTCCGGCCGACGTCCAGGATGTTCGTACGGTTGAGGTAGAAGACCTCGAACAGCTTGTCCGCGCCCTCGGCCTGGATGAAGGCGACCTCGGGAGTCGTGATCGGGACCAGCGTGATCAGTTGGAGGGTCGCGGCGTCGGCGTTAGGAAACAGATCGAAGTCCCGGCCGAAGAGTGGGCTCACCTGTCCGACCACCCCGGTGATCTCGGTCTCCTCGATGATCGGCCGGTCGTTGTGGAAGACCGAACCGTACTCCATGCCCTGCTTGTGACGGATAATCAGCGAGGCGATCGAGTCCACGAGGTGGCGTGCGAGGTGCTGCTGGTCGGGCAGCAGCGAGCAGACCAATTCCTCCGGGCGTATCGCCGCAACCTGCTGGAAGCGCAATCCGTTGCTGACCACCGTGGTGATCGGCGGCTCCGCCTGGGAGTAGAAGGCCAGGTCGTAGCCCCGGTTCCCCCGCTCGGAGCGCGCGGGTTCGACGCTGCGAACGGGGCCCAGACGCTCCGTCAGGTGTTCGAGGAGTCCTTGGTAGCGCTGCTCGTCGTGCATGAGTCCACCTGTTCGCATGCGCTGCCCGCGCAGACCGACCGTACGACCGCCATGATCGCACGGGGCCGAACGGGGCGGGGGCGCGCTTCGACCAGGCTTCCGCTGGGCACCTCTCCTCACGTAGACGGACGCACACGCACGGCCGCCTGACGCGAGGAGAGACGGATGCACCAGTCCCCGAACGACCCCGAGGCGAACGGCGAGGCCCTGCGCCGGTCCTCCGCCTTCCTCGTCGACGAATCGCTCGGCTTCCTCTTCCCGGCCGCCCTGCGGGCCCCGCCGAGGTCGGCGTGGCCGACCACCTGGCGGACGGGCCGCGCAGCTCCGCCGAGCTCGCCACCCGGGGCGTGGTGACGGAGGATCAGAGCGGACGGTTCGCCCTGACGGAGGCGGGCCAGGCGCTGCGCAGCGACGTGCCGTACTCCGCCCGGGCGGCCGTCCGGATGCTCACGGACAGCACGATGTGGCGGCCCGCCGGTGAGCTCGCCCACTGCCTGACCGAGGGCTCCACGGCCTTCGAGGGCATCTTCGGCATGCCGTTCTTCGACCACTTCGCCAAGGACGAGCGCACCGCCGCCGTCTTCCACGTGGGCATGGCGGCCATGTCCGACGCGGAGAACGCCCCGATCGCCGCCGCCTGCGAGCTGCCCGAGGAGGGGACGGTCGTGGATGTCGGCGGCGGCCACGGCGGCCTTCTCCTCGAAGTCCTCCGCCGCCACCCCCGGCTGCGGGGCGTGCTCTACGACCGGGCCCACGTGCTCGCCGGGCACCGGCTCGGCGAGGCCGACACCGACACCGGCGCCTCCGCCGGCGCCGGCGGGTGGGATCGAAGGCCGGTGGACGGTCGCCGAGGGCGACTTCTTCGCCGCCGTCCCGCCCGGTGACGTCCATCTGCTCAAGCGCATCACCCACGACTGGGACGACGACCGGTGCGTCACCATCCTCAGCGGCTGCCGCCGCGCCCTGCACCCCGGCGGGCGGGTGCTGATCCTGGACGCGGTCGTGCCCGCCGACAACGCCCCGCACCAGTCCAAGACGCTCGACCTGATGATGATGGCCTCCCTCACCGGCCGCGAACGCACCGCTGCCGACTTCGCCACCCTCCTCACCGCCGCCGGTCTCCGCCTCTCCCGGATCACGCCGACGCCCACCGTCCTCTCCGTGGTCGAGGCCGTAGCGGCCTGACCCACCGGCTACCGCCGCAGGTCGACCACCGCCCGCAGCTTCCCGCTCGTCCCGGTGCGCTCCAGCTCGGCGCCCTCGACCACCTCCACCACGAAGTCCAACAGCCGCTCCTCGACGGCCGAACGGACCTCGGGGTAGGCGTCGAGGATCGCCGAACGCACCACGTCCGCCGCCGGGGCCCTGCCGCTCTCCACCCGCAGGGTGAGGCGTTCGCGGGCGGCTTCGGCGGTCAGCACGGCCTGGAGTTCGCCGCCGTAGCGCAGCTGCTCCTCCGTGATGGCCACGAAGCGGCGGTAGTTGAGGAAGTAGGTGGCCACCCGCATGACCTCGCCGAGCCGGCCGAGCAGCTCGAACCTCGGCGAGCGGTTGCCGCAGGGGCAGTCGCCGGGCAGCAGGCGGCCGAGGTCGCCGATCACGTAGCGGTCGAGGTGCTGGCCACGCCGGGCCCGGGTGGTGAAGACCAGGCGGCCGGTCTCGCCCGGGGCGACCGGGCGGTCGGCGTCGACGGCGACGATCTCCAGGGTGTGCAGGTCGGCGTGCAGGTGGTGCACGCTGCCGCTGCTCTCGGTGCACTGGTAGCCGAGCGGGCCGAGGTCGGTGCTGCCGTAGGTGATGGAGTGCACGGTCTCGATGCCGAAGGTCTCGGCGAGGGTGCGGCGCTGTTCGGCGGTGAAGTGCTCGCCGCCGTAGAAGATCTTGCGGATCCCGCCGTAGGCGAGCAGCAACTCCGACTGCTCGTGCAGGAGTTGCCAGAGGTAGGAGGGCATGCCGAAGAGGGTGTCCACCTCGTAGGCGACCAGCATCTCGGCGGTGGCCCGGTGGTCGGGGCCCGCGGCGATCGGCATCTGGGTGCCGCCGAGGCGTTCGAGGATGGAGAAGAAGCTGATGAACCCGCCGTACATGCCGCCGCAGTAGAAGAGGTTGGCGGTGCGGTCGCGGGCCGGGTCGTAGCCGGCGGCGAGCAGGCCGCGGGCGGCGGCGTGCATCTGGGTGTCGTAGTCCTCGTAGCTGAACAGCGAGAGGGCCGGGGTGCCGGTGCTGCCGCCGCTGCGGAAGTACAGTTCGGCGTCGGCCCGTTCGACCTCCCGGTTGAGCTCCTGGACGGCCGCCTTGTCGAGCAACGGGCCGGTGGGCCGCGGGTGTTCGGGGCGGCGGGCCAGGTCGTCCAGGCAGGCGGTGCCGGCGAAGCGCCGGTCGGCCTGGACGGCGACCCGGCGGCTGTAGCGCTGGAGCGCGTACACCCCGTCGTGCGGCTCGCCCACGTACCCGGCCGTCATCGACCCGACCGGGGTGACCCGGGTGGCGCCGGCGGCCAGCACCGCGCCCGAGAGCTCCGCGAGGTCGCTGCGGCTGCCCGCGATGCCCACGGTCTGCAGGTAGCGCCGCATCGGCCGGAGCACGCGCAGCACCTCCTTGCGCGGCAGCGGCTTGACCCAGACGCTCCGGTGCAGCGGCGAGGCGGTGAGGGCCGGACGGCTGTCGGCCATCACCCGCCAGGAGCCGTCGGGGGCGGCCAGCACCCTGGTCAGGCCGAGGTGCTCCTCCAGCCGAGCCAGGTGCTCGGTGGTGGTGAGCTCGGCGTACTCGGCCGGGTCGAGCCCGGGATCGGCGGGCGCGGGGCGCTCGGCCAGCACGGCGGCGAAGCGCTCGGCGAAGGCGTGCAGCTCGGCGGTGGAGTCGGTGTCGAGGTAGACCACCTGCGGGCTGGAGCAGGCCTGCTGCTCGAAGGCGCAGACGTCCTCGGCCAGCGCGGCCAGGGTCGCCTCCTCGGCCCAGGCCTCCCGGGTCAGGTACGCGAAGGAGAGCTTGTGGCCCCACTCCACCAGCCGGCAGCCGGCCGGCACGTGGGCGGCCACCCCGGCCACCGCGTCCTCGCCGCCCCAGACCGCCACGGCGTCGGCGGGGGCGCACATCAGGCGCAGCCACTCCGCCCGCGCGGACGGGAAGCGCAGCACCACGATCCGCTCGGCGACGGCCCCGCTCGGGTCCAGCGCGGCGAGTTCGGCCAGCAGGTGCTGGGCGAGCAGGGTGTCGCCGCTGCTGGTCTTGAGGATGTTGACGTTGCCGGCCAGCAGGCCCTCGACCACGCTGAGCGGGGCCACGGTGGCGGCGTTGCCGGGAGCGATGTGGGCGACCAGGCCGACGGGGGCCCAGGCCTCGTACACCGTCTCCTTGGCGTCCGGCCGGGTGAGCCGCTGCGGCGCGACGCCGCCCAGCTCGCGGCGGAGCTTGCGGGTCAGCGACGAGCGCCCGAGGAAGGCGGCCAGCTCGTCGAAGAGCCCGCCGTCGGAAGGACCGAGGTACGGCGCCAGCCGCTCCCGCACCGGGTGGCCCACCTCACCCAGCGCCCGGGCCAGCGCCTCACAGGCGGCCAGCACGGTCTCGGTCTCCAGCGGGGTGGCCAGCGCGGCCTCGACGGCGGCGGGCAGCTCGGTCAGCCGACGGGCCGCCTCCTCCTCCCCGATGAACTCGCCCTGCCAGTAGTAGTCGCTCATGAGGTGCCCTTCATCAGTTCGGCGGCTGCGGCGGCGCAGCTCTTGTTCCGGCTCACCCCGGCGCGGCCGTGCACGGTGAACCAGTCGGTGCCCAGCCCGCAGCCGCACTCCTGGCCCGGGTGCAGCGAGGCGAGGTCGCCCATCAGCACGCTCTGCGCGGGCACCGAGGTGATGTACGGGGAGACCAGGTGCAGGTAGCCGCGCTCGCCGTACGGGAGCGGGTCGAGGGTGCGGGTGGAGCGGATGAACACCCGTGACCAGACCGGCGCGTGCAGGTTGTGCCGCGCGCACTCCACGTACGGGATGCAGTGCTCGACGGAGCCGAAGGTGTCGCGGATCCGCTCCGACGGGATGCCCAACTGCTCGGTGACCCGGGCGTACAGCTCCTGCTTGCCGATCTGCCGGTCGGCGTGGCCCTTCCAGCCGCCGCCGAGCACGATCAGCGAGTCGGCGGGCAGCTCCAAGGCGGGGAGGCCCAGCGCGCGCATCCGCTCCAGGGTGAACCAGAGGAAGGCGGGGAAGCCGAGGATCCGCACCGGCAGGCCCTCCTCGGCGTAGCGCAGCAGCGCGGCCACGCAGCCGAAGGGGTCGAACTCGTGGCCCTCCCCGGTGGCCCGCAGCGCGTACTCGACCCGGCGGGCGGGGGCGAAGTCGCAGAGGTAGTTGTCGGTGAAGGCGGTGCCCAACTTGAGGTCGCGGGCGGGCTCGTAGCTGTAGAGCAGGTAGTTGACCGGCTGGTCGGGGGTGATCCAGCCGTTGTGCTCGAAGATCCGGGCGACCATCCGCTGGGCGGACCGGATGGTCCACTCGTCGAAGAACATCTGCGACTTCTGCCCGGTGGTGCCGGAGGAGGTCAGGTGCAGGTACACCTCCTCCCGGGGGATGGAGAGCACCTCGTGGCGCTTGAAGAAGTTGGCGTGCACCAGCGGCGCGCCGTACGGGGTCTCCGGCCGCTCGCTGTCGTACAGGCTGCGGAAGAACGGGGAGCGCTCGCGGTGCCAGGCGTTGGACTCGGCCATCGCGGCGGCGAACAGCTCCTCGTGGCCTGGCCCGGCGGAGTACGGGTCGGCCAGGTCGCAGAGCTGCTGCACCTTGGCCAGGGCGGCGCCGTCGGGGACGTGCACGGGGGCGAGATGAGGGTTCGTCACAGTCACGGGGCCACCTCACGGGAGGGCAGGTAGGTCGACGCCCAGGCCGACACGCAGGAGTCGAGGAAGGGTTGGAGCGGGGTGTCGACCACCACGCCGTGGAAGTCGATGTGCTCGGCGGTGCGGGACATCACCACGTAGTCGTGGAAGCCGTCGCCCTCCCGGCGCATCGCGGGGTAGAGCGCCCCGGCGATGAAGCCCTGGGCGCCGAACGCCGAGAGCGCGCCGTGGTGTTCGAGCGGGACCAGGGCTTCGACGTAGCCGGCGCCCGCCCGGGTGAGGGTGCGGGTGACCGACTCCAGCCAGCCGTTGGCGAAGGCCGGGTCGGGGTGGGCGGCCACCAGCGCGCAGTAGCCGCCGGTGCGGTTGAGGTACGCGTACACCTCGAAGCTGCCGTCCTCCGGGGTGAGCAGCACGTTCGGGGTGTGCAACGGGTAGAACCAGCGGCCGGGTTCGGGGAAGCGCTCGTGGAAGCGGCGGCGGACGAAGGCCGGCGCGTCGACGATCTCCAGCGGGGCCCGTCCGGCGCCGCTCGGGGCGGGCTGCGGGGCGGTGGTCCGGGTCCGGGCGTAGCTGATGCCGAGGCTGCCCTCCACCGAGCGCAGCAGCGGCGCGAGCGCGGCGGGCACCTCGGTGACCGGCACCCGGCGGTCGAGCACGCCCGGCGAGTGGCGGGCGTAGAGCGCGAGGCTCTCCCGGCTGCTGAGGTCCACGGCGTTGGGCAGGATGCCGAGCGGACGGAAGCCGTTGCGGGCCACCACCCGCTGCGGGCCGACGCTCACCGTACGGACGGTGGCGTACACCGAGTCGTGGGTGCCGGCCTCCAGCGTGCGGGCGCAGAGCGCCTCGGTGAGCTGCCCGGCCAGGCCGGTGCCGCGCTGGTCGGGGTGGACGGCCAGCCCTTCGAGCCGCCCGATCCGGCTGCCGGGCTCGCCGTGCACGGCGGCCGAGCCGGCCAGCACGCCGGTGCGGGCGCAGCGGGCGACCAGCCAGAGGGTGTACGGGTCCCGGATCAGCCGGGACATCTCGGCGGGGTCGGTGCCGAGGGCGGTGGGGTAGTGCGGGCCGTAGACGGCGTAGTAGAGCTGCCGCAGGTCGGCGACATCGGCGGTGGCGGCCGGCGTGATGGTGTAGCTCATCGCCCGCCCCCGACCGTGACCAGCCGGTCCGCCACCGCCGAGGCGTCGCGCACCGAGCCGAGCAGCAGGGCGGCGGGCAGCAGCCCGGCGGCCTGGATCAGGCAGAGCGTCTGGGCCGAGAGGTGGTCGCCGAGCAGGCCGAAGAGCAGCGAGGCGACCGGGAAGGTGGCGCCGAGCACGGCCTGCATGACGGCGAAGAAGGCGGGCTTGTCGGCCGGCGGCACCAGCCGCTGGAACAGCGCGACGAACCGGACCCCGATCGCCCCGACGCACCAGCCGGCCACCAGCAGCGCCCCGAGCAGGGCGGCCCGCCCGGCGACCAGGCCCGGTACGGCGAGGGCCACGGCCATCGCGGCCAGGCAGCCGGCCCCGACCACGGTGGGCCGGCCGGGCACCCGGGCGCCGGTGAAGGAGCCGACCAGCGTGCCCACGCCCAGCGCGGCCTCGAGCAGCGAGACCGTGCCGCCCCCGCCGTGCAGCACGTCGGCGGTGTACAGCGGCATCACCACGAACACGGCGGTGGTGAAGAGGTTGGCCGCGGCGAAGCAGAGCAGGATCGCCCGCACGTATGGCAGGCCGCCCAGGATCTGACGCAGTGTCCGCTGCGGGCCCGCCGGCTCGGCCGAGGCGGCCGAGGCAGCCGGGACGGCCGGTTCTGCTGAGGTGGCCGAGTCGGACCAGGCCGCCGCCTCGGCCGGGCCTGCGGCCCGGAACCGCGCGGTCGCGACCAGCAGCGCCGCGAGGGTGTACGCGGCGGCGCAGCCGACGGCCAGGCCGGCCACCCCGGCGCGGTCCACCACGAGGGCGCCGAGCAGCGCGCCGCCGAGACCGGCCAGCGACTGGGTGGCGAGCTCGAAGCCGGTGGCGGCCTCGATGTCCTCGTCCGCCACCAGCTCGGGCACCGCAGTGGTCAGGCAGGGGTCGAAGAAGGACTGGCAGGCGGCGAGGGCCAGGGTCGCCGCATACGCGGCCGGGACGGGCAGGTCGCTCGCGCAGGCCCAGCCGGCCAGCGCCAGGGCGACCGCCCCGGCCGCGCCGGCGGCCGCGCGCAGCAGCGAGCGGTGGGCGTAGTGGGCGATCGCCCGGGCCACCAGCGGGGCGAGGGCCACGGCGGGCAGGGTGCTCACCGCCATGAACAGCCCGGCGGCGAGCCCGCCGGCGCCGGTGGCGGCGTAGGCGACCAGCCACCAGGCGATGCCCACCTGGAACATCCGGACCGCGGCCTGGGTGCACACCTGCCCCAGCCAGACCGCTCCGAAGGCGCGGTTGCGCAGGACGAGCGGGCCGCGGCGGCCGGGGCTCGTGGGGCTGGTCACGCGGTCGGCCTCTCGTCGATCACCCGGAGCAGCTTGCCGGTGCGCGGGTTGACCGCCAGCTCGCGCTGGCTGGCCCATTCCACCCGCAGCGGGTGGATGAACCCGGCGGCGGCGCTCTCGGGGTAGAACGGGCGGGCCGCGTTCAGCTCGGCGACGATCGCCTTGGCCAGCACCTCCAGCTCGGCCCGGTCCTGGTCGCCGGGGGCGGTGGCCAGGCGCAGCACGAGTCCGTCCCGGCTCTCCCAGCGGCGGACCACCAGTTGAGTGCCCGTCACCCGGCCGGCTATGTCGGCCTCGGCCACGGCGGCCTGCACGTCCTGCGGAGCCAGCGAGACGGGGCCCACCCGCACGCCCTCCTCGGCCCGGCTGAGGATGCGGAAGCGGCCGGCCTCGGCGTCGGTCCACTCCGCGCGGTCGCCGGCGGGGTAGCGGATGATCGGCATCAGGCGGCGGAACAGCTGGGTGACGACCACCCGTCCGGGCCGGCCGTTCTCGCGGATCGGCTCGCCGGTGGTCTCGTCCAGGATCTCGACCACGGTGTGCGGGGTGAAGCTGCCGTGGACGCGCTGGTCCGGCCCGGCCACCGGCCGGCCGAGCAGGCCGCCGTCCACGCTGGCGTACCCGAGCGAGCGGGGTTCGGCGCCGGGGAAGGCGGTGGCGAGCAGACGGCGCTGGTCCTCGTAGAGGGCCTCGCCGCCGAACAACAGCAGCTCCACCGCAGGGAGTTGACGCCCCGTCTCGATCAGGTGCTCGCCGAGCCGGCAGAGCGTGCTCGGGGTGCCCGCCACGACCTGGGCGGCGAATTCGGCCAGGGTGGCCACGGTGGACTCCAGCGGGGCACCGCCGCCGATCGGCAGCCGCACGTTGGCCACGGGGGCTTGCGCGAGCGAGTCCAGGACGAACAGGAAGCTGGCGTAGAGCTCACCGGCGTAGAAGAGGTCGGCCACCCGGTGGCCGGGGCGCAGCCCTGCGTCCACCAGCCCGGCGCCGAAGGCGGTCGTGAACTCCTGCCACTCCTCCCGGGTGTAGCAGGAGAACTTGGGCGCGCCGGTGGTGCCGCCGGTCCGGAACACCACGGCCTCGTCGAGCGAGCCGGTCAGCACGCGGTTGCCGGTCAGCGTGTTGGCGGCCCAGAACGCGCTCTGGTCCACCACAGGCAGGTCGGTGAGGCGGTCGACCTCGGCCGGCAGGTCGGCATAGAGGTCCGTATAGAAAGGAGAGCGGTCCCGGACGAAACGTATGAGGTCCAAAACCTGGTGGATGGGCATGCGGATTTTCTCCTGAAGAGAGGAAGGCTCAAGGGAGGCGGGGGCGGGCACGGACGCGCCAACCGACCCGGGATTCCCCGGGGCCGGTCTGCTTCACCGTTAAACTTCCTTCGGGTACGCGCAGTTCGTGCACGCGCACTGCGCCGTGCAGGCCCCCCGCCTGGCGCTCGTCCACATCATGGAACACAGTTGACACCGAATCAAATCGAGTTCCACCTCTGTTGCCCTTGGTGGCCACTAGGCTTGCCCTTCGATACGCGGGTGGGATTCGGGTACCCGAATAGCTTCCGAAGGTTCACCCTTTAACCATCCGGGTACCGTCTGAAGTGCACCGAAGATCACCACGACCATGGAACGGGACCGACCCATGACCACCACCGTCGCCGCCTTCGCCGCCCCCGCCGCCAAGGCGCCGCTGGAGCGCACCACCGTCGAGCGCCGCGCCGTCCGCGAGCAGGACGTCCGGATCGAGATCCACTACAGCGGCATCTGCCACTCCGACCTCCACCAGGTCCGCGAGGGCTGGGGCGCCGCCATCTTCCCGATGGTGCCCGGCCACGAGATCGCCGGCCTGGTCGTCGAGGTCGGCTCCGGCGTGACCCGGTACGCCGTCGGCGACCGGGTCGGCGTCGGCTGCATGGTCGACTCCTGCCGCAGCTGCGAGAACTGCCGGGCCGGGCTGGAGCAGTACTGCACCGGGGGCGGCCCGGTCTGGACGTACAACTCCCGCGGCAAGGACGGCGAGGTCACCTACGGCGGCTACGCCCGCGAGATCGTGGTCGACGCCGACTTCGTGGTCCGCATCCCCGACGCCCTCCCGCTGGACGCGGCCGCACCGCTGCTCTGCGCGGGCATCACCACCTACTCACCGCTGCGGCACTGGCAGGCCGGCCCCGGCAAGAAGGTGGCCGTGGTCGGCCTCGGCGGGCTCGGCCACCTGGGCGTGAAGATCGGCCACGCCCTCGGTGCCGAGGTCACCGTGCTCTCCCAGTCGCTCCGCAAGCGCGAGGACGGCCTGCGCCTGGGCGCCGACCACTACCACGCCACCGCCGACCCGGCCACCTTCGAGCAGCTCAAGGGCACCTTCGACCTGATCCTCAACACGGTCTCGGCCCCGCTCGACTTCGCCGCCTACTTCGCCCTCCTGCGCACCGACGGCGCCATGGTCAACGTCGGCCTCCCCGAGGAGCCCGTCCAGCTCACCCTCCAGTCCCTCTTCGGCCACCGCCGCAGCATGAGCAGCTCCGGCATCGGCGGCATTGCGGAGACCCAGGAGATGCTCGACTTCTGCGCCGCCCACGGCCTCACCGCCGAGATCGAGCTCATCACCGCCGACCGGATCAACGAGGCCTACGACCGCCTCCTCGACGGCGACGTCCGCTACCGCTTCGTCATCGACGCCGCCACCATCTGACGCATCGTCAACTGTTGCTCACCGACTGAGTCCCTGACGACTCATCAGTCGGTGAGCCCGGGCAGGCCCTGCTCGGCGGTCAAGGCGCGGTGTGGCGCAGGATGTCCAGCACCTCCCCCGTGATCCCGGCTTCGGCCTGCTCGAACTCCGGGCCGGTCAGCTGGGCGGGGTCGGCCGGCAGGCCGGTGAGCACGGGCGTGTGCAGGTGGCCGCCGGGCGTCCCGGGCGCCAGGGCCAGCCGGAGCAGGTTGGACCGGTAGGCGACCTCGTTGGAGAGGTAGCCGCCTCCGCCGCCCTCGACCGAGCGCGAGCCCGGGGTCGGGCCGTCCTCCCGGAGGACGGGGTCCGTGCCGCCGGCCGGGATCTCGGTGACCTCGGTGTTGCGGAGCACGGGGTAGGGCTGCTGGACGGCGGTCATGGCACCGGTCGGCAGGCTGGTCGGGATGAACTCGGGGCCGGCGGCCAGGCCGGGCGGATCGGCGGGGTGGTCGTAGCTGCCACCGCCGAGCGCGTCGAGGTTGTCGGGGTACGGGTCGGCGGAGCGGGCCCGGCCGGCCCAGGCCTCCAGGGTGAACAGGCCCGGGTAGCCCTGGCTGACCGTGGTGATCAGGTCGGCCGCCCGCGGCCCGGGCGTCAGTCGCGGGGCGAAGGCCCGGTCCACCACCCCCTGGTCGAAGTCCCCGTACCGGACCGGCAGCACCACCGTGCGGACCTCGGCCTGGCTGCCGTCCGCCAGCGTGATCCGGCGCCCGTCGAGCTGCAGGGCGGCCGAGCCGGAGGGGTTGGCCCGGCGCAGCTCGGCGTCCAGGCCGAAGGGGTCGAAGCCGCTGACGAAGTAGCGCCGCACGCCCTGGGCGCCGCGGAACTGGTTCTCCACCAGCCCGCGCGAGGCGTCCTCGAACGCGCGGCGCAGCGCGGCCCGGCCGATGGTGAAACCGGGCTGCCACTGGGCGAGTTGGGCGGTCATCGCCAACCGGGTCCAGTACAGCGGCCGGTCGTCCTGGGCGGGCAGGGCCCCACCGGTACGCCGGCCCTGCGCCCGGTCGACGGCCGACTGCCACAGCGCCTGCCCCCAGTCCTCGACCAGCTGCTGCGCCTCGGCGGCGGTACGGGCGGTGCACAGGGCGGCCGGGAAGCGGCGCACGAACGTGCCGAACCCACCGCCCTCGACCAGGGCCGAGGTGCGGGGATCGGCGAGCCTGGCCTGTTCCCGGTCCGGGGTCACGGTGGTGTCGGCCCGGCAGCCGGTCTCGGCGGCGGCCGGGCCGACGCCCGGGCCGAGCAGGGCGGCGAGGACGGTGACGGCGCTGAGGACGGTCAGCGCGCCGGTGGATGGACGGCCGGTGGTACGAGGGGCACGTGGGCTCAGCATCATGGCGTGTGACATTACACATTGCACTGAGCGTGGCGCCAGGGCGCCGGGCGCCCGGAACTCCTTTGTCCGCCCTGAGACCCCGTGGGATCATCAACTACCCACCAGACGACGACGGGTGTCCACCGATGTACGCAGCAGAGCCGGCCGAAGCCCGCCTCGACGACTCGGCCAACGTCCTGGTCGCGCCGTCCGGCGAAGTACCGGACTTCTTCGGCACCACCGTCTCCCCGGCCGAGCTCGCCTCCGGCGCGGTCGACCTCGCCGGCCGGACGGTCTACCTCACCGGCGATCTCGCCGAGCTCGAGGACGGCCGGCTCGAGCCGGCGGCAAGGGTGTTCGCCGTCCGCGAGCTGTCGCGGGGCGGTGGCCCGTGGCCGGTCGTCGGCCTTGGCCGGGTGCCCCGGCGGGTGCACGGGGTCGGCGCGTACTACCCCCGGTACTTCGAGCCTGCGGAGGACCACTTCGGGCGTGTGCAGGCCGAGCACGTCTTCCAGCCCCTCACCGAGTCGAACAAGCCGGGGGCGGCCCACCGGAGCGGGATCTACCTGACGCCCGTCACCCGCACCGCCGAGGGCGACCTCACCTTCCGCCTGCTGCGCTGCTCGACCAACCTCTCGGGGCCGACCGAGGGCTTCCGCCCCGCCGACACCGAGATCGTCGAGGCCGTGAACCGCGAGGCCGCCACCGTCTTCCGCGGCCACGCGCCGCTCAACCACGTCCTCGCGCAGATCTACCACAACACCCCGGCCACGGCGGAGCGCAAGCAGGCCAAGGCCAGGATCTCCTCGCACGCCGACAAGACCAAGGACATGCCGGCCAACGGCGTGATGGCCTTCTGCACCTTCTACGACCGGCTCGACGGGCTGCACCCGCTGGCCGACGACCCCTTCGACCACGGCCTGAAGAGGACCAGCGCGCTGACCAGGCTCCACTTCCGCCGCAAGGACGCCGAGGACGACTCGATCCCCGCGCAGTTCACCGTGACGCTCCACCCCGGCTCGGTGTTCTTCATGCCGCTCTCCACCAACCGCCGCTACACGCACGAGATCAGGCCCGCCGCGCTGGACGCCGCACTGCTGCCGACCCGCCTGGGGTACGTGGTGCGCTGCTCGGCCACCGAGGCCGTCCACCGCGAGGGCCGGACCTTCCTCACCCGGCACGGGCAGCTGGTGCCGCTGGAGCCGCCCACCCAGGAGGGCATGGACGAGCTGCGCCGCCGGTACGCCGAGGAGAACCGGAGCACCGCCTTCGTCCACTACGGCGACGACTTCGGCTTCAGCATGAACGAGGGGGACTACCGTGCACCCGTGGCCTGAACTCCCGGACGGATTCGCCGCGTTCGTACTCCCGACCGACCCGGGGGTGTTCGCCGGGCTCTCCGACTCCGCCGCCCTGGAGCCCACCGGCAAGGGCCGCCGGGGCGCGGTGCTCACCCGCGCCGACGCGGCCGGTCACGTACCGCTGGTCCGCACCACCACCCGCTACGCCGCGCCGCCGCAGCACTTCCGCCCGGTGCACCGCCACCTGGCCGACCGGATCGCCGAACGCGCAGGGCTGCCTGCCGAGTTGGACAACGCCCTGTTCGAGACCTACACCAACGCCTACACCACCATGGGCGCCCACTCGGACCAGGCCCTCGACCTCGCCGAGGGCTCGTCCATCGCCGTCTTCTCCTGCTACCGCCACCCGGACGCGGGCCCACCTCGCAAGCTCCTCTTCGAGGCGAAAACGACCGGCGAGAAGTTCGAACTGCCCCTCCTCCAGGGCAGCGTGGTCACCTTCACCCTCGAGGCGAATCGCCGCTTCCGGCACCGGATCGTCCTGGACAAAGCGCCCGAGGCCGCCGACAACGAGTGGCTCGGCCTCACCTTCCGGACCGCCGGCACCCGCCTCCGGTTCACCGACGGCACGCCCCGCCTCCCGGACGGCGCCCGCCTCACCCCGGCCGAGGAGGAGCAGCAGCGCGAGTTCTACGCCCTCCGCCGCCGCGAGAACACCGAGACCGACTTCGCCTACCCCCACCTCGGCTACACGCTCAGCGCGAGCGACCTGGTGCCGCCGGTCTGACCACCCCGGCGGCACCACCTCACTGGCCTCAGCCGGCCGGCTGCTCCGGGGCGAGCGAGTTGCCGGCCGGGATCCGGCCGCAGTCGGACGGGGCCGGGTTGCCGGCGAAGCGGTCGTTCAGCCAGAGGAAGGCCTGCGGCGCCCAGGGCACCGTGGCGCCGACGTGGCTCAGCAGGTCGTACTGCTGGAACTTGACCGGGCCGGAGCCGGTCGCGCAGTACTGCCGGGCGAGCGCCCGGACGTCCCCGGCCACCATCACGCCGTCGCCCGTGCCGACCCCGGCCGGGTTGCCGAAGGTGCCCTCGAAGACCCCGCCGCCGCCCTGGGCGATGTACCCGGGCGCGGTCGGAGTGGGCGCCGAGCCGAGGTTGATCTTGTTCACGGCCATCAGGAAGTCCGGCACCGAATCCGGGTCGGCGTACTGCGGCTTCGCCATCTTCTGCCAGGTCAGCCCGGGGTAGTGGCCGACGGCGTCGGTGATCGACCCGTGCTCCAACTGCCGGTAGACCGACAGGCCGTAGTCGCTCAGATAGGGCGTCAGGTCGATCCCGTAGGAGCGCGAGGCGCCGATGACCGCCATCGGGATCACCCCGCTCCACACCAGCGAGCCGTTCACGTACTCGAGGTTGTGCGCCGCGTCCACCAGCAGCCCGCCCTCGGTGTAGCCCACCAGTCTGCGGTTGACGTCCGGCGCGTACGAGGGCGCCAGCGCCGCCGCCCAGTTGGTCGCGATGGCCCCGCCGGAGTACCCGATCAGCCCGACCCGGGTGTCGGCGCCCATGCCGGTGTCGGCGGAGGAGGTGGCGGCCCGGATCGAGTCCAGCGTGTTGGTCCCGTACTCGGGGCCGGCCGCGAAGTCGGCGGTCTGGCCCTCGGTGTCGGGGATGACCAGGTTGTAGCCCTGGAGCAGCGCCGGCACCAGGAAGAGCGCCTCGGCGTTCGGGATCAGCCCGCCGAAGCTCAGGTCACCGGCCACGGCCCGGGAGGGGCCGTCCGCCGGGTTGAGCGAGTCGTAGAAGGACTGGTACGAGACCGCCTTGCCGGTGTCACCGGTCAGGCTGCGCACCACGGTGGTGACGTTGGCCGCCGGGCGGCCCTGGGCGTCCGTGGTGCGGTAGAGCAGCTGGATCGCCCGCACGGGGGTGGGCAGCCCCAGCACGTGGTACGGCAGGGTGCGGGTCTTCAGCACGGTGCCGGGCGCGAACGAGGCCAGCGGGGCGCTGCCGTCGTAACGGTAGAACGGGTCGGCCGAGGCCGTGGCGGCGCGGGTGGCGGTGGAGGTCGCCGCGACGGCCGGGCCTGCGGTGGCGACGGCGGCGGTCGCGGCCAGGACGGAGGTGACGGCGGCGGCGAGCAGTCGGGACGTTTTCGGGCGCATGGCTCCCCCGGGTGGTGGGATTTCTGGTGGTCCGTCGGCGGGCGTGTTACCAACTGGTAGGTAACGTCCCGGAAAACATCATGGCGGCGGTGCGGCCCGGTGTCCCCGGGCCGGACCCCAGAGATTCGCGAGGTGGTTTGTGACCGCGCACAACGAGACCGCGCACGACGGGGCGGCCGGAGCTCCACGCCCCGAACGGGTGCCCGAGCTCGGCGGCGTGCCCGTCCACGAGCTGCTCCGGGCCGCCGCCCCGGCCCTCGCCCCCGCCGTGCTGGCCCGTCTGGTCGCGGCGCTGCCCGCCTACGGCGCCCTGCCCTCCGAGCAGCTGCGCGGCGAGATCACCCGCGAGGTGGACCGCGCCATCCGCGCCTTCACCGAGGTGCTGCGCACCGGCGCCCTGCCCGACGAGGCCGAGCTCGCCCGGATCAGCGAGTCCTCGGCCCGGCGCGCGGACGAGGGCGTACCGCTCGAAGCCGTGGTCGGCGCCTACCACTTCGGGGCCCAGGAGTGCTCGGACCGGGTGCTCGCCGCCGCCGGGCCGGCCGACCTGGCCGACGTGCTGCTCGTCCAGCACCGGCTGCTCGACTACCTCCGGCTGGTGAGCTGCGCCGTCGCGGCCGGCTACGTCCGGGAGCGGCAGGCGGCGCTGAGCGACGAACAGGTGGCCCGCCAGGCCCTGCTCTCCAGCCTGCTCGCGGGCGGCGACGCCCGGGCCGCCGCCGACCGGGCCGGCCTCGCCCTCCCGCCCGGGTACGTGGTGCTGGGCCTGGCCGTCGGCCCGCACCCGGACGAGCTGCTGCCCGGGGTGAACCACGCCGTGGCCGCCCGCCGCAAGCTCCGCCGCCTGCGCGGCGAACTCCAACGCCGGCTCCCGGGCGACCTGCTCTCGGCCCTCTCCGGCAGCGGCGGCCTCGTCCTCCTCCCCGCCGACCGGGCCCCCACCGACCTCGGCGACCTGGACCGGCCCGCCCTGGCCCGGCTGGTCGAGGACCTCGGCCGGGCCTGCGGCGGCGAACTGCTGGCGGCGGCCGCCGCCGCACCGCCGGCCGGCGTGGCCGCCGCGGCCCGCCTGGTCGGCGAGATCCGCGAGTTGGCCGCGGGTGCCGGGCGCGGCCCCGGGCTCCACCTGCTGGACGACGTGCTGCTCGAGTACCAGCTGAGCCGCCCCGGCCCGGCCCGCGACCGCCTGGCCGCCCGCCTCACCCCCCTCCTCCAACGGCCCGAACTCCTCGACACGCTGCGCGCCTTCCTCGGCGCCGGCCTCGACCGCCGCCAGGCCGCCGCCCGCCTCCAGGTGCACCCCAACACCGTCGACTACCGCCTGCGCAGAGCCGCCGAACTCACCGGCCTCGACGCCGCCCGCGGCCCCGACCAACTCACCCTGCGCGCCGCCCTGGCCGCCCACGACCTCGGCTGACCCACCACCGGCCGCGCAGGGCGGCAGCGCCCACGCCGGTGGCGTCGGGGACGCTGCAGCGCAGGTCGACCCACGGTGTCTTCGGAAAGCCTGCCGACCGACCCCCTACCCCGGCACGTACCGCCTCGACAGCCGGTGCCAGTCGCTCGCGCCCCGGACGATCGCCTGCAGCCCGTCCGCGAGGTAGCCGTCCACCCACTGCCGCTCGGTCACCGGCAGCGTCTGGTAGGCACGCCCGCCGGTCAGCCGCAGCCGGGCCCGCTCGAAGCAGTCGAGCTGGGCCCGGGCCTGCGCCCGCAGCTCGGCGATGGCGGCGGCCGTGGAGCAGCCCCGGTCCCGCCGCAGCAGCAGCACGGCGTTGTTGACCTCGCCTGCCGCGCACTCCTTGGCCAGTGAGGTGATGTCGTTGTCGATGACGACGATGTCGCTTGCCAGCGTGCGAAGTTCCTCCAGCGCCCGGTGGCGGTGGATCGCCCGGGGCAGTTCGGCGTGCCGGGCCCGCTCGCCCAGGTCGAGGGTCGGCAGCACCCCGATGGTGGCCCGCCGGATCTCGAAGTACTGCCGGAGCGAGTACCTGACGCCCTCCCGCCGGGCCAGCGCCTCGGCGATGTGGCCGGTGAAGTACTCCCGCCAGGCGAGCGCCGAGCGCAGCCGCCAACTCCCGGACATCCCACGGCAGCTGCGCCGCCGCAGATCGGCGAAGGCCCGCTCCAGCGGGTCCACGCCAGGCTTGCCGGCCAGCACTGCAGCCAACCCGCGCACCACCGCCCGCACTTGGTGCGGCCGCCGCCCGAGCGGCCCGTCGAAGCCGTCGTCGAAGAGGAAGAACCAGCTCTGCTGGTCCACGGCCAGGTCCAGGTCCCGCCCGGTGGCCGGGGGATGGAACCGCGCCGCCAACCCCGCGTAGTCACCCAGGAGATGGCACGCCGCCTCGGCCGCACCCGGCAGCAGCCCGAAGGAGCGCGGCCAGGCCAGGTGGGCCTCCCGGGCCCGTTCGTAGTCCGGGCTGATCCGACTGGGGAAGGGGATCACCAGCTCCGGCGGCCCGGCCGTCACGGCTGCGCCGCCGGCACGACTCCCCGGACTCGCGCGGTCGGCCGCACCCGCAGCCGCTTGGGCCGCAGCGAGACGGCGGCCACCGGCGTGGCGTCCGAGTCCGGGAGTTCGGTCCACTCCCAGTGCGCGGCCAGGGTGGCCAGCACCAGGACGGCCTCGGCCAGCCCGAGTTGCTCGCCGATGCAGCTGCGCGCGCCCGCGCCGAAGGCGAGGAAGGCGCTGCGCGGCGGCCGGTGCCGGGCCTCGGACGCCCACCGGTCGGGGTCGAACCGCTCGGGGTCGGGGTACGACTCGGGCCGGTGGTGCACGAGGTACGGGCTGTAGAGCAACGTCCGGCCGGCCGGCACGGCCTGCCCGCCCAGCACGGTGGCCCGCATGGTCACCCGGCTGAACAGCCACCCCGGCGGGTAGTAGCGCAGTGCCTCGAGCACAGTGTTCCGGGTCAGCGGCAGCCGCGCCAGGTCCGCGCCGCCGATCGCCCGCCCGTCCAGCCCCCGGCCGTCGACCTCGGCCTGCACCCGGCGCTGCAACTCCCGGTCGGCGGCCAGGAAGTGGATTGCCCAGGCCAGCGCCACCGCCGTGGTCTCGGAGCCCGCGACCAGGAAGGTCACCAGCTGGTCGCAGAGCTCCCGATCGCCGAACCCGGCCCCTCCGCTCTCCCCCGGGGCCAGCAGCGCGGAGAGCAGGTCGTTCCCCGCCGTCCACCCCGAGCGCCGGCGCTCCGCGACCACGCCGGCCAGCGTCGCCCGCAGCCGCGCCCCGGCCCGCCGGTACCGCCGGTTGGCGGCCACCGGGATCCGCGCCGGCACCCGGGGCAGCACCGCCCGCACGTACAGCCCGTCCAGCACGGTGCCGTAGTCCGCCACTGCCAACACGATCTGACGCTCCGTCAGCTCTCCGGCGAACATCGTCTCGACCAGCGATCCCGTGGTCAGCGCCAGCATCTCGGCCAGCGGATCGACCGGGCGCCCCTCCCGCCAGGCGAGCGCCACGGCCGCCGCCCGCCCGCTCACCACCTCGGTGTAGCCGGCAATCCTGGCCCGGCTGAACGCCGGCTGCAGCAGCCTGCGTTGACGCCGGTGCTGCCGGTGCGGGCAGCTGACCAGACCGTCACCGGTGAGCTCCCGGATCCGGTCGTACAGCGCCCCGCCCTTGTCGTACGTGCGGTCGTCGGCGAGCAACTCCCCGGCGAGCTCCGGATCGGTGACCACCAGGGCCTTGAACGGCCCGACCCGGAGGGGCACCAGGGGCCCCTCCGCAGCCAGACTTCGAAAGAGCCCGAGGGGATCCCGGGCAAGACGGACGGAGGTGAGCACAGTGGGCTCCTTCCAGAGACGTGCAAGGTACGGGGGCGCCCGGAATTCACCGTAGCCACCCCCGCCGACCAGCCTCAATGCCCACCGGCCGATCGGCAGACCATTCCGTCTCCGGAGCCGCTCAGCCCGCCCCGGCGATCACGGACCCGTCTTGGTGATGAGGTAGGTGACGTACACCGCACTGCGACCCGGAAACCTGGCGGGTGATCGTCCACCCGGCCGGGATCGTCGAGGGGCCGCACACCTGCATGCTCGTCTGGGTGGTGACCTTGACGATGCCGAAGTAGTGGTACGCACCGCAGGCCGAGTTGCTGCTCTGGACGGCGGTGACCACCCACCCGGCCGGCACGTCGCCCTGGGCGCAGATCCGGAGGGCGGTCTCCGTGGTCACCTTCAGCAGCGAGTAGAGCGGGTAGCTGCCACAGCCGGCCCCGGACCCGCTCCGCGTGGTGGTGATCACCCAGCCGTCCGGGACCGCCGAGACGCCGCACACGTCGAGCGTCGTCTGGGTGGAGGGCAGCAGCACGGTGTACGTCCCGTAGGTGCCGCAGGCGGCCGTGTTGGCGGCGATCGCGGTGATCACCCAGCCGGCCGGGATCGGCGACTGGCCGCAATCCTGGAGCACGGTCTGGTCGGTGACCTTCAGCAGCGAGTAGACCGGGTAGCTCCCGCAGACGGAGCCGTTCTGCATCGCCGTGATGACCCAGCCGCCCGGCATCGGCGTATTGGAGCAGACGTCGATCGAGGTGCGGCCCGAGAGGTCGGTGATGGTGAACAGGCCGTAGCCGCTACAGCCGGCCCAGTCCTCGCTGGTGATCGCCCACCCGGCCGGGACCTGGGTGTAGCCGCAGATCGTCGTCGTACCACCGGCCCGCGGTGCGGCCTGGGCAGTCGGTGCGGCCTGGGCAGTCGGTGCGGCCTGGGCAGTCGGTGCGGCCTGCGCCGCCGGTGCGCCGACCACGGCGAGACCACCCACCACCAGGGCCAGCACCGCCACCCACCGGGACAGGGCGTGCCGAACAGAAATCATCTGACGCCTCCTCAACTCGTAGAGCCAATGAGGCTTCAGAGCCTGTCAGCACCCGCGCCGACGCCGCCGGCAGACCCGACAGAGCCTGCTGGCAGCAACATGTCAGAAGTGGCCGGCGTAGCGGTCGGCAGAGTCGCCCCTTGCCCGCCGACGCTAGCTGTTCTATAAGTACTAGAGCAGATAGCCGACAGGTGGGTGTCCGACGTGATCCTGAGTCTCGACCTGAGCAGCGAGGTCCCGATCTACCAGCAGATCAGGGACCAGGTGGTGCTCGCCGTCGCCGAGGGCGAGCTGGCCCGGGGCAGCGCACTGCCCTCGACCCGCCAGCTCGCGGCCGACCTCGGGATCAACTTCCACACCGTCACCAAGGCCTACGACCTGCTGCGCCGCGAGGGCCTGCTCCAGATCAACCGCAAGAGCGGCGCGGTGGTCCGCCGCGATCCGGCCTCCGGCCCGGCCGAGCCCGCCTTCACCGCCGAGTGGAGCGGCCGGCTGCGCACGCTGCTGGCCGAGGCGGTGGCCCAGGGTCTGGACGTGCCCACGGTGCTCGCCACCTGCGCGGCCACGGCCGCCGACTTCGGTACCAAGGGGGAATCATGAACACGCCGATGGTGGTCTCCGGGATCCTCGTCCCGGCCTTCGTCCTGCTCCTGGCCTGGCTGATGCCGGCCCTCGCCGCACCGGACCTCCCGTTCGGCGCCCGGATCCCGCTCGCCCGCCGCGAGGAACCGGTGCTCGCCGCCGAGCGCCGCGGCTACCACCGCCGCCTGGCCCTCTCCGGCGGCGCCGTGCTCGCGGCCGGCTGCGTCCTCGCCGCCACCGCCGGCCCCCGGCCGCACCCGGCCCTCCTCCTCGCCCCGGCCTTCGCCGCGCTGGCCGCGACCCTCACCTGCTACGTGCTGGCCCGCCGCGCGGTGCTCGCAGCCAAGCAGGCCGGCGGCTGGTACGAGGGCCTGCGCCAGGGCGTGGCCACCGACACCTCGCTGCGCACCGGCCCGCACCCGGTCCGGTGGCTCTGGGCCCTCCCGGCCCTGCTGATCACCCTCGCCACGGCCGTGCTCGGCGCCCTGCGCTACGCCGACCTGCCGGCCCGGCTCCCCACCCACTTCGGCGCCGACGGCACGGCCGACCAGTTCGCCGCCAAGTCACCGCTCTCCGCCTTCGCCCCGGTGCTCGCCCAACTCCTGGTCACCGCGGTCCTGTCCGCCTGCGTCCGGGCCACCGCCCGCAGCCGCGCCGACCTCGACCCGGCCCGCCCAGCCACCGGCGCCGCCCGCCACCGCCGCTACCTCGCCCGCCTCGGCGCGGCCCTCCTGGTCCTCGCCGCCGCCGTCGACCTCACCCTCCTGCTGGCCGCCCGCTCCATCTGGTCCGCCGCCACCACCATCTCCCCCCTCCCACTCCTCGCCCCCGTCGCCTTCGGCCTGGCCGTCCTCACCACCGTCGCCGTCCGCACCGGCCAGGGCGGCAGCCGCCTCCCCGCCGACCCCACCACCCCCGCCGAACCCGACACCGGCCTGGTCCACACCGACGACGACCGCCACTGGCGCCTCGGCGGCACCGTCTACCTCAACCGCCAGGACCCGGCCCTCCTCGTCCCCAAGCGCTTCGGCATCGGCTGGAGCCTCAACCTAGGCAACCCCCGCGCCGTCCTGCTCACCGTCCTCTTCCTCGCCCTGGTCACCGTCCTCCCCCTGCTGCACTGACGCGCCCCCGCCCGAGTCCGGCCGACAGTCCCCGGCCGCGCCGCGCGGTGCCCGGCCCGGCCCGCGCCCACCGGGTTTCCCGCTCCCCTCCCCGGGCAGGCGCAGGGCCGCAGCACCGAACCCCGGGAGCCGGCCATGAGCAGCGGGATCAGAGAGCTCATGACCGGCAACCCGCTGACCGTGGCCGCCCGGGCCTCCGTCCGCGAGGCGGCCCGGCGGATGCGGGACGCCGACACCGGAGAGGTGCTGGTGACCGAGGCCGGCCGGCTCTGCGGGCTGCTCACCGAACGCGACCTGCTGATCCGCGCCCTCGCCGAGGGCCGCGACCCCGTCACCACCACCGTCGGCGAGCTCTGCGAGAGCACCCCGCTGAGCGTCGGCCCGGACGAGGCCCCGGCCCGCGCCCTCGACCTGATGCGCCGTCACGCCAGGCCCCGGCTCCCTGTCCTGGCCGCCGGCCGCCTGCTCGGCACGGTCTCCCGCACCGACCTCACCGACCTCCTGGCCACCGAGACCGACGAGACCGACGAGACCGCGGAGACCAACGAGACGGCCGAGACCGCCGAGACCGACACCCCAACGGACCCGATCAGGCGGCCGGCACCGGCTCCGGCACCGGCTTGATCCGCGCCCTGAGCAGGCAGAACTCGTTGTCCTCGGGGTCGAGCAGCACGTGCCAGGACTCCTCCCCGGTCTGCCCGATCTCGGCCGGCCGCGCGCCCAGCGCCAGCAGGCGCTCCAGCTCGGCATCGTGGTCGCGGTCGGTCGGGTTCAGGTCGATGTGCAGGCGGGACTTGCCGGGCTCCGGCTCCTCCCGGTAGCTGAAGAAGATCGTCGACTGCGAGCCGCCGAACCCGTCCAGGGCCCCGATCTCGACGCTGCCGTCCTCTTCGCTGCCCAGGACCACGAAGTCCAGCACCTCGCACCAGAACCGCGCCAGCACCTCCGGCTCCCGGCAACCGACGACCAGCTCACCGATACGACACGCCATGGACTTGACCCACTCTCACACTCGGACGTTCTGCACAGCGTTCGCGACCGTACCCGCCCCCGCCACCCACTGCGACGGATTTCCCCCGGCGCGTCCCGGCCCAGTAACTCAGATCACACCCACCGCCACCAGGCAGGTGTCGTCCTCGGTGTCCGAGGGGCTCAGCGCGAGCAGCCGGTCCAGGTAGGCCTCCAGCTCCGGGCCGGGCGCCCCGGCGGCCCGCACCAGTTCGTCCACCGACTCCTCCACCGGCCGGTCCCGCCGCTCCACCAGGCCGTCGGTGTAGAGCAGCAGCACCTCGCCCCGGCCCAGGTGCGCCGTCCGCTCCTCGTACTCGGCCTCCTCCAGCGCCCCGAGCAGCACGCCCTGCGGCAGCGGCAGCCGCCGCCCGCCCTCGGCGCCGTACCGCACCGGCGGCAGGTGCCCGGCCCGGGCCCAGCGCAGCCGGCCGTCGGCCGGGTCGAACAGCACGCAGACCGCCGTGGCCGTCACCTGCCCGGGCTCGCGCAGCGCCACCCGGTTGGCCCACTCCAGCAACTGCCCGGGGCCCGCGCCGGTCACCGCCAGGCCGCGCAGCGCGTGCCGCAGCGCCACCATCCCGGTGGCCGCCACCAGGCCGTGGCCGGCCACGTCGCCGACGGCCAGCAGCACCCGCTGGTCGGGCAGCACCAGGACGTCGTACCAGTCGCCGCCGACCCGCTCCCACTGGGCGGCCGGGCGGTAGCGGACGGCCGCCCGCAGGCCGAGCTCGCCGAGCGGCGGCGGCGCGACGGGCAGGATGGCGGTCTGCAGGGCCAGCGCCAGGCGCTCGCTGTCGGCGGTCTGCTGCTCGGAGTCGGCCAGTCGGGCCCGGGTGGCGCCGAGCGCCACCTCGGTGCGGTGCAGTGCGGAGACGTCCTGGCAGGCGCCGCGCACCCCGGTGAGCCGGCCCCGGCCGTCGAGCAGCGGCTCGGCGACCACCCGGACGTACCGGTGGCCGCCGTCCGGGCGGGCGGTGCGGAACACCGCCGAGGAGACCCGGCGGCCGTGCCGCACGGTGTCGGCCAGCCGCCGCACGGCCGCCCGGTCGTCGGGCAGGGCGAGGCCGGCCAGCCGGTCCAGGGTGGGCGGGGCGGCGTGCGGGGAGAGCCCGTACAGCTCGGCCAGGCCCTCCGTCCAGCGCAGCCGGCCGGTGTCGGCCTCCTCCTCGAACCCGGCCACTCTGGCCAGCCGCTGGGCCTGCCGCAGCAGCGCGTTCTGCTCCTCGGCCCCGACCCGCTCCGGGTCGAGCCGCCAGCTGAGCAGCAGGCCGCCGCCGAGGGGGGCGGCGGCCAGCCGCACAGGGGTGGGTGTGGTGAAGGCGCCGGTGCGGAAGACCAGGCGCAGCTCCTCGGGCGGCCGGGCCACGCCCGCCGCATGGGCCCGCAGCACCCAGTCGAAGAGCCCGCTCCCGCAGGCCACGGGGTACGCCTCGGCCAAGGTGACCCCCAGCAGCTCTCCGACCGGCCGGCCCAGCGGGTCCCGGAACGCCGGGCTGACCCGCCGCACCACGAAGTCCACCACCACCCCGTCCACCGACACCGGGTCCAGCAGCAGCGCCGCCTCCAGCAGGCCGTCCACCACGGCCACCCGCCCGTCCACCGTCAGCACCGGTCCGGGCTCCCCCAGCAACGTGGCACAGAGATCGGCCAGGGCGTACAGCTGCCGCCGCTCGGCCGTCCCCAGCACCGGCGCCGCGCCGGGCCAGACCACCTCCAGCGCCCCGCGCCGCCGCCCGCCCACCGTCAGCGGCACCACCACCCGCGCCCCCGACCTGACCGACACCTCCCCCGCCCCGGGCCGGTCCGGCCACCATTCCTCCTCCCCCGAGGCCACCACCGCGGCCGCCGTCCGCACCCCGGGCGGCACCCGCCCCCAGGCCACCGCCTCCCCCGCTGTCAACCCGGCCTGCGCGGCCAGCCCGAGCGCCCCGTCCGGCAGCACCTGCCAGACCAACACCACCTCTGCCCCGAGCACCCCCAGCACCTGATCGAGCACCCCCGCCCCCACCTCCCGCAGGTCCCCGGGCGCCCCCTCCCCGAACTCCACCGGCCCCCCACCGCCCGAGCCCGTCTCCGCCGGCTCGGCCACCCTCGACGGCGTGCTTCCCGCGCCCTGCCCGACGATGTCCGCCGCCAGGACGGCCACCGGCACCCGCGCCGCCCGCGCCAGCTCCGCCAGCTGCGCCGCCGCCTCCACCGGCGTGAGGCCCAACCGCTCGGCCAGCACCCCGATGGCCAGATCGACCGCACTGCGGCCCGGCGCCGCCGCCCGCGTCTGCTCGGCCGCCGCCTGCAGCCGGCTCACCGCGAGCGTCAGCGCCCGCACGGCGGCTTCCTCCCGACCCGGCTCCCCCGGGCGGCCGGCTTCCGGCTCTGCGGTCACGGCACCTCCGATCACCTCCCCCAACTCTCCCACCGGCCCCCGCACCTGTCAGGGGCACCTGAGCGCCGAATCGACCCGGGAGCCCGCTCAGACCGGCGGCCGGGCCAGCAGACTGCCGTCCAAACGGTCCAGCAGCTCGCCGGTGTCCCGGTGCACTTCGGCCGCCCCGGCGCCCAGCAACTCCTGGGCGGCGAAGCCGCCGCTCTGCACCGCCACGCAGGGCACCCCGGCCTCGCCCGCCGCGATCACGTCCCAGACGGTGTCCCCGACGAAGACCGCCCGTCCGGGTGGGGTCTCCGCGGCCGTCAGGGCGGCGTGCACCAGGTCGGGGGCGGGCTTGGTGGCGGCCACGTCATCGCCGGAGGTGGCCGTGGTGATGGCGTCCTCGGCGTCGAGCGCGGCCCGCAGCACCTCCAGTTCCCGCCCGGAGGCGGAGCTGGCCAGCACCACCCGCCAACCGCGCCGGGCGCAGGCCCGGAGCAGCTCGGCGGCGCCCGGCAGCGGGCGCAGCTTGGGCCAGGAGCTGGCGTACAGCGCGTCGTGGGCCGCCGTGATCGCCTCGTCCTCCTCGTGGTCGCGGTGTTCGCCGAGCAGGTGGTCGAGCAGCTGGTCGGCGCCCATCCCCACCGCCCGGTGCACCCGCGCGGCGGGCACCTCGCGGTCGTACTGGAGCAGTGCCTCCCACCAGGCGAGGGTGTGCAGGTACGCGGTGTCCAGCAGGGTGCCGTCCACGTCGAAGAGCGCCGCCGTGTTCCGGGTCATCGGGCCCTCCTTTCTCCACTGCGGCGGCTACCCCGTCACGCGCGGCCCAGGCATCGCCTCAGCCCGTCCGGTAGGGCGCGGCCCGCTCCTGCGCCAACCGCAGGCCGTGGCCCGGGGAGCCGTCGGCGCCGGGGGTGACGGTGCCGCCGCCGGGGTCGAGGGTGCCGTCGAAGAGCAGGCGCTCGACCCGGACGTGGTCGTGGAACCACTCCAGGTGGCGGCAGTTGGGCACGGCGGCGGCCGCGTGGGCGTGCAGGTGCGGCGCGCAGTGCGCGGAGACGTCCAGGTTGTACGCCTGGGCCAGCGCGGCGGCCCGCAGCCAGCCGGTCAGGCCGCCGCAGCGGGTGGCGTCGGCCTGCAGGCAGTCCACCACCGGCACCATCCGGGCGAAGGCGGCGGGGTCGTAGCCGTACTCGCCGGCCGTCACGTCCGGCCGCACGGCCGCCCGCACCTCGGCCAGCCCGGCCGGGTCGTCGGAGGAGACCGGCTCCTCGTACCAGAGCACCCCCTCCTCGGCCAGCGCCGCGCCGACCCGGACGGCCTGCTTGCGCCGGTACCCGCCGTTGGCGTCGGTGTACAGCTCCACCTCGTCACCGATCACGGCCCGGGCGGCCCGCACCCGCTCCAGGTCCCGCCGCTCGCAGCCGCCCCAGGACTCGCCGATCTTGATCTTCACCCGGGGGATGCCCTGCCCGGCCGTCCAGTACCGCAGCTGCCGGGCAGCTCGCTCGGCCGAGTACGTGGTGAACCCGCCGCTGCCGTAGACCGCCACCGGCCGGGGCGCGCCGCCGAGCAGGGTGGCCAGCGGCAGGCCCAGCAGGTGGCCGCGCAGGTCCCAGAGCGCGAGGTCCACGGCCGAGATCGCGCCGGCCACCAGGCCCGGGCGGCCGGTGTTGCGCACCGCCCGGCCCATCGCCTCCTGCGCGCCGCTGGTGTCGTGCGCGTCCCGCCCGGTGACCAGCCGGGCCAGCTCCTGCCGCACCACGGCCGCCGTGGCCGCCGCCCCGTACGTCCAGCCCAGCCCGGTGTGCGGGCCGCTCACCGCCTCGACCAGCACCAGGGTGCTGCTGTCCCAGGTCAGCGTGCCGTCGCCCTCCGGGTCGTCGGTGGGCACGGTGTAGACCCGCGCCCCGATCCGCTCCACCGCGCTCATGACGGGGCCCTCCGGTCGGTGGTCACGTCGGCACCCGCGTCCCGGCCCGGGCGCCGGCGGCGAGCAGCGCGGCAGCCCGGTCGACCACGGCCATGATGGTCAGCGCCGGGTTGGCGCTGCCCTGGGTCGGCAGCACGCTGCCGTCGGTGATCAGCAGGTTGGGCACGGCGAAGCTGCGCAGGGAGTGGTCCACCACCCCGTCTTCCGCGCGCCGGGCCATCCGGCAGCCGCCGACCAGGTGGGCGTACCGGTCGATGGTGATCACCTCGCCGGCCCCGGCCGCGCGCAGGATCGACTCCATCACCTCGCGGGCGGCGGCGATCAGCTGCCGGTCGTTCTCGCACTGCGAGAAGGCGAACTCGGCTACCGGCAGCCCGTTGCGGTCGGTCTCCGCCGCCAGCGTGACGCGGTTGTCGGGCTGGGGCAGCAGCTCGGCCATCGCGCCGAAGGTGGCCCAGTGCACGTAGTCGGAGAGGTAGGCGCGCAGGTCGGCGCCCCAGTGGCCCTGGGCGACCACGTGCTCGGCCCAGGTGATCGGCATCGGCGAGATGTTCTGGATCGCGAAGCCGCGCTTGTAGGGCTTGGCCGGGTCGGTCTCGTAGTACTGCTCGGTGGTGACCTCGGGCGGCGGTGCCTTGTATGCGCGGATCTCCTCCTCGAACCGGCCGGAGGTCTGCGGGGCGCCCTGCACCATCACGTACCGGCCGACCAGGTCGTGGTCGTTGCAGAGGCCCTCGGGGAAGCGCCGGCTGGTGGAGTTGAGCAGCAGGCGCGGGGTCTCGATCGCGTACCCGGCCACCGCCACCGTCCGGGCCCACTGCAGGTGCTCCCGGCCGTGGTGGAAGTACCGCACCCCGCACGCCAGCCCGTCCGGGCCGAGCTCGATGCCGGAGGCCATGCAGCCGTCCCGGATCTCGGCGCCGTGGATCAGCGCGTCGGGCACGTGGGTGATCAGTGGGGAGGCCTTGGCGTTGACCTTGCAGCCCTGGAGGCAGAAGCCCCGGTAGATGCAGTGCGGGCGGCGGCCGAACCGGCCGTTGGTGATCGCCACCGGGCCGACCCGGGCCTGGATGCCGAGCGCGGCGGCCCCGCGCAGGAAGACCTCGCCGTTGCCGCCGACCGGGTGCGGGGCGTACGGGTAGGGGTGCGGCTCGCCCCAAGGCCAGTACTGGCCGGCCACCGGCAGCTCCTGCTCCAGCCGGCGGTAGGGCTCGCGCAGGTCGGCGTAGCTGATCGGCCAGTCGGCGCCGACCCCGTCCCGGGTGCGGGTCTCGAAGTCGGAGGGGTGGAACCGCGGGGTGTACCCGGCGAAGTGCACCATCGAACCGCCCACGCCCCGGCCGGAGTTGTTGGAGCCCAGCGGCACCGGGTCGGTGCCGGAGATCACCCGGGGCTCGGTCCAGTAGAGGTGGTGCGAGCCGGCCTCATCGCTCACCCAGTCCTTGAGCGGATCCCAGAACGGGCCGGCCTCGAGCACCACCACCGACCAGCCGGCCCGGGCCATCCGCTGGGCGAGCAGGCTGCCGCCGGCCCCGCACCCGACGATCACCAGGTCGACCTCCTCGCTCTCCCGGTGGCGGCGCATCGCCCGCCGCAGGCTGTGGTCGAAGCCCTCGCCGTGCTCGGGCAGCAGCCAGGCGGAGAGGTTGCGCCGCCGCACCTCGCGCTCGGCCCGGGCGTTGGCGGCCACCGTCTCGGCGGCGGCCCGCAGCCGCGAGTGCCGCCCGGGGTCGGTGGCGGGCGGGGGCGGCTTCGGCGGCTCCCGGTCCGGCGGGCGCGGCGGCTCGTTCCGGACGTCCCGCACCTCCCAGGGCTCGCGCTGGTCCACCCCGAGGCGCAGGTAGCCGCGCGGGTGGGCGGGGCCGCCGAAGCCGATCTCGTTCCAGGCCTCGGGGTGGGAGTAGTAAGCGGTGCAGGCGTAGCGGGTCCACAGGCTCCAGACGTGCTGGGCGGGCAGGCCGTGCCAGCGCTCGCCGCTCATCTCCTGGATCCGGCCGACCAGCGCGTGCTGCTGCACCCGGCGGAGCGCGGCGAAGGAGCCGTCGGCGTCCGCGTCCAGCGCCGCGAGCGAGCGGCGCCAGGCCTCGCCGTCCATGGGCATGTCGGCGTAGTGCCAGCCGTCGGTCTGCAGCTCCGCCAGCCGGGCGTCGATCATCGCCAGCACCGGCACCGCCGGCCGGTCGAGCAGCTGGTCGAGCAGCGCCCGCGCGGTGGCCTCCTCGGCGGGGGTGAAGAACCGCAGCGGCGGCTGCGGCCCGCCGGCCCGGGCCAGCACCACCGAGGCCGTCGCCCCGTCCCAGTGCTTCGCCTGCCCGAGCACGTCGTACCCGGGGAACCGTTCGGCCCGCCCGTCGCCTCCCGTCCGCCGCTCGCTCCCGCCACGCCCGGCCATCACGCCTCCCCCGCCGCGCCGTGCCGCCCGCGGGCCGCCGGCCCGCACCCGGCGGCGACCCCGCCCGGCCCTCGGCCGCTCCGCTCACTCATCCGCCGTCCCCTCCCGCCGCAGCACCGCCGCCACCAGGCCCATCCCGCCGACCATGCTCATCAGCAGCGGCGCGAACAGCGGCGGCCCGAGCTCCACGTTGTACCGGGCCATCGCCCAGCCGCCCGGCTTCTGCGCGATGCCCCGCACGTGCAGCCAGGTGCCCTGCAGCCCGTTGGCGGCGATCGCCGCCGAGGCGACCGGCAGCAGGGTCCTGGCCGCGCGCGGGCTGGCCGCCCCGGCCAGCCCGGCCGCGCCGCCGATCGGGCCGAGCACGACCGGCCACCACATCACCCTGTTGCCGAAGCCGGCCCGGTCGTGCTCGAGGAAGATCTCGGCGCCGGTCACCAGCGAGCCGAGCCCGGTGGCCAGCGCGAGCGAGCGCTGGAACCGCCCCGTCCGCACGTTCCCCAGCAGCGCCCCGACCAGGCCCTCCCCCGGCCGCGGCAGGCTCGGCCCGGCCCTCCCCGGCCGCCGCCCGATCCGCGTCGCGCCGAACCGAGAGCTCTCAGCGGCGCCCATGGTGACTCCCGAGGCCCGGCACCAGCTCCTGCACCTTGGCCTTGAGGCCCTGCCGCACCATGCCGGCCCGGTCCGGGTCGCCGTGCAGCACCGAGGCCGCAGCGGCCTTGATCTGGTCCCAGGTGGCGTGCGGCGGGATCGGCGGCACCGCCGGGTCGGTGTGCAGCTGGAGCAGGTACGGCCGGTCCGCGGCCAGCGCGCGCTCCCAGCTCTCCGGCACCTGGCCGCGCTCGGTGACGTCCTCGGCGCCGAGGCCGAGCGAGGTGGCGAAGCCCGCGTAGTCCACCGGCGGCAGCTCCTGTGAGGGCAGGAAGCTCGGCGCGCCCTCCATCGCCCGCATCTCCCAGGTCACCTGGTTGAGGTCCCGGTTGTCCAGCACCGCGACGATCAGCCTGGGGTCCTCCCACTCCCGCCAGTACTTGGCGATCGTGATCAGCTCGGCCAGGCCGTTCATCTGCATCGCGCCGTCCCCGACCAGCGCGATCACCGGCCGGCCAGGGTGGGCGAACTTCGCCCCGATCGCGTACGGCACCCCGGGGCCCATGGTGGCCAGCGTGCCGGAGAGCGAGCCGCGCATCGTCCCGCGGAAGCGCAGGTGCCGGGCGTACCAGTTGGCCGCCGAGCCGGAGTCCGCGGTGACCATCGCGTCCTCGGGCAGCAGCCCGTCCAGGCAGTGCACCGCCCACTCGGGGTTGATCGGCTCGGCCTCCACCTCGGCCCGCCCGCGCATCACCTCCCACCACCGCTCGGTGTTGCCCGTCACCGTCTCCCGCCAGCTGCGGTCCTCCTTGCGCTCGAGCAGCGGCAGCAGCGCGTCCAGCGTCCGGGCGGCGTCGCCGACCAGGTTGACCTCGTACGGGTAGCGCAGGCCGACCATGAACGGGTCGAGGTCGATCTGCACCGCCCGGGCCTGGTCGAACTCGGGCAGGAACTGGGTGTACGGGAAGCTGGAGCCGACCGTCAGCAGGGTGTCGCAGTCGCGCATCAGCTCGTAGGACGGACGGGTGCCCAGCAGTCCGATCGCGCCGGTCACGTACGGCAGGGTGTCGGGCAGCGCGTCCTTGCCGAGCAGCGCCTTGGCCACGCCCGCGCCGAGCAGCTCGGCCACCTGCTCGACCTGCGGGCGGGCCTGGCGGGCGCCCTGGCCGATCAGCATGGCCACCTTCTGCCCGGAGTTGAGCACCTCGGCGGCCCGCTTCAGGTCCTCCGCCTCGGGCAGCACCTGCCAGCGCGGGGAGCCCAGGCTGGAGGGCACCATCTTGAAGGCGTGCTCGGGCGGGCTGTAGTCCAGCTCCTGCACGTCGGCCGGCACGATCACGGCGGTGACGGTGCGGCGGGCGGTGGCGGTGCGGATCGCCCGGTCCAGCACGTTCGGCAGCTGCTCGGGCACGGTGACCATCTGGCAGTACTCGGCGGCCACGTCCTTGAACAGGCTGAGCAGGTCCACCTCCTGCTGGTACGAGCCGCCCATCGCGCTCCGGTTGGTCTGCCCGACCAGGGCCACCACCGGCACGTGGTCGAGCTTGGCGTCGTAGAGGCCGTTCAGCAGGTGGATCGCGCCCGGGCCGGAGGTGGCGGCGCAGACGGCCGTCCGGCCGGAGAACTTGGCGTAGCCGACGGCCTCGAAGGCGGCCATCTCCTCGTGCCGGGCCTGGACGAAGACCGGGTGGTTGTCGGCCCGGCCCCAGGCCGAGAGCAGCCCGTTGATGCCATCACCCGGATAGCCGAAGACGTATTCGACACCCCAGGCGCGCAGCCGCTCCAGGATGTGGTCGGAGACCTTGACGGACACGACGGTTCCTCCTCAGCAGACGACAGGCCCCCCGCAGCGCGGCTATCCGCTGCGGGGGCCCCAAACACCGCCGGCCCGGTCAGCCGGGCGCCCAGCCCGGTGCCTCCCGGTCCTCCAGCTGCTCCCGCAGCCCGGCCAGCACGCCCGAGAGCAGCCGGGAGACGTGCATCTGCGAGACGCCGACCTGCCCGGCGATCTCCGACTGGGTCAGCCCGTCCCAGAACCGCAGCTTGACGATCACCTGCTCGCGCCGGGGCAGCTCCGCCAGCAGCGGCCGCACGGCGGTGCGGAAGTCCACCAGCTCCAGCTCGGGGTCGCACCCGCCCAGCCGGTCGAGCAGCGCAGTGCCGGCCTCCTCCCCGTCGTGCTCGTGCAGCGCGTCCAGCGAGGTCGGCCGGTACACCCGCACCGCGACCAGGCCCTCGACCACCTGCTCGATCTCCAGGCCCAGCGCCTCGGCGATCTCCTCCGGGTTGGGCCGCCGGCCGAGCTCCTGCTCCAACCGGTCCGAGCCGCGCGCCACCGCCAGGTAGAGCTCCTGCATAGCCCGGGGCACCCGCACCGGCCAGGAGGTGTCCCGGAAGAACCGCTTCACCTCACCCGCGATGGTCGGGATCGCGTACGTCACGAACTCCACGCCCCGCTCGGGGTCGAAGGCGTCCACCGCCTTGATCAGGCCGACCGTGCCGACCTGGACGATGTCCTCCATGTCCTCGGCCCGGTGCCGGAACCGCCCGGCGATGAACCGCACCAGCGGCATGTTCAGCTCGATCACCGTGCCGCGGACGTAGCTGTACGCGGCACTCTCCCGGGGCAGCCCGGCCAGCCGGGCGAAGAGCGCGTCGCTCAGCGCGCGCGCCTCCAGCTTGCCCATCCCGCGCAGCTCGACCTCGCTCAGGCGTCGCGGCAGGTCGGTGTCCGGTCGGACGTACCGCTCGCCGATCTCTCCTGTGATGGACACGGCCGCATCTCCTGCTCCTTGAGGCCCTCCCGCCCTAGTCCTCCTACCCGGCCCCTCCCACCCCAGTCGTCATATCAACCGATTTATAGCGATTCACCCGGGTAGACGTAGCGCGTACTGACCCCGACCAGTAGCCAGGAGGAAGCCATGCCACGCGGATCGAGCCCCAAGCGGGAGCGGCAGTACGAGCACATCAAGGAGAGCGCGCTGGACCGCGGCGAGAGCGAGAAGCGGGCCGAGGAGATCGCCGCCCGCACCGTCAACAAGGAACGCGCCCGCCACGGCGAGTCCAAGACCGCCAGCCGCAGCTCTACCCACGACATGTCCTCCAGCCGACGCGGCGGCCTTCGCTCCCACAGCGGCTCGCAGGGCCCCACCTACGACCAGCTCTACAACGAGGCCAAGCAGCGCAACATCCACGGCCGCTCGAAGATGAACAAGCGCGAACTCGCCAAGGCCCTCGGCCGCTGAGACCGCCGAGCCGGCCACCGGCTCCCGTGACGTACCCCACCGGGAGCCGGCAGCTCTCGGCGCCAGGGCCGACGGGCGCCGGCCGATGCCCCCCTCAGGCCGGACCGGTCCCCGCCGGACCGGCTACCGCTGGTCCGGCGGTCGAGGCCCTGCCGGGTGGTCCACCTCCAGCCAGACCAGCTTGCCCTTCCCGTCCCCGGTCGGCTGCGAGCCCCAGCGGTCCGCCAGCTGTTCGACCACCCGCAGGCCGTGGCCGCCCGGGCGGGCTGGATCCGGCTCGCCGCGGAGCCGGGGCGGCGTGGCCGCGTCGTCGGCGACCTCCACCCGCAGCCGCCGGCCGTCCCAGTCCAGCCGCAGCTCCCGCGGACCGCCGGGCGCGTACAGACAGGCGTTGGTGACCAGCTCGGAGACCATCAGCAGCACGTCCTCCTCCGCCTGCCCGGGCCGCCAACCCCAATCGGCCAGCACCCCCCGGCTGAAGTCCCGGCACCGCCGCACGGCACCGTACGCCGCGGTCATCGTCAGTCGCCGACTTCGGGCGCCGTTCTGCGCGCGGGTCACCACCGGCCCGTCCATGTGGCCTCCTCACCTCGCCCCGGCCCCGCCGGGTACTGGTCCTCCGTCGTCGGCCAACGCCGCGGCCACGTCCGGATGGACCCGCAGCACCGCATCGGCCCCGGTGATCTCGAACAGCCGCGCCACCGCCGGCCGCAGCCCCGCCACGTCCAGTCGCAGACCGGCCGTCAGCGCGTCCAGCCGGGCCCGGAGCAGCATGTTCAACCCGGTGGAGTCACAGAACGTCACTCCCGCCAGGTCCACCACGATCCGCTCCACCCCGGCCTCGCGCTCCGGCACCGCCAACGCGGCCCGTGGCCCGGCCACCGAGTCCCGGTCCAGCTCTCCGGCCACCGTGACGATCCGCACCGCCCCGATCCGCCGCACCGCCACCCGCAGCCGCCCGAACCGCTCCTCCCAGCCCGGCCCCCGCCCGCCCTCCTGCGGCCCGCCCCGGGCCGACCGGTCGGCCTCGCCCGATCCGACCGACCCGACCGATCCGACCGGCCGGTTCGGCCCGCTCGGCCGGTTCGGCCGGTTCGGCCCGGACGGTCCGGGCGGCTCGGGGCCGGCCCGGGAGACCGTCTGTCTCTCGTTCATGCCGCGCGTTTGCCCGGCCGCCGGTCGGCTACACGCCACCCGATGACGGAGGAGCAGCGATGACCACACCCGACGGCACCAAGGCCCATCCCCGCTCCGGCCGACGGGAGTCGGCGGAGGAGCGGGCGGACCGCCGCTGGACGGATCTGCTCCAGGAGGTCCGGGTGGCCCAGACCGGTTCGCAGGTGCTCTTCGCCTTCCTGCTGAGCGTGGTCTTCACGCCCCGCTTCACCGGACTCGACGGCTTCGACCAGGGGTTGTACGTGGTCACGGTGGTGCTCGGCGCCCTCGCAGTCGGCGCACTGACCGCCCCGGTGGCCTACCACCGGATCTTCACCGGCCACCGCTTCAAGCCCCAACTCGTGGACGCCGCCTCGAGCTTGGTGGTGGTCGGGGTGGTGCTGCTGGCCCTCACCATCGGCTCCGCGATGCTCCTGCTGCTCCGGGCCGCCACCGGCTCGGCGGCGGCCGGCTGGATCACCGGTGGGGTGATGTTCTGGTTCCTCACCTGCTGGCTGATCCTGCCGCTGCGCCACCTGCGCCGCCAGAACCACGGCCGGGACTGACCACCGGCCCGCCGGAGCCTCCGGCCCCGCCCGGTGTTTCAGCCCGGGCAACCCGGCAAGACGATGGCCATGCGCATCCGTCCCCGTCCTCAGCCCCCCGAGCCCCGCACCGTGGTGATCACCGGAGCTAGCGGCGGCGTCGGCCGGGCCTGCGTCTCGGCCTTCGCCGAGCCCGGCACCCACCTGGTGCTGGTCGCACGCGGCGCGGCCGGGCTGCACGCGGCGGCGGCCGAGGCCCGGGCGCTCGGCGCCGAGGCCACCGTCGTCCCGGCCGACGTCTCCGACCCGGCCGCCTGCGACCGGGTGGCCGAGCGGGCCGAGGAGTTCGGCCCCCTGACGGTCTGGGTCAACGCCGCCTTCGCCTCGGTCTTCGCGCCCTTCACCGAGATCACCCCGGCCGAGTTCCGCCGGGTCACCGAGGTGACCTACCTCGGGTACGTCAACGCCACCCGCGCCGCGCTGACCCGGATGCTGCCGCGCGACCGCGGCACCGTGGTGCAGGTCGGCTCGGCCATCGCCTACCGGGGCATCCCGCTCCAGACCGCCTACAGCGGCGCCAAGCACGCGATCCAGGGCTGGCACGAGGCGCTCCGCTGCGAACTGCTGGCGAACCGTTCGCACGTGCGGGTCACCATGGTCCAGCTGCCCGCCGTCAACACCCCGCAGTTCGACTGGGTGCTCAACCGCCTGCCCGGCCGGGCCCGCCCGGTCGCCCCGGTCTACCAGCCCGAGGTGGTCGCCCGGGGCATCCGGTACGCGGCCGACCACCCGCGTCGGCGGGAGTACTGGGTCGGCGGCAGCACGGCGGCCACCCTGCTGGCCAACGCGGTGGCGCCTGGCCTGCTCGACCGCTACCTGGCCCGGACCGGGGTGGACGCCCAGCAGGAGGACCGGCCGCGCCGGGCCACCGACCCGGTCAACCTGTGGTCCCCCGCCGACGAGCGGACCGACCACGGCGCGCACGGCCGCTTCGACGACGAGGCGCACCCGCGCAGCGTCCAGGTCCGGGCCTCCCAGCACCACACCCTGCTGGCTCTCACCGGCGCCGCCGCCCTGCTGGCCGGCGCCGTCCACCACCACCGCAGAGGAGCCTCCCCGCCATGACCGACCAGGAGAGCACCGCGCCCGAGCAGGGCACCCCCACCCCGAAGGACCCGCCCGTCACGGTCGAGACCCCCGAATCCCGGATGACCGGCGAGGGCTCCCCGCCCCCGCCCGCGGAGCCGGGCGACCAGGAGCACCCGGGCGGCGAGGTGGCCGAACCGGCCGAGGACCCCGACCCTCACGAGACGCCGGACTGACCGCCCCCGAACGGGTGATCCGGCCCGTCTTTCCCGTGCGCGAGGGCGTTGCGCACGGGACGCCCGCGCCCGCCCGCCGGTAGACCGGTACCCCGACAGGCCGACGCCCCGACGGATCGCTCGGCCCCGGCCGGGAGGGCCCGCGACCGAACAGGGGCTGAACACCGTCTTCATCACCCCGGTCACCCCGCTCGAGCTGGCCGTCGGCGGGGTGGCGGCGGCCCTCGGCGCGCTCGGCGCCGTCGCCGTCCACCGCGCCTCCGGCGCCACTCCCGGCCCGCCGGCCCGCGCCCTCCGCGCGCTCCGGGCCTTCCCCTGGACCCTGCTCGCCGAAACCGGCCGCCTGGCGGTGCTGCTGCTCCACCCGCGCACCCACGGACCGGTCTTCCGCGAACTCACCCTCGCCCCCGGGGCCGGCCCGGCCTGGGCCGCCGCCCTGCTCTCGGCCACCCCCGGCGCCTACGCCGTCGCCACCGACGGACGGACCCTCACCGTGCACGCGCTCGACTCCCGGGTCTCCCCGCTGGAGCACGCGCTGACCGGCGAGCCGACGTGAACCGCCGCACCGTGGCCGCCCCCGGCAGCCGCCGGTGAACGCCTGGCTGCTCGCCGCCGCCGTGCTCGCCCTCGGCGGCCTCGGGCCCTGCCTGCTGCTCGGCCTGCGCGGCGCGCCCCAGCACCGTCTGGCCGCGCTCAACCTGGCCTCGGCCGTGACCACCACCGTGCTCCTCCTGCTCGCCCAGGGCTTCAGCCGGCCCTCCTACACCGATCTCGCCCTCGCCCTGCTCTGGCCGGGTACCGCCGCGCTGCTGCTCGCCGCCGTGGCGCTGATCCGCCTGCCGGGGCCGTACACCCGGCTGCACGCGCTCTCCATCGCCGGCACCCTGGGCGTCCCCCTGATCGCGCTCGCGCTCGCCGTGGATACCGGCCCCGGCCGGGCCGCCGTCAAGCTGCTGGTGATCGGCCTGCTCTCGGCCGTCGGCGGCACCGTCACCACCATGGCCGTCGGCCGCACCACCAGGCTCACCGACGAGTTCACCGACCGGGGAGCCGGCCGGTGACCGACACCCTGATCGTGATCGCCCTGCTGCTCACCGCCACCACCGCCACGGCCGCCGCCCCCACAGCGACTCCGCTCGCCAGGCCCCCGGGGACGGCACCGAGTGAGCCACTCCGCCCGCCGGCGCCTCTTCCTGCTCGGCGCCGCCGTCCTCGCCGTGGCCCTGGCCGTCACCGTCACCCAGCTCCCGCAGTTCGGGGCCCTGGTGCACCCGTACGGCGACCGGGCGGTGGCGGCCGGTCTGGGCCACCGCACGGCCAACATCGTCTCGGCCGTCAACTTCGACCAGCGCGCCTTCGACACCCTCGGCGAGGAGTCGATCCTCTTCGCCTCGGTGCTCGGCGCCACCCTGCTGCTCCGGCCGGCCCGGGACGAGCACCGCCGCCGACCGGCCCCCGAACCGGTGCTGCCCACCACCCGCCTGTTCGGCGCCACCCTGCTCCCCGTCGCCCTGCTCACCGGCGGCTACCTGGTCGCGCACGGCCAGCTCAGCCCCGGCGGCGGCTTCCAGGGCGGCGTGGTGCTGGCCACCGGTCTGCACCTGGCCTACGTGGCCGCCGACTACCGGGCGCTGCGGCGCATCCGCCCGCTCACCGTGCTCGACGTGGCCGACGCGGTGGCAGCCGGCTCCTACGCGGCCCTCGGCCTGGTCGGCCTGGCGGCCGGCGCCTCCTACCTCGCCAACACCCTGGCGCTCGGCACCTTCAACCAGCTCTCCTCGGGCGGCCTGGTCCCGGTGATCAACGCGGCCGTCGGCATCGAAGTCGGCTCGGGCGTGATCGTCCTGCTCGCCCACTTCCTCGACCAGGCCGTCGAGGTCGTGCCGACCGGAGCGGAGGCCCGATGAGCGTGCTGCCCTACCTGGTGGCGGTCTGGATCCTGCTCGCCGGGCTCTACGGCCTGGTGACCAGCCGCGATCTGGTCCAGGCCGTGGGCTGCCTGGCCGTCGCCCAGTCCTCCACCTACGTGCAGCTGCTCGCCGTCGGCTACCGCCAAGGCGCCACCGCCCCGGTCTACGCCGATCTGCCCACCGGCTCACCGGTGGTCGACCCGGTGGTCCAGGCCCTGGTGCTCACCGACGTGGTGGTCGGCGCCACCGTCACCGCCCTGCTGCTCTCCCTGGTCATCCAGCTCCGCAAACGCCACGGCACCGTCGACCCCGAACGCCTCACCGGCCTGCGCGGATGACGGCCGCCCCGGCCTCGGCCCACCTGACCGCCTCGGGCCTCTCCACCGTGGCCCACGTCGGCCTCTTCCTGATCGGCCTGGCCGTGCTGACCCCCGAGGGCCTGGCCGGCACCGCCCTCTACGTCCTGGCCCACGCGGGCACCAAGGCCGCCCTGTTCGGCCTGACCGGCGTGCTGCTCGACCGCTACGGCTCGGTGGACGAGACCGGCCTGCACGGCCGGGCCCGCGAACTCCCGCTGGTCGGCGTCCTGTACGGCCTCGGCGCGCTCGCCCTGGCCGGGCTGCCGCCGTTCGGCACCGGCCTCGGCAAGGCCGTGGCCGAGGAGGCCGCCGCCCGCCACTCCCCCTGGTTCCCGGCCGTCTTCGTCCTGGTCTCCGCCCTCACCGGCGGCGCCGCCCTGCGCGCCGCCCTCCGGGTCTTCGCCGGCCTCGGCTCACCCCCGGTCGGCCACGATCCGGTCGCCACCTCCGGCGAGGGCGAGGCACCCGAGGTCCGCGGGCCCCACCGCCGCATCCCGGTCCCGATGGTCGCCGTCCCGGCCGCCCTGCTCCTGGCCGGGCTGGCCACCGGCCTGCTGCCGCCGCTCTCCCGCGCCCTGGCCACCGCCGCCGCAGCCTTCACCGACCGCAGCGCCTACCTCGCGGCCACCCTCACCACCGCCAGCCCACCCCCGGGCACCCCGCCCCCTTCCGCCTGGTGGACCGCCTCCGGCCTGGCCCTCGGCCTGCTCTCCGCCGCCCTGGCCACCGCCCTCGCCCTGGCCGCCGTCCGCCGCGCCCCCCGCCGCGACCCCCGCCGCTCCCCGAGCCGCCTCCACCGCGCCCTGCTCCACCCCCTCCGCCGCCTCCACTCCGGCCTGATCGGCGACTACGTCGCCTGGCTCACCGTCGGCCTGGCCGCCCTCCTGCTCGCGCTGGCCGCCCTCGCCTGAGCCCGTCCCCACCCGAGGCCGGGCTCAGCGGCCCTCCGGGGGCACCCGGAGAGCGAGCAGGGCCACGTCGTCGTCGTTGTCCGGCGGCCGGACGCGTTCCAGGACACGGTCGCAGAAGCCCTCCAGGCCGTGGTGGGCCAGGCTCGCGGCGTGGCGGCGCAGCCGGGCGAAGCCCGGCTCGATGCCCTCGTGGCGGGATTCGACCAGGCCGTCGGTGTAGAGCAGCAGGGTGCAGCCGGGTGGCAGGCGGACGGAGGTCTCGCCCCGGGCGATCCGGGCGCCGGTGCCGAGCAGCAGGCTGCGCGGGGCCCGCAGGTACTCCGTCCGGCCGTCTGCGGTGACCAGCAGCGGGGGCGGGTGGCCGGCGTTGGTCCAGTCCCACCGCCAGCCGGCCTCGGGCAGGCGGGTCAGCCGGCCGAGCACCAGGGTGGCGGTGGTGAGCGCGTCGACCCGGCCCATCGCCGCATCCAGCAGGTCGACCACCCTGCCCGGCGGGCCCTGCTGCGACCAGGCCAGGGCGCGCAGCATGTTGCGCAGCTGCGCCATCCCGGCGGCGGCCTCCAGGTCGTGGCCGACCACGTCGCCGATCACCAGCGCGGTGGCCTCCTCGGAGAGCGCGAAGGCGTCGTACCAGTCGCCGCCGACCTGCGAGGCGTCCGGGGCGGAGAGGTAGCGGGCGCACAGCTCCACCCCGGGCACCCGCGGCAGCTGCGGCAGCAGATGGCGCTGCATGGTCTCGGCGACCCGGCGCTGGCGCTGGTAGAGGCGCGAGTTGGAGATGGCCAGGCCGGTCCGGCGGGTGAGGTCCTCGAGCAGCGAGAGGTCGCGGGTGGCGAACCGGACGGGGTTGGTGCTGCGGCCCAGGGTGAGGGCGCCGAGCACCTCCCGGGCGCCACGGATCGGGGCGATCGCGGCGGAGTGCATGCCGGTGGCGGCGAAGAGCTCGCGCTGCACCACGGCGATGCCCGAATCGGGCTCACCCCGGTAGACCTCGGGGCCGGCCACCGAGGCGGCCCCGCCGCGCAGCGCGCGCGAGAGCGGCAGCGGCGAGCGCTGGGTGACCACCGGCATCGGGCCCTCCAGGCCCGGGTGCCGCACCACCCGGCCGTCCCGGTGCTCGACCACCCGGGCCCGCCGGACGTCGCCGGTCTCGTCGACCAGGTCGACCACCAGCCAGTCGGCCAGCCGGGGCAGCACCAGCGGGGCCAGCCGGTCCACCGTCTCCTCCTCGTTCATGGTGGAGGTGAGCGAGGTGGTGGTCTCGGCCAGCAGGCCGAGCCGCTCCAGCTCGGTGAGCGTGCCGGGGGCGCCGATCAGGGCGTCGGCGGCACTGGGGTGGAAGAGCACCAGGGTGGCGCCGGGGCCGCCCCCGGGGTAGGGGGTGGCGGTCCAGTGCACCGGCAGCAGCCGGCCGTCCCCGCGCAGGAAGCTGGTGCCGGAGCCGCTGCACGCGGTGCGGGCCAGCACGGCGTCCATCAGCGGGCAGCCGGCCCGGGGCAGGGTGCTGCCGTCCGGGGCGCGGTGCAGCAGCTCGTGGTGGTCCCGGCCGAGCACCGCGGCCCGCTCCAGCGCGAGCAGCCGCAGGGCCCGCTCGTTGACCGTGGTGAGCCGCCCGCCGTCGTCCACCACGTAGGCCCCGAGGTCACCGACCTCGGGGCCCGCTCCGGTCGGGGTCATGGCTTCGCTCAGCGGTTCGGCGGGCCGTAGAACGGGCCGTAGTACAGGCTGTACCGGTCCCGGATGTCCGGCTCGGTGACCAGCTCCTCGGGCAGGAACCGCGGACCGTCCTTGATCTCGGCCTTGGTGCGGTCCACGTACACCCGCTGCTCCTGGTGGTCGATCCGCACCACGGTGCCGGCCGGCAGCAGCACCAGGTGGCCGAAGATCCACGGCCCGGTGTCCACCACCAGGTAGGAGGCGGCGGCCTCGTCGGAGTGCCGGTCGATCTTGCCGATGTGGCCGTCGGTGGCCTCCACCTGGAAGCCGACCAGATCGCTGCCGGCGAGGTGGCCCGACGTCGGCCGGAAGCCCCAGATCTCGGTCTCGCTCATGTCCCTCCTCGGGTCGCGGCGCCGCTGCGGCGCGGTGCGTCCCCGCTCGGCTGCCCCGTCCCGCCGGTTCCATGCGCAAAGCCGGCCGTCCCGTCCGCCGGGCCACCGGGTCGGCCGAGCGGGCCGGCGATGGTGAGCCGGGGCAGGGCGCGCGGGTGGTGGTCGCGCAGGTGGGCGATCAGGCGCTCGCGGACCTGGCAGCGCAGCTCGAAGGCGTCGCCCCCGTCCCGGGCCGTCATCAGGGCGCGGACCACCACCGTGGTGGGGGTGGTGTCGACCACCTGGAAGGCCCGGCCGCGGCCGTCCCAGAGCTCGTGGCCGTCCAGGAACTCCTCGAACTCCTTCCGCAGCTCCGCCACCGGGGCGCTGTGGTCCAGGTGCAGCAGGGCGGTGCCGGTGATGCCGGGGTCGCGGCGCGACCAGTTCTCGAACGGGCGGCTGGTGAAGTACGAGACCGGCATGACGATCCGCCGCTGGTCCCAGGTGGCGATCACCACGTAGGTCAGGGTGATCTCCTCCACCGTGCCCCACTCGCCGTTGACCACCACCACGTCACCGATCTGGGCCATGTCGCCGTAAGTGAGCTGGAGGCCGGCGAACAGGTTGGCCAGCGTGCTCTGGGCACCGACCCCGGCCACCACCCCGGCCAGGCCGGCCGAGGCCAGCAGGCTGGTGCCGAGGGTGCGCACCTGCGGGTAGGTCATCAGCATCGCGGCGAGCGCCACCAGGGCTATCGCCGCCTGGCTGAGCCGGCGCAGCAGGTCGGCCTGGGTCCGGGCCCGGCGGGCCCGGGTGGCGTCCCGGCGCCGCACGGTCACCCGCACGCCGGCCTCGGCCACCAGGGCCACCACCCGCCCGGCCAGCCAGCCGCAGTTGCCGATGGTCAGCAGCAGGAGCAGGTGCCGCACCCCGCCCCGGGTGCCGGGCGAGAGCGGGAAGGAGGGCTCCACCGCCAGCGCCAGCGCCGAGGCGCAGGCCGCGAACACCGGCACCCGGCAGCGCCGCAGCAGCGAGAGCGGCACCCCTTCGGCGGCGGCCGGCAGCCGGCCGATCGCCAGCTTCACCAGCCGGTCCACGCCCCAGCCCGCTCCCACCACCAGCAGCACCACCACGGCCAACCGCAGCCAGGCCCACCGATCCACGAAACACTCCTCCCGTCCGACGGCCTCGGTCCGGTGATCGGGTGCCCGTCCTGCCCGAGCCCATGCCTGACGGCGCGCGCGGCGGGTATCCGCCGGGGAAGATGGACAGCCACGGCTGACGGGAGGTCCGAGAATGATCCGCACCGCCGACATCAGGGAGTGGCGCGAGCAGCCGGTGCTCGACGAGGGCGGCAAGAAGATCGGCACGCTGGAGTCGGTGTACGTGGACACCGGCACCGACGAACCGGCCTTCGCCACCGTGACCACCGGCCTGCCGACCAGACGGCACCTGGTCTTCGTCCCGCTGGACGAGGCGGTGGCCGGCCCCGGCTACCTCCGGGTGGCCTTCCCCCGCTCCCAGGTCAAGCGGGCGCCCTGGATCCCGCTCGACGGCGTCCTGGCCGCCGAGCAGGAGCCGGCGGTCTTCGCCCACTACCAACTCACCCACACCCCGGGCGCGAGCGGCGAACGCCGCCTGGCCCGCCGCTGACCGACCGAGGAGGCCGTCATGGCCTGGATCCTGCTGCTGATCCTGATCGCCGTCGCCCTGGGCCTGATCGGCGCGGTGGCCAAGGGGCTGTTCTACCTGCTGGTGATCGGCGTGGTCGTGTTCCTGGCCGCGCTGCTGCTGGGCGCACTCCGGTTCCGCAGCGGCGGCCGCCGCCCGACCCGCTGACCCCGTGCGCACCCGCTCCGGGCCGGATAGGGCCGAGCGAGGGAACCCGACCACACGTCCGTACGAGCCGCACCCTAGGGTTTGCCCCATGAACGGTGACCCGATGACTCCCCACGCGGCCCTCGACACCCTGCTGGCCGGCAACCTCCGCTTCACCGACGGCTCCCCGGAGCACCCCAACCAGGACGCGGCCCGCCGCGCCGCCACCGCGCCGATCCAGAGTCCGTTCGCGGTGCTGTTCGGCTGCTCCGACTCCCGGCTCGCCGCCGAGATCATCTTCGACCGCGGCCTGGGCGACCTCTTCGTGGTCCGCACGGCCGGCCACGTGCTCGGCTCCGAGGTGCTCGGCAGCATCGAGTACGGGATCGACGTGCTCGGCAGTCCGCTGGTGGTCGTGCTCGGCCACGACGCGTGCGGCGCGGTCGCGGCCACCCGCGCGGCGGTGGAGGAGGGCACCACCGCCGTCGGCTACGTCCGCGACGTGATCGAGCGGGTCACCCCGAGCGTGCTCGCCGCCCGGGCGGCCGGCTGCACCGAGGACAGCGAGTTCATCCACGCCCACATAAGGCACACCGTCGACCTGCTGATGGAGCGCTCCCGCACCCTGGCCGACGCCGTGGCGGCCGGCCGTGCCGCCGTGGTAGGCCTGGCCTACCGCCTGACCGACGGCACCGCCCACCTGGTCACCTCGCGCGGCCTCGACCTCCCCGCCGAGGAGCCGGCCGCCTGACGACGAAGTCCTGTCCGGTCCGAGCCCAGCTGGGCTCGGACCGGACAGGACTCGGATCGGACGGGGCTCAGGCCGACAGCGCCTCCCTCAGCGTGCCGAGGGTCCGGGCCAGCAGCCGGGAGATGTGCATCTGCGAGAGGCCGAGCTCCCGGCCGATCTCGGCCTGGGTGAGGTCCTCGCAGAACCGCAGCGACAGGATCCGCCGCTCCCGCTCGGGCAGCTCCGCGATCACCGGCCGCAGGGTCTCCAGCGCGAGCACCCGGTCGTAGGCGCTCTCCTCCACGGCCAGCTTGGCCGCCAGCGCGGGGGCGGCCTGGCTCTCGCCCTCGGTGGCGGGGGCGTCCAGCGAGTGCGCGTTCTGCGCCTGGGCGGCGATCAGGCCCTCCCGGACCTCCTCCTCCGGCAGCTCCAGGTGCTCGGCCAGCTCGGCGCTGGTGGGCGCCCGGTCGAGGGACTGCTCCAGCTCGTCCGAGGCCTTGGCCAGGCTGATCCGCAGCTCCTGGAGCCGCCGCGGCACGTGCACCATCCAGCCGGTGTCCCGGAAGAACCGCTTGATCTCCCCGGTGATGGTGGGGATGGCGAAGGTGGAGAACTCCACCCCGTACGAGGGGTCGAACCGGTCGATCGCCTTGATCAGGCCGACCGTGCCGACCTGGGCCATGTCCTCGGCGGGCTCGTGCCGGTGACCGAAACGGCCCACGCAGAAGTGCACCAGGGCCATGTTGAGCTCGATCAGGGTGGCCCGGACGTACCCGTACTCGTCACTCTCCTCCCCGACGGCGCGCAGCCGCTCGAAGAGTACCTTCGACAGCTCCCGCGCATCGGCCGGGCAGACCTTCGCCAGGTCTCCGGCCTCAGCGATCAGGGCAGCGGTGCTCCTCCGGTCGTCCATCTCGGCCAGCTGGGTGACGGTTACGGACACGGCAGTGGCAGCCGACATGTCCCGCTCCTTCGGTTCCGACGACAGGTGACAGGCCATCGCGTGCCCGCGTTCTCCGAACCCAAAGCTGCCTTCACGACTTCTTCACCAAGGGCTTCCGATTGATCCACATCGACCGGGCGACCTGCGGAGCACCCTGCCGCCGGGGGCGGTCCTCGTGGCAGACTGGCGCTCGCGCCACGCCCATCGCAGAGGAGTGTCATGCCGAGCAGTGCCACCGAGGGCCCCGGGCCCGCCGCCGACCGCCTGAGGGTGGACCTCCGGCTGCACGACCGCGCCGTGGTCGTCTCCGCGGCCGGCGAGCTGGACCAGGACAGTGTCGGCCTGCTGCACGAACGGCTGGTCGAGGCCCTGGGCACGCCCGGCGCCGACCGCCTGGTGGTCGACTGTGCCCGGCTGCTCTTCTGCGACTCCACCGGGCTCAACGCCCTGCTCACCGCGCGGCGGGACGCCGAGTCGGCTGGCCGGGAGCTGGTGCTGGCCGATCTCCAGCCTGCCGTGGCCCGGGTCTTCGAGATCACCGGAGCCGGGGCCGTGTTCGAGATCCGACCCGATCTGGAGTCCGCCGTCGCCCGGTAGACCTGTCCGGTCGTGTGTCCGCTCGGGCTGAGCGGGCAGAAGACCCCCGGAGCGGCCCGAGCCGTCTCCCCCGTCGCACCGCCGTCAGAGTGAGGACAGATGAGAGTGAGCGATCCGCAGACCAGCGACCAGCCGGTGTTGCTCTCGCTCCCGCCGCACGGCCAGACCCGCCGGCTGGGCCTCACCGGAGCCGCCGGCACGGTCGGCTGGTGCCGCGACCAGACCCGGCAGGCGCTGCACGACTGGGGTTGGCTGCCGACCGCCGACCCGGACCGGCTGGCCCGCGCCGACGACGTGCTGATCGTGGTCTCCGAGCTGGTCACCAACGCCTGCCGCCACGGCGGCGGGCCCGACCAGCTCGTCCTGCACGCCACCCAGCGGCTGCTTCGGGTCGAGGTGCTCGATGCCTCCACCACCCCGCCCCAGCCGCGCCGCCCGCACTCCCCCACCCAGGTCGGCGGCCACGGGCTGCACACCGTCACCCTGCTCGCGAGCCGCTGGGGCGCCACCCCGCACGAGAGCGGCACCGGCAAGACGGTCTGGGCCGAGTTCGACCTCCCGTCCGGCGGCTGAGCCCGGCCGGAGCCGGTGACGACGAGCAGGAACGGTACGGACAGCCGAGAGCGGCCCGGCCGGGGAGTCTCCCCGATCGGGCCGCTCTGCTCTCGGCGACGCCGTCCGCGTCACGGTCTTCTCTCAGGGCCGTCGCTCCCGGCCCACCGCGCTGCCGCGGACGTACCTCCGGTGCGGCTGGCGAGCACGGACCCCCGCACTCACGCCACCTCCTGCCGCCGGGCCCGGCTGCGCGTACCGGCCGGCCGCCGGCGCTGCGGCCTCCTGGCCAGCAACCGCTGGCGTTCGTCCTCGGTGAGCCCGCCCCAGACTCCGTACGGCTCCCGGACGGCGAGCGCGTGGGTCAGGCACTCGACCTGCACCGGGCAGCGGCGGCAGACGGCCACCGCCGCCTGCTCCCGTTCGTCGTGGGCGGGCCCGCGTTCGCCGGAGGGGTGGAAGAACAGCTCGGTGCCGTACTCGCGGCAGGCGCCGAGGAACTGCCAGTCCCAGTGGCGGGCGTAGGCTCCGGGCAGACGGGCTATGTGCGTCATGGCGACGTCCTCTCGGTTGTGGGGTACCCGACCGCCCCTCGTCTGTCCCGGTTCCGCCGCCTCAACCCCCGGAGTCGGCTCAGGCCGAGAGCAGTTCCCGGATGCACAGGTCCCAGTCGATCCGGCCGGGCTCCGCGCCGGGCGGCACCAGCTCCCGCGTCTCGGCCAGGAACCGGTCCAACCCGTCGGCGGGCAGGCTCAACAGCGCCACCCGCTCGCCCCTGCCCAGCGCCACGTGCACTCTGCCGCCGTCGGCCGGCTCGACGTGCACGTCCCCCTCCCCGGCCGGCCCGACCAGACCGGCCGTCAGCACCTCCCGGGAGAGGATCCACTCCGTCCGCCCGGTGCCGAAGTCCAGCAGCACGGCGTACGGATCCTCCGGCCAGTACTGGCACTCGACCTCCAACTCGTGCCACGTCTCCACCACCAGCAGTCGCATCGTCATCCGCACGCTCAGCCAGTACAACCGGCACCCCACCTCTCCACCCACCACGCTCCGACCGGACTCCTGGCACCCGTCTGCCCCGAACTCCCGGCCTCACCCGCCTCCGATGGGTGGATCGGGTGAAGGCCACGGGCCCGGTCTCACTACACCCGGCGGGCCCGCACCACCGCCCGCCCCACCAGCGCTCCGCCGTACACCGTGTAGCCGACCCCGATCAGCCAGGACTGCACCACCAGGACCGTGCCGACCGTGCCGTACGAGACGGCGTTGGAGACCAGCAGCGGAGCGAAGACCCAGCGGGAGAACAGCCGCAACCCGGCCAGCCCCAGCATGGTGGCCACCGCCCCGGGCAGCAGTTGCCGGGACGGCACCCGGCCGGCCAGCAGCAGGTACGGCAGCACCCAGAACAGCAGCAGGCCGCCCACCGTCGAGCCGAGGATCCGCAGCGCCGGCTGCGCCAGCGGGGTGGTGCCGCTCCAGCCGGCCAGCACGATGTAGCCGGTCAGCCCGGCCAGCCCCAGCACCTGGCGCCAGACGGCGTGCCACGGGCCCCGGTCCAGGCCCCAGATCCGCTCGTAGACGCCCTGGATCGCGGCCATCAGCGAGATCCCGAAGACGGCCAGCGCGGCCAGGCCGAACGCGGTGGTGGTGCTGAGCACCTGCCCCCGGGAGGCGAACAGCGCCCGCACGGCGTCGGCGCCCCGGCCGCTCAGGCCCAGCGCCTCGGTGATCCACTCGGTGATCCCGCTGTTGCGTGCCGGGAAGGCCGCCGCGATCACCACCAGCAGCGGCACCAGCGTCACGAAGAACAGCGCCGCGAAGGCCATCGACCGCTGCAGCAGCTCGACCGACTTGCCCCGCTCCCAGGCCTCCCCGACCGCCGCGACCAGCACCCGCCGCCACGTCCACACCACCGGCACGAACCGCCCCCGCACGCCCTGCCTCCCACCGCCGCCCGTCGGATCCCCCAGTCTCCCCCGACCGACCCCCCGCAGTCTCCGGCCCCCGCCCCGCACCCCACCGCGCCCACCCGGACGGCCCACACCGCCGGCTCCCGCCCGGCTTCGGATCCCGCCGAGCGGGTACCCGCGCCGGTCAGACCACACCCGACCGCTGGAGGACCCATGGACCTCACCCACGAAGGCATCCGCGCGCTCGCGATCACGGCCGACCACGGCGTGGAGCAGGACGAACTGCTCGTCCCGGTCCGCCACCTGCGGCAGAGCGGCGCCTGGGTCGACCTCGCGACCACCGGGCTGACCGAGGTCGGCACCACGGTGCGGGACAAGGAGCCGGGCGTGAGCGTCGAGCCCACCCACACCCTGGACCAGGTCGGCCCGGACGGGTACGACCTGCTGCTGATCCCCGGCGGCACCCTCAACGCCGACAGCCTGCGCACCGAGCCGGAGGCGGTCGAGCTGCTGCGGGCATTCGTCGCCGGGGGCCGCACGGTGGCGGCCATCTGCCACGGCCCCTGGCTGCTGGTCGAGGCCGACGTGGTGCGCGGCAAGCGGCTCACCTCCTTCCCGTCCCTGCGCACCGACCTCACCAACGCCGGTGCCCACTGGACGGATCAGGAGCTGGTCGACGACGACCACGGCGGCTGGCGCCTGCTCACCTCACGCAGCCCGGACGACCTCGACGCCTTCCTGCACGGCATCGACACCGCCCTGGCGGCCGCCTGAACGTGTCGCCGCCCGCTGACCGGGTAGCCGCGGGTCCCGTACCCGTGCGCCACCCGCGAAGGGAGCACTCGCCATGGCACCCCAAGGAGACCTGCTGGAGGAACTCCTCGTCCAGCACGACGCCGTCCGCGTCCACTTCAGCGCCCTCGGCGGGGTGCCGCTGGGCGATCCGGAGCGCCGGCGGCTGGTCGACCTGGTCAGCGCGGAGCTGATGGGCCACCTGGCCGTCGAGGAGCGGCTGCTGCACCCGGTGGTGCGCCGGCACCTCGCCGACGGCCGCACCCTGGCCGGTCTCAACCTGGCCGCCCACCGCACGGTGGAGGGGCTGCTGGCCGACCTGCGGTACGCGGACGTCGCCTCGGCCCTGTTCGACCGGCTGGTGGCCCGGCTGGTCGAGGAGACCACCCGCCACTTCGGCGAGGAGGAGGCTCAGCTCTTCCCGGCCGTCCGGGCGGCCGTCCCGGCGGCCACCCTGCACCGGCTCGGCGAGAAGACCGGCGCGGCCCTGGCCCACGCGGCCGTCCACCCCAAGCCGCAGCCCCCGGCCGTGAAGCCCCCGGACCGTCTCCCGCCGCCCGAACGCGGCCTGGCCGCCAGGCTCCGCGCCTTCCTCACCCCCAGCTGACCCCCGGTCAGCCCCGCCCCACCACCGACCGCCCGGACCGGGCGGTCAGGTACGCGAGGTGGTCCACCACCTCCGGCAGCGACCGGTTCCGGGCGAAGACCGCCCGCTGGCGCTGCGCCCCCGTCCCGGTGGCCAGCAGCCGGTGCGTCAGCGTCCGGGCCAGCACCAGGTCGCCGGTGAGCTCCAGCCCCGGCGCGGCCTGCTCGAGCAGGCGTTCCACCAGCCGCTCCATCGGTACGGCCGCCCCGGTGCACGGGTCCACCCCGGTGCCGGTGAGCCCGCCCAGGGCGGCCAGCCGGTGGGCGGTGCGCAGCGCCCCGGGCCGGACCGGCGGCCGGGGCCGCCCCCGGTGCTGCGCGGCCAGCATGGTGTGCGCGAGTCCGCGCAGCAGCACCGCGTACAGCACGATGGTGTCCACGTCCGCGTTGGTGTCGGCCACCCGCACCTCCAGGGTGGGCAGGTGCTCGGAGGGGCGGGCGTACCAATAGAGCATCCGCCGGTCGAGGATCACCTTCCGCTCGGTCAACCACCCCAGCAGTCGCTCGTACCCGCCCTCGTCCAGCGCGGGGGCCGGCCCGCAGGTCGGCCAGGCCCGGTAGCGCAGCGAGCGGCTGCTCGCGGCGCCGTTGCGGCCCTCGCAGAACGGCGAGTTGGCGCAGAGCGCCTGCAGCACCGGCAGCCAGGGCCGCAGCCGCGCGCTGAGCGCGAGCGCCTCGGCCCGGTCGAGGTCGCCGAGGTGGACGTGGCAGCCGCACAGCTCCCCGCCCACCTGGTCGGCGATCGGGCCGACGTGCGCGGCGACCCGGTGGTAGCGGGCCCGGTCGGTCACCGGGAGGGGGTGCCGGCTGGGCAGCACGGCGGTGCCCGAGGCCACCAGCAGGCAGTCCGCCTCCTCCGCCGCCCGCACCAGCTGTTCGCGCATCGCGATCAGCTCGGCCCGGAGCTCGACAGCCGTGCCGACCGGCGGGGTGCAGCCCTCCACCTGGGTGTCCAGGAACTCGTGCTGGGCGCGTTCACCGAGCACCCGCACGGCCCTCGGCACCACCAGGTGCGCCTTGGCCACGGTCATCCTGGACGCCGGGTTGGCGAGCAGGAACTCCTCTTCGACCCCGAACCTGAGCACCATCGGGCGGCTGCTCATCACTCTCCCTGCCGATCTCACGCACGGTCACCGCCGGCCACCCCGCGCCTTCCCCCGCCCCGCCGCCGGAAACCACCGACGCCCCCTGGTCACCGGACCGGCTTCCCCCAGGCATGAACTCGCCCGACCAGGGCAGACGCGCCCTTGGCCGAGTCCCGTGCTACGAAAGGTGACGGTCATGCTGGTCCTCATCCTCGTCCTTCTGCTGGCGTTGATCCTCGGGGGTGTCGGGTTCGCCGTTCACGTACTGTGGTGGGTGGCCCTGGCGATCCTCGTCATCTGGCTGATCGGCTTCCTGCTCCCGGCCGGGGGCCGGGGCGGCGGCCGCCGGTGGTACCGGTGGTGAAGCCCGTCGCGACAGCCGCCCGCGCCGAGCGCGCGGCGTACGAACCGGACGGCGAGCAGCCGATCGCCGGTTACCTGGCCGCGGTCGGCGTCTACCCGACCGGGGTGGCCGCCCTCGCGGCGGCCGCCCGGGCCAAGGGCCGGCCGCTGCCCGCCCCGGGTCCTTGGGACGTCACCCTGACCGCCGGTGCGGTGCACCGGCTGGCCCGGCTGGTCGCCAAGGACCCGGTCACCAGCCCGCTGCGGCTGCCCTTCACCCACGTCCGCGGCCAGTCGAGGCCCGCCGAGCTCGACGAGGAGGTCCGCGGCAGCGGCCTGCGGCGAGCCGTCGGCGAGCTGATCACCTGCCCGTTCTGCACCGGCCTCTGGCTGGCCACCGGCTTCACCGCCGGCCAGGTGCTCGCCCCGGGCGCGACCAGGCTGGTCGGCTCCGGCCTCTCCGCCCTCACCGCTGCGGACTTCCTGCACTTCGCCCGCGTCGGCATGCAGCGGCTCAGCGAGCAGGACTGACCCCCTCGGACCGGTGCGGCCGTGGCCTCGGGCCCCGGCCGCACCGGTCCGGTCGTTCGACACCTCCCTCAGCCCTCCAGTGCGTCCGCCACCCGGTGCAGCACCCCGGCCCGTTCCGGCTTGCGCGGGGCGGTCTCCCGAACGCCCAGCATCCGCTCGCCCAGTTCCTGGAGCTCCTTGCGGCCCAGCGCGGCCCGCACCTGCGGGAACCAGCTGCCCTCTTCCTCCTCGATGTGCCGCTCGACCGCGTCGATCAGCACCAGCACCTTCGCGTCGTACTCCTCGTCCCCGCTGCTCATCCGGCTCAGCTCCTCGCAGAGCAGATCGGCCACGTGGTGCTCCTGCTCAGCCCGCCGCATCTCCCCGGCCAGCGCCGGAAGTTGCTCCCGGACCTTCGGGTAGACCAGCTCGTCCTCCAGATACGTGTGCACGGTCAGCGCCTCGACGATCCGCTCGACCGTCCCCTCCCGGGCCGCATCGTCCCCCGCCGACTCCCGGTAGGCGCGGAACAGCCGGCGCACCTCCTTGTGGTCCTCCCGCAGCAGCACGATGGCGTCGTTCGACATGACCCTCTCCTCACGGTCGGGGACCGGCGTCTCCCCTGACCGGAGGGCAGCAAACCCGGTTTCCCTCGGCCGCGCCCGGGCAGCCGAGTCGTGGGGCGTCGACGCGCGCCCGCCTCCGACACCGAAGGAGCACCATGACCGTCAACCCCGGCCCACCCGAGGGCCGCCCACACCAGCCGCACACTCCGGACACCCCCAACCCCGGCCCACCGGACGGCCGCCCACACCAGCCGCACACCCCGGACGCCCCCAACCCCGGCCCACCAGACGGCCGCCCGCACCAGCCACACATCCCGGACACCCCCAACCCCGGCCCACCCACCACTCCCTGACCGCCGCCGCACAGACCGCCGCCCCCGCCCGGAAACCCACTCCGGACGGGGGCGGCGGCGCGGCGACGCGACTCACCCGGGGCTGATCCGCCCCCGCCAGCCGCCGTTCTCCACGCCCCGCTCCTCGATGAAGGACTTGAACCGCCGCAGGTCTCCCTTGACCCGCCGGTCCACGGCGCCCATCGCGGCGCCCGCCTTCTCGGCGATCCCCTCGGGCTCGAACTCCATCGCGAGCCGGACGGCGGTGCGGTGCTCGTCCAGCCGCTCGAAGGTCACCACGCCCATCTGCTGCACCTCGCCGCCCACCGTGCGCCAGGCGATCTTCTGGTCCGGCAGCTGGTCGACGATCTCGGTGTCGAACTCGCGCGTCACCCCGGCGACCTTGGTCCGCCAGTGGTTGTGGCTGGCGTCGAGCTGGGTGACCTCCTCGACCCCCTCCATGAACCGGGGGAACTCCTCGAACTGCGTCCACTGGTTGTACGCGGCCCGCAGCGGCACCTCCACCTCCACGGATTCCTGCACCATGCTCATCCCGGTGACCTCCATTCCGGTCCGTCGTTCGGACTCCCAAACGCGCCTGCCCCGAACCGACTCCCTCATGCACCCCGTTCACCCCTGGTTGCCAGGACCCATCGGGGGTACCCGCCGACCACCGACCACCTTGGGAGGCAACGTGAACGCCAGACGACGGTCCTGGGCCATGACGGCCGACGACCAGCGGACCACCCCGACCCCGGACGAGCACTCCGACGCCCGCCACCACCCGGCCCCGCCAGAGCCTCCCGACCGGGACGACCGGGACGATCGGGACGATCGGGATGACCAGCCCGAGCCCCCGGCAGCGCAGAGCGTCTCCCCCTGAGGGCCCCGGGAGCTCAGGAATCCGCACCGCCGGAATCCGCACCGCCGTACCGCGCCCGCCACTCGCGGGCGCGGTCGTTGTGCCAGTCCACCCCCGACTGGGCCTGCTGCTCCGAGAGGCCGCTGAGTTCGGCCACCAGACTCAGGGTGACCGGTTCGTCGAACTCGGCCAGGGCACGGCAGACCTTGGCGGCCCACTGCTCCTCGGGCACGAAGGGCCGGTCCCGGTACTGTTCGACCAGGACGACCAGGTGCGCCGCCGTGCAGGCGGTCACCACCCGTTTGCCGTCCAGGTCGGGGTCGCTCTCGTGCAGCGCCGAGGAGTCCGGCACCAGCGCCCCGAGCAGGTCCTCATCCGCCACGATCTCCCCACAGAGGTCGCACAGGTCGAAGGCCTCGCAGGCCGCAGCGTCGAATCCTCCTGCGCTCGGTGCTCCACCATCCGTCATGCCGGGCGGCTACCCATCCGCCACTGCGCGAACCACGCCCGCTCAGCCGAGCCCGTACGCGATCGCCCCGGGCCGCCAGCACTGCGCCGGGTAGTGGGCGCTGTGCCCGGCCACCGGCCGCCGCCGCCCGGGGCGGTGGTGAGCCGGTCGGTGCGCGGGCCGGTCGGCCCGCCGGTCAGTCCTCGCCGAGGACGGCGTAGCGCTCCGCATCGCCCGGCTCCTCGCTCTGCTCGACCAGCGCCGGCTGCCGCACGGGCGCCGCCTCCGGCCCCGGGCGGCGCTGCGCCGCCGAGTGCCGCCCCGGCTGCCCGGGGATGCGTACGGCTCGGCCAGGCCCGTCGCCCTCGCGCGCGTCCATCGAGGTCACCTCCGAAATCCGGTCGGGGAGCCCGGGTGCGGGCTACCGATGACCCTCCCGGCTACCCGCCTCGGCCCGCCGGAAACGGGGTTTCAGCGCCCCTGCCCCGGTTAGCCGCCTGCGGAAGGCACTCCCACCGACCCCCGCGAGGCCGCCATGACCGCCTGCGGCTACTTCCTCTCCTGCGAGGAGTTCACCCCCGCCCAACTGCTCGACCAGGCACGGCTCGCGGAGGCGGCCGGGTTCACCCACCTGGCCGTCTCCGACCACTTCCACCCCTGGAACGAGGCCCAGGGCAGCAGCCCGTTCGTCTGGGGCCTGCTCGGCGCGCTCTCCCAGGTGACCGACCTTCCGGTGACCACCCTGGTCACCTGCCCGACCGTCCGGCTCCACCCGGCGGTGACGGCGCAGGCGGCGGCCACGGCGGACGTGCTGCTGCCCGGTGGCCTGCGGCTGGGCGTCGGCACCGGCGAGGCGCTCAACGAGCACATCCTGGGCGACCACTGGCCGCCGTTCGCCGTCCGGGCCGAGATGCTGGCGGAGGCGGTGGCGGTGATGCGCGAGCTGTTCACCGGCGGGCAGGTCTCCCACCGGGGCGTCCACTACACGGTGGAGAACGCCCGCCTCTACACCCCGCCCACCAGCCGGCCGCTGCCGGTGTACGTCTCCGCCTTCGGCCCCCGGGCCGCCGAGGCGGCCGCCGGCTTCGCCGACGGGCTGGTCACCATGACCCCGGACCGCGAGCTGATCGGCCGCTACCGCGCGGCCGGCGGCGAGGGCCCGGTGATCGGCGGGGTCAAGGTCTGCTGGGGTCCGGACCGCGAGCAGGCGGTCGGCACCGTCCACCGGCTCTGGCCCAGCGAACTGCTGCCGGGCGAGCTGGCCCAGGTGCTGCCGACGCCCCGGCACTTCGAACAGGCCACCGAGCTGGTCACCGAGGAGATGGTCGCCTCCGCCGTGACCTGCGGCGACGACCCCGAGGAGCACGTCGAACGGCTGCACGGTTACGCCGAGGCCGGCTTCGACGAGGTGTACGTCGGCCAGATCGGCCAGGCCCAGCAGGGCTTCTTCGCCTTCTACCGCGAACAGGTGCTGCCCCGGCTGCGCTGAACCCAGGGCCGGTCGAGCCGAGCTCCCGCACCCGCCCGCCCACCCCGCCCCGGAGGTCCGATGACCGGCTACCCACCCCAGAGCCTGCGCGAGTACGCCCTGCTCGCCGACGGCGAGCGCGGCGCGCTGGTCGGACCGCAGGGCGAGATCGCCTGGCTCTGCGCCCCGCGCTGGCACGACGAGCCCCTCTTCGCCGGTCTGATCGGCGGCGGCGGGGTCTACGCCGTGACCCCCCTCGGCCGCCACGTCCCCGGCGGCTACTACGAGGACGGCAGCCTGATCCGGCGCGGGCGCTGGGTCACCGAGAGCGGTCCGGTCGAGTGCCGCGAGGCCCTGGCCCTGCCCGCCGACCCGCACCGCCTGGTGCTGCTCCGCCGGATCACCGCCGAGCACGGCCCGGCCCGCCTCCGGCTCGTCCTGAGCCCGGGCCCGGGCTTCGGCGCCCGCCGGGTCGGCGCCCCGCACCGCACCCCGGACGGCACCTGGGAGCAGCGCGTCGGCGGCCTCCACCTCCGCTGGTCCCGCCCGGACGCCCACCCCGCCCCGGACGAGGGCCTCACCGCCGAGCCGACCCTCGCCCCGGGCGAGCGGCTCGACCTGGTGCTCGAGGTCTCCGACCGCGCCTTCGACGGGCCGCCGCCCGAGCCCGGGCGCTGCTGGCGCGCCACCGAGCGCGCCTGGCGGGCCGCCGTGCCGCCGCTCGGCGAGGTGTGGAGCGGACGCGATGCGCGGCACGCCTACGCGGTGCTGCACGGCCTGACCTCGTCCGCCTCGGGCGGCATGGTCGCGGCGGCCACCACCAGCCTCCCGGAGCGGGCCGAGGCGGGGCGCAACTACGACTACCGGTACGTCTGGATCCGCGACCAGTGCCTGGCCGGCCAGGCCGTGGCCGCCTGCGGCCCGTACCCGCTGCTCGACCGGGCGGTCCGCTTCACCACCGCCCGCCTGGCCGAGGACGGGCCCCAGCTGGCCCCGGCTTACACCGTCGGCGGCGGCCGGGTGCCCGAGCAGCGCCGGATCGACCTGCCGGGCTACCCGGGTGGCCACGACCTGGTCGGCAACCAGGTCACCGACCAGTTCCAGCTCGACGCCTTCGGCGAGGCACTGCTGCTGTACGCGGCGGCGGCCCGGCACGGACGCCTCGGGCCCGAGGACCACCGGGCCCTGCACACCGCCGCCGACACCATCACCCGGCGCTGGCGCGAACCGGACGCGGGGATCTGGGAGCTCTCCCCGCGCGCCTGGACCCACAGCCGGCTGATCTGCGCCGCCGGCCTGCGCGCCGTGGCCGCCCCGGACACCGCCGGCCCGGCCGGCCTCTCCCCCGGGACGGCCGCCCGCTGGTCCGGCCTGGCGGACCGGATCCTGGCCCACACCACCCGGCACGCCCTGCACCCCTCGGGCCGCTGGCAGCGCTCCCCGGAGGACCCGGCCGTCGACCTCGCCCTCCTGCTGCCCCCGCTGCGCGGCGCCCCGGCAGCGGACGACCCCCGGACAGTGGCCACCCTGCGCGCCTGCCTGGCTGACCTGACGGACGGTCACCACGCCTACCGCTTCCGCCACGACGAACGCCCCCTCGCCGAGGCGGAGGGCGCCTTCGTGCTCTGCGGCTTCCTGCTGGCCCTCGCCGAGGCCCAGCAGGGCCACGCCGTCGAGGCGGCCCGCTGGTTCGAGGCGGCCCGCGGCCTCTGCGGCACGGCCGGCCTGTTCGCGGAGGAGTACGACATCGCCCAGCGCCAGCAGCGGGGCAACCTCCCGCAGGCCTTCGTCCACGCCATGATGCTCGAGTCCGCCGCCCGCCTGGCCGCAGCGGAAGGCTGACCTCCGCCGCCCACTCCCGACCCCCGCGCGGCCACGGTCCGTGACGCCGTCCCGGTCGGGATTGACCCGCCCGCACCGGGGCAGACGCGAGGCACGTCCCGGTTCCGGTACGACCGCCGGGACGGCCAACGTGTCACGGAGGTGACGGGCCGCTGCGGAGCCCGCGGATCTCGCCGGTCATCGACCGCCTCGGCCCCCGCCCACCGCTCACCGCTCGGTCAGCCGGCTCCGCATCCGTTCCAGCAGCTGCGGGAGGTCCACCGGCTTGGTCACGTGGTCGTCGGCGCCCGCCGCGAGGCTCTTGGCGCGGTCGCCGGGCATCGCCTTGGCGGTGACGGTGACCACCGGGAGGCGGGCGTAGCGGGGGTCGGCGCGGATCTCGGCGATCGCCTGGTAGCCGTCCAGGCCCGGCATCATCACGTCCATCAGCACCAGGTCGGTCTCGGGGTGGGCCCGCAGCCGCTCGAGGCCGGCCTCGCCGTCGGCGGCGTGCAGCACGGTCACCCCGAGCTCCTCCAGGGCGGCGGCCAGCGCGAAGACGTTGCGGATGTCGTCGTCCACGATCAGCACCGTCCGCCCGGCCAGCACCGAGTCCGGGGCCGGGGCCGGCTGTGCTGGGCCGCCGATCAGCCGGGTGATCCGCTGGCGCAACTCGTCCAGCCCGCTGACCAGTTCGAGCCCCTCCAGCAGGCCCTTGCCGGCCGCCAGGGCGGCCGGGCCGTCACCCCGGTAGCCCAGCAGCACCGCCCCGCCGCCCGCACCGCCGCCCGTCAACGCCGGCACCAGCGCCGCATCGGCGCCGAGGTCGACCACCACGCACCGGTAGGAGTCCTCGTGCAGCGCCGCCCGCACTCCGCCGGCGTCCGCCGCCATCCGCACCTCGGCCCCGGCGGCCCGGGCCACCGCCGCCAGCAGGCCCGACTCGGCCGGCTCCACCACCAGCACCCGTGCCCCGGTCTCGGCCGGCCGGACCGCCGGGGCGGGCCGGGGCGGGCGCTCGGCGTCCACCGGCAGCAGCAGGGTGAACCGGCTGCCGCGCCCGGCGGCCGAGCTGACGGTGAGGGTGCCGCCGAGCAGCCGGGCCAGCTCGCGGCTGATCGAGAGGCCGAGGCCGGTGCCGCCGTAGCGGCGGCTGGTGGTGCCGTCGGCCTGCTGGAAGGCGCCGAAGATGGTGTCCAGGTGGGCCGGGTCGATGCCGATCCCGGTGTCCTCCACCTGGAAGGCCACCGCCGCCCGGGCGGTGGCGAGTTCGGGCGGCAGCTGGGCCCGCTCGACCCGTTCGATCCGCAGCCGCACCTCCCCGGTGTCGGTGAACTTGACCGCGTTGGAGAGCAGGTTGCGCAGCACCTGCCGCAACCTGGCCTGGTCGGTGAGGAGTTGCTCGGGCACCGCCCCGTCGAGGCCCACGCTGAAGGCGAGCCCCTTCTGGTCGGCCAGCGGCCGGAAGGTGGACTCCACGTACTCGAGCAGCTCGCGTACGGCGAAGGTCTCGGGCTGGAACTCCATCTTGCCCGCCTCGACCTTGGAGAGGTCGAGGATGTCGTTGATCAGCTGGAGCAGGTCGGAGCCGGCCGAGTGGATCACCCCGGCGTACTCCACCTGCTTGGCCGAGAGGTTGCCCTCGGCGTTCTGGGTGAGCAGCTGGGCCAGGATCAGCAGGCTGTTGAGCGGGGTGCGCAGCTCGTGGCTCATGTTGGCCAGGAACTCCGACTTGTACGTCGAGGCCAGAGTCAACTGCCTTGCCCGTTCCTCGAGTTCCTGCCGGGCCTGCTCGATCTCCAGGTTCTTCGCCTCGATGTCCTCGTTCCGCTGGGCCAGCAGCGCCGCCTTCTCCTCCAACTCGGCGTTGGAGCGGCGCAGTTCCTCCTGGCCTTCCTGCAATTCCGCCGAACGGCTCTGGAGTTCGGCCGTCAGCCGCTGCGATTCACCGAGCAGCTCGTCGGTGCGGGCGTTGGCCAGCAGGGTGCCGAGGTTGACGGCGCAGGCCTCGGCGAAGCGGGCCAGGAAGTCCCGGTGCACCTGGCTGAACGGGTGGACGGAGGCGAACTCCATCACCCCGAGCAGACTGTCCTCCAGCACGATCGGCAGGATCAGCAGCGCTCTGGCCTGCGCAGACCCTGCGCTGGAGGCCACGGTGGCGTAACCGGCGGGCAGGTCGTCCACGGCCACCGCCTGCCGGCTGCGCGCGGCCTGCCCGACCAGGCCCTCGCCGAGGGCCAGGCGCAGCGGCCGCTCCCCGGCCGGGCGGCCGTAGCCGCTGACCAGCACCAGCCCGGGGCCGGCCGTGCCCTCCTCGGCGAGGAAGAACGCGCCGTACTGGGCGCCGATCAGCGGGGTGAGCTCCTCGGTGATCAGCTCGGCCACCGCCTGGATGTCGCGGCGCCCCTGGATCTCGCCCGCGTACCGGGCCAGGCTGGTCTTGAGCCAGTCCTGCTCCTGGTTGGCCAGGGTGGTCTCGCGCAGCGACTCCACCATCGCGTTGATGTTGTCCTTGAGGTCGGCCACCTCGCCGGAGGCGTCCACGCTGATCGACCGGGTCAGGTCGCCGGCCGCCACCGCGCTGGTCACCTCGGCGATCGCGCGGACCTGCCTGGTCAGGTTGCCGGCCAGCTCGTTGACGTTCTCGGTGAGCCGCTTCCAGGTGCCGGAGACGCCCTCCACCCGGGCCTGCCCGCCGAGCCGCCCCTCGCTGCCCACCTCCCGGGCCACCCGGGTCACCTCGGCGGCGAAGGAGCCGAGCTGGTCGACCATGGTGTTGACCGTGGTCTTGAGCTCCAGGATCTCGCCGCGCGCGTCCACGTCGATCTTGCGGGTCAGGTCACCCCGGGCCACCGCCGTGGTGACCTGGGCGATGTTGCGCACCTGGCTGGTCAGGTTGTGCGCCATGAAGTTGACGCTGTCGGTGAGGTCCTTCCAGGTGCCGGCCACGTTGGGCACCCGGGCCTGGCCGCCCAACTGGCCGTCGGTGCCCACCTCCCGGGCCACCCGGGTGACCTCGTCGGCGAAGGCCGACAGCGTGTCCACCATGGTGTTGATCGCGGCGGCCAGCGCGGCCACCTCGCCCTTGGCCTCCACGGTGATCTTCCGGGAGAGGTCGCCACGGGCCACCGCGGTGGCCACCTCCGAGATCGAGCGCACCTGGCCGGTCAGGTTGGAGGCCATCACGTTGACGTTCTCGGTGAGGTCCTTCCAGGTGCCCGAGACGCCCCGTACGGTGGCCTGCCCACCGAGGTTGCCGGCCGTGCCCACCTCGCGCGCCACCCGGGTGACCTCCTCGGCGAAGGCCGAGAGCTGGTCGACCATGGTGTTGATGGTCTCCTTGAGCTCGAGGATCTCCCCGCGCGCCTCGACCCGGATCTTCCGCCCGAGCTCCCCCTCGGCCACCGCCGTGGCCACCTGGGCGATCGCCCGCACCTGGGTGGTCAGGTTCCCGGCCATCGCGTTGACCGAGTCGGTGAGCTCCCGCCAGGTCCCGACCGCCCCCGGCACCCGGGCCTGGCCGCCGAGCCGCCCCTCGGCCCCGACCTCCCAGGCCACCCGGGTCACCTCGGTGGTGACGGCCCCCAACTGCTCGGTCATCTCGTTGAAGACGGTGGCGATCTCCCCCAGCACCCCGGCCCGCCCACCGGCCAGCCTGGTCCGGAAGTCCCCGTCCCGGACGGCCGTCAGCCCGGCCAGCAGCTGCCGCAGCGCCTGCTCCGCCGATTCCCCCACCGCCCCGGGGCCGCCGACCCGCTCCGGCTGCTCATCCATCCGTCCCACCGTCCCGACCCGCGTCCTGGCCCGCCGGACAGTCCGTACGGCGCCGCGCCGCCTCCGCCATCCCCACTCTCCCACCGCCACCCCGCCCCGGCAGCCCGGTCGGGGCGGCGGTGGCGCCCGGCTACGGCGGCTCGGCCCGGATCCGGAAGGCGTACGCGGCGCCGGTCAGCTCCAGCATGCGCAGCACCAGGGGCCGGGGCCGGGCCAGCTCCAGGTGACTGCCCTCGGCCACCGCGACGGTGCGGGCCCGCAGCAGCACGCTCAGCCCGGAGGAGTCGCAGAACCCCAGCTCGCCCAGGTCCACCACCACCGTGGTGCCCGGCACCACCAGGGCCTCCGCCAGCCACCGGGCCAGCTCGGCCGCCGCCCCCAGGTCGAGCTCCCCGCGCAGCGTCAGCACCGTCCCGCCCGCCCAGGGCCGGGACTCCACGCTGAACGCACCGGCCCGCCCCTGCTCCGGCCCCGGCGGTAGTCGACGGGCCATCCACTTCACTCCTCCCACCATTGGGCTCCCCCAGGCGGCTGTCCGTTCCTCCACCCCCCAAACCCCCGGTTCACCCCCACCTTCCCGGGTACCCGACCCCCAAGGAGGCGATCCCCATGACCATCCCCATACCCCCGGACCCGGACACCGAGCCCTTCCCCCACCCCTACCCGGGCCCCCGCCCCGGCAAGGACCCCGACCCCATCCCCGCACCGCCCCCGCCCACCCCGTCCCCGGACCCGATCCCCGAACCCGAACCCCAGCCCTTCTGAGGACACCCCCGTCAGAGCAGCGGCGAGGGCACTTCCAGCCAGACGTACTTGCCGCCGCCCTCCGGGAGGGAGCCCCAGGCCTCCGCGAGGCGGTCGACCACGCGGAGGCCGTGGCCGCCCGGGTAGGCGGGGTCGCTGCGGCGGACGGCGGGGCGGGCGGGGCTGTCGTCGGAGACCTCGATCCGCAGCCGGGCGCCGTCCCAGGCGAGACGGAGTTCGCGGGGGCCGCCGGGGGCGTGCAGGCAGGCGTTGGTGACCAGTTCGGAGACCATCAGCAGGACGTCCTCGGCGACCGCCACGCCCTCCTCGTCACGTCCGGGCAGCCAGCCCCAGGCGGCCAGGGCCTCCCGGCTGAAGTCGCGGCACCGCTGCACCGCCCCCTCGCTCCCGCCCAGCTCCAGGCGCCGGCCCTCCACCCGCCTCATCCCTCCTCCCCGCCCGGATCGGCCAGCGCGGCCGCCAGATCGGGCTGGATCCGCAGCACCGTGTCAGCCCCGGTGATCTGGAACAGCCGGGCCACCGCCGGCCGCAGCCCGGCCACGTCCAGCCGCAGGCCCGCCGCCACCGCGTCCAGGCGGGCCCGCAGCAGCAGGTTCAGCCCGGTCGAGTCGCAGAAGGTCACCCCGCCGAAGTCCACCACCACCCGCTCCACCCCGTCCTGCGCCACCGGCGCCGCCAAGGCCGCCCGCAGCCCGTCCACCGAGTCGTGGTCCAACTCCCCCGCCACGGCGATGATCCGCACCGCCCCCGCCCGCCGCACCTCCACCCGCACCCGCCCGGCTCCGCCGGCCTCGGCGGGCTGCTCCCCGGCGGGCGTCCCCGCAGGCAGCTCGGACGACGCCCGTTCCTCCTCCGACGGCTCCGCCATCGCACTCTCCCGGTCCGGTCTCGACAGCTGCCTCACGTCCCGACCATCATGCCGCGCACCACGCCGCCCCTCATCCGCGACAGGCCGCCCCCCGCCCCCACTCCGCGCACACCGCGTCCCGGTCATGACCCGCGCCTGCCCAGCCCGCCCCGGCCCACACCCGCCCGGCGCCGTTTCACCACCCACCGCCCGGGTAGCCGCCCAGGGCCCCTCCCACGGATCACGCCCGGAGCCCGCCGATGGCCGTCAGCCCACGGAAGCCACACCTGCGGCCGCACCCGGCCAGGCCCCGCCCCCGCACCACGCCGCGGCCGACGCCCGACCACGTGCCGCCGGGGCTGCGGACGGCGGCCGGCTACGCCTGGCGGCTGCTGCTGCTCGGCCTCGCCGCGTACCTCACCGTCTCCGTGCTGGCCCTGCTCCAACTCCCGGTCATCGCCCTCTTCCTGGCGCTGGTCGCCACCTCGGTGCTGCGCCCGGCGGTCGACCTGCTCGACCGGCTGCTGCCGCGCGCACTGGCCGTGCTGCTGGCCTACCTGGCCGCCCTCGCCGTGGTGGCGGGCGTGCTCGTAGTGGTCAGCACCACCGTGGCCGGCGAGTGGGGCCGCCTCGGCGACGAGCTGCACAGCGGCCTGGCCCGGATCGACCGCTGGCTCACCGGCGCGCCGTTCCACCTGCACGCCGGCACGGTCAGTGACCTGCGGACCAAGCTGGACGCCTTCGTCTCCAGTCACCGCTCCGCGCTGATCTCCACCGCGCTGAGCGGTGCGAGCCACGCCGTGGAGGCCGTCACGGCCATCGCGCTGGCGCTGTTCTGCTCGGTCTTCTTCCTGCACTCGGGTGACCGGATGTGGCACTGGGTCACCGAGCAGCTGCCGGCCCGCTCCCGCCCGGCCTGGCTGCGGGCGGGGCACGCGGCCTGGCGCGCCTTCGCCGGGTACACCCGGGGCATCCTGCTGGTCTCGGCGTCCAACGCCGCCATGGTCGGCATCGCGCTGCTGGCCCTGGACGTGCCGCTCGCACTGCCGCTCACCGTGCTGGAGTTCGTCGCGGCGCTGGTGCCGCTGGTCGGCTCGCCGGTGGCGCTGGCCGTCGCGGCCGTGGTGGCGCTGGCGGCCCGGGGGCCGGTGGTCGCCCTGCTGGTGCTGGCCCTGATCGTGGTGATCGGGCAGATCGAGGGGCACCTGCTGCACCCGCTGGTGATGGGCTGGTCGGTGCGGCTGCACCCGGTGGCGGTGGCGCTCGCGGTGATCGGCGGGGCGGTGCTCGCGGGGGTGCTCGGCGCGCTGGTGGCCGTCCCGGTGGTCTCGGTCGCCTGGGCGGTGGTCCAGGAGCTCCGCCACCCGCCCGCCTGACCGGCGACCGGGGGTGCTCAGCGACCCGACCGGTGCCGCCGCCAGGAGGCGAACCGGACGGTGCCCAGCACCAGCGTCGGCAGCCACACCACCGCGAAGACCCCGAGCACCACCGGCCCGTGCACGGTGCAGGTCACCAGCAGCAGCCCGGCCGAAAGGCTCAGCAACACGGTCAGGACGCCGCTCGGCACCCGCCCCCGCAGCGCGGCGTCCAGCCACCGGGCCGGCCGCCGGGCCCAGGCGTGCGCGTGCTCCATCCGGCTGAGCCGGCGGTCCAGCCGGGTGTCAAGCCGCAGGTCGTCCTCGATCTCGGCCAGCACCCGGCGTTCCCAGGCGGAGAGCCCCGGTCCGTCCACGGCCACCACCTCCCGGCCCGCCGTCATCCGCCCCTACGGCTGCCCAGCCCGGCTGAGTCCTAACACTCCCGCACCCCGATCTGCCCCACCGATTCACCGCGGGGGCTCCGAACATGAGCCCTGTTCCGACTCCGTCGGAGCCCGCCGGACCGGCTCGGGCCCTCATCCGGCCAAGCCGTCCGCCGGGGCGATCACCGCAGGACATGAGCCCCCCTCATATCGGAGATTCGCGCCCGGAACGTCCGATGCGGCAGAGTGGGCGCATGAAGGCGGAGACGGGCGGCCGGGAACAGGCCGTCGGCATCGGTGCACCCCGGCGGCGACCCGTTCAGCAGCGCAGCCAGGAGCGGTACGAGCGGCTGCTCGACGCCTGCGCGGGGCTGCTCGACGAGGTGGGGGCGGGCGCGCTCACCACCAAGGAGGTGGCCCAGCGGGCCCAGGTGCCGATCGGCACCCTCTACCAGTTCTTCTCCGGCAAGGAGAGCCTGCTGGCCGCCCTCGCGGCCCGTAACCTCGACCGCTACCTCGACCGGCTGGCCCGCCGGATCGGCGCCGAACACCCCCTCGGCGTGGCCGGGTTCGTGGATCTGGCGGTGGAGGAGTTCATCGCGATGAAGCGGGCCGTGCCCGGCTTCGGCCACCTCGACTTCGGCCTGGTCGACCATCTCCCCACCACCGCCGAGGCCGAACCCTCGGCGGCCCTGGACCCGGAGCACCTGCTCGACGCCGACCTGGACAACAACGAGGCCGTCGCCCGCCGCCTTCAGCTGCTCGGCGCCCCGCTGGTCGGCTCGCTCGGCGTCCCGCTGACCCTGCGGGTGGCCCTGGAGGCCGCCGACGCCGTGCTCAAACTCGCCTTCCGCGCCGACCCCGAGGGCGACCCGGCCCTGATCGCCGAGTGCAAGCGCCTGCTCCGCGGCTACCTGGCCGACTGATCCACTCCGGGCCCCTTTGCGGGCGCCCCGCCACGGTCGCACAGTGGAGAGCGGGACGACCACGGAGGAGCGGAGCCATGCGCGCGACGGTAGGCGACCAGTTGCACATCCACAGCCGGGCGGTGGGCATGACCGACCGCAAGGGCGAGATCATCGAGGTGCGCGGCACGGACGGCGAGCCGCCGTACGTGGTGCACTTCGAGGACGGCCACGACGGCCTGATCTACCCGGGGCCCGACACGGTCATCGAGCGCCACCAGGACCGGCACTGACAGGCCGTCGGATCACTCAGGCCCGGGCCGGGTCGCGGCGGTAGAGCCAGGCCGCGCCCGCGATGAACAGCGCCCCCCAGACGGTGAAGTTGGCCAGCGCGCCGGCCACGGGGCCGCCGGTGAGCGGGTGGCGGGCCAGCTGGCCGACGCCGTAGCCGGGGGTGAACTCGGCGAAGGAGCGCACCGACTCCGGCAGGAACGGCAGCGGCACGAACAGGCCCCCGCAGAGCGCGAGCAGCGCCAGCGCGGGGCCGACGAACTGCATCACGTTCTCGGAGGGCAGCAGGAATCCCGCGAACAGCCCGAGGGCCGCGAAGACCGAGGACCCGAGCCAGGCGACCAGGCCGGAGAGCAGCCAGACCCGCAGCGGCGCCCGCACCCCGGAGGCCGCCCCGAGGCTCAGCTCCACGACCACCGAGACCAGTCCGAGCAGCATCGCGGTCGCCACCTTGATCGCCAGGTGGGCCAGCGGCAGCAGCGGGGTGATCCGCAGCTGCCTGGTCCAGCCGAGGCTCCGCTCGACCGCGACGGCCGCCCCGCAGGAGGTGGCGGCGAGCATCGCGCCGTACACGGCCATGTTGACCATGGTCAGCGGGCGCACCGCCGTCCCGGCGGCGTCCTGGCCCGCCTGGGGCAGACCGAAGGAGAGGAAGAACACCGCGGGCATCCCCAGCGCGAAGACCAGGGTGCGCCGGTTGCGCAGCACCCGCCGCAGCTCCAGCCGCAGGGCCACGGTGTTGAGCCCGCCGTACGGCGCGCGGGCGGAGGCCTCGGGATCGGCCGTGGCGGTGCTCATCGCTGCTCCTCGGTAAAGGTCCCGCTCACGGTGCCGCCTGCGGCGGGCGGGGCGCTGGTCCGGCCGGTCAAGGCCACGAAGGCCGACTCCAGGGTGGCGGTGACCTCCAGGTCACGGGCCTCGGTGTGGTTGAGCAGGTGCCGCACGACCCGGTCGGAGTCGCGGGTGCGCAGCAGCACCGAGTCGCCGTACGCCTCGGCCGAGTCCACCCCGGGCAGCGCGCGGACGGCCGCCGGATCGGCCTCCGGCCAGACCGCGCGGACCTGGCGGCCGGTGGCCAGGTTCTTGATCGTCGCGGCCGGGCCGTCGGCCACCACGGCGCCCTCGCGGACCACCACGATCCGGTCGGCGTAGGCGTCGGCCTCGTCCAGGTAGTGGGTGGCGAAGAGCACCGTCCGGCCCCGGTCGGCGTCGCGCCGCACGGCCTTCCAGAAGTCCTGCCGGCCCTCCACGTCCATCCCGGTGGTGGGCTCGTCGAGCACCAGCAGCCGGGGCTCGGGCAGCAGGGCCAGCGCGAAGCGCAGCCGCTGCTGCTCGCCGCCCGAGCACTTGCCGACCCGGCGGCCGGCGATCCGGGTCAGCCCCGCCAGCTCCAGCACCTCCTTGACCGGCCGGGCCGCCGGGTAGACCGAGGCCACGTACCGGACGGTCTCGGCCACCGTGAAGTCGCGGAGCAGCCCGCCGCTCTGCAGTACGGCGGCCACCAGGCCGCGCCGGACGGCGTCCACCGGCGGGCGGCCGCAGACCCGGACGGTGCCGGAGTCGGGGCGGGCCAGGCCGAGCAGCAGGTCGATGGTGGTGGACTTGCCCGCGCCGTTGGGCCCGAGGAAGGCGACCACCTCGCCGGGTGCCACCCGCAGGCTCAGGCCGTCCACGGCCGTCACCTCGCCGAAGCGCTTGCGCACCTCGTGCAGCTCGATCACCTCGCCGCCGCTCATCCGCCGGCGCTCCGGTGGCCCGAGTCCTGGGCCAGCAGCACCAGGGCCACCCGGTCGAGGCCCGCCATCATCAGGCCACAGCAAAGGAGTTGACGTATCGTCATGAGGTCTCCGCCTGGTAGTCGAGGAGGTCGAGCAGGACTGCGGCCATCAGGCCCTCGCGGCCCGCGCCCACCCCGAGCCGGTTCTGGGTCATGTGGAGCTGGGAGCCGAAGACCATCCCGGCCCTCGCCGTGCCGTGGAGCTGCGCCCACCGCCGGGCGGCCGAGCCCAGCCGGGCCGTCCAGGGGGTCCACCGGGACGGCGCCCCCTCGGCCAGCGCGCGCAGCGCCGGGGCGCTCGACCGCAGCCGCTCGGCCTGTTCGGCGGCGCTGCGGGTGAGGCGTTCCACGCCGGCCCCGCTCGCCGAGCGGCCGGCCCAGCCGTCGCGCACCGCGCGCAGCAGGGCGGCCTGGTCGCCGGGCCAGGCCGAGAGCGTGGCGGCCATCGCCTCCAGCCCGTCCGCGAGGCTCCGGCCGTGGCCCGGGCGGGCCCGGCAGGCCCGCAGGGTCACCACGCTGGAGGCGTGGAACAGCTCCTCGTTGAGCGCCATCTCCTCCGGCCCGCCGTAGCGGCGGATCTCCGGCTCGTAGACCGCCGGGTGCACGCCGGGCGTCAGCAGCTCGCCGAGGTCGAGCGCCCGCCCGCCCTCGCCGAACTGGGCCAGCGGCTGCGCGGCCTGCCGGTACGCCTCCGGGGTGATCCGCTCCTCGGGCGGCAGCCCGGCGTTGACCTTCTCCGCCCGGGCGGCCAGCTCGGCGGTGACCTGCTCGGCGGCCGGGCCGTCCAGGTCGGCGATCCGCAGCCGCAGGTGCGGCCCGCCCTGCCAGTACCGGATGAAGAACCAGGGCCGCGGCGGGCCCTCCGGCTCCGCCCCCTGGCGGACGGCCGGCTGCTCGACCACCGGGACGACCGCGTCGAGCAGCATCGCCTCCAGGGCCGCGGGGCGCAGCGAATCGGCGTGCAGGTGCCAGCTGCGCCAGCGGCCGTGGGCCTCCGGGGCGCTCATGTGCGCAGGTCCAGCATCGGTTCGGTGAAGCGGGAGGTCCCGCAGACCGTCATGAACACGGGGGTCTCCTTGCGGCCTAGGCCGAGCAGGGGCTGGAGGTGGTACTCGACGAAGGAACGGGCCGGGCGGGCGACCAGCCGGTGGGCCGCCGCGCCCAGGCAGAGCCCGTGCACGCTCCAGCCCAGGTGGAGCTGGAGCAGCCCGAGGGCGGCCGGGCCGAACTCGTCCAGCAGCGCGTCCACGTCCACCGAGTGCACCCAGACAAGGGCGGCGTGCCGCATGCCGGAGTCGGTGTTGGGCGAGGGCTGCTGGGCGAAGCCGGGCTGGAGCTCGGCCATGATCCGCGGCTGCCGCCGATGGAGCGTCAGCCCGCCCGCCTCGAACCGGTGCACCCCGGGGGCCAGCCCGCCGACCCGCTGGACCGCCACGGAGAGCCGCACGCGCGCGGCGACCCGGGCCAGCAGCCGGTCGGGCGGGGGCTGGGTGGCCCAGGCCAGCAGATCGGCGAGCGTGTCCTCCCCGACGGCTGCGGGCCGCATGGCGAACCCGTACAGCTGGTCCGGCGCCCGGCCGGCGCTCCGGTCCCAGAGCACCCGCGCCCAGTCCGGCCCGGTGGCCGGGCTGCCCGCAGCCGCCTCCGGCCCGGCGGCCGGCAGGCCGTGGGCGGGCACCGACAGGGTCTGCGGCAGCCCGTGGCGCTGTGCGCTGACGGCCACCGCGTCACGGACCGACTCGTCCGCGGTCTCCAGCAGCGGATCGCGCCGGTCGGGGCCGTCCAGGGACGGGCCCGGCAGTGCCGTACTCGCGGCGGGCCCGTCCGGCAGGTCGAGCCGGACGGCCAGCGGGGCCGACCAGGTGCCGGGGCCCGCCGAGCGCACCACGGCCTCGGCCGCGGCGGTGCTGCGGCCGTCCAGGTCGAGCCGGGCGGGCACCCCGAACAGGTCGGCGGCCACGCACAACGACCGCAGGTTGACGCCAAGTTCGACCTCGGTGACGGCGTACCGCATCCGGCCGTACGCGGCCGGCAGGTCGCTGTAGCGGGCGGCGAGCAGCACCGAGGCGCCCTCCGCCGCTGCCGGGGCGGGCGCACCGCCGGGCGGCGCGAGGTCGACCAGGGCGTGCCGGTACACGTCCAGGTAGCGGACCGACGGCCCCTGGGCGAGGAAGGCGTGCACCGGGAACTTCGCCCGGCCGGAGGCGACCGATCGGTGGTCGGCGTAGCGGTGCGAGGGTTCGCGGCGCTGGAGGCCGAAGGCGGTCACCAGCAGGTGCCCGAGCGGGTCGGGGGTGGCCGCGGCGCGGCCCGGCGCCGGGTACGGGAGGCCCGCGAGCAGTTCGTGGGTGCCGAGCGGGAGCGGGCGGCCGCTGTCGGAGCGGGCCCACCGGGGCGGCAGGGCGCTGGTGGTGGGGGCGCCGTCGTCCACCAGGTTCTGCTCGCCGAGGTGGCCCTTGCCCGGGCCCTGGCGGAAGGCGAACCGGCGGACGTCGACCGGGAGCTGCGGAGCAGCGGCAGTGGTGGTCATGGGAAGGGGTGGGGGTCGAGGGGCAGGTCGGCCGGGTCGGCGTCGAGCCGGGAGAGCAGCCGGTCGAGGCCGGTCAGGCGCTGGTGCGCCTGACCGAAGCACATCGGCAGGATGCCGGGCACCACGCACTTGACCACCGAGAGCCCGAGGGCGGTGTGGTCGGGGGTGGACTGGTCCACGGCCAGCACGGTGCCGAGCCCGGCCGTCCGGTAGAGGTCGAGCAGGTACTCCAGGGCGCCGTTCACATCGTTGCCCGCCGCGCGGAGCAGCGGCTGCGGCCAGTCGCCGAAGGCCTCGGCCAGCGGCAGCACCGGCCCGCCGAGCACCCGCTCGACCCGGGGCAGCAGCTCGGGGAAGGTGTAGCGGCGCCAGTGCTGCGCCAACTCCTCGACCTGCCAGGGGTCTTCGATCAGCGGCCGGAGCGGCTCCGGGTCCCAGGCGAGCCCGGAGGTGACCAGCTGGATCAGCTCCCAGAGCGCGGAGCGCACCGCCTGCTCCGGATCCGGGTGGCAGCCCGCCGTGCTGAAGCTGGCGGGCAGGCCGCCGTCGCGGCGGATGGCGAGCGCCCAGACCACGGGCACCGGGATGTCGGCTGTGGCCGCCAGCAGGTGCACCTCGTAGCCGTGCTCCTCGGCCATCCGCAGCAGCAGCCGCGACTCCCGGTCGCGCACGGTGGCCGCATCGACGGCGGGCAGCGGGCGGGCCAGGTGCCAGGCCTGGAGGAAGGCGTCCCGCTCGGCGAGTTCGAGCAGCGAGTGCAGGGCGGCCTCCTCGAAGCCGCCGCCGAGCGCGCTGCCGCTGGAGGAGTCCAGGAAGCAGCCGCGCCGGGTCTCCCCCGCCGCCGCCCGGATCCCGTGGCCGTACCGGTAGAACCCGACCTCGGCTGGCACCAGAAGCGGCTCCCCGGCGCCGGTGAGCGAGCGGGCCCAGACCCAGTCGATCGGGGTGTCCTCGGTGTACTTGCGCACCTTGCAGGCCGGGTCGGCGAGTTGGCGCTCGGTGTACCCGCCGAGGCCGGCCGGGTCCATGGCGAGCCCGCCGAGTTCGCGCCGGGTGGCCCCGGGCACCACGGTGGCCGCGTGCGGGTAGCCCGCGAGCCGCTCCATCGCCTCGTACATCCCGACGGCCTCGGACTCCCGGAACCGCACGCCCCGCCCGAGACCGGACGGCGTCCCGGCCAGCATCCCGACCTCGCTCATCGGGAAGCTCCCGGCCGAATTGCGGGTGATCCGCACCACCGGCCCGTACCGCGGGTCCGCGAAGGCGGCCCGCATCCGGTCGGGGTCCAGCCCGAACGGCGCCTCGCTCTGCCGGGTCGGCACAGCCGCCGTGGTCGGCCGACTCCCCGCTCGGGGCAGCACGGGCGGAGCATCGGCAGGGGTGGCGAGCAGCGGCGGCGCCTCGCCGCAGAGCCGGCAGCGGAAGGTGCGCATCACCCGGTGCCGGGTGACGGCCCCACTGCGCGACACCGCCACCAGCTCCCCTGGCCCGGGCACGGCCGCCGACGTCAGCACCGCCCCGACCACGTCACCGAGCCACGGCGCCACAGCCACCGGCCGACCGGCCGCCGCGGGGGCGGAGACAGCGGGCACCGGGTCAGCGGCGGGCCCACCAGACGCCGCCGGCGCACCCGCGAACGCCACCGACCCCGCACCGGGCACACCCGCTCCGACGCAGGTGGCAGCCGCCCCAGCGGCACGCCCGGCGGGCGCCGTCGGCGAGGCCGCGAACGCCGCCGACCCCGCACCGGGCACACCCGCTCCCACGCCGGGGGCAGCCGAACCAGCGGCAGGCCCAGCAGACGCCGTCGGCGAAGCCGCGAACGCCGCCGCACCCGCACCCGCACCCGCACCCGCACCCGGCACACTCGCTCCCACTCCGGGGGCAGCCGCCCCAGCGGCGAGCGCAGCCGTTGCCGTCTCCAGCAACTCCCTTTCCCTGCGGTCGCGTTCGGGTCGCTGCTCGGGATCCCAGCGGCGGTAGGCGTCGGCAGCGGCGGCGCAGCCCGGGCAGGCGTGGGCGCCGTCCGGGGTCCAGCGGGGGCCGATCTGCACCTCGGTGGGGCCGATCCGCACCGGCAGCAGGTCGCGGCCGGCCGCGCGGGCGGCGGCTATGGCGCGGCGCTCGCGGTCCGGGTCCGACTCGGTGCCGGCCGTCAGCAGGCAGTCGTCCAGCTCCTCGGCCCAGGCCTGCCAGGCCCAGGAGGCCGGTACGCCGGGGGCGATCCAGCTCGGGTCGATGGTCTCGCTCACGGTGATGGTGTCCTCGGTCATGCGAGCCGCACCGGCCCGCAGTACAGCGGGAGTCGGCCGACGGCCGGGTCCCGGGCCAGCCGGTGGGCCCGGACGGCACGGGCGTCCGGCGCGGCGGCCAGCCGGGCCAGGGCCTGCTCCACCGAACCCGCCGGGCAGGCCTGCAGCACGCTGGTGCCGACCGGCTCGCCGGCCAGCAGCGCCCGCACCTCCGGGTCGGCCTGGGCCTGGGCGACGGCGGCGCCGAGCGCCGCCTTGGCGGCGGCGGTGGCGGTCTCGCCCCACTCGACCGCCACCACCTCCCCCGTCTGGTCCGCGACGGCCACCAACGACCACCCCAGCACGGGCAGTCGACGGTGCGTCAGGCCGACGGTGCGGCCGAACCAGGATTCGAGCAGGCCGTACAGCGTCCTGCCCTCGGTGGTGCCGAGCTCCTCCCAGCCGAGCGGTTCGCCCGGCCGGTCGGCGATCAGCTCGGCCCCGAGCTGCCGCAGCACGCCGTCGAGCAGCCACCGCCCCTCGGTGCTGCCGGCCGCCCCACCGGCCATCCGACGCACTCCGGCCAGCACCGCACTCACCCCGGCAGCGGGCCGGTCCGGCCCCCACCCGGCGGCCTTCGATGTCTCGGGCCCGGCGAGGAGCTCCACCGTCTCCAGCGAGAACGGCAGCTGGTCCAGATCGAGATCACGCCCACGCCGCAACGGCCCGGCCCAGCGGGCGGTCAACGGAGCCCAGGCGGTCAGCAACTCCTCAGCCCCGACCGGCTGTTCCTCCCGCTCCGGCAGCCGAACGGCCACCAGACCGGGCCGACCGGCCCCGCCGACCACAGCGTCGCCGCCCCGGTCACGCACGGCGAACGGCGCCGCAGGATCCACTCCGCCCGCAGCGGAGAGCACGAATCCCGCACCACCCGCACCGCCCGCACCGCCCGCACCGCCCGCACCGCCCGCACCGCCCGCACCGGAGAGCGCAGGTTCCCCGCCGTCCGCGCCACTCCCATCGACGGGCGCGAGCCCTTCGGTATCCGCACCCTCCCCGAACACCTCCACCCCGCCCCCGGCGGGCAGCAGCGCGATGCGGGCGGTCTCCATCCGGCGCCCGTGCACCACCGTCGCCGTGCGCGGATTGCGGTCGAGCCCGGTCAGGGCGGCGAGCACGGCCCGGGCCGCCAAGGCGCCGGCCAGGACGGCGCTGAGCGGTCGCGGGGCGCAGGCCTCCGGGTCGCCGGCCGCCCAGGCGGCGGCGCGGTGGGCCGCCGCCGTGAAGGCGGCCAGCTCCGCCGGGCCGTCGAGCTCGGCCACCAGGGCCACCTGCTCCCCGGCGTGCACCGCGACGATCCCCGTGCCCGGCGGCAGATCCCCGAGGTCCGGCGCCGGGTGCTCGAAGTCGTCGACCAGCACGACCCACCCACGCTCGCCGCCACCGCCCGACACGGGCTCCACTGCACCACCGAAGATCCGTGCGGTCCCGCCCACCACGGGCTCCACCGCATCCCCGAAGGCCCGTACCGTCCCACCGTCAACCGAGACGGGCACCGCCGCACCGCCGGAGGCGACTGCGGCTTCACCCGCCACGGCCCCCGGCGTGGCCTCCCCCGCCGCCGGCGCGGCCTCGCCCGCCGCCGGGGCGGCCTCGCCGATGCCGTGGCGGCGCAGCGAGCGGGCCGCCGTGTCGGCGGCCGGGCCGCCGCCCAGCACCCGGATCCGGGCGGTGCGCAGGCGGGCGAAGTCCCGGTACGGGTCGAGGCTGTGGGCCTCCAGGTAGGCGAGGGTCTCGTCGAGGCGCTCGGCCGTGGCCCGGTCCGGGGGCGGGGTGCTGAGGGTGTCGAGGTCGAGCAGCACGTCGCGGTCGACCAGGGTGCGCAGCAGCCGGTCGAGGACGGGCCGGGCGGATTCGTTGCCGAAGGCGGCGACCAGGGAGTCCAGGTCGGTGCCGTGGATGAGCTCCTCCAGCCGGCTGTCGAGCACGGTGTAGAGCGCGGTGGGCCCCGCGAGCACGAAGGTCTCGCCGCCGCGGGCCACGTGCACGCCCTGCCGGACGGGGGCGAAGTGCGTGCCGGGACGCAGTTTGACCCTCACGCCCCGACCCCCGCGCCGGCCAGGACCTCGGCATCCGCAGCGGCCACAACCCAGACGGCCTGGTCGTACTCGAGCAGCCACTCACTGGCCGGCACGCCGCCCCGGACGCCCGGCAGTGCCTCCTCGAAGAAGCCCTCCCCGCGCCGCTCCAGGAACTTCGGCAGCACCCGCACCATCAGCGCGCTGCCCAGGTCGAGGTACTGCGGCTTCTCCTTGCTGCGGGCCCGCAGGTACCGGGTGAGCTGGCCGGCCACGCCGTCGTCGGAGATCACCTGGCTGGAGGGCATGCCGAGCGGGGTCTTCATGACCACCTCCTCGGGCACGTCGTGGGTGGCCCGCCAGCGGGTGGTGGCGATCAGCTGGGCGGCCTCGTCCTCCTCCTCGGTGCCCGGCCGGCCCGGCAGGTCCTCGCCGGGGTACCAGCGGCGGCGCTGGAGCACCACGTCCCCGCTGACCAGCCGGGGGTAGCGCACGGTGGCACCCTCCACCAAGTCACCCCGCTGGGAGTGCAGTTGGCCGATCGGGTCGAAGGCGACCCGGCCGGTGTCGTAGAGCCAGACGGCCAGGGTCAGCGGCGCGGGCTGGAGCTCGATCCACTTCATGCCCAGGGACATCACCCGGATCGGGGTGCCCTCGCGGTCGACCAGGCCGAGCCGGTCCTGCTCGGGGTCGTGGACCAGCCGGACGCCGATCCAGTCCTGCGGGGTGATCGTCTCGTCGAGCAGCTGCATCCGGTGGTTGATGTTGGCGCGGTGCAGGCCGTGGTCCTCCAGGACGCGGACGCCGTCCGCGCCGTACTGCCGCCGGATCCGCTCGGCGATCCGGGAGGCCGCCTCGCTGCCGAACGCGGCCTGGGCGCCCAGGAACCGGGTGGCCAGCTGGCCGTGGCCGGCGTAGCAGGCGTTGAGCACCAGGCGGCCGTCCACCGGCTGCACCAGCAGGCCGTACGAGGCGGCGGTGAGCCGGAAGCGCTCGGGCAGCCCGGCGGCGAAGGAGGCGAGCAGCTCGGGCTCCACCGTGACCTCGGTCGCCTCGCCCGCCGTGCGGATCCGGGCGGCCAGGGCCGCGATGGCCGCGGCCCGGCGGCGAAGCAGCTCGGGGAGCGAGCCGTCGGCCGGGCCCCACTGCTCGGCGGTGGCGCGGGTGAGGGCGAGTTCGCGGGTGCGGACCAGGTCGACCAGCTCCTCGGCGTGGTCGAGCAGGTCGATCTCGGCGCCCGCGCCGAAGCGGTCGGTGAAGGCGCGGGTGAGCAGCGCGCGGATCTCGTGGTGGCGGTCGAAGAGGCCCTGGAAGGCAGCCACCTTGCCGAGGTCCTCCAGCGCCTGCCGGTAGCCCTCGGGCGAGACGGTGCCGGGCTCGAGCAGGTAGTCCTCGTTGACCTGGAGCTTGGCGGGGCGGGTGCTGAGCTCGTTGAGCGCGGCCTCGGCGGCGCGGAGCCGGGTGAGCGCGGCGCGGCGGCCGCTGACCGAGTCACGGGCCATCAGGTCGAGGTCGGCGGCGACCGCGGCGACGGTGGCGGCGGCCTCCGGGTGGTGCTCGGCGAGGGCCTTCTCGGCGCCGGGCAGCGGGTCGGCGGCCTGCTCGTCCAGGACGGGGGCGGCCAGCAGGATCTGCGCGTCCACGGCGGCGGCGACCAGCCGCTGGGCGTCCGAGTCGGCGACGGCGAAGCGGCGGCCGAGCTCGGCGGTGAGCTGCTCCACCGGCAGCGGGCCGAGGGCGGTGAGCCGGAGCACCCCGGCGAGCTGATCGTTGAGCTCCACGGCGAGGGTGCGGCGCCGGCCGTCGGCCACGTGCTGGAAGCGGATGTGGCCGCCCTCCTGGCGGATCGTCCCGTTGCGCTGGACGGCGGCGGGCATCTCGCCGAGCCGGGACGGGGCCACGATGCCGTTGACCAGGGTGGAGAGCAGCGCCCGGTCGGGGGTGAGCCGGGCGTGTGCGCGGCGGCGGTCGAAGACCGCCTCGTCGAGCCGGCGGCCCTGCTCGGACCAGTCGGCGAAGCCCACGGCGGTGAGGCGGGAGAGCGGGCTGACCCGGAGCAGGGCCCGGGCGAGGTGCTGCACGAGCCCGCGCTCGGACTTGCGCTGACGGGTGGTCGGGCGGCCAGGCGTGGTGCGGTAGCGCTGCGCGGCGTCCAGCACCTGGGGCGAGTTGAGGGCCAGCGCGAGCTGGAACTGCTCGGCACCGACGGCCTGGGCGAGCTTGGTGCGCTCCTCGGTGAGGAAGCCCTCCAGGCCGGTCTCCAGGGCGGTGCGGGCCAGTTGGCCCCGCTCGCTGGCGCCCAGCCAGGCGGTCACAGCGGGTGGGAGCGGCGTCGGCCAGGGCTCCCGCAGGTCGGCCGGGTCGGGGGCGCGGTGGTTGAAGACGGCGCGCTTGAGCCGCAGCAGCCGGTGGCGCTCGCGGCCGGTGGCGGTGCCGGTGAGCTCGTAGAGCTCGGCGCAGGCGGCGTCGGCCAGGGCCGCGCACTCGCGCTGGGCGGTGAACAGGGCCCGCAGGACGGTGCCCAGCCGGTCGCCGCCGAGGCGGAGGCCCGGCATCGGGTTCACCCGGTACATGGGGGTATCGGCCAGGTGGAAGGACATGCTCAGGCCAGCTCCCTGCTGAAGGCGCGCACGCGCTCGATGGACGTCTCGCCGGTCAGCTCGTCGGTGCCCTCGCCGAGTCCGTAGCAGAGGTAGTACCGCTGCATCGGGGTGATGCCGAAGCAGGTGAGGCTGGTGTAGAGGACGTTGAGCACGATGCGGTGCGCGATGTGGCGGTAGGACGGGTTGCGCAGCATGCCGCCGTCCAGCACCTCGCCGATGAAGTCGCTGCGCACCGGGGTGCCGAGCGGGTGCTCCCAGTCGGCACTGCCGGCGGTGGTCTGCAGCACGCGCTCGTCGACGGCCAGGCCGGCGGTGTGCGCCTCGGCCACGCCCCAGGCGTACTGCATGGCCCGTTCCCAGGCACGCAGGGTCTCGTCCTGCACGGGCGCCTGGAGGGCGTCGAGGAAGACCGCGCGGTCGCTGAGGTAGCGGGCGGCGAAGGCGGACTTGAGGTCGGCGTGGTTGCCGGTGGCCGAGGCCACGCCCTCGGAGTGCGAACGGTAGGGCAGCGCGCCGGCGCTGATGCCGCGCGGGTGGGTGCGGGCGAGCAGCGCCATCACGTGGGTCAGGTGCGGCAGCAGTTCGCTCTCGGGCACGGTGAGCGAGCCGAGCACGGGCTCCAGGAAGCGGCCCATGATCTGGTCGACGGCCTGGGCGAGCGCCGGGGAGTCCAGCCGGGGCCGGTACGGCTCGGCGGTCACGTGGCCCTGCGGGTGGCAGGGCAGCAGCTCGTCCTCCACGTTCTCCCAGCGGGCGAGCTCGGCGGCCCGCCGCAGGTAGCTCTCCTGGTCGGGGGTGCGCCCGGCGCGGGCGGCGGCCAGCTCGGCCGCGACGGCGGTGAATCCGCTCGCGTCGACGGCCCGTTCGCCGTAGGGGCGGGCGACCAGCAGGAGGTGTGAACCGTGCAACCAACCACGGCGCACGTGGACCACGGGAAGCTGCTGCGAGGATTTCAGGTGCAGCAGGGGCTCACTGAGTTCTCGCAGCAGCTCCCGCGGATTTTCCGAATAGTCGAAAACCCGTATGGCCAAGCCCGGATCAATGGTTCGCATGGTGACTCCAGGTGATGCACGAATCGGTCGATCGGCGTGAAACCGCCGGCCCGATCGTTGACGGCCGTAAGTACGGTGATACCGGCTCTGCCGGCACCCGGCTATGAGAAGCCGGGAGAATTCACCTGCGCCTCAGGCGCAGCGGGCTGCGAGGTGTCAGCAGCAGGAGGAGGAGGTGCTGGCCGAGCCGGAGGCGTTGAGCGAGTCCTCGGTGAGGACCTCCTCGCCGTCCTCGGTGTACGCGAAGATGAAGAGCACCGAGGCACCCATCTCCGGCAGGGCGACGGCGTCCTTGGCGTCCAGGACCGCCAGCTCGTTCACGTCGAAAGCGGCGAAGTCCACAGCGTTGCTCATGACTTGTTCTCCTTGGGTTTCGGTGAGACGTGCGGTGTGACGGAGGTTCAGCAGCAGGACGAGGAGGTGCTGGCCGAGCCGCTGCCGTTCAGGGTGTCCTCGGTGAGGATCTCCTCGCCGTCCTCGGTGTAGTTGAAGATGAAGAGCACCGAGGCACCCATCTCCGGGAGCGCGACGGCGTCCTTGGCGTCCAGGACGGCCAGCTCGTTCACGTCGAAAGCGGCGAAGTCCACAGCGTTGCTCATGACTTGTTCTCCTTGGGTTTCGGTGTGACGGAGGTTCAGCAGCAGGACGAGGAGGTGCTGGCCGAGCCGCTGCCGTTCAGGGTGTCCTCGGTGAGGATCTCCTCGCCGTCCTCGGTGTAGTTGAAGATGAAGAGCACCGAGGCACCCATCTCCGGGAGCGCGACGGCGTCCTTGGCGTCCAGGACGGCCAGCTCGTTGACGTCGAATGCGGCGAAGTCCACGGCGTTGCTCATGGGAGTCCCCTCTCGGGTCTGACCGGCGGGCTGCCGGCGACTGGGGACGAGCTAACTGGCAGTGCGGATATTCCGGCAAGGGGAATCCGGCGGCATCAAAATGCCGAGCTCGGAATTATTGTCGCGGACACGAAAAAACTCACCCGCCAACTCGGCCTTTACTCGGCTCTGAGATCGGACATTTCAGCCCATCCCATCCGTTCTCGACTGGCACGTTGGTGTCAGTCGGCCCCTCCGACCTGGTCGGAGGCTGGACGAGGCCTCGGCGCACCGGTCAGAGTGACGCAGCGCCCGGCCGCCGACATTACGGCGAGTCCGAGATGACGGCGAGAATTCTGTCCGCAGTTCGTCAACTCTCCTCCGCGGCGCCTCTGTTCGATCCATGACCGGAGGAAACTGTGATCAGCGCGAAAGGCCTCAGCTACTCGTACCGGACCAGGTTCGGCACGGTCGAAGCCGTCCGGAACGGGACGGTGGACGCCGTCCAAGGCGTGGACCTGGAGGTGGCCGAGGGCGAGATGGTCGCCTTCCTCGGCCCGAACGGCGCCGGCAAGACCACCACCGTGCGCATGCTCACCACCCTCCAGACCCCGACGGCCGGCACCGCCACGGTGGCCGGGCACGACGTGGTCCGCGAGCGGGCCGCCGTCCGCCGGCTGCTCGGGTACGTGAGCCAGTCCACCGGCGGCTCCGAGCACCGGGTGGCCGACGAACTGCGCACTCAGGCCCGCCTGCAGGGCCTGACGAAAACTCAGGCAGCTGTCAGAGCAGCTGAGTTGATCGAGCAGTTCGAACTCGGCGGCTTCGCCGAGCGCCCCGTCGCCAAGCTCTCCGGCGGCCAGCGCCGCCGGGTGGACGTGGCGATCGGGCTGGTGCACCGGCCCGCCGTGCTCTTCCTGGACGAGCCGAGCACCGGCCTCGACCCGCAGAGCCGGGCCAATCTCTGGGACCACCTGCGCACCCTGCGCGCCGAGCACGGCACCACCGTCTTCCTCACCACGCACTACCTGGACGAGGCCGACCTGCTCTGCGACCGGATCATCGTGATCGACGGCGGCAAGGTGATCGCCGCCGACACCGCCGAGGCGCTCAAGGGCCGGATCGGCGGCGACGTGGTCACCCTGGAGACCAGCCGGATCAGCGACGCCGCCACTGTGGTGGCCCGGGTCGTCCCCGGCTGCGATCTGGACACCACCTCCGAGGGCGTGCAGTTCCACGTGGCCGACGCCCAGCGCCGGCTGCCCGAGCTGCTGCGCGCGCTGGACCACGCCGGGGTCGCCCTGGAGTCGGTCTCGGTCAAGCGCCCCACTCTGGACGACGTCTTCCTCCGCCTCACCGGCCGCTCGCTGCGCGAGGAGGGCCTGCCCACCCGGCCCGAGGCCGAGACCGAGGCCGCCGCGTCCGCCTCCTTCGACGAGAAGCTGCCCACCGAGGTGACCAAGTGACCACCGCCACGACCAGCTGGATCATCTTCCAGCGCTCGATGCGCTACACCCTCCGCAACCCCTCCTGGGTGATCTTCGGCCTGGCCCAACCCCTGCTCTACCTGGCGCTGTTCGGACCGCTGCTGAGCCGGATCGCCCAGGCCCCCGGCTTCGAGGGCGGCAACACCTGGCGGGTCTTCGTGCCCGGCCTGCTCGTCCAACAGGGCGTGTTCTCGGCCGTGTTCGTCGGCTTCGGCATCATCTCCGAGATCCGGGCCGGCGTGCTGGACCGGATGCGGATCTCCGCGGCCAGCGAACTCGGCCTGCTGCTGGGGCGGATGCTCCGCGACGCGGTGGTGCTCACCGCCCAGGCCGTGCTGCTCACCCTCGGCGCGCTGGTGGCCGGGCTGCGCGCTCCGGTCGGCGGGGTGCTGACCGCCTTCGCCCTGGTCACCGTGGTCGGGCTGGCGATGGCCGGGCTGGCCTACGGGCTGGCCCTGCTGGTGAAGAACGAGGAGGCGTACGGGCAGCTGATCAACGCCCTGATGCTGCCCACCCTGCTGCTCTCCGGCGTGCTGCTGCCGCTGGCCCTGGCTCCCGGCTGGCTGGCCGGCCTCGCCAAGGCCAACCCGCTCTCGTACATCGTGACCGCCGAACGCGCGCTGTTCGCCGGACAGTTCGGCCAGAGCCAGGCCCTGGTCGGGATCGGCGTGGCGATCGGCCTGGCGGCCTTCACCACCTGGTTCGCCTCCCGCGCGATCCGCAGCGGCTCATGACGGGCACCGCCACGATCGCCCGGCCCGGCGTGCTGCGCCGGCACCGGCTGGCCAACGGGCTGCGGCTGGTGGTGCTGCCGGACGCCGACAGCCCGGCCGTCGGGCTGGCCGTCGCGTACGGGGTCGGCTACCGGTCCGAATCCCGCTCCGGCTTCGCCCACCTCTTCGAGCACCTGATGTTCCAGGGCAGCGCCAACCTCGAGGCCCAGGAGCACGCCCGGCTGATCCAGGCCAACGGCGGCGTGTTCAACGGCACCACCCACCGCGACCACACCAGCTACTTCCAGGCGATGCCCGCCGAGGCCCTGGAGCTCGGCCTCTTCCTGGAGGCCGACCGGATGCGGGCGCCCCGGATCACCCCGGAGGCCATCGCCACCCAGGCCTCGGTGGTCGCCGAGGAGATCCGACGGACCGTCAGCAACCGCCCCTACGGCGGATTCCCGACCTTCCAGCTGCCCCAGGTGCTCTTCTCCTCCTTCGCCAACACCCACGACGGCTACGGCGACCACGCCTCGCTGGCGGCGGCCACGGTGGAGGAGTGCGAGTCCTTCTTCGAGCGCCACTACGCACCGGGCAACGCCGTGCTGGCGGTCTGCGGCGGGGTCGAGCCGGAGCAGGTGATCGACCTGGCCGAGCGGCACTTCGGCTCAATCCCCACCCGCCGCACCGCCCCCGCCGCCCGGATCGCCGAACCGCCGCTGGCCACGCCGCGCACGGTCGAGCGCACCGACCGGCTCGCCCCGCTGCCCGCCCTGGCCGTGGGCCGGCGGATGCCCCCGCCGGACTCCCCCGACCACCTGCCCACCGTGGTCGCCGCCGCCGTCCTCGGCGACGGCGAGGCCGGCCGGCTGCACCGCTCGCTGGTGCGCGAACGCCGTCTGGCCTCCCAGGTGATGGCGATGGCCGGCCTCTCCGGCCCGTTCGACTCCCGCGACCCCGACGCCTTCCTGATCACGGCCGTCTGCCCGCCGGGCATCCCGGTGCGCAGCACCGCGGCGGCCGTCGAGGAGGAGCTCGCCACCCTCGCCGCCGAGGGCCCGGCGGAGGCCGAGCTCCAGCGCGTGGTCAGCCGCCTCCAGACCGCCTGGTACACCGACATCGACCCGGTGGGCGTCCGCGCCCGCCGACTGGCCGGCTACGAACTCCTGCACGGGGACGGCGAACTCGTCCTCGACGGCCCGTACCGCTTCGCCGCCGTCGGCCCCGAGGACGTCCGCCGCGCCGCCGGCGAGCTGGCCCGCTCCCACCCCGCGGTGCTCCACCTGACCCCGGAGCGTAAGGCCGCCCCCGTCGACACTGTGACCCCCGAGCGGAGGGCCGAGCGATGAACCCCGGCGACGCCCTGATCGCACCGCCCCCGCTCGCCGCCGCCCGGCCCGCCGCGCCGCTGGAGGCCGTGGACGCGCTGCTGCCCGGCGGGCTGCGCGTGGTGGCGGCCCGCCGGGCCACCGCCCCGGTCGTCCAGCTCCGGCTGGGCGTGCCCTTCGGCGGCACCGAGCCCGGCCACGCGGCCCTGGCCGAGCTGCTCGCCTGCACCCTGCTCAAGGGCACCGACTCCCGCTCCCGGGACGCGATCGACGAGGAACTCGCCGCCGTGGGCGGCACCTTGAAGGCCGTGGTCGGGCCCGAGCACCTGAAGATCACCGGCCAGGTGCTCGCCCCGGGCCTCCCCCGGCTACTGGCCGTGCTGGCCGACTGCCTGACCGCCGCCGCCTACCCGACGGCCGTGCTGGAGGCCGAGCGCGAGCGCCTGCTGCACCGGATCCGCCTCACCGAGTCGATGCCGGCCCGCGCCGCCCGGGCCGCCCTGCTCCGGCACTGCTTCGGCGACCACCCGGCCACCCGGGAGACCCCCGGCGCGGCGGAGGTCTCGGCCGCCGACCCGGCCGCCGTCGCCGAGCTGCACCGCACTGCTCTGGTGCCCCGCGGCTCGGCCCTCGTGCTGGTGGGCGACCTCCAACCCCACCGGCTGGTCGAGGAGTTGGCCGGCGCGCTGGGCGACTGGAGATCGGACCGGGCGGCCGTGGCGATGGCCCCGCTGCCGGCCCCGGCCCACCGGGGGCAGCCGGCCCTGCATGTCCCCTCCCCGGGCGCCCGGCAGTGCGAGGCCCGGCTGGCCGCGCCCTCGCTGCCGCTGACCGACCCGGGGTACCCGGCGCTCGCCCTGGCCGACCAGGTCTTCGGCGGCTACTTCTCCTCCCGGCTGGTGCAGCGGCTGCGCGAGCGCGAGGGGTGGATCTACACCGGGCAGTCCGCGATCGAGCAGCGCACCGGCTCGGCGCTGGGCACCGTCCAGTTCGCCAGCGCCCAGCAGCACAGCGAGGCCGCCCTGGCCGGCACCCTCGCCGAACTCGCCGCCCTGGCCGGCCCGCAACCGCCCACCACCGAGGAGATCGCCTCGGCCCGCGGCTACGCCCTCGGCCTCCAGTCGCTCGTCCTCTCCACCCAGAAGGGCCTGGCCGACTCCCTGTACGGCCCCGTCCTGGCCGGGCTGCCGGCCGACTGGCCGGAGCGCCTGACCGCCGCGCTGCGCGCCGTCCCCGACGAGGAGGTCCGCGCGGCCGCCGCCGCCCACCTGCGCCCCGAGGCGTACACCGCCGTCCTGCTCGGGCCGTCCACGGCTCCGACTCCCACCCCGTAAGGAGCCACCCATGCGCTTCGGCGTCTCATTCCTGCCCGACTCCTCCCCGGAGACCAAGTCGCCGGTCGACTACTACCGGGAGGTCTTCGACCTCTGTCGGCAGGCCGACGAGGCCGGGCTCGACTACGTCAAGATGACCGAGCACTACCTGCACCCTTACGGCGGCTACTGCCCGAGCCCGCTCACCTTCCTGGCCGCCGTGGCCGCGCAGACCCGCTCGATCCGCCTGATCACCGGCTGCACCCTCCCGGTCTTCCACCACCCGGTGAAGCTGGCCTCCTACATCGCGATGGTCGACGCGATCAGCGGCGGCCGGCTGGAGGTCGGCTTCGCCCGGGCCTACCTGCCGCACGAGTTCCAGACCTTCCAGGTGCCGATGGACGGCAGCCGTCAGCGCTTCGAGGCCACCATCGAGGCCGTGCACCGCCTCCTCACCGAGGAGGCGGTCACCGAGGAGACCCCCTACTTCTCCTTCCGCAACGCCACCGTGCTGCCCCGGCCCACCCAGTCGCCGCGCCCGGCGTTCTGGATCGCCGCCGTGCAGACGCCCGACAGCTTCGACCGGATCGGCCGCTTCGGCCACAACCTGCTGATCACCCCGACCGGCCGCGAGTTCGACACCTCGCTCACCGCGCGCTACCGCGAGTCCTTCGCCGCCCACCACCCCGACGGCACGCCCCGGATCATGGCGAGCATGCCGCTGCTGGTCGCCGAGACCGACCAGAAGGCCCGCGAGCTGGCCGACCCGCACCTCGACGAGTACCTCCGCGTCTGGGGCTCCGCCCTGGACACCTGGGACGAGACCGTCTCCACCGACTACGCCCAGTACACCGGCCTCGGCAGCGTCGTGCGCACCATGACCGCCAAGGACCTGCGCGCCACCGGCACCGCCTTCGTCGGCTCCCCCGAACACGTCACCGACCTGATCGGCCGCTTCCAGGAGCGCGTCGGCGCCGACGGCATCCTCTGGCAGGTCGACTTCGGCGGCTTCGGCGGCACCGACGCCCTCCGCTCGATGGAGCTCTTCACCGAGCAGGTCCGCCCCGCCTTCACCGCCCCGGCCGAGCCGGCGGGTTCGAGCGAGACGGCCGGGGGCGCAGCGTGACCACCGCCGCGACCACCGCCGTGACCACCTCCCCTGCCTCGGCCGAGGCGGCCGGCCCGGGCCCGGACGCTCGAGGCTCGGCCCGACCGCCGGTCGCCCTGCTCGGCCGCGTGCCCGGCCGCCGCCTCGCGCCCGTCGCGCTGCGCGCCGCCCTGGCCGCGCTGGCCACCGCCCCCGACCGGGCCGCCGCCGAGCGCGAGGTGGCCGGCGCCCACCGCGAGGCCCTCCGGCAGGAGCGCGCGGCCCTCCGCGCCGCCCTGCGCGGCGACGCCTTCCGTTCGCCCGCCACCGCAGGGGCCACCGACCCGGTGAGCCGCTACCTCGCCGCCACCGAGCCGCCCGCCGACTCCGCCTCCCTCGCCGAGGTCGGCGAGGGAGGCGGCCCATCCGCCACCGACCTCGCCACGCTCGAAGCAGCCGCGCTGGAGCACCTCACCCGCGCCATGCTCCGCCTCGGCCCGCCCACCGCCCACACCGCCGTCGCCCCCGCCCGGTGGGCCGAGGACGGTGTGCCGCTCGACCGCCCCGGGCTCGACCCCGAGGCCGGCCGAACCAGCTTCTCCCCCGACCGCCCGATGCTGGCCATGGCCGTGGACGCGCTCCTCGCCGACGCCCCCGGCGCCCCCGAGACCGACGGGCTCCCGGCCCTCCTCCGGGCCAACTGGACGCTGCGGATGCTGCACTCCCAGGCCCGGTTCTACCGCCGCGACGGCGAGCAACTGCGCCTGGTCGGCACCGCGCTCACCCGCAAGGTCCGCGCCCTGCTCGGCCTGGTCGAGCCCGGCCCGCTCCCGAGCGAGGTGCTGGTCCGCGAGCTCTCCGCCGCGCTCGACCTCCCCCCAGCCGCCGCCACCGAGCTGATCACCGAGGCGCTCCGCCTCCAACTCCTGGTCAGTGCCGCAGACTTCGACCTCGACACCGATCAGCCCGCCGCCACCACCGCTGCGCACCTCGCCACCTCCCACCCCGAGGCAGCTGCTCTCCTCACCACCATCCAGCACCGGCTCGACACCGCCACCACCGGCGGCGAGCTGCAGGCCGAGACCCTCGCCGGGCTCGCCGAGGACCAGCGGGCCCTCAACGCCCTCCTCTCCCACCCCGTGAGCCTGCGCCTCACCGAGGAGCACGTGCTGCCCCAGGTCGCCGTCGCGGCCGGGCCGCACCGCCCGGCCCTGGACGACCTCGCCCAGGTGCTGGAGTACACCGCCCTCGCGGACCGCCTGCACGACGCCCGGGCCCTGCTGGTCACCGCCTTCACCGAGCGCTTCGGCGCCGGCGCCCGGGTCCGACTCGCCGACTGCGCCGCCGACCTGGTCACCGTGGTGGCCCGCCGCATCCAGCTCCTCACCCCCGCCACCAGCGCGGACTTCGGCCCGGCCGACGGCTCGCTCGGCGAACTGCTGCGCCTGCGCGCCGCCGCCCGGGCCCGCCTCGGCGAGCTGATCACCGCCGGGTCCGCCGAGGTGGCGCTCGACCCGGCCGAACTGGCCTCCCTGGCAGCGCAGTTGCCGGATCGGTTCCGCCGCACGGCCGCCTCGTACACGGTGCTGGTCCGGCCGCTGGGCGATCGCCTCACCGTCCTCGGCCACTACCCGGGCGACGGCAGCTTCACCCCGCGTCCGGTGGCCGCCCACCGCAAGGCGCTCGACCCGGTCGGCTGGCTCGGCCTCACGCTGGCCCACGACCCGGCCACCGACACGCTCGGCCTCCTCGACCCGTCCGGCGCTCCGGCCCGGCCCCAACTCCCCTCCACCACCAGGCCGGAGCAGCTCGCACCGGTGCAGCGGATCGCGCTCTGGCTGCACGGCACCAGCCGCCTCCGCCACGACCCGCTGGCCGAGGCCGCCGCCGACCGGGCGGGCACCTGGTCGGATTCCGGCACCCTCGCCCTGCCCCGACTGACGGCCGGCCGGGTGGTGCTCCAGGGCCGCCGCTGGTACCCGGGCGCCGACCTGCCGGGCGGCAGCGGCCCCGAGCTGCTCTGCGCGCTCGCCGACTGGCGGGCCGCCCATGGCGTGCCCGAGGAACTCCTGCTGGTCGAGCCCGCCCGGCCCGAGGCCGAGCTGGACGCCGTGCTCGGTACGGCTGCCGCCCCCGACCGCACCCGCTACCTCGACCTGGCCAGTGCCCTCTCGGCCGAGACGCTCCGCTCCCTGCCCGCCGGCAGCCACCTGGCGGAGACTCCGGCCGCCGTCCGGGACGGCGAACACGCGCTGGACTGGCTCCTGGAGTACGACCGGGCCCCCGGCGAGCAGTTCCGCAACGGCGGCCGGCTGTGAGGGTGAAGCTGCGGCCCGGCGCGCACTTCGTGCCCTCCGCCCGCGGCCTCTACTGCAGCCGGGCCGGCCGGTCCTTCGTGCTGCCCGTCCCGCCGGCCGTCCAACGCCTGCTGGACGACCGCCTCGGCGACCTCACCGACGGCGCCGAGGTGGCCTCCCTGCTCGGCCCGATCGACGACCCGACCGAGCTGGCCACCCTCCGCCAGGCCCTGGCCACCCTGCTCTCCCAGGGCCTGCTCTTCGACCTCGACCGCGCGGGTGGCCTCGTCCCCGACCGGGCCACCGCCGAGCGGTACGCGGACGCGCTCGCCCATCTGGAGGAGCACTGCGCCGAGCCGTACGCGGCCTTCGCCGCCCTGCGCGCCGCCCGGGTGGCCGTGCTGGGCGAGGGGCCGGCCGCCGTCAGCGCGGTACGCGGCCTGCGGAGCCTCGGCCTCGCCGCGGTCACCGACACCTTGGGACCCCGCACCACCGCAGCGGTGATCGCCGCCGACACCCCCGAGGAGCTCGCCAAGCTCGCGGCCCTGCTCCCGCCCGAGCTCCCGTACCTGCCGGTCGCGGCCGGCGACGGCCACCACCTGGTCGGCCCCGTCCTGCGCGGCCTCCCCTCGGCCCTCGCCTTCCCCGCCACCGCCGACCGGGTCGCCGCCTGGGCCGGCGTCCACCCGGCCGGCCACGCCCCCTCCCTCCACGCCGCCACCCTGGCCGGCTCCCTCGCGGCCCGCACCCTGCTCGACCTCCTCGCGACCACCGGCCTCGACACCAGCCGACTCACCGTCATCCACGGCCGCACCCTGCGCACCACCACCCGACCGGCCCCCACCCAGGCCCCCGGCCCCACCTGGCTCCCCATCGACCCGACGGCTCGGCCCGCCACCCCGACCGGCCACACGGCCCAGCCGCCCGAACGGCCGACCGAGCCGGCCGCAGGCCCGGCCCGACCCACCGAGGGCACCGCCAAGCCGGCCGCAGGCCCGGCCCGACCGACCGACACCCCCACCCCACCGGTCACCAGCCCGGCCCCTTCCTCCCCCACCACCGCCGAAGGCACGGCAGCGGCCCCCGAGGAGCGGCTGACCGAGGAGTGGTACGGCCTGGCCCGCTGGCTCGACGAGTCGGCACTGAGCCAACTCCCGTTCCGGCTGGCCGCCTTGGAGGCCGTGGCGCTGCCCGGCCGCCCGGTACTCACCGGTTGGGGCACCGACCCGGCGGACGCCCGGCGCGACGCGCTGCTGCGCCTGCTCCGGGCGACGGCCGCCGCCGCTGCGGAGCCGGACGCCCCGCACCCCGGCACCGCCGCAGCCGGCACCACCCGCCCCCGCTGGCTGCTGGACGGCCTGCTCCGCATCCTCGCCGAGGAGTTGCCCACCGACCTCGCCGCGCCGGAGTGGTCCGAGCTGCCCCCGTCGGAGCCGGCCACGCCCCGGGCCCGGTCGCTCCGCCGGGCGCTCACCCAGTACTTCGGCCACCCCGCCCGGCTGCACAGCCACACCCTCCCGGGCACCTCCTGGACCCTGGCGACCGTCACCGACACCGCCACCGGCGAGCGCCTCGCCACCCAGTGGGGGCCCTCCGTCCAGGCCGCCGGGCAGGCCGCCCTGGCCCGGGCGCTGGCCGGCCGCCAGCAGGAGGGCACGGCCCTCGCCACCGCGGCGGTCGGCACCCGGGCCCTCGAGTGGGCCCGCCCGGCCGAACTCGCCGCCCTGGCCGCCGCCTTGCACGCGCCGGAGGTGCTGCGCGGACGGTCCGTCCACGCCCACCTGCTCACCGAGGACCCGGTGCTCGGCCCGCTCCCCTTCCCCTGCGGCCTGATCCGGCTGGCCACCCCGCCGACCGCCCGCCCCACCGCCCCCTACCCGGAGGCCCTGTGACCACCCCAGCCACCCCAGTCACCCCAGCCACCGCACCCGCCCCACCCGCCGGCCCCACCCTCACCCCGGAAGCACCATGACCGCCCCGACCGTCGACCCCGCCGCGCTGCCGCCCGCCGCCGTACCGGCCACCGCCCAGCCAGCCACCGCCCTGCCGCCGGCCGACCTGCTCCGCTTCGCGCTGCGCCAGGGGCCGCTCCGCGGCCTGCTGCACGCTCCGATCAACGTGGACGAGCGGATCGCCACCACTGCCTGCCTGCCGCCGCCCCTGGCCCGGGGCGACTTCGGCCGGCCACTGCCGGCCGGGGCGCACGAGCTGCTCGCGGCCACCCCGTACCCGGCCGGCCGGGTCGCGGCCGACCGACTGCCCGGGCCGCAGCGGCTGGGCGCGGTGCTGGCCGCCACCTTCGGACCGCTGCGCCGGGAGCCGTCGAACCCCGCCAACGACCACCGCGTGACGGCCTCCGTCCGCAGCAAGTTCCCGGTGCACGTGTTCGCGGTGCCCCCGACCGGCCCGGCGGGCTACCTCGACACGTACCGGCACGCCCTGGTGGACCTCGACCCCGCCGGGGCCGACCCGGCCACCCTGCGCCCGGCCGAGGCGGAGGACCTCGTGGTCGTGCTCGCCGGCCGCCACACCGACCTGCCGACCCCGTACGGCGTGCTGCGCTGCGCGCTCGCGGATCTGGAGGTCGGGATCAACCTCCGCAGTCTGCTCGCCACGGCCGAACTCTTCGACCTGCGCACCTCCGTGCGGGTCTCCGGGCCCGAGGTGGCGGACGCGGCCCGGCTGGTGGCCGCCACCGGCCCGGGCAGCTGGTCGGCGCCGGTGGTGGTCACCCTGCACGGGGTGGGCCCGCTGCCGCCCGCCGTCCGGCTCGAACCGGCCGGCGGCGGGGCGCTGGACGCGGAGCTGGACGGCCTGCTCCGGGTCGAGAGCACCCACCCCAGCCTGCTGGAGACCGCCGCCGTGACGGCCATCCGCCTGGCCGCCCCCACCACCCCCGCCGGCTCCGGGCAGGCCCTCCCGGAGTTCTCCGGTCCCGCCCGACTCCCGCGCACGCCCGGCGGATCGGCCGCCGAGGACTGGGCCCGGGTCTGGTGGAACCGGTCGGCCGGCCGGGTGCCGAGCCCGCTCAGCGGGTTCTCCGCGCGGCCGGTCACGCTCGGCGAGGACTGCCTGCGCGATCTGCTCGGCTGGGCGGCCGGGCCCGCCCCCACCGCCGCGCTGCGCGAGGTGGGTGCCCGGGTCCGCCTCACGGCCGTGACGCAGCGGCTGGCCGGGCTGCCCACCGGGCGGTACGCGGTCGAGGACGGCGCGCTGCGGCTGGCCGAGGAGGATCCGGAGCTGCCGCGCCGGTTCGAGGAGATCTTCGGCTACCCGCTCAGTCCGACCAACGACTGCGGGGTGCGGCACGCCTCGGCGCTCTGGGTCTTCTCGGTCGACCTCCCAGCTCTGGTGGCCGAACTCGGTCCGGCGGCCTGGGGGTTGCTCCAGGTCTGGTGCGGCTGGGTCTCGCACGGGCTGACCCTGGGCGCGGCGGCGCACGGGCTGTTCGCCCGCCCGGCCCGGTCCTTCGACGAGCACCAGCTGGCCGATCTGCTGGCCCTGCCCGAGGAGGAGTCCCCGGTCTTCCTGACCGTCTGCGGCCGCACCCGGTACGCCGAGCCGATGCTCGACCTGCGCCCGTGAGCCCCCGGGCCGGGCGGAGCGAGGGGGCCGAGGGCGGCCTCACCCCCGCCCGGTTCCCTCCCCCGGTGCGGCCGGAGGCAGGCCGCCCTCGGCCGCGAGCAGCGCACCGAGCGCCGTCCGGGAGGTGACTCCCAACTTGCGGTAGACCTTGGCGAGATGGGCGTCCACGGTGCGCGGGCTGAGGAAGAGCCGGTCGGCGATCTCCCGGGTGCGGGCGCCCTCGGCGGCGAGGCCGGCGATCTCCCGCTCCCGCCGGGTGAGCAGCTCCAGCGCGGACGGCCCCTCGGTGGCGGCCTGGTCGGCCGCGCCCGGCCGCTCGGCCAGGCAGCGCCGGGCGGCGGCGGCCTGGGTGGCCACCCGGGTGGCACCGGTCTCGGCGGCCAGCTGCTCGGCCTCGGCCAGCCAGGCCTCGGCCCGCTGCCGGTCACCGGCGGCGGCCTGCACCGGCGCGCCCAGCGCCAGGGTGAGCGCGCGCTGCACGGTCTGGCCGGCGCTGTGGAAGGACTCGGCCGCCGCCGTCAACAGCTCCACGCTCTCGGCGAGTTGTCCGTCCGCCGCGGCCACCAGGCCGGCCGCCCGGCGGGCGAAGCCCTGCTGACCGCTCAGCCCCAGCCGGTCGGCGGCCTGCCCGGCCTGCTGGGCCCACTGCCGGGCCGCCGACAGGTCACCAGCCGCGCTCGCGGCGGCGGTCAGCAGCGAGTACCAGAGCGGCCGCCCGGTCACCTGGGCCAGCGGCAGCTCCGGGCCACCGCCGGCCGTGATCAGCACCCGGGTGCAGCGGTCGAAGTGGCCGGTGGCCAGCAGGGCCTGGGCGTGGCCGGAGGCGGCGCTCCGGCCCCACCAGCCGCCGGCCGGAGCCGAGCGGGCGGCCTGTTCGGCGAGGGCCAGCGCGGCCCCCGGCTCGCCGGTCCAGGCGATCGCACCCGCCCGGAGCGCCATGGCCATGGCCGTCAGCTCGCCGTTCCCCGACGAGCGGGCCACCTCCTCTGCCTCCAGGGCGGTGACCCCGGCCTGCCCGGGCTCGTTGGTCCACAGCTGCCGGAAGCCGATGCCCAGCAGCAGGTGCGGCAGCACGTGGTGCTGCCCGTACCGGCGGGCCAGCCGCAGGCCGCGGTCGTGGTGGCGGGCCGCGTCGTTGTGCTGCTCGACGAAGAGCTCGCCCCAGCCCAGCTGGGCCAGCATCTCGGGCTCCTCGGCCAGCGCGGTGTCGGGCAGCCGGTCCGCCAGCGCGGCGCAGGCGGCCAGCTCCCGCCGGGCCCGCTGGACCTTGCCGAGGTACGCGCCGCCGAGCCCGCGCACGGCCAGCGCGGCCGCCTCGGCCACCGGATCGCCGAGGCTCCGGGCCGCCAGCACGGCCTGCTCGACGATCCGGTCGCCGGCCGCGAAGCCGCTGCCCAGCAGCGCGACCATGCCGTACTCGGTCATCAGCGCCACCGCCTCGGGCGACACCAGGCCCTCCACCGCCGGGAGTTCGGTGCGCAGCAGCGCCTCGGCCTCGGAGTAGTGGCCGAGCATCCGCTCCGTCCGGGCACAGAAGGCGGCGGCCGCGATCCGCCGCGCCGGCGGGTCGGCGGGCATCCGGGCCAGCACCTCGTGCAGCAGGTCGCGGCTCTCGGCCAGGCGTCCGGAGCTGGCCAGGGCGCGGGTGAGGGCGATCTCCAGGTCGAGCCGGTGGTCGCGTTCGGCGGGGGTGTCCGGGAGGGCGGCGAGCACGGTGCCGAGCCAGCGGGCCGCCGCGCTCGGGTCGGTGCGCCGGGCGGCCTCCGCGGCCTCCTCCAGCACCCGGACGGCCGTCGGGTCGGCCTCGCCCAGGCAGTGCTCGGCGTGCCGGGCCCGCTCCACGGCGGGGGCACCCGCCCGGGTCAGCCGGGCCAGCGCCCGGCGGTGCGCGGCCACCAGCCAGAGCGGGTCGGCGTGCTGGTGCACCAGCCGGTGCAGCACGGCATGACGGAAGGTCAGCAGCGCCGTCCCCGGCACCGGCCGCAGGATGTCGCGCCGGATCAGCGCGGTGGCGGCCCGGTGGGCCCGCACGGCGTCGAAGCCGGCCACCTCGGCCAGCGCCTCGACCCCGAACCGCTCACCCAGCACGGCGGCCGCGGCGGCCAGCAACCGGTCGTCCTCGTCCATCAGCGCGAGCTCGCCGAGCAGCACGGCCGCGGCCCGCCCGGTGGACCGCCCGCGCTCGCCGGTCGACCCGCCCGGCTCGGCCAGATCGACCAGGGCGAGCACCAGCAGCGGGTTGCCGCCGCTCTCCTGGTGGATCTCCTCCCAGCGTTCCCGCTCCCCTTCCTCGGGCTGGGCGCCGGCCGGGTCCACCGACCGGGCGAGCGCGGCTGATCCGGCCAGGGCGACCGATTCGGGTGCGGAGAGCGGCGCGACCTCCACCCGTTCGGCCGGGCCGCTCTGCCCGGCCCGGGCCAGGGCGTCGAGCAGCCGCAGGGCGGTCTGGCGAGGGCGGTGGGCGAGGACGAGCAGCAGCGGCCCGGGGACGCGGTGGCGGATCAGGTGGTCGGTGAGCTCGACCGAGGCCGGATCGGCCCACTGGAGGTCATCGAGCAGCAGCAGCACCGGGCCCCGCTCCGCCCACCGGGCCAGCAGCGAGCGCACCCGCTGATGGAGCCTGACCCCCTCGGTACCGGCCCCGGCCTCCTCCGCGGCCGCTCCGTCCCCGAACAGCGGCTCCAGCGGGCCGGCCAGGTCGGGCGGCAGCAGCCGCCCGGCGGCCTCGGCCCGGAACCGGTCGCCCAGCGCGTCCTGGTACGCGCCGAACCGCAGCCCGCTCTCGGCCTCGGTCGCGCGCCCTTCCAGCACCTGGACGCCCCTGGCCCGGGCCTCCGCCGAGAGTTCCAGCAGCAGTCTGGTCTTGCCGATGCCGGGTTCGCCGGCCAGCTCGATGACGCCGCCGACACCGTCCACCAATCCGCCGAACCGGCGGCTCAGCGCCCGGAGTTCAGCCGCGCGGCCGATCAGGCCGGTCGGCTGCTCCGGGCAGCACTCTCCTACGTCCACAAGCCCCGCCCCACCGCACACCGGCGCCGGCCCGGGGCGCATTGCTCCACCGGCCGCCGGGAACCGCCCCCGATCAGGCATCACCATAGGTGACTGATCATTACTACGTAAATGCTCATTAGGTAGTTCTGCGGATGACCCGTGAAGGCCACCGCACATAGATTCATCGATGCGCCACCCGATCGACCGAGGGGTGACGACCACGGACCCCCGTCCACTGCCCTTCCCCCAGGAGCAGCCTGAATGTTGCACCACCTGACTCCCGCCGCCGCCACCGGATCCGGCCTCCACACCGTGCTCGCCGACGAGAGCAGCTACTGGCGGTCGGTGCTCGACCTCGCGGGGAGCCGGCTGGACTCCCTGTCGACGATGCAGAGTCAACTGCCCACCACCGGAGCCGAACCGACCACCGAGCTGCTCACCGACCCGGCGGCCGTCGCCGCCTTGCTGACCGCGCTCGCCACCGAGGGCGGCGCCGAGGTCAGCTGGCTGCGCCCCACCTCCCCGGAGCCCTCCCCGCTCGCCTCGCAGCTGGGCCGCCACCTGCCCGAACTCCCCTGCGGCATACGGATCCGCGCTGTCCTGGACGGCACCGAGGAGGCCGCCCGCACGGCCCGGCTGCTGGCCGCCCGCCCGGGCGCGCAGGAGGCGGACCTGCGCACCAGCCCCGAACTCGCCCAGGAACTCCTGCTGGTCGACGACCGGATCGCCCTGCTGCCCCAGGCCGGGGCCGGCCTCGCGGTGCTCCGCGAGCCCACCGCGATCCGGCTCGCCCGCCTGCTCTTCCAGGCGGCCTGGTCCGCGGCCCTCCCGCTGCCGACCGGGGAGGCCGCCCAGGAGCCCGGCCAAGAGACCGCCGGGGCGCCCGACTTGGACCGTGAGGCGCTGACCGAGGACCCGGTGCGGCTCCAGACCCTGCAACTCCTGGCCGCCGGCGCCAAGGACGAGGCGATCGCCCGCCGCACCGGGGTCTCGCTCCGCACCTGCCGCCGCCACGTGGCGGCGATCCTGCTCGCCCTGGACGCCAACAGCCGCTTCCAGGCGGGCGTCAAGGCCGTCGCCCTCGGCCTGGTCGACCCGCTCGACCTCGGCTGAGGCCGACCCCCGCCCCGACCCCCGATCCTCACCCCCGGCCCTCATCCCTGGCCCTCATCCCTGGGCGGCGCCCGTACCGCCCGCCGGGAGGCCGTAGGCGTGGAAGCCGGCCCCGGTCTTGCGGCCGAGCCGGCCGTCCGCCACCAGCGCGCGCAGGTGGGCGCTGGCCTTGAACCGGTCGTCCCGGTAGCTCTCGTGGAGGCTGTCCAGGGTGAGCAGCACGGTGTCGAGCCCGATCAGGTCCGCCGTCTCCAGCGGGCCCATCCGGTGGCCGAAGCACCGCTTGAAGATCTGGTCGATCACGGCGGGCTCGACCCCCTCCTCCTCCACCAGCCGGGCGGCCTCGTTGAAGAAGAGGTGCGAGATCCGGTTGCTGACGAAGCCGGGGAAGTCCCCCACCACGATCCCCTCCTTGCCGAGGTCCGCCAACAGGCCCATCACGTAGGCCATGCAGGCCTCCGAGGTCTCCGCCCCGCGCATCACCTCCACGGCCTCCTTGAGGTAGGCCGGGTTCATGAAGTGGATGCCCACCACCAGCTCGGGCCGGCCGGTCTCGGCGGCGAGCCGGCCGATGCCGATGCTGGAGGTGTTGACCCCGATCCCGACCCCGGCCGGCAGCACCCGGTCGAGCTCCCGGTAGACCGCCCGCTTGGTCTCCCACTCCTCGCTGACGTTCTCCACCACGAACTCGCAGCCGCCCAGCGCCTCCAGCGCGGTGTACGTGGTGACGCCGGCCAGCGCCTCCGCCGCCCCGACCCTCGGCAGCCCCGGCCGCAGCATCGGCCCGAACCGCACCGCCTCCGCCACCACCCGCCGGGCCCGCTCCAGCGCCGCCGGATCACGGTCCACCAGGACGACCCGGAAGCCGTGCAGGACGAGATCGGCACAGACCGTGGCACCGATCGAACCGGCACCGACGACCCCGATGGTACGCGCTGTATCGCTCACGAATCTTCCCTCACTGGACAGTTGGCAGCCGAATGGCCCGACAGCAGCCGACCCTTGCAGTCGATCACTCCCCCTGACCACCCCGCCCACCCCCACCCCGGAGCCCCTGTCCACTCCCTGCCACCACCCGCCGCGACGCCCTCCCCCACTGACATCCTCCTGCCGGGCCCGCACCACCGGCGGGTCAGTCCAGCGGTTGCCGAGCCCGGGCCGCCTCGATGTCGGGGACGTGGGCCTCGGCCCACTGGCGGACGGCGCGGAGCGGGACGAGGAGGGAGTCGCCGAGCGGGGTGAGGGCATACTCGACCCGGGGCGGGTTCTCCGGGTACTCCTGACGGCTGATCAGGCCGTCGGCCTCCAGGGAGCGGAGGGTCTCGGTCAGCGCCTTGGGGGTGATGCCCCGGATGTGGGTCTTGAGTTCGGTGAAGCGGCGGGGGCCGTCCTCCAGGGCGTTGACCACGAAGACGGTCCAGCGGGCGCCGATGCGGTGCAGCACGGTGCGGCTCGGGCAGGTCGCCGCCATCACGTTGTAGGCCTTGGCCACCGCCGCCTCCGGTTTCGTTGAAGATACCGGTATCGAATCCATACCGTGAGGCCAGATCCTAACGAGCGGGAGGGAAACCCATGGAGCGGGTACTGGTCATCGGTGGAGCGCGGGGCCTCGGGGCGGCCGTCGCCCGGCGGGCGCGCGAGGACGGGTACGAGGTGGTGATCGCCGCCCGCGACCTGGCCGCGGCCGAGGCGCTGGCGGACGAGATCGGCGCCACGGCCTTGCGGATCGACCTCCAGGACGAATCGACCATCGCGGCGGCGGCGCAGCACCTCGCGGCGGAGGGCCTCGACCACATCGTCACCACCGCCTCGGCGCCGCACGACGTCCGGGCCACCGAACTGGACCGCGAGAGCCTGGTGGCCGCGTTCACCGCGAAGGTGCTCGGCCCGATGCTGGTCGCCAAGCACTTCGCGCCCGTGCTGCGCCCCACCGGCTCGATGGTGCTGTTCTCCGGGGTGGTCGGCTGGCGCCCGGGGCCGGGCTCGCTGGTCAAGGGGGTGACCAACGGCGCGGTGGAGTACGCCGCCCGCCACCTCGCGGCGGACCTGGCCCCGGTGCGGGTCAATGCCGTCTCCCCCGGCGTGGTGGACTCGGGTGCCTGGGACCGCCTCGGCGAACAGAAGGCCGCCCTGCTGGCCAAGAGCGCGGCTGGCACCCTGGTCGGCCGGCACGGCGAGTCGGCGGACCTGGTCGACGCGGTGCTCTGGCTGCTCCGGGCCGGCTTCGTCTCCGGCGAGACCGTCCACGTGGAGGGCGGCGCCCGCCACAAGGCCGGCTGAGGCTGGCTGAGGCCGGCTGAGCCCTGCGGCCCGCCGAGGCCCGCCCTCCGCCGAGGCGGGGCTCAGCGGGCCGGCGGCAGCCGGGCGAGGAACACGTCGAAGGCCGTGGGCTTGACCGGGTTAAGGCCGTCGAAGGGGTAGCTCATGTTGCGGATGGCGATCAGGGAGAGGCAGACCAGCACCGTCAGGGAGAGCACCATCGCCAGGTGCACCCAGGTGTTGGAGAGGCCGAAGAGGAAGGTGAAGGCCACCGTGATCACCGCCCCCACGATCAGCGCCACCCAGAGCAGCGGAGGCACCACCTCGGTGATCTCGTTCAGCCGGGCCCGGCGGCCGCCGGCCAGGTCCTCCACCCCGGTCACCAGGTGGTCGTAGAGCACCGTCTGCTGGTCGTCGGCCGGCTTGAAGGCGAGTGCGGTGTCTCGGATCCGGTACATCAGCGCGGTGGCGGCCGGGTCGCTGTGGTGGTCGCGCATCTCGCGCCACTCGGTGTCGGTCACCGCGTGCGCGTACTGCACCGTCAGCCCCTCCAGGGTGGCGCCCTCGGGCAGCGGCAGTTGACGGGAGAGCCAGTAGACCCCGGCCAGCGCGTTGGCCTCCTTGAAGGTGGTGCTCTTGGCGGTCGCGGTGTTCTCCCACACCACGATCACCACGAAGGCCAGCAGCACGGCGTAGAGCACCCCGACGGCGGCTCAGATGAAGCCGGCCACGTCGTTGTGCGGCACCCGCAGGCTCGGCGGGTTGAGCCGCTGCAGCAGCTGCATCGCCAGGGCGACGAGCAGCAGGCTGCCCGCCAGGATCGCGAGGTCACTCCAGTCCACCGACAGACTCCCAGCACGCTCGACCGATGACGGAACGTCACCAGTCTTGGCGATCACCCCGCAGGCAGCGACCCGAGCGACCGGCCCGACCCGTGGCGCGGCCGACCCATCGACAACTCACGGCTTGAAGAATTCTTCATGTTCATAGATAGTTCTTCGCGCAAGCGGGGTCGGCCGGCGCGGCCGACCTGACGCAACGGGCAGGGCAGAAATGGAGGAGCGCCAAGGTGGCCGTTCCGCGTGATGGAGCTGCTGCGGGCCCAGCTGCGCGGCACCGTCCGGACGGCGGAGCCCGCATGAACCCGCTCCGCCGTCCCCCGGCCTTCGGCCGGTCAGCGGTCCTCGGGCGCGCCGTCGCCCGGGTCCGGGCGGTACTTCCCTCCCGGCGGACACTGGCCGGGATGGGACGTTCCCCGCGCCGCGACCTGGTCGCCGGCCTCACCGTGGCGATCGTGGCGCTGCCGCTCGCGCTCGGCTTCGGGGTGGCCTCCGGTGCGGGCGCCGAGGCCGGCCTGGCCACGGCCGTGGTGGCCGGTGCGCTGGCGGCGTTCTTCGGCGGGTCCGAGCTGCAGGTCTCCGGGCCCACCGGGGCGATGACCGTGGTGCTGGTACCGATCGTCCACCGGTACGGCACCAGCGGCGTGCTGACGGTGGGCCTGCTGGCGGGCGTCCTGCTGGTGGCCGCCGCGCTCGGCGGGGTCGGCCGGTTCATGGCCTACGTGCCGGTACCGGTGGTGGAGGGCTTCACCGTCGGCATCGCGCTGGTGATCGGCCTCCAGCAGCTCCCCGCCGCCCTCGGCGTACGGGCCCCGGGGGCCTCGAACGTCCTGGTCTCCGCCTGGGACGCGGCGGCCGGCTTCGCCCGGGCGCCGCACCCGGCCGCGCTGGGGCTGGCCGCCGGGGTGGCGGCGGTGATGCTGCTCGGTGCGCGGCTGCGGCCGGGCCTGCCGTTCTCGCTGGTCGCCGTCGTGGCCGCGACCCTGGCCGTGCGGTTCGCCGGTCTCGACGCGGCCACCATCGGGCACCTGCCCTCGGGGCTGCCCGCGCCCTCGCTCTCCTTCCTCCACCCCGGTGCCGTACCGCAGCTGGCCACCGCCGCCCTGGCCGTGGCGGCGCTGGCCGCGCTGGAGTCGCTGATGTCGGCCACCGCCGCCGACGCGATGAGCGCCGGCGAGCGCCACGACAGCGACCGCGAGCTCCTCGGCCAGGGCATCGCCAACCTCGTCGCCCCGCTCTTCGGGGGCGTCGCGGCCACCGGCGCGATCGCCCGCACCGCCGTCAACGTCCGCTCCGGCGCGGTCTCCCGGCTCGCCGCCCTCGTGCACGCCGCCCTGCTCGCGGTGGTCGTCTTCGCCGCCGCGCCGCTGGTGGCGGGCATCCCGCTGGCCGCCCTGGCCGGGGTGCTGATCGCCACCGCCGTACGGATGGTCGAGGTCGGCTCGCTGCGGGCGCTGGCCCGCTCCGGGCGGGGCGAGGCCGCGATCATGCTGCTCACCGCCGGCGCGACCCTGGCCTTCGACCTGGTCACCGCCGTGCTCGTCGGCCTCCTGGTGGCCGGCGCACTGGCGCTGCGCCAGGTGGCCCGTTCGGCGGCCCTGACCCGGGTGGACCTGCACGAAGGGCCGCCGCCGGCCGGGGTGGACCTCCCGGCCGAGGGCCGGGGGACGATCGTCGCCTACCGGGTGGACGGCCCGCTGTTCTTCGCCGCGGCGCACCGCTTCCTGCTCGAGCTCGCCGACACCGCCGAGTTCCAGGCCGTCGTCCTGCGGCTGTCCCGGGTCAGCGCGATGGACGCCACCGGGGCGCGGGTACTGGGCGAGGCGATCGACCGACTCGCCGACCGGGGCGTCCTGGTCCTCGTCTCCGGCGTCCGGCCGGAACACCGCCGCACCCTGGACGCCCTCGGCGTACTGGACCACCTGCACGGGCTGGGCCGGGTCTTCCCGAGCGCCCCGGAGGCGATCTCCTACGCCCACCACCACCTGCACCGCCCGGGGCTGCTGACCGGCCACACCTCCCACAGCCGCCGCCGACCCGGCTGACGCACCGACCACCGAAGGAAGAGCCCACCGTGAGCAACGCCGTCAAGGACGAGAAGGCCAAGCGCAAACAGGCCTGGACCCGGGCCGCGATCTACATCGCCGGCACCCACTTCTTCGCGTTCTTCGTCATCCTGCTGTTGTACGTCGGCGGCCACCGCCACTAGACCGCGCAAGTCGAAGGTCGACGGGTCGACTGCCAGGACCGTCGCGCGGATCCGCCGGGCCGGCCTCATCGTCGCTGGTGATGTTGACCTACTGCCGGTCGGCGAGGACGTCGCCGAGGCGTTCTCCCGAATCACCGGCGCCGCCTACGAGCGCCGCTCGATCGCGGTGACCGGCAACATCCACCCGTCCGGGTTTGACCCGATCATGCCCAAGGCCCTCGCCGGAGCCGGTACCGATCGGCTCATGCACCACGCTCACCTCGTCCAGACCTCCGGCGACTCGGCACCGGCCTGGCGACACGACTGAAACACCTTCGCACTCACTTAGCCGGGCAGCGGCTGCTGCCGGCTATGCCGATGCGATGCGCCGGACGGCCCAGGCCGACGGGCCCGGAGGAGCGAGACATGACACCTTGGCCGGGCGGAGAGGAAATCACCGTAGTCGGAGGTGCCGCAGTGCCGAGCAGGCCCTTGCCATGGCTCCAGCAGAACCTGGGGCGGCTGCGCGGCCTGGAGGACGATCCAGACCCGATGCTGAGTCCGCCGGACGACCCCACCGCTCCCGACGCGGCGTTCGTGATCGCCCTGGCCTTGTTGATCGGCGAGTCACTGTTCGCCAACGGGGCGTCAGCCGAGGAGACCTGCGCCGGGATGCTGGTCACCGCCGAGGCCTACGGACTCCTGTGGTGCGAGCCGAGCGCCACCCTCTGGGTTCTGTCCCTCTCGGGGCGGATGCCGACGGACACGAAGCCGACGGTCGAGCAGCGGGTGATGCGCCGCCATTTCACGGACTTCACCGCGCTCGGAGAGACTGAGCAACTGATCCAGGAGATCAGTGAGGGTGCGATGCCGGCGGCCGAAGCACGCCGACGGGCGCTCGCTCTGCGCCCGACCCCCGCTGCGCTCCCCCGGTTCGACAGCCGCAGGGTGGCTTGGCGAGGCCGGATGACCTCATGGGGCACGGCTGCCGCACACGGCGGAGCCGTGGCGGCCGGTGGAAGTCTGGTGGCCGGCGGCGGGCTGCGGGTCGTCCTGCCCTCCTTCCTGGCCGCGACCGTGGCCAACCGCGTCTTCTCACTCCTCGAGGGCTACGGAGTCCTGACGTTCTACCGTTCGGTCGCAGCCGCCTTGCCGGCGGCATTGGCAGCCATCGTGATGAACGAGTTCGGACACGGCCGCGACAGTCCGGCGATCGTGGTGGGTGGGATTCTGGCCCTGCTTCCGGCCTTGACGGTGATCGGGGCGGTCCAGGACTCCCTGACAGGCCATTACCTCACCGCGTACGCGCGGCTCCTTGACGCCGTGCTGATCTTCCTCGCCCTGGTCGCCGGCATCGGCGCCGCGTTCACCGTCGCGGCGCAGCTCGGCCGTCACCTGCCGCTGCTGCCGCCCGCCAGCCCGCCGAGCTACCTCTCCTGGCGCCTGGCGGGCACTGTTCTCCTCGCCTGGGCCGTCGCCTACCGGATGAAAGTGCCGCCCCGTGCCTGGGGCACGGCGGTGCTGCTCAGCCTCGGGGGCCTGATCGCCTACATCGCGCTACGCGAAGCCGGCTGCTCACGCCTCCTGGCCACCGGGATCGTGGCCACCGCGATCGGGGCGATGGGCCAACTCGCGGTCAGCGCCCGGGCCTCCACCCTCCCGTGGGTGATCCCGGCGGTCACTCCGTTCCTGCCCGGCAGTGCCCTGTACCGCGCCTTGAGTGAGCTGGCCGTCGGCGAGACCTCGCGTGGTGTCGGCGACATCATCCAGACGATCGGCATCTGGGGCACCCTCGCGGCCGGGGTCAGCCTCAGCGGTGAGGCGGCCGCGTTTGTCCACCAACTCCGGGCCCAGCGCCAAGCCCGCCGCAGTGACGGTCGGTAGCCGATCCGCGCGTACTTTCTGACGCCGCCCGGCCTCTGGCCAGAGCTCCCGGTCGGACTCGCCGAGGGGCTGATCGTCCGCAAGGAACGCCCGCACCCCGGCGCCCAGCTGCGGATCACCGACATCGACGGCCACCGCTTCACCGTCTTCGCCACCAACACCACCGGCGGCCAGCTCGCCGACCTCGAACTTCGCCACCGCCGCAGGGCCCGCGCCGAGGGCCGCATCCGCGCCGCCCATGCCACCGGACTGCGCAACCTCACCCTGCACGACACCGCCCAGAACCAGGTCTGGCTGGAGGTCGTCTCCCTCGCCCTGGACCTGCTCGCCTGGCTGCCGATGCTCGCCCTCGACGGCGAAGCCCGCCACTGGGAGCCCAAGAAGATGCTCCTCCGACCGTTCTCCGCCGCGGCCCGCCTTGCGGCCACCGCCCGCACCCGCCACCTGCTCTTCAATCACCGATGGCCCTGGACCCACCTGATCACCGACGCGATCGCCCGGCTCAACGCACTCCAGAACCCCGCTGACCAGCGCATCAGACCATCCCGACGATCCGCACCAACCCCGGGAGCAGTGGAACCGTGGTTGGCACTGAGAAGGATCACAGCCTCCGGCGCCATTCTGCGCCTGCTCACCGCTCTGTCGGCCGCGACCAACTACAGCGGCGGCTGGCTGCTCGGCATCGAGCTGACCGGCCTCAGGGGCCGGGCTGCTCAGCGCGCCCGGACCAGCCCGTTTGGGGCGTCTGCGCCGGACGGCACCAACGACTACACCTTCACCGCCCGAGTGACTGGCCGCCAACTACACCCTCAACTACCTACCGCTCAGTGTCCGGCCGTTTTTCGGGCCCGACCACGACCCACGGCACTTGGGGTCTGTCGGCCTCGCCCGATAGGGCCGCTCGCGCGCACGCACGGCCCTGCTCTCGCAACGGTGCCGCCACCGACCAGACTCCTGAGGCGGTGGCCTCTCGCGAGCCGTCCCAGCCGGTGAGCACCACCTCCCGCTGTGCGCGGGCCACCGCTAGGCGCGCCCCCAGCGCCAGCTCATCGCTCATCGCCAGCACCACCACAGGGTCAGAGCCCTCCACCGTCCCCAGCAGCGCCGCGGCCGCCTCCTCACCCCGTTCGCGCTGGTTGCGCTGGACGACTGCAATGCGCACGTCGTCCCAGTCCTGGCCGGCTTCGATCAGCGCATCGCGGTAGCCGGCCAGACGAGCCCCGGTGACGGGGAAGGGGACCGCCTTCAGGTCCATCAGGTCAGGGGGCAGGTCGCTCCCACGGAGGACACCGCTGGTGCGGCGCCGGTCGAGGGGGAAGCTGATGATGACGGGCGTCGCCCCGGCCAGCGGCGTGGCCGCCGCGACCGCGGCCGCGGCTGCGCGATCATCAGGCCCGATGCACACCAGCCCCGGGTGAGCAGGACCGCCCTGGATGGCAGCGGGTCGCCCGCTGCCGGCGACGGCGGCCAGCACCGGGTCATCGGCGACGGTGGTCCACAGCACGTAGCCGTCCACCGCCGCTGCCAGCACCCTGTCGACGTCGCCGGCATCGCCTCGGGTCGGGATCAGCACCACTCCCAGGTCCTCGCTGACGCAGACGTCGGCGATCCCGGCCACGAACTGCGCCGCCTGCGGGTCGTCGAACACATAGGACAGGTGCTCTCCGACCACCACCCCCAGCTGCTTGGTGCGCCCGGAGCGCAGAGCGCGAGCCGTGCTGTCGGGGCGGTAGCCCAGCTGGGCCGCGGCCGCGAGCACCCGCGCACGGGTGGCCTCGGCTACCCGCGCGGGGTGGTTGAAGGTATAGGAGACCGTCATTGGCGCAACCCCCGCCTCAGCGGCGACATCTTTGACGGTGGGACGCCGCTGCTCAGGTGTGGACACGTCGGCAGCATACGTTGTGTAACGTTACGATTCATGACTCCAGACACGGTCTCTTCCGCGCCGAGTCCTCCCCTCCTCGGGGCCCGCGCCGCCTACGCGCCCTTCGCCGCTTTCGCTGCGTTCGGGATCTTCTGGGGCGCCTGGGGAGCTGCCCTGCCCGCGCTGCGCACCGAGGCCGGGGTCAGCGAGGGCCGGCTGGGTGTCGCCCTTCTCTTCGTCGGACTGGGGGCGATGCCGTCGATGGCCTTCACCGGCCGCGCGGTGGACCGCTTCGGGCTCCGCGTGGTGGCATGGCTGCTGGCGGCCCTCGCCGGCGCGGGCCTTCTCATCACTGCCTGCGCCGACGGGGCGGTGCTGCTGGTCATCGGGATGCTCGTGGTCGGCGCCACCTCCGGGTCTGCGGACGTGGCCATCAACACCCTGGCCGGGCGCGCCGAGCACGCCACCGCCAAGCCTCTTCTCACACGTTCCCACGGGCTGTTCTCCCTGGGCGTGGTCATCGCCAGTCTGTCCACCGGAGCGCTGCTGGGTGCGGGGCTGTCACTGCTGGCGGCCTTCGCCATGGTCGCCGCGGTGATGCTCGCCTTGGCAGCGGCAGTGCAGCTGACCGGCACGTCGCTGCAGATTCCAGCTCGCCAGCAGGAGGCTGGTGCCCACATGGATGCTCGCGGAGCCGCCCGTGAGGAGCAGAGGGCACCGGCAGACTCCCGCGCGGCCGCGCCGCGCGGCGCCCGGGTCTCGGCGGGACCGCCGCGCCGGATCAGCCCAACCTCGCCGCTGCTGGTCGTCGGGCTGGTCGCTGCCCTCGCCTACGCCATCGAGAACGCCGACCAGAGCTGGGGAGCGGTGATGCTCACCGACGTCTTCACCGCCTCACCCCAGTCGGCGGCCGCGGCGCCGGCGACCTTCGCCGCCACCGCCGCGCTCGCGCGCCTGAGCCTGGCGCCGCTCTCACGCAGCCACCCCACCCCGATGCTGCTCGGTGGAGGCACCCTGGCCACCGCAGGCAGCACGGCGCTGGCCACCGCCCCCTCGATCGCGGTGGCCCTGGTCGGACTGGTGCTGACCGCCCTGGGTAGCGCGACGCTGTTCCCCACGTTGCTCAGCCGCAGCCTGGGCGGCACCGACCCCGCTCAGTACGGCCGGGCCACCTCCAAGGTCGCCACGACCGCTTACCTGGGCTTCGTGCTTGGCCCGGCCTACGTGGGCTTGCTGGCTGACAGCAGCGGCCTTCGCGGCGCACTGGTCGGCGTGGCTGCACTCGGCGTGGTGTTCACCTTGGCAGCAGCGCCGATCAGCGCCTGGGTAGCAGGCCCCGGGAGCTCAACGGGCAGCAGCCTTCGCCCGCCGGACTGAGCCGGCAGAGGTGCATCGGTGGAGGGCTCGGAGAAGGCGGGCATCGAGAGCCCGCAGCGGTCAGTCATGGCCACCGGGCTCGCAGCCCTCACGGGTCGGAAGGCGCGCGCGGCGAGGGCGCCGGTCAGTAGCCGGTTCGGCTATCGCTGTAGTAGCTGCCGACCCGCTGGTGGTAGTCGGCGTCACCGGTGTGCTTGTCCTTGTCGAACTCCGGGGAGTTCTTGATCTCTTCCTTGGTGCGGCTGACGTGGATGGTCTCGTTGGCAGTGTCGATCGAGGCGACGGTGCCGGCGGGAAGCAGGACGTGCTTGCCGAAGATCCACGGGCCGGTGTCCACCACGATGTAGCGGGCGTCCACGTCTTCGGAGTGCTTGTCGACCTTGCCGATGTGCCCGTCGCTGGCTTCGACCTTGTAACCCGTCAGGTCCGCACCGGCCCAATGACCGGAGTTCTCCTGGTACTCCCACATGATGTTCTCCACGGAATCACCCTTCGTAGAACCGGACATGGCTTTCTCCTGACCCGGTTCGGCGGTCCTATGCACGGACGACGTGAGCGTCTTTGCACACGGTCGTGCTGGGAGCGGTCGGGACGGGCGTTCCGGCGGCGTAGGCCATCAGGTTCGTGTGGACTACCGGTGCAGCCTCGCCGGGTCGAAGTCGAGGAGGAACGGGTCGGTGACTGCGGTGGTCTCGCCCACCTGGACGAGACGGTCGACGTAGAAGGCCACGAAGATGTCTGCGCGCTCAGGGTGGTGCCGGCCTCGGCGGCGGCTGCCGCGTCGGCGACGACCAGGTCCGGGATGAGCAACCCGTCGGGGACGACGATGTTGACCGCCTCCAACACCTCGAACCGCGCGCCGGCTGTGGTGACGGCCGCGTCCAAAGCTCGCCCGCCTCAAGTACAACCAGCCGATCTGCAACGACTGCGACTGACCCGCACCGACACCGGGTCAGACGGCAGTGGCCAGCGTGGCGTCGCAGGGACGGCAAACCCAGAGGGCAGCGGGGCGGTCGAGCCGTTGGGGTTGCGGGCGGGCCGGCGGGAGTGAACCCGGGGGGAGCGGGCCGGGACGGGCTGCCCCCCAGGGGCCCTCGTGGTCGTTCACGGTGCTTCCCCGTGGTGGTGATCGTCTCGCTTCTCTAGCACCTCACACCACCGACACCGCCCGGCCACCCCCACCCCCGCCTCTCCGCCGCGCGAGGGCAACAGGGGCAGAGCGGACCTGGAGCGGCTCAGGGCCCGTCGGCCCCAGAGCGAACCCGAGACCGTACCGCTCCATCCAGCCGCCAACCACCAGCACCAAACAAGCTCGGGTCAGGGAAGGAAAAGGGTTGCCGGCAAAGCTCGGTCAGCCCGATCCTCGGTCTGACCCGGGGAGAAGTCGAAACTCCGGCGAGGAGATCCCCCTGGGGGCAGCACCAGGAGACAGTCCCGGGGAGACACCCGGGGGCATCGGGGTGGATTCGCCCCCAGGCGCACCCGGGCGGCCCGTCAGGAGCCCGACGACGTAGCTGGGCCTTGTGCCAGGCCGACCGCCGGTGTCCAGGCCATGGGGGTCCCGGACGGTGCGCGGCCCCGGTGGGAGCCGCTCGTTGGGGGCCGTCCACTGCGGACAGCCCGCCTCATCGCTGTGGATCTTTACTTCGGTGCCGCCAGGCCCATGGTCCGCCCAGGGCGGTGTCCGGGGCTCACGCCGCCGGTGGTCCGTGGGCGAAGGTGCGGGCAAGGTGTTCGAGGCCGGCGGCGGTGGTCACCTCGGGGCGGTAGCCGAGGTCGCGGCGGGCTGCCGTGATGTCGAACCAGTGGCTGGCGGCGAGTTCGGCGGCGAGGAAGCGGGTGAGCGGGGGTGCGCCCCGGAGTCGGCCGAGCCTCCAGAGCTGTTCGGCCGCCGACGCGATCGGCATGGCCGTTCGCAGGGGCAGGTGGCGGATCCTGACGGGCCTTCCGGTGGTGGCGAGGAGGGCGCGGGCCATGTCGGCGAGGGGGACGGGTTCGTCCTGGGTGATGAAGTAGGCGTTGCCCGCGGCGGGTGAGCCGGGGGTGAGGCGGTCCAGCGCGTCGAGGTGGGCGCGGGCCGCGTTGTCGATGTGGAGGGTGTCGACCGTGCTGGTGCCGTCGCCGACGAGGGTGAGTGTGCCTCGCCGGGCGGAGTGCAGCAGCCGGGGCAGGAAGTGCGGGTCGCCGGGGCCCCAGACGAGGTGCACGCGCAGGGCGACGGTCGCCAACGCGGGGCAGTTGGCGGCCAGGACGGCGCGTTCGGCGAGGGCCTTGGACCAGGGGTAGGCGGCGAGGTGGCGGGCGGGGTAGGGGGTGCTCTCGTCCGCGCCGGTGAGGTCGGTGGCGCCGAAGACCACACTGGCGGTGGAGGTGTGCACGAGCCGTGGGACGTGGTGGCGCAGGCAGGCGGCGATGACGTGGTCGGTGCCCCGGACGTTGGTGTCGTGGAATGCGCTGCGGGAGCCCCAGATCGCGGCGAGCGCGGCGGTGTGGACGACCGCGTCGCAGCCCTGGACGGCGCTGTCGAGGGCGCCGGGGTCGGTGATGTCACCGGGGCGTTGGTCGACGGTGGCGGGGAGGGTGGGTGAGGGGCGGCGGGAGAGGCTGCGGACCTGGTGGCCGGCGGCGAGGAGCCGGTGGCAGATGGCGGTGCCCAGGAAGCCGCTGCCGCCGGTGACGAGCACCTTCATCGTTCTCCTCCCGGTGGCCGGTGGTTCCGTGCGGGAAGTCGGCGGCCAGCCCAGGCGGCGAGCCGGTCCCGGTCGATCTTGCTGTTGTGGCGGATGTCGACGGGGAGCCGGGGATGGATGAGGACTTGGCGGACGAGCGGGCCGCCGGCCAGCTGGTCGAGCCCGGTCCGGACGGCCGCGAGCAGGCCTGCGGGGTCGGCACGGGCGTCGTCCGGTTGCACGCACAGGACGGCTTCCTGGCGGCCGGGCGGGCCGAGGCCGACGAGGGCGGAGCGGCGGACGCCGGGCAGGCGGTCGCAGTGGGGTTCGATGTGCTCGGTGTACAGGGCTCCGGCGGCCGTGGTGACGGTGTGGGCCTTGCGGCCGCAGTACCAGAGCCCGCCGTCCTCGTCGATCCAGCCCAGGTCGCCGGTGCGGTGGATGGTGGATCCGTCGTGGCGGATCTTGGCGGCGGTGATGGCCTCCGGCCGGCCGTAGTAGGTGCGGCTGACGTGCTCGCCGCAGACGGTGATCTCGCCGACGGTGCGCGCCGGCAGCGCGAGCGCCTCGTTCCACTCCGCGGTGGGGGGAAGGTCGACAGGTACGATCCGGACCCGGACCGGGTCGATCGGCGTTCCGATGAGGCGGCCGGGCAGGGCCGGGTCGCCGGCCGCACGCCGCCGGAGGTCGGATCGTTCGGCGATGGCGGCCGGTAGGCATTCGGTGGCGCCGTAGACGCTGCGGATCCGGGCGTCGGCCGGGAGGCAGCGGTCGAGGAGAGTGAGCAGTCCGCTGGGCAGCGGGGCGCCGAAGCTGGCCACGTCGGTGACGGTGCGCAGGGTGATCCCGCGCCGGGTGCAGTGCCGGGCGAGAACGGTGAGCAGCGCGGGGGCGCCGAAGAGGACGCTGGCGCCGGTCCGGGTGATCGCCGCGTGGAGGCGGGCTGGGTCGGCGGCGGCCGGGCGGCGGGGGTCGAAGGGCGGTATGACGGCGTGGGCGCCCAGCGCCGGGAGGTAGAGAGTGAAGGGGAGGAAGGCGCAGAGCGCCGCGGTGCTCTGCCGGATGCCGAAGGCCGTGGCGACCTGGCGGCTCTGCAGGACCAGCTGCCGGCCGGTGTACACCACCCCTTTGGGGATGCCGGTGGAACCGGAGGTGAAGGCGATCAGCGCCGGTGCCTGGTCCGCGCACGCCGCTGGGGCGGGGCGGGGCGCGGCGGCGCGCAGGCTCGTGACGGTCTCCCAGGGGCCGAGCCGGGACTGACTGGTGCTGACCTTGATCCGGATGCTGGCGCTGGCCCAGCGCAGCACACGCTGAGCCAGGTGTGCCGCGGGTTCGCCGACCAGGGCGTGGGGGGCGGTCTCGTCGAGGCAGCGGCGCACCGCCCGGCGGTCGAGTCCGGGGTCGATCAGGACGGTGACGGCGCCGAGGGTGAGGAGGGCGTAGAAGGTGACGACGAACTCACGCGCGCCCCTGGTCATCAGGACGGTTCTGGTACCGACGGTGATCCCGGCGGCGGCCAGGGCGTTGGCGGTGGCGGTGACCTCGGCCGCGACCTGGGCGAAGTTCAGGGTGTCGGCGCGGGTGGCGCGGAGGTGGGTGAGGGCGGGGGCGTGCGGGGTGGTGGTGGCGTGCCGGTGCAGGAGGTCCGGCAGTGTGGGGGCGGGGTTCACCACTGGAGGATCACCAGGCCCAGGCTCAGGCCGCTGGCCGCGCCGAGCAGGGCGATGCGGTCGCCACGGGCGAGGCGTCCGGCGTCGCGTGCGCGGACGAGTTGGAGGGGCAGGGATGCGGCGCCGACGTTGCCGTGGTGGGGGAAGGTGCTGATGGTGCGGTCCACGGGGATGCCGAAGCGCTCGCACAGGGTCCGCAGGAACGCGACCGAGGGCTGGTGCACGCAGGCGAGAGCGAGGTCGCGCGCCGGGTCCAGGGCGAGGTCGGCGAAGAGGGCGCGGGTCCGTGCGATGGGGACGGTGGCCGCGGACGCCAGTGCCTCGGAGTCGACCCGGGCCTCGGGGGCAGGTGCGTCGTGGTGGCCGGCGTAGGCGTTGTGGACGAGTGCGGCCGGCCAGCCCTCGGAGGCGCACGCGAAGCGGCTGCCGAGGATGCCCGGCTGTGGGGAGGCTTCCAGGAGCATGGCGGCGCCCATGTCGCCGCAGGTGAAGGTGGCGAGGCCGAGGAGGAGGTCGGCCCGGTCGTGGATGCGCCGGCGGGTGAAGCGGGAGAGGACCTCGCCGGTGGCGATCAGCACCCGCCGGTAGGTGCCGGTGGCGATCAGCGCTTCGGCGATCTGCATTGCGCTGATGACGGCGTTGCAGGCGTTCTTCACGTCGAACACCGCGCAGCGTGCGCCGAGCGCCGCGGCCACGATGTGTCCGGTGGCGGGTTCCTCCACGTCCCCGGTCACGGCGGCGTAGATGATCAGGTCGACGTTGTGCGCGGCGCATCCGGTGCGTTGGAGGAGATCGCGGGCGGCTTGGGCGGCGAGGTGGGAGGGGTAGGTGTCCGGTGGGGCGACGGTGCGTTCCTCCAGGCCGTAGAGCCGTTCCAGGAGGGTGTCGGGGACTTCGGTGTCGCCCGCGGCAGCCCGGATCATGGTGTCGAGTTCGGCGGTGGTCTGGCGCTGGGTGGGGACGTGGACGGCCACGTCCCGGACGCGGGTGTGGATCTTTGTCACGGTTTCCTTCCGGTGGGGCCGGGGGCAGGCGGGTTGGCGGTGAGGAACGTCCGGATGGCGGGGACGAGCCGCTCGTGGGCGTCTTCGAGGACGTAGTGGCCGGCGTCGGGGTAGTGCTCGATGTGCGCGTGCGGCAGGCGGCGCTGCCACTCGCGGGCGATGGCGGGGGTGAAGACGGGGTCCTGGTCGCCCCAGCCGATGAAGGTCGGCAGGTGCCGCAGGTGCTCGGTCTCCTCGGCGGCGGCGGATGAGACCAGGGGCCAGGAGGGGTCCTGGCGGGAGAGGGGGATGTCCTGGACGAAGCGCACGATCGCTTCGCGGTTGCGCAGCGCCCGGTAAGGGGCGGTGAAGGCGGTGCGGACGGACCGGGGCATCGGCTGGACGGTGCCGAGGCGGACCGAGGCCCGGACGAAGGCGTTGGCGCGGTGGGCGGCGGCAGCCACCAGCGGGGAGCGGCGGATCAGGTCGACCACCGGGGGCAGTCGGTAGCCGGGGGGCCAGGGGAAGGCGGCGGTGTTGAGCAGGACCAGGCGGGCGACTCGTCCGGGGTGGCGTCGTGCCCAGGCCATGCCGATGGCTCCGCCCCAGTCGTGGGCCACGAGGGTCCAGCCGTCCTTCGGCGCGTCCTTGTCCCCTACCAGGTGGTCCATCAGGTCTTCGAGGTCGGCCAGCCGCCGCAGGGCGGTGTAGGGGTAGGCGCTCGACCGCGGCCGGTCGGACCAGCCCATGCCGATGTGGTCCGGGGCGATGCAGCGGTGGTCGGCGCGCAGGTCCGCCACCAGGCGGCGCCAGAGGTAGCTCCACGAGGGGTTCCCGTGCAGCAGCAGGACCGGGGCTCCCCGTCCCTCGTCGAGATAATGCTGTCGCATTCCCAGCTCGCCGTGCCAATGGGAAGCGAAGGGGAAATCGCATGGTGTTGGCATTCGGCCCATGGCGGACCTCCGATATCGGTCGGAAAGCCGAAGAGAAAAGGGGCAAAGGCAGCCATGCCGCCCTTGCGGCCGACACACTCCGAGGGCACGTGCCGCAGTGGCTCGTCAGGAAGCCCGGGAATCAGCAGGTCAGCGAGTCGCCCCCATCCCGTTCTACGCGGAATGCACGTACGTGTCAATGCCCGGCCATACCCAAGGGATGTCCATATTGAATATTGTCGGACCATTCTTCATGATAATGCGGAAAGTTTTCCACCGGCCATTGTTCGGAGCTTTCCGGGCGTGCTACTAATCGATGGCAATGCTCCGGTCGCCGCCGATTCCCGCTGTGCGGAGGCACGGCACGACACGGACAGCCGGCGTCCGCCGGCACGCTCGCCGTTCCCAGGACCTGAGGTGCCCCCATGCAGACGAAGCAGCAGATCTTCGAGGAACTGGCCGCCCTGATCGACCGCACGGTGGAGGAGGTGGACCTCTCCTCCATCCGCCCGGACTGCACGTTCAAGGACGACCTGGACATCGACTCGATCGCGAAACTGGAAATCCTCGTCGCCATCGAGGAGCGCTGGAAGATCAAGATCCCCGAGGAGGACGGGGCACGCCTGACCACCGTCCAGCAGGCCATCGACTACCTGGCCGCGGCCACCGGCGACGGTGCTGACGCCGGCGCCACCGGCTGACGCCGGCCGGCACGGAGCACGGAACCCGCCGTGACCTCGCCTCGAACAGTCGTCATCACCGGCCTGGGAGCCACCACGTCTCTCGGCGGCGACCTGCCGACCACCTGGACGGCTCTGCTGGAGGGCCGCTCCGGCATCCGCCACAGCGACCTCGGCACCCCGGGCGGACAGCCGCTCCCCGTCCGCCTCGCCGCCCCGGTGGCAGCCGACCCGGCCACCCGGCTGTCTCCCGCCCAGCTCGCGCGCAACGACCGCTCGTCCCAGCTCGCGCTCATCGCCACCCAGGAGGCCTGGCGCGACGCGGGCCTCCCCGCACCGGGGAGCGCCGGAGCGTCCCCTCCGCCCGAACGCGTCGCCGCCGTACTCGGCGTCGGGATCGGGAGCGTCCTCAGCCTCACCGCCCACTACGACGCCCTGCTGGACAAGGGCCACGACGGCGTCCCGCCCCGATCGATCCCGATGATCCTCCCCAACCACGCGGCAGCGCAGGTGGGCCTGTTCCTCCGGGCCCGCTCGCGCGTCCAGGTCCTCTCCAGCGCCTGCGCGTCCGGCGCGGAGGCGCTGGCCCACGGTCTCACCCTGATCCGCACCGGCATGGCGGACGTCGTCCTGGCCGGCGGGACCGAGGCGGCGATCCACCCCTGATCGTCGCCGGCTTCGTACGGATGGGCGCGCTGTCCCGCCGCAACGACGAGCCGGACCGTGCCTGCCGTCCCTTCGACCTCGAACGCGATGGCTTCGTCATGGCCGAAGGCGCCGCCATGGCCGTCCTGGAGTCCGCCGAGCACGCCACGATGCGCGGTGCGCGGGCGTACTGCGAGCTCGCCGGCGCCGGGATCACCAACGACAGCCACCACATCGCCCAACCCGACCCGCGGTCCACCGGCGCGGCCGCCGCCATCACCGCCGCCCTCGCCGACTCCGCCATCCGCCCGAGCGGCCTCGGCCTGGTCAAGGCCCACGCGACCTCGACCCCGCTCGGAGACCGCGCCGAGGCACAGGCTCTCATCCGGGCCCTCGGGGCTCACGCCGCCGAGATCCCCGTCTTCGCCCCCAAGGCCGGCCTCGGGCACGCGCTCGGCGCGGCCGGATCGATCGAGACCGCCGTCACCGCACTGGCACTCCACCACCGCCTGGTGCCGCCGACCCGCAACCTCGACCACCCCGACCCGATGATCGGCCTCGACGTCGTCACCGGCTCACCCCGCCCGCTGCCACCACGCCCCACGGCCGCACTCTGCAACAGCTTCGGCTTCGGCGGCCACAATGTGGCCCTGGTCCTGCGGACCCTCCCCGGCCCACCCGGCTCGGCGACCTGACCCACCTCTTACGGCCAGTTCACCCGCAGCGACAAGAACCCGGATCCGCGAAGTCGACCACGACCGAGACGGGCCGGCCCGCCGAGACGGCCGCCGACGCGCCGGTGGTGCCGGACCCGGCGATGCGGCCGCTGCGGACAGCTCTGGAGGCGCTCGCCGTCCCGGCCGCCGCCACGTCGCCGGAGGTGGCCTCGGCCGGTAGCCACTCCGGTCCCACCCGGAGTGGCCTCGGTGCTCCGGCGGCGCGTCGATGATGTCTGGATTGTCCGGTACCAGTCACACTGGTCGCTGTCCGACCGGTAGTGACGAGGAGGGCCCGTGCTGGCGTTGCTGAATGCCCCTGTCTCCCCCCGGCCAGCGGCCGGGGCCCGCCGGGTGCCCCGCACCGGGACGCTGGCCGTGCTCGTCAGTGTGCTTCTCGACGAACACGTGCCGATCGGGGCCGCACTGGCCGCACCGCACTCCATCGCCCGGCGCATGGGCACGGCACGGCTGGACACCCGTACGATCGCCGACCACGACATCACCGAACTCGCGGCCCTGTTCACCGCGGCACCCGCCGTGCACTGCCACGGCGCCATCATGGCCAAGCGGGTCCAGAACCTCTGCAAAGCTCTGGTGGCCAACTACGGCGGCGAACCCGAAGCGCTGTGGCGCACGGCAGGCACCGGCGCGGACCTCCTGCGCCGGCTCATGTTCCTGCCCGGCTTCGGCCGCCAGAAGTCGCAGATGTGCGTCGCGGTGCTCGGCAAGCGGTTCGGCGTCGAGCCCGACGGCTGGCGGGAGGCGGCCGGCGCCTACGGAACGGAGGGCACGCACCTGTCGCTCGCGGACGTCACCGGCCCCGCCGCGCTGAAGCGCATCGACGCCCACCGGCAACTCGCGCGACTGACCACCGGGAAGACCACCCCCGCGCCGCGCTGACAGGAACCGCGCGGCACGTCAACCGTCGTACGGGGTGGGGACGGCCCGTGCGGTAGAAGAGAACCGCCCCGCCGCCGTCCGGATGCTCTCCGCCCCCACGACACCGAACACACCATCCCCGGTCCGACGGGGAACACGGAGCCGCCAGAACCCGTGGAGCCGGCTCCGACGGCGAAGAGCAGGTGGTGATGACGTACGTCGCGCTCGATACCCGGCAATCCCACCGGGTGAAGCTCACACCAGGTCAGCCCGTGTAGACCGCCGAGCACGGGGCGGGATGGGCGCAACGGGCCCGACGAGGGGCCGTACGGGGCGGTGCGTTGCCCGGCGGTCGGCTGCCGGGCCCTGGGAAAGCGCTGGGAGGCCGTCGCCTGCGGGCGGCGCCTTGTGTCCTCGGGTGTCTGTGTGCGGTGCTGGTGCTGGCGCTAGCCGCCGGTGACTGCGGCCGAATGGGTGAAGAACGGGAGCATGGGCAGTCCGCGCTGACAGGTGGGCCGAAGAAGCGGTGTGCGCACCCGTCACCTCAGGGGTTGGTGCGCGCGGGCGGGGCTCCTTCGCACGGGGCCCCGCCACCGTCAGCTGTTCGCTGGTGCGGTGGCTGTCAGAGGATGATCAGGCCGAGCCCGAGCAGTCCGCCGCCGTAGTAGCGGTACGGGCCGTAGCCGAGGTGGCCGTGCTCCTGGTAGCCGTTGGACCAGCCGTCGCTGGTGTAGGAGTACATCTCGCTCTCGCTGTAGCTCACGTCCCCGGCGGTAGCCGTGACCTGGTGGCTGTACTCCTCGGTGACGCCGCCCCGGTCGATCGGGGCGGCGAAGGCCGCACCGGCCGCGGGGACGGCGAGGATCCCGGCCGCGAGCGCGGCGCCGGCGAGGGCACGGGCAACAAGCTTGCTCATCGTCGAGCTCACTTTCTGTCGTGGGCGGGGGGTTCCGCCCTCTCCCGTCACGCTAGACAGCCCGCTCCGGGTACCGCCCGGCGGATGGGCCAGGTGGCCGCATACCCGGTCCGGGAGCCGCCCGAGGGGTCAAGAGGGCACCTCCGGGCCATGGCGGAGCGGGTGCGGCCGGAAGGTTTCGGTGCCCCGGGGCCGGCCGGCGCCGCGGCCTGGTGGCCGCCGTGGTCGGGCGGGCAGTCGTCACCGGTGCCGGCCGGGGCCTGGTACCGGAGGAACAGGTTGGTCGGGACCCAGTCACGAGCCCGACGGCGCAGCGGCGGCGTCTGCCTTGTGCCGGGCCGACCGCCGGTGCCCGGGCCATGGGGGCTGCCGGACGGTGCGCAGTCCCGGTGGGAGTCACCCTCTCCGCTCAAGGAGCAAGTCCGGGCAGAGGCGGCGGTAGCGCTGCCCGCCTCGGGCGGCCGACGGGGCGGCGCAGCGGTGGCCAGAGCGGTGGTGTTCCGAAGGCCGTGGCGCTGGATTCGGCGTCGGGATCACTCCGCGAAAAAATGGCCGACCTCCAAGGCCGGTGCGTGTCAGGATCCTTGGATGGAGATCCGTCGTGCCACTCAGGTTGAGGCGGTCAACGCTGCCGGACACCTCTTCGACACCGCCCCAGGGCGGGAGGCCACCGAGCGGTTCCTGGCGGACGAGGGCCATCACCTCCTGATCGCCTACCTGGAGGGCATCCCGGCGGGGATGGTCACCGGCGTCGAGATGACCCATCCGGACAAGGGAACCGAGATGTTCCTGTACGAGCTGGGCGTGGACGAGTCGTTCCGTGAACGTGGCATCGGCCGGGCCCTGGTGTCGGCGCTCGCGGCCCTGTCACGTGAACGGGGCTGCTACGGCGTGTGGACGATCACGGACGAGGAGAACGCGGCGGCACTGGCGACGTACCGCCGCGCCGGCGGCGTCCCGGAACCGGGACAGGTGGTACTCACCTGGACATTCGATCAGCTGTAGAGGGACGCAAGGATCCCTCGAACGGCCGTACGTGATCTGGGTCATGGCGGTACGTACGACGGCACCACGTGGGCGGATGCCGAGAACCGCACGTCAGGCGGGTCCTCCCAAGGCCGGTTCGTCCTCGAAGCCGGTTCGGCCCCGGCCGCGCACGCGGCGACGAGCGGCGCGCTGGTGTGCGTCTACATCCCGGACGGGAACGATGTCCAGGCCCCCGGAACGGTGGGTGTCGACCAGGATCCCGCCACCGAGGTCGACGCCGTCGGCCCGACCGCCTTCTCGGTGGAGTTCCCGGTCGAGGTCGGCATCGACAACTGCGGCTGGCCACACCGCTCACACCGCACCGGTATCACCGGCGGCGAAGGCCGGACGGAGCGCTGGGCTCGGCGTGCTCGAGATCACCCTCACCGCATGAAGCCGCGATCCCCCCACCCTGGGGGAAGACCCGGCCCGCCGGTTCGAACAGGCCTTGAACGGTCCCCTCGGCGACGGGCCGTGAACAGTCCTCCGCCCGCCGTCGAGGACGCTGGCGGGCCGCTGTGAGGAGCACGGCGGTGCCGAGGAGGAGCACGGCGACCATGACCGAGGAGATGACGAGCAGTGGCGAGAGGTTCCCGGTGCGGTCGGGGTGGGCTGCGTGCGGGTGCGGAGTACTCGGCGGCACTGGTCGGCGGTCTGCGGCCGGGGTGGCCGTCGGCTGCGGAGGCAGGTCAGGGGCAACGAGGGTCGCGCTGAAACGGCACGCCACAACCGGGTGTTGTGCAGTGATGTCGACAATGACGGGTGCATCTTCGATGGGTTGGTCGGAACCGTCGCAGACGACATGGGTGGGGCTCCAGGTGCCCGTGGCGACGGCGCCGTGCCGCTGGGTGATGGCGTACTGCCCCAGGGGCAGATCGGTGACCACCGGAGCGACTGCCGGGAGGCCGGCTCTGCTGGTGGTCGCGGTGGTGGTCCGAGTCCGGGCCGCCTCGGCGGAGCCCACGGGCCGCACGGTGAAGGTGACCTCGCCGATCCCGCCGAACGTCGTCGTGCTGAGGTCGATGTGGGGAGCTGGGGTCCAGGCGTTGGTGATCACGCAGTCCACCCGGGCCGCTGCGGTGAGACCGACCGTGAAGGAGGCGCCGACCTTCTCGGTGACGGCCATGGGTGCGGGCACGCCGTTGCACAGGGCGCCGGTCGCGGCCCAGGTGCCGGTGCCGTCGGGCGCGGGGAAGTACTCGGTCAGGGTGGAGAAGCCGGTCGGGCCGTTGCCGAAGGTGCCGATGGGGCCCGGAGTGCCCTGCTGAGTGGTGGTCAACGCCCCGAGCCCCACGGTCTGCCCGTCCGGTTGGGTGAGGATCGTGGTGAAGGGGCCGCCGGTTCCCCCCAGGGTCTGCCCGGAGACGGTGAGCTGGTCGGTGGTGGTCGGCCCGCCGGGGCCGTCGACGCACGGGCCGGCTGCGGCGGGAACGGCTGCGGCGGCCTCCGGCCCGCATGACCGCGCCGCCAGGGTGTTCGGGGGAGGCGTGTCGGCATGGGCGGGGAGCGTACCGCTGAGCAGCAGTGCGGCGGCGATCCCGACTCCTGAGGCCATGGTTGCGAGTCCCATGAGGGCGACCGTATGGAATCCGGACTGATCGTAAGGGCTGCGACATGCCGCCGTCGGAGTGGCCTCACTCCTACGGCATCCCGGCGGGCCGCCTGGGCGGCTCGACGGTCATAGGGCACCAGGGTGGCCGATTCCTGGCCGCGAAGCCTGCGCCGGGTCCTGACCGTCAGCAGGCCGTCGGCCGCCACGGCCGAGCCGGCCGGCAGGAAGGAGCTGACGAGCGGTACGGACGCACCGGTGCGAGCCAGCTCGGGCCCCGAGCCCGACGCCGCACGCTCGGGGAGAAGGGACGGCTTCGGAGCCGGCGGGTTCGGCACCTGCACCGGTGCAGGTGGGGTCGGTGCGGGCGGGGTCGGCGGCGCCGGCGGCACCCCCCTTCAGCAGCATGGTCTCCGGGCTCTTCTGCACGACCCGCGCCGGATCGCACAGTTGCGACCGGACCGCTGCGAGATCTCCAGGCGACGTCCGCCGAGCGCAGCACGCGCGGTCGGTCGACCGGGTACGCCCGCCCCGGTGTCCGCTGCGGATGTCCCGGTCGGAGTGCGGTGCGCGGCGGCCGCCGGGTCCGGGGCGGCCGAGGAGCGCACGGTGACGGCTGCCAGGGTCAACGCCGCCGGCAGCGGGAGCGACCCCGAGCCTTCGTTCCCCCGGCCCACCCTGCATGCGCCAGGACCCGCATGGCACTCGGGCCGGCCCCTGTGCGACGTAGGCCATCGGCTGGGTTCCCGGTCCAAGGGCGGCGAGGTCCACCGGTGTCGGCTCGGCCCAGGGCGACAATCGGCAGCATGCGCGTCGGCTCCGCTCTTCCCGTCACCCCTCCGCCTGAACGCGCGGCAGGCACTCGCAGTCGTAAGGCGTCCGCACCACTGCTGCTGGCCGAAGTGGTGTCGGCCGGTCTGGTCGTGCTGGTCACCTTCTCGGTGCTGAGCAGCTCGGGGTTCCGTGGCACTCTCAGCCACCAGTGGATCACCGGGCTGACGCTCACCGCGCTGGGGCTGGTGGCCGCCAGGCACTGGTACCCGAAGACGGCACTGGCGGGCATGTCGCTGCTGCTCGGGCTCACGCCCGCGCTGGCGATGCTCTGTGCACTGATCGCCTTCGGCACCGCGCGCCGCGGCGAGCGCCCCCGGGCCCGCGACCTCGCGGTGCTCGGCTGCGCGCTGCTGCCGGTCGCCGTCAGTGTGGCCTACCGGGAGGGCTGGCAGGGTGGCCGGTGGCAGTACGCCGTGCAGGTCGGGCTCCTGGTCTCGCTTGTCGGGGTGGTCGTCCCCGGGCTGGTCGGCACGGTGGCCGGGCAGCAGGACCGGCTGGTACGCGCCCTGCGGGAACGGACCGCCGTGGCCGAGCAAGCCCGGCAGTCGGTGGAGAGCGAATCACGGACGGCGGAGCGTTCGCGGATCGCGGCCGAGATGCACGACCTGGTCGGTCACCGGCTCAGCCTGATCGCGCTGCACGCGGGCGGCCTGGAGCTGGCGCTCACCTCCGCCGCGCCGGACCTGGCCGAGGAGGCCGGCCAAGTGCGCCGCGCGGGCCGGGACGCCATGGAGGAGCTGCGGCAAGTCCTCGGCGTCCTGGGCCCGTTGCGCCGTGACACCGGTACCGACGTGCTCACCGACGCCACCGGTACCCGTCCCGACATCGAAGCGCTGGTCCAGGAGTCGCGGGCAGCGGGGGTCGGCGTCCGGCTCGCCTGGGAGGGCGGCGACCTGAGCGGGGTGCAGCCCTCCGTACGACGCGCGGTCAACCGGGTCGTGCGCGAGGCCCTGACCAACGTGCACCGGTACGCAGCGCTGACCGAGGTCGCGGTGGCCGTACGGGTCGGCGAGGCCTCGGTCTTGGTGGAGGTGTGCAACGGGCCGCCGCCGACCCCGCCCGCAGCGACCACCGGCCTGGGCACCGGACGCGGCCTGGCCGGGCTGGGCGAACGGATCTCCCTGCTCGACGGGAGGTTCGCCGCAGGGCCGACGGCCGACGGCGGGTACCGGGTGCTGGCAAAGATCCCGACAGCTCCCGGCCCCGGCGGTCCCGTGGCCTCGGGCGGGCAGGCGGGCGAGGATCTCGCCGTCCGCCTGGCTCCGGCGGACGCCGGACTGCCGGCCGGTGTGGAGGCGGCCCGCAGCCGGCTGGCCGTCGGGGTGTCGGCGCTCCTGGGGCTCGCCGGGCTCGGGGCCACGCTGCTGGCGGGGCTGACGGTGCTGCAGCACAGCGAGATCTACGCCGGGCCGCCACCCCAGCGGGTGGTTCACCTGGGCATGTCGACGAACGCGCTCGTCGCGGTGGTGGGCCCGGACAGCCCTGCGGTCCGCTCGGCGGCGGAGGGCAGGGAGCCCGCTCGACCAACCGAGTCAACCCACTGCGTGTACCCCTACACCTCCACGACCGATGCGCAGGACCGGCTGATGATTACCCGGTACTGCTTCGACGGCGACTCCCTGACGGACATCGCCGACTTCACCACTCCGCTGGCCCGTTGAGGAGCCGCGGCAACGCCCGGAGGCACCGTGACCGCTGACGAAGAGGGTGTTCCGGTCGAGTCCGGCCCTACCGCGCCACCCATCCGGGTCCTGTTGGCCGACGACGAGGAGAGCATCCGCGCGGGCGTGCGGCTGATCCTGCGGCAGGCCGAGGGCGTGGAGGTGGTGGCGGAGGCCGCGGATGGGGCCGAGGCCCTCGAACTCGCCGCGCGCACCGAAGTGGACGTGGCACTGGTGGACATCCGGATGCCGGTCCTGGACGGCCTGGCCGCCATCGGCCCGCTGCTGGCGCTGGACCCGCACCTGGCGGTGGTCATGCTGACCACCTTCGGCGACGAGGCCAACGTCACCCGGGCCCTGGCATCGGGCGCCACCGGCTTCCTCCTCAAGGACGACAGCCCGCAGGAGATCATCACCGCGATCCGGGCGGCGGCGGCCGGTGACGCCGTCCTCTCCCCCGCCGTCACCGGCATGGTCGTCAAGCGCATGCTGGCCGCCACCGAACCCGCCGCCGCGGCGGCCGCGCCGGGCCCGCTCTCCCCCGAGCAGCGGGTGGCCGCGCTGGACGAGCGCGAGCGGCAGGTGCTGGCGATGCTCGGCGAGGGCATGCCCAACCTGGAGATCTGCCTCCGCCTGGGCGCGGGCCCGGACACCGTGAAGGAACTGGTGGACACGGTGCTGGAGCGCACCGGTTCGGACAGCCGGGTCAAGGCCGCGCTGCTGGCCGCGCAGGCGGGTCTGACCCCGCGCTGAGCCGACCGACCGAGGCCGCGTCAGCCGAGGAAGGAACGTTCGGCGATCAGTCTGCGGCGCAACCGGGTCGGCGACTGGACGACCAGGCCGAGACCGACCGCCGTGACCGCCCGGGCGAGGAGACCGGGCGTGCCGTGGAGGCGGCGCAGCGGACCGAGGTCGCCGTGGACGAGGGCGGCGACCGCGTACTCGGTCTCGACGGGGTACTGAATGAGGTCCAGGAGTAGCGCGGTGCAGTCGGCCAGGGGGTCCGTGGGCATGGTGCCCTCGACGTCGGCCGGGCGGACGCCGGCTCTGCCCAGTGCGGTGGCGAGCATCTGGTTCAGCCGCTGTTCGCACTGGTGGGCCTGGCGGTCGGGTTGGGCGGTGGCGCGCAGTCGGCGGATGACGGCAGCGGCTGCGGGGCCGTCCTGGTCGAGGACAGCCAGGGCGAGGTCGATGGCTGCGCTCGGTCCGAGGACGTGGCCGCCGGCGGTCGCGGTAGGGAACGAGTGGATCGTCATGTCTGGCTCAACGAACGGACGGTGGCCCGGCAGCGCTTCCGGACCGTGGTGGCCCCTGAACGGCGCAGCACCCGTGGTGTACGGCTGCTGCGCCGGCGGCGGGAGGCAGGGCTCACGCCGCACCGGAGGGTACGAGCCTCATGGAGCCAGGCAGTTGGTCTTGTTGCCCTGAGTTCCCGTTACCTCGCAGATGGCGAAGTCGGGCCCTCCGTTGATGCCCCGGCCACGGGCGCTGGTGTTGTTCCCGTTGACCGTGATGGTGTTGGCGACCGGCGCGTAGCCGTGGCCGGCCTGGAGCAGGCCGTTGTTGTCACCGTTGGACACGATGCGGTTGACCTGGGAGGAGTTACGGCTGTTGATGGCGCCGGAGGTCACCGTGCCCGAAGAGCCGTTGGCCGCACCCCCGTCGGCGGTGGAGAATCCGTCGGCGGCCCGGCCGCCGACGCCGCCCGCGACGGTGAGGGCGTTCTCGACATCGGCGGTCCCCGTCACGGTGCCGCCGTTCCCGGGGCCGCCGATGCCACCGGAGCCGCCCCGGGCGGTCCCGGTCGAACCCGAGCCCTTCCCGCCGGCCCCGCCGTTGCCCCCGCTGCCCCCGCCGGCGCCGGCGACCGCGGCCGCGACGGTGCCGCCCGCCAGATTGCCGCTGCCACCGGCACCACCCCCGCCGCCGGGACCGCCCGGGGTCGGGGTGTAGTAGTTGCCGCTACCGCCGAGCCCGCCGGGGCCGCCGTTGCCGCCGCTGGCGGTGGCGGAGGTCTGCTCGGCCGTCACCTTCCCGCTGTTGCCCGCTCCGCCGACGCCACCGCTCCCGCCGTCCCCGCCTCGGGTGCCACCCTCGTTCCCCGCCCCGGCGCTCCCACCGGCGCCGCCGGTGAGGGCGACCGCACCGGTACTGACGGTGACCGACCCGGTGTTGCCCGCCCCGCCCCCGCCGCCCGTGCCGCCCCGCCCGCCGTAGTTGCCGGTCCCGGCGAAGCCCCCGGTGCCGCCGGCCCCGCCGGTCGAGGTGACGCTGGTGGCGGTGAGCTGCCCACCGTTCCCGGCCCCGCCGTCGCCGCCTGCACCCCCGGCACCACCGTTGCCGAACTCGAACTTCAGCAGACCTTTGATCTTGTAGTAGTGGCCCCCATCGCCACCCGTACCACCGCTCCCACCGGTCGCGAGGACGGAGTCGGCCGTGACCTGCCCGCTGTTGCCGGCCCCGCCGAAGCCACCGACCCCACCGGCATGGCCGTTCTGGTCGAGCAGCCCCGAGCCGTCGCTGCCGGTGCCACCGGCCGTGCCCGCCCCACCCGTGAGGGTGACCCGGCCGGAGCCGGTGATCGTGCCGTGGTTGCCGTCGCCGGCCTTGGCGCCGCTCCCGCCCTGAGCGCTCGGACCACCCGTCAGGCTGACCTTGCTGCCGGTGATGTCGAGATTGCCGTCACTGCCGCTACGACCCGTCCCACCCGTCACGTCGAGGCTGATGTCGCTGCCGTGGAGACTGACGGTGCCGTTGCCCGCACTGTCGGCAGCGCCGATGCCGGGGCCGGCGGCGGCCTTGACCGTGATGGTCTGCACTCCTGCGGACGTGCTGACCAGGCGGCCGAGGACCGATCCGGTGATGGTGACCGTCGTGGCGGCACTGGCGTCCAGGGTGGCACCGATGGGGATGCCGTTGGGGCACTCGATGGTGGTGCCCGAGGTGGTGCACCCGGCGTCGGCGGCGCGGGCCTCACCCACCGTCAGTGCCAGCGGCAGGCCGGAGGCGACGAGGACGGCGGCAGCCACGGCGGCCGAGCGACGGCTGCGGGCGGGACGGACAACTGTCACGGAAACTCCTTCATCACAGAACGTACATGATCTGCATACAGAAATGTCACGCTGTGAGAACGGCCGCAACTCGGCTGGGGCCGCCGGGCTGTGGTTCCCTCGGGGTACCCGGGCTGGACCCGCCCGGCGCCCGACGAGGAGTCCCATGTCCTGCCCAGACGCCTCCCCCTGCACAACGGCGCGCTGCGAAGCGCTCGCCCTGCTAGGAGGCCTCGCGATCTGCGGTGCGTGCGGCAATTTCCTGACCGGAGCACCGCACCCGCCCGGCACGGCGGCGGAGTACATCTGCCGGACGGAGGCCACCGACGGCCCGCCGGGGTGCGGCGCCGTGCGGGTGGCGGCCCCGGTCGTGAACCGCCACGTGCTGGCGGCGGCCGAGGAGCTCTACGCCGCCCGCCACGGGCTGCTCGCCACGACCCAGGCGGTGTTGGACGCGCACCGCGCCACCCTCGACTTCTGGGCCATGGAGAGCCCGGAGCATCAGCCGGCAGTCGAGGAAGCCGAGACCGATCGCCAGGCCCGCCGACTGAGCACCCTCGCTCTGCTCCCCCCGGTCGGCTGGTGGCAACCGCCCCGGAGCTGGCCGGAGCTGCCGCCCTGGCACCATCGCGCGGCCCTGGTCCTCCTCTTCGAGGAGATGGCCGTCCTGCCGGCCGCCGTCCCCCCGGGTCCACAGGTCCTCCTGACCCCCCGTCACCAGGTTCGGTGACCCGGGCGACGGACCTCCCCCTCAGTCCGGCAGGTAGCGGGTGACCAGCAGCACGACGGCATCGTCCTCCCGTCCCTTGCCATGGCCGTGGCCGAGCAGGTCGGCGCCGATCCGGTCGGCGGCGCGGTCCAGCTCGGCCTGGCTCCAGGGCCGCCCGGAGGCCGAGCGTCGCATGAGGACGTCGAGCCGGTCGTGCAGGGGGTAGAACTCCCCCCGCGCGTCCCGGGCCTCCAGCACGCCGTCGGTGACCAGCACGAGCACCTCCCCCTGGTCGAACGTGACCGTCCAGTGACCCTCCGCCTCGCCGGCGAGGTGGCCCAGACCCAGCGGCAGGCCCGGAGCGGGCGGGTCGAGATCCCGGACACCGGAGGGCCCGACCACGATCGGCGCGACATGGCCGCGGTGCAGAAGGTTCAGGTGAGTGGGGTGGACCTCGACCAGCAGCGCCGTGACGAAGTCCCCGGTGTCGCTGAACCGGGCGACGCTGGCGTCGGCCTGCCGGGCCACCGCGTCCAGGCCCTTGTGGTCCAGAGCCGCCTCCCGGAAGGCGCCGAGGACGATCGAGGCGGTGCGGACGGCACCCAGCCCCTTGCCGCAAACGTCCCCGATGAGGACGCGGGTGCCGAACTCGGTGTCCATCGCCGCGTACAGGTCGCCGCCGATCCGCGCCTCGGCCGCCGCAGCGAAGTACCGCATGCTGATCCGCACGGCACCCACCGTCTGCGGCAGGGCGGGCAACAGGGCCTCCTGCGCCGCGAGGGCGACCGAGGTCACGTCCGCGAGGGTGTTCTCGCGCCGGATCCGCACTGCGGCCTGGTACGCACAGAGCCCGATCGCCGCCACGAACACCACGGTGTTGATCACGAAGACCGTGGAGGTCATCGGCTCTTCGTCGTGGTCGTACCGCGAGAGCAGGTAGCGGGCGGGCAGGCAGAGCGCGCCGAGCACGATCACGCCCCGGGGAGTGGCGGAGAGCGTGGCCAGGGCCGGGCAGAGGATCAGGAAGGGGTAGAAGATCGTGTCCTGTCCGGTCGCCAGGTCTACCGCGGTGATCACGAGCAGGATCAGCAGCGGCACCCTCAGCGGCCACACCGCCCGCAGCACGGGCCCGAGGCGCGACGCGGCCCCGCTCACGCAGCAGCCTCACACCGGCTGGAGGGGTCTTCTCCGTCCATGCCCCATTGGTCTCACGGGTCCCGCCCGTTCCGCGAGCCGGGCGCGCTCACCGGGTGATCGAGAGCGGATCCGGTCACCGCCGGCCCCGCGCGACCAATAGGGCCACGTCGTCCTCGACGTCCTCGGTCGCCAGTCGCGAGAGCACCGTGTCGAGCAGACGGTCCAGCGGGGCGCGAGCGTCCAGGGGCAGGGCGGCCAGGGCGTTCAGGCGGTCCTCGATGTCCTCCCCACGCCGCTCCACCAGACCGTCGGTGTAGAGCAGGAAAGCCGAATTCGCCGGCAACTCCACCCGCCGGCTCGTGTACGGGCCCGCCCCGGCGCCCAACGGCGCGCCCACCGGGAGGTCGAGCAGGACGTTCTCGCCCCGACCGGTGACGACCAGCGGCGGCAGGTGCCCGGCCGATCCGCACACGGCCGTCCCATCCCGGGGGTCGAGCACGGCCACCAGACAGGTGGCCATCCGTTCCAGTTCCAGGATCTGCGCCGCGCGATCGGCCTGGCCCAGCACCTCCTCCGGCGGCAACTGCTGGAACGCCAGTGTCCGCACCGTCGACCGGTACTCCGCCATGGATGCCGCGGCGTCCAGCCCGTGGCCCATCACGTCGCCGACCACCAGCATGGTGGTGCCGTCGGGCAGCGCGATGCTGTCGAACCAGTCGCCGCCCACCTCGGCGCCGGAGCCGGACGGGAGGTACCGGCCGACGCACTCCACGTCCGGGTGCGGCACGGTGCGGGTGGACAGCAGCGCGCGCTGCAACAGCATCGCCGCGTCCCGCTGCTCGGTGTAGCGCTGGGCGTTGCCGATGGCGCCTGCCGCCCGGGCGACCAGCTCGCCGGCCAGTGCGACGTCCCGGTCGGTGAAACTCGTGGTGCCGTGCGCACGGACCAACAGCACCGCCCCGATGGCTTCCGCACCGGCCGTCAGCGGGAGGTAACAGACCGAGTGCATGCCGAGCTCCCTGAACCTCCCGACGTGCTCGGCGCCTCGGGCCAGGCCGCGCAGCTCTCCGTCGTCGGGGAAGTTGGACACCACCGGGCGCTGCTCGTCCAGGCACCGCCACACGCCCGAGAACGGCTGCGCCTCGACCACCGCCCCCTGCGCACCGAAGACGGCGCCCACTTCCCGCAGCGCCGGCACGGCGCTCAGGGCCAGCCTTCGCAGCCGCACCGGGCCGGCCGGGGCGGGCAGCCGCTCCAGGTCGAGCATGTCGACGATGACCAGATCGGCGAGGCCGGGGACCAGCAGGTGGGCCATCTCCTCGCAGGTCTTCTGCACGTCCAGGGTGGTGCCGATCCTGGTGGCGGCCTGGTCGAGGAGCGCGAGCCGGGATCGGGCCCGGTGCAGTGCGCGCATGATCCGCCGGTCCTCGGTGATCTCCACCACCATCGCCGCCACGGCCGCAGCCCCGGCCTCTCCCTCGACCCGGTGGTACGCGTTGTGCCACCACCTCAGCCGACCGGGGCGGCCCGAACCCGTCGTACCCTCGACCGTGATCGACCGGGGCCGTCCGTCCGCCAGCACCTCCCGCAGCGCCCCTTCGGCCTCGTCCACGTTGATGCCCGGCACGATCTCGACGATCCGCCGGCCCAGGTGATCGGCCACCGCCACCCCGTTCACCACCGACAACGCCTGGTTCACGTAGCGGTACCGCAGCGCCGAGTCGAACACGGCGATGCCCACACTCGCACGGTCCAGCACCTGCCGCGCCAGCCGGTAGTCCGCGGCCAGCGCGGCCCCGCGCTCGGGCAGCGACCCGTCGGCCACCGCCTTGGCGAGGAGGTCCATCGCCTCATTCGCCTGGGTCTCGGTGAACATCACCGAGGGAGGCTTCCTTGCCCCGGAGTCGACCATGCACCGATCGTCACACCGAAGATCTCCTCCTGCCAGGCAGCCGGGCCCCGGCTCAGCGCGCCGGGGGCAACCGGGACAGGAACACCTGGAAAGCGGTGGGCTCGACCGGGCTCACCCCGTCGAAGGGGTAGCTCATGTTGCGGATGGTGATCAGGGAGAGGCAGACCAGGGCCGTCAGGCTGAGCACCATGACCACGTGCACCCAGGTGTTGGAGAGCCCGAACAGGAAGGTGAAGCCGATCGTGATCACGGCACCGATGATCAGCGCCGCCCAGAGCAGCGGCGGCACCACGTCGGTGATCTCGTTCAGCCTGGCCCGGCGCTGGCCGGCCAGCTCGTCCATGTTGGTGACCAGGTGGTCGTACAGCACGGACTGCCGCTGGTCGGCGGGCTGGAACCCCAGCGCCGTGTCACGCATCTGGTAGAGCAGGGCCGTGGCGGAGGGAGAGCTCTGATGGTCCCGCATCAAGGGCCACTCGGTGTCGATCACCGCGTGGGCGTACGAGACCGTCAGGCCCTCCAGCACCGCGCCCTGCGGCAGCGGCATCTGACGGGACATCCAGTACACTCCGGCCAGTGCGTTCGATTCCTTGAACGTGGTGTCCTTGGCGGTCTCGGAGCTCTGCCAGACCACGATCACCACGAAGGCCAGCAGCACGGCGTAGAGGACCCCGACCACCGCGAAGATGAAGCCGGCCACGTCGTTGTACGACATCCGCACGCCCGAGGGGCTGACGCGCTGCAGCACGTGCAGGGTCAGCGTCACGAGCAGCAGACTGCCGGTCAGGATGGCCAGGTCCGTCCAGCTCATGCGCGCACCCCTGCCCTGGCGGACGCGAAGGGATCCACCGCCCGGCCGTGCGCGAGGATCCGGGTCGATCCGTCGCCGCCGGCCGCCCCGTCACCGGACGGGAGTACGTCGACGTGAGTGAACAGCAGCCGGAGCACAGCTCGTCGATCCGCGACCGACGACGCATGCCAGTCCACCGCCATCAGCTCGACGGACGCCCGACTGCAATTCGCCGGCCCTACCAGCTCTGCCTCCAGCAGCAGCTCGGACCGCAACTGCTCGTTCAGCACTTCCGTCTGCCGGCGGTACTCCTCGGCCGTCATCCCTCCTGCGGCGAGCGCCCGGGCCGGCAGGGCGGCAGCCTGTCTGAGATCGGACAGCCGACTGCGGACGGCTACCCAGTCAGCCAGCACCCCCTGCTGGAGCAGCAGGACGTGCTCGACGCCACCCGGTGCGGCGAGGTGCCGGCGGCCGCACTCGGCGAGAGCCCGGTCTGCCACGTCCACCGGAGTCCTGACGGGCCGGCAGGCCGCACCGCCGCGGATCCGCTCGTGCGGACAGCCGTACGAAGCCCCCTCCGCACCGTGCTCCACGGAGGCGGTCAGCGGAGCGAGGCTGATGCCGCACCTGAGGAGTCCCAGACCGAGGAGGCTCTCGGCCTCGACCGCGTGGCGACGCTCGGACTGGAGGCGGTCGCGGCGCCTCGACTGGAGCAGACGGTACTGGTCGGGAGTGATGATCCCAGGCCGGCCGTTCGGGACCAGGACGCCGGCCTCGAACTCGAGGCCGGCGATGGTCGGATTGGCCAGGAGTCTGCAGAGCGTCCCGACCGACCAGAGCCCTCCCCGGGTGGTTCGGTAGCCCTCGCCGTTCATCCAGCTCACCAGCGGACGGCTCGGCAGCCCGGTGAGTGCCACGGCCGTGGTCTTCCGCAACGCGGTTGCTTCCGCCTCCAAGAGGCTCTGTCCGGTGTGGTCGGCGAAGCCGTACAACCGAGTCATGTCGTTCTCCTGTCGGGCCGCACGGGCCACCTACCAGTCGGCCAGACGCGTGCGCCGCCCCACCCGGTGCCGGGTGGGGCGGCGTCGGTCGAGGGCTGATCAGCCGTCGATCGAGTCGTCCAGGTTGACGTAGGCGTAGAAGACGCCGAGGTCGTAGCCGTCACCCTGGGTGTCGAAGCTCACCTTGATGTCGGTGTCCCCGGAGCGCAGGAACGGCGAGATGTCCCAGCGGTTGGAGTCGTAACCGAAGTTGTTCCGGTTGTAGGGGTTGCGGGCGAACTGGTCGGACGGGGTCAGCTCCTCGATGGTGGAGTTGAACGCGTCGTTCGCCACGTGGTTGACGTCCGTGAACGGCGTCAGCGGGCCGTTGGTGCTCTTGATCGACAGCGTGTCGCCGTACCAGCGCAGGTCACCGTCGTAGACCACGAAGCCGAGCTTGCCGTGCACGTCGGCCTGGTTCTTCGGGGTCTCGAGGCCCGTCAGGTCGAACTCGTGCGGCTTGCTGTACGGCAGCTCGACCTGGAAGCCGTCCCACAGGTGGATGTGGCGGTAGGGCTTGCAGTCGTTCTGGTACGCGACCACGATCGACCAGCCGCCCCAGCTGTGCGGCTTCACCACCGAGTCCATGTCGGCCACGGTGTAGGTGCCGTTGCCGCTCTGCTTGACCAGGTCGGTGATGTCGGCCGAGGCCTGGTAGCTGCTCTCGTCGTCGGTGGTGATGTAGCCGATCGAGGGCTGGTCGTTGGCGATGTTGCGGTACTGCGTCTCGCCCGGCACCTTCAGGTAGACCTCGTCGATCTGGCTCTCCGGCAGCACGGTGTCGCCGATGCCGCGGGTGCCGCCCCAGTACAGCCGGGCGTACTTGACGGTGGAGCCGTCGATCAGCCCGAGGTCGGCGGAGCTGGCCGAGTAGATCGGGTCGCCCATCGGGCCGGTGCTGCCCGGGTCGATGTTGATGTACTTCATCGGGTAGTCGTTGTTGCGCAGGATCGTGCTGCCGGCGCCCGTCCGGGCGTCCTCGCACTTCGGCAGCTTCGGGTCGAGCGGGGCCTTGGTCTCGTCACAGGTCATCAGGCTGTTGCTGATCCTGGTGATCGAGCCGTGCATGTCCGCTTCGTACCGGGTGGTGAACGGGATCGGGTTGCTGGCGATGGTCGTCGCCCGGGTCTTGATCGGGCCGTACGGCCCCGGCCCCCGGGCGTCGGCGGCCGGACCGGCCAGCAGTTGAGCGGCCAGAACGGTGGTCGCTGCACCAGCAACGGCGCACCGACGGACGAAGCGCCGGGCGACGGCACCGCTTCGGGCGTTAGGGGGCATGGGTTACCTCTCGAATCCAGCTGTCGGGGTGGGTACCGCCGACCATGCGGTGGTGGGTGGAATCATCAGACCACGCCTGTTCGTGGTCGGCTGATTACGCAGAGCCATTAGAGGGAGTCGGGGAAACACGCCGCCCGGATCCCCCGCCTCCCCCGCCCGGCCCGACCTGGTGCACCATCATGTGCCGCATGACAGTGAGTGATCCGGGGGCATCCACCCGGCGTGCGCCCCTTCCCACCCTCCCCGCCTGGCGCTCTCGGCTCAGCGCCGCACCGGCCCCGCTCCTGGCCCTGGCGCTCGTGGTGACCTACGCCCTCGGCCTGGCAGCCAAGCTCCCCTGCTACCAGGGCGACTGGTTCCACGGCGCCACCGAGCAGTACACCCACGCCTGCTACAGCGACATCCCGCACCTGTTCACCGCCAGGGGTCTCGCGGCGGGCTCCCACCCGTACCTGGACCGGTTGCCGAACCCCTCCCCCGCGATGCAGTACCTGGAGTACCCGGTGCTCATCGGGCTCTTCATGCAGGTGGCCACCTGGCTCACCCCGCTCACCGGCACCAGCCAGAGCCGGGAGCAGTGGTTCTGGCTGGTCAACGCCGGGCTGCTGCTGGTCTGCGCGGCGGTGGTGGTAGCGGCCCTGGCCAGGACGCACCGCCGCCGGCCCTGGGATGCCTTGCTGTTCGCCCTGGCACCCTGCCTGGCGCTGGATTCGACCGTCAACTGGGACCTGCTCGCCGTGGCACTGACCGCCGTGGCGATGGCCTACTGGTCCTCCTCCCGCCCGGCGGGGGCGGGCGTGTTCATCGGCCTGGCCACCGCCGCCAAGCTCTACCCGGTGCTGCTGCTCGGCCCGCTGCTGGTGCTCTGCTGGCGGGCCGGCCGCCGCCGTGAGTTCCGCGCGGCGGCCGGGGGCGCGGCGGTGGCCTGGCTGACGGTCAACCTCCCGGTGATGTACGCCAACTGGCAGGGGTGGGCCACCTTCTACACCTTCAGCCAGACCCGCAAGGAGGACTACGGCTCCTTCTGGCTGATCCTGATGCAGAGCCGGAACGAGCAGCTGAGCACCCTCAACACCTGGATCGGTGCACTGCTGGTGCTCAGCTGCCTGGCCATCGGCTGGCTCGCGCTGGCCGCCCCGCGCCGCCCGCGCTTCGCCCAGCTGGCCTTCCTGGTGGTGGCCGCCTTCGTGCTCACCAACAAGGTCTACTCGCCGCAGTACGTGCTCTGGCTGATCCCACTGGCCGCACTGGCCCGCCCGCGCTGGCGGGACTTCCTGATCTGGCAGGCCTGCGAAGCACTGCACTTCCTCGGCATCTGGTCCTACCTGGCCCACGCCATCGACGGCAGCCTGCCCGGCCTCGACCAGGACCAGTACCACCTCGCGATCGCGCTCCACCTGCTGGGCACGCTCTACCTCTGCGCGATGGTGGTCCGCGACATCCTCCGCCCCGCACAGGACCCGGTGCGCCGGGACGGCAGTGACGACCCGTCGGGCGGCGTCCTCGACGGAGCCCCCGACCACTTCGTCCTCGGCCGCCCCCGGCCGGCCCGGGCCACCGAGCAGACCGAGCCCGCCGAACCGCTCACGGTCCCGGTGTCTCCATCTCGGTGAGCACCACCAGCTGCTCCTGGTCCGTCACCTCGAAGTGCCCCTCCACGCCGTAGAGCTGCATGCGTACCCGGTCCCGGATGCAGGTCGCCAGCAGCCTGTCCCGCACCGAGGCGCCGACCGGGTTCCAGGTGAGGAACAGGAGCCGACTCCGGGCTCCCGCCCCGGCGCCGTGCGGGACTTTGACGGCGATGAACCGCGGGCTCGTCAGCGGCAGGCTGCGCGCGAGCCGGCGGACGGCGCCACCGCCCGTGGCCTCGACGAGAATCCTGCTCCAGTCCTCGCTGAGGCGGAAGACCGCATGGCCGACTTCGTCGGCCTGCACTGCCATGAAGGCGCCCAGGGCGCTGTCGTCGACCTTCGGGTGCACGGTTCTCCGCCCCTCAGCCGGTCGCGGGGGTCACGCCGCCGGTGCCGCGCCTGCGCAGCAGCAGGTAGCCCCCGACGGCCCCGGCGGCCAGGGCCAGGGCACCGCCGGCCGCGCCGATCCAGAGCGATCCGGAGCCCGAGCCCTCCGCGCGGGCGAACTGGTCGGTGCCGCAGCCCATCGGCCGGGCTTCGGTGTCCGGACGGAAGCAGGTGGTGGTCGAGAGCTCCGCTGCGGCCTCGACCGCGTCCTGGCTCGATCGGGCCTGGGCCGACCTGTCCTGCTTCCCCATCACCGCGGTCAGTCGGCGGTGCACGGTGGCGCTGGGCGCCAGGTGCACGCCCCAGCTCACCTCCTTGCCCTGGGCGGTGCCGCCGTCCGAGACGGAGACGGCCCGCATTCCGCCGGGCATCCGCTGGGCGATCACCGCGGCGGGGTAGTCGATCGCGGTGCGGTTGGTGATGTCGATCCGGTAGGTGACCTTCTCCCCCTCCTGGGGTGACGCGGTGTCGCGGTGGACGGCCACGACGACCGGTACGGGCACGGGATACGGCTGATCGGCAGGGACCACGGCCGGCCCGACCGCCCCGAGGGCGAGCGCGAGGGGAATCACTGCGGAACTCAACGGCATGACGTCGTCCTAGGTAGGTGTCAGCACGGCGGCACGCTATCCGAGTTAATCCCCCGAATAAGTGACTAATTTCAGGGGATTTGACCGCCCATGTCTTGTCTGAGGCATTTATACAGGCACTCAGCGGTAAACCCGGACATAATCCGAGGCGAAGCTGATCGGGCCGGTGCCGCTGGGCGCCGGGTGGAAGTCGCCGGAGCAGAGCGAGAGGTTGAGGATCAGGTACGCGGTCCAGTTGGCACCGACACCCTTCTTGTCCTCGAAGACCCGCACCCCGTTGACGTACCAGTCCACCGAGTCCGCGAGGTAGTGGGTGCCGATGGTCACCCACTCCCCCGGCTTCACCGCCGTCAGGTCCGGCCAGTACTTCTGCGCGGGACGGACGTGGTTGGTCAGCTCCAGCAGGTGCGGGTTGTCGGGGTGGTACTCGAAGGAGTCGATCTCGTTGGCGCCCTTGTGCCAGGTCCACAGCGCCGGCCAGGCGCCGAGCTCCTTGGGCATCCGCACCCGCGTCTCGGCGTAGTCACCGGTCTTCACCATGAACTTCTCCACCGTGTTCTCGGTGGTGATCAGGCCGGTGTCCCAGGCCTTGCGGCCGCTGGGCAGGGTGAAGTCACTGCGCCGCGCGGTGAAGGTGGCCACCCCGTCGGCCACCGAGACGCCGTTCGGGTCGATCCGGTCCAGCTTGTCGTCGTCGGGGTTGTAGTTGCCGTACCGGTAGGCGCTGCTGATGCTCTGGTTCCACTTGACCGCGGTGATCGGGCCGTCGAACTCGTCCCGCCAGACCAGCTTCTTGCCGGGCACCGGCGCGGTGGGGTCGGGCGCGGAGGCCGGGGTGACGGTGAAGGCCCGCTCGGGCAGGTTGTGCCAGGCGCCGGCCTGGTCCTGGTAGAACCCGAACATCCGGTACGTGCCCGCCGGGAAGCTCCGGGCGCCGGTCTTGACCGTCACCTCCTGCGGGCAGATCTGCTGGCTGGCCGCGCCGCCGGGGAAGTCCAGGTTGTTGTCGGCCGCGTCCCGGACGCCGACCCCGACCACGGCCGCGGTGAAGCAGGAGGAGGCGTGCAGGGTGAGCTGCGCCGCGACGGGGGTGTCGGCGGCCGCGTCGGCGGGCGACACCTGGTCCAGGGTCACCACCGGGACGGGCGGCGGGGGCGGCGGGGCGACGGTGAGGATCTGCTCGGGCAGGTTGCGCCAGGCACCGGCCTGGTCCTGGTAGAACCCGAACATCCGGTACGTGCCCGCCTTGAACGAGCGGGTGCCGGTCGTGAGCGTCACCCCCTGCGGGCAGATCTGCTGGTTCGTCAGGCTGCCGGGGAAGTCGAGGTTGGCGCCGGCCGCGTCGCGGATGCCGACACCGAGCACGGCGGCCGTGAAGCAGGCCGAGGACTTGACCACCAGCTGGGCCGCGACCGGGGTGTCGGGCAGCGCGGTGGTGGGGGTGAGCGATTGCTGCGTCACGGTGGGCGGAGCCGCCGGGGCGGCGGGGGCGGCGGCCGGGGCCGCGTGGGCCGCCGGGGCGGCCACCAGGAGGAGGGCCGCGGCGAGAGCGCCGGCGCGGGCGGTGCGGGGGAGGATTCTGACCACGCTTCGAAAGCTAATGAGGCCCTGTGCATGTCACAACCGCATGGAGCCGATCGGGGTGTCCGTGCCCCGTCCCTGATCAGTGCTGCAGCGACCAGGAGAGTGCGAGGACGGCGCCGACCGGGATGGCGAACATGCCCACCAGGATCCGGTTGCGGAGCGAGTACGGCAGACCGGCGATCGCCGGATAGGCCAGCAGGCAAGCGGCGACGGCCACGTCCACGACGAAGACGACCAGCGGTGGGTGGAGCGGACTCGACGTGCTGCGGTTCGCCCAGCCCGTGACGACCTCGAAGCTCGACAGCAGCACCACCACCGCGGCGAGCAGGTTCGGGACAGGGGCCAGGGCGGCATGCGGTACGACACCGCCAGGACGGACGCGGGCCACCAGGACGAGCAGGCCGACGCTGTAGAGCACGGCGAGTACGGGCGCGATGATGAAGATCAAGAATTCTTCCAGGTGTTGAACGTGGCGGATGCCATGGCCGCCGGGATGAGGACGGCGAGCAACAGGATGGAGAGCAGCACGACGGACAGTTCGGACCCGGCGTGCGGCTGGGCCAGGGCCGGTGGAGTGGCCACCGCCGTCACCGGCGTGGTGGCCGCAGCCGTGGGCGAGGCCGTGACGCTCGGGAGGATCGCGGTCGGCGGGCTGGCAGCTGGTGCGGCCGGGGTCGCTACCACGGGCGGCGGCTGTGCCTGCGTGGATCGCGGCGGGACCGGCGGCGGCACCACCGCGGCTGGCGTCCCCGGCGGTGGCGCCGCCGCCGGGGACGCCACCGGTGCTGACGGCCTCGGCACGGCTGCGGCCGCCGGGGCCGGTGCCACCGGAGTGACCGGCGCCGGTGTCGTGACCACCGGCGCCGGAGAGGCGGGCCCGGTCGGCACCGGGGTCGTGGACGCGGGCGGCCCCGGAGTGGTGGACGCGGACGGGGTGGTGATCGGCGACGGAGTCGGGGTCTCCTCCGGGCATCCCGGGTCGGCTGAGGCGGCCGGGGTCGGGCCCGGTGCGGTACCGGGACCTGTGTCAGGCACCGGAGCTCACCTGCAAAGCGGCCTCCACTCCGGAGGCCACCGCACCGGCGATCCAGGCGTGGTAGCGGGGTTGGCAGTGGTCCCCGGCGAAGAAGAGGCGGTTGTCCACCGGCGTGGCCACGTGCGGCCCCAGGCTCAGCAACTGCCCCGGGGTCTCGACCACGGCCTCGCCGAGGGCCCAGCGGTTCCGCAGCCAGGACTGGGACACGCAGCGGTCGGTGGCGAAACGACGGATCCGCTCGCCGTACAGGATGGCCAGGTGGTCCAGTGCCTCGGTGTGTCGGTCCGCCGGCGTGAGGGAGTCGAAGCGCTGCGCGTCCTCGGCCCAGGTGTAGGCGGCGAGCACGACTCCCCCGGGCGCGCCCTGATCGCTCGGGTGGGAGGGGAAGTAGACGAACCGGCACGCCTCGTCGCTGACGCACCCGCCGCCGACGGCCGGCCGGGCGTCGCCGTGCGGAGCAGGCCGGTAGTCGGCGCCGAGCTTGGCGCGCCAGGTGTCCTCGTCCCACTCCCACCAGCGCTCGGTGAACTCGAGCAGCACCTTGTGCGCGGTGTCGTGGTGGAGTTCGTTGATCGCCCGGCGCTTCGGGTAGGGCAGCAGCGGGTCGAAGTCCACGTGGCGCAGCGTCGCGAACGGCACGGCGAACACCACGGCGTCCGCCTGGTACTGGTGGACCTCCCCGCCGATGGCGCCCTCGCACGCCTCGTCCTCCGCGCCGGTCTCGGGCACCGCCGTCACCGTCACCTTCCCGTCGGCCACGGTCACGTCGGTGACCACCCGGTCCTGCTCGATCGGCAGGCCCTTGGCGAGCGCGGTGGTGAGCGCGTCGGTGCCCTCGGAGAATTCGAAGTACGTGACGGCCGGGTTGATGTCGGCGGCGTCCAGCACGGAGTGCAGGAAGCCGTAGGAGAGCCGGCTGGTCAGGTTCTCCAGGGTGCCGACCGCCTGGATCTGGGCGTCGCCCCAGTGGGCCACCTCGGTGAGGTAGCGCAGCAGCGAGTAGCCGTCCAGGTCGTTGAGCAGGTGGGCCATCCCCTGCACCCGGTCCTCGATGGGCTTGTCGGTCCACGTCCCGTCCGGGTTCCTGGTCTGGGTGTAGGTCCGGGCGGTGTCCAGCGCCTGGTCGAAGGCGGCGGAGGAGGTCTGGGCGCTGTCCCAGCCGAAGGACTTGTTCATCGGCCCCGGGTCGGCCGCGTACTCCGCCTTGCTGACGGTCTGTCCGTTCAGGTGGACCAGCCGCTGCCCGAGCCCTGCGGGAGCGGTGTACGGCGGGCAGCTGCCGGTGCTGAAGGTCTCGCCCGTCCAGGAGCGGTAGACCACCTGACTGTCCCCCGAGCTGAGGTCCGGGTCCGGCGGTACGTCGACCAGGTGGAACGGGCGCCGGGCCACGCCCAGGTGGTCCGCCAAGGCGAGCGTCAGCACGTGGCTCGACGGGATGCGCATCGCCCCGGCCTCGGCCCGCAGGCGCTGGTCCTGCCAGGTGTCGCCGCGGAAGGTCTTCACCCGGCCGCCCACCCGGCTGCGGTTGGCCTCCAAGACCCGCACCCGGTACCCCGCGGCCAGCAGCAGCCGGGCACAGACCATGCCGGATACCCCGGCACCGACCACGATCACGTCACGCGGCGCCACCCGGCCGATCCCAGCGCCCCCGGTGAGGATCTTCAGGTACTGGAGCGTCAGGTCGTTGTGCGCCTCGTCCGTGAGCAGCACCCGCCGAGCCACCGTGAGTGCCGCCGCGTAGCGGTCCGGGTCGATGTCGGCCGCCGGACCGGCTGCTGCCGCCGGGCCTGCGGGGAGGGAGGCCACGGCTGCCGCAGCACCCGTGGCGGTGAAGAACGTCCGTCTCGAGATCATGCCAGCCAGCGTGCCAGGACAACCGTCCAGCGTTGAACAGCTTCCGTCCTGGCCGACAGATCATCACTCATACGACCCACAAGCGCATGCGAACCAAAGCCTGGCGACTGGGTGGAGTGCTTCGCCCGATCGGCCGAACAGGCATGTCGGACCGGTCGGCGCAGGTGATGGGCCGTCAGCTCCTCCTCGCCTCCGTGCGTTCCCCCGGCGGGCGCTGTGGGGGGACGGTGCCCTGGACGCTGGCCGCTCTGGCCAGCAGATTCCGGACCGATGGACCTCTGGTCTGGAGTGCCAGACGGGTCCGCATCCGGTGCACGGCGGAGCTCAACCGGCCCGAACGGACGAAGGGGTAGTCGTCGAGGACCTCGTGCCACACTTCGGTCGCCTGGTCCAGGCTGCCCCGCTGGAGGTGCAGTTCGGCGAGCCTGGCCTTCGTGACCGCTCTGGCCCTGCGCTCGGCGGCCGGACGCTCCCGTACCGACCGGCCGAGCGACCGGACGGCTCCGGGTACGTCACCGAGGGCCACCAGGGTCTCGGCCTCCTGATGCGCGTAGGAAGCCCAGTGGTAGCCGGCGACCTGGGTACCGGGGAGCTCCTCGGCACGTTCGAGGAGGGCCTGGGCATCGGTCAGGTGGGAGAAAGCTTTCTTCCTGTCCCCACAGGCGGCCGCAGCCACCGCCTGCTGACCGTGCACGAAGGCCAGCTGACGCGCTGCCAGGCCGCGTGCGTGACTGCCGGCCAGTTCGGCCAGCTCCCTGGCGTGCCTGCGGTGGCCCAGGTAGTGGGCCTGCACGCTCAGCCCGCGCAGGGCGATGGCGTAGGAGCCGGCGTCCGCCGCCTCGGCCGCCAGCAGTGCCGCGGTGTTGTAGTAGGACTGGGCCATCCCCTCGTGCCGTGCGTCGAAGTAGGAGAAGCCTGCGAGATAGCTGAGTTGTGAGGTGCAGCTCAGCAGTTCCCAGCGAAGGGCGGGCGGGGTCTGCGCCCGGAGCCAGCTGGTGGCCACGGTGGCCAGGAAGTCGGTCAGCATCCGACGCCCCCGGTCGGGCCCGAGTTCCTCGTCACAGGTGAGCAGGATGTCCAACAGGTCCCTGGCCACCTGCAGGTGGGGGGTCCCGATCCGGGTGGGCGCAGGCGCACCCGGATCGGTCAGTCCCTGGGACGGGAACACCGGCACTCTGCTGCGGACCAGGGAGTAGACGGGCTGGCGGTCCGGCCGCTGCTGGTTGCCGAGGGCCGCCAGTCTGACCATGAGTTCGTACGGGTCCGCTACGCGGGTGGCGGCGGCCGAGCCGGCCGGCCGGCCGAGGCCGGTGTCGCCGACGGTGATCTCCCGGCCGAGCACCCGGGAGAGCACCTCGGCGACGATGGTGGGGACGGGTTCGGCCGGCCTGGAGCCGCCGAGCCAGTGCGCCACCGCCGTGCGGTCGTACCGGAACCGGTGACCGTCCACCGCACCGGTCCGGTTGACCGCCCTGGCCAAGTCCTCACCGCTCCACCGGGCCTCGGCCAGGAGCGCCCTCAACTGCTGGTTCGCGCGCCGTGTTCCAGTCATCCCCTCTTCGCCTTCACAGCTCGTGGCGGGTGTGCGCTCAACGGTGGCAGGCCGCTCAACAGGGCGATGCACCCGTCGGTCTCCCTCGGCGCCACCGGTCTGTACTTACATGGATCCGGGCTCTCCGCCTCCTCCTCTCATACCCGCGAACCCTCCATCCGTTAACTCGGTCGACGGGAGATCACCGTGGCTACCGCCCCCACTGACCCGGCCGGCCCGGCGCCCCGCCGGGTGCTCCTCCCCTCCCCCCGTTCGTTCTGCGCCGGCGTCGAACGCGCCATCGAGGTGGTGGAACGGCTGTTGGACGAGGCGGCCGAGACCGTCTACGTGCGCAAGCAGATCGTCCACAACACCCACGTGGTGCACGGCCTCCGCGAGCGCGGCGCCGTCTTCGTCGAGGAGCTCGACGAAGTCCCCGACGCCGCCCTGGTCGTCTTCTCCGCGCACGGGGTCTCCCCCGCCGTCCGGGCGGAGGCCGACCGGCGCGGCCTGCGGGTGGTCGACGCCACCTGTCCCCTGGTCACGAAGGTGCACTCCGAGGCCCGCAGGTTCGTCGCCCGCGGCGACACCGTCCTGCTGATCGGGCACGCGGGGCACGAGGAGGTCGAGGGCACCCTGGGCGAGGCGCCCGGGTCGATCGTGCTGGTCCAGGACCGCGCGGAGGCGGAGGCCCTGGAGCTTCCCGGTGCGGGCACCGTCTCCTACCTCACCCAGACCACGCTCGCCACGGACGAGACCGCCGAGGTGATCGAGGCCCTGCGGGAGCGCTTCCCCACCCTGGTCGATCCGCCCGGTGACGACATCTGCTACGCGACGACCAACCGTCAACTCGCCGTCAAGGCCGTCCTGCCCGAGTGCGAACTGCTGCTCGTGATCGGCTCGGCCAACTCCTCGAACTCCGTGCGCCTGGTCGAGCTCGCCCGGCGCGGGGGCGTCGCGGCCCACCTCGTGGACGGGGCGGCGGACATCGACCCGCAGTGGCTGGTCGGCGTCCGGACGGTCGGGGTGACGGCCGGCGCCTCGGCCCCGCCCGCCCTGGTCGACGCCGTCCTGCGCCACCTGGAGCAGTCCGGCCCCCTCACCGTCGAGGAGCGCCTGCTCACCGAGGAGACCATCCGGTTCACCCTCCCCAAGCAGGTCAGGAACCACTGAAACCGGCTCGCAGACTCCTGCGAGCGCATCCCCGAACGGAGTCGCCATGCCGTCCGTCGCCCTGCCCGTGCCCGACCCCGCCCGACCGGGCGCGCAGACCGCCGGCCTCGCGGCCGTCTCCCGACGCCAGAGCAGGGGCATCCAGGTCGGTTCCGTCCGCGTCGGCGGCGGGGCCCCGGTGAGCGTCCAGTCGATGACCACCACGTTGACCTCCGATGTCGACGCCACCCTGCAGCAGATCGCCGAACTCACCGCCGCCGGCTGCGAGATCGTCCGGGTCGCGGTGCCCTCCCAGGACGATGCCGACGCGCTTGCCCGGATCGCCGCCAAGTCGCCGATCCCGGTCATCGCCGACATCCACTTCCAGCCCCGGTACGTCTTCGCGGCGATCGACGCGGGGTGTGCCGCCGTCCGCGTCAACCCGGGCAACATCAAGCGCTTCGACGACCAGGTCCGCGAGATCGCCCGAGCGGCCGGCGCCGCGGGGGTCCCGATCCGGATCGGTGTCAACGCCGGCTCGCTGGACGAGCGGATGCTCACCCGCCACGGCGGGGTCACGCCCGCGGCACTGGTGGAGTCCGCGCTGTGGGAGGCCTCGCTCTTCGAGGAACACGGCTTCCAGGACATCAAGATCTCCGTCAAGCACCACGATCCGGTCACCATGGTCTCCGCCTACCGCCTGCTCGCCCGCTCCTGCGACTACCCGCTGCACCTGGGCGTCACCGAGGCCGGCCCGCTCCAACAGGGCACCATCAAATCCGCCGTCGCCTTCGGCGTGCTGCTCTCCGAAGGGATCGGCGACACCATCCGGGTCTCGCTCTCCGCACCGCCGGTGGAAGAGGTCAAGACCGGTCTCGGCATCCTGCAGTCCCTCGGCCTGCGCGAGCGGCACCTGGAGATCGTCTCCTGCCCGTCCTGCGGCCGGGCCCAGGTCGACGTCTACCGGCTGACCGAGCGGGTGCAGGCCGCCTTCGAGGGCTTCCCGCACCCGCTGCGCGTCGCGGTGATGGGCTGCGTCGTCAACGGCCCCGGCGAGGCCCGGGAGGCCGACATCGGCGTCTCCTCCGGCAACGGCAAGGGCCAGATCTTCGTCAAGGGCGAGATCGTCCGCACCGTCCCGGAGTCGCAGATCGTGGACGCCCTCCTGGAACAGGCCCTGCTGCTCTCGGAGGGGGCCTCCGACGGATCGGACGCCCCCTGACCGACGGGCCCGGTGTCACGACCAGGCGGCCGACTGCCTGGACGACCGCCGGAGCTCCCGGCGGTCCGCCCGGGCAGCCGCGAGCCAGCCGCGGGTCCGGGCCGCCAACCGCGCACCGTCGAGCCCGGCCCGGGACAGCAGCTCCTCTCTGGAGCCGTGCTCCAGGAAGGCCGTCGGCAGGCCCACCCGGTGCACCGGAGTGGGCACCCCCTCCTCCTCGACCGCCTCCGCCACGGCCGATCCGACCGCGCCGCTGCGCACCCCGTCCTCCACCACGACGACGACCCGGTGCCGGGCCGCCAGGTGCACCAGGGCGGGGTTGACCGGGAGCACCCAGCGCGGGTCCACCACCGTGACGCCCACCTCGCGCTCACCGAGCAGGTCGGCCGCCTCCAGGCAGAGGCCGGCCGTCTGGCCGACGGCGACCAGCAGCACCTCCAGGCGGCCGTGCGGGGTGCGCCACAGGATGTCCATACCGCTCATCGAGCTGATCTGCGGCAGGTCGCGCCCGGCCGTCGAACGCGGGAACCGGATGGCGGAGGGCCCGAGCTGGCGCTCCAGCGCCTCGTCCAGCAGCTCCTCCAGGCGGGCCGGGTCGCGCGGGGCCGCGACCCGCAGCCCCGGTATCCTCGCCAACAGGGCCAGGTCCCACAACCCGTGATGGCTCGCCCCGTCCGGGCCGGTGACCCCCGCGCGATCGAGCGCGAAGACCACCGGGAGCCGGTGCAGCGCCACATCGAGCAGCAGCTGGTCGAAGGCCCGGTTGAGGAAGGTCGCGTAGAGCGCCACCACCGGCTGCAGCCCGGCGGTCGCCAGCCCCGCCGCCATGGTCAGCGCGTACTGCTCGGCGATGCCGGCGTCGAAGACGCGGCCGGGGTACCGCTCGGTGAACGGGCCCAGGCCCACCGGCAGCCGCATCGCGGCGGTGACGGCCACCAGCGCGGGGCGGCGCTCGCCCTGGGCCACCATGGCCTTCGCGAACACGTCGGTCCAGGACGGCGCCGAGGGCTTGAGCGCCCGCCCGGTCTCGGACGAGACGACCCCGCAGGCGTGCATCCGGTCGGCCTCGTCCGCCTCGGCCGGCGGGTACCCGTGGCCCTTGGCGGTCACCACGTGCACCAGCGTGCTGCGCGGAGCCCGCGCGGCCTCGGTGAGCACGGCTTCCAGCGCCCGCACGTCGTGCCCGTCCACCGGGCCGGTGTAGGCCAGCCCGAAGGCGGCGAACAGGCTCGCGGCCCGGTCCGCCCGGCCGGTGCGCAGCTCCGCGAGGTGGGCCGCCAGCCCGCCCACCGACGGATCGTAGGACCGGCCGTTGTCGTTCAGCACCACCACGGCCGGGTGCTCGTTGGCCGCCAGGCCGTTCAACGCCTCGAGCGCCACCCCGCCGCCGAGGGCGCCGTCCCCGATCACGGCCACCACGTGCCGGTCGCGCTGGCCGCTGCGGGCGAATGCCTTGCAGAGGCCGTCCGCGTAGCCGATCGAGGTCGAGGCGTGGGAGTTCTCGATCCAGTCGTGGGCCGATTCGGACCGGCTGGGGTACCCCGAGAGTCCGCCCCGCTGGCGGAGCGTGGTGAACTCCTCCGCCCGGCCGGTGAGCGCCTTGTGGGCGTACGACTGGTGGCCGGTGTCGAACAGGATGACGTCCTTCGGCGAGTCGAACACCCGGTGCAGCGCGATGGTCAGTTCGACCACGCCGAGGCTGGCACCCAGGTGCCCGCCGACCGCAGTGACCCGGGTGATGAGCAGGCGTCGGATCTCGGCGGCCAGGGCGCCCACCTGATCGGCGGGCACCTTCCGTACGTCAGCCGGACCGGTGATCCTGGAGAGCAGGTCGTTCGAGGTCATGGGCGTGATTCCCTGCGTGAACGCTGGAAGGGGACGGCCGGTCCGGTCGCGGATCAGCGGGCCCCGGAGAGGTAGTTCATGATGTCGGTCACCGCCGGGTGGGTGGCAACGAGCTGAGTGGGCATCAGTGTTGCGGCGCAGCACTCGGTTGAACGGCCATGGGCCGACCGGGGGTCGAGTGGCCTGCCCCGACGGACACTCCGCTTCACCCGTTGGAGTTAACTCTCGGCTCCGCCCGTTGTCTGCCCGGCCCGGTTCGGCTCTACTGACGCCGACGGCGCACCGTCGGGTATTGCGCTGCTGCGACACATTGAAGAGGGCCGATATGAACCAGGGCCTGTTCCAGGTGACGACCAGGGAGTGGTTGATCACCGTGGATGACCTCTCTGTCACCTTCCATCGAGTCCGCCGCGGGAAACCGCAGAACGCCTACCAGAAGATCCGGGTGGACAGCATCCGGGGTGTCCGTTGGCGGTCGCCGAGCCGCCTGAGCCCCGGATTCCTCGAGCTCGTCACCGACCGGGCCACCAGCTCCAGTTGGACCGCCACCTTCGGCCGCCGCCAGCTCGACGCCTGCACGGCGGCCCGGGACCACCTCGAACGTCGGGTCATGGAACACGGCGGCAGGAGCCACCTCGGCTAGCGTGCGGGGCCCGCAGAGTGACCGCTGTGGCCAGGACCTTCCGGCCCCACCCGGCGATCACCAGCGGACCCCGCTGACGAGCGCGGCTGCGGCGAGCCCGATCAGAACAGGATGGCCCGGATCTGGCCGATGAGAGCCACGATGAACGGGAAGTTGTCCTGGAGGCTCGCTCGGGCTTCCTCGGAAAGCGCCCGGTACTTGGCGACGATCTCGCGAAGGTTTCTCACCAGCTCCGGTACGGACGGGCATTCACCGCTCTTGGGCACGAGGCTGCGAATCGTCTCCACCGCACCGTTGACGAAATCCTTGGCCTCCGGGACGAGGCGGTCCACCTTCTCTTTCAGCAGATTGCGCAGGCCGACTGCTCCGTCGTAGAGACGCTGCGACCGACTCTGGAGGTACTCGAGGAGTTGCTCCTCCGTCTGGAACGAGGGCAGCTGGCCGATCAGCTCCTGAAGGATCTGCTTGTCCTCCGCGGTCAACCCGTCGTAGAAGGCGACCACTTCCGGCGGCAGGTAGCCGCGGTCCTGCTGGGACAGGATCCCGTCGCGCGCCAGGCTGTCCAGCAGGGTGGTGAGCGGTGTGGTGACGCCCTCGAACGCGGTGGCGGAGGATTCGAAGAGCGGGCCGATGACCGGGATGGAGCAGGAGGGCAGTGCGCGCTGCGCAGGCGCCGAAGCGCCACCGGCGGCCGGGGCACTGAAGCTGGGGCGGGCACCGTGGGCGCCCGGGTGCGCGAGAGCCGAGGCCGGGCCGGCGGCCGTGACCGTGACGGCGGTCGCGACCGCGAGTGCCAGGGCCACGCGGACGCTGGGCTTGCGAGAAGGGGGCGTCATGGAGGGAATCCGTCTCGTTGCAGGGTGACGCTCGTCGAGCGTGTACGGAGAGTGGTTTCTCCACCTCCGAGCGTCCCGGACCTCCGGGGTCGACGCACCAGGACGGCATCGAACGGATGACCGGCCGGGAATGCCGAGTGGTCGGCGCCCGCTCGCCAGGACGATGTGTCCCGTCCACGGGCGCTGTCTGCCCGCCTCCTGGTCGTGATCGGTTTCAGGAGGGCTTCTTGTCGATCACCAGGTCGGCCTCGGGAGTCTTGACGAGGTTCCCGGGCGGGCCGGCGGGGTTGCTGGTGTTGTTGTCCGGGTTGGGATCCTGGGTGTCGGAGGTCGCGGTGGCGATGTTGCGGATGTCGGAGCCGTTGCCGACGTAGGCGGGGTCCAGCTGGACGGTGAACACCCAGCGGTGGGAGGTGCCGGAGGCGATGGCAGCAGGCCCGCAGGTGACGGCCTTGCCGACGGCGGTGCAGCCGTCGTCGGAGGAGACGAACGCCAACTGTGCGGGGAGGGTGTCCCGCAGGACGACGTTGAGCGCGTCGGAGGGTCCGTTGTCGGTCGCGGTCACCGCGTACTGGAAGGTCTCACCGGGTGCGACCGGGGTGGTGGTGACGGTCTCCTTGGCGGTGGAGACGTCGGCGCTGGGGGTGCCTGCTCCACCGCCGGGCAGGTCGGCGGTGGAGGTGTCGTTGTCGGTCCTGGGGTCGATGTTGTCGGCGGTCACCTTGGCCGAGTTCTTCAGGTTCTTGCCGTCTCCCCGGTAGGCCGCGTCGAGCCTGACGGTGAGGACGTACTGCTCGCTCTCCCCGACCTTCAGCGGCGTGGACCGGGTACAGGAGACGACGGAGCCGGTCTCGGTGCAGCCGGCCGGGGTGGAGGACACGTACCGCAGTTCCACGGGCAGCTTGTCGGCAAGGGTCACGTTGTAGGCGTCGGCGGAGGGACCGTTGTTGACGATCGTGATGAGGTAGTCGAAGGTCGCGCCCGGTGTCGGTGGCGTGGTGCCCACCGCCTTCTTGGTGATCCCCAGGTCCGCGGTCGGCGGGTTGACCTTGGCGCCAGGAGGGCCGGCCGCGGCGCTGGTGTTGTTCGCGGGGACGGGATCCTTGGTGGCCGAGCCCACCGTGGCCGTGTTGAGGATGTCCGAGCCGTCTCCCCGGTAACCGGGGGCGATCTTGACCTTGATGGTCCAGGTGAGGGAGTCGCCCGCGCCGAGGCTCGGCTGCGGACCGCAGGTGACGGTCGCTCCGGCGGCCGTGCAGCCGTCGGGCGAGGACACGAAGCCGAGCATCGCGGGCAGCTTGTCGGTCGCGGTGACGACGGTGGCATCCGACGGGCCGCGGTTGGTGGTCGTGATCCGGTAGTCGAAGGTCTCGCCGGGGGCGACCGGGGTGTCGGTCGCCGCCTTCTTGACCACCGACAGGTCGGCCTCGGGGCCGGACAGTCCTCCCGGCGGGTCGGCGGGCTTGCTGGTGTTGTTCGAGGGGTCGGGGTCGGCGGCGTCGGACTTGGAGGTTGCCGTGTTCTTCAGGTCGGTGCCGTCGCCCCGGTAGGAGGACGCCAGTTGGACCTTGATCTTCCACGAGGTGGAGCTGCCGGCCGCGAGCGTCTTGACGGGCCCGCAGGTCACCGTCTGGCCGGTGGCCGTGCAGCCGTCCGCCGAGGAGACGAAGGAGATGGCGGCAGGCAGCTTGTCGGTGGCCATCGCGTTGGGAGCGTCGGACGGGCCGCTGTTCTTGGTGGTGATCAGGTACTCGAACTGCTGTCCGGCAACCACGGGCCCGGTCCCCACCCCGGTCTTGGTGGTGGACAGGTCCGACTTGCGGTCGAAAGGGCCGTCCGGCCGTACGGGCGGATTGGTGTTGTTCGCCTGCGCCGGGTCGTTGGCATCCGAGTTCGTGCTGGCGACGTTCCCCAGGTCCGAACCGTCGCCCTCGTAGGAGGGGCTCAGCCTGACCAGGATGCTCCAGCTCTTGGTCACGCCGACCGCGAGGTCCACCGGCCCGCAGGACACCTTCTGGCCGACGGCGGTGCACCCGTCATCGGAGGAGACGAAGGTGATGCCGGCCGGCAGGGTGTCGTGCACCATGACGTTCCGGGCCACCGACGGGCCGGCGTTCCTTGAGCTCAGCGTGTAGGTGAAGGTCTCACCCGGCGCCACCGCGGGCAGGGCCGCGACAGCCGGGGCGGCCGGCCACAGGGACATCACCGCCGCCAGCGTGCCTGCTGCCAGACGGCGTGTCGGCCACCGCCGACCGGAGGTTCTCATCGTGCGCATCGGTTCCTGCTTCGTTGTCGGGACAGCCCTCGGCCGGAGGAGCGGAGGTGACGGTCGGACCGGGGAGCACCGGTGCCGGCCGGGGTCAGGGGATGGTCTTTCCGACACCCAGGTCGGCCTGCGATGAGCTGACGGTGCCGCCGGGCGGTCCGGCGGGCGGGCTCGTGTTGTTCGCGGGGTCGGGGTCCTGGGTGGTCGACACCGCCGTCGCCGTGTTGCGGATGTCCGAGCCGTCTCCCTGGTAGGCGGGGTCGAGTCGCACGGTGAACGCCCAGGTCTTGGCCGCGCCCGGAGCGAGCGGGTCGGTGGCGGCACAGGTCACGGAGGAGCCCGTGGCACTACAGCCGTCCGTGGAGGAGACGAACGACAGCATCGCCGGAAGGGCGTCGGTCGCCTTGACGTTCGCCGCCTGGGAGGGGCCCGCGTTGGAGACGGCCACCTGGTAGGCGAAGGTCTCCCCAGGGCCTACCGGCGTGCTCGTGGCCGTCTTCTTCGCCGCGGAGAGGTCGGCCTGGGCCGCCGCCGTGCCACCGGGTGGCCCGACCGCCGCGCTGGTGTTGTTGCCCGGCGCGGGGTCGACCGCGTCCGAGCTCGAGGTCGCGGTGTTCAGTACGTCGCCGCCGTTGCCGGTGTAGGCCGGATCGAGGCGCACCGTGACCGTCCAGGACGCTGCCTCCGCCACCTTCAAGGACGCGACGGGGCCGCAGGTGACCGTCCGGCCGCTCACGGCGCAGGTCGGCGAGGAGGAGACGTGGAGGAGCGGGCTCGGTAGCAGGTCCGTCATGGTGACGTTGGTGGTGTCGGCCGGCCCGAGGTTGCTGGTGGTGATCCGGTAGGCGAAGGTCTGTCCCGGGATCACCGGCCCTTGGCCGAGGCTCACCTTGGCGGTCGCGATGTCGGCGGGGCCCGCCGTGACCCGGGTGACGGCCGTGGCGGAGTTGTCGGCCGAGTTCGTATCGACACGGTCGGCCGGCGCGGTGACCGTCGCCGTGGCGGTGATCGTGGTCGGTGAGGGTGGGGCGGTCCCCGTGACGGTGTACGTCGCGGTGCCGCTGCGTTTCAGGTTGGCGGTGGTGTCGGGCGCTCCGCTGCCGGACGCCGCTGCGCAGGAGCTCCCCGTGGACGCGGTGCACCTCCAGGTCACGCCCGTCAGTGCCGGTACGGTCACCCGGACGAGTGCGCCCGTGACGTCGTTGGTGGCGTCGTTGGACACGGTGACCGTGTACGTCACCGGGTCGGCGCCGGCTCGGACGGTGGCGGGTGAACCGGCCATGGTGACGGACAGGTTGGCCGGGACGTTGATCGTGAGGTCCGCGATCTCGTGGTTGTTGGTCGCCCCACCCGTCCCGGCGGAGAAACCGACCTTGAGCGTGGCGGGCAGCTTCGGCTGGCTGGTGATCGTCGTGACGTCGAAGTCGGTGATCAGCTGGGTGAGGGAGGTGCCCGGCCCGCTGTCCGACCAGAGCGAGAACAGCACCTTGCCGCCGCTGGGCCGGATGGAGATCCGGATCGTGCGCAGCTTGTCCCGGCTGCCCGTCTCGACGGACCCGCCGGGGCCCGCGACGCCCTTGCCGTAGCGGTATCCGGTCGTCTTGTCGCCGCCGCCGCGCAACACGATGGTGTTCGCGGCCGATCCCGGTCCGCCGTTGCCGATGGTGGAGGAGGAGAAGTTGCCGAACTCGTCCAGACCGACGCCCAGGAACGCCCCGGGGACACCGTTGGTGGTGCACGTGGTCGAGCTCCCGCTGCACGCGTAGCCCAGGGCTCCGCCGAGGGCACCCACACCGTTCACGGCACTGCCGTCGGCGAGGAAGAAGGCCATCCCGTCGCCGCGCTTGCCGTCGAAGCTGGTGCCGCCCCAGGTGGCGTACTGGAACTCGGCGATGATGCCCAGGTCCGCCGGGAAGCCGTCCGTCATCACCCAGGAGCCGGTCTGACTGGCGGAGGCCCTGGTCAGCCGCATCCAGCCGCTGTCGAACGTCACCGCGCCGGAGGTCTTCCCGCTGTTGGTGGCGGAGTCGAAGGTCTCGTGCACGGGGAACGTGACGGTGCCGCGGTGGGCCGCTCCGCCGTGCGGCGAGCGTATACGGGTCCGGGGCGCGGCACCGGTGGCGGAGGAGGTGACCAGGGCCAGGACGGCCAGCACGGCCAGCAGGACGGCGGCGACGGAACGGAGCTGACCCGGTCGGCCGGGGCCGGGACGCGCTGCGGCGGGCTCTCGGAGGTTCCGGGCCCAGGCGCGGCGTGGCCGGCTCATGATCCGGCCCGGTGGCGGCCGCGGGCGGGCCTGCCCAGCCGGCGGGCCAGCAGTACGCCCGCTGCTCCGCTGAGGAGGCAGCCGGCCATGGTGGTGGGGAGCCAGCCGGGCAGCTCGGCACCGGTCACCGGTAGCTCCCCCGTGTCGGGGAAGTACGGCGGGGAGGGTGCGGCGCTCGCGCTGGTGGGTGGGGCCGTGGGCTTCGGCGGGCTCGGCGTCGGCGTGGGCGTCGGCGTGGGCGTGGGCGTCGGCGTGGGGGTGGGGGTGGGGGTGGGCGTCGGCGGGATCGTCACCGGTAGCGGCCCACCGTCGGGTCCGGTGGTGCCCGATCGGTTGGAGTTGTTGTCCCGTACGGGGTCGGGGGTGTCCGAGATCGCGGTGGCGATGTTGTCCACATCCGTTCCGGTGCCGCGGAAGTCCGCCGCGAGTCTGACGGTGAGGTCGAACCGGACTGTTTCGCCTGCGGCCAGGTCCCCGGCGGGGCGACAGGTGACGGTGCGGCCGGTCGAAGTGCAGCCGGCCGTGGACGAGACGAGGGCCAGCGGGCCGGGGAGGGGGTCGGTGATCCTCACGGCGCGCGCGTCGGACGGGCCGTGGTTGGTCGCGGTGACGCGGTAGGTGAACACGTCTCCGGGCGCGACTGCGGTCCTCCCGGCCGGGAGGACCGCTCGCTTGGTGGTCTCCAGGTCGGCGCTCCCGGCCAGGGTGGAGATCGCCCAGGTGGCGGAGTCGTTGGCCGAGTTGCCGTCCTCCGGACTCCGGACCACGGCGCTGCCGCCACGGAGTGTGCTGTCCGGCGGTGCTGACGGTGAGACGAGCACCGGGAAGCTGACGGAGAGCGCGCCCGGGTCGAGGACGCACTGCAACTGCCGGCCACCGTCGGATGCAGCGCACCCCGGTGGGAGGCCCGAGCCCGGGACGGTGATGTGTTCGGGCATCGTGATGGTGACGGTGGCGGGCTTCCTCCTGGTGGAGGGTCCGTGGTTGGCGACCGTGAAGAGGGCGGTGGTCCGTCCGCCCGGCTGGACCGCTGCGGCGTCGGCGGCGGCGATGCTCAGGTCTGCGGACGGAGCGGCCGGGTGGACGGCCGAGTCGGGATTGGGCAGGCCGGTGACCGTGGCGGTGTTGTTGCCCTGCACCGGGTCGGCCGTCGCCGAACTCACCGTCGCCCGGTTGACGACGTCCGACCCGTCCCCGTCGTAGGCGGGATCGAGGCGCACGGTGACGGGATAGGTCTTCGAGTCGGCCGGCCCGAGGCTGTCGACGGTCGGGCAGGTGACCGTCGCGCCGAAGCTGTCCGTCGGGCCGGTGCACCCGCCCGGGGAGGAGACGAAGCTCAGCATGGCCGGCAGCCGGTCGGTCACCGCCACCGTCTCCGCCGTCGACGGGCCGTGGTTGGCCACGCTGATCAGGTATCCGAAGGTGTCACCGGGAGCCACCGGGGTGGTCCCCGCCGGTTTCTTGGTGATCGCCAGGTCTGCGAGCGGCGCCGTTGCCGTCCCGTCCGGCAGGCCGGCGCCCGGATGAGGGCCGGTGTTGTCCGCGAGGACGGGATCGGCGGTCGCCGAGACCACGGTGGCCTGGTTGGCGATGTCCGACCCGGTGCCGCCGTAGGCCGGGTCCAGCCGGACGAGGATGACCCAGGAGGCGGTGACGAGCGGGGCGAGGAGCGGAAGCGGCCCGCAGGTGACCTTCTGCCCGTCGGCCGTGCACCCGTCGGCGGAGGACACGAAGGACAGTGCCTTGGGGAGGCGGTCGGTCACCACCACGTCCCTCGCCGCCGAGGGACCGCGGTTGAACACCGTGATCGTGTACCGGAAGGTCTCCCCCGGGGCGACCCGACTGGACCGGATGCGGCCCAGCGCCTGCAGGTCCGAGCGTGCATCGACGGTGCCGGCCGTGGTCTCGGCCTGCTGCGATCCTCGGGCCGCTCTCCCGTCCGCGCGCGGCACGCCCGGCGGAGCCTGGCATCGCAGGTGTACGGCCGCACTCGTGCCACCCTCCGCACAGCCGACCGTCTTCAGCCCCGCCGACCCGCCAGGGGTGGCGCAGACTCCGACCAACACGAAGGCCGACATCACGGGCGTCACCGCCATTGCGAACCGGTGGCCCCTCGTCGGCTGATCGGGCCTCCGGGAGGCGTACGCCTTGGTGCCTGCCTTCACTCGTCATCTCCAGGCGGTGGTGGCCTCACCGGACTCCACTCATCGGGGTGCGCCCCTCTCCAGGAGCCGGTCCTCGCACCAGGCCACGGCTGCGTCCCGGGTGGTGGTCCAGGCGCCCGGGCGGCACTCCGCCCGGTCGAGGAACGGCTGCTGGACGGCGACGGCGACCAGCAGCCCGCGCTGCTCGAGGTTCGCCACGGCAGCGGCGAGCATGGTCGCCGGACCCGGGCTGATGCCGGTGACGGCGGTGAGATCGAGGACCAGCCCGCCGGGAGCCGTGGGCAGCACGCTCATCACCTCGGTCAGGAACTGCTCGGTCTCGGTGAACTCCAGCTCGCCCTGGGCCCCGATGACGACGATCCGCCGGTCGTCCTGCTCCAGGGCCTCCGTCTCCGCGGCCGAGCGGGCCCGCGAGGATCGCGCGGCCGTGACGGTCTCGGTGACGGTGGAGGTCAGGTGCACCGGGACGTGCATGAGGTGCAGGGCAAACCGTTCCGACATCTCGGTGAGCGCCGCGACCCCGCGCACGGAGTTGCCCTCGGCGTCCAGCGGAGGGCTGTAGAGCGCCACCCCGAACCGCCCCGGGCTGGCCGCGATCAGACCGCCGGCCACACCGCTCTTGGCCGGCAGGCCGACGTTCAGCAGCCACTGGCCGGCGCCGTTGTACATCCCGCAGGTGGCCATGACCGCCAAGGTCCGCACCGCGACGTCCTTGGCGACGACACGCTGCCCGGTGACCGGGTTCAGACCCCCCTTCGCGAGCGTGGCGGCCATGATCGACAGATCCGCCGCCGTGACCCGGACGGCGCACTGACGGAAGTAGGTGTCGGTCACCTCGTGCGGGTCGTCCTCCAGCGAGCCCGCCGAGCGCATCAGGTAGGCCAGCGCCCGGTTGCGGTCACCGCTCGCGGATTCGGAGGCGTAGACCTCCTCGTCGTGGTCGAGCCGGCGACCGGCGAAGGCGGACAGCCAGTCGAGGATGCGGCGGGACCGCTCCGCCGGACTCCCCGCCCTGACCAGCGCGGTGGTGGCGATCGCCCCGGCGTTGACCATCGGATTGGCCGGGCGGCCGGTGCCGGGCTCGAGACTGATCGCGTTGAAGGCCTCGCCGCTCGGCTCGGCACCGACGCGCTTGAGCACCTCGTCGGGCCCCAGGTCCGTCAGCGCCAAGGCGTAGACGAAGGGCTTGGAGACCGACTGGATGGTGAAGCGGGTCTCGGACTTGCCCACCTGGTAGGTCCGGCCCGCCATACTGGTGAGGGCGATGCCGAAGTCCTCCGGGTCAGCCTGGGCCAGCTTGGGGATGTACGCGGCGACCTCGCCGCCCCGGAGGGCGCTCACGCGCCGGTGCAGCTCGGTGAGCGACTGCGTCACCGGATCCATGACCATCCGGACTATCCTCCTCCGTCGCCGAACCGCCCCGACCCATCGGACTCCGACCGTAGGCATGCTCGGCACCCGGCCACCGCCCGAGGGGACCGAACAGGTGGCGTCGGGGCTCACCGCTACGCCGTGAGGAGGAAACGACGCACTCGCCGAGTTCCGCTCCGTACCCCGGACCTCGGCGGCGCCGGTCCGCCGTCGGGGCCGGCCTGCTCTGACGGACGGCCGCTCAAGCCGACCGCTGGACGGCCTGGGCGGCGATCCGCCGGAGGGCGAGGGCGGCGGCCGGGCGGAAGGGAGCGGCGTCCAGCGCCTGGAGGGCCGCAGCGTGGCGCTCGGCGATCATCTTTTCGACCGTCGCGCGGGCGCCGGTCCGCTCCAGCACCGAGACCACCTCGCCCGCGCCGTCCGTATCGAGGTCGGCCTTGCCCACCAGGGATTCCAGCACGGCCCGTTGGGCGGGCGTGGCGCGGCCGTGGGCGATCGCCAGCAGCGGCGTCCGCTTGCCCTCCCGCAGGTCGTCCAGGACGGGCTTGCCCGTGCTGGACGGGTCACCGAAGACGCCGAGGAGGTCGTCCCGCAGCTGGAAGGCCTCACCCAGCGGGATGCCGAACCGGGTGCAGGCCGTGAGCAGCGCCGGGTCGGACTGTGCCAGCAGGGTGCCGAGTTGCAGCGGCCGCTCGATGGTGTAGTGCGCGGTCTTCAGGCGGGTGATGGCCAGCGCCGCCTCCACATCACCGTCGGGGCGCCCGGAGCCCGCCAGGTCGAGGTACTGACCGGTGAGGACCTCGAAGCGCAGCCGGTCGAGCAGCGGCAGGATGTCGTTGAGCTGACGTGGCGTGAAGTGCACTGCCGTCCTGACCAGTTGGTCCGACCAGGTCATGGTGAGGTCGCCGAGCAGGAGCGCCGCATCGGCACCGTAGCGGTCGGCCTCCTCGGCGGGCGTCTGGGCCCGACGACGCTCGGCGAGCGAGACATGGGTCGTGGGGCGCCCCCGGCGGGTCTGCGACCGGTCGATCAGGTCGTCGTGGATCAGCAGCGAGGCGTGCATGAGTTCCAGCGCGGCCGCCAGGCTCAGCACCGGCCGGGGCGTGTCGGTGCCCCCGGCGGCGTACCAGCCGAGCACGCACAGGACGGGCCTGATCCGCTTGCCCCCGGCGAGGAAGAGCCGGAGCTCCTCGATCAGCGGCAGGACGGCCTGGTCGGCCGCCTGGGCCCGGACGGTGTCGAGCAGGGAGTCGATGGTCCGGTCGACCTCGGCGCGGATGCCGGCCGGGTCGAGCGGCAGGGCGGACGTGTCCATGGGGATGGCCCTCTCCATGACGGCGCCGACCGCCCCGAGGCGGTCGGCGGATGGTACCGGCGGTGGGTCAGACGCGGTCGGCGGCGATGAGCAGGTACTGGAAGCTGCCGCCCTTGTAGGCGTCGAGGAAGGCGTCCTCGATGCCGGTGACCAGGGAGGACTTGGCGCGCATCTCCCAGTACGGGATGGTCGCGGCGGTCAGGTCGATGACGGTGTTGGGCACCAGGCGGTTGGCCGCGAGCTCGCGGAAGTAGGTGCTGCGGGGGTGGATGTCGCAGATGTAGTGCGCGTTGATCAGCGAGACCTCCCGGGAGGGCAGGCCGTAGGCGTCGTTGTAGCAGCCGGTGATGGTGACGTACCGTCCGCCCCGGCGCAGCAGCCGGGCGTGCTCGGCGAAGAGCAGGCCGAGTTCGACGTACATGGTGGATTCGTTGTTCCAGGAGGCGGCGTAGGCGCCGGTCTCGAAGCCGGTGTCGAGCATGTTCCTGACGTGGTAGCGGACCTTGTCGTCCACCCCGCGCTTGCGGGCCTGCTCGTTGGCGAAGGCGGCCTGCTCGGAGGAGAGGGTGACGCCGTCGGCGGAGCAGCCGTAGTGGAGGTTGGCGACGATCGACCCGCCGCCGCGCCCGCAGCCGGCGTCGAACACCTTGTCCTCCGGCCGCAGTGGGCCCAGGTGGTGGGCCAGCAAGTCGGCCTGGGCCTGCTCCAGGCGGTGCAGCTCCTTGATCACGGCCTCGTCCCGTCCTTCGGCCGGGGTGTCCAGGACGGACCAGTCGGGGTCGCCGATGCCGTAGTGGTGGTGGTAGAGGCCGTCCACGTCGCCGAGCAGCAGGTTGACGGGGTTCTTCTCGGCGTTCCAGTACGCGGCGATCGAGTCCTGGTACCGAGTGGTGCGGGTGTCCTGGATGGTCATGGTCGAGGTCTCCTTCGGGGCTGGCCGGGCTGTGCCGAAGCCCAGTAGAGAGCCCACGGCGGCCGGCCCGGTAGCGGCACCGAGCGCGGAGTGCGATGAATACGACCGGAGCGTTGAACACCGCCGCGCCCGCGCTGCTCGACACGTGACCGCAGCTCGACAGCCCGCCGGCCGCTCCGCGTCGGTGCCCTGGGCCGCTAAGGCGCGGGCACCATCGTGGCGCAGTAGGCGGGCCCACTGACCAGGAGTGTGCGCAGGCCGTCCCGCCGCATCCGCGCGGCCACCGCCTCCGCCTCCGCCACGCCCTCCGCGAGGAAGGCGCAGGTGGATCCGGCCCCGCAGACCAGCGCGGCCAGCGCTCCGGCGGCGAGCCCGGCGTCCAGGGTCCATCGGAGCCGGGGGTAGAGCGACAGTGCGGCCGGCTGCAGGTCGTTGGAGAGCCGCCCGGCCAGTGCGGGGGCGTCCCCCGCCTGCAGTGCGCTGAGCAGGCCGGTATCCGCCCGGTCCGGCCCGCCCTCCGAACCGGTCGGCGGCGGGACCTCCCCGGCGGCCTGCAGCACGTCCCAGCGCTCGAACACTTCGGCCGGCCTCAGCGGTCGGTCCGCCACGGCGAGCACCCAGTAGATGTCCCGATTGGCCGGCACCGGGACCACCCGGTCGCCCCGGCCGGTGGCCAGCGCAGCGCCGCCGCACAGCGCGAACGGCACGTCACTGCCCAGCGAACGCCCCAACCGGGCCAGCATGGAGGGCTTGGTCGCCGTGTCCCAGAGCAGGTCGCAGGCGAGCAGGGTGGCGGCGGCGGAGGCACCTCCGCCACCCAGACCGCTGCCGGCCGGCACCTCCTTCGCGAGGTGCAGGTGGACGTCCGGCGCGATGTTGTGCATTCTGGCCAGACCCCGGGCCGCCCGGACCGCCGGGTGGGTCCCGTCGGGCGGCACCGGCCGGGCCTGCTCACCGGAGGCGGTGACCCGCAGTGCGGAGTGGGTGGCCACGGTGACCGTCTCGTAGACCCCGACCGCCAGGACCACCGTGGTCAGGGGGTGGAAGCCGCTCTGACGGCGGAGACCGACGGACAGTTGAAGATTGATCTTCGCTGGTACGCGGGCAGCAACTGGCATGACAGGCCTTCTCCTTCGGCGGGGTGCTCAAGAGAACGGATCGACCAGCCGGCCGGTCGACCCGGCGAGCTCGACCCCCGCAGATCGTCGGCGGATCCGACCGCCACCGGTGGGACCGGACCGGCGGCTTTCACCGTCCAGAGCAGGTCACCCCCGTCGGCCACCGCGGTTCTCCTCGCGGACGGCCCGGTTCACCAGTCACCACGATGGGCTGTTCTCCGGGCTCGACAACCGGGCCGGGCCGCGCGGACCGTTTCATCCACCGACCACGTTGAACGCTCCCGGCGCATAGGCCACCGGCACTGGCCGGCCCAGCTCGGCACATCGGGCCGACGACCGGGCGGCACGCGCGGAGCACCGTTCAACGTCGGACCGCGTTTCAACACGCTGATGTCCGCTGGTCAGTGCCGGTGCACCCGGACGCGCCCCAGAGTTGCCGTTGCCGTCCTTCCGCCTGACCTGCCCACCGGAGGCATCCACTCCCGGGCTGCGGCTTCGACTACCGAACCACGCTGACAATTCCCCTGGGGAAAGGGCTCCCATGACGCAAGAGGCCGTGCCCACCATCCCGGAGACACCGCAGTCCCTGACCGTTCAGGCGGCGAAACTCCTGGCGAGCACCACCAAGACGCCGCCCCAGATGCAGTCCATCACCAGCCGGTGGCTGCTGCGCACCCTGCCGTGGGTGGACGTTCCCGGAGGCACCTACCGCGTCAACCGCCGTGCCACCGTGCTCCCCGGCCGCGGCCGGGTCGAATTCGACCAGCGAGGGCACGACGTGCGGATCATTCCCGCCACCCTCAGCGAGCTCCCCGGCCTCAAGGGCTACCGGGACCTCGCCGTCCTCGAACGCCTCGCCGCCCTGTTCATCCCGGTGCAGGTCACCCAGGGGCAGGTGCTGGCCGAGGAGGGAGATCCGATCACCAAGGTGTTCGTCATCGCCCACGGCCGGATCGAACGCATCGCCGCCAGCTCGTACGGCACCCCCTACTTCCTGCCGGTCGTCACGGACGGGGACCAGATCGGCGACGAAGCCGTCGGCGTCGCGGACCCGAGGTGGTCGGCCACCCTCCGCTGCGCCACCCCCGGCATGGTGATGCAGTTGGACTGGGCCGCCTTCAGCGCGCTCCACGATGCCGTGCCGAGTCTCCGGGAGCATCTCGCCGAGTTCGCCCGCAAGCGTGCTCTCAAAGCCAACCGCAAGGGTGAGGCGGCCATCGAGATGTCGGCCGGCCACCGGGGCGAGACGACGATCCCCGGCACCTACGTGCAGTACGACCTCTCCCCCCGCGAGTACGAGCTGTCCGCCACCGAGACGGTGCTGCATGTGCACAAGCGCGTCCGCGACCTGTACTCCCACCCGATGAACCAGCTCGAACAGCAACTGCGCCTCACCGTGGAGGAGATCCGCGAGACCCAGGAGTACGAGATGGTCAACAGCCCGGACTTCGGGCTGCTCGCGCAGACCGCCTACGAGCAGCGGATCTCCACCCGTTCCGGGCCTCCCACTCCCAGCGACATGGACGAGTTGCTCACCCGTCAACGCTCCACCGACGCGTTCTACGCCCACCCCCGGGCCATCGCCGCCTTCCTGCACGAGTGCAACAAGCGCGGTGTCACCATCGGTGAGCACTTCCCCGAGGGCCGCAGCAAGCCCCTGCCGGCCTGGCGCGGTGTGCCGATCTATCCGCTGTCGAAGATCCCCGTCACCGACCAGTCCACCACCACGATCATCAGCATGCGCCACGGCGAGGAGACCCAGGGCACCGTGGGCCTGCACCACACCGGGCTGCCCGACGAGTACGAGCCCAGCCTCAACGTCACGTTCATGGGCGTCAGTGAGAAGGCGATCCTCTCCTACCTGGTCTCCGCCTACTACTCGCTCGCCATCCTCACCCCCGACGGGGCTTCCCTGCTGGAGAACGTCCAACTCGGTGCGCAGGGGGACTGACCGATGACGTTCCCGCTCAACGGCCCGACCGGCATCGGCACCACCGCCCTGCAACTCACCGGCAGCACCCGGCTGGAGCGCCCGCGCGAGATGCCGGTGCGGCCGATCCCCGGCCTGCGGTACCGGCCGGCCGTCGAGCCCGACCCGGAGCTGGTCGCGGACATCGAGGCCCGCACCCGGGCCTGGGCCCGCGGCCTGGACCTCTACCCCCCGGAGTGGGAGGCCGACGCCGACGGCTTCGCCACGGCCTACGCCACCTGTCTCTATCACCCCGACCATGCCTCCCGCGACCACCTGCTGGCCGCTTCCCGGATGCTGTTCGCCGAGAACGTGGTGGACGACTGCTACTGCGAGGACCGCGGCGGGTCACCGCGCGGGCTCGGTGCCCGCCTGCTCATCGCGCAGTCCGCCGTCGACCACCTGCACGCCACCCGCGAGTACGAGGAGCAGTGGCGGACCGGCCTGACCGCCGACGCACCTCTGCGGTCCTACCACTCCGCCATGGAGTACGTGGTCGGGCTCGGCACCGCCGCCCAGGCCGACCGCCTCCGCAACGATCTCGGTCGGCTCCACGCCGGCTACCTGTGCGAGGCCGCCTGGTGCATCGACGAGACCACGCCACCAGTGTGGCAGTACCTGGCCATGCGTCAGTTCAACAACTTCCGCCCCTGCCTGACCCTCACCGACCTCGTCGCGGGCTACGAACTGCCCGCCGAACTCCAGACCACCGCCGCCGTGCAGCGCGCGACCGCGCTCGCCTGCAACGTCGCCACGATCTGCAACGACCTCTACTCCTACACCAAGGAGTTCCGCGGCTCCCACTGGCACATCAACCTCCCCGTGGTGATCGCCCGGTCCGAGTCGCTCCCGGCCAGGGCGGCCTACCTGAAGGCCATCGAGATCCACAACGAGATGATGGACGGCTTCGAGGCCCAAGCCGCCACCATCATCGCCACCTGGCCCGACCCGCGCCTCGCCCGCTACCTGACCGGCCTCGCATCGTGGGTGGCGGGGAACCACCACTGGCACTCCACCAACCGCTACCGCTACACCCTGCCCGACTACTGGTCGTGAGCGATCCGGCTCGCCGGCCGAGTGCCCGGCCGGTCAGCGCGCGGACCAGACGAGACAGCGTGGATCGTGATGACGGGTCATCACCACCGTGCCACCGGGCAGAACTTGTCTCGTCCGGTAGCACGAGCAGCAGCCGGCCCACTCCCAGCCGACGAGGACCGGGGCCCGCAGCTCCGCCCTCGCCTCCGAGGCAGTGAACCGGTCGGTCGGCGGCCCGATCCTCCGGGCGGTCCGGCGGCGCAGTCTGGTCGGTGTGGTCACCCTTCCAGGATCACGTCGTCGCCACCGTCTCCCAGCCGGACACGCCGGGGGCGGTGTGCAGGCCTGCGGTCTGCGCATCCGCCTGCCCGCACACCGGGTCACGCTGCCAGGACTTGACGAGGAGGGGTCTCTGGTACGCACCCACCAGCCGGCCGACGCGCCGCTGCCACGCTGAGCACGTCCGACGCCGTCGGGCGACGCACACGCTATCCCGCCCTCGACGGGGGCCACCAAACCCGAACCCACCCCCGGCTCGAAAAGTCACACGCCTGGCGGAGCGGACAGCACCAAGCATCAAGCATCAAGCATCAAGGTCACGGGAGTTCGGCGATGGCCGTGTCCCAGTCGATCAGGTCACCCTCGCCGCCCGGCGGCACCAGTCCGTGGGCGGCGGCGAGGAACACACGGATCTCATCCGTCCCGATCAGCATCAAGGCGCTGGCGGTCGCTGACCGCAGCTCCACCACCATCTGCTCCGGGTCGTGCGGCCACACCCTCACGTCGCCCAGACCGGTCGCGCCGTCCAGGCCGTCCGCCAGCAGCTGACGGGCGAACACCCACACCACCGGCTCGTCGCTCAACGAGCACCGCGCGCCGAACACCAGCCGTACCGCGTACGGGTCCTCCACCCGGTACTCCAACCAAGCCTCGACCTGCGGCGAGTTCGGCGCCACCAACGACGCGGAGAGGACCTGCACGAGAGGCTCACGACACATGGACACACTCCCAGGAAAGGGCCGAAGACCAGCCACCCGGCATCTAAACCGGTCACTTCTACCTCACCCGGACACCCTCGCGCCCGCTGTACCTACCGGTAGCTGACGAAGCGTTACTCCATCCGGCCGCACCCGACCCGTTCGCCGTAACGCTCGGCCGTGTCGCGGCGCCTGCGCCCTGGACATCGCTCTCCCGTGGTTCCCTCGGAGGACAACGGCACCCGGCTCCCCCGGACTGCCCGTCCGGACGGGGAACCGCATGAGGCACGAAGCAGCCGTCGTCCCGATCAGGCTCTCCCGGGCCGGGCTCCGTCTGTGGGTCCCCCTCCTGATCTCCGCCGCGCTGGCTCCCGCCGCCCTGGCCGGCGGCCCCGCCGCAGCCCTCCAAGGGGCGGCGGACGCCGACATCACGCAGTACCCGGATCAGGTGTCTATCCGCTACCGGGGCTCGCACGTGTGCGGCGGCAGCCTGATCGACCCGCGCCACGTGTTGGCTCCCGCATCCTGCCTGGACGTGATGGCCGCGACGGCGCTCACGGTGCGCACCGGCTCCGGTCTGCTCGACGCCGCCCGGACGAGCGAGGGCGACGGTGAGCCGGGAGTGGAGGAGCGGATCAGTCGGGCGGAGATCCACCCGGGCTACGATCCCGCCACCCGCGTCGGCGACCTGGCCGTCCTCACCCTCGCCGCACCCGTGCCGTTCGGGCCGACCCGCCAGGCCGCAGACCTGCCCGAGCAGGGCAGCGACCCGGCGCCCGGCACCACCGCGATGGTCGCGGGCTGGGGCGCCACCGCTCCGTGGTCCGCCGCCCGCTCGCCCGTCCTACGGGCCGCCGCGGTCCGGATCGTCGAGAGGTCCGCCTGCCAGAGCACTGGCGCGACGGACCTCGGGACGGAGTGGCTCTGTGCCTCGGCGCCGGGCGAGAGCGCCTGCCGCGGCGACGACGGTGATCCGCTGACGGTGGGCGGCACCCTGATCGGCCTGGCGACGCTCCCGCCGGCGGCCCCGGGCACCGAGGAGCCGACGGCGGGCCGCTGCCGCACCGACTCCTCCCCCGACGTCTACGTCAACATCGGTGCCTACAGCGACTGGATCAGATCCGCCGCCGGGCAGTGACGGTGCGGTCCGGCGGCCCGTGCCGGCCTCAGGAGACCTGGCTGGGCACCTTCTCCACCGCCTGCTGCGGAGCCGGCACGGCCACCTGGCGCTGCGGGTGGGTGAGGAAGTGCGCGCCTGCGGCCAGTGCGCCACCGATCATGGGGGCTACCAGGAAGAGCCAGAGCTGGGAGAGTGCCGGTCCACCGGCAAAGAGGGCGGGGCCGAGACTCCGGGCCGGGTTGACCGAGGTGCCGGTCAGCGGGATGCCGACCAGGTGGACCGCGGCGAGCGTCAGACCGATCGGCAGGCCGTCGAACCCGGTCACCGCGAGCCGGTGGGTCACCGCGAGCACCACGTACACCAGCATCAGCGTGAGCAGCACCTCTACCAGGAACGCGCCGCCGAGACCGATGTGCACGGCCGACCGGTCGCCCCAGCCGTTGGTGCCGAGAGCACCGCTGGTGCGGAGCCCGGGCACCTGCTTGGCCAGCAGCAGGACCAGGGCGCCACCCGCGATGCCGCCCAGCAGCTGCGCGCCCCAGTAGCCGACGGCCGTCCGGCCGTCGATGCGGCGGGCCAGCAGGAAGCCGAGGGTCACGGCCGGGTTGACGTGACAGCCGGATATCGGTCCGATCGCGTAGGCCAGCGCGAGCAGGACGAAGCCGAAGGCCAGGGCGATCCCGAGAGTGCCGATATACGTACCCGCGAGTACGGCAGCTCCGACTGCGAAGAGCACCAGCAGCAGAGTGCCGAAGAACTCACTGAGCAGGGCACGTTTCTCCATGCAAAACACCTCCGGGAAGCCCCCCACCGAATGTTTCCGAGGCAGAGCCTCCCTTCAAGTCCTCCCATGGACCATTGCTTCGTGCCCGTAGTATTGCTCCATTCGAGTGAATTCAGGCAAAATAAACATGACCTGCGGTGCGGTTTCCCGATCTCCGCCCCACGGCCTGGGAGGCTGCTCCTGCGGTCACCGCGTCCGGGGCCACCAGCCTTCGCCGTCGGCTCACGCCGGAGCACGGAACCGGCGGTCGAAGGTGACCGGTGACCGCATCAGAGCTAGACCGGCGGCTCGGGGCGCAGCAGCAGGGCCAGCAGCCCGTCCAGATCCAGGTGCTCGCCCTCGCGCCCCTTCGGCACGATCCGGTTCGCCATGTTCAGGAACCGCCGGACGTCGGCCGCCGGGAGGCGCAGCACCGCAGCGACGTCCAGGCCGCGGAGGATCAGGTAGAGCACCTGCGCCTGCTCGGGCCGGTCGGGAAAGACCGATACATCGCCTTGGCCGACGGGGGTGTGCAGCCCCTCGGACAACAGCTCGCGGGAGAGCACCCAGGTCACCGGCCGGGGCAGGTCGATGTGATTGTCCAGGAAGACGCTGTACGGCTCCCGACTGCTGAACCGCAGCCGACCGAGCACCGGGATCCGGCTTGTCTCGCCGACCACCGCCTCCATGTGCAGGACCACCTCGCACCCCGGGCCTCCGACCCGGTGCCGGAAGTCCGACGCGGCGGACCCGGCCGCCCCGGGCCGCACTGCGGCCTCCACCGTTCGCGCGACGACGCGCCTGCGGCGGCGCCCCCTCCGGTCAGGCTCCGGGATCGGCCCGTCGATGGGGCCTGGTACTACCTCGTCAGCGGACACACCCGGAGAACGACGGCCGGAGCAGCTTGTCACTGCCGATCGGCCAGTTGGCGTCAGGAGGTGGCGGCCTGCTCCGCCCGGGCCGCCCGGGTCACCAGCGTGATGCCGCAGGCGATCCCCGCGACGCACACCAGGCCGGCCGCGAGGATCGCCGCATGCCCCAGGAGCGTGCAGGCCAGCAACGCCGCGGTGACCAGCGGCAGGACGAACTGCTGTGCGGCGCCCTTCTTGTAGTACCGCGAATGCAGTGCCCAGGTGGCCAGGAAGAAGACGGCGGCCGGCGCGGTGAAGCACAGGTTGGCCACCGTCTGGGACAGCTCGGTCTTGCCCTCGATCTGCTCCACCGCGATCTCGATGCCGGGCCCGATCGCCGCGGCCGAGGTGAAGATCAGGAAGTGCCCGTACCCCCAGAGGAACGCCTGTCGGTTGCTCAGCAGCCGGTCGTGCGCGGGCACTCCGAAGTAGACCCACCAGGCGGCGAAGACCACCAGCAGCCCGCCGATCGCCACCGGGACCAGCTCGCCGAGGCCGTCCTCGGCCTGCACGGCTCCCTTGAGCGCCACGGTGGCGGCAATGATCGTCTCGCCGAGCACGATGATGGTGAAGAGGCCGTACCGCTCGGCGATGTGGTGCGGATGCCAGCTGGTGCCGTGCGCCTGCTCCGCCCAGGCCGGCACGCACAGCTCCGTCGCCGCGCCCACCAGGAACCACCAGGGGCGGACGCCCTCGGGCAACAGCAGCATGGCCTGCCACACCACCTGGCAGAAGACGATGCCGCCGGCGTAGCGCAGGGCCATCCTCCGCTCGGACCCGCCGCAGTTCCTGGCCACCCGGAGCCACTGCGCCACCAGCGCCAGCCGCATGACGGCGTACCCGAGCACGCAGACGACCAGGTCGTGCCCGCCGAACGCCTCGCCGATCCCGGCCGCGAAGACCAGCACGCCGGTGATCTGCACCAGCGTCATCACCCGGAAGACCACGTCGTCGTTGTCGTAGGAGGAGGCGAACCAGGTGAAGTTCACCCAGGCCCACCAGATGCCGAAGAAGAGCGTCCAGTAGTCGAGCACGCCGCAGAGGACGTGGCCTGCGGCCAGGGCATGCACCAGCTCGGCCCCGATCTGGGCGGCCGCGGCGACGAAGCACAGGTCGAAGAAGAGCTCCAGCGGGGTGGCCGCCCGGTGCTCCTCGCCCCTGTCCCGGGCGACCAGCGGCCGGACCGGGCGGGTGAACATGGAATGCGCCATGGGGCCAGCAGAACAGACGCCCCACCGGCGAGCACCTCGGCACAGCCGTCGGGGTGCGGGCCGGGCCCGCACCCCGCGATCCGGCCCCCGCCCTCACCCGAACGGTGGACCGCCGGAGCCGACCGAGCGGAATTCACCCCCACCGCTCGGGCGGGTGGCTCGCACCGGCCCCTTCCCGAGCGGTTCAATCGCGGCCGTGCATCCAACCGAATCCTCTCCGTCGACCACCTCCCGGCGCGCGCTCCTCGGCGGTGCGGCCGCCCTGACGGCGGGCACGGCACTGTGGGGCGCGAACCGCCACCCCCAGCACCCGGCCCGGCCCTCGTCACCGCCACCCCGCACCCTCGCCGTGCCGCGCCAGGCGGGGATCGACACGCCACAGCAGACCCACCTCGCCATGCTCGCCTACGACCACTGCGGCCCCACCGGTCCTGAGGGTGCCGCCGCGCTGCGGGACATGCTGGTGGGCTGGACCAGGGCCGTCACCGGCCAACCGCTCACCGCCAACCTCGGGATCGGCCCCGCACTGCCCGCGCGGCTGCCGCTCGCCGTCCCCGCCGGATTCCGCGAGCTCCCGCCGCTGCCGGGCGACCGGCTCGAATCGCGGCGCAGCGGCGCCGACCTCCTGGTGCAGTTGAGCGGCGACGAGCCGGAGGCGATCGCCGCGGTCGCGGATGCGCTGGACCGCCAGTGCCGGGGGCTGGTGGCACCCCGCTGGCGCCAGTGGGGGCACCTGCTGCCGAGCCCCGCCGGGCAGACCCCGCGGAACCTCTTCGCCTTCAAGGACGGGACGGCCAACCCCGGCCCGGCGGACGACCGTTGGATCTGGTTGGCGGACGCCCCGTACGCCGGCGCGACCTTCCTCGTCTACCGGCGGATCGCGATGGCGGTCGACACGTTCGAGGCTCAGCCGATCGAGCAGCAGGAGGCGGTGATCGGCCGTCACCGGGACGACGGGCGCCCGCTCGGCGGCGCCAAGGAGCACGACGAACCGGACTTCTACGCCAAGACCCCCGACGGCCGGTACGTCATCCCCGCCACCGCCCACATCCGGCTGGCCAACCCCCGGCTCGACGGCGGAGCCCGGATGCTGCGCCGCGGCTACACCTACGCCGACGGCCCCGACGAGAAGGGACTGTTGTTCTGCGCCTACATGAAGGACCCGGCCCTGTTCGTCCGGATCCAGCAGCGGATGGCCGAGCACGACGCGCTCACCCGGTTCACCGAGCACCGGGCGTCCGCGGTGCTCTACCTCCCCCCGGGTGCTCCCAAGGGCGCACCGCTGGGCGACGGTCTGTTCGGCAGGCCGGCCACGGGTGACCGCCCACAAGGGACTTGAGCCGAGGGGGTGGTGGCTGCGAGCGCCGTACCGTCCGCAGCGCCGCCTGCCGAGGCGGGCTACGACTTGCTGGTATATCTGGCGACATGTCCGATTCCACACGAGCCATTCCCAAACTCCGGCGGATCCACCGGCAGTTCGCCCTCCCCGACCCCGGCGGCGCCGCCGCCTTCGGCGTGAAGTCCACTCCCCGGTCGAGGAGTTGGCGGCGGTCCGCCGCCCTCCTGCTGATCGCCCTGGCGGTCACGACGGGCTGCGGGTCGAAGGTGGGCAGCCATCCGGTGAGCAGCGAGGAGGCCGAGCGCCTCTCGGCCGTCCGGTTCGGCACCGGCCTGGCCGGCGGGGCACGGTTCTCGGCGCTGCTGTCCATGGGCACCGGCCTGCATGACGAGCTGTCCGGGCAGGTGGATTGGAAGGGCAAGGTGGCCGAGGCCAAGATGACCGCCAAGGACGCGGACGGCGTGGTGCACCACTACTCCGTGCTGTGGAACGACGGCACCCTCGCGACCTCGGACGACGACAAGGAGCGGCTCGAGGGCAAGGGGAAGGCCTGGGTGACCCGCCCGCTGGCCGCCGACCGGATGCTCTTCGACCGGGTGGCCCACACCCTGCTGGCCATCGCCTCCGACCGGCCCGACAACCCCGTCCTGCTGGCCTCCGACGGCGCCCGCTGGCTCCGGCGGGACAAGGTCGGGGACACGGCCGTGGACGTCTTCCGGGGCCCCGGGCAGCGGAACGGGCAGCAGCAGCCCGCGGCGACCGCCGACGTCTCGCCGGAGTTCTGGGTGGACGGCGACGGCCACCTGGCGCGGTTCCGCGCACCACTGGAGAACGGGCTGTTCACCGCCGATTTCTCCGAGTGGGGCAGCCGGCAGATCGCCGACGCGGCCCAACTGGCCACGCCCGCCACCAGTGCCTCGCCCACGACCAACCCCGCCGCCGAACAGGCGGCGGAAGGCCACTCCGGCTGAGCTGACCGGGTGGCCAGGCCGCGACACACCGATTCATGATCGGGCACGGCGGACGAGAACCATTACGAATATGGCTGTCGTGATCCGCCGTGCCGAAGTGACGCATCACTCAGGAGCGCGGCCCAGTGTGGCGCGGTTCCGACAGCAGCGCCATGAATCCAGTTCCGTGACGGACCGTCGCGAAAGGGAATTTGCATGCAGAGGTGGACCGCGCCCTCGAAGGGGAGACTATCCCCGCGCAGGGTCGCCATGGCAACGACATTGCTCGTTCTCATGAGTTCTTCAGCCGTGAGTCTGGCCTACGCCGATTCGGTGACCATGGGCGTCAATGCCCAGGTGCTCCAGGACGGCTCCGGCGAATGGACCGCCGCAGACGGGCCCGGCCTGGACAGCGGCGGGAAGAACGGCATTGTCCGTACCAATGACACGATCTCCTACCAGATCGAGATCCAGGCGCTGCGTGGCACGGCCACCAAGCCCCGGTTCACCATGCAGGCACCGCCGAACACCGCCTGGACCTTGCTGCCCCAGAAGTGCACGGGCGCGGGCTCGGGCATCAGCGGCACCACGCTGACCTGTGTGCTGCCGGACATGACCTCGGCCACCGAGCAGGTGCCGGTGACGCTCCAGGTGCTCGGCACTGCCAAGAACAAGGACCAGATCAAGGTCACCGTCAACGGCACCGCGGACAACGCGGCCGGCACCGGAGCGACGGCGGACTCGCCGCCCACGACCGTCAGCGCCCTGCCGAAGTACAACCTGATCAAGAACGGCAAGTACAGCTACGGCGACTCCCCCGCGGCCGGCCCCAACGGCGAGGCCGGGCGGGTGCTCACCATGCCGATCGTGGTCGAGGCCAAGACGACCGACCCGGCCCGCTCGGACTTCAGCCAGCTCGGCCAGGAGACCATCGTCTCCCCCATGACGTTCACCGACGACCTGTCGAAGATGATGAACGGCGACCCGACCACCGGCTCGCTGCTGTACACCTGGAACTCGGCCAAGCCCGCCTGCGGCGCCAACGACAGCACGGTGTCGAACGCGCCCTACGGTGTCTCCGGGCTCGGCAACGACGTCAACACCACGGCCGGCAGCGGCACCTTCAGCTGCACCCAGGGCGGCGCCGGACAGAACGTCAACGTGACGATCACCGACGCGGTCAGCACGCCGCACAAGTACCCGACCAAGGCGACGGACGGCACCGACCTCTCCAAGAGCTCCGGTGTGATCAGTGCGGGCTTCCTGCGGATCTGGGTACCCCAGTCGGAGATCGACGCGGTCACCGCCAAGTTCCAGGGCAGCGCGCTGCTCACGGACACCTACACCGACTTCGCGCCGAAGTCGATCAGCGGTCAGACCAACTACGGCGAGGGCAACACCGAGCCCACTGACGACAACTCCCAGACGGTCGGCGTCAACGGTACCGGCGCGTTCGGCAAGGAGTACGAGAGCGTCGACGGCGGCCCTCCCGGCACGGCGCCGAAGAAGAAGGACAACAACGCCCTGGTCACCCCCGGTACCCAGGTGCGGTCCCACCTCTTCATCAACACCTTCGACCCCAGCGACAACCCGGGGTTCATCGCCTGTGACGTCTTCGGTGACGGCAACCAGCACATCAGCAAGGCGCCCGACGGCAACGGCCTGAACGCGACCGGCAAGTACGCGACCGTGACCCCGGCCTCGCCGGACGTCGTGATCGAGTACGCCGCCTTCAAGGCGGTGCCCCCCACCGGCGCGCTCGCCCTGCGGCTCGACCCGATCGGTGTCGACAAGCAGCGCAAGCAGAAGTGCGACGACGCCGACGGCCCCTGGTTCTCCAGCCCCGAGCAGGTGCCGGGCGGTGTCGCGGCAGTCGGCAAGGTCCGGTTCAAGACCCCCATGGCGGCCGGCGGAGCGCGGGACTTCTACACCTTCCTGACCGTCAACGACTCGGGCCTGAGCAAGGCCCAGATCGTCCGCAACTTCGGCATGTACAAGCCGCTGAGCGGGGTCTGGCAGAACGACATCAAGTCGGCCTACGCCCCGCCGCCCGACCGCACCACGGCGCCCGACCCGAACAAGAACTACGCCAGCGGTGCACTGGGTGACCACCTGATCATCTCGCCGGTGTTCGTCCGCGTCGACAAGAAGACCGTCGACCCGGGCTCCGACGCCCTCAGCACCCCGGACGAGCAGCGCGAGGTCCTCAAGGGCCAGACCTTCACCTTCGGTCTGTACCCCTCGCTCAAGACCAACGCCGCCTCCTCCTCGCCGCAGGACATCACGATCGTCGACACCCTGCCGAAGGGCTTCGCCTACGTCACGGGCAGCGCCTCCGTCCAGGAGAAGTCGGTGGTCCGGAACGACGACGGCACCACCACCGTCACCTGGGTGCTCCCGGCCCAGCAGGTCAACTCCTCGATCGCGCCGGTCACCTACAAGGTGCAGGTCGACAGCAACGCCGCCGAGGGGGTCTACCCGAACAAGGTCGTGGTCTCCGCTCCGGACGACCTGAGCCCCGAGGACAAGCGGCGCGCCGAGCGCGACCTGAGCATCGTGGCCGGCACCGGTGTCACGGTCAAGAAGTCCACCGACACCCCCGAGGTGCCGCGGAACACCGACCTGACCTGGAAGCTCACCTACACGAACCCGCAGACCCTCCCGCTCACCGGGATGGACATCATCGACGAGTTCCCGTGGGTGGGTGACGGGCGCACCCCGGCGACCAAGTTCTCCGGCACGCTCGCCTTCAAGTCGCTGAACCCGATGCCGGCCGACCCGCAGGTGACGCTCAAGTTCACCTCGGCGGCCCACGGCTCGATCAAGCCGGACCCGCAGGACCCGACCAACAAGGCCGGCGGCGCCACCAAGTGGTGCGCCAAGACCGAGTTCGGCCAGGCCGGCTGCCCGGCGAACGACGCCGCCGTGACGGCCGTCATGGTCAACGACCCGCGGGTGCTGGCCGGGAACCAGTCCCGTGACCTCTCGCTGACGCTGACCCCGACCGGCAACGCGCCGTCGGACGTCTACACCAACAACTTCAGCCTGCACGCCCGTGAGCTGGTCTTCCCGGTCATCTCCAACGACGTGCCGATCAAGGTGCCCGGCGAGAACACCCCGCCCCCGCCGCCGCCCACTCCCCCGGTGCCCCCGACCCCGCCGGTGCCCCCGACGCCGCCGGTGCCGCCGAAGCCGCTGCCCAAGACCGGCGCGGACCTGATCTGGGCGGAGCTCGCGCTGGCGAGCCTGCTCGGTGGTGGCACGCTGTTCGGTGTCTCCCGGTACCGCCGTAAGAAGCAGAGCATCTGACCCTCTGGACAGAGGTCCGGCGAGGCCACCGATTCGGTGGCCTCGCCGGGCCTTTCCATGTCTTGGGCCGGTAATTCCCATCGGTTCGGTGCGGGCGCGGAACACCGGGGAAGACCTGGTCACGGCAGGTCTGATCGGAGCTAAAACCCGATGATTCCTATTCCTCGCCGGCCCGCTGCCATTGCGGTGTTGCGGCATTCCGGTGATCGCCCCGTGTGGCGTGGCCATAAATGCGACATCAAACTCCGCGCCATTGTCGAATACCTCTGGCACCTGTCGCATCGTCCTCCGCGGAGGAGCAACGGCCTTGGGTGCCGCAAGTCCACACGAGTCTCGGAGGACATATCGTGCGTTTTGCTGCGTACCGATCGAGATCCCCTCGATGGCGGCGCGCGGTAACCGGTTTCACGGTGATCTGCTGGCCCATCCTTGGGGCCGCCGCCGTGCTGGTCACCGCACCCGCCGTGCTGCACCAAGCTGTCGATTCACTCGCTCCCGCGCTGTTCCGCCCCGTCGACGACAGCGCCGCAGGGCGCTTCCAGCTCGAGGCGGATGCCAGCCACCCCACCTCTCTGCGGCTGATCGAGGCCGGCATGGTGACCATGCTGCCCATGGACACGACCGGCCCCGGCATCGCCGGGACGACCGTGGACAGCAACGCCGACGTCAGCGGCAACGTGGCCATCCAGACCCTCGGGCCCGGCCACAACGACCACACCTTCGACATCGGCATCTACCCCTCGCCGGCCTTCCCGATGCTCGGCGACAGCCCCCTGGCCACCTTCACCGGCTCGCTGGCCATCGTCGGCCTCGGTACCGCCTTCGCCCTGCGGCGACGTGCGGGCCGACCGGTGACCTGGCAGCTGGCGAAGGGCGTGCAGTGACCACCGTCAAGCCCAGCACCGGACACCTGACAGACGTTGGGAGATCAACGCAGTGAGCAACACCCGTAAGGCCAGAGCCCGGGCGCAGGTCGGCGCCCTGGTTCTCCTGCTCTCCAGCGCCGGCGCGCTGCTGGTCGCTCCCGCGAACGCCGCCGCCGGTGACGGCACGATCACCGTCAAGGTCGTCCACGACTTCGACTCCACCGGGATGAACCGGTCGGACAAGACCGGCGTGGCGGGGATGACCATCACGGTCACCGACGACACCAACACCAAGGTCACCGGCACCACCGACGCCAACGGCGTCGCGACCTTCAACGCCGCGGCCCTGGGCACGCTGACCACCGGCAAGTACCGGGTGGAGATGCTCAAGCCCCCGGCCCCGTGGTGGTACGCGCCGGCCTACGGCCCGCGCAAGCTGCCGGAGACGACCGACATCGACCCGTCGGGCGACCAGAACGGCACGCCGCTGGCCACCTCCGTGGAGTTCGTCAACGTCTCCGGCGGCAAGAACGCCGACCTCACCATGGGCGTGGTCAACCTCGACACGGACGGCAACGGGAAGGTCCAGGCGGCCACCCGGCTCGCCACCCCGACCTACCTCGCCGCCTGGGCCGGCGCCGACGGCAAGATGGACCCGACCAAGCCGGCGTTGATCGACTGGAACGTGAACACCTTCGGCAACGAGACCTCGCCGAACGTGCTCGCCAAGACGCCGGAGGTCGGCGCCCTCTGGGGCATGGAGTGGAACGACTCCAAGAAGCTGTACTTCTCCAGCGCCTTCCTGCGCCGCTCGACCTACTACGGCCCGGGTGGCTCGGGCGCCATCTACGCGACCGACCCGTCGAGCAAGCAGTCCTTCCAGATTGCGAACGTGCCGAACGCGGGCTCCACCAAGCACCGGGAGCCGGTCGCCGGTGACGTGCAGTTCCCCTACTACCGGGACTCGATGGCGGTCTGGAACCGCACCAGCAAGGAGGCGATCGGCGACATCGAGCTCTCCGAGGACCAGAAGACGCTCTACGCGGTGAACCTCAACACCAAGGAGCTGAACACGATCGACGTCTCCGGGGTGCCCAAGGGCCCCTTCACCGGAGCGCCGCCCGCGTACACCCCGGCCTCGCCCTCCGCCACCGTGGCGATCCCCAACCAGTGCCCCACCGAGTCCGACTGGCGGCCCTGGGGTCTCGGAGAGTTCAACGGCAAGGTCTACGTCGGTGGCGTCTGCACCGGCGAGTCGCTGAACACCAGCACCCGGACCACGCCCCCGAGCGATGCCGCGAACGCCGCGCTGAAGGCCTTCGTGCTCCGCTACGACCCGGCCACCAAGCAGTTCGAGCAGGCCCCGGTCTTCACCCAGTCGCTGGACTTCAAGCGCCCCAAGGCCGCGTTCCTGGTCGACTCCGTGGTCAACCGCCGCTGGAACCCCTGGCTGCCGGACGGCAACAACCAGTGGTACAACGCCGGTGGGTACAGCACCTACCCCCAGCCGATCCTGTCGGACATCGAGTTCGACGACACCGGCAACATGATCCTGGCCTTCCGCGACCGCTTCGGTGACCAGGTCGGCTACGCCGACTACGGCCCGATCGACCAGGGGTACGGCCAGGCCCGCAGCGCCGGTGGCACGGCGGGCGACCTGCGCAAGGTCTGCCTGGTCAACGGCACCTACGTGTGGGACGACGGCTCCAACCCGGCCTGCCCGGGCACCGTCACCAAATCGCCCACCGGGTACCAGCAGGGCCGCGACGCCAGCACGGACAGCTTCTTCAGCACCACGGGCGTGACCTGGCACTCGATGGTCCCGACCGGCGGCCTGGCCTTCGACAAGGTGACCAACCGCGTCGTGACCACCGCGATCGACCCGATCGACAACACCTACACCAACGGTGTCCGCTGGTTCGACTACACCACCGGCAAGTCCGGCGGCGGCACCACGCGCGAGTCCTACCAGCCGTTCCCCTCCCCCGACTGGTGGAACAAGAGCTTCGGCAAGGCCAACGGCATGGGCGACCTGGCGCTGATGCAGACCAGGACCCCCGGGCAGGAGATGCCGATCCAGATCGGCAACCGGGTCTGGTTCGACACCAACCGGGACGGCATCCAGCAGCCCTCCGAGCCGCCGCTCGGCAAGGTGCACCTCGTCCTCTACGACAAGGACGACAACCCGATCGAGGAGACCTGGACCGACGCCCAGGGCCAGTGGAACTTCTGGGTGAAGCCCAACACGAAGTACCGCCTCGAGATGACCATGTCGCCCGAGGAGGGTTGGACGGGCCTGCCCGCCGGTGTGGACCAGTCCACGCTGGTCTTCACCAAGCAGGGCTCGGTCGTCGCGTGGCCGCCGGCCACCCGCTCCGCCGAGGGCGGTGACAAGCACCAGGCCAAGTCGTCGATCGAGTTCCAGACGCCGGCCACCGGTGGTGCGCTCACCCCGGAGCAGTTCCGCTCCATCGTCACCAAGGGGATCGACGGCCGGGGCTGACGCCTCGCTGATCCCCGGCTCCACCCGAGCGCCCTGACGCTCGGCGCTCACCCGAACTGCGGCCGGGACGCTGTGAAGCTCCCGGCCGCAGTCGCGACCACCTTTGGTTCGTACACCTCACCGAGCCCTGCGGGCTCTCGTCTGGTACCACACCGAAAGGAAGGCCCTCGATGGCCGCTCACTGCTCCCCCCGCATCGCCGTGGTCGTCGGCACCCGGCCCGAGATCGTCAAAGTCGCGCACATCGTGCGGGAGTTGGGAGACCGCGGCTACCTGGTCAACACCGGCCAGCACTACGACCACGACATGTCCGGCACCTTCCTGAACGGCCTGCCGAAGCCCGAGCTCGTCCTCGACGGGGTCGGCGCCCAGAACAGGTCCCGGCAGTTCGCCCGGATCATCGAGGGGCTCGGCACGCACTTCGCGCACCAGCCGCCCGCCGCGGTGATCGTTCAGGGCGACACCAACACCGCCGCAGCCGGCGCCCAGGCCGCGCACTTCGCCGGGATCCCGGTGATCCACGTCGAGGCCGGTCTGCGCTCCCGCGACCGCGCGATGCCCGAGGAGATCAACCGGATGCTGGTCGGAGTGCTCGCCGACTGGCACTGCGCCCCGACCCGCCAGGACGGGCAGAACCTGATGGCCGAGGGCGTCGACCCCAACCGGATCATGCTGACCGGCAACACCATCGTCGAGGCTACCTGGGCCGCCACGCCCGGCTCGGACGAGCGGACCGCGCTACTGACCCAGTACGGCCTGGAGGCCGACCAGTACGTCCTCGCGACCATCCACCGTCCGGAGAACACCGACGATCCCGAGCGCCTGGCCGCGATCCTCACCCAGTTCGCCAAGCTGCCGCTGCCCGTCCTGTTCGCGGCCCACCCGCGCACCCGGGCCGCCGCCGTCCGCCACGGCCTGCAGGCCGACTTCGACCGGCTCAGCCCGAGCGGCCCGCTGGACCACCGCACCTACCTCGCCCTGGCCAGCTCGGCCCGGCTGCTGATCTCCGACTCCGGCGGCCTCCAGGAGGAGACCACCGTCCTCAAGAAGCCGCTGATCGTGGTGCGGAACTCCACCGAGCGCCCCGAGTCGATCACCGCCGGCTTCGCGCACCTCGTCCAGCCCGGCCCGGCGATCTCCCGGACTGCCGAGACGCTGCTGGCCGACATCGACCTGAAGAGCCGCCTGATGGCCACCCCCAGCCCCTACGGCGACGGGCTCGCCTCCAGCCGCATCGCCGCGCTCGCCCGCGGCTACCTCGTCTGACGGCACGGACCTGGTGAGCACGGGACCCATCGTGAGCACCATCGCGGCAACCGACTGGTGGCACACCATCCGGGCCGTCGACCCGGCCTTGGACCTGCCCGAGGACGGCCGCCCCCTCGTCATCCGACTCGCCGACTTCGGCCGGTCGTTCGCCCGGAACGCGGAACGGCTCGCCCCGGAGCAACGAGCACGGATCCTCGGCGCCCTCGAAGGAGTGCTGCGCTCCGGCAGCGGCCTGGAGAGCGCGGCGGTGGCCGTGGGCTTCCTCGAGACGCTGTTCACCGACCCCGAGGGCTTCGACCTCCGCCTGGTCTGGGCGGACCTGGGCCACCGCTCCCGGTCCTACTGCCTCGCCTGGCACAGGTTCTCCGGCATGGAGGCGCCCGAGTGGATCGCTCTCGCCGAGACCACCGACGGCACCCCAGCGCCGTGACAGCACCTCACCTCACCGCACCCCATCCGAAACTGGGAAGTCCCCGGGTTTCGTCCTGTCTGAGAGGAAATTCCATGCGTCTGTCTGCACGGCTGGCCAAGCCGGCGGCGATCGCCACCGCCGCCCTGCTGCCCACGCTGCTCTTCGCCTCCCCCGCCCACGCCGCCGGGGACTCCGTCCGCATCATCTCGGCCAGCCCGGGCAACGCCCCCGACACCGTGGACGTCTCCTTCGGCTACATCTGCTCCCCGGGCCACGCGACGGCGTACCTGGTCACCGTCGAGGAGACCACCGCCGGGAAGGCGGGGACCTTCTTCGTCGGCAACACGCCCTGGCTGACCTGTGACAACCAAGTGCACCCCGGCAACGCGACGGTGCACGTCGCGCCCGATGCCGCCGGCCCCGTCCAGTCCGGCGACACGGCCCTGATCAACATCGTGCTCGGTAACGCCAACACCCCCGAGGAACTCATCTTCGACACCAACCCCGTCGCGATGGACTCCCAGACGGTGATTCTCAGCTGAACCGGACAGCCGGCGGCTGGCAGGGCCCGTAGCGGCGCCGTGCCAGCCGCGGGGGTGTTCAGCTGACGGCCCGTACCCCGGCGGTGATCGCACGTGCCGGACGACCACCGGCGTGGACCTGTCGGTCACCTCCGATGCACGGACCGGCGTCCCCGGACTGGGGCCCTGCCCTTCACGCTCCGGGAGTACGACCTACCGCTGCCCTGGCGCTCCCGCCGGGGCTGCCCGGCCCCGACTGACGTGGAGCGATCCGATGTACCCGTTTCCCACCCCCATGCCCGGCCCGCTCGCGGACACCGGGATCGTCATGATCCCGGTGGCGGTCGCCTCCGTCCTGCTGCTGCTGGCCGGCGTGGTACTGCTGCGGGTGTGCGTGCAGCGCCGCACCGACCGCGGCTGAACCGGCGGCCCAGGCATGATCGTCCTCAGCTCGATCCAGCTCCTGCTCGTCGGTCTGGGTCTGGCGTACTTCCTCGCCATGACCGCCTCCGGCCTCTGGTACTGGGCCCGCGCCACCAAGACGCCACCCGGCACCGCAGCCGAGACGGGCGAGACCCCGCAGGCGGTCTACGTGCTCATCCCCTGCCTCAACGAGGAGCAGGTGATCGCCGCCACCGTCCGCGGCGCCCTCGCCGACCCCCGCGCCCGGGTGATCGTGGTGGACGACGCCAGCGACGACGGCACCGGCGCCCGCGCCCGTGAAGCCGCCACCCTGGCCGGAGCCGGCGGGCGGCTCACCGTCCACCGCCGCGATCTGCCGCAGGCGCGTCAGGGCAAGGGCCCGGCCCTGAACGCCGGATACCACCTGATCGAACAGGACGTCCGCCGGCGCGCCCTGGACCCCGACCAGGTCGTGGTCTGCGTGATGGACGCCGACGGCCGCCTCTCCGACGGCGCGCTCGACGCCGTCCTGCCCCTGTTCGAAGACCCCCGCGTGGGCGGCGTCCAGCTCGCGGTCCGCATCCGCAACCGCACCACCTGGCTCACCCGCATCCAGGACGTCGAGTTCTGGGCGCTCTCCGGCATCTCCCAGTTCGGCCGGGTCCGCACGGGCACCGTCAGCCTCGGCGGCAACGGCCAGTTCACCCGGCTCAGCGCGCTGCGCAGCGTCGGCGAGCGGCCCTGGGCCGCCGCCCTGACCGAAGACCTCGAGCTCGCCCTGGAACTCGCCATCGCCGGGTGGCGCCTCACCACCACCCCCCACGCCCACGTCGACCAGCAGGCCCTCACCTCCCTGCGGGCCTTGGTCCGCCAGCGCACCCGCTGGTTCCAGGGCCACATGACCGCGATGCGGCACGCACCCCGCATCTGGACCTCCCCCCGGATCGGCCACGCGGCCTCCCTGGAACTGCTCCTCTACCTCCTGGTGCCCTGGCTCCTCGTCCTGCCGTGGTCCGTGGTCTTCCACCTCAGCCTCGCCGCCGTGGTGGTGTCCATGGGGGAGCACGGCGGCTGGAGCACGATCGCGCTCGAACCCGGGGCCCACCTCCAGAGCCTCGCCCTCTGGTACTGCCTGTCCTTCTCCCCCAACCTGGCCACCGCCTTCCTCTACCGGCGCCGTGACCGCACCGTCAACCCGATCACCGCGCTCGTCCTCGGACACCTGCTCATCCCGGCGAACTACATCGCCTACACCGCCTGCTGGCGCGCCACCCTGCGGATGCTGCGCGGCCGGACGGGCTGGGCCAAGACCGCCCGCGTCAGCGAGCGGGCACTCACCGCCGTCCCGCTCCCCGCCCAGCACGGCGCCGGCCGACCCGCCGGCCGGAAGGAGACCGCGTGAGCATCCGCGCCTGGGCCGGGTACGCGCTCGTCCGGCTACCGCTGGCCGTCGCGGTCGCCGCCCTGGGCATCGCCGGCGTCGCCCACCAGGCCGTGCTGCGGGGCCTGGAGGCCGGCATCGCCGTCACCGCGCTCACGAGTCTGTTCGGCCGGCGCGCCATCGCCTCACCCGCCTACGCCAACCTCTACGTCAGCCCGGCCCCCGACCACTGGGTGGCCCTCCACGTCGCCCCCTCCTGCAGCCTCGGCCTCATCCTCCCCGCCCTGTGCGCCCCCACCGTCGTGCTGCTGATCCTGCGTCCCATGCGCCCGTGGGCGCCGCTGATGGCTCTCGGCTCCGCCACCGCCGTGTTCGCGGTCTGCAACCTCGCCCGCATCACCGGGCTCGCTCTCGTCTGCTCCCGCTGGGGCTTCGACGGGCCCTTCCACACCGCTCACGCCTGGGCCGGCACCTTCGTCACCATCGCCGCCTGTGCCGTCGCGGTAGCCGCCTACCTCCACTGCCTCTCCCGCGGCCGCCGGCTCACCCCCCGCGGCACGAACCGCCCGTGACCATCCGACACACCCCTCCTCCTGCAGCCGTTCAGGCCCCGACCCGAGAAGGAACCATGCACCTGCGCACAACTCGCCGAACGAAGAGAGTCCTCACCGCCACCGCCACCTCGGTGGCCTCGGCGACACTCCTGCTGGGCTTCCTGGCCCCGGTGGCCGGGGCAGCCGCCCCGGCCACCGCGCACCCGGGGCGGCACGCCGCCGTGCAGCCTGGCCTGCTCCCGGCCCTCAACGGGACCGGCACCCTGAACCCCGCGGTCTCCTCCCAGGGGCAGGGCACGCCCTCGTTGGCGGTCCAGTACACAGCGAACCCCGCGGACGCCAACACCTGGGTCTGTCTCGTCCCGAAGGGCCAGCCCTGCAATTCGACCAACTACAACCGGACGGCCTGGAACTGGGCGCGCTCGGCCAGCGGGACGGCCAGCCTGGACACCAGTACGCTCCCGGTCGGGAACTACGACATCTACCTGGTCAACGGACTGCAGAGCGACAACAGCTACACCGTCTGGGCGGGCCCGTCGTCCCTGGCCGTGACACCGCCGACCGGCACCGTGAGCATCCCGACCTCGGTCATCGTCCAAGGCACGAAGCCGACGTCCGTGCAGTACACCGCCAGCCCTGCCAACAGCCGGAACTGGATCTGCACCGTCCCCAAGGGCCAGACCTGCACGCCCTCCAGCTACGACAGGACCGCCTGGGACTGGGCGACTGCGGCCAGCGGCACCCGGAGCATCGACACCGGCTCCCTCGCGCCGGGAGATTACGACGTCTACCTCGTGAACGGCCTGCAGTCCGACAACACCTACACCCTCGTCGGCGGCCCGAGCCGCCTGACCGTGCTCCCGCAGGGGCAGACCGTCCCGATGGCCGACCCCGCCATCGCGGGCGGCACCCTCGCACTCGGCCTGGGCGCCTTCTATCTGATCCGCCGCCGGTCCAACGCGACCAGCGCCGACCGGTAACGAGCAGCCGGTGCCGTCGTAGGTCTGGCGGCCGGGCGGACGGGCCGACCGTGACGTCCCCGCGCCGGGGCACCCGGCAGGAGGGATCCTCCGCCGACGACCCCTCGCGTCACGCTCGCCGTCCGCCCGGCTGTGCAACACCGGCCATCCTCTGCTGCGGCCTCTCGCGACGCCATGGTGTTTCCTTGACGTTCCCCTGGTGTCTGCTCCCCCACCTGACGTCTCGGCACATGGCGGACCGACTAGTGCTGCTCCGCGGAAGTTCGTGGAGGGGTGTTGATCAGATAGCCAGTCCGCTGAGGTAGAGGTCGCCCGCGCAGTCGAGGGCTTCCTCGGGGGAGCCGGCCGGTAGTTCGCTGGGCAGGATGTTGTCCTTGTAGCTGTCGCTGCTGGCCAGGTAGAGGGCGAAGCCCCAGGTGTGCAGCACGCCGGTGAAGCGCAGGCGACACAGCGGCAGGCTCTGTCCACCGGGCAACTCGGCTGCCAGGTAGGCGAATCCGGCGCGAAAGCGGACCCCGATGGCGTCCACGTGCGGCCAGCGTTCGCGGGCGTGGCGGTTCAGGCGCTGGCGTAGGTGGTGCTGCATAGATTCCGGCGGATTCTTCGGCACGGGCCCATCCTGCCGGGTGCGGCGGCGGCCCGCCATGATCGTTGGCCGTGCATGGTGGGCGACGGGCGGGGACGGCGGTTGCGGTGGTGCTGGAGGCCAAGGCCCGTGAGCGGCTGGTGAGGACGGTGGCTTCGGCGAAGTCCGAGGTGCGGGTGGTGCTGCGGGCCCGGATCGTACTCGCGGCGGCGGACGGACTCGCCAACGGCGCGATCGCCCGGGAGCTGGACGTCAGCGTGAACACGGTGCGCAAGTGGCGGGGGCGGTTCGCAGCCCTGGGTCTGGGCGGCCTGCGGGACGCCGAACGCTCGGGCCGGCCGCGATCGTACGGGCCCGAGGTCCGCGTGGCGATCGTGGCCACCGCGACCAGCGCGCCGCCGTATCCGGAGTCGACCTGGTCGCACCGGGCCATCGCCCGGCGGGTGGCCGGCACGTGCTTCGCGCCGGTTTCCGCCTCCCAGGTCGGCCGGATCCTGGCCGGCCTAGACCTGAAGCCGCACAAGGTGCGAGGCTGGCTCACCCGGCGGGACACCCCGGACTTCTGGCAGCGGGCCGCCGAGGTGTGCGCCCTCTACCTGGATCCGCCCGAGGGAGCGGTGGTGCTCTCGATCGACGAGAAGACCGCGATCGCCGCCCGCTCGCGCCGCTGTCCTGGGCGTCCCGCGCGGCCCGGCGAGCCGGTCAGGCAGGAGTTCGAGTACCGGCGCCACGGCACGGCTTCCCTCGTGGCCGCGCTCGATGTTTGCACCGGTGAGGTGCTCACCGAGGTGATCACCCGTAACGACGCGGTGACCTTCACCGCGTTCCTGGAGCAACTCGACCGGGCGATCGCCCCAGGCAAGGAGATCCACGTCGTGCTCGACAACGGTTCCTCTCACACGGCCAGACACACCAGAGCGTGGCTGGCGGCCCGCCCGCGCTGGCACGTCCGGTGGACCCCGCCGCACGCCTCGTGGCTCAACCAGGTCGAACTGTTCTTCTCCGCCCTGACCCGCCGGGTCGTGCGGCACGGCGATTTCTCCAGCCGCGACGACCTGATCGATAAGCTGCAGGCCTACGTAATCGGGCACAACGACACCGCAAGGCCCTACCGGTGGACCTACGAAGGCACCCCGCTCAAAGCCGCCTGATCAACACCCTCCACGAACTTCCGCGGAGCAGCACTAGGGTCGGTGCCCGGACCTGCGGACGAGACACCCGGCACCGGCGATCGACCTCGGTCCCACCAGCAAGCCGGGAAGGAAAGCACATGACGAGCAGGGCGTTCGGTCCGCTGCTGAGGGAGAGTCGGCTCCGGGCCGGCCTGACGCAGGAGGAGCTGGCCGCGCGCTCGGGGATCTCCGCTCACACGATCAGCGTGCTGGAATCGGGGAAGCGTCGCCCCCACCTCTCCTCGGTGACCCGGCTCGCCGAAGCGTTGGGCCTCGACCGGGAAGACCGCGATCGGCTGACCACCGAAGCCCGGTCCGAGCCTGCCGATTCCCCTCCGTCCTCCACCCGGCCGCCGGCGCGGACCGCGCCGCGCACACTGCCCTACACCGTCCAGGACTTCACCGGCCGCCGACCCGAGTACGACCGGATCCTCGCCGAGGCCGGCAGCAGCAGGGGCCGGGCCGTGGTGATCTCCACCATCGACGGCATGGCCGGGATCGGGAAGACCGCCTTGGCCCTGCACGTCAGCCATCGGCTGGCCGACTCCTTCCCCGACGGGCAGCTCTTCATCGACCTGCACGGCTTCACGCCCGGCCGGCCCCCGCTGGAGCCCGGTACCGCTCTCGGGCGCCTGCTCCGGGACCTCGGCGTCGCGGAGGACCGGATCCCGGCCCACCAGGACGCGCGCGCGGCCCTCTGGCGTGGCGAGGTGGCCGATCGCCGTCTCCTGGTGCTGCTCGACAACGCCGCGGACTCCGCACAGGTGCGACCGCTGATCCCCGCCGGCCCCGGCAGCCTCGCCCTGGTCACCTCCCGCCGACGCCTGACCGGGCTGGCGGGGAGCTCGGTCGTCTCCCTGGAGCTGCTCGAACCCGACGAGGCGGCGGCGCTCTTCACCCGGATCGCGGGCGCCGGGCGTGCCGACGGCCAGGCCGAGGCCGTGGCCCGGATCGTCGACCTGTGCGGGCGGCTCCCCCTCGCCGTCCGGATCGCGGCCGCCCGCCTCGCCAACCGTCCGGCCTGGACCCCGGCCCACCTGCTGGCCCGGCTGGCGGACCGTGACCGGCTGCTCCAGGAGCTCGCCACCGACGACTGCGGCGTGGCCACGGCCTTCGACGTCTCCTACGAGGCGCTCGAACCGGACCTGCGGCGACTGTTCCGGCTGGCCGCCCTGCACCCCGGCGACGAACTGACCTCGGCTGCCGTAGCCGCGCTCGCCGCCGTCACCGTGGTCGAGGCCGAAGCCGCGCTCGACCACCTGCACGCCTGCCACCTGCTCACGGAGCCCGCACCCCAGCGCTACGTCTTCCACGACCTGGTGCGCCGGTACGCCGACGACCTGGCTGCGGTCGAGGAGACCGAGGCCGGCCGCCTGGCCGCCCTGGAGCGGCTGCTGGACCACTACCGGAGCACCGCCTCGGCGGCGGTCGACCTCCTCTACCCCCACGAGCGCGAATCCCGGCCGTACCCCACCCCGTCGGCGCCGTCGGCCGTCTCCCTGACCGGCCCCGAGGACGCCCGCCGTTGGCTGGACGAGGAGCTGTCGAACCTGGTGGTGGCCGCCGACCGGAGCTCCGAGCACCTTCCCGAGCAGGTGAGCGACCTCTCGGTGATCCTCTTCTCGGCCCTCGTCACCCGCGACCGCCACACGGAGGCCGAGATACTGCACCGCGCCGCCCACCGGGCGGCGACCGTCATGGCGGTGCCCGGCCGGCAGGTGCAGGCACTGATCAGTCTGGGCGTCACCGAGCACTGGCGGGGTGACTTCGACAGCGCGGTGAGCCGGTACCTCAGCGCCCTCCGGCTCGCCGAGGAGACGGAGGATCAGGCAGGGGCCTCCCGGGCCCGGTCGAACCTCGGCGGGGCGTACCTGACGGCCGGCCGCTTCGCCGAGGCCATCCCCCACCTGGCGGCCGCACTCGCGGGCGCCCGGCAGCTCGGGGACCGGGCCCGGCAGTCGGCGGCCCTCCAGAATCTCGCGCTCGCCCACGAGCAGACGGGTGACCTCCCGGCGGCCCTCACTCTCCTGCGAAAGGCCCGCGACCTGGCGCAGCACACCGGCGACCGGACCAGTGAGGCCCGCATCCTGTGCTGGCTGGGTGCCTTCCGGATGCGTGCCGGACAGCACACCGAGGCCGTCCCGTTCCTCGAGCAGGCGCTCGTGCTCACCCGCGGCCTCGGGGACGACGGCATGACCGCCGGCGGGCTCAACTTCCTGGGCGAGTGCCTGCGGCCGAGCGACCCGCGCCAGGCGATCACGCATCACGAGGAGGCGCTCGCGATCGCCACCGGCATCAGCTTCACCTTCGAGATCGCCCGCGCCCACCACGGGCTCGGCGACGCCCACCTCGAGCTCGGCGCCACCGCCCCGGCCCGTCGGCACTGGGCCCTGGCGCTGGCGGTCTTCGAGGACCTGGACCGGCCCGAGGCGGCCGAGCTGCGTGACCGGCTGGCCTGACGCGGACGGCGGGCGCCCCCTCCCGAGGGAGGGGGCGCCCGCCGTCCGTGGTACTGCTCAGGCTTCCTTGGCCACCGGGCCGTCGAAGACGACCTCCGCGTTGCGGCGGGTCTTCGACCAGCCGCTCTTCCCGGTCATGAGACGGATCATCGCCTTCCAGGAAGTCACGTAGAACTTGTAGGTGTACAGGGTGTACGCCATCCCCCAGCCCAGCGCCCGCCACCAGCCGCTGCGCCGCTCGTTGGCGGCCACGTAGAGGAAGGCCCAGATCGCGAACTGCCCGACGCCGACCACGAGGTAGGCCGCGAACAGGGCCCAGCCCCCGTCCATCAGGAAGGAGCGCAGGCCGTCCATGTCGACCAGGGCGGTGATGCCGACCGCCAGCAGCGGCAGCGGGTAGACGAAGGTGCCCAGGATCTGCAGCCAGGGCTGGATCAGGTAGTAGGTGAGCTCCGAGACGCCGGCGTTGGTGACGTGGTACGAGGACCAGGCGTCGGGCATGTAGCGGGTGCACTGCATGTTGCCCTGTCCCCACCGGGTGCGCTGGGTGACGAGCCGTCGGAGGTTGAACAGGCCCTCCTGGGCGACGTAGGTGTCCCGGGTGTACTCGTTGCGCCAGCCGGCCAGCAGCACGTGCAGGCCGAGCTCGAAGTCCTCCAGCAGCGACCCGCGCCACGGGCGCCCGTTGCCCTCGTCGATGTTCCGCAGGGCGGCGAGGCGGGTGAACTGCCCGTTCCCGCCCATGCCGACGGTGTTGATCCGCCGACGCACCAGCTGCAGGGCCGCGATCGGGACGCGGAACTCGATGTCCTGCATCCGCAGCAGGGTACGGGCGAAGAAGTTGGCGGCCCGGCCGCGCTCGGGCAGCAGGTGACGGTCGTCCAGGTTGAGGATCCGGACCTCGATCTGGACCGCGCCGACGCTCGGGTCACCGAAGAGGTGGGCGGCCGAGCAGACGTCGAGACAGCCCTCGGCCGGGTGGCCGTCGGCGTCGAAGACGCCGACCACCACCGAGTTCGGGTCGGTGTCGGCGGGCAGCCAGGCCTCCAGCGCCCGGTAGGCCGCGTTCAGCGCGTCGCCCTTGCCTGTCCGGGCCTCCGGCTTGCGACGGGACACCAGGTGCACCAACTCGTCGTTGCCGGCGAAGGCTTCGACGATCCGACCGGTGTCGTCGTCCGAGTCGTCGTCGATCACCCACAGGTGCGCATTGGGGAACTTCTGCCGCAGGGTGGCGACGGTCAGGCCGATCACGGCCTCCTCGTCCCGGCAGGGGATGAGGAAGTGCCACTGGAAGTCCTCGGACCGGCCGGCCGGTTGCGGGCGCCAGGCGCGGTAGGCGCGGATCAGGGTGGCCACGTAGAGGATGAAGATGCTGCAGAGCAGCAGCGAGAGACTCTGGCCGACGGCGATGAGCAGCTCCATCAGGCCGGCCCTCCCTGGGCGGGCACCGGCACCATGCGCCGCTCCAGCTTGCCGCCGCGCACGCCGTACCGCAGGAAGGCGCCGAGCGCCAGCACCATGGTGACCATGCTCAGGGCGGATCCACCGAGCGTGTGGGACCACAGGTAGCCCTGCTTGCCGTAGTGCACGGTGACCAGGGCGATCGCGACGAGCCGGATGATGTTGCCCAGGGCGACGATGCCGGCGGCGAGCAGGAGACCGCCGAGCACCTCACGGGCGGTGCGGCGGGCCGAGAGCAGGACGGCTGCCGCCATCAGGAGGAAGGGGGGCACGAGCAGCGAGGAGCTGCACGACTGGGTGACGTCCACACCGACGATCTTCATGTTGTTGAAGTTCACCAGGAGTGCGGTCCGGACGGCGGCCGTGGTCTCGTCCAGGAGCTGCGAGTAGAGCCAGGCGGCCGCCCGGGCCTCGACGGCACGGAGGTACTCGTTGAAGATGATCATGCATGCGGCCGCCACCGAGAGGGTGCCCGCCATCGTCACCGAGGCGGGCCAAGGCCGGGTCGGCTGTCGGGATTCGGGGCCTGGTGGAAGCGGAGCGGCGGTAGTCACCGGCGTCAGGGCCATCGGGTTCCTAGCTGGTTGTGTGCGAAGAGAGTGACAACAGGAACGAACCCGGGGCGGGAGTGCCGATGCGGCATCCCCGCCCCGGGTCATGTGTACAGCGGGCTGGCGACTAGTGCCGCTGGCCCCTGCGGCGGTACCGAGCCACTCCGAACAGAGCACCACCGGCGAGCAGGCTCGCGAGGGCGAGCTCAGCCCAGACCAGGTCGGCACCCGTCTTCGGCAGCGGCGGCTTCGGCGGGACCGAAGGCGTCGGCGTCGGCTTAGGCGTCGGCGTGGGAGTCGGCGTCGGGGTCGGCGTCGGCGTCGGCGTCGGGGTCGGCGTCGGCGTCGGGGTCGGCGTCGGGGTCGGCGTCGGCGTGGGAGTCGGCGTCGGCGTGGGAGTCGGCGTCGGCGTGGGAGTCGGCGTCGGGGTCGGCGTCGGCGTGGGAGTCGGCGTCGGGGTCGGGGTCGGCGTGGGAGTCGGCGTGGGAGTCGGCGTCGGGGTCGGCGTCGGCGTGGGAGTCGGCGTCGGAGTCGGCGTCGGCGTGGGAGTCGGCGTCGGGGTCGGCGTCGGCGTGGGAGTCGGCGTCGGAGTCGGAGTCGGGGTCGGCGTCGGCGTGGGAGTCGGCGTCGGGGTCGGCGTGGGAGTCGGAGTCGGAGTCGGCGTCGGCGTGGGAGTCGGCGTCGGGGTCGGCGTGGGAGTCGGAGTCGGCGTCGGGGTCGGCGTCGGCGTGGGAGTCGGCGTCGGCGTGGGAGTCGGCGTCGGCGTGTCCACGACCTTGATCGGGACGTCGTTCGAGATCACCGGGAACACCAGGTCACGCGCGTGGAGGCTGAAGTTGTTGGTGTAGATGTCGTCAGCCACGTTGCCGGTCGGCGTCAGCACCAGGGCGAGGTCGCGCGACTGGCTCGGCATCAGGGCCCGCGGGTCGCTGACCATGACCGCGGTGACGGCCGAGTCGTCGGCCGGGCAGCCGGCCTGGCCGAACTCGGTCTTGGCGCACCACTTGGTGGAGCCGCCCGCCTTGTTCGTCGGGTCCTGCGGGTCCGGCTTGATCGTGCCGTGCGTGGCCGAGGTGAACTTGAGCGTCACCTGCGGGTCGTCCGGCACCGCCTGGAGCGACTTGAAGGCCAGCGTCCCGGAGAACTTCGTCGCCGGAGTGCGGCCGTCACCCACCCAAGGCAGCTCGTCGATGATGTCCAACCCGTTCAGCGTGATGGTCTGCGGGTTGGTGTAGGTGAGCTTCCACGGCAGGTCCGTGTTCCGCGGCACCACCGGGGTGTCCGTGGACTTCTGGACCGTGATGCCCGTGCCCTCGACGATGGTCAGGCCACGCGTGGCCTGCCGCAGGTTCTCCGGGCTCAGGTCGTCCGGGGCCGAGACGGTCACCTTGTTCTGGTAACTGCCCGCAGCCGCGCTGCTGTCCGTGGCCACCTTGTAGGTGATCGGCGGGATCGTGCCGTTCGTCTGCTGGGCCGGGAGCACCCAGGTGACCGTGGTGGTGCCGTCGGCGTTCTTGACCGCGGACTTCTCCTGGACGGAGGCACTGCCCGCGACGTAGTTGAAGCCCGCCGGCAGGGTGTCGACGACCGTCACGTCCTGCGGGTTGGCGGCCGTGCCGTTCGACTTGAGCGACGGGTACAGGGCAAACGTGAAGGTCTGCCCCTTGAGCACCTGGCGCTGCTGGTCGGGCGTGCTGGTCGCGTCCGAGCCCGGGTCCACGGTCTTCTTGGTGACCCGCGCGAGCACCGGGGTGATGATCAGGTGATCGGCGAGCGCCCCGCTCGCGTAGTTCGCGTTGGGGTCGATCACACCGTTGACGGCCGGGGCGTAGGCCGGCTTGGTGTCCCGCCGCCAGGTGCCGTCCATGTCCTTGAACACGGCCGCGTTGCGGACGATCTGGTTCTTGCTCAGGCCCGTGCTGTTGACGGTGAGGAAGGTGTAGAAATCACGGCCGGCGAAGGCGGGCAGTGTGGTCTTGAACCGCACCTTGCCGACGGCGGTCAGGCCGCCGGGCACCTGCTCCGGGCTGCTGAACCAGGGACCGTCCTTGTCCTCGCAGGTCTGCCGGATCTGCGCGTTGGCACCGAGCGGGTCGTTCTTCAGCCCGATCATAGTGGTCGGCGGCGTGTTCTTGTACGCGGCGTACTCGATCACCAGGTCCGAGGCAGGCGGGACCATGGTCGCGTACTGGCCGGTCGCGTTCAGGCCGTTGCCGGCCGGAGCCTTGCTGATGGTCTGGTTGCCGTCGCCGAACACGTCGCAGGCGATGAAGTTGGTGTTGTCCTTGGGGTCGGTGCTGTTGATGAAGATGTGGGACCGCACCTGGGTCCCGGGGGTGACCAGGGCGTTGTTGTCCTTCTTCTTGGGCGCGGTGCCCGGCGCCCCACCCGTGGCGCTCTCGTACTCCTTTCCGTAGGAGCCGGTGCCGTTGACACCGACGGTCTGGGAGTTGTCCTCGGTCGGCTCCGAGCCACCGGTGCCGTAGTTGGTCTGCCCGCTGATCGAGGTCGGCGAGAAGTTGGTGTACGTGTCCGTGATGAGCGCGCTGCCCCCGGCCGAGGCCGTGAGGGCGTCGATCTCGCTCTGGGGTACCCAGATCCGCAGGTAGCCCGCGCTGATCACACCGGAGGTCGTGGCCAGGTCGGTGCCGTCCGCACCCTTGACGGGGTACGTCGCGGGGGTGCTGACCGCGTCGGTGATGGTCACCGAGACGTTCTGGCCGTACCCACCCTGGGTGCAGGTGAAGGTCCCGCTGCCCGCCGTGGTGTTGGTGGCGTCGCCGAGACCCGCCTGCCCGTACGGGGCGTTGGTGATGGTCGCGTCGTTGGCGCCGCAGGGCTTGGCGGTGTCCCCTCCCCAGGTGTAGAGCAGCGCTCCGCTGCTGGGGCCGCCGTTCATCAGCTTCGACAGGTCGTCGGTGAACGTCATCGGCGAGACCAGGGTCTCCTGGCCGAGCTTGCTGAAGTCAGTACGCGCCGGGTCGGTGCTGCGGGCCTCCACCACGATGGGCATGGTCAGCAGACGGCCGGGCTCACTGTTCGGGCCGGCGGCGAACTTGTCGCTGTAGGCGTACTTGCCGTCCTTGATCAGGTTGTACTTCGGCAGGGCACTGACCGTCGTCACCGGCGAGTCCGCACTGGCCCCGGTGCCGGCGGCGTTGTCCGCCGTGGCGTTGACGGTGAGCTTGACCTGGTCCTTGTTCTTCGCGGTGCCCAGCACCTGGAGAACGAGGGGCACCTGCTCGGTCTGGGAGGTCATGTCGGGCAGGACGCAGGTGAGCGTCGCGCCGCTGATGCCCGAGCCCGCGCCGGTGCACTTCTCCGGAAGCGCCGTCCACTGGGTGTTCGGCGGCGCGTCCACGGTGAACCGCGGCCGGTTCGCCGTGCCCTGCAGCGCCTGCACCTCGATCTGGTAGGCGATGGTGTCATTGGTGCGGACGATGCCGTTCTTCGGACCCTTGTCCAGACCGGGGCCGTCCGAGGCGGTGAACTCGGACGATCCGTCCATCATCACCGCGGCGTTGACGCCCATGCTGACCGTGGCGGCGTGGGCGAGCGTCACCGCGGAGCCACTGATCAGGACGAGGAGCGAGGTCGCCATGGCGACTCTCCGTGGGGAGAGTTTCGCCCTCGTGGGTGCAATCCATCTATGCATACGAATTACCTTTCGTGGCGCCCAGTCACGGAATTGATGCACCGGCCCCGGCACCCGGACAATGCCCGAACGGGGCCTGGAATGCAGGACGCCACGTCGGCGGGGCAGGTCACGACTAGCACAGTAGAACTGCTCGCGATCCGCCCGGTCCGACCACGGAACGACGTGTTGCGGCCCATCCACCCGGTCAGCCGAGCAGGGAATTCACGGCGATCCCCCGTGAGGCTCATTCGTATCCATCGGCCTCGCCGCCCCGGATGGGGCGCATCGGCTACTGCGGCACCGCTCCGGCGTCGACCGGCACGGCCACCTTGGCGGGATCGGCGACCAGCGGCGGCACACCGACGGCTGCGGAGGTGCCGAACTCCGCCGGGGCCTGGGCCTGTGGCCCCGGCACCGGTACGTCGTGGAAGGAGATCCCCTTGGGCGCCACCGCAGGAGCCAGCTTCCCGCCTGCGGCGAGCGGGCAGGCGGCCGACAGCGCATCAGCCGGCACACTGCTCTGCGCCGCGTTCCCGGCCAGACAGTTTCCGGTGGCTCCGGAGGCGGGGTCGGCCGTGAAAGCCAGGTCGACCCCGTTGCCCGTCAGCGTGTTTCCGGTCGGGTGATTGTCCAGCGGCTTGAAGCCGTTCGCGGCGGTGATGACGACTCCGGCCGTCGGATTGCCGGTCACCAGATTGTTGAGGATCTGGTTCTTCACCCCGCCGCCGACACCGATGCCGATGCCGAATCCGCCGTCGGCCTGCTCCGGGGTCCGGGCATCGGCATTGGCGGTGACCACATTGCCCGCGAACACCGCACCGTGCTGGGGCGCGAGCGCCTCCAGGGTGTCGGAGCCCATGGTCACGCCCACCCGGTTCGAGGCGAACCGGTTGCCGATCACCTGGAGACCGGCCGATGAGTTGGTGAACTCCGCGCCGATGGCGTTGTGTTCCGCCAGGTTGCCGCGCACCAGGGTGTCGCAGGGATCGCACTGACCCACGTAGATCCCGGAATCGGCGTGGCCCGAGGCGTAGGAGTGCTCGATCAGGCCGTTCCGGGCATCGAAGGCGTAGATGCCGTAGAGGCCGTTGTCGTAGGCCGTGACGTAGGAGGCGCGGAATCCGTTCAACGGCGGGAACTTCGTGGTGTCCATCGCCTGGTACTCACCGCTGCTGCCGCCCTGGCCCTGGAACTTCGGGTCGGTGACGCCGGTGAACAGCACACCGTTGAAGAGGTTGTTGCGCACCGTCAGGTTCTGGACCACGGAGCCGGCGCCGGTGACCACCACCCCGTCCCCGCGCTTGAACTCCCCGTCGATCACCACGGCGTTCCGGTCGGCACCGCGCAGGACCACCCGCTCCCGCGAGATCCGCACGCTCTCCCGGTAGACGCCCGGGGCCACCAGGACCTGGTCGTCCGGGCGGGCCCGGTCGACCGCCTTCTGGATGGTGGGCACGTCCTCGGGCACCCGGATCACGGCGGGCGGCGGCGGGGCGGCCGTCTTCACCATGCCGCAGCCACCGGCCCCGCTGATCGCCAGGAGCGCCGTCATGACGACCGCCCCGATCCGGCCGGCGCGCGATCGCCGTGCCGGAACAACTCGTACTGTGTCGGACATACCGCCAGATATACCAGTTGACGGACCGTCACCGACCGGCTCGGTGCGGCGGCCACTGCCTCGCCTCCGCCGTCGAGCCACACGTCGCAAGCGCGGTCACGAACCTGCCACGCGGCTTCGTCCCCCGAGTCTCCGACCGGCCTCCGGTGTCGACCCGTCCTCCGGGTGGACGCAGGATTTCACCCTTACGGCCCAGGATCACCAGGGCAGTCCCGCGCTTCCGGCTCGCGCCCGTCCCCGCCTCCGTGCCACCGGGTTCCGGTCCGCCGGTGCCACGGTGCGTCGGCCGGCCGGGTGACGAGGGCGGCGCGGCCGACCTGCGAGGCGCTCGCACCGAAGCCGCCGATGCCATCCTGAGCCCGGTTTCGGCGGGCACCGGGCCCGGCGGCCGGTGCGGAGGCTGTGTGATGAGGTGGAAACCCGGGCGCTCGACCGGGCAGGGCAGCACGGACCGCCGCTGGCCCGGCGTCCTGCTGATCGCCGTGCTGTGCTGCGGGCTGGCTGCCGGGCCGGCCTGGGCGGACCCGGACGAGGACACCGGCGCGGCCCCCGCGACCGTTCTCGGCGAGACCGAGGACGTCGCGAAGCTGCTGGTCCGGGTACAGGCCCTGCGTCACGCCGAGGAGCAGGCCCAGCAGGCGGCGCTGGCCCGTGAGGGCGAGTTGAAGGCCCGGCAGGCGGACCTCGTCTCGGCCACCCGCCTGGTCGACGCGCAGCAGCTGCGGGTGGACGCGGGCGAGGCGGCGGCCGCCCAGCTGGCGAGTGAGCAGTACCGGGGCGGCCCGTCCGCCTTCGCCCGGCTCCTGCTCACCGACGGCCCGGCCGAACTACTGGCCCAGGCCCGCGACTTGGCAGTGCGGGGCCGCACCGCGGCCCACATCATCCAGGACCTCCGCGACGCACGGGCCGAGCTCGGCCGCCTCCAGTCGGCCGCCCAGCAGGCCTCCGACCAGGCGCTCGGGCTGGCGCGGGCCGCCGGCACCGCCCGGGAGCTCGCCCAGAACCAGGTGGCCCAGGCCGAGGCCGAGCTGGCGAAGATCACCAGCGACCAACTCGCACAGCTGGAGCGCCGCGAGACTGCTCTCGCGGAACGAGACCAGCAACAGCTGCTGGCCGCCGGCCGGCTCGGCCAAGGCGACGCCACGGCCACCCCTGCGGCCCAGGCCGCCATCGACTTCGCCCTGGGGCAGTTGGGCAAGCCGTACGTGTGGGGAGCGGTCGGACCGGACAGCTTCGACTGCTCGGGTCTCACCTCCAAGGCCTGGGCCGCGGCCGGCGTCGCGATCCCGCGCACCAGCGAGGAGCAGTGGGCCCATCTCCCGAAGGTCCGCCTGAGCGAGCTCCAGCCGGGAGACCTGGTGATCTACTTCGCCGAGGCGACCCACGTGTCGATGTACCTGGGCCACGGGCTGATGGTCCACGCCCCCCACACCGGCACCGTGGTCAAGGTCGCCCCGGTGGCCGCCATGCCGATCCTCGGCGCGGTCCGACCGCCGGCTCCCGCTCCCACCGGGGACCTCCCCGTCCCGGTGGCGGGCTGAGGCTGCCCGACCGGGCAGGGGCCCCGGAGCGGGCGACAGCGACCTCCGCAGCAACACCACTCGGAAAGGCGATCGACTCGGTGGAAGACGGCCCGATGCAGGACCGCGCGGAACGCCCGGCACGGCGGTCACGCCGCTTCGGCACCGTCGTCGCGGCGACGCTGCTGATGCTCTGTACCAGTCAGTTCATCGACCGGGCGGACGACGCGGGCCCGGTCACAGCAGCGCAGCCCGTGGCTACCTCGTACGCCTTGACCGCGGCCGCGGGCGGTCCGTCCTCGTCCGACTCCCACCGATCCGTCCCATCGGCGGTGGCCATGGCCGAGGACCCTCCCCGCTTGCTGTTCGTGGCCCTCGGAGGGGTCGCCTCGATCGCGGCCGGAGTCATCCTCGCCGCCGAGCAGCAGGGACGCCGCCACCGGTGACCCGGCAGGATCCCGGTGCCCGCACCCCGGGGCCGCCACACCGAGCCGGTCAGTCGTCGATCTCCGACCTCAGCAGTCGGGTGATTCGACGCGGGGCACCGGCGAGGCTCGGCACGACCGGTCGAGCTCCCTCGTACCGTGCGCCGCAGACCGTTCCGTCGCCAGCCCGCACGACCACACCGAGGAACCCCCGATGTCCACCGGCCTACTGGAGGGCTCCTCCACCACCGAGACCCCTCCCGCCCCCGCGACCGTGGGCCGGCGACCCCGGCTGCCCATGGGCGACCGGGAGGTGCTGTGGCTCTACCTCCTCACCCGCCTCGCCCTCTGGCTCCTCGCCTACTGCGCGCGCTGGCTGTTCCCCGCGAACGGCGGCGCCACCTCGCCGGCCCCCCTGCTCTCGCCCTTCGAACGCTGGGACTGGAACCACTACCTGGACATCGCCCGCGACGGCTACTTCCCCGGCCGGTCCGGCCCCTGGCAGGCCACCTGGGACCACCGGGAGGCATTCTTCCCGGGCTTCCCGCTCACCCTCCGGGCGGTCCACCTGGTCGTCCCGAACTGGACCGCGGCGGGCCTGCTGGTCTCCTTCCTGGCCGGCGGTGTGGCCGTCCTCTCCCTGGCACGGATCGCCCGTGCCCAACTCCCGGGCCGGGAGGACGATCCGGGGCACCGCGCGGTCCTGTTCCTCCTGCTCTCCCCGTGCGCGGTCTTCCTCGCGCTGGGCTACACGGAGGCGCTCTTCCTGGCCCTCGCCCTACCGGCCTGGCTCGCCGCCCAGCGGCAGGACTGGTCACTGGCCTCGACCCTGGCCGCCCTGGCGGTGACCGTGCGCGCCAGCGGGCTCTTCCTCGTCGCCGCCATCGCCCTGCACTTCGCCCTCAGCCGCCGGGCGGCCGCCACCCCGGACCGCTGGCGCGGGCTGGCCTGGCTCGCCCTGCCCGCCCTGCCGGTCTACGTCCACTGCTGGTACCTGCACTCCCACACCGGCGACTGGTCGGCCTGGGTGCACGCCCAGGAGCGCGGCTGGCACCGGGAGTTCCACTCCCCCTGGGAAGCCTGGTCCAACACCTGGCAGACCGCCTTCGACCACGGTCAGTCGATCAGTTTCGCCGCCGCCTTCCAGGCCGAACTGCTCGCCATGCTGGCCGGCCTGGCGGTCCTGGTGGTCCTGCTGATGAAGCGGCGATGGGCCGAGAGCCTCTACATCGCCCTGAACCTCTGGGCCCTCGGCACCTCGTACTGGTACATGTCCGTCCCCCGGGCCACCCTCCTGTGGTGGCCGCTCTGGATCCTGCTGGCCGAGCGGTGCCGCTCCGGCTCGCGCCTGCCCAGCGCCTACCTCGCGCTGGTGGCCCCGCTGTCCACCGTCTTCGCGCTGACCTTCCTGTCCGGGCGCTGGATCGGCTGAACGTCCTCCGCGAGCGGGACTGGGCGCCGCCGGGGCATCCGACGGGGGCGCCCACTCCGGACGGCCCACCGGAGGAGGTACCCGCCGAGGGCGGCGACCGGGACCACGGTGAGCGCCACCAGGGCCCACTTCTCGGCGTAGTGAGCGGCCTGAGTGGGCGTGCGGCCGAAGGTGATCATCGGCCCCCAGGTGTAGTAGGCCGCGATCATGATCAGCCCTCCCCGGCTTGGAGGCTTCCACCTTAGGATCAATCGCCTAGTAAGGATGTAAAACCGGACAAGCCGGTCCAGGAGTGGACCGGCTTGCGGGCGCCGACGTACAGCTCGGCTCGTTCAGTGAGCGGTCAGTGGAGCCTCCGACCGTTGCGGTGCTGCCGCCAGGCCACCAGCGCCAGTGCACCGGAGGCGAGGAGGACGGTGGTGAGCACCAGCGCCAGCAGGGAGCTGAAGCCGAGCCCGGTGCGGGCGAGTTGGTGGGTGCCGTAGGGGCACCCGGCGCCGCGGCTTCCGGGGCTGCAGCTGGGGGCGGCCGTCGGCGCCGCCGGGGTCGGGGTGGGCTTCACCGTGGGAGTGGGAGTGGGAGTGGGTGCGGGGAGCGGGGTCGGCGGCTCGGGGTGCGGAGTCGGAGTCGGCTTCGGGGTCGGAGTCGGGGTGGGGGTCGGGGTCGGAATCCGGCGGCAGTTGAGGGTGGCCTCGGGCCGGTTGTTGGTGGTGATGGTGCAGGTGTTGCCCAGGGCTGACCCTGCGTTGACCGGGCCGTCGTTGGTGGTGATGGCGATGGTGTTGGTGCCGCCGGTGCCGGCGTCGACGGAGCCGGTGTTGCTGTCGGCGGTGAGGCTGTTGCCGGTGCCGGCCAGGGTGATGGCGGCGGTGTTGCCCTGGCCGGGCTTGCCCGCCGGGCCGGCGGCTGCGGTGCCGGTGGATCCCGTGCCGCCCGGGCCGCCCTCGCCGGCGGCACCACCGGTCACGGTGATGGTCGCCTTGCCGCCCGCCGGACCGGTGACGGTGGCGCTGTTGCCGTTGCCCCCGTCCCCGCCGGGGCCACCCTGGCCACCCGGGCCACCGTTGGCGGTACTGCCCCCAGCGCCGATGCCGCCCTGGCCGCCCTTGCCCGCGGTGGCGGTGTAGGTGGTGGCGGTGATGGTGCCGCTGGAGGCACCGTCGCCGCCGCGCCCGCCCGCCCCACCGGTCCCGTCGACCGGGACGGCGTAGTTGGAGCCGAAGCTTCCGGCCCCGGCGTCGCCGCCGGTCACGGTGACGGTGGTCGCGGTGACGCTCGCCCCGGCGATGCCGTCGCCGCCGCGGCCGCCGACCTGCGTACCGCCGTTGAAGCTGCTGGCGCCGCCCGTGCCGCCGAGCGCCTCGACGGTGGCCGCGTTCACGGTGCCGCCGACGGCACCAGTACCGCCGCTACCGCCGGTGCGGCCACCGAGGTAGCCGTTACCACTGGCCTTGCCGCCGACCAGCTTGACCGTGCCGGGCGGGTTGGTGATGGCGCAGTTGACGGCACCGTCACCACCGCTGCCACCGACCGCGCTCCAGTCGACGATGCCGCCGCCGGCCACCGTGACGGCGCCCTTGGGTACGGAGATGGTGCAGTCGCGGCCTCCCGCGCCCCCGGGGCCGGCGTAGCCCTCACGCGGATTGACCCGGCCGACGCCCCCGTTGACGTTGACCACGGCGTCGGCGGCGGTGGGGTCGACGATGATGCTGCCCTGGAGCCCGTCCGCGCCCGCCTCGCTGAACCGGCCGGCGATGTTGCCACCGGTCACGTTGACCTTGACGCTGCCGGTGCCCGCGTAGCGCAGGGTGACGCCACTGGAAATGCCCGTGTAGTCCGAGCCGGCCGCGGTGCCGTCGTTGGTGATGTCGACCACGGTGTCACCGCCGTCGAGCGTCCAGTCCTGCTTCAGGCCCTGGGTGCAGGTGTAGGTGGTGGTCGTGCCCGAGACGGCCTTGGTGCAGCCCTGCGGGAGCACGACGACGGGTGCTCCGGTGCAGTTGTGGACGCTGCCGGGGGCGTTGTCGTAGGTGATGGTGCAGGTGTTGCCGCCGGCGGAACCGGCGTTGATGAAGCCGTAGTTGGCGAAGACGGTGATGGTGTTGCCGCCGCCGGTGCCGGCGTCGATCCGGCCGCTGTAGCCGTTGGTGCTGGAGTTCACCGTGTTGCCGGTGCCCTTGAGGGTGATCGTGGCGTCGTTGCCGGCTCCGCCCCAGCCGGCCGCTCCGCCGCCGCTGCCACCCGGGCCACCGTTGCCGCCCTGAGCGCTGATCGTCGCGGGGGGCACGGCACCGCCGGGGGTGGCGGTGGTGACCGGTCCGCCGTTGGCGGTGCCCGAGTCCCCGCCGGCCCCGCCGTTCGCACCGCCGGGGCCGCCGTTGCCGCTGGTGGCGGTGAGGCTGTTGGGGTTCGGCACGGTCCCGTTGGGGGCGGTCAGGGTGACCTTGGTGGCGAGGTTGCCCGCCCCGCCGTAGCCGCCCGTGCCGCCGTCGGCACCGCCCTGGGCGCCGTTGCCGCCCCGGGCGGTCACGGCACTGGCGGTGATGCTGCCGATGTAGATGCCCGCCCCACCGCCCCCACCGAAGCTGCTGACGGCCTGGCCGCCGTCCCCACCGATGACGGTGACGGTGTCGGCCGTGATGCTGCCGCGTGTGACGCCGTTGCCGCCCGCACTGCCCAGGGAGTCACCGACCTTCCCGGCGCCCCCTCGGCCTCCCGTGGCGGTGACGGATCCTGCGGTGGCGGTCAGCGCGCAGGAGGCGCTGCCGGCCCCGCCGCCCCAACCCGCAGTCCCGTCGCCGCCCTGCAGGCTGATGACGCCTCGGGGGATGGTGACCGTGGCGTTGCCGCAGCCGGGGCTGCCCGCGCCGAAGGCAGCGGATCCCTTGCCACCGGTGAGGGTGACGGTGGCGTTGCTGGCCGCAGACCCGACCGTGATGGTGCCGCCCTGGATGCCGGCCCGGCCGGGCGCGGAGTTGTCGCCGGCCGCCCCGCCCTTGGCGTTGATGGTGATCGCGCCGTTGCCGGTGTACGACAGGGTGACGCCCTCGGAGATGCCGGGCTGGGCGGGGTCGGTGTTGCTGATCTCGACCACGGTGTCACCACCGTCGAGCGTCCAGTTCTGAGTCAGGCCCTGGGTGCAGGTGTAGGTGGTGGTGGTACCGGAGGTGGACTGGGTGCAGCCTGGTGGCAGCGCGGCTGCCCGGGCCGGGGTGAGGGGCACGGCCAGGGTGGCGGCCAGCAAGGCCGCCACCACCGGCGGCCGGGCACCGCGAGCGAGGGCCATCGGGGAGGGCATGGGCGGTCTCCGTCTCGGACCGGCCGGGCGCGAGGGCTCCGGCCCGACACGGCGGCAGAATGTCCGAAAGACCCGGACGGTGACAGACAGTAGCGACCCCGGCACTCGTCATGCTCATGCGGCACACCGGCATCCGAGTGGATTCCCCCGGAAGCGGCTGGTCAGGCGGCCGGCTGCGGTCGGGCGCATCGCTGGTCCAGCCAACTGCGGGCGGCCCCCGGCGTGTCCGTGATGATGGTGTCGGCCTCACGGTCGACGAGCTGCTGCCAGGACGCCGCGTCGTCCACCGTCCAGCCGTAGACAGCGCGGTGGCGCGCGTGCTCGGCCTTCACCCGCTCGGGGGTGACCAGCACGGCTTCCAGCGAGACGGCGGCGAGCGGCAGGTCACCGGGGTCCTCGGCGTACCAGGAGCCCTGGATGAGGGTCACCGGCAGCTGGGGGGCGGCCTGGTGAGCCGTCCTCAGGTGCTGGGTGTAGAAAGAGTAGAGGTCCACCTGGATGCCACTCTCCGCCGCCATCCGGGCGATGACCGCGGCGTCCTCGGGCCGGCCGATCTCCTTGATCTCCATCAGCAAGCGGATGCGGGTGCCCTGGAGGTAGTCGAGCAGGTCGGCCAGCTTGGGGATCGGCTGGGCCGGCCCCGGGCCCACGGTCACCCGCAGCCGGCTGAGCTGCTCGTAGGTGTAGTCCTGCACCCTGCCCTTCCCGTCCGTCACCCGGTCCACGGTCGGGTCGTGGAAGAGCACCGGGACGCCGTCCTTGGTGGTCAGGACGTCGGTCTCCAGCCAGTCGGCGCCCTCCCGGACGGCGGCCCGGAAGGAGGCCATGGTGTTCTCCGGCGCGCTCCGGGGCGAGCCGCGGTGGCCGGCCACCCGCTGGTGACCGCAGGGCAGGGCGTCCCGGTGGAGCGGCTCGGCGGCGGCCGGCACCGCCGCCGCGGCCGGGGAGGTCAGGGCGGAGCAGAGCAGGACACTCGCCGCCAGCTTCCAGGTCGTCGGACTCAGGAGTCTCATGAGGCGAGTAGAAGCCGACAGCTCGCGGCAGTCCCGCCGCACTGCGCCGGAGGGGTCACCGAGTCACCTCCCTGGCCCCCTCGGAGGAGTCCGCTGCCGCTTCCTCGCAGGTCTCGCCGGCCCTTCCGGCTACCGGAGTCGGGCGTCCTTGTGACGGCCCGGGCGGGGCCCCTGCGGACGGGCGACGATATCGGTCATGACCTCGGTGCGGACACTGTGGCGGACCACGCTCAGCGGGCCCAGACCACCGAGCGCCTCGATCACCTCCTCTGTCCGGTCGTCCTGACTCCCCGGGCACCGGAGCGGAGCCACCATGCCGATGGTCGCGGCCCGCGCAACCCGTTCCGGCGGCAAGCCTTGGACGCCGAGGAACGGTACGCACCTGTCCGGGCCGATCCAATCGGTCTCCGCGCTGCCGCTCCCGACCAGCACGAGGTCGCTCGCCGCAGCCACAGCCAGGGCCACCTGCCGCCGGTCGGAGGTGCGGTAGCACCACTGGTCGGGATGCTGCCCCCGGAGGAAGGGGAACCGCACACGCAGGACGTCGAGGATCCGGGCCACCTCCTCGACCGGCGCGCACGGCCGTTGGACGAAGGAGAGCCTTCCCGGGTCGGCGGGCTGCACCGCCCACGCAGCGGTGGTGTCCCGCACCCGGAGGCAGGAGGCCTCGGCCTCGCTGTCCACGGGAACGCCTCCGCCGGTACCGAGGAGCAGCACGCTGTCCCCCCTGGCCTCGAAGTGCTTCACCGTGGCCCAGGTGGCGGCGGCCCGCGCGCACCCGCCCGGTGCCGGGCCCGGGTCGGGTACCGCCTGGGGGCGGACCACCTGATGCGGGAGGAGCGGCGACGGCCCGCAATCGGCGGGCGCCTCGGCGAGGACCACCCTCCTCGTACGCAACGTCGCGGACCAGGTCCGCACGGCCTCCTCGGCCGCCGCTTCGGCCCGGGTCGGGGCGATCGCCGCGATCCCGACGACCCGGCCGTCAAGATCGATGTAGGTGGTGGCGAACAGTCGCCCGCCGATGCCCGCCGCCGGCGACCCGATGACGCCGATCCGGTACGCATGGCCTCTCTGGTGCAGCCAGCCGGCCACCAGCGGAGCTGCCGGGCAGCTCACCGGACCGCGAGTGGAATGGACATATCCCGATAGGACGATGATGGGATCAGTGGGATCTGATCTCACCTCGGATCGCTCCGTCATTCGCGTGCGGTTCACACTTCTCCTTCATTCGATCCGAGAGGGCGGGCAGCACTCCGGTGCGCCGGGCAATCAATCGGAAGACGGGCAGCCCTATCGAGAGGTGAACTCCACACCACACGTGGACAGTTCACACTCCCTCATCCGCCCACTGTGCTGCGCGCCCTGCGCATCTCCCCAAACGCGGCGGCCCATCGGGTGAATCCGAAAAGCGCGGACACCATCCGCCCAACGCACGTCGCGTCAACGGTTCCTCCGACAGCGCAGTCTTCGATGTCCGTTTTCCGCCATGAGATCCGCAGGCCGAACCGGGCCCGCGTCAACCGCCCACCAGGGCCTCTCCCCCTTTCGCGGGAGGCCTCCCCGGTTCACACCCCCAGCCCACCGGTGCCACTCGCGACTTCCGCCGCGGCCATAGCCGGACTGCGCACCCACTGTCCTGAAAACGCCGTCCTCTCGCCCTTTTCCCACCGGCGGGGCGACATGCCGCCTGCCCATGCGCTACCCAGGTAGCCGCAGCCATCCGAAAGTCGCCCGACCCCACCCCGGACGGCCCGAACCCAGAAGGGAAATCCATCGTTGAAGTCATCACGTCAGAGACTCATGACAGCCGACCGGGACGAAGCCCTGGCCTTTCTTCGGGCTCTCTACAACGCTCAGCGGCTCCGGCCGACTTCGACCGGCGCATTCGGAGTCACCCTGACCCGGACGCCATTGGCGGACATCGCCCTGGTGACCGCCGAATGGACCGGTTCGTTCGTGCTCGACGCGGATCCGCCGGGCAGCCACCTGATCTGTGCCACCGCGGCCGGCAGCTACCGCATCGCCTGCCCGCCGGAGGCCGGTGAGCAGGTCACCGCGCCCGGCGCCCTGCACCTGATCGCCGATCCCGCCGCGCCGCTCACCTTCCGACTCCTCGGCCACACCCGGGTCTGTGCCGTCGACGTAGCACCCGAGACCCTGCGCCGGCACGCGGAACGGCTACTCGACATCGACCTCCGCGGCACCTGGCGCCCGCGTGTCCTCGCGCCCACGGACCGTCGCGCCGGCGACCTCGCCCGCCTCATCCTCGGCATCGCCGACGGCTCGGACGCGTCCGACACGCTCGCCGCCCACCACCTCATGCGGCCCCTCGTGGCCGAGACCCTGCTCACCGCAGTGCTCCTGACCACCGACCACCCCTGGCGGGAGAAGATCTCCCGCTCCCTGCCGTCCCCCCGCCCCCGGAACATCCAGCAGGCTGCGGACGCCATCCACTCCTACCCTGCCCACCCCTGGACGACCGCCGAACTCGCCGACATGGTCCGCCTCTCGCCCCGGGCTCTCCAGCAGGGCTTCCGCACCCACTTCCTCACCACTCCCACCGCCTACCTCCGGCGCATCCGTCTCACCCACGTCCATCGGGAGCTCCGGACCGCCGACCCCACGCTGTTCACCGTCGAGATGATCGCCCGCCGCTGGGGCTTCCACCACATGCCGCGCTTCGCCGCCTACTACCGAAGCCAGTTCGGCACCCAGCCCCACTTGACCCTGGCCGACCGGCCTCGGGGCTGACATCCGGCCCGGCAGCGGCGGCCAACGCCCGTCAGGTCCTCGGACGGCACCCGAAGGATACGGATCGTCGTGGCGAGCATGCGGCTCTGGCAGGAGACCGGCGAAGCCCACCCACCGCCGTCCTACGGCCCGGACCTCCGACCCTGCTCGAACCGCTCGGCCTCAGTGCGACCAGTCGGTGACCTCGGGCAGGTCGGTGCCGTGCTCGCGGATCCAGCGGCCGTGCCGCGTGCGCTGGTCCACCATCCGCTGCCGCAGGCCGGCCGCGCGGACGGCCAGGCCGGGCACCCGGTCGATGACGTCCATGACCAGGCGGTACCGGTCGAGGTCGTTGCGCACCACCATGTCGAACGGCGTCGTCGTGGTGCCGGACTCCTTGTAGCCCCGCACGTGCAGGTGCGGGTGGACCGCGCGGCGGTAGGCGAGCCGGTGGATCAGCCAGGGGTAGCCGTGGTACGCGAAGACCACCGGCCGGTCGGTGGTGAAGAGGGCGTCGAACTCGGCCTCCGGCATCCCGTGCGGGTGCTCCTCGGCGGGCATCAGCCGGGCCAGGTCCACCACGTTGACCACGCGCACCCGCAGCTCGGGCAGGTGTCGGCGGAGCAGGTCGGCTGCCGCCACCACCTCCTGAGTGGGCACGTCGCCCGCGCAGGCCAGCACCACGTCGGGGTCGCGGGTGCCGTCCTCGGTGCCCGCCCACTCCCAGATGCCGGCGCCCCGGGCGCAGTGCGCCCGCGCCTCGTCCAGGGTGAGCCAGTCAAAGCAGGGCTGCTTGCCGGCCACCACCACGTTGACCAGGTCCCGGCTGCGCAGCACGTGGTCGGCGGTGACCAGCAGGGTGTTGGTGTCCGGCGGGAAGTAGACCCGGACGGCCTCGGGGCTCTTGTTGAGTACGTGGTCGACGAAGCCCGGGTCCTGGTGCGAGAACCCGTTGTGGTCCTGGCGCCAGACGTGCGAGGTCAGCAGGTAGTTGAGCGAGGCGATCGGCGCCCGCCAGCCGAGCCCACGCGTCGTGCGCAGCCACTTGACGTGCTGGTTGACCATCGAGTCGACGATGTGGACGAAGGCCTCGTAGCAGGAGAAGAAGCCGTGCCGGCCGGTCAGCAGGTAACCCTCCAGCCAGCCCTGGCAGGTGTGTTCGGAGAGGATCTCCAGCACCCGGCCGTCCTGGGCCAGGTGCTCGTCGACCGGCAGCGCCTCGCCCTGCCAGGCCTTGCCGGTGGCCGCGTACATGGCCTGGAGCCGGTTGGAGGCGGTCTCGTCCGGGCCGACCAGCCGGAAGTCGCGGCGCTCGGCGGTGGCCGCCGTCAGCTCTGCCAGCAGGTCGCCGAGCACCCGGGTCGGCTCGTGCAGCGTGGTGCCGGGCTTCTCCACCGGCACGGCGTGGCGGTCGAGTTCGGGCAGCGGCAGGTCGCGCAGCAGCAGGCCGCCGTTGGCGTGCGGGTTCGCGCCGAGCCGGCGGGCGCCCGCCGGTACACAGGCCAGTACCTCCGCGCTGGGCCGCCCCTCGGCGTCGAACAGCTCCTCCGGTCGGTAGGAGCGCAGCCACTCCTCCAGGGCGGCCAGGTGGGCGGGGTCCTCCCGGACCCGGTCGAGCGGTACCTGGTGGGCGCGCCAGGTGCCCTCCACCGGCACCCCGTCCACCTCGGCGGGCCCGGTCCACCCCTTCGGGGTGCGCAGCACGATCAGCGGCCAGTGCGGGCGGCGGGTGCTGCCGTCGGTGCGGGCCTCGTACTGGACGGCGGCGATCCGGTCCAGCGCCGTGTCCATCGCCTCGGCCATCGCCCGGTGCACCGCGAGCGGGTCGCTGCCGGTGACGTACAGCGGCAGGTGGCCGTAGCCGCGCAGCAGGGCGTCCAGCTCGGCCTCGGGCAGCCGGGCGAGCACGGTCGGGTTGGCGATCTTGTAGCCGTTCAGGTGCAGGATCGGCAGCACCGCCCCGTCGTGCACCGGGTCGAGGAACTTGTTGCCGTGCCAGGAGGCCGCCAGCGGACCGGTCTCGGCCTCGCCGTCCCCGATCACGCAGGCGACCAGCAGCCCCGGGTTGTCGAAGGCGGCGCCGTAGGCGTGCGAGAGCGCGTAGCCCAGCTCACCGCCCTCGTGGATCGAGCCGGGGGTCTCGGGAGCGACGTGGCTCGGCACCCCGCCCGGGAAGGAGAACTGCCGGAACAGCCGGGCCATCCCGGCCTCGTCCCGGCTGACGGAGGGGTACGTCTGCGAGTAGCTGCCCTCCAGCCAGGAGTTGGCGAGGACGGCGGGCCCGCCGTGGCCCGGGCCCCAGACGCAGATCGCGTCCAGGTCGCGGGCGCTGACCACCCGGTTGAGGTGGGTGTGCACCAGGTTGAGGCCGGGCGAGGTGCCCCAGTGGCCGAGGTGCTCTCGACCGAGCCGAACAGCGCCTTGCGGTGCCCGCCCCCGGAGTTCGGGTCGCCGGGGCGGCGCAGGGTCGAGCACTTGGTCGCCAGCACCAGGCGCTCGCGCTCCTCGCTGGCGAACTCGCCCAGCAGGCACTCGGAGCTGCCGTCGGTTCCTGGGAAGGCCGGTCCCACCCTGGTGGTTGGACTGGTCATGACGACACAGACCGTGGACACCACCGAGGAACTGGCCGCCTTCCTGCGGAGCAGGCGCGAACGGCTGGACCCGGCGCGGCTGGGCCTGCCCGCGCACCAGCGGGCCCGGCGGACGCCCGGGCTACGCCGCGAGGAGGTCGCCGAGCTGGCCGGGGTCAGCACCGACTACGTGGTCCGGCTGGAGCAGGGCCGGGGGCTCCGCCCCTCCGCGGAGGTGCTGACGGCGCTGGCCCGGGCCCTGTGCCTGGATCCGGGCGAACGCGACTACCTCTTCGACCTGGCCGGACACCGCCGCCCCGACACCACCGTCGGCCTGGCCGTTGGTGCGGCCCCGTCGCTGGCCCGTCTGGTCGACGACCTGTCACCGCTGCCGGCCATGCTGCTCGACCACCGCTACGACATCCTCGCCTGGAACCCCGAAATGGCCCGGCTGCTCCCGGGCTTCGAGGCCGTGCCGTCGGCCCGGCGCAACGCGATGTGGCTGTGCCTGCTGCACCCGGAGATGCGCGGCTTCTACGCCGACCGCGAAGCGGTGCTGCGGGACGGGTTCGCCCACCTGCGCGCGGCCTGGGCCGCGCACCCGCAGGACCGGGAACTGTCCGGTCTCATCGCCGAGTTCGCCACCCAGGACGAGGGCTTCGCCCGCCTCTGGGCCGACCGGGAGGTCAGCGTCAACGGGCGCGGCCGCAAGGAGCTGCGACACCCGGTGGCGGGCACGATCACCGTCGACTTCGAAGTCCTGCTGCCGCTCCAGGACCCGGAGCTGCGCCTGCTGGTCTACCGCCCCGCGGACGAGGAGAGCCGCGCCTGCCTGCACCGGCTGTTCGGCGGTGACGAGCACCGAGAGGGCTGATGACTCGTCACCTGCCATCACCGTCGCCGAGGAACTCCTCGGAGCGTTCGACCGTTCGTCAGTTGCCGCAGGCGCCGATGTGGGTGTCCTTGGTCGGCATGGTGATCGTCACGTACTCCACCGAGTCGCTGAACAGGTAGTGGTGGGTGACCTTGTACGTGACGGTCTGGTAGGTCACGTACACCGCGTACTCCTGACCGGCCTGCAGGGTGACCTCGAGGTTGTCGGTGACGGTGACCGTCTGGTTCACCTTGATCCCGAGGGTGCCGCTGATGATCGAGGCGGCGTCGACGGAGATGCCGGCGTTGGCCTCGTAGCTCACCTGGTACGAGGTGCCCCCGAACTTCTTGGCGACGGCGCCGGGGACGTCGTTGCCGAAGCAGGGCCCGTGCTTGTCGAACCGCGGGCTCCAGGTGACCGCCTCGACCTCGAAGCTGCCGGCGTGCGGGACGGTGTTCTTGCCGCCGGAGACGTACGGCGGGAACACCGGAGCCAGGGGATTGGCCGGGCGCTGCCCAGTGATGACAACGGTCGGGATCGGCACCTCCTCGGCCGGCGCCTCCTCGGTCAGCCCCCCGCCACCCTGGGAGTCGTCACCGGTGTCGTCGAACACCGGCTCCTCGTCGGGGCCGCAGATGGTCGAGTTGCAGTGGACGGTGGCCAGGGCGGCCTGTGGGGCGATCAGGGCAGGCGCCGACGTGAGCACGGTGGTGCCCAGGGCGAGGGCTGCCAGGGTGGACCTGAGCTTCATGGCTTCTCCAAGGCTGAGGTGTGGAGGCGCGCTACAGGACGTGCCGCCGGGGCCGTGCTCACCCAGGAGCGGCGACCGCCGCAGCGGCACGGGCCAACCCTGGCACGAGCCCGCGATGTTAGCCAGAATGAATTCAAGCCAAGGTGATCACAGCTTAAATGAATATCGCGCCAACCCGGCCGGGCGCAGCGCAGCGGCCGGTGGTGCGGTCGTCGGCTTCGGCGGGTGCGGCGGCGCCTGGCGTGGGCGGCAGTGGACGGGCCACGAGGTCAGGGCCGGAAGCGGTAGCCGATTCCGGGTTCGGTGATCAGGTGGCGGGGGTGAGCGGGATTGCGCTCGAGCTTCCGGCGCAGGCCGGCCAGGTAGACCCGGAGGTAGTTGGTCCGCTCCTCCGCCTCCGGGCCCCAGATCTCGCGGAGCAGCTCCTTGCCCGTGACCAGCCGGCCCGGGGAGGCGAGCAGCATCTTGAGGATCTGCCACTCCGTCGGGGTGAGCCGGACCGTCCCGGCCGGGCCGGTCACCGTGTTCGCGGCGGTGTCGACCAGGTGGTCGCCGACCAGGGCCCTGGGTGGGGGGTCGAGGACGGGAGCGCGCCGCAGCACCGCCCGCAGCCGGGCGAAGAGCTCGTCCACCACGAAGGGCTTGGTCACGTAGTCGTCCGCTCCGGCGTCCAACGCGCGGATCTTGTCGTCCACTTCGGCCCGGCCCGACAGCACGATGATCGGCGCCGCCAAGGAGGTGCGCATGCCCCGGATGATGTCGACGCCGTCGAAGTCGGGCAGGCCGAGGTCGAGGACCACGGCGTCCGGGCTCTCCCGGCTGACGGCGTCGAGGGCCTGCTGCCCGGTGGCGGCGGTCAGCACCGAGTAGTGCCGGGCATGCAGGTTGATCTTCAGTGTCCGCAGCAGCGCCGGTTCGTCGTCCACCACGAGGATCTGACTCACTGCGCCTGGCCCCCGTCCGTGACGGCCGGCTGCTCGGCCGCCGGGAGGGTGAGCAGCATGGTGGTGCCGCCGCCCGGGGTGTCCTCGACCTCCAGCGAGCCGCCCATGGCCTCGGCCAGGCCGCGGGAGAGGGCGAGGCCGAGGCCGACGCCGGTGGTGTTGTCGTTGTCCCCGAGCCGTTGGAACGGCAGGAACACCCGGTCGCGGTCCTCGAACGGGATGCCGGGGCCACGGTCGACGACGCGGATCTCGACCCGGTCCTCGTGCTTGCTGGCGGCCACCAGCACGGGTGCGCCGGGGGCGTTGTGGCGCAGTGCGTTGGTGATGACGTTCGCCAACACCCTTTCCAGCAAGGGCACATCGGCCAGCACCGGCGGCACGGTGTCGAGGTCCAGCGGCTGGACGGGGGCATCGGGGCGTGCGAGCGAGTCCATCGCCCGCCGCAGTACCTCGTCCACCGAGGTGGCCTCCAGGTGGAGGGTGAGGGCGCCGGCCTGCAGCCGGCTCATGTCGAGCAGGTTGTCGACGAGCCGGGTGAGCTTGACCAGCGATTCGTCGGCCAGGTCGAGGAGTTCGGCCTGGTCCTCGGGGGCGAAGTCGACGTCGGGGCTGCGCAGCGAGCCGACGGCGGCCAGCGCGGCGGCCAGCGGGGTGCGCAGGTCGTGGCTGACGGCGGCCAGCAGGGCGGTGCGCATCCGGTCGGCGGCCTTGATCGGCTCGATCTCGGCGGCGACGGTGGCCAGTCGGTCCCGTTCCAGGGCGGCGGCGATGTGCGCGGCGAAGGCGGTGAGCACGCGCTGGTCGGCGGCGGGCAGACGGCGCCCGGACAGGACCAGCAACGCGCCCTGGCCGACCGGGACTTCGGAGACGGTGCGATCCGCAGCGGGCTCACCCTCGGCATCGCTGCGGCCGATCGCGTCGCCGCTCACCCGGTCGAGCAGGGCGACCGAGTCCAGCGCGAAGGCGGTGCGGGTCTTCTCAAGGAGGGCGGGCAGCGCCTCGGCGCCTCGGAGCACGCTGCCGGCCAGGGTGGAGAGGGTCTCGGCCTCGGCGGTGGCGCGGGCGGCGCGCTGGGTGAGACGGGTGGCCCGGTCGACCACGGTGGAGACGGTGAGCGCGACGGCCGCGAAGACCAGCAGGGCGATCACGTTGTTGGTCTCGCCGATGGTGAAGGTGTGGATCGGCGGGATGAAGTAGTAGTTCAGCAGCAGCGAGGCGGTGAGCGAGGCGAGCAGCGCCGAGGTCGCACCACCCAGCAACGCGACGGCCACCACGCCGAGTTGGAAGATCAGCGCGACGGTGGTCAGGTTCAGGCTCGACCGCAGCTGGGAGAAGACCATCGTCAGCAGGACGGGCAGCAGCAGGCCCGCCGCAAAGCCGGCCACCGTCCGGCGCGGCGAGTGACGCCGTCCGAGGGCGGGCAGCCGGCCCCGGCCGGTGAACTCGTGGGTGACCATGTGGACGTCGATGTCCTCCGACGCGTCCACGATGGTCTGCCCGTTGCCGGGGCCGGTGAGGAAGCGGTTGAGCCGGCCGCGGCGGCTGGTCCCGAGCACCAGCTGGGTGGCGTCGTGGGCCCGGGCGAAGGCGAGCAGCGAGGTGGGGATGTCGTCGCCGACCACCACGTGGTAGCTGCCGCCGAGGGTCTCGACCAGTTGCCGCTGCTCGGCCAGCGCGCCCGGGGAGGCGCCGGCCAGGCCGTCGCTGCGCGCGACATGCACGGCCAGCAGTTCGCCGCCCGCCGTGCGGTCGGCGATCCGGGCGGCCCGGCGGACGATGGTCTCGCCCTCGGGCCCGCCGGTCAGGGCGACCACCACCCGTTCGCGGGTCTCCCATACCCGGTCGATGTCGTGCGCGGCCCGGTAGTCGCGCAGGCCCTCGTCCACCCGCCCGGCGACCCAGAGCAGGGCGAGCTCGCGCAGGGCGGTCAGGTTGCCGACCCTGAAGTAGTTGGAGAGCGCGGCGTCCACCTTCTCGGCCTTGTAGACGTTCCCGTGGGCCATCCGGCGGCGCAGTGCCTGCGGGGCCATGTCGACCAGTTCGAGCTGGTCGGCCCGGCGCACCACCTCGTCCGGCACGGTCTCCCGCTGCGGGATACCGGTGATCTTTTGCACCACGTCGTTCAGCGACTCCAGGTGCTGGACGTTGACGGTCGTGATCACGTCGATCCCGGCCGCCAGCAACTCCTCCACGTCCTGCCACCGCTTGGCATGCCGCCCACCGGGGATGTTGGTGTGCGCCAACTCGTCCACCAGGACGGCCGAAGGACGCCGCGCGAGGATCGCGTCCAGGTCCATCTCGGGGAAGTCCGTGCCCCGGTAGCTGCGGGTCAGCCTCGGGAGGAGCTCCAGGCCCTGCAGCATGTTCTCGGTGTGCCGGCGCCCGTGGCACTCGATGTAGCCGACCACCACGTCCGCACCGCGATCCCGTCTGCGGTGGGCCTCGTCGAGCATCCGATAGGTCTTGCCGACACCGGGGGCCGATCCGAGGTAGACCCTCAGCTGCCCACGGCGCCTGGCGGTGGCAGAGGCGAGGTCACGGGACATACAGGCTGCTCTCCGAGTAGTGGTGGATCCGGGGCACGCGGGCTGCCCGGGTGCGCGATCCGCACCCGGGCAGCCCGTCTACTGATGTGGCGTCATCTCTGCTCGCTCAGCGCCTTGTTGAGCAGCACCACGTTGACGCCGGCCTGGCCGAGGAAACCGACCGAACGGCCCTCGGTGTACTTCTCGACCAGCTTGGCCACCGCGTCGGCGGACAGGTGGCGGACCTTGGCCACCCGGGCCACCTGCTCCTGCGCATAGGCGAGGGAGATGTGCGGGTCAAGCCCGGAACCGGAGGCCGTCAGCGCGTCCGGCGGCACGCTCGCCGGATCGACCCCGTCGAAGGCGGCGACCGCGGCACGGCGGTCGTTCACGGCCTTCAGCAGATCGTCACTGTTGGGGCCGAGGTTGGAGGCCGCCGAGCCGTGCGGGTCGTTGTTCGCGGCCGAGGGCCGGGGCTGGAACCACTGCGGGTCCGGCTGCGCCTCCTCCTTCGGGTCGTCGGGGTTCTTCTTCGGCAGGTCGTAGCTCTGGCCCAGCAGGCTGGAGCCGACCTCCTTGCCCTCGGACTGCACGATCGAGCCGTTGGCCTTGTCGGCGAAGGCGACCTGGCTGACGCCGGTGACCAGCAGCGGGTAGGCGATCCCCAGGATCACCGTCATCACCAGCAGCATCCGCAAGGCGGTGGAGTACGTCCGCACGACGGCGGGCAGGGGCTTGGACATGTCGTGACTCCTTTCAGCTCAGGCCGGGGATGAACTGGATGACCAGGTCGATCGCCTTGATCCCGACGAACGGGACCACGAGTCCACCGAGGCCGTAGACCAGGATGTTCCGGGTCAGCAGCGAACTCGCGTCGGAGGGCCGGTACTTGACGCCGCGCAGGGCCAGCGGGATCAGGCCGATGATGACCAGGGCGTTGAAGATGATCGCCGAGGTGATCGCGGACTGCGGGCTGTGCAGGCCCATGATGTTGAGGTGGCGCAGGCCCGGGTAGACGGTGGCGAACATCGCGGGGATGATCGCGAAGTACTTGGCCACGTCGTTGGCGATCGAGAAGGTGGTCAACGCCCCACGGGTGATCAGGAGTTGCTTGCCGATCTCGACGATCTCGATCAGCTTGGTGGGATTGGAGTCCAGGTCGACCATGTTGCCGGCCTCCTTGGCCGCCATGGTGCCCGTGTTCATCGCCACGCCCACGTCGGCCTGAGCGAGCGCGGGGGCGTCGTTGGTGCCGTCGCCGGTCATCGCGACCAGCTTGCCGCCCTCCTGCTCCTTCTTGATCAGGGCCATCTTGTCCTCGGGAGTGGCCTCGGCGAGGAAGTCGTCCACGCCCGCCTCCTCCGCGATCGCCTTGGCGGTCAGCGGGTTGTCACCCGTGATCATGACGGTCTTGATGCCCATCCGGCGCAACTCGTCGAACCGCTCCCGCATGCCCTCCTTGACCACGTCCTTGAGGTAGATCACGCCCAGGACGCGGGCCGGAGCTTCCGCGATCTTCGTGGCGACCACCAGCGGGGTGCCACCGGCCGCCGAGATGCCGTCGACCAGCGTCGCGACGTCCGATCCGACACTGCCGCCGTTCTCGGTCACCCACTTGGAGACGGAACCGGCAGCGCCCTTGCGGACCTGGTGCAGACCGTCGGCCTCCGCGAGGTCGACCCCCGACATCCGGGTCTGGGCCGTGAACGGGACCCAGGTGGCGTGCGCCAACTCGCCATGGGCACGGGCCCGCAGACCGTACTCGATCTTGGCGAGCACCACGATCGAGCGGCCCTCGGGCGTCTCGTCGGCCAGCGAGGAGAGCTGGGCGGCGTCCGCGAGGTCGCCGATGCTCACGCCCTCAGCGGGCTGGAACTCGGCGGCCTGGCGGTTGCCCAGGGTGATGGTGCCGGTCTTGTCCAACAGCAGCGTGTTCACATCACCCGCCGCCTCCACCGCGCGCCCCGACATCGCCAGCACGTTGCGCTGCACCAGCCGGTCCATGCCCGCGATGCCGATCGCCGAGAGCAGCGCCCCGATGGTGGTGGGGATCAGCGCGACGATCAGCGCCACCAGCACGATCATCGTCTGCGGCGCACCGGCGAAGGTCGCCATCGGCTGCAGCGTCACCACCGCGACCAGGAAGACGATGGTCAGCGAGGCCAGCAGGATGTTGAGCGCGATCTCGTTCGGCGTCTTCTGCCGGGCCGCGCCCTCGACCAGCGCGATCATCCGGTCGATGAAGGACTTGCCGGGCTCGGTCGCGATCCTCACCACGATCCGGTCCGACAGCACCTTCGTGCCGCCGGTGACGGCCGACCGGTCGCCACCCGACTCACGGATCACCGGCGCGGACTCACCCGTGATCGCCGACTCGTCCACCGAGGCGACACCCTCGACCACGTCACCGTCGCCGGGGATGGTCTGCCCGGCCTCGACCACCACGTGGTCACCGAGGCGCAGCGCGGTGCCGGGCACCTCCTCCTCGGCCTCGCTGCTCGGCCAGTTGACGAGTCGGCGGGCGACGCTCTCGGTCTTGGCCTTGCGCAGAGTGTCGGCCTGGGCCTTGCCGCGGCCCTCGGCCACCGCCTCGGCCAGGTTGGCGAAGACCGTGGTGAGCCAGAGCCAGACGGTGATCGACCAGGCGAACACGGACGGGCTGGCGATCGCGGCGATCGTGGTGACCACCGAACCGACCTCGACCACGAACATCACCGGGTTCTTGAGCATCACCCGGGGGTCGAGCTTCTTCACCGCGTCCGGCAGCGAGGCCAGGATCAACTTCGGGTCGAGCAGGCCGCCCTGCACTCTGTGCGGGGTGTGCGACTGCTCGGCCGGCGTAGGAATCAGAGTCGTGGACATCAGTGGAGACCTTCTGCGATCGGGCCGAGGGCCAGGGCCGGGAAGTAGGTGAGGCCGACGACGATCAGCACGACACCGGAGAGCAGCCCGACGAACAGCGGCTTGTGGGTGGGCAGCGTGCCCGCACTCGCCGGCACCGGCTGCTGCTGCGCGAGCGAGCCCGCCAGCGCCAGCACGAACACCATCGGCAGGAACCGCCCGAACACCATCGCCAGGCCCAGCGCGGTGTCGTACCAGGACGTGTTGACGGTGATACCGCCGAACGCCGACCCGTTGTTGTTCGAGGCCGAGGTGAAGGCGTAGAGCACCTCGGAGAAGCCGTGCGCACCCGAGTTGAGCATCCCCGCCCGCTCGCCCGGCAGGGCGATCGCGACACCGGTGCCGATCAGGACGATCGCCGGCGTGGTGAGGATGTAGAGCGAGGCGAACTTCATCTCCCGGCCGCCGAGCTTCTTGCCCAGGTACTCCGGGGTGCGCCCGACCATCAGACCGGCCACGAAGACCGCGACGATCGCCAGGATCAGCATCCCGTACAGGCCCGAGCCGGTGCCGCCGGGGGCGATCTCGCCGAGCATCATGTTGAAGATCGTCAGACCGCCGCCGAAGGGCGTGAACGAGTCGTGGAAGGAGTTGACCGCACCCGTCGAGGTCAACGTGGTCGAAGCGGCGAACAAGCCCGAAGCCGCGATCCCGAACCGCTGCTCCTTGCCCTCCATCGAGGCGCCGGCCGCCTGCAGGGCCACACCGGAGTGCTGGTGCTCGAAGAAGGTGATCAGCGCGGCCGAGGCCACCCAGAACAGGCCCATCACGGCCACGATCGCGTAACCCTGGCGGTGGTCGCCGACCATCTTGCCGAAGGTGCGCGGCAGCGAGAAGGAGATCACCAGCAGCAGGAAGATCTCCAGCCAGTTGGTGAAGCCCGTCGGGTTCTCGAACGGGTGGGCCGAGTTGGCGTTGAAGAAGCCGCCGCCGTTGGTGCCCAACTGCTTGATGACCTCCTGCGAGGCCACCGGGCCACCGGGGATCGACTGGGTGGAGCCGGTGACGGTGGTCAGGTCGTGGAAGCCGTGGAAGTTCTGCACCACCCCGTTGGCGACCAGCACCAGCGCGAAGACGACGGAGAGCGGCAGCAGCAGGCGCAGGCTGATCCTGGTCAGGTCGACCCAGAAGTTGCCGACCCGGTCCGTGCGGTTGCGAGTGAAGCCCCGGATCAGGGCGGCCACGATCGCGATGCCGACGGCCGCGGAGACGAAGTTCTGCACCGCAAGACCGGCCATCTGCACCAGGTGGCCCATGGCCTGCTCACCCGAGTAGGACTGCCAGTTGGTGTTGGTGACGAAGGAGATCGCGGTGTTCCAGGCCTGGTGCGGCTCCATCTCCGGCACGCCGAGGCTGAGCAGCAGGTGCGTCTGGAGGCGGATCAGGCCGTAGAGGAAGAGGACCGACAGCGCGGAGAAGGCCAGCACCGAGCGGAGGTAGACCGACCAGCGCTGGTCGGCGTCACCGTCGACCCCGACCAGCTTGTAGAGGCCGCGCTCGACTCTGAGGTGCTTGGCGGTGGTCAGGAGCTTGGCGATGTAGTCGCCAAGCGGGCGGTAGCAGAGGGCCAACGCACCGACCAGGGCGAGGGCTTGCAGCCACCCGGCGAGTGTTGCACTCATGATCAGAACTTCTCCGGGTAGATCAGCGCCACGACGAGGTAGCCGATGAGCGCGACGGCGACGATGAGACCTGCGATGTTCTCGGCGCTCACAGCTTCTCCACCCCCCGTGCGATGAGGGCGATGACGGCGAACACGGCGACCGTGCTGCCGACGAAGACGAGATCGAGCATGGGTGCTCCACCAACTGGGTCAAAGGCTGTCGCCGCCGGGCTCCCCCCGGGCCTCCTGACGGCACCGGTGGACGACCGGCGAGAAGCAGAAAACCAGCTGGTCACCGCCGTTTGCGGTTCCCTGACGCCCTCCATACGGGCGATTCGGCAACATTGACGCGGCCTTGACGACCGCGTCATTCACCCGAGACCTGGGCTTGGCCGGAACGTGCCGATGGCCCGCGGGAACGATGGCGCTGTTCCCGCGGGCCGGCTGGTACCCCGTCAGATCCGCTCGGGCTCGGCTACGTCCCGCACCGGGGTCGGCTCGCCCCGTCGGGCGGCGCCGGGCGCCCGACGGGCCGGGCGGTCGGCACGCGTGGCCGAGGCGAGCTGCCAGGGCACGCTGATCACCATGACGCCCGGAGTGAAAAGCAGCCGGGATTTCAGCCAGAGCGCGGACTGGTTGTGCAGCAGGTGCTCCCACCAGTGGCCGACCACGTACTCGGGGATGAACACCGCCACCGCCTCGCGCGGCGAGCTGCGCCGGTACTCGCGCACGTACTGCACCACCGGCTTGGTGATCTCACGGAACGGCGAGTCGAGCACCTTCAACGGCACCTCGATGCCGTAGGCCTCCCACTGCGCGCTCAGCTCGGCGGTGGCCTCCTTCTCCACCGCCACGGTGACGGCCTCCAGGGTGTCCGGCCGGAACGCCTGGGCGTAGCCGAGGGCCCGCAGGGTGGGCTTGTGCAGCTTGGAGACCAGCACCAGGCCGTGCACCTGGGAGGGCTTGGCCGACTCGGCCCGCGGATCCTCGACCGCCAACTGCTCGGCGACGGTGTCGTAGTGGCGGCGGATGCCGCGCATCATCGCCCACAGCACCACGGCGGCCAGCACGGCCAGCCAGGCGCCCTGGGTGAACTTGGTGATCAGGACGATCACCAGGACCAGCGCGGTGGTGACCGCGCCGAGGCCGTTGATCACCCGGGAGCGCTGGGCGGAGCGGCGGACGGCGGGGTCGGTCTCCGTGGCGAGGGCGCGGTTCCAGTGCTTCACCATGCCGATCTGCGACAGCGTGAAGGAGGTGAAGACGCCCAGGATGTAGAGGTGGATCAGGCTGGTGACGTCGGCCTTGTAGAACCAGAGCAGGCCGCCGGCCACCACGGCCAGCGCGATGATGCCGTTGGAGAACGCGAGCCGGTCGCCGCGGGTGTGCATCTGCCGGGGCAGGTACCGGTGCTGCGCGAGGATCGAGGCCAGCAGCGGGAAGCCGTTGAACGCGGTGTTGGCGGCCAGGATCAGGACCAGGGCGGTGACCGCCTGGATGAAGTAGAAGAGGATGCTGTTGTCGCCGCCGAGGAAGGTCGAGGCGAGCTGGGCGATCACCGTCTGCTGGGTGTACTTCGCGCAGTCGCCGGCCACTCCGGTCAGCTGGCAGGCGTCCTCGACGTAGTGCACGTTCGAGGTCATCGCCAGCACGGTGACGCCGATGAACATCACGACCGCCAGGATGCCCATCGCACTCATGGTGCTCGCGGCGTTCTTCGACTTCGGCGCCCGGAAGGCGGGCACGCCGTTGGAGATCGCCTCCACGCCGGTCAGCGCGGTGCAGCCGGAGGCGAAGGCCCGCAGGCCGAGCATCAGCAGCCCGAGACCGGCCAGGTTGTCCCCGCCCTCGGCCGGGTGGATCCCGAACGCCGCCGTGGGCGCCTGCGGGTCGTCCCCGAACACCACCCGGATCAGGCCGGTGACCACCATCAGCAGGATGCCGCCGATGAAGAGGTAGGTCGGCGCGGCGAAGGCGCGGCCGGATTCGCGGACACCGCGCAGGTTCATCGCCGTCAGCAGCACCACGAAGCCCACCGCGAGCAGGACCCGGTAGTCGGCCAACCCGTTGAACGCGGAGATGATGTTGTCGACGCCCGAGGCGACCGACACCGCGACCGTCATCACGTAGTCGACCAGCAGCGAGGCCGCCACCACCAGGCCGGAGTTGGTGCCGAGGTTCTTCGACACCACCTCGTAGGAGCCGCCGCCGCTCGGGTAGGCGTGCACCACCTGGCGGTAGGACATCACCACGACCGCCATCAGGGCCACCACCGCCGCCCCGATCCAGGGCGTGAGGTAGAGGAAGGCGGTGCCGCCCACCGTGAGGACGAGCAGGATCTCGCCGGTGGCGTAGGCCACCGAGGAGAGCGGGTCTGAAGCGAAGATCGGCAGGGCCAGCCGCTTGGGCAGCAGGGTCTCGCCCAGCTCCTCGCTGCGCATGGCCTTACCGATCACGAGGCGCTTGAGCGCCTGGGGCACGTTGAACACGCAAGCGAGCGTAGGACGCCCGCGCGTTAAGACAAATCTGCCCGCGAGCCCGTCGCGACCCCGCGCACCTCTGGCCGTTCATGCAGGTCAGAGCTGCTTTCGGTGATCGTCGACGGGTCGCTCGGGGCGTCAGAGCGGCTCGTTAAGGAATCGCTAATATCAGCGGCGGAAGCCGACCATCAGGGACAAATCAGACAGCTGTCGATCTCCGGAGCGGGTCCTCAGGCCTGGGTGGCGAGCAGCTCGGCGAGCCGGCCCAGCCGGCGCTGCGAGCGGTCCTCGTGGACAGCGAGCGCGGTCGGGGCGATGTCCCCGCCGTCGTAGTACTCGCCGTTGGTGAGCCGCGTCTGCGGCAGGCAGAGCCGGACCACCGCCTGCGCGCCCTCGGCTGGCGGCGCGCCGACCCGGCCGTACAGCGGCAGCAGCGCGGTGTCGCACAGCCCGGGGTTGACGCTCACGGCCGTGATCCCGGACCCCTCGGGGGCCATCGCCTGGGTGTCGATGCTGAGGGCGAGCTGCGACTGGGCGTAGGCCGCGACCCGGGAGTACTTCTTGGCCCGGTTGGGGTCGTTCCAGTTCATCGAGGCCGTCCGGGCCAGCGAGGAGGACACGTTGACGATCCGCGCCCCGCCGGCGGCCGTGAGCGGCTCGCGCAGCAGGTCGGCCAGGACGTGCGCGGCGAGGAAGTTGACCTGGAAGGACACCTCGATGCCGTCCTCGGTCAGGGTGCACCGCTCCGGTGCCATGATCGCGGCGTTGTTGACCAGCAGGTGCAGCTCGGAGGTGGTCCGGGCGACGGTCTCGGCCAGCTCGCGCACGGCGGCCAGGCGGGTGAAGTCCGCCGCGACCGGCAGCAGCAGGTGCCGGGCGACGCCTCGGGCGGCGAGGCGCTCGACCGCGCCCTCGGCCTCCTCGGCGGTACGGGCGTGGACGAGCACGGTGGCACCGTGGCCGGCGAGCAGCCGGGCGGTCTCCCAGCCGATCCCGGAGGAGGCTCCGGTGACGAGGGCGAAGGGGGCACTCCCGGCCGAAGGCTGGGGGAGGGCGGACAGGGCAACGGACACGGTTCGATCCCATGGGAGGAGGGCACCCCGGGGTGCCGGGCCCGCGCGAGCGCGCGGCCGGGTGCCGGAGGTGCGGGAGGTGACAGCGGAAGGCCCCTGCCCGGGAGCACTCGGGCTGCCCGACAGGGGAACGACCGGCGGGTGGGCTGCTGTCCTGCCCGCCCGCGAGGGGCGCGATCGGCCAAGGGGACGCGGGGAGGCGATCCCTAGCGGACGGCGCGAACGGCGACCGCGGCGCAGCCGAGCGCCCGCGGATGCGGCGGGCGGTCGTGGTGGCGTGCCGGTCGGTTCATGACGACCATTCAAGTACCTGCCTGGCGCCGGGGCAAGGCACCGTCACCCGCTCTGATGAATCCTTGACGGGCAGCTCAACGGCCCTGTCCGGCAAGCCTGATGACCTCGACCCTGATCCGGCGGCGCGGCAGCGCGGCGGGCAGCGAGGCCAGCAGCGCGGCCCCGGCGAAGACCAGCAGCCGCAGCTCGTCCGGGCGCCCGGCCCAGCCCAGCTCCGCGTACCGGTGCACGGCGAACCCGTCGAAGAACAGCCACGCGCCGAGCGCCACCAACGGCGCGGCGAGCGGCCGCGAGACCACCCCGAGCAGCGCGCACAGCACCGTGTACGCCCCGAGCGCGAACCACCCCGGGTTCAACTCCCCCACCCACCGCAGCACCGGCGCGAGCACCCCCGCACCCACCAGGGCCACGGCCAGCGACATGCCGACCCCCAGCCGGCGCACCGCCGGACGGAACCTCCGGCCACCGGGCCGCACGTGGTACATCCTCACCGCCCCAGCCAAGCCGTGCCCGGGGGCCGCCGAACCACCTCTTGACGCCTCCCTGACGTGGGGCGCCGGGATCCATACGAGTCCTTGACGCCTCAGAACAGGAACTGCACCACCAGCAGATCGATCAGCTTGATGCCGAGGAAGGGCAGCACCAGTCCGCCGAGCCCGAAGATCCGCAGGTTGCGGGCGAGCAACTGGGAGGCGGAGGCGGGCCGGTAGCGGACGCCGCGCAAGGCGATCGGGATCAGGGCGACGATGATCAGGGCGTTGAAGATGATCGCCGAGGTGATGGCCGAGGTGGGGCTGTGCAGCTCCATGATGTTGAGGTGGTGCAGCCCCGGGTAGGCGCCGGCGAACATCGCGGGGATGATCGCGAAGTACTTGGCCACGTCGTTGGCGATCGAGAAGGTGGTCAACGCCCCTCGGGTGATGAGCAGTTGCTTGCCCACTCGGACGATCTCGATCAGCTTGGTCGGGTTGGAGTCCAGGTCGACCATGTTGCCGGCCTCCTTCGCGGCGGAGGTGCCGGTGTTCATCGCCACCCCGACATCGGCCTGGGCCAGCGCGGGGGCGTCGTTGGTGCCGTCACCGGTCATCGCGACCAGCTTGCCGCCCTCCTGCTCGCGCTTGATCAGGGCGAGCTTGTCCTCGGGCGTGGCCTCCGCGAGGAAGTCGTCCACGCCGGCCTCCGCCGCGATCGCCCGGGCGGTCAGCGGGTTGTCGCCCGTCACCATCACGGTGCGGATGCCCATCCGCCGCAGCTCGGCGAAGCGCTCCCGGATGCCCTCCTTGACCACGTCCTTGAGCTGGACCACGCCCAGCACCCGGGCGCCGTGCCGGTCGTGCACGGCGACCAGCAACGGCGTGCCACCGCCCGCGGAGATCACATCCACGGTCTCCAGCACCTCGCCCGGCACCCGCCCACCCCGCTCGTACACCCAGGCGGAGACCGCCGCCGCCGCGCCCTTGCGGACGCCGATCACCATCCCGTCCGGCCAGACCAGATCGACCCCGCTCATCCGGCTCTGCGCGCTGAACGGCACGAACTCCAGCTGCCCCAGCTCGCCCGGCGCCCGCTCACGCAGCCGGTACCGCCCGGCCAGCTCGACGATGGAGCGGCCCTCCGGGGTCTCGTCCGCCAGCGAGGAGAGCTGTGCGGCTTCGGCCAGCCGGTCGTCCGGCACGCCGGGGGCGGCCAGGAGCCGGACGGCCTGGCGGTTGCCCAGCGTGATGGTGCCGGTCTTGTCCAGCAGCAGCACGTCCACGTCCCCGGCCGCCTCCACCGCGCGCCCGGACATCGCCAGGACGTTGCGCTGCACCAGCCGGTCCATGCCCGCGATGCCGATCGCCGAGAGCAGCGCGCCGATCGTGGTCGGGATCAGCGCCACCAGCAGGGCCACCAGCACGGCCGTGGTCTGCTCGGCGCCGGCGTAGATGGCGATCGGCTGCAGGGTGACCACGCTCAGGATGAACACGACGGTCAGCGAGGCGAGCAGCAGGTTGAGCGCGATCTCGTTCGGGGTCTTCTTCCGCTCCGCGCCCTCCACCAGGGCGATCATCCGGTCGATGAAGGTCAGGCCCGGCTTTGCGGTGATCCGCACCACGATCCGGTCGGAGAGCACCCGGGTGCCGCCGGTCACCGAGCAGCGGTCGCCGCCGGCCTCACGGATCACCGGCGCGGACTCGCCCGTGATCGCCGACTCGTCGACGCTGGCCACGCCCTCGACCACGTCACCGTCCCCGGGGATCACCTCTCCCGCGGCCACCACCACGAAGTCGTGCAGGCACAGCTGCTCCGCCGCCACCACCTCCTCCTCCAACCGCGGCTCGCCCACCCGCCAGTGCCGCAGCCGCCGGGCCGTCGTGCCCTGCCGGGCCCTGCGCAGCGAGGCCGCCTGGGCCTTGCCACGCCCCTCGGCCACCGCCTCGGCCAGGTTGGCGAAGACCACCGTCAGCCAGAGCCAGACGCTGATCAGCCAGGCGAACACGGTCGGCTCCAGCACCGCCGACAGCGTGGTGAGCGCCGACCCGACCTCCACCACGAACATCACCGGGTTGCGCACCATCACCCGGGGGTGCAGCTTGCGCAGCGCCTCCGGGAGCACGGCGATCAGCTGCTTCGGATCGAACAGGGCACCGCCCGCGACCCGGTGCCGACTGCCCGGCGGCGCTGTCGGGGCAGGGGTGACAGCGTCCTTCTCAAGAACCTGGGGAGGCATGCGGCAGACCTTCTGGGCGGCGGTGAACGGGCACGGGCTCCCCAGCCAAGTGGGCGACTGCGGGCGTCACTCCCCCACTGACGGAACCCTGACGCTCAGCCAGCACCGATTGACGGAGCGTTGACGTGGGCCCCCGGCCCCAGGGGCCGCCGACGTCAGGGAATCGTCAACGCGGCCGGGTGCGGGCCCCCTTTCCGCCCAGGGCTTGCTACACCGGAGAGCAGGAGGTGCGCCATGCGTCGATACCCCGCCCGGTGGGGCCCGCTCTCCCTTCCTGCCGGTTCGAGTACGGCTCCCTGCTCGGCCGGCCACCGAGCCTGCAGCCCGACGGCACCGTCCGCACGGGCAACCGGAGCTGGGACGCCGACCGTCTCGGCCTGCCACCGGAAGGGGTCGAGCTCCGGCTGTTCGGCAACGGCACGTACGTGGGCCGGTTCATGATGGAGCCCACCCCGGGCACCGTCCCCTCCCGGCAGGCCCGCCTGGTCGCGGTGACCCTCGCCGACCACGCGGGGGCCGCCCTCGACAGCCTCTCCCGACCGGTCCGAGCCGCCTGACCATAGGCGACGCCGCCGGTGCTTGATAGGATCAACGACCATGGTGCGCCGGGAAGTCTGGTCGGCCGGGGGACGGACTGCGGCAGCCGCCGCGGCGCCCTCGTGAGCTGATCCGAGGTTTGACCGATGCGAGCGGTCGGGGCGGTCCTTCTCCTGGTGGTCCTGGCCACGACAGTCGCCACCGGCGCCCGCCGTTGGCGGATCCCCGCACCCTCCCTCCTCGTCCTGGCCGGGCTCGCGGTGGCGCTGATACCCGGGGCCCCCGCCCTGCGCATCGCCCCGGAGACCATCGGCCTGGTCGTGCTGCCCCCGCTGCTCTACGCCTCCGCCGAGGAGCTGTCGCTGCGCGACCTGCGCTCGGTCTGGCGCCCCGTCACCGTCCTCGCCTTCGGCCTGGTGCTCGCCTCGGCCGCCGCCGTCGGCGCCCTCGCCACCGCCCTCACCCCGCTGCCCGGCCCGATGGCCTTCGTGCTCGGCGCGGTCCTCGCCAGCACCGACCCGGTCGCGGTCACCGCACTCGGCCGCCGGCTGGCCCTCCCCGGCCGGGTCCAGGTCCTCGTCCAGGCCGAGAGCCTCTTCAACGACGCCACCTCCCTCGTGCTCTTCCGGGTCGCCGTCACCGTCGCCGTCGCCTCCGGAGCGGTCGGCTGGCAGGCGGCGGGCGGGCAGTTCGCCCTCCTCGCGGGCGGCGGCAGCGCGATCGGCGCGGCGGTCGCGGGCGGGGTCACCCTGATCCGGCGCCGCACCACCGACCCGGTGCTCGAAACCGTCATCGCCCTGGTCACCCCGTACGGCGCCTACGTGCTCGCCGAATCGGCCCACACCTCGGGCGTGACCGCCGTGGTGATCGCCGGCGTGCTGCTCGGCCGCTCCGGCCACCGCCTCACCGACGCCCGCATCCGCCTCCAGCTCCACGCCGTGTACGCCGTCGTCGTCTTCCTCCTCGAAAGCGTCGTCTTCAGCATCGTCGGCCTCGAACTGCCCACCCTGGTCCGCGAACTGCCCAGCGGCGCCGGGCTCTGGCCGCTCCAGGCCCTCGCCCTGGCCGGCGCGCTGATCGCCCTGCGGGTGATCTGGATGCTCCCCCTCTCGGCGGCCGTCCGGCCGGGCCGGGGACGGCCGTCCTGGCGGATCGCCACCGTGGTCAGCTGGGCCGGGACGCGCGGCGTGATGCCGCTGGCCGCCGCCCTCTCCATCCCCCTCGCCGCCGAGAACGGCCGCCCGCTCCCCGGGCGCGCCCTGGTGCTCGTCCTCACCACCGCCGTGGTGGTCTTCACCCTGGTCGTCCAGGGCCTGAGCCTGGCCCGCGTGGTCAACCGCTCCGGGCTCGCCCTCGAACCCGAGCACACCGCCCGCGAGGAGGACCAGGCCCGCGAGGCCCTCACCCGGGCCGGCCTGACGCACCTCGACCAGCTCACCGACCTGGAGAGCATCCCCGACCACGTGGTCGACCGCGTCCGCCGCGGCCTCACGGCCCGGCTCGACCAGACCGAGGAGCCGACCACCGGCGCCCCCGCCCTGGCCGCCTACCGCGCCCTGCGCCACGAGGTCATCGCCGTCCAGACCACGGCCCTCCGCCGCCTCTACGACGACCACCTGATCAGCGACACCACCCGCCGCCGGCTCCAACGCGACCTCGACCTCGAAGAGACCGGCCTCGGCACCTCCTGACGGCGCGACACAGGGCTCGAGTCACCTGGTGACCGTCCACCGCCGGACCGCGTCACCTCAGGCGTACTCCCGCCGCCGAGGCCGCGCTCCCGCCGCCACCAGGACGAGCGCCGAGACCAGCGCACCGGGCACCACCAGCGTGGCCACCGCCAACGGCACGTTCACCAGGCGACGGAAGCGCACCGCGAGCAGCCGCTGCAGCGCGGCCGGCGCGAGCAGCCCGGCGGCCACCTGGGCGTCCATGTGGAGGCCGATCTTGACGCGGCGTTGGCACGGCCCGCGCCGAGCCGCAGCCGCCTCCCTCCGCCCCTCCCCGGGGCCGAGGGCCAGGGCGGTCAGCGGATCGGCGCCGGCGCGGTCGGCAGGTGCCAGGCGTTGCGGCGGTGGAGGGCGTCCAGCTCGCGCTGGAGGTCGGGCCTCGGCACCGCGAGGACGGGGCAGGAGGCGTGCTTGACGCAGTACCCGGTCACCGACGGTCGCAGCCCCCGCCGCAGCCAACTGCCGCTGCCGGCCCCGACCACCAGCACGTCCTCCGGCCGGTCGGCGGCCCCCACCAGCGCGGGCGCGGCCTCGCCGCGCACCACCTCGGCGGACAGCCGCACACCGGCGGGAGCCCCGCCGAAGGCTTCGGCCAGGGCCTCGCGCAGGCGCTCGACTGCGGCCTGCCGCCAGGCGGCCAGCAGCGGCGGGCAGGGCGCCAGGCGGTAGGCGTGCTCGCCGCCCTGCGGGACCCAGGCGAGCACCGCCAGCACCTCGGCGTCGGTCCGACGGGCCTCGTCGACGGCACGGTGCAGGGCCGCCAGACTTCCGAGCGATCCGCTGACCCCGACGACGATCCGCCCGGGCCGTCGCTCGTCGCCGTAACCCTCGTTCATGCCCGTCATGTCCGTTCCTCGCCGATTCGACCTGTCCCCTCAGCCAAGCCCACGGACGGCCGCCCCGAGGCGCTCCTTGACGCCTCCTTGACGGGCAGCAGGGCGATCCCAACGCAATCTTGATCACCACCGGCCCCGCCGACGGGGCAGGCCCACGGACAGCCCCGAGAGGCCACCGGTCGTCAAGGATCTGTCAGGGGTGACCTGCGCGAAGTCAACGGGACGTCAGGAGGCACCGGACCGCGCATGATCCGGCCTAGCGTCGGAGATGTCTCATTCCTCCGCCCTTCACGCCAAGGAGCACCGTCGCATGAGCCTCACCCGCGTCCTCCCCCGGATCCACGCGCCCCGGCCTCTACGGCGCGCAGTACTCCGTCCGGGCGGTGGGCCGCACCACTACCGGCGCCACCCGGGAGGTCGACGTGGTCGGCCGCCACTGCGAGGCCGGGGACGTCCTGGTCCGCGGCGCCCGCCTGCCCGCCGACCTGCGGCCCGGCGACCTGCTCGCCGTCCCGGCGGCCGGCGCCTACCAGCTCTCCATGGCCTCCGGCTACAACCTGGTCGGCCGCCCGGCGGTCGTCGCCGTCCGGGGCGGCCACGCCCGGCTGCTGATCCGCCGCGAGAGCGTCGAGGACTTCCGCGCCCGCGAAGTCTTCCGCTGACCGCCGACGGTCGCCCGGTTTTCGGCCGGGCCCGCGTGACCCCGGCGGTTGGCGATCGTTGGCGGGGCATGACCACCAGTGCCAGGCGTGTACTCGCCGCCTTTGCCCTTGCCGGAGCAGTTCTCGCCTCCTCCGCGACCGCTCACGCCGACACCTTCGCGAGTGGACCCACCGCACAGGCGCGGTCGGGCGGCTCGTCCGGCCCCGTGCGCTCTGCCGTTCCGGACCGGGCGTGGCAGACCCTGCGTCTGATCGACGCGGGCCAGTGGCCGCCGAGCGACGGCTCGGGCACCAAGGGGGGCACCGTCTGGCCGAATCGCGACGGAGCGTTGCCGCGCACCGATGGTGACGGCCACCCGATCCAGTACCGGCAGTGGGACGTCAACCGGAAGAAGCCCGGTCAGCCCCGGGATTCCGAGCGCATCGTCACCGGCGACAACGGCACGGCCTGGTACAGCCCCGACCTCTTCCACACCTTCCAGCGCATGCGCTGAGCGCAGGAGGAAGAGCTCGATGGCACCGTGAGCGGAGTGTCCGGTCCAGCCGTTCGAGGCCGACCGGCACGGCCGTGCCGCCCGCACGGCCGTGCCGCCCTGGTCCGGGAGCGCCGGCCGATGCGGGGGGCCAGGCGGCCGTCAGGGCCCGACCAAGCCCCCTCGCGTGACGGGGTGTCAGCTGGTCAGGGTGATGCGGACGTAGCCGTTGCCGCCGTTGGTCCCGGGCAGGCCGTCGCTTCCGCTCCGGCCGTCCCCGCCGGCGCCGGCAGTGCTGCGCTCGGCCTGGGCGCCGGATCCGCCGCCGCCTCCGTAGGCGCCGGCCCCGCCCGCGCCGCCGATGCCGCCCTGGCCGACGCCCGGGACGGGCGGGGCGACGGGGGGCTGGGCGGCGGCCGGGTCGGGCTGTCCGCCGCTGTTGGGAGTGTCCGAACCGCCGCCGCCGGTGCCCGCACCGCCGGCGGAGCCCTGTCGGCCGGGTGTGTTGAGCGCGTTGGCCGCGTCGGAGTCGGGGCAGACGTCCTTCAGGCTGTTGGTCTGGGGCGGGCTGGGCATCCCGCCCGCGCCCTCGGCCCCGTTCCAGCCCGCAGCACCGGCCGCGCCGTCCTTGATGGGCAGGGTCAGGCCGTGCTTGCCCCCCTCGCCGCCGGTACCGGCCTTGCCGGGCTCCGCGGCGGCCGCGGCGGCACCGCCCTGGACGAACGCGAGCGGGAAGCTGCGCGGCGCGCCGCTGTCCGGGTTGTCGGTGCCGACTCCGAGCCTCAGGTAGACCCGCGAACCGTCGCCACTCTCACGGCCGTTCGCGGTCGAGGGTGCGCCGCCGTTCGCGCCCGCGGTGCCGTTGCCACCGCTCACCGAGAGGATCCCGATGAACCCGTTGATGCCCCGCGTTCCGCCGAACCCGTGGTCGCCGCCCCGGCCGGGAGCCTCCGCCCGCCCGCCGGCGCCCACGTGGACGCGCACCTTCAACGGGTTGTCGGCCTGCCAGGTCACGACGCAGCGGGTGTACGCGCCGGAGCCCCCACCCGCGCCCGCGCCCCCGGCCCCACCGGAGCCGCCGAGGCCGCCGTTGCCGCCCTTGGCGACCCCGCCGATCGAGTTGCTGTTGGTGCCGCCGCCACCACCGCCACCCGCACCACCGGCCCCACCGGCGCCGGACCCGCCGGCGGCACCGGCGCCCCACTGCTCGATGACGACCTGCTTGACGCTCGGGCTGACGGTGAACACGGCGTCGGTACCTGCGGGGGTGTCGAAGACGAGCACCTGCTCGCTGCCGGCGGCCTGGGCCTGGACGGGCGATACGGCCGCGAGGCCTATGGAGCACAGCCCCAGCGCGGCCAGTGGCGCGATACGTCGGATCTTCATGCGTCGGAAACCTTCCACTGCAACGGGATCAAGGGTGGCCGAGGAAGCGGGAGAGCCCAAGAAGGGCAACGTTCCTTGCCGCAGCCGAGGCTAGGCGTGTGCATGATGACTGCCCGAAAGATTCGGCCAAAGATCCGATCGTTCACCCGCGCGGCACGTGCGCCCACCTGAGCTGGGGATTTGCCGACGGAATGCGGAGGTGATCCGTCCGCGCCTTCCGTCCACCACGCCGTCACGTGCCACGAGACCGGGAAGTCCGCGGCCCGACGAGGCCGAGACACGACCCGGCGGACGCCGAGGGCGGACGATCCGAGGTATGGGAGTGAGCCCCCGGGCGTCAGGACCTACATCCCCAGGATGACCTGCCCCGGAGGTTACTTCCACGGGCCGACGACCGGCCGGTGCGCCCGCCCGTAGCTTTCCTGCCATGGTTACAGATGGCAGCACCGACAAGGTGGTCGTGCGCCTCGACGGCGTGAGCAAGGAGTACGGGGACTCGGTCGCGCTCGACGGGGTCTCGCTGGACATCCGGGCCGGGGAAGCGGTCGCGGTGATGGGCCCGTCGGGCTGCGGCAAGTCCACCGTGCTCAACATGGTCGCCGGCCTCGACCGCCCGACCGCCGGCTCGGTCGTGGTCCACGGCGAGGACCTCGGGACGCTGAACGAGACCGGTCTCGCGCTGTACCGGCGTCGGCGGGTCGGCATGATCTTCCAGTTCTTCAACCTGATCGACGACCTGCCGGCGCTGGACAACGTGGCACTGGCCGCGCAACTGACCGGCAGTCCGACCGCGCAGGCACGTCGGCGCGCGCTCGAGCTCCTCGACGAGCTGGGCATCGCCGACCGCCGCAACGCCTATCCGGCGGCACTCAGCGGCGGCGAGCGCCAGCGGGTCGGCGTCGCCCGCGCCCTGATGAACCGTCCGGCCGTGCTGCTGGCCGACGAGCCGACCGGCGCGCTGGACAGCCGGTCCGGCGAACAGGTGATGGACCTCCTGATCGACCTCAACCAGATCGGCCAGACCCTGCTGATCGTCACCCACGACCCGCGCCTGGCCACCCGCTGCGCCAGCCGGCTGATCGAGTTCGCCGACGGCAGGGTGGCCCGCGAGAGCGCATTGGAGCGGACGGCATGAGTGCGGTGTGGCGTGCCTCCCGGGCGGCCGTGAAGCGCCGGAAGCTGCAGACGACGATCATCGGCGTCGTCGTCCTGCTCTCCACCACGACGATCACGATCGCCCTCGCGCTGATGGCGGCCGCCGCGGCCCCCTTCGACGACGCCTTCTCCCAGCAGCGCGGCGCCCATGTCGTGGCCACCTTCGACAGTGCGAAGGTCTCGGACGCGCAGGTGGCGCAGACGGCCCACCGCCGGGGCGTGGAGGCGGCGGGCCCGTTCGGCGAGGCGGTCGTCGCCGTGCCGGACGGGACGCCGGGCATGGTGGCCGGTCCGTTGACGGTGGTGGGCCGGTCCGGTCCGCAGAGCCCGGTGGACCACCTGGACCTGTGGGCCGGCCACTGGCCCACCGGCCCCGGCGAGATCGTCCTGAACAGCCGCCCGTCCGGCCGCAGCGCGTCCTTCCCGCCCGAGTTCACGGTGCCGCTGCCCGACGGATCGAGCCTCAGGGTCGTCGGCTTCGCCTCCAGCGTGAGCCAGTCGGCCGGCGCGTGGGTGACACCGGGTCAGCTCGCGAGCCTGCACCCGCGGAGCGTCCAGATGCTCTACCGCTTCGCCGACCCCGAGACGGACCAGTCCGTCCGGGCCGGCCTGGCCACCGCCACCGCGGGCCTTCCCCCGGACGCCCTGACCGGATCGCAGTCCTACCTCGCCCTGAAGAAGGCCGTCAGCGCCCGGACCGACGCCTACGCCCCGTTCCTGATGACCTTCGGCGTCCTCGGGCTGGTGGTCGCCGTACTGATCGTCGCCAACGTGGTCAGCGGCGCGGTGGTCTCGGGCCTGCGACACATCGGCGTCCTGAAGGCGCTGGGCTTCACGCCCAACCAGGTGGCCGCGGTCTACGTCCTGATGATCTCCGTGCCCGCGGTCGCCGGCTGCCTGATCGGCGTCGTCCTCGGCAATCTGTTGGCCCGGCCCCTGCTGTCCAGCGCGTTCCAGGGGCTCGGGGTGCAGGACGTGAGCGTCAGCCTCTGGGTGGACGTCGTCGCGCTGCTGGGCATGCCGGCGGTGGTCGCGCTCGCCGCGCTCGGCCCCGCCCTGCGAGCCCACCGGCTGTCCGCGGCCGAGGCGATCACCGCGGGCAGCGCCCCCCGCGTCGGGCGCGCGCTGGGCGTCCAGCGACGGCTCGGCGGCTCGGGGCTGCCCCGCTCGGTCAGCCTCGGGCTGGGCCTGCCGGTCGCCCGTCCCGCGCGCACCGCGCTGACCGTGGCGGTCATCGTGCTGGTCAAGCCGCCGTGACCCTCTCCAGCGGCTTGACCAGCACGATGACCGCCTACGGGAACGCGGAGGAGCACAACGGCACCTACCAGGTCGAGGTCACTGTCGGCGGACACCGCCCCGACCAGCCCGCACCGACACTGGGCGACACCGACACGGAGGCGCTGCTGCGCTCCCTGGGTGCCGTCCGCGTCACCGCGAGCACCTGGCAGAACGTCAAGTTCGCCGGGTCAGCGCAGAATCTCAACGGCCAGTTCCTGCGTGGGGACTCCGCCAGCCTGAACTACACCATGGCTAAGGGGCACTGGCTGGACGGGCCGGGGCAGATCGTCGTCTCCGGAGCGTTCCTGCGCCAGCGCGGTCTGGCGGTCGGCGACCGGGTCCGCCTGGATCTGGGAGCCAAGGAGGTCCCGGTGACCGTCGTCGGCCAACTGATGGCCTACGACCCCGACGGGGTGCTCTCCAACTGGGACACCCTCATCGGAGATCGCACCAGGTCAGCGGGCCTCCGACTATACGGTCCAGCTCGCCCCCGGGGCCGACGCCGACGCCTTCGTGACCGCGTTCCGGAAGGCCGCCGGCCCCGGGCTCTACCCCGCCAGGCACGCGGACGAGCTGAACCAGGCGACACTGACCATCGTCAGCTTCGCGGTGCTGTTCACGCTGATGCTGGCCGCGGTCGCCGCACTCGGGGTCTTCAACACCGTCGTCCTCACCACCCACGAGCGCCGCCGCAACCTGGGCATGCTCAAGTCCATCGGCATGACCCCCCGTCAGGTCACGGTGATGATGGTCACCTCGATGGCCGCCCTGGGCACGCTCGGGGGGCTCATCGGCCTCCCCCTCGGTGTCCTCGCCCACCGCCTGGTGGTACCGGCCTCGGTCCGGGCGGCCGGGATCGACCTGCCGGTCTCGATGCTGCACGTCTGGCACGCGCCCGGCCTCACACTGCTCGCCCTCGCGGGCATCGCCATCGCGGTGCTGGGGGCGCTGGTGCCGGCCCGCTCAGCGGCGCGCCTGCCCATCGCCGAAGTGCTGCGCAGCGAGTGACCGGTCGGTAGACCATGTGGGTCCCGACCACAGCAGGGGTCGGGCCCCACACCGCCGGCGGTGCGCCCAGCAGAAGCTACCCTGTCCCCGATGCCCGGGATGCGGCGCGGCCACCTCCCCGACAACCACACCGGATCGGACGATGACGCCCCCACCCCTGCCCGGGCCGCTGGCCCACCTCGCGCCCCTGCTCGACGACTACGGATACCCGTCGCTCGCCCTGCTGGTGTTCCTGGACAACTGCGGGATCCCCGCGCCCGGTCAGACCATCCTGGTGCTCGCGGCGGTGTACGCCGGCACCGGGCGGATGAGCATCGCCGCCGTGGCCGCGATCGCCTTCGCGGCCGCTGCGGCGGGCAACACGCTGGGGTTCGTGATCGGCCGCACCGGCGGGACGGCCTTCGTGCACCGGTGGGGCAAGTACGTGCTGCTGACTCCGGAGCGGACGGCGAAGGCGCACGCCTTCTTCGGCCGGTACGGCGGCCGGATCGTCACGGTGGCCCGGTTCATCGACGGGCTGCGGCAGTACAACGGGATCGTGGCCGGCACCACCGAGCTCTCCTGGCGCCGCTTCCTGCCCGCCAACCTGGCGGGCGCGGCGCTCTGGGTGGGCGTCTGGTCGACGGCGGGGTACCTCGCGGGGGACAACATCGGCCCGATCTACCGCGAGGCCGTCCGCTACCAGAACTTCCTGTTGATCGCGGCCGCCGTCCTCCTGCTCGCCTTCCTCACCTACCGGTGGGTGCGCAGCAGGAGACGCGGCAAGGACGAGGGTCAGAACCGCAGCGGCACGACCTCGAAGGACGACGCGTAGCGCACCCCGAGCCGCTCCCCGGCCGCCGCCGACATGCCCTCCAGGAAGGAGCGGGCGTCGGCCATCGCCCCGCCCAGGCCGGCCAGGTACGCCCGGTGGGCCTCCAGCGAGGCGACCCCGGCGTCCAGGTGGTCGGTGATGTCCACGGCGTGCCCGGCCTGCGGCGAACCGACCGCCCAGACCTCGCGGACACCGTCCCAGGGCTCCAGGCCCTCCTCCGTCAGCTCGCGGAAGACCCAGCGGTTGCCCGCGTCCCGCACCGCGTCCAGGGCGGCCCGCCCGGTGGCGATGTGGTCGGCCTGGTTGGCCACCGTACCGCCGTAGGTGTCACGGAAGTTGGTGGTGATCACGATGTCCGGGCGGTGCCGCCGGACGGCCCGGGCGATGTCCCGGCGCAGCGGCAGCCCGTACTCCAGGACACCGTCCGGGTGGCCCAGGAACTCGACCTCGCCGACCCCGACCAGGGCGGCCGAGGCGATCTGCTCGGCCTCCCGGACGGTGCGGCACTCCTCCGGGCTCATCGAGTCGATGCCGGCCTCGCCGCTGGTGACCATCACGTAGACCACCCGCTTGCCCTGGGCCGTCCAGCGGGCCACGGCGGCCGCCGCGCCGTACTCCATGTCGTCGGGGTGGGCCACCACGGCCAGCGCGGTCCGCCAGCTCTCGTCCAGCGGGGTGAAGGGCGGCGGGGTGCTCACTGGGCCCGCCGGATCTGGTAGTTGAAGTCGGCGTGGCCGAGCTGCCCCATCATCCGCAGCCAGAACGGCATCAGCATCTCCAGCCCGCGTGCCGCCTCGACCCCGCCGAGGTCGAGCACCGAGCCGGCCGGCCAGCCGAACTGCTCCAGTACGGCGGTGACCTGGGCCTTGGCCACCGGGTCGTTGCCGGCCACGAAGAGGTTGTGCTCGCCGGGCACCCGGCCCGGGTCGACCATCACGGCGCAGTTGACCGTGTTGAGCGCCTTGACCACCCGGGCCTCGGGGTACTCCCGCTGGATCTGCTCGGCCACGCTGTCGGTGTTGACCGGGTCAAGGCTGAGCTCGCCGGTGGCGGAGAAGACCAGCGGGTTGGAGACGTCGATCAGCACCTTGCCGGCCAGGTTCTCCGCGCCGGCCAAGCGCAGCGCCTGGAGCGAGACGGTGCCGGAGGTGGCGTTGAGCACCACCTCCGCCGCCTGCGCGGCCTCGGCGAAGGTGCCGCTGTGGCCGTACGGGCCGGCCTGCTCGGCCCAGGCCAGGGCGGTCTCGTTCTCCTTGGTGCGCGACCCGAGGGTCACCTCGTGGCCGAGCGAGACGAGCTTGCTCGCGAGGGTGCGCCCCACGGTGCCCGTCCCGATGATCCCGAAGTGCATCTGTCAGCTCTCCCGTCCACCGGGCCCGCGCGTCGGGCCCGGTGAAGCGACCCTAGCTGACCTGCGGTCAACCCGGCCGGAATTACTCAACGGTGGCGCTCTTACTCCACGGTCACGCTCTTGGCGAGGTTGCGCGGCTTGTCCACGTCCCGCTCCAGGGCGATCGCCGCGAAGTACGCGAAGATCTGCAGCGGGATGTTGAGCAGCAGCGGGTCGAGCTCGGGCTCGCTCTTGGGCACCACGATCGCGTGGTCGGCCAGCTTGGCGTCCGGCACCCGGTGGCCGACGGCCAGGATGCGGCCGGAGCGGGCCTTGATCTCGCCCAGGGTGGTGAGGTTCTTGTCGAGCAGCTCGTCGTCCGGCACCAGGGCGACGGTGGGCAGCTCGGGGCTGATCAGCGCGAGCGGGCCGTGCTTGAGCTCGGAGGCCGGGTAGGCCTCGGCGTGCACGTAGGAGATCTCCTTGAGCTTCTGCGCGCCCTCGCGGGCCACCGGGTAGCCGCGGACCCGGCCGATGAACATCATCCCGGCGCTGTCGGCGTAGTGCGCGGCCAGCTTGGCGATCTCCTCCTCCTGCGCCAGGATCTCCCGGATCTGCCCGGGCAGGGCCTTGAGCGCGGAGACGATCCGGCGGCCGTCGGCGGGCGAGAGGTCGTTGATCCGGCCGAAGTGCAGGGCCAGCAGCGCGAAGGCGACCACGGTGGAGGTGAAGGCCTTGGTGGAGGCCACCGAGATCTCCGGCCCGGCGTGCAGGTAGATGCCGCCGTCGCACTCGCGGGCGATCGCGCTGCCGACGGTGTTGACCACGCCGAGCACCCGGCCGCCCTTGCGCTTGATCTCCTGTACGGCGGCCAGCGTGTCGTAGGTCTCGCCGGACTGGCTGACCGCCACGTACAGGGTGTCGCGCTCGATCACCGGGTTGCGGTAGCGGAACTCGGAGGCCGGCTCGCTGTGCGCGGGGATCCGGGCCAGCTCCTCGATCAGCTGGGCGCCCATCTCGCCGGCGTAGTACGCGGAGCCGCAGCCGAGGATCTTCACCCGGCGGATCTCGCGCAGCTCGCGGGCGTCCAGGTTGAGCCCGCCGAGGTGGGCGGTGGCGAACTTCTCGTCGAGGCGGCCGCTCAGGGTGCGCTCCACCGAGCCGGGCTGCTCGTGGATCTCCTTGAGCAGGTAGTGCTCGTAGCCGGCGGTGTCGTAGGAGGCCACCTCCCAGTCCACCGTGGAGGGCTGGCGGGTGACGGTGCGGGCGTCCTCGGTGATGGTGCGGAAGCCGTCGGCGCGCACGGTGGCCAGCTCGCCGTCCTCCAGGTGCACCACCTGGCGGGTGTAGCGGACCAGGGCGGCGATGTCGGAGGCGACGAACATCTCCTTCTCGCCGATGCCGAGCACGATCGGGCTGCCGTTGCGGGCCACCACGATCCGGTCCGGCTGGGCGGAGTCGAGCACCGCGATGCCGTACGTGCCCACGACGTGGCCGAGTGCCCCCCGGACGGCCTCCTCCAGCTCGACCCCCTCGACGGCACGGGCGGCGATCAGGTGGGCGAGCACCTCGGTGTCGGTCTCGGAGGTGAAGGTGACGCCCTCGGCGGTGAGGCGGGCGCGCAGCTCCTCGGCGTTCTCGATGATGCCGTTGTGCACCACGGCGATCCGGCCGGAGTTGTCGGTGTGCGGGTGGGCGTTGGCGTCGCTCGGCTCACCGTGGGTGGCCCAGCGGGTGTGGCCGATGCCGGTGGTGCCCTTGAAGCGGGCCGGCACCGCCGCCGCGAGGTCGGCCACCCGGCCCTTGACCTTGCACACCTTCAGCCCGCCGGTCTTGCCGAGCACGGCCACGCCGGCGGAGTCGTAACCCCGGTACTCCAGCCGCTGCAGTCCCTCGAGCAGGAAGGTGGTCGCGTCCTTGGGGCCGATGTAGGCCACGATTCCGCACATTGGTCAGCAGCTCCTTGCGTCGGTCGACTGGTGAAGCGGGGTCAGCCGTAGACCATCCGGCGGAGCTGACGGGTGGACAGCTCCGGCGCGGCGACCCGGCGGGCGGCGAGTTCGGCGCCGAGCCGGGCGAAGATCTTCTCGTTGGTCAGACCCCTGGCCTGCAGCTCGCCGTGGCGGCGGCGGACGTACTCCTCGGTGCTCTCCGAGAAGTACGCCAGCACCTCCGCGACTACTCTGGCCGCCTCTCCCGGACTCAGCGAGCTGGTGCGGGTCAGGTGGGCGAGCAGGTCTTCGTGAGGGTGCGGCGAGACAGGCACAAGAGAGGACAGTAGGCGCCCGGCATCGCGAAACCAAGAATCCTGCCCGAAATCGGGCAGATCTTCAGACATTCAGCCCCGGTCACTCACGGTTGGCACGCGTGTGCGAGAGTGAGCCTCTGGTGACTGGGGGGCGCCCTCTTCGTTGACCAGGTCGGCAGCCGCGCAACCGGGGCCGACACTTCCCGGATGGCGGCCCAAAACCACGGAATCCACCGCGCTGCCGCCAGGATGGGAAGGACACCTGTCCGAAGCGAGCTGTCGGGGGATCCAACCGCCATGCAACCGCGAATCTTCGCGATCATCACCGCGCTGCTGCTCGGCGCGCTCGGCCTCGGCTCGGTGGCCGTCACCGAGTGGGCCCCCGCCGCCACCCCGGCCGCGGCGGTCGGCACCCCCGCCGCCCCGCCCAGCGCCCCGGGCTCGCCCAGCGCCTCGCCCTCCCCCACCGGCGACCCGGCGGTCTGGACCCGCAGCACCCTGCGCAACAAGATGATGGCCGAGATGGACGCCACCGACCCGGGCGTGGCGCTCGCCGACCTCGACAAGATCACCAAGAAGCTCCCGTACACCGTCCGGTTCTGCCACCCGATCGCGCACGAGCTGGGCCACGCCGCCGTGAAGCGGTACCACGAGGACTTCCAGAAGGTGATCTCCTTCCCGCACGAGACCTGCGCGGCGGGCTACCTGCACGGCGCGGTGGAGGAGATGCTCAACGCCTCCAAGCAGCCCGAGGTCGACCTGCTCAAGCTCTGCGCCCCGAACAACACCGGCCCCTGCATCCACGGCGTCGGCCACGGCACCATGTTCGTCGCCAAGCAGGACGTCGAGAAGGCCCGCGACCTGTGCAGCGAGTTCCCCGGCGACAGCAAGAAGATCACCTGCTCCGAGGGCCTCTTCATGCAGCTCTTCGGCCCCGACGAGGAGGACGAGAAGGCCAAGGCCAACCTCCCCGCCGACAAGCTGGCCAAGGAGCCGCTCTACCCCTGCCCCGAGCAGCCCTCCCTCTTCCAGTCGGCCTGCTACTTCTACGCCCCCACCTACTACCTGAGCTCCCACGACTACGCCAACCACCCCGAGGTCTTCGCCGCCGCCCTCCAGTGGTGCCTCAACGGCAAGTCCACCGGCGGCGACATCGACTGCAGCCGCGGCGTCGGCTCGCGCACCATGAAGTACAACCTCGACCGCGTCAACTGGGCCGCCGACCAGTGCGCCACCGGCGTGGACGCCACCCACCGCCGCGCCTGCACCCAGGGCCTCTACAGCTACTACACCGTCAACTACACCGAGGCCGGCGCCGGCGCCCGCCTCTGCTCCCAGATCACCAACAAGGAGATCGCGGGCTACTGCCGCGGCGCCGGCGGCCTGGCCAACACCCTCGACTGACCCCGGTCAACCGGGCCCCGGGCGGCGGGCGTACCCTGCCGCGCGGGGTTCGGGCCGAAGGGCGGCCCGCCCGGGGGAGAGTGACGGGCATGCAGGCCGTGGTGAACGGGAGCACGCTGCCGGTGCTGGAGATCCAGCTCGGCCAGGGGGAGACGGTGATCTCCGCGCACGGAGAGCTGTCCTGGATGTCGGCGAACGTCCAGATGTCGCAGACCACCAACAGCGGTGGCGGCAAGGGCGGCCTGATGAACTCGCTCAAGCGGGCGGTCGGCGGGGGCGGGTTCTTCCTCACCCAGTACCAGGCCCAGGGCGGGCCGGGGCTGGTCGCCTTCGCGGCGAAGGTGCCCGGTCACATCGTGCCGGTGGACGTGGCGCCCGGCCGCGGCGTGGTGGTGCACCGGCACGGCTGGATCTGCGGCACCCCCGGTGTCAGCCCGACGGTCGCCCTCCAGCAGACCTTCCGCGGCGGCCTCTGGGGCGGCGAGGGCTTCGTGCTCCAGCGCCTCCAGGGCGAGGGCCGCGCCTGGGTCGAGCTCTCCGGCGAGCTCACCCGCTACACCCTGGCCCCGGGCCAGACCATGCTCGTCCACCCCGGCCACGTCGGCATGTTCGACGAGCAGGTCCAGTTCACCATCACCCGCGTCCCCGGCATCGCCAACAAGATCTTCGGCGGCGACGGCATCTTCCTGGTCGCCCTCACCGGCCCCGGCCAGATCTGGCTCCAGAGCATGCCCCTCTCCGGCCTCGCCCACGCCCTCGAGCCCTACCTCGCCCGCGACGGCGCCGTCGCCGGCGCCGAGGGCGCGGGCATCGCCGGCATAGTCGGCGGCATCCTGCGCGGCTGAACCACCCTCGCGGGTGCGGACCGGCGTCAGGGTGACGTCAAAGGGTTCGCACCCGCCCCTTCCTGCGGCATATCCTGCCGGAGGCCGCGGCGCGGGACGCCCGCCGGCCGAAGACGTGTGCGCCCGCCGGGGTGCGCCCTGCCGGGAGGAGGCGAGCGAGATGGACGAGCACAGTCCCGGCCCCGAGAGCCGCACCGCCCGCCCTGCCCCGGCCCGCGCAGCTCTGCGCTGAGCCCGGCCGCGCGGGGCTGTGCCGAGCCACCCGCACGGCCCCGGCCGAGTCCCGGACCGGCCACGCCTTCCCGTTCACCTCACGCCCGGCTGACAGCATGTCAGGCGCGCCCTCGACGCCCCGGCCGTCGCCCTGCCCCCGAAGGAGGTGCCCCGTGCACACCCTCACCACCCTCGACTTCCTCCTCCGACTCGCCGTCGGTGTCGCCTGCGGGGCGCTGATCGGCGTCGAACGCCAGTGGCGGGCCCGGATGGCGGGCCTGCGCACCAACGCCCTGGTCGCCGCCGGGGCGACGCTCTTCGTGCTGTACAGCGAGGCCGTCGGCGACGCCGGGAGCCCGACCCGGGTGGCCTCGTACGTGGTGTCCGGGATCGGGTTCCTCGGCGGTGGGGTGATCCTGCGCGACGGCGCCGGGGTCCGGGGGCTCAACACGGCCGCCACGCTCTGGTGCTCGGCCGCCGTCGGGGTGCTGGCCGCCTCCGGCAAGCTCGCCTTCGCCGCGCTCGGCACCCTCGCCGTCCTCGCCGTCCACCTGGTGCTCCGGCCCGCCGGCCGGCTGCTCGACCGCGCCCCGGCCAGCGGCAGCGACCCGGACTCCACCAGCCGCGCCACCGTGCACCTGGAGTGCGAGCGCCGCTCCGAGACCCACATCCGGGCCCTGCTGCTCCAGGCCCTGACCGCCTCCGGGCTGGCCCCGACCGGCCTGCGGGTGCGGCGCGGCACCCGCGAGGACACCACCAGCCTGCGCTCCACGGTGGCCGTCACCGGCGACGTCACGGCCGCCCTGGAGCAGGTGGTGACCCGGCTCTCGCTGGAGCCCGGGGTCCGCGACCTGCACTGGCACCTGGAGGACGAGCCCGTCCACGGCGAGCAGGAGTCGCTGGCCTGACCGTTCCCCTGGTGGACGGCGTCGAGGCCCTTGTGTCCGCTCGCCTACAGTGCCCCTCATGAGCGAAGACTTCCGCACCGCCGCCCACCGAGCCGCCGACCTGGTCTCCGACTACCTCGCCGCCGTGCCGGCGGCCCCCGTCTGGCAGCCCATGCCGACGGCGGCGCGCGAAGCCCTGCTCACCCTCCCCCTGCCCACCGAGGGCACTCCCCTGCCCGAGCTGCTCGCCACCGTCGAGCAGCAGATCCTCACCGCCCCCATGGGCAACGGCCACCCCCGGTTCTTCGGCTGGGTCAACTCCGCCCCGGCCCCGGCCGGGGTGCTGGCCACCCTGGCCGCCGCCGCGATGAACCCCAGCAGCGCGGGCGGCGACCACGCCGACGTGCACCTGGAGCGCGCCACCGTCCGCTGGATCGCCGAGCTGGTCGGCTTCCCGGCCACCGCCCCGGCCGGCGGCATCCTCACCTCCGGCACCTCGATGGCCACCATCCTCTGCGTGGCCGCCGCCCGGCACCGCGCGGCGGCCCGCCTCGGCCACGACCTGCGCGCCGACGGCCTGGCGGGCCTGCCGCCGTTCACCGCCTACGCCACCGCCGAGACCCACTCCTGCGTCCGCAAGGCCGTCGAGCTGCTGGGCCTGGGCAGCCGCCACCTGCGCACCGTGGCCACCACCCCGGACGGCCTGCTCGACCCCGCCGCCCTCGCCGAGGCGGTCGCCGCCGACCGCGCGGCGGGCCTGCACCCCTTCCTGGTGGTCGCCTCGGCCGGCACCGTCGGCACCGGCGCCGTGGACGCCTTCGACCCGCTGGCCGACCTCTGCGCCGCGGAGGGCCTCTGGCTGCACGTGGACGGCGCGTACGGCGCCTTCGGCGTGCTGGACGAGGCCGTCGCCGAGCAGTACGCGGGGATGGACCGCGCCGACTCGCTCGCCCTCGACCCGCACAAGTGGCTCGGCGTCCCGGTGGACTGCGGCTGCGCCCTGGTCCGCGACGCCGCCGCGCTGCGGGCCGCCTTCAGTCTCGTCCCCTCCTACCTGCGCGACGAGAGCGCCGACGGCTTCGGCTGGTTCTCCGAGTACGGGATGGAGCAGACCCGCCCCTTCCGCGCCCTCAAGGTCTGGGCCACCATCGCCCACCGCGGCCGGGCCGGCATCGCCGCCGACATCGCCACCTGCACCGCACTGGCCCGCCGGCTCGGCGAGCTGGTCCAAGCCGAGCCGGCCCTCGAGCTCCTCGCCCCGGTCCGCACCTCGATCGTCGCCTTCCGGGTCCGGGCCGAGAGCGAGACGGCAGCAGCCGCAGCGGCCGCCGACGCACTCAATCGCGCCCTGCCCGCAACCGTTCAACAGCGTGGAAACGTGTTCGTGACCGGAGCGGTCTACGAAGGGAAGGAGCTGCTCCGCGCCTGCCTGCTCAACGCCGCCACCACCGAGCAGGACCTGAAGCTCCTGGTGACCGAAGTGCTGGCCGCCGCCGACGATCTGAGGGGGCGTCGAGTCGAATCCTGACGGTCACCCGGAGTTCACCGGGAGTCGTTCGAAAACCAACCGAAGACATTTACCGACAGGTCACGGGGGATTCGTGATCGTGAAACACCGGAGCGCGACCATGCTCCCATGGACAGACTCCCCGAAGCCCAGCCGCCCGCCCGCCTCTCCCGCGCCCAGCGGCGCGGACTCCGGCCGCACGGCCGGGCCCACCGCTGGCGGCGCGACACCACCGAGCTCGCCGCCGTCTTCCTGGCCGTCGCCACCGCCGACCTGGTGGCGAACATCGTCGTGCACGGCCACGACGGCCCGGTGCTGCTCGCCTGCTCGGCCCTCGCCCTGCTCGCCACGGCCGTCTTCCACGCCTGGTGGGCCCACCGGCACCCGCACGCCCCACCCGGCCCCGAGCCGACCGCACCACCCGGCGAGGCCCCGGTGACCGGCCCGCTGCACGACTACCAGGAGACCGCCCTCTGGCGGCTGCGCACCACCGTCGACGACGCCCCCGGCAGCCTGGCCCGGATCTGCGTCGCGCTGGCCGACCGCCAGGTCAACATCCTCTCCCTCCAGGCCCACCCGCTGGCCGACGGCACCACCGTGGACGAGTTCCTGCTGCGCACGCCAGTCTCGCTGGCCCGCACCGAGCTCACCCGCCTGGTCGCCACCGCCGGCGGCCGGGACATCTGGACCGACCCGGCCGACGCCCACGACCTGGTGGACGAGCCCACCCACGTGCTCGCCCTGGCCACCCGCACCGCCCTGGACGCCGCCGAACTCCCCGTCGCCCTGCGACGGCTCTTCGGCCGCTGCACCATCCGCAGCTACCCGGGTGGCGCCGCCGGCGCCACCGCCGCCGTGGACGGCCACGTGATGCGGCTGCCCGTCCCCTCCGGCCACCTGATCGAGCTCACCCGGGCCCACCTCCCCTTCACCCCGACCGAATTCGCCCGGGCCCAGGCCCTGGTCGAGCTGGACTCCCTGCTCGGCCCCCGCGTCCCCAAGGTCGAGGCCCGCCTGCGGCTGCCGGCCGGCACCGACCTGACCGTCCGCCGCGCGGACCCGTCGGACCACGCCGCCGCCCTCGCCATGCACCACCGCTGCTCGCCGGACGCCCTCCGCAAGCGGTACCACGGCCCGGTGGCCGACGCCGACCGCTACCTCGACCACCTCCTCGACCCCCGCCACGGCCAGACCCTCGCCGTGGAGACCCCGGACGGCCGCATCGTCGCCCTCGCCCACCTGCTCTGGGACGAGGACAGCGCCGAGGTCGCCCTCCTGGTCGAGGACGCCTGGCAGCGCCGCGGCCTCGGCTTCGACCTCCTCCAGCGGATGGCCGCCCTCGCCTCGGAGGCCGGCTCCCCCACCGTCTACGCCGTCACCCACGCCTCCAACACCGGCCTCATCTCCACCATGCAGCGGCTCGGCGCCCCCCTGGACTACCAGGTCGAGGACGCCACCCTCACCATCACCGCCCATCTCTCCCAGGCAGCACTCCCCAGTCCCTGGCCGGGGCGGTAGGTCCTTTCAGGGACGCGGGGAACGGCGCGGCCGGCCATGCATCGTCTGCACCTTTACAGGGATGCCCTCGTTGCACTATCCGCTGACGGTGCAACTGATTCCTGACGGAAGATGGCACGTACGCTTCTTCCGATCTCGCGCAGTTCCCCGCGCCCCTGGACAGTGCAACCTGGGGCGATCACGGATCTGCCGGTCGGAGTAGGTAGGCTGGCCCCGTCCCCGCCGCCCGGCGTTCCTTTCAACGGCCGCCCGGGCGGTGCCGCTGCAAGGAGGAACCACTGAGCATGCCAGGCCCCGATTCGGAAGCCGCGGCCGTACGCGACGCCTCGCTGCCCGCCCGCGCCAAGCTCGCCGTGACGGCCGGCCGGATGGCCGCCGCCCTCTCGCAGAAGGCCGGCCGAGGCAGCGGCTCGGTGATCGGCGGCAAGGTCGCCCTCAAGCTCGACCCGGACCTGCTCGCCACGCTGGCCGAGCACCTCGACGTCGTGCTGGTCAGCGCCACCAACGGCAAGACCACCACCACCCGCCTGATCGCCGAGGCGCTGCGCGCCGCCGGCCCGGTGGTCTCCAACGCGCTCGGCGCCAACATGCCGGCCGGCATCACCGCCGCCCTGGCGGGCGGCACCGAGGCGCGGTTCGGCGTCATCGAGGTGGACGAGAAGTACCTCGCCGGGGTGGCCCGTGACACCCGGCCGAAGGCCATAGCGCTGCTCAACCTCTCCCGCGACCAGCTCGACCGCGCGGCGGAGACCCGGATGATGGCCGAGAAGTGGCGCGAGGGCCTCAAGGACACCGAGGCCGTGATCATCGCCAACGCGGACGACCCGCTGGTGACCTGGGCCGCCTCCTCCTGCCGGAAGGTGGTCTGGGTGGCCGCTGGCCAGGCGTGGAAGGAGGACGCCTGGTCCTGCCCGTCCTGCGGTGGCGTGATGCAGCGCCCGGGCGACGACTGGTTCTGCCAGGACTGCGGCTTCCGCCGTCCGCAGCCGCACTGGGCGCTCCAGGGCACCCACGTGATCGACCCGCAGCGCGGTGCCTGGCCGATCCAGCTCCAGCTGCCCGGCCGGGCCAACCTGGCCAACGCCACCAGCTCGGCCGCCGTCGCGGCGGTCTTCGGGGTGGCCCCGCAGGTCGCGCTGCAGCGGATGCAGACCGTCACCGCCGTGGCCGGCCGCTACGACGTGGTCTCGTACCTGGGCCGCGACGTGCGCCTGCTGCTCGCCAAGAACCCGGCGGGCTGGCTGGAGACCTTCTCGCTGATCGACGGCCCGCCGGCCCCGGTGGTGCTCTCGGTCAACGCGCTGGACGCCGACGGCACCGACACCTCCTGGCTCTGGGACGTGGACTACGAGCGCCTGTCCGGCCACCCGGTCTTCGTGATGGGCCAGCGCAAGCTGGACCTGGCCGTCCGGCTGGAGGTGGCCGGCCTGCAGTTCCAGGTGGTCGACACCCTGGAGCAGGCCGTCCAGCAGGCCCCGCCCGGCCGGATCGAGGCGATCGCCAACTACACGGCCTTCCAGCAGCTGCGCAAGGCGGTGGCCAACTGATGTCCTACCCCCCGCAGCCGCACCCCGGCCAGCCGCAGCACCCCGGCCAGCCCCAGCAGTCGTACCAGCAGCCGCCCCAGCAGTCCCACCCCCAGCCGGGGGCCCAGCAGTACGGAAGGTCCCGGATGAGCGAGAGCGCCCTGCGCCTGGTGTGGGTCTACCCGGACCTGCTCAGCACCTACGGCGACCGGGGCAACGCCCTGGTCGTCGAGCGGCGGGCCCGCCAGCGCGGGATCGGCGTCCAGCGGATCGACGTCCGCTCCGACCAGGCGGTGCCCACCAGCGGTGACATCTACCTGATCGGCGGCGGCGAGGACCGCCCGCAGCGGCTGGCCGCCGAGCGGCTCCGGGCCGACACCGGCCTGGTCCGGGCGGCGGAGAACGGCGCGATCATCTTCTCGGTCTGCGCCGGCTACCAGATCCTCGGCCACGAGTTCATCAACGACCTGGGCCAGCGCGAGCCGGGCCTGGGCCTGCTGGACGTGTGGACCACCCGCGGCGAGGGCGCCCGCTGCGTCGGCGACGTGCTCGCCGACACCGACCCCCGGCTGTCGATCCCTCAGCTGACGGGCTTCGAGAACCACCAGGGCGTCACCCACCTCGGCCAGGGCGTCTCGCCGATGGCCACCGTGCAGGTCGGCCGGGGCAACGGCACCGGCGACGGCACCGAGGGCGCCTGGCGCGACACCGTCTTCGGCACCTACCTGCACGGCCCGGTGATGGCGCGCAACCCCGCCGTCGCCGACATGCTGATCAAGCTGGCACTGGACGTGAACGCCCTCCCTCCGGCGGACACCACCTGGTACGACGCGCTGCGCACCGAGCGCATCGCGGCCACCAAGCAGCCCGCCTGACAAGGCCCTTCGGGCCCGAGTGACAAGGCCCTTCGGCCCGCGTGACGAGGCCCTTCGACCCGGGCACCGGCTGACCTGACCGCATGGCGGGCAGTCGGTGCCGACGGGCGGCCTTTCATAAGACAATAGAGTCAGTGTTCGGACGCACACCCTCCTCGGCGTCCGTTCCTACAGCTGCGCGGGCTCGTCGACGAAGCCGCTCCCGCGTCGGCGTCCGCCCGGGCCGGACACGGGCGCCGTATGCTGTGCTCTGTGTGGCCCGTTTTGGGCGGTTTATGTCCGATTCGAGCCTGCCTTTAGGTGGAGACACCAAGGTGGTAGTCCGGCCATACCGGTTCATCCCCCGGCGTCGCAGCCGGGGGTGCCCCCAGGGGAGTTGCAAAGCGATGCGTATTGGTGTGCTGACCAGCGGCGGTGACTGCCCCGGCCTGAACGCCGTGATCCGGTCCGTGGTCCACCGGGGGGTGGTCGACCACGGCGACGAGATCATCGGCTTCCAGGACGGCTGGCGAGGCCTGCTCGAAGGGGTGCACCGGCCCCTGACCCTCGACTCGGTGAGCGGCATCCTCGCCCAGGGCGGCACCATCCTCGGCTCCTCCCGCGTGCAACCCAGCCACCTGCGCGACGGCGTCGAGCGGGCCAAGCAGTACTGCAAGGACCTCGGCATCGACGCCGTGATCCCGATCGGCGGCGAGGGCACCCTCAAGGCCGCCAAGCTGATGAGCGACGCGGGCCTGCCCGTGGTCGGCGTGCCCAAGACCATCGACAACGACATCGCCTGCACCGACGTCACCTTCGGCTTCGACACCGCCGTCTCGGTGGCCACCGAGGCGCTCGACCGGCTGAAGACCACCGCCGAGTCGCACCAGCGCGTGATGGTCGTCGAGCTGATGGGCCGCCACACCGGCTGGATCGCCCTGCACGCCGGCATGGCCGCCGGTGCCCACGCCATCGTGGTGCCCGAGCGCCCGTTCCACATCGACAAGCTGACCGAGGTGGTCCGCGAGCGCTTCGACCGCAAGAAGAAGTTCGCCATCGTGGTCTGCGCCGAGGGCGCCAAGCCCGAGCCCGGCACCATGCACTGGGAGGAGGGCACCAAGGACATCTACGGTCACGAGCGCTTCACCGGTGTCGCCAACCAGCTCTCCCGCGAGCTGGAGCACCGCCTGGGCAAGGAGGCCAAGCCGGTCATCCTCGGCCACACCCAGCGCGGCGGCACCCCCACCGCCTACGACCGCGTCCTGGCCACCCGCTTCGGCTGGCACGCCGTGGAGGCCGCCCACAAGGGCGCCTTCGGCCACATCACCGCCCTCCAGGGCACCCAGATCAACCTGGTGCCGCTGGCCGAGGCCGTCGCCGACCTCAAGACCGTCCCCGCCGAGCGCTACGCCGAGGCCGAGACCGTCATCTGACGACCCCCGAGGTACGGACGGGGGCCACCGCCGGTGCGGTGGCCCCCGTCCGCCGTGCTCAGAGCGTGCGGGCCAGGCGGTCGGTCAGCAGGCGGGTGAAGCGGGCCGGGTCGGGCAGGTCGCCGCCCTCGGCGAGCAGGGCGCTGCCGTGGACGAGCTCGGCGATCTCCACCAGGGCCGGGGCCCCGGGCTCCGCGCGGTGCGCCTCGTAGAGGGCGGTGACCAGCGGGTGGGTGGGGTTGAGCTCCAGGATCCGCTTGACCGGCGGCAGCTCCTGGCCCATCGCCCGGTACATCTTCTCCAGGGTCGGGGTCAGGTCGTTGGCGTCACCGACCAGACAGGCCGCCGAGGTGGTGAGCCGGCTGGAGAGCCGCACCTCCTTGACCTGCTCGGCCAGGGTGGTGCCGAGCCAGCCGAGCAGCGCGGCGTAGTCCTCCTCGCGCTTGGCCTTCTCCGCCTTCGCCTCCTCGCTCCCCTCGGCCTCCTCGCCCAGGTCCACCTGGCCCTTGGCGATGGACTGGAAGCGGTGCCCGTCGAAGGCCGGCACCTGGTCGGTCCAGACCTCGTCCACCGGGTCGGTGAGGATCAGCACCTCGTAGCCCTTGGCCGTGACGGCCTCCATGTGCGGGGAGTTCTCCACCATCGCGCGGTTCTCGCCGGTCAGGTAGTAGATGCAGTCCTGACCCTCCTTCATCCGCTCGACGTACCCGCGCAGCGTGGTCGGCTGCTCCGGGTCGTGGGTCGAATCCGCCGAGACCAGCTCCAGCAGGGCGTCCGTGTTGTCCCGGTCCTCGATCAGGCCTTCCTTGAGCACCCGGCCGAACTGCTCCCAGAGCTTGGCGTAGCCCTCGGCGTCCTTGGTCCGCAGGTCCTTGACCGCGCCGAGCACCTTCTTGACCAGGCGCCGGCGCACGGCGGTGATCTGGCGGTCGTGCTGGAGGATCTCGCGGGAGACGTTCAGCGAGAGGTCGTGCGCGTCCACCACTCCCTTGACGAACCGCAGGTAGTTCGGCATCAGGGCTTCGCAGTCGTCCATGATGAACACCCGCTTGACGTACAGCTGCACGCCCCGCTTGGTGTCCCGGGCGAACAGGTCGAAGGGGGCGTGGGCGGGGAGGAAGAGCAGTGCCTCGTACTCGAAGGTGCCCTCGGCCTTCATGTGGATGGTCTGCGCGGGGGGCTGCCAGTCGTGGCTGATCTGCTGGTAGAACTCGTGGTACTCGGCCTCGGTGACCTCGCTGCGCGGGCGGGCCCAGAGCGCCTTCATCGAGTTCAGCGTCTCCGGCTCGGGCCTCGTGCCGTCCTCACCGGCTTCACCGGCCTCGGCGGCCATCCGGATCGGCCAGCGGATGAAGTCCGAGTACTGCTTGACGATCTGACGGATCTTCCAGCCGGCCAGGTAGTCGCCCATGCCGTCCTCGCCGTCCGCCGGCTTGAGGTGCAGCGTGACGCTGGTGCCCACCGGCAGGCCCTCGGCCTCGGAGACGGTGTAGCTGCCCTCGCCGTCGGACTCCCAGGCGGTGCCCTGCTCTGTGCCGGCCCGGCGGGTCCGCAGGGTCACCTTGTCGGCCACCATGAACGCCGAGTAGAAGCCCACGCCGAACTGGCCGATCAGGCTCTGCGCGGCCTCCGCGTCCTTGGCCTCCTTGATCTTGGCCAGCAGCGAGGCGGTGCCCGACTTGGCGATGGTGCCGATCAGGTCGACGACCTCGTCACGGGTCATCCCGATGCCGTTGTCCCGCACCGTCAGGGTCCGGGCCTCGCGGTCGGCCTCCAGCGTGATGTGCAGGTCGGCGGTGTCCACCGCCAGGTCGGAGTCGGTGAGGGACTCCAGACGGAGCTTGTCGAGCGCGTCGGAGGCGTTGGAGATCAGCTCGCGCAGGAAGATGTCCTTGTTCGAGTAGATCGAGTGGATCACCAACTGCAGCAGCTGGCGGGTCTCCGCCTGGAACTCCAGCGTCTCGGTCTGGCTGGCCACGGGAGTGGTCTCCTTCTGGTACTCGTGCTGTCAACGGTTCGGGCCGGGCCGGGCTCGCCGAGCCCGTGTCATCGCCCGGACGACAGGGTAAACCGTCCGGCGAGCCATCACCCGACCGTCCCGCGGACCTCGTAGCTTGACGCCATGGAGATCCTCGCCTACGGCGTCCAGCGGGACGAACAGCCCATCCTGGAGCACGCCTTCGCCGGCAAGCACCCGCTGCGCTGCCTGCCGGTCTTCCTCGACCGCGACACCGCCCCGCTCGCCGCCGGCTACCCGGCGGTCAGCAGCAGCGTCAACGCCGAACTCGACGCGCAGACCCTCACCATCCTGGCCGCAGGCGGCACCCGGCTCATCGCCCAGCGCTCCACCGGCTTCAACAACATCGACCTCGAGGCCGCCGAAAAGCTCGGCATCGCCGTCTACCGGGTCTCCTACTACAGCCCGTACGCGGTGGCCGAGCACGCCTGGACCCTCGCCCTGGCCGTCAACCGCCGCCTGGCCCGGGCCGCGAACCGCTCCCGCGAGTTCGACTTCCGCCTCGACGGCCTGCTCGGCCGCGACATCCACGGCATGACGGTCGGCGTGATCGGCACCGGCAAGATCGGCGAGTGCTTCGCCCGCATCGCGGCCGGCTTCGGCACCACCCTGCTCGGCTGGGACATCGCCGAGAACCCGGCCTGCCTCGACCTCGGCATGACCTACGTCGACCGCCCCGCCCTCCTCGCCCGCGCCGACATCGTCAGCCTGCACGTCCCCCTGCTCCCCGCCACCCACCACCTGATCGACGCCGCCGCCCTGGCCGCCATGAAACCCGACGCCATCCTGGTCAACTCCAGCCGCGGCGGCCTGGTCGACAGCGCAGCCCTGGTCGAGACCCTCCGCACCGGCCGCCTGGCCGGCGTCGGCCTCGACGTCTACGAGGAGGAGACCGGCGTCTTCTTCACCGACCGCTCCGTCGAGGGCATCCCCGACGACACCCTCGCCCGCCTGGTCACCTTCCCCCAGGTCATCGTCACCTCCCATCAGGCCTACTTCACCCACACCGCCGTCGGCCAGATCATCGAGGCCACCGCCCGCAACATCGACGACTTCGCCGCCGGCCGCACCACCGAGAACACCCTGGTCCCCGCCGCAGCCGGCTGATGCCGATCGACTCGGCCGCACGGTCCGGACCTCCGGGCAGGGCCCCGGTCGGCTGTCCGCACCGGACGGCGCCGGGGGGGCGTCTCGGGGAGTGGGCAGCCGTGGTCGCGGGACCTTCGGCTCGGCTATCGTCGGGGCATGACCGTATTGGTGAGCCGCCGCCATGTGGACCATGGCCTTGCCACCACCACGAGTTGTCGCCGCGTCGGCTGACGCGGCCCGTTCCCTTCCACGACGCACCTCGTCCCTGCCACGAGGTCGGCCGCTCCAGTTCCGAGCCGAGCGGCCCCCTGTTCGCGCGTCCGCGGATGGCGGCGACCGCCGCTGGGCTCCCACCCTCCTTCACCCGGATTGGGACCCTTCCATGCGCCTGCGCACCCTCCGCTCCCTCCCCGCCGCACTGGCCCTCGCCGGCGCGGCGGCGCTCTGCCCGCCCGCCGCTGCCGCCCAGGGCGGCTTCGGGCCGCTGCCGCCACAGAACCCGGCCACCGCCGCGAACGGCACCGCCACGATGCACGGCGACAGCGCCTCCAGCGACACCACCCCGTACGCCGGACCGGGGAGCGGCGCGGTCCACTGGAGCCGCACCGCGCTCGCCTCGGCCTGCCCGACGGTGGTGATCGGAACCGACCGGCTGCCGGTGACCCTGTGCACCACGATCTTCGGGCAGACGCCGACGGTGCACCTGCTGGACCCGGCGACCGGCGCCGACCTGGCCTCCCTGGCGCTGCCCAAGGGCAGCCTGTTCGGCGGCGTCTACACCTACCTCGACAGCGCCGACGCGCTGGTCGTCGTGGACGGGAACGACGGCCTCCTCCGCATAGGCCACCATCTCGTCGGCGGGAAGTGGACTCTGACAGTCGATCAGTCGACCTCCCTGGCGGGCTCGATCCCGTCCGGGGACAACATCGTCGGGCTCAGCCCCGGCTGGGACGGCCGGGTCTGGTTCGCCACGGCCGGCGGCGTCATCGGCACGGCGGACACCACCGGCGGGACCGTCCGGACCATCACCACCGGGGAGGGTGTGGGGAACAGCATCTCCACCGTCCCCGGCCACACCGCCGTCGCCACCGACCACGCGCTCTACCTGCTCACCGAGGGCGCGGACGGCACGCCGACCATCGAGTGGCGCGCGCCCTACGACCGCGGCCCCGGCCGCAAGCCCGGCCAGCTCAGCTGGGGCACCGGGGCGACCCCGAGCTTCTTCGGCCCCGGCACCGGCACGGAGTACGTCACCATCACCGACAACGCCGCGCCGCACGAGAACCTGCTGATCTACCGGGTCGCCGACGGGCCGACCCCGGTCTGCGCCACACCCGTGCTCACCCAGTACCCCGCGAGCGGCACCGAGGACGCGGTGATCGCCTCCGGCAGCAGCGTCTTCGTGACGAACACCTACGGCTACCCCTACCCCGCGCTGCCGGCCGGCACGCCCGCCAGCGTCCCCGGCTCGGCGAGCTTCGACGGCGGCCTCAGCCGCGTCGACCTCGACGCCGACGGGGCCGGCTGCCACCTGGTCTGGAACAGCAACGTGAAGTCGGCCGCACTGCCACGGCTCTCGCTCGCCGACGGGAAGATCTACACCCTGACGGTCAGCGGCCCCACCGACTCGGTGGGTGCGCAGACCTTCGCGACCTACTCCTACGCCACCGTCGACCCGGCCAGCGGAGCGCAGCTCTCCAGTTCCCGGATCGGGCTCGGGCTGCTCTACAACCCCCTGCAGATGACCGGCACCACTGCACCCGACGGCACGCTCTACCAGGGCACCGAGACTGGCGTGCTCCGCGTGACCGCCGGGTGAACCCAGGCTTCGCCGGCACGCACTGACGAGCTCACTGCGACCGGGTGGGCGTGGGCGTCGGCGTCGGCGTCGGGATGACCGCGTCGTCGAGCACGCCGCTCAGGTCGTTCACCGCTGTGGCCTCCACCGACACCCTGCGGGTGTTCCGCACGGCCACCGTGCTCACCGGCGTCTGGCCCCAGGCCAGGAGCCCAGCCCGGCGCGCTCGGCACGATGGTCCGCCGGGCGGTGATCGGCACCGTGTCCCGTCGCCTCACCCGCCGTGGGCCGGCGAGCCGGCCTGGGCCTCGGCTCTGCGGCCGGACCTCTATCGGACCCCTACCGGGCCGCTACCGGACCGGGCCGGTCAGCGTTTCGATCGGCTGCGGCGGCCGTTTCGGTTCCTTCCGGGTGAGGCTCGCCAGCTCTTCCGGTGGCTCGGCGCCGTCCTGAACGGTCGTCACGTAGGCCCTTGCCTGCTGCAGGTTCAGTCGGGGGGCCTGCTTGCGCAGGTGGCTCAGCGCGGCCACGACGCCGGCGGAGCGGACGAGCGCGCGGACGGCGGCGGCCAGCGGATCAGGGGGTCTGACGCCCTTGACCTGCAGGAGGTACTGCTCCTCCCAGTCCTCGTCCTCCCACCAGACGGCGGGCACGTAGTGGATGCTCCCGTCGTGCCGGTCCACCAGGTAGTGGCCGCCGACGAAGCTGCCGCGCGAGTCACGGGCTCGGGCCTGCTCCGCCGAGCGCCAGAAGACCAGCCAGCCGACCGCGCGCTCCTCCACGTGGTAGATCTCCGGCGTGGGGGCGGGCCCGCTCCACCGCTGCGCCGGCAGCTCTCTGGCCAGGAAGGACTCGACGAGCTCGACGGCTCGTTCCTCGGAGATCACGATCTCATCATTCGCCACCGGTCAACCGGTTTTCGGCACGCCCGTGCCGCCCCCACCGAGAATGCCGCAGGCCTCTTCGATTCGGTGGTTGACGGGGTCCATGGGCGACGGCATGATGACGGACTGCGTGGCCTACGCCGAACCTCCCGCGACCGTCCCCAGCACGGTCTCCCATCGGAGGCAAAGGGACCAGCGTCTCAGGCCGTTGTCGCAGCCCGATCGCCTCGGGCGGGGTTGCTGGGGAACGATCGCTCAAGGCGTGGAAGGCCACGATGACAGCCCACCGGAACTTCAAGCGCCAGGTGCGCGCCCGCGCCGCCAAGACCGGCGAGTCCTACACGTCCGCCCTCCGGCACTTCCGCCCGGCTCCATCGGGAGACGTCACGTCGGAGACGAGGAACCCCGAGGGCGTGCGGCTCGCCGTCGCCCAGACCCCCGTCCGCGAGGACCCCCGAGATGTGGACGCGCTGCGCGAGAGCGGCCGTCAGGTCCGTGCCCTGATGCGCGAGGCCGGTGCTCGGGGCGCGCGGATCGTGCACTTCCCGGAGGGCGCGATCTGCTTTCCCCACAAGCTCGTCATGTCCGTCGACGGCCCGGACGCGGTCGGCCCGGCCGACTGGAGCCGGTGCCAGTGGCCGGTCCTGCGAGCTGAGCTGGCGGCGATCGCCGCATTGGCAGGCGAGTTGCGGCTGTGGACGGTGATCGCCTCGGTGCACCGCCTGACCGAGCCGCACCGCCCGCACAACAGCCTCTACGTCATCTCCGACCGCGGCGAGGTCGTCACGCGCTACGACGAGCGCCGGCTGTCGAACACGAAGGTCTCGTACCTGTACTCGCCGGGCACCTCGCCGGTGACCTTCGAGGTCGACGGCGTGCGGTTCGGCTGCCTGCTCGGCATGGAGATCCACTACCCGGAGCTGTTCGCCGAGTACGAGAGCCTGGACGTCGACTGCGTCCTGCTCTCCACGACCGGCGTCTCCCCCGGCAACGCCGCCGTCCAAGCCCAGGGCCACGCCGCGGCGAACAGCTACTGGGTCAGCTTCTCGGTGCCGACGCAGCACAGCGCCACCGCGCCGTCCGGAGTCGTCGCACCGAGCGGCGACTGGCTCGAACGCTGCCCCACGGACGGCCCGCCGTCGCTGGCGGTCGTCGACCTCGACGACGGCTCCGAGGCCGCCGCCGAAGCAGTGGCCCACGCGCGCCCTTGGCGTCGCAAGTCGCGCGCCGGCCTGTACGCGGAGCACCAGGTGACCGACCCGCGCAGCGAAGACCGCACCGCGGCCTTCTGACGACTGGGAGGTATGCCCACCCGTCCGCTGTCACCGGTCGCGGCCAGGGCCATCGCGGCCAGGTGGCCGGGCAGGACCGCGCCGACCCGGCGGCTGAGCGCCACGTGCCAAGCCGCGGCGAGTGTTTCGGGGACTGTCGTGCGGTGCTCCCGCACCGCGGGTTCGAATCCCACACTCTCCGCGGCGGGGCTGCCCTGGTCCGTCGCGGCGAGGGGGCGGCCCAGTCCCCCACCGGACACGAGGTCGTCAGCGGGTCCAGGACTCCCAGAGGGCGGCGTAGGGGCCGCCGGCCGCGACCAGTTCCTCATGCGGGCCGAGTTCGGTGAGGCGGCCGTCCTCCATCACCGCGACCCGGTCGGCATCGTGGGCGGTGTGCAGGCGGTGGGCGATCGCGATCACGCTCCGGCCCGCCAGCACGGCCGCCAGGGCGCGTTCGGTGTGGCGGGCGGCCGTCGGGTCGAGCAGGGCGGTGGCCTCGTCCAGGATCACCGTGTGCGGGTCGGCCAGGACCACCCGGGCCAGGGCCAGCTGCTGGGCCTGGGCTCCGTCCAACCGGTGGGCGCCTGCGCCGAGTTCGGTGTCCAGGCCGGCCGGCAGCTCCTGTGACCACCCGACCGAGGCAAGGGCCGCGATCAGCTCGGCGTCGGCGGCCCCGGGCGCCGCGATCCGCAGGTTGTCGCGCAGGGTGCCGAGGAAGACGTGGTGCTCCTGGGTGACCAGCACGACCTGGCGCCGTAGCTGCTCCGGATCGAGCCCGGCGATCGGGACCCCGCCCACCGTCACCGTGCCGGTGCGCGGCTCGTCCATGCCGGCCAGCAGCCGACCGAGTGTGGTCTTGCCCGAGCCGGACGGGCCGACCACGGCCAGCCGCTCGCCCGGGCGGATCGTCAGGTCGATGCCGTGCAGCACGTCCGCCCGGCCCTCGTAGGCGTAGCGGACGCCGGCCACCTCGATCCGGTCGTCGGCCGGCGCCGCACTGCGGGTCGCCGGGACCTGCCGGGCCTCGGCCAGCCCCTCGACCCGGGCGAAGGCGGCGCCGCTGCTCTGGAGCTGGTCGATCCAGATCACGATGGTGTCGAGCGGCGGCTCCAGTTGGCGGACGAAGAGCGCGGCGGCGACGGCCGACCCGAGGCTGACCATCCCGTGCGTGTGCAGCAGACCGCCGGCCAGCAGCACCACCACCACCGGGACGGTGTAGGAGGAGCTGACGACCGGGAAGAAGACGTTCCGAAGGAAGAGGGTCCGCTCCCGGGTGCGGCGGCACTCCTCGACGGCGGCCTCGCCGGCCGCGAGCCGGCGCTCCTGCAGGCCGAGCGCCTCGACCGTGCGGGCGCCGGAGGCGTTGGCGGCGAGCACCTCGGCCAGCGCGGAGTTGGCGGCGCCCTCGTCCAGGTAGCCGGGCCGGGCCCGGCGCAGGTACCAGCGGGAGCCGGACCAGATGCCGACCATCCCGATCATGCCGCAGGCCCCGAGCAGTGGCTGGACGACGAAGATCGCGCCGATCACGAAGACGATCTGCACCAGGGCGACGAACACGTCCGGGGCGGCGTCGCGCAGCGCGGTGCCGACGGCGGCGACGTCGGCCGTGCCCCGGGTGGTCAGGTCGCCCGCGCCCGCCCGTTCGACAGTGGTCGGTGGCAGGGCCAGGGCGCGGTCGGCGAACTGCTCGCGGATCCGGGCCGAGGTGCGCTCCCCGAACCGGTGGGCGACGTAGCGGGCCTGGCGGGAGAGCAGCAGTTGGGCGAGTGCTGCGGCCACGATGGCGAGCGCCAGCCGGTCGACAGCGTGGGTGCCGGCGCCGGCCGAGACCACGTCGATGATCCGGCCGAGCAGCGACGGGCCGGCCAGCCCGGCCAGGGCGGCCAAGGCGTTGAGCGTGATCAGGGCGGCGAAGCCTCGGACGTCCCGGCGGATCACCGCGAGGGTGGCCCGGCGGACTGCGGCGGGCCCGGCGACGGGGAGGCGGGTGCTCACAGTCATCGGACGGGCTCCTCGGCGCGGCGGGGGTTCGGCACGGCAGCGTCCTCGGTGTCGATCACCTCGGAATCGGCCTCGGTACGGGCGACCAGGGCCTGGTAGCCGGGGTGGTCGCGGAGCAGCTCGCGGTGGCTGCCGGTGGCGGCGACCTTGCCGTCGACCAGGTACTGCACGGTGTCGGCCTGGTCGAGCAGGAGCGGGGAGACGCCGGTGACCAGGGTGGTCCGGCCGGCGCGGGCGCGGCGCAGGCCGGCCACCATCGCGGCCTCGGTGTGCGTGTCGACGGCGGAGGTCGGCTCCACGGCGAGCAGCACCTCGGGGTCGGCGGCCAGCGCGCGGGCCAGCCGCAGGCGCTGCCGCTGACCGCCGGACAGGTTGCGGCCGTCCGCCTCGATCAGGGTGTCCAGACCGTCCGGCAGTCCGCGCAGGACGTCGAGCGCGGCGGCGGCCGCCAGCGCCGCGTGCAGCGCGGCGTCGTCCGGCCGGTGCCGGCCGGAGAGCACCTCGCGCAGCGGGCCGGCGAACAGGGCTGCCTCGTTGTCCGCGACCAAGATGCGGTCCCGGACGGCGGCCAGGGCGAAGGAGTCGAGCGGGTCGGTGCCCCAGGTGCCCCCGGTGCCCCGCTGCGCGCCGGTCGCGGCGAACCGGCCGAGCCGGTCGACCACGGCGGCGGCGTCCTGCGGCCGGGCGCAGGCCAGCACGGTCAGCCGACCGGGGAGCACCTCGACCCCGGAGGCCGGGTCGCGCAGCGCGGCGGGCGCGGCGGGCGCCTCGGCGCCGCCCGGGCGGGTGCCCGGGTCGAGCGAGAGGAAGCGGACCACCCGGGCGGCGGCGACCAGGCCACGGCTGATGTCCTGCCCGCTCTCGACCAGGAACTGCACCGGGAAGACCAGCACCGCCACATACCCATAGACCGCGACCAGCTGACCCACCGTGATGTCGCCGGAGGCGGCGAGGCGGGCGGCCAGCCAGGTCACGGCGGCGAGGAACAGCGTGGGCAGCCCGACGCCGAAGGACTGCAGCCAGCTGGTGACCGCGCCGACCCGGTAGCCGTCGGCCCGCAGCTCCTGCGAGTCGCGCCGGTAGCGCTCGGCGTAAGTCTCCTTGCCGCCCAGGCCGTTCAGCACCCGCAGCCCGCCCACCATGTCCTCGAACCGGGCGGCGAGCCGCCCCTGCCGCTCGCGGTAGCGGCTCTCCACCCCGCGCAGCCGGCCCAGCAGCGGCCCGACCAGCACCGCCATCGACGGGACGCCCAGCAGCACCACGACCGCGAGCAGCGGGGAGACCGTCAGCAGCAGCACGCCGACGGTGGCGATCGCGACCAGCGAACCGATGCCCGGCCCGACGAAGGTCAGCGTCCGGGCGATCTGGCCGACGTCGCCGATGCCGATGGTGACCACCTCACCGGAAGTCACCAGCCGGGGCAGCGCGGCACCGAGCCGGACGGACTGGCGGTTCACCACCCGGACGGTGCGGAAGGTGGCGTCCATCCGCAGCCTGGTCATGGTCCGGTGCCGCAACATGCTGATCCCGGCGTTGAGCAGGCCGGCGACCAGGATGGCGGCGGTCCAGGCGACCAGCGCGCGCGGACGGCCCGCCCGCAGGCCGTCGTCGACGGCGCGGGAGAGCAGGTACGGCTGCAGGGTCAGCATGAGCATCCAGATGATGCTCAGTAGCGCCCCGGTGACCACCCGCCGACGCTGCGTGGCGGTCAACCAGCGCAGGTAGCGGGCGGCGCTGCGGATGTCCGGCGTCCCCGGATCGTCGCTCAGGTCGTGCACCGTCGCACTCTACTGTCAGCTCGTGGACCTCGGGGCTGCGGCAGGACGCCGGGACCTGACCGGTACCGCTCGTTCTGCCGCTCCGGAGGAGGCATGCCCGCGCGGTACCGGGGCAGCCGATGTCTGGCCGACCGCTTCGGCCGTACACCCAAGGAAAGGACACCCGCATGTACATCGGGCTCACCACGATCGTTCTCATCGTGATCGCCGTTCTGGTCGTGCGTGCCCTCAACCGGTGAGAGCCGCTGCGAGGGGCGCCGCCGGATGACCGAGGAGGCACGGCGGGGGCGGTCGGGGCCCTGACCGGACGTCAGTCCGGGGGCATCCGGCTTCCTGTGGCACGGCAGGAAATCGCTGCCGGATGCAGCCATCCCGTTCGGCTCCGGCGACGAACGCTCCGGGGCGTGGAAGCACCGGCCGCTGCGCCCCGCGTCGTCCCTCGAAAGGAAGCAGCCCGTGCTCCCCGATCTCGATGCCCTTCGGCTCGCCGCTCTGCGGACCATCCCGGACCGGCCGAGCGCCGAGACCCTGTTCGATATCGAGGGCGGCACCATCGCCATCGGCCGTCACCTGGACGGCAGCCGCGCCGCTCTGGAGGTGTTCGGTCCGGACGGTGTGGTCTGCGCCACCGTCACCGGCCTTCCCGGGTACGGGCTCGACGCGCTGCTCGACACCCTGTGGGCCGCTGAGGCCGCCACCGGCCTCGTGGAGTCATGGGTGATCGATCTCGGTGACAGCCTCGGCAGCGGCCGTACCTCGAGCCGCCCCCTGGAGCGCCGGGCCGGCACCGTGGCCGAGGCCGACAGCCTGGTGACCGCCGCACGTGAGTTGGTCCTCACCCGTGTCCACGGCGGCCTCGCTCGGACCAGGTACGAGGACTACCGGCCGACGGCCGACCAGAAACTGGTCACCCTGACCGCCGTGGGCCTGGCCGACCTCCCGGCGGAGACCGGGCACCTCCAGCGGGAGTTGGAGACGATCGTCCGGTGGGCCGCGTTCGGCGGGCTCCACCTGCGCGCGGTGGACCGTCCGGGCCGACGGGTGCCGGGGGCACTGGGCCGATCCCTGGCCAACGGCGCCCGCATCGAGCTGCTCGCGGACGGCCCCGGTGCCGACGGCGAGCGGGCCCCGGCGGGCACGGGCCTGCTCACCGCCCCCTATGCCGAGCAGGCCGAGCTCTTCCGTGTCTGGTCTCCTCCCGCCCCCTGACCCCGGTCGGCGCTGGGAGGCCGCCGCCGGTGGGGCACGAAATCCGGTGCGGAGGTTTCCCGAACGGTGCGGAGGTGACACGGAGAACATGGGTAGCTACGTGATCACCGTTCCAGGAACCGTCAGCCGACCGATGGACGGGACGGCCCGCCGGCGGCTGTTGGCCGTCGTACGCGGCGCCGACCCCGACCGGGTCGGCGAAGAGGTCCCCGACCTCGACGTCCTCACCCTCGACGAGCCGGCGGGGACCTTCGTGCTCCGCCTGGAGGTGGACGCCCCCGACCACACCGCCGCCGGCGCGGCAGCCACGGACCTGGCGCGGCGGGCCTTCACGTCGGCCGGCTACCAGGAGGACGCCGTGAGCCTCGGCACCCCTGCGGTCACCGGCATCGACGTGGGCTGACCGGCTGAGCGGCGCACCCCGGTGCGGTCCGCCCGGGGTGCGCCTGCCGGTCAGCCCTCGTGGCCCAGGAGCTTCTCCTTGACCTTGGCCACCGCGAAGCCCCAGCCCTGCTCGACGCCGGCCTTCCCCGGGACGGCCAGCTCCTGGGGGTTGGTCAGGACGTCGAGCAGCACGGGCCCGGGGGTGTCGAAGGCCCGGCGGACGCCCTCCTCCAGCCCGTCCGGGCCGGTGACCCGGATGCCGGTCAGCCCGAGGGCCTCGGCGACGGCCGCGAAGTCCGGCGATTCCAGCTCGGTGCCGAACTCCGGCAGGCCGGCCTGCTCCTGTTCGAGCTTCACCATGCCGAGGCGCCGGTTGTCGAAGACCACCAGCTTGACCGGGAGCCGGTGGGTCCTGATCGTCATCAGATCGCCGAGCAGCATGCTCAGGCCGCCGTCGCCGCAGAACGCGACCACCTGCCGGTCCGGGGCCCAGAGCTGCGCCCCGATGGCCTGCGGCATCGCGTTGGCCATCGAGCCGAGGTTGTAGGAGCCCAGCAGGGACCGCTTGCCGCGCATGGTGACGAACCGCGACAGCCAGACCGTCGCCATGCCGGTGTCGGAGGTGAAGACGGCGTCCTCGGCCGCGCAGGCGTTCACCGCCGCCGCCAGCGCCTCCGGCCGCACGTCGTCCGCGGGGTTGTCCAGGGCGCTGCGCAACCGGCCCACGAGGCGGTGGTCATGCTGCGGGTGGGCGAGCCGGGCCTGGCTGTTCCGCCAGTCCACGAACCGCTCCCGGGCGGTCTCCAGGTGCGTGCGGTCCGCCACCGCGGTCAGGTGCGGCAGCAGCGCCCGCAGGGTCGCCCCGACATCGCCGGTGAGACCGAGGTCGACCGGGGTGCGCCGCCCGAGCCGGCGTTCGCGGAGGTCGACCTGGACGACCTTGCACCCGGTGGGGTACCACTCCCGGTAGGGGAAGTCGGTCCCGAGCATCAGCAGGAGGTCGCAGGAGTCCAGCGCGTGGGCGGCGGCGGGATTCCCGATCAGGCCGGTCTGGCCGACCTGGTAGCTGTTGTCGTCCCCTTCGAAGCCCTCCTTCGCCTTGAGGGTGAGCACCATCGGGGCCGCCAGCCGCTCGGCGGTGGCGATCACCTCCCCGTACGCGTCACGAGCCCCGCGCCCCACCAGGAGCGTCACCCGCCGCGCGGCGTTGAGCAGCTCGGCCGCCTCCCAGACGGCGGTGTCCTCCGGCCGGGTCACGGCCCGCGCGAGGGGGATGCGCACGGGGCGGTCCTGTGGGACCTCCTGGCCGCCCAGGTCGGCCGGGACGGTGAGCACGGCGACGCCGCCCTCGCTGAGGGCGGCGCGGACGGCGGTCTCCAGCAGGCGGGGCAGTTGCTCGGGTGAGGCGACGGTGGCGCGGAAGACCGCGACGTCGCGGAAGAGCAGGTCGTTGTCGACCTCCTGGAAGTAGTCGCCCCCCAGCTCGGCCAGCGGCACCTGGCCGGCGATGGCGAGCACCGGCGTGCCGCTCTTCGCCGCGTCGTACAGGCCGTTCAGCAGGTGCACCGAGCCGGGGCCGACGGTGCCCGCGCAGACGCCCAGCGTCCGCGACAGCTGGGACTGCGCGCCGGCGGCGAACGCCGCCGCCTCCTCGTGGCGGCAGCCCACCCAGTCGATGCCCTCGGTGGTGCGGATGGCGTCGGTCAGCGGGTTGAGGGCATCACCCACCACGCCGAAGACGTGGCGCACGCCCAGGTCCCGCAGCGTGTCGACGATCACTCGGGCGACGGTTCGAGCCACAGTACGTCCTCCGGTTGTCCGGTCTCAGGGGTTCGGAATCTCAGGGGTCTCGCGGGCCTCGGGGCCTCGCGGGTCTCGGGGTCTCGGGGCGTCAGACGGTGAAGCGGTCGGGGTCGGCGGCCTGCCAGTCGCGGGCCCAGTCCGGCGGAGGGCAGGACGTCAGTTCGCCCGGGGAAAGCGGCGGGTGGAGCTCGGCGTAGGAGCGGACCGCCAGGCCGTCCACCCGGCGGTACAGCAGTTCGGGGCCGAGCCGCGCCGGGTCGTCCACGCCCATGGCGGCCATGATCTGCAGGGCGCTGCCGACCGTCGCCGCCTGGTAGCGCCGGACCCGCTGCGCCTTGTCGTCCACCCGCAGCGCGCGGGCCCGGTGCGGGTCCTGGGTGGCCACGCCCACCGGGCAGGTGTTGGTGTGGCAGCGCTGGGCCTGGATGCACCCGAGGGCGAACATCATGGCCCGTGCCGAGTTCGTGTAGTCGGCGCCCTGCACGAGCCGCTTGACCAGGTCGCTGCCGGTGGCGACCTTGCCCCCGGCGCCGATCCGGATCCGGTCCCGCAGGCCGCTGCCCAGGAGGGCGTGGTGGACCGTCAGCAGGCCTTCGGTGAGCGGCAGGCCGACGTGGTCGGCGAACTCCAGCGGCGCGGCGCCGGTGCCGCCCTCGGCACCGTCCACGATGATGAAGTCCGGGGTCACCCCCTCGGCCAGCATCGCCTTGCAGACGGCGAGGAACTGCCGTCGGGAGCCCACGCAGAGCTTGAAGCCGACCGGCTTGCCGCCCGCCAGCTCGCGCATCCGGGCCAGGAACAGGACCAGTTCCCGGGGCGTGGTGAAGACCCGGTGGTACGGCGGCGAGATGACCGTCTCACCCTGGGGGACGCCCCGGACCGACGCGATCTCGGCGTTGACCTTGGCGCCGGGCAGCACCCCGCCGATGCCGGGCTTCGCGCCCTGGCTCAGCTTGAGGGACACGCACCTGACCTGGTCGAGGGCCGCCTTCTCGGCGAACCGGCCCGGGTCGAAGTCGCCGCCCTCCGTCCGGCAGCCGAAGTAGCCGGTGCCGATCTCCCAGACCAGGTCGCCACCGGGCCGCAGGTGGTACTCGGACAGCCCGCCCTCACCGGTGTCGTGGGCGAACCCGCCCAGCGCCGCACCGGAGTTGAGCGCGAGGACGGCGTTGGCCGAGAGCGAGCCGAAGCTCATGGCCGAGACGTTGAGCAAGGCCATGTCGTAGGGCTGGGTACAGTCCGGCCCACCGACCCGCACCCGGGGCGCCTCGTCCGGGACGGCCACCGGCGCCATCGACGGGACCAGGAACTCGCGGCCCGTCTCGTACACGTCGAGCTCGGTCCCGAACGGCTCCTCGGCGTCGGTGCCCTTGGCTCGCTGGTAGACGATGGTGCGGGTGTCGCGGTCGAACGGCCGCCCGTCCACGTTCCGCTCGACGAAGTACTGCTGGACCTCGGGGCGGATACGCTCGAACGCGTACCGCAGGTGCCCGAGGACCGGGTAGTTCCGCAGGATGGAGTGCCGGGTCTGGAACAGGTCCACCACCGCGAGCAGGCCGACCGCCACCAACGGCACCGCGGCCACCCACCACCACGGCGACACCGCGACGGCCGCCCCGACAGCGGCCGCCGCCACGGCCTCCAGCAGTACCACCCACAGGTATCTCAGCATGCCGCTCGTCTAACCCGGACCGGCCCGCCCAACCGCCCCGCTGCCACTGGACGCCCCTGGCCTTCCCCGGCAGAGACGAACCAACGGCCGAGTTCACCGTTCAGAGTGCACTTGGTCGCCGACCCGTGCGTCCGACCCAGCCAGGGACCGGCCACGTCCTAACCTGAGCCCGGCACGCCCCGGGGGCGCCACCCCGGGGACCTGAACCTACGGAGGCACCGCACCATGACCACCGAAATCTCGGAGCTCACCGGGGACTACGTCCTCGACCCCACCCACACCCGGATCGGCTTCGTCGCCCGCCACGCCATGGTCACCAAGGTCCGCGGCGCCTTCCACCAGTTCGAGGGCACCGCGCACCTGGACGGCACGGACCCCGCCAAGTCCACCGCCCAGGTGGTGATCAAGACCGAGAGCATCGACACCGGCGTCGAACAGCGCGACCAGCACCTGCGCACCAACGACTTCCTCGACGCGCCGAACTTCCCCGACATCACCTTCCGCACCACCAAGGTCGAGCAGAAGTCCGACACCGACTACCGGGTCACCGGCGACCTGACCATCAAGGACACCACGAAGCCCGTCACCATCGACTTCGAGTACACCGGCAACGCCGTCGACCCCTACGGCAACCTGCGCGTCGGCCTGGAAGGCGCCGTGACCATCTCCCGCAAGGAGTTCGGCGTGACCTGGAACGCGGCCCTCGAAGGCGGCGGCGTGCTCGTCGGCGACAAGGTCGTCCTGGAGTTCGACGTCTCCGCGATCAAGCAGTCGTAACAACACCTGACCTCCCGGTCACCCAGTCCTCCACCTCCGCCCAGACGCTGCCCCGCCCCCTCAGCTCGTGGGCGGGACAGCGGAGCACCGCGCAAGCGCGTTCGGAGCCGGCGAGCTCCAGGCGCTGTCGCGACTCCTGAACAGAGCCAACGGACCGTTCGACGCAGTTCTGGGTCGGACAGGCCCCGGCGTTGGCTCGGGTCTGGAGGTACTGTGCCGTGTCCCCATCCCCCGACTCCGTGTGCGGCCGGAGTGAGAGAGCGGCTTCACGTACCTCTCGGCGCCCGGCGTCCGTGTTGTCCGCGGACAACATCGGCGCGCCACCCGGTTCGTCGCCCTGTCGGGGCTCGAGGCGAGCTCCCGTTCGAGGCCTCGCGGCGGCGGCCGCCCGAGGAGCCGGGCCGGGCTCGGGGGTCAGGGCCGGGCGGGGTTGTGGAGGAGTAGGTCGTGGCCGAGCGGGGTCAGTTCGTGGCGGACCTGTCGGCCTTCGCGTTGGGTGGCGATGATGCCGGCGGCTCGCAGGGCGGTGGCGTGGGCGGAGGCGGTGGCCGGGCTGAGGCTCAGCCGGGTGGCGAGGGCTGCGGTGGTGCACGGGCCTTGGCCGACTGCTCGGACGGCTCGGGCCCGGGAGGGGCCGAGCAGGAGGGCGAGGCCGTCGGTGTCGGGGGCGGCGGCGGGCTGGGGGCCGGAGCAGCCCGGGTACATCAGGACTGCGGCCCGGCCCTTGTCCGATTGGCCGGTCAAGGTGTGCAGGAAGAGGTTGGGGCGCAGCTCCGCGCCGCGCCCGCCGAGTTCCCAGTGGGCGTCCCAGGCGGTGGGGAGCCGCAGTACGTCGTCGCCGTGCCAGTGGGCGCGGGGTTGCAGGTCCGCGAGCATGGTGCCGGTGCCGGTGTCAGCGGCGGTCCGGGAGCGGCGTGCGATGTCCGCGCCGAGCCTGCGCTGGATGTCGGACCAGTCCGGGGCGAGGCAGGAGCGGAACACTGCTCGGGCGGCCTCGGCGACCGGCCGCAGAGCTCGGGCGCCCTCCTCGCGCAACTGCCGGACGATCGGCGGGAGGCCGGGCTGGTCGCCGTAGAAGTCGAGGTCGGCGCGGATGCGGACATCGGGGGTGGCCAGCATCGCGTCAAGTTCGTCACCGAGGCTGCGGAGGCCTGGGCCGCCTTCGGTGCAGAGGAAGTCGGGGATGCCCGCCGGACTCGCGTTGATCAGGTCCAGGAGGGGAGCGGCCTCGAGCGGCACCAGCGGACGGACCCGGCGCCACCACCGGTCGCGCCGGATCGAGCCGCTCACGCAGCTGTGGCCGGCCCCGGCCAGGCCGCCGAGCACCTGGTCCATCGGCGAGACGGTGAAGGTGGTCCGCGCCATGTCGGCCACTCCGAAGCACAGCTCGAGCATCTTCCCCCCGTGCGCCATCCACTCCTGAACGGATGGACGATCATGCCTGCCGGCCGGCGGTTTGACCAGTATTCGAGCAGGGTCGAATAGCTCGTGCGCCTGTCGGTGCCCTGCCAGGATCACGTTCCACGGCGCCCGGAGCCTTCGGCGGAAGGCCGGGCGCCATCGAACCGAACCGCAACGGGGGAGATCCTCATGAAGTTCCGCAACCCGCTCGGCCGCACCCTCGGTCTGGGCACCGCCATCACCGCGCTGGCCGCGGCCGCCACGGTGGCCGGCGTCGGCACCGCCAGCGCGCACCCGGGTGACAACGTCTGCCGCAGCCCGATCACCGTGCAGGGATACAGCCTGCAGCCCTGCGTCTACCAGGACAGCAGCGGCTACCTGCACGGCAAGGTCATCGCGACCGGCGGCTCCACCGACGTCTACCTGCACATCCAGATCGGCTACCGCTGCGGGACCTCCGGCGCGGTGAACTGGACCCCCGGCACCGACACCTCGACGAAGATCTGGCCGGGCGGCGCGACCCTCTACACCTACCCGAGCAGCGGCGTCGGCGCCTTCTCCGGCTGCCAGGAGTTCTCGAAGACCTGGGTGGTCAACAACGGGATCGCCTACGGCGACGTCGAGGCCGGCCCGATCTACATGTGACCTCCGGAGCGTTGGTGGTGGTCCGCTGCGGCCCACCACCAACGCCCTGCCGGCATCGCCCGACGCCGGGCCGGGCCCCGTAGCCCTGAGGGGGTCGGGCTCGTTCTTCGGGGTGTGATCGGTGTTCCACGGGGCCGCCTCCTCGGCGGCCCGCCTTCGCGGCCGGTCCCGGGACGAGCAGGTGCTGGCCGACCGCGACCGGCGGCAGGCCCGGACGGCGGAGCAGTTCGCCCGGCGGCTCACCTCCGAACTGCTCGGCCGGTGACGCGACACCCGTGAGAGACCGTCCAGTCCCCCGACTGGCAGCAGGGCCACGGTAACGGCCAGCACCGATCGGGTTGTCGGTGCTGGCCGTTACCGTGGCGATCATGGAGATCGAGACCACCGCCATCCGGTACCTGCGCGGGGATGCGACGTCCCCTCAGGCCAAGGGGCCGAAGGTGATCGTGCACGTCTGCAACGACCTGGGCGGCTGGGGCAAGGGCTTCGTGCTGGCGCTGTCGCGGCGCTGGCCCGAGCCGGAGGCCGAGTACCGGCGGTGGCACCGGGAGCGGGCGCGGAACGACTTCGGCCTGGGCGCGCTCCAGCTGGTGCAGGTCACGCCGGACACCTGGGTGGCGAACCTGGTCGGCCAGCGCGGTATCCGTACCGGGCGCTCCTCCGGCGCACCCGTGCGTTACGAGGCCATCGACCGCGGCCTCCAGACCCTGGCCGGGCAGGCCCTCGCGCTGGGCGCCTCCGTCCACATGCCGCGGATCGGCTGCGGCCTGGCCGGCGGGCGCTGGGACCGGATCGAGCCGCTGGTGACGGCTCGGCTGGCGGCGCGCCGGGTGCCCGTGACGGTCTACGACCACGACTGACGGGGCCGGGAAGCGGCCCGGGGGGCGACGGGGTCGCACCCAGGCCGGTAAGTTCGTATGGATACAGAAGTGACAGGGCGGGGGTGTTTGACGAATGATGGGGCGGTCCTGCGGTCGGGGTTGACCGGAAGGACTGTGGAAACTCATCAGGGGGTCATCGTGCGCCTGCGGAAAATCGCCGGCCTCGCCTCCGCCACCAGTGTCGTCCTGGGCATCATCGGTATGCCCGGGTACGCGGTGGCGGACTCTTCGACGCTGTACGTCGACAACAGCAACACCGCCGCGCACTGCGGCGACACCGGTGCGGCGGCCGGGAGCACGGCGCAGCCGTTCTGCACGGTGCAGGCCGCCGCCGACGCCGCGCAGCCCGGGCAGACGGTGCGGGTGGCGAACGGGTACTACGACGAGAGCGTGACGATCACGCACTCGGGCGCGCCGGGGCGGCCGATCACCTTCCTCGGGGGCACCCTGCGAGACACCCAGCGGCCGATCGTCGGCACCGCCGCAGGCGGCGTCGGCCGGGTCGGCCACGCCTTCGTGGTCAAGGGCGTGCAGGACATCCGGATCTCCGGGTTCGGCATGACCGCGAACGCCGAGACGGTCCTGGTCGGCGACTCGGCCCGGGTGGTCCTGGACCAGAACCAGATCTGGTCGACCACCACCGGGCAGCTCGCTCCCGCCACCGTGCGGCTGACCGGGACGACCAGCGACTCCGCCGTCAGCCGGAACCGGGTGTACGCCGGGCAGGCCTCGGTGCTGGTCGACCCGGGCGTCACCGGGGCGCTGGTGAACGGCAACGCGATCGACAACCCGCGCGGCGGCGGGGTCCGGATCACCGATGCCCCGGGCGCGGTGGTCACCGCCAACACCGTCAGCACCCTGTGCGCGCCCGCGATCGCCCTCCAGGGCGGCTCCGGCAAGGCGACGGTCGAGAACAACGTGCTCGCGGCCAACTGGGACGACAGCCGCAACTTCAGCTCCTGCGATCATCCCGCCGACGGCGCCAAGCTGGTCGTCTCGGCCGGCTCCACCACCGGGACCTACGCCGACTACAACCTGGTCAACCCGCTGGGCGACATGCCCGTCTACAGCTGGGCCGATCGGCCGTTCGCCGGCTCGGCGGAGTTCGCCAAGGCCGTCCCCGGCCAGGGCGCCCACGACCTGACGGCCGACCCGCAGCTCGGCTCGGGTCTCGACCAGCTGTCCACCTCTCCCGCGATCGACTCCGCGGACGCGGACGCGCCGGGCGAGCCGACGACGGACCTGCTCGGCTACCACGCGATCGACGACCCGTCCGCCGCCGACACCGGCCACGGTGGCGGCTACCGCGACCGGGGCGCCTTCGAGTTCACCACCTCGACCTACGTCTCCGGCCTGGGGGTCGACCAGCAGCGGGTGCCGGTCGACACCCGGGTGACCTTCCACGGCACGCCGTACCAGACGTGGTCCCCGGCGGTCTCCTACGCGTACGACTTCGGTGACGGCACCCCGCCGGTGACCGGCACCGATGCGGAGGTGACGCACGCCTACCGCGCGGCCGGCTCGTACCGGTACACCGTCACCGCCACCCTCGCGAACGGCGACACGCTGGCCGCCACGGACACCGAGGTGGTCAGCCCGGACGCTCCGCTGGTGCCGGTGCTGAAGATCGTCGACGGCCACGACCCGCTGGAGTACTGGGCCGAGGACGGCGGCACGACCACACCGTGGACGGTCACCGGCCGGACCTACGACTACGGCGACGGCAGCGCGCCCGACAGCAGCTCGTGGAGCGACCACCTGTACTCCCGCGAGGGCGACTACACCGTCACCATGACGGTCACCGACAGCGGCGGCCGGACGGCGAGGACCTCGAAGGTGGTGCACGTCGGCTACCGGCCGAGCGTCTTCCACGCGCTGGCGCCCAAGCGGGTGCTGGACACCCGGCAGCAGCACACCACGCTCGGGCCCGGCCAATCGATCGACGTACGGGTCTTCGACCAGCAGTACCCGGTGGCCTCCGCCGTGGTGCTCAACGTGACGGCGGTCAGCCACAGCGGCGGCGGCTACCTGACGGTGTACCCGAAGGGCTCGGACCGGCCGAAGACCTCGAACGTCAACTTCACGGCCGGCCAGGTGGTGCCGAACCTGGTCACCGTGCTGGCCGAAGGCGGCAGCACCGTCACGGTCTTCAACCACAGCGGCGACACCGACGTGGTGATCGACATCTTCGGCTATTACGAGCCGAACACCGGCGTCGGCGACCGCTTCACGGCCCAGGCGCCCTCACGGCTGCTGGACACCCGGGCGCCGGGCCACTCGCCGGTCGCGGCGGGATCCCCGGTGGAGCTCCCGGTGCGCGGGCAGCACGGGGTGCCGGCGGACGCCACGGCGGTGGTGCTGAACGTGACGGCCACCCGGGGGACCAAGGCGGGGTACTTCTCGCTGTACCCGGAGGCGGGGAAGCCGACGGGGACCAGCAATCTGAACTTCGCGGCCGGGCAGACGGTGGCGAACCAGGTGGTGGTGCCGGTGGGTTCGGACGGGAAGGTGCGGTTGAGCAACTTCCAGGGCAGCGCGGACGCGGTGGTGGACCTGTTCGGGTACTACGGCCCGCACGGGGACAGCCTGTTCAAGCCGGCGACCCCGGTGCGGTTGGTCGACACCCGGGAGGCCGGGCACGGCGCGCTCGGCGCCGGACAGTCGATCGCGGTCGGGGCGGGTGCTCCGGCGGGTGCCACCGGCGCGGTGCTGAACGTGACCGCGACGGCGCCGACCGCGCCGGGCTACCTGACGGTCTGGGCCGACGGCGCCGACCGGCCGGGCACCAGCAACCTCAACTTCCTGCCGGGGCAGACGGTGCCGAACCACGTGACCACGCCGCTGAGCCCGGCCGGGAAGTTCGACGTCTACAACTTCCACGGGAACACCCAGGTCGTCGCCGACCTGTTCGGGTACTTCGTCAAGGGCTGACGGCGCAAAGGAGAAGCCCGGGACCTCACAAGGGGTTCCGGGCTTCGGCGTGCGCGGGGTCAGCGACCGGGGTGTGGCTCCGGGAGCGGGAGGATCGCCTCGCGGCCGTTGGCGGCGAGCCAGGCGGCGTAGTGGGGGCGGTCGGCGGCCAGCTCGAAGTACTGCCGGAGGAGGCGGGCGGCGATCTGGGGGCCGAGGGCGGCGGCCTCGGAGGTGCGGCGCCAGCCGAGCATGATCTGGCGGCAGTGGGGGGTGCCGGTGATGGGGCGGACGGTGACGCCGGGGCCCGGGCGGCCGGTGGCGTAGAGGCCGCCGACGGCCTGGCCGGCGGCGATCAGGGCGAGGGCGGCCGAGGAGTCGTTGGCCGCGTGGCGGATGCGGGGGGTGAAGCCGGCCGCAGCGCAGACGATCCGGAGGCGGGCGTGCAGGCCGGTGTCGTCGGGGGTCATCATGACCCAGTCGTCCTCGGCCAGATCGGCGAGGGCGATCTCGGGCTGGCCGGCCGCCGGGTGGGTCTCGGCGACCATGGCGAAGACCGGCTCGGCCGCGATGATGACCTGCAGGTCGACGTTGTCCGGGGCGCGCACCTCGAAGCCGGGGAACTCGTGGACCACCACCACGTCGAGGGCGCTGGCCGAGAGCCGGTCGAGCAGGGTGCCGACCATCGGCTCCATCACGGTGGGCACGTCCCGGCCCGGGAGGAGATCGCGCAGCACGTCCACCAGGATCGGCACGAACGGCCCCGCCACCCCGCCCACCCGGAGCGCCCCGACCGGCTGGTCCTCCTCGGCCAGGGCCCGCAGGGTGCTCTCGAAGTCGCCGATGTCGGCGAGGAGTTCGCGGGCCCGGGTCACCGCGTACCGGCCGACCTCCGTCGGGGTGACCCCGTCGGGCCGGCGGTGGAACAGGCTGCTGCCCAGGGCCAGTTCGATCCGGTGCAGCTGGGTGGTCAGCGCCGGCTGGGTGACCCGCAGCAGCCGAGCCGCCCGGCGGATGCTGCCGGCGTCCGCGACGGCGACCAGGACCTCCAGGTGGTGAAAGCCCAGTCTCATGCGGTCAGATGCTAGCGAGTTTGACTGTACACCTCCAGGTCTTGACCGCAGGTTCCCGCAGGTTCCCGCCGCCCCCGTATAACCCGGGCGTTATCGCCAGCTGGCATCTGCTCCGCCCGCGCCCCGCCGGAGCAGACTTCGGCGTGTCCCCCGGCCGGGAACTCCCCCACTCCCTCCCCCACTTGGAGAGATCCCATGAGCCCCCGCTCCCGCACGCTCGCGCTGCTCGCCACCACCGCCCTGAGCCTCGCCACGGCCCTGAGCGCGACCGCCCCGGCCACGGCCGCGTCGCACTACCACGGCAGCCACGCCCGCAAGCACGCGGACAACATCTGGGGCGGGTACGTCACTTACGGCTCCACGTTCAAGACGGTGTCGGGCACCTGGAACATCCCGGCCCTGGACTGCACCAACAACAAGGGGATCGCCTCCCCCTGGGTCGGCCTGGACGGCTGGGACAGCGACACCGTGGAGCAGATAGGCATCGACTTCGACTGCTCCACCGGCAAGCCGCAGTACAACACCTGGGTCGAGATGTACCCGCAGAACAGCATCTACTTCAGCGAGCCCGTCCAGGCCGGCGACTCGATGACCGGCACCGTCACCGACAACGGCAGCCACCGGTTCACGCTGACCCTGAGCGACCCCACCAAGGGCTGGACGAAGACGTACCAGAAGACCCTCTCCAGCTCGACCTCGGTGAACGCCGAGGCCATCATGGAGCCGATCGGCTCCGGCTCGGTGCCGACCCTGGCGAAGTTCGGCCCGATGCAGTTCACCGGCGTCACCGTGGACGGCCAGCCGATCTCGAGCTACGCCACCCACCAGTCCACCGTGACCCGGGGCACGACCGTCCTGGCCACCACCGGTGCGCTCTCCGGCAGCGCCTTCGCCATGACCTGGCGCCACGCCTGACGACGGTGGGGAAACGGGGCCGGGCGGCGCGTCAGCGCCGCCCGGCCCCGACCCGTGAGGTCCGTGCGGGACCTACGCGGCGCGCCAGCCCTGGGCCGCCACCACCTCGGTCAGCCGGTCGTACCGGCGCTGTGATCATCGGCCCGGCCGCCTCGCTGACCGCCGTGCGCGAGGTGGAGCGGACCGGGTACCCGGTGACCCTCGGCGTGATCGACGCCGACCCGATCCGCGTCCAGGTGCTCTTCGAGCAGGCCGACTGCGACCGGGCGTACGCCCTCGGCCTGGCCGAGGACCTGATCCGGGCCTTCGCCGAGCTCTGCCGGCCTTCCTGAGCACCCGTCACCCCACACCCGTCGTCTTTGGAGGAGAGAACGTGTTCGAGCTCAGTGTCGTCGGCGGTACGGCGATCCGCGGGATCATCGCCGAGGCCCGGCCCGAGATCGTGGCCGAGGTGCGGGAGACGTACCTGGCCCACGCGGCGGGCGACAGCGTCAACCCCGACAGCTACTTCCTGCGCTTCCCCGACCGGCCCGACGACCGCATCATCGCCCTGCCGGCCCGGATCGGCGGCCGGCACCAGGTGGCCGGGATCAAGTGGCCGGGATCAAGTGGATCGCCTCCTTCCCGTCCAACATCCAGCGCAACATCCCGCGCGCCTCGGCCGTCCTGGTGCTCAACGACGCCGAGACCGGCTACCCGTTCGCCTTCCTGGAGGCCTCCCAGATCAGCGCGGCCCGCACCGCCGCCTCCGCCGCGCTGGCCGCCCAGGAGCTCACCGGTACGCGCCGGGCCGAGCGGTTCGCCGTGATCGGCGGCGGCCTGATCGCGCGGACGGTGCTGGACTTCCTGGCCGCCCAGGGCTGGCAGATCGGCCTCCTCGCCGTCCACGACCGCGAGGAGCGGTACGCCCGCCACCTCGCCGAACACGCGGCCCGGGTGCTCGGCTGCGACACCGTGGTGGAATCCAGCCCCGAGGCCGCGGTCCGGGGCTCGGAGGTGGCACTGCTGGCCACCACCGCCCCCGCGCCCTACCTGGCGGACCCGCAGCTCTTCCACCCCGGCCAGGTGGTGCTGAACGTCTCGCTGCGCGACCTCGCCCCCGAGGTGATCCTCGGCGCCTGCAACATCCTGGACGACGTCGAGCACTGCATGAAGGCGAACACCTCTCCGCACCTGGCCGAACAGGCCTGCGGCCACCGCGAGTTCGTCGACGGCACGCTGGCCGACGTGCTGAACGGGGTGGTCACCCCGGACCGGAGCCGCCCGATCGTCTTCTCCCCCTTCGGCCTCGGCGTCCTGGACCTGGCCGTCGGGGCGCTGGTCCTCGGCCTCGCCGAGAAGGAGGGCTCGGCCCTCCAGGTGGACGGCTTCTTCGGCGAGACCGAGCGCTGGTAGCCCGCCGGCGGCCGGCCCCGGGACATCACCCCGGGGTCGGCCGCCGCACACCGAAACCGTCTTGCGCACCGGGCGCCCGCTCTGCGATCTTTCCCGGATGGTCCACGCTCTCGAACGCCTGGTCGTCCGGCACACCCACCGCCTCCCCGTCCCGCCCGCCCCGGCCGGATCCTCCCGTCAAGGGGCGTTCGCGGCACGGCAGTTGGACACGGCCCTGCTCTCGGTGGGCTTCAAGCTCTCCGGCCCGCTGCTCGCCCACCTCTCCGGCCTGCCCGAGCAGACCGTCACCGAGCTCGGCGCCCGCACCCTGGCCACCGTCCGCGAGCTGCTCGGCGACCACGTCCGGCACAACGCGTACTTCGTCGACTTCCCGCTGCACGTGCCGAGCACCTTCGACTTCTGGACCAGCTGCATCGCCGAGGCCCTGGCCGACCCGGCCGCCCGCGAGTCCGTGCTGGCCCAGCTGAGCACCGGCGTGGTCGACCTGCTCACCCTCCCGAGCTACGGCACCTACCAGCACGGCTACGAGCAACTCCTGGCCGCCCACGAGGAGTTGATTGCCACCGCCGGCGACCGCCTGACCGTGCTCCACCTCGGTGCCACCCTCCCCGAGGAGCTCTCCACCCTCTACCTGGCGCTGGCCTCCGCCGCCACCCCGCACGGCGAGGAGGCCCTGGCCGACCTCACCACCCTCGCCGCCGAGTGCGCCGCCGGCCCCCAGCCGGAGCGGATCCCGATCCGGGAGAACCGGGCCGTGATCAACCTGGTCCGCCTCCACCGGGGCGCCCCGCTGCTGCTGGACACCGTCACCGACGTGCTCCGCCTGGCCTGCGCCTTCGCCGAGGGCGACCCGACCCTGGCCACCCCGACCCGGTTGCGCGCCTTCCCGCGCCGCATCCGGCGCCTGCTGCTGGCCGGCCTGGACGCCGTGACCGCCGCCGCCCCGGCCAAGCTCGCCGACGTGCCCGCCCACCGCGAGGCGTTCAAGCGGCTCGGCGAGCGGCTCCACCCGCACGAGTACCCGCACTGGCCGCAGGCCGCCCGGGTCTTCGCCGTGGCCCGGGGCGAGGAGCCCGCCCCCTCCTTCGACAGCCTAGTCGAGCACCTGCTCGCCGCCGAGGACTTCCCCGGCGCCGTCGAGCAGTTGGCCACCGCCCCCGGCCGCCTGTTCCGCGCCCTCGACCGCCTGCTCCGCCACCCGGCCGCCGCCGAACACCAGGACGCCCTGCTCGCCGCCGTCGAGCGCAGCGCCCCCGGCGCGGCCGGCCGCGTGCTGCTCGCCGTCCGCGAGCACCTGCAGAACCGCTGGGCCTCCCAGGGCACCGCCCACCGCGTCTTCGTCAACCGCCGCGGCGGCGCCTGGGCCACGGCCGACACCCGCCCGCCCCTGCTGCCGGCCCTGCGCGAGCGCCTCACCACCCTGCTCGACGCCGAGCTGCGCCGCCGCCTCCCCCGCCCCGACCACCTCTACGTGGACCCGGCGATCCTCGACGTCGCCCTCCCGCTCAGCGGCCGGGCCACCACCGGCGGGCTCGGCGTGCTCCCCCGGGGCTCCCAACTCCTGGTGGAAGGCGAGCACCTGCGCTTCTTCGTGTACTGGAAGGAGACCGCCCGCAGCACCGACTTCGACCTCGCCGCGCTGATGCTCGACGCCAAGTACGAGACCCTCTCCTGGCTCTCCTACACCGCCCTCACCACCATGGACGGCGAGCACTCCGGCGACATCACCGAAGCCCCCGACGGCGCCAGCGAGTTCATCAACCTCCGGCTGGGCGCCGTCACCGGCGACTACATCGTGCCCCAGGTCAACATCTACTCCGGCGAGGGCTTCGAGGAGGTGGCGGAGTCCTTCTTCGGCTTCATGCTCCGCGACCCGGCCGCCCTCGGCCTCCCCTTCGAGCCCAGGACCGTCCGCGCCAAGTCCGAGCTCCGCGGCCCCGGCCGGGTCGCCCTCCCCCTGGTCTTCGCCCGCTACGGCGACGACTGGTACGCGAAGTGGCTCCACCTCCACCTCAAGGGCTACCCGACCGCCAACCGGGTCGAGTCCAACCGCGTCTCGGTCGCCCAGCTCGTCCAAGCCGTGGTCGAGCGCCAGTACCTGACCGTCCGCTACCTCACCAGCCTGATGTCCCCCGCCCTCCCGCTCCCCCAGACGCCCCCCGCCTTCCCGATCACCTACCTCGGCCTGACCCGCCCCGAGGGCCTCCACCCCGGCTCCACCGTGATCACCCCGGAAAACCTCCGTGACCTGATCCCGGAGTAACTGCTACCTTTCCCTCGGGCGAGGCCATGGCAGGGCTTCCTTCTCACCAATCCTTGAAACTAGTCCCGCCGCTCTCCTCCCCACACCCGAGCCCCCACCGAATCCGGTGGGGGCTCTGCGCCGTGTCGGCCTGCAGCCAGCGCGTCAGTTCCCATCATGATCAGCACCCGGGCCGGCCGACGTCCGCCGCGCGCGCAGCACCTCGGGGCGTCACGCGTCACGCGTCGCCCTCGGCCACCTCGACCGCCGGGCGGGTCCAGAGTGTGAGGTCGCTGCTGGTGGCGACGGCAAGGGTGCGCCCGGACGGGGAGAAGCCGGCGGCGCGGAGCTCGGAGTGAGCGGAGTCGAAGATGTGCCACCAGGTCTCGCCGTGCGGGCCGTCGTGCGGCATGCCGCCGTCGGTCGACAGCAGAACGCGGTCGTTCGGCCAATCCGGACTGACGACCTCCACCGTCCAACCGTCCTGAGTGGTGGTGTGCAGACCGCCCCCGAAGAGCCCGGCGATGCGAACGCGGGTCCCGGCGAGCGGGCCGATGCCGGGGCAGGAGAGATCGGGCACGGCGTCGGGGGTGCTGTCCTCGGGACCAGGGTCGAGTTCCCGGGCGATCTTCTCGCCGGTAGCGGCGTCGAAGAGCCCGTGGCCGTCGACCGAAACCACCATCACCAGATCGCGGTCGTCCTCGGGCGCAGTGGCGAAGCCGATGCCGAGCAGCCCGCCGATCGGAGTGCACCGCCCGAAGGTCCCGCGCCAAGGAGTGGGCGCCGGCAGGACGGGAACGGACCGGAACCGTTCGCGCAGCAGTTGCTGGTAGTCGGAGATCACGGTGGGTCCGTCCCTTCGTCTGGGCATCAGACCCTATGCCAGTCGATGCGACCCCTGTCGGCCACGACCCAGATCTCCGCCCCGCACAAACTGACTGTCCGTCAAATTGTTCACCCCTTCGCCGAATCCGGCGATACCAACGCCACCGTGGCCGACCTACTCCACGCCCGCCTGCACGACCTCGCCGAGGAACACCACCGCCGGCGCGTCATCCCCGCCCCTTCCCGGGCCTGAGCCCCGTCTGAGCCCCCGCTGCACCTGGGGCCCTCCGCTCCGCCCACGAACCGCCGTTCGCACGAAACGGATCGGCCCCAGGGCCCCCACCTGCGTCGAAAAGCTGTCCGCCCGAGCCCCTACGATGACCGCCATGACTACCGAGGGGCCAGGCGCCCAGCTCATCGACGGCCGCTTCGAACTGCTGGAGCGGCTCGGTGGCGGCGGCATGGGCCTGGTCTGGCGGGCCCGGGACGTGGTGCTGCAGCGGGAGGTGGCCCTCAAGGAGGTGCGGCCGCCCGACCCGGCCATGCTCGCGGCCGACCCGGCGGCGGCGTACGAGCTGCGCGAGCGGGTGCTGCGCGAGGCGCAGGCGCTGGCCCGGCTCCAGCACCCCAACGTGGTGATCATCTACCACATCGTGGACAACGCCCAACTCCCGCACCCCTGGCTGGTGATGGAGCTGGTCACCGGCGGCTCGCTGCACGACCGGATCAAGCAGGGCCCGCTCGCCCCGGCCGAGGCCGCCCGGATCGGCCGCGGCCTGCTCTCCGCGCTGCGCGCGGCCCACGCCGCCGGCATCCTGCACCGCGACGTCAAGCCGGCCAACGTGCTGATGCGCACCGACGGCACCCCCGTACTCACCGACTTCGGCATCGCCGCCCTGAGCGAGACCACCAGCCTCACCGCCACCGGTTCGCTGATCGGCTCGCCCGAGTTCATCGCCCCCGAGCGGATCCGCGGCCAGGAGGGCAACCCCTCCTCCGACCTCTGGTCGCTCGGCATGATGCTGTACGTCGCCGTGGAGGGCCACCACCCGCTGCGCCGCGCCACCACCCTGGCCACCCTGGCCGCGATCCTCGACGAGCCCCTCCCCCCGCCGACCCGCTCCGGCCCGCTCGGCGCGACCCTGGCCGCCCTGCTCTCCCGCGACCCGGCCGCCCGCCCGGACGCCGCCCGGCTCGACCGCCTGTTCGCCGCCGCCGAGCAGGGCCTCGACGGCACCACGGCCCACGGCACCCCGTACTCCCCCACCCAGGCGACCGCGGCGCCCCACACCCCGCCGTCCCCCTACACCCCGACCCAGGCCACCCCCGCGCCACAAGCGCCGCACACGCCCTACCCTCCCCGCAACGGCGGGCCACAGGACGCCGTCCCCACCGGCTACGCCCAGACCCCACCGCACCAGCCCCTCCAGCCGCCCGCTCGGAAGCCGGCCCGCCGCACCGGCCCGGCCCTCGCGGCGGCGGCCGGCGTCGCGGTGATCGCCCTGCTCGGCTGGTCGCTGCTGCCCGGCCTGCTCGACTCCGGCAACCACGCCACCGCCGGCTCGGCCGGCCAGTCCACCACCCCGAAGGCCGCCCCGCCCACGGCGAAGACGCCCGGCGCCACCACACCCACCGCCGCCCTCACCACCGACGTCCCCGAGGACTCCAGCCCGAGCACCGCGGCCGTGCCCGCCACCGGCAAGGACCTGCTCACCCCGGACGGCGCCCGCAGCCTGGTGGCGGCGATCAGCGCGGCCACCGGCAGCAGCACGATCACCGACATGACGGTCTACCCGGACTACGCCAGCGCCGACGTGGTCTCGAAGGACAACCCGCACCACTACGACTCGGTCGACTACCGCGACGGCAAGGTCACCCGCGACCGCACCGGCACCGTGCAGTCCGACGCCAAGACCGTCGATCTCACCAAGATCGACTGGAACCAGCTCCCCGCCACCCTGGCCACGGCCAAGACCCGCCTCGGCGTCGCCAACCCCAAGTCGCGCTACCTGATCGTGGACTACGGCTGGTTCTCCGACGAGATCACCATCCGCTACTACCTCACCGACGACTACGGCAGCGGCGGCTACCTCACCGCCGGCGCCACCGGCAAGGTGCTCCAGGTGGTCAAGTCCTGAACCGACCGGCCGCGATGGTCGTGGTCCGTGCCACGGGGTACACGAAGAACAGGGAGACCCCGTAGAACGGAGGCTGATCATGGGACGAAAGGTGAGCGCCACCGGGTGGGCGCGGTGCTTCCCGGTGGGCAACGGGCCACGCGCGGCCCGACGTTGGACACTCAAGCACCTGGCCGACCTCGGGTGGACGTCCAGGGCGCCGGACACCGTGGACGATGTGCTGCTGGCCGTCTCCGAGCTGGTCACCAACGCCCATGTGCACGCGCACAGCAGCGCCCAGCTCGTGCTGCTCCGGGACCGGGACTGCCTGTACGTCAGCATCCACGACCACTCGCCCGAACTGCCGGCCCCCCGTCCGCCGGACGAGGACCGGGCCGGCGGACGCGGCCTGGCCATCGTCGCCGTGCTCGCCGACAGCTGGCGGGCCTACCCGCAGGCCGACGGCAAGACCATCTGCGCCTGCTTCCGCCCGCACGGCTGAAAGACTGAACGGCCCAACGGCTCAACGGCTGAACGGCTGAACGGCTGAACGGCCCACCAGCCTTCACGGCCGAGCAGCCCACCCGCGCCTCACGGCCGGGCGAGCCGCTGCCGCGCCTCGACGGCCCGCACAGTCTGCTTCAGTGCCTTGGCCAGCACGCCCCGGCCCACGCTGCCGAGCAGCAGGCCGGTGACCCGGCCCTTGAGGTTCCTGCCCTCGCGGACCACCGTCACGTCCAGCCGGGTCGAGCCGTCGGGCAGCCGGGTGAAGGCGTAGGTGTGACCCGAGGCGCCGCCCCAGAGGTTGGAGTCCACCGTGGTCATCACCACCCGCTCGGGGTCGGACCAGTCGTACCGCAGCCGCTCCCACACCCCGCCCGACCCCTCGGTGACCTCGGCCCGGCTCTCCCCCGTCGCATGGATCCGCAGGTACTCGTCCGCGCTGTTGGGGAACAGCTCCTGCCGGCCCGGCCCGAAGTCGGTCAGGCAGGCCACGAACTGCTCGGGGGTGGCCGTGGTCTGCTCGGTGAAGTGGATGGTCGCCATGGTCTCTGCTCCTCGTCTCGGTGCCGTCGCCGGCTGACCCCAGACTCCCCGGCCGCCCCACCCCGTCGAGCCCGTGTCCGCCCCTGGCCCTCACCCGGGCCTGCCCCGGGCCGGGCACGGGCCCGTACCCGGGCCAGGGGTGACCAGGGTCGAGCACGGGCTCGACCGGCCCGCCGGTCCGGCATCGTCATCGGTGGCCGCCGAGCGGTGGTCAGCGAGACGGACGGAGCGGGCAGATGAGCGGGCAGATGGTGGAGTTCAAGATCGAGGTCGTGGTGGTCCCGGTGTCGGACGTGGACCGGGCCAAGGAGTTCTACACCCGGATCGGGTTCCGCGAGGACGTGGACTTCGCCGGGCCCGAGGGGTTCCGGGTGGTGCACCTGACCCCGCCCGGGTCGGCCGTCTCACTGGTCATCGGCAGCGGGGTGACGGAGGCCGCGCCCGGCTCCGAGCAGGGCGTGCACCTGATCGTGGCAGACATCCTGGCGGCCCGGGCCGAGTTGGTGGCCGCCGGGGTCGAGGTCAGCGAGGTGTTCCACGACGCCGGCGGCGTCTTCCACCACGCGGGGACGGCCCACCGGGTGCCCGGCCCGCACCCGGAGCGGCGCTCGTACGGCTCCTTCGCCTCCTTCGCCGACCCGGACGGCAACACCTTCCTGCTCCAGGAGGTCACCACCCGCCGCCCGGGCCGGATCAGCCACGCCGTGTACCGCTCGGCCGAGGAGATCGAGGCGGCCCTACGCGACACCGCCCTCGCCCACCACGCGTACGAACTCGAACTCGGCCACCGCGACGAGGACTGGCCCACCTGGTACGCCGCCCACCTGGCCCGCGCCGCCGGCCTCGACAGCTGACCGCCACCCCTACCGAGAGGGAGTACCCCCAGATGACGGATTTCCCCGACTCCACACCCGACTCCACCACCGACTCCACCCCCGGCCGCGCCGCCCCCCTCCGCGCACCCACCGCACCACCCGAACTGCCCACGCTGACCTGGCAGGAGCACCGGATCGCCGACCTGGCCGCCGGCGGCCTGACCAACAAGCAGATCGGCGCCCGGCTGCACCTCTCCCCACGCACCGTCAGCTCGCATCTGTACCACGCCTTCCCGAAGTTGGGCGTCACGACCCGAGCGGCCCTGCGCGACGCCCTCACCCGCACCGCATCAGTCACCCGCCCCTGATCCCCGCTCCGAGAACAGAGGACCGAACATGATCGACCGCCGCACCTTCACCAAGGCCACCGCCGCCGTCTCACTCGGCACCACCTTCAACGCCCCTTCGGCCAAGGCCACTTCGGACCCCCACGCCAGCTTCGGCGAGCTCAAGCAGGTCCGGGCCGGGCTGCTCGACGTGGGCTACGCCGAGGCGGGGCCCGCGCACGGGCCGGTGGTGATCTGCCTGCACGGCTGGCCCTACGACATCCACAGCTTCGTCGAGGTGGCGCCGCTGCTCGCGGCGGCGGGCTACCGGGTGATCGTGCCGTACCTGCGCGGCCACGGCAGCACCACCTTCCGCGCCAGGAGCACCGTTCGCAACGCCCAGCAGTCCGCGATCGCCCTCGACATCCTCGCCCTGATGGACGCGCTGCGGATCCCCCGCGCCGTGCTGGCCGGCTTCGACTGGGGCTCACGGACGGCCGACATCCTCGCGGCGCTCTGGCCCGAGCGGGTCAAGGCGCTGGTCTCGGTGAGCGGGTACCTGGTCACCAACCTGCCCGCCCAGCAGCACCCGCTGCCGCCGAAGGCCGAGCACACCTGGTGGTACCAGTACTACTTCGCCACCGACCGGGGCCGCGCCGCACTGCAGGACCCGCAGTACCGGCGCGACCTGGCCCGGCTGGTCTGGGACGAGGTCTCGCCCGGCTGGCGGTACGACGAAGCCACCTTCGCCCGTACCGCCGCCGCCTTCGACAACCCGGACTACGCCGCGATCGTGGTGCACAACTACCGTTGGCGCCTCGGCCTGGCCGACAGCGAGCGCCGCTACGACCGCTACGAGCAACTCCTCGCCGACCGCCCGCCGATCACCGTCCCGACCATCACCCTGGACCCGGAGCTCGACCCCTTCCTCGCCTCCACCGACGGCACGGCCTACCGCAAGCTCTTCACCGGCCCGTACGAGCACCGCGTCCTCGCCGGCACCGGCCACAACGCCCCGCAGGAGGCCCCGACCGCCTTCGCCAGGGCCGTCCTCGACGCAGACCGACTGCACTGACCGCTATCGATCAACTTCCCCGCACGCAGCGGAAGTTGCTCACGTCAGACGGATCACCGTGACCGGTGTAGCGGGAGACCATCGGGTAGCGGCACAGCTCGCGGGCGGCCGGGCCGGTCGCGGTGGGCAGGGTGGCGTGCAGTACGGCCGGTGCCTTGCCCTGCTCCACCCAGGCGGTCAGCGCCGCCAAGTCGTCCACCTGGCCGCCGAGCAGGCCGCAGTGCGAGACCCCGGGCGCCAGGAAGACCCGGTAGAACTCGTCCACCCGCCGCGTCCCGCCGAGCTTCGCCTCCACCCGCCTGCGGTAGTCCACCGTTCCGGCGGTGGGGATCAACTGGTCGGCCGAGCCGTGCCAGGTGAGCAGCTTGCCACCCGCGTCGCGGAAGGCGCCGAGGTCGGCGTCCCGGGTGCCGATCACCGCGTCGTACTCGGCGCGGGCCGTGCGGAAGATCCGCTCGAACTGCGCATAGCTCAAGTGCGCGGTGTCGAACCCGGGTTGCCGCTCCACGAAGGTGGCCACCCACTGGGCCGGGACAGAGAACGGCGCGCCCGTGGTGCTGCCGTCCGGGCCGGTGGTGGTACCCGCCAGCGCGCCGAAGTCGGCGCCGACCGGCAGGCCGTACCAGAGCCGCCTGCCGTCCGCGCCGCGCGGCCCGTCCCAGATCCGGCGCACCACCTCGGCGTCGGCCGCCGTGACGGTCACCTCCTTGCCCGCACAGAGCAGCTTGGTGCCGATCAACCGGCTCGGGTCGAACTCGCACCGGCCCGGGTCGTTGATCACCCCGTCCGCCAGGCCGTCCAGCTTGTCGCAGGCCTGCACGGCGGCTCGGTCGAAGGCCTCGAACTCGCACCCGGTCGGGTAGGTGTGCGTCTCGTTCATCACCACCTGCGGCCAGAGCGTGGCGACCTCGAACTGGTTCCAATTGATCGCCGGTGCAGCGGCGTTGATGCCGTTGAAGTCGGTCGGGTACCGCTGCGCCTCCAGGTAGCCCTGCCGCCCACCGGTGGAGCAGCCGTTCCAGTACGAGTAGCTCGCGGCTCGCCCGTAGACCGCAGCCACCACCTCCTTGCCCACCAGCGCCATCTCGTGCGCCGAGCGGGCGGCGAAGTTGTCCAGCAGCGCCGTGTTCACCTGCCCGGCGGCGTCGAGCCCCCACCCGGTCTCCAGCGCGCCGCCGACCCCGGCATCGGTGGTCGCGGCGGCGTAGCCCTGCTTGACGGCACCGGCGAGCCCGGCACCGTTGTCCCCGGCGGCGTACGCGACGCCGCCGACGGCCTGGAACCGTCCGTTCCAACCACCCTGCGGCAGCCAGACATTGACCTTGGCATGGTCGGCCGCTCCGGGGTGGGTCAGGATGACCGTCACCTCGCAGTGCGCCGGCACCTCCGGCACGGGGTAGCCGCCGAGCGGCGGGACACCGGGCACCTGGAAGGTCCCGGCCGGCACGGCAGCGGCCGTGGCCGACTCCACCACCGTGCCGACCGGGGCCGTCAGTTGGGGCGCCGCACAGCCGAAGGCCGCCGGGCCGGCCGCCACCGCAGCGGCCTGAGCCGTCGCAGCCGAAGCGCTCACCGGCGCGAAGCCGACGGCGGCCAGCGGCAGGCAGGCGGCGGCAACGGTCAGGAACCGTCGTTTCATGGTCTCCACTCCTCGGGTTCGATGGCTGACCCACCCACCCTGACCGCCGCACCCCAACCACCACATCAGTCATCTGACGCACAGTCACTCGGCCGTCATCTGACCGATGCACCGGCTGCGCCGGCACGGGAAAGTGAAGCCCGTCGGTACCACCTTCCCCTACCCCACCTTCTCCCGCTCGGAGCGTGATCCCCTTGTCCAGCACCAAGCGCCCGCCCGCCACCAAGCGCGGTCACCGCCTCTTCGCCGGCGCCGCCGCCCTGGCGCTCGGCGCCCTGGCCGTCACCGGCAGCGCGAACGCCACCACCCCGGCCGCGGACCGGGAGCCCAAGCCCACCATCGTGCTGGAGCACGGCGCCTTCGCCGACGCCTCCAGCTGGGACGGCGTCAGCGCCCGCCTGCGCCGGGCCGGCTACCCGGTGGTGGCGGCGGCCAACCCGCTGCGCGGCCCGGCCTCGGACGCCGCCGCACTCCGCAGCCTGCTCGACCACCTCAAGGGCCCGCTCGTCCTGGTCGGCCACTCCTACGGCGGTTCGGTGATCAGCGAGGCCGCCGTCGGCGAGCCCCGGGTCAAGGCCCTGGTCTACGTCGCCGCCTTCCTCCCCGCCCCGGGCGAGACCGCGCTCCAACTCACCAACCGCTACCCGGGATCCACCCTGCCCGCCGCCCTCGACCCGGTGCCCTTCACCAACCCCGACGGCAGCACCGGCACCGACCTGTACATCCGACAGGACAAGTTCCGGGCCCAGTTCGCCGCCGACGTCCCCTCCGGCCGAGCCGCCCTCGCAGCCGCCGCCCAACGCCCCATCGCCCAGTCCGCCCTGACCGAACCGGCCACCACCGCCGCCTGGCAGTCGATCCCCAGCTGGGACGTGATCACCACCGAAGACCGCAACATCCCGCCCGCCGCCCAACGCTTCATGGCCACCCGAGCCCACGCCCACCCCACCGAGGTCGCCGCCTCCCACTCCGTCGCCCTCTCCCACCCCGCCCTGGTCACCGAGATCATCGAACAGGCCGCCCACGCCACCCGCTGACGCCATATCCACTGGGCCGGGCGAGGGCGCTCGGCGACGACCTCCGCCCCGGGAGTGCCCGCGACGGCCGGGGCCCGGAGGTCTCCGACGGCGTGGAGCGGGCCCTGGACCGGCCTGTCCGGCTGGCCGGTCGCTGAAGCTGAACCGGCCGGCCGCCGGTCAGCCGGACAGGTCGGTCCAGGTCATCTCGAAGTGGCTGACCTGTTCGTCCTGGTGGGTCAGCCGCATGCCGGCTGCCGTCATGACCCGCTGACCCGCGGTGTCCTCCCGGCTGGTGCCGCCCCGCACGGACGTGACACCGCACTCCCGCGCGAACAGCAGCAGGTGGCGCAGGGCCTCGGCAGCGTAACCCTGGCCCTGCGCCGCCGGGCTGAGGCCGAAGCCGACCGAGACGCTGCCCTGCTCGTCCGGCAGCCCGTGGAATCCGATGCCGCCGATCGCCTGACCGTCCGCGCGGCGACGGATCTCGAAGTTGCCGAACGGCAGGCCCTGCGGGGCGCTGGTCTTCGTACAGGTGCCCAGGAATCGCGTGGCGGCCATGACGTCCCCGACGGTGGGGTATCCGGGCGCCCACCGGGCTCCGGCCTCGGGCTCGCCCGCCACCAGCCGCTCCGATTCGCCGGCGGTCAGCGGGTGGAGCACGAGCCGCTCCGTCACCAGGTCGCTCATCTCAAGGTCGTTCATGGCAAGGAGGGGTATCACGCGGCACGGTCGGACCGCGCCTGATTTATCCCGCTGGGCGGCTACGCCCCCGCCAGCGCGCCCTCGATCTCGCGGCGGGAGGTGATCCCGAGCTTGGTGAAGACCTTCCGCAGGTGCCACTCCACCGTGCGGGGGCTGAGGAAGAGCTGGGCGCCGATCTCGGCGTTGGGGTGGCCGCCGGCCGCGAGTCGGGCGATCTGGGCCTCCTGCGGGGTGAGCACCGGAGCACCCACCACCCGCTTGCGGACGGTCTCGCCGGTCGCCAGCAGCTCCCGGCGGGCCCGTTCGGCGAAGGCCTCCAGCCCCATCACCGTCACCGCCTCGTGCGCCGCCCGCAGCTCCTCCCGGGCCTGCCCCCGCCGGTTCTGCCGGCGCAGCCACTCGCCGTACAGCAGCCGGGCCCGGGCCTCGGCCGGGGCCAGCCCACCCTCGGCGAACCGTGCCACGGCCTCCCGGTACTGCTCCTCGACCCCGCCGGACTCACCGGTCAGGGCGCGGGCCAGCGCATACGAGCCGAGTGCCCAGGGCGTACCCGCCCCGGCCCGGTCGGCCAGCAGCCCGCGTGCCTGGGCCGCCGCCTCCGGCTCCCCGGCCCGCACGGCGGCCTCGACCAACTCGCCCAGCAGCCAAGGTTGGAGACCGAAATCCCGGTACTCGACCCCACGGCGGGCCGCCGCCAGCGCGGCCGGGTAGTTGCCCAGGCCGTTGTGCAGCAGCGCCCGCGCCCCGGCGGCCAGCCCGGTGAGCCGGCCGAGGCCGCGCCGCGCGCCCTCCCGCTCCGCCGCCTCGATCAGCTCGAGGGCGGCGCGCTCCTGTCCCCGGTACGCCCCGAGCAGCGCGGCCACCCCACTCCGGGCCGCCGCCCCGGCCACCTCCTCGACCGGTGCGGCCCGCGCCAACAGCTCCCCGGCCTCGACGAACCGCCCCGCGAACAGCAGCGCCGCCGCCCACTCGGGCGCGGCCGTCGACAGCACCGAGAACGCCCCACTCTCCCGGGCCACCCGCACGGCCCGCTCGGTGACCGCCAACCACCCTCGCAGGTCACCGAGTTCGGCCGCCCCCTGCGCAACCAGCCACCGCAGCAGGGGATCCGCCTCAACGGCCGTCAACCGACCAGCGAGACCGGCTCCTTCGGAAGTCTCCACCGCCCGCCCGACCTCCGCGAACCCGCTCCACGCCTCCCGGCGCTCCGCCTCCCCGGCCCGGGCCCAGCCTTCGAGAGCCCGGAGCAGCACCCCCACCGGCTCCTCCCCCACCGGCTCCTCCCTCGCCGACTCCTCCCCCGCCGGTCCCTCCCCCGTCGGCAACGCAGCGGCGGCCACCGCCACCCGCCGCACGGCCCCCGGCTCCGCCCGCCCCGCCCACAGCGCGGCGGCGAAGGCCGCCAGACAGGTCCCGCGGGCCGCCACCGGGTCGAGGTCGGCAAAACGGGCCGCCGCTTCGAGCAGCGGGCCGACCGCGGCGGCCCCGGGATCGGCCGAGGCCAGAGCGCGGGCCCGCAGGCGAGCGGCGTCGGCCTGCTGCCAGGGGTCGAGCGAGCCGAGTTCGGCGGCGGCGAGCAGGTCGGGGACTCGGGCGGGGAGGCCGGCGGCCAGTTGGGCCGTGGCGGCTGCCAGGGCGCGGCGGGCCAGTGCCTTCGGGTCCGGGCTGAGAGCAGCCGCCCGCTCCAGGAAGGCGGCGGCGGCTGCCCGGCCGCCCCGGGCGAGCGCCCGGTCAGCGGAGCGTTCCAGTGCGGCGGCGGCCTCCTCCTCCGGTCCGGCGGCGGCATGGGCCCGGTGCCAGGCGTGCCGGTCGGGGTCGCGTCCGGCATCGGTGGCCTCGGCCAAGGCCCGGTGCGCCGACCGCAGTTCGGCAGCCGCCGCGCCACGCCAGGCGGCGGACCGCACCAACGGGTGCCGGAAGCGGACCGAGGCGCCGAGCGTGATCAGACCGGCCGCCTCGGCGGGGGCCGCCGCCTCCGGGCCGATGCCGAGCAGGCGCAGCGCCTGCCAGAGCAGCGGGCCGTCGCCGACCGGTTCGAGCGCGGCGAGCAGCAGGAGGGCGCGGGTGTCGGCCGGCAGCGCCTCGACGCGGCGGCGGAAGCCGTCCTCGACCCGGGTGGCCAGCGGGCCGGCGCCGGGGCCGCCGAAGCCGAAGGCCAGCTCGGCGGGGGCCAGACCGCGCGGCAGTTCGAGCAGCGCGAGCGGGTTGCCGCCGGTCTCGGCGACGATCCGGTCCCGCACCCGGTCGTCCACCGGGCCGGGCAACACCCGGTCGAGCAACGCCCGGGCCTCGGCATCGGGCAGCCCGCGCAGGACCAGCTCCGGCAACCCGCCGAAGCTCCCTTCCACCCCCGTGGTCCGCTCGGCGAACACCAGACCGACCGCCTCGGCGTCCAGCCGACGACCGACGAAGGCCAGGATCCGCTCCGACATCAGGTCCAGCCACTGCGCGTCGTCCACCAGGCAGAGCAGCGGGGCCTCGGCGGCGGCCTCCGCGAACAGCCCGAGCACCGCCAGCCCGACCAGCAGCATCTCCGGTGGCGGCCCGGCGCTCAGCCCGAACGCGACCCGCAGCGCCTCCTGCTGCACCGGCGGCAGCCGGTCCAGGCCTGGCAGCAGCGGTGCGCAGAGCCGTTGCAGGGCGGCGTAGGCGAACTCGGCCTCGTCCTCCACCCCGGCGGCTCGGACGGTCTGCCAGGGCGCGGCCCGCTCGGCCAGCAGGTCGAGCAGCACGGACTTGCCGACCCCGGCCTCACCGCGCAGCACCAGCACCCGGCTGCGCCCCTCCCGCAGCTCGCGCAACAGCCCGTCCAGCTCCGCCAACTCAGCTGCCCGACCGAGCAGTTGCGGCCTCTCCTGGTGCATCCTGTCCCCTCCCGGCGCCGTTCCCCTCCCGGAGGAGCTCCACTCATCCTACGAAGACCACCACCGGGAGGCCGCCAGGCCCAGCGCCGTCAGATCCCGCATCGCCGGGATGAGGACCATCAGAGCCAGCCCCGCTTGGCGGCCTTGAGCCCGGCCTCGAACCGGCTGGTGGCCTCCAACCGGTTCATCAGCTCCTCCATCCGGCGCCGGACGGTCCGCAGCGAGATGCCGAGGCGGTTGGCGGCGGCCTGATCGGTGCTGCCGGCGGCGATCATCTTGAGGAGTTCGAGCTCGGCGGGGCTGATCCCGCCCCCGTCCGGGGTGCCGGCGGCCGGGGCGTCGAGCTCGGTGGCGTCCTGCCAGGTCTGCTCGAAGAGGGCGAGCAGGCTGGCCACCACACAGGGTTCGCGGAGCAGCGCGGCGCCCGGCTAGGCTCCGGCAGGGGCGAGCGGCACCATCGCGGTGGTGCGGTCGATCAGCGTCAGCCGGGGCGGCAGCAGCGGGGCGGTACGGACCCGCGTGCCCGAATCCCGTTGCCAGCGAGCATAGTTGATGGTGAGCCGGTCAGCGCGCAGACTGTCCTGGTAGATGCAGCGCAGGGCCAGGCCCCGGGCGGCGAGGTCGCGGTCCAGCGGGCGGGCGGCAGCCAGCGCCTCGGCGGGCTGCGGGCCGCCGGGCCGGATGGTCAGCACCTCGGTGACGGCGGCGGTCAGCAGGTCTTCGAGCCGCCCCTGCACGGCGTCCAGGCCCTGTAGCCGTTCGACGCCCGCCACACCCACGTCCTGTGCCAGCTGGTCGCTCAGGACGCGCCGCCCGGCTTCCAACTGCGCCTGGCGAGCGGCAAGTTCGGCGGCTTGGCGTTCGATCAGGATCGCCATCGCCCGCTGCTCGCTGACCGGGCGCAGCGCACCCCGCTCCTCCCGCGAGGCGCGCAGCAGGGCGTGGTCGCCGAGTACGTCCAGACCGTCCCTGACCTGCTGCTCGGTCAGCAGCGTGTATTCCGCCAACTCCCGTACGCCGACGCCGGGGAAGGCCAGCATCCCCCGGTAGACCTGTTCCGCCACCGGGTCCAACCCGAACGCGGTGAGCACCATCGCGACCCCCGTCACCGTGTGCCTCTCCTGTCACAGCACCGTGGCGGCGATGGTGCCACCCCCCTCACCTCGGTGACCAGCAGTTCTCCCGGGATCCGTCGGGTCCGCCGGCGTGGCCGGCGGGCTGGACAGATGGTGCCAGGCCACCCGGTGCCACCGCGAATGGCTTCCGGGGCACCCCGGCAGCCGGTCAGACTCTTGCTCAGCAGCCAGGAGGCCCACCCGGACACCGAAAACCGGGCACCGAGGCCCGGACGACGAGAACCGGACCCCAATACCCCGACACCCGGACACCGATACCCGGATTCCGACCCCCGGGACCACGCAAGCCGCACCCACCACCACGACGAACGGGGACCCCGCCATGCCCGCCCGCAGCCGCACCGCCCGCGCCGCCCGTCCCCCCGGCTGACCGCCGTGGAGCTCGTCCTCCTCCGCCTACGGCCGGGGCCGGACCGACCACCCGACGGCCTCCCGCCCTCCGTGCTGGTGAGCCTCCTGCGGGCCGCCGCCCTCCCCTCCGACCAGCTCGAACACGTCCGGGCCCGGCCCGGCCCCCACCCCGGCTCCCTCGACCTGGCCCTCTTCCACCGCCACGCCGGCCCCCGCCCGCCCGAGGCCTCGCTCCGGCTGGCCGAACGGGCCCTCGCCGCCTCGCCCCGCCTGACCGGCTGGACCGCCGAGCCCGCCTCGCCGCAGTCGCCGGTCGACCTCGACACCCTCCACGAGCGCTGAGCGTTCCCGCCACCCCCACCGGGAGACCCCCATGTCCGCCAGCCGTACCCGCCGCCTCGCCACCGCCCTGGCTACTGCGGTGACCAACTGGAACAACGTGGGCGGCTTCCAGTCCTACACCACCGTGGACACCAACGCGGTCGGCCTCGCGGGCAGCACCACCTTCTACAGCCACCTGCGCCAGACCCCGGCCGACGGCACGGTCCTGCGCGGCTACACCACCGGCAACCTCTACACCGTCCAGGCCGGCCACCCGACCCTGACCACAACCGGCACCCCGGTCACCAGCATCGACCAGGTCGCCGTCGACAAGGCCGGCCAGAGCGGGGTGTTCAGCCACCTCTCCTGACCCCGCCACCCTCCCGGCCCCACCACCCTCCCGGCCCGGCGCTCCGGGGACCACGGCCCGTGGTCCCCGGAGCGCCGCCGCGTACTCCCGCCCGCCGCAACGCCACCACCGGGGCTGGCCGTCCGCGCCCTCGGGCACCGTCGCCGCCACCGGATCGCTCACCACCACGCGCGGGCCGGGAGTTCACCACCCCCGAATACCCGTGTGCAACCGAACGCCCCCACGCCCTACCCTGGCACCTCACCCGTCCCACCCTCACCCCCACCGCACCGATCCCAGGAGAGCGCAGTGCTGGTCATGCCCGGCCGCCGCACGTCCACGATGGAGCTGCTCGCCGAGGCGGCGGCCGATCGGGGCCTGCCCGTCCGCGCCGCCGAAGACCTCGCCACGGCTTCCGGCCCCGAGGCCCACCCGGCCCACCCGGCCCGCCCGGCCCACTGGTACGGCGGTCCGATCGCCGGCGCCCGACTGGCCGACCGGCTCGGCTTCGCGCTGCTCGAACCGACCGACGACTGGCTCGCCGAGCTGCCCTCCGAGTTCACCGGCCGCGAGATCCGCTCCGCCACCGTGGCCGACGCCCGGGCGATCGACCGCCCCACCTTCGTCAAGCCGCCCCGGGAGAAGTCCTTCCCGGCCGCCGTCTACTCCCACGGCTCCCAGCTGCCCGCCGACCTCGATCCGGCCACTCCGGTGCTGCTCTCCGAGGTGGTCACCTTCGCGGCGGAGTACCGCCTCTTCCTGCTCGACGGCGAGATCGCCACCGCCGGCCGCTACGCCGCCCACGGCCGGCTCGACCCCCGCCCCCTCACCACCGAGGGGCCGGAGCTCCAGGAGTTCGTCACCCACCTGCTCGCCACCACCGGCCCCACCCTCCCGAGCGCCGTCGTCCTCGACCTCGGCCAACTCCTCCACCCCTACCGCCCGGGCCACCGCTGGTCCGTGGTCGAGGCCAACATGGCCTGGTTCTCCCACGCCTACACCGCCGACCCCGCCCGTGTCCTCGACGTGGTCCTCCGCGCCGCCGGCCCCCGCGACCGGGTCAGCCCGGCCGACCTCCCCTTCATCCGCCACTGACCCCGACCACCGGGCAGCATCACCCGATCCACCAGGCCACCTGCCCTCAGGCCACGGCCCGGCGGACGCGGTACTCCCAGCGCAGCAGCGAACGGACCACGGTCTCGGCACCGATCGGGTTGGCGCTGTGCACGAAGACCGTGCCGATCCGGTACGGCTCGCCGTGGAAGGCGGCCTCCTCCAGGAGGGTCACCACGGGCAGGATGCTGTCCTCGCCGCCGAGGTCGTGGTCGAGCCAGAGCTCGTCGATGAAGGTGTCGCGGTGCTCGCGCAGCAGCTCGATGCCGGCCCGGCTGGTCCGGGCGATCCGGGTGGCCTGCGGCAGGGGCCGCAGGTCGTCGATGCCAAGCACGACGGGCCGGGGCAGTGCGGATCGGGTCTCGTTCACCCGCCCATTCTCGCCGTGCCCACCCCCTACCCCCACCGAATATCAGCCCCCCTCCCGCCACTCCGATCCCACGAGGGTCCCACGACGATCACGCCGACGCTCTCCGACTACCTGGCCACCCTCGACCAGGACAGCAGCCTCAAGCCCACCCCCGGCTACGACGACGTGACCGGCCGCGGCTCGGCCACCCCGGGGCACACCCTCCGGCGCGCTCCTGAACAGGCCTCCGCCGCCCGGCACTTGGCCGGGCGGCGGAAGGCGGTGCCACCGGCTCGCCGTCAGCCGAGGCCGAGGGTGTCGGCGGCCTGCGCGGCCATCGCCGCCTCACCGGTCGAATTCGGGTGCACCGGTACGTAGTTGGTACCGAACAGCACCGGCTCGACCCACCGGGTGCCGATCGGCTGGCAGGCGTCGTGGCCGTCCGAGGCGGCGGACATGTCCACGTACGTGGACCCGGTGTCGGCGGCGGCCTGCCGGACGGCCGCGTTGAGGTGGGTCTGCAGGTCCCGCAGGTACGGGATGTCGCCGGCGGCGATCGGCATCTTGGCGAAGCACCCGGGCACGGCCTGACTGGGCACGATCCACGGGTAACCCAGGATCGCCACCCGCGCGTTGGGCGCCTTCGCGTGCACGGCGGCCAGCGCCGCCCGGACGGCCGGGTAGGTGGTGTTGTCGATGGTGTCGTCGAAGCCGGAGCCGTAGATCGACTGGCACGGGTGCCCGAACCCGAGCGTGACCACCCCGGCCGAGCCGCAGGCCAGGATGGCGTCGATGAAGGTGTTGCTGTCGTTGCCGCCGATGGTCATGGTGACCAGGTCGGTGTCCACCCCGAGCGCGGCCAACTGCGGCGCCACTCCCGGGTACTGGGCGCCCGCGAAGTCCTTGGTCTGCGCCCCGCCGCAGGTCACGTCGGTGAGGTCGAGCCCGGCTGCGGCGGCCAGGTCGTGCGGGTAGTTGGCGGTCGATCGCGCGCAGAGCAGCGGAGCGCTCGGATCGAGCGGCAGCACGCCCGACCCGGCACTGTAACTGTCGCCGATGGCAACGTAGTTGAGCGGCTGATCGGCCTGAGCCTGGGCCGGCAGGGTGAGGCCGAGACCGACCAGGGTGGCGGCAGCGGCGAGGGCCGCCGCAAAGCGGCGGGGGCGCAGGGGCATGGGGGTCTCCTTGCAACCGTGGGTGGGGGCGTGCCGGAGTGGGCCACCGGCCGTGGGGGCGGCCGGGCCAGGGGAATGAACGAAGTTACTCGCCGGGAAGTTACCCACTGGTCAGAGCGCGGTCAACGGCTCCGGCACGATCTGTCACACAGCCCCGCGCCCCCTGGCCACGGGCCCGGGCACCGCTCACCCCAGGGCGGCGGCCAGGTGCGGCTCGACGAGGTCCAGGGCCCGACGGACCACCCCGACCGCCACGGCCCGCTCGCCCAGGGCCGAGGCCGTGATCCGGGTGTCCGTCAACGTGTGCCGCCGGATGTGCTCGGTCCGGACCGGACCGGACCGGACCGAGCACCGGCTCCGCCCCGGCCGCGCTGGCGCTCTTCGCCGACCTGGCCTGGTCCGCGGGCACCGTCGACCGCACCGCCTGGTTCCGCTCCTACGCCGACACCCGCTACGGCGGCGCCGACGCCGGCGCCGAGTCCGCCTGGGCCGAGCTCGCCCAGGGCCCCTACGCGATGCCCTCCGGCAGTTGGGCCGAGCCCCAGGACAGCCTGTTCACCGCCCGCCCCTCCCTCACTGCGAGCAGCACCGCCAGCTGGAGCCCGGGCTCCCTGCGCTACGACCCCTCGACCGTGCGGTCCGCGCTGACCAGCCTGCTGAACGCCGTACCGGCCCGGAAGGCCACCGACGCCTACCGCTTCGACGTGGTCAACCTCGCCCGCCAGGCGCTGGCCGACCGCAGCCGCGCCCTGCTACCGCAGATCTCCGCCGCCTACGGCCGGAAGGACCTCACCGCCTTCCGCGCCCTGGTCACCGAGTGGAACGGCGACGAGGCCGCGCTCGACCAGCTGCTCGCCGCCGACCCCCGCTTCCTCACCGGCGGCTGGCTGGCCGGCGTGGACGCCTGGGGCGCCACCGACACCGAGCGCGGGCAGCTCCGGTACGACGCCCGCTCGATCATCACCACCCCGGGCACCGTCGTCCAGCTCTACTCCTGCAACGGCACGCCCGCCCAGTCCTGGACGCCGCGCTCCGACGGCACCCTGCAGAACCTCAAGTCCGGCCTCTGCCTCGACGCCTCCGGCGGCGGTTCGGCCCCCGGCACCGCACTGATCATCTGGACCTGCACCGCTTCGGCGAACCAGCGCTGGACGCTCCCCGGCTGACCCCGCGTCCCCCAGCCCCGGGCCCGGTGCAGCTCCCGGGATAAACGCCGCCTAGGCTTGGGCCGAAGCAAAACGGACCAAACCGGACCCGGCAATGGCCGGCCGGGTCCGGACGGACGAGGGAAAGCGGGGCCGCCCGATGGGCGACGGCATGGCAGGGATGCACCACCACGGGGGGATGGAGCAGCTCCCACCCTTCACCGCCTCCACCGCCCTCACCTGGTCGCCGGACTGGCCGTTCCTGATCGGCTGCCTGCTGGCGCTCGGGCTGTACGCGGCCGGCGTGGTCCGGCTGCACCGCCGCGGCGACCGCTGGGGGACCGGCCGCTCCCTCGCCTGGCTGTCCGGCCTCGGCACCATCGTGGCGGTCACCTGCAGCGGCCTGAACGACTACGGCATGGCCCTGTTCAGCGCGCACATGATGCAGCACATGGTGCTCTCCATGCTCTCGCCGATCCTCCTGCTGCTCGGCGCGCCGATCACCCTCGCCCTCCGCGCCCTGCGCCCGGCCGCCAAGGGCAGCGGCCGCGGCCCGCGCGAGCTGCTGGTGGCGCTGCTGCACAGCCGGTACGTCAAGGTGATCTCGCACGCGGCCTTCACCATCCCGCTCTTCGTGGGCAGCCTGTACGGGCTCTACTTCACCCCGCTGTTCGACTACCTGATGCAGTACCGCGTCGGCCACATCGCGATGATGGTGCACTTCCTGCTCTCCGGCATGCTCTTCTTCTGGCCGATCATGGGCGTCGACCCGGGCCCGAACCGGCCCGGCTTCGTGATGCGGATCATCGAGCTGTTCATGGGCATGCCCTTCCACGCCTTCTTCGGCGTGGCGGTCATGATGGCCACCCACCCGCTGGTGACCACCTTCGACGGCACGATGGCCCCGGCCGGCACCGACCTGATCGCCGACCAGAAGCTGGCCGGCGGCATCACCTGGGCCTTCGGCGAGATCCCCACCGCCGTGGTGCTGATCGCCCTCACCCTCCAGTGGGCCAAGTCCGAGGAACGCCAGGCCCGCCGCAAGGACCGCGCGGCCGACCGCAACGGCGACGCCGAGCTGGAGGCGTACAACGCCTACCTCGCCTCCCTCGAACAGCGCACCCGCCGTGCCACCCCGGGCGTCGCAGACGCCGGCTGAGTCCCCGGCCGATCAGCCGATCCCCTGCCGGTCCGGCGCCAGCGCGAACGCCCGGTTCGCCGGGTCCGGCACCTCCGCGGCCACCGCCCGTCCCAGCAGCTCCCGCTGCACGAGCAGCGCCTCCCGCCGCTCCTCGGGCGCGATCCGCAGCAGGTCGTCCAGCATGGCCGACATCCGCCGGGTCACCTGCGGCTGGCCCGCGCCGCAGATCCGGATCTCGGTGCAGGCCAGGTCGATGGTCGCGGCCCAGCTCGCGACCGGCTGCACCAGCCGCACGACGCCCTGCGCGTCGCGGTACCGCAGTTCACCGATCGGGACGTGCACCAGCAGGCCGAGCAACTGGTGCACCCGGTCGAGCGCCTGCACGGCGGTGGTCGGGTCGTTGACGGCCGGCGAGAGCGCCCGGATCGCGATGTCGACCAGCTGGCGGAAGCCGAAGCTCAGGTCCTGGTGCATCGTCCGGTCCACCCCGACGTTCAGCGCGGAGGCGATCCGCCGGGGCTTCGGCGAGCTGCCGCCGACCACCCGGACGGTCGGCGTGCCGGGGGTGACGAAGTCACCGATCCGCGGCACCAGGTGCAGCTCGGCGCCGTGCCGCCGGGCCAGCCGCACCAGCCGGGCGATGTGCACGTCCCGCAGCACCCCGGACCGGCCCTCGTGCAGCAGCGTCACCCCCTCGCCCGGACCGCCGTCCCGCTCCCCCGACCCACCGATCTCGGGGGCCAGCCACCGGTAGTGCGCGAGCACCGCCACCGACTCGTTGGTCACCCGGTCGATCACGTGCGGCACCCGCAGCAGCCGCAGCGTGGCCTGCACGTACAGCACGAACAGCACCAGGCTGACCATCACCAGCAGCACCGCGACCAGGGTGGAGAACACCGGCACGGTGGTCACCTTGGTCGGGTCGGTGGTGTCCTCGAAGCCCAGCTGCACCAAGAGGGTGAACAGGAAGGTGGCCAGACAGGCCGAGAACGTGGCCTTGGTGAGCCGACTGCGCACGTACAGCCGCAGCACCCGGGGGCTGAACTGGCTGGCCGCCATCTGCAGCGCCACCAGCGAGATCGAGAACACCACACCGATGAAGGTGAGCATCGCCGAGCTGGTGGTGGAGATCACGCTCTTGGCCGCCCCCGAGAACGAGGCGATCTGCGCGGCGTTCCCGGCGGTCGCGATCTCCTCGGAGGTCAGCTCGAGATCCAGCCAGTCGGTCAGCGGCGCCAGCAGCACCGCCCCCAGACAGGCCAGCAGCGGCGCGAACCAGAACGCCTCCCGCAGGTGCTCCCGCAACGGCGAGAGCGGACGCCGGCGCAGCACCCGCCACACCCGGTTCCGACGGACGGTCATCCGTCCACCCTAGGCACGCCCAGGCCGCGAACCGGGCGCGGCACACCGGGTCAGCTGTCCGGCGGCTCGGGGAGGAACTCGAACGGACGGCCGTCCCAGTCGACCACCACCGTGCCGCTGCGGCCCTGGCTCGTCCAGTCGAGCTCGAGGTGCCAGGCCGCCTCGAAGGCGGAGTGGGGCGCGATCGAGAACACGGCGGGGTCGGTGCCGTGCACCGTGAACGGGAGATCCGCGCCCCTCGCCACCAGGACGGGCCGCTCCGCGTCGAGGTCGACCGTGAAGTCGCGCACCGCCATGCTCGACCACCTGGTGCCCGTCTCCCGCGCCGGCCGCGGCACCCGCCGCGAGTCCACCACCACCCGCAGCCCGCGCAGCACCACCATCCGCCCGGCCGTCCCTTCCACCAGTACCCGCACCCCGCCCCCGGCCAGCCACGGCACCGTGTCCGGCTCCCCCTCGATGGCCATCAGGGTCGAACTGGTCGCGAGGTACTCGACCGACACCACCACCGGCACCTCGGACACCGACTCCTCCGCCATCCGCACAGGCACCCCACCGCGGACCACCCCGGCCCGGACCGCCGACACCTCGGGCACCGACTCCCCACCTGGCCGGACGGCCGCTCCACCGCGGACCACCGAGCCCCGCGCCTCCCTGTCCGGCCGGTCCCCCGTCCGCCGTTCCGCTTGCTCGCCCAACCCTCGCTCCTTCCCTGCGACCCCTCATCCTGCCGCAGTCGGAGCCCCACCACGGTGCACGGCCCCCGCACTCAGGCCGACACCACCACCCGCTCCACCTCCTCCTCCGCCGCAGTCCCCGCCGCAGTCCCCGCCGCCTCTCCCGCCGCAGTCCCCGTACTCTCCGCCGCCACCAGCAGCCGCCGCAGGCGCAGCCCGTCGCCCGCCACCGCCGACACCAGCCTCACCCCCTCCCCCGCCGGCTCCATCACCACCGCCTCCCCTTCGGCCGAATCCTCCGGTGCCCGGACCGGCCACCCGACCGCCAGCAGCTGCCCGACGGCCCGGTACGGGCCGAGCTGGGCGGGGCTCGCCAGACCGCCCGGCCCGAGGTCGGTCTCCTGGTCGAGGATCAACCGACCGGCCTGGCGGACCGTCAGCCGCGAGACCAGCCGGCCGGGCGCGGCGCCCCGCACCCAGTCGTGGTGCCGGCCGAACACCTGCTCCTCCCGGAACCGCAGCCGGGCGCCCGCCGCCAACTCGATCCGGGTGGTCAGCCGCAGCGAGCTGCCGGCGGCCGCGATCACCGGCTCGGGGTACCAGTCCAGCGAGGCCCCCGCCGCCACCCGCAGGGTCAGCTCGTACGCGGACTCGGCACCGTCCACCCCCGGCAGACTGACCGTCGCCGCCGCACTGGTCACCACCAGCGAAGCTCCGGGCCCGACCCCCACCTCCAGCCCGTACCGGTCACCGCCCACCGGGGCGGCCATCGCACCGACCACCACCACCCGCGCGGCGGCACCGACCTCCCCACCGTCCGAGCGCCGCAGTGCCAACGGCCCGGCCCTCTCCAGCAGGGCCAGCGCAGTGCCGCCACGTCCGTCCCGCACGGCCTCGACCCGGGCATCCGGCCACCGGCTCACCCCGCCGCCCCCGGCGCCCCGGCGGCGCCGGCTGCCCCCGCCGCCGCCCGCCGCTCGGCCAGCCGGGCCAGCACCCACTCCGCCACCGGCCGCACGCCGTCCGGCGCGGCCAGCGAGGTGAAGACGGTCGGCAGGGCGCCGCGCTGCGCCTTCGCGTCCCGGGCCATCACCCCCAGATCGGCGCCGACCAGCGGGGCGAGATCGGTCTTGTTGATCACCAGCAGATCGGCACCGGAGACGCCGGGGCCGCCCTTGCGCGGGATCTTGTCGCCGCCCGAGACGTCGATCACGAAGATCTGGTGGTCCACCAGACCCCGGCTGAAGGTGGCGGTCAGGTTGTCGCCGCCGGATTCGACCAGCACCAGGTCGAGCGGCGCGAGGCTGCGCTCCAGCTCCTCCACAGCCTCCAGGTTGGCGGAGATGTCGTCCCGGATGGCGGTGTGCGGGCAGCACCCGGTCTCCACGGCGGTGATCCGCTCGGGCGGCAGCACGGCGTGCCGGAGCAGGAACTCGGCGTCCTCGGTGGTGTAGATGTCGTTGGTCACCACCGCGAGCTGGAGCTCCTCCCGCAGCGCCCGGCAGAGCGCGGCGACGGTGGCGGTCTTGCCGGAGCCGACCGGGCCGCCGAGCCCGATCCGCAGCGCGCGGTGCGCCGCCTCTGCGCTGTGCTCCTGCGCGCTGAAGGAGTGCCGGACGGTCAGGGCGTCGAACGGGTCGACGTGGTCACGATGCAAAGAGCCGTACCTTCCAGGAGGAGTGCTGTTCGGCGTAGATGTCCAACAGGGGTGCCGAGGCGGCGGGCAGCAGCTCGGCGCCCTCCCGCAGCGCCGCCCCGGCGGCCTCGGCGGCCCGCCCGGCCACCGCGTCCACCTCGGGCGCGAGCCGGGCCAGCCGGGCCGCCACCTGGTACGGGTCGAGGCCGAGCAGCCGGACGCAGGCGGTGGCCGGGCCGTTGACACTCTCGTACGCGGCCACGCCCGCCACCGCCGCCGGATCGAGCCCGGCCACCGCGCCGACCACCCCGAGCACCACGGCCTGGTGCGCCCCGCCGGGCCACCGCTCGGCCAGTGCGTCCAGCACCGGGCCCGGCCAGGCCGCCCGCCCGGCCCGCAGCAGCTGCCGGCCGAGGCGCCGGCTCACCGCCCGCTGCGCCCCGGAGGGGGTCCGGGCATCGGCCGCCTCGTCCAACTCGGCCAGCCAGTCGACCACTTGGCGACCGGCGGCGGCAGCCGCCAGGGCGGCGCCCACCAGCCCGACGGTCCGCAGCCGGGCGGCCAGGAAGGCCGCCATGGTGTCGGCATCGTGCACCCGCCCGCTCCGGCAGGCGGCCTCGGCCCCGCCCGAGTGGGCGTGCCCACCGGCCGGGAACCGGCCGTCCGCGAGCAGCAGCAGCGCGCCGGGAGCGGCTGCCCCCGGTGCGGGATCAGCCGCCATCAGAAGAGGAAGTACCGCTGGGTGAGCGGCAGTTCGGCGACCGGCTGCGGGGTGACCAGCTCACCGTCGATGGTGACGGCGAAGGTGTCGGCGTCCACCCGGACGTCCGGGCGGGCCGCATTGTTGACCATGTGGTCCTTGGTGACGCCCCGGGTGTCACGGATCCCCACGAAGGGCTTGCCGAGGCCGAGCCGCTCCGGGAGGCCGTCGGCGAGCGCCGCCGCCGAGGTGAAGTTGACCGAATTGCCCGCCGGGGCGCGGCCGGTGGCGCCGAACATCGGGCGCGGGAAGACCGGCTGCGGGGTGGGGATGGAGGCGTTGGCGTCACCCATCTGGGCCCAGGCGATCTGGCCGCCCTTGATCACCAGATCCGGCTTGACCCCGAAGAAGGCGGGCTGCCAGAGCACCAGGTCGGCCAGCTTGCCGGGCTCCACCGAGCCGATCTCGCCGTCCAGGCCCTGGGCCCGGGCCGGGTTGATGGTGTACTTCGCCACGTACCGGCGGGCCCGGTGGTTGTCGGCCGCGCCGTCGCCGGGCAGGGCGCCCCAGCGGGCCTTGCCCACGTGCGCGGTCTGCCAGGTGCGCAGCACCACCTCGCCGATCCGGCCCATCGCCTGGGAGTCGGAGCTGATGATCGAGATCGCGCCGAGGTCGTGCAGGGCGTCCTCGGCGGCGATGGTCGAGGGGCGGATCCGGGATTCGGCGAAGGCCAGGTCCTCGGGCACGTGCGGGCTGAGGTGGTGGCAGACCATCAGCATGTCGAGGTGCTCCTCGATCGTGTTGACGGTGTGCGGCCGGGTCGGATTGGTCGAACTGGGCAGCACGTTGAGCGCGGAGACCACGGTGATGATGTCCGGGGCGTGCCCGCCGCCGGCGCCCTCGGTGTGGTAGGCGTGCACCCCGCGCCCGGCGATCGCCGCAAGCGTGTCACCGACGAACCCGGCCTCGTTCAAGGTGTCGGTGTGGATGGCGAGTTGGACACCGGTCTGCTCGCAGACCCGCAGGCAGGCGTCGATCGCCGCCGGGGTGGCCCCCCAGTCCTCATGGATCTTGAACCCGACCGCCCCGCCCCGGAGTTGGGTGTGCAGCGCGGCCGGGTTGACGGTGTTGCCCTTGGCGGTCAGGCCGATGTTGACCGGCAGGTCGTCCATCGCGGCGAACATCCGGGCCAGGTGCCAGCTGCCCGGGGTGATGGTGGTGGCCTTGCTGCCCTCGGCCGGGCCGGTGCCGCCACCGACCAGGGTGGTGATGCCTGCGGCGAGCGCCTCGTCCGCCAACTGCGGGCAGATGAAGTGCACATGGGCGTCGATCGCCCCGGCGGTGAGCAGCTTGCCCTGGCCGGCGATCACCTCGGTCTCGGGGCCGATCACCAGCTCGGGGTGAACGCCGTCCATGGTGTCCGGGTTGCCGGCCTTGCCGAGGGCGGTGATCCGCCCGTCCCGGATGCCGAGGTCGCCCTTGACGACGCCCCAGTGGTCGAGCACCACCACACCGGTGATCACCGTGTCGGGCGCACCCTCGGCCCGGCTGGTCCGGGCCTGCCCCATCGATTCGCGGATCACCTTGCCGCCGCCGAAGACAGCCTCGTCGCCGCCCGCGCTGCGGTCCTCCTCGATCTCCACCAGCAAGTTGGTGTCCCCGAGCCGGATCCGGTCACCCGCCGTCGGCCCGTACAGCGCGCCGTACCGGCCCCGGCTCAGCCGCAACGCGTAACCGCCCGTGGCCACGTGCCCCTCAGCCATCCAGTGCCCCTCCCGTCTCGCCGCGCAACCCCGCCACCACCCGCAGCCCGCCCAGCGGCACCAGCTCGACCTCCACCGGGATGCCCGGCTCGAACCGCACGGCGGTGCCCGCCGGCACGTTCAACCGCTGCCCGCGCGCCGCCACCCGGTCGAAGTCCAACCCGGGGTTGGCCTCGGCGAAGTGGTAGTGCGAGCCGACCTGCACCGGCCGGTCGGCCGCGTTGACCACCTCCAGGCGGGTCACCGGCAGCCCGGCGTTGAGCCCGATCTCCCCGGCCCCGTACAGGACTTCGCCGGGGACGAACCGGCCGCTCACAGGATCGGCTCGTGCACGGTGACCAGCTTGGTGCCGTCCGGGAAGGTCGCCTCGACCTGCACGTCCGGGATCATCTCGGCCACCCCGTCCATCACGTCCGTACGCGAGAGCACCTTGCGGCCGGAGGTCATCAACTCGGCGACGGTCCGACCGTCGCGTGCCCCCTCCAGTACGTGCGAGGTGATCAGCGCGACGGCCTCGGGGTGGTTGAGCCGCAGGCCCCTGGCCTGTCGGCCACGGGCCACGTCGGCGGCGACGTGGACGAGCAGGCGTTCCTGCTCGTGCGGAGTGAGCCTCATCTGCGTACCTCTGGGGGTAGGTCACGGATTTCGGCACACCGTAGCGGACCGACGGAATCCCTCGGCAGTGGCGTCCGCCAGGCGTGTCGGCAGGCATTTTGCCTACGGCCGGGAACGGCCCGCGCGCTTTGCCCTTCCCAACCCTTCCGGGCGCGCACGGACCGCTCCCGGCCTGGCCGGCAGCCTGTTTCGCCGTATCTGAAGAACCAAATCTCTACAATTCTCAGACGATCAGATCAGCATCCGCCGACCTTGCCATCCGCATGCTAATTCCGCATTCCGAAACAGTTTCAGAACTGTATCAGCGCGCCTCGACCGCCCCGGCCGTCACCGACCCCACCACCCGCACCCGGTCCCGCCGCACCACCAGCGCGCCGGCCACCGCCACGCAGCCGCCGATCAGTACCGCCGTCACCAGGAACGCGGCGGGCGGCCCGTGCCGGTCCACCACCAACCCGCCGAGCGCACCGCCGGCCGCCGCACCGAGGTTGTACGCGGTGTTCATCCACGCCCCCGCCTCGGTCCGCGCACCCTCGGGCACCCGGGCGTCCACCAACTGGTAGGCCGTGATCAGCAGCACGTCGCAGCAGGCCCCGGCGAGCAGCAGCGCCCCGGCGGCGGCCGGCGGCGCGTACCAGAGCACCGGCAGCGCGTACCCGACCGCGCCGACGGCCCCCAACAGCAGCGGACGGTGGGCGAGTCGGCCGCTCCAGCGGCGCCGGCCGTAGACCAGCCCGCCGAGCACCCCGCCCACCGAGAAGCACATCGCGAGCACCCCGGCCGCCACCGTGCCCCAGGCGGCCACCACCCCGATCTCGGCCAGCGCGAGACCGGCCGCGGCACCGCACACCAGCAGCCCGTACGGCAGCAGGCCGGTGCCCCGCAGTGGACGCCGCCCGCGCGGCGCCGCCTCGCCCGCGACCACCGGCGCGGCCCCGCGCAGCGCCCGGGCCAGCAGCCCGAACCCGATCAGCACCACGGCCGCACAGACCCCGAGCCCGGCGGGCGCGCCGACCGCCACCACCAGGTAGCCGCCGAGCACCGGGCCGAGCGCGAAAACGGTGGATTCGGCGGCGGTGTCCAGGCTGAGCGCGCACTGGAGTTGCTCCTCGTCGGCCACCAGCCGACCCCAGAGCGTGCGCATCAACGGACCGACCGGCGGCGGGCAAACCCCGGCGGCCACCGCGAGGGCGACCACCACCGCGGGAGCCGACCGCGCGGCGCAGGCCAGCGCGAGCGCGGCGAGCAGCACGGTGTACCCGAGCGCCAGCCCGAGCAGGGCGGGCCGGTGCCGTTCCACCAACCGGGCCCGGGCCGGTCCGAGCAGCGCGGTGAGCAGGCCGGCCAGGCCGGTGGCCGTCCCGGCCAGGGTGTACGAGCCGGTGGCGCCGCGGATCGCGAGCAGCAGCGGCAGGCCCATCAGTCCGTAGCAGAGCCGGCCGAGCATGGCGGCCGTGAAGAGGCGGCGGGCATGGGGCAGGGCGAGGACGGCACGGTAGCTCGCGCCGCCCGGAACAGGGCGTGACATGGGAAAGTCTCCGAAGAACGGCGCACCAGGGGCCGGAACGGCCGGGCGCGCGAGGGCATGACGGACCGTGGGCCGCCCCACCCACTCGGGTGCGCGGCCGTCGACGGTGCGTCAGTGCGGCTCGGAGGTCTTCACGAACCGGAGGGTAGCCCCTGCCCCGGGCCTCCCGCCACCGAATAATTTCCCGGCCATCGCCTGTTGTCCTGGCCCCCGGCCGCCGCAGATCGCGAAGCGGCCGGGGAACGCGGAGCCGGTCGGGTGTGCCACCGACTGCCCTTGCGGCGGCACACCCGACCGGTCAGCCGGCACTCAGGTGGATCTCACCTGGACCTGCTGCGGGTCCTGACCTGCTGTGGGTTCAGCAGTTGACCGGAACGTCCAGGTACACCGGACGCGGGCCCCAGCCCTGCGGGCCGTCGACGCTGAAGGAGGCGTGCACGGTCGAGCCACAGGCGACGGTGCCGGAGACGCCGTCCACGCGGGTGGTCGAAGCGAAGAAGTTGACCCACTTCGAGGAGGTGCCGAGCGACTGGCCGTTGACGACGCTGCCGTCCAGCACGGTCCAGAGCTGCTGCGGCTGGAGCACGGTGCCGGGGCTCGGCGGGCCGGCCAGGCCGATCTGGCCCCACAGGACGACGTTGTTGCCGGTGATGTCGGCGCAGACCTTGGTGGAGAGGCCGGACTGCAGACCGGAGTAGCTGCAGGTGGTGACCGTGGTCGCCGTGGTGGTCGCGGTGGCGGGGGCCGCCACGGCCGGGGCGGCCGCGATGAGCGCCAGCCCGATCGCACCCGCCGTGGTGAGGGCGAGTCGACTCATGAGGGTTTCTCCCTGTTCGAAGTCCGGGTCCACCGGTGCTCCGGTGAACCACTTGGTATGTGACATTGCACCATGGTTCTTAATGCTACGTAGCCTTCCCATTAACGATTCAAGCCACTGTCTTTACCCTGAGGCAATGAACCTGTGATCCGGCCCCTGACCTGACGTTCCGTCACCTGACGGAGTCCCAGCCAGCCCCCTTACCACTTCCTCCCCACCGTCACCACGGGCACTCCACGATTCGTGCAACTGTCCGAAACTAGCCGTTCTGGATCTTCACTTGAAGGCAATATGCAGACCGGTCTACCATCGATGCCCATGGGAGCAAAAGGCGAGGAGACGCGGGCCCGACTGGTGCAGGCCACCCGGGCCCTGACCGAGGCTCAGGGCTACTTCGGCACCGGCCTCAACCAGGTGCTGAGCGAGAGCCGCGCACCGCGCGGCTCGCTCTACTTCCACTTCCCCTCCGGCAAGGACGAGCTGGTCGGCCAGGCCCTCACCGAGGCCGGCCGGGAGATCTCCACCCTGATCGCCGCCTGCGCCGACGGCTCCCCCGCCGCCACCGTGGTCGACCGGCTGATCACCGCCCTGGCCACCCGCATGGCGGACTCCGACTACACCAAGGGCTGCCCCCTGGCCACCGTCGCCCTGGAGGTCTCCGCCTCCAACGAACCCCTCCGCCGCCTCTGCGCCACCGCCTACACCGACTGGCAGCACGCCCTCGCCGACCTGCTGACCCACGAGGGCCACCCCCCGGCCACCGCCGAGGCCACCGCCTCCACCACCCTCGCCCTCATCGAGGGCGCCCTCCTCCTGGCCCGAGTCCACCGCTCCCGCCACCCCCTCGACCAGGCCGCCCGCACCCTCACCACCCTCCTGGCCCCACCCACCTGACCAGGCCGCCTCCTGACCCCGCCCACCTGGCCCCACCCACCTGACCAGGCCGCCTCCTGACCCCGCCCACCTGGCCCCACCCACCTGACCAGGCCGCCTCCTGACCCCGCCCACCTGACCCCGCCCACCTGACCAGGCCGCCTCCTGACCCCGCCCACCTGACCCCGCCCACCTGACCGGGCCGCCTCCTGACCCCGCCCACCTGACCCCGCCCACCTGACCGGGCCGCCTCCTGACCCCGCCCACCTGACCGGGCCGCCTCCTGACCTCACCCCCTTGATCGGGCCTCCCACCTTCGCCGCCCCGCCCCCGCCCCCGCGCGGCCGCTGCTTCCCCACTCGCCAGCAACCCCTGACCCCGCCCCGGTCCCACCCCCCAGCCCCTCGACCAGGCTGCCCGCACCCTCACCAACCCCCCTGGCCCCACACCCCGACCGGGCCTCCCGACTCGCCCTCCCACCTTCGCCGCCCCCCTGCCCCGCCCGACCACCGCGCCCCCACCCACCAGCCACCCCTGACCCCGCCTCACTCCCACCACCACCCTTTCTCGCCTCCAGAATATGTAGACCGGTCTACCTGACATTCGCAAACCACACCCACACACACCCCTCGCCTCACCCTCAGGAGCCACCATGCCTCCCCGCCCCACCGCCACCCCCACCACCCTCGTCCTCGGAGCCGCCGGCTTCCTGGGCCGCTGGCTCACCCTCGAACTCCTCGCCCAGGGCCACCCCGTCGCCGCAGCCACCACCACCCCCGCCTCGGCCGCCGCCCTCCGCGACTGGCTCCACGCCCACCAGGCCGACACCACCTCCCTCACCACCCTCCAGGCCGACCTCACCCACCCCACCCTCGCCCTGACCCCCGAGGCCGACGCCGCCCTCCGCTCGGTCCGCGACGTGCACAACCTCGCCGCCCGCTACCGCTTCGGCCTCTCCCGCCCCGAGGCCCAAGCCGCCAACACCGACGGCCCGGTCCACGCCCTCCACTGGGCGGCCCGCCTGCCCGAGCTCCGCCGCTTCGTCCACCTCTCCGGCTACCGCATCAGCACCGCCACCCCCGTCCCCCACCCCCTCCCGTCCGCCGAGGCCACCCGCCTCTACCGCAAGCTCGGCGCCTACGAGGCGTCCAAGCGGGCCGGCGACTCGGCCGTCCGCACCCTCGCGCCCCAACTCGGCGTCCCGCTCAGCGTGGTGAGCCCGGGCGTGGTGATCGGACACTCCGTCACCGGCGAAGCCGGTCAGTACATCGGCCTCGCGCCCCTGGTCGAACGCCTCTGGCGCGGCCGTCTCCCGGTCCTTCCCGCGACCCCGCGCACCTTCCTCCCGGTGGTCGCCGTCGACCACCTCGCCCGTTTCCTGGCCGCCGTCCCCTCCCACGACCACGCCCAGCACAGCCACCACGCCGCAGCCACCCCCAACACGGCTCCCACCAGCCGCCACACCGTCCTCGACCCGGCCACCCCCGCGCTCCCGGCCCTGGTCGACCTCCTCGCCGACCACCTCGGTGTCCCCGCCCCGCGCCGCACCGTCCCGGTCGGCCTGGTCCGTTACCTCCCCAGCCGCCTCACCGGCCTCGACGCCGAATCCCTCTCCTTCCTCTCCGAGGACCGCTACGACACCACCTCGGCCGACCGCCTCGCCGCCGCTGCCGGCCTCACCCACCCGCCCGTCGCCGACCTCCTCCGCCGCTGGGCCACCCGCCTGGTCGCCGAGGACTTCGGCGCCTCCATCGGCCCGACCCCCTGACGGCCCGTCTCCCCTGCGACCCTCGCCGCCCACCCTCGCCGAGTCGGCTACCTTGGCTGACGTCCCGTCGAACCCGGGCGGGCCCGGACCACCGTGAGGAACCTCGTATGGCCACCATCCACCAGACCACCATGGAGCCCACCAAGCTGGAGCTCCTGACCGCTTGGCTGCCCAAGCAGAGCTGGTACCAGGGGAGTTCGGGCGCAGCGGAGCTGCACAAGGCCGGCGGCTTCCGCCTGGACGACCCGGCGGGCGAGGTCGGCATCGAGTTCATGGTCGTCGTGGACACCGCCGACCCCACTCCGGTGGCCTACCTGGTCCCGATGGGCTACCGCGGTGCACCGATCACCGAGGGCGCCACCGAGGGTGCCGCCGAGGGTCTGATCGGCACCTCGGAGCACGGCGTCCTCGGCACCCGCTGGATCTACGACGGCCCCCACGACCCTGTGGTGTCGGCCCAGTTGCTCGCCCTCCTGCGCGGTGAGGCCACCCCGCAGCACCAGAGCATCGACGACACCCCGGACCCGACCGTCACCGTCCACCCCGGCCCCACCACCCCGGGGTCCTACCACCTCGCCCGGGTCCTCCGCCCCGTCACCGAGGCGGACGAGCAGCCCGGCCTCCACGGGGGCTTCACCTGGCCCGACGGCACCCCGGCCCGGGCCGTCTTCGTCAGCGCCGACTGACCACACCCCGAGCACACCGGTGGCCGCCGCGACCGAACCACCCGCGACGGCCACCCCAAGCCGCCGGGCCCATCCCGTGGTCAGGCCCGCCGCATCCGATACACACAGGTCCGATAAGGCATCTCGACCCTCTCCCGGCCGGCCAGCGCCGGATCGGTGGCGACCAACTCGGCGATCTCCCGCTCCCACCGGGCCTGCTCGCCGGCCTCGGCCGTCAGGTAAGTGGAACGGGACCGCACCAGGTCGACCAGCCGATCCGTCGGCACGGTCACGGCGTGTTCGGTCAGGCCGAGTTCGGGCTCGGTGAACCACGGCGCCACCGGCCCGTACTGCCAAGCGCTCTCCAGGCCGTACCCTTCGGCGCCGATGATGCCGGAGAGCCCGGCCACCCACGGCGTCCGGTCGTCCCGGACGTTCCACAGCGCGGCGAAGACGCCGCCCGCTCGCAGCACCCGGTGGATCTCCGGCAGCGCGGCCTCCGGAGTGAACCAGTGGTACGCCTGCCCGACCACCACCACGTCGACGGACCCGTCCGCCAGCGGGATCTCCTCGGCGCTCCCGGCCAACACCCGCGCCCCCGGCAGGCGTTCGGCAGCCACGGCCCGCATCTGCTCGTCCGGCTCGACCGCGATCACCTCGTGCCCGGCCTCCCGCACCACCGCACCCAGCAGCCCGGTGCCCGCCCCCAGATCCAACACCCGCGCCGGCTCCTCCCCGAGGGCCCAACTCGCGGCCGCCACCGGGTAGGTGGGCCGGATCGAGTCGTACAGACGGGCAGCGGCACCGAAGGACAGCGCAGAAGTGGTCATGCCGGCGAGCGTACCCACAGCCGCGCCGCCGGCACCGGGGCTTCCCGGCACCCCCCACCGGATCCGCCCCAAGCGGACGAGGCCGGAAGGTTGTACGGAACCGGAGTGGGAAGGCTCACTGCTCTCTCTGGCGCCCCATCAGTGACAGCCCTCGCACGTCTCCCGGATGATGGCTCGCGTCCCCCGGCTCGGCCGGGCGCGGACTCAGAACTCATCAGGGGGTCATCGTGCGCCTGCGTAATTTCGCCGGCCTCGCCTCCGCCACCAGTGTCGTCCTGGGCATCGGGATGCCCGGGCTGGCCGTGGCGGATTCGTCGACGCTGTACGTCGACCAGAGCACCTCCGCGCACTGCGCCGACATCGGCGCGAACGCGGGCACGAAGCAGCAGCCGTACTGCACCATCCAGGCCGCGGCCGACGCGGCGCAGCCCGGGCAGACCGTGCAGGTCGCCGGCGACAACTACGACGAGACCGTGACCATCACGCACTCGGGCGCACCGGGCAAGCCGATCACCTTCCTCGGCGCCACCCGGCTGGTCCGGGGTACGAACCCGCCGAGGGTCGGGATCGACCGGTCCGGCGGCGGGCGGATGGCGAACGGCTTCGTACTCAAGGGCGTGCAGGACATCCGGATCTCGGGGTTCACCACGGAGACCACCGGGGAGGGCTTCGTGGTCAGCGACGCCACCCGGGTCACGCTGGAGGGGAACGAGGCCTACTCGGGGAGTGACAGCTCGCCGTCCACCGCCGCCGTGCGGGTGAGCGGGGCGACGAGCGGGGTGGGCATCACCCGCAACAAGCTGCACGGCGGCCGGACTTCGGTCGTGGTGGACGCCGGGATCTCCGGCGTCCTGGTGAACGGGAACTCCATCGAGGACCCGGCGGGCGACGGCGTGCAGATCACCGACGCGCCCGGCGCGGTGGTCACCGGCAACACCGTGGACACCGTGTGCGGGCCGGCCATCGCGCTGCTGGGCGCCTCGGGGAACGCGGTGGTGGAGAACAACGTCCTCGCGGCCACCGCGTACGCGGCCGACCACCAGTCCTGCGGCCAGCCCTCGGCCGGGGTGAACCTGACCGTCTCGGCGGCCTCCACTGCCGGGACGAAGGTCGACTACAACCTGGTCGACCCGGTCCGGGGCTTGCCGGGCTACAGCTGGGGCGGTCAGACCTACGCCACCTCGGCGGCCTTCGCCAAGGCGGTGGCCGGCCAGGGCACCCACGACCTGACGGCCGACCCCGGGTACGGGGCGGAGCTGGACCTACGGGAGGGCTCGCCGGCGATCGACTCGGCCGATGCCAACGCGCCCGGCGCCACTGACACGGACGTCTACGGCTACCACCGCATCGACGACCCGAACGACGCCGACTCCGGTACCGGGGTGGGCTACCTCGACCGCGGTGCGTACGAGTTCACCACCTCGAACGACCTCTTCCACCAACTGCTGGACCAGCCCAAGGCGCCAGTCGGCGGCACCGTGACGCTCACCGGCAAGCCCGAGGCGACCTGGTCCCCGGTGGTCTCGTACCGGTACGACTTCGGCGACGGTACGCAGCCCGTGGCCACCACGGACGGCTCGGTGCAGCACGCGTACACCGCCGTCGGTCTCTACAACGCGTCGGTCCGCGTCCTACTGGCCAACGGCGACGTGCTGAGCTACGGGGGCGCGGTGCTGGTCACCGCCGACGCGCCACTGGTGGCGAAGATGTCGGTCACCGACGGACTGGGACCGCTCGACTACTTCTTCTCGGGCGGGGATTCGTCCACGCCGTGGAGCATCGCGGGCTACACCTTCGACTACGGGGACGGCACCGCCCAGGCGAAGGGCTGGGGCGGCCGGCACCAGTACCGGCAGGAGGGCGACTACACCGTCACCATGACGGTGGCCGACAGCGGCGGCCGGACGGCGAGGACCACCCAGGTGGTGCACGCCAGGTACCAGCTGGGTGCCTTCCACGCCGTGACGCCCTCGCGGGTGTTGGACACCCGGAGCGGAGGGGGCACGCTCGGGCCGGGGCAGTCGCTGACCTGGCGGGTGGGGCCCTCGCTCTCCCCGATGCCGCAGGCCGTGGTGCTCAACGTGACGGCGGTCAACCACGGCGGTGGTGGTTACCTGACGGTCTACCCCGCCGGTGCGGACCGGCCGAAGACCTCGAACGTCAACTTCACCGGCGGGCAGGTCGTGCCGAACCTGGTGACCGTGCCGGTCAACGCCGACGGCTCCGTCACCTTCTTCAACAGCAGCGGGAACACCGACGTGGTGGCCGACCTGTTCGGCTACTACCAGGGCACCACCAACGAGGGCGTCATCGGTGACCGCTTCACCGCCCAGGCGCCCACCCGGCTGCTCGACACCCGGGCCCCGGGCCAGCACGCGGTCCAGGCCGGTGCGCCCGTCGAGCTGCAGGTCCGCGGTCAGCACGGGGTGCCGGCCGACGCCACGGCGGCCGTGCTCAACGTGACGGCGACCAGGGGCACCAGGCCGGGGTACTTCTCGCTATACCCCGAGGCCGGGAAGCCGACCGGCACCTCGAACCTGAACCTCGCGGCCGGGCAGACCGTGGCGAACCAGGTCCTGGTGCCGATCGGCGCGGACGGGAAGGTGCGGCTGAGCAACTTCGCCGGCAGCGCGGACGCCGTGGTCGACCTCTTCGGCTACTACAGCCCGAGCGGGCAGAGCCTGTTCCGGCCGACCACGCCGGTGCGGCTGGTCGACACCCGAGGCGCCGGCCACGGCCCGCTCGGCGCGGGCGGCTCCATCGCCGTGTCCGCCGGGGCACCGGCCGGGGCCACCGGCGCGGTGCTGAACGTGACGGCCACCGCACCGACCAACCCGGGGTACCTGACGGTGTGGGCCGACGGCGCGGCCCGCCCGGGCACGAGCAACCTCAACTTCCTCGCCGGGGAGACCGTGCCGAACCACGTGACCACGCCGCTGAGTCCGGCCGGGAAGTTCGACGTCTACAACTTCAGCGGCAGCACCCAGGTCGTCGCCGACCTGTTCGGCTACTTCGTGAAGCAGTAGCCAAGGACCGACCGACGGGCCGTCACCTCGGCTGAGGTGACGGCCCGTCGACGCGGCAACGGCCGTTCAGGCCAGCGCCCCGTCCACCAACCGGATCACCTCGGCCGGCCCGGCCCGGAACGCGGGGCTCGCGGCGTCGGCCGCGATCATGTGCGGCGTCAGGTCGTGGGCGGCGAGCGCCTCCTCGGAGGCCCACCGCTCGATCAGCACGAACCGTTCGGCGGAGCCGCTCACCTGGTGCAGGTCGTACTGGAGGCACCCCTCCTCCGCCCGCACCAGCGGCGCGAGCCGCTCGTACGCGGCGACCTGCTCGGGGCCCCGGCCCGGCTGGGTGGTGATCAGGATGACGAGTCTCACGGGCTGCTGCTGCGACATGCGCGGCAGCCTAGCCAGCCGGCCCACCCCCGGCGGTCACGTCCCGCCCACCGAGATCACGCACCCGAAAATGACGTGCCGCCCCCCAGCCCCGCCCCTACCCTCGGCCGCATGGCCCACCCATCACCCGCCGCCCTCCTCAACGTCATCGACCTCGAAGCCACCTGCTGGGACGGGCAGCCGCCGCCCGGCTCCGTCTCGGAGATCATCGAGATCGGCCTCACCGTGGTGGACGTACCGGCGGCCCGCCGGATCTCCCGGCACCGGATCCTGGTCCGACCCACCCGCTCCTCCGTGAGCGCGTTCTGCACCGAGCTCACCGGCCTCACCCAGGCCGAGGTCCGACAGGGCGTCACCTTCGCCGAGGCCTGCCGCATCCTCACCGAGGAGCATGGCGCAGCCGGCCGACCCTGGGCCAGCTGGGGCGAGTACGACCGCCGCCAGTTCGCCCGCCAGAGCCAGGCCGACGGCGTGCTCTACCCCTTCGGCTACCCGACCGAACGCACCCACACCAACGCCAAGGCCGTCTTCGCCACGGCCTACGGCCTCCCCAAGAAGCCCGGCATGGCCCAGGCCCTCCACCTCGCCGGCCTCCCCCTCGAAGGCCGCCACCACCGTGGCGAGGACGACGCCTGGAACATCGCCGCCCTCGTCCTCGACCTCCTCGCCCGCAACGCCTGGCCGTCCGCCCCCGCCTAGGCCGGCTCCGCACAGCCCCCGGCAGAGAGCGCCATGACCGAGCCCATCCCCGCACCCCCGACCTGGCGGGCGCGCAGCGCGCGCACTGGGAGAGCACCCACAGCACCCACCCCACCATGTACGGCGAGGAGCCCTCCGCGCCGGCGGTGCACGCGGCGGAGGTCTTCCGCGCGGCCGGCGCGCGGGAGGTGCTGGAGCTCGGGGCCGGGCACGGGCGGGACGCGCTGTACTTCGCCCGCCTGGGCTTCGAGGTGCTGGCCACCGATTTCAGTCCGGTCGGACTGGCCCAACTCGGGTCCGCGGCACGGGCGCAGGGCACCAGCGCAGACCCTCCCGATAGACCCCGCTACCACCGGGTAGGTCGAGCGAGTTCCGGACGGGTTCACCCGATGATCGTCCGAAGTCTTGTAGCCGGTGGCCGACGCCGAGTTGACTGCACAACATCCCTCGGCCACCACCCCCGGAGACCTCGTGTCCAAGACCGTCCTCGCCCTCGCGTCCGCCGCGGCCACGGCCGCCGCCACGCTGTTCGCCGCCCCCGCCACCCCGACCCTCGCCGAGGCGCCGCAGGCCCCCACCCCCGCCTCCGCCCTCTCCCCCGTCCCCGCCCTTAACGTGCTCACCTACAACACCTTCCTGATGAGCACCAACCTCTACCCCAACTGGGGCCAGCAGCTGCGCGCCGACGCGATCGCCGCCGCCCCGGTCTTCCAGGGCCACGACGTGGTGGTGCTCCAGGAGGCGTTCGACAACAGCGCCTCGGACCGCCTGGTGTCGGCCGCCTCGGCGGCCTACCCGTACCACACGCCCGTGGTCGGCCGCTCGACCGCCGGCTGGGACGCGACCAGCGGCTCGTACAGCTCGACCACGCCCGAGGACGGCGGCGTGGTGCTGCTCAGCAAGTGGCCGATCCTGCACCGCGAGCAGTACGTGTACAAGGACGCCTGCGGCTCAGACTGGTACTCCAACAAGGGCTTCCTCTATGCGGTGTTAAACGTCGACGGCGTCCGGACGCACGTGCTGGGCACCCACCTCCAGTCCACCGACTCCGGCTGCCGCAGCGGCCAGCCGGCCCAGATCCGTACGGCGCAGCTGGCCGCCATGCGCGCCTTCGTGGACGGCAGGAACATCCCGGCGAACGAGCCGGTCCTGCTGGTCGGCGACCTCAACATCGACTCCCGCGGCCCCGAGTACCCGGCCATGCTCGCCACGGCCGACGTCGCCCCGGCCACGGCCCGCACCGGCTGGCCGTACTCCTTCGACACCGCCGACAACTCCATCGCGCACGACCGCTACCCGAACGACGCCAAGGAGGACATCGACTACGTCCTCTACCGCGCCGACCACGCCCGGCCGCCGCAGTACACCGACCAGGTGGTCCGCTTCCACTCCGCCCCGTGGACGGTCTCCAGCTGGGGCAGGAGCTACACCTACTCCGACCTCTCCGACCACTACCCGGTGGTCGCCGGCTGACCCCGAAGGGCTCGGCGCGCGCACCGCGCAGGACCGTGCGCCGCCCCCGTGCTCCCGCACGCCTCCCTGCGTGCCTTGATCGTCCCCGTACGACGCGCTGAGCTGGTCCGGACAGCGGCCGGATCGGGCCGCTGCTGGTCTGATTGGGTGGGCAGCGGCATGGCAGAGGTCGAGCAGGGCACCCGGGCTCCGGGTGGGGGCGGCTCGGGCTGGGGACGGGCGGTGGTGATCGGCGGCGGCTTCGCCGGTCTGCTGGCGGGCCGGGCGCTGGCCGACCACTTCACCGAGGTCCTGGTGCTGGAGCGGGACGTGGTGGGCCGGGAGACCGGTGCCCACCCGAGCGCCCCGCAGGCGTACCACGCCCACGCGATGCTGGCCAAGGGCGCGGAGGTGCTGGAGAAGCTCTTCCCGGGCCTGCGCACGGAGTTGGAGCAGCTGGGCGCCCCGGTCTTCGACTACGGGGAGCGGATCAGCTTCCTGCTGCCCACCGGTTACGCCGTCCGCACCGGCACCGGCGTGCTGGTGCAGTCCTTCACCCGGGACGAGCTGGAGCGCCGGATCCGGGGGCGGGTGCTCGACCTGGAGCCGGTCCGGGTGGTCGGCGGGGCCGGGGTGCTGGGTCTGGGCCGGGGCCCGGGCGGCCGGATCGACCGGGTCCGGTACCGGACCGAGGAGGACGGCGAGCAGGAGGTCACCGCCGACCTGGTGGTGGACGCCTCGGGCCGCAGCACCTCCATCGACGCCTGGCTGCTCGGCGCCGGGCTCCCGGCGTCGGCGAAGAACACGGTGAGGGCGAAGATCACCTACACCACGATGGTCTTCGACCGGGCCGCCGAGGAGCAGGAGTACGACCTCGCCTACCAGATGACCTTCGCGCCGTCGGTGCGGCGCGGCGGCGCGATGCTCGCCGTGGAGCACGGCCGCTGGGTCTGCTCGCTGTTCGGCTTCGAGCAGCAGCCGCCCACCGACCCGGAGGGCTTCCTGGCGTACGCGCGCAGCCTGGACAACCCGCGCCTTGCCGAGCAGATCGCCCGCCGCAGCAGCCACGAGGAGGTGCACCGCTACACCAACCCGGGCAGCACCTGGCGCCAGCACCACCGCAACCCCCGCTGGCCGGAGGGGCTGATCGCGATCGGCGACGCCCTCTGCGTCTTCAACCCGGTCTACGGCCAGGGCCTGACGGTGGCCGCCGTCGAGGCCGACGCCCTCGCCACCCTGCTCCGCCGCCGCCGTTCGGACACCACCGGCCTGACCGGCCTGAGCCGGGAGTACCTGCGCACGGCGGCCGCCATCATCAAGGTGCCGTGGTCGCTCTCCACCACCTCGGACCTGATGTGGAGCCCGGCCGGCCGGTCGGCGGCAGCCCGCTTCGCGCACTGGTACAACCGCCAGGTCTTCGCCCTGGCCCGCCACGACCCCGACGTCTGGACCCGCTTCGTCAAGGTGGCCAACATGACCGCCCCGTCCTCTCTCCTGATGCACCCCTCGGTACTCGCCAAGATCGCCCGACACAACATCAGGAGGCAGCCCGACCCCGCCCCGGCACCCACCGGTTGACCGGCGAGGCGAGCGCACTCGGCTCTGGGTCGCCCCGACTGCGGGGTCGCAGCGGCGTGCTGGGAGACTGGTTGCCTGTGACGCGTACCGAGCTTGCCAGTCGTATTCATTCCGTTTCCCACCTCACCGGTGAGTTCGTCCTTCGATCGGGACGGACCGCCACCGAGTACTTCGACAAGTACCGTTTCGAGGGTGACCCCGTGCTCCTGGATGCCATCGCCAAGGAGATGGCCGCGCTGGTGCCGGCCGACGTCGAGGTGCTGGCGGGGTTGGAGATGGGCGGCATCCCCGTGGTCACCGCACTCGGCCGGCACACCGGCCTGCCGTGCGCTTTCGTCCGCAAGCAGGCCAAGGAGTACGGCACTTGCCGCCTGGCCGAGGGGGCGGACATCGTCGGCCGGCGTGTGTTGGTGGTCGAAGACGTCGTCACGAGTGGTGGGCAGATCGTGCTCTCCACTGCCGATCTGCGGGCCCTGGGGGCCGATGTCCGTGCGGCCCTCTGCGTCATCGACCGCGAGCAGGGCGGCGCCGAGGCCCTCAAGGCGGAGGGGATCGACCTGCTGTCGCTGCTGACGGCAACCGACCTGCGTGCCTCTGCCTGATCTCCGTTCCCGCCGTGGCAGGGCCCGCCGACCGATGGTCGACGGGCCCGCTGCGTCGTGCGGCCGATAGGGTCCCGGCCATGCCCTTCTCCGCGGTGATCTTCGACTTCTTCGGCACCCTGACCCCCAGCACCCCCACCGGGCTCTGGGACACGCATGCGGCCCGCAGCGCGGCCCCGCTCGGGATCCCGACGCAGCAGTGGCGCCGGGCCCTTGACGAGTCCTTCCCGGAGCGGGCCGTGGGGGCGCTCGGCGATCTGCCCCGGACGTTCCGGACCCTGGCCCGGCGCTGCGGGGTCGACCCGGACGAGGAAGCACTGGCAGCCGCGACAGCGGCCAGGCTCGCCTGTCAGCGCGAGCTGTTCGTCTTTCGCGACGACGCGCTCGACACCCTGGAGCGCCTTCGCCACGACGGCCTTCGGATCGGGGTCCTGAGCGACTGCACGATCGAACTCGCCGAGACCTGGCCGACCCTGCCGATCGCACCTCTGGTCGATGCGGTCGTCCTGTCCTGCCAGGAGAGGCGGAGGAAGCCGGACCCGGAGTTGTTCCGCCGGATCGCCCGGGCCCTGGACACGCGGGCCGACGATTGCCTCTACGTCGGCGACGGCGGCGGCGACGAACTGAGCGGCGCGACCGCGCAGGGAATGACCGCAGTCATGCTTCGGGCCGGCGACTGGGCGATCAACGACGCACACGCCCGCGAGGACGGCTGGCCGGGACCGTTCTTCTCGACGCTGTCCCAGGTCGTCCCCGCCGCCTGCGACCCGACCCTGATCACCAACTGAGGGTGCTGCCCCGAAGCACCGGCCTCGCGCGCCACCCACGCGCACACGTGGCCGACCGCCGGCCCGTCCCTCCGGGGGAGCAGTCGGCGTGCGACCGTGCACGGCCCGGCCTACGGTGCGTCATGAGGGGGCTACCCACACGAGAGGTGAATCTCCATGGCAGGCAAGTTCGAGCTCTACACCGACGAGGCGGGCATGCACCGCTTCCGGCTGAAGGCCAGCAACGGTTCGGTCGTGCTCACCGGTGCCCCGGAGGAGTCGAAGGAGCTGTGCCTGAAGAGCATCGAGTCGATCCGCAAGCTCGCGCCGTACGCGCAGGTCCAGGAGGCCGCCGCCGCACCCGCGTAGCACCCGGTCACCGCCCAGGGGGCGCGACGGGCCTGCGGCCACTCCGGCCGCCGCCCCTCGCGCCCCTCGGCGTACCTCCCGCGCTGCGTACGGCCCGCCCGGCATACCTCCCGCCCGGCGTACGGCCCGCTCGGCGTACGGCCCGCTCGGCGCCGCCCCGCGGCGTACGTCTCACCCGGTCGCACCCCTCGCCGCCGGGCCGGGGCAGGGGGCACAATGGATCAACTCCCGGGAGGTGCCATGACCCCGTCACTCTCCGCCGCGCTCACCGGCCGCCGGATCGAGACCCTCCGCTGCGGCCCCGAGCCGCTGCTCGACCTCTCCGACGGCCTGCTGATCCGGATCGCCGGCGACTTCCGGCTGGCCGGCCCGCGCGGCGTCGAGCACTACTACCCGGGCCTGGTCACCCACCCCACCGGCGGCCTGAAGCGGCTGCCGGGCAGCCTGATCACCGAGGCCGGCACCACCCTGGCGGGCGCTCTGGTGCTCACCCTCGACAGCGGGCTGACCCTGACCGTCCCGCCCGACTCCACCGACCGGCCCTGGCAGGTGGCCAACCCGGCGGGCCCGCTCTTCACGGCCCTCCCGGGTGGCTACACCACCTGATCACGGGGCATCGGTTCGTCCGGATCGTGCGTCAGGCCGGGCCCTGCCCGACCTTGCCCGCGACCTTGCGGGCCGCCACCAGGATCGGGTCCCAGACCGGCGAGAACGGCGGGGCGTAGGCCAGGTCCAGCGAGATCAGCTGACCGACCGTCATCCGGGCGGTGAGCGCCACCGCCGCGATGTCGATCCGCTTGCCCGCGCCCGCGCCGCCGACGATCTGCGCGCCGAGCAGTCGGCCCGTGCCGGTCTCGGCCAGCATCTTGACCGTCATCAGGGCCGCGCCGGGGTAGTACCCGGCGATCGCGGTGGACTCGATCACGGCGGAGGTGACCTGCAGACCCGCCGCTGCGGCCTCCCGCTCGTTCAGGCCGGTCCGGGCGATCTCCAGGTCGAAGACCTTGGTGATCGCGGTGCCGACCACGCCGGGGAAGGCGGCCCGGCCGCCGCCGATCGTGGTGCCCGCGACCAGGCCGTGCTTGTTGGCGTGGGTACCGAGCGCCACGTACTGGTGGGTGCCGGAGACCAGGTTGAGCACCTCGACGCAGTCGCCCCCGGCCCACACCTCCTCGGTGCCGACCACCCGCATGGTCTCGTCGGTCAGCAGCCCGCCGTGCTCGCCGAGCGCGAACCCGGCCGCCCGGGCCAGCTCGGTGCGCGGCCGGACGCCCAGCCCGAGCACCACCAGGTCGGCGGGGTGCTCGCCCTCGGTGCTGCGCACGGCGCGCGGCCGGCCGTCCGCGCCGAGCAGCACCTCCTCAGCGGCGGCCCCGGCCACCACGGTGATGCCGAGCTTCTCCATGCCGAGCCGCACCAGTCGGCCCAGCTCCGGGTCGAGCGTGGGCATCGGCTCCGCGGAGCGGCTGAGCAGCGTCACGCTCAGGCCGCGCAGCGCCATCGCCTCGGCCATCTCGACCCCGATGTACCCGCCGCCGACCACCACGGCGCTCTGCGGGCCGGTACGCAGCGAGTCGAGCAGCGCGCCACCCTCGCCCAGGTCCTGCACGCCGTGTACGCCGGGCGCGTCGAAGCCGGGCAGCGCGGGGCGTATCGGCTCGGCGCCGGTGGCGATCACCAGGCGGTCGTAGGAGGTCCACTCCTCCGCGCCGGTGGCCAGCTCCCGGCTGCGCACCCGCCTGCCCACCCGGTCGATCTCGACCACCTCGGTGCCGGTCCGCAGGTCGATGCCGTTGGCCCGGTGCTGCTCGGGGGTGCGGGCGATCAGCTCGTCCCGCTCGGCCACCTGGCCGCCGACCCAGTACGGGATGCCGCAGGCCGAGTAGGAGGTGAAGCCGGTGCGCTCGAACGCGGTGATCCGGAGCTCCTCGGCGCTCCGGCGCCGCCGCGCCTGCGAGGCCGCCGACATCCCGGCGGCGTCACCGCCGATGACCACCAGATGCTCCGTCATGCCCGACCGCCCTCTGCTCTGTTCCGGTGTTCCGAAAGTCCGGCTCCCATCATGGCGGCGGGGCCCGCGAAACCCGCCCTCCGCAGACCGACAATCCCGGCACCCCGTCAGCTCGACAAGCGGTACGGCCGGTACGGCCGGCGGCCGGTGCGCTCGTCCGCACCAGCCGCCGGAGCCGCACCGACCACCGCGCCGCCGCACCCACCGGCAGACCTCAGTCGCAGTCCACCCGGAAGTCCACCTCGCCGCCCTCCGGCCGACCGGTCGCGCCGATCCGGCGCAGCATCCGCATGGCCCGCCCGTTCACCGACAGCACCGAGGCGGTGAGCGCCTTGCCGCCCTGCCGCCGCAGCGATTCGAGCGCGTAGGAGGCGAGCGCGGTGCCCAGCCCGCGGGACTGCCAGGCGTCCTCGATCAGCACGGCGAACTCGGCCACCCCGGCCTCACGGGTGTGCAGCACGTTGGTGACGGCGATCACCCGGCGGGAGTCCTTGGGGGTGGTGAGCAGCGTGAAGCCCTGGTCGCGGTCGCAGAGCTCCCACCAGTCCCGGGCCGAGGGCCGGGTGGTGGCGGCGAAATACCGTATGGTCCGGCTCTGCACGGAACAGCGGCTGTGCATGCTCGCAACGTCCGAATAATCGGCCATCTTGGCAATTCTGGTGACCGTCATGACACCGGTCGGCAGTTTGGTCAGCCGGGGCAGCTGCATTCGCGAACCGTGTGGGCCGCCATAGGTATTCAGGCTCTTCACACGGGCCGGAACGCGCCCTTGGAGCACTGGCGCTTCATTCATGGGACGCGAGGATATCCACGCCCGGGAGCCCCGGGCAAGCCATTTCCTTTTCCGTTGCCAACGATTACCGGTGCGGCCTATTCATGACCTAGTCCTACTCGATTTACGCCATCCGGCACGGAATTACTCCGTCCGTCCGAGCAATTCCGCCGTATGCCACAATTCGCCAGGGTTCGCCACCATCCGCCACCCTCATCACCCGTTCGGGCGAAGGTAGGGCTGATCCGACCCGCTCGTACGACTGTCGCCCTACCGTGAGCAGCAAATCCCCGGACCGGAAAGGCGCCTCGGCAGATGCCCCAGCCGTTCACGCTGCCCGACTTCTACCTGCCGTACCCCGCACGGCTGAACCCGCACCTCGAAGCGGCCCGCAGCCACACCAAGGCGTGGGCCCGCACCATGGGAATGATCGAAGGCTCGAACATCTGGGACGAACAGGATTTCGACTCCCACGACTACGCGCTGCTCTGCGCGTACACCCACCCGGACTGCTCGGCCGAGGAGCTCTCGCTCATCACCGACTGGTACGTCTGGGTCTTCTTCTTCGACGACCACTTCCTGGACATCTTCAAGCGCACCCTCGACCACGCGGGCGCCAAGGAGTACCTCGACCGGCTGCCCGCCTTCATGCCGGTCAAGCCCGGCGCACCGGTGCCCGAGCCGACCAACCAGGTCGAGCAGGGCCTGGCCGACCTCTGGGCCCGCACCGTGCCGGGGATGTCGGAGAGCTGGCTGGCCCGCTTCGCGGAGTCCACCAAGCACCTGCTCGACGAGTCGCTCTGGGAGCTGGCCAACATCGACGCCGGCCGGGTGGCCAACCCGGTCGAGTACATCGAGATGCGCCGCAAGGTCGGCGGCGCGCCCTGGTCGGCCGGCCTGGTCGAGCACGCCACCGCCGAGGTGCCCGCCGAGGTGGCCCTCAGCCGGCCCCTGCGGGTGCTCCGGGACACCTTCTCGGACGCCGTCCACCTGCGCAACGACATCTTCAGCTACGAGCGCGAGATCCTCGACGAGGGCGAACTCTCCAACGGCATCCTGGTGTTGGAGCGCTTCTTCGGCTGCCCCACCCAGGAGGCCGCCGAGGCCGTCAACGACCTGCTCACCTCCCGGCTCCAGCAGTTCGAGCACACCACGCTCACCGAGCTGCCCCCGCTCTTCCAGGAGGCCGGGCTCGACCCACTGGCCCGGGCGGCCGTGCTCGCCTACGCCAAGGGCCTCCAGGACTGGCAGTCCGGCGGCCACGAGTGGCACCTGCGCTCCAGCCGCTACATGAACGAGCAAGCCGTCCTCGACGCCCCTACGGACACCTCTGCCGCCGCGCTCTCCGCCCTCCCCGGCCTCGCCCACCTGCCCAACCTCCCTTCGGGCCTGGGCACTTCGGCCGTGCGGATGTTCGATTCGATCGCCGCCTCGCTGCCCAAGCGGGCCCGCGCCTTCACCCACGTGCCCTTCGAACCCACCGGCCCGCTCCCGCTGCCCGCCTTCCGGATGCCCTTCGCAGTCCGGCACAACCCGCACCTGCCGGGTGCCCGCGAGCACACCGTCGAGTGGTGCGCCCGGATGGGCTTCTTCGCCCCCGTTCCCGAGGCGCCCGGCGGCCCGATCTGGACCGAACAGGCCTTGCGCGGCTACGACTTCGCCCTCTGCGCGGCGGGCATCGACCCGGATTCCGACCAGGAGGCGCTCGACCTCGCCACCGACTGGCTCTCCTGGGGCACCTACGCCGACGACTACTACCCGGCCGTCTTCGGCCGCACCCTCGACCTGGCCGGCGCCAAGCTCTGCACCGAGCGCCTCGCCCAGCTCATGCCGGTCGACGGCACCCCGGCGCCCGCCCCGCTCACCGCGCTCGAACGCGGCCTGGCCGACCTCTGGGAGCGCACCGCCGCGCCGCTCTCCCCCTCCACCCGCCGCCGCTTCCGCGAGGCCGTCGAGGCCATGACGGCCAGCTGGCTCTGGGAGCTCACCAACCAGTTCCAGAACCGCATCCCCGACCCGGTCGACTACATCGAGATGCGGCGCGCCACCTTTGGCTCCGACCTCACCATCGGCCTGGCCCGCCTCCGCCACGGCCCCGCCGTTCCGGACGAGGTCTTCGCCCTGCGCCCCGTCCAGGCGCTGGAGAAGACCGCCTCCGACTACGGCTGCCTCACCAACGACCTGTTCTCGTACCAGAAGGAGCTCCAGTACGAGGGCGAGCTGCACAACGCCGTCCTGGTCGTGCAGAACTTCTTCGACTGCACCCGCACCGAGGCCCGCGACATCGTCGCCGACCTGATGGACTCCCGGATGCGCGAGTTCGAACACCTGGTCAGTACGGCCCTCCCGGCCATGTACGAGGAGTTCGACCTCCCGGAGGAGACCCGCCGGGCCCTCGACCAGCACGCCGCCGAACTCCAGGACTGGCTGGCCGCCGTCCTCCACTGGCACCAGCACTGCCGCCGCTACGACGAGGAGACCCTGATGGCCCAGCTCACCCCCGCCACCCCGCCCGCCACCAGCATCCCCAACCCCCGCCCCGCCGTGGCCACCTCCGTCCCCAAGCCCCCGACCCACACCCCGGCCGCTCCCGCTCCCGCACCCGCCCCCACCGCCGACCCCGAGCCCGTCGCGGCCCTCACCACCCTCCTCACCGGCCCCACCGGCCTCGGCACCTCCGCCGCGCGCCTCCCCACCGCCTCCTGACCCACCCAGCCCCCGAGGGGCCGGACCCACCCGGGTGCGGCCCCTCGCCCGTCCCTGCTCACCTCCCGCCCCGGCGACCTCAGCTCCCCGCGCCCGCCCCCAGCAACCGCTCCCCCAACTCCGTCCGGTAGTACAGCACCGACGCCCCCGACCGCCGTCGCGCCACCAACCCCGCGTCCAGCAGCACCCGCAGGTGATCCCCCACCGTCCCGATCCCCAGCCCGGTCACCGCCGCCAACTGGCTGGTGCTGTGCGGCGGTTCGAGCCGCGCCAGCAACCCCGCCCGGGTGCCGCCGAGCAACCGGCCGAGCGCCGCCGGCGCCGCAGCCCCCGTCGGCGCAGCCAGTACCCCCGAGGCCGGATAGATCACCGCGTACCGCTCCGGAAGGTCCCAGGCCACCCACCCCCGCCGGGCGCTGCTCGGCACGAAGACCAGCTCGGCACCCGCCAAGTCCCGGTCCGGCCGGTCCGATTCGTTGATCCGCAGCCGCCCGTCCCCCAGCCACCGCATCTGGGGCAGCAGCCCCGCCACCGCCGCCGCCCACCCCTCCCGGGCCAGCAGGCTGATCCGGCTCACCACGTCCGCCTGGTAGACCCGGGCCCGCCGCTCCCAGTCCGGCTGCACCGCCTGCTCCCAGGTCCACTCCAGCAAGTCGCCGATCCGGTCGGCCAGTTCGGCCTCCCGCAACACCTCCGGCACCTCGCCCCGGCAGGCGTACACCACCTCCGCCAGCGCCCGCTCCGGCGGCGTGGCCCGCAAGCGGGCCAACTCCGCCGCGAAGTCGCCCTCCCCGGGCCGCGGCGGCATCCCGACGAAATCCGGCATCCACCGCGTCCGCAGCACCGACCCCACCCAGGCCCGCGCCACCGGATCCCCGGCCAGGTAGGTCCGGTACGCCGCCTTGTGCCGCGCCAGCCAGGGCCGCTGCCAGGGCTCCGGCCGCTCGTCGCTCAGCACCCCCAGCGCGGCCACCGTCTCGATCAACGGCGACAGCACGAACCGGCTGCGCGCCAGCACGTCCGCATCCACCAGCCAGAGCCCCACGAAGCCCACCTTTCGTCCCTGGCCGAAACTCTAGGGCCGCCACCGGGCCGACCCCAGACTCCCCACCATGCGCACGTACCGCTCCCTCTTCCAAGTCCCCGAATTCCCGGCCCTGTTCGCCGTGGTCACCTGTCTGGTGGCCGGCGGCACGGTGACCGGCCTGGCCCTGGGCACCCTGGTCTTCGACCGCACCGGCTCGGCCCTGCTGGCCGCCCTCTCGATGTACGGGGCCTCCTTCGCCCAGGTGCTCGGGGCCACCACCCTGCTCTCCCTCGGCGACCACCTGCCACCGCGCCGGGCCACCGCCGGCCTCGCCCTGATCTTCGCCGCCACCGCCCTGGTCCTCGCCCGGCCGGGCATCTCGGTGGCGGCGCAGCTGGGCCTGGTGCTCTTCGTGGGCCTGGTCAACTCAGTTGGCGGCGCGATCCGTTGGGGTCTGGTCACCGAGATCCTGCCGGCCGATGGCTACCTGCTCGGGCGCTCGGTGCTCAGCATGACCAGCGGCGTGGTGCAGATCCTCGGCAACGGCCTGGGCGCCGCCCTGATCCACCTGCTCTCGCCCCGCGCGGCCCTGCTGCTCAGCGCGGGCCTGTACGCCCTCGGCGCCCTGATCGCCCGCTTCGGCCTGCGCCGCCGCCCGGCCCGGGCCACCGGCCGGCCCTCGGTCTCGGCCACCTGGCGGGTCAACCGCCGCCTGCTGGCCGATCCGGCCGTCCGCGCGGTCTACCTGGCGCTCTGGCTGCCGAACGGTCTGATCGTGGGCGCGGAGGCGATGTTCGTCCCGTACGGGGGCGCGGCGGCGGGAGCGCTCTTCATGGCCTCGGCGCTCGGCATGCTGGCCGGCGACACCCTGATGGGCCGTTTCGTCCCGCCCGCCTGGCGCGGCCCGCTGCTGACCCTCGCCCCGCTGCTGCTCGCCACGCCCTACCTGGCCTTCGCCCTGCACCCCGCCCCGGCGTCGGCCCTCGCCCTGGTCGCGCTCGCCTCGGCCGGCTTCAGCGTCAGCCTGCCGCTCCAGGAGCGGCTGCTGGCCCTCACCCCGGCCGAAGTCCGGGGCCAGGCCCTGGGCCTGCACACCTCGGGCATGCTCAGCTGCCAGGCGCTGGCCGCAGCCCTCGCGGGCGCCCTGGCGGCGGCCCTCACCCCGGCCCGCACGATGGCGCTGATGGCCGCGCTCTCCGTCGCGGTCACCCTCACCTTGGCCCGGCGCCTCCGCACTCCCGTGGCGCCGGGCCGACTCCCTTCACCGACTCAGACGTTGACGCCGAAGTCCAGCGCGATCCCGCGCAGCCCGGAGGCGTAGCCCTGCCCGACGGCCCGGAACTTCCACTCCGCGCCGTACCGGTAGAGCTCCCCGAAGAGCATCGCCGTCTCGGTGGAGGCGTCCTCGGTCAGGTCGTAGCGGGCCAGCTCGCGGCCGTCCGCCCGGTTGACCACCCGGATGTACGCGTTGCGGACCTGACCGAAGGTCTGGCCCCGGGTGTCGGCCTCGTAGATCGACACCGGGAACACGATCTTCGCGACCTCGGCGGGCACCATCGACAGGTCCACGTTGATGGTCTCGTCGTCGTCCTCACCCGTGCCACCGGCTAGCTCGTCACCGGTGTGCTGCACGGACCCGTCCGGGCTGCTGAGGTTGTTGAAGAACACGAAGTGCAGGTCCGAGATGACCTTCCCGGTCGGCCCGCAGAGCAGCGCGCTCGCGTCCAGGTCGTAGTCGGCGCCCGTGGTGGTACGCGCCTGCCACCCGAGGCCCACCGACACGGCCGTCAGCCCCGGCGCCTCCTTGGTCAGCGAGACGTTGCCGCCCTTGGCGAGTGTGACTCCCACGGTCCCCTCCTGGTGTTCCGGATGACAGACCCGATGCCCGGCCTGCCCGCCTCTGAAATCTACAACACTGTAGAGACTTGGCCCCCTCCTCGCCCCCGGGTATTCACCACACCCCGGCCTCGGCGCCGCACCCCCACCCACCTTCCCCTCCCCTCTCGCACCCTCCTTCGGCCCCTCCGCCTCGGGTCCGCTCCGCTCCTTCCCCTTCCCCTGGCTCGGTAGGATGCCCGGGAACCCCAGTCGACGGAGAGGGAGCCCGCCCCGTGGGAGAGGACAGGACGGCCCCCGCCACCGCGCGGCACCAGCGCGCCCGCCGCCGCGGCCAGGGCGAGTTGGAGGCCCAGGTGCTCGGCGCCCTCCGCCGCGCCCCGGGCGCGGCCACCGCCGGCTGGGTGCAGCAGCACCTCGACGGCGACCTCGCCTACACCACCGTGGTCACCATCCTCTCCCGCCTGCACACCAAGGGCGCCGTCTCCCGCAGCCGTTCGGGCCGCTCCTACGTCTGGCTGGCCGCCGCCGACGAGGCCGGGCTGGCCGCGCTGCGGATGCGCCGCGTGCTCGACAGCGAGGACGACCGCGGCGCCGTCCTGGCGAGCTTCGTCTCGGCCCTGCTCCCGCACGACGAGGAGCTGCTCCGCACCCTCCTCGCCGATGCCGGCCCCGAAGAGCACGGCCGCCAGGGCTGACCGTGGGCGTCTTCGTCTTCCTCCCGCTCGTCCTGCCCCTGACGGCCCTGCCGATCGCCCGACTGGCCGGCCACTCCCTGCACCCCCGGGCCACCACCCGCCTGCTCACGGCCGTCGGCGCGGTGCTCGCGCTCTGCAGCACGCTCTGCCTGACCCTCCTGATGGTGGTCGGCACCGCCCAACTCCCGGGCAACCCGCTGCCGGACAGCTGGTCCGACCCCGAGGTGCGGGCCGCCGTGCCGTACGCCGAGGTCTCCGGCACGGTGGCCATCGCCGCCCTCGCGGCCGTCCTGCTCCGCTGCGGCCTGATCCTGGCCCGGCACTACCGCGTCCGCCACCGCGCCCGCCGCGCCCTGGCCGGCCTGCCGGCCACCCTCGCCGTGCTGCCCGATCCGGACCCGTACGCGTACGCCCTGCCCGGCGCCCCGGGGCGGGTGGTGGTCTCCACCGGGATGCTCGACTGCCTCGATCCGGCCGAACGCCGGGCCCTGATCGCCCACGAGCGGGCCCACCTGACCGGCCGTCACCACCGCTTCCTGCTCACCTCCCAACTCGCGGCGGGCCTCAACCCCTTCCTCCGCCCGCTGCGCACCGCCGTCGCCTTCGGCACCGAACGCTGGGCCGACGAGGACGCGGCCCAGGCCGTCGGCGACCGCCGCCTCACCGCCCGCGCCGTCGGCAAGGCCGCCCTGCACACCCACCGCACCCCCCACCCCGGCCTCGCCGCCTTCGCCGAATCCGGCCCCGTCCCCCGCCGCGTGGCCGCCCTCCTCGCCCCCGTCCCCCCGTCCCACCACTGGCCCCCACCCCACACCCCCACCGCCCTGGCCACCCTCATCGCCGCCGCCGGCACCGCCGCCTCGGCCGCCTCCGCCACCAACGCGGCCATCGCCCTCCTCCTCGTCCTCAAGGCCGCCACCCCGCTCTAGACGACGTGCTCGTGGTCGGCGACTACATCGGGGACAGCACCCGGGCCGAAATCGGCTACGCCCGGTCCCTCGGCAAGCCCGTGCGGTTCACCCACCCCGAAGTCGACCCCGACGCCTGACCGTCCCTCGCCGACTCCGCCCCGTCCCACCGCGGCCGCCGAACCCGCATGGTGAGCTTCTTCATGCCGTGTCCACCGAGCCCGCGCCCGACACATGGCCCCTGCCGAACGTGACGAGCTATCCCCGCCCCCGACCGGCCCACCTACTACACCCCTGTAGAGTCGAGCCCCGTGACGATCCAGCCCCCGACACCCCCCGAGACCGAGGTCCACCGGGTCTACCAGCCCGTGGAGATCCATCACGAGGACGGCAGTTGGCAGCTCGGCCGGATCAACGCCTGGTGGCACGCCCCCGACGGCCGCCGCTGGTGCCGCCTCCGCGTCCCCCGCAGCGGCCAGGCCCCCCACTGGGTCACCTTCGACCCCGCCCGCCTCCGCCTGCTCCAGACCGAAGGCACCTGACCGAAAGCACCTGACCGCAGGCACCTGACCGGCGGCTCCGGACCGCCCGGATCAGATCAGCTCGGCCACGCCCTGCACCAGCGTGGAGACCACCATGAAGGCGCCGAGCACGAGGAAGACGTAGCCGACCAGCCTGTTCACCGTGCGCTGTGCGGCCCGGTCACGAGCGCGCTCCTCGATCCGGGCCGTCAGCGAGTTGTACCCGATCACCACGGAGAGCCCCCACAGCACGGCGGCCACCCCGAAGGCGAACGGGAAGAGCAGCCACCACCCGGTGATCCGCTGCCCGGCCGTGGCTACCGCGATGACGTTCTCCCTGCTCATGCCGGGAAGGCTAACCCACCCCACCACGGCTCCCGGCCGCGCACCCCGCTCCCGTTCTCAGTACGCCTGCAGCTCCCAGAGGTTCCCCTCCGGATCCCGCAGGTGCGCCACCCGCAGCCCAGGCCCCCACTCCGGCCGGTCCGCCGGCTCGGCCACGCCGACCGCGCCGTGCCGCAGGCAGAGCCCGTACCCGGCGTCCACATCCGCCACCCGGCTCACCAGCATCACCCCGCCCCCACCCCCACCGGAATCGCCCGCCCCGCCCATCCCGGCCCGGTCGAACAGCGCCAGCACGCCCTCCCCGCCCACGTCCCAACTCGCGTACGGCCCCTCGGCCGAACCCCGCGCCAGCTCCGCCCCGACCAGCTCGGGCAGCACCGCCGCGTAGAACCGGAAGCTCGCCCCGAAATCCCCCACCAGCAACCGCGGATGCAACGCGTCCATCCCGCCCCGCCCCTCAAGATATCCATAGGACAACACCAATGATTGGAGATCGCCTACGATAGCTCACATGACGAACCCGCGGACGGCCCCGCCCACCCTCACGGATCTCACCACCTACCTGCTCTCCAAGACCGGCAAGGCCGCCCGCACCCGTCTCACCACCCGCCTGGCCGCCCGCGGCCTGCGGCTCTGGCACATGGCCGTCCTCGCCGCCCTCGCCGATTTCGGGCCGCACGCGCAGCGCGAACTCGCCGACCGCCTGGCCATCGACCCGAGCGACGTGGTGAAGATCCTCGACGAGCTCGGCAGCGCCGGCTACGTCGAACGCAGCCGCGACACCACCGACCGCCGCCGCTTCAGCGTCACCCTCACCCCCTCCGGCCTGGCCCTGCTCGCCACCCTCACCACCGAGGCCGAAGAGGTCCAGGACGAGATCCTCGCCCCACTCACCCCCGCCGAGCGCACCCAGCTCCACACCCTCCTGAGCCGCCTCACGCCCCACGCGTGAGGGCCTCCACGGCGGCCGTCACCCCCACCCCGCCCACCGTCAGCTCCAGGGTCAGGCCGGCCACCGCCGGGCCCGCGTCCAACAGGGCCAGCAGCACCGCCGCCACGTCGTCCCGGGAGACCTCCCCCATCGGCACCGGCGGCTCCGCCAACCGGACCGACCCGCCCCCGGGCGAATCGGTCAGCACGCCCGGCCGCAGCACCGTCCACTCCAGGCCGGCCCGGCTCCGCAGGTCCTCCTCGGCGGCGGCCTTCGCCCGCAGGTAGACCCGGAACTCCTCGTCCACGGCATCCGTCTCGGCGGCGCCGAGGCCCATCGAGCTGATCATCAGATAGCTCCGCACCCCGGCCAGCTCGGCCGCATCGGCCAACAGCGCCGCCGCGCCCCGGTCCACGCTCTCCTTCCGGGCGCTCCCGCTCGACGGGCCGGCCCCGGCCGCGAAGACCACGGCGTCGGCGCCCCGCAGCACCTCCGCCAGCTCGGCCGCCGCCACGGCCTCCAGGTCACACAGCACGGGCCGGGCGCCGAGGGCCTCCAACGCCCCCGCCTGCCCGGCCCGCCGGATCAGTCCGGTCACCGTGTCCCCGCGCCCGGCGAGCAACCGCTCCAGCCGCAGCGCGATCTTGCCGTGTCCACCAGCGATCACCACGTCCATACGCCCCAGGATCAGCCCCCGGCAGGCGCACGGCACCCCGGCGCGGCAGCCGGGCTACTCGACCGGCGCCTTCTCCCGCAGCACCTGCACGAAGGCCCGCATCCACCCCGGGTGGTCCGGCCAGGCCCGGCCAGAGACCAGCACGCCGTCCACCACGGCGTCCCCGTCCACGAAACCGGCGCCGCCCGCCACCACGTCCGGCTCCAGCGCGGGGTAGGCCGCCGTCCGCCGGCCGGCGAGCGCACCGGCGGCCAGCGTGATGAGCGGGCCGTGGCAGAGCTGGGCCACCGGCTTGTCCGCCGCGAAGAAGTGCGCGGTGATCCGCTTCACCTCGGGGTTGTTCCGCAGGTACTCCGGCGCCCGCCCGCCGGGCAGCACCAGCGCCACGTACTCGGCCGGGTCCACCTCCTCGAAGGCCAGGTCGGCCGGCCAGGTGTACCCGGGCTTCTCGGTGTAGGTGTCGAAGCCGTCCACGAAGTCGTGCACCACGAACTGCAGCGTCTTGCGGCTCGGCGCAGCGACGTGCACCTCGTACCCCTCCTCCAGCAGCCGCTGGTACGGGTAGAACACCTCCAGCGACTCCGCCGCGTCCCCCGTGACGATCAGGATCTTCGCAGCCATACCCCAGCACCCTCCGTTCGTCCGCCCACCGTCCGTGGGCCCGGCCCCAGCCTTCCGCTTGACGGCACGTCAGGCAATCCCGCGCACACCCTTCGCACCACATGCGCCCCCCGTGTGCGCCCCCACCCCCCCTGACCCCACGCAGGCGCGCCGCGTTGCGGTGGCGGCGGAGGGTGGCAGGCTGAGATCGAGGAGGCAACCCCTGGCAACTCACGGAGAAAGGGGATTGTCATGCTCCATTCCGAGCACGGGGAAATCAGACCGCTCAACGTCGTGGTGCGCCCCGGTTCCAAGCTTCACCGGGCCTACGCCGAGCAGCGAGCAGCCCTCACCCCGAACACGGCCGCCACCGCCACTGCGGCTACGACGACGCCCGACGGCTTCCACCCGAGACCGCAGTGGGACCTGAAACCCCACGGCGGGAGGACGATCGCGGACCTGGTCTTCGTCAACCGCTTCCTCGGCGGCGCGGCGGCCTGGGACAAGCGCGACGTCGACAACATCGACCTGACCCTCGAGGCCGCGATGTCGGACCCCACGCTCCAGGCCGTGATGGCCCAGTACTACCACGGTCCGATCACCTCCACGATGCTGCCGTCCGACGTGGTGGAGGGGGCCCGTCCTGCGGGGTCGAGGTTCTTCAAGGACGACGCGGAGGCACTCGCCGCCGAGCTCTTCTCGGCCGGGGTGCTGGGCGACAACGATCCCGCGCAGAGCGTCGTCAACATGATGCTGCCGCGCGGGGTCATCCTCGTCGACGACTTCTCTCCGGGCTTCCGCCCGGCGGCCGGTGACGAGGAGACCCACGGCCGCCGCACCCGCGCACTGATCAAGGTGGACGACGACGCGAGCGACTCGACCGTGGGGCTGGGCGGCTACCACGGCTCGGTGCACGTGCCGCAGCACGGCCAGACCGTCACCTGCTACTACGCCGTCGGGGTGTTCTCCGAGGGCGCCAACGGCATTCCGGTGTTCGGCGACGCGGACCACGCCTGGGCGAACGTCGTCGCCACCTTCTACCACGAGCTGAACGAGGCACGGACCGACCCCGATGTGGAGGATGCCATCCGGCTGAACGACATCTCGAAGATCGGCTGGTACTCGGAGACCGGCAGGGGCGAGATCGGCGATCTCCCCATCAGCGAGACCGAACCCGACCTCACCAGGGTCTTCCGGTTCGTGGCACTCACGGACGGCAGCAGCGAGGTGCCGGTCCAGCTCATGTGGTCCAACAAGGCGCACGCACCGGCCTCCCGGTGACCGGAGCGGCTCCGGCCGCCTCCACCGAGCGGCTTCGATCCGTTCACGGCCGGCCCGGCGGACCTGGAGCGGCACGGCCTGCCGCAATGGCCAGACCCCCGGACGCAACCCGGGCTGGCCGCCCTGTGGGCGCGACAGGCACGCCGCTACTAGGGCTTCGAACACCTCCAGCCCCAGCCCGACACGGCCACCGCCACCAAGAAAGCAATGCCCCTGAGCGCCCTGGGGCCCGACCCGATCGAGTCCTGCGGCTACAGCCTCGACAGCCTCTCGGCCCCGTTCACCGCCCTGTTCATCACCTGGACCGTTCCCGACCTGCAGTTCAGCCCGAGCCCGGCTGGCGTCAACCACTTCCACACCTTCGTCGGTCTCGGCTTCCTCGACCTGCACGTGGAGATGACGGTGAACACGGCGCAGAACGTCAGCTGCCAGCTGTGGGCGCAGAGCGTCGGGCAGATCAACCTCCCGGTCCGGCCGGGCGACGTGATCAGCGGTTCGCTCTGCCTCGACACCAAGCCGCCCGGCTGAGCGCACTACGTCCTGGCCAACGAGACCTCGCTGCAGACCATGAACTCCACCGTGGACACGGGGTTCCCGCCCGCCGTCACCATCAACGCGGGGATCACGCGCGGGGACCTCGACCAGCCCTTCCACCCACTGGCCCGGTTCGGGGTCGTCTACTTCGACGAGATCAGTGCCTACACCACCAGCGGCACCCGGCTGCTCACCTCGGGCGACGCCATCACCATGGTCGACGAGCACGGCGTCACGCTCGCCAGGCCCACCCGGCTCACCGACTACACCTTCAAAACCGTCTACGCGGGGCCCTGAGCCTGACGGCAGGTCAGGCAGGCCCGGCGAACGGCGTGCGCCGGGCGGTGCCGTGGAGGATGGTGGGGGTGTGACCAAGGGACTCGAACAGCACCAGGACGCCGGCGCCCTGCGCCTCGGCACGGCGCGGGGGCGCTGGGTGATCGCCGCGACCACGCTCGGCTCGGGGATGGCCCTGCTCGACGGCACCGTCGTCAACGTCGCCCTCCCCCGGATCGGCACCGACCTGGGCGCCTCGATCGCCGCCCTGCAGTGGACGGTCAACGCCTATCTGCTCACCCTCGCCGGGCTGATCCTGCTCGGCGGCTCGCTCGGTGACCGCTTCGGCCGCCGCCGGATCTACCTGATCGGCGTCGCCTGGTTCGCCCTCGCCTCCGCGCTCTGCGCCGTGGCCCCGAACGTCGGCGTGCTGATCGGCGCCCGCGCCCTCCAGGGCATCGGCGGCGCGCTGCTCACCCCCGGCTCGCTCGCCATGCTCCAGGCCACCTTCCACCCGGACGACCGCTCGGGCGCGGTCGGCGTCTGGTCCGGCTTCGGCGGCATCGCGGCCGCCGTCGGGCCCTTCCTGGGCGGTTGGCTGGTGGACGGGCCGGGCTGGCGATGGATCTTCCTGATCAACGTGCCGCTGGCCGCCCTGGTCATCGCCGTCACCACCCGCCACGTGCCCGAGAGCCGCGACGAGCAGGCCTCCGGCCACTTCGACGTCCGGGGCGCGGTGCTCGCCGCCCTCGCCCTCACCGGTGTCACCTACGCGCTCACCGAGGGCGGGCGCGGGTTCTCCGCCCTGGCCGGGGTCGCCGGGCTCCTCCTGGGCGCGGCCTTCGTGGTGGCGGAGCGGCGCAGCCCCGAGCCGATGCTGCCGCCGGAGCTGTTCTCCTCCCGCCTGTTCACGGCGGTCAACCTGGTGACGCTCTGCGTCTACGGCGCCTTCAGCGGGATCTTCCTGCTGCTGATGGTCCAGCTCCAGACCGTCTCCGGCTTCGCCCCGCTGGTCGCCGGTCTCGCCCTGCTGCCCATCACGTTGCTGATGCTGGCCTTCTCCGGCCGGGCCGGTCAGTTCGGCCGCAGGGTCGGGCCCCGCCTGCCGCTCACCCTGGGGCCGCTGGTCTGCGCGGCCGGGGTGCTGCTGATGCTGCGGATCGGCCCGAGCTCCTCCTACTGGCTGGGCGTGCTGCCCGCCGTGGTGGTCCTCGGCTGCGGCATGACCGTCCTGGTCGCCCCGCTCACCGCCACCGTCCTGGCCGCCGTCGAGGACCGCCGCGCCGGCATCGCCAGCGGTGTCAACAACGCCGCCGCCCGCGCCGCCGGCCTTCTCGCCGTGGCCGCCCTCCCCGCCCTGTCCGGCCTCTCCGGCGACTCCTACCAGGTCCCCACCGAGGTGGACGCGGCCTTCCGCACCGCCATGCTCATCTGCGCCGCCCTCCTCACTACCGGAGCCCTCCTGGCCGCCCTCACCATCCGCAACCCCCGGACGCCGGCCCCCACCCCCGACTGCACCTGGTACTGCGACAGCACCAACCCCCCACTCGACTAGGGCATGCGAAAGGGGCGCGGGGAACTGCGCGACCGACCACGCACCTCCCCGCGCCCGCAAATCAGGACCTACAGAATGTCCCCGGGAGCGTACGAAGCAGCCTCCGGATACCGGTCCGCAACCTCCGCGATCTGCTTCACGAGAGCGTCCACCTGCGCCCCCGCGGCCCCGGTGAACGAGATCCGGTCGGCCAGCAGCGCGTCCAGCGCGGCCCGGTCCAGCGGCATCCGCTCGTCGGCGGCCAGCCGGTCGAGCATCGCGTTCTCCCGCACGCCCTCCCGCATCGCCAGCGCCGCCGCCACCGCGTGCTCCTTGATGACCTCGTGCGCGGTCTCGCGACCGACGCCCGCGCGCACCGCGCCCATCAGCACCTTGGTGGTCGCCAGGAACGGCAGGTACCGGTCCAGCTCGGCCTCGATCACGGCCGGGAAGGCGCCGAACTCGTCCAGCACGGTCAGGAAGGTCTCGATCAGCCCGTCGAACGCGAAGAACGCGTCCGGCAGCGCCACGCGCCGCACGACCGAGCAGGAGACGTCACCCTCGTTCCACTGGTCACCGCCGAGCTCGGCGGTCATCGAGGCGTACCCGCGCAGGATGACGGCGAGGCCGTTGACCCGCTCGCAGGACCGGGTGTTCATCTTGTGCGGCATCGCCGAGGAGCCGACCTGGCCGGCCTTGAAGCCCTCGGTGACCAGCTCGTGGCCGGCCATCAGGCGAATGGTCTTGGCCAGGCTGGACGGGCCGGCGGCGAGCTGGACCAGGGCCGTGAGGACCTCGAAGTCCAGCGAGCGCGGGTAGACCTGGCCGACGCTGGTGAAGACGTTCTCGAAGCCGAGGTGGCCGGCGACCCGGCGCTCCAGCTCGGCGAGCTTCTCGGCGTCGCCGCCGAGCAGGTCGAGCATGTCCTGGGCGGTGCCGACCGGGCCCTTGATCCCGCGCAGCGGGTAGCGGGCGATCAGCTCCTCCAGGCGGCGGAAGGCGACCAGCAGCTCGTCCGCGATCGAGGCGAACCGCTTGCCCAGCGTGGTGGCCTGCGCGGCGACGTTGTGCGAACGGCCGGCCATGACCAGCTCGGCGTGCTCGGCCGAGAGGCGGCCGAGGCGCACCAGCACCGAGACCGTGCGGGCCCGGACGTGCTCCAGCGACTGGCGGATCTGCAGCTGCTCGACGTTCTCGGTCAGATCGCGGGAGGTCATCCCCTTGTGGATCTGCTCGTGGCCGGCGAGGTCGCTGAACTCCTCGATCCGGGCCTTGACGTCGTGCCGGGTCACGCGCTCGCGCGCGGCGATCGAGTCGAGATCGACCTGGTCGATGACCCGCTCGTAGTCGGCGACGGCGTTCTCGGGCACCTCGATGCCGAGGTCACGCTGCGCCTTCAGCACGGCCAGCCAGAGCTGCCGCTCCAGCACCACCTTGTGCTCGGGGGACCAGAGGTGCGCCAGGGTCGCCGAGGCGTACCGGGAGGCCAGGACATTGGGGATCTGGGGCTTCGCGCTCACGCTTCGCAAGCCTAACAGTCCAGCTCAGCCACCCCGCGCGCGACCCCGCCGCAGGCCTGCCCGCGCCGGCTACTGCCCGCCGACTACTGCCCGCCGGTGAGCAGCGGCAGCACCTGGCGGCAGAGCCGCCCCAGCGCCTCGCGCTGCTCCTCGTCCAGCGAGCCGAAGGCCTCGTGCGCCCGGGTCATGTCGGCCCGGATCGCCTCCAGCGTCCGCGCGCCCGCCGGCGTGATGGTCACGATCTTCACCCGCCGGTCGGCCGCGGCGGCCTCCCGCCCGGCCAGCCCGAGCGACTCGAGGCGGTCGACGATGCCGGTCACGTTCGAGGCGTCACAGCCGAGCCGGCCGGCCAGCGCCCGCATCGGCACCGGCTCCTGCACGGCCTTGAGCGCCTTGGCCTGCGAGGAGGTCAGCCCGTGCCGGGCCGCGGCGGCGGCGAAGTCGTGGAAGTACGCCGTGCCGACGGCGGCCACCGCCTCCATCAGGTCGGCAGTGGTCGGAACACCCGGGGTGAGAGTGGAGCCCATGAGCCCAGCGTACGCGCACATGCTTAAGCGACTCCAGCTTTGACCCGCCCAAGCTTCCCGCGCGCCCCCTGCCCCGGCGCACCCCCGCTCCCGGAAGCGACTACAGCACCAACTGCTCGAACAGCCGCCGCAGCTCCGCCTCCGGATCCGCGGTGAACCCGGTGTGCACCGGCCCGGGCTGCACCACGGCGCTGCGCGGCGCGGTGAGCCAGCGGAACCGCTGCCCCGGGCTGTCCCCGGCCGCCGGGCCCGCCGCCGGGCCGCCCGCGCAGACGGCCTCCACGCCGTGCAGGGCCCGCCGCACGCCGGCCACGTCGGCCACCGGGTCGAGCGCGAGCAGCCGGCTCTGGTCCAGGTGGGTCCGGGCGCCCAGGTGCTCGTGCCGCCGGCAGTAGAGCAGCACGCCGATGTTCACGCACTCCCCCCGCTCGACCCGGGGCACCGCCCGCAGCACCGCGTACTCGTACTCGTACAGCTCCACGGACCCGCTCACTCCGCGACCTCCACCAGCTCGATCAGCTCCGGCAGCCACACCGACCGCCCCTCCCACCGCGCCGTCACCTGCTCGACGTACGCGGCCCGCACCGCCTCCGGCGTCTCGAAGCCGGGCTCCTCCACGAGCCAGACCTCGGGGATCGCGGCCACGGCGGCGGCCAGCGCGGCCGGCACCAGCGGCGCCAGCTCGGCCTCGGCCGCCGCGAGCGGGCCGGCCGACCGGCGCAGCGCGTGGTCGGAGGCGTCGTAGGGCTTCAGCCGCCAGCCCTGGGCCCCGGGCCAGTGGTGGTGGAAGATCAGGCTGGCGCCGTGGTCGATCAGCCGCAGGCCGCCGGTGGCGACCAGCATGTTCGGGTTGCGCCAGGAGCGGTCCACGTTGCCGATCAGCGCGTCGAACCAGAGCACCCGGGCGGCCAGCTCCGCATCCACCTCGAAGCAGAGCGGGTCGAAGTTGAGCGCCCCGCTGACGTAGGCCATGCCCAGGTTGCCGCCGCCGCTGGCCCGCATCTGGTCCTGGATCATCACCTCGGGCTCGCTGCGCGCGAGCACCGGGTCGAGGTCGAGCAGCACCAGCTCGGGCACCGGCAGGCCGAGCCCCCGCCCCAGCTCGCCGGCCAGCACCTCGGCGATCAGCGCCTTGCGGCCCTGCGCCGCGCCGACCCACTTGAGCACGTAGAGCCGGTGGTCGTCCCCCTCGACGAGCCCGGGCATCGACCCGCCCTCGCGCAGGGGTGTCACGTACCGCACCGCCGTCACCTCATGAAGCATCGGGCCAGCCTATCCACCCTTTCCCCCCGCTCCCGCGCCCCGGCGCCCGACACCGCCTCAGCCGGCCTTGCGTCCCCCCTGCGCGGCACTGCGGTGGCAGGCTCAAGGGGGCCGTGCCAAGGTGACGAGGAGTTGTCCTGTATCCCGTGGGCGTACCGCGCACGGGCTGGCACGGGTAAGGGATGGACGATGGAGCGACCGAGAATCCTGATCGTCGGCGGCGGATTCGCCGGGCTCGAGTGCGCGCGCCGCCTGGAACGCAAGCTCGCCCCCTCCGAGGCGTCGATCTCGCTGATCGCGCCCTTCAGTTACCAGCTCTACCTGCCACTGCTGCCGCACGTCGCGGCCGGCGTGCTCACCCCGCAGTCGGTGGCCGTCTCGCTGCGCCGCTCGCTGCGCCGCACCCACATCATCCCGGGCGGCGCGATCGGGGTGGACCCGCGTTCCAAGGTCTGCGTGGTCCGCAAGATCACCGACGAGGTGGTGGCGGAGAAGTACGACTACCTGGTGCTCGCCCCGGGCAGCGTGACCCGCAGCTTCGACATCCCGGGCCTGACCGACTACGCCCGCGGCATGAAGACGCTGGCCGAGGCGGCCTACGTCCGTGACCACGTGATCGCCCAACTCGACCTGGCCTCGGCCACCTTGGACCAGCGCGAGCGCGAGTCGCGGCTGCAGTTCGTGGTGGTCGGCGGCGGCTACGCCGGCACCGAGACGGCGGCCTGCCTGCAGCGCCTCACCACGGCCGCGATCCGCCGCTACCCCCGGCTCGACCCGCAGCTGATCAAGTGGCACCTGATCGACATCGCCCCGAAGCTGATGCCCGAGCTCGGCGACAAGCTCGGCACCACCGCGATGAAGATCCTGCGCGAGCGCGGCATCGACGTCTCGCTCGGCGTCTCGGTGGCCGAAGTCGGCGCCGAGACGGTCAAGTTCACCGACGGCCGGGTGCTGCCCAGCCGCACCCTGATCTGGACGGCCGGGGTCGCGGCCAGCCCGCTGATCAACACCCTGGACGCGGAGACGGTGCGCGGCCGGATCGCGGTCACGGCCGAGATGCGGGTGCCGCAGTTCGAGGGCATCTTCGCCCTCGGCGACGCGGCGGCCGTGCCGGACCTGGCCAAGGGCGACGGCGCGGTCTGCCCGCCCACCGCCCAGCACTCGGCCCGCCAGGGCAAGGCGGTGGCCAACAACCTGATCGCCGCGCTGCGCAACCAGCCGCTGGAGCCGTACTACCACAAGGACCTCGGCCTGGTCGTCGACCTCGGCGGCAAGGACGCCGTCTCCAAGCCGATCGGCATCGAACTCAAGGGCGTACCCGCCCAGTTGGTGGCCCGCGGCTACCACCTGATGGCCATGCGCACCAACTCGGCGAAGTTCCGGGTCGGCGCCAACTGGCTGCTCAACGCCACGGCCGGCGACGACTTCGTCCGCACCGGATTCCTGGCCCGCCAGCCCGCCCGCCTGCGCGACTTCGAGTACACCGACGCCTACCTGACCAAGGACCAGGTCGCCGCACACGCCCAGTCGCTGCTCTCCAAGGGCTGATCCGGGCCCACCGATCGGGTGAAACCACCCGGCAGCCCCATTCCGGCGCTCCCGTCCTGACCTGGGCGGGAGCGCCGACACGCGTACCCGGCCGGTGCTCGGCCCGGCCGCGCCCCGGCGCTAGCCTCCAGCGCCATGCGACCGCTCCCCCACCCCCGCCGCCGGACCCTGCTCGGCGCCGCCGCCGGCCTTGCCACCGCCACCGCCGTGCTCCCCGGCCCGGGCGCCCGGGCGGCCGGACTGCCCGCCGACGCCACCGCGGCGGCCGAGGTGCTGGCCGAGTTCCGGCACGCCTGGGAGGGCTACAAGCGGGCCGCCTGGGGGTACGACGAGGTGCGGCCGGTCTCCGGCACCCGGCACGACTTCTTCGCCGACGGCCACACCTTCGGGCTCTCCATCGTCGAGGCGCTGGACACCCTGTGGCTGATGGGTCTGGACGAGGAGGTCAAGCTCTCCGCCGACTGGATCGAGCAGCACTTCGACCCGGCCCAGGACACCGAGGTGCAGCTCTTCGAAACGGTGATCCGCCTGGTCGGCGGCCTGCTCGCGGGCTACCTCTGCACCGGCCGCCCGGCCCTGCTCACCCGCTGCCGCCAGCTGGCCGACCGCCTGCTGCCCGCCTTCACCAAGTCACCGACCGAGCTGCCCTACCGGTACGTCAACCTGCGCACCGGCGCGGTCTCCGGCACGGTCAGCCCGCTGGCCGAACTCGGCACCAATCTGGTCGAGTTCGGCCTGCTCTCCCGCCTGACCGGCGACGACAGGTACTGGAGCTGCGCCAAGCGGGCCACCCGCGCGGTGGTGGCCCGCCGCTCCTCGCTCGACCTGCTCGGCACCTCCCTGGACGTGGAGTCCGGCCGCTGGGCGGACACCACCTCCTGCGCGCCCAACCCGCCGGTGGACTCCTTCTACGAGTACCTCTGGGCCGGCGCCGAGCTCTTCGCCGACGACGAGCTGCGCGGCTGGTACCGGATGCTGACCGCCGCGGTGCTGCGCCACCAGGCCCAGCGGCCGAACGGCCACCTCTACTTCGCCCAGGTCGACTACGCCACCGGCGAGACCACCGGCCGCCGGCAGTCCGAGCTCGGCGCCTTCTACGCCGGCCTGCTCGGCAAGGGCGGCGACCTGGCCACCGCCCGGGAGTACTACCGCAGTTGGAGCCTGACCCTGGACCGCTACCCGGTGCTGCCGGAGGTCTTCGACTACGACTCCGGCCAGGTCCTGGACACCCGCAACGACCTGCGCCCCGAGTACGCGAACTCCGCCCTCGACCTCTGGCGCCTCACCGGGGAGGCCGAGTTCAAGCAGACCGCCTACCGCTACTTCCAGGGCCTGCGCTCCGGCCAGCGCGTGCCCGGCGGCTACACCGTGGCCCGCGACGTGACCACCTCCCCGATCCACCTGGGCGATCTCACCCCGGGCTACCTCTTCGCGGAGAACTTCAAGTACCTCTACCTGCTCTTCGCGGCGACGCCGCGCTTCGACTACCGCACCGGCCTGCTCTCGACCGAGGGGAAGCTGCTGCGCGGCGCCGTCCGTCGCTGAATCAGCCCAGGTACATCCCGGAGCCGTCCCGGCCGGGGGTGTTGCGGCAGGCGTGGTTGCCCGGGCTGGCGTACTCCAGGCTCAGGCAGCGGCCGAGGGCCTGCTGGCCGTAGTAGTTGGGGTGCATCGACTCCTGGACGGTGCCCTGGCTGGCGCTCATCCCGGCGTCCACGAAGCGGGCCCACTCGCTGGTGCTGGCGGAGGGGGCCGAGCTGGTGGTGGCCATCCGGGCGGAGGTGGAGCAGACCTCGCGGCCCTGGAACACGTCCCGCAGGTCCAGGAACTCCGCGCCCTCGGCCGAAGCCACGGCGGCCAGGTGGTCGGAGATCTCCGGGATCACGGTGTCCCGGGCCCAGTCGGCGTCCTCGTCCCAGAACGGGCAGCCGCCGGTGGAGGCCCGGCTCCAGCCGCTCTCGGGGTAGCGCATCTCGCTGCTGCGCGGGATGGGCGAGGGGTACGACTGCAGCACCAGGCGGTAACTGCCCTGTGCGTAACCCGCGTTGGCCATCACCGTACGGATCGACTCGATCGACCGGGCCACCCCGGCCATCGCCGAGTCCATCTTGGCGTCGATCGCGGCCTGCTGGTCGTCGTGGCAATAGGAGTACCAGATCAAATAATCCTTGGCGCAGGTGGTGATCACGTCCGAGAACCCGAGGTCGTTGCCGCCGATCGAGAGCGTGATCAGCTTGACGTTGTTCGCGGCGGCCACCCCGGCCAGCTGGTCGGCCTGCGGGGCCTCGCCCTTGTACGACTGGCCGCCGTCGGCGGCGCGGAGCACGTTGGCGGTCACGGCGCCCGAGCAGGCCAGGTTGAGCTGGGTCTGGGCGATGCCGGCGGTGCGGATCTCGGAGCCGTCCGAGCGGTCGCACCCGCTGGCGTAGGTGGCTCCGTAGACGGCTGCCGGATTGTACGAACTGCCGTTCCAGGCACGGTCGGTGCCGTCCCGGCTGCCGGCGGTGTCGTCGCCGTTGCCCTTCCAGCGGCCGGCCTCGCCGGAGATGTAGCTGTCGCCCATCGCGACACTGGCGGTGGGGCCGGTCGCGGCGTGGGCCGGGGTGGCGAGCGCGACGGCCGGCACGGCCAGGGCGCCGGCGGCCAGCAGCGGGAGGACGGTGCGACTGAGGCTTCTTCGGGGGGAAGTGAGCACGGCGGAACTCCTGCGGACGGCCTCCCCGCGTGGGGTCGGAGAGGCTCGGGTGAGGGTGGGGCCGCCGGCCGGTGGCGCGATGAATGTGACATGCGCGCGCTTGTTACCGCTAGGTATCTCACACGGAAAACTCGCTGCGTTACCGATGAGTACGCCCCCGTTAGTCCGTACCACCGGTAACGCAGCACTCCGTGCCCAACCCCACACGCACCGCGCCGAGTTGAAGATCAACTCGATCCGGGCGGCACTCAGCTCAGCCGCGAGTGCCCTACCGCCGAGCCGAGCACCGAGGCCAGGTCGGCCGCCAGCCGCGTCGCCTCGGCCGGGCTCAGCTCCGCCACGGTGATCCGCACCCCGGGCGGCGACTGGAGGCGGAACCGCGCCCCGGGCGCTACCACCCAGCCGTGCTGGACCAGGGCCGCCACCACCCCGGACTCCTCCGGCACCGGCACCCAGACGTTCAACCCGCTCTCCCCGTGCGCCCGGATGCCCCGCTGGGCCAGCGCGGCCAGCAGGGCCGCCCGCCGCTCGCGGTAGGCGGCGGCCACCCGGCCGGCCGGCGCCGCGTCGGTGCGCCAGAGCTCGGCCACGGTGTGCTGGAGCAGCAGGCTGACCCAGCCGGTGTCCAGCCGCTGGCGCCCGAGCACCCGGGCCACCACGTCCGGCTCGCCGCACATCACCGCCAGCCGCAGGTCCGGCCCGTACGCCTTCGAGGCCGAACGCACCACGGCCCAGCGCGCCAGGGTGAGCACCCCGCCCGGCCCGACGGCCAGCGACTCGTACGGCTGGTCGACCATGCCGTGCCCGTGGTCGTCCTCGATCAGCACCGTCTCCGGGTGGGCCGCGAGCACCGCGCGCAGCTCGGCGGCCCGCCGGGCGGTCAGCGCGGCGCCGGTCGGGTTCTGCGCGCGGACGGTGACCACGGCGGCCCGGGCCCCGGCGGCCAGCGCCTCGGCCAGCGAGGCGGGCAGCGGGCCCTCGTCGTCCAGCAGCACGGGCACCGGGCGCAGCCCCAGCGCGGGCAGCAGGTCGAGCAGGCTGCCCCAGCCCGGGTCCTCGACGGCCACGGTGTCGCCGGGGCGCAGCTGGGTGGTGAGCACCCGCTCGATCGCGTCCAGCGAGCCGGAGCAGACGGCGAGCTCGCCCTCGGGGGCGCCGTCGGCGCGGAAGGAGGCGCCGGCCAGCGCGAGCAGGGCGGGGTCGGCGGGCGGGGCGCCGTAGAGCACCGGCGTGCGGTCGGCGGTGGCGGCCGCGACGGCCAGCGCGGGGGCCAGGGCGGGCAGCAGCGCCGGGTCGGGGTTGCCCAGCGAGAGGTCGCGGGCGCCGGGCGGCACCGGGATGCGGACCTGGTCGCGCGGGGTGGTGACCGGCCGGGGCCGGACCCGGCTGCCCTTGCGGCCGGCGGTCTCGATCACGCCCCGGTCGCGCAGCAGCCGGTAGGCGGCGGCCACGGTGTTGGGGTTGACCCCCAGCTCGCCCGCGAGGTCGCGCAGCGGCGGCAGCGCCGCCCCGGGCTGGAGCCGCCCGGCGCCGACGGCCCGCTCGATGTCGGCCGCGATCTCATTGGCACGCCGACCTGTGATCCGATAGTCTCCTAGCACAAAAGCAATTATGCACTAGTACATAGAGGCTGTCATGTCGGACACCGCTGCCCCCTACTCCCGCACCGACCGCACCACCCCCACCCGGTACCGCGACCGCGCGAGCTGGGAGCGCGAGGCGATCCACGCGGTCCTGGACAGCACCTTCCTCTGCCACCTCGGCTTCATAGCCGACGGCGCGCCGGTGGTGCTGCCCACCCTGTACGCCCGGGTCGGCGACCGCCTCTACCTGCACGGCTCCACCGGCAGCCGCCCGCTGCGCGGCGCCGGCGAGGACGAGGGCCTGGCGGTCTGCGTCACGGTGACACTGGTGGACGGCCTGGTGCTCGCCAAGTCCGCCGTCCACCACTCCGTCAACTACCGCTCGGTGGTCGCCCACGGCACCGCCCACCAGGTCACCGACCCCGCCGAGCTGGCCGTCGCGCTGGACGCGCTGGTCGACCAGGTGGTCCCGGGCCGCTCGGGCGACGTGCGCCGCCCCAGCGCCAAGGAGATCGCCGCCACCGCCGTGGTCCGGCTCCGCCTGGACCAGGTCTCCGCCAAGGCCCGGGCCGGCGGCGTACAGGAGGACGAGGCCGACCACGACCTCCCGTACTGGGCCGGCGTGCTGCCCGTGGCCACCGTCCAGGGCACCCCCGAGCCGAGTCCGTACACCACCGTCGCCCTGCCCGCCTACCTGCACACCGTCTGAGGAGCCACCACCATGCTGATCCGCACCTGGGACCGGGGCACCGAAGAGGAGTGGCGCGGCTGGATCGCCGCCGGCCGCGACTTCGGCCTGCTGGCCGCCAACGCGCCGGCCGGCGGCGGCCCGGTGCTCGTCCCCACCCACTTCCTCCTCGACGGCGACGAGATCCTGCTCCACCTGGCCACCCCCAACCCGATCTGGGCCGCCCTGCGCGCCGACCCGCACGTGACCCTCAGCGTCACCGGCGACTACGCCTTCGCCCCGGGCCACTGGCGCGGCGAGCCCGGCACCCCGACCAGCTACTACACCGCCGTCCACTTCCACTGCACGGCCGAACTCGTCGACGGCGCCCAGGCCAAGGCCGACATCCTCAACCGCCAGCTCGCCCACTTCCAGCCCGAGACCCCCGAGGACCGCGTCGTCCCCGGCCAGGCCCCGTTCGGCCCCCAGCTCTCCGGCATCCGCGGCCTGCGCCTGGCCATCGACCGGGTGGACGCCAAGTTCAAGTACGACGACAAGAAGACCCCGGAGCAGCAGGCCGCCATCGCCGACCAGCTCGCCGCCCGCGGCTGCCCCCTCGACGCCGCCGCCCGCACCCAGCTGCTGCGCCGCCTCGACCGGCGCACCGGCTGAGCGGCCACCCCGGCCGCTCAGGCCGGGGCGGCCCCGGCCCCGCTCCGGTGCGTCCGGGCGGTGGCGAGCAGGGCGTGCAGCAGGACGGCGGTCAGGGTGCCCATCACCACGCCGCTGCCCAGCACCGGGCGGATCCAGCCGGGGAAGGCCCCGTACAGCGCCGGAGTCACCACCGGCAGCAGCCCGGCCGTGACCGCCAGGCCCGCGATCAGCGCGTCCGGGCCCTCCCAGCAGCGGGCCTTGCCGAGCATCTCCACCCCCATCACCGTGATCACGGCGTAGACGGCCAGCGCCGCTCCCGCCACCACGGCCGGCGGCAGCCCCGCCACCAGCCGCGACAGCGGCGGGATCAGACCCGCGACGATCAGCAGGCAGCCGGCCCCGGCCGTCACGTGGCGGCTGCGGACTCCGGTGAGCCGGTTGATCCCGATGTTCTCGGCACTGGTCACCATGGTCGGCGTCCCGAGGAACCCGCCGAGCAGGGAGACCAGCGCATCGGCGCGGGCGAGCCTCGGGACGTCCCGGCGCAGGTCCGGCTCCTCGCTGTTGAGGACGGTCTGCCCGGTGGCCTCGGCCAGCGAGGTGAGGCTGAAGAGCAGCAGCGGCAGGGCCGCCGGCAGGTCCAGCACCGGGGTGCCGAACGGCATCAGCCGCGGCAGCGCCGCTCCCGCGCCGGTGGCCGGGGCGAAGCTGCCGAGCCCGAGGGCCACCGTCAGCCCGGTGCCGCCGACCAGGCCGATCAGCACCGCCGACTGCCGCCAGGCGCCGCGCAGCCAGCGGTGGGCCAGCAGGATGACCGCCACCGTGAGCGCCGCCGCGCCCAGGGTCCGGGGGGCCGCGCTGCCGCCCGGGCCGGTCAGCAGCTGCGCGGTGACCCGCACCATGGAGATCCCCACCAGCAGGACGGTCACGCCCATGACGGCCGGCGGGAAGAGGCGGACCACCCAGCGGTACCAGGGGGTGACGGCCAGCAGCAGGGCCGCCGCCAGCAGCACCGAGCCGGAGGCGACGGCCGGCCCGTGGTCGCGCCCGATCTGGACGAACAGCGCGGTGGCGGCCCCGCCCGGCAGCATCACGAACGGCAGCCGGGCGCCGAAGCCCCGCACACCCAGCGACTGGAGCACCGACCCCACCCCGGAGAGCACCAGCGCGGCGCCCAGCAGCGAGGAGGTCTGGCTCGGCGTCAGGTGCAGCGGAGCCGCGATCAGAAACACGGTCGCCACCGGCGCCGCCGCCATGGCGAGCACGTGCTGGAGGGCGAGCGGGAGCAGCCGCCGCAGCGGCGGCCGCACCTCGGCGGCGGCCACGGCCGGGCGCTGCTCGGCGGTCACGGACGGCCCGTCAGCCACGGGATCTCCTCGGGGGCGTAGCGGTAGGCGCGGAAGACGGCGTTCGGCTCGGCGGGGAAGAGCTTGCGGACCTCGTTCTCGGTGTAGGCGCCGAACTGCGGGATCACGTACTCCCAGCAGAGGTAGCCCTCCGGGGTCACCTCGAAGAGGCGCCCGGCCGGCGAGTCGGTCACCAGGGTGTTGCCGTTGGCCAGCCGCTGGGCGGAGCCCATGAAGGGCGCGAAGAAGGACTCCCGGGCCGGGTCCTGGTACTCCCACACCACCTCGCCGCTCTCCCGGTCGATCTCGACCACCCGGGAGAAGGGCACGTCGTGGCCGGGGCGGAAGACGCCGTTGTCGAAGACCAGCAAGCGCCCGTCGGCCAGCTCGGTGGGGTGGTGCTGCTGCGCGAGGGTGCCGGGCGCACTGCGCCAGAGCACCTCCCCGGTGGCCCGGCTGATCACCACCACCGCCGAGACGCTGCGCAGGCTGGCCAGCACGTTGCCGTCGGCCAGCGGGGTCACGCTGTTGACCAGGGGCCAGTGCTCCCGGGCGTAGTCGGGGTGCAGCGGGTACTCGGCCCGGTCCAGGTGGTCGGCGGCCCGCCAGTGCCAGCGCACGGCGCCGTCCTCCCCCACCTCCGTGATGGTGTCGGCCCACACCGTCGTGCCGCCGGCCTCCGAGCCGGGGACGCCGCCGAGGACGGACTCCGCGGCCGGCCCCCGCAGCGGCTCGACCCCGGCGTACAGCACCCCGCCGCCGTCGAGGTGCTGCGCGTCGTGGTGCTGGCGCGGGTCGCGGTGCTCCCACAGCACCGTGCCGTCGGGTGCGGCGCGGAGCATCACCCCGCCCCGGTACTTGTGCCACATCGGGAAGAGCGAGTCCTCCCCCGGGAGGACGCCGTTGTAGGCCAGCGCCCCGCCCAGCAGCCGGGCGTGCCGCCCGGGCCGGTAGGGCAGGCGCCACCGGTGGGCGGTCACTCCGTGCAGGTCCACCAGGTGGACCTCGCCGCCGCCGGTCAGCGGGGCGTAGAGGGTGTAGCCGGGGAACGCGGCATCCGGGTCCAGGGCGATCAGCCCCGTCCCCCGGCGGCGGCGCTGGTTCTGGTCGACGCGGGGCATCGATCACTCCTGTCAAAGTTCTTTTGATGAAATCAAAGTTTTTTTGATCGTAGGAGCGTCATGTGACGGGCCTGTTGCAGCCGTACGAAACCTGCCCGGGGCGACGTAGGGTGGCGGCGGGAAGGGGCGTGATCATGAGCAGTGCGGAGCCTGGAGCGCGGGCCACCGGGGGCGGGCCGAAGCAGCCGCGGCTCGGCGGGGCGGTCCGCCGCCGACGGCGGGCGCTCGAACTGACGCTGGACCAGGTGGCCGGGCGCACCGGGCTGTCCGCGCCGTTCCTCAGCCAGGTGGAGAACGAACGGGCCCGCCCGAGCATGCGCTCCCTCCAACTGATCGCGGACGGGCTGGAGACCACCGCGGTCGAACTCCTGGCCGCCGCCGAGGAGGTCGACCGCGGGGTCGACCTGGTCCGGTCCGGGGAACAGGCGGGCCTGGCCCCGGAGGCCGGGGTCCGGCCGCTGGTGCGCGGCCGCCGCCGCCTGCACGCCCTGGAGTTCACCGGCGGCCACCCGGGCGACCGCGAGTTCCGCCACGAGGGCGACGAGCTGATGTACGTCGCCGACGGCTCGGCCGAGGTCGAGGCCGACGGGCACCACCACCAGCTGCACCGGGGCGACACCCTCTACCTGGCGGGCGGAGTGCGGCACCGCTGGCGGAGCACCGACCCCGACACCCGGATCCTGCTGGTCGCGGTCTCCGACCACGCTCCCGGTGCTCCGCCCACCGCCTGACCCCGGGTCGGTGGGCCGTCCGGGTAAAACGGGGGCAGGCCGCGGCGGCCCGGCGCGCGGACGGGGTGTCAGGCTGCTGCAATGGGAGGCCGGAGCCTTGTCCATCCGGCCGAGAGGGTGGGCCGCCGCACCGTCAGGAGCTCGCCGTGTCCACCTTCTCCCCAACCCGGTCGGGTGCGGAGGCCCATCTGGGCCACGTCGTCTTCATCTCGGCCGCCGCCGCCATGGGCGGCTTCCTGTTCGGTTACGACAGCGCCGTGATCAACGGCGCGGTGACGGGCATCCAGAAGCACTTCGGCGTGGGCAACGGCGAGACCGCCTTCGTGGTCGCCATCGCCCTGCTCGGCTCGGCGGCCGGCGCGGTGGTGGCCGGCCAGCTGGCCGACCAGTTCGGCCGGGTCCGCACCATGCTGCTGGCCGCCACCCTGTTCGCGATCAGCGGGGTCGGCTCGATGTTCCCGCCCAGCGTGCAGGTGCTCGGATTCTGGCGGGTGATGGGCGGTGTCGCCATCGGCATCGCCTCGGTGATCGCCCCCACCTACATCGCCGAGGTGGCCCCGACCGCCTACCGCGGCCGGCTCGCCTCCTTCCAGCAGCTGGCCATCGTGCTCGGCATCACCGTCTCCCAGCTGGCCAACTACGCGCTCAACCAGGCGGCCGGCGGTGACTCCACCGGCCACCTCGGCGGCATCCAGGCCTGGCAGTGGATGCTCGGCGTGGAGACCATCCCGGCCCTGGTCTACGGCGGCCTCGCGCTCGCCATCCCCGAGTCGCCCCGCTTCCTGATCGCCAACGGCCGTGAGGCGCAGGCCCGCAAGGTGCTGCGCGACGTGGAGGGCGAGAGCGTCGACCTGACCGCCCGGGTGGCGGAGATCCGCTCGGTGCTCGACACCGCGCACAAGCCGCGCCTGAAGGACCTGCTCGGCGGCCGGTTCGGCCTGCTGCCGATCGTCTGGATCGGCATCGGCGCCTCGGTCTTCCAGCAGTTCGTCGGCATCAACGTGATCTTCTACTACTCCTCCTTCCTCTGGCAGTCGGTGGGCATCAACGAGTCCAACTCGCTGCTGATCAGCCTCTCCACCTCGATCGTCAACGTGATCGGCACCGTGATCGCGATCGCCCTGGTCGACCGGATCGGCCGCAAGCCGCTCGCCCTGGCCGGCTCGGTGGGCATGGCCCTCTCGCTCGGCCTGGCCGCCTGGGCCTTCTCGCACCGGGTCGGCACCGGCGACACCGCCACCCTGGCCAACAGCTACGCGACCACCGCCCTGGTCGCCGCCCACGTCTTCGTGCTCTGCTTCGCCTTCTCCTGGGGCGTGGTGGTCTGGGTGCTGCTCGGCGAGATGTTCCCGAACAAGATCCGGGCCCTGGCCCTCTCGGTGGCCGCCTCGGCCCAGTGGATCGCCAACTGGGCGATCACCGTCACCTTCCCGGACCTCGCCGACTGGAACCTCTCGGCCACCTACGTCATCTACGCGGCCTTCGCGCTGCTCTCCATCCCGTTCGTGGCCTTCTGCATCAAGGAGACCAAGGGCCGCGCGCTGGAGGAGATGGGCTGATGACCGACGCCGCCCAGGGCACCGACCAACTCCCCGACCCGAACCCCCGACAGAACGTCACCTTCCCCAGCGGCGGCGGCACGGCCCACGGCCACCTCGCGCTGCCGCCCGGCAAGCTCGGCCCCGGCCTGGTGGTGATCCAGGAGTGGTGGGGCCTCACCAGCCACATCGCCACCATGACCGAGCGCTTCGCCGCCGAGGGCTTCGTCGCCCTGGCCCCGGACCTCTACGGCGGCACCACCACCCACGACGGCGCCCGGGCCGCCGAGCTCAAGCGCACCCTCCCGGTCGAGCGGGCCGCCCGCGACCTGGCCGGCGCCGTCGACTTCCTGCTCGACCTGCCCGAGACGGTCGGCGACGCGGTCGGCGTGGTCGGCTTCTGCATGGGCGGCGGCTTCGCCCTCACCCTCGCCGCCCAGCAGGGCGACAGGGTGGCCGCCGCCGTCCCCTTCTACGGCCTGCCCGGCGACCCCGACTTCGACTACCGCGGCCTCACCGCCCACGTGCTCGGCCACTTCGCCGAACGCGACCGCACCCTCCCCGTCGCCGCCGTGGACGAGGCCGCCATCCGGATCGGCGAGGCCACCGACCTCCGCCCCGAGATCCACTTCTACCCGGCCGGGCACGCCTTCATGAACGACGAGAACCCGCTCGGCAACTACGACGGCCTCCAGGCCCGGATCGCCTGGCAGCGCACCCTCAGCTTCCTCTGGGCCCACCTCGGCTGACGGCCCCGACGGCTCCCTGCGGCGGCGCTCAGCCCTCGTGCAGCGCCGTCCGGAGCGCGTCGACCGCGAGCTCGCGGGCGAGGCGGGCGGCGCGGGTGTGGCGCAGGCCGTCCAGCAGCAGGAAGTCGTGGACCGTCCCCGCCACCCGCACGGCGGTCACCTCGACCCCGGCCTCGCGCAGCCGGTCGGCGTACCGCTCGCCCTCGTCCCGCAGCACATCGGCCTCGGCGGTGACCACCAGGGTGGCGGGGAGGCCCCGGAGCTGCTCGAGCGAGGCCCGCAGCGGGGCGGCGTGGTGCTCGGCCCGCCGGGCGGGGTCGGCGGTGTAGGCGTCCCAGTACCACCGCATGCCCTCGCGGGTGAGGTACCAGCCCTCCGCGAACCGCAGGTAGGAGGGGGTGTCGAAGTCGGCGTCGGTCACCGGGTAGAGCAGCACCTGCGCCTTGAGGCCGAGGCCGCCGCGCTCCTTGTTCATCAGCGCGAAGACGGCAGCCAGGCACCCGCCGGCCGAATCGCCGGTGACGGCCGTCCGGGAGGCGTCCAGGCCGTGCTCCGCCCCGTGCTCCGCCAGCCACCGGCCGACGGCGTGGACCTGCTCCACCTGGGTGGGGTACCTCGCCTCCGGCGCGCGGTCGTACACGGGGAAGACCCCGGCGGCGCCCGCCCCGACGGCCAGTTCGCGGAAGAGCCGGTCATGGGTGCGGTCGTCCCCGAAGACCCAGCCGCCGCCGTGGATGTGGAACACCACCGGCAGCACGCCGGTGGCTCCCTTCGGCCGGATGATCCGAACGCGGACGGTGCCCCACTCCCCGGCGTCGACCACCACCCACTCCTCGTCCACCTCGGGCCTGGGCACCCCGGGCTTCGACTGCAGGCGCAGCAGGATCTCCCGCCCCCGCTCGGGCGCCACCCGGTGGATCTGCGGGTGCGCGGCGGCGGCCTCCACCAGCGCCCGCGCGGCGGACTCCAGGCGGGGCGTGATCGGCGGGGGCAGCGCGGTCACGGCGACACCGCCAGCAGCGCCCGGACGGCGCCCCGCACCTGACCGGCCACCAGCTCGGGGGTGGCGGCGTCCAGCTTCCCGTCCAGGTGGAGGAAGGCCAGCCCGTGCACCACGGCCCACACCCCGGTGGCCAGGGCCTCGACCTCCGCGGCCGGGAAGACCCGGTGCACGATGCCCCGGACGTACTCCCGCATGGCGGCGGTCGCCGCCGCCCGTTCCTCGTTGCCCGGGTCGCAGGGCTCGGCGAACATCACCCGGAACAGCGCCGGACGGTCCAGCGCGAACCGCACGTAGGCGACCGCGACCTCCGCCAGCTCCTCGGGCGTGGCCGGAGCGGAGTGCACGGCCGCCAGCTGCGCGCCGAGCTCCACGTAACCCTCCGCCGCCACCGCCGAGACCAGCGCCTCGCGGTCCGCGTAGTGCCGGTACGGCGCGGTCGCCGACACCCCCGCCCGCCGAGCCACCGCCCGCAGCGACAGGCCCGCGCTGCCGTCCTCCTCCAACAGCTCCCGCGCGGCGCGCAGGCATGCGGCGCGCAGATCGCCGTGGTGGTACGAGGCGTTCGCCTGTGGCATGGGTCACCCACTCCGATGTTTGCACCGCATACATCGGCGCCCTAATGTGAACAGTGCATACATTCTAGCCGACAGGAACGAGGGACCACCCGATGACCGGCGAACTGTTCACCCCGCTGCGCCTGGCCTCCGGCGCGGTGCTGCCCAACCGGATCGCCAAGGCCGCCATGGAGGAGAACCTGGCCGGCCCCGGCCAGCTCCCCGACCGGCAGCTGATCGAGCTCTACCGGCGCTGGGCCGCCGGCGGCGCCGGGCTGCTGATCACCGGCAACGTCATGGTCCACGCCGAGGCCCTGACCGGCCCGGCCGGGGTCGTGCTCGACGAGGCCGCCCCACTGGCCCCCTTCGCCGCCTGGGCCGAGGCCGCCAAATCCGGCGGCGGCGCCGTCTGGATGCAGATCAACCACCCCGGCCGCCAGGTCGCCTCCGACATGCCCGGCGTGGTCTGGGGCCCCTCCGACCTCGGCGTCGAGCTCGGCCGGCACAGCGGCCGCTTCGGCCGCCCCACCGCGATGACGCCCGACCAGATCGCCGCCACCGTCCGGCGCTTCGCCGTCACCGCCGCCCGCGCGGAGCAGGCCGGCTTCGACGGCGTGGAGATCCACGCGGCCCACGGCTACCTGCTCTCCCAGTTCCTCTCCCCGCTGGTCAACCGCCGCACCGACGCCTGGGGCGGCCCACTGGCCCACCGGGCCAAGCTGCTCCTGGACACCGTCCGAGCCGTCCGAGCCGCCGTCTCCCCCGCCTTCACCGTCGCCGTGAAGCTCAACTCCGCCGACTTCCAGCGCGGCGGCTTCGAGGCCGAGGACGCCCGCCAGGTGATCGAATGGCTCGCCCCGCTCGGCGTCGACCTGGTCGAGCTCTCCGGCGGCAGCTACGAGAGCCCCGCCATGACCGGCCGCCCTGCCGACGCCCGCAGCGCCGACGCCCGCACCCGGGCCCGCGAGGCGTACTTCCTCGAACTGGCCGAGCAACTGGTCACCACCAGCCCCCTCCCCCTGATGCTCACCGGCGGCATCACCCGCCGCCCCACCGCCGACCAGGTCCTCACCGCCGGCGTCGCCCTGGTCGGCATCGGCACCGCCCTCGCCGTCACCCCCGACCTCCCCGCCCGCTGGCTCGCCGGCCGCGAAGCCGACCACCAGCTGCGCCCGGTCACCTGGCAGGACAAGACCCTCGCCTCCGCCGCCACCATGGCCCAGGTCCGCCACCAACTCCGCCGCCTCGCCCGCGGCACCGCCCCCCGCCCCACCACCCACCCAGCCCTCGCCCTCCTCACCGAACACCTCGCCCAACGCAAGGCCCTCCACCGCTACCGCACCTGGCTCCCCACCCGCCACCCCTCCTCTTGACCCCACGCCCCACCCGGCCCTCGGCTCCCTTCCCCTGCTCGCCACCGCTCCGGCCAGCCCCCTTGCCCTCCCACTCCCCACGGCCCGCCTCCCCACCGGGCCCCCTCCCACCGACCCGCCTCCCTTCCGACCCGCCTCCCTTCCCCTGCTCGCCGCCGCCTCCCTCCCCACCAGCCGTTTAATCGGTCGACAGATCATCAGCCCTTCGCCATAGTCCGCTGGTGACCACAGAGCAGCTCACCGCCCCGCCCGCCGCCTCCTGGGCGACCCGGACCTACCGCGTCCAGACCGCAGCGACGGTGGTGAGCGGCCTCGGCAACGCCGCGGCCCCGATCGCCACCGCCTTCGCGGTGCTGGCCGGGGGTGGTGGCACGGCCGAGGTCGGGTACGTGACCGGGGCCCGCCTGCTGCCGACCGTGCTCTTCCTCCTCCTCGGCGGCGCCCTCGCCGACCGCCTGCCCCGCCACCGCGTGATGGTCGCGGCCAACGGGTTCAACGCCCTCACCCAGGCCCTGCTCGCCGCCCTCGTCCTCTCCGGCCACGCCGGGCTCTGGGCTCTGCTGGTGCTCTCGGCGGCCGGCGGCATCGGCCAGGCCTTCTACGGCCCGGCCTCCCAGGGCGTGATCATGGCCAGCATCGCCCCCGAACACTCCACCCGTGCCTTCTCCCTCTACCGGATGGCCCAGAACGCCGCCCAGATCGGCGGCGCAGCCCTGGGCGGCGCCCTGACCGCCGCCGTCGGCCCGGGCTGGGTCCTCGCGATCGACGCCCTCGGCTTCGCGGTGGCCGCCGCCCTCCGGCTGCTCATCCCCGCCGAGGAGGCCGGCAGCGGCCACGGCGGTACGGGCATCCTCACCGAGCTCCGCGAGGGCTGGCGGGAGTTCATCGGACGGCAGTGGCTCTGGGCGATCGTCGTCCAGTTCGGCATCGTGACGGCCTGCGTCGAGGCCGCCGAGACCGTGTACGGGCCGGTGGTGGCCGAGCAGCGCCTCGGCGGCGCCTCCGCCTGGGGGCTCGCGATGGCCGCGTTCGGCCTCGGCATGGTGCTGACGGGCATACCGATGACCGCCTGGCGGCCCCGCCGCATCCTCCTCGCCGGCAACTGGGGCGTCTTCCTCTTCGCCTGCCCGGCGCTGGCCCTCGCCCTCCACCTCTCCCTCCCATTGATCGCCACCGCGATGTTCGCCTCCGGCGCGGGCGTCACCCTGTTCGGCGTCAACTGGATGATCGCCCTCCAGCAGGAGATCCCCCCGGCCCTGCTCTCCCGGGTCTCCGCCTACGACAGCCTCGGCTCGATCTGCCTCACTCCCCTCGGCACCGTCCTGGCCGGCCCCGCCGCCACCGCCCTCACCCTCGACGGCGCCCTCTGGACCTGCGCCCTCACCACCTTCCTCCTCGCCGCCCTCGCCCTGCTGGCCCCCGAGGTCCGCACCCTCGCCCGCACCGAACCCACCCCCACGGAGGCCCCTTGAAGCACCCCGCCGGCCCCAAGCCCCTCCTCTACGTCGACGTGGACGGCGTGCTCAACCCCGACCACCCCACCCCCGGGTTCACCACCCACCGCCTGCTCGACCTCGATGTCCACCTCTCGCCCCGGCACGGCGACTGGCTCCGCGAACTCGCCGGCACCTACGACCTGACCTGGGCCACCACCTGGGAGCAGCACGCCAACACCCACCTCACCCCCCTCCTCGGCCTCCCCCACCTCCCGGTGGTCCGCTTCACCGGCTACCGTCCACAACCCGGCGACCCCCGCATCCCCACCCTCGACCTGATCCGCGCCGCCAAGTGGGCCCCTCTCCTCCACCACGCCGAGGGCCGCCCCTTCGCCTGGATCGACGACATCATCCCGGCCAGCCTCCGCCGCCGCTCCTTCCTCCGCCGCGACCGCCTCCTCCTCCGCATCGCCCCGACCGAGGGCCTCCAACGCCACCACGTCGACCGCCTCCTGGCCCACCCGCCCCGGCCCTCACGCCTGGTCGGTCCACCTTCCGTCAGGTGGCCCTGGCTGCGCCGCGACAGCGGCCCCTAGAGTCGGGGCATGAGGATCCGAATCGTCGACGCCTTCACCGACCGCCCGTTCGCGGGCAACCCCGCCGCCGTCTGCGTGCTGGACGGGCCCGAGTGGCCCGAGGAGCGGTGGATGCGGCGGGTGGCCGCCGAGTTGAACCTCTCCGAGACGGCGTACGTACGAAGGCTCGCGGCCGAGGGCGGCTGGGCACTGCGCTGGTTCACCCCGACCGAGGAGGCGGCGCTCTGCGGCCACGCCACCCTGGCCACCGTGCACGCGCTGCGCGCCGACGGGCTGGTGGCGGACGGGGAGTGGGCCCGCTTCGCGACCATGAGCGGGGAGCTGCTGGCCCGCCCGGAGGCCGACGGCTCGATCACCCTCGACTTCCCGGCGAATCCGCCGCAGGCCACCGAGACCCCGGCCGGCCTCGCCGAGGCGCTCGGCGCCGAGGTGCTCGCCGCGTACGGGACCGGCGAGCTCGGTGACCTGCTGGTGGTGCTGCGCAGCGAGCACACCGTCCGCGGCCTGCGCCCGGACCTGACCGCGATCGCCAACCTGCCCATCCGCGGCGTGATCGCCACCGCCGCGGCCGACGACCCGGCCGGGCCGTACGAGTTCGTCTCGCGCTTCTTCGGCCCGGCCTGCGGCATCCCGGAGGACCCGGTGACCGGCAGCGCCCACACCGCCCTCGCCCCGTACTGGGCCGAACGGCTGGGCCGCACCGAGCTGACGGGCTACCAGGCCTCGCCTCGCGGCGGCTCGGTGCGCTGCGAACTCAACGCCGACCGGGTCCTGCTCTCCGGCCGGGCCGTCACCGTCCTGGACGGAGCGCTCACCCCGCCCGCCGCCGGCTGACGCGAAACCAGCGGGCTCGGCCCGTCGGCAACCGGCCCGGGCGAAGGGCTGCTCAGCCCGTCGGCAGCCAGCTGACGTGCCCGGCCAGCAGCGCGTACCCCACGAAAGCGACCGTGTCGATCAGCGCGTGCGCGGCCACCAGCGGCATCACCCGGCCCCAGCGCCGGTAGAGCAGGCAGAAGACGGCGCCCATCACCATGTTGCCGATCAGCCCGCCGACGCCCTGGTAGAGGTGGTACGAACCGCGCAGCACCGAGCTGGCGATCAGGATCGCGGGCCAGCCCCAGCCGAGCTGGCCGAGCCGGCGCAGCAGGTAGCCGAGGACGATCACCTCCTCCAGGATGGCGTTCTGCCAGGCGGAGCCGATCAGCACCGGGACCCGCCACCAGACGTCGGGCAGCCCGGAGGGGGCGACGGTGAGGTTGACGCCGAAGGCCTGCGCGCCGAGGTAGAGCAGCAGGCCGGAGCCGCCGATCGCGGCGGCGACGGCCGCGCCCCGCCCGAGGTCGGACCACGTGCGCCGCAGGTCGAAGCCCAGTACCCGCAGCGAGGTGCCCTCGCGCACCAGCAGGTAGCCGACCAGCGCGACCGGCATCAGGCCGCGCAGCACGTAGTAGAGCTGCCAGGCCAGGTCCAGCCAGGGGCGGCCGGGGGCCTGGGAGGCGTTCAGGGTGGCCACCTGGTGGCCGAGCGCGGTGGGCGCGGTGAGCGAACCGGTGAAGCTGATCAGTGCCGAGACCCCGCTCGCGCCGAGCGAGAGCCCGAGCACGACCAGCAGCTCGACCGCGAGCAGCCGGCGCGGGATCGCGGTGGTGGTCTCGGGTTCGGTCGTCGTCACAGCTGTCACCGGATGCTCTCCAACGCGGGCGGTCGAGACCCGGCGGCAGCCCCCGCCACCGGGCCGATCATCCTCGCACACCCTCCTGAGAACCCGGTGGTGCCCCGCTACCCCACCGGCCAGGTGTGCACCGGCTCCCCGCTGCGCGAGTGCTCCATGTACCGCCGCGTCATGGCCGCGATCGACGCGGCCCGGTCCATCCCGTACTGCTCGCGCAGCCGGTGCACGGTGGCGGCCTGCCAGGCGGCGCCGTTGGTGCGGCGCAGGCAGCGCTGCTCGATGATGCCGAGGTAGCGGTCGCGGTCGCCGGGCTCGATGCCCCACTCGTCCAGGCCCTGGTGGGCGAGCGGCAGCAGCTCGTTCAGCACCAGCTCGGTGACCGGCACGGAGTGCGTGCCGCGGGCGCCGCGCCCGTGCCGGGGCCAGTGCAGCACCGATTCGATGCCGTACCGGGCGCCGTGGTGGAAGTTCTCGTCGGCCAGCGCGAACGGCAGCCGGCTCCAGACCGGCCGGGGCTGCTCGGCCAGCGAGCGGACCAGGCCGTAGTAGAACGCGGCGTTGGCCAGCGTGTCGGCCACCGTCGGGCCGGCCGGCAGGCAGCGGTTCTCCACCCGCAGGTGCGGGACGCCGCCGGCCACGTCGTAGATCGGGCGGTTCCAGCGGTAGATGGTGCCGTTGTGCAGCCGCATCTCGGAGAGCCGGGGCACCCCGCCGGAGGCGAGCACCTTGCCCGGGTCCTCGTCGTCGCAGATCGGCAGCAGCGCGGGGAAGTACCGCAGGTTCTCGGCGAACAGGTCCAGCGCGGAGTCCACCCAGCGCTCCCCGAACCAGGTGATCGGGCGCACGCCCTGCGCCTTGAGCTCGGCCGAACGGGTGTCGCAGGCCTGTTGGAAGAGCACGGGGCGCGTCTCGCGCCAGAGCTCCCGGCCGAACAGGAACGGCGCGTTGGCGCCCAGCGCCACCTGGACGGAGGAGATCGCCTGGGCCGCGTTCCAGACCGGGGCGAACCGTTCGGGGGTGACCTGCAGGTGGATCTGGAGCGAGGTCGCGGCGGCCTCGGCGACCATCGAGACGGACTCCACCGCGAGGCGCTCCACCCCCTCGATGTCCAGGGCGATGTCCTCGCCGCGGGCGGCCAGGATCTGGTCGCTGAGCAGGGTGTACCGGTCGTTGCTGGACATCGCCTCCAGGCCGGTGTGGTCCAGGTCGAGGGTCGGCAGGATGCCCACCATGACGATCCTCGCCCCGGTCGCGGCGGCCTGCCGGTCGGCGTAGCGCAGACCGGTGTCCAGCTCCTCCCGCAGGTCCTCGAAGACGTGGCCGCCCAGGCGCCGGGGGGCTATGTTGAGCTCGATGTTGAACCGCCCGAGCTCGGTCTGGAAGTCGCTGGAGGCGATGGCGGCGAGCACCTGCTCGTTGGTCATCAGCGGCAGGCCCTGCTCGTCGGCCAGGTTGAGCTCCATCTCCAGGCCCATCATGGCGCGCGGGCGGTCGAACCGGCCGTCCCGGAGCATCCGCTCCAACGCGTCCAGACAGCCTTGGAGCTTGCGCCGGTAGAGCTGGCGGTCGGAGAGCTCCGCCCGTGTCGCGATGACCTTCTCGCCCATGGGTGCCCCTTACACCTAGGAAAAGCCCGGCCTGCATGATGCCCGGCCAAAAGATCCATACCCCAATGGCCGAACATCTTGACGACACAAGAGTTCTGACGATCAGTCAGCAGTTCCCCGACTTGCCACCCCACACCGAACGTGATATGAAGGTCACCCTGTGCGCTTGTTCGACTAGAATTCGCACTGCGCTCTGCCCGGTGCCGCGCCGCCCGTGTTGTCCTCGGCGGCAGGCTCCCGCCAGCACCGCGATCATGCCCAACCGGACACGGCCCAGGTTCCCGTCACACCAATGCCAGCCGGTATGCCGCACTCGCACGCCTATCTAGCACGGAGAGGCGCCCCGCCATGACTCTTCAGACTCCCCAGCCCCCGCCGAGCGCCCTGCGCGCGGTGCTCGCGGCACTCGACTCCGAGGCCGCACTGCGCCAACCCGCCGCAGCCGCCCTGCGCCTCGCCGATGGCCCGCTGCTGCCCGCGCACCCACTCGCGGTGCACGTGCTGAGCGGCCCGGGCGCCGACCTCCACACCGCACCCCGCACCGGCTGGCGCTTCCTGATCCAGCCGGCCCAGACCCATCCAGCCCCGACCCACCCCACCCAGACCCATCCGGCCCAGACCCATCCGGCCCAGACCCATCCAGCCCCGACCCACCCCACCCAGACCCATCCGACCCAGACCCACCAGACGCACCAGACCAAGCCGGACCTGCTCCAGGGCGCCCCGGCCGCAGGCCTGGCCCACCCCGCCCCCGTGCCGGCCGCGGTGGCCGCCGCCGAGGTGGTCGAGACGCCGGACGGGCACGCGTTCTCGCACTTCACGGCCGGCCCATACCTGGACTCCACCGTCCGCGCGCTGCGCCAGGCCTGGCAGCTGGCCCAGGCCTCCCGCTCGCGCCACCTGCCCCGGCTGCTCTCCATGCCGGGCCACTACGCGACGGCCCTCTGGCTGCACCACCCCCAGCCCGGCCCGGCCACCGACCTGCTCATCCCGCTGGCCCCGGCCCCGCTGGGCGTCACCGCCCACCGGGTCTACCCGGCCGCCGAGCTGCTCGCCCTCCTCGAGCGCGCCACCGCCCCGGCCCCGCTCGCCCTCGGCGTGCCCTCCTAGCCGCCGCGCTGCCCGGACGGGTCAGCCCGCCTGACTCGTCCGGGTCATGCGAGGAATGACCCTTCCGGCACCCACCCGATCGCACGGCCGCCCGAACGGGTGGTCCGTGCGATCAGTTGTGTCGCAAATCACCAAATCGCTGCGCGGCGCGTCCGGGAGGCAGAGACTGGGAGACGCGGGGGAGCAACAGGCCCTACCCGCCATGGTGCCGGCCCAAACCAGAGCCGGTGAGAGCGAAGCGAGGGTACGAGCTATGTGCCAGCACCGTCCGGAGTGTCCGTCGGCCGAGTCGAACGACCGTGAGGCGGCCGTGCCCGTGGCACGCCACCCCGAGCAGGGCTGGAGCCTGCTCTGCAACGGTGTGCTGCTCTTCGACGACACCGGTGAACTCCTGCCCGACGGCCGGGTCATCGCCCCGCGCCGCCAGCCCGCCCTCGCGGCCGGCTGACGCTCGAGGCAGTCGGCTTCACGCCCCGAGCCCGGAGCGAGCGAGCCCCGAACGAGGAGAAGGCCCCGGAGGTGATCACCTCCGGGGCCTTCCGCGTACTACCGGGCGCTAGCGGGTACTACCGCGCCTCGCTCAGACGCCGTACTCGTCCAGCGGCGGGCAGGAGCAGACCAGGTTGCGGTCGCCGTACGCGCCATCGATCCGGCTCACCGGCGGCCAGTACTTGTCGGCCGGGTTCACGCCGGCCGGGAAGACGGCCTCTTGGCGCGAGTAGCCGTGCGCCCACTCGCCGGCCAGGGTGGCGGCGGTGTGCGGGGCGTTGCGCAGCGGGTTGTCCTCGGCGGCCCACTCGCCCGAGCCGACCTTCTCGATCTCGCCGCGGATCTCGATCATCGCGTCGCAGAAGCGGTCGATCTCGTGCAGGTCCTCGGACTCGGTCGGCTCGATCATCAGGGTGCCGGCCACCGGGAAGGACATGGTCGGCGCGTGGAAGCCGTAGTCGATCAGGCGCTTGGCGATGTCGTCCACCGTCACGCCGGTCTCCTTGGAGAGCGGGCGCAGGTCGATGATGCACTCGTGCGCCACCAGGCCGCCGGGGCCGGTGTAGAGCACCGGGAAGTGCGGGGCCAGGCGCTTGGCGATGTAGTTGGCGTTCAGCACGGCGACCTGGGTCGCGTGCTTGAGGCCCTCGCCGCCCATCAGGCGCACGTACGACCAGGAGATCGGCAGGATCGCGGCGGAGCCCCAGGGGGCGGCCGAGATCGGGCCGACACCGGTGGCCGGGCCGGCCTCCGGCTGCAGCGGGTGGTTGGGCAGGTACGGGGCGAGGTGCTCGCGCACCGCGACCGGGCCGACGCCCGGGCCGCCGCCGCCGTGCGGGATGCAGAAGGTCTTGTGCAGGTTCAGGTGCGAGACGTCCGCGCCGAACTTGCCCGGCTTGGCGAGGCCGACCAGGGCGTTCAGGTTGGCGCCGTCCACGTACACCTGGCCGCCGGCCTCGTGCACCAGGGCGCAGATGTTGGTGATCTCGGTCTCGTACACGCCGTGGGTGGACGGGTAGGTGACCATCAGCACCGAGAGCTGGTCGCGGTGCTGCTCGATCTTGGCCTTGAGGTCCTCGACGTCCACGTCGCCGTCGGTCAGGGTCTTGACCACGACCACGCGCATGCCGGCCATCACGGCGGAGGCGGCGTTGGTGCCGTGCGCCGAGGAGGGGATCAGGCAGACGTCGCGCTGGGTGTCACCGTTGGCGTGGTGGTAGGCGCGGACGGCCAGCAGGCCGGCCAGCTCGCCCTGGGAGCCGGCGTTCGGCTGGATCGAGACGGCGTCGTAGCCGGTGACCTCGACGAGCTGCTGCTCCAGGCCGCGGATCAGGGAGAGGAAACCTTCCGCCTGGTCGATCGGCGCGAAGGGGTGCAGCTGGGCGAACTCGGGCCAGGTGACCGGCTCCATCTCGGTGGTCGCGTTGAGCTTCATGGTGCAGGAGCCCAGCGGGATCATGCCGCGGTCCAGCGCGTAGTCCCGGTCCGACAGACGGCGCAGGTAGCGCAGCATGGCGGTCTCGGAGCGGTGGCTGTGGAAGACCGGGTGGGTCAGGTACTCGTCCTGGCGCAGCAGCGCGGCGGGCAGCGCGTCGGCGGTCTCGGCGACCTCCGGGGCGGCCACGCCGAAGGCGGCCCAGACGGCGGCCAGGTGCTCGCGGGTGGTGGTCTCGTCGCAGGAGACGGAGATCAGGTCGGCGCCGTCCTGGTAGACGTTGACGCCGTTGGCACGGGCGGCGGCGGCGACCTCGGCGGCCTTGCCGGGCACCCGCGCGGTGACGGTGTCGAAGAACTCGCCGCTGGTCAGCTCGACGCCGCCGGCGCGCAGGCCCTCGGCCAGCGCGGCCGCGTAGCGGTGGGTGCGGCGGGCGATGTCGGCCAGGCCGTCGGGGCCGTGGTAGACGGCGTACATCGAGGCCATCACGGCCAGCAGCACCTGAGCGGTACAGATGTTGGAGGTGGCCTTCTCGCGGCGGATGTGCTGCTCGCGGGTCTGCAGGGCCAGGCGGTAGGCGCGGTTGCCGTCGGCGTCCACGGAGACGCCGACCAGGCGGCCGGGCAGGTTGCGGGCGTACTCGGCGCGGACGGCCAGGTAGCCGGCGTGCGGGCCGCCGAAGCCCATCGGCACGCCGAAGCGCTGCGAGGTGCCGCAGGCGATGTCGGCGCCGAGCGAGCCGGGCGACTTGAGCAGGGTGAGCGCCAGCAGGTCGGCGGCCACCGCGACGACCGCGCCGAGGCCGTGGGCCTGCTCGATCACCGGGGCGAGGTCGCGGACGGCGCCGGAGGCGCCCGGGTACTGGAGCAGCACGCCGAAGACGCCGCGCTCGGCGATCTCGGCCGGGATGCCCGCGGAGAGGTCGGCCACGACCACCTCGACACCGGTGGGCACCGCGCGGGTGTTGATCACCGCGACGGTCTGCGGCAGGGTGTCGGCGTCGACCAGGAAGACCCCGCCCTTGACCTTGGTCACCCGGCGGGCAAGCGCCATCGCCTCGGCGGCGGCGGTGCCCTCGTCGAGCAGCGAGGAGCCGGAGGTGGCCAGGCCGGTCAGGTCGGCGACCAGGGTCTGGAAGTTGAGCAGCGCCTCCAGGCGGCCCTGGGAGATCTCCGGCTGGTACGGGGTGTAGGCGGTGTACCAGGCCGGGTTCTCCAGCACGTTGCGCAGGATCACCGGCGGGGTGAAGGTGCCGTAGTAGCCCAGGCCGATCATCGGCTGGAGCACGGTGTTGCGGGAGGCGAGCTCGCGCAGCTCGGCGAGGACCTGGGCCTCGCTCCGGCCGGCGGGCAGGTCGAGCGCGGTGAGGCTGCGGATGGCCTCGGGGACGGCGGCGTCGGCGAGCTCGTCGAGCGAGCCGTAACCGACGAACGCCAGCATCTTCTCCTGCGCGGCGGCGTCGGGGCCGATGTGGCGGGACTCGAAGGGGCTGGCCTGCTCGAGCTCGGTGAGCGTCGCTGCGGTGGTCGGCTGGGCGTTCATGGGGGGCGGGGCCTCCTGGTCACGGACCGGCGGGGGTGCGCACACCTGAGGGCCCATTGCCGCTGTGGGGCAGCGACGGCTCTCCGGGTACGACCCGACAGGCCTCCCCCTCTGTCATCGGTACCTGAGAGCTTCGCCCGCACGCGGCGCCGGAGCGCCCCGTCGGCTTGCACCGTCGGTGAGGGTAGTGGCGTCGGCTCCCTGGCCGTCGACACTGCCCTGCTTTCCAGAGTGACCTATCCCACACGGTACGGATGCCTGAGAGATTCCGGGGAGGGTTTGCTCCTTCGGCGCCTCGATCTCCGCAGTTCACGGGGTTCGGGGACTCTCCCGAGCGGGCTCGGCGGTCGCGCCCAGGGTACCAGCGCGACACGCCGCGATCACCGGCCCCGTCAGGTCTGCGGAGGGCTTTCGCCACTGTCCCCGGACGGCCCAACCCTTGCCCGGACGGCGGTATCCGGGTCGCTGCCACCCGTTTGATGGCTTTTCGTATGAGATGGCAGTCGGACAGCTCCGCCGGCCGCCCTCCGAGTGAGTTTCGCCAGGAGCACCCGTACTGGAGGACAACGTGCAGACCGATATCGATCCGCGCGACCTGATCGGACACAAGGCGGTCGACCGGAACGGTGACAAGATCGGCACGGTCGACGAGGTCTATCTCGACGACGCGACCGGCGAGCCCGAGTGGGCCGCGGTCCGGACCGGGATCTTCGGCCGGGACGCCTTCGTCCCGTTGACCACCAGTGAGTTCTCCGGCGAGGAGCTGAAGGTCCCGTACGACAAGGCCCTGATCAAGGAGTCGCCCGACTTCGGCGTGGGCCAGCACCTCTCCCCGGCCCAGGAGCTCCAGCTCTACCGCTACTACGGGCTGGAGACCACCGGCACCCCCGCCGCTCCCCCCGCCGCGAACGGCACCCCGGCCGCCGACCACGACTTCGGCACCGTCAGGACCGCCGCCGCCGCTGCGGCCACCACCCAGGCCCCGGCTCCCGCCGCCGCCCCGACTCCCCCGCCCCCTACTCCTTCACCCGCTCCGTTGATGCCCGAGGCGACCCCCATGGCGTTCACCACCCCCGTCCGCGACCACGACAAGACCGCCCCCGCCGCCCCGATGCGGCCGGTCAACTCCACCGCCTCCCCCACCCTCGAACGCCCGGCGGCCCCCGCGCCCTCGGCGGCGACCAGCGCCCCGAGCGGCCCGGTGGAGATCACCTGCCGCGAGGAGCGGCTCGACATCACCACCGAGTGGCAGGTCACCTACACCGCCCGGCTGCGCAAGTACGTCACCAGCGAGACCGTCGAGCGGCACGTGCCCGTGGTCCGCGAGCGCGTCCGGGTCGAGCGGGTGCCGGTCAGCGACGGCGAGCGCGACGCGCTCACCCAGGAGGAGATCGCCGAGGCGGTCGAGGAGGTGACCCTTCAGGAGGAGCGGCCGGTGGTGCACAAGTACCTGGTGCCGATCGAGCGGGTGCGCCTGGTGGTCGAGCGCTACACCGACGACCACGTGGTCCGCGAGGAGCTCCGCCGCGAGCAGGTGGAGATCCAGGACGACCCGGGCGCCGACTTCGGCCAGCTGGCCGACTCCCCGCCGCCGACCGACCCCGGCCACCTGGGCTGATCCACCCCACGGGCCCCGGCCCCGCTTCGGCGGGGCCGGGGCCCGTGACGTGTCCTCAGCGGTGCGCCTCGAAGGTTCACCGGTCGATATTTGACACACTGAACTATCGGGGTGCATGGTTACTTCAGTTCATTCACCATTGCCCGTCTGAATCGACCACCGACGGCGGGCTCGAACCGGAGGAAACCACCGTGAGTGAGGCACCACAGCCCACCGCCGCGGCCGCCAAGCCGAGCAGCACCCGCGTGCTCCCGGCCCTGATCCTGGCCATGCTGGCGTTCAGCGTGGTGCAGACCGCGGTCGTCCCGATCCTGCCCTCGCTGGCCAAGGAGCTGAACGTCACCGGCTCCAACATCACCTGGCTGATGACGGCCAACCTGCTCTCCGCCGCCGTGCTGACCCCGCTGCTCGGCCGCTTCGGCGACCTGCGCGGCCGCAAGCCGATGCTGCTGATCTCGCTGGCCGGCCTGGTCGCGGGCTCCGCCCTCGCGGTCGGCACCCACTCCTTCACCTGGCTGGTCGTCGCCCGCGTCCTGCAGGGCGCCGGCGGTGGCGTGCTGCCGCTGGCCATCAGCATCGTCCGCGACGAGCTGCCCCGCGAGAAGGTCACCGGCGGCGTCGCCGCCATCTCCGCCTCGATGGGCGTCGGCTCCGGCCTCGGCCTGGTCGCCACCGGTCTGCTGCTCGAGCACTGGAGCTACAAGTCCATCTTCTGGATGGGCCTGATCTTCGGCCTGGTCGCGGTGGCCCTGGTCGCCCTGCGCGTCCCGAAGGACCCGGTCGTCGACAAGGACGGCGGCGCCGACCCGCTCGGCGCGATCACCCTGGCCGGCTGGCTCTCCGCGCTGCTGATCGCCGTCAGCCAGGGCAACGAGTGGGGCTGGACGGCCACCAAGACCCTCGGCCTGTTCGCCGTCGCGGCCGTCGTCGCGCTGGTCTGGATCATCATCGAGGTCAAGGTCAAGCACCCGCTGGTCGACATGAAGATGATGGCCCGCCCGGCCGTCGCCTTCACCAACATCTCCGGCCTGCTGATCGGCTTCGGGATGTACGGCTCCTTCATGGTCATCAGCAACTTCGCCCAGACCCCGCAGAAGTTCACCCACTACGGCTTCACCGCCACCGTGCTGCACGCCGGCGTCATGCTGCTGCCCTCCGCCGTCGGCTCGATGCTCGCCGCCCCGGTCGGTGCCCTGCTGATCGGCCGCCGCGGCCCGCGTCTGCCGCTGGTGCTCGGCGGCGCGCTCGGCGCGGTCTCGATGGCCTACCTGGCCCTGCGCCACAGCGCCGAGGGCGACATCTACCTCGCCTCCGCGGTGTTCGGTCTCGGCGTCGGCCTGGCCTACGCGGCCATGCCCGCCTACATCAACGGCGCCGTCCCGGCCGAGCAGTCCGGCATCGCCAACGGCATGAACGCCGTGCTGCGCACCGTCGGTGGCGCCATCGGCACCGCCGTGATGGCCGCCATCCTCACCGGTGACACCATCAAGGGCCTGCCGATCCCGCTGCCCACCCTGGACGCCTACAAGAGCGCGTTCTGGACGGCGGGCGTCATGTGCCTGATCGCCGGCCTGGTCCCCTTCGCCATCCGCCGCATCAAGCCCGCCCTCCCCACCCCGGCCCCGGCCAGCACCCCGGAGCCCACCAAGGCCGGCGTCTGACGAGACGCCCACCCCGCGCGCCAAGGGACAGGGCGCGCGGGCACCGGGACCCAGCGGTCGACGAGGGCATCGCGACCAGCCCCGGGCCCGGCCCCGAAGGCCCCGCACCCACACACGGGTGCGGGGCCTTCGGGCATCCCCGCCGCGAACGGGCGGTCGCCCGCCCGGCGTGCGGCAGGCGGCCGGCTACTCCCCCACCCGGGCGTACTCCAGCACCGTGCCGCCCTGCTCCAGCCGCACCCCGCCGCGCTCGTCCAGCCGGACCGCCAGGGCCAGCTCCTCCGCCACCAACTCCTGCTCGGAGAGCGCGAAGCACCGCAGCGGCTCCTGCCCCGCGACCAGCAGCACCGGCCCGCCCGCCGCCGCCACGATCTCCACCGCCCGGCCGTCCCGCGCGCGGTAGCGGCCCGCGAACGCCTCCGCCGCCCGGGCCGGGGTGTACACCCGGCCGAAGTCGAGGTCCGACCAGCCGTGGGCCGCCGCGACGGCCCGCAGCACCCGCCCCACCACGGCCTGCCCGGCATCGCCGTTGGTCATCACCACCGCGCCCCGGCCACCCGTCACGCTGCCGAGGAACTGGCAGCGGTATCCCTCGTTGGCCCCCGTGTGCCCGAACCAGGCCGGCTCCCCGTCCACCATCCGCAGGTACGGCCCGAGCCCCACGTGGTCCAGCCCGCCGACCACCCCGCCGCCCGGGCCGAGCGCCACCTGCGGCCGCAGCATCTCCCGGGCGAGCTCGGGCCCCAGCAGGCCCCGCCCCGCCCAGGCCACCTGCACCCCCCGCACGTACCGCAGCAGGTCCCCGGGCGTGGTCCACAGCCCGGCCGCGCACTGCTCGGGGTAGGTGTGCCAGCCGCCGGCCACCGGCACCGCCCCCGCCCGGTGCCCGTGCGCGGCGACCGGCCGGTACGGCTTCGCCAGCGGCTGCCCGAAGGTGCTGCCCACCATCCGCAACGGGCCCAGCACCAGCTCGTCCAGCAGCTCCGTCACCCCGCGGCCGGTCACCGACTCCAGCAGCAGCTGGAGCACCGTGGTGCCCCCGCCCGAGTACCGGAAGCCCAGCCCCGGCACGCCCTCCGCCCGCACCCCGGCCGAGTTCGCCGCCCCACTGCCCGTCAGCACCTCCACCAGCGAGAGCACCACCGCCCCCGCCGGGTACCCACCGAATCCCCCCGGACTCAACCCCCCGGTGTGGCTAAGCAGCTGACGCAGCGTCACCCTGGGTCGCCAGCCCCCGTTCGCGGGCAGCCGCCACCCCACCAAGCGCCCGTCCACCTCGCCGTCGAGCTCCAACAGGCCCCGCTCGACCAGCCGCAGCACCCCCAGCACCGAGACGGGTTTGCTCACCGAGCACGCCTGGAACAGCGTCTCCCCGGTGACCGCCCCACCGCCGACCGAGCGGACCCCGAACCCCCGCCGCTCGACGACCTCCCCGCCCTCCAGCACGGCCACCGAACACCCCGGCACCCCGTACTCCCGCAGCAACTCCGCCACGTCGATCCCACAGAACGCGTCCACGCCCGTACCCCGAATCCCCCGTACTCCAACGGATCCGAACGTAGCCGACCAACCGCCCCGGGCGCTCCCGAATACTCCCCCGGCCGGCCCCCTCCCCCTACTCCTCCGTCAGCCGCCGCAGCGGCTGCGGCTCCGCCGGGCTCAGCTCAGGATCCTCGATCGAGAAGGTCCGCACCCGCCCGGGCAGGCTGTCCGGCGTCTCGAACCGCACGGTCACCCGCCCGACCCCGCTGCCCTGCACCCACCCCGGCCCGTACGCGGCGTGCGCCACGTCCTGCCCGGGGTACCACTGCCGCACGGCCCCCTCCGGCGCCCCGCCCACGCTCCGCTCGGCCGCCCCCACCCCGGACCGCAGCGCCGTCTCCTCCTCCTCGACCGGAAGCTGCTCCGCCACCGCCTCGGAAGCCTCGGCCTCGGCCTCGGCCTCAGCCGCGGCCGCCTGCGCGAACAGGTCCTCCTGGGTGAAATCCGCCAGCTGCGAGACCCCGACGCCCAGCAGCCGCACCCCACCGGCCGTGTTGACCTGGAGCGCCAGCCGCCGCGCCGTCTCGCCGATCACCGCCGCGTCGTCCGTGGGGCCCTTCAGCGTCTCCGACCTGGTCAGCGTCGAGAAGTCGAAGCGCCGCACCTTGAGCACCACCGTCCGCCCCGACCGCCCGGTCGCGTGCAGCCGGGCCACGCACCGCGCCGTCAGCACGTCGATCTCGTGCAGGATCCGGTCCCGGTCCAGCAGGTCGACGGCGAAGGTGTCCTCCACCGAGACCGACTTGGCGTCCCGGTCGGCCACCACCGGCCGCGAATCCAGGCCCAGGGCCATCTGGTGGACGCCGACCCCGTGCGCCCTGCCCAGCAGCTGGACCAACTCCGTCTCGCCGGCCTCGGCCAAGTCCTCGACCGTCATGAAGCCTGAGCGCCGCAGCACCTGCTCCGTCGCGGGCCCGATCCCGGGCAGCGCCCGGACCGACATCGGGCCGAGCACCGATCGCTCCGAACCGACCCCGATCATCACCAGGCCGTCGGGCTTGGCCTGCTCGGAGGCGATCTTGGCCATCAGCTTCGACCCGGCCAGGCCGACCGACCCGGTCAGGTTGGTGACCCGGCGGATGTCGGCCCGCAGGTCCTCCCCGATGGCCGTCACCAGCTCGGCGCCCTCGGCCGGCGGCACGGCGGCCAGCGCCGGGCCGTACGGGCCGGCCTGCAGGTCGACGAAGGCCTCGTCCAGGCTGAGCGGCTCGACCAGCGGCGAGAGCTGCCGCAGCAGGGCCATCACCTGCTCGCTGACCGCCCGGTACGCGCTGAACCGGCCGGAGAGGAAGGCCGCGTTCGGCGCCAGCCGACGGGCCTGGGCCATCGGCATCGCCGAGTGCACGCCGAACTTGCGCGCCTCGTAGCTCGCGGTGGCGACCACGCCCCGGCCGCCGACCCCGCCGACGATCACCGGCTTCCCGCGCAGGCTCGGTTTGGCCGCCTGCTCCACCGCCGCGAAGAAGGCGTCCATGTCGAGGTGGAGGATGCTCGGCAGTGATCGCACCCGCTGATCATCCCTCAGCCCACTGACAATCACCCCCCGGCGGGGTGCGCGGCGTCGGCCAGCGCGGCGGCGATGCCCGGCTCCTTGACGCCCAGGTACTTCGGATCCGGCGTCAGCAGCGCGTTGAAGGCGGCCTTCCCGGCGCCCGGGATCTCCCGCAGGCCGCCGTAGTACCAGGTCGCGTCGTGCGGCTCGTCCACCCCGACGGCGTAAGAGTCGATGCCGGCCGCCTCGCAGAGCGCCAGCGCCCGCCGGACGTGGAAGTCCTGGCTCACCAGCACCGCCCGGTCCACCCCGAAGACCCGCTTGGCACGGGCGCAGGAGTCCCAGGTGTCGAAGCCCGCGTAGTCGCGGACCACCCGTACCGAAGGCACCCCGTGCTCCAGCAGGTAGGTGCGCATCGCGTCCGGCTCGTCGTAGCTGCTCCGGCCGTTGTCCCCGGTCACCAGGAAGGCCTCGACCTTGCCCGCTCGGTAGAGCTCAAGCGCCGCGTCCAGCCGGTGCGCCAGGTACGGGGAGGGCTTGCCGTCGAAGAGGCCGGCCCCGAAGACCACCGCCACCGGCGCCGACGGGGCCTCGGCCACCGTGCCGACCCGGTCGTCGGCCCCGAGGAAGAGCCAGGCGCTGGGCGCGAGCCCGAGCGCCGCCAGCACCACCACGGCCTGGTACACCCGCCGCTGCCGCCGTCTACCGCTCAGCAGAGTCCGTATGCGCATGCCTGCCCCCGTCCCTCCGTTCGTCCGGTGATCCACTCACCGGTCCGGAGGACGACCGGGTCAGCCCGCGCGGTTGCGCCGTTGGGCCAGCTCGTCGGCCGGGTCGTGGCCGTGCAGCGTCTCGCCGGTGTCGGTGCGCTCGGCCTGGAGGCGGCCGAGGGCCGACTCCAGCTCCTGCCAGACGGCGCCCACCGCGATCCCGAAGACGCCCTGGCCGCTGCCGAGCAGCTCGACCACCTGCTGGGGCGAGGTGCACTCGTAGACCGTCGCCCCGTCACTCAACAGGGTGAGGCCGGTCAGGTCGGTCGACTCGGCCGCGCGCAGGTGGGTGACGGCCACCCGGATGTTCTGCAGCGAGACCCCGGCGTCGAGCAGCCGCTTGACGATCTTCAGCAGCAGGATGTCGCGGAAGCTGTAGAGCCGCTGGCTGTTCGCGGGGTACGCGGAGCGCACGCTCGGCTCCAGCAGGCCCGTGCGCGCCCAGTAGTCCAGCTGCCGGTAGGTGATCCCGGCGGCGGCGCAGGCCGTCGGCCCGCGGTAGCCCACCAGGCCGGAGGTGGGCGCCAGCCGCTCCACCGCCGACCGCTCGACCGCCGACCGCTCGGCCGGCAGCCGCTCGATCGCCGGCTGGGCGGCCTGGACGGCCGGGAACTGGCCCACCCTGGCCAACTCCGGCACGGGGCGTGCCGCGCGCGGGACGTGCACGGAGCACAGGGAACCGACCGCCGTCTCCTCGCCGATGCCACTCATGCCAACCTCCGTCCGCTGGTCCCGGTCCGCCATCGAAAGCCCACCCGGAGTGACACCCCGGGAGCCACTCCTGACGGTAAGCAGTCGCCCTGGACCCGTCAACGATCGCCACGCCGGGGCTCGCGCACAGTGTCACTCCAAGGAGTGGTTTTTCGTGCCCCCAGTGTGGGTACGCAGACGCACTTTGGCAAAACCCGACTTGCGGGTGACGGAGGAACCTGAGAAGGGCTCAGCCCTACGGTCGGCCTACGACCGGCCCTACTGCTGGCCGCCGAAGTCCTCGGGCGAGACCTGGTCGAGGAACTCGCGGAACTTCTCCACCTCGTCCTCCTGCTCGTCCGGGATCGCGATGCCCGCCTCGGCGAGCACCTCCTCGCTCCCGTAGATCGGCGTGCCGGTCCGCAGCGCCAGCGCTATCGCGTCGGAGGGCCGGGCACTCACCTCGACCCCGCCGGAGAAGACCAGTTCGGCGTAGAACACGCCCTCGCGCAGATCGCTGATCCGCACCTCGGTCAGCTGCTGCCCCAACGCGTCCAGCACGTCCTTGAACAGGTCGTGCGTCAGCGGCCGCACCGGAGTCATCCCCTGCTGCGCGAACGCGATCGCGGTCGCCTCACCAGGACCGATCCAGATCGGCAGGTACCGATCGCCCCCTACCTCCCGCAGCAGCACGATCGGCTGGTTGGAAGGCATCTCCACCCGGACACCCACGACGTCGAGCTCATTCACACTCGCAACCCTATGACCCTGGCCCCGGATATGAAAGCGCAGCCCCGTCCCACGGACCTCAAGGACCCCCGCACAGGCCCGATGCCTGCCCCGACGAGGGCCTGTCCGGCCGCCCCTCAGCCGCCGGCCGGACGGGCTCGCAGGCCCGCCTGCACCATCGCCGCGTGCAGCCGCACCGAGAGGGTGGCCAGCTCCCTGGCGGTGGTCTCGGCGTGCGCCCTGGTCTGCGGGTTGCGGTGGCGCCGCAGCGGGGCGACCACCTGGTCGACCAGTGAGACCTCGCGGTCGGCGGCGGCCTTCATCGCGCGCAGGTGGCGCGGCTCCAGGCCGTAGCGGCCGATCTCGGCCACCAGACGGGCGATCTGCAGCGCCTCGCCGTCGTAGCCGCCGTCCGGGCCGGGGGCCAGCAGCCCGTAGGCCTCCCACTCGGCCAGCTCGCCCTCGCCCGCCTCGGCGGCGGCCAGCAGCTCGGCCCGGCCGAGCCGTACCCCCGGCGCGGCCCCGGAGGCGGCCACCAGCTCGCGGTCGGCCTCCTCCAGCGGCCCGGGCCGCTGCTCGGGCCCGGGCAGCGCGGGAGGGGCCTCGCCGCGCTCGATCGCGTCCAGGTGCTCCCGGATCACCCGCAGCGGTAGGTAGTGGTCCCGCTGCACCCGCAGCACGTACGCCAGCCGCTCCAGGTCCGCCGGGCTGAACTTCCGGTAGCCCGAGGGGGTGCGCTGCGGCTCCACCAGCCCCTCCGCCTCCAGGAAGCGGATCTTGGAGATGGTGACCTCGGGGAAGTCGTCCCGCAGGTGGGCGAGCACGGCGCCGATGCTGAGCAGTTCGTCACCGCGCCGCCTGACCTCGCCCGCCCGGCGGGAGCCGGGGACGGGCGCGGTCTCGGCGGCGGACGGGCTGTGCGAGGTCACGCGGGCTCCTGTCGTCGTGCTGGTCAGTACCCCCGGTGGCTGGCGAAGAAGACCAGCCGGTACTTGCCGATCTGCACCTCGTCGCCGTTGTTGAGCGCCACCTCGTCGATCCGCTCCCGGTTGACGTAGGTGCCGTTCAGGCTGCCCACGTCGGCCACGGTGAAGCCGACCTGCTGACGCCGGAACTCCACGTGCCGGCGCGAGACGGTGACGTCGTCCAGGAAGATGTCGCCCTCGGGGTGACGGCCCGCCGTGGTGACGTCCGCGTCCAGCAGGAAGCGGCTGCCCGAGTTCGGGCCGCGCTGCACGATCAGCAGGGCCGAGCCCGGCGGCAGCGCGTCGATCGCCTGCAGCACCTCGGCCGAGAGAGCCGGGGTGGCGCCGGTGCCGGTGGTGGCGTTGGGGTCGTACGACTCCAGGCCGGAGATCGAGATGGTCGAGGTGGTCTCGGCCGCGCCCTCGGGGATGCCGCCGCGCAGCGCCGTCCCGCAGTTGGAGCAGAACCGGGCCATGGCCTGGTTCTGGTTACCGCACCGGGGGCACGGAGTGGCCATGGACGCAGCCTCCTGGCGCGGCACGCCCGCCGAGGCGTGACCGGTGTAGGGGTTCGGGGCAAACCCTCCACCAGAGGTTGAGGGTCCTGACTGGAAACCTATGCGCGGAGCGCCCGAACCGTCGGCCGACGCGCCGTAACCCGCGGAATTGCCGCCGACCTGGGCGCCCGCGCCGTCCCGGAAGAGCGGACGGTCGTCATAGCCGCCCTGCTCCGGCGCGGGCCGCATGCCGGGCACGCCGGCCTCTTCCTCGCCCCGGCGGTGGCGCGCGGTCGGGGCCTCGACGGCCGCAGCGCGTCGGTTGTTGCGGCCGAACAGCTTCGAGAACAGACTCACGGGCGAATCCCCTTGCGTGTGACAGACCCGCCCGCGGGGCAGGGTGCGAATCTCGGACAGGCACCGACCCCGGCATCCTGCCAGGTCCGGGCCGGTGATACGTACCAGTGTCGCTGATCGGCGGGGCAGCGACGGCCCCCGGGTCGCCCCGCGGCTGACGGACCGTACGGGAACCGGCCCGTCACTTCGCCGCCGGCTTGGCGTACTGGAGGGTCTTCGGGGCCGCCAGCGCGTCCACCACCACGTTCTGCTGCTCCGTGATGGTCGCCTTGGCCTGGTCCTTCTCCAGCGTGCGCACGACACCCCCGGGGATGTTGAGCGCGGGCGTCAGGTCCTGCGGGTGCCCGACCACCGTGAACTTGAACGGCTGCGCGACCGTCTTGCCGTCGATCTGCACGCCCCCGTTCGTCTGGTCGGTGAACGAGGTGCTCGCCACCACTCGGACATCGTTGATCTGAATCGCCTCCGCCCCCGCCGCTCGGAGTTCCTGCAGGGTGTCGAGCAGCATATCGGCCTTCACCTGCCCCTGGGGGTCATCGACCGTCAGTACGATGCCCGGACCGGTGGCCTTGACCGTGCCGGCCAGCACCCCGAGCTCCGCCGCCTTCTTCTTGGTCTGCTCCTCGGCGTCCTTGGCCTGGTTGGAGCTGTTCTCCAACTGCGCCAGGGACTGCTCCAACTGCGACTTCTCCTGCTGGAGACGCTGCTGACGGCTGTCCAGTTCGTCGAGAATGCGCACCAGGTCCTCCTGGCGCGCCCCGCGGAGCTGGCTGTGGTCGTTGGTCGACCGTACCTGGATGGCCAGCGCCAGACCCAGCGAGAACAGCAGCAGGGCCACCACCAGCTGCCCGCGCGAGATCCGCAGCGGCCAGAGCGCGGCCTTCAGCCGCTTCCGCGGGTCCGCCGGCTCGGCCGCGGCCGAGGCCGGCTTCACCGGCTCGGGCACCACCGACGGTTCCGGCTCCCGCTCGGGCGCCGGCTCCGTCTCCACCTCCGGTTCCTGCTCCGCCTCCGGCTCCACCACGGCCTCCGGCTCGGGCGCCGGCTCCTCCGGAGCGATCTTCTTCACATCCGGCTCGGGCGTGTCGCCCGCATCCCCCGCCCGCTCGGGCTGCTTCTCCTCGTCCACCAGCGTCCTCCTCAGGCCCGGAACACGTGCCGACGGATCGCGGCGGCGTTCGAGAAGATCCGGATGCCGAGCACCACGACCACGCCGGTGGAGAGCTGCGATCCGACGCCCAGCTGGTCACCGAGGAAGACGATCAGCGCCGCCACCACCACGTTGGAGAGGAACGACACCACGAAGACCTTGTCGTCGAAGATCCCGTCGAGCATCGCCCGCACCCCGCCGAACACCGCGTCCAGCGCCGCGACCACCGCGATCGGCAGGTACGGCACCACGGCGTCGGGCACCTCGGGCTGCACGAAGAGGCCGACCACCACTCCGATCACGAGACCCAGTACGGCAATCACTGCTTTGGTGCTCCTGTCCCTGTGGTCGGGGACGCGCTCGGCGCCCCCGAAGTCAGCGGCTGCGCGTACCGCAGCGTGATGCCCACGGCTGCGGGCAGCGTGAGCTTCTTCTGTACGGAGAGCGTGGACTTGATCCCGTAGCTGTCCTGGATGATCTTCAGGTAGTGTCCGGCCTCCGCCGCGCCGAAGGCCGCACCCATCGCCGGGCCGTCGCCCAGCGCCAGCACGGTGTACGGCGGCACCAGCGGCCGGTTGTCCACCAGGATCGCGTCGCCGGCGGCCCGGATCGCCGACAGTGCGGTGAGCCGCTGACCGTTGATCGAGACGGCCTCGGCCCCGGAGAGCCAGACCCCGTTGACGACCAGCTGGAGGTCCCGGTCGCGCAGCCGCCCGCTGTCGTGGAAGCCGTCGGCCTGCCGCGGGTCGTTCACCGAACCACCCGCCCCGGTGCCCGAGGCGTCGTCCAGCACCAGCTTGAAGCCCGGGCCGGTCACCTCGCCGGTGCCGACCCGCCCGGCCAGCTCAGCCGGCCCCTGGTCGTTCCCGGCGTGCAGCGCGCGCTGCTGGGCCTCGTCCACCTGGTGCCGCAGGTCCTGGACCTGCTTCTGGAGCCTGTCGGCCGCCGTGGTCGAGTCGTTGACCCGCTGCACCAGCGCGTCCCGCTCCTTGGCCAGCACCGGCTCGGCCACGTGCGCGTTGACCGCGCCGACCGTCACCACCCCGGCCGCCAGCGCCAGCCCGACCCCGAGCATCACCCGGCCCCGCAGCGAGCCGGGCAGCCTGCTGCTGCCCTCCTCGCCCCTGGCCCGAGCCGCCTCCGCGTAGCCGTCGTCCAGGCTGTGTTCCATCACGGTGGTCAGCAGGGACATCGAGGCGTCCGGCCGGGAGTACCGACCGTCCCGGTCACTCGGCGTCGTGGATGCTGGCATGCGGTACATCGTCCCACGTCGCCCACCCGCCGAACGCACACCCCCCGGCCCGGCAGGCGCACGGGGGCGGGCGGAGCACCTCGGTGCTCCGCCCGCCCCTCATCGCCTTCCCGACGGAGCGTCAGCGACCGGCGCCGTCCACCACCGCGGCCCACTCGTCCAGCAGCGCCTCGGTGGCCGCGTCGTCCGGCCCCTCGGCCCACAGGTGGGTGATCGCCTCGGCCGGGTCCGGCAGCACCAGCGTCCACCGCCCGTCGGGCTCCACCACCCGCACGCCGTCCGTGGTGTCCAGCCGCCGGTTGCCGGCCGCCTCCACCACCGAGCGCATCACCATGCCCTTGGCCGCCCACGGCGTGGCGATGTCCCGCCGCTGGATGTGCGCCTGCGGGATTCGCGCGTCAATCTGGCTCAGCGTCAGCTGCGTGCGCGCCACCAGGCCCAGCAGCCGGACGAAGGCCGCGGCCCCGTCCAGCACCTCGCTGAACTCCGGCACCACGAACCCGCCGCGCCCGTCCCCGCCGAAGATCGTCTCCTCGGCGGCGGCCGCCTTCGCCAGGTCGTCCGGCGAGGTGGTGGTCCAGCGCACCTGGGTGCCGTGGTACGCGGCCACCTGCTCGGCGATCCGGGTCGTGGTCACCGGCAGCGCCACCTGCCCGCTGCGCCGCTCGGCGGCGACCAGGTCGAGCAGCACCAGCAGCGCCCGGTCGTCCTGGATCACCCGCCCGAGCTCGTCCACGAAGGAGACGCGCTCGCCCACCGGGTCGAACCGCACGCCGAAGGCCGCCCGCGAGGAGGCCACCAGCTCACCGAGCCGGGCAAGGCCGGCCTGCCGGGCGTCGGCGTCCTCGGTCGGCCGCGCCTCGTCCAGGCCGCCGCTGACGGTGAGCGCCTCGACCCCGAGCCGCCCGAGGATGCTGGGCAGCACCAGGCCGGCCGAGCCGTGCGCGGTGTCCACCACCACCTTGAGCCCGGCCTCCCGGATCCCGGTGGTGTCCACGGCCCGCAGCAGGTTGCCCGCGTAGCTGTCGAACACGCTGGACGGGAAGGTCAGGTCACCGATCTCCCCCGGGAAGGCCCGGCGGTACTCCTGCCGCGCGTACACCCGGTCGAGCTTGCGCTGGCCGGCCTGCGAGAGGTCGGCCCCGCGCTCGTCGAAGAAGAGGATGTCCAGCGAATCCGGCACCCCGGGCGTGGTCCGCAGGAAGATCCCGCCGGCGCTGCCGCGCGCGGTGTGCTGCCGGGCCACCGGCATCGGCACGTTCTCCAGGTCGCGGACGTCGATCGCACTGGTCTGGAGGGCAGAGATCATCGCCCGTTTGAGCGCACGTGCACCACGCGAGTGGTCACGCGCAATGGTGACGGTCGCCCCCTTCTTCAGGGTGGTCGCGTACGCCCCGGCCAGGCGCACGGCCAGCTCGGGGGTGATCTCCACGTTCAGGATCCCCGAGACGCCCCGCAGCCCGAAGAGGTGCTCCTGGCCCCGGGACTCCCAGATCACGCTCGTGTTGACGAAGGCGCCGGCCTCGATCGTCTTGAATGGGTACACCCGCACGTTGCCCGAGATGCTCGACTCTTCGCCGATCAGGCACTCGTCCCCGATCACCGCCCCGTCGTCGATCCGGGCGGCCCGCATCACGTCGGTGTTCTTCCCGACCACGCACCCGCGCAGGTTGCTCTGCGGCCCGATGTACACGTTGTCGTGCACCACGGCCTTGTGCAGGAACGCCCCGCGCTTGACGACCACGTTCGAGCCGAGCACGGTGTGCTCCCGCAACTCGACCCCGGCCTCGACCTTGGCGTAGTCACCGATGTACAGCGGCCCCCGCAGCACCGCCCCCGGGTCGACCTCGGCGCCCTCGGCCACCCAGACCCCGGGCGAGATCTCGAACCCGTCCAGCTCGACCTCGACCTTGCCCTCCAGCACGTCGGCCTGGGCCTTCTGGTAGCTCTCGTGGGTGCCCACGTCCTCCCAGTAGCCCTCGGCCACGTACCCGTAGACCGGCTTGCCCTCCTTCAGCAGCTGAGGGAAGACGTCGCTCGACCAGTCCACCGACTCCCCGGCCGCGACGTAGTCGAAGACCTGGGGCTCCATCACGTAGATCCCGGTGTTCACGGTGTCCGAGAAGACCTGCCCCCAGGTCGGCTTCTCCAGGAACCGCTCGACCCTCCCCTCCTCGTCCGTGATCGTGATCCCGAACTCCAACGGGTTGGGCACCCTGGTCAGGCAGACCGTGACCAGCGCCCCCTTCTCCCGGTGGAAGGCGATCAGGTCGGAGAGGTCGAAGTCGGTCAGCGCGTCACCCGAGATCACCAGGAACGAGTCGTCCTTGAGCGCGTCCTCGGCGTTCTTCACACTCCCGGCGGTGCCGAGCGGGGTCTCCTCGTTGGCATAGGTGAGGTGCATCCCCAGCTCTTCACCGTCCCCGAAGTAGTTCTTGACCAGCGAAGCCAGGAACTGCACGGTGACGACGGTGTCCGTAAGGCCGTGCCGCTTCAGCAGCCGCAGCACGTGCTCCATGATCGGCCGGTTGGCCACCGGAAGCAGCGGCTTGGGCATGCTAGAAGTCATCGGGCGGAGGCGCGTGCCTTCGCCCCCTGCCATCACAACGGCTTTCATTACGGGTAGGTCCTCCTTAGCGGTGGTGAACCCCCTTGGGGTCCATCAAACCGTTCCAGTGCTCCTCTACCCGGATGTGCCCGCGCGACTCACCGCACCCCGTTACGTGTCACCTCATTCACACTGGCCACCCCCGCCGGCCCCGAACCGGAGCAGCCGTCTCCAACTCTTCACGCTGCCGCAACACGCCCCTTGGCGATCTGCCGTACCTGGATCGCGTACAGGATGGCGGACCACCAGTAAAGCGTGGTCCCCCACCAGATGAACGCCCAACTCACCACGAGCGCCGGCGTCGCGATCCAGCTGTCCCCGGCCCCGATCAGCAGCAGCGGGAACGCGTACATCAAATTGAACGTGGCCGCCTTCCCCAGAAAGCTCACGTTCAACGGCCCGTACCCGTACTTGGCCAACACCGGCAACAGCCCCGCGATGAACACTTCCCGCGCCAGCAGGATCGCCGTCACCCACCACGGCAGGATCTCCCGCCAGGTCAGCCCCAACAACGTCGACAGCACGTACAACCGGTCCGCCGCCGGATCCAGGATCTGCCCCAGCCGGCTGATCTGCCCCCACCGCCGAGCCAGCTTCCCGTCCAGGTAGTCACTGACCCCACTGAACATCAGCACCAGAATCGCCCAGCCGTCGGCATTCGGCCCGCCGAACTTCGGCCAGAGGATCAACCAGAGAAAGACCGGCACCCCGGCCAACCGCGCCATGCTCAACAGATTGGGAATGGTGAGGACACGGTCGGTCTGGACACGCGTCTCCTGGACCTCCACCTGGGGGCCTCCTGCTCCGTGGTGCGACGTGGTGCGACAACTCTGCGGCACTGACCATACAACACAAAAGGGCCCCATCCGTTCCCGGATGGGGCCCTTTCGGAATGATTGTTCGGCGGCGTCCTACTCTCCCACAGGGTCCCCCCTGCAGTACCATCGGCGCTGTGAGGCTTAGCTTCCGGGTTCGGAATGTAACCGGGCGTTTCCCTCACGCTATGACCACCGAAACACTATGAAACTATCCGACCGCACCACGCATGTCTTTCCCTGCGTAGGGTCGTTGTTTCAGAACAACACAGTGGACGCGAGCAACTGAGGACAAGCCCTCGGCCTATTAGTACCGGTCAGCTCCACCCATTACTGGGCTTCCACATCCGGCCTATCAACCCAGTCGTCTACTGGGAGCCTTACCCTCTCAAGGAGGTGGGAACATTCATCTCGAAGCAGGCTTCCCGCTTAGATGCTTTCAGCGGTTATCCCTCCCGAACGTAGCCAACCAGCCATGCCCTTGGCAGGACAACTGGCACACCAGAGGTTCGTCCGTCCCGGTCCTCTCGTACTAGGGACAGCCCTTCTCAATATTCCTACGCGCACAGCGGATAGGGACCGAACTGTCTCACGACGTTCTAAACCCAGCTCGCGTACCGCTTTAATGGGCGAACAGCCCAACCCTTGGGACCTACTCCAGCCCCAGGATGCGACGAGCCGACATCGAGGTGCCAAACCATCCCGTCGATATGGACTCTTGGGGAAGATCAGCCTGTTATCCCCGGGGTACCTTTTATCCGTTGAGCGACGGCGCTTCCACAAGCCACCGCCGGATCACTAGTCCCTGCTTTCGCACCTGCTCGACCCGTCGGTCTCACAGTCAAGCTCCCTTGTGCACTTACACTCAACACCTGATTGCCAACCAGGCTGAGGGAACCTTTGGGCGCCTCCGTTACTCTTTAGGAGGCAACCGCCCCAGTTAAACTACCCACCAGACACTGTCCCTGATCCGGATCACGGACCCAGGTTAGACATCCAGCACGACCAGAGTGGTATTTCAACGATGACTCCACCATGACTGGCGTCACGGCTTCACAGTCTCCCACCTATCCTACACAAGCCGAACCGAACACCAATATCAAGCTATAGTAAAGGTCCCGGGGTCTTTCCGTCCTGCTGCGCGAAACGAGCATCTTTACTCGTAATGCAATTTCACCGGGCCTATGGTTGAGACAGTCGAGAAGTCGTTACGCCATTCGTGCAGGTCGGAACTTACCCGACAAGGAATTTCGCTACCTTAGGATGGTTATAGTTACCACCGCCGTTTACTGGCGCTTAAGTTCTCAGCTTCGCCAACCCGAAAGTTGACTAACCGGTCCCCTTAACGTTCCAGCACCGGGCAGGCGTCAGTCCGTATACATCGCCTTACGGCTTCGCACGGACCTGTGTTTTTAGTAAACAGTCGCTTCTCGCTGGTCTCTGCGGCCGGCCCCAGCTCACGGAGTAAATCCGATCACCAGTTCCGGCCCCCCTTCTCCCGAAGTTACGGGGGCATTTTGCCGAGTTCCTTAACCATAGTTCACCCGAACGCCTCGGTATTCTCTACCTGACCACCTGAGTCGGTTTGGGGTACGGGCCGCCATGAAACTCGCTAGAGGCTTTTCTCGACAGCATAGGATCATCCACTTCACCACAATCGGCTCGGCATCAGGTCTCAGACTATGTGCAAGGCGGATTTGCCTACCTTGCGTCCTACACCCTTACCCCGGGACAACCACCGCCCGGGCTGGACTACCTTCCTGCGTCACCCCATCGCTCAGCTACTACCCTGTTGGGTCAGCGGCTCCACCACGTCCCATCGTCCGAAGACTCCGGGCCGGCTTCACGGCTTTAGCATTCAGAGGTTCGCCGTTGGCGCTTCAAAGCGGGTACGGGAATATCAACCCGTTGTCCATCGACTACGCCTGTCGGCCTCGCCTTAGGTCCCGACTTACCCTGGGCAGATCAGCTTGACCCAGGAACCCTTGGTCAATCGGCGCAAGAGTTTCCCACTCTTGTATCGCTACTCATGCCTGCATTCTCACTCGTGAACCGTCCACAACTGGATTCCTCCGCTGCTTCACCCGGCACACGACGCTCCCCTACCCATCACAGCCCCCGTTGGGGGTTAATGCTGTAATGACACGACTTCGGTGGTGTGCTTGAGCCCCGCTACATTGTCGGCGCGGAATCACTTGACCAGTGAGCTATTACGCACTCTTTCAAGGGTGGCTGCTTCTAAGCCAACCTCCTGGTTGTCTCTGCGACTCCACATCCTTTCCCACTTAGCACACGCTTAGGGACCTTAGTCGGTGTTCTGGGCTGTTTCCCTCTCGACCATGGAGCTTATCCCCCACAGTCTCACTGCCACGCTCTCACTTACCGGCATTCGGAGTTTGGCTAAGGTCAGTAACCCGGTGAGGCCCATCGCCTATCCAGTGCTCTACCTCCGGCAAGAAACACGTGACGCTGCACCTAAATGCATTTCGGGGAGAACCAGCTATCACGGAGTTTGATTGGCCTTTCACCCCTAACCACAGGTCATCCCCCAGGTTTTCAACCCTGGTGGGTTCGGTCCTCCACACGGTCTTACCCGCGCTTCAACCTGCCCATGGCTAGATCACTCCGCTTCGGGTCTTGGGCGTGCAACTCAACCGCCCTATTCGGACTCGCTTTCGCTACGGCTACCCCACACGGGTTAACCTCGCTACACACCGCAAACTCGCAGGCTCATTCTTCAAAAGGCACGCAGTCACGAGACACACAGCAAGCTGCATGTCCGACGCTCCCACGGCTTGTAGGCACACGGTTTCAGGTACTATTTCACTCCGCTCCCGCGGTACTTTTCACCATTCCCTCACGGTACTATCCGCTATCGGTCACCAGGGAATATTTAGGCTTAGCGGGTGGTCCCGCCAGATTCACACGGGATTTCTCGGGCCCCGTGCTACTTGGGAGAAGCTCAAGCGAGCCGTACAGATTTCATCTACGGGGGTCTTACCCTCTACGCCGGACCTTTCGCATGTCCTTCGACTATCCATACGGTTTCTGACTCGCCCAACTGCCGGCAGACAGCTGAAGAACTTTCCCACGACCCCTTGAGCGCAACCCCTGCCGGGTCTCACACGCTCAAGGTTTAGCCTCATCCGGTTTCGCTCGCCACTACTCCCGGAATCACGGTTGTTTTCTCTTCCTGAGGGTACTGAGATGTTTCACTTCCCCTCGTTCCCTCCACACACCCTATGTGTTCAGGTGCGGGTGACAGCCCATGACGACTGCCGGGTTCCCCCATTCGGAAACCCCCGGATCAAAGCCTGGTTGACGACTCCCCGGGGACTATCGCGGCCTCCCACGTCCTTCATCGGTTCCTGGTGCCAAGGCATCCACCGTGCGCCCTTAAAAACTTGGCCACAGATGCTCGCGTCCACTGTGCAGTTCTCAAACAACGACCAGTCCCCCACCCTCGACCCGCACAAGGCGGCTCTCAAGTGAGACCGGCGATCACTGAAGCAACGACATCAAGCCGTTCCCTCAGGACCCAACAACGTGCCCGACCCACCAGACTCTGGATACGCTTTCCACGCCGAAGCAGTACTAACGAACCATCACCCAGTGTGCCGAATAGTCAACGTTCCACCCATGAGCTAGCACTCGAAGACATTCGCTCCGAGCTGCTGTGTGCTCCTTAGAAAGGAGGTGATCCAGCCGCACCTTCCGGTACGGCTACCTTGTTACGACTTCGTCCCAATCGCTGGTCCCACCTTCGACGGCTCCCTCCCAAGGGTTAGGCCACCGGCTTCGGGTGTTACCGACTTTCGTGACGTGACGGGCGGTGTGTACAAGGCCCGGGAACGTATTCACCGCAGCATGCTGATCTGCGATTACTAGCAACTCCAACTTCATGGGGTCGAGTTGCAGACCCCAATCCGAACTGAGGCCGGCTTTTTGGGATTCGCTCCGCCTCGCGGCATCGCAGCCCTTTGTACCGACCATTGTAGCACGTGTGCAGCCCAAGACATAAGGGGCATGATGATTTGACGTCGTCCCCACCTTCCTCCGAGTTGACCCCGGCAGTCTCCTGTGAGTCCCCATCACCCCGAAAGGCATGCTGGCAACACAGAACAAGGGTTGCGCTCGTTGCGGGACTTAACCCAACATCTCACGACACGAGCTGACGACAACCATGCACCACCTGTATACCGACCACAAGGGGGCGACTATCTCTAGCCGTTTCCGGTATATGTCAAGCCTTGGTAAGGTTCTTCGCGTTGCGTCGAATTAAGCCACATGCTCCGCTGCTTGTGCGGGCCCCCGTCAATTCCTTTGAGTTTTAGCCTTGCGGCCGTACTCCCCAGGCGGGGAACTTAATGCGTTAGCTGCGGCACCGACGACGTGGAATGTCGCCAACACCTAGTTCCCAACGTTTACGGCGTGGACTACCAGGGTATCTAATCCTGTTCGCTCCCCACGCTTTCGCTCCTCAGCGTCAGTAATGGCCCAGAGATCCGCCTTCGCCACCGGTGTTCCTCCTGATATCTGCGCATTTCACCGCTACACCAGGAATTCCGATCTCCCCTACCACACTCTAGCCTGCCCGTATCGAATGCAGACCCGGGGTTAAGCCCCGGGCTTTCACATCCGACGCGACAGGCCGCCTACGAGCTCTTTACGCCCAATAATTCCGGACAACGCTCGCACCCTACGTATTACCGCGGCTGCTGGCACGTAGTTAGCCGGTGCTTCTTCTGCAGGTACCGTCACTTGCGCTTCTTCCCTGCTGAAAGAGGTTTACAACCCGAAGGCCGTCATCCCTCACGCGGCGTCGCTGCATCAGGCTTTCGCCCATTGTGCAATATTCCCCACTGCTGCCTCCCGTAGGAGTCTGGGCCGTGTCTCAGTCCCAGTGTGGCCGGTCGCCCTCTCAGGCCGGCTACCCGTCGTCGCCTTGGTGGGCCGTTACCCCACCAACAAGCTGATAGGCCGCGGGATCATCCTGCACCGCCGGAGCTTTCCACCAACCCCCATGCGGAGGAAGGTCATATCCGGTATTAGACCTCGTTTCCAAGGCTTGTCCCAGAGTGCAGGGCAGATTTCCCACGTGTTACTCACCCGTTCGCCACTAATCCACTCCGAAGAGCTTCATCGTTCGACTTGCATGTGTTAAGCACGCCGCCAGCGTTCGTCCTGAGCCAGGATCAAACTCTCCGTGAATGTTTTCCCGTAATCGGGAGAGACACTCGCGTTGAGCGGCGCGGCAATCACCGGAATAGGGTGGCCCCGCGCACTGCGTCCTCGCTGTGTTTTGTTACTAAAGGAATCTCCAACTCGAACCGATCGGTTCAGGCCGGGGATGTCAACATATCTGGCGTTGACTTTTGGCACGCTGTTGAGTTCTCAAGGAACGGACGCTTCCTTCGAGCCGCCTTCCGGCGAGGCTCTCCGGGCTTCGTTTCGTTCGTGATTCGAGCTTATCAGATTCGTTTGCTCGGTGTTAACCGAAGCTTTTTGAAACTGTCACCCGTTGTTCACCGCTGTGTCGCGGCGACTCGACAAACCATAGCCGCTCCCGGCGCGAGTGCCTAATCGGGGCGCACGGGCCGTCACCCGGTCGGGCTACTCGAGGGCGTTCCTCCGGCGGGGGCGAGCTGATCGTGCCTGCTCACTCCTATGCCGTAGAGTGCGGCGCATCGACCAAGAGGACTAGACCACTTGTCGCGGCGCGGGCGCACTGCCGTTGGTACGACAGGGCTGTCGGCCCCTGGAGGTGAGCCGGTGGTGCTTGTGGGGCACCTCGGCCGCGCTGCGGGCCAGTTGCGATATGTCCGTAGTTGACATGATTTAGGCTTCAGTCGATGGTCCTCAACTACTGCTCTGCTGCTCGGCGGGGCCGTGGCCGCACACCTTGTACTCCGCACCTGGGAGGCTCACCCATGACCACTGTCACCTCGCCGCTGGCCGGTCGCGCCGTCGGGCTGGCCAATGTGCCCGACCCCGTCTTCGCCGGCGCGATGGTCGGGCCCGGTACTGCCATTGATCCCGTGCGCGAGGTGACCGAGGCGGTCGCTCCGATCGACGGGCAGGTCGTGTCGATGCACCCGCACGCGTTCGTGGTCGTGGACCAGGACGGGCACGGGGTGCTGACCCACCTGGGGATCGACACCGTGCAGCTGAACGGCGAGGGCTTCGAGCTGCTGGTCAACAAGGGCGACACCGTGAAGCGCGGCGAGCCGGTGATCCGGTGGAACCCGGCGGCCGTCGAGGCGGCCGGCAAGTCGCCGATCTCGCCGATCGTGGCGCTGGAGGCGGCTCCCGAGGCGCTCAGTGGCGTGGCCGAGTCGGGCGAGGTGCCCGCCGGTGGCGAGCTCTTCGTCTGGAACTGACGGCCCCGCACGAGGCGTTCGCGCCGAACCTGCACCGTCCCACCACCCGCGTGGGACGGTTGCGTACTGAACGGACGAGTCCAGCCCGGCGACCGGCCGGAGGCAACCGGGTGAAAGGAACAGCAGAGATGGAACAGGTGCTGCGCGGCGTTGGTGTCAGCCACGGTGTCGCGATCGGCCAGGTGCGGCACATGGGCACTGCGGTGCTCGAGCCGCCGGCGACGCAGATCCCGACCGAGGACGCTCCCCGTGAGCAGGCCCGGGCGCAGGCTGCCGTCGACGCCGTCGCGGCCGACCTGATCGCCCGGGGCAACCTGGCCGGTGGCGAGGCGCAGGCGGTGCTGGAGGCCCAGGCGCTGATGGCGCAGGACCCGGAGCTGCTGGCCGACGTCAACCGCCGGATCGCCGTCGGCAGCAGCGCCGAGCGAGGCGTCTACGACGCCTTCGCCGCCTACCGGGCGCTGCTCGCGGCGGCCGGGGACTACCTGGCCGGGCGGGTCGCCGACCTGGACGACGTGCGGAACCGGATCGTGGCCCGGCTGCTGGGCGTGCCGATGCCGGGTGTGCCGGACAGCGACGAGCCGTACGTGCTCTTCGCCCGTGACCTGGCGCCGGCCGACACCGCGCTGCTGGACCCGACCCTGGTGCTCGGCTTCGTGACCGAGGAGGGCGGGCCGACCAGCCACAGCGCCATCCTGGCGCGGGCGATGGGTGTGCCGGCGGTCGTCGCGCTGCCCGGTGCGGGCGAGGTGGCCGAGGGCGTGCTGGTGGCCGTGGACGGCAGCACCGGTGACGTGTCGGTGGAGCCGAGCGAGGAGAAGCAGGCGCGGCTGCGGCAGCAGGCCGCCGAGCGGAAGGCCGCGCTGGCCGCCTCCTCCGGGCCGGGGCAGACCTCGGACGGGCACAAGGTGCCGCTGCTGGCGAACGTGGGCGGCCCGGGTGACCTGCCGGCCGCGCTGGACGCCGGCGCGGAGGGCATCGGGCTGTTCCGCACCGAGTTCCTCTTCCTCGACGACTCGGCGAAGGCGCCGAGCGAGGAGAAGCAGATCGAGGCGTACCGCAAGGTGCTGGAGGCCTTCCCGGAGGGCCGCGTGGTGGTCCGGGCGCTGGACGCCGGGGCCGACAAGCCGCTGGACTTCCTCACCCCGGCCGACGAGCCGAACCCGGCGCTGGGCGTCCGCGGTCTGCGCACGCTGCTGGAGAACCCCGAGGTGCTGCGCACCCAGCTGACCGCGCTGGCCAAGGCGGCCGAGGGTCTGCCGGTCCACCTCGAGGTCATGGCCCCCATGGTGGCGGACCGGGTGGACGCGAGGGCCTTCGCCGAGGCCTGCCGGGAGGCCGGGCTGCAGGCCAAGTACGGCGCGATGGTGGAGATCCCCTCGGCCGCGCTGCGGGCCCGCTCGATCCTCCAGGAGGTCGAGTTCCTCTCGCTGGGGACGAACGACCTGGCGCAGTATACCTTCGCCGCCGACCGGCAGGTCGGTGCGCTGGCCCGGCTGCAGGATCCGTGGCAGCCGGCGCTGCTCGACCTGGTGGCGTTCTCGGCGGAGGCGGCGCGGGTCGAGGGCAAGAGCTGTGGGGTCTGCGGCGAGGCGGCTTCCGATCCGGTGCTGGCCTGCGTGCTGACCGGCCTCGGGGTGACCAGCCTGTCGATGGGCGCGGCTTCGATCCCGTACGTGCGGAGCGCTCTCGCGAAGGTGACGCTGGCGCAGTGCCGGCGCGCCGCGGAGGCCGCTCGGGCGGCCGACACGGCGGAGGAGGCGCGGGCGGCGGCGCAGCAGGTGCTTTCCGGGGAGTGACCTCCCCAGTTGGCCAGGGGCGCGAGGAACTTACCGCTGCGTGAACCGGTGCACGGGAGTGCGTGGTTGGCAGCGCAGTTCCTCGCGCCCCTGGCTTTGGCTCACGCCCGGCGAGAGGCGCCCAGCTGCTCGAAGAAGCGGAGGTGGTCGAGGTTGTCGACCGAGCCCGGGTTGACGGCCTGGTCGAGCGGGGTGCCGGCGAGGAGGCGCTTGACCGGGACCTCGATGCGCTTGCCGGTGAGGGTGTGCGGGAGGCCCTTGACGGCGATCACCTCGTCGGGGACGTGGCGGGGGGAGAGTTCGGTGCGCAGCGAGGTGCGGATGCGGCCGATCAGGGTGTCGTCCAGGGTGGCGCCGGGGGCGAGGACGACGAAGAGCGGCATCCAGTAGCCGCCGCCCGGCTCCTCGAGGCCGATGACCAGGGATTCGGCGATCTCGGGGAGGCGCTCGACCACCTCGTAGATGTCCGAGGAGCCCATCCGGACGCCTTGGCGGTTGAGCGTGGAGTCGGAGCGGCCGTGGATGACCACGGTGCCGCGGGCGGTGACGGTGATCCAGTCGCCGTGGCGCCAGATGCCGGGGTAGGTGTCGAAGTAGCTGTCGTGGTAGCGGGTGCCCTCGGGGTCGTTCCAGAAGCCGGTGGGCATGGAGGGCAGCGGCTTGGTGACCACGAGTTCGCCGACCTGGTCGCGGTGCGGCTCGCCCTGGACGTCCCAGGACTCGACGGCGGCGCCCAGGCAGGGGGCCTGGATCTCGCCGAGGTACACCGGGAGGGTGGGGACGCCGCCGACGAAGCAGGAGCAGACGTCGGTGCCGCCGGAGACGGAGGCGAGCCAGACGTCGGGCTTGACCTCGTCGTAGATCCACTGGAAGCCGTCGGGGGGCAGTGGGGAGCCGGTGGTGCCCAGGCAGCGCATGGCGGAGAGGTCGAGGTCACGGCCGGGGTGGAGCTCGGCCTTGCGGCTGGCGACCACGTACGCGGCGGAGGTGCCGACCACGGTGGCGCGGGTGCGGGCGGCCACGGACCAGAAGGCGCCGGTGTCGGGGTGGCCGGGGCTGCCGTCGTAGGTGACGATCGTGGACCCGACGAGCAGGCCGGCGACGAGGAAGTTCCACATCATCCAGCCGGTGGAGGTGTACCAGAGGAAGCGGTCCTGCGGGCCGAGGTCGATGTGCAGGCCGACCTGCTTGAGGTGCTCGACCAGGATGCCGCCCTGGCTCTGCACGATGGCCTTGGGCAGGCCGGTGGTGCCGGAGGAGTAGAGCACCCAGAGCGGGTGGTCGAAGAGGACGGGCTCGAAGACGGGCTCGACGTCGGCGGCCACCAGGTCGTCCCAGGGCTTGGCGCCCTCGGGCGTGGGGCCGCCGAGCAGCGGGATGTGCACCACGGTGCGCAGGGTGGGGAGCTCGCGGCGCAGCTCGGCGACGATCTCGGTGCGGTCGTGGTCCTTGCCGCCGTAGTGGTAACCGTCGATGGCGAAGAGGACCACGGGCTCGATCTGCTGCAGGCGGTCGAGCACGCTGCGGGCGCCGAAGTCGGGGGCGCAGCTCGTCCAGACGGCGCCGACGGCGGCGGTGGCGAGCAGGGCGACCACGGCCTGCGGGATGTTGGGCAGGTAGGCGCCGACGCGGTCGCCGGGGCGGACGCCCTCGGCGCGCAGGGCGGCGGCCAGCGAGCCGACCTGGCGGCGGAGCTCGGCCCAGCTGAGCGGCTGGGGGTGCTCGGTGGTCTCGTCCAGGTGGAGGATGGCGGGCTCATCCGCGTGGGCCGGGTCGAGGCCGAAGCGCAGGGCGTGCTCGGCGTAGTTGAGCTTCGCGCCGGGGTACCAGCGGGCGCCGGGCATGCCGGCCTCGGTGAGGACGGCCTCGGGGGCGGTGTCGAAGCGGACGTCGAACCACTGGGTGACGGCCGTCCAGAACCGCTCCAGGTCTTCGGTGGACCAGGCGTGCAGCGCGGCGTACCGGTCGGCGGCCTCCTGGTCGCTCGCGGTGGGCGCGAGCGGGGCGGCGGGGGCGCCGTGGTGCTCGGCGGCCCAGGCATGGAAGGCGACCAACTGGGTGGCGGCGGCCTTGGCGGGGTCGGGACGCCAGAGGGGCTGGTCCTGGATGGGGGTGCTCACGGTGGTGGTCTCCCGGCCGAAGGGGGACGGGAGTGCGTGGTGGCAGGGCCCGTCCGGGGGTGGCTCTGACGGTCCAGACCATGCCATGTGATCGTCCGCTGCGCCAGAGCCCCCTGGTGGCCGGTCAGCTCGGGGTGTACTCCCCCGCGAAGTAGGCGGCCGCGGTGCGGGTGTGGAAGGGGAAGGCGAGCTTGGTCCCGGGGGTGGCGAGCTCCCAGCCGTCGGTCTCCTCGGTGGGCACCGAGGGCGGCAACGCGGCGAGGTCGCGGGCGGGCAGCAGGCCGAAGAGGCAGAGGAAACCGCCGGCGGCGTCGGAGTCGGTGGAGACCAGGGTGACCTCGGCCGGCTCGGCGTGGATGCCGGTCTCCTCGCGCAGTTCGCGGACGGCGCCCTGCTGCCAGGTCTCGCCGTAGTCGAGGTAGCCGCCGGGGAGGGCGAGCTCGCCGTAGCCGGGCTCGATGGTGCGGCGGATGACGAGCAGCGCGGGGTCCGCGCCGGGGCGGCGGACGGGGAGCAGCGTGACCACGACCGGCAGCGGGTTGCGGTAGCTGATCTCGGTGCAGCCGGTGCAGGTCCGGGGCCAGGCGGCGGTGCCGGGCGGGTAGGGGGTGCCGCACCAGTGGCAGTGGCTGTGCGGCACGGCGGCGGGCCGGGTGGCCTCGGGTGTGGTCATGCGGTGGATCGTAGTGCTGGGCGGGGGTGTCTCGGTGGGTGGTCGTCGAAGGTGGTGCTGAGCTGCGGAGTCCTACCCTGCGGGTGGTAACCGGTGGTCGTGTGGAGGTCGTCGTGGTGAGGGATTTCGTCGGGGCGCTGGCGGCGGGGCCGCTGGTGCTGGACGGTGGGCTGTCCAATCAGCTGGCCGACGCGGGGCAGGATCTGAGCGACGAGTTGTGGTCGGCGCGGCTGCTCACCGACGATCCGCAGGCGCTGGTCACCGCGCACGAGGGGTACTTCGCGGCGGGGGCGCAGGTGGCGATCACCGCCAGCTACCAGGCGAGCTTCGAGGGTTTCGCCCGGCGCGGGGTGGGCCGGGCCGAGGCGGCCCGGCTGCTGGGGCTGAGCGTGGAGCTGGCCCGCGAGGCCGCCCGGCGGGCGCCGGGCGGCGGGGAGCGGTACGTGGCGGCCTCGGTGGGGCCGTACGGCGCGGTTCTGGCCGACGGTTCGGAGTACCGGGGCCGGTACGGGCTGAGCGTGGCGGAGCTGGAGCGGTTCCATCGCCCCCGGGTGGAGGCGCTGGTGGCGGCCGGGCCGGACGTGCTGGCGTTGGAGACCGTGCCGGACGCGGAGGAGGCGCAGGCGCTGCTGCGGGCGGTCCGGGGTCTGGGCGTGCCGGTCTGGCTCTCGTACAGCATCGCGGGTGACCGGACCCGGGCGGGTCAGCCGCTGGCGGAGGCGTTTGCGCTGGCCGCCGAGGTGCCGGAGGTGGTGGCGGTGGGGGTGAACTGCTGCGCCCCCGAGGACGCGGGCCCGGCGGTGCGGCTCGCGGCGGCGGTCACGGGCAGGCCGGTGGTGGTCTACCCGAACAGCGGGGAGAAGTGGGACGAGGTGGCCCGCGACTGGGCGGGCGGCTGGAGCTTCCAGGCGACGGCGGTCGAGGAGTGGCTCGCGGACGGGGCTCGGCTGGTGGGGGGCTGCTGCCGGGTGGGGCCCACGCAGATCGGCGAGCTCAGTGAGTGGGTGGGGGCGCGGGGAACTGCGCGAGGTCGGGAGTAGCGGAGTCGTCATCTCGCACCGGGAGCCACTTGCACCGTCAACGGATAGTGCAATTGGGCATCCGCGTAAGGCGACAGCAGGGTGCATGGCTGGCCGCGCAGTTCCCCGCGCCCCTGATAGTGCAACTACACTCTTGGCGATAGCCCTACGGTCGACATTGTCGAACGCCAGTCTGCGGAGGTCATGCATGCCCGGCCCGATCCAATCGCTGTCCCGGGCTGCCGCGATCCTGCGTCTGCTGGCGGGTGGTGAGCGGCGGCTGGGGCTGTCGGAGGTGGCGACCTCGCTGGACCTCGCGAAGGGGACGGCGCACGGGATCCTGCGCACGCTCCAGCAGGAGGGCTTCGTCGAGCAGGACGCGGAGAGCGGGAAGTACCAGCTGGGGGCGGAGCTGCTCCGGCTGGGGCAGAGCTACCTGGACGTGCACGAGCTGCGGGCCCGGGCGCTGGTCTGGGCGGACGACCTGGCCCGGGCCAGCGGGGAGACGGTCTACCTGGGGGTGCTGCACCAGCAGGGGGTGCTGATCGTGCACCACGTCTTCCGGCCGGACGACACCCGGCAGGTGCTGGAGGTGGGCTCGATGCAGCCGCTGCACAGCACGGCCCTGGGCAAGGTCCTGCTGGCGTACGACCCGGTGGCGCGCGGGGAGCTGGGCGAGGGGCCGTGGGAGTCGTACACCGCCCGGACCTTGACCAACGCCGACGAGCTGGACGCCGAGTGCGCGCTGATCCGCGAGCGCGGGTGGGCGGATTCGGTGGAGGAGACCTGGGAGGGCGTGGCCTCGATCGGGGCGCTGATCCAGGACCGCCGGCGCAATCCGGTGGGGGCGGTCTGTATCAGCGGGGCGGTGGAGCGGGTCTGCGAGGACGGGTTCGTGAAGCCCTCGCTGGTGGCCTCGGTGCGCAGCGCGGCCCGGGCCATCTCGCGGGACCTGGGCGCCGGACGGTTCTGAGGCGCCTTCCGCAGCACTGAGTGATTCCACCCTGGGGTGGACGGGCGACAGGCCTGTCCACCCCAGGGTGTTTTGTCACGTTCGGCGACGGTCCGACTGCTAATTTCGCCGCAGCGCGCCGCTCACAGCGAGTGATGGGGCACAGCTCGGCATCCCGCCCTTGACGTAGTCCTGACGAGATAGCAAGCTCTTCCGCATGACGGTCGACATTGTCGAACGGTGAACGCGATTCACCGGCCGACGGCGTCAGGGTGCGACCCAGGGACGGGAAACACCCTCGCCTGACCGTCTCCTCCCCCACCTGCTCCGGGCCTACGGACAAAGGAGTCTCTGTGTCCGCGTTCTCCAACGGCGACATCTTCGTCGGCGAAACCCTCGGCACTGCCGCCCTGATACTTCTGGGCGGCGGCGTCTGTGCCGCCGTCACGCTGAAGAAGTCGAAGGCCGTCAACGCCGGCTGGCTCGCCATCACTTTCGGGTGGGGCTTCGCGGTGATGATCGCCGCGTACATGACCGCGCCCAAGTCCGGCGCGCACCTCAACCCGGCCGTCACCCTGGCCCTCGCCGTCGAGAGCGGCGACTGGAGCAAGGTGCCGGTCTACCTCGGCTCCCAGCTGCTCGGCGCGATGATCGGCGCCACGCTGGTCTGGGTCACCTACCTCGGCCAGTTCCAGGCCAACGAGGACCCCACCCTCGGCATCTTCGCCACCGGCCCCGAGGTCCGGAACCCGGTGCAGAACCTGCTCACCGAGATCATCGGCACCCTGGTGCTCTGCATGGCCATCCTCACCCAGGGCCTGACCAAGGGCGTCGGCCTCTCCGGCATGGGCGTCCTGATCACCGCGTTCACCGTGGTCGGCATCGGCCTCTCGCTCGGCGGCCCGACCGGCTACGCGATCAACCCGGCCCGTGACCTGGGCCCGCGCATCATGCACTCCCTGCTGCCGATCCCGAACAAGGGCGGCTCCGACTGGTCGTACGCCTGGATCCCGGTGGCCGGCCCGCTCGTCGGCGGTCTGCTGGCCGGCCTGCTCTACAAGGCCGCGTTCTGATCGGTCGAGGCCGCGCTCCGGCCGGAACCGGGGCAGCGTTCTGACGCCGTCTTCCAGCTCTCTCTAGCCCGGGTTTGCCCCGGCACGCTATACGGGACTTACGAGACCGTCCCGCCCTCACCCACCCTCATTCGAGCCGAGGACCCCCATGAGCACTGGCACCACCGCCAACTACATCGCCGCGATCGACCAGGGCACCACGTCGAGCCGCTGCATCATCTTCGGCGCGGACGGCCGGATCGTCGCGGTCGACCAGCAGGAGCACTCGCAGATCTTCCCCCAGCCGGGCTGGGTCGAGCACGACGCCGCCGAGATCTGGACCCGCGTGCAGTCGGTCGTGCGCGGCGCCCTGGAGAAGGCCGGCCTCACCAAGGACGACATCCGGGCGATCGGCATCACCAACCAGCGTGAGACCACCGTGCTGTGGGACAAGCACACCGGCCAGCCGGTGCACAACGCGCTGGTCTGGCAGGACACCCGCACCGAGGGCCTCTGCCGCGAGCTGGGCCGCAACGTCGGCCAGGACCGCTTCCGCCGCGAGACCGGCCTCCCGCTGGCCAGCTACTTCGCCGGCCCGAAGATCCGCTGGCTGCTGGACAACGTCGAGGGCCTGCGCGAGCGCGCCGAGGCCGGGGACATCCTGTTCGGCACCATGGACACCTGGGTGATCTGGAACCTCACCGGCGGTGTGAACGGCGGCAAGCACATCACCGATGTCACCAACGCCTCGCGCACCATGCTGATGAACCTCTCCACGCTGGCCTGGGACGAGAAGATCGCCGACTCGATGGGCGTGCCGCTGGCCGTCCTGCCTCAGATCCGCTCCTCCGCCGAGGTCTACGGCGAGGCCGTCGGCGACCTGGCGGGCGTGCCGGTCGCCTCCGCGCTCGGCGACCAGCAGGCCGCGCTGTTCGGCCAGACCTGCTTCGACGAGGGCGAGGCCAAGTCGACCTACGGCACCGGCACCTTCCTGCTGCTCAACACCGGCGAGAAGATCGTCAACTCGTACCACGGCCTGCTGACCACGGTCGGCTACCGGATCGGCGACCAGGCCCCGGTCTACGCCCTCGAGGGCTCGATCGCCGTCACCGGCTCGCTGGTGCAGTGGCTGCGCGACCAGCTCGGCATCATCTCCACCGCCGCCGAGATCGAGACCCTGGCCTCCACCGTCGAGGACAACGGCGGCGCCTACTTCGTGCCGGCCTTCTCCGGCCTGTTCGCCCCGTACTGGCGCTCCGACGCCCGCGGCGTGATCGCCGGTCTGACCCGGTACGTGACCAAGGGCCACCTGGCCCGCGCCGTCCTGGAGGCCACCGCCTGGCAGACCCGCGAGGTCGTCGACGCCATGCAGAAGGACTCCGGCGTCGAGCTCACCGCGCTCAAGGTCGACGGCGGCATGACCAGCAACAACCTGCTCATGCAGAACATCGCCGACGTGCTCGCCGCCCCCGTCGAGCGCCCCTACGTGGCCGAGACCACCGCGCTGGGCGCCGCCTACGCGGCCGGCCTCGCGGTCGGCTTCTGGAGCGACCTGGACACCCTGCGGGCCAACTGGCACCGCGCCGCCGAGTGGACCCCCCGGATGGACGAGGCCACCCGCGAGCGCGAGTACAAGAAGTGGCTCAAGGCCGTGGAGCGCACCATGGGCTGGGTGGAGGAGGACGAGCAGCAGTAACACCCGAACGCCGGTCGGGGCCCCCGTGGCCCCGGCCGGCGCGAAGTCGTTTCCCGGCCCCCGACCAGGGCCGGGGCCGGTCTCCCCCGGAGGCCGCACCGCACACCCGAGAGGAGACTCGGCGCCCGCCCACACCGGGAGCCGGACACCACAATGGCAACCTTCCCGACCCTGGGCGCCGGACGCAGCACCGGCCGCACCGCCTCCCGCGCCGAGACCCGCGAGCTCCTCGGCAAGGCCACCTACGACCTGCTGGTCATCGGTGGCGGCATCCTCGGCACCGCCACCGCCTGGACGGCCGCACAGGCCGGCCTCAAGGTGGCCATGGTGGACGCGGGCGACTTCGCCGGCGCCACCTCCAGCGCCTCCTCCAAGCTGGTGCACGGCGGCCTGCGCTACCTGCAGACCGGCGCCGTCAAGCTCGTGGCCGAGAACCACAAGGAGCGCCGCGCGCTGGCCACCGACGTGGCCCCCCACCTGGTCAACCCGCTGACCTTCTTCGTGCCGGTCTACAAGGGCGGCCCGCACGGCGCGACCAAGCTCGGCGCCGGCGTCTTCCTCTACTCCGCGCTCTCCGCCTTCCGCGACGGCATGGGCCGGGTCTCCACCGCCGCCCACGCCGCCCAGCAGGTGCCCGCGCTGCGCACCGAGGGCCTGCGCTCGGTCGCCGTCTACGGCGACCACCAGATGAACGACTCGCGCGTGGCCGTGATGACGGTGCGCGCCGCCGTCGACGCGGGCGCGGTCGTGCTCAACCACGCGGAGGTGACCGGGCTGCGCTTCACCGGCGGCCGGGTGACCGGCGCCGACCTCAAGGACCGCCTGGACGGCGCCGAGTTCGGCGTCAACGCCCGCCTGGTGCTCAACGCCACCGGCCCCTGGGTCGACCACCTGCGCAAGATGGAGGACGCGGGCGCCGCCCCCTCCATCCGCCTCTCCAAGGGCGCGCACGTCGTCGTCAAGCGCCGCTCGCCCTGGCGCGCCGCGCTGACCATCCCGATCGACAAGTACCGCGTCTCCTTCGCCATCCCGTGGGAGGACCACGTCCTGCTCGGGACCACCGACGAGGAGTACACCGGCGACCCGCAGGACGTGCGCGCCACCGAGGCCGACATCGACCAGATCCTCGGCGAGGCCGGCCACGCGATCAAGGACGAGCACCTGGACCGCGACCTGATCACCTACGCCTTCGCCGGCCTGCGCGTGCTGCCCGGCGGCCCGGGCGACACCGCCGCCGCCAAGCGCGAGACCGTGGTCACCGAGGGCCGGGGCGGCATGCTCTCGGTCGCCGGCGGCAAGTGGACCACCTACCGCCACATCGGCCGCACCGTGCTCGAGAAGCTCGCCCACGTGCCCGGCACCGGCCTGGCCGAGGACATGTCGGCGATCCCGGCCACCGTGCCGCTGCCCGGCGTCGGCGCGCCGAACGCCGTCGCGCACCGCCTGCTGATCGACCGCGAGCCCGGCTCCCGCATGGAGCCGCTGGTGGCCAAGCACCTGGCCAGCCACTACGGCACCCTCTCCTTCGAGATCGCCCACCTGATCGCCGAGCACCCCGAGCTCGGCGAGCCCATCCACCCGGACGGCCCGGACGTCTGGGCCCAGGTCGCCTACGCCGCCGACAACGAGTGGGCCTACACCGCGGACGACGTGCTGCGCCGCCGTACGACCATGACCGTGCGCGGCCTGGACACCCCGGAGATCCGCGAAGAGGTCGCCGCCTTCCTCGCGAAGCGTGCCGCCAAGTAGCCGGTTGCACGGTCAGGGGCGCGGGGAACTGCGCGCTGCGGAAGGCTACAGGTCGTTGCCTTCCGAGCTCGCGCAGTTCCCCGCGCCCCTGGCGGTTTCCCGATCCCGCACGGGTTTCCCCGAACGTGATCTTGGAGTGACGATCGTCGCCTAGGCTCTCGAACGTGCATTCCATAACGGGGACCACCTTCAGCCTGCCCGAGGAGGCCCGGCCCGCTGTGGCCGCTGCCTTCGCCGCCGCGCCGACTCCCGGCGCCGACACCGACCACCTGCTCGACCACGGCGCCAAGCTGCTGCGCAACTGCCTGCCGCCGCAGCTCCTCGCCGACCTGGCCGACTGGCGCCACCAGCCCACGCCCTGGCTGACCGTCACCGGGCTGCCGGCCACCGGCCGGCACCTGCCCACCCCGCTCGACGGCTTCTGCGACGAGGCCACCCTCGGCACCGCCAACCTGGTGCACTTCGGCCTGCTCCGACTGCTCGCCCTCTCCCCCGTCGCCTACCGGTGGGAGAACGAGGGCCGCCCGATCCGCAACGTGGCGCCGCGCGCCGAGGCCGCCGACACCCAGACCTCCTGGGGCTACGCCCAGCCGCTGGACTGGCACACCGACGACTCCGTGCTCGACCACACCGCCGGGGCGCCCGCCGCCGAGGCCATCCCGCACCACCTCTCCTTCTACGGCATGCGCAACACCGAGTCCGTGCCCACCGACCTGCTCCTGGTCGAGGAGGTGCTCGCCGCGCTGCCGGACTCCACGGTCCAGGCGCTGCGCCGCCCCGAGTACGCGGTCACCGCCCCCGAGTCGTACGCCTCGGACGGGGAGGAGCCGGCCCGGGAGGCCGTGCCGATGGTCTGGACCCTCCCGAGCGGTCACCCCGGTCTGCGGTACGGGCCCGGGCGGGTCACCGGGCTGACCGAGGGGGCCGAGGCGGCGCTGGCCGCGTTCGAGACCCGGATCGCCGGGCTGGACGGCAGCTCGGTGCTGATCGGCGCCGGGGACTTCCACGTCTTCGACAACCGCCGGGTGCTGCACCGCCGGGTGCCCTTCACCCCCGCCGCCCCGGGCGCGGGCCGCTGGCTCCGCCGCTGCTACGCGCTGGGCGCCACCTCATGAGCTGGCTCGGTCTACCGGACCTCTCCGCGACCACGCTGGTGCTGCTCTGCCTGGCCGCCGCCGGCGCCGGCTGGATCGACGCCGTGGTCGGCGGGGGCGGGCTGATCCAGCTGCCCGCACTGCTGGTCGGGCTGCCGCAGCTGCCGACGGCGTACGTGCTCGGTACCAACAAGGCCGTCTCGATCGTCGGCACCAGCGCCGCCGCCCTCACCTACACCCGCCGCACCAAGGTCGATCTGCGGACGGCCTTCAAGGTCGGCCTGGCCGCCGCCCTGGGCTCGCTCGCCGGGGCCTCGTTCGCCGCCGGGATCGACAGCGCGGTGCTGCGGCCGGTCATCATGGTGGTGCTGCTGCTCGTCCTCGCCTTCGTCCTGCTGCGCCCCGCCTTCGGCACCGCCGTCACCGGCGCACCGGTCACCCGGCAGCGGGTGCTCGCCGCGATCCTGCTGGTCGGCACCGGCATCGGCTTCTACGACGGCCTGATCGGCCCGGGCACCGGCACCTTCCTGGTGATCGCGCTGGCCGCCGTGCTCCAGCTCGACCTGGTGCACGCCTCGGCCACCACGAAGATCGTCAACGTCTGCACCAACCTCGGCGCCCTCGCCGTCTTCGGCTACCAGGGCACCGTCCAGTGGCGCCTCGCCGCCCTGCTCTGCCTCTTCAACCTCACCGGCGGCACCCTCGGCGCCCGGATGGCCCTCAAGCAGGGGGCGGGCTTCGTCCGGGGCGTGCTCGTCACCGTGGTGGTGGGCCTGGTCCTCAAGCTCGCCTACGACCAGTGGTACTAGGCGGGCTGTCGGGGACCCGCCCGGCGCGTTCCCGACAGCCCGCCCCTGGCTAGCCCTGCTCCGGCGGCGGGCCGGTGTACACCCCGCGGGCCCGCATCCGCAGCGGCGGCGCCTGGTACTCCTCCATCGCGTGGGCCAGCCACCCCGCGGTCCGGGCCACCGAGAAGATCACCTCGCCGGCCTCCACGGACATCCCGGCGAGGTGCGCGAAGGCGGCCAGCGCCAGGTCCACGTTGGCGGTCTCGGCGGCCGGCGACCGGTGTCCGCCGGCCGCCCGGACCAGGTCCTCGACCGCGGCCAGTACCGGCCCGGCGCCCGGCAGATCGCCGACCGCGGCGAGCAGCGCGGCCGCGCGGGGGTCGCCCTGCGGGTAGAGCCGGTGCCCGAGGCCGGGGATCGGGCGTCCGGTGCGCAGGTACTCGGAGACCACCGGCACCGCGCTCCCGGCGGCGAGCACCTCGTCGAGCAGCCGGTGGGCCAGCGCGCTGGCGGCGCCGTGCAGCGGACCGTCGCTCGCCCCCAGGCCGGCCGAGACCACCGCGTACGGATGGGCCCGCGCCGAGGCCGCGACCCGGGCGGCGACCGTGGAGACCGCCAACTCGTGGTCGGCCAGCAGCACCAAGGCCCGGTCCAGGCAGTCGACGGCCCCGGCCGGCGGCGGCCCGGCGGCCAGCCGGGTCCACAGCCGGGCCGCCAGCGAACCCTCGGTGCCCGTCCCGACGAACTCCCGCGCCCCGCCGGGCTCCTCCGGCAGCGCCTCCACCAGGGCGGCGATCAGCGCCGCACCGGTGGCCCGCACGTTCTCCGGGCGTAGGTCGAAGCGGAGCGGGTCCAGCGAGGCCGCGACGGCCGCCGTGACCCGCAGCCGGTCGGGCAGCCGGGTGCCGGGCGGCAGCGTGTCGCCGGCCCGGCGCAGCGCGGCGACCAGGTCCGGGGCGGCGGTGAGCCGCAGGCCGGGTTCGGCGCCGACGCCCCAGAGCAGCCCGATCGCCGCCTCGAACCCGTACCGCTCGGCGAACCGCACCACGTCCACGCCCCGGTAGTAGAGCCGGCCGTCCTCGATCAGGGTGAGCTCGGTGAGCACGGTGACCGGCTCGGTCGACCACTCGGCCCCGCCGGTGCCGGCCGCGTCCCCGCCGGGCCGGGGCAGCTGGCGGCGCTGGCCCGCCGCCAGCGCCGCCACCTCCGCGGCGTCGAAGGTGCTGCCCTTGCCGCCGGACACCCGCTCGCTGCTCAGCAGGCCGCGGCTGGCGTAGGCGTACACCGTCTGCACCTTGACTCCGAGCAGCTCGGCGACCTGCTGCGTAGTCAACCTGCCGGCGCTCATCCCTGGCCTCCCATCAGGCCCGCCGACCTCCCGGCGAGCTGGCCACAGTATCTCACATTGATTCCAGTCAACATTGACAACGTTAATCAATGATCGCAGAGTACTGACTGTCAAGCCGTTCCGAGGAGGTACTCATGTCGACCGCGACCACCCCGTCCCAGGCGAACCTCGCCACCCCCACCGATGCGGGCATCGAGGTGCCGCGCGGCCTCAAGGGCGTCGTGGTCACCGAGACCGCGCTCAGCGACGTCCGCGGGCTGGAGGGCTTCTACCACTACCGGCAGTACTCGGCGATCGAACTGGCCGAGCAGCGCACCCTGGAGGACGTCTGGCACCTGATGCTGCTCGGCGAACTGCCGGACCCCGCCGCCCGCGCCGCCTTCCGGGCCCGCACCGCCCCGCTGCGCCGGCTGCCCGAGGCGCTGCGTGCCGTGCTCCCCGCGCTCGCCGCGGCGACCGCCCCGGCCGGCCCGCTGGCCGCACTCGGCCCCGCGCTCTCCATCGCCGCCGCCGACCGCGGCCTGCGCCCGCTCTACGACACCGCACCCGAGCAGCGGCTGGCGGACGCGCTCTTCGCCACCGCTCTGGTGCCCACCATCCTCACCGCCGTGCACCGGCTGCAGCACGGCGAGCAGCCCGTCGAGCCCCGCACGGACCTGCCGTACGCCGCCAACTACCTGTACATGCTGACCGGCCGCGAGCCGGGGCCGGCCGAGGCCCGGGCGATCGAGCAGTACCTGATCGCCACCGTCGACCACGGCTTCAACGCCTCCACCTTCACCTCGCGGGTGATCGCCTCCACCGGCGCCGACCTGGCCGCCTGCCTGGTCGGCGGGTTGGGCGCGCTCTCCGGGCCGCTGCACGGCGGCGCCCCCAGCAGGGCTCTGGACACCCTGGACGCGATCGGCACGCCGGACCGGATCGACCCGTGGATCCGCGCCCGGGTGCTGGCCGGCGACCGGATCATGGGCTTCGGGCACCCGGTCTACCGCACCGAGGACCCGCGCTCGCGGATGCTGCGCGGAGTCGCCGAGGAATTCGGCGGCGGGCTGGTGGAGTTCGCCGTGGCGGTGGAGCGACAGGTGCTGGCGATCCTGACCGAACTGAAGCCGGGCCGCGAGCTGCACACCAACGTCGAGTTCTACGCCGGCGTGGTGATGCACCTGTGCGGTCTGCCGCGCGAGATGTTCACGCCCACCTTCGCGGCCGCCCGCGCGATCGGCTGGAGCGCCAACATCCTGGAGCAGGCCGGCGACAGCAAGATCATCCGCCCGGCAGCCCGCTACGTCGGCCCGGCCGTGCCCCAGCCGGTCCCGGCGGCGTAGACAGGTCCGCCCCGCCCCGGCGCCGACCGGCCGGGGCGGGGCGGGGAGAGTCGCCCTAGATCACCAGACTCAGCGGCAGGATCAGCGCGATCGCCACCACCGAGATGATCGTCTCCATCACCGACCAGGACTTCAGCGTCTGGCCGACGCTCATCCCGAAGTACTCCTTCACCAGCCAGAAGCCGGCGTCGTTGACGTGCGAGAGGAAGAGCGAACCCGCGCCGATCGCCAGCACCAGCAGCGCCGCGTGGCTGGTGCTCATGCCACTCGCGAGCGGGGAGACGATCCCGGCGGCGGTGATGGTGGCCACCGTGGCCGAGCCCGTGGCCAGGCGGATCAGGACCGCGATCAGCCAGCCGAGCAGCAGGGCCGAGATGTGCCACTTGGCCGACCAGCTGCTCACCGCGTTGCCCACGCCCACGTCGATCAGGGTCTGCTTGAAGCCGCCGCCCGCGCCGACGATGAAGACGATCCCGGCGATCGGGCCGAGCGACTTCTCCACCGTGGTGGAGATCCGCGCCTTGTCGAAGCCAGCGGCCCGACCCAGCGTCACCATGCCGAGCAGCACCGCCGCGAGCAGCGCGATCAGCGGCGAGCCGACGAAGTCCGCCACCCGCTGGATCCCGGCCTTGGGGTCGTCGACCACCACGTCCGCGAGCGCCTTGCCGAGCATCAGCACCACCGGCAGCAGGATGGTGGCCAGCACCGCGCCGAACGAGGGCTGCCGCTCTCCCTTCGCGGGCTCCGCCTCGGCCGGCGCCGCCGGGAGCTCCAGCGGGCCGACCCAGCGCTCGGCGACCCGGGCGAAGAGCGGGCCGGCCACGATCAGCGTCGGCACGGCGATCAGCAGGCCGAGCGCCAGCGTCACGCCGAGGTCGGCCTTGAGCGCGTCCACGGCGACCAGCGGGCCCGGGTGCGGCGGCACCAGGCCGTGCAGCACCGAGAGCCCGGCCAGCGCCGGGATGCCGACCCGGATCAGCGGCAGCCCGCCCCGGCGGGCCACCAGCAGCACGATCGGGATCAGCAGCACCACGCCGACCTCGAAGAACAGCGGCAACCCGAGCACGGCCGCGATCAGCGCCATCGCCCAGGGCAGCGCCCGCCGGGAGGACCGGGCCAGCACGGTGTCCGCGATGATGTTCGCCCCGCCGGAGTCGGCCAGCAGCTTGCCGAGCATCGCGCCCAGCCCGATCAGCAGGCCGACACTGCTCACCGTGGAGCCGAAGCCGGTGACGAAGCTGCTGGTCAGCTTGTCGAACGGCGCGCCGGCCACCGCCGCGAGCAGCCCCGAGCCCAGGGTGAGCGCGAGGAAGGGGTGGAGCTTGAGCTTGGTGATCAGCAGCACGATGGCGCCGATCGCCACCAGGGTGGCGACCAGCAGCTGGGTGTCGCTGCCGGTGTGCGGCAGGGCCGGTGGGGCGGCCGCGAGCAGGGCGGGGAGTGTCACGCGAGGTCTCCGTTGACGGGCCGCAGCCGGGCTGCGGCCATCTCGACGAGGTGGTCGGGGGTGTGGTCGACGTCCAGCACCAGGCCGTGCTCGTCCGGCTGGAGCGGTTCGAGGGTGGCGTACTGGGAGTCGAGCAGCGAGGCGGGCATGAAGTGCCCGGCCCGGTGGGCGAGCCGGTCCTCGACCAGGCGGTGCCCACCGCTGAGGTGCAGGAAGAACGCCTCCGGGCAGCCGGTGCGCAGTGTGTCGCGGTAGCGCCACTTGAGCGCCGAACAGGTCACCACCCCGCCCTCGCCCGCCGCGCACCGCTCCCCCAGCCAGCCCGCCAACGCGGCGAGCCAGGGCTGCCGGTCGGCGTCGTCCAGCGGGATGCCGGCGGCCATCTTGGCGATGTTGGCGGGCGGGTGGAAGTCGTCCGCCTCCGCGTACGGGAGCGCCAGCCGCTCGGCGAGCAGCCGGGCGACGGTGGTCTTCCCGACCCCCGAGACGCCCATCACCACGACGAGCGGCGGGTGGGGTACGTGGTTCTCGACGTTGAGACCCATGCGGTGGTGCTCCTGTTCTGCCTGGTCGGTGCCACCTTGCACCCAAAGATATGACTTATTCAAGACCTAGAAACCTAATCGTCATACTTTTGCGCGGCGGACCGGGGTGGGTGAGTGGTGGCCTCTACGCTGGTCGGATGGACATCCAGGGCCTGCCGGGCCGCCTCCTCGCCGACCTCGGACCAGCCATCGCCTCGGGTGAGCTCCCCGTCGGCACGGTGCTGCGCAGCGAGGAGCTGGAGGAGCAGTACGGGGTCTCCCGGACGGTGGTCCGCGAGGCCGTCCGCATCCTGGAGTCGATGCGCCTGGTGGAGTCCCGGCGGCGGGTCGGCAGCACGGTACTGCCGAAGGAGCAGTGGGACGTCTTCGACCCGCTGGTCATCCGCTGGCGCCTGGCCGGCGCGGACCGGGCCGCCCAGCTCCGCTCGCTCGGCTCGCTCCGGGTCGCCGTCGAGCCGGCCGCCGCCGCGCTGGCGGCCCGTCAGGCCACCGACGACCAGCGGCGCGAGCTCAGTGCGCTGGCCGTGGAGCTCACCATGACCGCCAAGGCCGCCGACCTCGAGGCCTTCCTCCGGCACGACATCGCCTTCCACGCGACCGTGCTGCGCGCCTCCGGCAACGAGATGTTCGCCCACCTGGGCGACACGGTCGGCGCCGTCCTCACCGGCCGGACGGAGCATCAGCTGATGCCCCACCAGCCCCGCCCCTACGCCATCCGCCTCCACCGCGAGGTCGCCGAGGCGATCTGCGCGGGCGAGGCCGAGCAGGCCGAGCAGGCCATGCGGACGATCGTCGTGGGCGCCCTGGAAGAACTCGACGCCACCCTGGGCTGACCCGCCATTTCCCTGGGCTGACCCGCCATTTCCCTGGGGTGACCCGCCATTTCCCTGGGGTGCACGGCACTCTGGCTTGAGCCTCCTGACATATACCTAGAGTCCCTAGGCTCTAGGCTTCCACCCCTCACCTGCTACCTACCTGCTCTCGGCTCGACTCGGCGCACCCACCTGCGCTTCCGCACCCTCGCTCTGCTTCGATGAGGACAGCTCCGGAACGGGGCAGCCACAGCCGTCACCGGGAGCAGACCCTGAACACCTCCGCCGCCGAAGCACTCTCCATCGGCCTGCTGGTGCTCGTCCTGGCCGCCGCAGTGGTCCGGCCCTGGGGCTGGCCTGAGGCGGTGGTCGCCGTTCCGGCTGCGGGGATCGCCGTGGCCACCGGCGCGATCTCCCCCGAGCACGCCGCCGCCGAGGCCGGCCGCCTCGGGCCGGTGGTCGGGTTCCTCGCCGCCGTCCTGGTGCTCGCCAAACTCTGCGCCGACGAGGGCCTGTTCCACGCCTGCGGCGCCTGGATGGCCCGGACGGCGATCGGCCGCCCCCGCCGGCTGCTGGTCCAGGTCTTCGTGATCGCCTCGCTCATCACGGCCGTGCTCAGCCTGGACGCGACCGTCGTGCTGCTCACCCCCGTGGTCCTCGCCACCACCACCCGCCTCGGCGTCCGCGCGCGCCCGCACCTCTACGCCTGTGCCCACCTCTCCAACACGGCCTCTCTGCTGCTGCCGGTCTCCAACCTCACCAACCTGCTCGCCTTCACCGCCAGCGGCCTCTCCTTCACCCGGTTCGCCGCCCTGATGTCGCTGCCCTGGCTGGTGGCGATCGCCGTCGAGTACGCCGTCCTGCGGCGCTTCTTCGCCGCCGACCTGGACGCCCCCGCCGAGACCTCCCCGGGGCTCGCCGAGCCCGAACTCCCGCTCTTCGCCCTGGTCACCGTCGCCTGCACCCTGGCCGGCTTCGTCCTCACCTCGGCGCTCGGCCTCAACCCGGCCTGGGCCGCCCTGGCCGGCGCCCTCGTCCTGGCCGGCCGGGCCCTCGCCCAGCGCCGCACCACGCCCACCGAGATCGCCCGCTCGGCCGCGGTCCCCTTCCTCGCCTTCGTGCTGGCCCTCGGCATCGTGGTCCGCGCCGTGGTCGACAACGGCCTGGCCGCCGCCCTGGCCCACCTCGTCCCCTCCGGCACCTCCCTGCCGACCCTGTTCGCCCTGGCCGGCCTGGCCGCCCTGCTGTCCAACCTGATCAACAACCTCCCCGCGACCCTGGTCCTCCTCCCCCTCACCGCCCCCGCCGGCCCCGGCGCCGTGCTGGCCGTCCTCCTCGGCGTCAACCTCGGCCCCAACCTGACCTACGCCGGCTCCCTCGCCACCCTCCTCTGGCGCCGCATCCTCACCACCCACGCCACCGAGGTCAGCCTCCGCGACTTCACCCGCCTCGGCCTCCTTGTCGTCCCCGCCACCCTCGCCACCGCCGTCCCGGCCCTCTGGCTCACCCTCAAGCTCAGCTGACGCCCCGACCCGACGCGAGGCCCTCCCCACCGAACCACTCGGGCCCCACGATCTCCTCGCCCTCCCCCACCGGCACCTCGAACCGCCCGATGAAGTCGTCCAGATCCGCCGCCGTCACCGGCAGCGCATTCGCCCCACCCCGCCGGTTCCGCTCGGCCAGCCTGCGCAGCAGCTCCCCCCTCCCCACCGGGAAGTACAGCAACCGCCACCGCCCGCCCGTCGCCTCCACCACCGCCTTCAACGCCTCCCGATCGCCCCGCGGCCAGAGCCCGTGGTCCCACACCACGTCCCGCCCCGCCGCCACCAGCTCCCCCAGCTGCCCGCGCAGCTCCGCCACCACCGGAGCCTCGATCGCGAAGTACTCGCTCGCCGGGTAGTCCACCCCGTACCGCCCGTACCGCGCGAACACCACCTCGTCCACCGCCAACCGCACCACCCCGCCCGGCTCCAACACCCGCCGCGCGTACGTCGTCTTCCCCGCCCCGGTCAACCCCACCAACAGGTACACCGTCGGCACCCGCTCACCCACCGTCAGCTCCCTTCCGCGCAGCCGGCGCCCCGGCCGGAGATCGACGGGCCTCGCGGAGCAAGAGCCGGTCCGGCTCCGAGGTACCCCAGAGCGCGCGGCCGTCCCGGCTCTGGCCGCTTGACGCCAGGCACCCGCAAACGGGTCAGCCCAGATGACATCAACGGGTCACCGTGGCCGCTGCCATGGACACGCTCCGGGTGCCCTGCCACCCTCTGGTGCAGCACGTTGCACAGGACGCACATCCCACCCTCCCAATTCCCCTACTCGGGAGCACACATGCGCCGTAACGCTGCACCATCCACCACCGCCCGCCGCGCCCGCCGCGCCGGCCTCGCCCTGCTCGGCGCCGCGCTGGCCACCAGCACCACACTGCTCGGAGCCCCCGCCGCCACCGCTGCGCCGGCCGCCGTCTCGGCTTCGATGGGCTGCGACTCGGAGCCGGACGCCTTCTTGGCGAACAACGGGACGATCGACTGCAACCTCAGCGTCGCCGGCTCCTCCTCGTACTCGGTCTCCTGGAGCACCAACGGCCGGACCATCTGGGCCAGCGGCAACAGCACCCGGGTCGGCTGCTCGTACGGGCAGAACATCGTGATCACGGCCACCGTCGTCGACCGCACCACCGGTGCCCGCGCCGGGGACACCAGCTACCCCGCCTGCGTGACCAGCGGCGTCATCCAGTAGCCCCGACCGGTGCGGGCCAATGCCGGCGCAACGGCCGCGGCGGCCCGCACCGAAGGCGGGCGAACCCTGCTACCCTTCCGGTGGCCGTGCGAGCGAAAGAGGAGGTGGTACCCGTGAACGCAGTATCGACATGGGTGCTCTCCTCCGGGGTCACGGTCGGGCGATAGGTCGTCCGGGAGCGCCGTTCAAGCAGCTCTCCCGCAAAGGCACGATCATGACCCTTCAGTTCACTTCCGAACAGCGTCTCGACGGCGAGGTCCTCGAGCGCGGGTTCACCCTCGGCGAGATCCCCGGCTTCCTGTGGACGCCCGCCTCCGCCGCCGCCCCCACTCCGCTGATCCTGCTCGGTCTCCCGCCGCTCGGGCTCGGCCGGATGTACCCCCGTCTGCTGGACCGGGCCCGCAGCGCCGTGGCCGACGGCCTCGCCGCCGCCACACTCGAACTCCCCGGCAGCGGCGACCGCCCCCGCTGGCCGGCCCTCGACCAGGCCCGCGCCGACCTCCGGCGGGTGATGACCGCCGGCGAACCCGTCACCGAGGCGATCATCGACGCCCTCACCCTCCCGCTGGTCGACCGGGCCGCCGCCGAGGCGCGGACCGCCCTGGACGCCCTCCTCGCCCTGCCCGAACTCACCGGCCCGGTCGGCTACTCGGGCGGCGTGATCTCCATCGGCGTCCGCCTGGCCGCCACCGAACCCCGCATCGCGGCCGCCGGCCTCTTCGCCGGCAGCTTCGTCCCGCGCGCCATCCTGGAGGAGGCCCGCCGGGTCACCATCCCCCTGCACGTCCTGCTCCAGTGGGACGACGAGGGCAACGACCGCCAGGCCGCCCTCGACCTCTTCGACGCCTTCGGCTCCGCGGAGAAGTCCCTGCACGCCAACATGGGAGGCCACACCGGCGTCCCGCAGCACGCCGGCGAGGACGCGGCGAGCTTCTTCGGCCGCCACCTGAGGTGACGCCTGTCCGCTAGGCGCTCCTGACGGGTCTTCGGTCAGCCTGCCGTGCAGGCTGACCGAAGACCCGTTTCGCCAACGTCCCTGCCGGCCCCCGCAAGCTCCGGCGAGATGAGGGCGACGCCGTACCGCTCCAGTAGCGGTGCCAGGTCGGCGCCCCACACCAGACGCCCCTGAAAGCAGACGGCCTCGACAGCGGCGACGAGGCCCTCGGGGAAGTCCGCCACACCATCGTCGGCCCGGACCGGCGTGCTCTCCGCCTCGTCGAACAGGTAGACCTCCGACACCAACGACTCCTCACCACGCAGCGCCGCCGGACGCACCCAGCCGGGCTCGCTCCGGGGCCGTACTCCGCGAGTGGACGGCCAATCAAAATGCCGCAGCGGCGCCGGAGTTGGTGATCCCAGCCGGTGTCCGCACCTGCGGCAGGGTGGGAGATCATGGACGGCGACCAGAAGCGACCCTCAGCCAACTCCGACAGCCGACCAGACGAAAGCGGTACCGCCGTGCGCCCTTCCCTCTTCACCCTCGACCGCCCCGGCCCCGGGCTGGTCAGCACGATGGCCAGGCCACGCGGTGGCGAGTGGCTGGCGGACGAGATGGCGGCGTTGAAGGAGCACGGCGTCGACATCCTGGTCTGTGCGCTGACCGAACCCGAGCGGGTGGAGCTCGAGCTGGTGGCGGAGCCCCGGCTGGCGGCGGCGGCCGGGCTGGAGTTCGTCGCGGTGCCGATTCCCGATCTCGGGGTACCCGAGCGGGCGGTGGTCCTTCCGGTGCTGCGCGGGCTGGCCGAGCGACTGCGCGGCGGGGCGCACGTGGTCACCCACTGCCGGGCCGGCATCGGGCGGTCCTCGCTGCTCGCGGCCACGATCCTCGTCCTGGACGGCACGGACGCCGAGACCGCCTGGCAGCTGATCGGACGGGCCCGCGGGCTCGCCGTGCCGGACACCGCCGAGCAGCGCGCGTGGACGGCCGGACCGCCCGGGTAGGCACGCCGGCTGACTGTCGGTCAAGGCTTTCCGGGTCACGGGTCCGTCCGTACATGTCACAGCACTGTCCGGAAGACGGCCCGGGCGGAACGGCTCCCCGCGGGACGCGGTCCTGCTGGGAGACAGCCCGTTCGCACCGCCCGGAGGAACACACCATGCGCGTCCGCCCGCTCGCCTTCGCCGCCCTGGCCGCCACCGCCGCCCTCTCCCTGACCGCCTGCCAGGACGACGCGAAGAGCGCCCCGCAGGGCGCCCCGGCCGCCTCCACCGGCGCCACTGCCTTCGGCGGTCCGGCGGCGAGCGGCCAGGCATCGAACAACCAGCCGGGCAGCCAGTCGAGCAATCAGTCGGGTAATCAGACGTCGAAGGCGCCGGCCTCGTCCGCCACCGGCAAGCCCGGCACCGGGAAGGCGGCCCAGTGCCGGACGGCGGATCTGACGATCACCGCCGCCGACCGCACCATCACCGGCGACGCCACCCGCACCGTCGTGGTCGAGCTCAAGAACCACAGCGGCAAGGACTGCGCGCTCACCGGGTACGCGGGCGTCGACCTCAAGACCTCCGCCGGGACGCTCTCCGCGCAGCGGGACGGGCAGCCGGCGGTCGCGGCGGTCGTGCCGAGCGGCAAGTCGACGTACTTCGGCATCAGCTACCCGGCCAACACCTCGGGCGGTTCCGGGGTGCGGATCACCGGCCTGGTGGTGACGCCGCCGGACGAGACCCACCCCGTCACCCTGCCCTGGCCGGGCGCGGGTTCGCTGCCCGTCACGGAGGGCGGCGGCTCCGCGGTGAAGATCGGGCCGCTGGGCAGCGCCGGCCAGGGCGGCGAGTGACCCGGGCCGATCCGGCCGCTGGACGAGCGGCGGCCCGAAGAGTCCCCCCGGCCACGCCACGCCGGTGCTGACGGCCGTCCGAGCGACGGCGGCCCGTCGCGGCCTCGTCCTCCGCCCGGCCCGGATCCCGTATGGTCGGGCGAATGGCAACGTACTTCGACGTGCACCCGCAGTCCCCGCAGCCGCGCACCATCAGCACCGTGGCCGCCAGCCTCCGCGCCGGGGCCCTCATCGCGTACCCGACCGACTCCTGCTTCGCGCTGGGCTGCCGGCTGGACTACCACGACGGGCTCGAGCGGATCCGGTCGATCCGGCGGCTGGACGAGCGGCACCACTTCACCCTGATGTGCGAGGACTTCGCCCAGCTCGGGCAGCTCGTCCAGATCGACAACAACGTCTTCCGGGCCATCAAGGCCGCGACGCCGGGCAGCTACACCTTCATCCTGCCCGCCACCAAGGAGGTGCCGCGCCGGCTGCTGCACCCCAAGAAGAAGACGGTGGGCGTCCGGATCCCCGACCACGCCGTGACCCGGGCACTGCTCGCCGAGCTCGGTGAGCCGCTGGTCTCCAGCACCCTGCTGCTCCCCGGCGAGGAGGAGCCGATGACCCAGGGCTGGGAGATCAAGGAGCGGCTCGACCACGTGCTGGACGCCGTGGTGGATTCGGGCGACTGCGGCACGGAGCCGACCACCGTGGTCGACTTCTCCAACGGCGAGCCGGAGATCGTCCGGTACGGGGCCGGCGACCCCGCGCGTTTCGAGTGAGCACGATCGGGCCGCCGCAGGGCGATGCCTGCGGCGGCCTGGCCGTCGGGGCCGAGGCCCGGCGTCCTACTGCGGTGCGAGGCCCAGCAGGCGGGTGGTGTTCAGCCAGGCGCTGCCCGCCGGGGCGGTCGGGTAGCCCGCGAGGGCGGAGTGCTTCACCGCGGTGGCGGTCTGGTTGAAGGCGGTCCAGGTGCCGTCGATGTTGCGGGCCTGCCAGTACTGGCTGCCGCCCGCGACGGAGACGAACTGGGCGCTGCCGTCGGCGTTCCCGGTGGCCGCCACGGCGGTCACGTTGGCGTTGCCGAGACGGTTGAACCCGCTCCAGGTGAGGTCGGCGGCGTAGCGGACCTGGTGGTACTCGACCCCGCCGACCACGGACATGAACTGGACGTCGCCGTTGGGGGTGGCGGCTGCGGCGACGGCGGTGACGCCGCTGTTGCCAAGCAGGTTGAAGCCGCTCCACGTGGCGTTGGCGTAACGGATCTGGTGGTACTCGACGCCGTTGACCACGGCCATGAACTGCGCGCTGCCGTCCTTGAGACCGGCTGCGGCGACGGCGGTCACCTTGGCGGCGATGCCGGGCGGGGTGTCGAACCTGGTCCAGCCGCCTGCAGCGGTCCAGGTCTGGTGGTGGAGCTGGCCGTTGCCGGTGGAGACGATCTGGAGGCGGCCGGTGCCGTCGGCCGTGGCGGCGACGGCGGTGGTGTCGGTGTAGCGGGTGCCGGAGGTACTGGTGGTGTCGATCAGCTCGACGCCGGACCAGCTGCCGTCCGCGTAGTGCCACTGGATGAACTCGCGGCCGTTGGAGACGGTGACGTATGCGGTGTCGCCGTTCGGCAGGCCGGCGGCGGTGACGGCGCTCGTCTGGGCGATCGCGGCGGCCTGGGTGGGGCTGCCGGGCGCGCCGGCGGTGCCGGCCGGGCGCTTGTACTCGGTGGCGGTGCCGGCGGGGGTGCCGTCGGCGGGGTAGGTGGAGCCCCAGGAGCCGTTGCCGACGAGAGCCGGGGCGGTGCCGATGCCGGTGGGGGTGCCGGGGGTGAGGAGCAGGCAGCCGGTGGGGCAGTCGGCCTTCTTCGCGCCGGTGGCGTCCTGGTAGGCGACGCTCGCGTCGGTCGCGGTGGTCGACCAGATGTCCGGGCTCTCCTGGCCGACGGTGGGGGTGAAGGTGCGGGTGCCGTCGGCGGCCTTGTCGACCTTGCCGTGGACGTTGCCGGGGCTGGTGAGTGCCGGCCTGCTCAGGCGGTCCCAGCCGCCGGCGGCGTAGACGGTGGGGGCGCCGAGCTGGTACTGGCCGCGCTCGGGGTTGCTGCCGGGGTAGAGGTAGAGCTTGCCGAACTCGGGGTCAGCGGGGTTGGTGGTGGTGTTGCGGGCGAGCAGGTCGGCAGCGCCGTCGCCGTCGAGGTCACCGGGGGCGAGCAGGTCGTAGCGGGCGAAGCCGGAGGCGGCGACGGTCACCGGGATGAGCTTGCCGTTACTGGTGGCGAGCGGCCCGGCGGTGGTGCCGCTGAACAGGACGAGGCTGTCGCCGTCCTTGACCAGCAGGTCGCTGCCGGGGACGCGGTCGATGTTGCCGGTGGCGAGGATCTGGGTGGTGGCGGACCAGTCGCCGGTGGGGTGCTTGAGCTCGGTGCGCTTGTCGTACTGCGGGTTGCCCAGGCCGTCGTTGGGGTAGACGTAGAGCTTGCTGCCGAGCTTGACGACGTAGTCCTCGTAGCCGTCCTTGGTCTGCCCGGTGACGTTGGAGGCGAAGTCGCCGCGGTGGGCGATCAGGGCGCCGCGCCAGCCGGAGGTGCTGACCACCCGGGCGGCGGCGACGTTGCCGGTGCCGTCGCCTGCGTAGAAGCGCAGCTGTCCGTCGGGGCCGTCGGCGACGAAGTCGGCGTAACCGTCGCCGTCGAGGTCACCGGGGAGGTCGCCGTTGCTGCCGCCGTCGGGCAGGCCGACGAAGCCGCTGGAGGTGGTCTTGATCTCGGTGCTGTTGGTGGCGGGTGACGCTGCGCCGTCGTAGGCGGAGAGGTTGCCGGCCTTGTCGTAGGCCTGGACGTGCAGCTGGTTGGTGGGCCAGAGAGTCGGGGTGAGCTTGATCGTGGCGGTGCCGTCGGCGGCGGCCGGGGCCCAGGTGCCGCCCGCGCACTTGGTGTTGCCGGTGGGCAGCGGCTTGTTGAGGGAGTAGCAGAAGCCGTCCAGGCCGAAGGCGTCGGTGGCGGCCAGCTTGAGGGTGCGCTCGGTGCGGGCCGGCTGGTCGCCGGAGTCGGCGGCGGTCACGGTCGGCTTGGCCGGGGGCGTGCGGTCCACGGTGAAGCCGCAGCTCGGGCTCAGCGGCGAGGTGGTGATCCCGTCCTGCGCCTGGACGGCCCAGCGGTAGCTCTTGCCGTCGCTGAGCTGACCGGCCTTCACGGTGCCCTGGGCCCAGGTGCCGGAGGCGACGACGGGGTCGAAGGCCTGGACGGCGGCTCCGCCGTGCTGCCAGATGCCGAAGTGGGCGGTGAGGTTGCCGCCGTCGGGGTCGGAGACCCGGGCGGTGAGCGTCACGTCGTTGTTGCCGACCACCGGCCAGGTGGCCGGGTCGGTGCTGCAGGCGATCGCCTTGGCGCTGGTGGAGCCCGGGGACCAGGGGCCCTGGTAGGCGCCGTACTCGTTCAGCACCGGCGGGTGGTTGTAGGTGACCTCCAGGTGGGGGTCGTTGTTGAACTTCTTCCAAGACTGGTCGTTGCCCTCGAAGTCGGCGCGGGAGCGCAGCCCCAGGGTGATGTCGTTCCAGTTGCCGTCGGCGGCGCGCTGGACGAGCTGCTTGAGTGCGTCGGAGTTGAAGTCCTCGCCCGCCGCACCGCAGTCGGTGCGGCCGTGGGCGAAGGACTTCTCCTGGAGGGTCTGGGCCCAGGCCGGCTGGTTGTTCCAGGTGCTGTTCGGGTCGATGGCGTTGGTGTAGCCGAGCTCGACCGGGGTCGCGGTGCAGGACCAGGTGTAGTTGTTGAAGACGTTGAAGGTGGCCGAGACCACCTGGGCGCCGCCCAGGCCGCGGGTGTCCATTTGGAAGAAGGAGCGGGCGGTGCCGTAGGTCGCGTAGTTCGGGTCGTCCTCGTAGCCGAGGCGGGGCAGCTTGTCGGTGAAGTGGTCGCCGTTCCAGTACGAGGTGTTGGCGGCGCCCGCGTTGTTGCGCTGCTTGTACGCCATCGTCCAGTTGACCCGGCCGCCGCCCGAGAAGGCCGGGTCGATGACCACCGGGAAGACGGTGTCAGGGCTGGTCAGCAGCTTCTGGTCCGGCGTCAGCCGCAGCTCGCCGCCGATGACCTCGACCGGCATCTTCACGGCCTCGGCAGGCGCCTCGGGGGAGGCGTGGTCGGCGCTGTCGGGGCTTGAGGACGGTGCCGGGGCGGACGGCGTGGCGGCCGCAGGTGCGGGGGCAGCGCGGAGCGCGCGCGACTGTGCGGCGGCGGCCGGGGAGGCGGCGGGTGCGGCCGGGGCAGCGGCGGGCGCACCCGCCTGGAGGTGGCTGGAGTCCCACATGGTGGGGGCCGGGGCGCGGAAGACCGGGGTTCCGGAGGCATCGGTGGCCGCGAGGGTGCCGGAAGCGTCGGCTGCGACGGACACGCCGGTGGTCTTCAGACCGTAGCTGAGGGTGGCAAGGCGCGGATCGGCCGCCGCCTCGCGGGTCTTGACGATCAGATGGTGGGCGAAGCCGTCGGTCTCGGCCAGCACCTTCAGGTCCACCCCGGGCAGCACCTCACGGTAGAGCGCGCTCGCCCCGTCCAACTCCGGCGCAGGCAACGCCACCGGGAAACTCAACGACACGGACTTCCCGTCCTGGGTCATCGTCGCCAGCGGACCGCTGCCACCGCCCGAGAAGCTCATCGGGAAGGTCGCCGCCACCGGCGCGACCCGCCCGCCCTCGGCCCGCAGGGTCGCGTCGGGGGTCTTCCACTGCCCGCCCACCTTGGCGTGCACCGGGCGGACGTGCTGACGCCAGGTGAACGTCCCGTCCGGATTGGCCAGCACCTCGGTGTGCTCGTCCCGCCGCTCCAGCACCTCCACCGGCTTGCCCGACCGCCGGGCCTCGGCCTGGGCTTCGTCATCAGCAGAGGTCTGCGGTGCGGCGGGGGCGGCAGGGGTGACCGCCGACGCAGCGGGGGCCAAGGCGCCCGTGGTGAGCAGTGCCAGGCTGAGGGCCGCGCCCAGTGTGGTGGCTGCCTGGCGGCGACGGCGGCCGTGGGGGCCGGCCGGGGGACGGGGGTTCATGGGGGTGCGTTGCCTTTCGGTCGCCGCGGGGTACCTCCCCATGCTGGGCGATCCGATGATGTGGTGGCCTTGCCGCACAAGGCTGATATGTATGCATACCGTTATCGGCACACCTGGACCGTCGCGGTCGATCTCCACTATGGGACGAATGCCCGTTTTGCCCCCTCCGCTCGGCGGGGGCGCACGCCCGCCGTTCGGGCATCCGACACCCGGGCGATCGTCACTCGATGGTTATTTACCTCCATCCAACAGTTTCTTCACTTTGTCTTTACCTTTCTCCCTTGTTAGCTTCCGGTCGCCGCGAGGTCAGCCACCTCGCGGGAACCGTTCAGCTCACAGGAGTCAGGTATGGCCCGCTTGCGTCGGACATCACGTCAACCGATAGGCACCGGTGCCCCACCACCCGCCTCCCGTACCTGGCGCCGAGTCGGCACGACCACTGCCACCGTGGCTGCGGCCGCCGTCCTGGTCACGCTCGTCCAGCCGCCGCCGGAGTCCTTCGCGGCTGGCAAGGCCCTGCCCGGGTTCAAGCTCCCCGCCGTCCAGAAGACCGCCTCCGTCGCCGGCACGGCCGTGCCGGCGCACGGTGCCGGCAGCTCCCAGACCGACAGCCGCCACTGGGCGCCGGCACCGAAGACCGCCTGGCCCGCGCCGGCCACCGCCGAGATCGACCTGTCCGCCGCGGCCCGCCCCGACGGCCCGGGCAAGCCCGCGGCCCCGGTCAAGGCGCCGAACCTTCCCGTCGCCGTGGCACCCGCCACCGCCTCCGACCCGAAGGCCGCCCCGGCCAAGGTCGCCGTCCAGGTCGCCGACCACGACGCGGCCACCCGGCTCGGCCTCGACGGAGTCGTCCTCGGCGTCAACCGCACCGACGGCATCAGCACCCCCGGCAAGGCCACCGTCCAGGTCGACTACAGCGGTTTCAAGAACGCCCACGGCGCCGACTGGGCCTCCCGGCTGACCCTCGTCCAGCTGCCGGCCTGCGCCCTGACGGAGCCGCAGAAGGCCGAGTGCCGCACCGTCACCGAGCTCAAGGCGGTCAACGACCCCAAGGCCGGCACCGTCAGCGCCGAGGTGACCACCGCCCCGGCGACGCAGACAGCACCGGCAGCGGCCGCGTCCCGCTCCCTCGCCGTGGCAGCGCCGGCGGCCGCCGGGACCACCGTCCTCGCCGCCACCGCCGCGCCCTCCGGCGGCTCGGGTGACTACAGCGCCACCCCGCTCGCCCCCTCCGGCTCCTGGTCCGCCGGCGGCAGCAGCGGCGCCTTCACCTGGTCGTACCCGATGGACGTCCCCTCCGTCCCCGGCGGCCAGCATCCCAACCTGGGTCTCAGCTACTCCTCCGCCGCCATCGACGGCCGCACCGCCTCGACCAACAACCAGTCCTCCTGGGTCGGCGACGGCTGGACGATGGAACTGGGCGCCGTGGAGCGCCGCTACACCAGTTGCAAGGAGGACACCGGCAACGGCAGCAACAGCCCCGCCAAGACCGGTGACCTGTGCTGGAAGTCCGACAACGCCACCGTCACGCTGAACGGCAAGTCCACCGAGCTCGTCAAGGACGACGCCACCGGCACCTGGAAGCTCGGCGACGACGACGGCTCCCGGGTCGAGCACCTCAACGGCTCCGCCTCGGACACCGCCAACGGCGACGGCGACAACGAGTACTGGAAGATCACCACCACCGACGGCACCCAGTACTTCTTCGGCAAGAACCGCCTGCCAGGCTGGAGCAGCGGCAAGCCCGAGACCAACTCCGCCTTCACCGTCCCGGTCTTCGGCAACAACCCCGGCGAGCCCGGCAACAGCGCGGCGTTCAAGGACTCCGCCGCCGTCCAAGCCTGGCGCTGGAACCTCGACTACGTGGTCGACCCGCACAACAACGCCATGGCGCTGTACTACGCGCGGGAGACCGGCGCGTACGCCAAGAACGCCGCCGGCGCCACCAGCACCCCCAAGGCCGACGCCGCCTACACCCGGGCCGGCTACCTCGACCACATCGAGTACGGACACCGGGCCGGCCAGGTCTACGCGGCAAACCCGGCCGCCAAGGTGAACTTCTCCGTCTCCGACCGCTGCCTGGCCACCGACTGCTCCTTCACCAAGGCGAACGCCGCCAACTGGCCCGACGTCCCCGTCGACCAATCCTGCGACCTCGGCGCCGACTGCCTGGTCGCCGGCCCGACCTTCTGGTCCAAGAAGCGCCTGACCGGCATCACCACCCAGGTCCAGAGCGGCGGCTCCTACAAGGACGTCGACGCCTGGGCCCTGACCCAGCAGTACCCCGGGGTCGGCGACGCCGGCGGCCCGGCCCTCTGGCTGGACTCGATCACCCGCACCGGCAAGTCCGGCGCGACCCCCGTCACCCTCCCCAAGGTCGACTTCGGCGGCACCCTGATGCCCAACCGGGTCGACACCAACGAGGGTCGGCCTCCGCTCAACAAGTACCGGATCACCCGGATCAGCTCGGAGAGCGGCTCCGACACCCTCGTCGACTACAGCCCCACCGAGTGCACCGCCGGCGCCGCCCCCAAGCCGGACGCAAACACCGGCCGCTGCTTCCCCACGTGGTGGACCCCGGTCGGCAGCCCTGACCCGGTCCTCGACTGGTTCCACAAGTACGTCATCACCAAGGTCACCAAGAACGACACCGTCGCCGGGTCCACCGGCAAGGTCACCGAGTACGAGTACCTCGGCGGCGCCGCTTGGCGCCGCGACGACTCCGAGTTCACCCTCGACAAGTACCGCACCTGGAACGTCTACCGCGGCTACGGCACCGTCCGCACCCGCACCGGCACCACGAACAAGACCCTCGACGAGACCGTCTACTTCCGCGGCATGGACGGCGACAAGCTCGCCGACGGCACCACCCGCTCCGTCTCCGTCCAAGGCGTCACCGACGAGGACGCCCTCGCCGGCACCGTGCGCGAGAGCGCGACCTACGACGGCGACGGCGGCAAGAAAGTCTCCTCCACCACCGCCGGCTCCTGGGTGAAGACCACCGCGAGTCGGGCGATCAGCGGCCTGCCCGCCCAGACCGCCACCTACGTGCGCCCCGCCACCGAGACGGCCAAGACCCTCCAGGACGACGGCAGCTGGCGCACCACCACCTCCACCACCGGCTACGACCCGGTCTACGGACTGCCCGTCACCCACAACCAGGACGGGGACACCGCCGTCACCGGCGACGAGATGTGCGTCCGCACCACCTACGTCGCCCCGGACACCGCCAACTGGCTGATCGCCTACCCGTCCTCCGTCCGGACCGCCTCCGCCGTCTGCTCCACCGAGGCGAACGCGGCCAACACCACCAGCGAGGACCGCACCTACTACGACCAGCAGGGGCTCGGCATCGCCCCGAAGGCCGGCCAGGCCTTCACGACCAAGAGCGAGGACCTCGACCGCTTCGACGGCACCACCCCCGTCTACGTCACCGACGCCACCGCCACCTACGACGCCTACGGCCGAACCCTCACCTCCACCGACGTCAACAACCGCTCCACCACCACGGAATACACCCCAGCCGCAGGCACCGTCGCCACCACGGTCAAGGAGACCGACCCCAAGGGGTTCGTCACCACCACCACGATCGACCCCCTGCGTGGCCAACCGCTCAGCATCGTCGACGAGAACAACCGCACCACCTTCACCGACTACGACGCCCTCGGCCGCCTCACCTCGGTCTGGACCCCCGGACGCGCCAAGACCGCCTCCGCCAACACCACCTACAGCTACGACATCAGCCGCACCAAGCCACCGACCGTCACCACCAAGACGCTGCTGGAGAACGGCAAGTACCGCACCAGCACCGCCATCTCCGACGGCCTGCTGCGCAGCCGCCAGACCCAGAGCGACGCCGCCGACGGCTCCGGCCGCCTGGTGGCCGACACCTTCTACGACTCCCACGGCTACACCGTGAAGTCCAACGCGGCCTACTGGAACGACCAGCCCGTCTCCACCGCCCTCCTGGCGGTCGCCGACAACCAGATCCCCTCCCAGCAGGTCACCGAGTACGACGGCCAGGGCCGGCCCACCGCCCAGATCGTCAACTCCCTGAACATCGAGAAGTGGCGCACCACCACCGCCTACGGCGGCGACTGGACCTCCGTCACCCCGCCCACCGGCGGCACCGCCACCCTCAAGCGCACCGACGCCTGGGGCCGCACCACCGAGCTGCGCCAGTACAAGAACGGCTCCCCCCTGCCCGGTGCCGGCGCCGACACCTACGAGTCCGTCACCTACGCCTACAACCCCACCGGTCGACTGGCCAAGGTCACCGACCAGGCGGGCAACACCTGGACGTACGGCTACGACCTGAGCGGCAACCAGACCACCACTTCCGACCCGGACAAGGGCACCGCCAGCGCCACCTACAACACCGACGGGACGGTGGCCACCACCACCGACTCCCGTGGGCGCACCCTGGCCAGCACCTACGACGAGCTCGGCCGCCGCACCTCGCTGCGCGACGGCTCCACCACCGGCACCAAGCTCGCCGAGTGGACCTACGACACCGTGGCCGGCGGCAAGAACATGCCCGCGAGCATGACCCGCTGGGACAACGGCAACGCCTACACCACCGCCGTCACCGGCTACGACGGCGCGGGACGCACCACCGGCACCACCGTCACCGTCCCCGCTGCCGAAGGCGCTCTCGCCGGCACGTACGCCTTCAAGCAGGCCTACTCGGCCAACACCGGCCGCACCAACTCCACCAGCTACCCGGCCGGCGGCGGCCTACCCGCCGAGACCGTCTACCAGGGCTACACCGAGACCGGTCTTGAGACCTCCGTCGACAACGGCAACACCGTCTACTCCCTGGGCACCAGCTACTCCCCCTACGGCGAGACGCTGCAGACCGTGCTCGGCGACATCGGCAAGCGCACCGTCCAGACGTTCACCTACGAGAACGCCACCGGGCGCCTGGCCACCGTCACCAACGACCGCGAGGCCGCCGGCCCGCAGACCCTCGACGCCAAGACCTACACCTACGACCCGGCGGGCAACATCACCCGCATCCACGACGACCGCGACGACAAGAAGACCACCGACACCCAGTGCTTCAGCTATGACTTCGCCCGCCGGGTGACCGAGGCCTGGACCGCCGGCGACGAATGCGCCCAGCAGCCCGGCCCCGGCACCAAGCCCAGGCTCGGCGGCCCCGCCCCCTACTGGGAGTCCTACAGCTACGACGCCGTGGGTAACCGCACCGGCCAGGTCAAGCACGATCCCTCGCTCGCCCCGGCCAAGGACGTCACCCGCACCTCCGCCTACCCGGCGCCCAAGAGCCCCCACCCGCACGCCGTCACCGGCATCACCACCACCGGGCCCGGCGCCCGCAGCGACTCCTTCGAGTACGACAGCGACGGCAACACCACCCGCCGGGTGACCGCGGCCGGCGATCAGGCCCTGGAGTGGGACGCCGAAGGCCACCTGGCCAAGTCCACCACCGCCGGCCGCGTCTCCACTTACCTCTACGACGCCGACGGCGAGCGGCTCATCGTCCGTGACAGCGACGCCGTCACCCTCTACCTCGACGGCCAGGAGCTGAAGCTCACCAAGGCCACCGGCAAGGTGACCGGCACCCGTTACATCCCGGCCGGGGACGCCACCGTCGTCAAGAGCTCCGACGGGACGACCAGCTACCTGCTGGCCGACCACCAGGGCACCGACCAGACCTCGGTCAACGCCACCACCCTCGCCTACACCCGCCGTGACACCTCTCCCTTCGGCGAGCAGCGCGGCACCGCCCCCACCGCCTGGCCCGGCACCAGGGGCTTCGTCGGCGGGACCAACGACACCACCAGCCTGACCCACCTCGGAGCCCGCGAGTACGACCCGGCGAACGGCCGGTTCATCTCCGCCGACCCGGTGATGGACCTGACCGACCCGCAGCAGATCAACGGCTACGCCTACGCCAACAACAGCCCTGTCACGGCGAGCGACCCTGACGGCCTCTGGCCCAAGTGGCTCACCTCCGCCGCCAAGGCCGTCGTCAACAAGGGCGCGGCGGTGAAGAACGCCGTCGTCAACACCGGCAAGGCCGTGGCCCACACCGTCGTCCAGGTGGTCACCCACCCGGTCCAGACCGCCAAGAAGATCATCAAGGCAACGCCCCTGGCGCCCGTGGCCAAGGCCGTGTCGCACCTCTACCACAGCCCCACCGTCCGAAAGGCCGTGGCCAAGGCCGTCCACACGGTCGCCAAGGCCGTCTCCAGTTACGTTGCCGTCCAGGCCAAGCAGGTCCGGGTCGCCAAGGCGGCTGCCGTCGCCATCGTGCGGCACGCGCCGGAGATCGCCGTCCACACGGCGACCATGGCAGTCGGTGCCCTCGGCATCGTCGCGGGTGCCGTCGGTGACGCGGGCGGTGTCGTCATGTCCGCCACCGGCGTCGGCGCCGGCGTGGGCGTCCCGGCGGTGGCGGTCAGCACCGGCGCCGTCGTCGCCGGCGGCGCGGCGGCGTGGAAGGGCGCAGAAGGCCTCGGCCACGACCTCGGCAAGGTATTCTCCGAAGCCAAGGAATCGTATTCCATCGGCACTCGGGTGATGCCTCCCAATGGAAACAGGGGTGACCTTCCCGGATTCCCTGATGCCAAGCCTTCGAAAGCCGTCACAGGGGTCCAAGGTGGCGGCGGTCGGCGGCCGCGTTGGATTGACAAGGACGGAAAGATCCTTGAATGGGACTATCAGCACGGCAAGGTGGAAAAGTACAGCAAGAACGGGAAGGAACACCTCGGAGAATTCGACCCGTTCACCGGAAAGCAGACCAAGCCCGGAATGGGCAGAGACCGATCTGTAAACAAGTAGTGGAGTCAGCCGTGGCTTATTCGAGATATTTGCATGTCTTCAAAAAGGGTGAGAGTGACTGGCTCGAGTCGATCCCCGTGGTCGAGACGTCAGATGAGGAGATCGGTGCCCTATTTGGCGTCCCTCCCGAGGATGCGTGCTACGTCTATGACGTACTTCTTGATCACAGGGAGTTCTTTGTCTCGCGGGTCACGCGGGAGCTCGATTTTGACCGCTTCGAGTATCAGCTGATCACATACGAGGGGTGACCTCAGATGACCTCTTCGGGATCCTTGATCGACAGGGCCTCGGAGAGGTCATCGCGGTCCAAGTCGAAGGGCGAAACGATTGACATCACGGAGGCCAAGGGCCACGAATACAAGATCCACATCAAGCAGTCCGCACCATGATCAGGCCGAAGAGTCTTGAACACATGGGGATGCACTCCGAGGCGGTAGTCCGCGAAATCCTCATCGAGGGCCTTGAAGGCTGGGTCGCGCCTCAGCGTGCGATCTGGAAGTCTCGCGAAGCTGCCAATGCCCCAGAATCAGATCTCATGCAAATCTCCCTCGCGGCGATGGAGACGATGCCCCGAAGGGGCCTTGACGCGTCAAAAGCGAGTTCGTAAAGCTCAGAATCGACCCGCAAGGAGCTGGTTTCTGGATCGCAACTACTGCCAAGGGCAACGATCTAGGTCGATTGTTCGATACCTCCAGCTAGCGAGCAGCAAGAAGCTCAGCCTCCTTTCTGACGTCCCTCCCGAGGGCAGAGGAGTTCTACCTCCTGAATATCACGATGGATTGTGATGTTCATCGACCCGGGCGCCCGCTGCTCTCCCTCTGAGGGTTGACCTCTGATGGCTGCCTCTGGACCTCCTATGAGGACGGGACCAGAGGCAGCCACAGGCAGAACTTGTCTGCCTTCCCAGGCGAGTCGGAGCTCGGCGCCACGGAACTGGAGGCGGGGGCGGGGGCGGCCAGGGCGACCGCAGGGGCGAGTACCCAGGGGGCCAGCGCTTCGAGGGCAGCACGGGCGATGCCGTCCACTGCTCCTTCCTCGCCAAGGTGACCAAGGACGGCAAGGGCCAGTCGGCCTGGGGGCAGCGAACCGAACATCCTCGGACTGATCCCGAGTAGCCCCGAAGGGCCCCCGGACACTCCATAGCTTCGGGGGATCGTTGCAGCACTCCGGATCCAGGGGCTGGATCTCCGAGCTCCGGAAAACCTGACGGCACCACAGGGCCCTCGTCCGTGAGCAGGAGGAACACCTGCGGCTCACGGACCAGGGCCCGAGCAGCCCGGAACGGCGGCGCGGCGAGCACCCCTCACGACCATGACCGACATCCTCGAACGAGAACCGAGCGAATGACCTTCCGTCAAGCGATCGCCGTCCTGGCCCTCGCCCTGCCCCTGGCCGCCTGCTCCGACCTGCTGGCCGAGCCCTACCAGGCGTCGACCCAGGAGCTGCGGGGCACCTGGTCCACCGGCAAGGGGGGCGTCACCCTCACCCTGACCGACCAGGGCACCTACACCGCCACGGGCGCGGCCCGGGACGCCGGCGGTGACGCCGACTGCCTGCCCGGGCTCGACACCGGCAGGTGGTACGTCGGCAACGGGGTGACCGACACCACCGGCGACGTGGTGACCTTCGAGGGCAGCACCGGCGACCATTTCCGCTGCTCCTTCATGGCCAAGGTGACCAAGGACAACAAGGGCCCGCAGTTCTGCCTGGTCTCCGACCTGGACGAGACCTGCTCCGGCCGCTCCACCCTCCGCCGCAAGGACGGCTGACAGTGATGATGTTCGTGGTGGCGCTGCTGGTGGGTCTGACCCCTCGGCTGACTGACGTTCCGACTGTCCTGTTTGGGATTTGTCGGCTCATCGGTGGTGTCACCACGCACGCGGCCGGACGGGTGTTTGTGACTTCATAGAAGCCTGGCCAGAGGCCCCGTCACTGTCTTGTCCACCCGCCCGACCGGCGCGTGCCGCCCTCGGCTCGGACAAGCGGCAAGGACGGACATGACCAGCATGACGCATGAGGACCCGGAGATCACCGGGGGAGTCGACACGCACGGGCTCACCCATCACGCGGCGGTGATCGACCGGCTGGGCCGGCATCTCGCCGACCGGGAGTTTCCGGCCACCGTCCACGGCTACCGGGACCTGCTGGAATGGATGCGCTCGCACGGCACCCTGGGCGCGGTGGGGGTGGAGGGAACCGGTGCCTACGGTGCCGAACTCGCCCGGGTGCTGACAGCCGCCGGGGTCGCGGTCCTCGACGTCGACCGGCCCGATCGCAAGGTGCGGCGGCTGAGGGGCAAGTCCGACCCGGTCGACGCCTACGCCGCCGCCACCGCGGTGGCTTCCGGCCGGGCCACCGGCGTTCCCAAGAGCCGCGACGGTGCGGTCGAGGCCGTCCGGGTGCTGAGGGTCACCCGCCGCAGCGCGGTCAAGGCCCGAACCCAGGCGACGAACCAGATCCGCGGCTTGCTGGTCTCCGCCCCGGCCGCGCTGCGCGAGCAGGTCGCGGGGCTGAACAGGACCGCGCTGATACGCACGCTCACCCGGCTGCGGCCCGGCGCCGACCTGCCGACGCCGATGGCCGCCACCAAGGCCGCTCTGCGGCGCCTGGCCCGCCGCCACCAGGTCCTCGACGAGGAGATCGCCGAGCTCGACGCCGTGATCGGCTCGCTGGTCCGCCATGCCGCACCTGAGCTGCTCGCCCTGTTCGGAGTCGGCCCCGAGACCACCGGCCAGCTCCTCGCCTCGGCCGGCGACAACCCCGAGCGGATGCGCTCCGAGGGTGCGTTCGCGCACCTGGCCGGGGTCGCGCCGATCCCCGCCTCCTCCGGCCGCACTCACCGCCACCGGCTCAACCGGGGCGGCGACCGGGCTGCCAACAACGCCCTGCACACCATCGTGCTGGTCCGCATGCGCTACGACGAACGCACCCGCGCCTACGTCGCCCGCCGCACCAAGGAAGGGCTGTCGAAGAAGGACATCACACGCTGCCTCAAACGCTTCGTCGCCCGCGAGGTCTACCGCGCCCTGACCCACACACCGGTAGGACACATCACAAAAATCGACCTCGCTCCAGCGGCTTGACGTCTATAAGAGCATCCCACCCGAGGACGAGTGCCCCCGACCGCCGCTCGGGGGCACCGCCATGAGGAGGGACGCCCGGCCCGTGCCGGGTCAGTCGCCCCCGGCCTGGTCGCGCAGGGCTCGGTTCAGCCGTCGGCGAGCGTGGGGGTCGGTGCGGGCCAGTTCGGTCAGCTCGTCGAACCGCTGGGCGAGGACGAGCAGGTCCAGGTGCCAGAGGTGGTTGTGGTGGCGGTGATGGTCGGCGGAGAAACATTCGGCGTACGGGCTCACCAGGGTGATCGCCAAGTCCCAGTCACCGGAGGCCTCTGCTGCGCTTGCCTGTTCGAACCAGTTCACCGCACGAGTATCGCCCGGCAGCACCGGGCCCCGGGCGCTGGCCTTGACGTCGGGGGCAAGGTCTACCGTCGGGGGGACGGCGAGCGGCGAGGACTGGGGCAGGGCGATGCGGATCGGGGAGTTGGCCGAGCGGGCCGGGACGACCACGCGGGCGTTGCGGTACTACGAGGCGCGGGGGCTGCTGCGGGCGCGGCGGGCCGGGAACGGGTACCGGGCGTACGGGGAGGAGGATCTGCACCTCGTGCGGCAGATCCGGCTGCTCCAGGACTTCGGCTTCGAGCTGGAGGACACCCGGCCGTTCGTGGAATGCCTGCAGGCCGGGCACCCGGCCGGGGATTCCTGCGCGGCCTCGCTGGAGGTCTACCGCCGCAAGCTGGCCGAGCTGGACGCCGGGCTGGCCCGGCTCGGGGCGGCCCGCGAGCAGCTCGCGGCCCAGCTGGCCCGGGCCGAGTTGCTGGCCGCCGGCGAGGGCGAGCCGCGCTGCGAGCTGTCACCCCGTCGACCCCTGTGAACGAGGAGAAGTGAACCGGATGACCTCGAACGAACTGGCCGCCGTGACCGACGAGACCTTCGCCGCCGAGGTGCTCGGCTCCGAGCTGCCCGTGCTGGTGGACTTCACCGCCGCCTGGTGCCCGCCCTGCCGGATGATCGCCCCGGTGCTGGCCCAGGTGGCGGCCGAGGAGGCCGACCGGATCAAGGTGGTGAGCCTGGACGTGGACACCAACCCGCAGACCCAGGCCGCGTACGGCGTGCTCTCGATGCCGACACTGATGGTCTTCCGGGCCGGTGAACCGGTGAAGTCGATGGTCGGGGCCCGGGCCAAGGCCAAGCTGCTGCGCGAACTCGCCGAGGTGCTCTGACGAAGTCCCTGACACCCCGTCGGGTGAGTTGGCTCGAACGGGGGCATGAGCGGGCCCCGGTGGGGCACTCTGCTGGGCGGGGGTGCGCGGTGCGTCCCCGGGAGGCGGGGGGTCGGGTGTGAAGGGGGAACGGCGCCGGCGGCGGATGGCCGAGGAGGTGCGGCGGGCGGCGGTGCGGGCCTATCTGTTCTTCTCCTGCACCGTGGTGGCGCTGCTGGTGGCCTCGATGGCCTCGCTGGCGCACAGCACGCTGCTGATGCCGGCGCTGCTGACCACGGCCCTGGGCGTGTTCGGCACGGCCTGGGGGTTGATCGACATCGTGATCGCGCGTCAGATCGCGGCGCAGCGGCGACGCGGGCCCAACTCCGCCTCCCCGCTGGCGGGGGCCAAGCCGCAGAAGGCCGAGTGGGCGGGCCGGCAGGAACGCACGGTGCGACCGGCCCTCACCCCCGTGGAGGACCGGTCGCACCGCTGGACCTGAGAGCCGGCTCCTACCGGCCAACCACCCAGCCGTACTGCTCGGGCCAGCTGGAGCTGGCCCCGAGCTCGCGGGCGGCCCGGTGCGGCCAGTACGGGTCGCGCAGCAGCTCACGCCCGAGCAGGACCACGTCGGCCTGGCCCTCGGTGAGCACGGCCTCGGCCTGGGCGGGCTCGGTGATCAGGCCGACCGCCCCGGAGGGCAGCCCGCCCTCGCTGCGGACCCGGGCGGCGAACGGCACCTGGAAGCCCGGAGCGGCCGGGATCCGGGCATGCGGGACGAGGCCGCCGGTGGAGGTGTCGACCAGGTCGACGCCGGCCGCGGCGAGCTCCTTGGCCAGGCGGACGGTGTCCTCGGCCGTCCAGCTCGGCTCGTCCTCCACCCAGTCGGTGGCGGAGGTGCGGTAGAGCAGCGGCAGCTCCGCGGGCCAGACCTCGCGGACGGCGGCGACCACCTCCAGCGCGAAGCGGGCCCGGTTCTCGAAGGAGCCGCCGTACTCGTCGGTGCGGTGGTTGGCCAGCGGGGAGAGGAAAGAGTGGATCAGGTAGCCGTGGGCGCCGTGCAGTTCGACCGCCTGGAAGCCGGCGGCGAGCGCCCGCTCGGCGGCGGCCGCGAACGACCGGACCACGTCCTTGATCTCCGCCACCGTCAGCTCGTGCGGCACCTGGGAGCCCTCGCTGAAGGCCAGCGCCGAGGGCCCGACCGGCTGCCAGGCGCCCTGCTCGGCGGTGAGCGGGCGGCCGCCGGCCGACGGGCGGTCGGTGGCGGCCTTGCGGCCGGCGTGCGCGAGCTGGATCGCGGGCACCACGCCGTGCGAGCGCAGCAGCGCGGCGACCCGGGCCAGCTGCTCCTGCTGCCGGTCGTTCCACAGGCCGAGGTCGTACGGGGAGATCCGGCCCTCGGGCCGGACGGCGGTGGCCTCGACGATCAGCAGGCCGGCGCCGCCGGCGGCGCGGGAGCCGAGGTGGGCGAGGTGGAAGTCGGTGGCGGCTCCCGTCTCGGGGCCTTCGGAGGCGGCCGAGTACATGCACATCGGAGCCATCCAGATCCGGTTGGGCACGGTCAGCGACCGGAGGGTGATCGGCTCGAACAGGGCACTCACGACGGGCTCCTTCACGGCAGGACGTGACGACCCTTGTACGATAACGGGCGTACTACGAGATCTGTCAAACTACGAAGCCCATCGAACTACGACGAGCGTCGAACTACGGCGAACATCGAACTACGACTCCTCTCGTACCATGGAGGGGTGACCGATACCGCGAACACCGAGCCGCCGCCCGGCGACTGTCTGCCGGAGCCGGCCGCCGGCGAGCTGCGCCTGGCGGCGGTGCTGCACGCCCTGGCCGACCCGATCCGCCTCCGGATCGTCACCGAACTGGCGGGCGGGCCGCACGAGTTGGCCTGCCAGGCGTTCGCACTGCCGGTGACCAAGTCGACCAGCACCCACCACTTCCGGGTGCTGCGCGAGGCCGGGGTGATCCGCCAACACCGGCGCGGCACCTCGCGGATGAGCACCCTGCGCGAGGCGGAGCTGGAGCAGCGCTTCCCGGGCCTGCTCACCAGTATCCTCAACGCGGCCCGGACGGACCAGAACTGACGGAGCCTCAGCGACCGCGCAGCTGAGCGTCAGCGACCGCGCAGCTGGCTGAGCAGCTCGCCCTGATCGGCGATCATGTCGGTGAGGATCCGGCGGGCGGCGCGCAGCAGCTCGGCCACGTCCGGGGTGGAGAGCGCGTAGACCACCGTGTTGCCCTCACGGGTGGCGGTGACCAGCTGGGTGCGGCGCAGCACGGCGAGCTGCTGGGAGAGGCTGGAGGCCTCGATGTCGATCTCGGCCAGCAGCTCGCGGACCGGGCGCGGGCCGTCCTGGAGCAGTTCGAGGACGCGGATCCGGGCCGGATGGCCGAGGGTGCGGAAGAACTCCGCCTTGGCCTGGTAGAGCGGCACCGGCATGCTTCAGTCCTCTTCCTCTTCCTCGGGCGTGTGCGGCAGGTCGATCCCGTGCCGCGCCGCGATGTGCAGCAGGCCGATGATGCGGCCCCGGTAGGCGTCGACCCCGTCGAGGTCACCCGCCGCGCGGGCGTCCGCCTGGGCCCGGCGCGCCTCGGCCAGCTGCTCCAACAACTCCTGCTCGAAGACGTCCGTCACGGCTGCCTCCGTCGTGAACCTCGTGCCGGCTGCCATCCTGGCCGCCGCCCGGCGCGGGCGGCTCCGGCTACAGGATCTATGAATGTGAAGAGTTCTTCAACTCCCCTCGTTCGCCCAGGTCACTCCACCGGTGCCTCGGCCGGCCGCTTGAACATCCGGGTGGCGGTGATCTCGCCGTGGATCACCGGGCCGTCCGGGTCCTGCGGGGCGGGCAGGCCCGGCCGCAGGTGCTCCTCGACCGAGATGTACTTCAGCCCGGCCCGCAGGTCGGCGTCGTTGCGCAGCCGGATCACCAGCGGGAACTCGGCCAGCGCCGTGGTGTCGAACAGGCCGGTGGTGTAGATCAGTTGGACGCCGAGCGCGTCCGCCACCGCCCGCTGGAGCTCCAGCAGGTAGGTCGCGTTGGCCCGGCCGATCGGGTTGTCCAGGAAGAGCGTGCCCGCGTGCCGCAGCTGCGACTGACCGCGGTCGTTGGCCCGCAGCGCGGCCATCGTGCAGTAGAGCGCGATGGCCGCGGTGAGCAGCTGGCCGCCGGAGAACACGTCCGACATCTGGCCCACGCTGACCCGCTCGGCGCGCAGCACCGCGTCCGGCTTGAGGATCTCCACGCTGACGCCCTTGGGCCCGATCGCCGCGGCGACCCCGCGCAGCAGCAGCGACATGCCGTCCCGGCGCAGGTCGCTGTTCTTGCGCACGGCGGCGCTGGTGGCCTCGTCGATCACCTCGCCGAGGCGCTCGACCAGCAGCGCGTGGTCCGGGTCCTCGAAGCGGATCCGCAGGAACTCCTGGCCGGACCACTCCCCCAGGCCCTCGGGCAGCCGGGAGAGCCGCTGGGCGGCGCGCAGGGTGGCCAGCGAGCTCTCCACCAGGCCGCGCAGGCGGTCCACGATCGAGCCGCGGTTGCGCTCCAGCTGGGCCAGCTCGTCGGTGAGCACCCGCAGCCGGGGCGCGAAGGCAGCGGCCCAGGCGGCGGCGTGGTCGGGCAGGGCGGCGGCGGGCAGCTCGCGGATCTGCTGGCGGGCGGGGGTGCGGACGGCCTCGTACCGGGCCGCGTTGGCGTGCCGGATCAGGCCGTCGGAGGCGTCCCGGACGGCCAGTTCGGCGGCGGTCAGCTCGGTGGCGGCCCCGCGCAGGGTGCGGCGGCTCTCGGCGGCGGCCGACCTGGCCTCGGCGAGCGAGCCGAGGTACGCCTCGACGGCCTGCTCGGGCTCCTCCGGGGCGTGGTCGCGCAGGCCGTCGCGCAGCTGGGCGGCCGACTCGTCGAAGTCGGCGGCGGCGCTCTGCGCGGCGTCCAGGGTGCGCTGGAGGTCGGCCAGCTCCAGGCGGGCCGACTCCAGGCGCTCGCGGCGCTCGGCCAGCAGGGAGGTGGCGGTGCGCAGCAGGGCCTGGGCGTGCTCGGGGTCGGTCGGGACGAGCTCCTCGGGCAGCTCGGTGTGCGACTCGCCGCTCGCGGGGGCCGAGCGTTCGGCCTCGCCGCGCAGTCGGCCGAGCTGCTCGCTGGCGGTGGCCGAGCGGGTCTCGATGGTGGCGACCAGGTCCTCGGCGCGCCCGGCGGCGGCCTGGCGGGCCGGGCCGTCGGCGCCGTCGGGGCTGGCCAGCAGCTCCTCGGCCCGGGTGCGCACCTTGTTGGTGAGCCGGTCCAGCTCGGTGGCGGCGGCCGCCTCGTCGCCCTCGGCCCGGGCCTGCTCGGCCCGCAGGTCGGCGCCGACGCCGACCTTCTCGTACAGCTGGGAGGCGGCCCGGTACGCCTCGCGCAGGGCGGGCAGCGAGGCCGAGGCCGTCTCCTCGGAGTCGGGCAGCTCGGTGACGGAGAGCTCGGCGCGCTCGGCCCGCAGGGTGCGGGCGGTGCGGCGGGCGTCGTCGGCGGCGCGCTGGGCGGCGCGGCGGTCCTCGTCGCAGGTGCGGGCCCGCTCGGCGCAGACGCTCTGGCGGCGGTCGCACTCGGCCGCGTCCTCGGCCAGCTCGCGCTGCCGGCGGGTCCAGTTGGCCCGCTCGCGCAGCCGGAAGGCCAGGCCGGCCAGTGCGTCGGCCCGGCGGCGGGTGCGCTGGGCGGCCTCCCGGCGCTCCTCGTGGGCGGCGGCGGCAGCGGCGTGGTCGGTCTCGGCCTCGGCGTGCTCGGCGCGCAGCGTGGTGAGCTCGGCGGCGGCGGTCTCGGCCTGGGCGGCGGCGGCCAGGGCCGCCTCGGTGAGCTCGGCCAGGGTGCCGGGCGGGCACTGCTCCTGCCAGGAGGCCAGGCGGGCGGTCAGCGCGCGGTCGGCGCCGAGCCGGGCGGCCAGCTCGCGGATGTGCTCCTCGCGGGCGGTGGCCCGGGCGCGCAGCTCGCGGCGCTCGTCGTCGGCGGCGTGCTCGTCGTGCATGGCCGGGTTCGGCGGCACCAGGAAGAAGGGCGGCTCGTCGGCGATCGGGGCGATCAGCGCGGCGGCGGTGCCCACGGCCACGGTGGAGCGCGGCAGCAGAGCGGCTGCCTGCAGCGTCTCGCGGGCCCGCTCCAGCGAGGCGGGGTCGGTGACCACCACGCCGTCCACCAGCTCGGGGCGGGCGGCCAGGATCGCCTCGTGGTCGGCCGGGTCCACCGACTGGGCGAGGTAGCGCCAGCCGGGCAGGGCGGGGATGCCGTGCTCGCCGAGGTACTCGACGGTGGCCAGCACGTCCGGGCCGGGCGGCAGCAGGCCGCCGTCGCCGAGGGCGGCCAGGATCCGGGAGTCGTCGGCCGCGGCGGTGCGCAGGTCGAACAGGGTGCGCTCGGCGGTGGCCACCGCGGTGTCCAGCTGCTCGCGCAGGTCCTCCGCCGTGCTGTCGAGGATCGCGGGGGTGAGCTCGCCCTCCTCGGTGCCCTCGCGGTAGGGGGTGAGGCCCAGCAGCTCGGCCAGCCGCGGCTCGGCGGCCAGCTGGGCGGCCGTGCGCTGCTCGGCGGCCAGCGCGCGGTGGGCGTCCTTGTACGCGTCGCTGGCCCGGGCGGCGGCCAGCTCGGCGCGGGCCTCGGCGGCGCCGGTCTCGCGCAGGCGGGCGGCGGCGGCCTCGGCGGCGGCCCGGGCCTGCTCCAGGGCGGCGGTGGCCTCGCTCTCGGCGTCGGAGGCGTGCAGGGCGGCCCGGGCGGGATCGGGCTCCTCCGTGCTGCCGTCGATCCAGCCGGCCTCGACGGCCGCCTGGGTCTCCTGCTCGACCTCGGCCAGGCGCTGGCGCAGGTGCTCGGCCTCGCTGCGGGCCTTCTGGGCGGCGGTCGCGGCGGCGGTGGCCTCGGCGTGGGCGCCGGTGCCGTCCTGCTGCAGCTCCTCGGCGCGCAGCTCCTCCTGGTCGGCCCGGGTCTCGGCGGCCAGCGCGGCCGTCTCCAGGGCGCGGGCCAGCGCGCCGGCGGCGCGCGAGCGGGCGGCGAGCGCGGGGGCGGCGTCCAGCTCGGCCTCCCGGATCGCCTCGGCGACCCGGGTCACCCGGTCGGCGGCGGCGCGGTGGCGCAGCACGGCCTCGGCGGCCTGCCAGGCGGAGTGCAGGGTGCGGGCCTCGGTGAGCTCGCGGCGCAGCCCGGCGGCCTCGGCGGTGGCGGCGGCCAGGCCCAGGGTGGCGTGCCGGTGGGTCAGCTCGGCGGTGATCAGCGAGTGCCGGGTGCGGTCGGCCTCGGCGGCCGTCACCGCGCTCGCGGCGGCGGCCACCTCGATCGCCAGGTCCTGGGCCCGCTCGCGCTCGGCCCCGGCCCGGACGGTCAGCGCCTGGGCCAGCCGACGGGTGCGGCGCTCGGCGGTGCGGTGGGTCTCGCGGACGGATTCGCGGACGGTGGTGGATTCGACGATCCGCTGCAGCAGGTCGAGCGAGCCGGCGGTGAAGTCGCGCTCGGCGGTCAGCTCGGCCCGGCGGCCGAGCTTGGCGGCGAAGCCGTGCACCAGGTCGGCCAGGCCGTCGGTGTCGCGGGTGTCGGTGACGGCGCGCAGCAGCAGGTCGGTGAAGTCGGCGTCGTGCTTGACGGCGAACAGGCCGGCCGCCTCGCCCTCGTCGGCGTTCATCTCGCGCTGGTAGCGGAACAGCTCCGGGTCCAGGCCCAGCTCGCCGAGGTGCTCCGTCCAGCGGTCGTGGCCGTCCTCGAAGACCAGGTCCAGGTACGGGTAGGCCTTGCCGGCCTCGGTCAGGGCGTCGCGGAAGCCCTTCATGGTGCGGCGCCGGCCCCGGGCCTTCTGGTCGGCCAGGCTGACCCGCTCGGCCACCGGCAGCGCGTCCAGGGTCAGGCCGGGGCCGGGGCGGAAGGAGTACCAGGTCTCGGCGAACTTGCGCGGGTCGGAGGAGACCTGGCGCCCGCGCCACTCGCTGACCTTGCCGACCACGATCAGCTCGCCGGTGACGGTGTGCTGCCACTCCAGCGCCACGTGCCCGCAGTCGTCGGCCAGCAGGAACTTGCGCAGCACGCCGGAGCTGGCCCCGCCGAGGGTGTTGCGGTGGCCCGGCAGCATCACCGAGAAGATCAGCTTGAGCAGGACGGACTTGCCGCCGCCGTTCTCCAGGAAGAGCACCCCGGCCGGCGCCGGCCGCCGGGCCGGGCCCTCGGGCTCCTCGCCGAACAGCCCGGGCTGCTGCGGCGCCGGATCGGCCACCGGCTCGCCGACCCCGCGCAGGTCGAGCACCGTGTCGGCGTAGCGGGCGCCCGCAGGTCCGATGGAGTACAGGCGGACCCGGTTGAGCTCGTACACCTTGCGCACTCTTCCTGTTCTCGATCGACCGGCGGGAGCGCCTGGCCTCAGCAGAGGATATCGAGTGATCGCGACATTCCGGCCCGCCCGCCCGCCGCCCGGCCGCCGCCCCGGGGCCGGGCGGCGGCCACCTGGTATACACCGGATATGCCAGGTTCACCGCTTTTCCCGCCCGCCGCCCCCGCCGGAGCCCGGCGGCTGTCGGCGCGGGGGATCACGCGAGTGCTCTCCCTGCGGGGCGCCCTCGGGTTGACCCGGGTGGACGGCGCACTGCTGTTCGCCGTCCGGGCGGCGCTGGCCATGGCGCTGCCGGCCCTGCCGATCGCCCTGGCCGGCCGGCCGGGGACGGCCGTCTACGCCATGCTCGGCGCCTTCACCACCACCTTCGGGCGCAATCTGGCCTACCGGCGGCGGGCCCGGGTGCTGGCCCTGGTGGCCCTGGCCATGACCGCGGCGGTCGGCGGCGGCTCGGCCCTCGCCGTCTGGGCCGACCCCCGCTCCGGTGGCTGGGGCGCCGCCGTGGTGGTGGCCGCCACCGCCCTCGTCGCGGGGGCGGCGAAGTTCGCCTGCGACGCCGCCCGGCTCAGCGGGCTGGGCGCCGTACTGCTGCTGTTCTCCTTCGCGGTCGCCGCGAACTCCACACCCACCTGGGCGGACGTCCTCCCGCAGACCACGGCCGCCGCGGTGGGCGCCGCCACCGCCTGGGCGCTCTCCCTCGCCGGTCGGCTCTGGCACCCCGACCGGCCGCAGCGCCTGGCGGTCGCCGCCGCACTGCGCGCGCTGGCCGACCTGGTCGAGACGGCTCCGGGCACCGCCGCGCACACCCGCGCCCGCCACCGGGCGACCGCCGCCGTGCTGGGCGCCTACGGCACGCTGGGCACCGAGCCGCCCACGGCCGGGGAGCGGGGTGTCCGCGGCGGGGTGCCGCTGCGGCTCACCGATCTCTCCTGGTCGCTGCTGATCCGCTCGGCGCACCGCCCGCCGGGCGACCCGGCGGCGCTCGCCGTCCGGTTGCGCTCGCAGGTGCGCCTCCTGACCACCCGGCGCGGCGGCGCTCCGGTGCTGCTGGCCAGGCTGTCGGTCTCCGCCGGCCCGGTCACCGTACGGGCGCCGCTGCCACCGGCCGGGGCCGTCGGCCGGCGCACGGCCGAACTCCTGGGCGGCCACACCCGCCGGCTGGGCGTCTTCGCCGTACCGGCGCTGCGGATGACGCTCGGCACCGGCGTGGCCGGGGCGCTGGCCTTGGCGCTGGGGCTCGGTCACGGCTACTGGGCGGCGATCGCGGCGGCGGCCGTCCTGCACTCGGTCAACGTGCGCACCACGGCCCAGCGGGCCCTGCAGCGCACCCTCGGCACGCTGGCCGGCCTCGGCATCGCCGTCGCGGTGCTGGCGACCGGGCCGGGGCCGGTGGCACTGGTGCTGGTGATCGTGCTGCTCGAGTTCCTGCTCGAGTACTTCGTGGTGCGCAACTACGCGCTGGGCGTCGTCTTCGTCACGCCGCTGGCCCTGCTGATGAGCGAGCTGGCCACCCCGGCCGCCGCCGAGGGCCTGGTCCTCGACCGGGGTCTGGGCAGCCTGCTCGGCATCGCTCTCGGCCTGCTCTGCGCGCTGGTGGTGGTCCACGACCGGGCCGCCGTCCGGGTGGAGCACGCGCTGTCCGCCTGCACCGAGGCGGCCGAGGCCGCCGAGCGGTCACTGCGCGAGCGGCCGGGCACCGGGCCCGGCCGTCCCGCCGTCCAGGTCCGGCTGGCCGCCGCCCTGGTGGAGCTGCGGGAGGCCGAGGACGCGGCGGCGGGCGAGCTGTGGGAGGCGGGCGTCGACCCGGCGGTGCTGGCCGCCGGCGAGCAGCGCGCCTACCTGCTGCTCGACCGCTTCCTGCACGGCGGCTGAGCCCGTCAGGCCGGCGAGCGGACCACGGTGACCTTGAGGTGCTTCATGATCGGCTGGTCGCTCTGGGTGCTGAAGTCGCCGATCGCGCAGAGCACGTTCAGCTCCGGCATGTACCCGGCCGCGCAGCCGCGCGGGATGTCGTACGGGACGGCCAGGTAGCCCTGGACGGACCGGGTGGAGCCGTCCTTGGCGGTCGCGGTGATGTCGACCGGGTCGAACTCGCCGACCCCGCGCTCGCGCATGTCGTCCGGGTTCATGAAGACCAGGGTGCGCAGGTTCTTGATGCCCCGGTAGCGGTCGTCTTCGGAGTAGATCGTGGTGTTCCACTGGTCGTGGCTGCGCATCGTGCCGAGCGCGAGGGTGCCCGGGGCGGGCACGACGTCCGGCAGCGGGGCGGCGGAGAACTCCGCCCGGCCGGTGGGGGTGCCGAAGACCAGCTCGCGGGCGGGCTGCTTGATCCGGAAGCCGAGCGGGCGCCGGACCCGCCGGTTGAAGTCCTCGAAGCCGTCCAGCACCTCGGCCATCGTGTCGCGGATCCGGTCGTAGTCCTCCACGTACCAGGCCCAGGGCGTGCGGCTCTCCGGCAGCGCGGCCCGGGCCAGGCCCGCGACGATCGCGGGCTCGGAGAGCAGGTGCGGCGAGGCCGGGCGCTTCATGCCCCGGGAGAGGTGCACCATGCTCATCGAGTCCTCGACCGAGGTGGCCTGCTCCCCGGCGCGCTGCACGTCCTTCTCGGTCCGGCCCAGGCAGGGCAGGATCAGCGCCCGCCGCCCGTGCACCAGGTGGCTGCGGTTGAGCTTGGTGCTGACCTGCACCGTGAGCTCGCAGGCGCGCAGCGCCGCGTAGGTGTACGGGGTGTCGGGCGCGGCCAGCGCGAAGTTGCCGCCCATCCCGACGAAGACCTTGACCTCGCCCCGGCGCATCGCCTCGATGGTGGCCACGGTGTCCTTGCCGTGCGCGCGCGGCGCGGTGATCCCGCAGACCTCGTCGAGCCGGGCCAGGAACTCCTCGGTGGGCCGGTGGTCGATCCCGCAGGTGCGGTTGCCCTGCACGTTGCTGTGCCCGCGCACCGGCGAGGGCCCGGCCCCCTCCCGGCCCAGGTTGCCCCGCAACAGCAGCAGGTTGACGATCTCGCGGACGGTGTCCACCCCATGCTCGTGCTGGGTGACGCCCAGGCACCAGCTGACGATGGACCGGTCCGCCTGCCGGTAGACCCGCGCCACGTTCAGGATCTGCGCCCGGTCCACCCCGGACTGCCGCTCGATCTCCGCCCAGGAGGTGGCCTCGCAGACCGCCCGGTACGCCTCGAACCCGCTGGTGTGCCGCTCGATGAAGAGCTGGTCCAGCGCCTTGGGATCGCGCTCGGCCTCCGCCAGGATCGCCTTGGCCATGCCGCGCAGCAGCGCCATGTCGCCGCCGATCCGCGGCTGGACGTTCAGCGTGCTGGTGGCCGTGGCCCGGTTCAGCGCCATGTCCACGAAGTCGTGCGGGATGATCGCGCGCCGGGCGGCGGCCTCCACCAGCGGGTTGACGTGCACGATCTGCGCGCCGCGCTTGTGTGCCTCGGCCAGCGCGGTGAGCATCCGGGGCGCGTTCGAGGCGGCGTTGACCCCCAGGATGAACAGCGCGTCCGCGCTCTCCCAGTCCTTCAGGTCCACCGTGCCCTTGCCGGTGCCCAGGGCGGCCTGCAGCGCCCGGCCGCTGGCCTCGTGGCACATGTTCGAGCAGTCGGGCAGGTTGTTGGTGCCCAGCTCACGGGCCATCAGCTGGTACAGGAAGGTCGCCTCGTTGCCCAGCCGCCCGGAGGTGTAGAACGCGGCCTGGTCCGGATCGGCCAGCTCCCGCAGCGCCCGGCCGGCCAGCTCGAAGGCCTCCTGCCAGCCGATCGGCACGTACCGGTCGCTCGCCGGGTCGTAGACCACCGGCTCGGTCAGCCGGCCCTGGTCCTCCAGCGCGAAGTCGCTCCACCCGCTCAGCTCGGTGACGGTGTGCGCCGCGAAGAACTCCCGGTCCACCCGCTTGCGGGTCATCTCCCAGGTGACGTGCTTGATCCCGTTCTCGCACAGGTCGAGCTTGAGCCCCTTGAGGTCGTCCGGCCAGGCGCAGCCCGGGCAGTCGAACCCGCCGTCCTCGTGGTTCATCTTCATGACCGCGCGCGGCCCGTCCACGTACTCGCCCGCGCGCACCAGGAACCTCGTGACGCTCTTGGCCGCGCCCCACCCGGCCGCCGGGTGGCGGTAGGGCCGGTACTCCGGCGCGCCGGGCTCGGCCTTCGACTCCTCGGGCTCCTTCACGACCGCCACCTTCCGCCGTCCGCACCTGCCCCCGTAGGGCCAGGCTAGGACGGGGTCGGGCCCGCCGCCTTACAGCGAGTGGAAGGGCAGGCCGGCGTCGGCGACCAGTTCCTCCGAATGGTCGGCCGGGAGCAGCGTGGCGGTGCCGTCGCTGACCGGCACGACGCCGAGGTCGAGCAGCTCGGCCATCGCCGCGCTGCCCGCCAGGTCGCGGACCTGGAGCTGGTAGCGGGCGGTGGTGCGGTAGGTGCCGCCGGCGTCGTCCGAGGTCTTCTGCAGGAAGCCCGAGTCGACCAGGAAGAGCACCGCCTTGGAGACGATCCCGATGGTCGACCCGGAGAGCCGTCGAGCGTCCTTGGTCGCACCGGTCGCACTGCGGCGGGCCCAGACCCGCCAGGCCGCCTCCAGCCCCGGCGCGTCGCTGGCCGGGTCGGTGTTGGCCCCCTCCGCGTCCGCCTGCTCCTCCAGCCGCCGGCAGGCCTGCCGGACGAAGGCGTCCACCCCGTTCACGGTGATCCGCCCCAGGTACCCGTCGTCCGCCAGGTCCTCCGGCCGCGGGAAGGCCATCGCCGCCACCGCGAGGTGGGCCAGCCCGTGCAGGAACCGGTCGGTGGACTCGCTCGCCGCCCGCCGCGAGTAGTCGCCCATCCGCACCGCGAACACCGAGTCCTCGGCCGCCGCCACCGCCATCCCGGCCCGCGGCGACACCTCCAGGACCACCAGCCCCATCCCGGTCGCCACCGCGTCCGCGAGCCGGGCGAACCCCGGGTCCTCCCGGTACCGCCGCACCAGCTCCCCGTACTCCGCATCCCGCGCGGGCAGCAGCTTCGCCTGCAACCCGAACGACACCAGCCGCGCCGCATCCGCCACATCGGCGGGGGTCAACGCGGCAGCCGGAGCCGGCTCGCTCTCGGTCTCTGAGTAGTAGTTCACGGTGTGGGGTCCTTGGGGGTTTTCAGGGGCGCGGGGAACTGCGCGAAATCGGAAGAAGCGTCGGTGTCAGCTACCGCAGGGAGCCAGTTGCACCGTCAACGGACAGTGCAAGTGCGGCACCGTACACACGTACACCAGGGTGCATGGTCGGCCGCGCCGTTCCTCGCGCCCCTGATAGTGCAACTAGAGGTTGTCCTTTCGGTCCGCTGCCATCCCGACGGCGTCGAGCAGTGCGCTGCCCACGATCAGGTCCGCCCCGCCGAACTCCGGGTCGTCCAGCCGGGTGCCGTCGTCGACGGCGAAGAGCAGGCGCTCCTCGCCCTGCCGGTACGCCGTGCCGACCGGCGGGCTGGCCGCGTGGACGGCGAGCAGGGCGACCAGGTACGGCAGCTCGGGGTCGGTGCGCCGGGCCTCGGCCAGCAGGCCGGAGAGCCGGCGGGGGGCGTCGGCCGGGAGGTCGAGCAGCTCCAGGGCGGCTTCCAGCTGGGCCTCGGAGAAGCGGCTGTCGTCCGGGGTGGCGACCAGATCGGGGTCGGGCAGCTCGGCGCCGAGGTGCTCGCGCTCCACCGGCGGGGTGAGCAGCAGGTCGACCAGGTCGGTGACCCGGACGGCGACCGGGGTCCGCAGGCCGATGCCCCGCCGGAAGAAGGCGTCGGTGGGCCGGGTGGCCTGCGCTATCGGCAGGCCGAGCACGGGGGCCAGCAGCTGGCCGTAGAGGTCGACCCCGCTGCTCGCGGTGGGTGCGGCGAAGGCCTGCCGGTCCTGCTCGGCGCGGAACAGCGGGCCGGCCTCGAGCAGGCGGGTCTGCAGCTGGGTGTGCCGCCGGATGCAGTCCTTGACGATGTCGACCAGCTCGGCGGCGCGGCGCTTGTGCTCAGTGTCCTCTGCCTCGTCCCGGGCCTTGCGGATGTTGGTGAGGATAGCGTTCTCGTGCCGGTACCGGTCGGCGATGTGGTCGAGGGCCTCGTCGATCATGTCCGGGATGGCCTGCATCCAGTCGACCGCGCGGACGTTGCGCCGGGTCGCCTCCAGAGCGCGCCGCAGCGTCTCCGCGTACTGGACGGTCCGGTACCGGGCCTGCTCGGCGGCGAGCTGGGCGTCGGCCAGGCGGCCGCGCCGGATCAGCACCTCCAGCTTGACCTCGGCGGCGATCTGCGCGGAGGTGACGTCGGTGTCGAGCGCGCCGACCAGCACGTTGACGGCCTCGTCGGTGGAGCGCAGGTAGACCCCGCCGTCCGGGCCGGGCACCTCCTCGAGCAGCTTGAAGTCGTAGTCGCGCCGCACGTAGCTGCCGTCGGCGCCGAAGGTGCCGTAGACGGCGCGGAAGCCGCGGTCGACCGAGCCCACGTTGATCAGAGATTCGAGCACCCAGCGGGCGACCCGCTCGTGCTCGGCGCCCGGCCGGTGCGGGTTCTGCGCGGCGACCCGCGGCAGCAGGCGGCCCAGCACTATCTCGCGGTCGGCCCCGGTGTCGAAGTCCATGTTGAGCGTGACCAGGTCGATCACGGCCAGGCCGACCTCGGCCATCGCGTACGAGGAGTACTCGCCGGCCAGGTTGACCTTGCGGCTCTCCAGGTCGTGCAGCGGCGCGGTGCAGGCCAGCGCCTTGAGCCGACGAGCCAGGCCCTCGTCGGCGGCGGGGCCGGGCGCGGGCCGGGCGGCTGCCCCGGCGGGCGGCCGGAGCCCGAGGTCGGCGGGCTGTTCTGCGATGGCGGTCACGGTGGACAAGATTAGGGGTTCGCACCCACAAGGTCCGAAACGAGCCTGCTCGCACCTCTTGTCCCGCAGAATTGAACACGTTCAAATCTAGGTCTAGAGTGCCCGCCATGAGCGAAATCGAACGGGACCGGCGCACTGTCCGCCGCTGGCTCTGGATCTTCATCGTCTGCCTGGTGCTCAGCGGCCTGACCGCCTTCCCGCTCCAGCACGAGACCCGCTGGCTGGCCGCCGCGGTGGACGGCTCGCCGCTCGCCGAGCACGTCCCGGCGCTGGCCGGCTGGGTGGACCGGGTCCGGGACGGGATCGCCGAGACCGACGACCGCTACCCCTTCCTCGCGTACGGCACCGACTGGCTCGCCTTCGCCCACCTGGTGATCGCGGTGGCCTTCTGGGGGCCGCTGCGCGACCCGGTCCGCAATGTCTGGGTGATCCGCTGGGCGCTGATCGCCTGCGCGGGGATCATCCCGCTGGCCCTGATCTGCGGGCCGCTCCGGGGCATTCCGCTCTACTGGCGATTCATCGACATGTCGTTCGGGGTGATCGGGGCGCTGCCGCTGCTGATCGTGCTGCGGGGCATCCGGCGGCTGGAGGCTTCGCACCCGTACCGTCCGGCCGGCTGAGGCCCGGCCGGGAGGGCGCCCCGGGCCCGCTCGGCCGGTCGGGTGAGGCTGCGGGCCCCGGCGGCCGCCCCGGTCCTGGGTCAGTGGCGTGGGCACCACCGGGCAGGCCCTACCATCACCCCCAGGAGCGTGGCGCGGGAGGCGGGTCTGGCGTGGCCGGTGCGGTGATCGATCTCAATGCGGACCTCGGCGAGGGCTTCGGACGCTGGACCCTGACCGACGACGAGGCGCTGCTCTCCGTGGTGACCAGTGCCAACGTGGCCTGCGGCTTCCACGCGGGCGACCCCTCCACCATGCGCCGGGTCTGCGCGCTGGCCGCCGAACGCGGCGTCCGGATCGGGGCCCAGGTCTCCTACCGCGACCTGGCCGGCTTCGGCCGCCGTGCGATGGACGTACCCTCCGAGGAGCTGGCCGACGAAATCGCGTACCAGATCGGCGCGCTCCAGGTCTTCGCCCGCGCGGCGGGCTCCCGGGTCAGCTACGTCAAACCGCACGGCGCCCTCTACAACCGCGTGGTGGCCGACTCCGAGCAGGCCGAGGCCGTGGTGGCGGGCGTGCTGCGCGCCGGGGCGGTCTGCGACGGCCCGCTGCCGGTGCTCGGGCTGCCGGGCTCGCGGCTGCTGATGGTGGCCGAGGGCGTCGGCCTGCCCGTGGTCACCGAGGCCTTCGCCGACCGCGCCTACACCTGGTCGGGCACCCTCGTCCCGCGCCGCGACCCCGAGGCCGTGGTGCACGACCCCGAAGCGGTGATCGCCCGGGCCGTCGGCCTGGCCCGCGACAACCAGGTGACCGCCGTCGGCGGCGAACTCGTCTCCGTCCAGGCCCGCTCGCTCTGCGTCCACGGCGACACCCCGGGCGCCGCCCAGCTCGCCTGGCGGGTCCGCGGCGCCCTCGCCTCGGCCGGCGTCCGCGTCGAGGCCTTCGCGTGAGCACACCTTCCAGCCCTGGGGACCTCCCCCCGGAGGACCTCCGGGCGTTCGAGCTCCGGGCGGTCGGCGAGGACGCGCTGCTGCTCACCGCAGACTCCCCCGGCCGGGTCGCCGCGCTCTACGCCGAGCTGCTCGCCCGCCGGGCCGAGCTCCCCGCGATCACCGAGATCGTGCCGGCCGCCCGCACCGTCCTGCTCGACGGCCTGGCCGACCGGGCCGGCCTCGCCCGGCTGCTGGCCGGCTGGCGGCTGCCCGACCGGCCGCCCGCCGATGGCCCGCTGGTCGAGCTCCCCACCGTCTACGACGGCGCCGACCTCGCCGAGGCCGCCGCGCTCTGGGGCGTCTCGCCCGAGGCCGCCGTCCGGATCCACAGCGCGCCCGAGTACCGGGTCGCCTTCTGCGGGTTCGCCCCGGGCTTCGCCTACCTCACCGGCCTGCCCGAGGGCCGTCACCTGCCGCGCCGGGCCACCCCACGCCCGGCGGTCCCGGCCGGCTCGGTCGCGGTGGCCGGGCCCTACACCGGCGTCTACCCGCGCCCCAGCCCCGGCGGCTGGCAGCTGCTCGGCCGCACGGCCACCCCGCTCTGGGACGAGACCCGGCAGCCGCCGGCCCTGCTCGCCCCGGGCACCCGGGTCAGGTTCACCCCGACCCGGGGCTGACGGGCCGTACGCCGGCTCAGCCGGTGGCGGGCACCGAGATCGCGTCGATGTCCGGGGCCCAGCCGCCGTACTCGTTGCCGAAGCTGACGGTGTTGTAGCCCGCGTTCAGCTGCAGGTTGACCACGGCCGTCTGGGTCGAGTTCCAGTTGCCGTTGCCGTGGAAGGTCGCCTTCTGCAGGTTCTGGCCGTTGGTCCAGACCGAGGCGTCGCGGTCGCCGCCCCCGTTCACGTACCGCACGGTCACCGGGTAGGTGCCGGCGTTCCGGGCGTAGATCCCGTTCAGGTACAGCTTGTTGGTGCCGCCGATCCAGCTCACCTTCTGCCCGCCCGAGCAGACCGGGCAGGCAGAGAAGACGGCGCCCGAGTTGGCCGTCCAGCGGCCCGCCACGATCGAGCGGGCCGGGTCCTCGGCCTCGTAGGTCTGCGCCGCCGCCGAAGGGGTGACCAGCGCGGAGTACCAGCCGGCCGGCGCGCCCGGCGCCGTCACCCGGTACACGGCGGTGCCGTGGGCCGGCACCTGGACGGAGATCGAGCCGGCGCCGCTCTGGGCGACCGCGCCGGTGTACTGGTCGGTCCAGGTGCCGGTGCCGGGGATGCCCACGGCGGCCAGCGAGGTGCCGAGGGTCTGCGCGCTGTCGGAGCCGTTGTAGAGCGCGAGCGCCACGTCCCCGTTGGCGAGCGGCTTGGCCAGCGTCAGCGAGCCGGAGGAGTTGACCAGCCGGGTGCCGGCGATCACCCGGGCCTGAAGGCCGAGGGTGTCCTGGTCGATCGCGATCAGCCGCGGGTTCTTCAGCAGGGCCAGCGAGGTCGCGTTGATGCTGCTCGGGTTGGCGCTGGCGATCAGCGGCGAGGCCATCATCGCCCACATCGCGAAGTGGGTCTGCTCCTCGGTCGCGTTCAGCCCGCCGTTGCCGACCTCCAGCATGTCGGCGTCGTTGAACGAGCCCGGCTGGGCCCGCCAGGCCAGGGTGGCGTTCTCGCTGACGATGTTGGCGATGCCGTTGGGCCAGCTCTGGCCCCACCACTGGTTCCCGATGTCCTCGGTGCTGCGCGCCTGGTCGGAGACCTCGCCCCAGCTCCGGGTCACGCCCGCGCCGGTGTTGCTGCCGCTGTTCGGGTTGATGCTGAAGACGATCGGGCGGCCGGTGGCGCGCAGCGCGGCGCGCATAGTGGCGAAGGTGTCCACCTGGGCGGAGAGCGAGGGGGCGGTCTGGCAGTAGTCGTACTTCAGGTAGTCGACGCCCCAGGAGGCGAAGGTGTTCGCGTCGTTGACCTCGTGCCCGGCGCTGCCCGAGTACCCCGCGCAGGTCTTGGCGCCGGGCGACTCGTAGATGCCGAACTTGAACCCGCGCGCGTGCAGGTAGTCGCCGAGCCCCTTCAGGTCGGGGTAGTTGGAGTTGCCGGTCAGGTTGCCGCTCGCGTCCCGGGTCATCCAGCAGTCGTCCACGTTGACGTACCGGTAGCCGGCGTCGCGCATGCCGTTCGCCACCATGGCGTCGGCGACCGACTCGACCAGCGCCTGGGTGGCGTTGCAGCCGTAGGTGTTCCAGGCGTTCCACCCCATCGGCGGCACCTGGAGCAGGGGTGCCACCGCGTCGGCGCTCGCGGGCGGCACCACCCCGACCGCCGCCACCAGCACTCCGGCTGCCACGGCCACCTGTCGCAGCCGCGCATTCCGCTTGGTCGCCATCCGCTTCCCCATCCCTGACACCGATCCCCAGAAGTGAACATGATCGGCCAAAATTCGACTTGATCGAACATGGCGAGGGCCATCGAACGGCCCGGCTCACCCCTGTGTCAAGGCTTCTGACAGAACGTGCGGACACGGCTGCCCGAGCGGCCTGGAGCCCCGGTCCGCTGGACCGGGGCTCCAGGCCGCTGGTGACGACGGCTCAGCGCCTGGCGAGGTAGTACACGTTGAGGATGTCGTCCTCCACCCGCCGGGTCTCCACCCGGCCGAAGCCCGCCTCCGCCAGCATCCGCAGCGCCGTCTGCTCGCCCCAGGCGGTGCCGAGGCCGGCGCCGCCCTCCCCCAGGGAGACGCTCATGCAGTAGAAGACCGAGAAGGCGTAGAGCGCCGGACAGAGCGGGTGCCCGATGTTCTCCTCCAACCGGCTGGAGGCCGAGATGTCGGCCATCAGGAAGACGCCGTCCTCGCGCAGCGCACCGGCCACGGCGGCGAGGGTCTCCGCCGGGCGGGCCAGGTCGTGGATCACGTCGAAGGCCGTCACCAGGTCGTAGTCGCCGGTGAGTTCGGCACTGTCCCCGACCTCGAACTCCGCATTGGCCAGCCCCCACTCGGCCGCCTCGGCCCGGGCCGCCGCGATGCCCTGCTCGGACTGGTCGAGCCCGCGCAGCCGCGAGGCCGGGAAGGCCCGGGCCAGCACGTTGACCCCGTGCCCCTGCCCGCAGCCGATGTCCACCACGTCGATCCCCGCCCGCAGCCGCTCCGCCAGCCCGGGCACCAGCGGCACGATCCCGTCCACCAGCGCGAGGTCGAACACCTCGCCCGACTCCTCCGCCTGGATCGCCTGGAACCTCGGGTACGCCGAGTACGGCACCCCCGCCCCCGTCCGGAACGCCGCCAGCACCTGCTGCTCGACCTCGGCCAGCATGCCCAGATCCTGCGCGATCCGCGCCAGGTTGTTCGGCCCGGCCGCCCGGCAGAGCGAGGCCGCGTGCTCCGCCGGCAGCAGGTACGTGCCCCGCACCGGCTCGTACTCCACCACCCCGCCGGTGACCATCGCCCCCAGCCACTCCCGCACGTACCGCTCGTCCAAGCCGGCCGCCTTCGCCACCCCCGCACTGGTGGCCGGCTCCAACCCCGCCATCACGTCGAACAGCCCGCTCTCGTGCCCCAGCCCGGTCATCAGGGCCAGGCAGGAATCATTGATCATCTGAAGCATCCGCCCCGCGAACGCCCCTTGCTTCTCCTCGTCCAGCGCCTTCGCCCCGCCCTGGACCTTCGGTTCCGACTCCACGACGGACATCGCTCCGCCTCCTCGCGCCGCTGCGCCTTCCCCCTCCCCTCAACCTAGGACGACCGCGCCCGCCCCACGACCCGGGCGAGCGGCGCCGGCCTGCGCCCGTGGTCGATACTGAGGGGCGGAGAGGGGTCGACGACGTGCTGGTGGTGCTGCGGCCGGGGCCGCTGACGACGGTTCAGGATCTCGGACGCCGTGGGGTGGCCCATCTCGGGGTGCCGCGCGGCGGCGCGCTCGACGCCCCCGCCCTGATGGCGGCCAACCGTCTGGTGGGCAATCCCGCCGGGGCGGCCGGCCTGGAGACCACGCTGGGCGGGGTGGCCCTGCGGGCGCTGGCACCGGTGCTGGTGGCCGTCACGGGCGCCCCGGCGCCGGTCCGGGTCGCGGGTCGGCCGGCTGCCTGGGGCGCGGCGATCGCCGTCGGGGCGGGTTCGGTGATCGAGATCGGCGCCGCCACCCATGGCGTCCGGAGCTACCTGGCGGTGGCGGGCGGCATCGCCGTCCCTCCCGCGTTCGGCAGCCGCTCGGCCGACCTCCTCTCGGGCCTCGGCCCCGCGCCGCTCCGAGTCGACGACCAGCTGCCAGTGGGCACCCCACTCGCCCCGGCGGCGCCCACCCCGGCGAAGGGCGCCGCCTGGCTCGCCCAAGAAGCCCAAGAAGCCTCCACCTGGGGCGAGTTCGGGCGCGCGGCAGACGGGCTCACCCCGTCCGCACGACCGCCCGAAGAACTCCTCCTGCGACTGCGGCCCGGGCCCCGCGCGGACTGGTTCGCGCCGGACGCGCTGGCCGTTCTCCAGCGCGGGCGCTACCGCGTCGCCGCCGCGAGCAACCGGATCGCGCTCCGCACCGAGGGCCCGGCCCTGGCCCGCGCCCGGACCGCGGAGCTGGAGAGCGAGGGCATGGTGCTGGGCGCCGTCCAGGTGCCGGCCGACGGCCGCCCGGTGGTCTTCCTCGCCGACCACCCCACCACCGGCGGCTACCCCGTGATCGGCGTGGTGCCCGCCGCCGACCTCGCGGCAGCGGCGCAGGTCCGCCCCGGCACCCCGCTGCGCTTCTCCCTCCTCCCCTCCCTCTGACTCCCTCACCTTCCCTCGATCCGCCACGTTGAGGTAACGTGAGGGAAGAACAGCGAACATGAGCAGGAGTGGTGGGTCCGTCATGCCCGAGCAGCAGTACTACTCCGTCGAGCAGGTGGCGGAGCTCCTCGGCCTGCACGTGAAGACCGTCCGGGGGTACGTCCGCGACGGCAGGCTCGGCGCCAGCCAGGTCGGCCGCCAGTACCGGATCAGCCGGGCCGACCTGGCCGCCTTCACCGGCACCCCCGCTCCCCCGGCCCAAGCCGGGCACCACGCCGAGGTGTCGAGCATCGTCCAGATCGACGGCGTCGACACCCCGGCGGCGGCCCGCCTGACCAACACCGTCGCGGCCGCCGCCCTCAGCGCGAGCACCGGCGAGGGCGGCCGCCGCCTACGGGTGGAGGCCGTCCACGACGAGGAGCGGGCCACGCTCAAGCTCATCGTCCTGGGCGATCTGGAGAGCACCGCCGACCTGCTGCACATCATCCACTCCCTGGTCGACCGCCCCACCTGACCCCTCCGGAAGGCAGCCCCGCCATGCCCGACCACCTCCGGCACCTGGCCGACACCCCCGTCCTCGCCTGCGCCCCGGACGGCCCGCCGATCGCCGACGAACGCGCGGCCACCGACCTCCTCGGCGACGCCATGGGCCTCGGCGCCGAGTGGGTCGCCCTCCCGGTCGAACGCCTGCCACCCGAGTTCTTCCAGCTGCGGACCGGCCTCGCGGGCACCGTCGTCCAGAAGTTCGCCACCTACCGCCTGGGCCTCGCCGTCCTCGGCGAGATCCAGTCCTACCTGGACACCAGCACGGCGCTGCGCGATTTCGTCTTCGAGAGCAACCGGGGCCGCCAGCTCTGGTTCCTCCCGGACGCCGAGGCCCTCCACACCCGCCTCACCACCCACTGACCGGCCGCCCCGGACGGAACGGATCCCCACCCTGCCGTCGTAGAGTGCTGCGTGTGCCCCAGCTGGAGATCTCCGACCTGATCACCGCGGTCGACCCGGACAACGGCCGGCGGCTGCCGGTGCGGCGTTCCGAGGTGGTCGAGCGGCTTCGCGCGAACGGTGACCACCGGGCCGCGCGGATCGTGGCGGGCCTGCCGGCCGACCGGGACGGCATCCTGGACGCGGACGCCGTCGACCGCCTGCTGATCAGCGTGCACACCGAGCTCCAGCGCCTGAGCGAGGAACTCCGCATCGGCGAACGCCTCGTCCACCTGCTCGACCCGCTCTTCACCGCGATCCGGGCCACCGGCCGGCCCGGGCCGTACCGCCTGGTCGACATCGGCTGCGGGCTCGGCTACCTGGTCCGCTGGCTGGCCGCCACCGACGCACTCGCCCCCGACGTCGAACTGGTCGGCGTCGACCTCGACGCCGCGTTGGTCGGCGAGGCGGCCCGCCTGGCCCGCGAGGAGGGGCTCGACTGCCGCTTCGTCCATGGCAACGCCTTCGCCCTGCCCGAGCCCGCCACCGTGTACATCTCCACCGGGGTCCTGCACCACTTCCCCGAGCCCGCGCTGACCGACTTCTTCCGGGCCCAAGGCGCCTCCCCCGCCCTGGCGTTCTGCCACTACGACATCGCCGCGACCGGCCTCGCCCCCATCGGCGCATGGATGTTCCACCGCGCCCGGATGCGCCACCCCCTGGGCCGCCACGACGGCGTGGCCTCCGCCCGACGGGCCCACAGCGACGAGTCCCTGCTACGAGCCGCCACCGCCTCGGGCCTGCGGCCCCTGCTCTACGAGCCCCGCCGCGCCGCCAACCCCTTCTGCACCACCCTGCGCCCGGTCCTCGGCCTACGCCCGGAGCTGGAAGCCCCCCTGCGCCAGGCCCTCGGCCGCGCCTCCCGCCGACTCCTCGGCCCCGAACACTTCACCCGGGCCACCCGATGACGCCCGCTCTCCCCCTGGCCGCGCTCGGCCTGGTCGACGCGGCCTTCAGCGGCTTCCGCGCCTACGCCGGCCGCGACGCCCGCATCCGCAAACACCGCGCCAACACGCGCGCCGCCCTACGCGGGCTGGCCGTCGGAGCCGTCCTGCTGCTCGCCCCGGCACTGACCGCCGCCCTCCACCTGCTCACCGCCGCCGCCCCGGACCACGCCTACGCCGCACTGACCGCCGGCGGACTCGGCTACCTGCTCCCGCTCACCGCCTACGCCGCCGCCGTCCTGCTCTCGCTGACCGCCTACTTCGTGCTGCCGTTCCGCGCCGGCACCCTGGCCACGGTCATCGGCCTCGGCCCGCTCACCCTCCTGCGCCCCCTGGCCATCGCCGCCGCCTGCCTCGCCGCACTCCTCCACCACGGCGGGTGGGCCTCCCTGCTGATCGGCGCAGTGGCGGGCGCGGCGATGCTGTCCGTCGAGCCGATCGTCCACCACCGCTGGTACCGCCAGGCCCACGCACCTGTCGAGCGGTGACCCGCAACTCGCTGCTGCGGGACTCGATCAGTTGCCGGAGGAGCGGCGGCGCCACCAGAAGATGCCGCCGACCGCGACCACCACGATGGCGATCACTACGCCTACCACGGTGCCCGAGTTCGAGGAGGAGGACTTGCTGTCCGAGGCCGTCGTGGCCGGCGCCGGAGTGGCAGGCGCCGACGGGGCGGCGGAGGACGGGGTGGCCGTGGCGGAGGCGGAAGCGACCGGGAGGGGGGTGGCTCCTGCGGCGGCGGGGGTGAGCTTCAGGATGGGGGCCGGGTGCTGGGGTTCGGCTCCGCCGGTGGGGAGGTCGATCCAGCGGTCGATGTGGCCGTCGGAGTAGGTGACCAGGGTCTTGAAGACCAGCTCCTTGGCGTCGGGGAGCTGGCGGACCTTGATCTTGTAGTCGGCGGCCTTGCCCGGGGCGAGGGCGGTGCCGGTGAGGGTGTAGCCGTCGGGGCCGGGGGTGAGCTGCCAGCCCTGGGGGCCCTCGGCGAGGGTGATGTCTGCCGGGGCGAGGCCGGTGGGGAGGACGACCTGGAGCTTGGTGATGCCGGCGGTGTCCGATTCGCCCTCAGCGTTGAAGCCGACCACCGCGCCGACGGCCAAGGCCTGCGCCGTCGCGGGCTCCACCTCGACGTGGGCGAGGGCCGGGCCGGCCGGCGCGAGGGCGCCGAGCAGGGCGGCGGCCGGGACGGCGAGGCGGGCGAGGGTGCGGGAGCGGTTCATGCGGGCGGGCACTCCGGGTTCGAAGAGGCGGCGGACGGCGTCCGGCCCATCATGCCCCAGCGGGTCGACGATCACGCATCGCCGACGGCCACCCAATGTCAGGTGGGACGCCTAACGCCCCGGAACCGAAGCCCGGCACCCCACCCGCGAAGCGCCGTGCGCCGCTGCGCCGCTCAGGCCGCCTTGTCCCGCGCGGTCAGCCGCCCCCGGACGGCGGCGTGCACCTCGGCCTCCTCGGCCGGATCGGCCGCGAGGCGGCGGAGCCGCTCGAGGACGCGGACGTCGCCGGTGGTGGCGACGTGGCGCGCGGCGAGCTCGCGGGTGGTCTCCTCGCAGTCCCAGAGGCACTCGACGGCTATGCCGCGGGCGAAGTAGCCGTCGACCCGGGCCAGGGCCTGGGCGGCCCGGCCGCGCAGCTCGGAGGAGGCGGCCTCGCCGTAGACGTGGCGCAGGGCCGAGACGGCTCCGGCGGCGGCCAGCCGGCCGACGCCGTCGACCAGGGTGCCGAGGCCGGCGCCGGTGACGCCGTGGACGGAGATCCAGCGGCGCAGCGCCGCGACCACCCGAGGGCCGTCGCCGGGCTCGCCGGCGTCGGCGAGCAGCAGGACGGCGGCCTCGCCGAGGGCGCTGTCGGCGCCGCCGGTGGCCGGGTCGGCCCAGCGGCGGGCGTGGGCCAGGGCGGCGGGGCCGCGCATCCGGCCGACCAGGTCGAGGGCGGCGGCCACGATGCGGTGGTCCACGTCGGCGGCGGCGAGCTCGATCAGGCCGGCCGTCTCCTCGTCCTGCTGGTCCAGCAGGTACCGCAGGGCGGCGACTCTGCCGCCGGGCGCGCCGGCCCGGGCGGCGTCGAGCACGATCGGGCGGTCCTCGGGGCGGACCACGGCGGCCAGGCAGCGGGCCGCGGCGGCCCCGCGGCGCGCCACGCCCCGGGTGTCGCCGGGTTGGTGCGCGGGGGTGTCGGCCCAGGCGAGCACGTCCACCGTGCTCCAGCCGGGGGTGACACCGGCCCGGTTGAGCTGGCGCTGCCACAGGTCGAAGGGCGACTGCTCGGTGGCGGCGGCCACCCGCGGGTGGTGGGCGGCCCAGAGGTGCCAGGGGCGCGGCTCGTAGGCGGCGCGGACGGCGGCGCGCAGCTCGGCCTCGCCCTCCTCGTCGGCTGGGAAGCGGGCCAGCACGGCGGGGGCGAGCGAGAGCAGCGCCTGGTCGTCGTCGCGCAGCGCCAGCTCGTCCAGGGCCCAGGCCCAGTTGCTGCCGCTCAGCACGTAGCCGCGCAGCAGGTCGAGCGCGTCGCGCCGCCCGTAGCCGGCCAGGTGGCCGAGCACGGCGAGGGTGAGGCCGGTGCGGCTCTCGCTGTCGTCCAGCGCGTCCTCGGGGGCGTGCAGGTGCAGCTCCAGACCGCTGAGCGGTGCCTCCAGCTCCATGTAGAGGCGTGCGTAGTAGAGCGACCTGTTCTCCAGCTGCCAGTCGGCCCTGGGGTCGCTCGTGACGCAGTGCTCCAGCGCGGCGATCGCCTCGGTGCGGTCGGCGGCCAGCGCATGCAACTGACCGTCACCCCGGCCTCGCTGGAGGAGGCCGAGGAGGCTGGCACTGGGTGCTATCACTGGCTCGAACATGAGGTCAGCATCCGTTGCGGCGATCGTAGTGGCAACGGGATTTCCGTCGCCGGGGGTCTGGTGGGTCCTGCGGTGGGCGCCCGGGCGCCGGAATCACCGAAGGTTACCGCCTGAGGGCCTTATACGCACACAAGGCCGACAACCTGCCGAAATGCATATGCCCCTGGGACGTATCAAGCGAATTTGTCGGAACGGCCCGCCGGCCGGCCCGGGATGTGGGAGAGTCGTGAACAGGCCGAGGCGCACCCCTGTCGCCTCGGCCTTCTTCGTGCCCGGAGCAATCCGGGGCAGTACCGCGCTCACCCACCGGCCTCAGACCGGCCGGCGCCGCCTCGGCATCGCGCCCTCGATCTGCGCCCGCAGCTCCGCCACCCCGGCCTCGCCCTGGTAGCGCCCGGAGAGGCGGTACATCTCCCGGAGCCGGTCCCAGGTGCGGGTGGAGGAGGTCTGCCCGATCAGGGCCAGCGCGAGCTTGGCCTGCACCTGGGCCTCGTCCGGCTCGCCGGAGATCCAGTAGACCGAGGCCAGCGTGATCCGGTCGAACAGCGTGGAGCGCTCCATGCCCGTGCGCTCGCGCAGCTCCAGGGCCAGCCGGGCGTGCTGCTCGGCCAGCCGGGCGGCGCCGGGGTCGTGCTCGGCCAGGGTGCGGTAGACCAGCGCCTCCATCCCGTGCAGCTCGGCCTCGTTGAAGAGCTGCATCCAGCTCGGGGCCGGCCCGTCGGCCTCCCGGACGAACAGCTCCTCGGCCTCGCCGAGCACCCGGCGGACGGCCTCCGAGCGGCCCATCGCGGCCTGCGCCCAGGCCTCCACGGTGTGCAGCATGGCCCGCGTCCGGGGCAGCGCCTGCTCGCCGCCGCTGGCCTGGGCCAGCTGGACGAGCTCCAGCGCGTCGTCGGCCCGGCCGAGGTGGATCATCTGGCGGGCGGCCCGGGAGATCGCCTCCCCGGCCCGCGGGCGGTCGCCCGCCTCCTTGGCGGCCTGGGCCGCGATCACGAAGTACCGCTGGGCGGTGGGCTCCAGGCCCACGTCGTGCGACATCCAGCCGGCCAGCACCGCCAGGTTGGCCGCCACCGTCCAGAGCCGGGTGCGCACCGCCGGGTGCAGGTCGTGGGTGAGCAGCCCGCCCACCTCGTTCAACTGGCCGACCACGGCCTTGCGCTGGAGGCCGCCGCCCCGGGAGGCGTCCCAGGCGCGGAAGATGTCCACCGCGTTCTCCAGCGCCGCCACTTCGTCCGGGCCGACCGGCCCGGGCTCGTACACGTCCAGTGCCGGGCGTCCGCCGCCCTGCGTGATGACCTTCCGGGGGCCGGGGCGGCCGGCGGCGTACGCCACGTCGTGCCCGCTGAGCCAGTCGTAGAGGTTGTCGGCGATGACGGCCCCGGCCGTGAGCGCGGCCGAGGCTCCGACCAATCCGCGTCGGTTGAGCATGAGGTCCATTCCCGTGAACTCGGTGAGGACCGCAGCCGTCCGATCCGGCTCCCAGGGCCCACCGGGCTCGTCAGGGGATGCCCCGCCCGCTCCTGGAGTCCGATGTCGTGTCAGACCGAGGTCCTCAGTGGTGACGACACGACCGAGCCGCTCGGTGAACACGGCGGCCAGCACCCTCGGCACCGGATCGCGGGGGACCTCCCCCTGCTCGATCCAGCGCCGCACCCGCGAGGTGTCGGTGGAGAGCTGCTGCTGCCCCATCGCGGCACCGCGCCGGTTGACCAGCCGGGCCAACTCGCCCTTGGACCAACCGGTCAGGGCGAAGAGGTCCGCGAGTCTGGTGTTCGGCCCCTTGCTCACGTGTAAGCCCCCAGGAAATCTCGGCTTGCGACCGACCCTAGTGCTCTCGGCATGTGCCACGTAACCATTCGCCAGGGTTCGCCAGGGTCCGCCACATGGTGTACCAGTGGCTTCCGGGTGTCATGTAGAGCTGCGCCACCCCAACTTCGGTTCGGGAGGGCCGGAAGCCCCGTCAGGGCTTGGCACCGCCACGTTCTGACGGTCGGTCAACGGCACTTCCGTGGCCTCATCCGAGGGGGTGGCGCGGCCGGGTGGCGCGGAGGCGCCGGGCACGGCCACGGCAGGCACGGGCACCCGCTCTCCCCAGGGCGCGGGCAGCCGGGCGGCCGTGCTCCGCGCCCGGCGCCTGCGCTCCACCCCGTCCCCCACCCGCCACCGCCCTGCTCCCCGTCCGGCGAGCAGGGGTCAGCTGCCGCTCCCCGGCTCCGCCGCCCTCGGGCGGGGCGACCACCCCAGGCAGCTCTCACAGGCTGAGGCCACCGTCGGCCAGGAAGGGATCCTCACCACCCCATGTACTCCTCCGCGACCACCGGCACCTCCACCCAACCCCGCGCCGCGCTGCGCCCCCCCACCACGGTGGGCGGCCGGGCCGGGCAGGGGCCGTCCCCGAGCCCGCGTCCCGGTGCCTCCCCCGCCACGGCCCTGCGCGACCAGCGCGCACTGGCCGGCCGCACCGCGCTCCCGGCGCACACCCCCGTCCCCCGCGGCCCCGAGCCGTACGGCCTGCGCCCCGGCGCCGACCGGCTGCTGCGCGCCCGCCCCGCCACCGAGCCCACCCCGGACCGGATCGACCCCGCCACCCTGCAGACCCCCGGGGTGCGGGCCGCGCTCGCCAACATCTCGCGGATATGCCCCGCCTTCCTGCCGCGCCAGGTGCTCCGCGACGGCAGCCGCCACATCCTGATCGCCGGCACCATCGGCCGCGCCCCCGTGGTGGCCAAGTGCCTGGCCCCGCAAGCCCTGCGCACCGAGCAGCACGCGCTGCTGGCCGAGCGCTTCCACCACGAGGTGGCGGTCTACCGGGCCTTCGTCCGGCACCGCCCGCCGATCCGCCTGCCCCGCCTGGTCGCGGCCGACCCGGACCGGTGCGTGCTCGTGCTGGAGCGCGTGCCGGGCCGCCCGGCCTCCCGCGAGCGCCACCCGGTCAACGCGCCGACCCCGGGCGAGGTGCGCGCCGTGCTCGGCGCCGTCCGCACCCTCAACCTCTGGCGCCCGCCGACCGACGTGTTCGGCAAGCCCCTCGACTACCAGCTGGAGATCGCCCGCTTCCACTCGGTCGGCCAGCTCACCGACCGGGACGCGGCCGACCTGCGCGCCCTGCTGCACGGCCTGGCGCACACCCCGCTCCAGCTCTGCCACGGCGACGCACTGCTCGGCAACATGCTGCTCGCCCCCTCCGGCCCGGTGCTGGTCGACTGGGAGGAGGCCGGCTGGTACCTGCCCGGCTACGACCTCGCGGTGCTCTGGAGCGTGCTCTCCGGCGACACCGCCGCCCGCCGCCAGATCAGCCAACTGGCCCAGTCAGGCGGCACGGTGGCCCGCGACGCCTTCCTGGTCAACCTGGTCCTGGTGCTGATGCGCGAGCTACGCCTGCACGACGTGCCGGGCGCGGGCGAGGAGCAGCGCATCATGATCCGCCGCCTCTACGACGACGCCGCCCTGGCCCGCCGCGCCGTCCGCGCGGCGGTGGGCACCCGCTGAGGGGTTATCGGCGGTCGAGCGCGGCCTGGGCCAGTCCGTCGAGGGTGAGGTCCTCGGCGGTGAAGTGGCCGCGCCCGCTGAGCGAGTCGCGCAGGTGACGCTCCAGCGGGTGACGGCGGCTCAGGCCCGGGGTGCCGGTGAGGCTGACGGCCTGTTGGACGGCGTCGGTGGCCGTCCGCACCACGTGCAGTCGGGCCGCGCCGGCCCGGCTCGCGGCGGTCAGGCAGCCCCGGTCGATCCGGCCGGCCAGCCCGGCCAGCAGCTCCTCGGCCACGATCAGGGCGGCCTCCAGCTCGCCCAGCGCGTTCCGGTGGCGCGCGGCCGCCCCCTGGGTGGCCAGGTAGCGCACCAGCCAGTCCTGGGCGGCCCGGGCCACCCCGAGCTGCACGGCGGCGAAGGCCAGGTCGTGCCAGGCCGCCTCCAACGGCGCCACCTCGCCGGGCGCGGCCAGCCCGAGCACCTGCCCGGCCGGACAGGGCGCCGCGGTGAGCACCACATCGTGCCCGGAGCTGGCCCGCAGGCCCAGCTGGTCCCAGACCGGGTCGATCTCGATGCCCGGCCCGTCGCCCCGGAGCAGGAACAGCCCGGTCCGCGGCACCCGCTCGTCGGTGCGCGCCCAGACCGCCATCCAGGCCAGCGCCTCGGCCCCGGCGCAGCCGGTCTTGCGTCCCGTCAGCAGCCACTGCTCGCCGTCCCGCCGGGCCACCGTGGCGGGCAGCGCCCCCGTGCCGCCGGGCTCCGCGCGCAGCGTGTTGAGCAGGGTGGGCCCGCGCCGGGATTCGGTCAGCAGTCTGCGGTACGCGGCGGCCGGCCACCCGCCGGTGCGGGCCTGCTCGGCGTGGCGCAGCAGGGTGCAGGCCGTCAGCACGGCCACCGAGGCGTCGCCGCGGCCGAGCCCGGCCAGCACGGCCACGGTGTCGGCCAGCCCGCCGCCCGGCCCGCCGTGGCGCTGCGCCACGGTGAGGGTGAGCAGCCCGGCCTCGTGCACGGCCTCGACGCCTTGGTACGGGAAGGTCGCGTCCCGGTCGTGCTCCTCGGCGCGGGCCGCGAGCAGGTCGACCACCCGGGGCAGGCCCGCGAGGGCGTCGGCGACGGTGCGGCCCACCGTCAGGGCGTCGGTGGTGGGGGGCGTGGGGGTCATGGTGCGGCGCCTCCTGGGGCGTCGGCGTGCGGGGTTGACGGAGCCTCAGGGTTTACAGAGCCCTCACTCGCGTCCCCGGACACGCCGCGCTCGCGGTGCGCCGCAGATCCAGGTACCTGCGACCGGTCAGCAGCAGGCGGCGGAGCGGCATGCTGGTGACTGTACGAATCGTTGATCGAACACGTCAAGCATGGCCGAAAGGCACCGTCAGCTCTACCCGCTGCCCTGCCGATGCCCTGGCGCTCAGCCCTGCTGGAACATGTCGGCCGGCAGCGGCTTGAGCAGCTGGTAGAGGTCGTCCGCGATCGGTCTGTCCCAGGAGGCGATGGTGACCTGCACGCCGTCGCTGCGGCCGAACTGGGCGCAGAACACCCGGCCCTCACTGACCTTGATCTTCTTCACGATCAGCAGGTCGTCCCCGAGCATCACCGGGAAGTCCTCGGCGGAGACGAATTCGACCGGTTCCTCGACCTCGAGCGCCGCCAGGAGCTGACGGACCTCGAACGGGACTCCGTCGGCCGCGTCCCGGGCCGGCGAGCCCTCGGGGAGATTGCCGATGAACATCGCGGGGCCGCGGCCGCCGAAGAGGTCGTAGCGCAGGAAGATCCCCTGGCACGAGCCATCCGTGCCGGTCATCGTCATGGCGCCGAAGTGGCCGGGCCAGTCGCCCGGGTCCATCGCGAGCACGTCGAAGTCCGGTCCTGCGGGCGAGCCGGAGCGTCGGCGGAGAAATGACATGACACCATCGTACGTGCCCGTCACGGCCTGCTCACGGGGCGGGTCGGCGGCTCGGCCCAGATCCACGCTCAGAGACCAATGTTGACTCTGAGCAACCGTCCGGGCTACGTTCGGTTCTGCACGACAGCCGCTGTGGGCTCGATCCACCGGGGGGCGGCATGTCGCGGCGCGCCCGCGTGCGCTTTCCTTCAGCTGTGCGCATCGTCGTGCGACAGAACCACCGCTCAGACCTGACGAACACCGACAGACCTGACGTAGTACTCCAACCTGACGTACACCTGAAGTACCACTCCACAAGCCAGGTTCGCGGGGCCCCGGCCCGTCGCACCGCGAACCTCGCCCGTGACACCGCCGCGTGGGGGCGTGCGGATCGCGGGCAACCCGGCGCCTGCGCCCGAGTCGCTCTCGGACGAAGGTGCCACGCCTCCCGGCGACTGCCGACCCCTTCGGGGGCCGGGACCGGCCGACGCACCCTGGTGCGTCCGGGCAACACCACGGGAGGAGCTCGGCACTCGTGCCGGGCGTCACAGCAGGCGCCGTGCTCGGTCGCGTGGGGGCGATGGGCACGGCGTCTGCCTGCTGCACATACTGTGGGCTGTTTCTTGTCGAACAGTCAACGACAAATCGGGGATTGGCGCAGAGCCGGTACTCAGGTGCTGCTCAGGGGTGCTGCTCAGGCGCCGCTCGGCGGAGCCTCAGGTGAGGTCGAACTCGCCGTCCCGGGCGCCCAGGACGAAGGCCCGCCACTCGGCCGGGGTGAAGACCAGCACCGGGCCCTCCGGCTGGCGGCCGTCCCGCATCGCGATGTAGCCCTCGACGAAGGCGATCTGTACGTCGCCCACCCCCTGACTGCTGGAGAGCCACTCGGCCCCCGTCAGGTCCAGCTCGGGCTTGGCCTCCACCCGCGTCCCACTGTTCGCCGCCACTGCGCAGCTCCTCCCACGGTCGTCCGGCTGCCAGCGTATCCACCCCGCCGCCGCCCGGCGGGTGCTTCGGCGAGGCTTCCTCCGCACGGGCCGAGATGCGCCGATCGGCCCGCTTCGGGGCGGCGAGTGTGCTAGCGGGCACGGTGGCTGCCAGAGTGGGGGTCCGGGTGCGCCGGCGGTCTGCGGCGGCGCCCGGCCGCCCTGACCTGCCCCTGGAGCAGCCGATGCACCGCACCGACCACCGCGCCGAGGTGATCCCGATCTCGACCGCCCCCTCCGCCGTGACCGCCGAGTCGCCCGTCCCCGCGCCCCGGCCCGGCGGGCACGGGCGGGTGGGGCTGGTGCTGGTCTCGCACAGCGAGGAGCTGGCCGCGGCGGCCGGCTCGCTGGCCGTGGCCCTCGGCGGCGGCCCGGACCCGGCGCCGGTGGCCACCACCGGCGGCAGCCTCGCGGACGGCCCGGGCACCAGCGCGGTCCTGGTCGCGGCGGCGGCCCGCCGGGTGGACCAGGGCCACGGGGTGGCCATCCTCGCCGACCTCGGCACCGCCGTCACGACCGTGCACGCCCTGCTGGCCGCCGCCGACGAGCACGGCCTGCCCTTCCCCGTCCGGCTGGCCGACGCCCCCTTCGTCGAGGGCGCGGTGGCCGCCGTGGCCACCGCCACCGCGGGCGGCGACCTGGCCGCCGTGCTGGACGCGGCCGAGGAGATGTACCGCCAGCGCAAGCTCTGAGGGTCTCGACGCCTCAGCCGGTGGCCTCGGCCGGGGCCTCAGACGGTGGTCTCGAACACCGTCTCCGGCTTGTCCGCGAGCGCGATGTCGATCCGGCGGCGGGTGTACGCGTCCAGCTCGGGGAAGTCGGCCGGGACGTACCAGCCGACCTCCAGCGACTCGTCGTCGTTCACCCGGGCCTCGCCGGAGACCAGTCGGCAGCGGAAGGTCAGGTCCAGGTAACGGGCCTGGTCCCCGTTGGGGTACTGGGTCATCGGGGAGACCGAGACCGAGCTCAGCCGCTCGGGGCGGACCACCACGCCGGTCTCCTCGAAGCACTCGCGGACCACGCAGTCGGCCGGCTCCTCCCCCGGGTCGAGGATGCCGCCGATCAGCGCCCATTCGCCGGAGTCGGCGCGGCGCCCGAGCAGCACCCTGCCCTGCCCGTCCAGCACCACGGCGCCCACTCCGGAGAGCCAGAGCGGGCGGGTGCCGACGAACGAACGGAGTTCGGCCAGAAAAGGAGGAATAGGCATGGGGCCGACCCTACGCGGCGGCCCACCCGCGGTGCGGCCGAGTCACGACCGTCCGGGGCTCACTGGCGCAGCGGGGGGCGGAGGCGCGCGAACGCGACCCGGCCGAGCAGCATCACGCCGGCGGCCAGGCAGCCCGCCACCGCCATCGCCCAGGCGGGGCCGTCGCTGTCCGGGACGGCGACGGCGGTCATGATGCCGATGCCCACGCAGGCGGCGCCCACCAGCGCGAGCAGGAGGGGGTGGCGGCGCAGCGCGCCGCCGGTGAAGAGCCGGGCCGCCCGGGTCATCGGTCGGTCACGTTCGGTTTCGGCCATGCTCCCAACCGTATACCCCGGGGCGCACGGGAGCACCGCTTGCGGCGGCGCGGCGTGGGTGGGTGGGAGACCTCGTGCGCATGCCGCGCGCCTCTGTGAGAAAAGGTGTCATCTGCCGTACAACCATCGGTGGACGTCGGCGGTCTCCACTACATTGAGCGATCCGGTAGCGGACACTCACGGGTCGGGAGTCCCCGTGGTCCGTTGCCTGCCAGGGAGCGGAGCCGCCGCGCCCGGGTTGACCGGTCGCCGCCCACGCACGGCTTCCGGTGGTACCGCCGCGCCGTCATCGGCGACCGAGGGGGGAACCGTGCCGCAGTCCATGCCCACCACCAGTACTGTCAGCGCCAGTACGGCCGCCGGCGTCACCAGTGCCGCCGAGCCCGTCGCCCCGCCGACGGCCGCCCCCGCCCAGCTGTCCCGGCTGCGGCGCAGCCGGCTGCGCCGCTCGCACGGCCAGCCGCGCCGCCGCACCCGCGCCGCCGGACGGCTGGCCGTGCTCGCCTACCACGGCGTGCCGGACCCGCGTTCCTTCGCCGCCCAGCTGGACCGGCTGCGCCGACTGGCCACCCCGGTCTCGCTGCTCGAGGTGGAGCGGGCGGTGGCCGAGGGCCGGCCGCTGCCGCCGCGGAGCGTGCTGATCACCTTCGACGACGCCGACCGCACCGTGCTCACCACCGCACTGCCGCAGCTCGCCGCCCGGCGGATCCCGGCGGCCGCCTTCGTGATAGCCGAGCTGATCGGCACCGATCAGCCGTTCTGGTGGCACGAGGCCGAGTACCTGGCCCGGCACGGCGGCCGGGCCCGGGCCGTGGCCGGCCCCGGCGGGGTGCTGGCCGGGCTCAAGGCGCTGCCCGATCCGGACCGCCGCCGCAGCCTGCACGAGCTGCGGGTCAGCGCCACCCACCAGGCGCCCCGCCAGGAGCAGCTGCGCCCCGAGGACCTCCACCTGCTGCGCGCCGCCGGGGTGGCGATCGGCAACCACACGCTGGGCCACCCGAGCCTGAGCCGGTGCGACGACACCACCGTCCAGGCCGAGATCAACGGCGCCCACGCGATCCTCACCCAGTGGCTCGGCGAGGCCCCCGCCGCCTTCGCCTACCCCGACGGCGGCTACGACCCCCGCGCCGACGCCGTGCTGCGCCAGCTCGGCTACCGCCTCGCCTTCCTCTCCGACCACCGCCTGAGCCCCCGGCTGCCCGCCCACCCGCTGCGGATCAGCCGCCTCCAGGTGGACGCCACCACCAGCATCCGCCGCATCGACAGCCTGCTCTCCGGCCTGGAGCGCACCGGCCTGGCCCGCTGGCTGAACCGCCTACGGCGGGCGTAACCCTGCTGGGGGCGTATACCCAGGGGCGCGGGGAACTGCGCGAGTGCGGAAGGTACGGGCCTGTCGCCTTCCGACTGCGCGCAGTTCCCCGCGCCCCTGGGTAGTGCAACTGGCTCAGTGCGGGAGCAGCGACTCCGCTTCTTCCGACCGCGTACCCCCGAGTAGCAGTCGCCCCTCCTCATAACCAAGGGCAGCCGGCGGCAGGGCGGTCTCGACGCCCGCGTGCAGGACCGTAAGGCGGCCCGCGCCAACCGGAGTGTCAGAGGCGATCCGGCGCAGGGCCTGGGCGGCCACGGCCTCGGCGGAGCCGAAGAAGCGGGGGGTCGGGCCGACGGCGGCCCGGATCACCTCGGCGACCAGCTCGTAGTGGGTGCAGCCGAGCACCAGGGCCGAGGTGCCGGCGGGGGTGCGGGCGGCGGCGTCCGCGACGGCGGCCTCCACCGCGGCGGCGTCGCCGCGCTCCACGGCGTCGGCCAGCCCGGGGCAGGCCACCTCGGTGACGGCGGCCGAACCGCCGAACTCGCGGATCAGGCCGCGCTGGTAGGCGCTGCCGGTGGTGGCCGGGGTGGCCCAGATCGCCACCGAGCCGCCGGCCGCGGCGGCCGGCTTGATCGCCGGGACGGTGCCGATCACCGGGATACCCGGTTCGAGGGCGGCCCGCAGGGCCTCCAGGGCGTGCACCGAGGCGGTGTTGCAGGCGACCACCAGCGCGTCCGGCCGCAGCTCGGCGGCGGCCCGCGCACAGCCGAGCGCGAGCTCGACGATCTCGGCCTCGGGCCGGGGGCCCCAGGGCATGCTGGCGGGGTCGGAGGAGAGCACGAGGTCCGCGTCGGGCCGCAGGCCGCGCAGCGCGGCGGCAGCGGCGAGCAGGCCGATCCCGGAGTCCATCAGTGCGATCTTCATAGGCCGAAACTCTACTGGAACCCGCCCGGCCGCCCCCGCCGGCACGGTCCGGTGCGGCAGACTGCCGGGGTGACCGTGCTGCTGTGGATCTCGGGGTTGTCCCTGCTCTGCTGGCTCTGGCTGACGTGCTGCCACGGCCTGTTCTGGCGTACCGACCAGCGGCTGCCGCCGCACCCGGCGCCGGAGCGCTGGCCGAGCGTGGTGGTGCTCGTCCCGGCCCGGGACGAGGCCGAGGTGCTGCCGGTGAGCCTGCCCGGCCTGCTGGCCCAGCGCTACCCGGGCGAGGCCCGGGTGATCCTGGTGGACGACCACAGCTCGGACGGCACCGGCGAGCTGGCCGCGCGGCTGGGCGCGGCGGGCGGCCTGCCGCTGGAGGTGACCACGCCCCCGCCGCTGCCGCCGGGCTGGACGGGCAAGCTCTGGGCGCTGCGGCACGGCGTCGCGGCGGCCGGTACTTGCGAGTACCTGCTGCTGACCGACGCCGACATCGCGCACGGCCCGGATTCGCTGGCCGCCCTGGTGGCCTCGGCCGAGGCGAACGGTCTCGACCTGGTCTCGCAGATGGCCCGGCTGCGGGTGGCCACCCGCTGGGAGCGGCTGATCGTGCCGGCCTTCGTGTACTTCTTCGCCCAGCTCTATCCCTTCCGCCGCAGCAACCGCCCGAAGGCGCGGACGGCCGCCGCGGCCGGCGGCTGCTCGCTGGTGCGCCGCGAGGCGCTGGAGCGGGCCGGCGGGGTGGCGGCGGTGCGCGGGGCGGTGATCGACGACGTCTCGATCGCCCGCGCGGTCAAGCGCTCGGGCGGGCGCACCTGGCTGGGCCTCGCCGAGCAGGTGGACAGCGTGCGGCCGTACCCGGAGCTGGCCCAGCTCTGGCGGATGGTCTCGCGCAGCGCGTACGCCCAGCTGCGGCACTCGCCGCTGCTGCTGGCCGGCACCGTGCTCGGGCTGGCCCTGATCTACCTGGTGCCGCCGCTGGCGGTGCTGGCCGGGCTGCTGGGGTGGGCGCCGGAGGTGCTGCTGGTCGGGGCGGCGGCCTGGGCCCTGATGACGGGCACCTTCCTGCCGATGGTCCGGTACTACCGCCAGCCGGCCGGCTCGGCGCTGCTGCTGCCGTTCACCGCTCTGCTCTACCTGCTGATGACGGTGGATTCGGCCGTCCAGCACTGGCGCGGGCAGGGCGCGGCCTGGAAGGGCCGGACCTACCCGCAGCCGGACTGACGGGCAGGGCTACTGGTCGACCAGGGTGTCCAGCACGCCGGGGATCTTGTCCACGCCGCCCGCCGCGCTGGGGGACGTCCGGTACCGGCCCTGGACGACCACGGTGGGCAGTTCGGTGACCTCGTACCGGGTGAACAGTTCGGGCGCCTCCTGGACGGCCCGGGCCACCTCCGGGGAGCGGTACGCGGTGCGGAACCGCTCGGTGTCCAGGCCGTTGCGGCCGGCCCAGGCGGCCGCCCGGTCCTCGGTGGTGAGGTCGGCGTGCTGGTGGTACACGGCCTGGAAGACCTGGGCCTGCAGCCGGTCCGCCGCGCCGAGCTGCTCCAGCGCGTAGTAGAGCCGGGCGTGGGCGCGCTGCTCGGCCTCGTTCGAGGCGCCGGGCCAGACGGCCGGCACGCGGCGCAGCACGGCGTCCTCGCGGTGCCGGTCGGCCCAGTCCTCGAGCGGCTGCTCGAGCAGGGCGGAGTGGGTGCAGTCGTACCAGAAGAACTCGAGGACCTCGTGCTTGACGCCGGCCCGGACGGGTTGCGGGTGCTCCAGGCTGACGTAGTGGGCGCTCGCGCGCGGGGCGGCCATGGCCGTCGGGCCGGTGAGCAGGCTGCCGGTGACGGCGAGCAGGACGGCGGTGCGCAGCAGGGGTTTCACGCCGACAGCCTGCCAGTGACGGTCGGTCAGCCCCCAGCTCCAACGGGCTACTTGCCCGATTGTTCACCCGCGCGGAGCAGCCTCGCCGCCGTCCTGCACGCGCTGGGCGGCGCTCTCGAAGAAGCGCAGCAGCTCGACCGGGAAGGGCAGCACCAGGGTGGAGTTCTTCTCGGCGGCCACCTCGACCACGGTCTGCAGCAGGCGCAGCTGCATCGCGGAGGGGGTGGCGTCCATCATCCCGGCGGCCTCGGCCAGCTTGCTGGCGGCCTGGTACTCGCCGTCGGCGGTGATGATCCGGGCCCGGCGCTCGCGGTCGGCCTCGGCCTGGCGGGCCATCGAGCGCTTCATCGAGTCGGGCAGCGCGACGTCCTTGATCTCCACCCGGTCGATGTGCACTCCCCAGGAGGCGGCGGGGCTCTCCAGCATGAGCTCGAGGCCCTGGTGCAGGTTCTCCCGGCCGGAGAGCAGGTCGTCGAGCTCGCTCTTGCCGATGATCGAGCGCAGCGAGGTCTGGGCCACCTGGGACATCGCGAAGGTGTAGTTCTGCACGTCCACGGTGGCCCGGACGGGGTCGACCACCCGGAAGTAGACCACGGCGTCCACCCGCACCGAGACGTTGTCCCGGGTGATGCCCTCCTGGGCGGGCACCGGCATGGTGATCACCTGGACGTTGACCTTGCGCATCCGGTCCAGCACGGGCACCAGGAAGGCCGGCCCCGGGTCCCGGACGGTGCCGCGCACCCGCCCGAGCCGGAACACCACTCCGCGCTCGTACTGCTGGACGATCCGTACCCCGGTGATCAGCCAGAGGATCCCGAGCCCTGCCACGACCGCGAGTATGCCCACGCCCGTCAGTATGCGCCTGCCGACAGCTCAGGGACAGTGCCGGGGAGGGGAGTTACGCGTTGTCGGTGATCTGCTGGAGCAGCAGCTGCCAGGCGTCGGTGACCACGGCGAGGTCGAAGCGGACCAGGGCGCGTTCGCGGGCGGCGGCGCCGAGTGCGGGGGCGACGGCCAGGGTGCGGCCGAGGGCCTCGGCCAGGGCCTGGGCGTCGCCGGGCGGGACGAGGGCGCCGGTGACGCCGTCCTGGACGAGGTCGCGGACCCAGCCCACGTCGGTGGCCACGGCGGGCAGGCCGGCCAGGGCGGCCTCGATCAGCTGGGCGGGCACGCCCTCGCTGTCGCTGGTGAGCAGCAGGGCGTCGGCGGCCTGGTAGAGCGGGGCGGTGTCGGAGAGCGGGCCGAGGAAGTGCGCGCGGTGTTCGCCGTCGGGACAGCCGCCGGGGCCGAGGCCGGCACCGACCACGGCCAGGTGCAGGTCGGGCAGCCGGTGCAGCACGTCCAGCGCGAGGTCGAGCCGCTTCTCGGCGGTGGCGGCGCCGACCCAGGCCACCAGCGGGCCGTGGCCGGGCAGGCCGAGCGCGGCCCGGGCGGTCTGCCGCCGGCTGGAGCCCTCGTCGGGGCGGAACCGATCGGCGGAGCGGCCGCCGGGGATGGTCCGCACGCGCGCGGCGGGCAGCCGGAACCGGCGGATCAGCGCCTGCCGGGAGCCGTCGGAGGGGGCGGCCACGGCGACGGCGCAGTGCAGCATCCCGCAGTGCGGCAGGGTGCGCAGGCGCGACTCCCGGGTGCGGCAGCGCGATCCGGCGCCGACCACGTAGACGAACGGGACGCCGGTGCCGAGCAGGCCGATCGTGGCGGCGGGCAGTGCGGCGGGGCCGTGCGCGAGCACCACGTCGGCCTGCCGGGCGGCGGCCCGCAGGGCGCGCAGGGTGCTCGGCGCGAGCGGGGAGGGGCCGAGCGCGGGGGCCTCGGGCAGGCCGGGGTGGAGGGCGCGGAGCTCCGAGGGGTGGCCGCGCCGCAGCAGCTCGCCGTGCAACTCGTAGGCGCAGTGCTGCGCGCCGTGCGGCCGGGGCCCGGTGACGAGGTGCAGGACTCTGGGTGGCGCTGACACTGCGTCGGACATGTGCTCGACACTCGCACAGTGCTGTCCCCGCGCGCAGGCCGTTCCGGGAAGCCGACGCCACCCGCCGCAGGGTTGGCCGTCGGACGCCGGTCGGTGGCCGTTTCCCCGCCGTTCGCCACCCTCCCGCCCAGAGGGGCGCACGTTTCGGCCACCGCGCCCCCACCGGACGTCCACCCGCCGCCCGGCGGAGGTGTACGGACCGTCGGGGCACCGCCCGGCGGCCGGGCGCAGGATTAGCCGGATCAGGTGAACTGGGTTGGACTGCATGGCGGTTGAGTCGGAAGGATGGCGCGCCGGGCCGCTCGGCCCCACCCTCACGAGGCCGGTGGCGATCCGGTCTCCGCACATTTTGGAGTGACCCGGTGCTCAAGGGATTCCGCAGCTTCCTGCTGCGCGGCAACGTGGTGGACCTGGCGGTCGGTATCGTCATCGGCGCGGCCTTCACCGCCGTGGTCACCGGGTTCGTGGCCGCCTTCCTGACCCCGCTGATCGGGGTCGCCGCCGGCAGCGTCGGCGACTTCAGCAAGGAGACCTTCTCGGTCGCCGGCACCACCTTCCCGTACGGCGCCTTCCTCAACGCGCTGATCAGCTTCGTGATCGTGGCCGCCGTCATCTACTTCGCCGTGGTGCTGCCGGTCGGCAAGCTCCAGGCCCGGTTCGAGGCCCCGAAGGAGAAGGCCGCGCCCAAGACCGACTGCCCGGAGTGCCTGAGCAGCGTGCCCGCCGCGGCCACCCGCTGCTCCTTCTGCACCTCGGAGCTGGCCGGCCGCCCGGGCTTCCCGGCCCAGGCCCTGCAGACCCGCTGAGCAGTCCGGGCCCGTCCGCCCGCTGACCTGCACCGGAGCCCTCTCGGCGAAGCCGAGGGGGCTCGGGCGTGCCGACACGCGCCCTCAGCCTCCGCCGGGGTGGTGAGCGGGGGCGGCTTCCGGCCCGTTCGAGCACCGTTCGACCACTTGTGGGGCACTTGTCGACCCCCCGACCGGCGGGGACCTGGCCGGATCTCGGCGCCCAAATGTCCGATCTTCCTACATTCGAGGGTTTTGTTCGAGCGAAGACTGTGTAAACACTCGAACTCCTGGGCCTCCCACTCTCCTCAGCAGGCGCATTGTGGGCTTACGGTATGCCCCATGACCTCGCCCCGCTCCTACGACGGAGTCGGCTACCCCTCTCCGTCCTTCTCCTCCGGCACGCCCATCTACGACAGCCTGGTCGCAGAGCGCGGTGTCCCGCAGATCGCCCCGATCAACGTCCCGGCCGCACTGCCGCCGGCGTTGTCCACGGGCTACCAGACGGGCTACGGCTCGTCCTACGGCCAGGCCGGCCCCACCGGTTTCGGCTCCACGGGCTTCGACGGCCCGGCGAGCAACCTGCCGGCCCTGCCCCCCGCCCGGCTCGCCCTCGGTCCCGGCCCGAGCAGCGGCCCGGCCACCACCTACCTCCCGGCCCAGCCGGCGGCCGGCACCTACGCGGTGCCGCCCGCCCCGGGCTACGGCGGCCAGCAGTCCTACGTGGCCCAGCCGCAGCGGCCGGCCGCCCCGGCCTTCCAGCCGCCGGCCGCCCCGCAGTTCACGCCGGCTCAGCCCGCGCCCGGCTTCGGCGGGCAGGGCTTCGGCGGCGGCCAGGGCTTCGCCGGGCAGAGCTTCGGCGGCCAGAACACCTTCGCCGCCGCCCCGCAGGGCTTCGGCGGCCAGCCGTTCGGCGCTCAGCCGGCCGCGCCGCAGGGCTTCGCCGACCAGGGCCAGCAGGCGACGGGTCAGCAGAGCATGGGCGGCAACCAGTTCCGCCCCACCGCTCCCGCGCCGATGCGCCCGGTGCCGCCGCAGCGCCCGGCGCAGTACGCCGAGCAGCCCTACCAGCAGGGCGGCTACCAGGGCCAGGGCTACTGAACCCACCCGCAGCACCGCGCGGATCCGGCTGACGAGGGGCAGCCGGACCCGTCTCCACAGGGGTCGTTCCACACCGGGCCGCCCGGGCACCGCAGCGATGCGGGGCCCGGGCGGCCTTCGCGTTCCCCGGGGCCGTTCGGCCCGGCCGGGGCCGTGGGCCGAACGGGTGGGCGGCGGCTGGCAGGATAGGCGTATGCCACAGCTGATCGGACTGCACGTCTACCCGCTCAAGTCCGCCTACCGCCTGAGCCCGGAGAGCGCGACCGTCGAGCCCTGGGGGCTGACCGGTGACCGGCGCTGGATGCTGGTCGACGCCACCGGGCGGGCCGTCACCCAGCGCGAGGAGCCGGCGCTCGGTCAGCTCCGGGTCCACTCCGCCCCCGACGGCTCGCTGACCCTGACCGCGCCCGACGGCGCCACCCTCCGGGTCGAGGCGCCGAGCGCCGCCGCGGGCGCCCCGCTGGCCGAGGTGGAGATCTTCGGCGCGCTGTTCAAGACCGCCCTCGCCCCGGCCGAGACCGGCGCCTGGTTCGGCGAGCGCTTCGGCGAGCGCTTCGCGCGCCGGGTCGGCGCCGTCCGCCTGGTGCACCTGGACGACCCGGCCGCCGCCCGCGCGGTCCACCCCGACTTCGCCCACGGCCACGAGACGGTCAGCCTGGCCGACGGCTTCCCGCTGCAGATCGCCAGCACCGCCTCGCTGGCCGCGCTCAACGAGCACCTCGCCGCCGACCACCCGGACGACCCGCGCAAGTCCGCCGCGCTGCCGATGGAGCGGTTCCGTCCGAACCTGGTCATCGACGGCCTGGAGCCCTGGGCCGAGGACGGCTGGCGCCGGGTACGGGTCGGCGAGGTCACCTTCCGGGTCGCCAAGCCCTGCGGCCGCTGCGTGATCACCACCACCGACCAGGAGACCGGTGCCCGCCGCGGCCCCGAACCGCTGCGCGCGCTCGGCCGCCACCACCGCTTCGGCAAGAGCCTGGCCTTCGGCGTGCAGGTCGTCCCCGAGCGCCCCGAGGGCCGCACCGGCGACCAGCTGGGCACCGTCCGCCTGGGCGACGCCTTCACCGTCCTGGAGGAGGGCCCGCGCCTGGTGCCGGACGGCCCGGAGGAAGACTGACAGGCCGGGCCGGACCGACACTGGTTCGGCCCCGCAGGAACCGAGTGGGAGCCCACTCGTTGTAGCTCCTGAGCGGGCGGGAGCGTCGGCGCGGTGGCGCGCGCCCCAGGGCCGGCACGGAGACGACGGTGGGGATGACGGAGCGGCATGGCTGAGCACAGGGTCCGGGTCACGCAGGACAGCGCCTCGCGCTGGCGCCGTCGGGCGGGCGAGTACGAGACGCTGCGCGAGGCGCTCGCGGCGGCCGAGCCGGGCGACACCCTGACCCTGCGGCCCGGGGTCTTCCGGGAGAACGTGCTGCTCGACCGGCCCGTCACCTTGCAGCCCGCCGAGGGCCCGGGCACGGTGCGGATCGACCCGCCCTCGGGCGTGCCGCTCACCGTGACGGCCGCCGCCACCGTGCGCGGGCTGGTGATCGAGGGCTCGGAGAGCTCCGCCCCGGCCGTGCTGGTCACCGGCGCCGGGGCGGAGGCCGAGTTCTCCGGCTGCCGGGTGGAGACCAGGGCCGCCGCCGGGGTGGAGATCACCGAGCAGGCCCGGGCCACCCTGCGCGGCTGCACCGTCAGCAACCCGGCGGGCCTCGGCGTGCGGCTGCGCTCGCGCGCCCGGGCGCTGATCGCCGACTGCGAGCTGCTCGACTCCGGCCAGGCCGGCCTCGCGGTGCTGGAGGGCGCGAGCGCGGAGGTGGAGCGCTCCCGGCTGCACCACGCCAGCGGCGCCGGGGTGCTGCTCACCGACCCGGGCTCCAGCGCCGCCCTGACCAGCTGCGAGATCTACGAGATCCGCGGCAGCGGCGTGCAGGCCGAGGCCCAGGCCACCGGCCGCCTGGACGACTGCGAGATCCGCCGGGTCAGCGGCAACGGGCTCACCCTGGACACCGAGGCCGAGCTGGTGCTCACCGGCTGCCGGGTGCACGACCTGCCGGAGAACGCCGCCGACCTGCGCGGCCGCTCCCGGCTGACCATGGAGAAGACCACCCTGCGCGAATTCGGCCGGGGCGCCCTCTCGGTCTGGGACAGCGGCACCCTGGCCGAGGCGCTCTCCTGCGAGCTGCACTCCAGCACCGGCGACTACCCCGCCGTCTGGGTCAGCGACGGCGCCCGGCTCACCCTCACCGACTGCTCGCTGCACGACCTGCCCGACGCGCTCTTCGTGCTCGACCGCGAATCCATCGCCACCGCCCGCGACTGCTCGTTCAGCCGGATCCGCAGCTCGGCCGTCTCGGTCAGCGGCGGGGCCAGCGTGGCGCTGGCCGACTGCCGGATCCAGGAGGCCGGCACCGGCCTCTGGTTCCGCGACCACGGCAGCGGCGGGCAGCTGACCGGCTGTGAGATCTCCGAGGTGGCCACCGGGGTGATCGTCACCAAGGGCGCCGACCCCACCCTGCGCGAGTGCACCGTGCGGGCCGCCGCCGAGGCGGCCGTCTACGTCTCCGCCCAGGGCAGGGGCACCTTCGAGGACTGCCGGGTCTCGCACGGCAAGGGCTTCGGCTTCCACATCATCGACGGCTGCCGCACCGAGCTGACCCGCTGCCGGGCCGAGCAGAACGGCCGCGCGGGCTTCGAGTTCGCCGAGCCCGGCCCGGTCACCGAGGGCTGCACCTCCGACGACGTGGGCCCGCCGGTCGAGCTGCCCGCCCCGCGCACCGCCCAACTCACCACCGCCCCGGCCCCGCTCGCCCCCTCGGCCCCGCAGATCGCCCCGATCCCGGACTGCCGCCCGGCCGACGAGGCCCTGGCCGAGCTGGACTCGCTGATCGGCCTGGCCACCGTGAAGCAGGAGGTGCGCACCCTGATCGACCTGATCTCGGTCGGCCGCCGGCGCCGCCAGGCCGGGCTCAAGGCCCCGTCCCTGCGCCGCCACCTGGTCTTCACCGGCTCCCCCGGCACCGGCAAGACCACCGTGGCCCGCCTCTACGGCGAGATCCTCGCCTCGCTCGGTGTGCTCCAGCAGGGCCACCTGGTCGAGGTGGCCCGGGTCGACCTGGTCGGCGAGCACATCGGCTCCACCGCGATCCGCACCCAGGCCGCCTTCGACAAGGCCCGCGGCGGCGTCCTCTTCATCGACGAGGCGTACGCGCTGGCCCCCGAGGACGGCGCCCGGGACTTCGGCCGCGAGGCGATCGACACCCTGGTCAAGCTGATGGAGGACCACCGCGACGAGGTGGTGGTGATCGTGGCCGGCTACACCGCCGAGATGGAGCGCTTCCTCTCCGCCAACCCCGGCGTCTCCTCCCGCTTCTCCCGCACCATCACCTTCCCCGACTACACCGCCGCCGAGCTGCTGCAGATCGCCCGGGCCCAGTGCACCGAGCACGAGTACGTGCTCTCCGACCCGAGCGCCGAGGCCCTGCTCGGGTACTTCGGCACCCTGGAGCGCGGCCCAGGCTTCGGCAACGGCCGGACGGCCCGTCAGGTCTTCGAGACGATGGTCGAACGACACGCCATGCGGGTGGCCCAACTCGCCGAACCCTCCACCGAGGAGCTCCAACTGCTGCTCCCGGAGGATCTTCCCGGCCGGGAATCTGCAAGGATGGGCTGATCAACGGACCGGGAGGGCGAAGCACGTGGCCGACAACAGCAATCTGCTCGCGGAACAGCGCCGGGCGCTGATCCTCGACGAGGTGCGGCGGCGCGGCGGCGTGCGCGTCAACGAGCTCACCAAGCGGCTCAACGTCTCGGACATGACCATCCGCCGTGACCTGGACGCCCTCGCCCGCGCTGGCGTGATCGAGAAGGTGCACGGCGGCGCGGTGGTGGTCGAGGAGGCCCGCACCCACGAGCCCGGCTTCGAGGCCAAATCCGCCCTCGAGCTCTCCGCCAAGGAGGAGATCGCCCTGGCCGCGGCCCGGCTGGTCTCCCCCGGCAGCGCGATCGCCCTCTCCGGCGGCACCACCACCTTCGCGCTGGCCCAGCACCTCACCGAGATCGAGCAGCTCACCGTGGTGACCAACTCCGTCCGGGTCGCCGACGTCTTCGAGCGGGCCCGCGGCACCGGCGCCCCCGGCGCCACCGTGGTGCTCACCGGCGGCGTCCGCACCCCCTCCGACGCGCTGGTCGGCCCGGTCGCGGACCGGGCGATCCGCTCGCTCCACTTCGACCTGCTCTTCCTCGGCACCCACGGCCTCTCCCCCGAGGCCGGCCTCTCCACCCCGAACCTCGCCGAGGCCGAGACCAACCGCAACTTCGTCGCCTCGGCCCGCCGCGTGGTGGCCGTGGCCGACCACACCAAGTGGGGCATCGTCGGCCTCTCCACCTTCGCCGAGCTGGCCGAGGTCGACACCTGGGTCACCGACACCGCCCTCCCCCCGGAGGCCGCCGAGGCCGCCCGCGACCACGTCCGCGAACTCATCCTCGCGGGCTGACCCCGGCTGCGGCCGCCTTCAGCGGGCGGCCGCGCCACCGCCGCAGAACTCCGCCTCCAACTCCTGCTGGAACACCGAGATCGGCCCCAGCTTCGAGGGCGCGTCGTCGGCCCAGTCGCCGTTGACCTCGGTGGAGAGCAGGTGGCGGCCGTCCCGGGTGCCGAAGGTGTACGACCAGGAGCCGTCGATCGCGCCGCCCATCCCCCAGACCTGGCCGCAGGACAGGGTGGCCGAGGCGAGCCCGAGCCCGTACCGGGTGCCGGGGATCCAGTTCCGGCCCGGGTCCTGCGTGTCGAGCATCTCCGCCAGCTGGGCGGGCGGCAGCACCCGGCCCTTCAGCAGCTGCTGGAAGAAGGTGGCCAGGTCGCCCGCCGTGGAGACCAGGTCACCCGAGCCCCAGCCCCAGCTGGGGTTGAGCTCGGTCACGTCGTACACCGGCGACGCCGGGGCGTAGGTCGGGCCGAGCTTGGAGTAGAACCGCCCGTGCGGGCCCCGGATGCCGGTGTCCTCGGGTGCCGGCTCGTAGGTGCTCTTCAGGTGCAGCGGTCGCACCAGCCGGTCGGTGATCTCCTGCCCGAGACTGCGCCCGGTGGCCTGCTCGACCACCAGCCCCGCCAGCACGTAGTTGGTGTCGGAGTACTGCCAGCCGGCGCCGGGGGCGAACTGCGGCTCGGTGCTCAGCCCCAGCTCGACCAGCTGACGCGGGGTGAACCGGTCGAACCGGTGCCGCAGGAACGGCTCCCCGCTGAACTCGTCCTGCACCGCCGTCGCGAAGTTGGCGATCCCACTGGTGTGGTTCAGCAGCTGACGGATCGTGATCTTCGAGCCCTCGTAGCCGTTGCCGTCCACCAGCCCGGGCAGCCACCGCTCCACGCTGTCGTCCAGGCTCAGCCGGTGCTCGGCCTCCAGCTGCAGCAGCACGGTGGCGACGAAGGTCTTGGTGGTGCTGCCGATCCGGAACCGGTCCTGCGGCTCGAACCCCCGCCCGGTGCCCAACTCGGCCGTGCCGGCCTGCCCGAACCAGCTCGCGCCGCCGTCCCGGACCTCCACCAGCACCCCCGGCAGGTGGGCCTCTGTGACCGCCCGGTCCAGCGCCGCCTGCAACTCCCGGTGCCCGCCGCTCTCCCGGTCGGCGCCGAACGCCACCGGAGTGACGGAGAGCAGCGCGGCGGTCAGTACTGCGGTGACAGCAGTGGTCTTCATGGTGGGTCCCCCTGGTCGGTCGGTGCTTTCCTCTTCGCTGAAGAAGTTACGGCGATCTTCGACCCTCCATCAACAACCCCGAGCCTCAAAGAGGCCATAAGCACAGGTCATTGACGTACAATCATTGCAATGACGATGCCGACGATTGCAATCTGCCGAGGTCGATTGCAATCACGGAGGGGAGCCACCCGTGCCGGGCAGCAGGCTGAGCCCGCAGGACCGTCAGGCGATCGCCACCGGGCTGGCCGAGGGGCTGGACTACGCGGCGATCGCCCGGCGGATCGCCCGCCCCACCTCCACCGTGACCCGCGAGATCGCCCGCAACGGCGGCCCGGCCCGCTACCGCGCGGAGACCGCCCAGCGCGCCACCCTCCGCCGGGCCCGCCGCCGCCCGGGCCCGACCCGCCTCCCCGAGGGCAGCGCCCAGATACCGGAGGGGCGCGATCCGGCCGCCGTCGCCGAGTTCGCCGACCGGTTCGCCGACCTGCTGACCCACCTCGGCCTGCCGCGCATGGCGGCCCGGGTGCTCAGCTGCCTCTACGTCACCGACACCGGCAGGCTGACCTCGGCCGAGCTGGTGCAGCGGCTCGCCGTGAGCCCGGCCTCAATCTCCAAGGCAGTCGGCTACCTGGAGGCCCAGGAGCTGATCCGCCGCGTCCGCGAGGAGCCGGGCCGCCGCGAGAGCTACCTGATCGACGACGACGTCTGGTACCGCTCCATGCTGGCGGCAGCCCAACGCAACGCCCTGCTGGCCGAGTTCACCCGAGACGGCGCCGCCCTGCTCGGCCCGGCCACGCCGGCCGGCGAACGCCTGGACACCGCCGCCGCCTTCCTCGCCGAGATCGGCACCGTCCTGGCCCGGGCAGTGATCGCTGGGGCGGCACAAAAAGGGGCGCGGCGAACTGCGCGCCCAGCCACCTCCCAAGGTGCCCGGTTGCGCAGCGCCCCGCGCCCACCCCCGTCAGGTTGCTCCAGAGCTCAGCTGAGCGGCAACTCGAAGTAGACGAGCTTCTCGTCTTGCCGCACGAGCTCCATCCCCGCCGCCGCCATCACCCGGTGCGAGGCCGGGTTGTCCAGGTCCGCGTTCCCGGTGAACGTCTTCACGCCCTGCTCGCGCGCCAGCTCGATCATCCGCCGCACGGCTTCGGCCGCATACCCCTTGCCCCGGGCGGACGGGGACAGCCCGTACCCGATCTCCACGGCACCGTTCTCGTCCGGCCCGCCGTGGAAGCCGATGCCGCCCACGGCCTGGCCGGTCTCGGCCAGCCGTATCTCGTAACCACCGAAGGGACGCGGGTCGAGCCCGGCCTCACAGGCCTGGGCGAACATCCGCGCGCCCACCTGCTCACCGATCTGCGGGTAGTCCGCAGCCCAGTGCTCCTGCCCGTCGCGCACGACGTCGGCCACCTGCCGGGCCTCGGCGCCGGTGAAGGGGTGCAGGATCAAACGCTCAGTCAAAAGGTCTTCCATACGCCGTTGACTATCACGCCCGCACCGCGCCCGGCCAGGGGTTTTTCGCTCGGCGATCAGATCAGCAATCAGAGCAGCGGCCACGGCAGAGACCACTGCACGCTCAGTCGAGGCGCCCGTTCCCCGCCAGGAAGGCGTCGAGCATCGCCACGTAGGGCTCGATCTCCAGGCCCTGCTCCGCCAGCCAGGCGTCCGAGTAGTACTTCTCCAGGTACCGGTCGCCCGGGTCGCAGAGCAGCGTCACGACACTGCCGCGCCGCCCGGCCGCCCGCATCTCGCCGACGATCCGCAGCGCGCTCCACAGCCCCGTCCCGGTCGACCCGCCGGCCCGGCGGCCGAGCACCCGCTCGAGCACCCGCACGGTGGCGATCGAGGCGGCGTCCGGCACCTTCATCATCCGGTCGACCGCGCCCGGCACGAAGCTGGGCTCCATCCGGGGGCGGCCGATGCCCTCGATCCGCGAGCCCTTGGGGCAGAGCGCCTCCGGGTCCTCGCCGATCCAGCCCTCGAAGAAGCAGGAGTTGTCCGGGTCTGCCACGCAGATCCGGGTGTCGTACTGCATGTAGTGCACGTACCGGGCGATGGTGGCCGAGGTGCCGCCGGTGCCCGCGGTGGCGACCACCCAGGCCGGCTCGGGGTGCCGCTCCAGCTGGAGCTGGTGGAAGATCGACTCGGCGATGTTGTTGTTGCCCCGCCAGTCGGTGGCCCGCTCGGCGTAGGTGAACTGGTCCATGTAGTGCCCGCCGGTCTTCTCGGCGAGCTGGGCGGAGACCTCGTACACCTCGGCCGGGTTGTCGACCAGGTGACAGGTGCCGCCCTGGAACTCGATCAGGTCGATCTTGGCCTGGCTGGTCGTCTTCGACATCACCGCGATGAACGGCACCCCGATCAGGTTGGCGAAGTACGCCTCCGAGATCGCGGTGGAGCCGCTGGACGCCTCGATCACCGGCTTGCCCGGTCTGATCCAGCCGTTGCACAGCCCGTACAGGAAGAGCGAGCGGGCCAGCCGGTGCTTGAGGCTGCCGGTCGGGTGGGTCGACTCGTCCTTCAGGTAGAGGTCGATCCCCCACTCCTCGGGCAGCGGAAAGCGCAGCAGGTGCGTGTCGGCCGACCGGTTCGCGTCGGCCTGGACCCGGCGGACGGCCTCCTTCAGCCAGTCGCGGTAGACGGCATCGGAGCGGTCCACATCAATGGTCACAGCAGCCATCACGCTTCTCCTCGATAACACCGGGGATCTCCCGGTCTCCCAACCGAGTGTAACCGTTAATTACGATAAGTGACCTTTACCATAACCAGTGGCCTGACTTATCGTCACCCACGCCACAACGACCCCGTCACCTCCCGCCCACGGCGCCTGCACGCCCCCACGGAGCCGCACCATGCCCGCCACGGCCGCCCGCTACCTCTACCTGGCCCGCCACGGCGAGGCCACCCCCGACGAGACCGGCCTCACGGCGGCCGGCCGGCAGCAGGCCACCCTCCTCGGCCGCCGCCTCCGGGGCGTGCCCCTCACCGCCGTCCACCACGGCCCGCTCCCCCGCGCCGCCGAGACCGCCCGCCTGATCGGCGCCCAGCTCCCCGACCTCCCGCAGCACGTCTGCGAACCCGCCGGCGACTACGTCCCGCACCTCCCCACCCGCGAGGAGCTCCCGCCCGAGGCCGCCGACCACTACCTCCGCTTCCTCGCCCAGGCCACCGAAGAAGACCGCCGCACCGGCCCCGCCCTCGCCCGCGAGGCCCTCGCCCACTTCACCGGCCCGGTGCCCGGCCCCACCGACCGCCACGAACTGGTCGTCACCCACAACTTCCTGATCGCCTGGCTGGTCCGCGAGGCCATGCACGCCCCGGCCTGGCGCTGGCTCGGCCTCAACCACGCCAACGCCGCCCTCACCGTGATCCGCTACGCCCCCGGCCGCCCCGCCACCGTCCTGGTCTCCAACGACACCCGCCACCTCCCCGACGACCTGCGCTGGACGGGCTTTCCCCCCGAACTCCACGTCTGACCGCCGAACGTAGGGCCGCCACCTGGCTCTACCAATCAGGGCCGAGCGGCACGGGCCTGCGCCGCGAGGCAGCACAGGCTCGCACACACCACAGCCGCGCTACGGGATGTACCACTCCTGCGCGGAGTTGCCGGGCGTGCAGGTCTCCATGGTGGCGGTGTTACCGGCGCCGTTGTCGGTGAGGCAGGTCGAGCCCATGTAGTTGGCCAGGTAGACCGCTCCCCGGGTGGAGGCGGTCTCCACCTTCCAGCGGGTCATCGCGCTCCAGTCCGGGTACAGCCCGACCGTCTTGTCGTTCATGCTCTGCACCAGCACCGGCGAGCTCATGTTGCACGGATAGATGGTGTACCAGCCACCCGGGTCCGGAGCCGAACGCAGCCAGCCGTACGAGGTGTTGCGCCCCACCACCGCTGGAGTGCCGCCCGCCAGACCGCCGGAGCCGAGGCCAAGGCGCTGGCCGCTGCCGACACCGGTGATGTAACCCCAGCCGGTGCCACCGCAGCCCTGCGGCGGGCCGCTCTGCGCGGGCGGGTTCGAGGCCGGCGGCGAGGCCGGCGGGTCGACCGGGGTGTTGACGGGCGGCTGCGGGCTGCGCTGGGTGCCGCCGCCCCCCGCCACCGCCTCCCGTACCGGTTCCGGTTCCGGTTCCGGTTCCGGTTCCGCCCCCGCCACTCGCGCCGGTACCGGAACCCGTGCCACCGTTGCCGCCGCCGCTGACGGTGGTGCCACCACTCTGGCTGCCGGGGCCCGAGACGACCTGGCCGGGCACCGGGTCCGCCGGCTGCTGGCCCGGCTGGGGTGCTCGGTGGGGCTGAGGACGTGGGCGCTCCCGGGGCGACGGTCGTGCCGGTACCGTTCGCGGCCGCCACCGGGGCACCGGAGCCGAGTGGGGCGGACACGCCCGTACGCGGCGGCGAACCGGCGTCCGCGCGGGACTCCCACGGCGCCTGCTGCCCCAGCGTCACATCAAGACCGTAGGCTGAGTCCACCTACCCTGGAGACGACATGGACCCGAACCATCTCGAGCTGATCGAGGAAGTCCGCAGGATCGCCCCGGAGAACGTCAAGGTGGAGTTCTCCGGCGAGGTGATCATCATGCAGGCGGCCCCGTCCGCCGTCCACCAGCGCAACCTCGACCACGTGGCGCGCCAGTTCGCCGGCCATGTCCCCGCCGGGTACTTCTCCAGCCAGAACAGCGGACTGGCCTCACCGCAGGTCCGCAAGTCCCGCACCCCTGACCTGACGGTCCTGCCCGAGGACGTGCCCGAAGGCGAGAACAACGAGCTGCCGGCCGAGGCGGCCCTGATCGCGGTGGAGATCGTCTCCCCCTCCAACCCCGAGAACGACTGGGTGGGGAAACTGCGCGACTACCCGCTGATGGGGATCCCCCTCTACCTGATCGTGGACCCTTCCCAGAAGACCGCCACGTTGTTCAGCGAGCCCGAGAACGGCCGCTACCGGACCAGGGAAGAAGCCGACTTCGGCGAGACCGTCCACATCCCGCAGCCCTTCGGCTTCGCCCTGGACACCTCGGTCCTGCTGCCCTACATCTGAACTCCCCACGATCCGTGACCAGCATCGCCGCCGACTCCAACCAGCAGTCACCAACGTGCTCCCCCCGGGGGCACGGGGGCGGACACTTACGCTGCCGTGTCGCTCCAGATGAGGTGGTCCCTGCCGACGCGCGGGTAGGACGAGGCCGCCCGGTCCTCCCGCCGATGCGGGGGTGCTCCGGCGGTCTGGAAGGAGTGGCTCGATGGCCATACGTTCTCCCTACTCGGGAGTCGCAGAGCGGTCGTCGTGGTCACCGCTGGTGGAGGGTCTCCGTGCGGTGGCCGCCCTGCCAGCGCTCCACGCGGACGGCAAGCCGGCCGGCATCGGGAACGGCGTGGTCCACGGTCAGCTCCACCACGGCGTTGCTGCGGGATCGGCCCTTCTTGCGCCAGTTGTCGTACGGGAAGTCGTCGATATCGCAGAAGAGGTCGCGCCCGCGGACCGGGGAGTTGGCCCGCGTGATGCTGCCGCTGTTGTACGGGGACAACTGCACCTTCGCGCCGTGCCGCTCCAAGAGCTCGGCCGTGTCGAAGTAGAGAACCAGCTGGGCGTGGTCCCGGTAGGCCTTGGCGCGGAGCAGCGTGTCGAGGCGGGCGTGGGTGAGCCAGAAGAAGACCCGGCCGTTGAGGAGGTCGAGGAACTCCTGCGGTGTGGTGCCGGGCGCTAGGCGGTCGAGGCGTTGCAGCGGCTTCTGGTCGCGGACCACCGCACGGCCGCGTGCCGGGTCCTCCAGGACGAAGCCCGCGCTGCGCCTGTTCTGGAGGATGGCGGCGCGGTCGGCCGGGGGCGGGTCGTAGAGGTCGACGAGGGCTTTGGTGCTCAGCAAGCCATGTTTCTGGATCGAGGGCCACGTGCCGTCCTCGGCCATGTGGAACAGGATCGGGTGCTCGTCGGTCAGCTGTGCGCGGTCCACCCCGCGAAGGTAGCAACAGGGAAGGCACAGCGTCCCGGCGTTGGATCCGTACAGACCCGCGCCGATGCGACGGTGAGCCGTATCGGAAGGTATGGCAGTGTTGAACCGCCATCGGCCGACGCCCGCTCCACGGCGGTGGCGGGCAGCGCGATGGAGAGCCGGCTGGTCGGCTGAAGCAAGTACCGTGACGGTGGGACAGGTGGTCTGCGCGGCACGATCCGGGCACAGAAATCGCAAAGCCGTCGCTGCACCGCAGGTCAGAAGGTGTGCCCACCGAGGCGGAGGTGGGCCGACCGAACCCTCGGCCTGGACCCACTTGCCGGGGTGCTCCCCGCCGACGCGGGGGTGGGCCGGTCTCGCTCGGCCCTTTGGTCTCCTTCGTCGGGCTCCTCTCTACCAGGCCTGATCACCGAGCCGCCAGGAAGGTCGAGATACCGATCGATGCGGCACCGTCGGCCGTGAACAGCAGACTCCTGCTGGAGGCGCCCGCAGGGAATCACTCACGCGGCTGAATCCCTGCGGGCTGCCGAGGCTGGAGCGCAGTGGGCAGTGGGCAGTGGGCAGTGGGCAGTTCGAGGGTCAGATCCAGGTGTAGTTGTCGTCCGTGATCGGTTCCAGCTCGAACCGGCGCACCGGGGCGGCGGGGCTGTCGAGGTCGGCGATCTGCTTGCCAGGGTGAAGCGGCGGAGCCGCCAGCCGGAGGCGCGCATGACCAGGACGAGGTGGCAGGGGTCCATCCCCTCGATGAGGACGGTGGGCTGCTCGGTCGGCGCGATCTTGCGGCCGGTGACGGCGGCGGGCAGGCGGGTGCCGGTGAAGGGCAGCGGGGTGATCCGCCAGATCGGGCCCCGGACGGTGGAGAGGCTGGCCCGCCCGAAGCCGCGTTCCTCCCGTAGTTCCAGGTGGCCGGGTAGAGGTTGAGGGTGGTGAAGTGCCCGCCGGGGTGGAAGTCGGGGTCGGCGCTGTAGTAGTCGCCGTCGGCGTTGCTGAGCCGGTGCAGGCGTACCGGGACGGCCCGGTGCTGCACGGCCAGCAGCCCGGCGAGCGCGTCGTGCACGGTGGTGTCGGTCAGTCCAGCAGCGGCCGGCAGATCCGCGGGGTGTGGGCGAGGTCAGCGGTGTACTGGTCGCAGGAGGTGCCGGGGCCGTGGCGACGTAGCCGGTGGCGTACGGGGTGAGCGAGAAGCGGATGCCGTCGAAGACCTCCCCTAACTCGGCAACGATCCGGCGGTGCATCTCGGTCAGGCCGGCGTTCTGGGCGGAGAACCCGACCGAGGACATGCGGATCTTCACCCCGAGGACGTCGCGGGCCAGCTCGGCATAGGTGTCGCGGTAGGGGCAGGAGCTGAGGTCGTTGTCCAGGTAGGGGAAGAGCACGCCGGGCCGGTGGATGCGGCCACCGGCGATCTGCACGCCCCGGGCGGCGGCGCCGTCGGCGAGGGCGGTCGCCAGCTGGGTGAGGCCGAGCGGAATAAAGCGCCACAGGTCGCTGCCGGCGGCCCGGCTGCACATCGCGCACTTGTTGAGGCAGCCGACCTCGGGGCGAGGTACCGGAGCCGGGTGAGCGCGTCGTCGGGCAGTGCTGGGTGCTCCCTGAGCCACAGCTGCCGAAGACGGCATCCGAATCCGCAGGTACGGGACCGTCATCAGACCAACGGCCGCCTTGGAGCGGGCCGGGTGCCCCGATCCGCACGACCGGGAGGCACATGTGGGGCCGTCGCCCTGGACCGCGACACTCCCATGCATCCTGCCGGACGAGATGGCAGCCCTACTCACCTCGGCGGCTACCCCCGCACCGACTGCGGGTCACAGAGGAACGGCTCCCAGGCCAGCTCCGCCGCTCCGACCAGCCCGGCGTGCACCACCTCGGCGGGGACGATCGGCACCCGCCCGCTCCGGCCCCAGAGGCACCGCTCGGCCACCACAGCCGCCAGCCGCTCCGGCGCGGCGAGCAGCAGGTCACGGTGCAACCCGCTGAGTACGATCCGGTCCGGATTGAGGATGTTCACCAACCCGGCCAGCCCGAGCCCCAGGTGGTCCACGGCCCGGTCGACGGCCGCCCTGGCCGCCGGATCCGGCGCCGAACCGGATGCGGCCGGGTCCGCCGCACAGTCGTCGATCGCCGCAACGGACGGACGCCCCACCGCCGCCGCGGCCGTCGAACTCCCGGAGGTGCCCAGGCCCACCGACCGGCCCTCCTCACTCGAGCCCGAAGCCGAGTCGTACCCGCTCGGGCCGCCCGAGCGAGCGTCGACAGCCCGACCGGAAACCGAGCCGCCCCCGCCGGAAGCCAGGGCGCAGTCGTCCACCGCCGGCGCCCGCAGGGGCCCGTAAGCCGCAGCCACCACCTCCCTCGCCTGCTCGAGGACCGGCCGCCCCGGTTCCACCGCCCGGCCGGCGGCGGCGAGCAGGGCCTCCGGGTCGGTCTCGACGTTGAGGCAGCCCCGGTTGCCGCACGGGCAGGGGCGGCCCTGCGGGTCGACCGTCAGGTGGCCGACCTCCAGGGCGAGGCCGGCGCTGCCGGTGTGCAGGCGGCCGTCGATCACCAGGGCGCCGCCGACGCCTCGGTGGCCCGAGGTGACCAGGAGCAGGTGGCGGGCGCCGCGGCCGGCACCGTGGCGGTGCTCGGCCAGGGCGGCGAGGTTGGCGTCGTTGGCCACGGCGTTCGGGAAGGGGCTGCGGGCGCGCGGACCGAGGTCCGCCTTGCGGATCTCCTCGGCGAACAGGTCCGCCACCGGCGTGCCGCTCGGCCAGGCGAAGTGCAGGGCGGCCAGCGCGGCGCCGTCCGGTTCGGTCACCGGGTTGGGCAGCGCGAGGCCCGCGCCCAGACAACGCCGGGCCGAGGCCCGGGCCAGCTCGGCGCCGGCCGCCGCCACGGCCCGCAGCAGCCGCACCGGATCCGTCGCGGCGGGCAGCGGATGGTGCACGGGGGTGCCGATCCGCCCGCCGAGCCCGGCCAGGGCGACGCTCAGTCCGTCCGCGTGCAGCTGGGCGGCGATCACCACCGGGCCCTCGGGGTCGATCGCGAGCCGGTGCGAGGGGCGGCCGCGGCCGCCGCCGGCCGGGCTGGAGTCGACCGTGATCAGCCCGAGCGCCTCCAGCTCGGCGCTGATCGCCCCGGCCGTCGCCCGGGTCACGTCCAACGCACTGGTCAGCGCCGACCGGGTGGGCGCCTGCCCGGTGTGCACCAGGGCCAGCGCCGGCCCGAGCAGGGTCCGCCCCCGATCCGGCACCACCCGCCGCACCTCCCCACTCGCGCCGGCACCGCCGAGACCACCGGCACCCTCCGCACCCGCACCACCGCCCGCCGCAGCAGCACTGCCCTCCGCACCCGCACCACCGCCCGCAGCACCGCCCCCCGCAACAGCACCCTCCGCACCTGCCGCACCGCCCGCCGCAGCAGTACCCTCTGCACCCGCACCACTCATCCGAGCCACCCGAGCCACTCCACTCCCGTCCACCTCATCCGTCCCTGCCACCTCAATCTCACCCTTCAGCTCAGCCTGAGACTCCGAGCTTGTCCGGGTCCGCCGCCTGCCCCTATTCTGACTTTGTGCCGCTGCTGAACAAAACCCGCGCCCGTGCCACCACGCCACCACCTCACCCGGACGGCCCCAAGCCCTGGAGCCCCGCCCGCCTCGCCCTCACCGCCTTCTTCGCCGTCGACGGATTCCTCTTCGCCGCCTGGGTGGTCCGAATCCCGGACATCCGCGCCCAGGTCGGCGCCTCGCACAGTGCCCTGGGCCTCGCCCTGCTCTGCATCTCGGCCGGCGCCGTCGCGATCATGCCGCTGGTCGGGCGGCTCTGCGTCCGGTACGGCTCCCGCCAGGTCACCGTAGCCTCCCTGATCGCCCTGAGCCTCGCTCTGCCGCTGCCCGCGCACGCCCACACCGTCACCGCCCTCGGCGCGGGCCTGCTGCTCTTCGGCGCGGGCTACGGCGCGGCCAACGTGGCGATGAACAGCGCCGCCGTCGAGCTGGTCGCGGCCCTGCGGCGGCCGGTGATGCCGAGCTTCCACGCCGGGTACAGCCTCGGCGGCCTGCTCGGCGCAGCGGTCGGCGGCGCGCTGGCCGGCAGCCTCACCACCGCCTGGGCCCTGGCCCTCGGCGGCGCGCTCGGCCTGCTGGTCTCCACTCTCGCGGGCGCCGTGCTGCTCCGCGAGCAGCGGCCCACCCCGCCCGTCCGCACCAAGGCCACGGCCGCCTCCCCCGCCCCCACCGGCCCGAAGAAGACCCACCTCCTGGTGCTGCTGCTCGGCCTGACGGCCCTCTGCAGCTCGTACGGCGAAGGAGCCCTCGCCGACTGGGCCACCCTCCACCTCACCGATGACGTGCACGCGAGCGCCGGGGTGGCGGCGGGCGGGTACGCGGCCTTCGCGCTGGCGATGACCACCGGCCGGGTGAGCGGCACCTGGCTCTCCGTCCGGCTCGGCCAGACCAGGCTGATGCTGGCCGGCGGGCTGACGGCCTGCGCGGGGATGCTCACGGCGGCGCTCGCGCCCTCCGTACCGGTCGCGCTGCTCGGGCTGGCGCTGGTCGGCCTCGGGCTGGCCAACACCTTCCCGCTGGCCATCGCCCGGGCCGGGGCGGTCGGCGGCCCCCAGGGGGTGGCCACCGCCTCGGCGCTCGGCTACGCGGGCATGCTGATCGGCCCGCCGGTGATCGGTCTGCTCGCGGACGCCACCAGCCTGCCGGCCGCGCTCACCACGGTGGCCGCCGCAGCCGCCCTCTCCGGCCTGCTCGCCACCACCGCCCGCCGCCGCTGAGCCCCACTGCCCGCACCGCCCGCCGCCGCTGACCACCCCTCAAGAACGGAACCGGAACCGCCCGCACCGGCGTCGGACCAAGGGACGAACACGAACGGAACCCCACTCACCCGAAGCCCCGCACCGAACAGAGGACCACATCCATGCTGCTGCGACCGAGTCGGCGTCAGGTGCTCACCGGAGCCGCCGCGGCGGGCCTCACCGTCGTCCTGGCCACCGCCGAGCGCTCCACGGCCAGCGCCGACCCCGACCCCGGGCCTGAAGCCGGGCCTGCCCAGCAGCCGAGCACCGAGAAGGACACCACGGTCGACCTCGACCACCGGCTCAGCGCCCTGGAGCAGCGGCACTCCGCCCGCCTCGGCGTCTTCGCCCAGGACACCGGCACCGGCCGCACGGTCCGCTACCGGGCCGAGGAGCTGTTCCCGTTCTGCTCGACCTTCAAGACGATCGCCGTCGCGGCCGTGCTCCGCGACCTCGACCGGGACGGCACGTACCTGGCCAAGGTGATCCGCTACTCCGAGCAGGAGGTGAAGGCGGCCGGCTACGCCCCGATCACCGGGCAGCCGGCCAACCTCGCGAACGGGATGGCCGTGGCCGACCTCTGCGCGGCGGCGATCCGGTACAGCGACAACTGCGCGGCCAACCTGCTGCTGCGCGAACTCGGCGGGCCGACCGCCGTCACCCGGTTCTGCCGGTCCGTCGGTGACCGCACCACCCGGCTCGACCGCTGGGAGCCCGCGCTGAACTCGGCGGAGCCGGGGCGGGTGACGGACACCTCCAGCCCGGCGGCCCTGGGCCGGACCTACGCCCGGCTCACCCTCGGGGACGCGCTCGACGCGCCGGACCGGGCCCGGCTGACCGACTGGCTGAAGGGCAACACCACCAGCACCCACCGCTTCCGCGCCGGGCTGCCGGAGAGCTGGACGCTGGCCGACAAGACCGGCACCGGTGACTACGGCACCACCAACGACGCGGGCCTCACCTGGCCGCCCGGCCGCGCCCCGATCGTGCTCACCGTGCTCGCCACCAAGCAGGACCAGGCCGCCCCCGCCGACGAACCGCTGATCGCCGCCACCGCCGCCCTGCTCGCGGAGGCCCTGGCGTGAGCCCGGCGCAGCCGCACCCGGCCGCTCCGGCGCCGGTCGGACTGCCGGTACGGGCGCCGGTCGCAGCCGGCGCCCGCCCGTACCGCCGTGGGCTAGTCTCACCAGCAGTTTGCGGAGGACCAGCAGGTGGCGGACGAGGAGGGCAGATGACGGTACGGGTACTGCGGGCCGCGAGCCGGGCGGCCACGCCCTGGCTGAACGGCGGCGGCGTGACGCGGGAGGTGGCCGGGCACCCCGAGGGCGCCGGGCTGGCGGAGTTCGACTGGCGGGTCAGCCTGGCCGACGTGGCGCAGGGCGGACCGTTCTCCCGGTTCGAGGGCATCGACCGGGTGATCACGGTGGTCCGGGGCGAGGGCATGGCGCTCACCGTCGGCGGCACCCCGCACGAGCTCTGCAAGCCCTACCTCCCGTTCGCCTTCGACGGCGGGGCCGAGACCGACTGCCGGCTGCTCGGCGGCCCGGTGGTCGACTTCAACGTGATGACCCGCCGGGGCCGGGCCACCGCCGAGGTGGAGCTGGCCGACTTCCAGCGGGACGTGGCGGTGCCCGCGGGCGCGGTGGTGCTGCTGGTCTGTCTGCAGGGCACCGCCGAGCTCGGCGCGGCCGATCTGGTGCTCGGCGAGTACGACGCGGTGCTGCTGGAGCAGGGCGAGGACCAGCTCCGGGTGGACGGCGTGGTGGCCGTGGTGACGCTCCGCCGGGCGGCCTGATGCGGGCCCTGGTCGCCGGACCGGCGCTCGGCCGGGCGGGCTGATGCTGGTCCTGGTCACCGGCGCGTACGGGTTCGTCGGCCGCGCCGTGGTGCGCCGGCTGGCCGCCGACGGCCACCGTGTCCGGGCGCTGACCCACCGCCCGAGCGGCGAGCCGCTGCCCGAGCTGCCGGTGGAGGGCGTGCACCACGCCGACCTCGGCGACCACGCCGACCGCGGCGACCCCGTCGCCCTCGCTCCGGCCGTGGCCGGGGTGGACGCAGTCTGCCACCTGGCCGCGCTGACCAACGGCCGGGCCTCCGGCGAGCTGGCCGAGGAGTACCGGCGGGTCAACCTGGGCGGCACCGAGGCGCTGCTGGACGCGGTGACCGCCGGCCCGGGCCCGCCGCCGCGCTTCGTGCTCGCCTCCACGGCGGCGGTCTACGGCGCGCCCGAGCGGCAGCCGATCACCGAGCTCACCGAGCCCGCGCCCGGCAACCCGTACGGCGCCTCCAAGCTGGCCGCCGAGCAGGCCCTGCACGCCCGGGCCGGTCGGCTGAACGGCGAGCTGACCGGCGTGGTGCTGCGCTGCTTCAACGTGGGCGGCACCGAGGACCGGGACGAGACCCGGATCATCCCGCGTGCCCTGGCCGTGGCGGCCGGCCGCCACCCGCAGCTGGACCTCAACGGGGACGGCGGCCTGGTCCGCGACTTCGTGCACGTGGCCGACCTGGCCCGGGCCTACGCGCTGGCGCTGACCGCCCCGCTCGCGCCGGGCGTCCACACCTTCAACGTGGGCGCGACCCCGGCCTCGATGGCCGAGATCATCGCCACCGTCGAGCGGGTCACCGGCCGGCCCGTGCCGGTCCGCCGCCACCCGCCGAAGAACGAGGCTCCGTACCTGGCGGCCGACACCACCCGGATCGCCGGAGCGCTCGGGTGGAGACCCGAACGCTCCGGCCTCACCGAGCTGGTGGCCGACGCCTGGCGGAGCGACAGGGATCGGGGCTTCTCTTGAGGCCCTAGCTGAGGGTCTTCACCGCCGCGGCCTCGTACGGCTTGAGCTCCTCGAACCGGCCGGACAGCACCTTGGCGGCCCACTCCGGGTCCTGGAGCAGCGCGCGGCCGATCGCGACCAGGTCGAACTCGTCCCGCTCGAGGCGGTCGAGCAGCTCGTCGATGCTGCGGGTCGGGGCGCCCTCGCCCATGAACGCGTGGATGAAGTCGCCGTCCAGGCCGACCGAGCCGACGGTGATGGTGGGGCGGCCGGTGAGCTTCTTGGTCCAGCCGGCCAGGTTGAGGTCGGAGCCCTCGAACTCGGGGATCCAGTACCGGCGGGTGGAGGCGTGGAAGGCGTCGACGCCGGCCTCGGCCAGCGGGGCGAGGATGGCCTCCAGCTCGGCCGGGGTCTCGGCGAGGCGGGCGGAGTAGGCCTCCTGCTTCCACTGCGAGTAGCGGAAGATCACCGGGAAGGTGGGCGAGACGGCGGCGCGGACGGCGGCCACCAGCTCGGCCACGTACTTGGTGCGGGAGACCGGGTCGCCGCCGTAGCCGTCGGTGCGCCGGTTGGTGCCCTCCCAGAGGAACTGGTCGAGCAGGTAGCCGTGGGCGCCGTGCAGCTCGATGCCGTCGAAGCCGATCCGCTCGGCGGCCGCGGCGGCCTCGACGAAGGCCGCGGTGACCTCGTCCAGGTCGGTGCGGGTCATCGCCCGGCCGGTGCCCTCGGTGCCGTCCAGCCGCAGGCCCGAGGGGCCGAGGGCGGGGGCGTCGGCGTAGGGCGGCTCGCCCTGCTTGCGCACCATGCCGATGTGCCAGAGCTGCGGCACGATGGTGCCGCCCGCGGCGTGCACCTCCTCGGCCACCTTGGCCCAGCCGGCCAGCTGCTCCTCGCCGTGGAAGCGCGGGATGCGGTCGCTCTGGCCGGCCGAGTCGTGCCCGACGTAGGTGCCCTCGGTGACGATGAGCCCCACCCCGGCGGCGGCGCGCCGCGCGTAGTACGACCGCACGTCCTCCCCCGGCACCCCGCCCGGCGAGAACTGGCGCGTCATCGGCGCCATCGCGATCCGGTTGGGCACGGTCAGGCCGTTGAGCTGCACCGGCCGGGAGAGGATCTCGGCCGCGCGGGAGGCGGGTGCTGCGGTGCTGGTCATCGGTGTTCCTCGCAGGATATCGACGCTCTGGCTGGACGTACTTCGACGTACTCGGACGTACTTCACGTGCTGCACACTTCAGGTGCTGCACATGCTTCACGGCCCACAACCACCCCGCCGCCCCGCGCATTTCGCCTGCCCGGCCCCCGCCGCGTGATCCCAGTCACATGGCGGGGCCGGAGGCGGCTACCAGGTCTGGTAGCCCAGCACGTCGACCACCAGGTCGGTGCTGCCGGTGCTGCCGTTGTACAGCGAGATCTTGCCGTTCTTGACCGGCACGACCACCTGGTTGGGGATGGTCTGCCCGGCCGTCCAGTTGAGGTTGGAGGCCAGCGGGCGCTCGGTGCCGTACGGGTAGGCGGTGAGGAAACCCGGCGTCGAGGTGTTGGTGACCGTCACGTTCAGCACGGCCACGCCGTTGCGGGAGGACGGGTCGCCCAGCTCCGGCTTGCCGCCGATCGCGAGGTCGAGGGTGCCGCGGGCGGGCACCTTGGCGGCCTTGCGGACCGGCTCCGCGGTGCCGTCCTGGCGGGTGTCGAGCAGGCGGTACGGGGTGACCGAGCGGAAGGTGCCGTAGCTGCCGGGGCTGTAGTAGCCCGCCACGTCCGCGACCACGTGCACCTCGCCCTGGCCGCCGCCGGCGAAGAGGGTGACCTTGCCGTCCTTGACCGGCACGGTGACCAGGTTGGCGATGGTCTGGCCGGGCACCCAGTTGAGGTTGGAGGCGGTGGGCCGCTCGGTGCCCGCCGGGTAGACGGTCAGGTAGCCCCGGTCGGTGGGCTGGGTGACCGTCATGTTGAGGGTCACGGCGGTGGCGTCGGCCGGGATGCCGCGCAGGCCGGCGAGCGGCAGGTCCAGGGTCTGGCCCTGGCGCAGCGCGGCGCCGTTGCCCTCGCGGGTGTCGAGCACCCGGGCCGGGCCGGTCGGGGTGAAGGCGTTGCCCTGCTGCCCGTAGGAGCCCTGCAGGTCGGCGACGATCTGCACGGTGCCGGGCTGGCCGCCCACGTGGAACCAGACGGTGTCGTCGGTGACCGGCACGGTCACCAGGTTGGCGATGGTGGTGCCGGCCGTCCAGTTGAGGTTGGAGATGCCGGTGGTGCCGCCGACGCCGTCGGGGTAGACGGTCAGGTAGCCGGCCGAGGTCGGGGCGGTCACCGTGACGTTCATGGTGACGGCCTTGGCGCCCTTGAGCTCGGCGGGCAGCTTGAGGTGCACGTACCCGTCGGTGCGGACCGGGCCGGCGGCCGTGGTGCCCAGGCCGCTGCGGGTGTCCAGCACCCGGCGGGGCGCGAGCGGGGTGTAGAGCGAGCCGAACTCGCGGTACTCGGTGGCGCCCCGGTCGCGGTAGCCCGCGCCGGTGCCGGAGTTCGCCACCAGCGGGTCGTCCACCGCGCCGTAGCCGCTCAGGTCGACCGGCAGCATGCCGGGCGCCTTCTCGTCGGCCGAGTCGACGGTCGGGCCGACCGGGCGGCGGCCGTCGGTGGGCACCATGGGGTCGGCGACCAGGTCGTGCGCGCCCTGGCCGGTGGCGGCGAACTGCGCCTGGCCGGCGTAGGCGTGACCGGCCCAGCTGTACGCGGCGCCGCCGCTGAGCGGGCTGACCACGTTGTAGTCGACCAAGGTGCCGGCGGTCGCGGCCTCGGCCACCGTGATGCCGGTGGCGGCCGAGCCGTCGGCGCAGGCGCCGCCGTGGTTGCTGTCGTCCAGCTTGCCGGTCTCCACCGCGTTGTTCTCGACCGTGGAGCCGGTGGAGGCCCCGGCCAGCACGATGCCGGGGTGGCACTCGCTGCGCACGGTGTTGGCCACCACCACGGTGCCGGGCGCGTCGGTGGCGGCGACCACGGTGTCGTCGTTGTGGAAGTAGTTGGTGGTGACCACGGTGCCCCGCACGCCCGGGTCGACCTGCACCGAGGTGCCGTTGTTGAGGAACCGGTACCGGCCGACGGTGACCCCGCTCGACTCGCCGGTGACCTGCACCGCCGGGCCTCGGCCACCGCCGATCAGGCCGCGCATCAGGCTGACGGCCGAGGAGTTCTGCACCAGCACGGCCGGCTTGTCGCCGCCGAGCACGGTGAAGCCGTTCAGCGAGACGTGCCGGGCGCCGGAGACGGTGATGGCGGGCACGGTGGCCCCGGAGGCGTTGATGGCCGCCTCGTTGTTCACGTCGCCCGGGGCGTCCGCGCCGCCGAGGAAGGTGATCGGCGCCTCGGCGGTGCCGGAGCGGGTCAGCTTGAGCCCGGCCGGGTACTGGCCGCGCGCCACGTGCACGGTCTGGCCGGGCAGCACCAGGTCGGCGGCGGCCTGGATCGAGCAGTACGGCGCCCGCTCGGTGCCGCTGCCGGTGTCGGTGCAGGCGGCGTTGTTCTTGTTCACGTAAAGGTCGCCGGGTGCGGCGACGGCCTGGCCGGAGAGGGCGGGCAGCGCGAGCGAACCGAGCAGGGCGGCGCCGGCGATGGCACCGATGCGGAGCTTCATGAATCCCCCGAGGTCGAAAAGATGTGCGCAGATCGTGCGCAGACCAGGGAGATCCTAGGCCGAGGCGAGGTGGTTCCGGTACGTACCAATCAGTGATCTTCGCCTCAGCAACCCTCTGACGACCCGTCAGGCGGAGTCCTGGCTCTGGCCCGGCAGCCGCAGGTCCCAGCCGATCAGGGCGCGCAGCTGCTCGGCGGTCACGTCCGGGATCGGCTGCGGCGGCTCGTGCCGGAACGGCGGCTGCCAGCCCTCGGCCCCGTCCCAGCTGCGCACCACCTTCGCCGGGGCGCCGGCCACCACGCTGTGGTCGGGCACCTCGCCGCGGACCACCGAGCCGGCCGCCACCACCACGTTGCGGCCGATCCGGGCGCCGGGCAGGATCACCGCGCCGGTGCCGATCCAGCTGCCGGCCCCGATCTCCACCGGCTCGTTGCGCGGCCACTGCTTGCCGATCGGCAGCTCGGTGTCGTGGTACGAGTGCGCGGTGTCGGTGATGTAGACGTACGGGCCGGTCCAGACGTCGTCCCCGAGGGTGATCGACTGGTGGCCGACGATGTGGCTGCCCCGCCCGATCACGCAGCCGCCGCCGATCCGCACCACCGGCTCCTCGCCGAGGTCGAGCCCGGGCAGGAAGCCGGCCGAGATGGTGACCCGCTCGCCGATGATCGAGAACGGCCCGATGTGGATCCACCGCTCGTTGAAGACGGCGCCCATCGGGAAGGCCAGCTTGGTGCCGTCGCCCAACTCCCCGAACCGGTACGGCCCGGGGTTCAGGTTGGAGACCGCCCCGGTCTCCTGCACCCAGCGCCACCCCCGGTGCACCAGCCGGCCGGCGGCGCGGCGGGCCCCGAGACGGGCGGCGGACAGGAGCGTACGGGCGTTCGGCATGGGCCCACGCTATCGGTCTGAGCTGCGAGCCTGACAAAAAGGGCGAGCAAAGTCACAGCGCCCTGGCAGACTCCCGCCCATGGAGACCACGCAGACCCCGGCCACCACCGCCCACCTCGCCGCGCTGCGCCGCGACGGCGAGCTCCTCGCCGCCGCGATCGCCGCGGCCTCCCCCGACGCGCCGGTGCCCACCTGTCCGGGCTGGACGCTGCGCGACCTGGTGCACCACACCGGCAAGGTGCACCGCTGGGCCGCCTCGTACGTGGTGCAGGGCCACCGCGAGCCGGTGCCGCTGGACGCCGAGGCGCCCGCCGACGCCGAGCTGCACGACTGGTTCGTCGAGGGGCACCGGGCGCTGGTGGCGGCGCTGGCCGGGGCCCCCGCCGACCTGGAGTGCTGGACCTTCCTGGCCGCGCCCTCCCCGCTGGCGTTCTGGACCCGGCGGCAGGCGCACGAGACCGCGATCCACCGGGTCGACGCCGAGGCGGCGGCCGGGCTGGAGATCGCGGCCTTCGAGCCCGAGTTCGCCGCCGACGGCATCACCGAGCTGACGGCGGGTCTGCTCTCCCGCGAGAAGGCCCGGATCCACAGCGACCGCGAGCGCACCCTGCTGGTCCGCCCGACCGACGGCCCCGCGCCCTGGCTGCTGCGGATCAACCCGGGGCGGCTCGTGGTCGAGCGGGCCGAGGGCCCGGCCGAGTGCGAGCTGGCCGGGTCGGCCCACGACCTCTACCTGCTGCTCTGGAACCGCCTCCGGGACGAGACGGCCGTCAAGGTGACGGGCGATCAGTCGGTGTTCGCCGTCTGGCGCGAGCTCGCCCGGGTCTGAACCGGCATCACTGCTCGGCCGGCGCCGCCCAGGGGGCCGGGCGGCGCTCCAGGAAGGCGCGCATGCCCTGCTGCGCCTCCGCCGAGCCGAACAGGCGGGCGGAGAGCTGCACCAGCTCCTCCGCGTGCTGCTCGAAGGAGGCCACCACGGCGGCGTTGGTGAGCCTCTTCGACTCGGCCAGGCCCTGCGGCGAGCCGAGCCGGACGGCGTCCAGGACCACGGCCAGCGCCGCCGCCGGGTCCTCGGCCGCCTCGGTGATCAGGCCGATCCGGGCCGCCTCGGCGGCGTCGAAGGTCTCACCGGTGAGGTAGTAGCGGGAGACGGCCCGCGAGGTCAGCTTGGGGCGCAGCGGCAGCGAGATGACGGCGGGCGCCAGCCCGAGCCGCACCTCGGTGAAGGCGAAGGTGGACTTCGGCCCGGCGATCACCAGGTCGGCGGCGCCGAGCAGGCCCAGGCCGCCGGCCCGGACATGCCCGTCCACCAGGGCGATCACCGGCTTGGGGCAGTCGACCAGGGCCCGCTGGATGTCGACCAGGCCGCGCGGACCGACCGTCGGGTCGCTGCCGGTGGCCTCGGAGAGGTCGGCCCCCGCGCAGAACACCTTGCCGGTGTGCCCGAGCACCACCGCCCGCACGTCCGGGTCGGCCGCCGCCTTGGCGAGGCCCTCGGTCAGCTCGGCCATCAGCCGGGTGGAGAGGGCGTTGCGGTTGTGCGGGGAGTCCAGCTCCAGGGTGGTGACGGAGTCGGCGGTGGTGGTGCGGACGAGCGGTACTTCGCGGGTCATCGCGGCTGGCCTGCTTTCCGGCTGGTGAGGGCCCCGGGCCGGGGCCCGGGCGAGGGTCTGCGGTCGGACGGCGCCGGTCCGGCGCGGCCTCCCGGGGAGGACTCTGGCACGTCCGCCCGCCTTGATCCAGACCCCACCGGGCCCGGTCCGCCTCGTCCGTGGGTCAGGCCGCCTTCAGCCCGTCCCGGCGGTGCGCCCACTTCACGGCGGGCGACATCGCCAGACCGGCCGCCGCGAACACCGCGGCCAGCAGACTCCAGCCGAGCAGCCCGTGCCCGATCACCACGGTGGTGACCAGCGCGGGGCCGACCATCAGCGAGGCGGACATCCCGGCGTTGAACACGCCCTGGTACGCGCCGTGCGCGCCCTCCCCCGCGAGGTCGTAGCTGAGCGCCCAGCCGGCCGCCTGGGTGTAGACCTCGCCGAGCGCCTGGAAGCCGACCCCGGCCGAGACCAGCACCGCCGCCACCCAGGCGGGCAGCCCGTGCGCGAGCGCCTCCACCACGCAGGCCACCGCCACGAACAGCCCGCCCCGGGCGAAGATCCGCCCGGCGGCCCCCGGCCGCTCGGTGCCCTTGGTGGCCCGCACCTGCAGCGCCACCACCAGCACCATGTTGACCACCAGCGAGCCCGCGACCATCACCCGGGGCGCGGCGGTCTCCTTGGCGATCCAGAGCGGCACCCCGATCTCGACCACCGCGAACTGCAGCGCCATCACGGCGTTGAGCGCGGTCACCACCAGGAACGGCAGGTTGCGCAGCGCCGGGTTGCCCTGCTTCTCCGCCGGCTCGGCCGACGACGCCCCCGCGGCGGCGCCGGCCCTGCCCCCGGCCGTGGCCCGGCGCGGCGTGCCCACCCGGGCCCACATCAGCGCGACCACCGCGAAGGAGACCACGTCGGCCAGAATGGCCAGCACGTACGCGCCGCGGGTGTCGACCTGGAGCGCGAAGGAGGCGAGCACGGTGCCGCCGCCGAGGCCGACGTTGGTCACCACCCGCAGGTACGCCCGCCCGGCCACCCGGCCGTCGGCGGGCAGCACCTCGGCGTACATCGCGTTGCGCACGGCGGCCGAGCCCCGGTCGGCGGCGGTGGTGAAGCAGGCGAGCAGCACGAACAGCGGGAAGCTGTGCACCAGCACGTACCCGAGAGTGCCGAGCCCCTCCAGGGTGATCAGGGCGATCAGCACCGGTTTTGCGCCCCAGCGGTCGGCGGCCCGGCCGGCCGGGATGGAGGCGAGCACCCCGCAGAGCCCGGCGGCGGTCAGGCCGAGGCCGACCTGCCCGGCGGCGAAGCCGAGCACCCGGGTGAAGAACAGCGCGCTGAGGGTCATCAGCAGGCCGTTGCCGAAGGTGTTGACGAAGGTGATCCGGGCCAGCCGACGGACCATCGGATCCGGATGGAGCAGGCTGCGACGGCGTGCTGGAGCGGCCGGGGATTCGGCCGTGGAGGTGGCGGTCATGCCCCGATCACACCGGCTGCCGGACGGCTCCGGTACTGATTTAGGCTCTGGCTAAGACATGGGCCCGGACCTGCGGAAACAAGAGGGGCAAATGCACCGATTCCGACTCTCGCTGGCCGATCTGGCCGACGCCTCCTTCGCCTGCTCGCCCCTCCAGGAGGCCGCGCTCAGCCTGCGGATGTGGAAGCACCCGGGCGTCTACGTCCAGCAGACGGCCTGGTTCGAGCGGCTGCGGCCGCGCTTCGAGGAGCTGGACACCGAGTTCCTCTGCTCGCTGGTGGCCACCACCAACCGGTACATCCCGGATTTCCTGACGCCCCGTCCGGCCACCGCCTTTCCCAGCTTCGCCAGTGAGCTGGAGCTGGTCCGGGCCCTGCCGCCGGAGCAGCTGGCCGGCGAGCTGGAGCGCACCTTCCTGCCGCACGACCAGGAGCTGCCGCCGCGCCTGGCGGCCGGCCTGGCCGATCCGGCCCGGCTGCTGGGCGAGATCGCCGACGCGCTGGCGGAGTACTGGGAGCACTGCCTGGCCCCGGCCTGGTGGCCGCGCGCCCGGCCGGTGCTGCACGCCGACATCGTGCACCGCTCGAAGATCCTGGCCGAACGCGGCTCGGCGGCCCTCTTCGCCGACCTCGACCACCGGCTCTCCTGGGACGACGGCGTGCTGACCATCGACCGCGACTGGACGCCCGAGGACGAGGAGATCCCGGTGGCCCGCCGGGGCCTGGTCTTCACCCCGACCTTCTTCTGCCGGGGCGCGATCACCACGATCAGCTACCACTCCCCGCCGATCGTCACCTACCCGGTGCGCGGCCAGGGCGCGATGGCCTCCACCCCGCAGCTGCCGCCCACCCCGCAGGCCCTCACCCAGCTGCTCGGCGCCCCCAAGGCCCGCCTGCTCACCCTGCTCGCCGAGCCCGCCTCCACCACCCAGCTGGCCGGCCACCTCGGCGTGAGCCCCGGCGCGGTGAGCCAGCACCTGGGCGTGCTGCACGCGACCCGCCTGGTCACCCGGGTCCGGCACGGCCGGGTGGTGCTGTACGCGCGCAGCCCGCTGGCCGACGAACTCTGCGGCTGACCCGCCCTGGCCGGCCGGCCTCGGGCTGACGGGCCTCGAGCTGAGCCGCCCGGGGCTGAGCCGCCTCGGGCTGACCTGCCGTCATTTACCTTCTGGTCTAGTCCTGTTGACGGATTGGTCCAGTCCTCCTAACCTGCCCGAGGGCACCCCCACTCCCCTGCACCCCTGTACGGCACCCCCACACCACACAGGGAGCAACCGCATGCACATCCGTCACCGTTTCAGGTCCCGGGCCGCCGCCGTGCTGGCCGCCCTCGCCCTGCCGATCGCCCTGCTGGTGGCCGCCCCCGCGCACGCGGCGGGCAGGCTGACCGCCACCTTCACCACGGCCGACAACGGCTCCTGGTGGAAGGGCACCTACGTGGTGCACAACGACAACGCCACCGCCGTCACGGGCTGGACGCTCACCTTCGACCTCCCGGCCGGCGTCTCGATCTCCAGCAGCTACAACGGCACCGCCACCACCAGCGGCCAGCACGTCACGGCCACCAACGCGTACTACAACGGCACGGTGGCCGCACACTCCACCACCGAGCCGTACAGCTTCTGGTTCGTGGCCACCGGCCCGATCACCACCCCGCTGAACTGCCGGATCAACGGCGACAAGTGCGACGGCAGCGCGGACGTCCCACCGGGCGCCCCCGGCGCGCCCAAGCTCACCACCGCCACGGCCCACACCCTGGCGCTCGGCTGGCCGGCCGCCACGGCCGGCGACTTCCCGGTGGCCTCCTACGACGTGCTGAGCGGCACCACCGTGCTCGGCAGCTCCACCACCACCAGCGCCACCCTCACCGGGCTGACCCCGGCCACCTCCTACACCCTGACCGTCCGCGCCAAGGACACCCGGGGCAACACCGGCCCGCTCAGCACCCCGCTGACGGCCACCACGGTCGACCCCGCCACCGACCCGGTCCCGCCCACCGCCCCGGGCCACCTGCGCTCCACCGCCACCACCTCCTCGAGCGTCTCGCTCGCCTGGGACGCGGCCACCGACAACGTCGGCGTGGTGGCCTACGACGTCTACCAGGGCGGCGCCCTGGTGCAGACCGTGGCCGGCACCTCGGCCACCGTCACGGGCCTGGCCCCGGCCACCGCCTACGCCTTCACCGTCAAGGCCCGGGACGCCGCCGACAACGCCTCCCCGGCCTCGAACCAACTCTCCGTCACCACCGGGGACATCGTGGGCTCGGGCAAGTACGCCAAGGTCGGGTACTTCGTCCAGTGGGGCATCTACGGGCGCCAGTACTTCGTGAAGAACCTCGACACCTCGGGCAGCGCGGCCAAGCTCGACGTGGTCAACTACGCCTTCGAGAACATCGACCCGACCAACCTCACCTGCCTGGCCGGCGTCACCAAGGGCACCACCAGCAACCCGGAGGACCCGGACCAGGGGACGGGCGCGGGTGACGCCGACGCCGACTACGCCCGCCCGATGAGCGCGGCCCAGTCGGTGGACGGGGTGGCCGACGACGGGTACGCCCCGCTGCGCGGCAACTTCAACCAGCTCAAGAAGCTCAAGGCCAAGTACCCGAACCTCAAGGTGGTGGTCTCGCTCGGCGGCTGGACGTACTCCAAGTTCTTCTCCGACGCGGCGGCCACCGACGCCTCCCGCAAGAAGCTGGTCGCCTCCTGCATCGACACCTGGATCAAGGGCAACCTGCCCTCCTACAGCGGCGCGGGCGGCCCGGGCACGGCGGCCGGGATCTTCGACGGCATCGACATCGACTGGGAGTGGCCCGGCTCGCCCGACGGCCACCCGGGCAACCACTACTCCGCGAACGACAAGGCGAACCTGACCGCCCTGCTGGCCGAGTTCCGCCGCCAGCTGGACGCGCTGCCCGGCCCGCACAAGCTGCTCACGGCCTTCACCCCGGCCGACCAGAACAAGATCGGCGCCGGCTGGGACCTCGGCCAGGACTTCACGTCCCTGGACATCGGCAACATCCAGGGCTACGACTTCCACGGCTCCGGCAGCGACAACTCCTGGGAGCCGAACCTGACCGGCCACCAGGCCAACCTCTACGCCTCCACCGCCGACCCGTACGGCTTCCACTTCAGCACCGACGCCGCCGTCCAGCAGTACCTCACCGCCGGCATCAACCCGCGCAAGCTCACCATCGGCATCCCGTTCTACGGCCGCGGCTGGCAGACCGTCACCGACGGCGGCACCCACGGCCTCTGGCAGGCAGCGGGCGGCGCGGCCCCCGGCCAGTTCCAGGAGGAGGCCGGGACGCGCGGCTACAACAACCTGATCACCAGCGTCCCCGGCCTCACCGTCTACCACGACACCCAGGCCGTGGCCACCTACGGCTACACCGGCGCGGGCGGCCAGTGGTGGTCCTTCGACGACCCCTGGTCGATCGCCCAGAAGGCCGCCTACGTCAAGTCCAAGGGTCTGCTCGGCACCATGATCTGGGAGATGTCGGGCGACACCCCGAGCGGCACCCTGTTCTCCAACCTGCCGTAATGATCAGGAACCCTTCCTGATCAATGCCCCACCAGGACGTAACTATCAGGGACCCTTCCTGATAGCTGCTCCGCCAGGACATGACTATCAGGGACCCTTCCTGATAGCTGCTCCGCCGAGGCCCAACGATCAGGAAGCCTCCCTGATAGAAACCCCGTCAAGGCCCTGCGCTACCGCGCCGCCATCGACGCCAGTCGACGCGCGGCGCGGTAGTCGCGCATCACCTGGGCGAAGGTGGTGTGCCCCTGCGTGGTCCGGGCGAAGGCCCGCCACGCGGGGTTCACCAGGCAGACGGCGGCATGGAAGAGGTACGGCCGCCGCTCGAAGGCACCGAGCATCACCTTCCCCGCCCGCATCTCCACGCCCAGCCCCGCCTTGATCGCGAACGCGTAGTTGAGCGCCTGCCGCCGCACGTCCGCCGCCCCGCTCGCCTCGGCCACCTTCACGGCCCACTCGCCGGCGAGCCGCCCGGAGCGCAGCGCGTAGGAGATGCCCTCCCGGGTCCACGGCTCGAGCAGCCCCGCCGCGTCGCCCGCGACCAGCACCCGCCCACGCGAGAGCGGCGAGTCCTCGGCCCGGCACCGGGTCAGGTGGCCGGATTCGATCGCGGCCGGGAAGCCCGCCAACCCCAACTGCCCGATGTAGTCGGCCAGGTACTGCTTGGTGCGCTCGCCGTCGCCGCGCGCCGAGATCACGCCCACCGTCAGCGTGCCGGAGTCGGTCTTCGGGAAGACCCAGCCGTAACTGCCCGGCAGCGGCCCCCAGTCCAGGTGGATCCGCCCGGCCCAGGCCCGCGAGACGGCCTCCGGCACCGGGATCTCCGCCTCCAGGCCGAGGTCGATCTGGTCGAAGGTGACCCCGACGTGCCGCCCGACCCGGCTCGCCGAACCGTCCGCCCCGACCACCGCCCGAGCCGTCACCGCCCGGCCGTCGGCCGTGGTCACGGTGACCGTCCGGGTGTCGCCGCCCTTCTGCTCCACGCCGGTGACGGTCACCCCGGTGACCAGCACCGCGCCCGCCTGCTCGGCGGCCTGCACCAGCCGCAGGTCGAACTCGTCCCGGTTGACCAGCCCGAAGAGCATCCGCTCCGAGCGCCGGGTGCGGCTCCACTTGCCGGTCAGCGCGAAGGTGACGGCGTGGATCCGGTCCTGCAGCGGCAGCTTGAAGTCCGGTGGGAGGCTGTCCCGGGAGGGGCCGATGATGCCGCCGCCGCAGGTCTTGTACCGGGGGTGCTCGGCCTTGTCGAGCAGCAGCACCCGGCGCCCCTGCACGGCCGCGGCGTACGCCGCCGAGGAGCCGGCCGGCCCGGCGCCCACCACCACCACGTCCCAGACCCCGTCGAGCGGGTCCGGTCCGGGGGTGTCGGCACCGTCGTCGGCCACCGCGGCGAGGAGGTCGTCCTCGGCCCGGTCGGTACGGTCGCGGTCAGGGGAGCTACCGGAGTCAGTCACGACCAGCAATTCTAGTCCGCGCCACCACTCGGACCGGCCGGTTCCACTTGCCGACTCCCCGTCGAGTGCGGCTCGGCTCTCCGTCGGGTGCGGCTCGACTCCCCGTCGGGTGCGGCTCGACCGCCGGTCGGGTGCGGCCCGACCCGACGGGCCGTCGGTTGTCTCGGTACGACCTTCACCTCGGCCTATGATCGGATTCACGATCCCCCGTCACATCCCGGAGCAGTAGATGACCCAGCAGCCCCTGGCCGCGGCCGTCCGATCCCTGATGCCGCGCGCCAAGGCCGACCTGGCCGAGCTGGTGGCCTTCCCGTCCGTGGCCGACCCCCGGCAGTTCCCCGTCGAGGAGTGCGAGAAGGCGGCCCGCTGGGTGGCCGACGCCTTCGCGGCCGAGGGCTTCACCGGCGTCCGGCTGCTCGACACGCCCGACGGCACCCAGTCCGTCTACGGCGAGCTGGCCGGCCCCGAGGGCGCCCCCACCGTCCTGCTCTACTCGCACTACGACGTGCAGCCCCCGCTCGACGAGGCCGGCTGGACCAGCCCGGCCTTCGAACTGACCGAGCGTGACGGCCGCTGGTACGGCCGCGGCGCGGCCGACTGCAAGGGCAACATCCTGATGCACCTCACCGCCCTGCGCGCCCTGCGCGAGGTGGACGGCGGCTACCCGGTCAGCCTGAAGGTGATCGTCGAGGGCTCCGAGGAGCAGGGCACCGGCGGCCTGGAGCGCTACGCCGAGGCCCACCCCGAGCTGCTGGCCGCCGACGCCATCGTGATCGGCGACACCGGCAACTTCACCGCCGGCCTGCCCACCGTCACCGCCTCCCTGCGCGGCATGACCGTGGTCGAACTGACCATCGACACCCTGGCCGGCAACCTCCACTCCGGCGCTTTCGGCGGCGCCGCCCCGGACGCCCTCCAGGCGCTGGTCCGCACCCTCGCCTCCCTGCACGACGAGCACGGCGACGTGGCCGTCCAGGGCCTGACCACCGACCAGACCTGGTCCGGCGTCCAGTACTCCGAGGAGCAGTTCCGCGCCGACGCCCGCATCCTCGACGGCGTCGAGCTCACCGGCACCGGCACCGTCTCCGACCGCCTCTGGGCCCGCCCCTCCGTCACCGTCCTGGGCATCGAGGCCCCGCCGATGGTCGGCGCCACCTCCTCCGTCCAGGCCGCCGCCAAGGCCCTGGTCAGCCTCCGCATCCCCCCGGGCACCGACCTCAAGACCGCCCAGGACGCCCTGGTCGCCCACCTCCTCGCCCACGTCCCCTTCGGCGCCCGGGCCACCGCCACCATCCTCAGCGGCGGCGACCCCTTCAATGCCGACACCACCGGGCCGGCCTACGAGGCCATGGCCGCCGCCATGCAGGAGGCCTACGCCACCCCCATGGTCGCCTCCGGCGAGGGCGGTTCCATCCCCCTCTGCAACACCCTCCGCACCCTCTACCCCACCGCCGAGATCGTCCTGATCGGCGTCGAGGAGCCCACCACCCAGATCCACGCCGTCAACGAGAGCGTCGACCCGGAGGAGCTGGAGCGGATGGCCCTCACCGAGGCCCTCTTCCTGAAGAACTACGGAGCCGTCTAGGGGCGCGGGGCACGGCGCGGCCAAGCACCAGCCCAGCGCACTCCTACGCAGCGGCCCGGTGGCACTGTCCGTTGACGGTGCCACCGGGCACGCGTGCCCCCACCGCGTACCCGATCACGCCAAGGGCGAGCCCGGCTCCCGCCCCGAAGCAGAGTTCCCCGATGAACCCCCGCTCCCGCCGGGCCAGCCGGAGCGCCGCCCCCACCACCGTCGCCGCGCCCAACCCCGCCCACACGGCCCGCCGACGAGGGGACACCTCCACCGGCTCCGGCTCGACCTCCCGTCCGAGTCGGAGAACGTGCCGCGCCAGCAAGCCAAGCCCCACCACCGAGGTGCCGTACTGGAGGGCCTCGTACACCGGCACCCCCGCCACCACCCGCCCGGCCCCCGGCAGCCGGCCGACCGCGCTGCGGTGCGTGAAAGCGTCCAGCCCCAGGTGGGTACCGGCCCCCACGGCGGCCGAGCCCAGGAACCACCAGGCCCGCCCGGGCGTGCGCCAACCGCCGCGAGGGGCCGTGACGGCCTCGGCGACACCCGCCCACGGCTCCGGCAGCACGCCGACCAGCGGCCGCCGGGCGAGTCCGTGCCAGAGCAGCACCAGGCCACCGGCCACCGCCACGTCCACCGTCGGCACGGCCCACCACCGGTGCGTCACCGCCCCGGCCACGTACGAGCCGGGCCAGACCGACTCCAGGTAGTACGGCAGGTCGGGCGCCAGCGCCCCGGCCACCAGCGCCGAGGCCACCCAAGGCCCGTCGACCAACGGCAGCACCGCCGCGGCATGGCTCAACGTGAAAGGCATGCCCCCATCCTGGCACCGCCCCACCCGCCGGCGCTCAACTCCGGTACGCCGCCACCGCGGTCTCGACGAAGGACCGGACCAGCGGATCGCCGTCGCCCTCCTTCCAGGCCACCACCACCCGGCTCGGCGCCTGATCGGCCAGCGGCACGACCACCAGTCCGGCCGGCAGCTCGTGCCCGAGCGGGGCGAGCCCGACGGTCCCGTTCCAGAGCACCGTCTGCAGGCACTCCTGAACGGCCCGCACCACCGGGCCCCGCCGGGGCCGCCCGCCGTTCCAGTACTCCTGCCAGACCGGGTCGGTGTCCGGCGGGAACACGAACCAGCGCCGCTCCGCCAACTCGGCCGGCCACAGCCGGTCCCGGCGGGCGAGCGGATCGTCGGCCCGCAGCACCACACCCACCGGGTCCGCCCGCAGCTCCCGCACCGTCAGCCCGGTCCGGTCGAACGGCGCCCGGGTCAGGGCCACGTCCACCAGCCCGGCGCGCAGCCCGCAGGTCGGGTCGGTCAGATCGGTCTCGCGGATCCGGACGTCGAGGCCGGGATGCCGTCGGCGGAAGGCGGCGGCCAGCCTGGTCGCGCCCGGGTCGGTGCCGTCGCCCAGGATGCCGACGGTCAGGCTCGCGCGGCCGGCCGCCGCACCGACCCGGGCCCGGAGCCGGTCGGCCTGCGCCAGCAGCGCCCGCGCCTCCGCCAGCAGCACCGCTCCCGCCGGGGTCAGCGCCGCACCGGCGGGCGAACGGACCAGGAGCAGCGCCCCGAGCTCGGCCTCCAGCTGCTTGATCGCCCGGCTCAGCGGGGGCTGGCTCAGGTGCAGTCGGGTGGCGGCCCGGCCGAAGTGGAGTTCCTCGGCGACGGCCACGAAGTAACGCAGGGTACGGAGCTCCACGCTGCGAGGATACCGACGGGGTATCAGGTCTCCCGAACAGGTCTTGGACACCCACCGGCCCCCGGCGGTGGACTCGTCCCATGACCGAAGAACACGAAGAACACACCGCGCACCAGCCGCCCGCCGTCTCCGTGGTCCGCCCCGGCGAGGGCGAGACGATCGTCCTGGGCCCCACCCGGATGCGCGTCCTGGAGGACGGCAGCCACACCGGCCACCGCCTGGCGATCACCGAATCCGTCCTCGCCCCGCACACCCAGGGCCCCCCGCAGCACCGCCACGGCCGCCACGACGAGGGCTTCTACGTCCTGGCCGGCACCATCCGCTTCACCGTCGGCGACCACCACCACGACGCCTCCGCCGGCACCCTCGTCATCGTCCCGCCCGGCGCCCCGCACACCTTCGCCAACCCGACCGACCAGCCCGCCGTCCTGCTCAGCACCTTCACCCCCGACTTCTACCTCCAGTACTTCCGCGACCTGGAGACCGCCCTCACCACCGCCCAGCCCCTCACCACCAAGGCCACCCTCACCACCATGGCCCGCTACGCCACCACCCCGGCCGCCCCCGAGCCGACACCGTGACCATCGGTCAGGCGATCCGGACCGCCACCAGGGCCGAGCTGTGCGGGGTGGTGAGCACCTCCGCCGCCCGCAGCTGCGGGTGCGTCAGGTAGAAGACCCGCAGGTCGTCCACCTGCCCCTCGAACCGGGGCGGCCACTCGCCGCTCGGGGTGAAGTCGTCGAGCACCAGCACCCCGCCCACGGCGAGCAGCGAGACCACCCGCTCCGGGTCGTCCCGCTTGCCGCCGCCGTCGCAGAAGAACAGGTCGAACGGGGCGTACGACTCCAGCAGTCGCCAGTCCCCGTGCAGCACCCGCACCCGCTCGTCCCCGGCGAACAGCTCGGCCGCCCGCCGGGCCGGCCCGGCGTCCCGCTCGACCGTCACCAGCCGGGCCCCGGGCCCGAGGCCGCTGTGCAGCCAGGCCGTCCCGACCCCGACCCCGGTGCCGCTCTCCGCGACCGACCCACCGGGCTTGGACGCCGCCAACGCGGCCAGCAACCGCCCCACCTCGGGCAGCGAGCTCTTCCCGAACCCGAGCTCCACCGCGACCTTCTCGGCCGCCCCCACCAGCTCCGGCACACCCGGCATCCCCGGTATCCCCGTCACCACGCCCCCGGTCTCCTAGCTCCACATCCCCGAAGCTCACGCTCCGGAAAGCCCCTCAAAGCCCTGGAAAGCCCCCGGAAAGCCCTGGACAGCCCGGGCAGGCCCTCAAAGCCCCGCCCCACCCGCGCGACGCCCCCTCAGAGCTGCCCGACCGCCGCCCGCAGCCCCGCCTCCAGGTAGCGCAGCTCCCCGCTCCCCCGCGCCTCCAACGCCGCCCCCAGCCGCCGCAGCCGCGCCGGCGGCAACAGCCCCGCCGCCTCCTCCAGCGTCACCAGCCGCCACCCCCGCAGCTCCTCGGCGGGCAGCCGCAGCGCGCCGAGCGCCGCCTCCGAGAGCCGGCCCCCGTCGTAGACCAGCCGCAGGCCGCCCCGCCGCGGGCCGGTCCGGGGCTCCCAGTCCACCGCGAGCAGCCGCAGGGCGGAGGTCTCCAGCCGCAGGCCGAGCTCCTCGGCCACCTCCCGCTGCGCCGCGTCCGTCGGCGCCTCGCCCCGCTCGACCACCCCGCCGGGGAACTCCCAGGCGGGCTTGTAGACCGGGTCGACCAGCAGCACGCGGTCGGCCGCGTCGAAGAGCAGGACGGCCGCCGCCACGGTGTCCCCGGTCGAGTCGGTGCTCTGCACGATCGGGCAGCGGGCCGTGCCGTCCTTGACCAGCTCGGCGAGCCGCTGCGCGGTGGCGACGGCGTCCAGTTCGCTGGTGTCGACCAGTTCGGCGTCCCGGGCCAGCCAGCGGCGGGCGTGCCGGTACTGGCTCAGGTGCTCCAGGCACCACTCCCGCAGCCGGGAGCTGGCCGCCGGATCGCCGGGGCACTCCTCCCGGGCCTCGATTCGCTCTTGCAGGATCGTTTCCGCAGGGTCCAGCACGAAGTGGTGCACGGCCAGGCCCCGGGCGGCCATCGCACCGAAGATCTCGTCCCGGTAGTCCTCCCGCAGGAGGGTCATCGGCACCACCAGCGGCCCGGCCACCTCGGTCAGCAGCGCCGCCGCCACCTCCGGCACCAGCCGCCGCCAGGACGGCAGGTCCTGGTACTCGGAGACCGGGGTCATCCGGTCCATCGGCAGCAGCCGCCGCAGACCCTGGCCGACCGTCTCCGGATCGAAGAGCAGACTGCCCGGCAGCAGCTCGACCAGTTCCCGGCAGGCACTCGTCTTGCCCGCGCCGAACGCGCCATTGACCCAGACGATCACGATATCCCCTGCTTTCTGCATCCCCCCGGCGCCCTCCGCACCGGTCGGCGCGGCCAGGTCACCCACCGCCCCCAGGTGGTACCCGCCGCGCGCCCGTCCCCACTCATCGCCGCCCGGCGCACCGTCACTTCCCGGCCGCGCGGCACATTCCACCCGCACAACCCGGCCGGGGCCGGCGCCTCACAGCCGGTCGAGCAACTGCTTCTTGAGCACCTTGCCCATCGCGTTGCGCGGCAGCTCCTCGACCAGCACCACCCGCCGGGGCCGCTTGTGCACCGAGAGCCGCTCCGCCACGAAGGCGGTCAGCTGCTCACCGGTCACCAGGCCGTCCGCGATCACGTACGCGACCAGGGCCTGCCCGAGGTCGGCGTCCGGCGCGCCGACCACGGCGGCGTCCGCCACGGCCGGGTGGTCGCGCAGCGCGGCCTCGACCTCGCCGGCGCCGATCCGGTAGCCGCCGCTCTTGATCAGGTCCACCGAGGCCCGGCCGACGATCCGGTGGAAGCCGTCCGGGCCGATCACGGCCACGTCCCCGGTCCGGAACCAGCCGTCGGCCGTCCAGGCCTCCGCCGTGGCCTCGGGCCGGCCGAGGTAGCCCTCGAAGAGCGTGGGGCCGGCCACCTGCAGCTCGCCGACCGTCTCGCCGTCCCACGCGACCGGCGCGCCGTCCTCGCCGACCAGGCGGGTCCGCACCCCGGCCACCGGCAGCCCGACGCTGCCCGGCCGCCGTTCGCCGTCGGCCCGGGTGCTGACGGTGATCAGCGACTCGGTCATGCCGTACCGCTCGATCGGCAGGTGCCCGGTGAGCGCGGCCAGCCGCTCGAAGACCGGTACCGGCAGCGGCGCACTGCCGGAGACCAGCAGCCGGGCCCCGGCCAGTTCCTTCGCCGCAGCCTCCTCGGCCGCCAGCCGGGACCAGACCGTCGGGACGCCGAAGTACAGGCTCCCGCCGTGCTCGGCGCGCGCCGCGGCGTACGCCCCGGGCGTGGGCCGCCCGGTGTGCACCAGCCGGCTACCGGTCCGCAGCGCACCGAGCACCCCGAGCACCAGCCCGTGCACGTGGAACAACGGCAGCCCGTGCACCAGGGTGTCCTTGGCCGTCCACTGCCAGGCCTCGGCCAGCGCGTCCAGCCCGGCCGCCACGGCCGAGCGCGGGATCACCACGCCCTTGGGCGCCCCGGTGGTGCCGGAGGTGTAGAGCACGAAGGCCGCGCGCTCCGGCGCGGGCTCGGCGTAGGTGGCGGCCGAACGCGCCGTCAGCTCCACCGGCACGCCCGCCACCCCGTTCTCCGGGGCGCCGCCGGCCAGTAGCGTGGCCCCCGAATCCCGCAGGATGTGCTCCCGCTCCTTGGGCCCGGAGTCCGGCGGCACCGGCACCACGGGCACCCCGGCCAGCAGCCCGCCGACCACGGCGGTCACCGTCTCCGCGCTCGGCCGGGCGAGCACCGCCACGGCGGGCGCGCCCGCGACGCGGTCCGCGAAGGCCGTGGCCGCGCCGAGCAGCTCCTCGCGCGACATCGCCTGCCCGTCGACCCGCAGCGCCCCGGCCTCGTCGCCGTACCCGCCCGCCAACGCCGTCAGCAGCGGCTCCACCGCACCCTCGCTCATGACCTTGGACTCTACGCGGCCGGGTACGCCGAAGGGCGCGGTCCGGGAAAACCCGTACCGCGCCCTTCGGCACCCGCCTGAGCGATCAGCCCTTGCGGGACTTGACCTCGGCGGTCAGCTGCGGGAGGACGGCGAAGAGGTCGCCGACCACGCCGTAGTCGACCAGCTCGAAGATCGGGGCCTCGGGGTCCTTGTTGACGGCCACGATGGTCTTCGAGGTCTGCATGCCGGCCCGGTGCTGGATCGCACCGGAGATGCCCGCCGCGACGTACAGCTGCGGCGAGACCTGCTTGCCGGTCTGGCCGACCTGGTTGGTGTGCGGGTACCAGCCGGCGTCGACGGCGGCACGCGAGGCACCGACGGCCGCGCCGAGCGAGTCGGCCAGCTCCTCGACCACGCCGAAGCCCTCGGCGGCACCGACACCGCGGCCACCGGAGACCACGATCGCGGCCTCGGTCAGCTCCGGGCGGCCCGAGGAGACGCGCGGGGTGCGGGCGACGACCTTGGCGGCCTTGCCGGTGAACTCGACGGTCACGTTCTCGACGGCGCCGGCGGCCGGGGCGGCCTCGGGGCTGGTCGAGTTCGGCTTCACGGTGATGACCGGGGTGCCGTGCGAGACCTTGGACTTCACCTGGAAGGAGGCGGCGAAGACCGACTGGGTGGCGACCGGGGCGCCGTCCACGGCCTCCAGGTCCACGGCGTCGGTGATGATGCCGGAGCCCAGGCGCAGCGCCACGCGGGCCGCGATCTCCTTGCCCTCACCCGAGGAGGTGAGGAGCACGGCACCGGCCTCGGCGGCCTTGGCGATCTGGGCCAGGGCGTCGACCTTGGCGACGACCAGCTGGTCGGCGAACTCGGCGGCGTCGGCGACGTACACCTTGGCGGCGCCGTACTCACCGGCCTTGGCGGCGATGTCGGCGGCGGCCGAACCGGCGCCCAGGACGACGGCCGACGGCTCGCCGATGCGGCGGGCCAGGGTCAGCAGCTCCAGGGCCGGCTTGCGGACCACGCCGTCGGCGTGGTCGACGAGGACGAGAATCTCACCCATTGCTCTATGTCTCCAGTTTCTCCTGACTGTCCTTCACCGCTCGGGGAGGACAGTCACCACGTCAACGGGTCAGATGAACTTCTGCTCGGCGAGGAAGGTGGCGAGCTGCTTGCCGCCCTCGCCCTCGTCCTTGACGATCGTGCCGGCGGTGCGGGCCGGGCGGGCGGCGATCGCCTCGACGGCGGTCCACGCACCGGCCAGGCCGACCTCGTCCGCCTCGATGCCCAGGTCGTCCAGGTCGTACTCCTGGACCGGCTTCTTCTTGGCGGCCATGATGCCCTTGAAGGACGGGTAGCGCGCCTCGCCCGACTGGTCGGTGACGGAGATCACCGCGGGGAGCTCGGCCTCGACCTGCTCGGTGGCGGCGTCGCCGTCACGGCGGCCCTTGACCGTGGTGCCCTCGAGGGCGACCTCGGAGAGCAGGGTGGCCTGCGGGACGCCCAGGCGCTCGGCCAGCAGGGCCGGCAGGACACCCATGGTGCCGTCGGTGGAGGCCATGCCGCAGACGACCAGGTCGTAGCCGGTCTTCTCCAGCGCCGCGGCGACGATCGCGGAGGTGCCGATCACGTCCGTGCCGTGGATGTCGTCGTCGTTCACGTGGACGGCCTTGTCGGCACCCATCGACAGCGCCTTGCGGAGCGCGTCCTTGGCGTCGTCCGGGCCGACGGTCAGGACGGTCACCTCGGCGTCGCCGTGGGCCTCGGCGATGCGGAGCGCCTGCTCCACGCCGTACTCGTCCAGCTCCGAAAGGAGGCCGTCGACGCCCTCCCGGTCGGTGGTGGTGTCGTCCGCGAAGCGACGGTCACCGGTCGCGTCGGGCACGTACTTCACACAGACAACGATCCTCAAGCTCACGGCCTGTCTCCTGTACTGGTCTCGTCCGGCGGCTGCGGCTGTGCAAGCAGGTCGGAGGCATACTCCGTACCCGCTCCGGGCAGCGATTTCCCGTGCCCGTCCGGAACTTCCTGGCAGCATACTCGCCAGTAGCTTAGCCGTCACTACTGGCCAGTAGCTTAGCGCTGCAAGGTCCCGGCCAAGCATCTCGCACCCCCTGTGTTCCCTGGCCGGGAGGGGTGCGGGACAGCTGCACTGCCGTCTGCGCCCATCCTGCCCCAGTACGGACCCGCGACCACCTGACTGCGCAGCAGATCCGCTGTGAGATTGAACGGTCTTGACAGATCCACTCGGCCGGACGGTCCTTCACCCCACCCTGCCCGGCTCCGCTTTCAGCTCCCTTAAGACGCCGTGCGCCTGTCGTTTCCCGGGGTCCTCAGCAGGCCGCGCCCAGCGCCGCGATCACGTCCACCCGCCGGGGCTGCCCGGCCGCCCGGCGCACCACCTGACCTGCGGAATCGAGCACCAGCACGGTCGGCGTACGCACGACCCCCAGCCGGCGCACCAGCTCCAGCCGCTCCTCCGCGTCCACCTCCACGTGCGCCACCCCCGCGACCATCCCGGCCACCTCCGCGAGCACCCGCCGGGTCGCCCGGCAGGGCTGGCAGAACGCCGTCGAGAACTGCACCAGCGTCGCCCGCTCCCCCAGCTCCGCCCCGAGCTCCACCGCCGTCAGCCGCTCCACCGCGCACCACCCTCACCCTTCGTACCCGACGCCGTCAGATGTGGGACACCTCACGCGCCACACCCGCCACCCGCGGCCTGCATCACCTGCGGGACACCCTCGCGTGACAGACTGCACCGCTTCGGGGGATTATCTCCCTGTAACACCGACCGGGCGGCAGCCCGAGGGAGTAAGGGCTGACCCCGTGGCAGAGTTCGTCTACCCGCCAGTGATCGGCGCGGCACTGACCGTCTTCCGCGCACTCGACGTGCGGATCAAGATCGAGGGCGCGGAGAACATCCCGGCCACCGGCGGCGCCGTCCTGGTGAGCAATCACATCAGCTACCTGGACTTCCTCTTCGCCGGCCTCGGCGCCATCCGCGGCGGCAAGCGCAAGACCCGCTTCATGGCCAAGGACGACGTCTTCAAGCACAAGATCTCCGGCCCCCTGATGCGCGGCATGAAGCACATCCCGGTCGACCGCACCGACGGCCAGGTGGCCTACGACGCCGCCGTGCAGGCCCTGCGCGCCGGCGAGGTGGTCGGGGTCTTCCCCGAGGCCACCATCAGCCGCTCCTTCATGCTCAAGAAGTTCAAGACCGGCGCGGCCCGGATGGCCGCCGACTCCGGCACCCCGCTGCTCCCCGTGATCCTCTGGGGCACCCAGCAGCTCTGGACCAAGGGCCGCCCCAAGACCCTCACCAAGCGCCACGTGCCGGTCACCATCATGATCGGCGAGCCCATCCACCTGGCCCCCACCGACAAGCCGGTGATGGTCACCCGCCGCCTGCGCGCCGCCATGAGCGAGATGCTCGACCGCGCCCAGCGCGAGTACCCCGGCAGCCCCAAGGGCGCCGACGACACCTGGTGGCTCCCCGCCCACCTCGGCGGCACCGCCCCCACCCTGGAGACCGCCGAGGCCGAGGACGAGGCCGAAGCCGCCGCCAAGGCCGAACGCCGCGCCGCCCGGGGCTGACCCCGCTCCCCACCTCCGCACAGTGGCCCCACCTGGTCTCCCAGGTGGGGCCACCGCTGTTCCCCCTGCCGGTCTACCGTCGACCGTCTTCGCCTAACGCCCCTCGAACGCCGCCTGCAGAGCAGCCAGGTCGAGCTTCTTCATCGTCATCATCGCCTCGAAGGCCCGCGCCGCCTTCTCCGGCTCGGCGTCGCTCCACAGGTCCACCGCGGCCTTCGGGATCACCTGCCAGGACAGCCCGTACCGGTCCTTCAACCACCCGCACGGCCCCTCCTCACCCCCATCGGAGAGCTTGGCCCAGTACTGGTCCACCTCCGCCTGGTCGTCACACATCACCTGCAACGACACCGCTTCGTTGAACACGAACTGCGGCCCACCGTTCAACGCCACGAACCGCTGCCCGTTCGCCTCGAACTCCACCACCATCACCGACCCGGCCGGCCCCGGACTCCCCTCCGGATACCGCCCGACCCGCCCGATCTTCGACCCCGGAAAGACCGAGGTGTAGAACTCCGCCGCCTCCTCCGCCTTCCCGTCGAACCACAGACACGTCACAAACCCGTCGTCAGCCACGGCGTCTCTCCTCCAGGTCGTCGCACTGCCCCCGCTCGACTCCATGGTCGGACGGGGCCGCCTGGATCGCGACCGCAAAACGCAGAGAAGCCCCATCCGGTCTCCCGGATGGGGCTTCTCCACAATGATTGTTCGGCGGCGTCCTACTCTCCCACAGGGTCCCCCCTGCAGTACCATCGGCGCTGTGAGGCTTAGCTTCCGGGTTCGGAATGTAACCGGGCGTTTCCCTCACGCTATGACCACCGAAACACTATGAAACTATCAACCGCACCACGCATGTCTTTCCCTGCGTGGGGTCGTTGTTTCAGAACAACACAGTGGACGCGAGCAACTGAGGACAAGCCCTCGGCCTATTAGTACCGGTCAGCTCCACCCATTACTGGGCTTCCACATCCGGCCTATCAACCCAGTCGTCTACTGGGAGCCTTACCCTCTCAAGGAGGTGGGAACATTCATCTCGAAGCAGGCTTCCCGCTTAGATGCTTTCAGCGGTTATCCCTCCCGAACGTAGCCAACCAGCCATGCCCTTGGCAGGACAACTGGCACACCAGAGGTTCGTCCGTCCCGGTCCTCTCGTACTAGGGACAGCCCTTCTCAATATTCCTACGCGCACAGCGGATAGGGACCGAACTGTCTCACGACGTTCTAAACCCAGCTCGCGTACCGCTTTAATGGGCGAACAGCCCAACCCTTGGGACCTACTCCAGCCCCAGGATGCGACGAGCCGACATCGAGGTGCCAAACCATCCCGTCGATATGGACTCTTGGGGAAGATCAGCCTGTTATCCCCGGGGTACCTTTTATCCGTTGAGCGACGGCGCTTCCACAAGCCACCGCCGGATCACTAGTCCCTGCTTTCGCACCTGCTCGACCCGTCGGTCTCACAGTCAAGCTCCCTTGTGCACTTACACTCAACACCTGATTGCCAACCAGGCTGAGGGAACCTTTGGGCGCCTCCGTTACTCTTTAGGAGGCAACCGCCCCAGTTAAACTACCCACCAGACACTGTCCCTGATCCGGATCACGGACCCAGGTTAGACATCCAGCACGACCAGAGTGGTATTTCAACGATGACTCCACCATGACTGGCGTCACGGCTTCACAGTCTCCCACCTATCCTACACAAGCCGAACCGAACACCAATATCAAGCTATAGTAAAGGTCCCGGGGTCTTTCCGTCCTGCTGCGCGAAACGAGCATCTTTACTCGTAATGCAATTTCACCGGGCCTATGGTTGAGACAGTCGAGAAGTCGTTACGCCATTCGTGCAGGTCGGAACTTACCCGACAAGGAATTTCGCTACCTTAGGATGGTTATAGTTACCACCGCCGTTTACTGGCGCTTAAGTTCTCAGCTTCGCCAACCCGAAAGTTGACTAACCGGTCCCCTTAACGTTCCAGCACCGGGCAGGCGTCAGTCCGTATACATCGCCTTACGGCTTCGCACGGACCTGTGTTTTTAGTAAACAGTCGCTTCTCGCTGGTCTCTGCGGCCGGCCCCAGCTCACGGAGTAAATCCGATCACCAGCTCCGGCCCCCCTTCTCCCGAAGTTACGGGGGCATTTTGCCGAGTTCCTTAACCATAGTTCACCCGAACGCCTCGGTATTCTCTACCTGACCACCTGAGTCGGTTTGGGGTACGGGCCGCCATGAAACTCGCTAGAGGCTTTTCTCGACAGCATAGGATCATCCACTTCACCACAATCGGCTCGGCATCAGGTCTCAGGCTATTGTTGTGCGGATTTGCCTACACAACGCCCTACACCCTTACCCCGGGACAACCACCGCCCGGGCTGGACTACCTTCCTGCGTCACCCCATCGCTCAGCTACTACCCTGTTGGGTCAGCGGCTCCACCACGTCCCATCGTCCGAAGACTCCGGGCCGGCTTCACGGCTTTAGCATTCAGAGGTTCGCCGTTGGCGCTTCAAAGCGGGTACGGGAATATCAACCCGTTGTCCATCGACTACGCCTGTCGGCCTCGCCTTAGGTCCCGACTTACCCTGGGCAGATCAGCTTGACCCAGGAACCCTTGGTCAATCGGCGCAAGAGTTTCCCACTCTTGTATCGCTACTCATGCCTGCATTCTCACTCGTGAACCGTCCACAACTGGATTCCTCCGCTGCTTCACCCGGCACACGACGCTCCCCTACCCATCACAGCAGGCGTTGGCCCTATAGCTGCAATGACACGACTTCGGTGGTGTGCTTGAGCCCCGCTACATTGTCGGCGCGGAATCACTTGACCAGTGAGCTATTACGCACTCTTTCAAGGGTGGCTGCTTCTAAGCCAACCTCCTGGTTGTCTCTGCGACTCCACATCCTTTCCCACTTAGCACACGCTTAGGGACCTTAGTCGGTGTTCTGGGCTGTTTCCCTCTCGACCATGGAGCTTATCCCCCACAGTCTCACTGCCACGCTCTCACTTACCGGCATTCGGAGTTTGGCTAAGGTCAGTAACCCGGTGAGGCCCATCGCCTATCCAGTGCTCTACCTCCGGCAAGAAACACGTGACGCTGCACCTAAATGCATTTCGGGGAGAACCAGCTATCACGGAGTTTGATTGGCCTTTCACCCCTAACCACAGGTCATCCCCCAGGTTTTCAACCCTGGTGGGTTCGGTCCTCCACACGGTCTTACCCGCGCTTCAACCTGCCCATGGCTAGATCACTCCGCTTCGGGTCTTGGGCGTGCAACTCAATCGCCCTATTCGGACTCGCTTTCGCTACGGCTACCCCACACGGGTTAACCTCGCTACACACCGCAAACTCGCAGGCTCATTCTTCAAAAGGCACGCAGTCACGAGACACACAGCAAGCTGCATGTCCGACGCTCCCACGGCTTGTAGGCACACGGTTTCAGGTACTATTTCACTCCGCTCCCGCGGTACTTTTCACCATTCCCTCACGGTACTATCCGCTATCGGTCACCAGGGAATATTTAGGCTTAGCGGGTGGTCCCGCCAGATTCACACGGGATTTCTCGGGCCCCGTGCTACTTGGGAGAAGCTCAAGCGAGCCGTACAGATTTCGTCTACGGGGGTCTTACCCTCTACGCCGGACCTTTCGCATGTCCTTCGACTATCCATACGGTTTCTGACTCGCCCAACTGCCGGCAGACAGCTGAAGAACTTTCCCACGACCCCTTGAGCGCAACCCCTGCCGGGTCTCACACGCTCAAGGTTTAGCCTCATCCGGTTTCGCTCGCCACTACTCCCGGAATCACGGTTGTTTTCTCTTCCTGAGGGTACTGAGATGTTTCACTTCCCCTCGTTCCCTCCACACACCCTATGTGTTCAGGTGCGGGTGACAGCCCATGACGACTGCCGGGTTCCCCCATTCGGAAACCCCCGGATCAAAGCCTGGTTGACGACTCCCCGGGGACTATCGCGGCCTCCCACGTCCTTCATCGGTTCCTGGTGCCAAGGCATCCACCGTGCGCCCTTAAAAACTTGGCCACAGATGCTCGCGTCCACTGTGCAGTTCTCAAACAACGACCAGTCCCCCACCCTCGACCCGCACAAGGCGGCTCTCAAGTGAGACCGGCGATCACTGAAGCAACGACATCAAGCCGTTCCCTCAGGACCCAACAACGTGCCCGACACGATCAAGACCAACCAACCCGTTCCACGCCGAAGCAGTACTTGGAGAGGTGACCCTCATCGTGCCGAATAGTCAACGTTCCACCCATGAGCTAGCACTCGAAGACATTCGCTTCGAGCTGCTGTGTGCTCCTTAGAAAGGAGGTGATCCAGCCGCACCTTCCGGTACGGCTACCTTGTTACGACTTCGTCCCAATCGCTGGTCCCACCTTCGACGGCTCCCTCCCAAGGGTTAGGCCACCGGCTTCGGGTGTTACCGACTTTCGTGACGTGACGGGCGGTGTGTACAAGGCCCGGGAACGTATTCACCGCAGCATGCTGATCTGCGATTACTAGCAACTCCAACTTCATGGGGTCGAGTTGCAGACCCCAATCCGAACTGAGGCCGGCTTTTTGGGATTCGCTCCGCCTCGCGGCATCGCAGCCCTTTGTACCGACCATTGTAGCACGTGTGCAGCCCAAGACATAAGGGGCATGATGATTTGACGTCGTCCCCACCTTCCTCCGAGTTGACCCCGGCAGTCTCCTGTGAGTCCCCATCACCCCGAAAGGCATGCTGGCAACACAGAACAAGGGTTGCGCTCGTTGCGGGACTTAACCCAACATCTCACGACACGAGCTGACGACAACCATGCACCACCTGTATACCGACCACAAGGGGGCGACTATCTCTAGCCGTTTCCGGTATATGTCAAGCCTTGGTAAGGTTCTTCGCGTTGCGTCGAATTAAGCCACATGCTCCGCTGCTTGTGCGGGCCCCCGTCAATTCCTTTGAGTTTTAGCCTTGCGGCCGTACTCCCCAGGCGGGGAACTTAATGCGTTAGCTGCGGCACCGACGACGTGGAATGTCGCCAACACCTAGTTCCCAACGTTTACGGCGTGGACTACCAGGGTATCTAATCCTGTTCGCTCCCCACGCTTTCGCTCCTCAGCGTCAGTAATGGCCCAGAGATCCGCCTTCGCCACCGGTGTTCCTCCTGATATCTGCGCATTTCACCGCTACACCAGGAATTCCGATCTCCCCTACCACACTCTAGCCTGCCCGTATCGAATGCAGACCCGGGGTTAAGCCCCGGGCTTTCACATCCGACGCGACAGGCCGCCTACGAGCTCTTTACGCCCAATAATTCCGGACAACGCTCGCACCCTACGTATTACCGCGGCTGCTGGCACGTAGTTAGCCGGTGCTTCTTCTGCAGGTACCGTCACTTGCGCTTCTTCCCTGCTGAAAGAGGTTTACAACCCGAAGGCCGTCATCCCTCACGCGGCGTCGCTGCATCAGGCTTTCGCCCATTGTGCAATATTCCCCACTGCTGCCTCCCGTAGGAGTCTGGGCCGTGTCTCAGTCCCAGTGTGGCCGGTCGCCCTCTCAGGCCGGCTACCCGTCGTCGCCTTGGTGGGCCGTTACCCCACCAACAAGCTGATAGGCCGCGGGATCATCCTGCACCGCCGGAGCTTTCCACCAACCCCCATGCGGAGGAAGGTCATATCCGGTATTAGACCTCGTTTCCAAGGCTTGTCCCAGAGTGCAGGGCAGATTTCCCACGTGTTACTCACCCGTTCGCCACTAATCCACTCCGAAGAGCTTCATCGTTCGACTTGCATGTGTTAAGCACGCCGCCAGCGTTCGTCCTGAGCCAGGATCAAACTCTCCGTGAATGTTTTCCGGACCAAACCGGGTGACACTCGCGTTGAGCGGCACGGCAACCACCGGAATAGGGTGATCCCGCGCACTGCGTCCTCGCCGTGTTTTGTTACTAAAGGAATCTCCAACCCCGATCCCGAAGGACCAAGGCCGGGGATGTCAACATATCTGGCGTTGACTTTTGGCACGCTGTTGAGTTCTCAAGGAACGGACGCTTCCTTCAAGCCGCTCTCGCAAGCTCTCCGGGCTTCGTTCGTTTCGTTCTTTCGTGTTTCCAGCTTACCAGATGTTTTCCGCGCGATTTCCGCCGGGCTCTTTCTGGTTTGCTTTCCGCCTTTCGGCGCTCCCAAACTCTACCAGAGTTCTTCGGCCGCTTTTCCCGCTCGTGCATTCGAGTCAATCGAATTTCGGAGCGAGACCCACCGGCCGTGGGGCAACCCGGAGAACATTACGCACCGGGTCACCCCACGTCAAACCGGTCTGGCTCGGGCCTCAGGCCCGGCCGAGCTCCTCGGCGATCGCCGCCGCGAAGGCGTCGATGTCGGCCTCGGTGGTGTCGAAAGCGGTCATCCAGCGGACCTCGCCGGTGTGCTCGTCCCAGAAGTAGAAGCGGTAACGCTTCTGCAGGCGCTCGCTGACCTCGCGCGGGAGGATGGCGAAGACCGCGTTGGCCTGGACCGGGCGGACCAGCTGGACGCCCTCGATACCGGCGACGGCCGTCTCCAGGCGCTTGGCCATGGCGTTGGCGTGCGAGGCGTTGCGCAGCCAGAGGTCGCCGGCCAGCAGGGCCTCGAACTGCACGGAGACGAAGCGCATCTTCGAGGCGAGCTGCATCGACATCTTGCGCAGGTACTTGAGGTTGCGGACGCGCTCCGGGTTGAGCACGACCACGCACTCGCCGAGCATCAGGCCGTTCTTCGTGCCGCCGTAGGAGAGCACGTCCACGCCCGCGTCGGTCGTGAAGGCGCGCAGCGGCAGGCCGAGCGAGGCGGCGGCGTTGGCCGCGCGGGAGCCGTCCAGGTGGACGAGCATGCCGCGCTCGTGGGCGTGCTCGCAGATCGCCTTGATCTCCTCGGCGGTGTAGACGGTGCCGAGTTCGGTGCTCTGGGTGATGGAGACGGCGAGCGGCTGGGCGCGGTGCTCGTCGCCCCAGCCCCAGGCCTGCTGGTCGATCAGCTCGGGGGTGAGCTTGCCGTCCGGGGTGGGGATGGTGAGGAGCTTGATGCCCGCGATCTTCTCGGGGGCACCGCACTCGTCCACGTTGATGTGGGCGGTGCCGGCCGCGATCACGGCGCCCCAGCGCGGGAGCAGCGCCTGGAGGGCGACCACGTTGGCGCCGGTGCCGTTGAAGACGGGGTACGCCTCCGCCTTCTCGCCGAAGTGGCGGCGGAAGACCTCCTGGAGGTGGTCGGTGTACTGGTCCTCGCCGTAGGCGACCTGGTGGCCCTCGTTGGCGACGGCCAGGGCGGCCAGGATCTCGGGGTGGATGCCCGCGTAGTTGTCGCTGGCGAAGCCCCGGACGGCCGGGTCGTGGCGGCGTACGGCGTCGGTGGTGCCGAAAGCGGTGGTCATCGGGCTGTCAGCCACAGGTGCTGTCCGTTCAGTTCTGCTGCGGGGCGGTCCCAGAGGCCCGCCAGGGTGTCGGCCAGGTCGGCGATGTCGGTGTAGCCGGGGAACTTGGCCTCGGGCTTCTCGGCACGCATCTCGGGGCTGACCAGGGCCTTGATCACCAGGATGGCAGCGGCCGCGGTCGGCTCGCCACTCTCCGCGGTGGTCTCCTTCTTGAAGGAGTCGGCCATCGAGAGGGTCCAGGCCTCGGTGGCGGCCTTGGCCGCGGCGTAGGCGGCGCCACCGGCGGTGGGCTTGTGGGCGCCGGCGGCGGAGACCATCGCGTAGCGGCCGGAGGCGCTGCGGACCAGCGCGGGCTGGAAGGCCAGCGAGGTGTGCTGCAGGGTGCGCACGACGCGGTCGTGCAGGAAGTCCCAGTCGTCGATCCGGGTCTCGAAGAAGGTCTTGCTGCCGCGCCAGCCGCCGACCAGGTGGAGCAGGCCGTCGACGTGCCCGTGCTCGGCCTCCAGGTGGTCGGCCCAGTCGTGCACCTCCTGCGGGTCGAGCAGGTCGATCACCTGGGCGGTGACCTTGGCGCCGGGGACGGCGAGCTTCACCGAGTCGACCACGGCGTCCAGGCGCTGCTGGTCGATGTCGGCGGCGATGACGGTGGCGCCGTCAGCGGCCAGTCGGCGGACGACGGCCGGGCCGCCGAGGCCACTGGCCCCGGCCACGGCGACGACCTTGCCTGCGAGGCTGGCGGTCATGCGGCGACTCCCTTGAGGTTGGTCCCGGTGATGCCCCGGGTGTTGGCGATGACGCCGCTGAGCTTCTTGTTCAGGGCCTCGAAGAACATGGAGAGCGGGAACTCGTCGGCCAGCACGGCGTCGCAGAGGGCCTTCTTGAGGGCCTTCTCCTCGGCGATGTCGAGCGGCAGCGCCTCCGGGCCCTTGGCCCAGGTGGAGGCGGGGTGCGGGGTGAGGTAGCGCGAGACGAGCTCGTAGGCGGCGATCCAGTGGGCCGTCTTCGGGCGGTCGATGCCGGCCCGGTAGAGGTCCTCGATCTCGCGGCAGAGCCCGTTGGTGACCTCGGCCACCCGCGACCAGTCGATGGTCAGCTTGTTGTCGCGCCAGGCCAGCGCGCCGTTCTTGTGCAGGTAGGCGAAGAGCAGCTGGCCGCCCATTCCGTCGTAGTTGCGGACCCGGTCGCCGGTGACGGTGAAGCGGAACATCCGGTCGAAGAGGATCGCGTACTGGACGTCGCGGGCGTGCTCGTTGCCCTCGGCCTCGAGCTGGACGGCCTCCTTGAAGGTCGTCAGGTCGCAGCGGAGCTCCTCCAGGCCGTACATCCAGAACGGGCTGCGCTGCTTGATCATGAACGGGTCGAACGGCAGGTCGCCGTGGCTGTGGGTGCGGTCGTGGACCAGGTCCCACAGGGCGAAGGTCTGCTGGGCGCGGAACTGGTCGGCCAGCAGGCCGGCCGCGTCCTCGGGGATCTCCAGGCCGAGCTGCTGGACGGCGCTGGTGGCGACGGCGCGGAAGCGGGCGGCCTCGCGGTCGCAGAAGATGCCGCCCCAGGTGAAGCGGTCGGGGGCCTTGCTGACCGAGACCGTCTCCGGGAAGAGCACGGCCGAGTTGGTGTCGTACCCGGCGGTGAAGTCGGTGAAGGTGATGGCCAGGAACATCGGGTTGTCGAAACGCGTCCGCTCCAGCTCGGAGAGCCACTCCGGCCAGACCACGTTCAGCAGCACGGCCTCGAGGTTGTGGTTCGGGTTCCCGTTCTGGGTGTACATCGGGAAGACGACCAGGTGCTGGAGGCCGTCCTCGCGCTTCGCGGCGGGCTGGAAGGCGAGCAGCGAGTCGAGGAAGTCCGGGGTGCGGTAGCCCGTCTCGCCCCATTTGCGCAGGTCGGAGACGAGGGCGGCGTGGTACTCGGCGTCGTGCGGGAAGAGCGGGGAGAGCTCCTCGATCGCGCCGATGACCGTCTCGACCAGCGGGTCGACGGTGTGGCGCTGCACGGCGGAGAGGTCGATGGAGCCGTCCTTGGACTGCAGGGGGCGCAGCGCCTCGACCGCGTCCTTCAGACGGAGCCAGGCGGGGTGCTGGGCGTGGCCGGTGGCGGGCTGAACGGGAAGGTCAGCCGCTACAGCGGAGCTGGGCGAAAGATTCTGCATCGGAGACCTACTTAGACAGGAGTTATTTCGACAGGGACACCATAAGTTCGAAAGGTTCTCCTGTTCAAGGGGGGTTGGATCACCCGGGCGGACGAAGTCAAGATGTCCGGCATATGGACTCCGTTATGGATGACCTGGACAGACGTGCCGGTGGGATGCGAACCTCCCGCCATGCTCCCGGCGGTGACCCGAGTGGCCGAGCGCCACAGCGACCTGCTCCGGGTGCCGTCCTGTTGTCGCCCGCACGGCTGTCGCCGTCGCCGCTGACGCGCGCTCGGGAGGCACCACGGAGGGACACCGCCGTACGCCGACCATGCCCTGAGCCCCGTAGCGCCGCCACCGGACAGCCGGTGTCCACTCCGCGTGTGCCGGGCACTCTTCCCGGCAGTCCTCTCTCTTCTCCATGGAGCCCTGCCATGACTTCTGCCCCCGCCCCGCGTCTCCGTCGACTCGCGCCCCTCGCCGGGCTGCTCGCCCTGGTGGCGCTGGCCGCCTGCGCCCCGCAGGACGAGGTGAAGACCGGTGCCTCGGCCGCGCCGAGCGGCTGCGCGAAGGGTGCGCTGGCCACCAAGAAGGGCGGCACGCTGACGGTGGGCACCGACAAGCCGGCGTACGCGCCCTGGTTCGCGGACGACAAGCCGGCCAGTGGCGAGGGCTTCGAGTCGGCGGTGGCCTACGTGGTGGCGGACCGGCTCGGCTACGCCAAGGACAAGGTGGCCTGGACGGTGAGCCCGTTCAACAAGGCGTTCGCCCCCGGGGCGAAGGACTTCGACTTCGACATCAACCAGGTGTCGATCAGCGCGGAGCGCAAGCAGGCGGTGGACTTCTCCTCGGGCTACTACGACGTGCGGCAGGCCGTGGTCGCGCTGAAGAGCTCCAAGGCGGCGGGCGCCAAGAGCCTGGCCGACCTGAAGGGCGTGAAGCTGGGCGCCCAGGTCGGCACCACCAGCCTCTCCACCATCACCCAGCAGATCAAGCCCTCGGCGCAGCCGGCCGTGTTCGACGACAACGACCTGGCGAAGGCGGCGCTGAAGAACGGTCAGATCGACGCCCTGGTGGTCGACCTGCCGACCGCCTTCTACATCACCGGCGCCGAGATCACCGACGCCGCGGTGGTCGGCCAGTTCCCGAGCGCCGGCGCGGGCGCCGAGCAGTTCGGCCTGGTGCTCGACAAGGGCAGCGCGCTGACCACCTGCGTCTCGCAGGCGGTGGACTCGCTGCGGGCCGACGGCACGCTGGCCAAGCTGGAGCAGCGCTGGCTCTCCGACGCCGTCTCCGCGCCGGTGCTGAAGTGAGCCTGACCGACGAACCCCGGATGTCCGGGGAGCCCACGGCGGTCGGCGAGTACCGGCCCTCGGAGCGGCGGCTGGCCCGGGAGGCGTACCGGCGCGGCCGGGCCCGCCGCTCGGCGCTGATCGCCACGGTGAGCACGGTGGCCACGGCCGTGGTGCTCTACCTGGTGGTGGTCAACTCCCCCGGCTGGGAGCGCACCCGGGAGACCTTCTTCAGCTGGCACTACGCGAGCCTGGCCTTCCCGGAGATCCTCAAGGGCCTGCGGGTCAACCTCGAGCTGATGCTGGTCTGCGGGGCGCTGATCCTGGTGCTCGGCCTGCTGCTGGCGATCGCCCGCACCCTGCGCGGGCCGGTCTTCCTGCCGGTGCGGCTGCTGGCCACGGTGTACGTGGACTTCTTCCTCGGCCTGCCGATGATCATCTGCCTGCTGATCATGATCACCGGCGTACCGGCCCTGCGGCTGACCGGCGTCACCACCGACCCGCTGGTGCTCGGCGGCGCCGGCCTGGTGCTCACCTACTCCGCGTACGTGGCCGAGGTGTTCCGGGCCGGCATCCAGTCGGTGCACCCGAGCCAGCGCGCCGCCGCCCGCTCGCTGGGCCTGACCAACGCCCAGGCGATGCGGTACGTGGTGCTGCCGCAGGCGGTGCGGCGGGTGGTGCCGCCGCTGCTGAACAACTTCGTCTCGCTGCAGAAGGACACCGGGCTGGTCTCGATCGGCGGGGTGGTGGACGCGGTGTACGCGGCGAAGATCGTCACCTCGCAGTCCTTCAACTACACCCCCTACCTGGTGGCCGGGCTGGTCTTCATCGCGCTGACCCTCCCGCTCACCCGCCTGACCGATTGGATGACCGCCCGGATGAACCGCCGTCAGCAGCAGGGGGGTGCGGTATGACGGACGTGCTGCGGCTGGAGTCCCTCCGCAAGAGCTTCGGCGGCCAACTGGTGCTGCGGGACGTCTCCGTCTCGGTGCCCGCGCACTCGGTGACGGTGCTGATCGGCGCCTCGGGCTCGGGCAAGTCCACCCTGCTGCGCTGCGCCAACCTGCTGGAGGAGGTCGACGACGGCGCGATCTACCTGGACGGCGAGGAGATCACCGACCCCCGCACCGACCAGGACGCCGCCCGCCGCAAGATCGGCGTGGTCTTCCAGGCCTACAATCTCTTCCCGCACATGAACGTGCTCGACAACGTCACGCTGGCCCCGCGCCGCGTCCACGGGGTCGGGCGCGCCGAGGCCGAGGCCAAGGCCCTGGAGCTCCTCGACCGGCTCGGCCTGGCCGCCAAGGCCAAGGAGTACCCGGACCGGCTCTCCGGCGGCCAGCAGCAGCGGGTGGCGATCGTCCGGGCGCTGGCCACCTCGCCGCGGCTGCTGCTCCTGGACGAGATCACCGCCGCGCTCGACCCCGAGCTGGTCGGCGAGGTGCTGGCCGTGGTCCGCGACCTCAAGGAGCAGGGCATGACGATGGTGCTCTCCACCCACGAGATGGGCTTCGCCCGCGAGGTGGCCGACCAGGTCTGCTTCCTGGACGCGGGCGTGGTGCTCGAACAGGGCCCGCCGGCCCAGCTCTTCGGCGACCCGCAGGAGGAGCGCACCCGGCAGTTCCTCAAGCGCATCGTGGCCACCGGACGGCTCAGCCCCGGGCCCTGACGCCCGCTCTGCCATCCGCCCCGCCGTTCGCTCTGCCAATCGTTCTGACGGAGCGTCGGGGGCGGGCCGAGGTGCCGTCACCTCCATGCGCCCCCGTTCGCGCCCTGCTGCGCCGGGCCCCGATCGGTGACCGTGGACGTACCCGTACGTCCACGGCCGAGAGGGGCCCCCATGCACGGACCGGCCGTCGTCACCTGGCTGCTGGCGGCCCTCACCGCCGCCTCCGGCCTCTACTGCCTGACCCGGCTGCGCTCCACCGCCACGGCCTGCGGCCCCGCCACGAGCCGTTGGCCGGCCCGCGAGGGCGACGCCGCCGAAGCGCTGATGGGCCTCGGGATGGCCGCGATGGCCCTCTGGCCCGGCCCCGCCTGGGGCTGGCCGTACGGCCTGCTCGGCCTGGCCCTGCTGCTGGCCACCGCCGCCCCCGGCGGGCCGGCCCGCCGCGCCCACCGCCTCCACCACGCCGTCGGCGCCCTGGCCATGGCCTACCTCGCCCTCACCATGCCCACCGGCACCGCCCACCACCACCCCACCCCCGGCCTGCCCCTGCTGACCGGCGCCCTCCTCCTCTACTTCGGCAGCTACGCCCTCTGGACCGGCACCCACCTCCTCACCCCGTCCGGCACCGTCACCGGCTCCACGGGGACGACCACCCCCGCCGTCTCCCGCGCCTGCCGGCTCGCGATGGGCATCGGCATGTTCTCGATGCTGCTCACCATGTGACGGCCCGAAGGGCTGCGGCCGCAGGATCGCACGCACACCGGCCCACCGCCGGTCGCGTGGCATGCATACTGGGCGCAGCCTGATGGGGGAGAACACATGAGCGGCTTGCTGTTGTCGGTGACGGGTGAGGATGCCGTCGACGAACTCGCGGATCTCGCGGACTGGTTGAGGCACGAGCCCGAGCTCCGCGGGCTGGTCGCCTTCGTCGGTGCCGAGCCCGGGCCGGGTGAACTCGGCGCACTGGCCGATGCCTTGGCCGTGGCGGTGGGCAGCGGAGGCGCCCTGACGGTGCTGGCCGCTTCGCTGCGGGCCTATCTCTCGCAACCGCGCAAATCCGATGTCCGGATCGAGGTCCGCGGGCCCGAGCACAGCGTGACCGTGGACGCCACGAGGGTCAAGGACGTCGAGGCTCTGCTCCGCGAGACCCTGCGGCACCTGGGCTGATGGAAATACCGGGCGAGGAGACCAAGGCCGCTCCACGCATGGCCCGACGCATCCAGCAGATCCTCCCGGACCGCTCGCCGACCGACGGTGCCGAGGCCCGGCGAGCCGACCGCAGCCGGTCGCGGATCGTGTTGGTCGGCGTCCCCTACTACGAGGATCCGGGGCTGGCGGACATCCCGGTCATCGCCAACAACGTGGACGAGCTGTACCAGGTGCTCACCGACCCGCAGTTGGGCGGTTTCGACTCCGACTCCTGCGTACCGGCCCCGAACGACGTCAGTCTCGCCGAGGTCGGCGGCCTGCTGGCGAAGGCCGCTGCGGAGGCCGAGGACCTCCTGCTGTTCTACTTCAGCGGGCACGGGCTGCTCGAACCACGGCGCCGCGAACTGTACTTGAGCCTGTCCGACTCCAGGCCCAACCAGCCGAGGTTCACCGCCCTGCCGTTCGAGGCCGTGCGTGACGTGTTCCTGGACAGCAGGGCGGCCGTCCGCGTGGTGATCCTGGACAGTTGCTTCAGCGGGCGGGCGATCGGCGAACACCTGGCCGGGGAGGCCGACGCGATCCTCGGGCAGCTCCAGGTGGCCGGGACGTACACCCTGACCGCCGCTCCGGGGAACCGGACCGCGCTGACGATCCCCGGGGAGGAGCACACCGCCTTCACCGGGCGGCTGCTGCGACTGCTGCGCACCGGCAGCCCGGCCGCCGGGGAGTCGCTCAGCCTCGGCGACATCTACCGGCACCTCCAAGCCGAACTGAGGGCCGAGGGGCTGCCGGTGCCGCAGCAGTGCGGCACCGAGACCGCCGACCTGCTGGGCCTGGTCCGCAACCTGCACCCTCGCTCCGGCCACCACGCGGACTCGGCCGCCCCCGCACCACGGACCGCCCTCCACCTGGCCCACACCTCGCGAGCGGACGGCACGTACGCGGAGAACGGCAGGCCCTACTTCCTCGTCCACCTCTACCTGGCGAGCTTCGACGCCGCCGTCCTCGACGAGGTCACCAAGGTCGTCTACCACCTGCACCCCACCTTTCCGGATCCCGATCGCACGATCACCGACGGGGAGAGCGCCTTCAGCCTGAAGGTCCGCGCCTGGGGGGACTTCCACCTCACGGCGGACGTGCACCTGGCGGGTCGGCGGACGCCCGTCCGGTTGGAGCGTTACCTCAACATCTGACGCGACCACTGCCACCTGGGCGCCGCGGCCCGCTTACAGCAGACGGTCTTCGGAGGGCTGGCCACCGCCCTCACCCCGCGTGGACCGGGCGAGGCCGGGTAAGCGGTCAACGGCCCTTCGAGGAACGGGAGATGAGGACATGAGACCGTGGTCCACCCGCCGAGCTGAACCGACCGCACCGACCGCACCGACCGCACCGACCGAGAGCACCACCGCCGGGTCCGCCGCAGCGCACCGTCCGGTCGCGGTGCGGCGCCGTCTGCCCTGGTACTTCGGTGTCCCGTTGGCGCTGGCGGCCGTCCTCGCCCTGCTGCTGGCCGCGACCCGCCTCTCCCTGCTGCCCTCGTTGCCCGACCTGTTCGGGCGCCGCACGGTCGACCGCAGCCAGCCGGTGCTGCTCCGGTCGATCCAGGACATGAAGCGGCTCACCGGAGCACAGGGCAACTACCAGGTGATCGTCGATCTCGATCAGGAGGCGAAGTTCCTGCCTTCCGCCCTGCTCGGCAAGCGCACCCTGTACGTGGCCTCGGGCACCGTCGACGCCTATACCGACCTGTCGGGCCTGGGCCCCGGCGCCGTGACCGTCTCACCCGACCGCACCACCGTGCGTCTCACCCTCCCCCACGCCCAACTCGCCCCAGCCGCGCTCGATGTGCAGCGCTCGTACGTCTACCTCCAGCAGCGCGGGTTCTTCGACCGCCTGGGCGACTTCTTCGGCTCCGCTCCGAGCAGTGAGCAGCCGCTGGAAGTCCTCGCCACCCAGAAGATCGGCGCGGCCGCCAAGACCTCCGGGCTCGCCGACCATGCCGAACAGAGCGCCCGCGCCACCCTCGAAGGGCTGCTCCGCTCACTCGGCTTCACCGACGTGACCGTCGTCACCGGCTCCTGACTCCCTACCGGGGGCCGGTGCCGAGGGCGACTCGGCGCCTTCGCCGCCGGCCGGCGCCCGGTCCGGGTCACCCGCCCCGCCCCGATGCCCGAGGCGCACGCCGTCCACCACGGCTTCCGGAGCTGACGAGACCTCAGGTCCGGCGCCTCGAACGCAGCGGTTAGGGTGGGGTGATGGACTGGAGCGATCTGCTGGGTGATGTCGCCGCCGACGTGCTGCGCAAGGGCGACGGCGAACGGGAGCGGCTGGTCGACGCCGCCCGGGCGGAGGCGTTGCCCGGCGAGCGGCCACTGGCCATGACGGCGGCCCGGGGCAAGGACGACTTCCTCAAGGGCGTTCTGCTGCTCACCAGCGCCCGGCTGCTCTACCTCAAGGAGGGCCGCCCCGCCGTCTCGGTGCCACTGCCCGGGGTCGTCGACGCCGCCCTCAGCTCCACCCGGCTCAGCGGCAAGGTCCTCAAGGTCACCGCGCTGACCGGCGCCCACCGGTGGGAGGGCCTGGAGAACGCGGAGGAGTTCACCAAGCACCTGCACGCGGCGATCGCCTCGGCCGACCGGGCCCAGCCCCTCGCCACGGACACCGCTCCGGCCGTCCTCTCGGCGCCGGCCCCCACCCCGGACCACGCACCGGCCGCCGAACTGCTCGACCTGCTGGAGCGCCTCGCCGCGCTGCGCACCGCCGGCGCCCTGGACGAAGCCGAGTTCGCCGCCGCCAAGCGCAAGCTGCTCGGCACCTGACCAGCCGACCACTCGACCAGCTGACCGGTGACGGATGCCTCTGCCCGTGCGGCTGCGGCAGCACCTACTTCGAGTTCGACCGCGAGCCGGTCGAGCCGGCCCTCTGCGAACCCGGCAACAGCGTGGTCGCCGAGGCGGCGCTGACCGGCCCGGACGGGGAGACCGTCGGCGGGGTCCTGGTCGTCGCGGAGCAGGGCTACCTCTCCTGGCTGGAGGTCTACACCTGGCAGGAGGAGGTGGAGGTGAGCACCGCGACGGCCCGACGGCAGCTCTGCCCCTGAACGCAGGTCGGCCCCGGCGGTGCGCGCCCCGGCGACGGGGCGTCAGGCAGGGCGACCCGGGGTGGCCGCGTGGCGTTGGTCACCTGGGTGGCGAAGGCGTTCCGCCGGGGTGGGGGCGGGCGTAGGTTGGGGTCGGCGCACCGCCGCGCCCGTGCCCCGGGGAGAGCCCCTGCGATGACCGCCCTGCTGAGTCTGTTGCTGCTGGGGTTCCTCCTGTCCACCGTGGCCCCGGGCCGGCTGGCCCGGGCGCGCTGGGCCGAGCGGGAGCCGGTGCTGGCGCTCTGCGTCTGGCAGTGCCTGGTGGTGGCGGTGCTGCTCTGCTGTCTACTCAGCCTGCTGCTGGCCGGGGCGGCCGCCCTGCCGGAGCTGCGCACGCTGGTCTTCTCCGGCGCCCCGCACGGGGTCGAGGCCGCCTACGGCCTGGCCGGCCGCGAGGGCTGGGGGCGGCTGGTCGCCGGCCTGCTGGCGGCCGGCGGGCTCTGGACGGCCTACTCGCTCACCCGCGAGGTGCTCGCCGCCCGCGCGCTGCGCGGCCGCCGCCAGGCCCAACTCGACCACCGCGCACCGGAGATCCCGCCCCAGCTGAAGACCCGCCGGAAGTCCGCCGGCCGCCGGGGCGGCGACCGGGAGCGGCTGGTGGTGCTGGAGGACGCCAGCCCCGAGGCCTGGTCACTGCCGGGCCCGGGGGCCCGGCTGGTGGTGACCACCCAGGCGCTCCGCCAGCTGACCGACGGTGAACTGGCCGCGGTGCTCAGCCACGAGCGCGGTCACGTCCGGGCCCGGCACCACTGGCTGGCCCAGTGCGCGGAGGCCCTGGCGGCCGGCTTCCCCGGGGTGGCGATGTTCACCGCCTTCCGCGACCAGGTCGGCGAGCTGATCGAACTCGCGGCGGACGACCGGGCCGCCCGCCTGCACGGCCGCCTGACCACGGCCCACGCCCTGGTCGAACTCAACTCGGGCCGGGGCGTCTTCGGCCCCTGCCCCTCCCCGCTCTCCTCCACCCGCGCCCCGCAGCTGACCGCCCAGGCCCCCCGCCGCGTCGACCGCCTGCTGGCCGGCGAGCCCCGCCTCCCGGTCGACCACCGCCTGCGTCTCACCCTGGCCGCCCTCGCCGCCCCGACCACGGCCCTCCTGCTCGCCGCCGCCCCGGGCCTGACGGCCCTGCTCCGCCTCGGCTGACCTGCGAAATCGCCCGGCAGGCCCGGGCCCCGGCCCGCCCTGCGCCGCGCTACTGCTGTGGGCGCACTGCCACGCCTGACGTCATGGCCGCCTGAGGGGCTACTCCTCGACCGGCTCGGTGAGCGTGCGGGCCAGGATCTCGCGGTGGAGCGGCCTGGCCTCCTGGTACCGGGCGCAGCCGGCCTCGGTGAGCATCACGTAGATGCTGCGCCGGTCGTTGGCGCACATCGAGCGCTCGACCAGGCCGGCCTTCTCCAGCCGGCCGATCAGCCGGGAGAGGGCGCTCTGGCTCAGGTGGACCGTCGGCGCGAGCTCCTGGAGGCGCTGGCCCTCGCCGGGGACGCGGTGCTCGGCCAACCGCTCCAGCACCTCGAACTCGCTCATGCCGAGGTCGTGCTGCTCGCCCAGCTCGCGGTCGAGCGCGCAGGCCGTCGCGGCGTGGCGGGCCAGCAGGCCGCGCCACTCGGCGACCAGGTGCGGCTCCGGCGAATCGGCGGGGATGAAGTCTGGGTACGACACCCCTCCACCCTACCAGATGCCCGTGCATCTATTGCGCTCGCATTAAATGCAGTTGCATCTCATGCACATGCATGTAGTCTCTTGCCCATGACCACAGCCAGCCCTGCCACCGAGCCCGCCACCCGCCCGACTACCGCTCCCACCAGCTACCATGACGCTCCGTCACCCGCCCTGGACAGGTGGAGCCCACGACTATGGGGCACCCTCGTCGTCCTCTGCGCCGCCCTGTTCCTCGACGCGCTGGACGTCTCGATGGTGGGCGTCGCGCTGCCCTCGATCGGCAGTGACCTCGGGCTCTCCACCAATGCCCTCCAGTGGGTGGTGAGCGGGTACGTGCTCGGGTACGGCGGTCTGCTGCTGCTCGGCGGCCGGGCGGCCGACCTGCTGGGGCGGCGCCGGGTCTTCCTGGTCGCGCTCGGCGTCTTCGCCGCCGCCTCCCTGCTCGGCGGGCTGGTGAGCGACGGCGGGCTGCTCATCGCCGCCCGCTTCCTCAAGGGGGTGGCCGCGGCCTTCACCGCCCCGGCCGGGCTCTCGATCATCACCACGACCTTTCCGCAGGGCCCGGCGCGCAACCGCGCCCTGAGCATCTACACCACCTGCGGCGCGAGCGGCTTCTCGCTCGGCCTGGTGCTCAGCGGCCTGCTCACCGCCGTCGGCTGGCGCTGGACCTTCCTGATGCCGGTGCCGATCGCGCTGGCCGCCCTGGTCGCCGCCGTCCGGCTGCTCCCCCGCCCCACCGAGCGCCAGCGCACCGCCGGTGGATATGACATAGCCGGGGCGGTCTCCGGCACCGCCGCCCTCCTCCTGCTGGTCTTCACCGTCACCGAGGCGCAGTCGGCCGGCTGGGCCAGCCTGCGCACCCTCGGCTCGCTGCTGGTGGTCGTGCTGCTCGCGGTCGCCTTCGTCCTGATCGAGCAGCGCAGCGCCGCCCCGCTGGTGCGCCTCGGCATCTTCCGGAACGGCGGGGTGAGCCGGGCCAATCTGACCGCCCTCGGCATGGTCGGCGCCTACGCGGGCTTCCAGTTCATCGCCACGCTGTACCTCCAGCGCCTGCTCGGCTGGTCGGCGCTGGAGATGGCCTTCGCCTTCCTGCCCGCCGGCGCGCTGATCGCCCTCTCGGCCACCAAGATGGGCGCGATCGTCGACCGCTTCGGCACCGCCCGGCTGATGCCGATCGGGCTGCTCGCCCTCCTGGCCGGCTTCGCCCTCTTCCTCCGCCTCGACGAGCACAGCACCTTCCTCGGCCTGGTGCTGCCGAGCATGCTGCTGATCGGAGTCGGCTTCTCGCTCGCCTTCCCTTCGGTCAACATCGCGGCCACCGACGGCGTCGCGGACGAGGAGCAGGGCCTGGCCTCCGGGCTGGTCAACACCGCGATCCAGGTCGGCACGGCCATGGCCCTCGCGGCGGTCACCGCCGTCATCACGGGCGGCAGTCACGGCGGCCAGAGCCCGCAGGAGCAGCTCGCGGGCTACCGCCCGGCCCTGCTGCTGGTGGTCGGCATCGCCCTGCTCGGCCTGCTGGTCACCGTGTACGGCGCCCTGGTCGACGCCCGGCGCCGCCGGGCGGTCTGACCGATCCGCACCCATCGGTGCGAATACCGAGGACCCAGGAGCCGACTCCACCAAACCCCCGTGTTGGTGGAGTCGGCTCTCCGTACGGACGGGCTGCGCCAGTATATTGGCCGGGAGCCAATCAACGTACGGAGCAGACACGATGGCACCTCGTGGGGATTCGGTCAACGAGGAAATGCGCCAACGTTCCCAGGCGCGCATCCTCCGGGCCACCGTCGAGCTGGTCGACCAGCACGGATACGCCCGCACCACGCTGAGTGACATCGCCGAGCGCGCCGGGCTGGCCCGGGGGCTGCTGACGTACTACTTCGAGAGCAAACGGCTGCTGATGCAGTCGGCCACCCACCGGCTGATGCACCAGACCCTCTCGACGGCCCTGGACGGCCTGCCGGCGGAGGCGGGCGGCGAGGCGAGGCTGGCGCTCGGGATCGACACCGTGCTGACCCTCGCGCTCACCCACCCCCGGGTGATGCGCTCCCACCTGGCGCTGATCCTCGACCCGGACGTGGGCGCCTTCGTGCAGGACCCGGAGCAGCGCCGGCTCGGCGGCATCCTCCAGGAGCTGCTCCGCGACTGGGGCTCCGCCGATCCGGTCGGCGACCACGCCGTGCTGCGCAGCGCGCTGATGGGCGGCTGCATCGGTGTCCTGCTGCCGGGGGCGTCGATCCCGCTGACCCCGATCCGGGCGGACCTGTTCGCCCGCTACCGCCTGCCCTGGGAGCTGGGCACCCCACCGGGCCCGGGCCCGGCCTGACCGACCGTCAGACCGGCTATCCCTCGGCGAGGATCGCGGCGAGCAGCTCGGTGGTCCGGTCCGGGGTGAGGCTGTCCACGCAGAGGCGCTCCATCACCTGCACGTAGGCGTCCACGTCGTCCCGCTTGTCCAGGTAGAGCGCGCTGGTCAGCTGCTCGAGGTAGACCACGTCGGCCAGGTCCTGCTCGGGGAAGCGCAGGATCGAGAACGCGCCGCTCTCGCCCGCGTGCATGCCGAAGCGGAACGGCATCACCTGGATGACCACGTTCGACTGCTCGGCCATGTCGATCAGGTACTGGACCTGGGCCCGCATCACCTTGGGGCCGCCGACCGGGCGGCGCAGCGCGGCCTCGTCGATGACGGCCCAGAGCATCGGGCTCTCGCCGCTGGTCAGCAGCTTCTGACGGCGCATCCGCAGGCCGAGCCGGCGCTCCAGCTCCTCCTCGGAGATCACCGGGCGGGTCTGCGAGAAGATCGCCCGGGCGTAGTCCTCGGTCTGGAGCAGGCCGGGGATGAACTGCACCTCGTAGGTGCGGATCATCGCAGCGGCCTCCTCCAGGCCCACGTAGGTCTGGAACCAGCCGGGCAGCACGTCGTTGAAGCTGTGCCACCAGCCGGACTTGTTGGCCTCGCGGACCAGGCCGAGCATGGCCTCGCGCTCGCCGCTGTCGTCCACGCCGTAGAGGCTGAGCAGATCGGCGACGTCGCGCTCCTTGAAGGAGACGCGACCGAGCTCCATCCGGCTGATCTTGGACTCGGATGCGCGGATCGCGTACCCCGCGTCCTCGCGCGTGATGCCGCGTCCTTCCCGCAACCGCCGCAGCTGGGAGCCGAGGAGGATGCGGCGAACCATCGAGCCACCACCGGGCTGAGCTGTGGTCATGCCGTCGAAACCTCCGCCTTGGACAAACAGCGCACAGTCTGCCATCAGTTGAGCGCTCTCGGTGCCGGTACTGGGGCAACGATCTACCAGTTCTGCATGAGATCCCCCATGATGCACGTGCATCCGGCGCTTGCATATGCCGATTGTGCGACTGCACGTGAATCGACTCTTGCATCTGCCGTGGGCGCAGAGGACCATGGTGCACGTGCACCTGCACATCCCTGGCAACCCCGCGGGCACCGCGTCGACCCCTCACGCGTAACCGCACACCGCACCCCGGCCGCGCCCCCGCACGGCTGGGTTCACGTGTGCGTGCGTGGTGGTGTCGGGTGAGGTGACGGCGCGACCGAGCGAGTCGGAGGTGACCGGCATGACCCCGGCGGGTCCAGCCGTGTCGGCCCCCTTATGGGAGGAGCTCTTCATGAGCACAGGTACGGCCGTCGCGGCCGACCCCCACGTGGTCACCTGTACCCTCGCGCCCCGTCTGGAAGCCGTGAGAACCGCCCGGGAGTTCGCCCGCTCGACGCTCCAGGGCTGGGGCCTTGGCGGTCTCTTCGACGATGTCGCGCTGGTCGCCTCGGAGTTGGTGACCAACGCCCTGCGGCACGCGCTCACCCAGGCCGAGTCCGGCTGTCCGGTGATCGAGCCGACCCGCTTCCCCGTGCAGCCGGGCCCGCGCTCCGTCGGCGCTCCGGTCGTGGCTGCGGAGGCGCTGTCGGCGGGGGTGCTGCCGATCCGAATAAGCCTGGTGCACCGCGCTCCGCAGGTGGTCTGCGCGGTGAGCGACCCGAGCAGCAGCGGCCCGGTGGCCCGGGAGGCGGATTTCGTCGCCGAATCCGGCCGCGGCCTGCACCTGGTCGACTCGTTCAGCCGCTCCTGGGGCTGGCACCCGCTGGCCGGCGCCGGCAAGGTGGTCTGGGCCGTCTTCGAGGCCGAGGAGGAGCGCCCGCAGCCGCGCCGCTCCGACGGCCCGTCGGGCCGCCACCGCCGCTCCGCCTGACTCCCCGTCCGGGTGGCCGCCGAGGACCGCCCCGCCGCAGTCCGACCACCCGTCATCGAGGGGCGTGGGGCTCCGTACCACCAACCGCGCGCACGAAGTCGGCCCGCCGGCCGCTCGTGCCCGCAGTTGACGGTACGGGGCGCCGCGCCCCTCTCGCGCACGCGCCCTCGAGCAGGACCGGGAAACGCGGAGGCCGCCGCAGGTCCCATGACCCACGGCGGCCCCGGCGGAGCGCCGCAGCGCTCCGAGCCTCCGTCAGAACGCCAGGTGGTCGAACTCCCCGTCCTTGGCCCCCAGCAGCAGCGCCTCGATCTCGGCGCGGGTGTAGATGAGGGCCGGGCCCTCGGGGAAACGCGAATTGCGCATCGCCACGGAGCCCCCCGGGAGCGCGGCGAACTCGACGCAGTTGCCCTGCGAGTTGCTGTGGCTGCTCTTCTGCCAGACCACGCCCTCCAGGCTCGCAGCCGCCATGCCGTTGTACGTGTTCTGCATCGTCATTCTCCCGACCTGACTGCGACCTGACTGGGATTCGCCTTACTTGACGTGATGATAGCCCGAATGCACGTGCATCAGCACGGGCAATTGCGCGTGCATAAGCCAGCGTCACTGGACGGTTTTCCTGCCCCTCCGGGCACAGTTGACGGCTCGTAAGCGGACATAGCCGGGCGAAGAGAACTGGTTCGATGACGCCCCGTACAGGAGGCGCGGCGCGGCGTTGATCTTCGACCGGGCGGGCCGACTCACGGTCCGTCACTTCGCACCCCTCCTGTGACCGAGGTCACGCGGAACGGAGGCTTCAACTTGACGGAGATCGGGCACAGCTGGGCGGTTTCGGTGAAGAGATCGCACGTCAGCGGCCATTCGCGGGCGGTTTGGTGGTGAATGTCCGCTTTCCCCGGCCCGTCCCGTGGATCCGGACGGGCCGGGGGCGGGAGCCGACTGCAGGCCTGTCGGCGTAATGTCCTACGATCTCCGCCATGAGCACCGCAGCGATCCCGGGCGCACCACTGCCCGTCCGTACGCCAGGCTCCCGTGCGCGGGGGCGCCACCGTCGTCCCGAGCGCCCGGAGGTCCCCGCCGGCGCACCGGCTCTGGTGCTGGCCGTGCCGGCCACGGCCGGGCCCGAGGCCCGCCCCGTCGTCGAGGAGCTGCTCTCCGTCGTGCGCGGCGAGCAGCCGGGCATCGAGGCCACCGCCGCCTACCTGGACGGCTCCCCCGCGGAGGAGGGCGCCGCCACCGTCGCCGGGCTGCTGGCCGCGGCCGCCGAGGCGGGGCTGCCCGCCCCCGTGCTGGTGCCGCTGCTGGCCGGCCCGCACGAGTACCTCGTCGAGCTGCACAAGCTGGCCGCCGAGCACGGGGCCACCGTGACCGACACGCTCGGCCCGCACCCGCTGCTGGCCGAGGCCGTGCACGTCCGCCTCTCCGAGGCCGGGCTGGCCCGGGCCGACCGCGCCCGCCTGTTCGCCATCACCACCGCCGCCGACGGCGTCGTCCTCACCACGGTGGGCGGCGAGGAGGCGGCCGCTGCGGCCGGCATCACCGGCGTCCTGCTGGCCGCGCGGCTCGCCGTGCCGGTGGTGGCCGCCGCGCTCGACGTGCCCGGCTCGGTCGCCGCCGCCGTCGAGCACCTCCGGGCCACCGGCTCCCAGCGCCCGGCCCTGGCCCCGCTGGTGATCGGCCCCGAGGCCGACCCCGAGCTGCTGGCCACCGCCGCCGAGGAGACGGGCTGCCCCGGCGCCGCCCCGATCGGCGCCTACCAGACCGTCGGCCAGCTGATCGCCTCCACCTACCTGGCCGCCCTCCCCACCCCTCCCCCGGCCGAAGAGGCCGCCGAGGAAGCCCCCACCGCCTGACGCGCCACCCCGAAGGGCCCCGGACACCCGTCCGGGGCCCTTCTCCGTGCCCGGGAGCCACCCGGCCCTCGGACCCGGCCCTCGGACCCGGCCCCGGGAGGCCCTTCGACCCCGTCGACGGCGGGACCTTCGACCCTGGCGGCCGGTCTTTGCCGGTGGTTTACCCGTTCGAGACCTTGGCGGGCGGGGGCGGAATCGGCGTCAGATCCCGGGGCTGAACGGATGCCAGCTTTCCGCTGCGGCACGGGTTTTGACGGTGTGCGAGCGATCGAACCTGACGTGTCGGAAATTCGATGCAGGTAAACGACTTGAAGATGATCTGTGATGGCGATCACAGTGTTTGCAGATTCAACTTAAGTCTGCTTAATGTCCTCCCGTTCGTGGTCACACGGACCCAGCTCATCCGGGACGCCGAGTCCTGCCGCCGGGCGAGCTGGAAACGCGAAAACGCACCACGGCAGGGGCGGGGGAACCAGGTAAGTCGCCCGGCAGCGGTCCTCGGACCGCGACCGGGCTTGGGGTGAAGCCGTGCAGCCGCACGGCCGGGCAACTCCAGCCCGAATCCGACAGCTCACCTCGCAGGCGTGGGAGAGGAACGCTTCTTCATGCTGCCCATCAACGCGACCAAGCGTGCCCGCCGCCTCATCGCCGCCACCGGCGTCGTCGGCCTCGGCCTGACCATCCCGTGCCTGACCGCCGGTGCCGCCTCGGCCGCCTCGGTCTCCACCTGGGACAAGGTCGCCCAGTGCGAGAGCAGCGGCGACTGGTCGATCAACACCGGCAACGGCTTCTACGGCGGCCTCCAGTTCACCTCCTCCACCTGGGCCGCGTACGGCGGTCACGACTACGCCGCGCAGGCCAACCAGGCCACCAAGGACCAGCAGATCTCGGTCGCCGAGAAGGTGCTCGCCGACCAGGGCCCCGGCGCCTGGCCGGTCTGCTCCATCCAGGGCGGTCTGACCCGTGGCGGCGAGACCCCGCAGGTCGACACCTCCGCCAAGTCGAGCGCGCCGGCCGCCAAGGCCGACAGCAGCAGCTCCGACTCGGCCGCGCAGTCGGCCCCCACCGCGCAGTCCGGCTCCAAGTGGGGCCACCGCGGCCAGGGCGACTGGGGCCAGAAGCCGGCCGCCGCTCCCGCCGCCGCCGGCAGCTACACCGTGGTCGAGGGCGACTGGCTCTCCACCATCGCCCAGAAGAACAACGTCCAGGGCGGCTGGCAGAAGCTGTACGACCTGAACAAGTCCGTCCTCACCGAGGGCCCGGACACCATCTACCCCGGCCAGCACCTGAGCCTCGGCTCCGCCGTCGCCACCCCGCAGCAGGCCCCGGCCCAGGCCGCCCCGCAGCAGCAGGACGCGCCCAAGGCCACCACCCGCACCACCTCGGCCAAGCGCTCCACCCCGCAGGCCCAGGCCCCGGCCAAGGCGCAGACCCAGGCCCCGGCCGCCACCGGCAGCATGGCCGCCGCGATCTCCTTCGCCGAGTCCAAGCTGGGCCAGGCCTACGTCTACGGCGGCACCAGCGACGGTGGCTGGGACTGCTCCGGCCTGACCCAGGCCGCGTTCCGCCAGGCCGGCATCTCCCTGCCGCGCGTGGCCGCCGACCAGGCCGACGCCACCACCCGCGTCTCCCTGGACAACCTGCAGCCGGGCGACCTGCTCTTCTGGTCGAACAACGGCAGCAACTCGGGCGTCTACCACGTCGCCCTGTACGTCGGTGACGGCAAGTACGTCGAGGCCGCCAACCCGCGGGCCGGCGTGAAGACCGAGACCGTCGCCAACTGGGCGCCGGACTTCGCCGGTCGCATCTGACCGCAGCAGTAGCGCACCAATAGCGCACCAGGGCCCGCCCCCTCCCCAGGGGGTGGGCCCTTGCGCATGGATCGACCAATTCCTCGGCCGTGGCCGCGGTACCGGCCGTGGGCGGCCACCACGCGGCGCCCGCCCACTGCCGGTACCGCGGCCACGGCCGGTCTGACCAGCCATGACGTGACCGGCAACGGATTGCCGGTCGTCTGTCCTGCCGCCCGCCCCCTCTCCGGGCCAGCATGGGTTCCGCCGATCCACGGCACCTGTGATGTCATGCCCATGTTTGACGATCGTCCGAGGGGACAACTCGATGAAGCCGAACCGCACCACGCTGGCCGCCGCGGCCCTGGCCGCGCTCGCCGCCCTGGCCACCACGGCGCCGGCCCGGGCCGACGTGCCGAGCGCCCAGGCACTGCTCCAGGCCGGCGCCCGCCAGGGCGTGGCCGACGGCTACCCGGCCGTGGTCGGCCTGGTCCGCAGCGGCGACGCCGTGCAGTACGTCGCCGCCGGGGTGAAGGACCGCGCCACCCGTACGCCCGCCGACCCGAAGGCCCAGTACCGGATCGGCAGCAGCACCAAGGCCTTCACCTCCACCGTGCTGCTCCAGCTGGAGGCCGAGGGCCGCCTCTCGATCGACGACACCGTCGCCAAGTGGCTGCCCGGCGCGGTCAGCGCCAACGGCTACGACGGCTCGAAGATCACCATCCGTCAGCTGCTCAACCACACCTCGGGGCTGCCGGATTACGCGGCCGACGCCGCCTTCGCGTTCAACTACGGCGCCGACCTGCAGCCCGACCAGGCCTTCGCCCCGCAGGCGCTGGTAAACCTGGCGCTGCGTCAGCACGCGCCCGCCTCGGCCCCCGGCCAGACCTGGGGCTACGCCAACACCAACTACGTGCTGGCCGGCATGGTGATCACCGCGGTGACCGGCAACAGCCCGGCGGCCGAGATCCAGCAGCGGATCATCACCCCGCTGGGGCTCACCGACACCACCTTCCCGACCAGCGACCCGAGCCTGCACGGCAACTACCTGCACGGCTACGAGTACCCGCTCGGGTCCTCCTTGGTGATCCTCGACGTCACCGTCTCCAACGTGCAGACCTTCGGCGCGGCCGGGGCCATGGTCTCCACCCTGGACGACATGGCCGCCTTCAGCCGGGCGCTGGTGACCGGCAAGCTGCTGCCGCCCGCCCAGCAGACCGAGCTCACGACCACCGTGCCGAGCAGCCTCGGGGGCTACGGCCTCGGGGTCATCCACAAGCAGCTGCCCTGCGGGCAGTGGGCCTGGAGCCACGGCGGCGACGTGCTCGGCTACGACAGCGACTGGCTGAGCAGCGAGGACGGCACCAGGCAGGTCCTCCGCGCGAACACCGAGTACCACCTGGTGGGCGGCCCCACCAGGGGCCAGCAGGACACCGGGCGGGCGACCTCCGCCGCCTTCTGCGCGCTCTGACCCACCCTCAGCCACCGCGAAAGGACCGCACGATGGCCACCACCCGACCCACCCGGCGCCACCTGGGCACCGCCTTGGCCGCCGCCGCGCTGACCGCCTCCGCCCTGCTCGGCGCCGCCCCCGCCCACGCGGACGGCGCCCCCACCGCACCCGTGCTGACCGACGGCTTCGGCCTGACCCAGGTCGGCACTCCCGAGGTGCACTCGCCCACCGACTTCACCGTCACGGTGAGCACCCCGCAGCTGGCCGGCCTCCACAGGATCCGGATCTACCTGCCCGCCGGCTACGCGGCCGACCCCGCCAAGCGCTGGCCGGTGGCGTACTTCCTGCACGGCGGGCCCGGCAACCAGGACGACTCGGCCGCCGTGCCCGCCCTGCACGACGACTCGATGATCACCGTGGCCCCGGACGGCGGCCTCAAGGGCTGGTACGCCGACTGGGTCATGCAGAACACCGTGGTCGGCGCCGCGAACTGGCGGACCTTCCACCTCGACCAGGTGGTCCCGTTCATCGACGCCAACCTGCGCACCCTCCCCGACCGCGGCCACCGGGCCGTGATCGGCCTCTCGATGGGCGGCTACGGCGCGCTGCGCTACGCCGAGAACCGGCCCGACCTGTTCGGGCACACCGTCGCCCTCTCCGGCGCCTTCGACTTCGGCCTCCCGGCGATCCGGGCCGCGGTGCTGGCCTCCGAACTCAACGTGACCGGCGGGCTCTGCGCGATCAGTGGCGCCGGCGTGCCCACCGGTCGGTGCGCCGACTACGGCCCGGTGGTCGACAGCGACGCGGTCTTCGGCTCGCCGTACCCGGTCTTCGGCGCCGACCACGTCTGGAACGAGGTCGACCCCGCCGCCCCGGCGAACCTGGCCAAGCTCGCCCACACCCACGTCACCCTCTACACCGGCAACAACGACGTCTTCGAGCACTTCACCGAGATCGCCGCGAACAACGTGAAGAGCCGCCTCGACCGGCTCGGCATCCCGAGCCGGTACGTCGACTACGGCAACGGCGCCTCGCTCTCGCCCACCTGCGCCGGCACCCACAGCTACACCTGCTTCGCCCCCGCCATCGCCGACTACATCCCGCACCTGAAGGCCGCCTTCACCGCCGCGGGCTGACCTGCCCGCGCAGCGGTGCCGCCGACACACGGGGGTCGGCGGCACCGCCCTGCACCGGGGGTGGGCCCTTGTGGCGTTCCCGGCCACCGGGGCATGCTGATGCCCACCGATCCCAGGGGGAAGCCATGGCCAAGGTGACCGTCTCGCTCGACGCCGACCTGGCGATCGACCTCATGCTGCTCTCCGGCACGAAGAGCCCGCAGGACGCCGTCGAGCTGCTGGTCCACGACTACCTGGCCCGCGGCCGCCGCACCGAGGCCCGCACCGCCGAGGCCCAGCAGAACCGCGCACCGGTCGACCGCCGACGGCTCGACCCCGAGGGCTAGCCCCACTCACTCGGCACGCTCCTTCGCCGGCCGGGCGTTGCGGCGGCGGGTGAAGAAGAGGAAGCCGACGAAGGCGACCACGGCGACGATCACGCCGGCCAGGGTGGCGCCGCGGAACCAGGGGGCGTTGACGTCCATCACCCGCTGGCCGGCGTGGGCGCCGCTGCCGCGGCCGACCACCACGCCCAGGGTCCACAGGTTCGGCAGGGCGAGCAGCACGGCCAGGGCCAGCCAGGCGAGGGTGACCTTCCAGGGCCGGCGGCGGTAGAGGCCGACCCAGGCCGCCATCAGCGGCAGCAGGGTGCAGCTGACGCCCAGGCAGAGGCCGAGCACCAGGCCGGTGCTGAGCCGCCCGTCCACGGCGTCGCCGACCCGCTGCGACCACCAGCGCGGGATGGTGGCGGCCAGGACGAAGTACGCGACCACCACGACCACCAGCAGGCCGCCGCCCAGCAGCACCCGCTTGCGCCAGTCCCGGTGCGCCACCGGCTGTGCGGCCGGGGCCCCTGCTTCGTCCGTCCCTGTCGACTCCATGATCCGATAGTCGCCCCGTGCATGGGCCGGGCGGCCCGGACACGCCGAACGGGGCGCCGTCCGGGGGAACACCCCGCACGACGCCCCGCCACGGAGCACGACCTACTTCGCGGCCCCCGTCGAACCGCGCATCACCAGCTCGGGCTGGAACATGAACTCCGCCCGCTGCCCGGGGTTGCCGCCGACCTCCTCCAGGAGGGCGTCCACAGCGGCCGTGGCCATCGCCTCGACCGGCTGGCGGATGGTGGTCAGCGGCGGCTCCGTGAACGCTATCAACGGCGAGTCGTCGAAGCCGACCACCGAGACGTCCTGCGGCACCGAGAGCCCGCGCTGGCGGACGGCCCGGATCGCGCCGAGCGCCATCAGGTCGGAGCCGCAGACGATCGCCGTGCAGCCCTTGTCCAGCAGGGCGCCGGCGGCCGCGTGGCCGCCCTCCACGCTGAACAGGGTGTGGTGCACGAGCGCCTCGGCCTCCTCGGGGGTCTTGTGCAGCACCTCCCGCAGGGCGGCCGTGAAGCCCTCGATCTTGCGCAGCACCGGCACGTACCGGCGCTGGCCGACGGCCAGGCCGATCTGCTCGTGGCCGAGCTCGTGCAGGTGCTGCACGGCCATCCACATCGCCGAGCGGTCGTCCGGGGAGATGAACGGCGCCGAGATCTTCTCGCTGTAGCCGTTGATCAGCACGAACGGCACCTGGCGGCCGGTCAGCTTGGCGTAGCGGTCGTGGTCGGCGGTGGTGTCCGCGTGCAGGCCGGAGACGAAGACGATGCCCGCCACGCCCCGGTCGACCAGCATCTCCACCAGTTCGTCCTCGGTGGAGCCGCCCGGGGTCTGGGTGCAGAGCACGGGCGTGTAGCCGTGCCGGCTCAGCCCCTGCTCGATCACCTGGGCCAGGGCGGGGAAGATGGGGTTGCTCAGCTCCGGGGTGATCAGGCCGATCAGCCCGGCGCTGCGCTGCCGCAGCCGGGTGGGGCGCTCGTAACCGAGCACGTCGAGCGCCGCCAGCACGGACTGCCGTGTGGTGGCGGAGACGCCTGCCTTGCCGTTGAGGACGCGGCTGACGGTCGCTTCGCTGACCCCCGCCTGCGCCGCGATGTCCGAGAGTCGCGCCGTAGTCACGATCCCAGAGCCTATTGCACCCATGTCAGACCGCCCACCAGCTGGTGCAGTCCGGCGCGAGAACGGTCTCGCCGCCGTCCACCACCGGCTCGTCCCCGGAGGCCAGCAGCACTCGGCCGGGGGCGGCCACCCGGACCGGCTCGGCGCCGGTGTTGGCATAGCAGACGAAGGAGCCTTCGGCGCTCTCGCGGCGGAAGGCGAGCACGCCCTCGGGGGCGTCCAGCCAGGTCACCCCGGTGCCGCCACCGAGCGCGGGGTGCTCGCGGCGCACGGCCAGCGCGCTGCGGTAGAGCTCCAGGGTGGAGGTCGGGTCGCCGGTCTGGCTCTCCACGCTCAGCGCCGCCCACTCGGCCGGCTGCGGCAGCCAGGACGGGCCGCCGGCCACCGGGCCGAAGCCGTACGGGGCCTCGGTGCCGGACCACGGCAGCGGGACGCGGCAGCCGTCGCGGAAGCCGTCCTGGCCGCTGGCGCGGAAGAAGGACGGGTCCTGGCGGACCTCGTCGGGCAGGTCGGTGACGTCGGGCAGGCCCAGCTCCTCGCCCTGGTAGAGGTAGGCCGAGCCGGGCAGGGCCAGCATCAGCAGGGTGGCCGCCCGGGCCCGGCGCAGACCCAGCTCGCGGTCGCCCGCCGTCCGGATCTGGGTGCCGCCGGGCGGGTTGGCGAAGCGGGTGGCGTGCCGGGTGACGTCGTGGTTGGAGAGCACCCAGGTGGTGGGCGCGTCGACCGGCCGCATCGAGTCCAGCGAGAGGTCGATCACCTCGCGCAGCGCCCCGGCCTCCCAGTGAGTGCCCAGGTACTGGAAGTTGAAGGCCTGGTGCAGCTCGTCGGGGCGCACGTAGTTGGCCGTGCGCTGCACGGTGGGCGTCCACGCCTCGGCCACGCCGATCCGCTGGCCCGGGTACTCGTCCAGGATCTTCCGCCAGCTGCGGTAGATCTCGTGCACGCCGTCCTGGTCGAAGAAGGGCATCACGTCGTTGCCGAGCAGCTTGAGCTGCTCGGAGCCGCCGATGTCGGGCAGGCCGGGGGCCTTGACCATGCCGTGCGCGACGTCGATCCGGAAGCCGTCCACGCCCATGTCCAGCCAGAACCGCAGGATCGAGCGGAACTCGTCGGCCACGGCCGGGCTGTCCCAGTTGAAGTCCGGCTGCTCGGGGGCGAACAGGTGCAGGTACCACTCGCCCGGGGTGCCGTCGGGGTTGTGCGAACGCGTCCAGGCCGGGCCGCCGAAGATGGACTCCCAGTCGTTGGGCGGCAGTTCGCCCTCCGTGCCCTTGCCGGCGCGGAAGTGGTAGCGCTCGCGCAGCGCCGAGCCGGGGCCCTCGCGCAGCGCGCGCTGGAACCACTCGTGCTGGTCCGAGGAGTGGTTGGGCACCAGGTCGACGATGATCCGCATGCCCAGCTCGTGCGCGTCGCGGATCAGCCCGTCGGCGTCGAGCAGCGAGCCGAACATCGGGTCCACCGCGCGGTAGTCGGCCACGTCGTAGCCGGCGTCGGCCTGCGGGGAGGCGTAGAACGGGGAGAGCCAGACCGCATCCACGCCGAGGTCGCGCAGGTAGGGCAGGCGGCTGCGGACACCGGGGAGGTCGCCCATCCCGTCACCGTTGGAGTCGGCGAAGCTGCGCGGGTACACCTGGTAGATGACCGCGCTGCGCCACCAGTCTCTGGACGCGGCGCCGTCCTGGGCGGTCGGCGCGGCGTCGGGCCGGGAGGTGGCGGCCAGGTTCTGGGTCATGGTCATCCCTTGGAGATAAGGAGCTGTGGCTCAGGACTTCGCGGCGCCGGCGGTCAGGCCGGAGACCAGGTGACGCTGCACCAGGTAGAAGAACCCTGCGGCGGGCAGTGCGATCAGCACGGAGGTGGCGGCCATCAGGTTCCACTGGCTCTCGTACTGGCTGACGAAGGTCTGCAGGCCCACGGCGAGCGTGTACTTGCCGGAGCTGAGCATGAAGGTCGAGGCGTAGGCCAGCTCGCCCCAGGCGGTCAGGAAGGAGTAGAACGCGGCCACGGCCAGGCCCGGCCGGGCCAGCGGGAGGACCAGCCGCCAGAAGGTGCCGAAGGGGGACAGGCCGTCGACCCGGCCGGCCTCGTCGATCTCCACCGGGATGGTGTCGAAGTAGCCCTTCAGCAGCCAGGCGCAGTACGGCACGGTGGTGCCCGCGTAGACCAGGATCAGCCCGAGGTAGCCGTCGAGCAGCTTGAGGTCGGAGAGGATCGTGTAGAGCGGCACGATCAGCACCGCGATCGGGAACATCTGGGTGACCAACAGCGTCCACATGAGCTGCCGGTGCCCCGCGAACCGCATCCGCGAAACCGCGTACCCGGTGGTGGCCGAGACCAGCACGCCGAAGATCGTGGTGCCGCCGGCGACGATCGCCGAGTTGGCGAACCAGGTGAAGAAGTCGGTGTGGAAGATGACCTTGGTGTAGTTCGCGAAGGTCGCCTTGGAGAGGATCGCCCCCGGGTGGAGGTAGTCCATCTTGTCCGGGCCGAGCGAGATGTACGCGATGTACGCCACCGGCAGCAGTGCCACCAGGCTGGCGACGATCAGCACGCCGTGCGAGAGCGCGGCGGCGAGCGGGGAGGCCTCTCCCCGGCGACGCTGGGTTCGGGGGGTCGTCATCGGGAGGCCTCCTCGTTGCGGGCCAGCCAGCGGCGGTAGAAGGTGGTGAAGACGATCAGGATCGAGAGCAGCAGCACGCCGTAGGTGGCCGACTGCGCGTAGTCGCGCGGCTGCTGGCCGAAGCCCAGGTAGTAGGCCCAGGTGACCAGGATCTGGGTGTCGGGCGCGTTGTTGCCGAACAGCACGAACAGCACCACGAACTGGTTGAAGGTCCAGATCACGCCGAGCAGCAGCACCGTGCTGGAGACGCTGCGCAGGCCGGGCATGGTCACGTTGACGAAGCGCTGCCAGGGCGAGGCGCCGTCCATCTCCGCCGCCTCGTACAGCTCACCGGGGATGGCCTGCAGGCCACCGAGCAGCGAGACCATCATGAACGGCACCCCGACCCAGGTGTTGACCAGGATCGCGGCCGCCTTCTGGGCCAGCGGGTCGGCCAGCCAGGAGGGTTCGGGCAGGCCCACCGAGCCGAGCAGCGCGTTGACGGCGCCGCCGTCGGCCAGCATCAGCCGCCAGGAGAAGACGGTGACGAAGGTGGGCACGGCCCAGGGCAGGATCAGCAGCATCCGGTACAGGCCCCGGCCGCGCAGCTTCTGGTTCATCAGCAGGGCCAGGCCCAGGCCGAGCGCGAAGGTGACGGTGACGCAGATGACCGTCCACGCGATCGTCCAGACGAAGTGCGACCAGAACCGGTCGTAGCTGCCGGGGCCCCAGAGCACGTCGGCGTAGTTGTGCAAGCCGATGAAGTGGTAACTGGCCGGGATGTGCTTGACGCCGATCTGCCGCGCCGAGTTGAGGCTGTTGGCGTCGGTGAGGGTCAGGTAGAGGCCGTTGACCAGCGGGTAGCCGACCAGCACGCCGAGCACGATCACGACCGGCGCGACCATCGCGTACGCGTACCAGTACTTGCTGTACGAGAGCTTCAACCGCTGGACGAGGCCGGGGCGTTCCTCCCGCTCACGGCTGCGCTCCTTCGGAGCGCCCTGCACGGCGACTGCCATCTGTTGACACCTCATTCGTCACGGCTGCGTTCTTCACGGCGGTGGCTACGGCCACGAGCCGCCCGGTGGTGGGGGTCACCGGGCGGCTGTTGGGGTCCTACTTGGCGAAGCCGGGGAGCAGCTTGGCGTAGTCGACGGCGGTGGCGTCGAGGCCGGCCTGGGTCGAGGACTGGCCCTGGACGATCTTGCCGAGGTTGGTGCCGATGGAGCCGAACAGCGAGCTGTACTCGGGGAGTTCGGGGCGCGGCTGGGCGACCGGGAGGATCGCCTGGAAGCCGGCGATGCCGGGGTCGGCCTTCACGTCGGCGGTGTAGGCGTCCGAGCGGGTCGGCAGGGTGGAGTTCTTCTGCGCGAGGAAGGTCTGGCTCTCGGCGGAGGTCAGGAAGGCCGCGAGCTTCTCGCCGGCCGCCTTGTGGGCGGCGTCGGAGCCGGCGTAGACCGAGACGTTGTGGCCGCCGGTCGGGGCGCCCGCCTTGCCGGCGGAGCCGGCCGGGACGGCGGCGATGCCGAGGTTGGTCTTGTCGCTGAAGGCGCTGCCCTTGTAGACGTTGGTGATCTCCCAGGGGCCCTGGATGATCGCCGCGACCTTGCCGCTGTTGAAGGCGTCCATCATGTGCGCGTAGGAGTCGGTGGTCACGTCGGCCTTGACGGTGCCGGGCGCGGTGAACATCGACTTGTAGGTCTCGACGGCCTTGGCGGCCTCGGGCGAGTTGATGGTGATCTTCTTGCCCGCGGCGTCCACCATGTTGGTGCCCTCGCCGTAGAGGAACGGCATCGCGTAGTAGCCGTCGGCGGCGCGCATCCAGAAGCCGTCCACGCCGGCCTTCTCCTTGAGCTGGGCGGCGTCGGCCTTCAGCTCGTCCCAGGTCTTCGGCGGGGTGGTGATGCCGGCCTTGGTGAAGAGGGCCTTGTTGTACATCAGGCCGAGGGTGTCGGTGACCAGCGGCATGCCGTAGAGCTTGCCGTCGTACTTGGCCTGCTGGATCAGGCTGGCCTGGAAGGCGGAGACGTCGGCGGCGGCCGGGGTGCCGTCCAGCGGCTCCAGGTAGCCGGCCTTGGCGAAGGCGGAGGTCCAGCCGACCTCGGAGCGGAAGACGTCCGGCGCGCCGGAGGCGCCCATGGCGGTCTGGAGCTTGTTCTGCGCCTGGTCGAACGGGACGTTGACGAACTTGACCGTGATGTTCGGGTTGGCGGCCTCGAACTTCTTGACCAGCGCCTGGTAGTTCGGCGCCTCGTTGGTCGCGTTCGAGGTGTCCCAGTAGGTGATGGTGACCGGGCCGCTGTCGGCCTTGCCACCGTTGGCGCTGTCCGAACCGGAGCCGCTGCTGCCACAGGCCGCGAGAGAGACCGCGAGGGCCGCAACGAGGGCAGAGGCCGCGATGCCACGCCGCATGAGAACTCCTTCAGAGGTGGGGGTGCCCGAGGGGTTGTGTGGACGGCGCATAATGGCTGTCCCGCTCCGACCGCGCCGTTACGGCCGTCGGGCTCGGGGAGGAACGTAACAGCGATGCAATCGCCGAAGAAAGAGCTTGCAGCAAGTTTCTGCAAGATCCTGCGATCGTTACGCCCGCGTGTCCTCCGCGTTGCCACTTCTTGGCGCGCCGATGTCTTCCCCCCTCTCCCGCCCGGCCTCCGGGCACCTTGGCATACCCTGGCACCTTTTAGAGGATCACCATCATTTATATTGAGAACACGCTCTCCCGCCGAGTCTTTGGAGGTTCGCCGTGCTCTCTCCCCAGTCCACCGAAGTCGTCCGCGCCACCCTGCCCGCCGTCGGGGGTGCCCTCGGCGAGATCACCGCGCGCTTCTACGCCGGGATGTTCGCCGCCCACCCCGAGCTGGAGCGCGACCTCTTCAACCGGGGCAACCAGGCCGCCGGCGCGCAGCGCCGAGCCCTGGCGGGCGCGATCGCCGCGTACGCGACCATGCTGGTGGAGCACCCCGAGGTGCGGCCGGGGGCCATGCTGGCCCGGATCGCCCACAAGCACGTCTCGCTGGGCGTCACCGAGGACCAGTACAAGATCGTCCATCAGTACCTCTTCGCCGCGATCGTCGACGTCCTCGGCGAGGCCGTCACCCCCGAGGTCGCGGCCGCCTGGGACGAGGTCTACTGGCTGATGGCGGGCGAGCTGATCGCCCTGGAGACCAGGCTCTACGATGCCTCGGGGGCGCTGCCCGGCGCGATCTGGACCGATTACGTCGTCACCTCCCGTACCCCGCAGGGCAGTTCGGCCCTCGCCCTGACCCTGCGCCCGGCCGACGGCAGCCCCGCCCCCGCCTTCGCCCCCGGCCAGTACGTCAGCGTGGCCGTCCACCTGCCCGACGGCGCCCGGCAGATCCGCCAGTACAGCCTCTCCGCCGCCCCCGGCGCCGAGGGCTACCGGATCACCGTCAAGCGGGACGGCGAGGTCTCGCAGTGGCTGCACTCCGACGCCCGGGTCGGCACCGTGCTCGCCCTCTCCCGCCCCTGCGGCGACCTCACCCTCGCCGAGGGCGAGGAGCCCCTGCTGCTCGCCTCGGCCGGCATCGGCGTCACCCCCATGGTCGGCATGCTCGACCACCTGGTCCGCACCGGCGCCACCCGCCCCACCACCGTCGTCCACGGCGACCGCTCCCCCGCCGACCACGCCCACGCCGCCGACCTCACCACCCTGGTCGCCCGGCTCCCCGCCGCCGAGCTGCACCGCTGGTACGAGACCGACGCCCCCACCACCGACCGCACCGGCTACGTCGACCTCACCGACCTCCCCCTCCCCGAGGGCCTCCGCGCCTACCTCTGCGGCCCCCTCCCCTTCATGCGCGCGGCCCGCGCCACCCTCCTCGCCCGCGGCATCCCCAGCGGGCGCATCCACTACGAGGTCTTCGGCCCCGACCTCTGGATCGCGGGCTGACCCCCGGGCCCCGGCCCGCCGACGGCGGGTCCTTCGGCGGCGGCCGTCACGAGCCCGACTCCGTGCCCCTCGCGAGTTCGCCCCGGTAGTACGCGATCTTGGCTCTCAGATGCTCCTGCTGAGCCCGCAGTGCGGTGATCCGGTCGGTCACCGCGCTGTCGTGGCGCTCCAGCAGGTCCAGTCGCGCGGCCAGGCTCGCCGGGCCCTGCTCACGGGCGAGCTCGGCGTACTCGCGCAGGTCGGCGATCGGCATGCCGGTGTCACGCAGACAGCGCAGGATGCCGAGCCAGGCCAGGTCGTCGGAGGTGAAGCGGCGGTGGCCGCTGGTGGCGCGGCCGATCCCGGCCAGCAGGCCGATCCGCTCGTAGTAGCGGAGGGTGTCGAGGCTGAACCCCGAGCGGGCGGCGGCCTCGGCCGGGGTGAGGAGGGTCGTGGCTGCGGTGGCGGGTGCGGTGGTCATTCAGGGGATTCTGCCCGGTGGTTGACCTGGAGCGCACTCCAGTTGTCAGGATCGGGGCCGTGGCCGGTCCGGTCCGGCCACCGCGGACGATGGAGATGACGATGCGTTACCGCAAGCTGGGTGAGCGTCAGGTTTCGGCGCTGTGTCTGGGGACACTGCCGTTCGGCACCGTGGTGGACGAGGCCACCTCGTACGCGTTGCTGGACCGGTTCGCCGAACGCGGCGGCACCTTCGTGGACACGGCCAACTGCTACTGCTTCTGGCTGGACGGGTGCTGCGGCGAGGAGAGCGAGCTGCTGGTGGGGGGTTGGCTCGCCACCCGGGGCCGCCGGGGAGAGACCGCGGTGGCCACCAAGATCGGCGCACTGCCCGACCCGGGGAAGGGCGGCGAGTGGCCGGCCAATCGCGAGGGGCTCTCCGCCGGGCTGGTGGCGAGGGCGGCACGCGCGAGCCTGCGGCGCCTGGGCACCGAGCGGATCGACCTGCTCTACGGTCACGTGGACGACCCGGCCACCCCGATCCAGGAGACCGTCTCCGCCTTCGGTGAGCTGGTCCGGGAGGGCGTCGCAGCGGCGGTGGGGATCAGCAACCAGAGCACCGAGCGGCTGGTCCGCTCCCGCGCCGAGGCCATCGGGCAGGGCGTGGCGCCGTACCTCGCGGTCCAGCAACGCCACAGCTACCTGCGGCCCGCCCCGGGCACCGACTTCGACTACCAGGTCGCGGCGGACGACGCGCTGTTCGCCTACGCGGCCGGGCAGCCCGACCTGACCGTGCTGGCCTACGGCCCGCTGCTGAACGGCGCCTACACCGATCCGGCCAAGGAGTTGCCGGCCCAGTACCGGCACCCGGGCACGGCGGCCCGCCTCGCCGCCCTCGGGGAGGTCGCCCGGGAGACGGGCGCAACGGCGAACCAGGTGGTGCTGGCCTGGCTGATGGGCGGCGAGGTCAGCGTGCTGCCGGTGATCGGCGTCAGTTCGGTGGCCCAGCTCGACGAGGCCCTGGACGCGGTCGACCTCGACCTGAGCGCCGATCAGCGGGCCAGGCTCGACCTCGCGTGAGCGCTCCGGCGCCGGACGCTCTCAACCGTCGGCAGCCGCGTTGAGGCGGGCCTGGCGGAGGAGGAGGTAATTGCGCTCGGGGGTGCTGGCGGTGCGGGCGGCGGCGGCACGGTAGTCGGTGAGGGCGCCGGGGAGGTCGCCGGCGCGTTCGCGGAGGTGGGCGCGGGCCGCGTGGAAGTGGTGGTGGCCCGTGAGGGTGGGGGCGAGGGTTTCGAGGAGGGCGAGGCCGGCGGCGGGGGTGGTGGCCATGGCGAGGGCGACGGCCCTGTTGAGGGTGACCAGGGGGCTGGGGGTGAGCTGGTCGAGGACGGTGTAGAGGGCGAGGATCTGGGGCCAGTCGGTGGCCTCGGCGGTGGGGGCCTCGTCGTGCAGGGCGGCGATGGCGGCCTGGAGCTGGTACGGGCCGACCGGGCCGCGCCGCATCGCGGCGGTGAGCAGGCCGGTGCCCTCGGCGATCCGGGCGGTGTCCCAGCGGGAGCGGTCCTGTTCGTCGAGCGGGACGAGTTCGCCGGCCGGCCCGGTGCGGGCCGGGCCGCGGGCCTCGGTCAGCAGCATCAGCGCCAGCAGCCCCGCCGCCTCGGCGTCGGCAGGCCGCAGGGCGAGCAGCAGGCGGGCCAGCCGGATCGCCTCCTCCGCGAGCTCGACCCGGCGCAGGCTCGGGCCGCCGCTGGCGGCGTACCCCTCGGTGAAGACCAGGTAGAGGACCCGGCGGACGGAGTCGAGCCGGCCGGGCAGCTCGGCCTCGGTCGGCGGGGCGAACCGGGCGCCGGTGGCGGCGATCCGCTCCTTGGCCCGGCTGATCCGGCGGCCCATGGTGGTCTCGGGCACGAGGAAGGCCCGGGCGATCTCCGCCGTGGTGAGACCGCCGACGCTGCGCAGGGTGAGGGCCACGGCCGAGGCCGGGGTCAGGGCGGGGTGGCAGCAGAGCAGCAGCAAGGTGAGGGTGTCGTCCCGCTCCCCGGCCGCCGTCTCGGCGCTCTCGTCGGCGGGCGCGGCCGAGGCGGAGCCGGCCGGCTCCCGGACGGCCGCCCGCACCTCCCGGCTGCGCCGGGCCTGCTCGCCCCGCACCTGGTCGGCCATCCGCCAGCTCGCCACCTGGAGCAGCCAGCCGCGCGGGTTGTCCGGCAGCCCGTCCCCGGGCCACTGCCGGGCGGCGGCCAGCAGCGCCTCCTGGACGGCGTCCTCGGCGGTGTCGAAGTCGCCGGTCCGGCGCGCGAGCACGCCGAGGACCTGCGGCGCGAGCGTGCGCAGCAGGTCCTCGGTCTCCACGTCGAGCCGGTCAGGACGGTGTGGGGTCACGGCAGGTGCTCAGCGGCCGGCCGCGGCCTCGCGCTCCGCCTCCGTCGGCGGGCCGGACATCACCTGGCGGACCTCGATCGGCATGTTCAGCGGGCGGCCGCCGGGGCCGGGGGCGGTGGAGACGTGGGCGGCGATCGCGAGGGCGCGGTCCTCGTCCTCGCAGTCGACGATCCAGTAGCCGGCCAGGAACTCCTTGGTCTCGGCGAACGGGCCCTCGGTGATCAGCGGCGGGCCACCGGCGCTCGCCCGGACGATTCGCGCCGTCTCGCGCCCCGCGAGCCCCTGGGCCTCCACGAACTCACCGTCCGCGATGAGCTTGCGGTTGGTCTCGGTCATGAAGTCGATGTGGGCCCGGAACTCCTCCGCGCTCCAGGTGCCGATCGGCGGGATCTCGTCCGACTGTCGGCCACTGAACTGCATCAACAGCATGTACTTCATGGCTGCTCCTCCACTCCGGTGCGCCCTCGGCCGGGCGCGTTCTCACCCATGGGTCGAAGCCGGGACGGCGATCGCGACATTTCCGTACCCCCGATTCGGAAAAATTCTCAGGGATCCCGGGGCCCGATGCTGATCGTGCAGGTGTGCGGACCGCTGAACGGGTGCAGGCGCAGCGCGCCCGGCCGGCCGGCCCGCAGGGCGATGGCGTCGAGCAGGCCCTGGTGGACGGAGCAGACCACCTCGGGGTGGGTGGCGGCGTTGCGCTGGAAGGGGCAGCCGTGCAGGGTGATCTCCGCGCCGCCGGGGGCGAGTTCGGGGTTGAAGCCCCAGCCCGCGGCCTCGGCCAGTGCCCGTTCGGCCAGCGACTGTTCGGCCTGCGCCTGCGCGGCGAGCGCCTGTTCAGCCGGTGCCTGCGCGGCGAGCGGGCCCGCGCCGGTGGACTCCTCGGTGGCCCAGGCCCGGCCGGCCTCCTCGGCCCGGGCGGCCCGCTCGGCCCGGTCGGCGCCGTAGCCCCGGGCGAGCACGTCGACCATCACCTCGTACGCGGCCAGCTGGTCCCGGACCGGCGCGGCGGCGTACCGCAGCTTGGGCCGCCCCCGGCCGGTGGCGGCTTGGTCGCGGGCGGTGGTCACCAGGCCGGCCTCGACCAGCGCGGTCAGGTGGTGGCGCAGCGTGGTGACGTGCTGCCCGAGCAGGGCGGCCAGCTGCTGCACGTCCAGCGGCTCGGCGGCGTCGGTGAGCGCCGTGAGCAGCGCCCGCCGCGCGGGCACCGCCAACGCCTTGTGCACCCCCGCCGCACCGCTCCCGGTCTCCATCCGCCCAAGTCTACAAACGAGGAGGCCGCCGCGAGCCGCACCGAGCCGCCGCAGCGGGCCTCAGGCCGAGACGCCGAGGCGCAGGACCGTGGTGGAGCGGAACTCCTCGCCGGGGCGCAGCTCGGTGGAGGGGTAGTCGGGGTGGTGCGGGGAGTCGGGGTGGTGCTGGGTCTCCAGGGCGACGCCCGCGTGCGGACCGTAGGGGACGCCGGCCGCGCCGGTGACCGCGCCGTGGAAGCCGTTGGCCGTGTAGACCTGGATGCCGGGCTCGGTGGTGAGCACCTCCAGGGTGCGGCCGGAGGCCGGGTCCTCCAGGAGGGCGGCGCGGGCCGGGCTGCCGTCGGCGGGGCGCTCGCGCAGCACCCAGTTGTGGTCGTAGCCCTCGGCGACCTGCTCGTCCTGCATGGACTTGCCGATCGGGCGGGCGGTGGTGAAGTCGAACGGGGTGCCGGCCACCGGTGCGTACGGGCCGAGCGGGATCTGGCGCTCGTCGACGGGGGTGTAGGCGTCGGCGTCCAATGTCAGCAGGTGGCCGAGCACGTCGCCGCTGCCCTCACCCGCGAGGTTGACGTACGCGTGGTTGGTCAGGTTGACGACGGTCGGGCGGGTGGTGACGGCCCGGTAGTCGATGGTGAGCTCGGGACCGGCGAGCCGGTAGGTGACCCAGACGTCGAGCGCGCCGGGGAAGCCCTGGTCGCCGTCGGGGCTGTGGAGGTGGAAGCGGACCCCGCCCTCGGCCTCCTCGCCCTGCCAGATCCGGTTGGCGAAGCCGTCGGGGCCGCCGTGCAGGGTGACGCCGCCGCCGGTGGGGGCCAACGGGTGGTCCTCGCCGTCGATGGTGATCCGGCTGCCGGCGATCCGGTTGGCGTACCGGCCGACGGTGGTGCCGTAGTGGCGGGCGGCACCGAGCACCGAGCCGAGCTCCTCGGTGCTGAGCAGCACCTGCGCCACGGCGCCGAAGCGGTCGGGGGCGGTGAGGGTGTGCAGGGTGGCGCCGAGGCTGAGCAGGGTCGCCTCGTACGGGCCGCTGCGCAGCCGCCACCGTGTGATCGCGGCCCCGGCCCCGGTCGCCTCGAACGGCTCCCGGCTCAACTCGGTGGCTGCGGCCCGCCCTGTCATGCCTGGCTCCTCGTGTCGGATCTTGTCGGATCGTGTCGGAAAGCTCGGTCCTCGTGCGCAGCCTAGCCGGGTGCGGGCCGACCACCCGTCAGGTCGGCCCGCGCTCCGTCACCCCGTCAGATCGCCGGGCCGCCGAGGAGACGGCCCGGCGGATCGGATCGGGCCTCAGATCAGGTCGGCGTCCGGCGGCGGGGTGAGGCCGAGCGCGGCGGCCAGGCCGTCCGGGCCGGTGCCGGCCTTGCGGTGGACGCTGGCCAGGCGGCGCTGGACCAGGCTCAGTTCGAGGCCGAGCTGCTCGGCGATCCGCTGCGGGGGCACGCCCCGGACGGCGAGCTTGGCCACGTCCCACTCGGGCTTGCTGAGCGCGTCCTTGCTGAGGGTGCGCAGCCGGTTGGGCCGCAGGCCCGAGTAGGAGAGCTCGCGGCGGGCCCGGCCGACCAGGCCGTCGGCGGTGCAGTGCTGGGCCATCTCGATGCCCTGGTAGAGGTACTCGGCGGCCTCTTCGAGGCGTCCGGCCCGGCGCAGCGCGGCGCCGAGGTCGACCAGGGCGTAGGCGAGGTCGTAGGCGACCGGCGAGAGGGTGAGGGTGCTCACCGCCTCCTCCAGCAGCTCGACGGCGGCGGTGCCGTCCCAGACCGCGGCCTGCAGCCGCAGCGCGGTGCCCACGGCGGAGGCGGTGCCGAACTCGCGGGCCCGGGCCACCGCGTCCTCGGCGGTCTTGCGGGCCTCCTCCACCTCGCCGGTGGCGTGCAGGGCCACGGCCAGGTGCGAGGCCCAGGGCGCCCAGACGGTGTTGCGGCGGCCGCGGTCGTCCAGCTGGGCGCCGACCTCGCGGAAGGTGCGGATCGCACCGGCGTAGTCGCCGCGGGCCAGCTGGAGCTTGCCGTAGAGGCTGGGCGCGTCGGGCAGCACCATGGCGCTGGGGTGGAAGGGCGGCCGGAAGCGGTACTTCTCGGCCAGCGCCCAGGCCTCCTCGGCGCGGCCCCGGGCGAGCAGGGTGTCGGCCAGGACGCCGACGGCGTCCCACTGGAGCGGGATGTCGGGCGCGATGCGCTCGGAGAGCCGCAGGCCCTCGCGCAGGAATCCCTCCGCCTCGGTCAGGAAGCCGCGGCGGAACCGCACCAGCCCCATCAGGAAGTGGCCGAAGCCGAGGTGGGCGCCGCTCCACCCGGCGACGGTGAAGTCCATGATGGCGTCCGAGAACAGCTTCTCGGCCTTGGCCAGCTGGTCGGTGTAGACGTAGGTCAGGCCGATGATCGCGGGCAGTTCGAAGCCCCAGGTGTCGCGGCACCAGCCGAGCTCGGGCGGGAGTTCGCCGTCCGGCAGCAGGGCCTCCTCGACCAGATCGAGGGTGCGGCCCACCGGCTTGCCGTGCAGCGTCAGATCCCAGGCGCGCAGCGCGCGGATGGCCCGGGCGGCCGGGTCCTCGCTGGTCACCTGCTTGGAGAGCTCGCGCAGCCGGGACGAGCGGCCGAGGCCGTCGGTCTCGTCGCGCTGCCACATGTGCCACATCAGCTGGGTGGCGCGCAGCCGCACCCGGCCGGGGCCGGGCGGGGTGCGGTCGGCCTCCACCCGGCAGATCTCGGCGGCGGTGAACAGCTCCCCGGCGTGGCCCAGCACCTCGGCCAGCCGGAAGGTGGCGTCCACCCGCTGGTCCGGGTCGAGGCCGTCCTCGATCTCCAGGGCGAGCTTGAGCTGGTTGACGGTGGCCAGCGGGTTGGTGAGCAGCGCCGCACGGCCGGCCTCGAAGAGCACCACGGCCCGGTCGTCCTCGTCCGGCGGCTCCAGCAGGGCGCGCTCCAGGCAGCGGTACGCGGCGTCGGGTGCGCCGATCGCCAGGTGCTCGATGGCCGCCTTGCGCAGCCGCGACACCACCAGGTCGTCGCCCTCGGGGTGGGTTTCGAGCAGATGGCGGGAGGCGTCCAGCAGGCTGCCGCCGGAGTTCTCGATCACGGTGGCGGCGTGGCCGTGCATCGCGGTGCGGAAGGCGGGCTTCATCGAGAGGTAGAGCGAGGTGGCGATCAGCGGGTGGACGAAGTCCAGCCTGCCGCTGGGGCTGCTGGTGAGCACCCGGTGGCGGCGCAGCTCGCGGACGGACTCCTCGGATTCGGCCGGGGTCTGGCCCGCGATGTTGGCGGCCAGGCTCTGCTGGATGTCGGTGCCGATCAGCGCGGCGGCCTGGGCGAACCGCAGGGCGCGGAGCCCGAGTTTGCCCGCCCAGTAGGTCTCGTCCATGCCCTTGGCGGTGGCGGCCAGGTCGCGCAGCTTCGGGGTGGTGTCCTCGATCGGGGCCAGGCCCTGCTCGCGGACCTCGCGCAGCAGGGCGTGGGTGTCGAACGGGATGCCCGCGGTGACGGCCCAGACCTGACGGCAGAACACGTCCTCGGCCTCCGGGCCGAACTCCTCCCGGCAGAGCAGAGCGCCACCGACTCGGGGGTGAGCGGGCGCAGCAGGTGCTTGCGGCTGGCCTGGCTCTCGATCTGCTGGTGGTGGGCCGAGGCCTCCTCGACGAACTCGTCGCGGTAGGCGAAGACCAGCAGCACCGGGAGGTACCGGGCCTGGCCGGCGAAGGAGGCCAGCCAGGCCAGCGACTCCAGGTCGGCCCAGTGCAGGTCGTCCACCACCATCACCAAGGGTGCGCGGCGCGGGGCGAGTTGGGTGATGACGTGGGTCAGGCCGTCCCGGATGCCCTGCGGGTCGAGCGGCTCCATCTCGTCGTTCGGCGGCTTCAGGCCGATCGCCGGGCCGACGATGCTGTACCAGTCGCCGAAGACCTCGGCGCGCTCGGCCTCGGTCATTCCTCCGAGCACCGGGAGCAGCAACTGCCGGAGCACGTGGAAGGGTTCCTTGGTCTGCCGCTCGCCGCCCCGGCCGCTGAGGAAGGTGCAGCCGCGCCGCAGCCCGGCCATCCGGCGCAGCTCGTCGAGCACCGAGGTCTTGCCGTTGCCGGCCGGGCCGGAGAAGAGCAGCACCTCACCGATCTCGGTGCCGCCCGCCTCGAACTCGTGGCACAGCCTGTCCAACGAGCGCGTGGCGGAGTCCAGTTCGCGGTCGCGTTCGTGCAACCGCTGCCCGCTCTCCGGATGGTCCGTCAGGTGTTCCGCCTCGCCCCGCACCGCGTCCTGCTCTCCGGCCACTGCCGCGCCTCCGCCTCGCCGTTCCGTCGCGCTCGCCCGTGCGGCATGCCCTGGGGCACACCTTCGGACACGTCCGGCCTCGGACGCTACCGCGCTCCGGGTATTCCCCGCCGAGATTAGCGCCGTGTGCGCCCCCATGGGGCGCATTCACGCAGGCCGGGGAGCACTTGCAGGGTTCGGACCGGGCATCCGGGGCAAATGCCCTCACATGCCTGCCATCTGATGATCAGATCGGATACTCTCTCGCCGCACACGGGAGCAAAGATCGTCTTCTGCAGGTTCTTCTCGCACCACGCACCGCAACGACCCACGGAGCCCAGCACACACCGCACCTTCAGCAGCACCGGGAGACCGATGTCCGACGAAACCACGCTCGAGCTTCCCTTTGCTCACCGCAGAAGCCCGCACCACGCCCAAGCCGTCGAACACCACCGAGACTGGCTGCACCGGCACCGCGACCTGGCCGCCGGCACGGCCGACCAAGCCTACGCGCACTGGGAGATCGCCGAACTCGCCGCGCTCAGCTACCCCGACGCCTCGGCCGCCGATCTCGGCCTGGCCGCCGACCTGTTGGGGTTCTACTTCCTCTTCGACGACCAGTTCGACGGCCCGCTCGGCCGCCGCCCTGAGCAGATCGCCCGGCTCTGCGACCGGCTCGGCGGGATCCTGCACGGAGCCCGCCCGGACGGCACCTCCCCGGTCGAACGCGCCTTCGCCGACCTGTGGCGGCGCAGCCAGCAGGGCATGCCCGCCCGCTGGCGGGCCCGCACCGCGTACGACTGGGAGTGGTACTTCGCCAGCCACGCGGCCGAGGCGGCCGGCCGCAACTCCGGCCTGCTGCCGGACCGTCAGGGCTACCTGATGCTGCGTCGGGGCACGGCGGCGATGGAGACGGTCTTCGACATGATCGAGCGGCTCGGCCGCTTCGAGGTGCCGCAGGCCGTACTGCACCACCCGGTGCTCCGTCAGCTGCGCCAACTCGCGGCCGACATACCCTCGTTCACCAACGACGTGCGCTCCTTCCCGTTGGAGGCCCCGCGGGGGGACGTCTGCAACCTGGTGCTGATCGCCCAGCGCGAGCGGGGCTGCTCGGTGGAGGAGGCGTGCGCGGTGGTGCTCGACGAGGCCCAGTTGATGGCCGACCGCTTCGTCAAGCTCGCCGCCGAACTGCCCGACGCCTACACCTGGTTGGAGCTCACCCCGGAGGAGCGCACGGCCGCCCAGCGGTACGCGGACGGCCTGGCCCACTGGCTCGCGGGCTACCTGCACTGGGAGCGCCACACCGGCCGGTACCACACCCCCTGACCCCGGCGGCCCCGCCAGACCGCCTCGACCGAACGCACCCGTCCGCCAACAGCTGAACGCATCGATCCCCGCCCACCGAACGCCCCGACCCCCCGACCACCGAACGTACCGATCCCCCGACGCACGGTAGCGGCTCCTCGCCGCCACGGCTAGGGTGCGCTGTGCACGTCTGACCGACCCACCGCAGCGAACCACCCTGCCCGCAGCGAGGAGACACCGGAGCATGACGGTCTACCAGCCCCCCGGCCAGCCCGGCAGTGTCGTCAACTACCGTGCCAGGTACGAGCACTGGATCGGGGGCGAATGGCGCGCCCCCGCCCGGGGCCAGTACTTCGAGAACCCGACCCCGGTCACCGGACAGGTCTTCTGCGAGGTGGCCCGGGGCACCGCCGAGGACGTGGAGGCCGCCCTGGACGCCGCCCACGCGGCGGCGCCCGGCTGGGGGCGGACCTCCCCCGCCGAGCGCGCCCAGGTGCTGCTGAACCTCGCCGACCGGATGGCCGAGAACCTCGAAGCCCTGGCGGTGGCCGAGAGTTGGGAGAACGGCAAGCCCGTCCGCGAGACCCTGGCCGCCGACATACCCCTGGCCATCGACCACCTGCGGTACTTCGCCGGGGCGCTGCGCGCCCAGGAGGGCTCGCTCTCCCAGATCGACGAGGACACCGTCGCGTACCACTTCCACGAGCCGATCGGCGTGGTCGGCCAGATCATCCCGTGGAACTTCCCGATCCTGATGGCGATCTGGAAGCTCGCCCCGGCCCTGGCGGCCGGCAACACCGTGGTGCTCAAGCCCGCCGAGCAGACCCCGGCCTCGGTGCTGGTGCTGATCGAGCTGACCGCCGACCTGCTGCCCCCGGGCGTGGTCAACGTGGTCAACGGCTTCGGCGTGGAGGCGGGCAAGCCGCTGGCCTCCAGCTCCCGGATCGGCAAGATCGCCTTCACCGGCGAGACCACCACCGGCCGGCTGATCATGCAGTACGCCAGTGCCAACCTCATCCCGGTCAGCCTGGAGCTGGGCGGCAAGAGCCCGAACCTGTTCTTCGCCGACGTGGCCGCCGAGCGGGACGCCTTCTACGACAAGGCCCTCGAGGGCTTCACCATGTTCGCCCTCAACCAGGGCGAGGTCTGCACCTGCCCGAGCCGGGCCCTGATCCAGGGCTCGATCTACGACTCCTTCCTGGCCGACGGCCTGGAGCGGGTCCGGGCGATCCGCCAGGGCAACCCGCTGGACACCGACACCATGGTCGGCGCCCAGGCCAGCAACGACCAGCTGGAGAAGATCCTCTCCTACGTCGAGATCGGCCAGGCCGAGGGCGCCAAGGTGCTGGTCGGCGGCGAACGGGTCGACCTCGGCGGGGAGTTGAGCGGCGGCTACTACATGGCCCCGACCGTCTTCGAGGGCGAGAACCGGATGCGGATCTTCCAGGAGGAGATCTTCGGCCCGGTCGTCGCCGTCACCCGCTTCGAGGACTTCACCGACGGCGTCGACCTCGCCAACGACAGCCTCTACGGCCTCGGCGCCGGCGTCTGGAGCCGCGACGGCTCCACCGCCTACCGGGCCGGCCGCGCCATCCAGGCCGGCCGGGTCTGGACCAACTCCTACCACCTCTACCCCGCCCACGCGGCCTTCGGCGGCTACAAGAACTCCGGCATCGGCCGGGAGACCCACAAGATGCTCCTCGAGCACTACCAGCAGACCAAGAACCTGCTGGTCAGCTACTCCCCGCAGGCCCTCGGCTTCTTCTAGGAGGCCCGCGATGCCCCAGGTCGACGTGACGGCCGAGGCGGCCGTGCTCATCCGCGAACTGACCTCCGACCACGGCCCGTTGATGTTCCACCAGTCCGGCGGCTGCTGCGACGGCTCGGCCCCGATGTGCTACCCGATCGGCGAGCTGCTGCTCTCCGACGCCGACCACCTGCTCGGCGAGCTGCACATCGAGGGCCTGGCCCCCGTCCAGGTCTGGATGGCCCGGGACCAGTACGCCTACTGGTCCCACACCCACCTGACCATCGACGTGGTGCCCGGCCGGGGCAGCGGCTTCTCGCTCGAAGCCCCGACCGGACGCCGCTTCCTGACCCGCTCCCGGCTGCTCACCGAGGAGGACTGACCCCGGCCGGGCCGCGGGTTCAGGCGAGCAGCTTCGCCTTGGCCGCCGCGAACTCCGCCGGGGTGAGCAACCCCTGCTGCACCATCTCGCCCAACTGGGTCAGCTTGCCCGCCACATCGGTGGCGGGCGGCTGGTACCCGGCGGTCTGCTGATACCCGGCGGGCGGCGCCTGCTGACCCTGGTAGGCCGCCTGGGCCTGCTGGGCCTGGAGGTCGGCGATCGCCTGGTTCTGGTCCTGCTCGTCGCGGGCCGCGTTGGCGGCGCTGCGGCCCGCCGCGTACGCGGCCCCGCCCACCACCAGCCCCCGCACCAACGGCGCGCCCACCGGACGCACCCGCCTCACCGGCCTGATCGGCCGCATCGGTCGGAACACGGCGCACTCACTTCCCGGCCGCGACGCGCGCCTGGGCGGCGCGCACGGCCTCTTCGATGTTCTCCGGCGGAATGCGGACGCCGGAGGCGATCCGGCCGCCGACCTCCCGCAGGGCCGTGGCGGCGGCCTCGGCCCAGACGTGCTCGATCAGCACCAGCAGCGCGACCGTGCCCGGCTTGAGCAGCTCCGCCGCCTCCTGGGCGTCCTCCGGCCCGATCAGCGGCAGCTCCTCCCCCGCACCGGCCACCACCCCCTTGAGGTGCTCGAAGTCGCCGAGCTCGCCGTAGCTGGCCTCACCGTCCGGATGCCGGGTGACGACCAGTGAGTCGATCACCCGGATGTCACCCGCCGTCCGCAGCTTCACCAGGGCCGAGGCGGCCTCGACGGTGATGGTCTCCTGCGGGAACGTCAGGACGAGCAGTTCGGCTGGGCCCATCGCCCGCCTCCTTTCGGGTTCGTACCGCACATATCGTGACGAATCCCCCACAATCGGATCCAAGCACACCGGACCCCCGGACCGCCCCAGCGAACCGCCCGAAGGAGCACCGCCATGCCCGACCCCACCGTCCAAGCCCTGATCGACGCGATCAACAAGGGTGACCGCACCGCCTTCTTCGCCCTGCTCACCCCGGACGCCACGATGTCCGACGACGGCACCGGCCGCGACCTCGCCCCCTGGGTGGACCGCGAGATCTTCTCCGCCAACGGCCGACTGACCGTCACCTCCGAGGCCGCCGACGGCTGCTCCCTGACCGCCGACTACGCCAACGACACCTGGGGCACCATGCGCACCGCCTGGCGCTTCACCGTCACCGACGGCCGGATCAGCCACTTCGAGACCGGCCAGGCCTGACCCGCCCCCGGGGGAGGGATCGAACGGGCACGCGCTGGATTCGCCCGACCGCGAACCATCTGCTCCCCGGGGCCACACGCACCGCCGTCGGCTCCAATCCACCGCGGCCACCTCGACCGATCCGGCCCTCGCGGGCTACTGGTGGAAGGACCGCATCGGCCTCTTCGACGCCCAGGGCCTGCGCACGCGGTCGCAGGGACTCGACCCGGCGGCCTACGGGTACGCCGCCAGGTTCTACCGGGCCGGGGTCTCCCAGGTCGCCTTCGCCTGAGCCCGACCCCGACACCCGGCTCAGAGGCAGCCGAGCACGGCCGCGATCAGCGTCCGCGAGCGGATGTCCCCGGTGACGCCCGGCTGCATGCCGTTGGTGACGTAGCCGAAGCCGATGCCGAGCTCCGGGTCGGCGAAGCCGAGGGAGCCGCCGCGGCCCGGGTGGCCGAAGGCGGCCGGGGAGGACATCGGGGAGCTGGGGCCGTGGCGGAAGAAGCCGAGGCCGAAGGAGGTGGAGACGATCAGGATCCGGTCGGGGCCCTTCACCTCCGGGCCAGTGGCCTCGTGCAGCAGGGCCGGGTCGAGCAGCGGCGGCAGCAGCTGCCCGGCCGGGCCGCCGTGGCGGTCGGCCCCGCCGATCAGGGCCGCGTAGAGCCGGGCCACCGAGCGGGCGGTGCCGATGCCGCCCGCGCCGGGGATCTCGGCCGACTGGACGGCCGGGTCGTTGAGGTCCACCCCGGGGCGGACGGCGGCGAACGAACGGGCCGTCAGCGAGGTCGGGTCCTGGTAGGCGTCGACCACGGCCTGGCGCGGGCGCAGCCGCAGGCCGTTCGGGCCGGTCTGGGCGGCCTCGGGGGCGGGCAGGTCGACCAGCAGGCCGACCCGGGGGCGGGCCTCCGCCGGGAGGCCGATCCAGAGGTCGAGCCCGAGCGGCCGGGCGATCTCCTCGGCGAAGTACTGGCCGAGGCTGCGGCCGCTCGCCCGCCGGACCACCTCGCCGACCAGCCAGCCGAAGGTGTACGGGTGGTAGCCGTGCGCGGTGCCGGGCTCCCAGGCGGGGGCCTGGGCCGCCACGGCGGCGGCCGCCGGCTCCCAGGCGATCACGTCCTCGACCCGCAGCGGCACGTCCAGCGCGGGCACCCCGGCCTGGTGCGAGAGCAGCCAGCGCACCGGCACCCGCTCCTTGCCCGCCGCCGCGAACTCCGGCCAGTAGGCGGCCACCGGCGCGTCCAGGTCGAGCCCGCCGCGCTGCACCAGGTGCAGGGCGGCGGTGGCGGTCAGGCCCTTGGTGACCGAGCGCAGCACCTGCGCGGTGTCGGCCGTCCACGGCACGGCGGGCGCCGGACGCCCGCCCACCTCGGGCCGGGCGTCCCCGCCCCAGAGGTCGACCACCTTGCGGCCGCCCGCGTACAGCGCGAAGGCGGCCCCGAGCTCGCCGTGCTCGCGGAAGTTGCGCGCGAACGCCTCCCGGACGGGCTCGAAGCCCGGCGCCGTCTCGCCCCAGATGTCCACCACCGCGCACCGCCCTCGTTCCGGACCCGGCTGCTCCGCATCCAGCTTGGAACGATAAACCGATGATCACCCTTCGACCGACCCCGGTAGCGTCCTCCCCATGACGAACCCCGCCGAAGAGCTGCTTGACGTGGTGGACGAGCAGGACCGGGTGACCGGCCAGGCCTACCGGGACGTGGTCTACCGCGACGGCCTGCGCCACCGCTGCGTCTTCATCCTGGTCCGCGACCCGCAGGGCCGGATCTTCACCCACCGCCGCACCGACACCAAGACCTACTACCCCGGCTACTACGACTGCTTCGTCGGCGGCGTGGTCGGTGCCGGCGAGAGCTACGACCTGGCCGCCGTCCGCGAGGCCGAGGAGGAGCTGGGGGTCAGCGGGGTCAGCCCGAGCCCGCTGCACAAGTTCCTCTTCCACGACGAGGAGACCGGCGACCAGTGGTGGTGCCAGGTCTACCAGGCCACCTGGGACGGCCCGGTCTCCCCGCAGGTCGAGGAGGTGGCCTGGCACGACTGGCTCACCGAGGCCGAACTCACCGCCAAGCTCACCGAATGGCCCTTCGTCCCGGACGGCCTGGCCGCCTGGCAGGGCTACCTGGAGCGGCGCTCCCCCTGATCCCCCGCGTGGTCCGCCGCGTGGTCCCAGTCCGGGTGCTCCCGCGCGGCCCAGAGCGGGTCGACCAGCCCGGTGCGCAGCCCGCGCCGGGCCTCCGGGTCCTTCACCGCCATCCAGACGTGCCCGCCGACCACCACCGCCACGGCCACCGCCAGCCAGTCGTGCACGAAGGTGGCCCCGGTGCGCCAGACCAGCGGCGCCAGGTGGGTGAACCACATCAGTACCCCGGTGCCCAGCATCACCAGCACCGCCCCGGCGATCCAGGAGGCGTACAGCTTCTGCCCGGCGTTGAACTTGCCCGCCGGCCGCCGGTACGAGCGCCGCCGCACCGCCCGCAGCCACTCCCGGTCGTACGGCGCGAACCGGCCCAGCCGCACCAGATCGGCCCGCAGCGCCCGGGAGACCAGCCCGAGCAGCAGCGGCACCGGCAGCGCCAGCCCGCACCACTCGTGCACCGTCACCACCAGCCGCCGGCGGCCGACCAGCTCGGCCAGCGGCGGGTAGTACAGGAAGGCGGCCGTCACCAGGCAGACCGCCATCAGCGCGGCGGTGGCCCGGTGCACCCAGTGCTCGGCCCGGGTGAACCGCCGGACGGACTCAGCCCGTGGGCGCATCGTCCCTCCCGTTCGACCGGCCGACCCAGGCATCCACGTCGTAGCCGTAGTGCTCCCAGTACCCCGGCTGCACCGCCGAGGTCAGCGTGATCTCGGAGAGCCACTTCGCCGACTTGTAGAAGTACATCGGCGCCACGTACAGCCGCACCGGCCCGCCGTGCTCGTGGCTCACCGGCGCGTCCTTCATCCGCAGCGCCACCAGCACCCCGTCCTGCCGGGCCTGATCCAGCGTCAGGCTCTCGCTGTACTCCCCGTCGAAGCAGCCGAACCGCACCGCCGTCGCCTCCGGCCGCACCCCGACGGCCGTCAGCAGGTCCGCCAGCGGCACCCCCTCGAACGGCACCGAGGGCACCCGCCAGCCCGTCACGCACTGCACGTCGTGCACCACCCGCTGCTGCCGCATCGCCTGCAGCTGGGCCAGCCCGAACACCGCCGGCCGCTCCACCAGCCCGCCGACGGTCAGCGTGTACTCCGCCGCCGACCGGTTCGGCACCGAGCCGGCCACCGAGTAGTACCGGAACCCGCCGCCGCCCGGCAGCAGGTCCGACAACCCCGTCGGGTCCTTGCTCGTCACGCTCTCCACGCCCCGCTGCAGGTACGGCCCCGCCGCCACCCCCACCGCCCCGAGCCCGAGCATCCCGAGCACCACCCGCCGCCCCACCGGAGCCCCGAGCGCCTGCCGCGCCTTCTCGCCTTCACCACTCACCCTCCGATTCGACCAGCCCGCACCCCCCGGATCCAGCCCCCACGGCCCCCCGTCAGACTTTCGTCACACTCCACAAGGCCACTCCGTCCCGTCTCCCTCCCCGCCCTGGCCTGCCGGTCCAGTACGTGAGCCGACTAGGGTGGAGCCCATGGCTTCGGGAACGCAGGCGGTGACGGGCGGTCGGTCCGGGGAGGAGCGGCCGGGCGGGCGGACGGCCCGGCGGCGGTTGAGCGTGGACGAGCGGCGGGAGCAGCTGATCGCCGTGGCGCTCGAGCTCTTCGCGCACCGCCCGCCCGAGGAGGTGTCGATCGACGACATCGCCGCTGCGGCGGGGGCCTCGCGGCCGCTGGTCTACCACTACTTCCCCGGCAAGCAGGCGATCTACGAGGAGTCGATGCGGCGGGCCGGCCAGGAGCTGGCCGGGCGGTTCGAGGAGAAGGCCGAGGGCCCGCTCTCCGAGCGGCTGCACCGGGTGATGGGCCGTTACCTCGACTTCGTGGACAGCCACGGCCCCGGCTTCTCCGCCCTGCTGCGCGGCGGCTCGGTGGCCGCCAGCCCCGGCACCACCGCCGTGATCGACGAGGTCCGCCAAGCCGCGTACGAGCAGATCCTGCTCCACCTCGCGCTGCCCGCCCCGAGCCCCGGCATCCGCCGCACCGTCCGCGCCTGGATCGCCAACGCCGAGATCACCTCGCTCGAGTGGCTGGCCGAACGCAGCGTCCCCCGCGAGGAGCTCCAACTCCAGCTCGTCCAGGACTTCGTGGTCGCCCTGGTGGTGACGGCCGCCCGCGAGCCCGCCGTGGCCGTGGAGCTCGCGGACTTCCTCGCCGCCGAGCAGCCCGAGGGCCCGACCGGCCTGCTGGTCCGCGACCTCACCTCGCTGCTGGCCGTCCCCGGCCTGGCCACCGCTCTGACCCGGCTGGCCACCCCCGAGGCCTGACCACCCGTCCGGCCGGTCCACCGGCCCGGTGGAGCGGTCCGGCCGCCGGGCACAGTGCCGGAGGGCCCGCTCGGTCTGATAGAAAATGGGCAGGATCAGGCCGGTCGGACGCGTACGTCCCGGCCGTGTGCATTCACCGGGGCGAGGGGGCTCAGCAGCATGACTCAGAACGGCTTCGCGGGCGCGGAGCAGATCGGGGCCACGCTCGACGTGCTGGCCGAGGCACTCCTCGACGGCAGCGCCTCGCACTACCCCGTCGACTCACTCACCGCCTTCCGGCGCGCCGACCACCCCACGGCGGGCGCCCTGTTCGGCCTCCGGCTGACCAGCACCGGCCAGGGCACCATGACCGTCCGGGGCCTGGGCACCGTGGTCGAGGGCAGCTCGCTGCGCGGCACCGACGCCGACGCCGGCCTCACCGCCGAGCTGCTGCGCCGCCTGGGCGCGGGACCGGTCCGGGGCGTCGAGGGCGCCCCCGGCGAGGGCCCGACGGCCGCCCACTTCCAGCTGCCGGTCACCGCCGAGAGCTCCGACCCGGGCCTGCGCCCGCCCTTCCCCGCCGTGCTGGCCGAACTGGCCGCCGGCCGGGAGACGCTGGTGCCGGACGAGCTGGCCACCGGGGCAGGCGTCGAGGTCCGGCTGGTCGTCCCGCCGGTCTTCCACTCCGTCACCACCCGGGGTGCCCACGAGGACCGCGCCGAGCACCTGGTCGAGACCGCCGAGGAGCTCTTCGCCGGCGCCGCCCAGCCGGCCCGCCGCGACTGGGCGCTGCTCAGCGCCGCCCTCGCCGAGCCCCTGCACTCCGCCGGCGTGGTCTTCGCCGGCCTCGCCGCCCTCAGCGTGGGCGGCCGCCCCAGCCACGCCTCCCTGGTGGTCTCCCTCACCGCCGACCGCACCCCCGTCACCGAGCTGGCCACCCACCTCGCCGACAGCCGCCCGAACGCCGAGGTCTGGACCGTCCTCCTCCCGGCCGGCCCCGCCGCCGTCCTGGTCGAGGGCCGCGCCGCCGCCATCCCGGCCCCCCTCACCCCCGACCCCACCCGCCGCTGGGCCGTCACCTCCGTCGCCCAGGCCTTCGTGCCCCTGCCCGACGGCGCCACCGTCCTCACCGTCCAGCTGGGCACCGTCCGTGCGGAGGACTGGGACCTCTACGCCGGCGCCTTCGCCGACATCCTGAAGAGCCTCCAGCTCGGCTGGGACGGCGTGCTCGCCCCGGCCGGCCCGGCCGCACCGCAGGCCGCCGCCCACCCGGCTGCGCAGCAGCCGACCGGCGCCGGGGCCGACCAGGCCACCGCCGCAGCGCCGCCGGCCCCGAGCGAGCCGCAGCAGCCCACCGCCCCGCACCCGGCGGACCGGCCGGCCGCCGCCGAGACCCGCCCCACGCCGCCCCCGCCGGCCCAGCCCGCGCAGCCGGCGCAGCCCGCCGTGCCGCCGCAGGCCCCGGCCGCCACCGCCACCGCCCCGGCGGAACCGAAGGGCACCCCGGTCCAGGTGCCCCCGGCGGACTTCAACCCCTTCGCGCCCCCGGCCCCCGCCGCGGCGACCGGTGAGCCCAAGGGCACGGCCGTCAACGTGCCCCCGGCCGACTTCAACCCCTTCGCGCCGCCGGCCCCCGGCTCGGTGCCCGCCCAGGCCACCCCGGCCCCGGCCGCTGCCGCAGCCGCGTTCGACCCCTTTGGCACCCCGACCCCCGCCGCACCGGCTGCCGACCCCTTCGGCGCCCCGGCGCCGGCCCGGACCGCCCTGGCCTCCACCGAAGCCGCCCCGACCAAGGGCACCCCGGTCCAGGTCCCGCCCGCCGACTTCAACCCCTTCGCACCGCCGGCCCCGGCCCCCGCCGCAGCTGCCGCCGAACCGACCGGCGAGCCCAAGGGCACCCCGGTCCACGTGCCCCCGGCGGACTTCAACCCCTTCGCGCCCCCGGCCCCGGCCGCGGCGACCGGTGAGCCCAAGGGCACCGCGGTCAACGTCCCCCCGGCCGACTTCAACCCCTTCGCGCCCCCGGCCCCGGGCACGGCCACCGCTGCTGCTCCGGCGGCTCCGGTGGCTCCGGCCGCTGCCCCGGTCGCCACCCCGGCCGCCGCCGACCCCTTCGGCACCGTGACCACGCCGAAGGACCCCTTCGGCACCTCGGTCGCGCCCCAGGGCTCCCAGCAGGCAGCCCCACCGGCCCCGATCGCGGCTCCCCCGGCCCCCACCCAGCCGCCCACGGCGGGCAAGGCCACCCCGGTCCACGTACCCCCGGCGGACTTCAACCCGTTCGCGCCCCCGGCCCCGGCCGCCGCAGCCGCCGAACCGGCCGGCGAGCCCAAGGGCACCCCGGTCCACGTGCCGCCCGCCGACTTCAACCCGTTCGCCCCGCCGGCCCCGCCCGCCGCCGCAGCCCCGGGTGAGGGCAAGGGCACCCCCGTCCAGGTGCCCCCGGCCGACTTCAACCCCTTCGCCCCCCAGGCCCCGAGCACGACCGCCCCCGCCGCCCCGCCGGCCCCGCCCGAGGCCCCGGCCAACAACCCCTTCGGCTAGGTTCCGTCCGGCCGGATCGAGCAGCAACGGGCAGCGCCCAGCCCCACCGGGGCTGGGCGCTGCCCGCTTGTGGCCTGACGTGGCACGGCTGTCTTCGCACCCGAGTGGTGTCACATCTGACGCCGCTGCGCTGTCTTCATCACGGAACCGAGAGAGAGGGATCGTGAAGATGAAGACCGTCATCGTGTGCGCCTCCGTGTCGCACGGCAACACGCGCCGGGTCGCTGACAGCATGGCCCGGACACTGGGCGCGAAGGTCGTCTCCCCCGAGCAGGCCGACCCGGCGGAGCTGGCCGGTGCCGACCTGGTGGGATTCGGCTCGGGCGTCTTCTACCAGCGGCTCCACCCCAGCCTGGTCGACCTCGTCAAGGCGCTGCCCGCCGGGCGGGGCCGGGCCTTCGTGTTCGCCACCAGCGGGCTTCCCGAGCTGCCGCTGGCGCCCTTCTCCCGCCCCTTGGTCAAGCTCCTGGAAGCCAAGGGCTTTGCGGTGGACGGGATCTTCTCCTGCCGGGCCCTGGACACCATGGGGCCCTTCCGGCTGGTCGGCGGCATCCGGAAGCAGCGGCCGAACGACGGGGACCTGGCTGCCGCGCGGGCGTTCGCCGCGCGACTGAGGGGCGGGCGAGGAGCGGTCTCCTAGCTCACGGTGCGGGGTGTGCCGGGCCGACGGCGGGTCGGCCCGGGCGCTGCCGTGCCGGGGCCGGAGCGGCGCCCTAGCCGAGGTTCAGCGGCGGCGCGCCAGCGCCGCCACCGCGCCTGCGAGGACCGATCCGGCGACGGGCGCGAGCAGGTAGACCCAGAACAGGCCGGTCGTACCGGAGACGAGGGCCGGCCCGAACTGCCGCGCCGGGTTCCCGCCGCCGCCGGAGAGCGGCCCGAGGAAGATGATCATGGCCGCCACGCAGGCGCCCATGACGGGCGGCAGTCGGCGCAGCAGCGCCGGTCGGGTCCCGAACCAGGCCACGACCAGCATCATCACGGCCATCGACCCCGCCTCGGCCAGGAACACGCGGCCGGCGCCCCAGCCGGGGCCGGGGGCCAGTGCGGCCTCGCCCACCGCGGCGGCGGCCTCGCCCCAGACCAGCCGGGCAAGCGCGACCCCGCAGAGCGAGCCGGTCAGCTGCGCCACGACGAAGGGCAGCACCGCCTTGCCCGGAAAGACGCGCAGCAGCCACAGACCGATGCTGACCGCGGGGTTGAGGTGCCCGGCGGTCTCCCGCCGCATGGAGGGGCCGAGCACGGCGGTGACGATCCCGCCGACCAGCAGCCCCATCACCACCAACTGGGAGCGCAGGTCGGGCAGTAGAGCGGCGAGCGGCGTGCCGGGGCCGGCCATCCAGCGGACGGCCGTGACCACGGTGAAGAGCATGCCGGCGGTGAGCGCGAACTCGTAGCCCGCGATCACCAGGAGGGGGGTCGGGCGGCGGGGCGCCGGTAAGGGGTGCCGTGCAGCCCGGGGGTCTGTGTCGAGAGACGTCGGTTCCACGGTATGGAATGTGCGTCCGCGCACGAGCCTTGGCAATCAACGGTCGAGCCCTCTGTCAGGTCGCCGGGGCCGCTGCCGCACCCCGCCGCCCCCGGTGCCGCGCGGCCACCGGACCTGCCGGTCTCCACCGGCGCCATGGAGTACTCGCTGCTCATCCTCTGCCGTGAGCTCAAGAAGCGGATGACCGTCGCGCTCTCCGGCGAGGCGGCGGACGGACTCTTCGGCGGCTACACCTGGTTCCACGACGAGGCTCGGGCTCACCGAGTAGTGAAGGAGCGCTACATCGAGGCCCTGGCCGAGGTGCCCCGGCTGGAGGGCGAGACCGGGCTCGCGGCGCGGATGCGTGAGCTGACGCACCTCAACCCCACCCGCTGGGAACGGTTCTGGGTGGAGGGGGACGGGTTCTTCTTGCGGTCGAGCACCGAGTCGGGCGGCGCACCTACGAGGTCGCCCTGCGCGAGAAGGTCGAGGGCATCCTCGTCGAGGGCACCCCCGTGCTGCAGTTGGTCTCCGAGGCCGAGGTGCGCAAGCTGCTCGACCTGCCGGTCGGCTCGTACGGCTTCGGCGGCCCCTGGAGCGCCCGCGCCGTGCTGGAGCGGCTCGTCGAGTTCAACACCTGGGTCACCGAGTACCGGGTCCGCGTCGAGCTCTGATCCCGGCGGCCGTCCTCCGCGCCTCGGTGACGCCGGGCGCGGAGAACGGCCGAGGCGCCGACGCCTCGCGCGTGGTCCAGACCTATTGCCAGGGCACAGTTGCGTCCCTACCCTCCAAGCAACACGTCCTCCGTGGCACCCCGACGGCCCGGAGGCCCAGCTCCGCCCTGCCCGGGCCGAGGGTCCGGCAGGCCCGCACCTGACACCGCCCCACAGGTAGAGGAGCACGCCCCCATGCGCAGACGTCGGTACCGCCTGCCCCTGCTCGCCGCAGGTGCCCTGCTCGCCCCCTTCCTCGCGGTCGCGCTGCCGAGCGCCGCCCACGCCGCCACGGCCACCGCCGCCTTCGCCAAGGACCAGGACTGGGGCACGGGTTACGGCGGCAGCTACACCATCAACAACGCCACCACGAGCGCGCTGAACAACTGGGTGCTCGAATTCGACCTGCCCGCCGCCAACTCCGTGGCCTCGCTCTGGAATGCGACCTACACGGCGGCCGCCTCGCACGTGACGGTCAAACCGCCGAGCTGGCAGACGAGCATCGCGCCCGGCGGCACGTACAACTTCGGCTTCAACATCGCCTACTCCGGCGCCTACGCCCCGCTGCTCAACTGCAAGTTGAACGGCAAGCCCTGCGACGGCTCGGGCACCGACACCCAGCCGCCGACCAGCCCCGGCAATCTGCAGGGCATGGCGGGCAACGGCTCGGCGAGCCTCAGCTGGACGGCCAGCTCCGACAATGTCGGCGTGGCGGGGTACGACGTGTTCAACGGCTCGGCCAAGGCCGCGACCGTCACCGGCACCAGCGCCACCGTGAGCGGGCTGCCCGCCGGGACGTACTCCTTCACGGTCGTCGCCTTCGACGCGGCGGGCAACCGATCCACACCCGCCGGCCCGGTCTCGGTGACGGTGCAGCCCCCGCCGCCGGACAGCCAGCCGCCGACGGCGCCCGGTACGCCCACGGTGACCGGCACCAGCGCGAGCAGCGTCTCGCTCGGCTGGGCGGCCAGCAGCGACAACGTCGGGGTGACGGCCTACGACGTGTACAACGGCTCGGCCCTGGCCACCACGGTCACCTCGACTTCCGCCACCGTGGGCGGACTTGCGGCCGACACCCCGTACACCTTCACGGTGAAGGCCCGGGACGCGGCCGGCAACACCTCCCCCGCCTCCGGCGCGGTGACGGCCCGCACCCAGCCCGGGGGCGGCCCCCCGGGCGGGGCGCTGAAGATCGGGTACTTCACCCAGTGGAGCATCTACGCCCGGGGCTACAGCGTGAAGCAGCTGGACACCTCCGGCAGCGCCGCCCGCCTCAGCACGCTCAACTACGCCTTCGCCAACATCGATCCGACCAGCAAGAAGTGCTTCATCACCAACCACGCAGCCGGCAACGACTCGGACCCGAACGCGGGGGACGGCGCCGGTGACGCCTGGGCGGACTTCGAGAAGGGCTGGGACGGCAGCGCCTCAGTGAACGGCACCACCGACACCTGGGACCAGCCGCTGGCGGGCAACTTCAACCAGCTCAGGCAGCTCAAGGCCAAGTACCCCAACCTCAGGATCCAGATCTCGATCGGGGGTTGGTCCTACAGCAAGTGGTTCTCCGACGCGGCGGCCACCGACGCGGGCCGCAAGGCGATGGTCAGCTCCTGCATCGACCTCTACCTCAAGGGCAACCTGCCCGCGATGGACGGCCGGGGCGGGGCGGGCACGGCGGCCGGCATCTTCGACGGCATCGACCTGGACTGGGAGTGGCCGAACTCGGCCGGGCACCTGGGCAACGTCTACAACCCGGCGGACAAGGCCAACTACGTGCTGCTGGCCCAGGAGTTCCGCCGCCAGCTGGACGCGCTGGGCGCCACCACCGGCAAGCACTACACCCTGAGCGCCTTCCTCCCGGCCGACCCGGCGAAGATCTCGGCGGGCATCGACATCCCGGGCCTGTTCGGCCAGTTCGACTTCGCCACCATCCAGGGCTACGACTACCACGGCGCCTGGGAGACCACCACCAACCAGCAGTCGGCGCTGCACCTGGCCGCCGGTGACCCGGGCCCGTTCCAGTTCAGCTCCGAGATCGCCGTCAACGCCTACGTCAACGGCGGCGCCCCGAAGAGCAAGCTCACCCTGGGCATCCCGTTCTACGGCCGGGGCTGGACGGGCGTCCCGGCGGGCTCCACGCACGGCCTGTTCCAGACCTCCACCGGGCCGGCGCCGGGCACCTACGAGAACGGGTACGAGGACTACCACAAGCTCAAGTCCATGGCCACCAGCGGTGGTTACACCATCTACCGGGACCCGGTGGCGGGCTACGCGTACCTCTACAACGGGTCGGTCTTCTACACCTACGACGACCCGACCGAGATGGCCCGCAAGACCGCCTGGATCAAGCAGCAGGGCCTGGCGGGCGCGATGGTCTGGTCCTTCGACGGCGACACCCCCAACGGGGAGTTGATGGCGGCCGTCGACAACGGGCTGAAGTAACGGGCCGATCAGGCAGCGCGGCGGGCCAGGTGGACCACATCGGGCACGCCGCGCGGCACCGGGATCTCCACGGTGTGCACCTCGGTGAAGCCCGCAGCGCGCAGCGCCTGCTCGAAGGCCGGGGAGGGCTGCGCGCTCCAGACCGCCAGCGCCCCACCGGGGTTGAGGCACTTCTGCGCGTTCGCCAGCCCGTCCGGGCCGTACAGGCCGGCGTTGGAGTCGGTGACCGTCCAGTCCGGGCCGTTGTCGATGTCGAGGCAGAGCGCGTCGTAACGGTCCTCGGTGTCGGCCAGGTACGCGACCAGGTCACCGTGCAGCACGCTCACCCGGGGGTCGTCCAGGGCATGCTCGGAGAAGGCGGCCAGCGGGCCGCTGCGGTGCCACTCGATGATGGCCCCCTCCCGCTCGGCCACCGCGATCCGCCCCCAGCGCGGCTCGGCCGCCGCGTACGCGAGCGAGAACCCTACCCCGAGCCCGCCGATCAGCACCGACCGGCCCTCGCCGCCCAGGGCGTCCAACGCCGCCTGGATCAGCACCCGCTCCGAGCGCCCGTCGGCGGTGTCCATCAGGAAGCAGCCGTTGGCGATGATCTCGTACTGCCCGCCGCGCTCCCGCAGCACCACCTCCCCGTACGGCCCCTCCCGCCGGTCCACCACCTCCGGCGCCCCGAGCGCGTCCCGGTCGAGGACGGTGGTGAGGTCACTGAACGGGTCGGTCATCACGGGTCCTTCGGCCGAGCGGTACGGAAACCCCACCCTAAGCGGTCAGCAGCACTCCGCCGTAGCTCACCCCGGCCACCACCACCCAGGAGGCCAGGCCCAGCAGGGCGACCCGGCCGCCGGTCTTGGCCATGGTGGGCAGGTGGATGGCGCTGCCGAGGCCGAACAGGGCGAAGGCGAGCAGCAGTTCCTGGGCGTTCTGGGCGCCCGAGAGCAGGCCGGCCGGGAGGTCGACCAGGGTGCGCAGCACGATCATCGCGAGGAAGCCGACCACGAAGAGCGGCAGCAGCGGGGGCCGGGTGCCGGTGGCCGGGCTGCCCTCGCGGCGGCGGGCCAGGGCGAGGCCGACGCCGGCAGTGAGGGGGGCGAGCAGGGTGACGCGCATCAGTTTGACCAGCACGGCCTCGCGCAGGGCGTCCGGGCCGGCGGTCTGGCCGGTGGCGACCACCTGGCCCACGTCGTGCACCGAGGCGCCGACCCAGCGGCCGAAGGCGTCGGCGTCCAGGCCGAGCGGGTGCTGGAGCAGCGGGAGGACGGCGATGGCCAGGGTGCCGCAGAGGGTGACCAGGGCGACGGAGGAGGCGATGTCCTCCTCCTCGCTGCCGACGGCCTGGCTGACGGCGCCGATCGCGGAGGCTCCGCAGATCGAGTAGCCGGTGGCGATCAGCAGCGGCTGGTCGCCGGGCAGGCCGAGCCTGCGGCCGAGCCAGAGGGTGCCGAAGAAGGTGGCGGCCACCACGCTCAGCACCATGGCCACGGTGGCCCAGCCGAGCCCGGCCACGTCGTGCAGGCTGAGCTTGAGGCCGAGCAGCACCACGCCCGCCCGCATCAGCCGCTTGCCCGCCATCGAGAGCCCGGGCCGGGCGATGCCCTTGACCACCGGCCGCAGCAGCGGCAGGTGGGCGGCGGCCACCCCGAGCAGCACGGCGGCGGTCAGCCGCGGCACCACGGGCGCCACGGCGTGCACGCCCCAGGCGGTGGCCACCCCGCAGGCGGCGAGCAGCAGGCCGGGGGCGTCCCGGCGCATGCCGGACGGGGTGGTCGGGGTGGCCGTCGGACGCGCGGCGGCCCGCAGGGTCAGTGCCATCGCGGGCTCAGCACTCCTCGGAGGGCAGGCGGTAGACCCGGCGGACGCTGCTGCCGATCCGGGCGATGTCGGCGCCGTAGACGTGCAGCGAGATGGCGGTCTCGGTGCCCGAGTTGGTGACCCGGTGGATGTCGCCGGGCGGGGCGAAGCCGCAGACCTCGCCGACCCCGCTGACCACCCGCTCGGTGGCGGCCAGGTGGGCAGTGCGGCCGTCGGAGACCAGGCGGTAGCGCTGTTCGGTCTCCTGGCCGCGGTGGACGCCGGTGGTGCACCAGGCCAGGTGGTCGTGGATCGAGGTGCCCTGGCCGGGCAGCCAGACCAGGGCGACCAGCGAGAAGCTGCCGTCGGCCTCGGCGTGCACCAGGTGCTGGCGGTAGCGGTCGGGGTGGCCGAGCTGCTGCTCGGCGGTGAGGAGATCGGCGCGGCCCAGGAACGGGACGAGCGCCTCACCCGCCAGGTAGGCCGTCAGCTCGGGCGCGAGGCCCCGGCCGACGACGGCGCGCAGGTCGTCCAGCAGGCTGAGCATGCGGTCGGTGCGGTGACTGACACCGATGGTGGCGGATTCCGTCATGTGGACAGCGTCCGACCGGTTCAGCCATCACGTCCAACGACAGTTCGTTCACCGTTTTCAAATATCTGCTTATCAGTCAGCGAAAGCGTGCTCCTGTCCAACAGGGCTCAGCACCCCTGCCGGGCCGCCGCCACCGCCCGCAGCTCGTCGAGCACCAGCGCCGTGGCCGGCACCCGCAGGTGCTCGCGCAGCACGTACGCGCAGACCCGCCGCCGCACGTGCGGTTCCACCAGACGGCCGGTCACCTTCCGGTGGCTCAGGAAGGAGAGCACCAGTGAGGGCATCAGCGCGACCCCGACCCCGGCCGCCACCAGGCTCTGCACGGCCAGGTTGTCGTCGGTGGTGAAGACCACGTCGGGGGCGAAGCCGTCCTCGGCGCAGATCTGCAGCAGGTTGGCCCGGCAGCGCGGGCAGCCGGCGATCCAGCGCTCCTCGGTGAGGTCGCAGAGCCGCACGGCGTGCCGCCGGGCGAAGGGGTGGCCGACCGGGAGCAGCACCGTGAGCTGGTCCTCCAGGAGCGGGATCTCCACCAGCTCCTCCGGGCCGTTCTCGGCGCCGGAGCTCACCACCCCTGGTGAGCCGGGGTAGGTGAAGGCCAGCGCGATGTCGCACTCCCCGCGCAGCAGCCGGTGCACCGACTCGGGCGGCTCGGCCTCGAGCAGCTCGACCCGCACCCCGGGGTGGTCGGCCAGCAGCCGGGCGGTGGCCTCGGGGATCAGGGTGGCGTTGGCGCTGGGAAAGGCGCAGATCCGCACCCGGCCGGCCCGCAGCCGGGCCAGCGCGCCGAGCTGCTGCTGGGCGGCGGTGAGACTGCCGAGGATGGTCTCGGCGTGCCGGGCCAGCGCCTCGCCGGCCTCGGTGAGCCGCAGGCCCCGGCCGGCCCGGGTGAAGAGCGGCACTCCGGCGGAGCGCTCCAGCGCCTTCATCTGCTGGGTGACGGCGGGCTGGGTGTAGCCCAGCGCCCGGGCGGCCGCCGAGTACGAACCCGAGCTGACCACCTCGTGGAAGGTCTTGATGTGCCGTGAGTCGAACACATCGGAATCATAAGCAGAAGTTGGGGTGGTGAACCAGTTCCTCAACCACAGCTTGGAGGTCGAAACATCGCCGTCACGATCTCACTGCCGCGCCTCCGGCGGCAGCCCCAGCGCCACCCCGGCCTTGGCCATCGGCGCCCCGCCCTTGACCCGGGGGCTGCGCCGCCCGCGTCGCTCGACCCAGCGGGCCAGCCAGGAGAGCAGCAGGCAGAGCCCGATGTAGACCGGCGCGATCACCAGCACCACCGGGATGAACGGCAGGTCGTAGTCCAGGTTGGTGGCGATCAGCTTGCCCGCGTGCAGGAACTCCTCGTAGGTGATCAAGAAGCCCAGCGAGGTGTCCTTGAGCGCCACCACCAGCTGGCTGATGATGCTGGGCAGCATCGCCCGGTTGGCCTGCGGCACCAGCACGTACGCCATCACCTGGGTCTTGCGCAGGCCGAGCGCGAACGCGGCCTCCCGCTGCCCGCGCGGCACCGCGAGCACCCCGGCCCGGAAGACCTCGGCCAGCACCGAGCCGTTGTAGAGGGTGAGCCCGGCGACCAGCGCCCAGAGCGGCTGCACCTTCATCGCGACGAAGATGAAGAAGATCATCACCAGCAGCGGCATCGCCCGGAAGAACTCGACCACCAGCGTCGAGGCCCAGCGCACCACCCGGTGGTCGGAGAGCCGGCCGGCGGCGAACAGCGCGCCGAAGGGCAGCGCGAAGAGCACGGTGAGGCCGAAGGCCTTGAGGGTGTTGCCCAGGCCGTGCAGCAGCAGCCGCTGGATGCCCTGGTACTCGAAGGGCATCCACTTCTGGTAGGTGAACTGGTGGGTGTCGAAGAGCTCCCAGACCACCCAGCCGAGCAGGGCGGCCAGCCCGAGCAGGGCGAGCCCCCCGTACAGCCGGTGCCGGGCGGCCGCCTTCGGGCCGGGGACGTCGTACAGCGCGGACGCACTCGCCGTGCGGGTCACCGGGCCACCGCCCACTTGCGCTCCATCAGGTTGAAGACGGCGCTGATCGCCAGGGTGATGACCAGGTAGCCGACGGCGATCCAGACGAAGGTCCAGATGATGCTGTAGCCCAGCTCGTTGAGGGTCCGGTAGGTGCCGAGCAGCTCGACCACGCTGAACGAGCCGGCGATCGCCGTGTTCTTCGCCAGCGCGATCATCACGCTGCCCACGGGGGCGATCACCGAGCGGAAGGCCTGCGGGAGCACCACCAGGCCGAGGGTCTGGCCGAAGGTCATCCCGAGGCTGCGGGCCGCCTCGCCCTGACCGGTGGGCACCGTGTTGATGCCCGAGCGCAGCGCCTCGCAGACGAAGGCCGAGGTGTAGCAGCCCAGCGCCAGCACCGCGAAGGTGAAGAACGGCAGCGAGACCCCGAACCGGGGCAGGCCCAGCACCACGATGAAGAAGAGCAGCGTCAGCGGGGTGTTGCGCAGCACCGTGACCCAGGCCGCGCCCAGCGTGCGCAGCGGCCCGACGGGCGAGACCCGGCAGGCGGCCATCAGCACCCCGAGCACCAGGGCGAGCAGGGCGCTCACCCCGGTCAGCTCCAGGGTGCCCAGGAAGCCGTGCCAGTAGGTGGAGAAGTTGTCGGTCAGGACTTTCAACTCGCGTGCCCCCTCAGTACCGGTCGATCGGCGGCGGCACGGGCGCCGGCACCCCGGAGAGCCCGAGCGTCGCCTGGTAGGCGGCCTTCCAGTCCCCGTTCGCCTCGTGCCGGGCCAGCGCGTCGTCCAGCGCGAGCCGCAGCGCCCGGTCCGACTTCGGGGTGCCGATGCCGTACGGCTCGGTGGAGAACGGCTGCCCGGCGATCTTCAACTCGTCGGGCACCTTGGCCGCGTAGCCCTGCAGGATCGCGTTGTCAGTGGTCACCGCGTCCACCTGACCGGTGATCAGGTTGTCCACGCAGGCCGAGTACGTGTCGTAGCCGACCAGGTGGGCCTTGGGGTACTGCTGCTGGATCCGCTGGTACGGGGTCGAGCCGGCCGCCGAGCAGACCTTCTTGCCGGCCAGGTCCTGCGGGCCGCGGATCGAGTCCTCGTGCTTGCGCACCAGCAGCGCCTGCCCGGCGACGAAGTACGGTCCGGCGAAGCCGACCAGCTTCTTCCGGTTGTCGTTGATGGTGTACGTGCCCACGTAGTAGTCCACCTGGCCGTTCTGCAGGGCCGTCTCCCGGTTGGCGGAGGCGATCGTGCGGAACTGCACCTGGCCGGGGCCGAAGCCCAGGTCGGCGGCGACCATCCTGGCGATCTCGATGTCGAAGCCCGAGTACTCGCCGGTGGCCGGGTTCTTCTGGCCCAGGTAGGGCTGGTCCTCCTTGGCGCCGACCACCAGGTGGCCCCGGCTGCGGGCCGAGTCCAGGGTGGGCGAGCCCTGCACCGCGTCGGTGCTGCGCACCTGGTAGCTGGGCAGGGAGCTGGGCTGCGGGCCCTTGGGCGGCGGCGTACCGGGCTTGCCGCAGCCGGCCAGCAGGAGCAGCGCGAGGAGAGCCGCGCCGACGGTCTTGCGGGTCACCGGGCGGCCCCTCAGTGCTTGAGGATCTTGGAGAGGAAGTCCCGGGCGCGGTCCGTCTCCGGGGCGCTGAAGAACTCCTCGGGGGTGCGGTCCTCCAGGATCCGGCCGTCGGCCATGAAGACCACCCGGTTCGCCGCCGAGCGGGCGAAGCCCATCTCGTGGGTGACCACCACCATGGTCATGCCCTCGTGCGCGAGCGAGCGCATCACGTCCAGCACCTCGTTGATCATCTCGGGGTCGAGGGCCGAGGTGGGCTCGTCGAAGAGCAGCGCCTTGGGGCTCATCGCCAGCGCCCGGGCGATCGCCACCCGCTGCTGCTGGCCGCCGGAGAGCTGCGCGGGGAACTTGTCCGCCTGCTCGGCCAGCCCGACCCGCTCCAGCAGCTCCCGGGCGGTGCGCTCGGCCTCGGGCTTGGCCCGGCCGCGCACCTTCACCTGGGCGAGCACCACGTTCTGCAGCACGGTCTTGTGCGCGAACAGGTTGAAGGACTGGAAGACCATCCCGACCTCGGCCCGCAGTCTGGCCAGGCCCTTGCCCTCCTCGGGCAGCGGCACCCCGTCGATGGTGATGGTGCCGCTCTCGATCTGCTCCAGCCGGTTGATCGCCCGGCAGAGCGTGGACTTGCCCGAGCCGGAGGGGCCGATCACCACCACCACCTCGCCCCGGCCGACGGTGAGGTCCACGTCCTGCAGCACGTGCAGGCTGCCGAAGTGCTTGTTCACCCCCCGCAGCTCGATCAGCGGGGTGAAGCCGGGCGTGGCGCCGGGGGTGTCGGCGGGGGTGGAGCCGGGCGGGGCCGCCGTGCCGCTCAACCCCGGCGGCCCTTGACCAGCCAGCCGAGCGCGAACCCGGCCAGCAGGGTGGCGAGCAGGGCGATCCAGAGGGGCGAGGAGACGGTGAACACCCAGAACTGGATCTTCACCTTGTCCAGGTTCGCGAACAGGAACCAGATCGCCAGGATGACGATGGCACCGATCGCGATCACCCGGTTGGGGATGCCCGCGATCTGGCCGCCCCCGCGCGATCCGGTGGATGACGAGCCGTCTGAAGTCTTGGTCACCTTCGCAGTCTGCGCCGCGCCTCCTCCCGCGTGACGGCTCGCCACCCGCTCGTCCACCCAAAGGCCTAACGCCTGCACCCGCACGAGGGACTACTCGTCCCGCCAGGAGCGCCAGAGCGCCGCGTACGGCCCGGCGGCGGCCACCAGCTCGGGGTGGCTGCCGTACTCGCTGATCCGGCCGCCCTCGACCACCGCGATCACGTCCGCGTCGTGCGCGGTGTGCAGCCGGTGCGCGATCGCGATCACCGTGCGGCCGGCCAGCACCCGGGCCAGCGAACGCTCCAGGTGCCGGGCCGCGCGCGGGTCGAGCAGCGAGGTGGCCTCGTCCAGCACCAGGGTGTGCGGATCGGCCAGCACCAGGCGGGCCAGCGCGAGCTGCTGGGCCTGCGGGGGCGTCAGCGCGGTGCCGCCCGAGCCCACCTCGGTGTCCAGGCCGCCGGGCAGCGCGGCCACCCAGCCGGTGGCGTCCACCGCCGCCAGCGCCTCGTGCAGCTCGGCGTCGGAGGCCTCGGCCCGGGCGAGGCGCAGGTTGTCCCGCAGGGTGCCGACGAAGACGTGGTGCTCCTGGTTGACCAGGGCCACCTCGGCCCGCACCCGCTCGGCGGGCATCCGGGCCAGCGCCGCCCCACCGAGCGTGACGCTGCCCCGGCCCGGCGCGTAGATGCCCGCGAGCAGCCGCCCGAGGGTGGACTTGCCCGCCCCCGAGGGCCCGACCAGCGCCACCCGGCTGCCCGGCGCCACCGCCAGGCTGATCCCGTGCAGCACGTCCGCGCCCTCGCGGTACCCGAAGCTGACCTGCTCGGCCGTCATCTGACGCCCGCTCGGCCTGGCCTCCTCGTCCGTCTCGACCGCCGCCACCTCCCGCACGCCCACCAGCCGGGCCAGCGAGGCCTGGCCGACCTGGATCTCGTCGTACCAGCGCAGGATCCGGTCCACCGGGTGCACCAGCGCCTGCGCGTACAGCACCCCGGCGGTCAGCTCACCGACCCCCAGCCGGCCCGCGGCGGCGGCCAGGCCGCCGACCGTGAGGGTGACCAGCACGGCCAGCGCGTAGGTGGCGTCCACGCTCGGGAACCAGACCGTGCGCAGCCACATGGTGTACCGCTCCCAGGCCACCCACTCGCCGATCTTGCGGTCCGTCAGCCGCACCCGGCGCTCGCCCAGGCGCAGCGCCTCCACCGTGCGCCCGGCGTCCACCGTCTCGGCCAGCACGGTGTTGACCGCCGCGTAGCCGGCGCCCTCGGCGCGGTAGGACTGCGGGGCCCGGCGGAAGTACCAGCGGGAGGTGACCAGCAGCAGGGGCACCCCGGCCAGCGAGGTGAGGCCCAGCAGGGGGGAGGTGAAGAGCAGCGCGGCGAAGACCACGACCACCGAGACCACCGCCACCGCGAGCTCGGGCACCGCCTCCCGGACGGACTTGGCCAGCCGGTCGATGTCGGTCGTCCCGCGCGAGACCAGGTCGCCGGTGCCGGCCCGCTCCAGCACTCCGGGCGGCAGCTGCACCGAGCGCACCAGGAAGTCCTCCCGCAGGTCGGCCAGCACCTCCTCGCCGAGCACCCCGCCGCGCAGCCGCGACCACCCGGTGAAGGCGGCCTGCGCGGCCAGCGCCACCAGGTACCAGCCGACGGCCCACCCGAGCCCCACCGGGCCTCCCGTGCTGAGCCGCTGCACCAGGGCGCCCAGCACCCACGGCCCGACCAGCCCGGCCAGGGTGGCCACCGTGTGCAGCCCGACCACGGCCCCGAACCCCCGCCGGTGCCGCCGCCCGAGCTCCCGCACGTACGCCCGCACCGCCCCCGGCGACCCCACCGGCAGCATGGTGGCGGGCCCGCTCTCCTGTACGACCGGCGGCTTCACGACTCCTCCTGAACGGTGACGGCCGGGCGGTCGTCCGCACGGGTGACCACGGCCCGGTACTCCTGATGACTGCGCAGCAGCTCGCGGTGGGTGCCGGTCGCGGCGACCCGGCCCCGGTGGACCAGGGCGACGGTGTCGGCCCGGTCGAGCAGCAGCGGGCTGGTGGCGAGCACCACCGTGGTGCGGCCCTTGCGCAGGGCGGTGAGGCCGGCCGCCACCCGGGCCTCGGTGTGGGCGTCCACGGCGCTGGTGGGCTCGTCGAGCACCAGCACCGGCGGGTCGGCGAGCAGCGCCCGGGCCAGCGCCAGGCGCTGGCGCTGGCCGCCGGAGAGCGAGCGGCCGCGCTCGGTGACCACAGCCCGCAGCGGGTCTCCCCCGCACTCGGGCGAGCCGTCGGCCAGGGCGGTCAGCACGTCCTCGGCCTGGGCGGCGGCCACCGCCTCCGGCACCGCCACCCGCCCGGAGGCCGGCACCTCGAACAGCTCGGCCAGCGTGCCGGAGAGCAGCACCGGCTCCTTGTCGTGCACCAGTACGGCCGCCCTGGCCTCGGCCAGCGGTACGGCGTCCAGCGCCATCCCGCCCAGCCGCGCCCCGGGCTCGGCCCGCTCCCCCTCGGCGAGCGGCACGTGCCCGCCGAGCCGGGCGGCCAGCGCCCCGGCGGCGTCCGGATCCCCGCAGACCACGGCCGTCAGCCGCCCGGCCCGCACGGTCAGCCCGGTCACCGGGTCGTACAGGTCGGCCGCCTCCACCGCCGGCAGCGCCGCGCCCTCGACCGGCGCCGCGGTGCCCCGGTCGAGGGCGAGCACCCGGACCGCGCGCCCCGCCGAGACCCGGGCGACGCTCCAGGCCCGGGCCGCCTCGCCGATCACCCGCAGCGGCGAGGCGAGGAAGGCCGTCGCCCCGTAGACGGCGACCAGCTCGCCGACCTGGACTCGGCCGGAGAGGGCGAGTTCGACGCCGTACCAGGTGACCCCGATGACGAACAGGCCGGGCAGCAGCACCTGCTGGGCCTCCAGCAGGGACTGGATCCGGGCGCTGCGCACGGCGGCGCCCCGGACCAGCTGGGAGGCGGCCCGGTACCGGGCCAGGAAGAGCTCCTCGCCGCCGATGCCGCGCAGCACCCGCAGGCCGGCCACCGTGTCGGCGGCCAGCGCCCCGGCCTTGCCGCCCAGCGCGCGCTGCTCGGTGTACCGGCGCTCGAACGGGCCCAGCAGCGGCCAGACCGCGACGGCCAGCACCGGCACGCCGAGCAGCACGGCCAGGCCGAGCAGCGGCTGGCGCACCAGCACCACCACGCTGACGCCCAGCCAGACCAGCACGGCGGCCCGCAGCCGGGCCACCAGCTCCACGTACCAGCCGATCTTCTCCACGTCCCCGCTGCCCACCGCGACGATCTCGCCGGTGGCGATCCGGCGCACCAGCCCGGCACCCAGGTGCGAGGCCTGCCGGGCGAGCAGCTGTCTGGTCTGGGCGGCGGCGGTGATCCAGTTCCAGACCGCCTGGCGGTGGCAGAGCACCCCGCCGATCGACTGGAGCACCGCCAGGGCGAGCACCAGGGCGGCGGCCCGCCAGACGCCGGCCTGGCTCCGGTCGACGGCGGCCTGGATGCCGAGGCCGAGCGCGGCGGGCAGCGCGGCCTGGCCGCCGAGCTCGAGCAGCGACCAACAGGTGGCCAGCACCTGGCCGCGGCGCTGGCTGCGGCCGAGCCAGCGCAGGAAGGGCAGCGCGCCGCGCAGGTCGGGGCGGCCGGGATCGGGCAGGGGGAGGGAGGTGAGCGGCATGACGCTCCGTCATGAGCATGAGGAGTGAGCAAGGCGGAATGCACTCGCACGGATTTGCGAGGAAGGCGGATCTCCGGGGCCTCTCCCTCGGAAACGCGAGGGATGTTCGCGACGCCACCTGGGCTCTGCGATGGACCGGCCGGGCCCGGGGGTCACGGTGTGCCGATTACTGGGAGTCCGAGCCTGCCGGGCGGCACGTGACGCACGCAACAGGTTTTCCGGGCGCAGCCCGGGAATGCCGATCGTTCGACACGTGCGGGCCAATTCCAGCGAGCCGGGAACAACGCCCCACCGAGGCCGGTTACTCCCCAGCGGCACCATCAGGACAATCCGGAGGGTTTCCCTTTCTCGTGAGCACGATTCCCAGCATCACCCTCAACAACGGCACCCGGATCCCGCAGCTCGGCTTCGGCGTCTGGCAGGTCGAGGACGACGCGGCCGAGGCCGCCGTGCGTACCGCCATCGAGGCGGGCTACCGCAGCATCGACACCGCCGCCATCTACGAGAACGAGACCGGCACCGGCCGGGGCATCGCCACCGCGGGCGTCCCCCGCGAGGAGCTGTACATCACCACCAAGCTGTGGAACTCGGGCACCAAGGACTGGTCCGGCCCGCAGGGCCAGGACGCGGTGCTGCGCGAGTTCGACGCCTCGCTGGCCAAGCTCGGCCTCGACTACGTCGACCTGTACCTGATCCACTGGCCGCGCCCGATGCACGGCAGCTTCGGCAACATCTGGAGCGCCTTCGAGAAGCTGGCGGCCGACGGGCGCGCCCGCGCGGTCGGCGTCTCCAACTTCGGCCCGGCCCAGCTCGACGCGCTGCGCGAGCAGTCCGGCCTGGTGCCGGTGCTCAACCAGGTCGAGCTGCACCCGTACTTCCCGCAGGACGAGCTGCGGGCGTACCACGCCGAGCACGGCATCGCGACCGAGGCCTGGAGCCCGCTCGGCCAGGGCAAGACCCTGCTCGGTGAGCCGGCCCTGGTGCAGGTGGCCGAGAAGCACGGCCGCACCCCCGCCCAGGTGGTGCTCCGCTGGCACCTCCAGCGCGGCGTGATCGCCATCCCGAAGTCCGTCACCCCCTCCCGCATCCGGGAGAACATCGACGTGCTCGGCTTCGAGCTCGACGAGGCGGACCTGTCGGCCCTGGCCGGCCTCGCCACCGGCGAGCGGATCGGCCCGGACCCGCAGGGCTTCGACTGGAACTAGCCCGTGGCGGCGTAGCGACGACAAGAGGGGCCGCACACCGGCCGGGCACACCCTTCGTGCCCGGCCGGCAGTGCGACCCCTCTTGCGTTGGCCAGGCGTTCAGCACCTACGCCCGTCCGGTAAATCGTTCCTGCGATGGTACAAGCAGTTCGGCTACAGCCTGGCTGCCTTGGCGAGCAGCGCGAGCGCGGTCTCGTGCTCGTGCGGCTCGAGCGGGGCGAGCAGCAGTTCCTGCACCTCGCGGACTCCCGCGGTCGACCGGTGCAGGAGTTCCTGTCCGGCCGGCGAGAGCGAGAGCAGGTTGCGCCGTCCGTCCGAGGGGTCGCGCCGACGCAGCACCAGACCGCGTCGGACGAGGCGGCTGACCATCTCCGCCATCGTCGCCTTGTCGAGCGAGGCGAGCTCGCCGACGGTGCGCTGATCGGCCCCGGGCTCGGTCTCCAGCGCGTCCAGCACCGCGTACTGAGGAGCCGTCAGGTCGCAGCCGACCTTGTCGGACCAGAGCTTGGTGTGGACTTGCTGGGCCACCCGGATCAGGTAGCCGATCGCCCGCTGGGCGTCCAGCACCGGACGGGAGTCGGTCACCATGGCGACCGCCCCGGGCTCCAGTCTGGCTATTTTCGCCATCACCCGGACGAGCTCCTGCTGCTCGTCCTGGGTCAGCGGCTCGAAGAGCGTCCGCTGCACGCGGACCACTCCGCCGGTCGCCTCGCGGACGGCCTGTGCACCGTTCTGCGAGAGGGCCAGCAACTTGCGCCGGCCGTCGGCGGGGTCGCGGCGCCGGAGCACCAGACCGCGTCGGACCAGCCTGGCGACCATCTCCGCCATGGTCGCCTTGTCCAGGGACGCGCGCTCGCCCACCGTGCGCTGGTCAGCGCCGGGTTCGAGAGCGAGCACCAGGAGCACGGCGAACTGCGGAGCGGTCAGTTCGGTACCTACATGTTCGGACCACAAGCGGGTGTGTACCTGCTGGGCCACGCGGATGAGGTGACCGGGCGACTGCTGAAGTCGACCGGGCACACGGGTCGTCGGGATCTCCCCCAGCACCATGAAATCCGTCCCGATGTCACACCCGGTGTGTGTGGGACACCCGGGCGGGGCAGTAACGGCGAGTGAGCGTCCTGCTGTGAAGGTAAGCGCGCCAGCCGTGCAGCCGGTGGCTGCTGGCGCACACTATACAAACGGTCGGCCCGTACTGGCAGGCGGGGGCCAATAGTGGACGGCTGTTCGTTGAAGTTGGCATATTTCCACAACCTGTCGCGATCACGACCAGTTCCGCGACCTACGGACGCCCGCGAACTGCCCTCACCCTCTGTCACCTGCGACTCTGCCCTCTGGTTCGGAACCCTACCCGCCGGTAGGGTTGCCGCCGCAGCGCTCTCACCACCACCCATCCGGGTCAGGCCCGTCCTGCGGGGCGACCTGTACCCGTCACCCGACCGAGAGAGACGAGTACGAGCATGACCGAGCAGTCCGTCCCCTCCCAGCACAGCGCCGCCCGGGTCGCCGTCGTCACCGGTGCCGCCCGCGGCATCGGCGCCGCGACCGCCGAGCGGCTCGCCGCCGACGGGTACGCCGTCGCCGTCCTGGACCTGACCGAGGAGTCGGCCAAGGAGACCGCCGAGCGGATCCTCGCGGCGGGCGGCCGGGCCCTGGCCGTCGGCGCCGACGTCTCCGACGCCGAGCAGGTGGCCGCCGCCGTCGAGCGGATCGCCGCCGAGCTGGGCGCCCCGGTCGTCCTGGTCAACAACGCCGGGGTGCTCCGGGACAACCTGCTCTTCAAGATGTCCGAGTCTGATTGGGACACGGTCATGAACGTTCACCTGCGGGGTGCGTTCCTGATGACCCGGGCGGTCCAGAAGTACATGGTCGACGCCAAGTTCGGCCGGATCGTCAACCTCTCCTCCTCCTCGGCCCAGGGCAACCGCGGCCAGGTCAACTACTCGGCCGCCAAGGCCGGCCTCCAGGGCTTCACCAAGACCCTGGCGATCGAGCTCGGCAAGTTCGGCGTCACCGCCAACGCGGTGGCCCCCGGCTTCATCGCCACCGACATGACGGCCGCCACCGCGGCCCGGGTCGGCATGGAGTTCGACGACTTCATGGCGGCGGCCGCCACCCAGATCCCGGTCGGCCGGGTCGGCACTCCGGCCGACATCGCCAACACGATTTCCTTCCTCGCCGCCGAGGCCGCCGGATTCGTCTCCGGCCAGGTGATCTACGTGGCCGGCGGGCCGCTCGACTAGTCGCCCCAACGGCGCTCCGCATCCATACCGAGCGGCGCCCGGCAAAACCGGCCGACCGGCTTCTTTTACCTCTCCTATATATAAGGAGAGGACCGGCGGCATCCCCCCTCCCCCACCGCGCCCGCTCGCGATGCGGGCCGGGCGGGGTGGGGGGAGACTCGGGGTGCGGAGGTCTGCCGCACGGCAGACGCGGCGACCGCCCGGGTGGGCCCGGGCGGCGCTCGACCCCGGGAGGCACCGATGAGCGAGACCAGTGACGTCGATTCCAAGCCCACGCCGGACCACCTGCTGCACACCGGTGCCGAGCACCCGGTGGACCCGGAGGACCTGGTGATGGCCTCGGGACGCACCCCGACGCCCGCGCTCCTCGCGAAGGCCAAGCAGCAGCTGGAGGAGCAGGGCGCGGCGGCCGTCGAGCGCCTGCTGCCCTGACCGGCGGGCCGGGCGGCCCCAACTCTCCCCAGGACCCCACAGAATCCCCCACGGGGGCGCGAGCGCTTCGAGCTCGCGCCCCTTTGCGCGCCTGTTCGTGATCACTCTGCGGGGTGACCGTTTACTCCGGGTTCACCCGGTAGTGTCGGCTCCGTGCGAGTGCAGACCCCATCCACCGACTCCCCCAGACCGGCGGCGAGCGACACCGGCGACTGGCCGCCGATGAGCAAGCGGCACGCGCTGCTCTTCGGCCTGACGGGGCTGGTCTACCTGCTGGTGGTGGTCGCGGTGGTCTGCGACACCAGACTGGTCGACCTCGACTGGGCGCTCAAGCAGCTGCGGCCCTACAAGCAGTGGCCCGAGGTGCAGCCCTTCCTCAACGTCTGGATCGTGGCCGGCCAGCGCGGGCCCTCGGCGATCGTGGCCTGCGCCTGGCTCGGCTGGCGCTGCTGGCGGGCCCGGACGGTGCGGCCGCTGCTGGTGATGGGCGCGGCCCTGCTGCTGCTCAACGTCACGGTGGGCGCGGTCAAGATCGTCACCGGGCGGCTCGGCCCGCACTACGCGCACTACATCGGCTCGCCCGAGCTCTTCTCCGGGGGCACCATCTTCCCCTCCGGCCACACCGCCAACGCGGTGGTCACCTGGGGCGTGCTGGCCTACCTGGCCGTCCGCTGGCGCCGCCTGGGCACCGTGCTGGCCGGGCTCACCGCCGTCTCGATCGGCCTGACCACGGTCTACCTGGGCACCCACTGGATCTCGGACGTGCTGGCCGGCTGGGCGGCGGGCGCCCTGGTGCTGCTCGCCCTGCCCCTGGTGGAGCCCACGGTGGCCGAGCTGGACCGCCGGATCATCGCCCTCTGGCGCCCGCCGGCGCCCTAGTCTGGAAGGGTGAGTGCGAAGACGCCCCGGGAGTGGCGCAGCGGCACCGAGCCGGTGACCGCGCGCAGCGACCTCAGGCTGCGCTTCCTGCTCTCGGTGGTCTTCACCCCGTTCTTCGCGCTCTGCACCGCCGGCTTCGCCCTCTGGACGGCGCACTCCGACGGCCGCTCGGTGCCCACCGACGGCACGCTGACCGTCTTCGCGGTGGCCTGCGGAGTGCTGACCCTGCTGGCGGCGGCCGACCTGGTCGTGGTCGTCCGCCGCCGGCGGACCGAGCTCTAGCGGCTGCTGACCGCCTGCTTGACCAGGGTGCGGCCGAAGTCCCACATCAGGCCGCTGCCCCGGTGGGCGTCGTCCATCACGTCGGTGAACGCCTCGACGAAGCGGTCCACCTCGCGCTCGGTGATGATCAGCGGCGGGATCAGCTTGATCACCTCCAGGTGGTCGCCGGAGACCTGGGTGAGGATCCGGTGCCGCTGGAGCAGCGGCACGACCACCATCTGCGCGAACAGGCCCTTGCGGGCCGCCTGCAGCGCCGTCCACCCGGTGCGCAGCTTGAGCGACTTGGGGCGGCCGAACTCGATGCCGATCATCAGCCCGCGTCCGCGCACCTCGGCGAGCAGCTCGTACCTGTCGATCAGCTCGCTCAGCCGGGCCCGGAACAGGTCGCCGACCCGGCGGGCGTTCTCGACCACCTTCTCCTCGCGCATCACGTGCAGGGTGGCGAGCCCGGCCGCCATCGCCTGGGCGTTGGAGCCGAAGCTGGCCGAGTGCACCAGCACGCGGTCCATCGAGGAGTAGACCTTCTCGAAGATCCAGCTCTTGCCGAGGGTGGCGCCGATCGGCACGTAGCCGCCGGAGAGCGCTTTGGCCGCGCAGACCAGGTCGGGCAGCACGCCCTCCTCGTGCTGGTAGGCGAAGAAGTCGCCGGTGCGGCCGACGCCGGTCTGCACCTCGTCGCAGATCAGCAGCGCCTTGTGCTCGTGCAGCAGCTGCTGGGCGGCGAGCAGCCAGCCGGGCGGCGGGGCGTGCACGCCCTTGCCCTGGATCGGCTCGACGATCAGCGCGGCCACGTCCCCCTTGCGCAGCTCGCGGGCGAGCGCGCCCAGGTCGCCGAGCGGGATCGCGGTGTCCGGCAGCAGCGGCTCGAAGCCCTTGCGGAAGCCGCCCTCGCCGTTGACCGAGAGCGCGCCGGCCGTCAGGCCGTGGAAGGCGTGGTCGCAGTAGAGCACCCGCGGGCGGCCGGTGGCGCAGCGGGCGAACTTCAGCGCCGTCTCCACGGCCTCGGTGCCGCTGTTGCCGAAGAAGACCCGGTCCAGGCCGGGGGCCTCGGCGAGCAGGGCCTCGGCCAGCAGCCCGGGCAGCGGGGCGCAGTCGAAGCGGGTGAGGTCGGGCAGGTCGAGGTCCATCACCTGCTGGACGGCCGAGCGCACCGCCGGGTGGTGCCGGCCGAGGGCGAAGATGCCGAAGCCGGCCAGCATGTCCAGGTACTCCTGGCCCTCGGAGTCGTAGAAGTACGGGCCCTCGGCGCGCTCGTACGTCTTGTCGAAGCCGATGGTGTGCAGCATCCGGGGCAGCTGCGGGTTGAGGTACTTGGCGTGCAGCTCGTAACGCTCGGCGCCGCGTTCGGCGAGCAGGGCGGCGAGGTCGAGACCTGGCTCAGGCATGGTGCGGGTTCGCTCCTCGGATCGGTAGCAGGTGCTTGGCGAAGGCGGCGGCCTGGGCGGCCACGCCGGTGCCGGTGAGGCCGGCCTCCTCCATGATTTCGCCCCGGGAGGCGTGGGCCAGGAACTCCTGCGGGATGCCGAGGTCGCGCAGCGGCACGTCCACCTCGGCGTCGCGCAGGGCCTGGGCGACGGCGCAGCCGACGCCGCCGACCCGGCCGTTGTCCTCCACGGTGACCACCAGGCGGTGCCGGGCGGCCAGCTCGACCAGGGCCTCGGGCACCGGCTTGACCCAGCGCGGGTCGACCACGGTGGTGGTGAAGCCGTCGGCCAGCAGCAGCGCGGCGGCGTCCAGGCAGGCCGGGGCCAGCGCGCCGACGGCCACCAGCAGGATGTCCGGGTCGGGCCCGGTGCGCTGGAGCACGTCCACCCCGCCGATCCGCTCCACGGCCGGCACGGCCGGGCCGGTCTCGCCCTTGGGGAAGCGCAGCACGGTGGGCGCGTCCTCGACCCGCACGGCCTCGCCCAGCTGCTCGCGCAGCTGCTCGGCGTCGCGCGGGGCGGCCAGCCTGAGGCCCGGGACGACCTGCAGGATCGACATGTCCCACATGCCGTTGTGCGAGGCGCCGTCGTTGCCGGTGATGCCCGCGCGGTCGAGTACGAAGGTGACGCCCAGCTTGTGCAGGGCCACGTCCATCAGCACCTGGTCGAAGGCGCGGTTGAGGAAGGTGGCGTAGACCGCGACCACGGGGTGCAGCCCGGCGGTGGCCAGGCCGGCCGCGCTGGTGACGGCGTGCTGCTCGGCGATGCCCACGTCGAAGGTGCGCTCGGGGTAGGCGGCGGCGAAGGGGGCCAGGCCCACCGGCTGGAGCATGGCGGCGGTGATCGCCACCAGGTCCTGGCGCTCGGCGCCGAGCCGCACCAGTTCCTTGCCGAACACCGAGGTCCAGGAGGTGCCGCAGGCGGGGCTGACCGGCAGGCAGGTGTACGGGTCCATCGCGTTGACGGCGTGGAACCGGTCGGCCTCGTCCAGCTCGGCCGGGCGGTAGCCGCGGCCCTTGACGGTCAGGCAGTGCACGATGACCGGCCCGCCGAAGCCCCGGGCCTGCCGCAGCGCCTGCTCCACCGCGCCCAGGTCGTGGCCGTCGATCGGGCCGAGGTACTTCAGGCCCAGGTCCTCGAACAGGCCCTGGGGGGCGAAGGCGTCCTTGAAGCCCTTCTTGGCGCCGTGCAGCGCCTCGAAGATCGGCTGGCCGACCACCGGGGTGCGCTGGAGCGCGCCCTTGCCCAGCGCCAGGAACCGCTCGTACCCCTTGGTGGTGCGCAGGGTGGCGAGGTGGTGGGCCAGGCCGCCGACGGTCTTGGCGTAGGAGCGCTCGTTGTCGTTGACCACGATGACCAGCGGGCGGTCCTTGGCGTCGGCGATGTTGTTCAACGCCTCCCAGGCCAGCCCGCCGGTGAGCGCGCCGTCGCCGATCACCGCGACGGTGTGCCGGTCGGGGCGCTCGAGCAGCTGGTGGGCCTTGGCCAGGCCGTCGGCGTAGCCGAGCACGGTGGAGGCGTGCGAGTTCTCGATCACGTCGTGCTCCGACTCCTCCCGGGAGGGGTAGCCGGAGAGTCCGCCCTTGGCCCGCAGCCGCGAGAAGTCGTGACGGCCGGTGAGGAGCTTGTGCACGTAGGACTGGTGGCCGGTGTCCCAGAGGATCCGGTCGGTGGGTGAGTCGAACACTCGGTGCAGGGCGATGGTCAGCTCGACCACGCCCAGGTTGGGGCCGAGGTGCCCGCCGGTGCGGGTCACCGCGTCGATCAGGAAGTCCCGGATCTCCTCGGCCAGCACCGGGAGGTCGGCGGGGGCGACCGCCCGGAGGTCGGCCGGGCCGTGGATGCCGAGCAGGAGGGGCGGGCGTGACATGGGTTCACCTCGCGGGTCGTGGACGGTCCGGATCCCAGCGTGCGGCCGACGCGGCGGGCGCGCCTGCCCACACGCTGGGCTGTGCCGTGGTGCGGGTGAGGACCGCTACGCCCCGAGGGTCTCCCGGGCGGCCCGGATCGACTCCTTGAGCGAGCCCATGGTGGCCAGCACGGCCGTCGGCTCGTAGCCACAGTGGGCCATGCAGTTGGCGCAGCGCGGGTCCTTGCCGCGGCCGTACTTGGACCAGTCGGTCTTCTCGATCAGCTCGCGGTAGGTCGGCACGTAGCCGTCGGACATCAGGTAGCAGGGCCGCTGCCAGCCGAACAGCGAGTAGTTCGGGATGCCCCAGGCGGTGCACTCGAAGTCGATCCGGCCCTCCAGGAAGTCCAGGAAGAGCGGGCTGTGGTTGAGCCGCCAGCGGCGGCGGTTGCCCCCGGCGAAGGCCTTCCGGAAGAGCTCCCTGGTCTGCTCGACCCCGAGGAAGTGCTCCTGGTCGGGCGCCTTCTCGTAGGCGTAGGCAGGGGAGATCATCATCTCGTCGACCTTGAGCTCGTCGTTGAGGTAGTCGAGCACCTCGATGATGGTCTGCGGGGTGTCGGTGTTGAAGAAGGTGGAGTTGGTGGTCACCCGGAAGCCGCGGCGCTTGGCCTCGCGGATCGCGGCCACCGCCTCGTCGAAGGTGCCCTCCTTGGCCACCGAGGCGTCGTGCCGCTCCTTCAGGCCGTCGATGTGCACGGTGAAGGTCAGGTACGGCGAGGGGGTGAACTTGTCCAGCTTCTTGCGCAGCAGCAGCGCGTTGGTGCAGAGGAAGACGTACTTGCGGCGGGCCACCAGCTGGCGGACGATCTCGTCGATCTGCGGGTGCATCAGCGGCTCGCCGCCGGCGATGGAGACCATCGGGGCGCCGGATTCGAGCACGGCGCCGACGGCCTGGGCCACCGGCATGCGCTGCTTGAGCACGCCGGCCGGGTGCTGGATCTTGCCGCAGCCCTCGCAGGCGAGGTTGCAGGCGAAGAGCGGTTCGAGCTCGACGATCAGCGGGAACTTGTCCCGCTTCATGAGCTTCTGCTGCATCAAGTAGGTGCTGACGCGGATGGACTGGCGTAGCGGCATGGCCATGGTTAGCTCGCCTCCTGTGGGAGCGTCGAGGGCAGGGATTCGGTGGCGGAAGCCGCGAAACGGTGCCAGGCGGTGAGCGCCGGTACTGCGGCGCGCAGGGCCCGCCAGGCCCGGAGACCGGCGGGCAGGGTGCCCGGGCGCAGCAGCTCGCGCTCGGGCGTGTCGACGACCACCCGCAGCACGGCCACGGGGAGGTCGGGGCGGAGCTCGGCGTGGGCCGCCAGTACGGCGGCGGCCTCCATGTCCACGGCCAGCGCGCCCTGCGCGTGCAGGGCCCGCCGCTCCAGGCCGCGGACCACGTGGTCGGCGGTGTGGTGCGGTCCGATGTGCGCGGTCAGACCGCGCTCCCGCAGCGCCCCGGCCAGTGGTGCGGCCGAGGCGAGCGGGTGGGCGGCCCCCCGGCCGTCCTGGACGCGGTCGGCGACGATCACGTCCCCGGGCGAGCAGCCCGGGCCGACGGCGGCGCCGAAGCCCGCCACCGCCAGGGCGCCGTACCGCCCGGAGGCGAGCAGCCCGGCCGCCCGGGCCCGGGCCCGGGCCGGGCCCATCCCGGTGCGGGCCAGCACGGGTGCCCCCGCGGCGCCCGTCCAGTCCCCGCCGCGCAGCGCCCAGACCTCGGGCGCCAGCGCGCAGAGCACGAGCAGGGGTGCACGAGTCACCGCCGCCCACCGCCCAGCGGGGTCTGGTGCAGGTACCGGCCGAGCGCGGTGACCGGGAACACCAGCCGGTAGAGGTGGTAGTTGATCGAGAAGTCCCAGGGGAACCCGGTGCCGGTGAACTGCGGCTCGTCCCAGGTGCCGGAGGGCAGCTGGGTGTCGACCAGCCACCGCACCCCCCGCTCGACCGCTTCGCTGCGCGCCCCCGCCATCCCCTCGCCGGCCGCCATCAGCGCCATCAGCGCCCAGGCGGTCTGCGAGGCGGTGGAGGCCCCCCGGCCGGACCACTGCTCGGGGTCGGCGTAGGAGCGCATGTCCTCGCCCCAGCCGCCGTCGGCGTTCTGCCGGCTCTCCAGCCAGCCCACGGCCCGGCGGATCGCCGGGTGGTCGGTGGGCAGCTTCGCCGCCACCAGGGCGGGCAGCACCGAACCGGTGCCGTAGATGTAGTTCGTCCCCCAGCGGCCGAACCAGGAGCCGTCGGCCTCCTGGTTGGCCAGCAGCCAGGCGATGCCCCGCCGGGTGCGCGGGTCCTCGGCCAGGCCGACCTCGGCCAGCATCTCCACCATGTGCGCGGTGACGTCCGCCGAGGGCGGGTCGACCACCTCGCCGAAGTCGCAGAACGGCAGCTTGTTCGGCAGCGTGCTGGTGTTGTCGACGTCGAAGGCCCCCCAGGCCCCGTTGCGCGACTGCATCCCCAGGCCCCACTCGACCGCGCGGCTCACCGCGCCGTCCAGCCTGGCTTGCTCCGGATGGGTGACGCGGCGCAGGGCGAGCACCACCTCGGCGGTGTCGTCGACGTCCGGGTAGTTGTCGTTCTCGAACTCGAAGGCCCAGCCGCCCGGGGTGAGCGAGGGCCGCCGCACGGACCAGTCCCCCGGGATGGTGATCTCCTCGTCCAGCATCCAGCCCACCGAGGTCACCAGCGCCGGGTGGTCGGCCGGCAGGCCGGCGTCGCGCAGCGCGATGGTGGCCAGGCAGGTGTCCCAGACCGGCGACTGGCAGGCCTCCATCCAGCGGCGGCCGTCCTCGGTGTGCACGGTGAACTTGTCGAAGGAGGCCAGGCCCGCCTTCATCACCGGGTGGTCCAGCTCGTAGCCCAGCAGGTGCAGGGCGATCAGCGAGTAGACCGCCGGGGGCTGGATCCCGCCCCAGCAGCCGTCCGCCTCCTGGCGCTCCACGATCCACCGGCCGGCCTTGGCCAGGGCCAGCCGGCGCAACGGCCGGGCGGCCACGTGGTGGTAGGCGTGCAGCAGCTTGTCGAGCCGCTCGAACAGCCCGTCCCAGCTGGCGGCCGGCGAGAGCGGCCGCTCCGGGAAGGGATCCGCCGGGTCGGTGTGCAGCTCGGTGAGCTCGAACGGGCCCGGGCGCACCGGGCGGTGCGCCGAGACCACGGTGAGCGGCACGATGGTCTGCCGGGCCCAGCAGCCGAAGGCGTAGATGTTCAGCGGCAGCCACCGCGGGAGGAACATCACCTCCGGCGGCATCTCCGGCAGCCGCTCCCACGGCCACCAGCCGAACAGCGCCAACCAGATCCGGGTGAACACCCGGGTGGCGGCGATCCCCCCGGCCGCCCGCACGTACGCGGCGGCGGCGGCCATGTGCGGCTCCTGCGGGTCGTCCCCCGCGAGCTTGAGCGCGACATAGGCCTCGACGGTGGCGGAGAGCTCCGGCGGGCCCTCGTGGAAGGTGGCCCAGGTGCCGTCGGCCCGCTGCTGGGAGCGGATCCAGGCGGCACTCGCGGCGGTCTCCTCCGCCGTACGGATTCCGAGGAACTGCCGCAGTAACAGGTCCTCGGCGTCCATCGTGACGTTGGTCTCCAGGTCACCCTTCCACCATCCCTCCGCGTGCTGGAGGGAGAGCAGGTGGCTGGTGGCCCGGGCCAGTGCCTCGGCGGGGGTGGTCGCCCCGTCCGATGGCAGGGCGGCGTGCCCCACTGTGCTGTGACGACCGTTCAGATTCCCCATGACTGACGGTCGTTCGGTCACCGCGACCGGCTCGGAATCGTACTCAGGGTCGAGCCGGCCGTCCGCGGTTGCTGTCAACGTGCATTCACCTCTCTCGTACCACCACGAATTCGGCGAGTGCGACGAAGTGCTCGCGCACCTCGTCGGACATCGGCACCTCGTCCAGGGCGGCGAGGGCGGTCTTGTGCTGGCGGCGGGCCTCGTCCTGGGTCCAGGCGCGGCCGCCGGCCTGCTCGATCAGGGCGGCCCGGGCGGCGAGCTGCGGCTCGCTCTCCTCCCCCCGGCCGCGCGGGTCGGCCAGCTGCTCGGCCAGGGTGCGGGAGGCGGCCCCGCCCTCGGCGAGCGCGGCGGCGACCGGCAGCGACTTCTTGCGCTGGCGCAGGTCGCCCCAGTGCGGCTTGCCCGTCACCTCGGTGGCGCCCCAGATGCCGAGCAGGTCGTCCACGGCCTGGAAGGCCAGGCCCAGGTGGTGACCGTAGCGCTGGAGCGCGTCCGAGACGCGGTCGTCGGCCCCGGCGAGCACCGCGCCGATCGCGGCGGCGGCGGCCAGCAGGGCGCCGGTCTTGCCGCCCTCCATGGTCAGGCACTCCTCGACCGTGACGGTGTCGCGCTGCTCGAAGGCCACGTCCATCGCCTGGCCGTCGATGAGCTTGCGGGTCGCGGTGGTGATCAGCCGCACGGCGCGGGCCGCGTCTGTGGCGGTGGCCCCGCCGGTCACGGCCGCGTCCAGCAGCACCTCGGTGCCCAGCGTGGCCAGCGCGTCGCCGACCAGGATGGCCTGCGCGGGGCCGAAGACCGTCCAGGCGGTGGCCCGGTGCCGCCGGGTCTCGTCACCGTCCATCAGATCATCATGGAGCAGGCTGAAGTTGTGCACCAGCTCGACCGAGACCCCGCCGGGCACCCCGGCCTCGAAGGAGGCCCCGGCCGCCCGGGCCGACAGCAGCGCGAGCGCCGGGCGCACCGCCTTGCCGCCGTCCCCGGCGACGGGGTTGCCGTCCCGGTCGATCCAGCCGAAGTGGTAGGCGCCCACGGTGTCCATCGGCGCGGCCAGCCGGGCCACGGCCGAGCGCAGCGCCGGGGTACAGAGCGCGCGGGCCTGCGCCAGCAGCTCGGGGACCGACGGCACCTCCTTGAGCGGTGTCGCAGCTCTGGCGGCCGTGCCCGTACGAGGCTCCACGGGTGCTCCCTGTCCGTGAGGGGCCCGGCGCGCGGCGCGCGCCGGGGCTGATGCGGTGGTGGTGAGGTCGGTGGCGCCCGTCATCGCGGCCACCTGCCGTCACCCCGGTCGGTGGGCAGCCGGCCGCCCGCCAGGGCGGCGTCGGCGGCGGCGTGCCCGCTGCGCACGGCGCTCTCCATCGTGGCGGGCCAGCCGGTGGCCGTCCACGCGCCGGCCAGCAGCAGGCCGGGCACGCTGGTGCGCGCGCCGGGGCGCAGCGCCGCCGTGCCCGGGGCGGGCGCGAAGGTGGCCGTGCGCTCCCGGGTGACGAAGAAGTCGAGCACCTCGGCGCCCCTGGCGGCCGGCAGCAGGCGCTCCAGCTCGGGCAGGTAGCGGCGGCGCAGCTCGGCCACCGGCAGGTCGATCTCCTCCTGCACGGCCGACTGCGAGAGCGCGAGGTACTGCGCGCCCGGGTGCCGCTCGCCGATGCCGCTCGCGGCCAGGCCGGAGTGCGCGGTGCGGTCGAAGACCCACTGCACCGGCGAGCCGAGCGCCGCGAAGAACGGGCGGCGCAGCAGCTGCCGGTCGTAGACCACGTGCACGTTGAGGATCGGCGCGTGGCCCAGCAGGTCGATCCGCTGCTCCACGGCCCCGGCGGGCAGCAGCGCGGCGGCCGACTCCTGGGCGCCGGCCAGCACCACGGTGTCGGCGCTGAGCAGCTCCCCGCCCTCCAGCCGCACGTCGTGCCGGCCCTCGCCGGTCTTGAGCTCGGTGGCCTTGGCGCGCAGCAGCACCCGCACCCCGGCCCGCTCCAGCTCGGCCAGCGCCTTGTCGTGGTGCAGCTCGCCCAGCGGGCGGCTGGCGATGCCGATGTCGGAGGCGCCGGGGTCGGAGAGCAGACCGGTCTTGAAGACCATCGCGGCGAGCGCGAGCGAGGTCTGCTCGGCGGTGGCGTTGAGGGTCGCCACACCGACCAGGTCCCAGAGGGCCGCGAGGGTCTGCGGGGTCTGTCCGTGGCGGCCCAACCACTCGGAAAATGACATTCGATCCAGGCCCGACTCCGTCAGGTCGAGGCCCTGCAGAGCCAGTGCGGCCCGCACCACGCGCAGCCGGTCGGCCGTGGAGAGGTGGGGGTAGCGGGCCAGACTGGCGGCCAGGTGCAGCGGCACCGGTAGCTCTGCGCGACGCAGGCGACCGAGCGTGCGGCGGCTGCCGTCGGGCGAGACGGCCAGCACCGGGACGTCCAGCCGGGGCTGGATCTCGGTGAGCCCGGCGGCCCCCAGCCGGTCGAGCAGACCGCGGTAGGCGGTGCAGCACCGCAGGTAGACGTGCTGGCCGTTGTCCACGGTCAGCTCGCCGCGGCGGAAGGAGAAGGCCAGGCCGCCCAGCCTGGGCCTGCTCTCCAGCAGGGTCACCCGCTGCCCGGCCTCGGCGAGGCGCAGGGCCGCCGTGAGGCCGGCCAGGCCGCCGCCGACGACCACGGCGGTGGGGGTGGTGTCAGGCCGTGACGTCATGACTTCTCCCCCTCCCCTGGTGTCGCTCTCGGCTCATGGACACCACGTGTCCACCCTTGGGTACATTCTTGCTGACACAGCGTGACAGAACTGGCCGAAGAATCAAGAACGCCCTCCGGCGAGCCCAGCCAGTGCCACGTATGCCTTCTCCCAACCGGGCAACGAGACCCTACCGCGCAGAACCGACTCCGGGTCGGCGGCGATCCGGCCGAGCAGGCGGTGGTAGATGCCCGCCATCGCGGCCGTGCAGGCCCGGCTCCGGCGGTCGAGCAGGGGGAGGAGCTTGAGTCCCTCCTCGAAGCACTCCTGGGCCCGCGCGGCCTCGAAGGCGATCAGCCCGGTGAAGTCCGCGCCGGCCGCCGGGCGGTCCAACGCGAAGCCCTGCTGGCAGCCGAACCGGACCAGGTCCTCGGTCGGCAGGTAGGTGCGGCCGTTGAGCGCGTCCTCGCGCAGGTCGCGCAGGATGTTGGTGAGCTGCAGGGCCAGGCCCAGGGTGTCGGCGTACTCGGCGCCCTTCACCGGGTCGGCGCAGCCGTAGACGCCGAGCGAGAGCCGCCCGATCGCGCCGGCCACGCACCGGCAGTAGACCTTGAGCTCCTCGTAGGTGCGGTACTCGACGCCCTTGAGGTCCATCTCGACCCCGTCGATCAGCTCGTCGAAGCCGTCCAGCGGGATCGGGAAGCGCCGGGCGGCGTCGGCCAGGGCCACCTTGATCGGGTCGGTGTCCTCCTCGCTCACCTCGCCCTTGCGCACCTCGTCGAGCAGCTCGCGGGTGCGCAGCAGCTGCTCGGCCTTGCGGTCCTCCGGGAGGTCGCCGTCGCCGATGTCGTCGACCCGGCGGGCCAGGGCGTAGAGCGCCGACATGCCGAGCCGCTTGGCCTCCGGGAGGAGGCGGATGCCGTAGCTGAAGTTCCGGGCCTGGAGGGCGGTGACCGCCTCGCAGTACCGGTACGCCGCCATGACCTGAGCCGAGGCCAGTGGTGATGCCGCCACGCGGGCGTTCACCTTCCCTTCGCGAAGAGTGTCGCCGCCTTCACTGCGAGGCGGCGCTTGTCCGGCTTCGCCTGCGTCGCCAGCACGTCGTACCCGGCGGTCTCGATCGCCGCCAGGGCCGCGTACCCGCCCGCGGTGAAACCCGCGAGGAGCAGTCGGAGCCTTCCCCGAACCGTACCGACCAGTGGTGCGCCGCGATCGAGCAGGGTGCGCGCTCGTTCGACCTCGAACGCGACCAGCGCCCGGACCTGCGGACCAGCCGTGGGCTCGGCCAGCATCGCCTCGGTGACGCCGAACTTCTCCAGGTCCTCGCCGGGCAGGTAGATCCGCCCGCGGGCCAGGTCCTCGGCCACGTCCTGGAGGTGCTCGACGATCTGCAGCGCGGTGCAGACGGCGTCGGAGAGCGCGATCCGCTCGGGGGTGCTCACCCCCGCCAGCGCCAGCACCAGCCGGCCGACCGGGTCGGCGGAGAGGGTGCAGTACTCGAGCAGGTCCTGGTACGTGGGGTAGCGGTCGGCCACCTGGTCGACCCGGTTGGCCTCGATCAGCCGGCGGAACGGCTCGGGCTCCACCTCGTGCCGGCGCACCAGCGGGACGAGGGCCCGCAGCAGCGGGTGCCGGGGCGGCTCCCCCGCGGCTCCCGGCAGGGCCGCCTCGAAGGCCCGGTCCAGGTCGCGCTCCAGACCGTCCAGCATGGCCAGTCTGAAGACCGTCTCGTCGGGCTGCTCCGCCGGAGTGACGCCCAGCAGCCGGGCCGTCCCCGCCGGGTCGGCGAGGTCGCCGTCCCCGGTGTCGTCGACCAGCCGGGCGAAGCCGTAGACGGCCATCAGGTCGGTGCGCCAGGCGGCGGGCAGGAAGCCGGGCGCCACCGGGAAGTTCTCCAGGTCCGCCTTGCTCAGCGTCGACCCGGTGCCGTCCGTCTGATTGTCTGATTTGGCCGAAGCCGCCACTGCCGTCACTCCCCCGTTCTACACCGCTCGGGCACGGTGGCCACCTCGGACACGCTTCCGATTGCCAGCCCGTCTCGGCGAGCCTCCCATGACGCACCCCGGGCCGGTCAAACGGACAAGCGCGGCATTGCCAGGCAATCAGCCACAAGAATCACGTCTTTACTCTTGCGTGGCAATCGCTCCATATGCCCATATTCAAAAATTCTGTTGCGGATGATCTTCGACCTTCATAGTCTTTACACACGAACTGACGCACCACTTCACCACGGCCATCGTCTAGAAATTCTGGAGATCCGCACGTGAATCGCATGGTCAAGCGCCTTTCCGTTACCGCAGCATGCGTCGCCTCCGCGCTCGCCACCGTTCTGGGTGTGAGCCCGAGCGCATCCGCCGCTACGCAATCAATTCCCCTCCTTCTCTCCACTCCCGACGAGAAGTGCGGCTGGTCGACTTCTTCCAGCACGGTCCGCCTCTCATTCCAGTGCGACGGCAACCTGGTGCTCTACCGCATCAGCGACAACCACGCCATGTGGGCCACCGGCACCTACCAGGGCAACGGGTGGACACCCGACCTCCTGAGCTTCTCGCACGAGGGGTACATCAAGTTGTTCTCTCACCCTTGGTACGGCCACCAGCTCGAGTGCATCTGGGGGGACTCCTCCGCCGCAGAGGGCCGCGTCGCCGTGCAGGACGACGGCAATCTGGTGATCTACACGCCGTCGGGCACTCCCATCTGGGACTCCGGAACGTACAACAACCTGCAGGGCACAGTGCACGAGTGCCGCTAATCCGAGCGGCACGTCAGCCGTAATCCGAACGCCTCTACCAAAATGCTCCGGCCTCCCCGTCTCAGAAGGCAGGGAGGCCGGAGCATTCGGATTATCAGCCGCGGTTGAACTTCTCGTACTCGCGGACGACCTCGTCGGTGTGGCCGTCCATGACCATCTCGCCCTTCTCGATCCAGATGGTCCGCTCGCAGGTGTCCCGGATCGCGTTGTTGTTGTGCGACACCAGGAAGACCGTGCCGGCCTCCTTGCGGAGCTCCCGGATCCGGGCCTCGCTGCGCTTCTGGAACTTCTGGTCACCGGTGGCGAGCGCCTCGTCGATGAGCAGCACCTCGTGGGTCTTGGCCGCCGCGATCGAGAAGCGCAGGCGGGCCGCCATGCCCGAGGAATAGGTGCGCATCGGCAGCGAGATGAAGTCGCCCTTCTCGTTGATGCCGGAGAAGTCCACGATCTCCTGGTAGCGACGCTTCACCTCCTCCGGGGACATGCCCATCGCCAGGCAGCCCAGGATGACGTTGCGGTCACCGGTCAGGTCGTTCATCAGGGCCGCGTTGACGCCCAGCAGCGAGGGCTGGCCGTTGGTGTAGATGCCGCCCTTCTCGGTCGGCAGCAGGCCCGCGATGGCGGCCAGCATGGTCGACTTGCCGGAACCGTTGGAGCCGATCAGACCGACCGCCTCACCTCGGTACGAGGTGAAGCTGATGCCGCGCACGGCGTGCACCTCGCGGATCGCGGGCGAGCTGCGCTTGGAGATCAGCCGGCTGAGCGCCGAGGTGGCGGAGCCCTTGCCGGAGCCGGCGCCGTGCACCCGGTAGACGATGTGCACGTCGTCCACGACGACGGTCGGGATGCGGGTGTCGGCCTTGGTCATCGCCGCTGCTCCAGGGGTCTCGGTGGTTGCGGTGTCAGCCACGGCCGTACTCCTCCTCGGCCTTCCAGAAGAACAGGTAGCCGAAGGCGAGGGCGACGACGGCCCAGGCGATCGCGATCGCCCAGACGTGGTGCGGGAGGGTCAGGTAGTGCGGCAGCGCGTGGCCGGCCGCGTCGTGCGCGTGCGCGGGGTACTTCTTCTTGTCGAAGCTGTCCGGCATGAACGCGTACCGCATCAGGTCCATGTAGACCGAGGCCGGGTTGAGGTCCGCGATCTTCTGGACGATCTTCGGGTAGGTCTCCAGCTGGGCCTGCACGCTGTACATGACGCCCGACAGGTACATCCAGGTGCGCAGCACGAACGGCATCAGCTGCGAGATGTCGGAGGCCTTGGCGCCGATCCGGGCCATCACCAGGGCGAGGCCGGTGTTGAACATGGCCTGCAGGATCAACGCGGGGATCACCAGCAGCCAGGTCACGCTCGGCGGGACCTGGTTGGCCAGCACGATGACGACCAGCACGACCATCGAGATCAGCAGCTGCTGGAGCTGGATCACGGTGAAGGCGATCGGCATCGAGGCGCGCGGGAAGTGCAGCGCGCGGATCAGGCCGAGGTTGTCGGAGATCGACCGGGTGCCGGACTGGATCGCGCTCTGGGTGAACTGGAAGGTGAAGACACCGACGCAGAGCCAGGCGATGTAGACGGGGATGCCGTCCCGGCTCTTCAGGATGACGCCGAAGACCAGGAAGAAGACCGCGCAGTTGAGCAGCGGGGTCAGCACCTGCCACAGCTGGCCGAGCTTGGCGGTGGTGTACTGGGCGACCAGGCGGGCGGTGGCGAAGGCCACGATGAAGTGGCGTCGCTGCCAGACCTGCTTGGTGTACGCCACGATCCCGGGGCGCTTGCCGCTGACCGTCAGGCCGTACTTGTCCGCCAACTGCTTCGGGGTCAGACCCGCATCAGCTCCACCTGGAGTTGAGAGGCTGACGGAGTCACTCACTGTCGACACATTCGTCCTTCGCGGGATCGGTCCGGCAAGGCGGCCGGTGGGGACCCACAGGGTTCACGGGGGGATTTGTCCGCCGGCGACGGGGGCCGCCGGCGGCTGCGATCAGATGACTGGCGGTCGACCCAGCCTGGTCAATCGCCATACAGTACGCCATTTCATCGGCCGTCGCGGGCCGCAGGGCTCGCTCCAGCCCGCCCGGAAGCCGCCCAGCCAGGCCTTGGCGGCCTCGCCGGAGGGACGCCGGGCCAGGGTCAGCAGCAACCAGACCCCCAGGTAGAGAGGCACCAGGGGGGCCGGAAGGTTCCGTCGCGCCAGCCAGACCCGGTTCCGGGCCACGTTGTGGAAGTACGTGGCGTGCCGGGCCGGGGAGGTGGTGGGGTGGTGCAGCACGATGTCCGCGCGGTAGTCGATCGACCACCCCGCGTCCAGCGCGCGCCACGCGAGGTCGGTCTCCTCGTGGGCGTAGAAGAACTCGCCGGGCAGCTGGCCGGCCCGCGGGAAGACCGCCGTCCGGACGGCGCTGGCGCCGCCCAGGAAGGTGGTCACCCGGGAGGAGCGCAGCGGGTCGCTGGCCCGCAGCCGGGGCACGTGGCGCCGGGCGGTCTCGCCGGTGTCCGGGTCGGCGATCCGGAACGAGACGATCCCGAGCTCCGGGTCGGCGGTGAACGCCTCGCGGAGCAGCTTCGCCGAGTCCTTGAGGGGCAGGGCGCCGTCGTCGTCCAGGAAGAGGACGGCGTCCACCTCCCGCCCGTCCGGGCCGAACAGCTCGATGCCGACGTTGCGCCCGCCGGGGATGCCGAGGTTCTCCGGCAGCTCGACGCTGCGCACGCCCGCCGGGAGCGGCGGCAGCGGCGCGCCGTTGCCGACCACGGCCAGCTCGACGGCCGGGCCCTCCTGGGCCCGGACGGACTCGATCAGCGCGTTCAGCTCGGCCGGGCGGTTGCCCATCGTGATGATGACGGCGCCCAGCTTGAAGTCCGTGGCCGTGCTCATCGCAGCCTGCTGGAGAGCACGATGCTGAGCAGGTGCAGCACGGTCTGGAGCATCGCGATCGCGGCCAGCACGACCACCGCGAGCCGGGTGAAGTACAGCCCGCCGTGCACCTGGTCGGCGATGCCCGCCGCCAGGATGAACAGCGAGGCCTCGACCGCTCCGACCAGGCGGTGGAACTTGAGCAGCGAGGCCACCTTGCGGGCCTTGGCCACGCCCGCCGAGCGCGGCACCGAGGCGCTGTCCTCGACGGCGGTCAGGCCGCTGCGGGCCCGGGCCACGTCCACCAGGTCGGTCTCGGACTTGATCAGGATCGCGCCGAGCGCGGCCAGCGTGCCGAGGAAGGCCCACTCCCAGTGCGAGGCGGTGCCCTGGCGGTGGAAGAGGTCCGCCCCGCGCAGGCCCAGGCCGGTGAGCAGGGCCGCCTCGGACATGTAGTGGCCGACCCGGTCCAGGTAGACCCCGGTGAGCGAGGTCTGCCGGCGCCAGCGGGCCACCTCGCCGTCCACGCAGTCGAGCAACAGGTAGACCTGGATCAGCAGGGCGCCGAGCAGGGCACCGGCGATGCCGGGGATCACCAGGGCGGCGCCGGCCAGGATGCCGGTGAACATCATCAGGTAGGTCAGCCCGTTGGGCGTGATCACCGTCATGGTGGACAGCACCCGGGTGATGCGCAGCGAGATGCTGCGCATGTAGAGGCGGCCCGCCCAGTGCTCCGCGCTGCGGCGCTGGAGCATGCCCTCCGGGTGGATCACGGCGCGCAGCTCCTCGATCGAGGGGCGGCGGGTGAGGTCCACCGGGGGGCGGTCAGCTGTTGACGGCTTGGACATAGTCGGCGTACGCGTCCCTGATGTCTGAAGGGGAGAGGTCGAGGTGTTCCAGGATGGTGAAGCGGCCCGGCCGGGTGTTCGGAGCGTAGTGCACCGCCTCGGTGAACTCCGCCTCCGAGAAGCCGATCTGAGCCGCCGTGACCGGCAGGCCGTGGAAGCGCAGGCGCTCCGCGATCAGGCCGGTGAGCTCGTGCTCGCCCCGCAGGTGGCTGGCGAACGCGGCGCCCAGTCCGCACTGCTCCCCGTGCTGCGCGGAGCGCTTGGGGTACAGCACGTCCAGGGCGTGGCAGATCTCGTGGCAGGCCCCCGAGGACGGCCGGGTGCTGCCCGCGATGTTCATCGCGATGCCGGACAGTACCAGGGCTTCCGCGAGGCACATCAGGAGGTCCTCGTCCTCCAGGGTGCCGGGGTGGCGCAGCACGTTCTCGCCCGCCGAGCGGGCCATCGCGACGGCCAGCCCGTCCACCGGCTCGCCGGTGACGCGGTGCGAGAGCTCCCAGTCCGCGCAGGCGGAGATGTTGGAGATCACGTCGCCTATCCCGGCCGCCACGAAGCGCTTGGGGGCCTGTCGGATGACGTCCAGGTCGACCACGATGCCGATCGGGCTGGGCACCCCGTAGGAGCCCCGCCCGGCGTCGTTGTCGAGGGTGGAGACGGGCGAGCAGAGGCCGTCGTGCGCCAGGTTGGTGGCCACCGAGACGATCGGCAGGCCGACCCGGGCGGCGGCGTACTTGGCCGCGTCGATGATCTTGCCGCCGCCGAGCCCGACCAGGGCGTCGAAGTGCCCGCCGCGCAGCTGGTCGGCCAGGCCGACGGCGCAGTCCAGGGTGCCGTCGGCCACCTCGAACCAGACCGCGTCGGGCAGCAGCGGCTCCAGCCGGGCGCGGAGCTTGGCGCCGGAGCCGTTGCTGATCGCCACCGCGATCCGCCCGTTGGCCGAGAGCCGCTGGTCCGCGAGGATCCCGCCGAGGGCGTTCAGCGCCCCCGAGCGGATCTCCACGAAGACCGGCGAGGGCACCAGCCGGGTCAGTACTGGCACGCGATCTCCCGCGCCTTCGCCAGGTCGTCGTGGTTGTCCACCTCGACCCAGGAGACCTCACCGATCGGCTGCACGTCGATCCGCAGGCCGCGGTTGACCATCTCCTGGTAGCCGTCCTCGTAGTACAGCTGCGGGTCGCGCTCGAAGGTGGCCTGCAGGGCACTGGCGAGGTCGCCGGCGGCCGAGGGGTTGATGATCGTGACGCCGATGTACTCGCCGGTCGCCTCGGCCGGCTCCATCAGCTTGGTGATCCGGCGCACCCCGGTGGCCGGGTCGACGACGACCTTCATCTCCTCGTCGGCCAGCTTCTTCGCGGTGTCCAGCGCCAGCAGGATGCCGGGGGCGTCGCCCTCCTTGATCCGCCGGTCGTTGCCGTCCAGCATGGTGCGCTGCACCGAGGCCGGGTGCACGGTGTCGCCGTTGGCGAGCAGCAGGCCCTCGCCGAACAGGTCACGGGCGCACCAGAGCGAGTAGGCGTTGTTCCACTCCTCGGCCTTGTCGTTCTCGACCAGGGTGAGCTTGACGCCGTACTTCTGCTCCAGCGCGTCCTTGCGGTCGTACACCGCCTCCTTGCGGTAGCCCACCACGATGGCGGCCTCGCGCAGGCCCACCTCGGCGAAGTTGCCGAGGGTGAGGTCCAGGACGGTCCGCTCGCCGTCCACCGGCACCAGTGCCTTGGGCAGGGTGTCGGTGTACGGGCGCAGCCGGCGGCCGGCGCCGGCGGCGAGAACGAGGCCGATCATGCGGTGTCTCCTGATTCGTCGTGTTCGGCGGTGGCATCCCCGAGGACCCAGAAGTGGATGCTCTCGGCGACCACGACCAGGGCGAGAACGGCCGCCAGCGCCACCATGGCGGTCTGCAGGGCGGACGCCCCGGCACCCTGGTGACCGATCGGGCCGGTGGGGCTGCCGTGGTACGCGAGCGCCGCGATGACCGTCACGAGCAGTGCCCGGCCCTCCTGCCCGCCGGTCGCCCGTACCAGCCATCGGGACGGCGCCCCGGTGCCGCCGCGCAGGCGGTACACCGTGTCGTAGTGATGGTAGGCGACGGCAGCGACCAGCCCGAACGCGGCCGGGAGCGCGCCGATGTCCAGCCGCAGCGCCAGCGCGAGCACGGTGAGGTACTCCCCGGCCCGGAAGAAGGCGGGGGCCAGCCAGTCCAGCGCGCCGGTCAGCCTGCGGGCCAGTACCAGGGAGCTGAGCAGCACGTAGCCCGCAGCGGCGCCCACGGCCTGCCAGGTGCCCGCACTGGTGTAGACCGCGACCGGGAGCCCGACGGCGGCCAGCGCGGCCAGCACGGGGGCGGCCAGGCCCGGCAGGCGGTGGACCGGGCGCAGCACGGGGGCGAGCAGCTCGGTGAGCGGGCCGCCGTCGGCCAGCGCGGCCACCTCGGCGGCGGCCTTGTCCGGGCGGGGGCGCCGGCGGTTGATCGAGCGCAGCACCCGGCCCGCCGTGGTGTAGCAGCAGGCCAGCGCGCAGCCGACCAGCAGCACCGAGAGGGTGATCCGGGGGGTGGTGCAGGCGGTGAGCACGGCGATCATCGCCCAGCGCTCGCCGATCGGCAGCACGATGATCCGGCGGGCCCAGACCGTCCAGCCGACCCGGTCCAGCCGGTTGGATAGCTGGGCGGTGGGGCTGGTGTTGACCGGCGCGCCCGGGGCGCCCGGGGCGGCCTTCTCCCCGGTGGCCTTCGCGGAGGCGGCGGCGGCGGAGGCGGCGCTGGTCTGGTCGGCGGCCATGAACGAGAAGTCCACGCTGTGCCGGAAGGTCATCAGCACCATCGCGGCCAGCGCCATCGCCCAGACGTGGTCGCCGCCGCGGGCGGCGCCGAGCGCCAGGCCCGCGTAGAAGGAGTACTCCTTGGCCCGGTCGAAGGTGGCGTCCAGCCAGGCGCCGACCGTGGAGTACTGGAGGTCGTACCGGGCCAGCTGGCCGTCGGTGCAGTCCAGGACGAAGGAGGCGATCAGCAGCACGCCGGCCGCGACGAAGCCGCCCCGGGTGCCGGTGGCGGCGCAGCCGGCCGCGAGCAGCGCGACCAGCAGCGAGGCCGTGGTCACCTGGTTCGGGGTGAGGCCGCGCCGGGCGCACCAGCGGGCCACGTAGCGCGAGTAGGGGCTGATGAAGAACGTGGTGAAGAAGCCGTCCCGGGCCTTGACCGCCCGGCGCAGCCGGATCGCCTCCTCGTCCACCTCGGCCACGGCCGCCTGGGCGGCCCGCAGCTCGCTCGCCGAGGCGGGCACGGTGGCGACCAGGGCGCCGAGCTCGGGGCGCTGCACCGGGACGCCCTGGGCGTCCAGTGCGGCGGCGAGGCGGTCGGGCAGGGGCAGCCCGGCGGGGGCCGCGGTCTCCGTCTCGAGGTGCGCCGGCCCGGCCTGGTGCGGGATGCGGTCCGCCGGGTGCAGCTGCTCCGCCGCCGGGGCGGGGGTGGGGGCCAGCGCGTGGGCCGCCGCCGCGAGGGCGGTGCGGGCCTGCGGGCCGGCCAGCACCACGGCGCCGGGCACGGCCGCGGCCGGGAAGCGCGGGTCGGTCAGCGCCAGCCGCAGGGCGTGCCGGTGGCCGGTGAAGCCGCCGTCCACCACCGCTATTCGCTCGGCCTTCGCCTCGCGCGAGCTGCGGCGGCCGCCGGACCGGCCCGCCACGGGGGCCAGCACGGTGGCGGCCAGCGCGGCCAGCTCGGCGGGGTCGGCGGCGTGCAGCACCCGGTCGAAGCCGAGCGCCGCGAGGTCGGCGGCGAGCGTCGGCGACAGGGCCGGGGCGGCGGTCGTCTCGACGGCCGTCCGCGTCCCGCCCGGGCCGGCGGCATCGGAGCCGGCGGCGGCACCGGAGCGGGCGGTCTCGGCGGAGCGGGCCCCGGGGTGCGCCTCGGAGCGGGCCTCGGCGCTGTCGAGCAGCGCGGGGCCGGTCACGATCACAGTGGACAGCGGGACTCACTCCCTGGCGGTGGTGTGCGGTCCGGCCACAACGGAGTGCGGTGGGACGGTGGGGGTCGGGCGCCGGTCTCCCGGTGCCTGCTTCTGGGTCGGTGCGTTCTCGGTCGGTGTCGCTGCCGCACCCGGTTCGCGCCTGATCCGGTCTCGAACAGGCGGCAGGTGGCACGGCTGGGGGCGCTTCGGACAGAACCGGACGCACCGATCGAGGCTACCGGACCATCAGTTCGCCATCGAAACGGCAGCAGGCAGCACTTATCCGCAGCTGACGACCCCGGACCGTGCGGATCATCATTCCGGACGGCGGGTCGAAGGTTCAAGCCGCCTACCACTCCGAGCCCCACGGCGACCTGACGAGCAGCCGGACAGCGGGTGAAGCGGAACCGACCGAACGTCGACCGGAGACCGACCAACTCGGTCACAAATCGAACAACTTGGTCCGTTGTTCGGCTGCGTTCGAGTCTTTCGCGCCGTCGTGAGCGTCAGATCACCCAGGGTCTCGACCCATACGGCAGACTGGCCCCCGACGCCGGTGCAAGCCTCCGTCCCGTCCCAGGTACGTCGTACGGCCGTTCCGCGGTGGAGCCGTGGAGGTGTCGTGGACGATGTCGGGGCCGCACCGCGAAACCCTCGCGAACCGGCCACGGCCCGCCCGCGATCCGCCAGAGGTCTCCCCTTTCTCCACCGGAGTCGTTTCTGCTCCGCCGGAGCCGTGGCCACCGTCCGCCCGGGCTCGGCGAGGGCCCGTCGGCGCCGTGCAGCCGACCGCCGGACCTGGCGGGCCGGGCCGGGCCCGCATGCCCGGGCCACGGCTCCGGTCCCCTCGTGCCGAAAGAGGCCCCTTTGTCCGAGAGCTCGACCCCCCAGACCCTGACCGCGCCGGAGATCCTGCTGGAGCTCGTCGACGACGAGGGTGTGACCATCGGCACCGCCGAGAAGCTCTCCGCCCACCAGCAGCCCGGGCGGCTCCACCGGGCCTTCTCCGTCTTCCTCTTCGACCGCCAGGGCCGGCTGCTGCTCCAGCGCCGCGCCCTCGGCAAGTACCACTCGCCGGGTGTCTGGTCCAACACCTGCTGCGGCCACCCCTACCCGGACGAGGCCCCCTTCGTCGCCGCCGCCCGCCGCACCACCGAGGAGCTGGGCGCCGCCCCCGCCCTGCTCTGCGAGGCGGGCACCGTCCGCTACGACCTGCCCGACGAGGCCTCCGGCCTGATCGAGCGCGAGTGGAACCACCTCTTCGTCGGCCTGGTCACCGCCGACCTGAACCCGGACCCGGACGAGGTGGACGACACCCTGTTCGTCACGGCCGAGGAGCTCAAGGCGCTGGAGGCCGAGCGGCCGTTCTCGGTCTGGTTCCGGACGGTCTTCGAGGCCGCCCTCCCGGGGATCCGGGAGATCGCCGGCCGCGACTGGTAGCCGCCCTCGGGGGTGGGCGGCGGCGCCGGGCCGCCGCCCACCCCCGAGTCAGGGCCGCTCTTGCGGACGAAGCCCTAGAACGACCACTGCCCCTCCTCCAGGCCCGGCTCGAAGCCGAGCTCGGCCAGCGCCCCGGGGCCCTCGTGCTGGTCGCTCCCCGACTTCTCCGGGATCGGCAGCGAGGCCCAGATCACCTTGCCGCCCTCGCCCGTCCGCTCCACGTCGCAGACGCCGCCGGCCTGCAGGGTCACGCTCTTCACCAGCAGCAGCCCCCGCCCGCCGAGCTGCCCGAGATCGCTCTCCAGGGCCCTCGGCCGGTACGGGTGGCCGTCCTCCACCGAGATCCGCACCCAGCCGCCGCCGATCCGCAGCTCCGCCGTCAGGTACGGGGAGAGCACGGCGGCGTGCGTCACGGCATTGCTCACCAGCTCCGAGACGATCAGCAGCACGTCGTCGATCAGCTCCTGGTACTGCTGCCCGGCCATCCCCTGGGCGAGCAGCCGGTCGCGCACCGCGTGCCGGGTCTGCGGCACCGCCGCCTCGTGGGCCACCGCCGAGAACCGCCACACCCCCGGCTCCGGCCCCTCGGCCGACCCCTCCCCCGGTACGGCCCCGAGCGGCTCCAGCCCTTCCAGCTCCCGCCCTCGCCCGACCACCGGCTCGGCCGCCCCACCGATCTGCTCCACTCCAGGCCGCCTTTCGCCTTCCGGTCGCCTTCCGGCACAACGGGGAATCCGGCGTTCCGCTCAAGGCTTCCCTCGGTGCACCGAGGCTAGGAGAGCACCGCCCCACTCCGTGGCAGCGACAGCCAACTTGGCCCGACCCGACCACTTCCGACCACCCCCCGACCGTTCCCGTCCGCTCCCCACCCCCTTCCGACCGTTCCCCCACCACTCCCGCCCCCGAGCAGCCAAAACACTGGTGAGAACCAGCTCGGAACCCTGGTAGTGTTCTCCGTGTCGCCAAGGGGAACAGCAAGCGAAACCCCGAGGCACACACCCTGTCCGGGTGGCGGAATGGCAGACGCGCTAGCTTGAGGTGCTAGTGCCCTTTATCGGGCGTGGGGGTTCAAGTCCCCCCTCGGACACCAGATAGCAGAACCCCCGATCAGGTCTCTGATCGGGGGTTCTCTCGTTCTCGGGGACGCCTTCCGAGCACGCTCCGGCTCGCAGCCCGGGCCGAGCACCGTTGCGTGGCGTGGCTGCCCGAGGCGGCCACGCCACGGCTACGTCGGGCGTCAGGAGTCGGAGTAGCTGAGGTCCCCGACCGTCCAACTGCTGACGTCCTCGATGGCGATGCGGTACATGCCGCCGGTGTGGGGCAGGCCGAAGTCGCCTTGGAGGATCTTCGCCCGATGGAAGTGCAGGTGGGTGGGCCGCACCGCCGGGCCCTCGGGAGGCGACGCGAAGAGGGCGGCGAACGGCTTGAGGTGCTCCGATGCCTGGAGGACCTCCGCCACTCGGTCCCACCACAGCGTCACCGGCGCAAGTCTGCCGGTGATCACCGCGCCGGGGACCACCACGGTCAGGGACATCTGATTGCTGCGCTCGGACTCGACCATCGCCGCGATGTCGACGAGCAGCCCGTCAGGGTTCGACATGGACCCAAGAATATGACACGGCCACCGGCCCCTCGCGCCGCCCTCACCCCGTCACGCCGAGCGGCGGGGCGGCGCGAGCGGCCGGCGGCCGGCCCTGGCACTGCTCGGGATCAGAGCTTGAACATCTCGGTGTACGGCTGGGTGATGCGCTCCTGGCGCGATCCGAAGTCGACGAGTACGGCGATGTCGCTGTCGCCCTCGACGCCGATGGCCCGACCGAGGCCGTAGCGGTCGTGAGTCACCCGGTCGCCCACGGCGAACCGCTTGAGCGGTGCCTGGGCCTGGGCTTTGAAGGGGCTGGTGGGCAGGGGCCGGCGGACTGCTGCTGATTTCGTCATTCCCTGCAGTATGCGCCAGAAATCGCTGCGCCGGGCCCGTTCGACAGCGCCCCGGTCCCATTCTCCTCGCCTCCGCCGGTTGAGCCGCCGAGGCGCACACGACCCCCGGCCACGCCTTCAACGTTCCTGCCAGTGCGGCGTGTTGGCCTCATCGGGGCACCGGAGGCGGTGCGCCCCGCAGGAGGCGCCCGCGAAACCCGGAGGGAAATGATCCACCACGGAAGGCCACGGCCTGCTAGAGTCGATCTCAGTTGCAGTAGTGGTTCCCATGAACTTTGTGTGCGCCTGCTGATGTTTCGCAGGCGCATTTCTGTTTCCCGGCTCCTCTCCGGGTGGGTCATCATCTCGGCACTCGGATCCCGCACAGTGCGGGCTTCGGACAGCCTCTGAAGGAGATTTCTTTATGGCTAATGGCACTGTGAAGTGGTTCAACGCGGAAAAGGGCTTCGGCTTCATCGAGCAGGAGGGTGGCGGCCCGGACGTCTTCGCCCACTACTCGAACATCAACGCCAACGGCTTCCGTGAGCTGCTCGAGGGCCAGAAGGTCGAGTTCGACGTCACGCAGGGCCAGAAGGGCCCGCAGGCGGAGAACATTCGCCCGCTGTAGTTCTTACTGCTGAAGGCACCCCGCCCGGCAGCGAGGGGCCCGCACCGCGTACACGCTCGGTGCGGGCCCCTCGGCCTTGCGCCACGACGCACGCCCCGGCCTTTCAGGCCCCCTGGCTCCGCCACCGGCAGCCATCCCCACGCGAGACGCCCGGCGCCGCGTCCGGATCGGCGCCCTGCCGTGAGGCTTCACGGTTCGAGGTCTTTCGCTCCCGCACCTTCGCGGTGAGCGCCGACCGTAGGTGACGTGCCGCACGGTTCTACCGTCCACGCCCCGTCCGTCACACTTCCGGCCCGTTCCTTGCGAGCTCCGCCCGGCGCCTCCGCGCTGCGGAGCCTTCCTCGTGACGTGCCACCCCGAGGAAGGTTCCCCGCATGAACCGCTCCAGCCGCTCCTCCTACCGGAGCTCCGACTCCCGCTCCGCCACGGGCTCCCGCTCCGGCGCCGGCACCCACGGGTCCCGCTCCGGTGGCGGTTCCTTCTACGGCGACCGCCCGGCCGGTGGCCGGCCTTCCTCCGGTCGGGGCGGCCGTCAGGGCTCCTCCTCGCACGCCGAGTTCGCGCTGCCGGTGAGCACCACCCCGGCGCTGCCGGCCGTCGAGTCCTTCGGCGAGCTGGACATGCCGAGCGCGCTGCTCTCGGTGCTGACCCGCCAGGGCGTCACCTCCCCGTTCCCGATCCAGGCCGCGACCCTGCCGAACTCGCTGGCCGGCCGTGACGTGCTGGGCCGCGGGCGCACTGGCTCCGGCAAGACCATCGCGTTCGGGCTCGCGGTGCTGGCCCGCACCGCCGGGCGGAAGGCCGAGCCGCGCCGCCCGCTGGCACTGGTGCTGGTGCCCACCCGCGAGCTGGCCCAGCAGGTCACCGAGGCCCTCACCCCCTTCGCCCACGCGGTGCGCCTGCGGATGGCGACCGTGGTCGGCGGGATGTCGATCGGCCGCCAGGCCCAGGCGCTGAACCGCGGTGCGGAGGTCGTGGTGGCCACCCCCGGACGCCTCAAGGACCTGATCCAGCGCGGTGACTGCCGGCTGGACGAGGTCGGCATCACGGTGCTGGACGAGGCCGACCAGATGGCCGACATGGGGTTCCTGCCGCAGGTCACCGAGTTGCTCGACCAGGTCGCCGAGGGCGGCCAGACGATGTTGTTCTCCGCCACCCTGGACCGCAACGTCGACCGCCTGGTCCGCCGCTTCCTCAAGGACCCGGTCACCCACTCGGTGGACCCGTCCGCGGGGGCGGTCAGCACCATGGAGCACCACGTGCTGCAGGTGCAGAACCACGACAAGGCCGCCACGATCGCCCATATCGCCTCCCGCGAGGGCGGGGTGATCATGTTCACCGACACCAAGCACGGCGCCGACCGCCTGGTGCTCGACCTGCTCGCCAGCGGGGTGAAGGCGGCCGCGCTGCACGGCGGCAAGTCCCAGCCCCAGCGCACCCGCACCCTGGAGCAGTTCCGCACCGGCCAGGTGACCGCGCTGATCGCGACCAACGTCGCCGCCCGCGGCATCCACGTCGACGGGCTCGATCTGGTCGTCAACCTGGACCCGCCGACCGACCACAAGGACTACCTGCACCGCGGCGGCCGCACCGCCCGGGCGGGCGAGTCCGGGACCGTCGTCACCCTGGTGCTGCCCAACCAGCGCCGAGGGATGGCCCGCATGCTGGCCACCGCCGCCATCACCCCCGTCACCACCAGGGTCAGCGCCGGCGACGAGGAGCTGGCCCGCATCACCGGCGCCCGCGTGCCCACCGGCATCCCCACCGTGATCCCCGACCCCGTCGTCGAACGCCCCCGCCGCAACACCTCCGCGAACCGCAACCGCCGCAACCGCCCCGCACAGGCCGGCCGCAACACGCAGGCCGCCACCGGCTCCCGCAACGCGGCGCCCAGGCGCGTCACCCTCGCCGCGTAGGACACCGCGCGGGCCGTGCCCGCTCGCCAGAGCCGTCCCCCTTACCACCGCCAGTGTCCCGACCCCCGCCCCGACCGGCGGCACGGACGGCGGCACGGACGCGAAGGAGTCCACTCATGCTCAGCACCCTCGAAAGCCCCGTGCCCACCGCCACGGTCGGCGACCTCATGAAACGCCCGGAGCTGCAGATCAGTGACGACGTCATGGTCGACACGGCGATGGACATCCTGCGGAGCTCCGGCGCAGACCACGTCCTCGTCCGCGACGAGGACGGCCGCTGCGCCGGGCTGCTGACCCGCCTGCACCTCGCGCCGTTCCAGGCCCGGTCCTGGTACACCGAACGCACAGCCGTGCGCGACATCGTCCTCGACCGGGCCCCGTTCGCCACCGCCGACCTGCCCGCCGCCTCGGCCGCCGCCGCCATGCGGGCCCGCCGTCTCGACGCGTGGCCGGTGGTGGACCACGACGGCCACGCCATCGGCCTGCTCACCTTCTGAGCACCCAGCCGCAGGGACCATCCGGCCGATCATCCCCCGCCCCGTCACACCTACCGGCGGGAGCGAACCCGGCGCGGACGGCCGCTCGGGACTCCGCGCCGCCTCGGCCCGCCCGCGCTCGGCAGACCGCGGCGAGCACTGGCGCTCACCGCGGGCCTGTCCACGAGGCGGGGGGAGGTCGTCGGATCAGGTGTCGGCTGCGGATTCCGGGCCGGCCTGCGAGCGGCGCAGTTGTTCGTTGATGCGCAGGGCTTCCTCGAGCTGGTCCTCGAGGATGACGATCCGGCAGGCCGCGTCGATGGCGGTGCCCTGGTCGACGAGGTCGCGGGCGCGCATCGCGATCCGCAGCTGGTAGCGGGAGAAGCGGCGGTGGCCGCCGCCGGAGCGTAGCGGAGTGATGAGGCCCTGCTCGCCCAGGGCGCGTAGGAAGCCTGGGGTGGTGCCGGTCATCTCGGCGGCGCGCCCCATCGTGTAGGCGGGGTAGTCGTCATCGTCGAACGAGCTGACGCTGTCGGGGGTGTGGGGCTTGTCGGTCGTCGTAGTCACTGCACCTCTCTTGGTTCCTGGGGAACGCGTCGAGGGGCCCCGGCGCCAAAGCGGCTCCGGGGCCCCGAAGGGGAAACAACACCATCTACCGGCCGGGGCCGGGTTCCTTGTTCCGCAACTCCCCGTCGGTGGGGGGATGCAGGGATCGCGTATGCGTGACCGGAAACCACCGTCCTCGTACTCAAAAGGGGGTCTGCGGTGTCCGCCCGGGTGACGTCTTCACGGGCCGGGCGATCCTGATGGCGCTCTGTCCCTCCGTTCATCCTCTTCACGGACTGATACTGCCAACTGCGGATACTACGAACCTTCTCGGTACTGCTGAACTGCCACTTGCCTGTCATGCCAGGGCCCTGGTGGGCCACGTGGTCCGACAGCCAGCCCCGTCGCCCGTCCTGCTCACCTGCTCGGCTTGGAACCCCACTGCCGGACTCCCAGCACGCGCGCCCGCAGTCTGGCGCCTTTGCTGGGATACCGCGTACTGCGACTGCTGATACCACTCGTGGCGGCCCCTGATCACCGCGGGCCACCCGGCCCGGCTGCCAACCCTGTCGCCTACTGCACCAACCCTGGCGCCAGGATCCCGCAACCGTGCCGACCTGCAGACTTCTCCAACTCTACCCGCCAGTTCGTGTCTGGCGGTTACTTCTTGACCGCGTCTACGAGAGAAACACTAACCACACCGCGGGGCAATGTCTACTCCAGCGAGCATAGATTTTTCGGTGTCCGAGAGGGAGGTAATCTGCGCCCCGCAGGACGTGTGGTGCCGCCCGGTTCAGGCAGCTGCGGCGATGAGGTCGGCGCGCCCGAAGAGGAAGGCGTAGCCGCGGGGCAGGTGGGCGAGGAGGCGATCGGTGAGGTCGGGGCCGGCGGCGTCGGCGAGGGCCGCCAGGACGGTGGAGGTGTGCCAGCGGGCCTGGGCCAGCGTGGTGTTGAGGTTGCGGGCGACGGCCTCGACGAAAGCCGGCGCGGTGGCAGGCCGGGTGAGCGGGATCGGTGCGACGAACGTGGCTCGGGCGCGCTCGGGCAGGACGGTGGCGAGGGCGCAGCGTTCGTCGCCGCCGAGCTGGGAGCCGAGTATGCCGAGGACGACGTCGAGGGCCTGCTGGGCCTCCTGCTCGGTGGCGTACTGGCCGAGCCGGCGGACGTGGTCGAGGAGTTGGTGCCAGGTCATGGCGGGCCTTCGGTGGTCGGGGCCGCCTGGGGCGGCCGGATGAGGGTGGGTCAGGGGCGGAGGTCGCGCTCCGGTCGGCCGAACAGCGCCTCGTAGCCGGGTGGCAGTTGGAGCAGGATGTGGTGCATGAGGTCCTGGCCGGCGGCGTCGACGACGGTGGACAGGACGGCGCCGATGTCCCACACGGCGGTGGCCTCGGTGGCGCCCTCGATCCAGGCGGCGGTGGCGCGTACGAACCGTTCGGGGGTGAGCGGTTCGGTGGCGGGCAGCGGGTTGAGGAGGACCAGGGCCAGGGCTTCGGGCAGCCGGGCGGCGAGGTCGGCGCGGACCTGTCCGAGGAGGTGGGCGCCGAGCAGGGCCAGGACGACGCGCGCCGTCCGCTCGGCCTCGTCCCGGGTGGCGTACGCACCGCGCTCCTGGACGCGATCCAGGAAGGCTTCCCATCGGAGTGTCACTCTGTGTCTCCCTTCGGGATGCTCGGGCGGGAGCCGTCCGGTCAGGGCCGGAGGGTCACCCGGGTGCCGAGTCCGGTCAGTTCGATCAGCCGCCGGACGGCGGGACCGGCCCCGCGCACCTCCAGGGCGACACCGAGGTGGTCGGCCTGGTTCTGCGCGTGGACGAGAGCACCGATGCCCGAGCAGTCCATGAAGTCCACCCCGGACAGGTCCAGGACGACCTGCCGGTGGCGGGGAAGGGCCGCGGTGAGGTCGCGGCACAGGGCAGGCGCGGTGTCCAGGTCGAGATCGCCGTACGCCCGGACCACCGCGGCCATGGTGTCCTTGCTGGTCATGGCACCTCACCTGCCTCGCGGGCCCGCCGTGCGGGCCGGTGCGGGAGTGGTGTGCGAGGGCGGGCCGCCCGCGCGACGGGGGTGTGCGCGCGGGACGGCCCGGCCAGGGCGGTCAGGCCCGGATCTGCTTGCGGTCGCCGCTGTGGCTGATCGCGATCTTGCGCGGCTTGGCCTTCTCGGCGACCGGGATCTTCAGGGTCAGCACGCCCGCGTCGTAGTCGGCGCTGATCCCCTCCGGGTCGAGGGTGTCGGAGAGCATGACCTGCCGGGAGAACACGCCGAGCGGGCGCTCGGACAGCTCCCACTTCACGTCCTCGCCCTGGTGGCGGGGACGGCGCTCGGCCTTGACGGTCAGCATGTTCCGCTCGACGTCGATGTCGATCGCCTCCGGATCCACGCCCGGCAGGTCGAAGCAGATCACGTACTCGTCCCCGACACGGCAGGCGTCCAGCGCCATCGGGGCGGGCCGGGACCAAGTGCCGTTCGCACCCAGGAACTGCTGGGTCAGACGGTCCAGATCGCGGAACGGGTCAGTGCGCATCAGCATGCGAAACACCTCCAGGACTGTGGGTGCCAGTGCGCTTCACCTGAATCCGTTCTAACATGTCATCCATCCGATGACAACTGCGAGAGTCGCCAGGAGAGTGACAATGGTGCGCGCGAGACCGACCGGCCCCGAAGACGGCGACAACCCCGTGTCGTTCCTCGCCGCGGCGGCGGCGCTGGCCGCCATGGACGAGGCCATGCGCACCGCCGAGACCGCCGGACCGGGGGCCGACGAACCCCCGGCCGACCCGGTGCAGGCCTTGGCCGCCGTCCTGCTGCTGCACGAGCTGCGCGGCCGCCTCGCCACCTGGGAAGCCGGCCTGGTGGAGACCGCCCGGGCCTCCGGCGCCACCTGGGCCGACCTGGCCCGGCCCATGGGCGTCGCCAGCCGTCAAGCCGCCGAGAACCGCTACCTGCGACTGCGCCCGGCCACCGGGAAGAGCACCGGCGCCGAGCGGGTCAAGGCCGTCCGCGACCGCCGGGCCGCCGACCGCACGGTGGACGACTGGGCCCGTGCGAACGCTGCCGACCTGCGTGTCCTCGCTGCCCAGGCCCTCGCACTCACCGGCCTCCCGCCCCGGGGCCGCGCCGCTCAGGCCGCGCTCACCACCGCACTCGGCGCCCCCGATCCGGCCGGCCTCCTCGCCCCGCTCGCCGAGATCCGCCCCCACCTCGCAGCCGCCCACCCGGCGCTCACGGACCGCCTCGACGCCCTCTCCGACCACACCGACCAGCTCCGCCAGGACAGTGACCAACGACGCGCCTGAACCCACCGCCGAAGCACGCTGGGACCACATCCAGCACCAGCTGGACCACGTCGGACGACGTCTGCGAGACGAGACCGGCGCGACGGTCGCCGCCTTGGACGACTGCCTCCAGCGCCTCGACGCCCTTCGCGACCGCCTCTTCGGTGCTTTCGGCGCGGGAATCGCCGGACGAGAGCCACGGGAGGAGCACCAGGGACGGCCCTGAGGCTCCGTCACCCGGGAGCGCCGGTGAGGGTGGGGCGGAAAGGGGCTCGGAAGCGCGACGGCGGTTACCGGCGCGACCACGGGGTAGATCGCCCTGCGCATGCGCCACGGGCTCGACGAGGCGCCCCGCTCCGGCCAGGAGGCCGGGGCGCTGGAGCATCTGGTGGGGCTCGAAAGCCGGGGCCGCGAGGGGCCCGGCGGTGACCGGGCAACCGCCCTGATGGTCATCGCCGACCCGGCGGCCGGCCCGGCGTACGGCAGATCCGCTCATCCCGACACTGGAGGTTCGTGCCATGCCCAAGGGCTACTGGGTCAGCGTCTACCGCAGCATTGCGGACCCCGAGAAGCTGGCCGCCTACAACGAGCTGGCCGCTCCGGCCGTCCGGGCCGGGGGCGGTCGGACCTTCGTCCGGGGCGGTCGGGTCGCGGCGTACGACGGCGGAGTCGCCGAGCGCACCGTGCTGATCGAGTTCGACAGCTTCGAGCAGGCCGTCGCGGCGCGCGAGAGTGCGGCCTACCAGGAGGCGCTGGCCGTGCTGGCCGACGGCGTCGAGCGCGAGTTCCGCATCGTCGAAGGGCTCGACTGACCGAGGCCCGGTCGGGCCCGGGGTTCGGCCCGGGGCCGCCGCCGGGGCGTCAGGCCTTCTTGACCACGCTGGACTTGAGCTGCATGGCGCCGAAGCCCTCGATCCGGCAGTCGATGTCGTGGCCGTCCACGCCGTCGACCAGCCGGATGTTGCGGACCTTGGTGCCCGCCTTGATGCCCGAGACGCTGCCCTTGACCTTGAGCGCCTTGACGACCGTCACGGTGTCACCGTCGTTCAGGACGTTGCCGACCGAGTCCTTGATCACTCGCTCGCCGGTGGCGCTCTCGCCCTCGTCCCCCGCGGGCACCCACTCGTTGCCGCACTCCGGGCAGACGATCAGGGCGTTCATCTCGTAGGTGTACTCGCTGGAGCACTTCGGACACGGGGGCAGGTGGTCGCTCATGCTCCGACCCTATCCAACCTGACGACTTTCATAAATTTTCAACTCGTAATACCGGTACTCGGTCCTGCGGCGCAGGACCGCTGGCTGCTGGGAGAGATGGGCCGGCTCGACGCCGACCTGCGGGAGCAGCTCGGCCACCGCGTGCGGGCGCTCGCTGAGCAGCTCCAGGACGGGGTGGCCGAGGGCCGGGCTTCGAACAGCGGAACATCGCCAGCTGTCGACCCTAGTGCTGCTCCGCGGAAGTTCGTGGAGGGGTGTTGATCAGATAGCCAGTCCGCTGAGGTAGAGGTCGCCCGCGCAGTCGAGGGCTTCCTCGGGGAGCCGGCCGGTAGTTCGCTGGGCAGGATGTTGTCCTTGTAGCTGTCGCTGCTGGCCAGGTAGAGGGCGAAGCCCCAGGTGTGCAGCACGCCGGTGAAGCGCAGGCGACACAGCGGCAGGCTCTGTCCACCGGGCAACTCGGCTGCCAGGTAGGCGAATCCGGCGCGAAAGCGGACCCCGATGGCGTCCACGTGCGGCCAGCGTTCGCGGGCGTGGCGGTTCAGGCGCTGGCGTAGGTGGTGCTGCATAGATTCCGGCGGATTCTTCGGCACGGGCCCATCCTGCCGGGTGCGGCGGCGGCCCGCCATGATCGTTGGCCGTGCATGGTGGGCGACGGGCGGGGACGGCGGTTGCGGTGGTGCTGGAGGCCAAGGCCCGTGAGCGGCTGGTGAGGACGGTGGCTTCGGCGAAGTCCGAGGTGCGGGTGGTGCTGCGGGCCCGGATCGTACTCGCGGCGGCGGACGGACTCGCCAACGGCGCGATCGCCCGGGAGCTGGACGTCAGCGTGAACACGGTGCGCAAGTGGCGGGGGCGGTTCGCAGCCCTGGGTCTGGGCGGCCTGCGGGACGCCGAACGCTCGGGCCGGCCGCGATCGTACGGGCCCGAGGTCCGCGTGGCGATCGTGGCCACCGCGACCAGCGCGCCGCCGTATCCGGAGTCGACCTGGTCGCACCGGGCCATCGCCCGGCGGGTGGCCGGCACGTGCTTCGCGCCGGTTTCCGCCTCCCAGGTCGGCCGGATCCTGGCCGGCCTAGACCTGAAGCCGCACAAGGTGCGAGGCTGGCTCACCCGGCGGGACACCCCGGACTTCTGGCAGCGGGCCGCCGAGGTGTGCGCCCTCTACCTGGATCCGCCCGAGGGAGCGGTGGTGCTCTCGATCGACGAGAAGACCGCGATCGCCGCCCGCTCGCGCCGCTGTCCTGGGCGTCCCGCGCGGCCCGGCGAGCCGGTCAGGCAGGAGTTCGAGTACCGGCGCCACGGCACGGCTTCCCTCGTGGCCGCGCTCGATGTTTGCACCGGTGAGGTGCTCACCGAGGTGATCACCCGTAACGACGCGGTGACCTTCACCGCGTTCCTGGAGCAACTCGACCGGGCGATCGCCCCAGGCAAGGAGATCCACGTCGTGCTCGACAACGGTTCCTCTCACACGGCCAGACACACCAGAGCGTGGCTGGCGGCCCGCCCGCGCTGGCACGTCCGGTGGACCCCGCCGCACGCCTCGTGGCTCAACCAGGTCGAACTGTTCTTCTCCGCCCTGACCCGCCGGGTCGTGCGGCACGGCGATTTCTCCAGCCGCGACGACCTGATCGATAAGCTGCAGGCCTACGTAATCGGGCACAACGACACCGCAAGGCCCTACCGGTGGACCTACGAAGGCACCCCGCTCAAAGCCGCCTGATCAACACCCTCCACGAACTTCCGCGGAGCAGCACTAGCAACCCCGGTGGCCGGGCGAGGCGCGCCGAGGAGCACCCGGGGGCGGGTCAGTCGGTGAGCGGGGGCAGCAGGTCGGTGCGGTGCTGTTCGAGGTCGGTGACCTCGTCGAGGGCGACCTCGACGGTGTAGTGGGGGCGGGCGCCGTCGGGGGCGGGCTCCTGGGTGAGTTGGAGGCCGTCGACGAAGCCCCAGTCGGCGCCGGTGTAGACGCCCTTGATCCGGCCCTCGGAGGTGCCGACGGCCTGGAAGGGGCCGCCCTGCCAGTGGAAGGTCCAGTGGGTGCGGTACCAGGCGTCGAGTTGGGCCGGGGCGGCGAGGTGGCGGGTCGGGTCCTGGGGGTCGACGGGGAGGTCGGAGTGGGCCAGGTCGGCGCCGGTCAGGCCGATCCGGCCGGTGGCGTCCGGCTCGGCGGCGGCCGGGTAGGTGCGGCCCCGGTAAGTCGCTTGGACCGCCGGGCGGAAGTGGCCGGCCTCGGCGAGACGGCGGGCCAGGGCGGTACGGGGGCCGAGCAGGTCCTCGCGGTGCTCCGTCGGGTCGGTGACCTCGGCGCGCGGGAACTCGCCGCGGTAGCCGATCACCCGTCGCTTCAGGTGCGCCTTGGCGAACTCCTGGTCGGTGCCCAGGTAGGTGCCGGCGATCGTGGTGTCGGTGGCCCCGGTGCACTCGAAGGGCTCGCCCCGCCAGTGGAAGGTCCAGTGCACGGCGTACCAGGCCTCGAGCTGCTCCGGCGCCACCGGGTACCCGGCCACCGAGCCGTCGGCGGCCCGCCGCGGCTCGACGCCCTCGGGCGCGGCGGCGCCGGGCTCGGGCAGCAGCTCCACGTACGGCCACAGGCCGGCGGCGGTCCGGGCGGGGAAGAGCACCCCTCGGAAGGCCGCGAGCTCACCCTTGACCTGGTAGCGGCGGCCGGCGGGGTCAGTCATGGTACTTCCACAGCCCTTCGTTCTTGTCGAAGTAGCCGACGGCCTCCTCGGTGCCGTCGGCGTTCATGCGCCATATCTCAGCATGGTGCGGGAAGCCGGTCGGCTTGGCGTCCCACTCCGGCACGCCGCCACCGGTGTAGCCGGTGCCGAGGAACGGCTCGTCCCAGGCCCGGCCCGGGGTCTGCCCGGCCATGCCGGCCACCTTGTCCGCCAGTGCCTGGTCGCCGACCGCACCGAGGGTCGGGTCGGCCGCCATGCCGTGCGGCGCGGGGAAGCGCAGCTGGTACGCCTCGGTGGCCCCCGGCGGGACGGGCGACCAGCCGGCCCCGCCGTCGTCGAGGGCGAGCCCGTCCCGCAGCTCGTCCATGCTCCGCAGGTCGGCGGTGTCGGACCCGCGCGCGATGGAGCCCCGGAACTCGCCGGGGTTGAAGTCACGGGTGCCGAGCTTGGCCGCGTTGTCCAGGTACGCCTGGGCGATCTCGGGCTTGACCACCTTGGTGACCATCCGGCCCTCTTCGAGCTTGATCGAGTCGCGGACCTCGACCACCTGGCGGGCCTCGGCCTCGGAGAGGTCGTTGGTGGGGCTGAGCCGGAGCCGGTCGTGCTCGGCGCGGTCGAGGCCGCGCGGGCGCAGCTGGTCGTCGATCTCCTGCTGGTAGCTGGGGCCGTCGCGCAGCGCGCTGTTGCCGTGCCAAGGGGTCTCGTCCGGGCGCGGGCCCGGCTCGACCTCGGCCTTCGGTTCGAAGGTGGGCCGCAGGTCCTTCTCCGCTCCGGCCGGCGTGACCGAGTCGGTGGCCGTGCGGGCGCCGGGCACCTGGGGCGCCTTGACCTCGCTCGTGGGCGGCCGGGGCTTGAGGTCCTCGACCAGCTTGGCGTCGTTGGCCGCGTGGGCGGCGATGTTCCGCCCGCCCTTCTCGACGGCGTCCTCCACCACGGCGGCGTGCTTCTCGGCGATCTTGGGCAGCGCGTCGAGCGCGTCCGTCCGCAGCGCGTGGAAGACGGCCTTCTCCTCGCCTCCCCCCGCCATCAGAAGGCCAGCCCCTCGAGCCCGGCGCGCAGGGTCTGCGCGTGCTCGCGGAAGGTGTCGGTGTGGCTGCGCAGCACCTGGAGGTGACCGCCGGCATCGCCGTGGTGGATCATGAACCCGTCCCCCGCGTCGCCGGCCGCGGCCGCGCCCGCCTGCCCCCAGTCCAGTCCGGACATGGCGTGCTCGATCTTCGCGAAGAGCGGCTTGGCCGCCGCCTCGATGATCTCGCCGATGATGTACTGGATGATCTGCTGCTTGAGCGTCTCCAGCAGCTTCTTGCCGGTCTCCACGATCACCGGCACCGCGGCCTCGGCCAGGCCGAAGGTGGCCACGGCCGCCGCCTGGTCGGCGATGAAGGTGGCCGCCATCACGGCCAACTCCGCCAGCGCCTCGACCTTCTGCGCGACGATCACGTCCGCGCCGATCTCCAGCGCCTCGGCGAGCACGTGGCAGCCCGCCACCAGCTCCTGGGTGTGCCGCTCGGACAGCTTGGCCCACCCCGACTGCATCTGCCGGGTGGCCGCACCCTGGTACGCCTGCGCGAAGTCCCCCAGCGTCCGGGTCGCCTCGGCGTGCGTCCGCTCCACCGCCTCGCCGAACTGGCGCACCATGGTGGCGAACTGCCGGACCTCGTCCTCGTTGATGTACGGCCAGGGCACGCCGATCACGTTCAGGAAGGTCACGACCGGCCCTGGAAGATCGTCGATCGCCACTGCCTGTCCCCCGTTGCTGTCCAGTGCTGTTCCGGCCATGACATCGGGCGGCTGCCGCCCGAGCGGCCCAGACTGTACCGCATCACTATTCGGCCACCTCAGGCGCGCTCCCGGGCGCCCCCCGGCGCCCTTCGCCGACGCCGGGGACGCCCTGGCGGGGCCGGTTGGGTCATCTCGACCGCCGGGAGGTGTCCGGATGACGCCGCCCTCGTTGATCCGGCCGACGGCCCGAGCGGCGGACGGGAGGCGGCGGGTGGCACCGGATCACGCGACACCGAATCACGCGACACCGGTTCAGGGGCACGGGTGCGCGCACGAAGACGTGCCGGGGCTTCGCGTGGGCGGGTTCGTGACGGCCGCCCGCCTCCGTGCGCGCGGGTGTTCCGCCGTCTACCGGGCGCACGGGCCGGTGGCGTTGAAGCTCGCCTGCCTGGCCGCGCCGGCCGCCGAACTCGCCCTGCTGGACCACGAACGCGCCGTCCTCGACCAACTCCGCCACTCCGGCCTGGCCCCGCGACCGCTCGGCCACGACAGCTGCGGCGCCGTGCGGTACCTGGCGAGCGAGTGGCGCTCCGGGGTGCCCCTGGCCCACTGGCTGCACGAACACGGGCCGGTGGCCCGGGCCCGTACCCCGGAGACGGCGGAGCTGTTCGCCGCCGTGGCGGGCGCGGTGGCCGAGGCGTTCACCCGCCTGCACGAGCACGGGATCGCCCACGGCGACGTCAGCCCCACCAACATCCTGCTGACCCCGGACGGCGAGGCGGCCCTCGTCGACTTCGAGAACGCCCGCCCGCTCGCCGGCCCGGCCGGCCCGGCCCGCGGCGGCAAGGTCACCCGGCTGTACGCCCCGCCCGAGCTCGAACTGCTCCCCGTCCCGGGCGGCTTCGTCAGCGACGGCCGCCCGACCGCCGCCTCCGACCAGTACGCGGTCGCGGCCGTGCTGGGCCAGGTCCTGAACGGAACCGTCCCGGGCCCGCGCTCCACCGTCGATCGCGAGGCACTGGTGACCGGCTGGCCGGCCCGCAGCTGGCCCGGCCTGGCGCCCGTCCTCGGCACCGCGCTGCACGCCGACCCTCGGCTGCGTCACCCGTCGATGCGTGAGTTCGCCGCAGCGCTGGAGGAGTGCCTGACCTGAGCCGTCCGGCACCTGACCGACCCGCGGCCGGCCCGCGCCCGCCGCCGAACCCGAGACCGAGACCGAGAAGCAAGCACATCGAGCACCTCGACAGAGGAGACCGTCAGTGCACCGCTCCGCCCGCCGTACCGCCCTGCTGTCCGCCGCCGTCCTGGCCCTCACCGCGCCGGCGGTGGCCGCCGCCACCGGAGCTGCCGCCGCCGCGACCGCCGATCACCGCAACCACCCCACCATGGTGATGTCGGACTATCCGCAGTCGGACGTGTTCTCACCCGTACCCGGCTACGGGATGGCCTACCACCACTCCGGCCACCCGGTGGCCGTCGTCTCCTGAGCCGACGCAGCCCGGCCCCCGACGGCCGCGAACCGGCCACCGCCTGTTCGTTGGCCCTACGGGCGGCGCTAGCCTGACTCGGTGTCAGTGACCGGGCGGCGCAGCGGAGGAGGAGCCTTGGCGGCGAGCGGTGGGGGCGACGGGGTGGGCGAGCGGCCGAGGGTGGCCGTGGTCGGTGGGGCGCACGCCGGGGGGCTCGGGGACGAGCAGGCCTGGACCGCCGAGGAGGCCGGGGCGGTGGGCCGGGAGATCGGCGCGGCGGTGGCCGAGGCCGGCTGCGATCTCGTGGTGTATTCGAGCAAGCCCCGGTTCATCGACGGCCACGTGGTCGCGGGCTACCTGGCGAACGGGCCGGTCCCGGCCGGGTCGGTGCACGTGCGGCCGGCCTTCGGGAGCAGCGGCGGGCGGTTCCCCGAGGCCGCCTCGCAGCCGGCGGCGTTCGAGCACCGGCACGAGCCCGGGGACGACTGGGAGGTCGCCTTCTACCGCTCGCTGCGCGAGGTTGACGGGCTGATCCTGGTCGGCGGCGGCCGGACCACGTTGATCACCGCCATGGTGGCGCTCGCCTTCGACATACCCGTGGCCCCGGTTGCCGCCTTCGGCGGCGGCGGGCGGACGGCCTGGGAGACCCTCAACCGCGTCCGCAACCAGGCCACCGAGGAGGAGATCTCGGCACTCGGCGCGGCCTGGCACCCCGGTTCCACCGCGAGCATCCTGGCCACCTTGCTCGGCCAGCGCCGCCGTCAGCGCGAGGCCGCGGCGGAGCGCGAGCGCCTGGAGCGGCGGGCCGCCCGCCGGAGCGGGCTGGGGCTGGCGGCCAGTGCACTGCTGCTGATCACCGGGCTGGCCACCATCCCGCTGACGTACGCGGCGGGCGGCAATGCCGCGGTCAACCTGATCGCGTTGATCGCCGGTGCGCTGCTGACCGCGACGGCGGGCGCGATGACCCGTACGGCGGTGGACCGGGGCCAGGACTGGGCGCGGGCCGCCGTGCTCGGCATGTCCGCCGGGGCGATCGCCGTCCTGCTCTTCGTGACGGCCCAACTGGCCACCTCACCCGACCTGTTGACCACGGGCGGTGCCCGTCGGCTGCTCTTCTTCGTCCTCTCGGTCGGCTTCATCGCCGGCTACACCTTCGACGCGGTCTACGCGAAGCTCCGGCAGCAGGACGTGGTGGACACCTCCGCCGTCCGGGCCGTGGTGGGCACCGACCAGGAGGGCGGCAGCCGTGGCTGAGCACCCCCGGACGCGGCGGCCGAACATCTTCCTGAGCCACCGCTACCGCTCGCCGGAGATCAACCTCTACTTCTGGCAGCTGATCAGCCGGGTCCAGCAGGTCTCCTTCCGGGTGGACGAGGGCCTCACCTTCACCAGCCCCACCCGGCTGGAGCGGATGATCCGCGAGGCCGACGCCTTCGTCGGCATCTACCCCCTCCCCGGGGACGCCCAGGAGAACTGGAGCCTGGCCGCGCTGCGGCACGAAGCCCGGTACTTCCTCCTGGAGTTGGGCATCGCGGCCCGCTGCCACCGGCCGGCCATCGTGTTCTGCGACCACCGCTACGGCCCGGTGCTGCGCGCCCCCGCGGACATCTGGGTGATCGAGTACGACCAGCAGGAGATCACCGAGGCCGAGGATTCGGTGCTCTCCGCCCGGGTGACGCAGGCCTTCCGCACCTTCGTCGGCCGCCTGGAGTCCAGCATCACCGCCCGGTCCTCCAGCCGCTCCTCCTTCCACAAGCACTCCGTCGGCCTGCTACTGCCTCCCGACACCCGCGCGGAGGTCGGCCCGCTCCTCGAGGACGCCCTGCGGACGGCCGCCTGGGAGCCGGTGAACCTCCCCTGGCCGCCCCGCTTCGACCTCGCCTTCACCACCCGGATGCGCGAACTCGACTGGGGCGTGGTCGCGATCGACCACCCCGCCGCCGTCGGGGCCGCCTCCTTCATGCTGGGCCACGGGGTGCCCTCGCTGCAGCTGGTCCGCGAGCCGCGGGCCGAGGCCTCGGAGGCGGCGCCGGCGGAGGCCGTGGACACCACCGTGCTCGGCGAGTTGGAGGACCGGCACCCGCGGGCCGTCCTCCAGTGGAGCGAACCGGCCGCCCTGGGGCAGGCCTTCGAGGAGACCCTGCACGTCATCGGCCGCCAGCCCCGGCTGATCCACGACGCCGAGCAGGCCGCCCGGTACTTCCGCGCGGCCACCCTGCGCAAGGAGCAGGTCTTCCTCAGCTACGCCCGGGAGGACAGCGAGATCGCGGCCGTCTTCAGCCGCGTCCTGCGCTCCTCCTTCCAGGAGGTCTTCGACTACCGCCGCACCGGCTCGATCCGGGCCGGCCACAACTGGATGGACGAACTGATGGGCAGCCTCGCCAAGAGCGCCGTCGGCGTCCTGCTCCTCTCCCCCGACTACCTCTCCAGCAACTACTGCCTCCTGGAATCCCGCCGCCTCTACCAGGCCAGCGTCCAGGGCGAGGCCCGCCTCTTCCCGGTCCGCCTGCGCCCGACCGCCCTCCCCGAATTCCTCAAGGACGTCCAGTACCACCGCCTTGAGACCCACACCGAGACGGAGGTGGAAGCCGCCGTCGCCGACCTGATCGCGCAACTCTAGGACGTGCACGTACCACATCCGGCTCGGTGGTAGGGTCGTTCCCTTCTCCGGCGTGCCGGATGAGGTCCCCCGTAGGTGCTCATGACCACCCCTCCCCAGCGACTCCTGCTCGCTCTCGACGCGCTCGACTCCGCTTTCGCACCGCTGCTCGCCGAGCCTTCGCCCACGGTCGGCGGCTGCACCCACTGCTACGCGGATGCCGACCTCGCGGCTCTCGCGGGCCCCGCGCAGGTGGTGCCGGACCGCCTGATCAGCTCGGTCGCCCGCATGTCCGTCGACCACTGGGACGACTTCGCCAGCCTCTACCGCCGGATGACGCCCCGGATCGTCCGCCTGCTGGCCACCGGTCGACTGCACCTCGACCACGGGCTGATCGCCTCCCGGCTGCTCGCCGCCCACTGGCGGGAGTGGCCGGCCCCGGAGCGGCAGGCCCTGGAGCAGGTCTGGGATGACTGGTGGCGATCGACCCTGCACGCGTACCCGGCCACCGACCCCGCGACCGCCGTCCTGGAGACCGTCGCCGTCAGCACGGGCATCCTCACCCCATGGCTGGCCATCTGGGCCGAGACCCGGACCGAGGCCGCGGACCGGCACCTGGACGACGCACTCGACCACTGGATCGGTCACTGGCCGGAAGAACGGCGACTCGCCGGGCTCCGGCTGGGCTTCTACGACGAGCTGCTCGTCGGCCCGGAGCTGGTGGACTGGCTGCTCTCCTTGGACGAGGGCCGGATCGGCGCCGCACAGCTCTTCGAGGTCGAACGCATCGCGTACAGCTGACGGCGTGTGACGGCCGTCCCGCAACGGTCTGAGAGCAGCGGAGGATGAGCGAACTACGGGTCGCCGCCGGCGTCTCGCTGGACCTCCAAGCGGCCCGAACGGGCTTCCTGCTCCAGGTCTTTCGCCGGACCGCCCCTGACGCCGAGGCGGTGGAACGCAGCGGCGCCGAGGTTCCGTCGGGCCTCGAGGAGTACCTGTTCGTGTTCTCGCCCGTGGCTTGGGTACGGCTGACGGCGGGACGGGGCCCGCCGTCAGCCGGATGGTTCGCGGGGCGTCAGGCGGAGGGGCGGCGGCGGAAGCCGAGGGCGCCGAGGAGGGCGGCTATCGCGCCGATGACGATGCCGATCACGCCGAGGGTGCGGGCGGTGGAGTCGGCGGAGGAGGTGGTCGGTGCAGCGGCGGCGGGGGTGGTCTTGGGCGGGGTGGTGGGGGTCGGGGCGACGCCCTTGGTGAGGGTCAGGGTGGGGGCCGGGTGCTGGGGTTCGGGCTGGCCGGGCTTGGTGTCGTCGATCCAGCGGACCACGGTGCCGTCGTCGTAGGTCTGGAGGGCCTTGAAGACCAGGGCGTCGGTGTCGGTGGGGAGCGGCCCGAGGGAGACCTTGAACTCCTGGAACTGGCCCGGGGCGATCTTGGCCGTGGGGTCGGCGGTCCAGGTGATGGTGGAGACGGCCTCGGTGATGGAGTCGCCGTCGTCGGTCTTGAGCGGAGTGGCGAGCTGGGTCTTGGCGGCCACCGCCGTCCAGCCGGGGACGGGCTGGATCGCGACCGAGGCGACCGGGTGGTCGGCGGGGAGGCTGACCTCGAGCTTGGTGGTGGAGGCCTTGTCGCTCTCGTCCGGGACGCGGAAGGCCACGGCGGTGTAGGCGCCCTGGGCGGCCGTGCCGGGCTGGACCGTGACGTGGGCGAAGGCCGGGACGGCGGTGGCCGCGAGCGTGGCGGCGGCCAGGACGCCCGGGGTGGCGAGGCGGCGAGCGGTGGACGTACGCATGGAGGTCCCCTCCTGGGGAGCGGGCGCGCGGTGCCGTCCGCCCGGCCGGTGGTCGGCAGGGCGGAGCGGCCGCGCGGCGGAGTACTGCCGGACGGTGGATCGCGGCGCGGTGTGGGCGCGGCGGTGGAGCGCCGCCCCACAGGGCGGGCGGCAGCCAAGTGAGGGCACGGGCAGGCCTGCGCCGCGGGACGCGGGACGCGGGACGCGGGACGCGGGACGCGGGCGGCCGAGGGTTCGGCGTTCGGTGGTCGGGAGAGCGGCTGGGGTGCGCGGGTGGCCGGGGCGGGGTTCGTCCCCGGGCGGCGCAACCGGTCTCAGCAGCTGAGGGACCGTCGAACGCGCGAGCGCATGGCAGACCCCGGCGAGTGCCGGGCAGCGCGTACCGGTTGTCGGCGGGCGCTGTGTGGGCGGAGCCGGGCGGAAGCCTGCGCTGCTGGGTCCCGACTGCGGCGGGTGTGCCCGTGCGTACGGCCTGGCCGAGGCGGGCGGGTGGCCCGGGTTACGGCCGGCCGTACGCCGGGGTCGGTGGGCCGCGGCGGGCCAGGACGTGGGTGAGCAGGGCGGGCTTCGCGCTGCGGAGGGGGGTGGGGCGGCGGCGGGGCCGCCTCGGGAGGGGCGGTTGGGCCGGGCCTCCGGCCAGTCGCGCCAGCAGGGTGGCGAGGTGGTGGGCGAGGCGTCGGCCGGCCGCGCGGACTCGGCGGGCCAGGCCGAGCAGGCGCCAGAGCGCCGTCTCGACCTGGTGCAGCACCGCGCCGACGGCCAGGGCCGCGGCGAGGTGGGCGCCGAACATCGCGGAGGAGAGGCCGAGGCCCCCGGTGGCGTGGCCGAGGTGGCCGGCGGCCGGGAGTGCAAGGCCCACCCGTGGGGCGGGTGCGGCGGCGGCGAGTTGGAAGAGCAGGTGGAACAGGACCTGGCCGAGGGCCGTGGCCGCGACGATCGAGCGGGGGCCGCGCCGGTGGCCGGCCGCGAGGGTGCCGACCGAGAAGAGGAAGAGCCAGCCGGCCCCGACCATGCCCCAGGCCAGGCCGCCGCAGGCGGCGGCGTGCCCGGCCGTACCGAGCACCGCACCGGCCGAGGCGAACGCGGCGGCACGGACCAGCCGCACGTCGGTCGCGGCCGTGCGGGGCTCGTGGGGAGTGTGGGTCGCGGTCATGGCGGGGGTCAGTCTGCCAGGGCTGGATGCGCTACCGGAAGGTGGCGTGGTGGAAGGCAGTTCGACTGTCGGGAGTCAGGCCGGGCGGTGGGCGGGGTGGGGTCGGGCGCACCAGGCCGACGCCCGGCCGGCGGGCGGCACGGTGGTGGTCGGCGGCGCAGGCCGGGGCTCGGCGCCGGCGGACGGCCGATGCCGCCCCGGCCGTCGTGGGCCGGGGCGGCATCAGGGACAGACGTCGGACGTCAGACGTTGGTGGTGACGAGGTCGCCGTGGTGGGACGGGTGGCCGTCGCGGCGGAGGCGGTGGAGGGTGAAGCGGTCGAAGAGGACCGGCGTGGGGACGGGGACGGCCGGGGTGGCGGCGGGGGTGTGGTAGTAGCTGACGGTGATGGTGGTGCGGCCGCCGGAGAGGTGGCCGGGGTCCACGTCGAAGACGGCGACGCCGTAGGGGAAGGCGGTGTCGGGGTCGCGGACGGCGGACCAGGTGGCCTTCTCCTTGGCGTCCGGGTCGGCCTTGAAGGTCAGCCGCTGGGTGCGGACGAACGCGTCCGGCACGCCGCCCGCCGGGTCGCTGAGGAAGGTGTCGTCGTGCGAGGCGGTGCCGCCGCCGCCGAGGATCAGGTGGACGGTGCCCTGGGAGGTGTCGATGTCGCGGAGTTCGTCGCTGGCCACGGCGGGCCGCAGCAGGCTGCCCGGGTCGGTGCCGCGCACGGCGTAGGTGCGCTCGTAGTCGTGGTCGTGGCCGCAGAGCACCAGGTCGACCTGGTAGCGGTCGAAGACCGGCAGCAACTGCTCGCGGATGCCGAGGTCGCCGCCGTGGCTGGCGGCGGAGGAGGACATCGCGAACTGGTGCATGGAGGCCACGATCCAGTCGACCTCGCGACCGGCCCGGGCCCGGGCCAGGGTGCGCTCAAGCCAGCGCAGCTGGGCGCCCTCGCTGTAGCCGGAGATGTAGATCGACTGGCCGGTGGCCGGGTCGATGCTGGCGTCGTCCTCGACGGCGAGGTCGTTGCCGTCGATGGAGAGGAAGAGCACCGAACCGACCTGGAAGCTGTACCAGTTGCCGCAGTAATCGCGGGTGTGGTTGTCCGGCAGGTCGAACCGGGTGTGGTAGGAGGCGTAGCCGAGCTCGCCGCCGCCGGCCTCCACCTCGTGGTTGCCGGGGGCCGGCATCCACGGGCGGTTGGCCGCCGAGACGGACATGTTGTTCATGAAGGCGTCCCAGGCCTGCGGCTGCCGGCTGGTGTTGTTGTTGGCGTAGGCCAGGTCGCCGTTGAGCAGGTGGAAGAGCGGGTTGAACTGCTCCACGTGCCGGACGGCCGCCGCGCCGTGGATCGAGGACTTCGAGAACGCGGCCGAGCCGGTGCCCAGGTCGCCGAAGCTGGTGAAGCGGAACGGGACGCGCCCGCGCTCGGGGGCCGTGCGGAAGGTGCCGCGCTTGGGGGTGGCGCCGTCGTGCGAGACCTCGTAGACGTACGCGGTGTCGGGGCGCAGGCCGTGCAGGCGCACCCGGTGGGTGTAGGTCTCGACCTTGTTGAGGCCGTCCACGTAGGTGCGGGTCTCGGCGGAGACCACCCGGCCGAAGCCCTCCTGCGCCGTGCCCAGGCGCAGCCGGGGCCGGCGGACGGTGCCGGCGGTGGCCCAGGAGACGGTCATCTCGCGGGCGGGCTCGTTACCGTAGCTGAGGTGCACCTGCTCCGGGCCGGGGGCGTCGGCCACGGCGGGCTGACTCCAGAGCAGGGTGGAGGCGGGCAGGGCGGCCAGTGAACCCGCCACCGCCGTGCTGCGGATGACGGTCCTGCGGGAAGGGTTCGGTGCCACTGCTGCCTCCTGTGCTCGGGTGAACGCCGGGAGATTGGCAGCCCCGGGCCACACGGGGGCCAGCGGCGGCGGAACGCGCGGTGACGGCCCAGGAAACGACCATCCGGTACCGGACGGATCGGGCGGCAGCCGCCACCGCGCTCTGCCCGCGCCCTCTCCCGTTCCGGGCTGATGCTTCATCAGGTCGTACACCGAATGGCAGGATGTCGTCCGTCCGTTCGATCCGGCGACGTGCCACGGGGGTACCACGTGCGGCTGCGACTCTTCGACATCCATCTCGACGTTCCCTTCTACCGGGCCTTCCTGGCCGGTCAGGAGCGGGCCTACGGCCGGCTCGGCCATCAGGCGATGGTCCGGTACGGCACCGACCACCCGGAGACCACCCGGGATCCGATCCGCGCCGTCGCCGCCTCCGACGAGGACGGCACCCTGCTCGGCGGGATCCGGCTGCATCTGCCCACGGCGGGCCTGACGCCCTCCGAAGTCCACCTGGCCAGCCCGGAGTTCAGCCGCCTGGTGGCGGGCGAGCGGGCGGCGGGCGAGACGGTGGCGGAGACCTGCGGCCTCTGGGCCGAGCCGATCCGGCGCGACCGCCGGGCCGAGTTGGCCTGGCTGCTCACCGTCACCGCGAGCGCGGCGGCGGCCCGGATGGGTGCCACCGTCCTGGTGGGCAGCGCCGCCGAGCCGCGGCTGCCCGCGCTGGAGCGCTGCGGTTACCGCTTCCACCGCGACCACCCGCTGCCGGACACGCCCTTCCCGGGCCTGACCTCGTACTTCGCCGTCAACCGGCTGAGCGAGCTGCTCCGCCGGGACGAGAAGCTAACGGCCGCCCTGGCCCTGCTCGACTCGGCCCTGGCCGAGGGCGACCTGCTGCCGGACCCGGTGCTCCGCCAAGCCGCCGCACTGCTGGGGCAGTTGGCGGGCGCGCGGTGAACCTCGACGAGCTGACGGCCGGGCCGGCCGACGACACCTCCTGGCAGCCGGTGCTCTACCGGTACGCGGAGCTGGGCGCCCTGCGCGGCGAGGTGGCCGCCCTGCACGACACCCTGGCCGAACAGGTCGGCGAGCTGCTGACCGCCCGCCGGCCCGACTGGCGGCCCGGGGCGGGCGAGTTGGCCGGGGCGGTGGACTCGTACCTGAGCGGACGGCCGGCCGAGTACGGGAGCTGGGTCTGGTACCCGTGGTCGCGGCGGTTGGTGCACGTGCTGCCCCGGGAGGAGTACCGCGAGCTGCGGCAGTCCCGGAACCGGTACAAGATCACCGCTGCCGAGCAGGCCCTGCTGACCGAGCGGACGATCGCCGTGATCGGGCTCTCGGTCGGTGCGGCCAGCGCCGTCACGCTGGCCCAGGAGGGGGTGGGCGGCCGGTTCCGGCTGGCCGACTTCGACACCCTCTCGCTCTCCAACCTCAACCGCCTGCGGGCCTCGGTGGCCGACCTCGGCCTGCCCAAGGTGGTGATCGCCGCCCGGCAGATGTACGAGATCGACCCCTATCTGAGCATCGAGACCTGGCCGGACGGGCTGGACGAGTCCTCGATCGACGCCTTTCTGGCCGGGGACGGGAGCGCGGGCGGGCGGGTGGATCTGCTGGTCGAGGAGTGCGACGACCTCCACCTCAAGGTCCACGCCCGCGAGCGCGCCCGGGCGCACGGCATCCCGGTGCTGATGGAGACCAACGAACGCGGCATGCTCGACGTGGAGCGCTTCGACCTCGACCCGGGCCGGCCACTGCTGCACGGCCTGCTCGACGGCGTGACGGCGGCCGAGCTCAAGACGCTCTCCAGCCGCGAGAAGGTGCCGTACGTCCTGCGGATCCTCGACCAGGACCGGCCCTCCGAACGCTTCGTCCCCTCCCTGGTCGAGATCGGGCAGACCATCTCCTCCTGGCCCCAACTCGCCTCGGGCGTGGCACTGGGCGCCGCCCTGGTCACCGACACCGCCCGCCGGCTGCTGCTCGGCGGCTTCACCGCCTCGGGCCGGTGGTTCGTCGATCCGGCCGAACTGGTCCGGGACGGGACGGAGTTGCCGTTGCCCGAGCGGGAGGAGGCCGCCGTCGGGGAGGAGTTGAAGACGGAGGAGCTCGTTCTCCCCGAGCGGGGGCTGGAGTTGGACGAGGAAGGGGTGCGGAGACTGGTCGGGTACGGGATCCAGGCGCCCTCCGGCGGCAACACCCAGCCGTGGCGGTTCGTCTGGCGCGGGCGGGCACTGGACTGCCGGGTGGACCACGAACAGCCGCTCACCGTACTGGACTTCGAGCGCTCGGCCAGCCGGCTGGCGATCGGGGCCGCGGTGGAGAACATCGATCTGGCCGCCCGGGCCGCCGGATGGGCCTGCCAGGCCGAGCCCTGCCCCGACCCGGCCGACCCGGACCTGGCCTACCGGCTCACCTTCACCGCCGACCCGGCCGCCGAACGGCCGCCGCTGGCCGGCTGGATCGAGCAGCGGGTGACCAATCGCGAGCCGGGCCCGGCCGTGCCGCTCGACGAGAGGGCGGCGGCGGCGCTGGCCAGCTGCGCCGAGGAGAGCGGAGCCAGACTCCAACTCGTCAGCGACAGGGACGACTTGGCCGAGCTGGGGCGGATCCTCGGGGTGGCCGACCGGCTGCGGATGATGTCGCAGCCGCTGCACCGGGACATGATGGGCGAGCTGCGGTGGAGCGAGGCCGAGACCCGGCGGACCCGGGACGGCATCGACCTCGCCACGCTCGGCTTCGACCGCACCGACCTGGCGGGGGTCGCCGTCGCCCGGCACTGGCCCAATCTGGCCTTCCTCCGGACGGTCGGGGGCGGCTCCTCCTTCGAGGAGCCGGCGCGGAAGACCGTGGCGGCCTCCTCTGCGGTCGGCCTGCTCAGCATCGCGGGCACCGGGCCGGAGGCGTACCTGCGGGGCGGCCGGGCCGTCCAGCGGCTCTGGCTGACGGCCACCTCGCTGGGGCTCGGCCTGCAACCCCTCACCGCACTCACCTACCTGCTCGCCCGGGTCGAGCGTGGCGGCGGGGTCGGGCTGGCGGGCGAGGAGGTCGCCACGCTGCGCGGCCTGCGCGCCCGGCTGGACGCGATCGCCCCGCACCGGCCGGGCGAGGCCGAGCTGCTGCTCTTCCGGCTCTCCTACGCACCGGCGCCGCAGCTGCGGTCGCTGCGGCGGCCGGTGGAGTCGGTGCTGGGCTTCGACGCCTGACCGCGCCGGGCAGCACCGCGCAGGACCGCACCTGACCGCGCCGGGCAGCAGCGGACCGGACAGCGCCGGCTGGCGCTGTCCGGGGGCGTGGACGGGACCGGCCGGTGGGGCTATCGTCGGCCGGCGTGACCTTTTCCATCGTGGCTCGGTCCGGTTCCGCCCTCGGGGTGGCCGTGGCCAGCAAGTTTCTCGCCGTCGGCTCCGCCGTCCCGGCCGCTGCGGCCGGGGCCGGGGCCCTGGCCACTCAGGCCTGGGCCAATCTCGCGTACCGCGAGCAGGGACTCGCGCTGCTGCGCACCGGGGTGGCTCCGGAACAGGTGGTGGCCGGGCTGACGGCCGCCGATCCGGACCGGATCCACCGCCAGCTCGGGGTGGTCGGGCCCGAGGGGGCCGGGGCCGGCTACACCGGGGAGGAGTGCCTGCCCTGGGCGGGTGGTCTCACCGGGGACGGATACGCGATCCAGGGCAATGTGCTGACCGGGCCCGAGGTGGTCCGGGACATGGAAGCGGCCTGGCTGACGGGGGCCGAACTCCCCTTCGCCGAAAGGCTGGTGGCCGCGCTGGCGGCCGGGGACGCGGCGGGCGGTGACCGCCGGGGCAGGCAGAGCGCGGCGCTGTACGTGGTGGACCGGGGCCGGGGCTTCGGCGGCTCGGGCGACATAGCCTACGACCTCCGGGTGGACGACCACGCCGAGCCGGTGGCCGAGCTGCGGCGGCTGCTGGGCATCCACGAGATCCTGCACGGCGTCCCGGACCCGGCCACCCTGCTGGAGCTGACCGGCGAGCTGGCCGCCGAGGTCGGACGCCGGGTCGCCGCGCTGGGCTACGACTCGCTCGACCGCTGGGCCGGGGTCGAGAACCTGGAGGGCCGCCTGGTGCAGGACCGGATCGACCCGCTGGTGCTCGCGCACCTGCGCGCCCAGGGCTGAGCCCAGGGCTGAGACGCGGAGAGCAGACCGGCCCCGCCGCAGGGAGCGGCGGGGCCGGTCGGCGTCGGGAGGGCCGAATTCGGGGGCATCCGGCCCAGGGCCTCTCCGACCTGGTCCGTCGGAGAGGCCCGTGCCCCGACGGGCTCAGGGGAGCTTGCGCCAGGGGCCGCTCGGGGTGCCCGGGGTCTGGTTCCGGGTGTACCACCGGGCCTGGTAGGTGCCGCCCTGCCAGCTGACCTCGGCACCGGCGAGGTAGACCGTGGTGGCCGTCCAGGGGGCCAGGCCGTCCGGGCCGGCGGGGGCCTGCTCCTCCCAGGGGCCGGTGGGCGAGCCCGGGGTCTGGTTGCGGGTGTGCCAGCCGGCCCGGTAGATCCGGCCCTGGTACACCGCGAGCTCGCCGCCCTCGAAGACGTGCGAGGCCGTCCAGGCGGCAGTGCCGTCCTCGGTCAGCGCGTACTCCTGCCAGGGGCCCTGCGGGTCGCCCGGCTGCTGCGCCTTGGTGGTCCAGCTCGCCGTGTAGGCCGCGCCCCGGTAGGAGACCTGGTCGCCCGCGCGGTAGGTGGCGGTGGCGCTCCAGGCCGGCGGGAGGCCGACGGTGAGCAGCAGGGTCTGGCCGGCCGGGGTGAGCAGCTCGCTGCCCGCGTAGGCGGCGAGCAGCACGTGGCCGCCGGCGGCCAGGCCGGGCGGGAGGGTGAAGGTGGCGGTGCCGTCGGCCAGCCGGGCCGTGCCGCGCGGGGTGGTGCCCTCGGTGAGGGTGATCGTGCCGGTGGCGGGCAGGCCCGGGGAGCTGACCGTCACGGTGACGGTGGCGGCGGTGCCGTACCGGGGTGCCGTGGCGGTGGTGCTGATCGCCGGGGCGACCGGCTTGATCGCGGGGATCACCAGCCGGCGGTCGGGCTCGGTGGTGCCGGCGATGTCGGTGGACCGGTAGCTGAGGGTCTGGTCCGCGAAGAGCGGGGCGACGGTGAACGGGCCGGCGTAGGGCGTCCAACCGCCCTCCCCGAGGCGGTACTCGGTGCCGGCCACGCCGGAGCCGGTGTCGCCGGCGGTGAGCGTGACGGTGACCGGGGCGGTGCTGGTGGCGCCGGGGGTGGTGCTCGCGGTGGTGCTGGGCGCCGTCCCGTCGTAGCGGACCGGGACGGCGACCGGGTCACCGGTCAGGCCGGTGTGGCCGGTGGCGCGGAACTCGTAGCTCCGCGCCCCCTCGGCGGCGGTGACCGGGCCGGGGTACGGGGCCCAGCTGCCGCCGCCGGTGCGGTACTCGAGGGCGGGCGCGAGGGCCGAGCCGTCGGTGGCGGAGGCGGTGACCACGGGGGCGGTGACGTACCAGCCGGAGCGGCCGTCGGGGGCGCCCGGGGTGATCGCCGTGCTGACCACCGGCGGCTGCGGGGTACCGAGGCTGAAGGTGGTGACCACGGCGGTGTGGTCGCTGGTCCAGGCGTTGGCGTTGACGTTCTCGGCCGAGGGCCAGCCGGCCACCAGGGTGTTGGAGCCGAGCACCCGCAGGTCGGCGCCCGCGTAGTCCACGTAGTCGATCCGGTCGTGCGGGCCGGTGGTGGCGATCGGCGACCAGGTGGTGCCGGGGTTGTCGGCCGGGTCGGGGTTGGCCGCCCGGAAGGAGTCGGTCAGGCCGGCGGCGGTGAGCGCGCCGGTGGCGGGCCAGTCCACGGCGCCGGTCCCGCAGTGCGCGGCGGCGGTGGCGGCCGTCCAGTCGGCGGCCGAGGGGGAGGCGAGCGAGCCGAGCAGCACCAGCGGGGTGCGGCCGGCCGCGGCCGCCTCGGGCCTGAGGGCGGCGGCGAGCGCCTGGGCCTGGGCGTAGCGGGTGGTGGCCCGCTCGGCGGCGGTCACGGCCGCCGGGTCGGCACCGGGCTCGGCGCAGGCCGCGTCGGGGCCGTAGCCGCCCTCGTCCAGGGCGGCCGTCCAGACCCGCAGGTCGCGGCCGGCCACCGAGACGGTGACGCCGAGCGCCGGGCCGGCCGTGACCACGCCGTCGGCGGAGATCGGCCAGGCGGAGAGGATGCCGACCCCGCCGGGGCCCTCGCGGTCGTACCAGCCGAGGGCCTGCGCCAGCTGGTGGGCGACGGTGCCGCCGTCCTCCTGGACGCCGATCACGTCGAAGCCGTTGCCGCCGATCACCGCCAGGTCCTTGAGCAGCGCGTCGTCCACGTGGCTGCCGGCGTCCCAGAGGTTCCAGGTGGTGGTGGCCAGCTGCGGGGCCTCGCCGGCGGCGAGCACCGGCACCTCGACGGTGATGCTGCCGGTGGTGCTGCCGTCGGTGGCCTGCACGGTGACGGTGCCGGGGTGCTGCGGCGCACTCGCCGGGGCGGTGCCGTGCACCACGCCCTGGGCGTCCACCGAGAGCCAGTCGTCGCCGCCGGTGCGGGTGTACGAGGTGACGGCCGCGCCGTGCCAGAGGGCGGCCAGCGGCTGGGTGATCGCGGTACCGACCCGGGTCTGGCGGGCGTGGAAGGTGTCGGTGACGAAGCCGGCCGGGAGGGTGGAGACCGGCGGCTGGATGTCCACGGTGGATTCGTCCGGCAGCACGGTGGCGGCGGGCTTGGTGGCGTTGTAGTCGTTGGCCACCTGACTGGCCGTCAGAGGCTGGTCGTAGAAGTCGAACTGGTCCACCAGGGCGTCCACCGAGGCGGCGTAGGCGCCGGTGCCGTCCTGGCCGATGGTGAACGGCAGGCCGGAGAGCAGCTTGGTGGCCGAAGTCAGCTGGCCCGCCGCCGAGGTGGTGACCGGCTTGCCGTCCACGTAGTAGCTGAGCGTCTGCGCGCCGCGGTCGACCACCACCGTCAGGTAGTGCCAACTGCCCTGCAGAGCGGTGGCACTGGTGGCCGAGTACTGCCGGGTGGTGCCGGTGGGCTGGCCCCAGCAGGCCCGGGTGGTCGAGGTGCCGGAGAGGTGGTAGAGCGACATCCCGGCGTTGAAGCAGGAGTTGGAGTCCTGGTTGCTCACCAGGGCGGTGTCCGAGGTCTCCGCGTACTCGCCCCACCAGGTGGAGAAGGAGAAGCTGCCGGAGCCGTCGGTGCGGCCGGCGCTGAGCGGCAGCCGGACGAAGTTGCTGCCGGAGCTGACGTGCGCGGCCTTGCCGGCGAAGCCCTTGGCGTAGGTCGCGGTGCCGTGCCAGGAGCCGTCCGCGCCCTGGCCCGAACCGTCGCTCACCACACCGTTCTGGTCGGCCTCGAAGTCGTAGGAGACGATGGGCGCGGCGGTGTCGCCGGCCGCCCGGACCTTGCCCCAGACGGCGTAGAGGGTGACCTTGCCACCGTCGGTGGCGGGCAGGTCGGTGACCTGCTGCCCGGCGCCGTACTCGACCCGGCCCGCCGGGCTGGTGGCCCAACCGAGGAAGCCGGAGCCGTCCTTGGTGAAGCCGTTGGCGTTCAGCGCGGCGCCCTGGCCGTAGGTCAGCTGCTGGTCGGCGGTGCTGCCGCCGGTGGCGCCGTTGCCGTCGAAGTGCACGGTGACGGCGGCCGGGAGGTGCGTGGCGGGGTTGGTGGCGGCGTAGTCGGCCGCGATCTGGTCGGCCGTGATGGCCTGGTTGTAGAAGGTGAAGTCGTCCACCAGGGCGTCCTCGGTGGCGCTGTACGCGCCGGCGCCGTCCTGGCCGATCCGGATCGGGCTGCCGGAGGCGAAGTTGGCGGCGTTCGTGCCCGAGCCGGTGGCCGTGCTGGAGGCGAGCACGCCGTCCACGTAGTACGCGTAGGTGTGCGCGGCGGCGTCCTGGACCACGGCCAGGTGGTGCCAGCCGTTCTGGATCGAGGCGGTGCGGGTGGGGCTGTAGGTCTTGGTGCCGCCCACCGCGAAGCAGGAGCGCTGCTGGTAGGTGCCGCTCAGGTGGTAGAGGCTGAAGCCCGCGTTGGCGCAGGAGTTGAAGTCCTGGTTGGAGACCAGCGGGGCGTCGGCCGTGGCGGCGTTGTCGTACCACCAGGTCTGGAAGGAGAAACTGCCGGTGCCGTCGGTCTGGCCGGCCGCCTTGGGCAGGGTGACGAAGTTCTTGCCCGCGCTGATGTGCAGCGCCCGGCCGGACACCCCGGCCGCGTAGGCCGGGGTGCCGCTCCAGGTGCCGTTGTTGCCGTGGCCCGAGTCGTCGAGCACGGTGCTGCCGGTGTCACCGTCGAAGGTGTACGAGACCACCGGCAGCACGGCGTCGTGCGGGTCGTGGGTCGGGTCGGCCAGCGCGGGGGTCGCGGCGCCGAGGGCGAGGGCGGCCGCGAGCAGCGCGGCCAGGGGTGGGAGTGGCCGGACGGCCATGGGGTGACTCCTGGAGGGGTGGTACGGGCTGGGGGCGCTCGAGCGGGTCAGGCGGTGGCGATGCGGCCGGCGTAGCGGTGGCGCCAGCCGTTGCCGGTGTCGGCGGTGAGCACCAGGTCGTAGTAGCCGTCCGAGGTGGGCCAGCTCACCTGGGTGGTGGCGCCGGGGGCGACCCAGAAGTCCTGGGTGCCGCCCAGGAAGTCGTTGGCGGTCAGGGTGTAGTGCACCTGCCGCAGGCCGTCGTTGTGCAGGGTGACCGCGAGGGCGGGCTGCGCGCCGGTGACCAGGTCGACCTCGATCCGGGGCACGCCCGCGTTGTTCTGCCCGGCGGGCAGCACGGTGCCGGCGTGCGAGCGGACGAAGCCGTCCGGCCCGTAGACCGAGAAGGCGTACCGGCCCTGGTAGGCGGTGGCGTCCCAGGTGTGGGTGCGCGGGGCGGCGGCGGTCACCGTGTACGGGGTGTTGGCGAAGGCCCTGTACTTGTCCGGGAAGACCTGGAGGCTGACGGCCTTGCCGGCCGGGCCGCCCACCAGGCTCAGCGCGGCCGTCACCTTGCCGGTGCGGCGGTCCTCGGTGAAGGTGCCGTGCGGGTGGAAGGCGAGCGGGCGCGGGCGCAGCGCCGGGTAGTCGGCCCACTTGTCGCCGGTGGGCACCTGGGTGGCGATGATGCCGCCGGCCCGGGCGATGGCCACCAGCGCGGCGGTGTCCGGCAGCGCGGGGGTGTCCAGGACCGGGCGGGAGAAGTCGATCGCGCTGGTCAGGTCGCCGCTGATGCCGCGCCGCCAGGGGGTGATCGTGGTGCTCTTCGCCGGGGTGCCCAGCGAGGCCGTCCAGACCTCCAGGAAGCGGATCACCGAGGTGTGGTCGAACACCTCGGAGTTGACCCAGCCGCCGCGCGTCCAGGGCGAGACCAGCGTCATCGGCACCCGGGCGCCGTAGCCGATCGGGGTGCTGCCCGAGTACTCCCCGGCGGTGCCGGTCTCCGGGAAGGGTGGCAGCACGTGGTCGAAGTACCCGTCGTTCTCGTCGAAGTTGAGGATCAGCAGGGTGTGGTTCCAGATGTCCGGGTTGCTCTGCAGCGCCTTGAGCACCCGGTTGGTGTAGTGCGCGCCGTGCTCGGGGTTGGCCGAGGGGTGCTCGGACCACTCGTACGGCGCGACCACCCAGGAGACCTGCGGCAGCGGGTGCGCGGCGCCCGGGGCGCAGGCCGCGATGAACTCGCGCAGCACGCCGTCGAGGTTGGTGTCGCTGTCGTCGTCGGGCAGGCCGTCGGGGGCGTACGGGAAGGAGTTGGCCCGCCAGACCAGCCCGGTGCCGGGGGCGGTCTTGACCGGGTCGGCGAGGTTGGCGGCGCTGGGCGTGAAGGTGGCGAAGCCGCGGATCGGGTTGTCCTCGTAGTCGCCGCGCCAGCCGTCGCCGCTGTTGTTGTCCACGTAGACCCGCCAGGAGACGCCGGCCGCCTGGAGCGCCTCGGGGTAGGTCTGCCAGGCCCGGTTGCCGGCGGTCTCGCCGCCGTTGGCGGTCACGCCGTTGGAGGTGCCGGTCCAGAGGTAGAGCCGGTTGGGCGTGGTGGGGCCCATCACCGAGCAGTGGTAGTTGTCGCAGAGGGTGTAGCTGCTGGCCAGCGACCACTGCCAGGGGATCTCGTCGCCGGTCAGGTAGTTCATGGTGGCGGCGCTCTTGGCGGGCACCCAGTTGTTGTACCTGCCGCCGTTCCAGGCGCTGGTGCCGCCGCCGTAGCTGTGGTCCAGCCCGGTGGTGGTCTGGGCCACCGTGGTGACGTGCTTGGGGCGGGCCACCGCGCTGCCGTTCGGCTGGGCGAACACGTCGGTGCCGTTCGGGAAGCGCAGCGCCTGCTTGTCGTTGAAGCCGCGCACGCCAGGCATCGCGCCGTAGTAGTGGTCGAAGGAGCGGTTCTCCTGCATCAGGATCACCACGTGCTTGAGGTCGGCCATGGTGCCGCTGAAGCCTGCGGGCAGCACGTAGGCGGCCTGGCCGGCCGGCCCCGCCTGGCTGCCGCCGGCCGCCTGGGCGGCCGCCGCGGCGCCGCCGGTGAGCGTGGCGGCACCGCCGAACAGGCCGAGGGCCTTGAGGATGCCCCGGCGGGAGAGGCCGGAGTTCAGCAACTCCGGGGAGAGCCCGGCAAGGTGGCCGGGACGGGACGGGTCGGGGGTGCTCGTCATGGGGGGCTCCTGCAGCCGGTGGGTACCTGGGGAGGACGCACCGGATCCAAAGCGCCACGGGTGAATGCCCAGTGAACTCCGGCCGACCCCGGCCCCGTTCCGGGCACGAACGGTGGGATTCGCCCGCCGAGTGTGCGCAGTGGGCCGCTGCTCAGCCGGCCGGCGGCAGCAGGGTGGGGGCCACGTCGTCGGCCCGGACGTCGATGGCCGCCGCGTCGGCCACGTACCGGTCGGTGGCCACCTCGATCAGGCGGCCGTCGCGGGTGGCGCTGGTGCGGCTGACCTGGAGCAGCGGGCTGGAGCGGCGGACGTTCAGCAGCCGGGCGTCGTCGCTGGAGGCGGCCACCGCCTCGATCCGGTGGTCGCCGAGCAGCACGTCGACGCCGGCGGCGTCCAGCGCGCCGAAGACCGACGGGGCGTCGTCCGGCAGGGCGTCGATCACGGCGGCCACCCAGGGCGCCCAGGTGGAGCGCTCGACCATGACGGCCCGTCCGTCCAGCGTCCGCACTCGGGTGAACCGCAGCACCTCCTCGCCCAGCCCGATCCCGAGCAGCCGGGCCTCCCCCGCCGTGGCGCCGCCGCGCCCGCGCTGCACGATCCGCCCGCTGGCCTCCCGGCCGTGCTCGGCGGCCCACCGCGAGAACGCCCGCATCTGACCGACCGTCTGCGCCCGGTGCCCGCTCTGCACCACCCAGCCGGAGTTCGGCCGCGAGACCAGCACGGCCCGCCGGGCCAGCGCGGCCAGCGCCGTCCGCACCCGCGCCCGGGTCGTCCCGTACTCCCCGGCGAGGGCCTGCTCACTGGGCAGTTTGGTGCCGGTGGGGTAGCGCCCGTCGGCTATCCGCCGCTCGATCTCGGCCGCGATGGCCGCCGGCTCGTGGGCTGGTCCGCGCGCTGTTCCCTGCGCCGGCTCGTGCGCTGGTCCGTGGACGGAGCACATCCTGCACCCTGCATCCTGCTGACGACGGGTTGGCTTTACCGGGAGATTACCCGATCGCGCGCAGGAGGCCCCGGGCCGCCCGGGAGGGGACCCGGGCGGCCGGACCCGGATCGGTGGGGGACGGCGAGCCGGAGGGGTGGCTCGGCCGGGCGACCCGGGGCGGGGCACGGCCAGCTTGGCGCGAGTGACGGAGGGTCGTCAAGATATTTGCATAATTAATGCCAAGGGCTAGGGTGGCGCGCATGAGCGACACCAGTGGACGATTCACCGGCCGGGTGGCGGTGGTGACCGGCGCGGCCGGCGGCATCGGCGCCGCCACCGCGCGGCGATTGGCAGCCGAAGGAGCGGCGGTGATCGCCGTGGACCTCGCCGACCGGGCCGGGCAGGCGATCGTCGCGGAGATCGAGGCGGCCGGCGGCCGGGCCGAGTACCGGCACGGCGACGTGACCTCGGCGGCGGTCTGGGCCGACCTGGCCGAGCACGTCCGCACCCGGTACGGCCGGCTGGACGTCCTGCACAGCAACGCCTACGCCGTGGTGGTCAAGCCCGCGCACGAGCTCTCCGAGGCCGAGTGGGACGGCCAGTTGGCCGTCACCCTCAAGGCCTCCTGGCTGGCCGTCCGCGCTCTGGCCGACCAACTGCAGGCCGCCGAAGGCGCGTTGGTGCTCACCTCCTCGGTGCACGCTCTGATGGGGCTGCCGGGCCACCCGGCCTACGCGGCGGCCAAGGGCGCGCTCTGCGCGCTCGGCCGCCAGCTGGCCGTGGAGTACGGGCCCCTGCTGCGGGTCAACACCGTGCTGCCCGGCCCGATCCTGACCCCCGCCTGGGACCGGGTGGACGCGGCGGGCCGGGCCGCCAGCGTGGCCGGCACCGTGGTCAAGCGCTTCGGGCGCCCCGAGGAGGTGGCCGCCGCCGTGGCCTTCCTCGCCTCCGCCGAGGCCTCGTACATCACCGGCACCACCCTGGTGGTCGACGGCGGCTGGTCCGTGCTCAAGGACTCGGCGTGACCGCCCGCGGCCTGCACGGGCAGGCGGTGGAGATCATCGGCGGCCGGATCGTCGACGGCGCGTACCCCGAGGGCGCACCGATCCACCCCGAGCAGTTGGAGCAGGAGCTCGGCGTCAGCAAGACCGTGGTCCGCGAGGCCCTGCGGGTGCTGGCGGCCAAGGGGCTGATCGCCTCCAGGCAGAAGCGCGGCACCTTCGTGCGCCCGCGCGCCGACTGGCGGCTGCTCGACAGCGACCTGCTCCGCTGGCAGGGCCAGGGCGTGCCGGCCGAGGGCTTCCTCGACAACCTCGCCGAGGTCCGCGCCATCGTCGAACCGGCCGGCGCCCGGCTGGCCGCCCAGCGCCGGGACGAGGCCGATCTCGCCGCCCTGGACGAGGCGTTGGCCGCGATGGCCGAGGCCGGCGCGGACGGCGCGGCCCTGGTCGAGGCCGACCTCCGCTTCCACCGTGCCCTGCTCGCCGCCGCCCACAACGAACTCCTCACCCGGATGGAGGTGGTGATCGAGACCGGTCTGCGGGTGCGCAACGACCTGGTGCACGGCGCCGACTCCTGGGCCGACTCCCTCCCCGCCCACCGCGCCGTCCTCACCGCCGTCCGCGCGCAGGACCCGGAGGCCGCCGAGCAGGCCGTGCACCGCCTGCTCGCCCAGGCCACCGCCGACCTGCACCGACTGCTGCACGACGAGGAGGGGAGGTGAGGATCACCGGGCTGGAGACCTTCCTGGTCGCGCCGCGCTGGCTCTTCCTGCGGGTGGCCACCGACGAAGGGGTGGTCGGCTGGGGCGAGCCCGTGGTGGAGGGCCGGGCCGAGACGGTGCGGGCGGCCGTGCACGAGCTGGCCGACTACCTGATCGGGCAGGACCCGCTGCGGATCGAGCACCACTGGCAGGTGCTCACCAAGGGCGGCTTCTACCGGGGCGGCCCGGTGCTCTCCAGCGCCGTGGCCGGCATCGACCAGGCGCTCTGGGACATCGCGGGCAAGACCTACGGGGTGCCGGTGCACCAACTGCTCGGCGGGGCCGTGCGCGAGCGCGTCCGGGTCTACGCCTGGATCGGCGGCGACCGGCCCACCGAGGTGGCCGAGCTCGCCCGGGCCCAGACCGAGGCCGGGTTCACCGCCGTGAAGATGAACGGCTCCGCGCAGCTGCGCGCCATCGACACCCCCGCCCGCACCCAGGAGGTGCTCGACCGGGTCGCCGCCGTCCGCGAAGTCCTCGGCGAGGAGCGGGACATCGCGATCGACTTCCACGGCCGGATGTCCACCGCGATGTCCCGTCGCCTGCTGCCGCTGCTCGAACCGCTGCACCCGCTCTTCGTCGAGGAGCCGGTGCTGCCCGAGCACTCCCGCGAGCTGCGCCGACTCGCCGACTGCAGCTCCGTGCCGCTGGCCACCGGCGAACGGCTCTACTCCCGTTGGGACTTCCGCGAGGTGCTGGGCAGCGGGATCGCGGTGGCCCAGCCCGACGTCTCGCACGCCGGCGGCATCTCCGAGGTCCGCCGGATCGCCGCCCTGGCCGAGCTGCACGACGTCTCGCTCGCCCCGCACTGCCCGCTCGGCCCGATCGCCCTCGCCGCCAGCCTCCAACTCGCCTTCACCACGCCCAACTTCCTGATCCAGGAGCAGAGCCTGGGGATCCACTACAACCAGGGCCACGACCTGCTCGACCACCTGCTCGACCCGACCCCGTTCCGCTTCACCGAGGGCCACGCCGCCCTCCCCACCGGCCCCGGGCTGGGCATCGAGATCGACGAGGCCGCCGTCCGCCGGGCCGACGCCGTCGGCCACCGCTGGCGCAACCCGGTCTGGCAGCACGAGGACGGGTCCTTCGCCGAATGGTGACCCACCCCCTCCACATCGCCACCGACTTGGCCCACGGCGGCCGTTGGACCTCGCTGCGCGCCGCCGGACGCGAGTGGCTCTGGCACCGGCCCGACCCGGCCCGGGCCGGCGTGCGACCCGGCGACGCCTTCGTGGACGCGGGCGGGCTGGAGGAGTGCCTGCCCACCGTGCGCGGCCTGCCCGACCACGGCGACGCCTGGTCCCGCCCCTGGCACCGGTCCGGCGAGGACGACCTGCTGGTCACCCCCGACTACACCCTCCGCCGCCGGATAGCCCACAACTCCCCCACCACCACCGTCTCGTACGAGCTGCGCGCCACCCCGGGCTACCGCTTCCTCTGGGCCGCGCACGCCCTGCTCGACCTCTCCCCCGCGGCCCGGCTGCTCGCCCCGGCCGGCACGCCCACCCGGCTCTTCCCCGAGGCCGCGGAGCTGCTCGCCGCCCCCTGGCCGCCCGGGGCCCGGTACCGCACCGGCCCCTGGCCTGCCCCCTGCGGCCTCCCGCTGGAGCGGCTCGGCCCGGCCGACGGCACCGCCGTCGGGGCGATCCTGACCGACTGCCCCTCCGTCACCGTCCAGGACGGCGCCGACCAGCTCACCCTGACCCTGCGGGCCGAGGCCGGCACGCCCTGCTCCGTCGCCCTCTGGCGCAACCTCGGCGGCTTCCCGGCCACCGCCCCCTACCGCAGCATCGGCGTCGAGCCCATGCTCGGCCGGGTCTTCGACTTGGCCGAGGTCGAGGCCGGGGCCGAGGACACCGGGCCCGACGCCGCCACCGTCCCCGCGAGCGGCGTGCTGCGCTGGGAGCTCGATCTCACCGCCACCAGCCACCCCGACCAAGAGGGCCCACCCGCGTGAACCTCGCCGAACTCCCCTGCCGCACCCTGGCGATCGTGCGCGGCCGCGACCGCGAGGCCGCCCTCCGCACCGTGCTCACCCTCGCCGAGGAGGGCCTCACCGCGAGCGAGGTCTCGCTCACCACCGCCGACGCCCTCTGGGTGATCGAACGGGCCCGCCGCAGCCTCGGGCCCTCGGCCCTGCTCGGCGCGGGCACCGTGCTCACCGCCGCCGACGCCGCCCGGGCCGCCGAGGCCGGGGCGAGCTTCCTGGTCACCCCCGGCATCACCGACACGGAGAGCCGACTCCCGCACCTGATCGGCGCCTTCACCCCGACCGAGGTGATCGAGGCCGGGCGCCGCGGCGCGCTGGCCGTCAAGCTCTTCCCGGCCTCGCTCGGCGGCCCGGCCTACCTGAGCGCCCTGCGCGCGCCCTTCCCCGAGGTGCCGTTCCTCCCGGTCGGCGGGGTGGACGCGGCCTCCGCCGCCGCCTACCTGGCCGCCGGCGCGGTGGCCGTCGGCGTCGGCTCCCCGCTGATCGGCGACGCGGCCGACGGCGGCGATCTCGCCGCGCTGCGCACCCGCGCCGCCCACTGGCGCGCGGCCCTCACCGAGGCAGCCGCGAGATGAACCGACACTCCCGGGAAGGAACCACCGTGGACCACACACCGCACCACCCCGAGGTGGTCACCTTCGGCGAGACCATGGCCGCCCTCCGGGCCACCGGGCCGGTGCGGCTCGGCGCGCCGATGGCGCTCTCCGTCGCGGGCTCCGAGGCCACCGTGGCGATCGGCCTGGCCCGGCTCGGCCACCGGGCGGGCTGGGTCGGCCGGGTGGGCGAGGACGAGTTCGGCGAGCTGGTGCTGCGCACGCTGCGGGCCGAGCGGGTGGACGTCCGGCAGGTGCGGGCCGACCGCGAGGTGCGACCGACCGGGCTGCTCACCCGGGAGGACCGGCTCGGCGGGCTGGTGCGGGACGTGGTCGGCGCGGGCGACGCCTTCGTGGCCGGCTACCTCTCCGGCCTCCTGGACGACCTCCCCCCAGCCGCCCGCCTCGAACGCGCCACCCTCACCGGCGCGTTCGCCGTCGCCACCCCCGGCGACTGAGAGGGCCTGCCCACCCGCACCGACCTCCCCCTCCTCGACGCCCCGGCCGGCACCACCCTGCGCTGAGCCCGGCCGCGCGCCGAAGACCGCCGGCCCGCCGGAAATCGACCTGCCCTCGGCTCGCCCGTGCGACAGGATGTCCGCTTGCCACCGTGGCGAGTTGTCATACCGACGAGCGAAGGGCAGCCCGTACATGCCGCAGCCGAGCGCCGCACCGCCGACCCCCCTCACCGCCGAGCTGATCGCCGACCTGGCCGCCGCCGTGACCCCGGCCGTCTCACCGGACGGCCGACTGGTCGCCTACGGCGTGCTCGCCCACGGCCGCCAGGACAGCGGCCGGGACGGCGGTCGCAACGGCGGCCCGCAGGGGTCGATCCTGATCGGCGCCGCCGACGGCAGCACGCCCCCGCGCGAGCTCACCGACGGCACGGCCGACGACCTCGCCCCGAAGTGGGCCCCCGACTCGGCCTCGCTCTACTTCACCTCCGACCGCGCGGAGCCCGGCACCCCCCAACTTCACCGGATCCGGATCCGCATCCACCCGGACGACGGCTCGAACTCCGGCCCCGACTCCGGCCCGGACTTCGGCCCGGACTTCGGCCCGGACGAAGCCCTGACCACCTGGCGCGGCGGCATCGCCGACCACCACCCGCTGCTCGACGGCCGCACCGTCGCCCTGCTCGCCGCCGACGAACCCACCGCCGAGCAGGAGCGCCGGACCGCCGAACGGGAGGACGCCAAGGTCTGGGGCCGGCACCTGCCCGTCACCCGGCTGCGCCTGCTCGACCTGGCCACCGGCGCGCTGCGCACCGTGACGGGCCTGGGCGACCGGCACGTGGTCGAGGTGGCCCAGCGCCCGGACGGCGGGCCGCTGGCGGTGCTGAGCTGGTCCACCGCCGAGCTCGGCCCCGGCGTGCTGACGGCCGAACTCCACCTGGTGGAACCGGAGTCGGGGGCCGTCCATGACCTGGGCCCGGTCGGGGCCGAGGCGCACTCCCCGGTCTGGTGGCGGCACGAGGACGGCTGGCACCTGGCCCACCTGGCCGTGACCCCCGGAGAGCTGATCGGCGGGCTCGCCGTGCTCGACACCGTCCCACCGGCGAGCGGCCCGGTGCCCGAACACTGCAACCTCACCGCCGAGTTGACCGTCTGCCCGGCCGAGCTCGCCCAGGTCGCGGACGGCCCGCCGCTCGCGCTGTTCGCCGACGGACTGGACACCGCCCTGCACCGGCTCGACCCGGCGACCCTGCGGTTCCGCCGACTGTCCCACCACCCGGGCCTACTCACCGGGGTGAGCGCGAGCCGCTCCGGCGAGACCCTCGCCCTGCTGGCGAGCACGGCGTACGCACCCAAGGAGGTCCACGCCGGGCCCACCGGGGGCCCGTTGACCCGGCTCAGCGACACCGCACCGGAGCTGCGCGGGGTCGGTTGGGGAGTGCAGGAGCGGCTGGCCTACCGGGCCGCCGACGGGCTCCCGCTGGACGGCCTGCTGATCCTGCCGGTCGGCCGCACCCGGGAGGAGGGCCCGTTCCCGCTGGTCACCCTGGTCCACGGCGGGCCCTACGGCCGCCACGCCGACGAGTTCGCCCTCACCGTGGTGGACTGCGGCCAGTGGCTGGCCACCGCCGGGTACGCGGTCTTCCTGGCCAACCCGCGCGGCGGCTCGGGGCACGGCCACGAGTTCGCCGCCACGGCGGCGGGCGCGGTCGGCGGCGCGGAGTGGACCGATGTCCTCGGCGGGATCGACCACTTGGTGGCCGAAGGGGTCGCCGACCCGGCGCGGCTGGGCATCTCGGGGTGGAGCCACGGGGGCTTCCTGGCGGCCTGGGCGATCGGCCGCACCGACCGATTCAAGGCCGCCGTGATGGGCGCGGGCATCAGTGACTGGGGCATGCAGGCCGGCACCGGCGACTGGGGCCTCCTCGACGCCGCGCTCGGCGGCAGCACCGGCTGGGAGGGCCCGGGCCCGCACCGCCACGACCGGCAGAGCCCGATCTCCTACGCCGCCGCCATCCGCACCCCGGTGCTGATCCTGCACGGCGAGGAGGACACCAACGTGCCGCTGAGCCAGGCGATCCACTTCCAGCGCGCCCTGCGCCACTTCGGCGTCGAGCACGAGCTCCGCGTCTACCCCCGCGAGGGCCACGGCCTCCGGGAGCGCGCCCACCAGCTCGACGCGCTCCGGCGGATCCACGCCTGGTTCGACCGCCTGCTCTGACGGCGCCTGCCCCGGGCAGGGCGAACCATCACGACGACCACCCGTTCGAGTGAACGGAACGGTCCGGATCTCCGGCGACAGATCGACATGTCGCCTGCGGGAGCCACTCGTTGGGGGCACCGGCTCGGCGTGTCCCCGCATCCGGCTGCCGCGGTGCGCTCTGCTGGAGGCTCCCGACCACCGATCCGCTGGAGGTACCCGAATGTCCGTCACCACCGCTTTCTCCGTCGAGGGGATGAGCTGCGGCCACTGCGAGAAGACCGTGAGCCTCGGCCTGGCCGCGCTGCCCGGGGTCACCTCGGTGACGGCCGACGCCAAGGCCGGCCTGGTCACCGTCGCCTCGGAGGGCGACCTCGACGAGGCGACGGTGCGCGGCGCGGTCGACGAGGCGGGCTTCGCCCTGGTCGGCCGCGTCTGACCCACCGTGGGCCCGGGCCCCCGACCGCCCGGGCCCACCCGTCCTCGACTCAGGGCTGCACGGTGTCCTGGTACTGGTCCTTGGGGGTGGCGATCGCTGTCACGGTGGCCGCGTCCAGGGTGGGCAGTGCGCTTCCCTGGTGCCAGCTGCCGGTGACGGTGACCCAGCTGTCGGCCGCCGGAGCCGGGGCGCCGTGCACGGCGACCCCCACCACCTTGGCGTCGGCCGCGCAGCAGGTGACGATCAGTCGGCTCAGCCGCCAGTCGGCGCCCTCCTTGGGCGTGACGAAGCCGGTCAGCCGGACCGTCCGACCGCGCAGCGAGGCGTTGGCGTCCCAGACCGCCCGCGAGCCGTAGTCGCTCAGGGTCAGGGTCAGTGGGCCGGTCGCGGGCAGCGGCGGGAAGGAGGTGCGCTTGGCCACGGCGCCCGAGCCGTCCCGGGCCACGGTGTAGGAGCCGAGCGCCGGCGGGGCGAAGAGCAGCAGCATCACGGCCGGGGCGATCAGCAGCCAGGCCGAGCGCGGCCCGGCGGCGCCGTGCCGGTGGCCTTCCCCTTCGTGGTGGTCGTGTGCCGCCGGGCCGCCCCGGTCGCGGACGGCGGCGAGCAGGCCGAGGGCGACCAGCAGCAGGCCGGAGGCGATCAGCACCGGCCGCAGCCCCGCCTTGACGTACCGCAGGTAGAGCTCACTGAACAGGCTGACCCGCAGCACGGCGCCGCCGACCAGCAGCAGGATCGAGGCCTGGAGCAGCCCCGGGAGGTGCGCGCGCAGCCGGTTCACAGCAGGACTCCCCCGACCAGGGCACTGGCCAGCACGGCCGCGCCGAAGGTGGCGGCGCAGAACCGCGCCGCGAAGGACCGGCCGAAGGTGCCCGCCTGGAGCGCGATCAGCTTGAGGTCGACCATCGGGCCGACCACCATGAAGGTCAGCCGGGCGGTGAGCGAGAAGCCGCCGAAGGAGGCGGCCACGAAGGCGTCGGCCTCCGAGCAGATCGAGAGCAGCACGGCGAGCGCGCCGAGCAGCGGCACCGCGAGCCAGGGCGAGCCGGCGAAGGTCTCGAGCACCGAGGGCGGCACGAGGATGTTGAAGGTCGCGGCGGCCGCCGCACCGAGCACCAGGAACCCGCCGGCGTGCAGGAAGTCGTGCTGGAGGGCACGCAGGAAGGCGTCGATCCGCCCGCCGGCCCGGGCGGCCGGGGCCCGGCCGGGCAGCTTGAGCCACTCCGGGCGGCCGAGGCGCAGCCAGAGCCAGCCCATCGTCACCGAGCAGCCGAGCGAGGCGAGCAGCCGGGCGGCCACCATCTCGGGGTGGCCGGGGAAGGCGATCGAGGTCGCCACCAGCACCACGGGGTTGATCGCGGGAGCGGAGAGCAGGAAGGCGAACGCGGCGGCGGGGGCCACCCCGCGCCGGATCAGCCCGGCGGCCACCGGCACCGAGGCGCACTCGCACCCGGGCAGCACCGCCCCGGCCACCCCGGCCACCGGCACGGCGAGCACGGGGTTGCGCGGCAGCAGCCGGGTGAGCACCCGGTCGGGCACCAGGGCGCTGACGGCGGCCGAGACCAGGGTGCCGAGCAGCAGGAAGGGCACCCCCTGCAGCACCACGGCGGCCAGCACGGTGCCCCAGGCCTGGAAGGCGGCCACCCCGACCCGGTGCACGAAATCCGGCACCACCTGGGAGAGCGCGAAGCCCACCACCACCAGACAGACCGTCACCTGCCAGGCGGTGCGCAGCACTTCGCCGGCCCGGGAGCGCTCCGCCACGGGCAGCGCGGCCACCACCGGGGGCGGCGGCCCGGGCCTGGTCCGGGTGGTCTCCTCAGTCACGGCCCCTCGGTTTCCGCGTTCCCGCTGCCGGTGTGCCCGCTGCCGGCCAGCGGAGATCGGGCGCACTCTAGCGCAGGAAGATCGCGGTGCCACGAGCGGTCAGCGGGGCTTTACCGTCCCTTGCCACGGGCCGGTGGGCAGGCCATGATCACCCGGACAGACCGACCGCCGTACCAGGGGGAACCACCGGATGACCGCGCTCCAGCCCGACGAGATCACCCGCATCGTCGAGGAGACCGCCCGCCTCACCACCGACTTCTACGTCTTCCCGGATGTGGGCGTCGAGACGGCCGCCGTGCTCGGGGACCGCCTCGCCGCCGGGCGCTACGCCGAGGTGACCGACGCCGAGCAGCTCGGCGCGCTGGTCACCGAGGACCTGCAGTCCGTCAACGGAGACCGCCACCTGCGCCTGAAGTTCCACCCGTACGAGGTGCCGGACGTGAAGGACGGCGCGCTGATGACGGAGCTGACCCGGAAGGCCGAGACCTCGCTCGGCGGGGTGCCGCGGGTGGAGCGGCTGGCGGGCGGGGTGGCGGTGCTGAAGCTCGCGCCGATCCTCTTCCCGCTGAGCATGACGGCGGACACCCTGACGGCCGGGCTCAACCTGGTGGCGGGCGCCGAGGCGCTGGTGCTGGACCTGCGCGAGTGCGTGGGCGGGGACCCGAACACCGTCGCGTACATCTGCGGGTACCTGTTCGACGAGCCGACCCACCTCAACACGCTCTACGACCGCGAGACCGAGACCGAGCGGGACTACTGGAGCCCGCCGCACGTGCCGGGCCCGCGCTTCGGCGGCGGCAAGCCGCTGGCCGTGCTGACCAGCCGGGCCACCTTCTCGGCCGGCGAGGAGCTGACCTACGACCTCAAGCAGCTGGGGCGTGCCCTGGTCTACGGCGAGCGCACCGGCGGCGGGGCCAACCCGCGCCAGGGCTTCACCGTCCACCCCCACCTGGAGGCCACCATCCCGGTGGCCCGCGCGATCAGCCCGGTGGACGGCACCAACTGGGAGCTGACCGGCATCGCCCCGGACGTGGAGACCGAGCCGGCCGAGGCGCTGGAGGCCGCCCACCGCGCCCTGCTCGCCGAGATCGCGGCGAGCGACTCGGATTCGCTCTCCGCCGCCGAGGCGCGCGAGATCCTGGCGGGCACCGCCGCCGACCTCGGGACGGCGACGGACCCGGTCTGACCCCTGTGGGTCCGCCGCCCTCGAGAGGGCGGCGGACCCGGTCCGACCTCCGGTGGCCGTGTCCCTACCGGCCGTCAGGCCACGGTGACCACGATCTTGCCGCGGGTGTGGCCCTCGGCGTTCAGCCGCTGGGCGTCGGCGGCCTCGGCGAGCGGGAAGGTGGCGGCCACCTCCACCTGGAGGCGGCCGGTGTCGGCCAGCTCGGCCAGGGCCGTCAGGTCGGCGGTGTCGGGGCGGACGAAGACGTACCGGCCGCCGAGGGCCAGCACGGCCCCGTCGGCGATCGAGGCCAGGCGGCCGCCCTCGGCGAGCAGGGCCGGGGAGAGCTGGAGCGCCTCGCCGCCGACCAGGTCGAGCACGGCGTCCACCCCGGCCGGGGCCAGCACGCGGACCCGCTCGGCCAGGCCCTCGCCGTAGGCCACCGGCTCGGCGCCGAGCCCGCGCAGGTAGTCGTGGTTGCGCTCGCTCGCGGTGCCGATCACCCGCGCGCCGAGGCTCACCGCCACCTGCACGGCCAGCGAACCGACCCCGCCGGCCGCCGCGTGGATCAGCACCGTCTCCCCCGGCTTGACGGCGAGCGCCCCGACCAGCGCCTGGTAGGCGGTGAGCCCGGCCAGCGGCAGGCCCGCCGCCTGCTCGAAGCTCAGCGCGGCCGGCTTGCGGGCGAGGGTGCGGACCGGCGCAGCGACGTACTCGGCGAAGGTGCCTCGGCCGACCATGTCCTCCCGCACGTACCCGATCACCTCGTCGCCCACCGCGTACTCGGTCACGCCGACGCCGACCTGCTCGACCACCCCGGCCACGTCCCAGCCCGGGACGACCGGGAAGACCGCGTCCAGCACCCCGTCCAGGTAGCCCGCCTGGATCTTCCAGTCCACCGGGTTGACCGAGGCGGCGCGGACCTTGACCAGCACCGAGTCGGGCCCGAGCTTCGGCATCGGGGCGTCGACGTACTCCAGGACCTCGGGGCCGCCGTAGCTGCGGTAGGTGATGGCCTTCATGGTGGTACTCCTGAATCATTGACTTGCTGAAGTAACTGCTCCGACCGTAGACCTACATAGTTGAGACTGTCAAGCAATCCCCGCCGGACGACGGGGGCGAAGTCGCTGTGCACACGAAGGATGCGGAAACGTTAAGGGCCACTGAGCCGGACTGTCCGATTCGTCCCGATCCCCGGCTGCTCTAATGCCATGACCGACCCTTTACCTTTCCCAAGAGAACGGTGCCTGCCATGACGGCACTCCGGCCCCTGCTCACCCTGGCCGCCGCTGCCTGCGCCCTCGCCGCCTGCACCGGCCCGGGCACCGACCAGGCCAGCCCCGAGGCCCCGGCCGCCGCCGCTTCGGTGAGCCCCTCCGCCAGCGAGCCCCCCGTTGACCCGGCCGACCCGGCCACCTGGCGGCTCCCGCTGGAGGCGTACCGCCTCAGCCCGGCCGAGGAGGCCAAGCTGGCCAAGGCCGCCACCGTGCTGACCCAGCGCTGCGTGCGGGAGGGCGGCCTGGCCGACTGGGAGGCGCCGGCGCCCCTGCCCAAGCTCGGTGGCAAGACCTACACCGACTGGCGGTACGGCATCCACGACGCCGCCCTGGCCGAGCGACGCGGCTACCACCCGGACGCGGACGAACAGGCCGCCTACGACGCCGCCCTCGCCGACACCATGCGCACCCAGCCGGCCACCGTCGACTCCTGCGCGATCAAGAGCCGGGCGCAGCTCGGCGCCGGCGAGCACGGCAAGCTGGCCGACACCCTGGCCGGCGAGGCCTGGGGGCAGGCCAAGCGCGAGCCCGCCGTGGTCGAGGCCTTCGGCCGCTGGTCGGCCTGCATGGCGGAGCAGGGCTACCACTACCGCGAGCCGATGGACGCGAACGCCGGTTGGGACAGCTCCGGCGTCTCCACCGCAGAACGCAAGACGGCCGTCGCCGACATCGCCTGCCGAGTTCGCACCCAGGTCGCCAAGATCTGGTTCGACGCCGAAGCCCGCCTCCAACTCCCCGCCGAACAGCGCGAGTCCGCCGCCCTGAAGGCCGACCGGGCCGCCCTGGACGACGCGCTACGCACCGCCGAAGCCGTGCTGGCCGACTCCGACTGACGGCCGGGCGGCCCCTGCGCCGGCGCAGCCCGGCAGGCCACCGGCAGCGGGCCCGGGCCCCGTCCGCCGACCGCCGGCCGACCGCCGCCCACCTGCGGAAAAGCCGTGGACGGCGGCCCGGCGGCTCCGCTACCTTCGCGCCCATGACGAACTTGGAAGAGCTGCTGCGCGAGCGGCTGCAGACGGCGTACGAGACGGTGACGGGCGAGACGGTGGATCCGCTCGTCCGCCGCTCCCAGCACGCCCACTTCCAGTCGGACGCCGCCCTGCCCACCGCCAAGCGGCTCGGCACCAACCCCCGGGCGCTGGCCGCCGAGGTGGTCGCCAAGGCCGAACTGGCCGACCTCTGCTCGGCGGTGGAGATCTCCGGGCCCGGCTTCGTCAACCTGACGCTCTCGGACGCGGCGCTGGCCGGGCTGCTCGCGGCCCGGGCCGCGGACGAGCGGCTGGGCGTGCCGACGGCGGCCGAGCCCGAGCGGGTGGTGGTCGACTACTCGGGGCCCAACGCGGCCAAGGAGATGCACGTCGGCCACCTGCGGTCGACCATCATCGGCGACGCCGCCGTCCGGGTGCTGGAGGCCCGGGGCCACGAGGTGATCCGGCAGAACCACCTCGGCGAATGGGGCACCCCCTTCGGCATGCTGGTCGAGCACCTGCTGGACATCGGCGAGGCCGAGGCCGCGCACGAGCTCTCGGTGGGCGACCTGAGCGGCTTCTACCAGGCCGCGCGGGCCAAGTTCGACGCCTCCGAGGAGTACCGGGAGCGGTCCCGGCGGCGGGTGGTGCTGCTCCAGGGCGGCGACGACGTGACGCTGCGGCTCTGGCGTCAGCTGGTGGCCGAATCGCAGACCTACTTCCTGGCCGTCTACGGCCTGCTGGGCGTCCGGCTCACCCCCGGGGACTTCCGGGGCGAGAGCGCCTACAACGAGGTACTCCCCTCGGTGGTCGAGGAGTTGTCCGGGCTCGGGCTGCTCCGGGAGAGCGCGGGCGCGAGCTGCGTCTTCCCCGGTGAGCACCGGGGCCGGGACGGCGAGCCGCTGCCGCTGATCGTCCGCAAGAGCGACGGCGGCTTCGGCTACGGCGCCACCGACCTGGCCACCATCCGGTACCGGCTCGCCGACCTCGGCGCCGACCGGGTGCTCTACGTGGTCGGGCTGCCGCAGCGGCAGCACCTGCAGATGGTGCGGGAGACGGCGGCGGAGGCCGGCTGGCTTGCCGCCCCCGCGCGGGCCGAGCACATCGGCTTCGGCTCGGTGCTCGGGCCGGACGGCCGGATGCTCCGCACCCGGGCCGGCGTCTCGGTCAAGCTGGTCGACCTGCTCACCGAGGCCGTCACCCGGGCCTCCGCCGTGATCGCCGAGAAGAACCCGGAGCTCGACGAGGCCGAACGGGCCGCCGTGGCACGGGCGGTGGGCATCGGCGCGGTCAAGTACGCCGACCTGTCGATCGACCGGCAGAAGGACTACGTCTTCGACTTCGACCGGATGCTCTCCTTCGAGGGCAACACCGCGCCGTACCTGCAGTACGCCCGGGCCCGGATCTGCTCGATCTTCCGGCGGGCCGGGCAGCAGCCCGACCGGTCCGGGGCGGCGGCCTTCGTGCTCACCGAGCCGGCCGAGCGGGCGCTCGCGCTCGAACTCCTCGGCTACGGCGCGGTGGTGGAGTCCGTCGGGGAGTCGCTGGAGTTCCACCGGCTGGCCGCCTACCTGTTCGGCCTGGCCGGCGCCTTCACCACCTTCTTCGAGCACTGCCCGGTGCTGCGCTCCGAGAGCCCCGTCCGGGAGAGCCGGCTCGCGCTCTGCGACCTGACGGCCCGTACCCTGGCCCACGGGCTCGACCTGCTCGGCATCGAGAGCCCCGACCGGATGTGAGGCACACCCGTGGCCGAGCGCAGAGCAGGACTGTCCGTCCCCGAGGAGGCGGACACCCGCTTCCGCACGCCCGCCAACGCCGACGAGCGCACCCTGCTCACCGACCTGCTGGCGGCGCAGCGGGCCACCCTGGAGCTCAAGTGCGCCGGTCTGACGGGTGAGTTGGCGCTGCGCTCGGTGCCGCCCTCCACGCTCTCGCTGCTCGGCCTGGTCCGCCACCTCGCCGAGGTCGAGCACCGCTGGTTCCGCCGGGTGCTGGCCGGCCGCGGTGACCTGGCCCCGCTCCACGGCACGCCCGAGTGCCCCGATGCCGACTTCGACGGCGCGGTGGCCGACCCGGCCGTGATCGAGGCGGCCTGGGCCGCCTGGCGAGCCGAGGTCGCCTTCGCCGAGGAGTTCACCGCCGGTGCGCCCGATCTGGACCTCGAGGGGGTGGACTCCTGGCGCGGCGTGGTCTCGCTCCGCTGGGTGCTGGTGCACCTGATCGAGGAGTACGCCCGGCACAACGGCCATGCCGACCTGCTCCGCGAGCGGATCGACGGCGCCCGGGGCCTGTGAGGGCCACCTGGTTCAGCCCGGCGGGGTCAGCCGGGGTGAGAGCCACTGGAGGGCGGGCGGGATCAGCTGCGTCCAGGTGGTGAAGTTGTGCCCGCCGGTCGGCACGCTCGCCCGGTCCACGGTGAGCGGCGGCCGGGCCAGGCCGGCGAAGGCCGTGCTGTCGGCGTACGTGCTGCCGTCCTGCCGGCTGTCGGCGAGCAGCAGCGAGACGGCGGGCTGCGGGAGGTGGGTGAGCCGCCAGGTGAGGTCGGCGTCCTGCCGGCGCTGCGGGCTGCCGGCGAACAGGTCGCCGGTGGTCACGTCCTCGGCCGCCCGGAAGTAGCCGGAGAGCGAGACCGCCGAGGCGTACACCTCGGGCCTGGTCAGCGCGAACTTCAGCGCGCAGTAGCCCCCGGTCGAATCCCCCATCGCCGCCCAGGCGTGCGCCCCGCCGAGCACCCGGTAGGAGGCCCGGACGGCGGCCGGCACGTCGGTGGTGAAGTAGGTCAGCGCCTGCGGGCCGCCCGGCACGTCCTCGCACTCGCTGTCCCGGGGCATCGAGGGGGAGGGCCGCAGCAGCACCAGCACCACCGGGGTGACGCCGCCCGCCCGCAGCAGGCGCAGCAGGCTGGCGGGGTAGTCGAGCTTGGTGACCAGGTTCTTGGCGTCCCCGGGGAAGCCGGTGAGCACCACCAGCGCCGGGAAGGCCTTGTGCGCGTAGGCACCCTGGAAGTACTGCGGCGGCAGGTAGACGTACCCGTCGGTGCTGAGCCCGCTGACCGCGCCGGGCAGCCGGACGTGGTCGAGCCGCCCCACCTGGTCGGGGGCCTGCCCGGGCGCGCCGGGCCCGTGCACCTCGTCGGCTGGCAGCGGCACCACCCCGGCGGCCGGGCCCGGCCCTCCCCCGGCGGTGGTGGTCAGGGTGACCCGGCCGCCGTGGTCGGTGCCCAGCAGATCGCCCCAGGAGCTGTAGAAGGCGAAGTAGTCGTTGGCCAGGAGCCCGAGCGTGCAGACCAGCGCCAGCTGGGTGAGCAGCACGGTGGCCAGGCGCGCGAACAGCGCGGGCCAGCTGCGCACGGCCAGCCGCGGCCAGATCCAGAGCGTGCCGGCCACCAGCGCCACCGTGATCAGCGCGGCCAGCAGGAGCACCTTGTGGCTGGTCAGGCCCATGGGTCACACCGTCGAGCCGTACGGCAGGGCGGTGGCGGCCAGCAGCGCGATGTCGTCCTCGGCCGGGGCGGGGGCCAGCGCGAGCACGGCGTCGAGCAGCTGGTCGGCCGGGGCGTGCGGGGGCAGTCTGAGGCGGGTGAGGCGGCGCAGCGAGTCGTCGATGTCCTCGCCCCGGCGCTCGACCAGGCCGTCGGTGTAGAGCAGCAGGGTGTGGTGGGCGGGCAGCTCGGCCGTGGCCGAGCGGTAGCCGCCGAGGCCGGTGCCCAGCGGCGGGCCGGGGTTGACCGGGAGCAGGGCGGTGCGCCCGTCGGGGTGGACCACGGCCGGGGGCAGGTGACCGGCGCTGGCGTACCGGCAGCTGCCGCCGGCCGGGTCGGCGGTGACCACCAGGCAGGTGGCCGGGCGGGCGGCCTTGGCCCGGCCGAGCAGGGTGTCCATCTGCTCCAGGATCTGCTCGGGCGGCAGCTGCATCCCGGCCAGCACCCGCAGCATCGCCTGGTAGTGGCTCATCTCGACGGCGGCCTCCAGGCTGTGGCCCATCACGTCGCCGATCGCCAGCAGGGTGCGGCCGTCGGGCAGCGCGGCGGTCTCGTACCAGTCGCCGCCGACCAGGGCGCTGGTGCCGGCCGGGCGGTAGCGGAAGGCCACGTCCAGGTCGGGGTGGGGCTCGCCCGGGTCGGCCAGCAGGGCGCGCTGCAGGTCGAGGGCGATGGAGTGCTCGCGGGTGTAGCGGCGGGCGTTGTCCAGGCTGATCGCGGCCCGGCGCACCAGATCCTGGGCGGCGGTGGCGTCGTCCCCGGTGAAGGCGGGCGAGCCGGCCACCCTGGTCAGCGTGACGGTGCCGATCTGGTGGCCCCGGGCGGCCAGCGGCACCACCAGCGCGGAGTGGATGCCGAGCGCCCGGTACCCGGGCACCCGCCCGGCGTTGGGGGCGGCCCGGCGCAGCGTCTCGTCGTCCGGCACGTTGGAGATCACCGGCCGCCCGGTGGCCAGGCAGCGCGGCACGGCCGAGCCGGGCTGGTAGTCCACGTACTCCCCCGGGGTGCCGAAGGCGCCCACCTCCTCGCGCAGCTCGGCCAGGGCGGCCATCGCCGCCCGGCGCAGCCGCAGGTGGCCCTTGGTGGCGGGCCGGGCCTCCGGGGCGTCCTGGAAGGGCAGCACCTCCACGGTGGCGATCTCGGCCAGGGTGGGCACCAGGTAGTCGGCGAGTTCGCCGCAGGTGGTGTCCATGTGGAGGGTGGTGCCGATCCGGGTGGCGGCGGCGTCGAGCAGGGTGAGCCGGTTGCGGGCCTGCTCCAGCTCGTGCTGCTGCTCGCGGGAGGCGGTGACCTCCAGCACGATGCCGACCAGGCCGGTGGTGCGGCCGCCTTCGGTGAGCCGGTGGTAGGCGCCGTGCCAGTACCGGCGGCGCAGCGTGGAGAGCGCGCGGGTGTGGCCGCTGGAGGTGGTCTCCCTCGGCTCGCCGTCGGCCAGCACGGCCCGCAGCACGTCCTCGCGGGCGTCGATGCCGGGCACCACCTCGGCGATGGTGCGGCCGAGGTGCTCGGCGGCGGGCACCCCGTTCATCCGGGCCAGCGCCGGGTTGACGTACCGGTACCGCAGCTCGGTGTCGAGCACGCCGACCCCGGCTGCGGTGCCCTCCAGGATCTGCCGCAGCGGCCCGGTGAGCTCCGGCCAGTGGCTGTCGCCGCCGCCCATCGGCCGCCTCCCGTCCGCGGTGCCGCCGCCGTGCCCCGGGCGCCCGGGGGTGATCGTTCCTCCGCTCATCGTGCTGCCCGCCGCTACGCGGCGCATCCCGGCCGGATGGGACCTTCGACCCGGCAACTCGGGACCTGTGCGGCGGCCCGCGCCTCGCGGCGGCTGATTGTATGGAGTTACTAAGGGCCGCTGCGGCGGCCCTTGCGCCTGTACGGGCCCTGTACTCCTGACTGACCTGCCGTGCCCCCTGACGACCTCGGGGGCACTGCCTCCACCTGCCCTGGTGGCTCCCGCCCCATGGCCCCCGCCCCTGCCGGAAGGAACTCCGTCGTGCCCCAGACCCACCTGACCCCGCCCCCGCCCTCCGTGCTGCCCGAGCCGGCGCAGCCCCGCCCCACCAACGGCGCGGCCACGGCCGCGCTGGTCTGCGGCGTGATCGCCCTGGTCGGCGGGATCGTGCCCGGGCTCAACCTGGTCTCCGGGCTGGTCGCCATCCCGGCGGTGGTCTGCGGCTTCGTCGGCCTCGGCAAGGCCCGCAGGCTCGGCGTGGGCCGCAGAGCCGCGATCGGCGGGATCCTCACCGGGGTGCTCGGGCTGGTCCTGACCGTCGTGGTGATCTGCACGGTCTTCCTGGGGGTCGACAAGGCCGTGAAGAGCCTCTCCACCGACACCGGCAGCAAGGTCGCCGGGACGGCCGCCGCCACCCCGGGCGGGCAGACCGCCGTGCTGGGCACGGACGCCGTGAAGCTGGGCAACGGCCTGGAGATCGCCCCGGCCGCGCCCGTCGCCTACACCCCCGGCGAGTACGAGGGCATCGGCACCGGCGCGCACAACTACCAGGTCAAGGTCGTCTTCACCAACAAGGGCGGCAAGAACGTGGACCTCGGCCTGGCCACCGCCACGGCCGTCTCCGATGGCGGCGCCACCCGCAGCATCATCGACAGCGGCCGCGGCATCGGCGACTTCGCCGGCGGCACCCTGGCCCCGGGCCAGAGCACCACGATGACCTTCGGCTTCTCCAGCGAGACCGCCCCAAGCTACGTCAACCTCGACGTCGCTCCCGGCATCCTCTCCAAGGCCCACTTCACCTACACGTTCTGACGCTCCGCCGGCTCCCGGATCGCGCGGGCGGGGCTGGGTTGATCACCGGCAGTCAGTGCTGCCCGTCGTGGTCCATCAGCCGGAGGAACGCTATCGGCAGGGATACGCCGTCCCGCTCCAACGCCTCCATGAACGCGTGGTACTCCACCGGGTCGTAGTCGTCCCGGCCCAGGTCCATCGGGCCGATCCGGTATCGAGCGAGAGGGAGTGCAGCAGCGACTTGAGGTCCGCCCCAGTCGCGTCGACTGGGCGGTTCGCGTCAGGATTCACGCGCCCCCTCACTGATGATCTGACGTCACCCAGGACGGTGGAACCTCGTACAGACGGCACTTCGGGATGTCCCGCATGCGGCAGAAGGTCCCCATGACAACGGCAAAGGCAAGCATGGCGAACGAGCGTCTACGCGCCGTCATGGCCGGCGCCGTCTTCCTGCACGAGGCATACCCGCGCCTCAACGAGAAGTTGAAGAGGCAGGCGGCCGAAGGGTGCCGCATCCGGATCGCCCTCGGGGACGCAGACAGAGCCAATGTCCAACAGCGCGGCAGGGAGGAGAAGTTCGGGCACGGGATCGAGTCCCGATGCCGGCTCGCCGCGATGCACTACCGACCTCTACTCGGTGTGCCTGGCGTAGAGGTCCGGACCCATGGCACCACCCTGTACAACAGCCTCTACCGCGCCGACGACCACATGATGGTGAACGCCGATGTGTGGGGCGTGAACGCCTTCGGCGCACCCGTCTGGCACCTCCGCCGAGCGGGCGACGGCGGCATGTTCGACAGCTACGCCGCAAGCTTCGACGCCGTGTGGGCAATGGCAAGACCCCTGATGGAAGGCTGACCAGTGGCACGCACCGAGTACTACGACGACCCGGCCGCCCCGGCCCCGAACAGCATGGTGGTAGCCGCCTCGGCCGTGGTCACCGACGACGCCGGACGCATCCTGATGCAGCGTCGAACCGACAGCGGCCTGTGGGCCCTGCCCGGCGGCGGGATGGACCTGGGCGATTCCCTCCCCGGCACGGCGGTCCGGGAGGTGAAGGAGGAAACCGGCCTCGACGTCGAGATCACCGGGCTGGTCGGCACCTACACTGACCCGCGCCACATCATCGCGTACAGCGACGGAGAGGTGCGGCGGCAGTTCAACGTGTGCTTCACGGCCCGGGTCGTGGGCGGAGAGCTGGCCATCTCTGACGAGTCCACGGCACTGCGGTGGGTCACCCCCAAGGAACTGGATGGCCTACCCATGCACCACACACAGCGGCTCCGCCTCCAGCACTTCCGCGAGGCCCGGCCGACGCCGTACCTCGGCTGAGTCGAGTTGAGTTAGCCTCAAGAAGGAACAGGTACTCGGACGCCTTGTGCCCCACGGACTCGGCCGGCGGCGGGCGCGCGGGTCAGGAGTTGAACGTGTCGAGGTTGCTGATCCGCCAGCTGCCGCCCTGGCGGATCACGTCCACCGCGAACATCGCGGCGGCGTAGCTCGACTGCCCGCTGCCGGCCGCCGTGCTCGTGTTGCGCTGGTCGGCGAAGACCAGCAGCCGGGCCCGGTCGCCGTCCAGCTGCACCACCCCGCTGTCCGTCACCGTGGTGGTCAGCACCAACTTCTGCTGCGGCGCCTGCTGCCGCACCTGGGCCAGCATCCCCGCGTACTGCTGCACGGCGCCGCCGGTGAGCAGCGACTTCGCCGCGTTGTCGGTGCGGGCGGTGTCGGCGTAGTTGTACGAGAACAGCGCGTTCACCGCCGCCGTCACGGCGCCCTTCACCTCGCTGGTCCGGGCCGGGTCGGCGAGGGCGGCGTTGTGCGAGCCGCCGCCCGTGCGGAGCTCGGCGGCGTGGGTGGCCGCCCAGGCGCTGAAGCCGCCGAGCAGCACGGTGAGGGCGGCCAGCAGGGGCAGCAGGGCGCGGTGGGTCAGCCGGCCCGGGCGACCGGCGGCGGGGGCCTCCTCGGGCGTGGCCTGGTCCTGCGGCTCCGGTGGCTCGGGCCGGATCACGTCGGGGGAGGTCGGGCGGGCGGCCAGGCGGCGCCGGCGGTTGATCAGGTGGCGGGTGGTGGTGGTCGACATCGGGGCGGATCCTCTCCAGGACGAGCAGGGCGGCTTACTGGCCGGCGGTGGAGCCCATCGGGGCCTGGCCGAGGGCGCTCAGCTTCCAGCCGGTCGCCGTACGGGTCAGCTCGCCGAGCATTCGGGTCTCCTTGGTGGCGGGCTGGGCCTTCGGGGCCTGCACGGTGACCCGGAGGGCGACCATCACCCCGGCCCGGCCGGCCCGCTCGTCCAGCTCGGTCACCGCCCCGGCCAGCACCTTGGCCGTGCTCACCGTCTGGGCCTGCTGCACCTGCTTGCTGAACTCCGATCGGCCCTGCACCAGTTGGTCGTGCAGGTCGCCCGTGGTGGAGGACTCCCAGAGGTCCAGGCCCCGGGTCAGGTCAGCGTGGTCCAGGGTGTTCATGTTCTGGATCGCCTGCTCCCCCGCCGCCAGCGCCTGGTCCCGGGCCCGCGCGTAGGAGGCCGTGTCGTCGTGCGCGGCCGCGTACCAGGACCAACCCGTCCAGCCGGCGGCCACCACTGCCGCCAGCACCAGGGCCAGCGCCGCCAGCAGCACCGGGTGCCGCTTCACTCCCGCCATCTCCCGCTCCCCTACCGGTTCTTGAGTTCGGTGATCCGCCAGTGCCCGCCCTCACGGCGGGCCGTCACCGAGAGTTGGGCCGCCGCACTGGTCGCGGGCTTGCCCGCCCGCTGCGAGCTCTGGTCCAGGAAGACCAGCAACTCGGCCTGGTCACGGGCCAGTTGCGTCACTCCGGCCCGCACCACCCGCGAGGTCAGGGTCAGCTGCTGGTCCTTCACCTGCGGCCGCACCTGGGCGAACAGGGTCTGGTACTGCTGCGCCGCCCGGCCGTCGAGCAGCTGCCCGGCGGCCTTGGCCGTGCCATCCGCGTCGGCCGGGGTGTACGAGAAGATCCGGCCGAGCGCATTGCCCACGTCGCCGATCACCTCCGTGGTGGCCCGGCTGTCGGTCAGCGCCCGATTGGCGTCGGCCGCGTCCTCCGCCTGCCCCGCCTGGCGGACCAGGTAGCCGCCGGTGGCCAGCAGGGCCAGAGCCACCAGGGTCGGCAGCAGCCACCAGCGGCGCTCACCTCGGGGCTCGATGTTCTCTTCGCTGCTCACGCCGGGTCTCCTCTCAGCTCGCGCCGACCGGGACGGCGGTCAGCGAGGTGATCTTCCAGCCGTCCGGGGTCCGGGCCAGGCCCGCTTCGAAGCGCTTGCGGTCGGTGCTCGGCGCACCGGATTTGGGGGTCAGCTCCACCGTGACGGTGGCGATCAGCCGGGCCGTGCCCGCCCGGGTGTCCAGCTCGGTGAGCGCGGCCTCGGTGACGGTGCCGCGCGCCGAGGCCCCCGCTTGGCGCAGGGTGGTGGCGTCGGCGCCCCCGGTGCGCTGGAGCTGCTCGTGCAGCGGGCCGGTGGTGGCCGACAGCCAGCTCTGCAGGCTCCCCTCCACGGTGGCCGCCTGCACGGTGTTCAGCCGGGCCAGCCCCTGCCGGGCGTCGGCCAGCGCGGCGTCCCGGGCCCGGCCGTAGGCCAGTGCCTCGGACGATCGCGCCTGCTGGTACGTCACCGTGGCCACCGCGCAGAACACCGCCGAGGCCACCACCACGGCCCAGGCCAGCCAGCGGTGGGCCCGGCGCGGCCCCGGCCGCTCGGCCGCCGACCGCTCCTCCGCCTCGACCGCGTCCTCGACCGTCCGCGCCTGGGTCGGGGCGCTCATCGGGCCACCAGTCCGAGCAGACCACCGAGGTCGGTCGGGCCCTGCGGGAGGGCGGGCAGGCCCAGGGCACCGGGGAGCTGCGGGATGGCCGTCCGGCCGGTCGGCTGATTCGCGACGGCGGGGAGCAGCGCGCCGGACTGGGCGGGCGGCGCGAGCGGGGCGCCACCGGGGGCGTTGGCCGAGCCCCGGACCTCGACGCCGGTGCTGGGGTCGGCGGTGCAGCGGGCGGCGGTGTTGAAGGCGGGGGCCGGGCTGAGGTCCAGGCCGTTGCGGTAGGTGGTGCCGCCGTAGCCTGCGGTACAGGGCAGCGGTGAGAAGAAGGTGACGGCCATGCCGAGGTGGGCTCCCTTGTCGTCGATCACGGTGGCGCCGGCGGCGGCCACCGCCGGGAGGCGGACCAGGAGTTCCTCCAGGCCGCGCTGGCGGGTCACCGCGAGGTCGGAGGTGGTCAGCAGATTGGCCAGCACCACGCTCAGGCTCGGGTTCAGGTCGCGCAGCAGCGCGGCGACCTGGCCGGTGGCCTCGGGGGCGGCGGCGATCAGCCGGCGCAGGTCGGTGTCGGAGGCGTTGAGCTGTGCGGCCAGCTGGGCCGCGCTGCTCGCGAAGGAGCGCAGCGCCTCGCTCTCCTCGATCTGGGTGGAGAGCACGGCCCGCCCGTCCTCCATCAGCGTGATGTTGCCGGGCAGCGCCTTGCTCGCCGAGTCGAGCAGGTGGCCGCTGTTGTCCAGCAGCGCCTGCAGGTTGGCGCCCTGGCCGTTGAACGCCGCGCCGAACTCGTCCACCACCGTGCGCAGCGACTGCACCGGCACCGAGCTCGCCAGCGAGTCCACGCTGGTCAGCAGGTTGGTCACCGGCGGCGGCACGCTCGCGTCGGCCCGGGCCACCACCGAGTCGTTCCCCAGGTACGGCGGGGCGTCGCTGGTCGGGCGCAGGTCGATGTACTGCTCGCCGACGGCGGAGAGGTCGGCCACCACGGCCTTGAGGTGGGTGGGGATGCGCGGCGCCGAGTCCTGGATCCGCAGCTCGGCCTCCACCCCGTCGGGGGTCAGCCGGATCGGCCCGACCCGGCCCACCGAGACGCCCCGGTAGGTCACGTTGGCGTGCTCGAACAGGCCGCCGGTATCGGGGAGTTGGACCCGCACGGTGTAGTAGCCGCGCAGGCCGACGTACCGACCCAGGTCGGCGTACCGGATGCCCAGGTAGCCCAGCACCAGGACGGCGATGAGCAGGAAGGCGAGGTTCTTCAGCCGGGTGGCGAGGGTGAGCATCAGCGGCCTCCGCCGGGGTGACCGGTCGTGGTGGGGGCGGTGACCGGGGGCAGCGGCAGCGGCGGGCGCGGGCTGGCGGTCCGGTGCTGCGGAGCCGGGTCGGTGGGCGTGTCACTGGGGGTGTCGGACGGAGTGTCGGTGGGCGTGTCCGTCGGAGTGTCGGTAGGGGTGTCCGTGGGCGTATCGGTCGGGGCGTCCGTGGGGGTGTCGGTCGGGGTGTCGGTCGGAGTGTCCGTGGGCTGGTCAGTGGGGGTGTCCGTCGGGGACGGGCTGGGGAGCGGTGGGGGTGAGGCGTTGTCGTCCGGGGAGAGCGCCGGGATGATCTGGGTGCCCGGGGCGGCGGTGAGGTCGAGGTAGAGGTTGAGGTAGTCGCCCTTGACGCCGCGCAACACCTCGTCGGTGAACGGGTAGGTGAGCAGCACCTGGAGCGCGTCCGGCAGGGCCTTGCCCGCGTCGGCCAGGCGCTGCAGGGTGGGGGCGAGGGCGTGCAGGTCGGCCACCATGTCGTCCCGGCTGCGGTTCACGGTGTCCACCACGACGCCGGAGAGGGTGTCCAGCGAGCGGAGCATGGTGACCAGGGCGCCGCGCTGCTGGTCGAGCACCTTGAGGCCGGGGCTGAGCCCGGTGAGCACGGTGCCGATCTGCTGGTCGCGGGCGGCCAGGGTGGCGGAGAGCTTGTTGACGCCGTCCAGCGCGTCGGTGATGTCCTTGCGGTGGGCGTCCAGATTGCCGACCAGGGTGTTCAACTGGGCCAGCGCCGAGCGCAGCTGCGGCTCGTTGCCGGTCAGCGCCTTGTTCAACTCAGTTGTGATGGTGTTCAGTTGGGCTACTCCACCGCCGTTGAGCAGCATCGAGAGCGCGCCGAACACCTCCTCCACCTCGGGGTTGCGGTCGGTCCGGCTCGCCGGGATCACCCCGCCCGCCCCGAGGCTGCCGGCGGCGCTCTGGCCGGTGGGCGGGCTGCTCAGCTGCACGTACTTCTCGCCGAGCAGGCTGGACTGCTCCAGGTGGGCGTAGGCGTTGGCGGGCAGGTGCACGTCGCCGTTGATCCGCATGGTGACCACGGCCGACCAGTCGCCGGGGGCGAGCGCGATGCCAGTGACCCGGCCCACGGCCACGTCGTTGACCCGGACGGCGGCCTGCGGCACCAGGCTGAGCACGTCGGCGAAGTGCGCGGTCACCTCGTACGGGTGGCTGCCGAGGTCGGCGCCGCCGGGCAGCGGCAGGTCCTGGATCCCGTGGAAGGAGCCGGAGCAGCCGGCCAGGGTGGTGAGGGCCAGCAGGCCGGCCGCGGCCGTGGCGCGCCTCATCGGGTACCTCCGGAGCCGATGGTGCCGGTGGGGGGCAGTGGCAGGGGCAACGGCATTGGTGCGCCGCCGAGTTCGTTGAGATCGACCCGGCCGTCCAGGGTGCCGTTGGTGGTGTCGAAGGCGTTCAGCACGTTGTCGGCGGCCAGCGGAGCGGTGTCGAGCAGCTCGGCCAGCGAGGTGCGCTGGTCGACCAGCGACTGGGTGATCGGCGCCAGGCGCTCGACCACGGTCTTCAGGCGGTCCCGGTTGTCCTGGATGAAGCCCTTCACCTGGCCGAGCGCGGTGGCGAGTTGCTGCAGGGCCGCGCCGATGTCCTGCCGGTCCTGGGCCAGGAAGCCCGTCACGGAGGCCAGTTGGTCGGTGGCGGTGCGCACCTTGCCGTCGTTCTCCTTGAGCATGGCGGTGAAGGACTGCAGGTAGTCCAGGGTGGCGAACAGGTCGCCGCTGTGGCCGGAGAGGGTGCGGCCGGCCTGGCCGAGGCCGGCGATCGAGTCGCCGATCGCCTTTCCGTTGCCGCCGAGGTTCTGCGCGCCGGTGTCGAGCAGCCGGGAGAGCGCCCCGGTGGCATTGGCGCCGTTCGGGCCCAGGGCGTCGGCGAGTTGGGTCACCGACTGGTAGAGCTGGTCGAGTTCGAGCGGGTTGGCGGTGCGGGAGAGCGGGATCTCGGTGTGGTCGGCGATCTCCGGTCCGCCGGTCCAGGCCGGCGTGAGCTGGATGTACCGGTCGGCCACCACGCTGGGGGCGACCACCACGGCCTGGGCCTCGGCGGGCACCCGGACGCCCGCGTCCAGGGTGAGGGTGACCAGCACCTTGGTGCCCTCCGGTCGCACCGAGTCCACGGTGCCCACCTTGACCCCGAGCACCCGCAGGTCGGAGCCCGGGTAGACGCCGGTGGCGTGGTCGAACACGGCGGTGAGGTGCTTGCCCTCGGGCGGGCGGGCGGCCACCACGCCGGCGGTCACCACGCCGCCGACCACGACCAGGGCGGCGGCCCCGGTGAGCGCCCGGCGGCGCAGGGGATGCATGGCCATCAGTGACCGCCTTGGGGCTTGGCCGGCAGGCACCCGCTGGCCGGGGTGCTGCCTGCGGGCAGGTAGGACTTCGGGATCACCCCGCACAGGTAGCCGTCGAACCAGCGCCCGCTGCCCAGCGTGTTGCCGAGCAGCCGGTAGTACGGCCCGGCCAGCGCGAGGGTCTGGTCCAGGCTGCTCTGGTTGGCGGCCAGCACGGCGGTGACCCGGTCGAGCGCGTCCAGCGTCGGCCCGAGCTGCCGCGTGTTGTCGGCCACCAGGCCGGTCAGCTGGGTGCTCAACTGCTGCGTACCGGTCAGCAGTTGGTGGATCGCGTCGCGCCGCTGCCGGATCTCGCCGAGCAGCAGGTTGCCGTCGCCGAGGATCTGCTCGAACCGGCCGTTCTGCTCGCTCAGCGTCTTGGTCAACTGCTTGCTCCCGGCCAGGAGTTGCGCGAGCTGGTCGTCCCGGCTCGCGATGGTCCTGGAGAGCGCAGAGAGTCCGTCGGCGGCGGTGCGCACCGAGGCGGGGGTGTCCTTGAAGGTGTCGGCGATCACCTGGAAGCTCTGGGCCAGCTGCTTGCCGTCGATCGCGCCGGCCGTCCGGCCGAGCTGGTCGAAGGCCTGGGTGACGTCGAACGGCGAGGTGGTGCGGGCCAGCGGGATGCGGTCCCTCGGGTCCTGGGTGTGGGCGCCGAGCGGGTCGACGGCCAGGTACTTCTCGCCGAGCAGGGTCTTGATGCCGATCGCGGCGGTGGAGGCGTCGCCGATCCAGGCGCCCTGCACCGCGAAGCCGACCTTCACCTTCGCCCCGTCCAGCGACACGGCCGTCACCTTGCCCACCTTGACCCCGGCGATCCGCACCTCGTTGCCCGGCCGCAGCCCGGCGGCGTCGCTGAACTCGGCGTCGTAGTGGGTGCCCTGGCCGATGAACGGCAGCGCGTCGGCCCGGTAGGCGACCGCGGTGAGCAGCAGCAGGAGCAGCAGGCCGAGGGCGCCGACGGCCGCCGCATTGCGTTCGCGCAGCGGGCGGTACAGCGGGCCCCGCCGGGGAGTGTCGGGCGTGCGAGTCATCCTCGGCACCTCGATTCGGTGACGGGCAGGCCGGTCGGCGCCTTGCTGCCGTCGTAGGTGGTGACGCCGGTGACCGTGGCCTCGCAGAGGTAGAGGTTGAGCCAGGAGCCGTAGGAGGCGGCCCGGCCGATCGTCCGCATCTTCTCCGGGGTGTTGCGCAGGAAGCTCTCCAACTCGCCCGAGTTGTCGGCCAGGTTGGTGGAGAGCCGGCCGAGCTGGGCGATCGAGTCCTTCAGCGGGGCCCGGCCCTGCTGGAGCAACCCGGCGGTGCTGTCGGCCAGTTGGGAGATGGCGCTGATCGACTGGCCGATCGGGGCCCGGTCGGCGGCGAAGCCGTTCACCAGCTGCTGGAGGGTGGCCACCAGGTCGGTGAAGCCGCTCTCCCGGCCGTTGACGGTGGCCAGCACGGCGTTGAGGTTGTCCACCACCTGCCCGATCACCTGGTCCTTGGCCGCCAGCGTGGTGGTGAGCGAGCCGATCGACTGCAGCAGTCCGTCCACCGTGCCGCCCTCGCCCTGGAGCACCTGGACGATCTCGTTGGCGAGCTGGTTGACCTGGTCGGGGGCCAGGCCCTGGAAGAGCGGTTGGAAGCCGTGGAAGAGCTGGGTGAGGTCGAGCGCCGGGGTGGTGCGGGCGAGCGGGATGAGCCCGCCCGGGGTCAGGTCGGCGCCGACCGCCCCGGGGCCGCGCTCCAGGTCGATGTAGCGCTGGCCGACCAGGTTGAGGTACTTGACCGAGGCGGTGACGGTCTCCGGCAGCGGCTTGTCCCGGTCCACCGAGAACCGCACCTGGGCCACCCGGTGGTCGACCACGCCGACGCTGTCCACCTGCCCGACCCGCACGCCCGCGATCCGGATCGAATCGCCGGGCGCCAGGCCGGTCACGTCGGTGAACTGCGCGGTGTAGCCGACGGTGTCGCCCACCCCGGTGTCCGCGATGCTGAGCGCCAGGGCGCCGGTGGCCAGGCTGGTGACCACCACGAAGACCAGCGATTTGGTGACCGGCCCGGCGAGGCTGCGCCTTCTCATCGCACCGTCACCTCCGCCCCTCGGTAGACCGGCCCGGCCAGCAGGCTGGCCCAGTCGGGCGCCCCGGGCCCGGCGGGGGCGGCAGCGGCCGGGGCCGGCGTGGCGGTGGCGAGCAGTTCGCCGACAAGGTGGTTCTCCTGCGGGGAGTTGGGCAGGCCGAGGCTGCTCGGGTCCGGCCCGGTGAAGGAAGGGGCGTTGCTGAGCGGGGTGGTCCGCCCGGTGTACGGCACGGCGTAGCACTGCGGGCCGGTGCTCGCCCGGTAGCTCGGGGCGTCGGTGCCCGCCTGGTAGCCGCCGCGCGAGGGCAGCGTGCTGACGCTGACGTGCAGCCCCGGCTGGTCGGTGCCCTTGCCGAGCGCGTGGTCCATGGCCGGCACGAAGGTGGCCATGGTGCGCAGCGTGCAGGGGAAGGCAGGGGCGTACTCGGCCAGCAGGTTGAGCGTGCCGGTGCTGTCGGCGGTCAGGTGGATCAGGTTGTCCTTGTTCTGCTGCAGGAAGGCGGTGAGGTCCTGCGCGGCGCTGGTGGTGCTGCCGTAGACCTCGGCGAGGCCGGCCTGCTGCTGGGCGATGGTGGAGCTGGTGCGGGTGAAGTCGGTGAGTGCCTGCACCAGGTCGGGCGCGGCCCGGTCGTAGGCCCGGCTGACGGTGACCAGCTCGCGGATGTCCGCGTTCAGGGTGGGCAGCTCGGGGTTGAGCTGCTTCAGGTAGGCGTCCAACGAGTCCAGGGTCTGGCCGAGTTGCGCGCCCCGGCCGCTGAGTGCGGTGGCCACCGCGCTCAGCGTGGCGGAGAGTTTGGCGGGCTGCACGGCGGTGAGCACCGGCATCAGGTGGTCGAGCACCTGCTGGAGCTCGACCGCGTCGGCCGAGTGGTCCTGCCGGATCACCGCGCCGGCGGCCAGGTGGCCGGCGGGCTGCGGGGTGTCGGGCACCAGGGCCACGTACCGCTCGCCGAAGAGCGTGGTGGGCAGCAGTTGGACGGAGACCTGGGCGGGGATCTGCGGCAGCTTGGCCGGGTCGAGCGCCAGGGTGAGCCGGGCGCCGCCGCCGTCGCTGCTGATCCGGCGCACCTGGCCGACCACCACCCCGCGCAGCTTCACGTCGGCGTTCAGGTGCAGCTCGTGGCCGGCGCTGCCGGTCTCCACCGTGACGTCGGCGGAGTCGGTGAAGGCCCGGTCGTAGACGGCCACCGCCAGCCAGGCCAGCAGGGCGGGCACCAGCAGGAAGACCACTCCGGCGCCGCGGCGGCCGTAACGGCGGTACCTGCGGCGGGCGTTGGATCCGTTGGCGGTCATCCGGCCACCCGCACCGTCGTGGTCGCGCCCCAGATCGCGAGGCTGAGCAGGAAGTCGGCCAGGCTGATCACCACGATGGCGTTGCGCACCGAGCGGCCCACCGCGATGCCGACCCCGGCCGGGCCGCCCTTGGCGGTGTAGCCGTAGTAGCAGTGCGCGAGGATCACCACGATGCTGAACAGCAGCACCTTGAGGGTGGAGAGCAGCACGTCGGCCGGGGAGAGGAAGAGGTTGAAGTAGTGGTCGTAGGTGCCCGCCGACTGGCCGTTGACGAGGACGGTGACGGCCCGCGAGGCGAGATAGCTGCTGAGCAGGCCGATGCCGTAGAGCGGCACGATGGCCACGATCCCGGCGATCACCCGGGTGGTGACCAGGTACGGCATCGAGCGGATGCCCATGCCCTCCAGGGCGTCCACCTCCTCGTTGATCCGCATCGCGCCGAGCTGGGCGGTGAAGCCGGCCCCGACGGTGGCGGAGAGCGCGAGGCCGGCCACCAGCGGGGCGATCTCGCGGGTGTTGAAGTAGGCGGAGATGAAGCCGGTGAAGGCGGTGGTGCCGAGCTGGTTCATCGCCGCGTAGCCCTGCAGGCCGACCACGGTGCCGGTGAACAGGGTCATCCCGAACATCACTCCGACGGTGCCGCCGATCACGCCCAACCCGCCGCTGCCGAAGGCCACTTCGGCCAGCAGGCGGCGCACCTCGCGGGAGTAGCGGCGCAGCGTGCGCGGCACCCAGAGCAGGGCGGTGAGGTGGAAGAGCAGGTGGTCGCCGGTCTCGTCCAGCTTGTCGAGCAGGGCCACGGCTCAGGCTCCCTTCTGCGGGACGAGCTGGAGGTAGACGCCGGTGATGGCGACGTTGACCAGGAAGAGCAGCAGGAAGGTGATCACCACCGACTGGTTCACCGCGTCGCCCACCCCCTTCGGGCCGCCGCGCGGGTTGAGGCCGCGGTAGGCGGCCACGATGCCCGCGATGAAGCCGAAGACCAGCGCCTTGAACTCGCTCACGTACAGGTCGGGCAGCTGGGCCAGGGCGGAGAAGCTGGACAGGTAGGCGCCCGGAGTGCCGTGCTGGAGCACGATGTTGAAGAAGTAGCCGCCGAGGGTGCCGACCACTGACACCAGGCCGTTCAGCAGCACGGCCACCAGCATGGTGGCCAGCACCCTCGGCACCACGAGCCGCTGGATCGGCGAGACGCCCATCACCGCCATCGCGTCCAGCTCCTCGCGGATCTTCCGGGAGCCGAGGTCGGCGCAGATCGCCGAGCCCCCCGCCCCCGCGATCAGCAGCGCCACGATCAGCGGGCTGGCCTGCTGGATCACGGCCAGCACGCTCGCCCCACCGGTGAACGACTGTGCACCCAACTGCTGGGCCAGTGAGCCCACTTGCAGTGCGATCACGGCGCCGAACGGGATCGAGACCAGGGCGGCGGGCAGGATGGTCACACTGGCCACGAACCAGAACTGCTCGATCAACTCGCGCCACTGGAACGGCCGCCGGAAGGTGTCCCGCACGGTGGTGGCGGCGAGCTGGAAGAGCCGGCCGGTCTGCCGCAGCGCACCGAGCCCGGGGAAGCCCGGCCGGTACGGGCGCCCCACCGGCTTGGCCGGCCGGTCGGCTGCCGGGGCGCTCACGCCGGGCCGCCCTGGCTCGGGGCCAGCCCGGTGCGGACGGCCTCCCGGGCGGCGGGCGGCAGCTGGTCCCACATCGAGAGCACCCGGGCCCGGCGCCGGTCGACGGCGGCGCGCGGGCCAAGGCCCGGCGAGGGCTCCAGCTGCGGCACCAGCGGCCCGGGCGGGCCGGCCTCCCAGCCCGCCTCCTGGGCGAGTTGGGCCTCGTCCTTCTCCTCGGACATCCCGATCGGCCCGGCCCGGCGGCCGGTCAGGAACTGCCGCACCACCGGCTCCTCACTGGTCAGCAGCAGCTCGCGCGGCCCGAAGGCGACCAGCTCGCGCCGGAACAGCATGCCCATGTTGTCGGGCACGGTGGCGGCGATGTCCAGGTTGTGGGTGACGATCAGCATGGTGGCGTCGATCTGGGTGTTGAGGTCGATCAGCAGCTGGGAGAGGTAGGAGGTGCGCACCGGGTCGAGGCCGGAGTCAGGCTCGTCGCAGAGGATGATCTGCGGGTCCAGCACCAACGCCCGTGCCAGCCCGGCCCGTTTGCGCATCCCGCCGGAGATCTCCCCGGGCAGCTTGCCCTCGGCGCCGATCAGGCCGACCATCTCGATCCGCTCCAGCACGATCCGGCGGATCTCGCTCTCCTTCTTCTTGGTGTGCTCGCGCAGCGGGAAGGCGATGTTGTCGTAGAGCGTCATCGAGCCGAAGAGCGCGCCGTCCTGGAACATCAGGCCGAACAGCTTGCGAGCCTCGTAGACGTCCCGCTCGGGGCTGTTGACCATGTCGACGCCGTTCACCAGCACCCGCCCGCGCTCGGGCTTGAGCAGGCCGATCACGGATTTGAGGAAGACGGTCTTGCCGGTCCCGGAAGGGCCGAGCATGACGCTGACCTCACCGGCGGGCAGCGTGAGGGTCACGTCCTGCCAGACGGTCTGTTCGCCGAAGGACTTGGTCAGACCTTCCACGATCACTTCGATGCCCATGACACCTCCCGGAGTCGAGGTCGTTTGGCGCTCAGCAGTCGTTCGGCGCTCGACCGTCGTGCGGCGCTCGGCACGTCGCACGGCGCTCAGCGGCTGGTCCGCGCTCAGCGGTGGCGCGGCGGGTCGGGGACGACGATCTCGGGCTCGCAGCCGTTGGGTTGGTCGCTCGCGGGGGTGCAGAGCGGACCCTGCATCAGGTTGAGCGAGTTGCCCGGCCCCGAGACGGCGGCGGTGAAGAGGTTGTCGAAGCTCTCGCCGTGGCTGCCGCAGCCGGTGAACGCCGGGATGAACAGGTCGGTCTGGGAGAGCGGCCCGCCGGTCTGGATCGTGTAGTCGGGCTTGCCGTCACCGCCACCGGGCAGGTAGTCGTCCTGCCGCCCGTGCAGCACCAGGTCCACCGGCTGGGCCGTGTGGCAGGTCGGGCCGACGTCCAGCGGCACGCCGTTGACCTTGACGTCGAAGATCCGGATCGACTGGTAGCCGCCGATGGTGGAGAGCACCGGCTGGTTCCAGTTGGTGTTGCCGACCGTCACGATGGTGAGCAGGCCGAGCGAGGTGAACTCCATCTTCGCCGTGGTCGGCACGAAGCCGTAGGTGAGGAAGGTCGAATCGGCCACCGGCAGGTGCATCTCGCCCAGCGAATCGGCCTCGTTGTACAGCACCGGCGGCTGCCAGGAGACCACGAACCGCCGGGTCATGTTGACGGACACCAGGGTCGGCTGCCGGGCCGGGTCGTTGATCAGGGTGGCCTGGCCGAGCTTGGCCACGTTGGCGAAGCCGTCGGCGTAGGCGCAGGCCGGGTTCGGCGGGAACTCCACCCCCGCCGGGGGGATGACGTGCACGCCGTGGCCGACCGGCACCGGCGGCAGCCGGGCAGGGTCGAGGACGCCGGTCGGCACGGGCGGGCAGGTGTCGACACCGGAGTGGTACGCGGGCCGCACCGAGATCACCGGGGCACCGGGCCGGCCGGGCGCGGAGCTGGTCGGCTTGCCGCTGCTCGCCAGTGGCTTGCTGCCGCTCGCAGAGGAACTGGCGCTCGGGCCAGCCGAGTTGATCCCGCTCCCGGACCCGCCCGGTGCGGCGGATCCGGAGGCGGTACCGGTCGGGGTGGCGCCGGTCGAAGCGGTGCTGCTCGGCGATCCTCCGGCACTTCCCGAAGCAGTGGCCCCCGGGGTGCCCGGTGCGGCCGAGGCTCCCACCGCGACGGTGCCCAACTGCCCCTGCTGGCCCGCCGCGAGGGTGCAGGAGACGGCCAGCCGGCCCGGGCCGGCCGCCGCGTGCAGGGTCAGCGCCGTACCGCCGGGGCTGCCACTCGGGCCGCCGCTCGGCGTGGCCGCCGGGGAGGGGCTCGCGGGGACGGTCTGCAGCGGGCTGAGGTCGAGCGAGAGGGTGCCGGCCGTGAACACGACCGCACCGGGCGCCGAGACGGTGACCGGCGCGACCGGCCCGGTGAAGGTCAGCAGGCCGTTACCGCTGCCGGGCAGCGGTGTCACCGTGGCCGTCAGCCCCGACCAGTCGGTGGCGAGCGAGCTGCCGCCCGAGCTGATGGTGGCCGCCAGGCTCGCCGTCCCGCTCACCCCGACCGTGCCGCTCGGCAGCACCCCGGCCGGTAGCGGCACCCGCACCGTCAACTGGCCCGGCTGGAAGGCGACTCCGGCGGTGGCCGAGGCGGGGTAGCCCTGCCTCAGCTCCACTGTGACGGGCCGACTGCCCCCAGGGATGCCGCAGTCGTACGCCAGCGGCAGCTCCGCGGCCTGCCCGCCCGAGGCCGGCTCGGTGCCGGGCAGCAGCCCGGCCAGCAACCCGGCGGCGGCCACCGCCGCCAGGCGCGCAGCGCGCCGGGTCGGCTCACCCCTCATGCCCGTGCCCCTCTCCTGGCAGCAACTGCACGGCCTCAGGCCGGAATTCGTTCGGGACGCAGGACACTACGGTCCGGTAACAAGCAGCGACAAGTGATCGCACACAGGAAAGTTCCCGATCTCGTGCCGACGGACAAATATTGTCAACGGATGACAACTGCCAACCCCCGCTTTGTCATTCGGTGCGCGACGCTCCGGACACGGCAGGGCCCACCACTCCCGGAAGGAGACGGGGGCGGTGGGCCCGTTGAGCACCGGCCGGGTGGAGGACCGACCGGAATCAGCCGTACCGGATCAGGGCTGGGTGATGGTCTGCGCCCCGGCCAGCACGTAGTTGGCGGTGTAGTTGCCCGCGTCGCCACTGTTGAGCAGACCGAGGCAGCTGCCGGACACGTTGTAGGCGTGCAGGTTGCCGCCGCTGAGGCTCAGCGTGTGGGTGGAGTTGTTGTACGTCCCGTTGAGGGTGGCGGTGCTGGTGCTGGTCGCGCCGGCGAAGTCGGCGGTGCAGCCGGCGCCGCTGATGTGGGCCTTCACGCCGGTGATGTTGCCGGTGGTGACACCGGTGGTGGCGTTGTAGCTCACCGCGTTCAGCGACCAGGGCAGGCCCTGCGCCGTCACCGCGAAGGTGATGCCCAGCGGGCCGGTGCAGCTCGTCCAACTCACCGAGGTGATGGAGGATATGCCGGTGCCGTTCAGGCCGGAGCCGCTGCCGAGGGTGCCCGCGGCACTGGAGGATGCACAGCTCAGCTGGGTGCCGGTGGCGGTGTCGACCAGCTTCGGCGAGGTCGCCTTCGCCGTCCACGCCCCACCGGGGGTGGCGGTCCAGGTGCCGGCGGCCGTGGCCGAAGCGGTCATGCCGAGGGCCGCAGTGAGCGCGGCGGCGGCAACCATGGAGGTCTTGGTCAGCTTGCGCACGTCTGATCCTTTCTCGGAGTTCGCGGGCCGGATTCACCGGAATTACGGTGTGACGCACCGCGGGAATCCGACGACGGCCCGCTACCTGGGACGTTGCACCGATACGACTCGGCCGCCGTCATGGTTCTGGACGTTACGCACGGGTAACTGAGGGCGCAACACTCCGGTCCGAGATTCCCGACATCGACTTACCGGCGGGTATTTTTTTATCTCCCAAGCAACAGAACGCAGTTCGCCTTTATAAGGAAATGAGCACCCCCACCGCGCACGGACCACCTGGACCGGCCAGCCCCACCCCCGGCCGTTCGGACCCGGAGGGCTGCCCTCGGGGGCCACCGACCTGACCCGGCGGAAGTTTCCGTGCGCGGAGGGTGCACCGATCGCTCCCGGTGGTCTATCTTTCACGATGCCGCCGAGAGAGTTTGTACGCTACGCGACCAGCTGGGGGCCGAAAGCATGACCGTGGCGAGACAACCCCCGGAGCGCACCGAGCCGCTGGGGCCGATCCCGCGTGAGCTGGCCGCCGTCATGCGGCCCGAACTGCCGAGCCTGCTCAAGGAGATGGCCTCCGAGATCGTGGCCGCCATCCCCGAGTACGGCGAGCTCCTGGAGGGGCCCAACGCCCGGGTCATCTGGGTCGGCATCGAGCAGAACATCGCCACCTTCGTCGACCAGATCGCCGCCCCGGCCGCCACCACCTCCTTACGCGACGAGATCTGCCGCCGCTTCGGCCGGTTCGAGGCCTACGAGGGGCGCAGCCTGGACATGCTCCAGGCCGCCTACCGGATCGGCTGCCAGGTGGCGCTGCGCCGGGTGCGCACCGTCGGCAAGCGGTACAACCTCTCGGTCACCGTGATGCTCGCCTTCGCCGACGCGCTCTTCGCCTACATGGGCGACATCGCCGAACTCTCCCGCGAGGGCTACCAGCAGGCGATGACCGAGCTCGGCGAGGAGCCCGACAACCGCCGCCGCCGGCTGCTGCGCCGGATCCTCGGCGGCACCACCGTCGCCCGGGGCGCACTCAACGAGCTTGCCGAGCACGCCGGTTGGCCGCTCCCGCAGGAGGTGACCATGGTCGCGTTACGCAGCCCCGGGCTGCCCGCCCGCGCGGCCCTGGACCGGGACGTGCTGGTGGACTTCGGCGAGCCCGACCCGCACCTGCTGATCCCCGGCCGGCTCGACGAGGAGCGGCGCACCGCCCTGGAGCACGCGCTGGCCGGCTGCCGGGCCGCCCTCGGCCCGACCACCTCGCTGGACGAGGCGGCCGACTCGCTGCGCTGGGCCCGGCACACCCTGGTGCTGGCCGAGAACGGCGTGATCGCCGACCGCCCGCTCACCCGCAGCGAGGACCACCTGCTCCCGCTCTGGCTGCTCGGCGACCCGGGCCTGATCCGCCAGCTCGCCGCCCGCCACCTCAGCCCGCTCGCCAACCTCACCCCGGCCCAGCGCCACCGCCTGATCGACACCCTGCGCACCTGGCTCACCACCCGCGGCACGGCCGCGCAGATGGCCGAGGCGCTCGGCGTGCACCCGCAGACCGTCCGCTACCGGATGCGCCTGCTCGACCGCGCCTTCGGCGCCCAACTCAGCGACCCCGAAGGCCGGTTCGCCATCGAGGTGGCGCTGCGGGCGCTCCAGCTGGAGGCCACCCGCAGGCGCTGACAATGGATCTGACGGAGCATCAGTAACCGACGTAGGGCTTGCCCTGGCTGACGGCCTTCACGCCCGGCACGTTGTCGATCGAGCCGTAGGTGCTCAGCGCGTACCGGGTGCCCGCGATGATGTTGTCCACGGGGTTGTAGATGTCCCCGTGACCCGGGAGGGTGTGCTCCTGGAAGGTCGAGTCGATGGTCTGCATCAGGCCCTTGGACGGGTGGCCGGCCTTGGCGTTGCTGTCCCAGTTGTTGATCGCCCGCGGGTTGCCGCCGGACTCGTGCTCGATCATCAGCAGCACGCCCTCGGCGTTGAGCCGGTCGGCCGGCACGCCGTTGGCCTTGAGGATGTCGAAGGCCTGGTTAATCCAGGCCATCACCTGCTCGCGGTTGGCGTACTCGCCCTTGGGCAGCGGCGCGTGCGAGCCGCCGCCGCCGCTGCTGCCACCGCCGGTCGGGTGCTGCGGGGGCGGCGGCACGGGGTGGTGACCACCGCCGGAACCACTGCCACCGCCAGAACCACTGCCACCGCCACTACCAGTGCCAGTGCCGCCGGTGGGGTGCTTGGGCGGCGGCACGCTGCCGCCGCTGCCACCACCGGGCAGGCCGGCCGTCACCCCGGCCTCGGCCTCGCGGTAGTTCTCGGCGCACTTGGCGATCCCGGCCGCGTCCTGGTGCAGCGAGCCGGCCAGCTCGCCGGCCTTGCCCTCGGCGTCCTTGACCACCTTCTCCACCGCGACCACCAGCTCGGCCGCGACCAGCCCCCGGCTGAGCAGCGTGGTCAGCTCGGCCTTGCCGAACTCCCCCAGCAGCGCCCGCACCCGCTGAGCCACCTGCTCCAGCTTGGCCGCCTCGGCCTCCCACTGCCGCGCCAGCTGGTCGAGCTGGTCCGGCGAGACCCGGTAGTGCTCAGCCATCTCGTCCCCCGTCGTTCCCCGTCGTTCCCGTGCCGTCCGCCGGCCCCGCCGCGCCCGGCGCCGTACCCGCTGCGCCGGAGCAGGCCGCTAGAGCAGGCCACCCGCCACCACCACGCCGCCCGCCGCACCGGCGGCGGCATCCAACTCCCGTACCAGCGCACGGAGATCCTGCACCCGCTGGTCCGCATGCCGGTGGAAAGCATCGGCCGCGCCGCCCTCCCAGTGCACCGAATCCTTGGTCCGCTCCAGCTCCTGCGCGAGGTCGCCGACCTGTCCGGCCAGCGCCGCCAGCTCGGCCTGGATGTGCGCCAACGGCGCGTCCCCGACGAACCCGACGAGGCCCTTCGCGATGTCCCCCAGCCCGCTCACACCCGACCGCCCCCACTCCGTCCAGCCGACCGTCTGCTGACGATCCGTCGGCCCGGTGAGGCTACTGCGCCCCCCGACCAGGACGCAATCGGAGCTTCACACCACCGGACCAGCCAAGACCTCCCCCTGCGCCGCCCACTCCGGGCCCACCCCACCAGGCTCACCGCGGACCCCCGGTAGGCTGCGGACTGCCCCGTCCGACCAGGCAGGACGCCACCCGGACCCCGAAACGCGCGAGGAGTACCCCTTGGCCGCCGCCCCCCAGCCCCCGGTGCCGCCGAACCGGCCGATCACGGTCGTCGGGGTGGGCGCCGACGGCTGGCCCGGCCTGGCCGAGACCGCCCGCGCGGCGCTGCGCGAGGCCGGGGTGGTGCTCGGCGGGCCGCGTCAGCTTGACCTGCTGCCCGCCGAGGTGACGGCGGAGCGGGTGGCCTGGCCCTCGCCGCTCCGCCCGGCCGTGCCCGGGCTGCTGGCCGAGTACGGCGGGCGCGGGCTGGCGGTGCTGGCCAGCGGCGACCCGATGTTCTACGGCATCGGCCGCGCGCTGGCCGAGACCGTCGGGCCCGCGGCGCTGCGGGTGCTGCCGCACCCCTCCTCGGTGAGCCTGGCCTGCGCCCGGCTCGGCTGGCCGCTGGAGGACACCGAGGTGGTCAGCCTGGTCGGCCGCCCCCTCGACTCGCTCACCCTCGCCCTGCACCCCGGCCGCCGCCTGCTGGTGCTGAGCGCCGACGCGAGCACCCCGGCCGCCGTGGCCGCCCTGCTCGGCGAGCGCGGCTACGGCCCCAGCCCGCTGCGCCTGCTCGAACAGCTCGGCGGTCCGGCCGAACGCACCCTGACCGGCACCGCCGAGGCCTGGCCGCACCCGGTCGGCGACCCGCTCAACCTGCTGGCCGTCGAGTGCACGGCCACCCCCGACGCCCCCCGGCTGCCGCTGGTGCCGGGCCTGCCGGACGAGGCGTACGAATCCGACGGGCAGCTGACCAAGCGGCACGTCCGCGCCGCCACCCTGGCCACCCTCGCGCCCCGGCCCGGCGAGCTGCTCTGGGACGTGGGCGGCGGTTCGGGCAGCATCGCGATCGAGTGGCTGCGCGCCCACCGCGGCTGCCGGGCCGTCACCGTGGAGCGCGACCCCGTCCGGGCCGAACGGATCGCCCGCAACGCCGCCGCCCTCGGCGTCCCGCGGCTGCGCGTGGTCACCGGCCCGGCCCCGCAGTCCCTGGCCGGTCTGCCCACCCCGGACGCCGTCTTCGTCGGCGGTGGCCTCACCGCCCCCGGCTTGCTCGACGCCTGCTGGGCCGCCCTGCCGGCGGGCGGACGGCTGGTGGCCAACACCGTGACCCTCGAATCCGAGGCCCTGCTCACCGACTGGTACCGCCGCCACGGCGGCGAACTGCTGCGCCTGGCCGTGGCCCACGCCGTCCCGGTCGGCGGCTTCACCGGCTGGAAGCAGGCCATGCCGGTCACCCAGTGGTCGGTCGTCAAGCCCGCCTGACCGGTGCCCGGGCCGAGGGCGGCGTCGGTGCGGTCACCGAGCCCGACCGGCCAACCGGCCAACCAACCGACCGACCGACCGGCCACCGCACCAGCGGTCGCCGCTCCAGCGGGTCGACGGCCGAGCCAGCGCCGCCACCACCCGGGCCGCGCGCAGGCCCGAGCCGACCCGTCCGGTGACCAAGCCCACGTCCACCACCTGACCCGGCATCGGTAGGTTGATCACACCGAAGCCCACCGCCACCTCACCCAGGAGTCCCCCGCGTGACCGTCCACTTCATCGGAGCCGGGCCCGGCGCCGCCGACCTGATCACGCTGCGCGGCCAGCGCATCCTCGCGGCGAGCGGCGTCTGCCTCTACGCGGGCAGCCTGGTGCCGCGCGAACTCCTCGACGAGTGCCCGCCCGGGGCCCGGCTGGTCGACACCTCCAAACTCGACCTGGACCAGATCGTCGCCGAGATCGTCCGGGCGCACGAGGAGGGCCAGGACGTGGCCCGCCTGCACTCGGGCGACCCGTCCGTGTTCAGCGCCGTCGCCGAGCAGATGCGGCGCCTCGACGCGGCGGGCATCCCGTACGAGGTCGTCCCCGGCGTGCCCGCCTTCGCGGCGGCGGCAGCCGCCCTCAAGCGCGAGCTCACCGTCCCGACGGTCGGCCAGACGGTGATCCTGACCCGGGTCGCCCGCCAGGCCACCCCGATGCCACCCGGCGAGGACCTGGCGACCCTCGGCCGCAGCGGCGCCCTGCTGGTGCTCCACCTGGCGACCCGCTACGTGGACAGCGTGGTCGAGGAGCTGCTGCCGCACTACGGCGCCGACTGCCCGGCCGCCGTGGTCGCGATGGCCAGCCGCCCGGAGGAGCTGATCCTGCGCGGCACCCTCGCCGACATCGCCGCCCAGGTGCACGAGGCCGGCCTGATCCGCACCGCCGTCATCATCGTCGGCCGCACCCTGGCCGCCGACGAGTTCCGCGACAGCCACCTCTACTCCCCCGAGCGCGACCGCCACTCTTGCGAGTGACCGTCCGCACCACCGGTGCGGTCTCAGCCGGCCCGGCCGACGATGGTGCCCGCGCGGTCGATGCAGATCACGTCCACCGCGACCGGCGAACCCCGCAGCACGCCGAGCGCCGTCTGCCGGGCGGCCTCGGCGACCAGGTCGCCGAGCGGCACACCGGCCGCCCGGCAGAGCTGCACCGCCTGGAGCCCGGTGTTGGCCTGCGCCACCGCCTCGGCCAGCTCCTCGTCGGCGCCGCCGAGGCGGGCCAGCCCGGCCAGGTAGCCCTTGTCCACCTGGGATCGGGCCGAGTGCAGGTCGAGGTGGCCGGCGGCCAGTTTGGAGAGCTTGGCGAAGCCGCCGGCGATGGTCAGCCGCTCCACCGGGTGCCGCTTGAGGTACTTGAGCACGGCCCCGGCGAAGTCGCCCATGTCCAGCAGCGCGTCCTCGGGCAGGCCGTGCACGGCCACCGCGACCTTCTCGCTGGTCGAGCCGGTGCAGCCGGCCACGTGGGTGCGGCCGGCCGCCCGAGCCACGTCCACCCCGCGCCGGATCGAGTCGATCCAGGCCGAGCAGGAGTACGGCACCACGATGCCGGTGGTGCCGAGGATCGACAGCCCGCCCAGGATGCCCAGCCGGGGGTTCCAGGTGGAGCGGGCGATCTCCTCGCCACCGTCCACCGAGACGGTCACCTCCACGTCCCCGCTCACCCCGTGCGCGGCGGCGATCTCCGCCACCGCGTCCCGGATCATCTGCCGGGGCACCGGGTTGATCGCTGGCTCCCCGACGGCCAGCGGCAGCCCCGCCTTGGTCACCGTGCCCACCCCGGGCCCGGCCCGGAAGACCACCCCGCTGCCGGGCGCCCCGGCCCGGACGGTCGAGCGGATCAGCGCGCCGTGCGTCACGTCCGGGTCGTCCCCGGCGTCCTTGACCACCCCGGCCATCGCCTGCCCCGCCGCCAACTCCTCGACGGCCAGCGCGAACTCCGGCGTCTGCCCCTTCGGCAGGGTGATCCGCACCGGATCGGGGAACTCCCCGCCGAGCAGCGCCGTGTACGCGGCCGCGGTGGCCGCCGTCGCACAGGCCCCGGTGGTCCACCCGTGCCGCAGCCCGCTGCTCCGCAGCTGCCCGGCCCGCCCACCGACCGCCGAGGCTCCACCGACCGCCGGTGCTCCACCGGCCACCGACGCTTCATCGACCGCCGGTGCGCCGCCATCCGTCGATCCGGTACCGCCGGAGCCGCCCGCCACCTCAACCACGAAGTTCCCCTGGAGTCCTGATGTCCGTTCCCGCCGCCGACAGCCGCCCGCCGGCCACCGCACATGCGCCCGCGCCCGCGCCCGCACCCGCACTGCCGAGCGCGCCCGGGCCGGGCCCGCGCCGCCACGTGCTCGTGCTGGGCGGCACCACGGAGGGCCGCCGCCTCGCGGCCGAACTGGTCGCCGACCCGGCGCTGCGGGTGACGAGTTCGCTGGCCGGCCGGGTCGCCGAGCCCCGGCTGCCGGCCGGGGAGGTGCGGATCGGCGGCTTCGGCGGGGCGGCCGGTCTCGCCGCCTGGCTGCGCGAGCAGCACGTGGATGCCCTCATCGACGCCACCCATCCCTTCGCGGAGACCATGAGCCGGAACGCGGCCCTGGCGGCCGCCGAAGTCCATGTTCCCCTGCTCGCCCTGCGTCGTCCCAGCTGGGTGCCGGTTCCGGGCGACCGCTGGCACTCGGTCGGTTCCCTGGCCGAGGCCGCCGAGCTGCTGCCGGGCCTCGGCGAGCGGATCTTCCTCACCACCGGCCGCCAGGGCCTGGCCGCCTTCGCCCACCTCGACGCCCTGCACTTCCTGGCCCGCTCGGTGGACGCCCCCGAGGCGCCGCTCCCGGCCCGCCTCGAGGTGCTGCTCGACCGGGGCCCGTTCACCCTGGACGGCGAGCGCGCCGTGCTGCGCGAGCACCGGATCGAGGTGCTGGTCACCAAGGACAGCGGCGGCGCCGCGACCGCCCCCAAGCTGACCGCCGCCCGCGAGCTCGGCCTCCCGGTCGTGGTGGTCCGCCGCCCCACCCCGCCCCCGGGCGTGCCCGAGGCCCCGGACGTCCCCGCCGCCGTCCACTGGCTCACCACCCTCTGACCTCACCCGAAACCCCCTCCCACCTGCGGAGCTTGACTTCTCTCCACTGCGGAATGAACATTCGTTCCGTGACTCCGAAAGCCGTGACCCCGAAAGTCGGGGCATCGAAGGCCGAGCCCCCGCCCGGCCGCCGGGCCGACCTCGCCCAGCACCTGATCGACACCGCGATCAGCCTCTTCGCCGAGCGCACCTACGAGGGCACCCAGATGCCCGCCGTGGCCCAGCGCGCCCAGGTCGGGGTCGGCACCATCTACCGGTACTTCCCGAGCAAGGAGGCGCTGGGCAACGCCGCCTTCCGGTACGCCAAGCGCGGCCTGCTCGACGAGTACCTGGCCGCGCTCGCCGAGGGCGGCGCGGCCGGCTCCGCCCGCGAGGAGTTCGGCCGGCTCTGGCGCGCCTCCGTCCGGTACGCGACCGCGCACCACGACGCCTTCGTCTTCCTGGAACACCAGCAGCACGACACCTTCCTCGACCCGGCCAGCCAGGCCCTGGCCGGCGAGATCGACGCCTTCGCCGCCGACTTCATCTCCCGGGGCCAGCAGTCCGGCGAACTCCGCGAGGGCGAGCCGCAGTTGCTGATCTCCCTGGTCCTCGGCGCCTTCGCCGGCCTGCTCAAGCACCTGCGCCCGGCCGGCCTCGGCGCGCTCTCCCCCGCAGAACTCGCCCGGGCCGAACAGGCCGTCTGGGCCCTCCTCCACCGAGAGGCACGCACATGACCACGCCCAAGCCCACCGCCCCGCTCGCCGTGCTGATCACCGGCTGCTCCTCCGGCATGGGCCGCCACACCGCCCTCGCCCTGCACCGGCTGGGCCACCACGTGTACGCCACCGCCCGCCGCCCCGAGACGCTGGCCGACCTGGCCGCCGAGGGCCTCACCGTGCTGGCGCTCGACGTGACCGACGAGACCTCGATGGCCGAGGCCGTGGCCCGGGTCGAGCAGGACCACGGCGCGGTCGGGCTGCTGGTCAACAACGCCGGGTTCGGCCTCTACCTCCCGGTCGAGTCGGCCACCACCGAGGAGATCCGTTCGCAGTTCGAGACCAACGTCTTCGGCCTGGTGCGGATGACCCAGCTGGTGCTGCCCGGCATGCGCAGGGCCGGGCGCGGCCGGATCGTCAACATCTCCTCGATGGGCGGCCGCTTCTCCCCGCCCGGTGGCGCCTTCTACCACGGCACCAAGCACGCCGTAGAGGCGATCAGCGACGCGCTCCGGCTGGAGGTGGCCCCCTTCGGCGTCGAGGTCGTGGTGGTCCAACCCGGGCCCACCATCACCGAGTTCGCCGGTACCGCGATCGACACCCTGCAGGCCGCTCCGGCCCAGGAGGACCCGTACGGCCGGTTCCGCTCCGACCTGGCCACCATGTACGGCAAGGCGTTCAGCCGCTCGCGCGGCGCCGTGCCGGCCGAGGCGGCCACCAAGGTGATCGTCCGGGCCGCCACCACGCCCCGCCCGCGCGCCCGCTACGCGATCGGCACCATGGCCCGCTCCACCATGATCGCCCGTCGGCTGCTGCCGGACGCCGCCTTCGACGCGCTGATGCGCGCCAACTTCCCGGTGCCCTCACCCCGTTGAGTCGATCTCACCGTCGGCAGGGGTGAATCCCGCCCGGCGGGGAAGGTTCCGGTGCGTCCGACCCCGGCCTCTGGAGCGTGCCATGACCCCGTCCTCCCGCACCGAACCCACCCACCGGGTGGTGCTCTCGGGCGCCACCCGGATCCACCTGGTCGAGCAGGGCAGCGGCCCGCTGGTACTGCTCGTGCACGGCTTCCCGGAGTCCTGGTACTCCTGGCGCCACCAGCTGCCCGCCCTCGCCGAGGCGGGCTACCGGGCCGTCGCGATCGACGTGCGGGGGTACGGCCGCTCCTCCCACCCGACCGAGCTCGAGGCCTACCGGATCGGGGAGTTGGCGGCCGACTGCGCGGCGGTGGTCCGGGCCCTGGGCGCGGAGGAGGCCGTGATCATCGGCCACGACTGGGGCTCGCCGATCGCCACCGCCGCCGCCCTCACCGAGCCGGAACTGTTCCGGGCGGTCGCCCTGCTCAGCGTCCCGTACGCGCCGCCCGGGCCGGCCAGGCTGACCGAGGCGCTGGCCCCGCTCGCGGGCGAGCACGAGTTCTACCTCTCCTACTTCCAGGAGCCCGGCCGGGCCGAGCGCGAGATCGAGCCGGACATGCGCGGCTGGCTCGCGGGGGCGTACCACGCGCTGGCCGCCGAGGGCATGAGCACCGGGAAGGACCCGTTCGCCATCCCGCGCGGAGCCAGGATGCGCGACGGCTTCCCCACCGGCCCGCGCCCCGACTGGCTCACCGAGGACGATCTCGACTTCCTGGCCGCCGAGTTCGAGCGCACCGGCCTGACCGGCGGCCTCAACCGCTACCGCTGCATGGACCGGGACGGCGAGGACCTGCTGCCCCACCACGGCGCCCCGCTGCCCCAGCCCTCGCTCTTCATCGGCGGCACCCACGACGCCCCCACCCGGTGGTTCGCCGAGCTCATCGCCGACCTGGGCAGCACCATGCCCGGCCTGCTCGGCACCCACATCCTCGAGGGCTGCGGCCACTGGATCCAGCAGGAACGCCCCAAGGAGACCAACCAGCTCCTGCTCGACTGGCTGGCCCAGCTCGACGGCTGAGCCTCAACTCCCCGCCGTGGCCGCCGGGCCGCGGCGCTCCTGCAGCCAACGGTCGCTCAGCTGTGCCCAGACGCCCTGGTACTGCTCGAAGAGCGGCCGCAGCTGATCGTGCGTGAGCTCGCCGGCGGGCGTCGAGACCACCAGGTACTCGAGCTCGTCGGCGAGCCGCTGGAAGCGGTACTGCGTCTCCTCCATCAACACCCAGCGTGCCCGCCAGTTGAAGAAGCCCTCCACCGCTCCGAGCAGGGTCACCACCGCGACCAGCGCGAAGGCCAGCCCGGCCCAGAAGTCGAGGTTCTGCAGGCCGAGGATCACCGTGGAGGCGGCGGAGAGCCCGAGGGTCACCAGCTTCAACACCGAGGAGGCGCCACGGAAGCGCCGCTTCCTGGCCCGGGCGTACGCGTTGCCCTCCCGGATCTTCGCCAGCAGGTGCCCGGCCGTCTCCACCGGCCCCAACCCCACGCCCAACGGCTCCCCGCTGCCCATCCCCGCCCCCTCCTCCGCGGTGCCCAGCGCACCCGGCGCCAGGCTCTCACACCACGGGGATCATGCGATCATCGACCGGTGCACCTGCCCACCCTGCTGGCCGCGATCGAGCGCGGCGACGACCCGGCCGTCCTGGAGGGCCTCTACGAAGCCGACCTCACCGGACCGGACGGGCTCACCCTGCTGGCCGCCGCCGCGTACGCCGGGCGAGCCGAGGTGGTCGACCACCTGGTGGTCTACGGCGCCGACGTGACCACGCCCTGGCCCGGTGGCATCGATCCGGTGGACTGGGCGGCCGGGCACGGCGCCTACTGGGTGCTCCACGCCCTGCTCTCCGGCCACCGCGACCCGCTCGCCGCCGACAGCCCGCACCGCCGGGCCCTGCGCGTCGCCGAAGCCGCCCTGGCCGCCGAGCCGCCGCAGACTCCCGCCCCGCCGCCCGCCCTCCGGGGCGTCATCGGCCAGCTGGAGACCGCCCTCGGCATCCACCGCTCCCCGGACGAACTGCTGGCCCGCGCCCTGGTGCACGCCCGGCCCGAGCACGAGGACTGGTTCGACTCGCTCTGCCAGCTCGGCCGCCGGGTCAACACCGACCCGGGCCTCTTCGCCTGGGCCCGCGAGCTGATCCTGGAGCAACGCTCCCCGGCCCACCGCCGGTTCGGCCTGGACACCCTCAACTTCCTGAGCTTCGGGCTCGGTTCGCCCGAGGAGGAGGAACTGGCCGACGAGCACGGCGTCCTGCCGTACGCCGGGGAGGCCGCCGACCTGCTCCGGCCGATCCTGGCCACCGAGCAGGACCCGCTGCCTGCGCCCGGCCTACGCCGCCTTCCTCTCCTTCTGCCCGGACGCCGAACGCCTCCCCACCCACCTGGCGCACCTCGACCACCCGGACCCGATCCTCCGGCAGCAGGTGGCCCTGGGCCTCGGGCACCCCCGGCCGGAGGCCGAGCGGCTCCCGGAGGTCCTGGCCGCGGTGCTCCGCCTCGCCGAGGACCCGGAGCCGCGCATCCGCGCCACCGCCCTCTCCGCCTTCCTGCTCTCCCCGCTCGACACCCCCGCCCTGCGCACCACCCTGGTGGCCCATCTCGCCGACCCGGACCACGACGCCCGCCGCGAGGCCGCCGGAGCCCTGGTGCTGCGCGGGGACGAGCGGGGCCGCCCGGTGCTGGACGGGATCCGTGCCGCCCGCAAGAACCTCTACAGCCGGGACGCCGGCTGGCTCGACACCTTCGACCACCTGCTGCGCAGCCGCCGCGCCTGAGCCCACGGCGCCGACACACAGCCTCCGCGCCTGCCCCCTCACTCGTCCCAACTCGCCAGGAAGGCCCGGATCGACCGGGTCCTCGGGTGGTCGGGCTCCAGCACCCGGACGGCGTCGGCCAGCAGCTCCCGGGCCGCCGCCCGGGCGGCGGCCGGATCGCCCCGGGCGGCCGAGGCGTGGGCGAGGTGGAGGCGGGTGGCGAGGGTGTGCGGGTGGTCCGGGCCGAGGGTGCGACTGCGGCTCCCGGCCAGGTCGGCCAACTCGGCCTCGGCCTCATCGGGTTGGCCGGTCTGCAGGGCGAACCAGGCCCAGGCGCCCCGGACGGCCATGGTGTGCGGGTCGTCGCGGCCGAGCGCCGCCGTGGCGTCCGTCATCAGCACGGACAACTCCGTCTGGGCGGCCATGAGTTCACCGGACCGGCCCCGGCTCCAGGCCAGACCCCGCCGGGTGGCCAGGGTCTGGGCGTGCCGGCTGCCGAGCACCCGCTCGCGGTCAGCGACCAGGGCCCGCAGCAGCCGGACGGCCTCGGCCGGCTCTCCCGTCTCACCGAGGTAGTAGGCGAGTTGGTGGCGGGCGGCGAGGGTGTCGGCGTGGTCGGCGCCGAGGGCCCGGCCACTGTCGGCCACCAGGGCGGCGAACAGCGGCACCGCCTCTGCCGCCCGCCCGGATTCGGCGGTGAAGTAGGCCAGTTGGTGCCGGGCCGCCAGGGTGTCGGGGTGGTCCGGGCCCAGCTCGGCGGCCCGGGCGGCCAGGATCGGGGCCAGCTGCGCCACCGCCCGGGAGGGGTGGCCGGAGTCGCCGAGCACCAGCGCCAGCGCGTAGCCCGCTCCGGGCACCGCACCCTCCCGGGCCCGCCCGAGCGCGAGCGCGGCCCGGGCCAGCCGGGAGTCCCGGTGGGCCACCAGGCCCAGGTCGTAGCAGTCGGCCGGGCCGGCCAGCCGGAGCAGGCCCTCCCACAGGTGGTCGGGCACCGGCCGCAGCCCGGGGCGGTCCAGCAGGTAGTCGAAGGCCGTCCACCCGGTGGCGGGGCTGCCGGCCAGCAGGCTGCTGGTCGCGTGCGCGGGCTGACCGGCCCAGGCGAGCGCCGCCTCCAGCGGCTCCGGCTTGAGGTCCTCGCCACCCCGCGCGGCCAGGTACGGCAGGTGCAGCTCGGCCAGCCACTCCTGCGGCAGCGCCCGCCGCAGCCCGAGCCGCCGGCAGTCCACGGCCGCCGCCACCAGGGCCGCCCCGCGCGGGTTGGCGCCGGGCGCCCAGGCGTCCCGCCAGGAGTCGAGCAGAGCGGGGCCGGAGGCCAGCACCTCGGCCACCCCGTACCGGGCGCTGCCGCGCAGCGCCCGCTCGATCCGCGGGTCCGCGGCCCGCAGCCGGGCCCGCTCGCACTCGGGGCCGGACCAGCGCCTGGTCACCCGCACCACCCGGGCGGCCCGGATCACCCCGCGCTCGGTCCGCCACAGGTCCCGGTCGGAGCCGGTCAGCCGGCTCTCCTCCCGGGCGTCGTACCGCCGGTGCTCCTCGGCCCGCATGGTGGCCACCACCAGCACCCGGCCCGGCCGCGCCGCGAACAGGGCGCCCAGCATCGCCTCGGTGAGGCCGGCCGCGCCGAGGTAGCACTCGAGGTCGTCCAGCCAGAGCAGCGCCGGCCGCCGGCCCCGCGCGACCCGCCGCAGCGCCGCCGGGAGGTCGGCCCGGTCCAGCGGCCGGACGAACCGGTGCTCGGGGCAGAGCTCGCGCACCGTCTCGTAGGCGAGCCTGGTCTTGCCCGCCGCCGACTCGCCCACCAGCAGCACGAACCGGCTGGTCCGCAGCAGCTCGCGCAGCTCCGGCGCCACGTCCCGGGCGATGTACGCGGGCGCGCCCTCGGCCGACCACTCGGCCGGGTGCACGCCCACCGCCACCGGGTCGGTCAGCTGCCGCACCAGCGGCACCCGCCGGCCGCTCGACCGGCGGCCCGGGGCGGAGTGGTCGGGTGCGCGCCGACCGCCCTCGGCCACCCGGTCGGCGGCGAAGCCGAGCACCGAGGCCAGCGCGCCGATGCCCACCGCCGGAGCACCCGAGAGCCACACCTGGGAGACGGCCGCAGCCGCCGCGCCGACCCCCAGCACGCCCAGGTAGGCCAGCCACCCCCGTCTGTCCGGCATCCACCAACCCCCACGCGAACAAGGCCACTTGGGTCCATTCTCGCGTGCGGACGGCGCGCCCCGCACTACCCGCGCAGCACCCGACCGGCCGCCGACCTGTTCACAACCGGGCGGCCCAGGCCAGCAGCGACCGGGCGATCAACCCGCTGCTCGCCACGGCCAGCACGGCCAGCACCACCATCTCCGGCCAGGCGGCCCCGAAGCCCAGTAGGGCCGAATCCCGCAGGCAGCCGACCAGGTAGGTGACCGGGTCCGCCCAGGAGAGCGCCCGCAGCACGGGGGCCATCCGGTCGGCCGGGTAGAAGGAGGGGGCCGCGAAGAGCAGCACCGGCGCCAGCACGTTGATGGTCACGGTGAACCGCTGGAAGTCGGTGAACAGCGTGGCCAGCAGCAGGTAGAGGCCGTTACAGGCGAAGGAGGCCAGCAGTGTGCCGCAGAGCAGCGCCGCCCAGTGCGCGGCGGGCCACCGGAAGTCGAAGACGAGCAGTGCCACGACCAGGGCCGCCAGGGTCTGGGCGAGCACCAGTGCCGTCCCGGCGGCCAGCTTGGCGAACACGTAGCTGCTGCGCCGCAGCGGGTACGACCAGAGCTCCAACTCCATCTGGCCGAGCTTCTCCTGGAAGAGCGAGGTGCCGGCCGTGGTGGCCGCCGAGAGCATCGCGGAGAGCAGCAGCGCGGGCACGGTGAACTCGGCGTACCCGAAATTCCGTCCCCGGTAATGCACTTGGCCGATCAGATGGGAGAGCGAGGTGGCGAAGAGCAGCAGGTAGACGGCGCTGGGGGTGACGGCCAGCAGCAGGTTGGTCCGGTTGCGGGTGAGCAGGAAGTACTCGCGGTACAGGGTGGCGATCGCGTCCTGCCGCCAGCGGCCCCGGGGGGCCGGTGCGGCGGCCAGCACGGCGGCCGGGCCCTCGGCCCCGGCGGTGGCGGGGCCCTCGGCCCCGGCGGTGGCGGGGCCGGTCGGGGTTTCAGTGGTCACGGCGGCGCTCCACGAGATCGACGAAGGCGTCCTCCAGCGACGGGGCGCGGAAGTCCACGGAGGTCACGGCCCGGCCCTCGGCCCGGTGCCGGTCCAGCAGGGCGGGCAGCCGGTCGCGCACCCCGGCGCCGGTGAGCTCCACCAGGCCGCCGGCCACCACCGCCCGCAGCCCGGCCCGCCGGGACTGCTCCACCAGCGGCTCGACCCCGGCGGGCTCGGCCGGCTGCACCAGGGCCACCGGCGAGCCGTACCGTTCGGCCAGCTCGCGCGGGCCGCCCTGGGCCAGGATCCGGCCCCGGTCGACGATCAGCACCCGGCCGCAGTTGCGCTCCAGCTCCTCCACGTAGTGGCTGGTCCAGAGCACGGTGGTGCCGTGCCTCCCCCGCAACTCCCGGAGCAGGCCCCAGAGCTGCCGCCGTCCGCCGACGTCCATCCCGGCCGAGGGCTCGTCGAGCAGCAGCAGCCGGGGGCGGCCGAGCAGGGCGCGGATGATCTGCAGCCGCCGACGCTCGCCGCCGGAGAGGGTGAAGACCAGCTGGCCGGCGCTGCCGCCCAGCCCGAGCAGATCGAGCAACTCCTTGACAGTGGAACGGACTTCACGCCAGCCGAGGTCCTTGAACGCGGCGGCGATCCGCAGGTTGTCCTCGACGGTGAGCATCATGTCGAACGGGCCGGCCTGGTGCATCACCCCGATCTCCCGCTTGGCACCGCTGCCGTTCACCGGCTCGGCGCCGAACACGGTGACCCGGCCCGCCGTGGGCGTGGTGACGCCACAGAGCAGCTTGGTGAGCGTGGTCTTGCCCGCGCCGTTGGGCCCGAGCAATCCGACCACCTCGCCCGCGGCCAGCTCGAAGCTCATCCCGTCCACCGCGTTGCGGGTCATCTCCGGGTAGCTCTTGACCAGGCCCTCGACCCGCACGGCGGCCGTCATGCCCCCACCCCCGCGGCCGTCCGGGCCGCCCGCACCCGCTCCTCGACGAAGGCCAGCGTCCGTTCCGGCGAGGGCGGGTCGAGCGGTGAGCCGTACCCGATGTGGAAGTCGGCCGCGCTCGGCGGCAGCATCCGCGCCCCGGAGCCGGCGTAGCCGAAGGCGTACCCGACCAGCAGGTCGAGGTCCCGGCTCCCGGCCGCGCCGAGCAGCGCGTCCAACTCCCCGGCCGGCAGGGCGCCGTACGGGGTGACGGCGATCACCGGCCGCCCGGGCCGCCGGGGCGGGGTGGCGGGCCCGGGGGTGCGGATCAGGGTCACGCCCCGCCCGTGGACGGGGAAGGCGGCGAGATCGGCCGTCCGCACCGGCACCGGGCCGTGGCACTCCGGCACCACACCGAGGTACTGCTCCGGGCCGACCGGCGGGTCGAGCAGCGGGAGGTTGTCCCCCAGCGTCAGCAGCGCGGCGCCGGTGGCCCGGACCACCCGGTGGGCGATCAGCCTGCCGCCGAGCACAGCCATGACCACGTCCCCGGGCACCACCTCACCGAACGGCCGGGCCACCAGGGTGACCACGGTGCCCGGCGCGATCGCGGGCAGCATGCTCCGGCCGGTCGTCCGCACCTTCGCCCGCCCCACCGAGGCCAACGCTCTACGCAGCAGGGCGACTTCCGCACTCGCCTCAGTCATCCGCCGCACCCGCCGCCCCGGCCGACTCCACCGGCTCCACCACCAGCAGCTCCTGGGCCAGCAGCCGGTCCACGAACTCCCGTACGTCCTTGGCGATCAGCGCGTGCTGCGCGGCGTCCTCGGCGCCGTGCCGCCGGCTCAGCTCGGCCGCCGCCTCGGTCACCGAGCCGCTCTCGGCCTGCTGGAGCCAGATCTCGGCGGCGGTGCGGTTGAGGGTGTGGAACTCCCCGCTGCGGGCGGAGTAGAGCCGCACCTCCTGGTCCGAGGGGATCCAGACCACCTCGGGGTCGATCAGGTAGCGCATCGGGGTCCTCTCAGTCGGCGAGCGGCAGCAGGCGGCGGGCGGTCTTCCAGTCCTGGTACACCGGGTGCTCGGAGTCGTCCCGCACCAGGTAGGGGCGGAACAACTCCTCCCGGCCGGCCTTGAGTTCGGGCCCGGTGACGCCGGTGGCGTCCCACATGCCCGCCACCATCGACTGGCGCAGGATGCGGCAGAGGTGGCGCCCGTTCCGCTTCAGGTCGCCGGTCTCCGCCAGGTGGTAGGCGCGGCAGCCACCCCCGCAGGCACCCCGGATGTAGCACCGGCGGCAGTCCTGGAGGTTGTCCCCGGCGAAGACGCTGTTGCTCCGCAGGTCGGCCAGCACGGGGGCGGCGAAGATCTCCGCCAGCCGCTGCCTGCGCAGGTTGCCCGCGATGTGCTTCTGCTCGGTGACCAGCTTGCAGGGGTAGACCGTGCCGAGCGAGTTGACGTAGATCTCGGTGCCGCCCATCCCGCAATTGCCCTTGACCGAGCAGGGCTTGGCCGCCTTCGGCCCCTCGGGCAGCAGCTTGTCGGCGATCGGGTGGGTCCAGACGAAGTCCAGCACCTTCTGGTAGTCCGCCCAGCCGTAGTCGAACTGGTCGCTCGCCCCGCGCCCCAGGTCCGAGTGGTTCATCAGCCGTACCTTGCGGATCTCCAATCCCGAGACGAAGTCGGCCAGTTGGTCCAGCACCTGGACGGAGTCCGGAGTCACCACGTGGTTGATCACCGGCGAGACGCCGGCCTGGTTCAGCAGCCGCAGCGCCTGCGCCGTCTTGGCGAAGGTGCCCTCGCCCCGGGTCCGTTCGTGGGTCTCCACGGTGCCGCCGTCCAGGCTGACGGTGACCAGGTTGAAGATCTCGGCCATCTCCCGCGCCGTCTCCAGGCGGCGGATGGTGGTGCCGTTGGTGATGATGTTGGCCGCCAGTCCGCGCTCCCGGGCGTGCCGGGCCACCGCGAACAGGTCCTTGCGGAGCATCGGCTCGCCACCGGTGAAGACCATCGTCCGGGCACCCATCTCCGCGGCCTGATCGACCAGGTCGAGCGATTCGGCGGTGGTCAGCTCGCCGGGCAGCGGCTTCTCCGAGGAGGCGTAGCAGTACGGGCAGCGCAGGTTGCAGCCGTCGGTGATCGCGTAGTACACCATCGAGAGCGCCGGCTCGGGCGCCCGCACCACGGGCCGCCGGCCGGGCAGGTAGACCAGCCAGTTCAACACCAGCTTGGCCAGGGTCCGTTCGGCCGCCCCGGTGTCCTCCGTCGGCCGGCCCGCAGCCCGGTCGGGGCCGGACAGGGCCCGGAGCACCGCCGCCTCGGGCTCGCTCAGCAAGCACCAGGCGGCCAGCTCGGGGTTGGTGACCAGGCGGTCCGCACCGTTCCTGAAGTAGACCAGATCCTCGGGGACGATCAACTCGCCCCAGAGTTCGAGCAGTTTCATCCGACACCTCGTCCGTCAGGAGGAGTCGGTGCCCGGCCGCACACGGTCGGGCACCGACCGGGTCAGACAACCAGGCGCAGCGGACGGCTCACTGACTTGCCGTCAGCAGCAGCCCGAATGCATCAGACGCCCGACTGGCCGGAGCCGGCGCCCGAAAGCGCGCCGCAGCCGCAGCTGCAGTCCATCTCGGCCTCGAACTCGGCCGATTCGATCTCCGGCTTGACCCAGGAGAGCTCGTCCATGGTTCTCATCCCTTCTGTCGGTGACCGCCTGATCCGGACCGGACGTCCATCTCAGCTGTCGGAGAGGAATTTACAGTGGTTCAAAAACCGGTCACCACCCGTGACAGGAAACGGTCGTTGCCACTGATGCACCATCAACTCCCGCCGCTTGAACCGCGATCGGCGACCCACAACGTGACAGGCCCGCCCCCTTGCCGACGTACGGCGAGGGGGCGGGCCCGTGCTGGGTCTGACCGGTCAGACCTCCGGGTACCGCCGCGGGGTCCAGACCACTTCGGTCCCGTTGTCCCGGGCGACGGCCTGGGTCTGCGAGGAGCCGATCAGCAGCAGGGTGCGCATGTCGACCTCGGCCGGGTCCAGCTCGCCCAGCTTCACGGTGCGGACCCGCTCGGTCGGGCCGCCCACGTCCCGGGCCATCACCACGGGGGTGTCGAACTCCCGGTACTCGAGCAGCAGTTCCTTGGTGAGCCCGACCTGGGTGGTGCGGCTCTTCGAGCCGGGGTTGTAGAGCGCGAGCACCAGATCGGCCTCGGCCGCCGCGCGCAGCCGCTTGGCCACCACCTCCCACGGCTTGAGCCGGTCGGAGAGCGAGACGGTCGCGTAGTCGTGCCCCAGCGGCGCGCCGGCCCGCGAGGCGGCGGCGTGCGCGGCGGTCATCCCGGGCACGATCCGCACCGGCACCGAGCGGTACGGCTCGGCGCAGGCGGCCTCCAGCACGGCGGTGGCCATGGCGAACACGCCCGGGTCACCGGAGGAGACCACCACGACCTTCCGGCCCCGCCGCGCCAGGTCGAGCGCGAACTCGGCCCGCTCGGCCTCCACCTTGTTGTCCGAGCCGTGCCGCAGCTGCCCGGCCCGCACCGGCACCCGGTCCAGGTACGTGGTGTACCCGACCAGGTCGGTGGCCCCGGCCAGCACCCCGCGCGCCTCCGGTGTCAGCCAGAGCGGCCCGGCCGGCCCGGTGCCGACCACCACGACCTCGCCGGCCGTCTCGTCCACCACCGGCGAACTGCCGTCGTACGACTGCCCCTTGGTGTCCAGCTGCGCCACCCGGCTGGGCAGCACGGCCACCGAGAAGTACGGCACGCCCTCCTCGTCCACCTCGGCCAGCGGCGCCGTCCGCTCCCCCGGCATGGTGGCCCGCTCCACGTACTGCGCCTCGGCGAGGCGCCCGGACCGCTCCAGCGCCCGCTTCACGGCGGGGAAGGTGCGGCCCAGCTTCATCACCACGGCGGAGTCGGTCGCGGCCAGCCGCGCCGTCAGCTCCTCCTCCGGCAGGGTGCCCGGAATGATCGTGAGCACCTCCTCGGCCTCCACCAGCGGCTTGCCCAGCCGGGCCGCCGCCGCGCTCACCGAGGTGACCCCGGGCACGACCTCGGTCGGGTACCGGTGCGCGAGCCGCTTGTGCATGTGCTGGTACGAGCCGTAGAACAGCGGGTCGCCCTCGGCGAGCACCACCACGTCCCGCCCGGCGTCCAGGTGCGCCGCGAGCCGGGCCGCGGCCTCCTCGTAGAAGTCGTCCAGCGCCCCCCGGTACCCGCCCGGGTGGTCGGTGGTCTCCACCGTGATCGGGTAGACCAGCTTCTCCTCGATCTGGCCGCCCGTCAGGTAGTGCTCGGCTATCGACCTGGCGATCGAACGGCCGTGCCGCGCACTGTGGTACGCGATCACGTCGGCCTTGGCGATGAGCCCGGCGGCCTTGACGGTCACCAACTCCGGGTCACCCGGCCCGAGGCCGACCCCGTACAGCCGTCCGGTCTGACGTTCCGTCACTCTTCCTCACTCGCAATCGCGTTGATCGCGGCGGCGGCGATCGCACTGCCGCCCCGACGGCCCCGCACCACCAGGTACTCGAGCCCCAGCTCGTTCGCCGCCAGCGCCTCCTTTGACTCGGCGGCCCCGATGAAGCCCACCGGCACCCCGATCACGGCCGCCGGCCGCGGCGCGCCGGCCGCGACCATCTCCAGCAGCCGGAACAGCGAGGTCGGCGCGTTGCCCACCGCCACCACGGCCCCTTCGAGCTTCGGCAGCCACAGCTCCATCGCCGCCGCGCTCCGGGTGTTGCCCATCTCCTTGGCCAGTGCCGGCACCGACGGGTCGGAGAGCGTGCAGACCACCTCGTTGTCGGCCGGCAGCCGCTTGCGGGTCACCCCGCTCGCCACCATCGACACGTCGCAGAGGATCGGCGCCCCGGCGAGCAGCGCGGCCCGCGCATCGGCCACCGCCTTCGCCGAGAACGCGATGTCCCTCACCAGGTCGGTCATTCCGCAGGCGTGGATCATCCGCACGGCGACCCGCGCGACGTCCTCCGGCAGCCCCGCCAGATCGGCCTCGGCCCGGATGGTGGCAAAGGACTGCCGGTAGATCGCGGCGCCGTCCTTCTCGTACTCGATCACTTCGTCCTCCGGGCCTCGGCCACCGCCGCAGCCATCTCTTCTCTCGTCACATCGACAAAACTCGCACCCCCGGCGACCCGGTACCCCTCGGGCCCCGTCGCCAGCACATCCACCCACACCCCCGAGGGGTGCCCGCACCGCCGCTCACACCCCGACCAGTGCACCGGCAGCCCCCCGGCCGCCATCCCGTCCAGCGCCGCAGCGGCATCCCGCCGCACGTCCGCCACCGACTTCCCGCACCCCGGCGCCCCGGTACAGGCACTCGCCCCGGCCCAGGCCGACTCCCCCGAGACCCGCAGCCCGGCCGCCCCCAGCTCAGCCAGCACCTCAGCACCGACCCCAGGCAACACCACCGACCGCCACGGCGTGACCCGCAGCTCCCGCCCCACCGAAGCCATCAACCGCCACTGCGCAACAGTCACCCGCCCGAACGGCAACCCGACGCACAAAGACTCAGTTGCACTACCCAGGGGCGCGGGGAACTGCGCGCTTCCGGCAGAGAGCCTTCCCGCACCCGGCAACAGACCGACCCCCACGGGACGCCCCCCGAACCCCGGTATCGGCTCACGCCCGAGCGCCAGCGAAGACACCTCCCGCACGTGCCAAGCCCCATCGGCCACCCCCAGGAACTCCACCGCCGCCGCAAGAGCAGCCGCGACCTCGCCCCCCGCCGGAACCACCCGCGCCGTCCGAGCCCGCCCGAGCCGCAGCAGGGCCCCGCCCCCGGCCACTGCGATCAACGTCACATCGGCATCGAGGGCAGCCACATCCCCCCGCCCGTCGTCCAACGCGAAGAGGAACTTGCCCGAGAGCCCAGCAGCCACATCCGACGCACAGAGCGCAGCATCCAGCTCCCGCACCCACCCCTGCACGTCGGCGAAACCCAACCCGTCCAGCCCCGCCCCGGGCGAAGCCACGATGTTCCGCACCCGCTCGTGCGTGTCCGAGGGCAGCAGCCCCGCAGCCCGCAACCGCCGCCCCAGCTCCAGCCCCGAATCGGCGGCCAGACCGCGGAGTTGGACGTTCCCCCGGGACGTCGTCTCCAACTGCCCGTCGCCCAGCTCGGCCGCCGCATCCGCCAGTACCAAGGCCTGACGATCCGTCAGCAACCCACCCGGTATCCGTACCCGAGCCAGGTGGCCGTCATCCGCGGCGTGCAGCCGCAACGCACCGGGGCAGGCGTCCGCCGCGCCCCTGCCGGGCAGCTCGGAGCCCGCTTCGCCGGCGGGGGGTCGGGATGACATGGCCGCGAGCATACCCACGATCCGCCCGCCCACCGCTGCCGTGTGGATCACACCCACCCCCGTACGCTCTGTCCCCGTCACGCGACACCCCGTACGATGCCACCGGGCCGCCCTCGCGGGCGCCCACGCCAGCGACGGCGCACAACGGAGGAAACCGGTGCAAGCCCGGTGCGGTCCCGCCACTGTGACCTCGGCTCACCAGCCGGGGAAGTCAGGAACTCCAGCCGTCCACGACTCACCCCACGGGGCGCGGACCCCGAGGAAGGCTCGACCAATGCTGCCCGTGCTTGGGCGCTCCCTTCTGGGGCGTGAAGTTCAGGGGCGCGGGGAACTGCGCGCCCAACCGCCCTCCGTCGTACCCAGTTGCGCGCGCCGTTCCCCGCGCCCCCGCTGTGGTTGCTCTGAGCTGTCCACCCACCCGGCCGGGAGGCCCGCCGCATGATCCTGCTCCTCTCCACCTCCGACACCGACCTGCTGAGCGCCCGCGCCTCGCAGGGCCCGGTCGGCTTCCGCCTCGGCAACCCGGCGCGCCTGAGCCCCGAGCAGCTCCCCGAGCTGCTCGACGGCACCGACCTGGTGGTCGTCCGCCTGCTCGGCGGCCGCCGCGCCTGGCAGGAGGGACTGGACGCCCTGCTGGCGGGTCCGCGCCCGGTGATCGTGCTGACGGGTGAGCAGGCCCCGGACGCCCAGCTGATGGAGCTCTCCACCGTGCCCGCCGGCATCGCCGCCGAGGCGCACGCCTACCTGGCCCACGGCGGCCCGGCCAACCTGGCCGAGCTCGGCGCCTTCCTCTCCGACACCGTGCTGCTCACCGGCCACGGCTTCGCCGCCCCGGCCTCCGCCCCCGAGTGGGGCCCGCTCGACCGTGAGGCGGCCAACGAGGCCGGCCCCAGCGTGGCCGTCCTCTACTACCGCGCCCACCACATGAGCGGCAACACCGCCTTCGTCGAGACGCTCTGCCAGGCCATCGAGGCCCAGGGCGCCCGCCCGAAGCCGCTCTACTGCTCCTCCCTGCGCGGCGCCGCCCCCGAGCTGCTCGCCGAGCTGGCCGACACCGACGCGATCGTCACCACCGTGCTCGCCGCCGGTGGCACCAAGCCGGCCGAGGCCCAGGCCGGCGGCGACGAGGAGGCCTGGGACGCCGGCGCGCTCGCCGCCCTGGACCGCCCGATCCTGCAGGCGCTCTGCCTCACCTGGTCCCGCGAGCAGTGGGAGGGCAGCGACGACGGCCTCTCCCCGCTGGACACCGCGACCCAGATCGCCGTCCCGGAGTTCGACGGTCGTCTGATCACCGTTCCGTTCTCCTTCAAGGAGCTGGACGAGGACGGCCTCACCGTCTACGCCGCCGACCCCGAGCGGGCCGCCCGCGTCGCCGGCATCGCCGTGGCCCACGCCCGCCTGCGCCACACCCCGGCCGCCGAGCGCCGCCTGGCGCTGGTCCTCTCCGCGTACCCGACCAAGCACGCCCGGGTCGGCAACGCCGTCGGCCTGGACACCCCGGCCAGCGCGATCCGCCTGCTCCACCGCCTGCGCGCGGAGGGCATGGACCTCGGCACCGACCTCCCCGGCCTGGACGTCGACCCGGACACCGACTCGGGCCACGAGGGCGACGCCCTCATCCACGCCCTGATCGCGGCCGGCGGCTACGACCAGGACTGGCTGACGGAGGAGCAGCTCGCCCGCAACCCCGTCCGCATCCCGGCGGCCGACTACCGCCGCTGGTACGCCACCCTGCCGGCCGGCCTGCGCGAGCAGGTCGAGGAGCACTGGGGCCCGGCCCCCGGCGAGCTGTACGTGGACCGTTCGCAGAACCCGGACGGCGACATCGTCCTGGCCGGCATCCGCTCCGGGAACCTGCTGGTCCTCATCCAGCCCCCGCGCGGCTTCGGCGAGAACCCGGTCGCGATCTACCACGACCCGGACCTCCCGCCCTCCCACCACTACCTGGCCGCCTACCGCTGGATCGCGGCGGCCCAGGAGGACAACGGCTTCGGCGCCCACGCCGTGATCCACCTCGGCAAGCACGGCAACCTGGAGTGGCTGCCCGGCAAGACCGCCGCCCTCTCCGCCGAGTGCGGGCCGGACGCGGTACTCGGCGACCTCCCCCTCGTCTACCCCTTCCTGGTCAACGACCCGGGCGAGGGCACCCAGGCCAAGCGCCGCGCCCACGCCACCCTGGTCGACCACCTGGTGCCACCGATGGCCCGCGCCGACTCCTACGGCGACATCGCCCGCCTGGAGCAGCTGCTCGACGAGCACTCCAACATCGCGGCGATGGACCCGGCCAAGCTGCCCGCGATCCGCGCCCAGATCTGGACGCTGATCCAGGCCGCCAAGCTCGACCACGACCTGGGCCTGGACGAGCGGCCCGAGGACGACGGCTTCGACGACTTCCTGCTGCACGTCGACGGCTGGCTCTGCGAGATCAAGGACGTGCAGATCCGCGACGGTCTGCACGTGCTCGGCCAGGCCCCGGCCGGCACCGACCGGGTCAACATCGTGCTGGCCATCCTGCGCGCCCGCCAGATCTGGGGCGGCGTCACCGCGCTGCCCGGCCTGCGCGAGGCGCTGGGCCTGGACGAGGCGGCGCTCACCCTAGGCGCCACCGACGCGGCCGAGGCCAAGGCCCGCGAGCTGGTCGAGGCGATGGAGGCCCTGGACTGGGCCCCCGAGGCGGTCGAGAAGGTCGCCGCCGGGCACAACCCGCAGGTCGCGGAGGTGCTCACCTTCGCCGCCACCCAGGTCGTCCCCCGCCTCGCCAGGACCACCGACGAGCTGGACGCGGTACTGCACGCACTGAACGGCGGCTTCGTCCCGGCCGGCCCCTCCGGCTCCCCGCTGCGCGGGCTGGTCAACGTGCTGCCCACCGGCCGCAACTTCTACTCCGTCGACCCGAAGGCCGTGCCCAGCCGCCTCGCCTGGGAGACCGGCCAGGCCCTCGCGGACTCCCTGATCGAGCGCTACCGCGCCGACAACGACGGCGCGTACCCGCCCAGCGTCGGCCTCTCGCTCTGGGGCACCAGCGCGATGCGCACCGCCGGCGACGACATCGCCGAGGCCTTCGCCCTGCTGGGCGTCCGCCCGGTCTGGGACGACGCCTCCCGCCGGGTCACCGGCCTGGAGGCTGTCCCGCTCACCGAGCTTGGCCGCCCCCGGATCGACGTCACGCTGCGCATCTCGGGCTTCTTCCGGGACGCCTTCCCGCACGTGGTGGCCCTGCTGGACGACGCCGTCCGGCTGGCCGCCCGTCAGGAGGAGCCGGACGCGGACAACTTCGTCCGGGCCCACGTCCAGGCCGACCTGGCCGTGCACGGCGACGAGCGCAAGGCCACCGTCCGCGTCTTCGGCTCCCGCCCGGGCACCTACGGCGCCGGCCTGCTCCAGCTGATCGACAGCCGCGACTGGCGCACCGACGCCGACCTGGCCGAGGTCTACTCGCTCTGGGGCGGCTACGCCTACGGCCGCGACCTCGGCGGGCGCCCGGCCCGCGAGGAGATGGAGACGGCGTACAAGCGGATCACCGTGGCGGCCAAGAACACCGACACCCGCGAGCACGACATCGCCGACTCGGACGACTACTTCCAGTACCACGGCGGCATGGTCGCCACCGTCCGCGCGCTCACCGGCAAGGCCCCGGCCGCCTACATCGGCGACTCCACCCGCCCGGAGACCGTCCGCACCCGCACCCTCACCGAGGAGGCGGCCCGGGTCTTCCGCGCCCGGGTGGTCAACCCGCGCTGGATGGAGGCCATGCGCCGCCACGGCTACAAGGGCGCCTTCGAGATGGCCGCGACCGTCGACTACCTCTTCGGCTACGACGCCACCACCGGCGTGGTCGCGGACTGGATGTACGAGAAGCTCACCCAGGAGTACGTGCTCGACCCCACCAACCGCGAGTTCCTCGGCTCGGTCAACCCCTGGGCCCTGCACGGCATCAGCGAGCGCCTGCTGGAGGCCGCCGAGCGCAAGCTCTGGGCCGAGCCGGACCCGGCCCTGCTCGACGCCCTGCGCACCGCCTTCCTCGAGACCGAGGGCGACCTCGAGGGCGACGAAGCCTGACCCCAGCCGTCCCCGAGCCCCGGCCCGCGAGCACCCGCTCGCGGGCCGGGGCTTTTCACGTCTGCGAACCACCGTGCAATTCCGTTGTCGCGCAGCAGGAAATGCGCGCGGAATCACCCCACCCGAACGGATCGCCCGCCCCTCCCGGAGGACTGGTCTAGACCAAGCATGCAAGGGCATCCGGCGCCGCGTCAAGCCCTGCCCTGGCAGCTTCCTGACGTGCCGTCGAGCGGCGATCAGTCCTTGACCGGGCCTCGATCCACCTCGTAGGGTCAGGGCCGATTCAACACAGCACCTCCACATCCAGGAATGAGCGACAGGGTCACCGAAATCGGTCGCCCCCTCGTTTTTGACGATGTCCAGGAAATTCACCGCCGAATGCTTCGAATCAGTCGGGGAGTTCCATCCCCCGAAGATCTCGTGGTGCACCGAGATATCCACGACCGCTTTCTGCGCGGCGAAATCGCCACCGGAGACCGGTGCACGCTCAGAGTGAAGGAACCCCCTTGAGTCCTGTCTTCCTGTCCGGCGCCGTCATGACCCATCCGAGACGAATCGAGGCGGCCCGGGCCCTCGCCGCGGCGGACCCGCAGGGACGCATCCGCGTCGTGGCCGACCCCGATCCCGCCGGCCCGCCGACCGCCCTGCGGGTCGCCGACCCGTCCTGGAGCTGCGTCGCCCCGGAGGCCACCCACCACCTGGTGCTCCAGGACGACGTGCTGCTCGCGGCCGGGTTCTTCGAGCACCTCGAACAGGCCGCCGCGGCCGCCCCGGGCGAGGCGGTGGCCTGCTACGAAGGCTGGGACGGCCGCAACAGCGGAGTCGTCCGGCTCGGGGCGCTGCTCGGCGCCGACTGGGCGTACGCCATCGACGAGCACGTGCCCTCGCTCGCCCTGCTGCTGCCGGCCGAAGCCGCCCGCGGCTACCGGGAGTTCGCCGCCGCCCACGGTGACGGCTGGCCCTACGACGTGGTGATCCAGCGCTACCTGAAGCACCTCGGCATCCCCGTCCGGATCGCCGTCCCCAGCACCGCCGACCACGACGACATGCCCAGCATCGCGGGCAACAGCTCCCACGGCTGGCGCTGCGCCACGTACTTCACCAAGCAAGCCGCCGTCACCGGTCCGGGCGGACCGGGCGGACCGGGCGGACCGGGCGGACCGGGCGGACCGGCCGGCTGCGCGAACTTCTCCGTGGTGCCCTTCTACCAGTACGGCTGGGCCCGCTGCGCCGTCCGCCACGACTCCGGGTGGGAGTACCTGGAGACCGAGCGGTACCTGCGCCGGGCCGGCGTGCTCGACGCCTGCCTGGCGGCCTTCGAAGCGGCGGCGCGGCCCGCCCTGCCCGCCGAGGTGTGCCGCGAGGTCTGGCTCACCGGCTTCGCCACCGGTCTCGTGCTGGCCGGGCTGACCGAACAGGACCCGGCACCGGAGGTCGCCGCCGCCGTGATGGAGTCACTCGGCCCGGGCGGGCTCTGCGAGGAGTACACCCGCGCCGAACTGCTGCCGATGATCCCGCCGATCCGCGACCTCGCCCTGGCCGCCCTGGCGGCGGGCCGAGCCGCCGAGACCACCGGACGGCCCGCTGCACCGGCGACCGTCGCCGTGAGCGGACAGCCCGGCTACGCCACCCAACTCATCGGCCTGCTGGGTGACTTGGGCCTTCCCGCGACCCTGCTCGGCACGCCGGGCCCCACCACCCTGATCCACCTGGGCGATCCACTCACCCGGCCGGTCACCGAAGTCCTGGCCGCTGCCCGGCAGTCGGGCGTCCGCCGGCTGGTCTACGCCGGATCGACCGCCGTCTACCGTGGCGCACCGGACGGCACCAAGGACGGCCCCACCGAACTGCCGCGGGACAGTACAGCGGCAGCCTGGTGGAGCGAGGAACAGGCCTGCCTCGCCTGGGGTCGGGCGCACGACGTCCCCGTCCAGATCCTCCGCTTCGCCGAACTGGTCGGCCCCCACGCTCCGTTGGCGGGCGTCCTCGCCACCTGGATGCACCGGGCCTGGACACGTCTCCCGCTGCCTGTGGCGGAGGCCCCGCGCACCCACCAGCTGACCGACTACCGCGACCAGGCCGGGGCGCTCGCCGCCGCCCTGGCCCATCCGGCCGGCCCGGCGGTGCTCAACGTGGCCTCCGCCACCCGCACCGAGCAGGAACTCGCCGAACTGGTGGCCCAGGTGGCCCGCCGCACCCCCTGGGAGGAGACGGCCGCACCCGCCCCGCACACCCCGCCGGTGTCCACCGCCCGGATCACCGCCGAGCTCGGCTGGACCCCCTCCGCCGACCTCGTCCGGGCCGCCCGCGCCCAGGCCCAGTGGCTGGCCTGCGACACCCACGACACACCCACCAGCCCACTCGGCGGTCCGACACGATGACCGACCGACCAGCCTTGGCCCGCCCCGAGACCACCGTTCACTCCGAGACGACCGTCCACCCCGAAGCGACGCCCCAACCCGAGGCCCAACCCGACTCCCGGCCCGACTCCCGGCCCGAGGCGGCAGGCCTCTTCACCCGCCCCCACGCCGCCACGTCGGCCACCTTCACGGCCGTGATGTTCCTGACCGGCTTCGCGGCGCTGGCCGTCCTGCCGATCCTGCCGACGGCGGCCCGGGAGCTGGACGGCGTGGCGCTCTTCCCCGTGGTGGCGGGGTGCTTCGTCGCCGCGAGCCTGCTCGGCGGCGTGCTCGGCGGGCACTGGGCGGACCGCTCGGGCGCACGCCGACCGCTGGCCGCCGGTATGGTCCTGTCCGTCCTGACGCTGGTGGTCTCCGCCACCAGCGGCTCGATCTGGCAGCTCGCGGCCGGCCGGTTCCTCGACGGCCTGGCGGCCGGGATGGTCGCCGTCTCCGTCACCACCGCGATCGGCCAGGCCTACCCCGAGCAGCTGCGCCCCCGGATGCTCGCCCTGCTGAGCACCAGTTGGATCATCCCCTCGCTCGCGGGCCCGCCGCTGGCCGTGCTGGTCGCCGAGTGCTGGTCGTGGCGGGTCGTCTTCTACGGCCTGGCGGCACTGACCGTGCTCCCGGCCCTCGCCCTCGTCCTGGTCCTCCGCGCCGGCCCGTCGACCGAGCCTCACGCTCCCCGCACGACCGCCTCGCGACCGCCGGTGCTGCTCGCCGCCCTGCTCAGCCTGGGCGCGGCCCTCGGCCAGTACGGCGTCGCGGCCTGGGACGCGCGGCACCTGCCGTTCGCCGCCGCCGGCCTCGGCCTGCTCGCGGTGTTCGCACCCCGGCTGCTGCCTGCGGGCACCTGGCGGGCCCGGCGCGGGCTACCGACGGCGGTGCTGCTGCGCGGGCTCACCGCCGGCACGTACTTCACGGTCGAGGCCCTGGTGCCGCTGATGCTGATCACCGAGCGGCACGTGGCGGCGGCGGTCACCGGCGTCGCGTTCACCGCCTCCGCCGTGGTCTGGTCGGGCGCCTCCTGGGTGCAGGGCAAGCTGCTCCAACACGTCGCCCGGCATCGCCTGGTGGTGGTCGGCGCGGTGATCATGGCCGTCTCGGTCGGCCTCGCGGCCGCCGGTTCGCTGCCCGGGGTGCCCCCGCTCACGGCGGCCGCCGCCATGCCGCTGTCGGCCGTCGGCATGGGCCTGCTCGACCCCTGCGTCACCGTGCTGTCCCTGGCCCACAGCCCGACCGGCCGGCAGGGCTGGGTGACGAGCGTGATGCAGACCACCATGAACCTCGGCCAGGTCGTCCTGCTGGCCTCGGCCTCCGTCGTACTCAACGGCTCTCTCTCATCCGGCAGTTCACAGCTCCCGGGGTACGCCGCCGCCTTCACGCTGCTCCTGCTCCCGATGGCCCTCGTCGCCCTGCTCGCCGGCCGCGCCCGCACCACCTGAGCGCCGCCCACCGCCCGCACCACGCGAGCGTCACCACCCCAGCATCACCACCACCTCAGCGTCATCACCTCTGGAGAGGACCACTGTGCGCACTGATCTGGTCGTCATAGGTCTCGGCTACGTCGGGCTGCCGCTCGCCCGCGAGGCGACCGCCTCCGGGCTGACCGTGGCCGGGCTCGACACGAGCGCCAAGCTCGTCGCGCGCCTCAACTCCGGTGTCTCGCACGTCGACGACATCACCGACGCCGAGGTCGCCGCCATGCGTGCGGCCGGCTTCACCGCGACCACCGACGAGAGCGTGGTCGCCGGCGCCGCCGCCGTCGTGATCTGCGTGCCGACCCCGCTCGCCGAGCACGGCGGGCCGGACCTGGCCATGGTGGAGTCCGCCTGCGCGGCCGTCGGCCGCCACCTGCGGCCTGACACCCTCGTGGTGCTGGAGTCCACCACCTACCCGGGCACCACCGACGAGGTGGTCCGCCCGATCCTGGAGAGGCTCTCGGGCCTGACGGCCGGGGCCGACTTCCACCTGGCCTTCTCTCCCGAGCGCGTCGACCCCGGCAACGAGGTCTACGGCATCCGCAACACCCCCAAGGTGGTCGGCGGCCACACCCCCGGCTGCACGACCGCGGCCGCCGCCTTCTACGGCAAGCTGGTCGACGAGGTCGTCCAGGCCGCCGGCACCCGCGAGGCCGAGATGGCCAAGCTGATCGAGAACACCTACCGGCACGTCAACATCGCGCTGGTCAACGAGATGGCGGTGTTCTGCCACGAGCTGGGTATCGACCTCTGGGACGCGATCTCCGCCGCCGCCACCAAGCCCTTCGGCTATCAAGCCTTCCGCCCCGGCCCGGGCGTCGGCGGCCACTGCATCCCGATCGACCCCAACTACCTGGCCCACAAGGTCCGTACCCTCGGCTACCCGTTCCGGATGGTCGAGCTCGCCCAGGAGATCAACACCCGGATGCCCCGGTACGTGGTCGAGCGGGTGCAGCAGCTGCTCGACCGCACCGGCCGCACGCTCAGCGGCGCCCGGGTGCTGCTCCTGGGCGTCACCTACAAGGCCGACATCGCCGACCAGCGCGAGACCTCGGCCCGCGACGTCGTCCGCCGCCTGCGCGCCCTCGGCGCCGAGGTGGCCTTCCACGACCCGTACGTGCCGGCCTGGGAGGTCGACGGCGCACCGGTCACCGCCGCCACCGCCGAACTGCCCGAGGCGCTGGCCGCCGCCGACATCGCCGTCCTGCTCCAGCGCCACCGCACGTACGACCTCGACCAACTCGCCGACCACGCCCCGCTGTTGCTCGACACCCGCGGCGCACTGACCCCGCAGGCGCACGTCGAACGCCTGTAAGACCGACCGGCCTAACCCGAACTCCCCCTACTTCCAGAGGAGCAACTGACATGTGCGGTATCGCAGGCTGGGTCGACTACTCCCGGGACGTCGCCCGGTACCGGGACATCGCGGAGGCCATGACCGCCACGATGGCCCGGCGCGGCCCGGACGCCGCCGGCACCTGGTACGGGCGGCACGTCGCCCTCGGCCACCGGCGGCTCTCCGTGATCGACCTCGAGGGCGGTTGCCAGCCCATGGCGGCCGACGAGGGCCCCGCGCGACGTGCCGCGCTGACCTACAGCGGCGAGACCTACAACTTCGAGCGGCTTCGCGCCGAACTCGCCACCCTGGGGCACCGCTTCAAGACCCGCAGCGACACCGAGGTGGTGCTGCGCGCCTACCTCCAGTGGGGGCCCGGCTTCGTCACCCGGCTGGAGGGCATCTACGCCTTCGCCATCTGGGACGCCGACCGCGAGGAATTGCTGCTTGTCCGGGACCGGATGGGCGTCAAGCCGCTGTACTACGCGACCACCCCGAACGGCGTGCTGTTCGGCTCGGAGCCGAAGGCGATCCTCGCCCACCCCGACTTCAAGGCCGTGCTCGACGCGGACGGGCTGCGCGACGTGCTCTCGGTCGCCAAGGTCCCGGGCCGGGCCGTCTTCCGGGGCATGCGCGAACTCCCCGGCGGCTGCACGCTGCGCGTCTCCCGGGCCGGCGTGCAGGAGCAGCGCTACTGGCAGCTGCGGGTCGCCGAGCACACCGACTCGCTGGAGCAGACCATCGGCACCGTCCGCGATCTGCTCGAGACCGTGGTCACCGAGCAGATGGTGGCCGACGTGCCGCTCTGCACCCTGCTCTCCGGCGGCCTCGACTCCTCCTCCCTGACCGCGCTCGCCGCCCGCATCTCGACCGCCCGGGGCGGCGACCGGATCCGCTCCTGCTCGGTCAGCGACCCGGACCTCGACGGCACGGGCGGCAGCGCGGCCAACGAGGACCACGTCTACGCCCGCATCCTCGCCGAGCACGTCGGCTCGCTCCACAGCGAGCTGCCGCTCAGGGCGCCCGACCTGCTCGACCCGGCGCTGCGCGCCTCGGTGCTCACCGCCTACGACCTGCCGATCGCCAAGGGCGACGAGCACGCTTCGCTGCACCTGCTGTTCCGCCTGGTCCGCCAGCACTCCACGGTCGCCCTCTCCGGCGAGTGCGGCGACGAGGTGTTCGGCGGCTACCGCTGGCAGCGCGAGCGGGACACGGTGTTCTCCCCCACCTTCCCGTGGGTCCACGAGGGTCGGGCCGCCTACCAGGGCAACGAGGTGGTCTTCGCGCCCGACCTGCTGGCCAAGCTCGACCTGGCTGCGTACGAGCGGGACAGTCACAGCGCCGCCGTCGCGGAGATCTCCGCCCACGAGCACCTCGCCGACCCGGCCGAGGCACGCTACCGCGAGGTCACCTACCTGGCGCTCACCCGGCACGCCCAGGTGCTCTTCGACCGCAAGGACCGGATGAGCATGGCCTGCGGGCTCGAGGTCCGGGTGCCGTTCGCCGACCACCGGCTGGTCGAGTACACCTTCAACGTCCCGTGGGCGATGAAGAGCTTCGACGGCCGCGAGAAGAGCCTGCTGCGGGCCGCCATGCGGGACCTCCTCCCCGAGGCGGTGGCCCAGCGGATCAAGACCCCCTACCCCTCCATCCGCGCCGAGGCCTACGACCGGACGCTCCGCGAGCGGCTGGCCGAGACCGTCCGGGCGGGCGAGAGCCGGCTGGCGCCGTTCTTTTCCGAGCAGCTGAAGCAGGCCGTCGCCCGCGAGGGCGCGGCGGCGCTCGAACAGGGGATGAGCCGGGCGGCCCTGGAGACGACGCTCCAGCTGCACGAGTGGCTGGGCGGCTACGAGGTCGAGGTGGTGCTCTGATCACCGCTGCGCCCCCGTTCCGTCGAATCTGACGGTTTCGGGGGAAACACCTGCGAAGACGCGGGTGCTGGCGGCCCGAAAAGCACACAATCGGTGCATGACATTTCGGGCCGCCTTCCCCCGGACTCGGGCCGCCTCCCCCCAGGCCCAGGCCGCCCCGGGCCGGGGCCGTCTCCCCCGGCTCCGGGCCGTCTTCTCCCGGCCGCCCCGGTACGCCGCGCTGCTCGCCGGGGCCGTCCCGGTGCTGGCCTTCCCGAAGCCGGGGCTGGCCGCCCTGGCCTGGGTGGCGCTGGTGCCGGGGTTCCTGCTGATGCAGCGGGCCCCGACCGCCCGGGAGGCCGCCGTCCGGGGCTGGTGGTTCGGCGCCGGCTTCATCCTCACCGGGATGTACTGGCTGATCCCCTCGGTCGGCCCCGGCCTGCTGGCCATCGCCCTGCTCTTCGGCGCCCTCACGGCGGCCGTCGGCCTGGCGGTCCACCACCTGCTCCACCCGCCGGTCACCGCCCGCCGGGCCCTCACCGCCCTGGTGATCGTCCCGGCGGTCTGGGTCACCACCGAGTACGCCCGCTCCTGGCACGCCCTCGGCGGGCCCTGGGCCCTGCTCGGCGCCACCCAGTGGCAGCACCCGGCGATCCTCGCCCTCGCCTCGGTCGGCGGGGCCTGGCTGCTCAGCGCGGCGGTGGTCGCGGCCAACACGGCCGTGGTCATCCTCCTCACGGCCCGCCCGCTCCGCCTCAAGGCCCTGGCGGCCGGCGCCCTGGCCTGCACCCTCGCCGCCGGGCCCGTCCTCTTCGCCTTCCGCACCCAGCCCTCCCCGGGCGACACGGCCACCGTGGCCCTGGTCCAGCCCGGCATCGTCGAGGACCCGCAGGCCCGGTTCGACGCCAGCGCCCGGATCACCGCCTCGCTCACCGGGCAGCCGCTCGACCTGATCGTCTGGGGCGAGAGCAGCTCCACCGCCGACCTCGACCGCGACCGCCCGGCCCTGGACAGCCTCCGCCGGCTCTCCGCCACCACCGGCGCCCAGCTGCTCGCCGGCGAGGACGCCCGCAAGGCCGACGGCCGGATCTCCAAGGACACCGTCCTGGTCACCCCGGACGGCATCGCCGCGCGCTACCGCAAGATCCGCCTCGTCCCCTTCGGCGAGTACATCCCGCTGCGGCCCCTGCTCGGCTGGATCGCGGGGGTCAGCCGCGCGGCGGGCGAGAACCGCGCCTCCGGCACCGCCTTCCACCTCCTCCCCACCGCCGACCGCACCGGCCGCCCGCTCCCGGTCGGCGCCCTGATCTGCTTCGAATCCGCCTTCCCAGACATGTCCCGCACCGCCGCCGACGACGGCGCCCGGCTGCTCGTCTACCAGTCCGCCACCTCCACCTTCCAATCCACCTGGGCCCCCGAACAGCACGCCTCCCTCGGCGCCCTGCGCGCCGCCGAAACCGGCCGCCCCGTCGTCCAGGCCTCCCTCACCGGCGTCTCCGTCGCCTACGACCGCCAGGGCCGCCGCCTGGCCCACCTCCCCACCACCGCCACCGGCGCCCTCACCGTCACCCTCCCCCTCGCCACCCCCACCGCCCGGACCTGGTACGACCGCCTCGGCGACTGGACCCCCGTCACCGCCGTCCTCCTCACCCTCCTCGCCACCCTCCGCACCTACACCCCCCGCCGCTCCTCCCCCACCCCGCGGGGCGCGGACTCCCGCCACCCGCAGCCGACCCGCCGGTGAGACCGTCGGCTCATCAGGGCAACTCCGGTCCTACGCTTGCCCCATGACCATTCAGCGCATGGACAACGTCGGCATCGTGGTGGACGACCTCGACGCCGCAGTGGCCTTCTTCACCGCCCTCGGGATGGAGCTGGAGGGGCGGATGGCGATCGAGGGGGAGTGGGCCGGGAAGGTGGTCGGGCTGAGCGGGATGCGCAGCGAGATCGCGATGATGCGGATCCCGGGCGCCCCGGGGCGGCTGGAGCTGGCGACGTACCACGCGCCGGGGCTGATCACCCCCGAGCCGGCCGTCGCCCCGGCGAACACGCTCGGGCTGCACCGCGTCATGTTCGCCGTGGACGACCTGGCGGCCACCCTCGACCGGCTCCGCCCGCTCGGTGGTGAACTGGTCGGCGAGGTGGCCAGGTTCGAGGACAGCTATCTGCTCTGTTACCTGCGGGGGCCGAGCGGGATCATCCTCGCCCTGGCCGAGCAGATCGGCTGACCCGGCCCGGCAGGACTACTCGCCCGTGGCAGCGTGGATGCCGAACACCCCGCCCTGGGCGTCCCGCAGCACGGCCAGCCGCGGGCCCCCGTCCATCTGGACGGGGGCCAGCACCACCTCCGCGCCCAGCCCGGCGGCCCGTTCGGCCGTCAGGTCCACGTCCGCGACAGCGAAGTACGGCATCCAGTGCGGCGGCACCTCCGGCGGGTACTGCTCGCCCATCTCGAGCATGCCGCCGAAGTCCTGGCCCGCGAGGCCCCACTGGGTGTAGCTCCCGCCGAGGGTGACGCTCCAGCCGAAGACCCGGGTGTAGAACTCCTTCGCCCCGGCGGTGTCCCGGGTGGCCAGCTCGACCCACCCCAGCGAGCCCGCCTCGTTCAGCACGGCGGCGCCGCCGAACGCCCGCGCCTGCCAGACCGAGAACACCGCCCCGGCCGGATCGGCCAGGATCGCGAACCGCCCCAGGTCGAAGACCTCCATCGGCTCCATCACCACCGAACCGCCCCGGGCCCGGGCCAGCTCGGCCACCGCGTCGGCGTCCGCCACCGCGAACGACACCGTCCAACTGGTCGGCCGGCCGGGCGGGTAGGCCGGGGCGAGCCCCGCCACCGGCGCCTCGCCCAGCAGCAGCGAGCTGTACCCGCCCGCCTCCGGCCGGGGGTCGGTCTCCACCCGCCAGCCGAACAGCTCCGCGTAGAACCACTTCGCCGCCTCCGGGTCCGATGTCGACAACTCGACCCAGCACGGCCCGCCGGTCTCCACCTCGGTCTGCTTCATACCGTTCCGTTCCTCTCCACATCGGTCACGTGAGCTCACCGGTCACGCAAGATCACTCGGCCCCGCCCGGGACCAGCAGCACGACCTTGCCGCGCGCGTGCCCCGCCTCCACCTCCGCGAGCGCCCGCCCGGCCTCCGCCAGCGGGTAGGTCTGCCCCACCATCGGGTCCAGTTCGCCGGCGGCGACCAGCGCGGCCAGCGCCACCAAGGTCTCCGCCCCGTGGGTGCGCCGTACGAAGGCCCCGTCCAGCTCCACCGCCGTCACCGGGTCCACCGTCGAGACCAGCCTCCCGGGCGGCCGCAGCAGCGGCGCCACCGCCCGCAGGTCATCCCCGCCCACCAGGTCGAGCAGCCCGTCCACCCCGCCCGGCGCAGCCGCCCGCACCCGCTCGGCCACGTCCTCCCCGTACGCCACCGCCCGCGCGCCCAGCGACTCCACGTACGCCCGCTTGCCCTCGCTCGCCGTACCGAGCACCACCAGCCCGGCCCGCCGGGCCAGCTGCGCGGCCACGCTGCCCACCCCGCCCGCCACCCCGAGGACCAGCACCGTCTCCCCGGCGGCGAGCCCCAGCTGGGCGAGCGCGTCGTACGCCGTCCCGGCCGCCACCGGCAGGGCGGCGGCCTGCACCGCCGAGACCCCGTCCGGCACCCGCGCCGCCTCCCCGGCGGCCAGCAGGGTGTGCTCGGCGTACCCACCGGCCAGCGGACGCCCGAAAACCGGGTCACCCACCGCGAACCCGGCCACCCCGTCGCCGAGCCCGCGCACCACCCCCGCCACCTCACCCCCGAACACGTGCGGCAGCGGCACCTCCCGGCCGAGCAGGCCGCGCCGCACCTTCCAGTCCACCGGATTAACCCCGGCCGCCCGCACCTCCACCAGCAGCTCACCCACACCGGGCACCGGCACCGGCCGCTCGACGAACGCCTGCCCGTCCGGCCCACCGAACGCCGTGAACGCGTACGCCTTCGACACCACCCGTCTCCTCTCGATCCCCCCGCCCAGCTTGCGGGCCCGACCCCCACCACGGGCGCCCAAGCTGCGCCGAACGAGGCAGCCACCCACCGCCTCCCCCGCCCCGCCCCGCCACCCCAGCCCCTCCCACTCCCACGGATCCCACCCCTCCTGCCCCCGCTGCCGCAGCCACCCGCCGTCTCCCCCTTCCACCCCCCATCCCCTCCTGCATCAGCTGCCGCGACCCCGCGTCATCCCCACGCAACATAGTTGTTCAAATTGGAACTACGGAGTACCGTCAGCCCCATGCCGAACGCCGCCACCATCCGCTCCCGGGTGCACATCCCCCTCGTCTTCCCCGATGGCTACCGGACCGAGGCCGAGGTCTTCACCTTCCACGGCCTCACCGACGGCCTCGAACACCTCGCCCTCGCCCTCGGCGCCCCCGACCCGGGCCGGTCGCCGCTGGTGCGGCTGCACTCGGAGTGCCTGACCGGCGACGTCTTCGGCTCCGCCCGCTGCGACTGCGGGCCGCAGCTGCGCGAGGCCGCCGAGCGGATCACCGAGACCGGCGGCTACCTGCTCTACCTCCGCCAGGAGGGCCGCGGCATCGGCCTCTACAACAAGCTGGACGCCTACGCGCTGCAGGACTCCGGCCTGGACACCTACGCCGCGAACGCCGCGCTCGGCCTCCCCGAGGACGGCCGCGACTACACCGCCGCGGCCCAGATGCTCACCACCCTCGGCGCCACCACCCTGCGCCTGCTCACCAACAACCCCGACAAGGCGGCCCAGCTCACCACCCACGGCCTCACCGTGACCGAGCGCCAGCCGACCGGCCTGCACCTCTCCCCCAGCAACCTCCGCTACCTGCACACCAAGGCCGCCGGCACAGCCACCACCCACGCCCACCACCTCCCCCTCGGCGCCTGAGCCCACCGCCCATCCGCCGGACGGGTGAGACCGCGTGGCGACACACCGGTACGTACGCCGACGGCCCGCAGGATGTACCCGATCAGACCCCGACCCCCGGGGTCCGTTCGACGGGAGAACATCCATGCGAATCAAGCGTTTCCTCGGTGCGGGTGCCGTGGCGATCGCCCTCAGCGGCGCCCTCAGCCTGCCCGCCCAGGCCGCCGACTCGTTCACCATCGCCGCGGCCGGCGGCTCGGGCGGCGTCTCCATCTGGTGCCCGGAGGGCATGCAGGTGACCAATCCGCACGTGACCAACGTGGACGGCAGCCCGCTGGACCCCAAGCAGCGGGTCGACACCACCGCCCTCGGCTCCGGCAGCGTCCCCAACGGCTTCGCCGCCTGGATCGCCCCCTACAACGGCTCGCCGACCCCGCCGGCCGACATCAAGGTGACCGTCACCTGCACCTGTTGAGCCACTGACGCCCGCCGGGAGCCCCGCACTCCCGGCGCACGCTCCGGCGGAGCCGATCGCCCGCCGGAGCCTTCCTCCTGACGCTCAGTCAGCTCGGCAATGCCGACGAAACCACGCGCGATCTCCTGGGACTGCCGTAACTTCACTGCGGAGAGCCTGAGTTCACCCAGTGGGGAGTTGGGAATGACCCTGGCCAGGAGCCTGCCGCGCGCGCTGCGCGGCGAATTCGAGGAGATCTTCGGCGCGAGCTTCGCCGAGGTGACGATACGCCAGAAGGGCCGGGGGGAACCGGCGCAGCACCTCGCCCGCACCTACGGCAGCGAGATCGACTTCGCGTACGGCGGCTACGATCCGCACACCCGGCAGGGCCGCGAGGTGCTCGGCCACGAGCTGGCCCACGTGCTCCAGCAGCGCCACGGCCGCACCGCCGACACCGACCCGCACGCCCTGGAGCTGGAGGCGGTCGAGGCCGGCCGCCGGGCCGGCCTCGGCGAGCCGGTCCGGCTGCCGGGCCGCACCGACCCGCGGCCGCACCGGGCTGTACAGCACTACACGGTGATCGCGGCCGCCAACTTCGCCGCCCAGGGCATCGCGGTGGTCAACCCGCAGAGCCACGCGCCGGTCCAGAACCAGGACAGCTTCATCGGCCAGACCAAGGGCGCGGTGGGCGGGGCGGCGAGCTCCTTCCTGACCGCCGGGGGCGCCGTCAACACCGTCTCCGCCAACCCGGCCGCCGTCGCGCTGCGCTTCTCGCAGAACCGCCGGCTGGCGGTCGAGGACGCCGACCTGACGAACCGGCAGCCCAAGGTCCTGTATGCCACCATGGCGATGATCAACGCCTCCAACGCCCGGCTGACGCTGATCGGTTCACCGATCCGGCTGCTGCCGGACGCTCCGGGCCCCAACCAGCAGACGGTTACGGCCGGCGGCAACCAGCTCTTCCGGGTGACCCCGCAGAACCTCGGCAACGCGACCTCCGGGCTGACCATGGACGCCGCGCAGAGCTGCGACGCGCTGATCTCCCAGGTGCTGGTCTCCGTGCTGCCCCCGCCGCAGCCGCGCTTCGACGGCAACCCGGCGGTGCCGCCGCACCTCATGGTCGAGTACCACGCCGCCCGGGCCGCACTGCCCGGCGCGCCGCTGCCGGTGCTCGACGACACCACGCCGGTGACCCGGCACACCACCGCCCGGCAGATCGGGGCGGCCTTCGGCGCCGCGACCCTCGCGCCGACCGCCGCCTTCACCGCCAACCTGCGCAGCTTCGGCCTCAACCAGTACGCGAACCCGGGCGTGGGCGAGGGCTTCGTGATCTGCACGCTGATGTCCGGGGTGCCCGGCTCCAGCCTGGTGCTCGGCAACAACCCGCCCTCCCAGACCGACTTCCACACCCTGATCGGCGGGGCGAACCCGGTGGTGATGAGCAACCTGACCTGGGGCTCGCACTGGGGCACCGTGATCGCCCGGGACGGCTCGGACGTGATCACGCTGGAGAACTACGCCCGCAAAACCGAGGACGCGCTGGCTGGCAACGACACCCGGTACTACTTCCAGATGTACCAGACCGACCCGGCCGCTCCGGCCGGCGGCCTGACCTGGCACCAGAGCTGGGCCGACCCGCCGATGATCGCCTACCCGGCACCGGTGCCGGCCGTGCCCCCGCCGCACCTGGCGCCCACCCACCGCCCGGCCTCCCCCGGTCAGCGCGGGTTCGTCAACCCGATCACCATGCGGGTGGCGCCGCTGCCCGACCGCTGGGACGCCCGGGCCACGGCGATGCACGGCGGGGTCACCCCCGACTCCGTGCAGGACCACCACGGCAACATCGCCGCCACGCCGACCGCCGAGGCCGAGGTCCGCGAGATCCTCAAGGGCCTCTACCTGGCCAACGCCCGGATCGCGGCCCACACCCACGAGACCAACGCCCGGCTCACGCTCTGGATCCACGCCCTGACGGCGGTGATCGCGGGCCAGCGCTTCCAGGAGAACATGCAGGCCGCCGACCGCACCCTGGCCCGGATCATCGCCCTGCGCGACATGGTCTGAGCCCGGAGCGGCCGGGCTCAGCGCCGCACCATCAGCCCCCGGCACTGCCAGCTGATCTGCTGCTGGGCGGGGCCGGGGCGCCGGTGCCCGTACTGGCCGGCCGCCACCGAGAGGCTGACGATCGGGTACGCCCGCCAGTCCGGGCCCACCCCGACCCCGTCGGCGTAGACCTCGGTGCCGTCCACCGACCAGCGCACCGAATCGGCCCCGAACACGCAGCCGATGGTGAACCAGGTGCCGGGGGTGACCACCCCGTCCGCGTACTCGGAGGCCTGCGGCCGGACGTGGTTGGTCAGCTCCAGCATCCTGGGGTGGTCGTCGTGGTACTCGAACACGTCCACCTCGCCGTGGCCCGGCTGCGGCCGGCCGGGCGCGGTGTCCCGGCCCCAGGTCCAGATCGCGGGCCAGGCCCCCTGCTGGGCGAGCACCTGGCACTCGGCGGTGAGCTGGTCACCGGGCAGCAGCTCGAACCCGCCCGCCGTGCCCTCGGTGGTGACCAGCGGGGTCTTCCACCACCCGCGCCCCCGCGAGGGCTGGCGGACCGCGGTGAACCGGCTCCCGTCCGGCCCGTAGCCGGGCACGATCCGGTCCAGCTTGTTGTCGCCCGGGTTCCGGCCGCTCGGCGGATAGGCGGAGCTGACGCCCGCCGCCCACTGGGTACGGTCCGAGAAGGGGGCGTCGAAGACCACTTCAGCCATGGCGGTGTCCTCCGGGGCACGGTGGTGGAGGTGGAAGAGTAACCACCGAGCCCCGGGTAACCGCCGGTACCGGGCGTATCCGCCCGGCCGGCAGCCCCGGGGCGTGCGCCCGGCGCCCGTGGGGTCAGTGCTGCCAGACCCGCACGTAGTCCACCTGCATGTCGGCCGGGGCCACCGTGAGGTTGTCCCCGTAGACGGCGTTGTCGAGGATCAGGTACTGCGGGGAGGAGGAGATCCCCGAGGTGATCTGCCCGACCTGCTTGCCGTCGTAGTAGTACGTCACCGAGCCGGGCTCCCAGTCGGCGCCGTAGGTGTGCCAGCCGGTGTAGCTGCCGGAGGCGCAGGAGCCGGGGCCGCCCGCGGGCGAGTGGTAGTGGTAGCAGGCGTTGCCGCCCAGGCCCTCCATCACGTCCATCTCGCCGTCGGCCGGCCAGTTCTGTCCGTCGGTCCAGAAGGCCGGCCAGTTGGCGATCGAGCTGCCCGAGGCCGGCAGGTAGATCCGGGCCTCGAACGCGCCGTAGGTGAACTGCGCCTTGCCGTTGCTGCTCACCATGCCGGACTTGTACGGGAAGGTGGTGCTGCCCACCGTGGTCGGCTGCTGGGTGACGTCCAGGTGCAGGCTGCCACCGCCCACGGTGGCCTGCGAGGGTGCGTAGGCGGCCTTCTCGTAGCTGTTGACCGGCACCGTGGTGCAGGTCGGGCAGCCGAACCAGTTCGCCGTCCACTTCGAGCCGTCCACAGCCGAGCCGTCGAACTCGTCCGCGAAGACCGACCGCCAGCTGCCGGGGATCCCGGTCGGCGCCGTACCCGAAGGCGTCGGCGACGGCGTGGGAGTCGGGGTCGGCGTCGGGGTGGGCGTGGGCGTGGGAGCGCCGACGGTGAAGCCGTTGACCGGGCTCAGCTGGTGCCAGGTGTTGCCGCTCTCGTAGGCGACGAAGTAGGTGTAGCTGCCCGCCGGGAAGGTGCGGGCGGGCGGGGTGAAGGTGCGCTGCTGGGCGGTCAGGGTGGTGGCGCCGGTGCCCTGGAAGTCGTAGGTGGCGCCGCTCGCCGAGCGGACGGCGATGGTGAGCGACTGGACCTTGGTGCGCTGGCTCGCGTGCAGCTTGGCGGTGGCGGTGACCGGGGCGCCGGGGGCCGGCGGGGAGACGGTCAGCGCGTCGACCGTGACCGGGGCGCCGGCCCGGGCCGGCGCGGCCCAGGCGGCGGTGCCGAGACCGGTGGCGAGCAGGGCGACGGCGAGCACGGCGGCGCGGCGGCGGCCGGCCGTGGGGCGGCGGTGTCTGGCGTGCGGGGGCATGGAGTGGGGTTCGGCCCTTCCTCGTTCCCCCCTCGGACAGGACGGAGCCCACCCGGCTCCGGCAGGGGAGCTGGGGGCTCGTTCTGTTGGAGCCTGCGTGAAGTGTCCATGCCCGGGCAAGGGAACGGAGCGTGACCTCGGCCACGCGATGTGCCGGGCCGCGCTCGGCGGTGCACCCTGGAGAGACGGGGGTCACGCCGCCGAGGGAGTGCGCCATGGCGCAGCAACAGCCGGTCACCGTGGTCGGAGCGGGTCCGTACGGATTGGCCGTGGCCGCCCACCTGAAAGCACGTCAGGTCCCGCTGCGGGTCTTCGGCGAGCCGATGGAGAGCTGGCGCGACCGGATGCCGGCCGGGATGTACCTGAAATCCACGCCGCTCGCCTCGGCGATCTCCGATCCGCTGGGGCGGCACCGCTTCCTGGACTTCCGCGCGCACACCGGGGAGGGCTGGGTCGGCGACCGGTACGCCATCCCGGTCGAGGAGTTCATCCGTTACGGAGAGTGGTTCCAGAGTCAGTGCGTACCCGAGCTGGAACGCACGGTGGTGACGGCCGTGGAGTCCGGCCCCGGCGGGCTGCGGCTGCGGCTGGCGGACGGGGAGGAGTACCCGAGCCGGGCAGTGGTGCTCGCCACCGGGCTCGGGCCGTACTCCTGGGTACCGCCCGAGCTGGCCCCGCTGGTCGAGGCCGGGCTGGCCTCGCACCCGGCCGAGCACGCCTCGCTGGCCCAGTTCGCGGGGCGGCGGGTGGCCGTGCTCGGGGCCGGGCAGTCGGCGCTGGAGAGCGCCGCGCTGCTGGCCGAGGCCGGGGCCGAGCCGATCGTGATCGCCCGCGCCCCGCAGCTGGTCTTCGGCGTCCCGCCCGAGCGCGAGCGCAACCGCTACCGGCCGCTGCGCGCCCGGCTGAGCCACCCCGGCTCCTCGCTCGGGCCCGGCTGGCCGCTGCTCGCCTACAGCCGGCTGCCCGGGGCCTTCCGCCACCTGCCGGACGACATCCGGGCGCAGAAGGTGCGGACGGTGCTCGGCCCGGCCGGCGCCTGGTGGCTGCGCGAGCGGGTGGACGGGCAGTTCAAGGTGCTCACCTCGCACCGGCTCCGCTCGGCCGGTGCGGCCGGCCGCACCGCCCGGCTCCACCTGGACGGCACCACGCCCATGGTCGAGGCCGACCACGTGCTCGCCGCCACCGGCTACCGGGTCGACCTCGACCGCCTCACCCTGCTCGACCCGGCGCTGCGCCGCGGCCTGCGCCGCTCCCCCGGCGGCTCCCCCCGGCTCGCCCCGAGCTTCGAATCCTCCATCCCCGGGCTCTACTTCACCGGCCTCTCGGCGGCCGATGCCTTCGGCCCGCTGATGCGCTTCGTGGCCGGCACCGGCTACGCCGCCCGCCGGATCAGCGCCGCCCTGGCCTGAGTGCCGGTGCTGCGGGCCAGGTGCGCCACGGCCCGGCCGCCGAACCGGGCCGCCTCCGCCAGGGCCGGCACCGGGTCGTCGGCGCTGAGCCAGGCCCGCTGCCGGGAGCGGCGCGGCTGTCGCGGCAGCCGCGCCGGCAGGGAGCGGGAGGCGACCGAGGTCATCAGATCGAGCTGGCCGACCACGAAGTCCCGCTCCAGCTGAGGCCCTTGCGGCACCGGCCGACCCGTCCGGTCGAGGTGCAGGGCGCGGACCACGTCCACGCCGCGCACCGTCTCGAAGAGCCGGAACTGCGCGCCCACCCGGGGGTTGAAGTCCACCAGCTTGTACCGGCCGTCCCGCAGGTCGAACCGCCAGTCCAGGTCGGCGGTACCGCAGTAGCCGATCCGGCGGCAGAATTCGGCGGCCAGCGAGGCGAGTTCGGGATTGGGCTCGGCAGCGGCCCGGACGGTCACCCCGCCGTCGGGCGGCCAGGAGCGGTACTTGCGGCCGGTGAAGACGGCCAGCGGCGTACCGCCGGGGCCGCAGCACAGGTGGGTGAACCAGTCCTGCGCGGACTCGGCGGGCAGGTACTCCTGGACCAGCACGCCGCCGTCGGCGGGGCAGGCGGCGAGCAGCTCGGCCTCGTCCGCCACCTTCGTGGTGTGCCCGACCGCGGGCCGACGCAGCCGGGCGAACGGCGCCAGGTTCTTCAGCACCACCGGGTATCCCAACTCCCTCGCCAGCACGACTAGTTCCTCCCTGCTGCCGGCCGCCCCGGAGTGCGGTGCGGCCACCCCGTGCGCCCGGCAGAGCCCGTACAGGCCGCCCTTGTCCGCCAGCCGGCGTGGCAGCGAGGCGGCCACCGGCGGCAGCAGCAGGTACGGCGACAGCTCGGCGGCGTGCTCGGCGAGCAGCACGGCGGCCTCGTCGTCCGTGGCCACCGCGACGCTGCGGCGCCCGACCGCCTGCGCGGCGGCGGTGATCCCGGCGAGCAGCTGCCCGGGCGGCTCCCGGCCGGTGCTGGGGCGGACCACGGCCCGCGCCAGGTAGCGCGAGAGGGCGGTCGGGGTGTACCGGTCCTCCACCATCGCGTGCACCGGCACCCCGAGCCGCCCGAGCGAGCGGACCACGCCCAGCGTGCTGTACGACTGCGGATAGTGGCCCACCTTCACCAGCAACACCGGTACCTCGCGGTCGAGTTCGGGCGACATGTCGACTTCCTCTCAGTGCTGCCTGATCAGTGCTGCCAGACGCTGACCCAGGCCACGTGCAGCTGGGCCGAGTCCACGCCGGCCGGCGGGGCCTCCTGGAAGCCGACCGCGAGGTCGAGCACCAGCTCCATCGCCACGTGCGGGATCATCGAGGGCTTGGTCACCTGGAAGCGCTGCACCCCGTCCACGTACCAGGTCACCGAGTCCGGCTCCCAGTCCATCGCGAACACGTGGTAGGTGGTGGAGAAGTCGGCGGCGCTGGTGGTCTGGCCGACGTGCCCGTCACCGCCGTCGGCGGTCTGCCAGTGCAGGTTCATGTCCACGTGCTGGTTGGTGTTGATGAACTCGGCGATGTCCAGCTCGGGCGGGGCGCTGCGGGACTCGGCGGGGATCAGCCAGAAGGCGGGGAACAGCCCCTCGGCATCGGCGGGGACCTTGATGGCGGCCGCGAAGTAGCCGTAGGTGAAGGTACGCCGGGGGGTGCCGTTCCAGGAGTCCCGGCCGGTGCTGACCATGCCGGAGGTCCACGGGTGGACGATGCCGTCGCTGCCCGGGGTGGGCTGCCGGGTGGCGGTCAGGGTCAGTCCGCCCTGGCCGACCTGCACCTGACCCGGCTGGTACCACTCGTCCTCGTGGTTGCCCTGGTTGGTGCAGCCGCCGTCGTTCCAGTCGAAGCAGGTGGTCCAGGTGCTGGGGTCCAGCGTGGGGCCGGAGAACGCGTCGTGGAGCACCGGGTGCCAGGGCCCGGGCACGGCCGGCTGATCGACCGGGTCGGTGCTGGCCGTCGCGTCGGCGGTGGCGTTCGGCGGCCGGGAGACGGCGCCCTTCGGGGCGACCGTCGGCTGCTCTGCCATCGGGCTGCCGCTGCAGGCGGCGGTCAGCGCGAGCAGCGCCGCCCCGGCGAACTCGGCCAGGTGCCGGCGCTGCCGCGCGCCGGATGGCAGGCGTGGCACGGCGAGCACCGGTCCACCCCGCCGCCGCAGCAGGGCCAGCACGGTGGTGAGCCCGGCCAGCAGCACGATCAGCCGCCCCGGGGTGAACGCCCCGGCCAGGTACAGGCCCACGGCGGTGACGGCGGACAGCGCACTGCTGAGCGTCACGCTCAGCACCACCGCGCCCAGCGGCCCGAAGGAGCGGCCGCCCGCTCCGGGCCAGGCCGCGCGCACCACGGCAGCACCGGGGCAGCCGAGCAGGAAGAGCCCGGTCACGAGAGCCCGCAGCGGGCTGCCCGGGTCGAGCGCGGTGGCCGCGAGCGCCGACCATCCGGAGGCGGCGAGCAGCCCGAGGGCCGGAGTGAGCCGCCACGGTCTCGGTTGGAGCGCAGAGGCGTTCATGGCTGGTCACTCCCGATCGGGGCCGAGCCCAGGCTGTCCGGGACGGACGAGGGGCTCACGGGGGCGGTGCCGGTGCCGGCGGGGGTGCCGGGGGCGTACAGGTAGACGACGGCGTCCTGGTTGGCGAAGACCGGACGGTAGTCCGGGGAGGAGGCGGCCACGGCGCGCGCCCGGTCCACGGTGTCGGCCGGCAGGACGCCGGTCAGCCGGCACTCGGCGGCCTGGGCCCGGGTGAGCACCAGGTAGGAGGGCCCGGTCAGGGTCCGGTCGTCCAGAGCGGCGACGAGCTCGGCGGCCGGGTCGGCGAGCAGCCGCTTCAGGTCGGGCAGCGGGGCCTGGGCCAGGACCAGCCACTGGTGCTCGTCGTAGCGGTCCTCACCGCCGGGCAGGTCGGCCGTCACGGTGACGATCCGCGAGCCGGCCGGGGCCGTCCGGGCGACGTACTGCGCGGCGGCGACCTCCTGCGGCGTGAAGTAGTTCATCGCCTCCTTGCTGTAGTAGCCGGCGAACAGACCGGCCAGCAGCACCAGGATCGTGCCGACCGAGCACCAGACCCGGAGCAGGTGGCCGCGGCTGGTGGGCACGACCAGCGTGGCACCGAGGAAGGCGGCGGCGGGGAGCGCGAAGAGGTAGGCCCGGAAGACCATCTCGCCGCCGTAGTTGTTGGCCAGCAGCAGCGGCAGCGGGCCGAGCAGCAGCCAGGGCAGCGGGGTGCGCCTGGTCCACCGGTGCCGCAGCAGGGCGAACAGCGCGAGCAGCAGCACCCCGGCGGTGAGACCGCGGTCGACCCAGGAGGCGATCACCTGGGCGGGCGCCGGGGCGGCCATCCGGGCGATGCCGGGCAGCGCGTTGTTGTCCGGTGAGGCCAGAGCGGCGATCAGCTTGGTGAGGTTCTCGCTGATGTAGGGCCGGGCCACCGTCGCGTCCCAGGCCAGGGTGAGGCCCACGGCCGCACCGAGCACCGGCAGCACGACGCTCCGGTAGCGGCGCCGCAGCGCCAGCAGGGCCAGCGTGCTGATCAGCATCAGCGGGGTGAGCTGGTGCGAGCAGACGATCGCGGCGATCAGCACCACCACCGCCAGGAAGGGCCCGAGCCGCCACCCGCTCCCGGGGGGCCGGCTGAGCGCCCGGGCCCCGGACGCCGCTCCGCCCTGCGGGTCGCCCGGCTGCGGCAGGCGGCGCAGCACCAGGGCGATCACCGTCACGTACAGCAGGTAGGCGAAGGCCTGCGGTGAGAAGTAGTCCTGTCCGATCCAGGAGGTCGCGAAGTACAGCCACACCGCGCCCCAGACCAGCCGCCGGTCGCCGGTGAGCGTCCGGAAGACCAGCAGCAGCGGCGCGATCAGCAGCAGGTTGGCCAGCAGGGGGTACCAGGCGGCCAGGCCGGCCGCCGAGGAGAGCCCGGTGGCCCGGAGCACGGCGCCGTTCAGCTCGAAGAAGCCGGGCCACTGGTTGTAGACGTCCAGGTGGCCGGCGTTCGGCACCGGGCCGCCGTGCCGCAGCATCGCGTCGATGATCGCCAGGTGCTTCCACGACCACGCGTAGCGCACGGTCGGGTAGAGCAGGCTCGGGGTGGCGTGGATGACCACGACCAGCGCGCAGACGTAGGCGGCGGGCCAGCGCCGGGAGGTGCGCGGCTCGCGCAGCGCGGTGGCGAAGCCGACGGTGAGCAGGGCCACCGCGGCCCAGTACGTCGGGGGGAGGGCCTGGATCAGGCCCAGGTCGCCCATCCGGCTCAGCCGGGTGCCGCTCAGGGCGAGGGCCCACAGGAGCAGGGCCAGCGGCAGCAGCACCCGGGCCGCCCACCCCGCACGGCTGGTGGGCGGGTGCCCACGGGCGGGGGCCGCGAGAACGGCCGGGGGACGCATGGCGTCCGCGGTCTGCTGATCGACCATCGGGATGCCCTCCTCGGGCTGTCGGGTCAGCTCACTGCGGTTCAGCTCTGCGAGGGGCCGCCGACGGGGCTGCCGATCGCCGCCCGGAACCGGCGGTAGGTGCGCCAGTAGCGGGTGTAGAGGGTCTCGTTGAACGGCGCCGTGCGGGCGCCCAGGCCCTCGGTCCAGTGCTGGAAGACCTCCGTGGGGGTGTCGTGGTGCAGCATCAGCCTGCTGATCCGCAGGGGGTCGTCGTCGGCCGAGCTGAAGCTGTTCTCCACCGCCGTGGCCGAGTGCCAGCCGGCTTCCCGGACGGTGCGTCGCACGGCGGGGCTGGAGTAGCCGTGCGGGTAGGCGAAGGCGGAGACCTCGTGGCCGAGTGCCTCCTCCAGGCGGTGCTTGCTGGTGACGATCTCATCGGTGACCTGCGCGCCCCTGATGACGTCCAGCTGGGCGTGGGTCTGCGAGTGGCCGCCGATCTCGATGCCGGTGGCGTCCAGGGTGGTGACCTGCCGCCAGTTGAGCATCGGCGCCGGCGGCAGCAGGCTGCCGGTGGGGCGCCCGCCGGGCGGGTGGATCGCGCCTACGGTGAGGTACAGCGTCGCGGGCAGCCCGAGGTCGTTCAGGATCGGGGCGACCGTCCAGTAGAAGTCGGCGAAGCCGTCGTCGAAGGTGAGCACCGCCGCCTTGGCGGGCAGCGCCGGGCCGCCGTGGACGGCCGCGACCAGGCGGCGCAGCGGCACCACCTCCAGGCCGCTGTCCACGATCCTGGCCAGCTGCTGCCGGAAGGCGGCCGGGCGCACCGTCCACGGGGCGATCCAGGCGGGCGGGTCGTCGGAGACCGAGTGGTAGAGGAAGACGGGCACGGCTCTCATGTCCGCCGCCCCCTCGCGTCCTCGCTCACCCGCACGGCCTCGGGCGCCGCCGGCCGGGGATCGGCGGCGGGCTTGACGCCCGGGGCGAGCCGGCCGCCCGCGTAGCCGACCACGGTGGCCGAGACGCCGCCGACCAGCGCGCCGGCCGCGGACCAGCGCCGCTGGGCGAGCGAGCGCCCCACGGCGGCCGGGATGGTCCGGCGCAGGTAGCGCCGTTCGCTGGCGAGCGCCGAGCGGGTGCCGGTGTACCCGGCCACCCGGGCCTTGGAGCGGCCCTCGGCGTAGCAGCGGCTGACGAAGTAGGAGACCTTGGCCCGGGCCGGCGGCACGTGCTGGCGCACCACCGCCCGCGGCTCGTAGCGCAGTTCGGCGCCGGGGTGCAGGGCGGTCAGCCGCAGGCAGAGCTCGGTCTCCTCGCAGCCGTAGGGGCTGGTGCCGACCCGCCCCAGGTCGCTGCGGAAGCCGCCGGCGGCGGCCACCGCGGCGCGCCGGAAGGACATGTTGGCGCCGATGAAGTTCCGTACGGCGGAGGTGTGTTCGGGCGAGCCGGGGTAGGAGCAGCCGACCACCCAGTCGAACTCGGGCGGGAACCAGCTCGGCCGCCCGCGCTCCCACCAGGAGGTGACCAGGCCGCCGACCCCGAGCACCGCGGGGTCCGCGTAGGGGGCGACCAGCTGCTCGGTCCAGTCCGGTTCGGCCACCGCGTCGTCGTCGAGGAAGGCGAGGATCTCGCCGCCCGCCGCGGCCAGTCCGGTGTTGCGGGCCCCCGAGACGCCGGGCCGCTCGGCGCTGAGCACCAGGCGGGCCTGCGGGTCGTGCCGGGCGAGCCGCTCGGCCAGCTCGGGGCAGTGGTCCACCACCAGGATGATCTCCTCGGGCGGCCGCTGCTGGGCCCGCACGGAGGCCAGGGCGGCGCGGACGTCGTCCCACCGGGCCATGGTGTAGCTGCAGATCACGACGGAGAGGGTCGGGGTGGTCATCGCGTGCTCCGGGAGGGTGAGGGCAGCCAGCGCGGCAGGGTGAGTAGCAGGCCGAGCGCCAGCAGACTGGAGGTGAGCAGCCAGGCCAGGCCGACGCCGGTCAGGCCGAGGGCCGGCAGCAGGGTGAGCACCAGGCTCAGCAGCATGGCTGCGAAGGCCAGTTGGGCGCCGAACAGCCAGCCGAGCGCCCGGCGCACCCGGGCGGCGCCGATCGCGACGGCGAGCACCGCGTTCGGCAGGGCGGAGAGCGCCATCAGCCGCAGGGCGGTGGCGCCGTGTTCGGCGTAGCCGGGGCCGAACAGCCGCAGGATCCAGGGGGCGGCCAGCGCGACGGTGGCGGTGGCCACGATCAGCAGCAGCCCGCTGTGCCGCAGCATCCGGCGGGCCAGCTCGCCGAGCCGCTCGGGGGCCCGGGCGGCCTCGACCACCAGCGAGCCGCCCATCGAGAAGGCGATCACGTAGAGGGTGTCGGAGATGACGTAGGCGAGCGAGTAGTAGGCGTTCTGCTCGGCGCCCAGGTGGCCGAGGACCAGCAGCGGCACGGTGCTGCTGGCCGCGATCCCGGCCAGGTTCCCCAGGTAGTCGGCGGTGGCGTAGCGGGCGACCCGCTCGGGCGCGGGGGCGCCGGTGCGGTCGGCCCGGTGGTGGGCGGGCACCGCGTGGCGGAACAGCACCACGTTGGTGAGCGCGATGGCCACCACCATGGCGCCGGCCCAGGAGAGCAGGATGCCGCTGGTCACGGCGAGGGCCGCGCAGGCGGCCAGCAGGACGGCCTTGGCCAGGGCGAAGACCGAGTTCTCCCCGAGCACCCAGCCCATCCGGCCCAGCCCCGTCAGCGCGCCGTCCTGCAGCACGAAGAGGGAGAACGCGGCGGCGGCGCCGGTGAAGGCGACGGCCAGGCCCGGGGTGCGCAGGTAGGACAGGGCCGGGGAGATCCAGGGCACGGCGAGCAGGAAGAGCGCGGCGGCCAGCGCGCTGGCCGCCGCGCTGACGGCGTAGCAGCGCAGCACCAGCCGCCGGGTGTGCCGCCCGGCGGTGGGCAGGAATCTGGTCAGCACGTGGTCGAGGTTGAACCGCCCGAGCGCGGAGAGCAGCCCGACGGCGGAGATCGCGGCATAGCTGCGGCCGACCGTCGCGGGGTCGTACCACCGGGTGGCGCAGACCCAGAACACCGACCCGAGCGCCGCCGCCACCACCGAACTGGCGGCCAGCAGCTGCCCGTTGCGCACCAGCGGCTCCCCCGGGCGCAGCGCCCGCAGCCGGGCCAGCAGCAGCGTGGCGAACCCGCACTGGCACGGCAGCGGCACCGGACAGGAGCACTCCCGAGCCCGCGGCGCGGCCAGCCCGGCGGTCATCACCGCTCACCCCTTCGTTCCATGCGGCGCTGCAGTCTGCGGCTGGCCAGGTAGGCGGCCGGGCCCTGCAGGACGCCCCGCAGGTCGATCCGGTCGAGCGAGGCGGGGGTGTCGCCGCGGCGGGCCTGGCGGAGACCGGCCGGGAGGCGGCGGAGCAGGGCCAGGAGCAGGCGGGGGCGGTCGAGCACGGCCGCCGTCAGGTAGGCGCCGTAGCCGACGCCGAAGCCGTGCAGCTGGGTGTCGAGGGCGGCGCCGGTGCGGCGGTGGCGGTGCCAGAGCAGGGCGTCCGGCTGGTAGGCCAGGGTGTGCCCGGCGGTGATCACCTGGAGGAAGGCGAGCAGGTCCTCGCCGCCGCCGGTGGGGGTGCCGGTGCCGGTGGCCGGGTCGAAGCCGCCGATGCCGCGCAGCACGGAGGTCCGGAAGGCCATGTTGGCGCCGGTGCCGTACCGGCTGCCCGCGAACGGGAAGAGCGGGTCACCGGGCGGTTCGCGCAGCGACCAGCGCCGGGGCGCGAAGCCCCGGCCGAAGCCGAAGTCCCGCTCGAACTGCACCTGCGCCTCGGTCTCCAGCTCGGCGGGCAGCACCAGGCCGGTGACGCACCCGACCGCGGGCTCCGCCCGGAAGGTCGCGGCCAGCGCCCCCACCCAGCCGGGCTCCACCACGGCGTCGTCGTCGGTGAAGGCGCAGACCTCGCCCCGCGCGGCCGCCAGCCCGGTGTTCCGGGCCCTGGCCAGACCGGGCAGCGGCTCGCGCAGGTAGGTGACGCTCCCGGCATAGCGCTCCCGCACCAGCCGCTCGGTGGCGTCGGTGCCGGGAGCGTTGTCGACCAGCAGCAGTTCGAACGGCCGGTGCGTGGTGCGCAGCAGCGCGTCCAGGCAGCCGGGGAGCAGCGGGGTGCGGTCCCGGGTGCACAGGATGACGCTCACCGCGGGCCCGTCGAGGGCCGCCACGGCGGCCCCGGGCTCGGGCAACTCACCGGCGGCCCGGGCGAGTTCGTCCATCAGTGGCGCACCGCCCACGGCCCGGGTGAGCGCCAGCGGGTGCCCGTGCCGCCGCAGCAGCGCCAGCACCGGCCCGCCGCCCACCGTGGTGGGCAGCCCGCCGGGGGCGCGCAGCACGGCCGGTTCGTCCAACTCGTACGCGACCACCCGGGCCGGCTCGACCACCAGGGTCATGACGGCTCACCGGCCCGCAGGGACGCGTGCTGGCGGTGCACGCTGCGCAGGTACCCGACCGGCCCGTACAGCAGGCCGCGGAACTCCAGCCGGGCCAGCGCGCCGTCGTGCACCGCGTTGACGGCGGCCGGGGGGCAGGCCCGCCGGGCCGCGTACCACTTCCGGACGCCCAGCGGCAGCCGGCGCACCAACTCGGCGAGTACGGCGGGCTGGTGGGTGACGGCCGCGGCCAGGTAGGCACCGAAGCCGACGCCGAAGCCGAAGACGTGGTCCACCAGGTCCTGCCGGGTGCGCGGGTGGCGGTGCCAGACGATCGCGTCGGGCTGGTAGGCGATGGTGTGCCCGGCGCCCAACACCCGGAAGAAGGCCAGCAGTTCCTCGCCGCCCCGGGCGGGGGTGCCGGTGCCGGTGGCCGGGTCGAAGCCGCCGAGGCGGCGCAGCACGGAGGTGCGGAAGGCCATGTTCGCCCCGGAGCCGAAGCGGCCGACGGAGAACCGCAGCAGCGGGTCCTCGGCGAGTTCGCGCAGCGACCAGCTGCGGGCGGTGAAGCCCCGCGAGTAGCCGCCGTAGCGCTCCAGGGTGGCCTGCGCCTCGGTCTCCAGCTCGGCGGGCAGCACGAGCCCGGTGACGCAGGCGACGCCCTCGTCCTCGCCGAAGCGCTCGGCGAGGGCCTGCACCCAGCCGGCGTCCACGATCAGGTCGTCGTCGGCGAAGGCGCAGAGCTCGCCGCTCGCGGCGGCGAGCCCGGTGTTCCGGGCCCGGGCCAGGCCCGCCACCGGCTCGCGCAGGTAGCGGACCAGGCCCGGGTAGCACGCCTGGACGAGTTCCTTCGTGGCATCGTCGCCGGGCGCGTTGTCCACGACGATGACCTCGACCCGCGGGTAGCCGGTCCGCAGCAGGGAGTCGAGGCACTGTCGCAGCATCCCCGGCCGGTCGCGGGTGCAGACCACCACACTGACGGTCGGAGGGTCCGCCGGCACCCGGGCGCGGCCGACCCGACTTCGGCGCGCCGCGGGTGTCGCGGTGGACAGGGCGGGAACGGGCAGTTCCCGGTAGGCGGCATCGACCAGCGCCCGGCGCAGCCCGGCGGTGTCGCCGGGGGTGCCGGTGGCCGTGACCAAGCCGAGCGGGTGTCCGTGCAGCCGCACCAACGCCAGCACGCGGCCGCCCGGGTCGGCCGGCCCGAGGCCACCGGGCGAGCGCAGCTCACCGGGCGCGTCCAGGTCCAGTTCGGCGACGCCGACGGGGGTGCGGAGCGAGTCACGGGCGGCGGGGCGCGGGCAGGCTGCTGCGGTGCGCCGGTCGGAGCCATTCATCATCGCTCCCCCACGGCGTGGAGCGCCGCGGACCGGGCACCGGGGCGCTCGGCGAGCAAGGTCCGCAGCACCCGGCGGCCGTCGGAGACGGCGTGCAGGTGCGAGCGGCCACTGCGGCGGGGAAGTTCGAGGCTGGGCACCTCGGCGATCCGAAGGCCCGAGCGGAGGGCGTGCGCGATCATCTCGGCCTCGATCTCGAAGCCCGAGGAGCGCAGGTCCAGGGTGTCCAGGAAGCTGCGGCGGAAGGCGCAGTAGCCGTAGCAGAGGTCGGTGAGCCGGGTGTGGTAGAGCTGGTTGACCAGCGCGAGCAGCGCCCGGTTGCCGAGCGAGCGCACCCGGGTGAAGTCGAGCGAGCCGCCGCCGGCGATGCAGCGCGAGCCCTTGACGAAGTCGTAGCCGTTGTCGAGGAAGTGCAGGTAGTGCGGGATCTCCCCGGGCCACATCGAGCCGTCGGCGTCCATCATCACGATGTACTCGCCGGTGGCGGCCTCGAAGCCGGTGCGCAGCGCGTTGCCCTTGCCGGGGCCGCTCTGCTGGACGCTGCGCACGCTCGGCAGGCAGTGGCTGGCGATCGCCACGGTCGCGTCGGTGGAGGACCCGTCGACCAGGATCACCTCGCCGACGCAGCGCGGGATCTGCTCGAAGACCCACGGGATGTTCCGGGCCTCGTTGCGCGCCGGGACCACCAGGCTGACGGTGTGGCGGCTGACGTAGCCGTCCGTCGCACGGCGCATGGGCCGGCGGTGCGGCGCCGCGAGGTCCTCGGCCCGGCGCATCGGTCGGACATTGGGAGGCAGAGTGCTGCTCATCACGGACGGCCTCTCCTGAGGCGGGGGTACGCCGGATACTCAGGCGTACGCGGAGACAGGGCGCGAAGCCCCGGGCGATACAACGGCCCCCGATACGATCCCCCGGAACCCCCTGCCACCCCCTGGTTGAGCCCATCATTCGCGCCCTACCGAGGGCCTGTCAACCCTTATGTCCGCATTACGTAGCTTTTCCTACGCCATGCCCGATTCGCCCCCACCCGGGAGGCCCTACCGGCTGTCGGCGGAGATCCTTCTGGCGATCTCCGCGGGCCGCATCGGGCGGCCGAAGTGCCAGCCCTGGGCCCAGTCGCAGCCCATCAGGCGGAGCCGGTCGGCGTCGGCGGCGGTCTCCACGCCCTCCGCGGTGACGGTGAGGCCGAGGCTGTGGGCGAGCGAGACCAGGCCGCTGACGATCCGCCAGCCGAGGTGGGCGTCCTTGGTGGGGTCGTGCAGGTCGCCGACGAAGGAGCCGGCGATCTTGAGACCGGAGACCGGCAGGTCGCGCAGGTAGGCGAGGTTGGACCAGCCGGTGCCGAAGTCGTCCACGGCGAGCGAGACGCCCATGTCCACCACCCCGTGCAGGGCCTTGAGGGCCTCGTCCTCGGGGCCGACCACGGTGCTCTCGGTGATCTCCAGCTGGAGCTTGGCCGGGTCCAGGCCGGAGGCCCGCAGGATCCGGTCGATGTCGCCGACCAGGCCGGCGTTGCGGGCCTGACGGACCGCCAGGTTGACGTTCATCTGCGGCGCGGCCGGGCCGAACCGCCTGACCCAGTCGGCCGCTTGGCCGCAGGCCTGCTCCAGCACCCACCGGCCGAGCGGCATGATCAGCCCGGTCTCCTCGGCGGTGCCGATGAACTCCTCCGGGCCGAGCACGCCCAGCTGCGGGTGCCGCCAGCGCACCAGCGCCTCCACCGCCGCCAGCGAGCCGTCGGCCAGCGAGTGCAGCGGCTGGTAGTCGATGAAGAACTCGCCCCGGTCCAGCGCGGCCGGCATCCGCACGGAGACCGCGTACCGGCTGACCGACCGGGCGTTCTCCTTGGGGTCGAAGAGCGTCCAGCGGCCCCGCCCGGCCTCCTTGGCCCGGTAGAGCGTGAGGTCGGCGGCCCGGACGGCCGCGCCCGGCGTGGTGGTGGAGACCCGGCGCTCGAGCACGCCCACGCTCGCGCCCACGGCCAGCTTGTGGTCGCCGATCAGCACCGGTCTGTCCAGCGCCGCGAGCACCGTCTTGGCGGCGGCCACCGCCTCCTGCTCGCCCCGGCAGTTCTCCAGCAGCACCACGAACTCGTCGCCGCCGAGCCGGGCCACCATGTGCCCGAGCGGGGTGAGGGCCGCCTCCAGCCGGCCGGCCACGGCGGCGAGCAGCTGGTCGCCGGTGTCGTGGCCGAGGCTGTCGTTGACCACCTTGAAGCCGTCCAGGTCCACGTAGCAGAGGCCGAACCTGGCCCCCGCCTCCGGCTCCTCGAAGAGCCGCTCCAGCCGCTCGAAGAAGGCCGAGCGGTTGGGCAGGCCGGTCAGCGGGTCGTGGGTGGCCTGGTGGCGCAGCCGCTCCTGGAGGCGGTACCGGTCGGTGATGTCCTCCAGCATCGCCACCTGGTACTGCGGGCGGCCCTCGTCGTCGCGGATCAGCGAGACGGTCAGGTGGGTCCAGACCACCTCGCCGTCCCGGCGGTAGTACGGCTTGTCGAACTGGAGGTACTCGCGCTTGCCGGTGATCAGCTCCTCGTACGCCTCCCAGACCCCGGGGGTGTCCTCGGGGTGCACGAGCTCGTCGACCCGGTGGCCCTGGAGGTCCTCCGGGCGGGCGCCGAAGATGTCCTGGAGCGCCCGGTTGACCGCCAGGATGTTGCCCTCGGTGTCGCCGATGCCGATGCCGATCGCGGCGCTCTCGAAGAGGGCGCGGAAGCGGTTCTCCGAGGCGCGCAGCGCCTTCTCGACCTCCTGGCGGGCGATGTCGGCCGCCATCCGGATCGACTCCTGCTCGCGCAGGGTGCGCTCGCGCAGGGCGGCGGCCCAGCCGGCCGCGAAGGCGCCGCAGAGCGCGGGGCCGCGCCCCTGGGGCGCCTCGTGCAGCAGCTCGACGGCCCGGGCCAGCACGGCCGGGTCGGTGAAGTGCTCCTCGACCAGCAGCGCGCCGGCCTCGGCGGCCGGGCCGGCCTGGAACGGCTCCTCGTGCTGGGCCTGGTGTAGCAGCGCCAGGGTGCGCTGCACCAGCCGGCGCAGCAGCCCGGGGTGGACGACCACGCCGTGGCCGCTCTCCAGCAGCCGGGCCCACTCCTGCTGGAAGTGCCCGTCCTCGGCGGTGGGCCCGGCGGGCCGGTCGGCGCTCACCGGAGGAATCCGACGCCCGCCATGCCGGTCATCCGCTCGGGGTGCGGGCCGACGGCCTCCGGATTCTCCGGCCGCCACTCGGGGAGGTAGACCACGCCGGGCTCGACCAGCTCGAAGCCCTCGAAGAAGTCGGTGATCTGCTGCCGGCTGCGCATGGTCAGCGGGGTCGGGGTGAGCCGGTAGAGGTCCTGGTGCGGCCCGGCCTGGTCGGGCCGGCCCTCCAGGGAGGCGTGCGAGAGCACCAGCGCGCTCCCGGCGGGCAGGGCCTCGCGCAGGGTGGCGAGCACCTTGGCGGGCTCCTCGGCGTCGGTCACGAAGTGCACCACCGCGACCAGCATCAGCGCCACCGGCTCGCCGGCCGCCAGCAGTTCGCGCACCTCGGGCCTGGCCAGCAGGTCGGCCGGGTCGCGCAGGTCGGCCTCGACCACGCTGGAGAGCGGGTCGTCCTTGAGCAGCAGCCGGCTGTGCGCCACCGCCACCGGGTCGCGGTCCACGTACACCACCCGGGCTCCGGGCGCGGTGACCCGGGCCACCTCGTGCACCGCGCCGAAGGTCGGGATGCCGGAGCCGACGTCCAGGAAGCGGGTCAGGCCCCGGTCGGCGAGGTACTGCACCGAGCGGCGCAGGAAGGCCCGGTTGGCGCGCATGATCGCGGGCAGGTCCGGCCAGAGCTCCATCGCCCGGCGGGCCATCCGGCGGTCGGCCTCGAAGTTGTGCGAACCGCCCAGGTAGTAGTCGTACACCCGGGCGGCATTGGGCTTGTCGAGATCGGTACCGGGGGGTACCCAGTTCGGTCGTCGCATGCCGACACCCCTTTCCGGCTCCGGGCCCGCAGGAGACAACAGGCATAAAGATCTTCCTATTCGAACGAGTCCGCCGCAAGCCGGAGCAAACGGGTGGAGACCGGGCCGGGCGGGGAGAATGGGTGGGCGATGGCCGGACTCATCGAGGACTACGCCCTCATCGGAGACCTGGAGACCGCCGCCCTGGTCGGCCGGGACGGTTCGGTCGACTGGCTCTGCCTGCCCCGCTTCGACTCCCCCAGCTGCTTCGCCGCCCTGCTGGGCACCGACGCCCACGGCGGCTGGCGGCTGGCCCCGGCGGGCGGCGGGCCGTGCACCGCCCGGCGCTACCGGGGCGACACCCTGGTGCTGGAATCCGACTGGCACACCCCGACCGGGGCCGTCCGGGTCACCGACTTCATGCCCCGGCGCCACCGCGCGCCGCAACTGGTGCGGATCGTGGACGGATTGGCCGGCCAGGTGGCCGTCCGCGGCGAGCTGCGGCTGCGGTTCAACAGCGGTCGGGTGGCGCCCTGGGTGCGGCGCACCGGCCACCACCGGGTGGCGGTGGCCGGGCCGGACTCGGCCTGGCTGCGGGTGCCGCCGGGGGTGCACACCTACGGCGAACAGGGCGCCACCGTCTCGGAGTTCACCGTCCGGGCGGGCGAGCGGGTGGCCTTCACGCTGACCTGGCAGCCCTCCCACCTGGCCGCCGCGCCGCGGGCCGAGGCCGACCGGGTGCTCACCGGCACCCTGGAGTACTGGCGCCGCTGGGCGGCGGCCTGCCGCTACCGGGGCGAGTGGCGACCGCAGGTGCTGCGCTCGCTGCTCACCCTCAAGGCGCTCACCTACGGCCCGACCGGCGGCATCGTGGCCGCCCCGACCACCTCGCTGCCCGAGGTGCTCGGCGGCGAACGGAACTGGGACTACCGGTTCTGCTGGCTGCGCGACTCCAGCCTGACCCTCTCCGCCCTGCTGCGCGGCGGCTACCGCGAGGAGGCGGCCGCCTGGCACACCTGGCTGCTGCGGGCCATCGCGGGCGATCCGGGCGACCTGCAGACCGTCTACGGCGTGGCGGGCGAGCGCGGCCTGCCCGAGACGGTGGCCCACTGGCTGCCCGGCTACCGGGGCTCGGCCCCGGTGCGGCTGGGCAACGCGGCCGTGCACCAGCTCCAACTCGACGTCTACGGCGAGGTGGTGGACACCCTCCAGCTGGCCCTGGCGGCCGGGCTGCCGATGGAGCGCAAGGTCTGGCGGCTGCTGCTGGCCCTGATGGACTTCCTGGAGAAGCACTGGCGTGAGCCGGACGAGGGCCTGTGGGAGATCCGGGGCGAGCGGCGGCACTTCACCCACTCCAAGGTGATGACCTGGGTGGCCGCCGACGGCGCGCTGAAGATGGCAGAGGCCACCGGCCTGCCCGCCCCGGTGGAGCGCTGGCGCGCGCTGCGCGCGGCGGTGCACGCGGACGTGCTGGCGCACGGCTACGACGCCGGGCGCGGGGTGTTCGTCCAGCACTACGGCGGGCGGGAGTTGGACGCGGCCGTGCTCTTCGTGGTGAAGACCGGCTTCCTGCCGCCGGACGACGCCCGGGTGGTGCGCACCGTGGACGCGGTGCGCAACGGGCTGGACCACGGCGGGTTCGTCCGCCGCTACGAGTCCCCGCGGGCCACCGGCCGGCCGGGGCCGGACGGCCTGCGCGGCATCGAAGGGGCCTTCCTGGCCTGCTCGTTCTGGCTGGCCGACGCGCTGGCGCTGACCGGCCGCACCGGCGAGGCCCGGGAGCTGTTCGGCCGGGTGGTGGCACTCGGCAACGACCTGGGCCTGCTCTCCGAGGAGTACGACCCGGTGACCGGCCGCCAGTTGGGCAACACCCCGCAGGCCTTCACCCACGTCGCGCTGGTGAACACCGCCTTCGCCCTGGCAGACTCCTGACCCCCGGAGCCGAAGGACCGCACATGACCCTCGCGATCGACGACGACCAGCGCCGCGCCCGCCTGGCCCGCCGCCACCTGCTCGGCCCGGCCCACCGGGCGGGCTCGCCCGAGCAGGTGGCCGAGGCGGTGCTGGTGCTGCACGCGAGCGACCCGGCCACCGTCTTCCTCTCCACCGCCGCCCGCTCGGCCGACGCCCACGTGGCCGACCTGGAGCGGGCGCTCTACCGGGACCGCACCCTGCTGCGGATGCACGGCATGCGCCGCACCCTCTTCGTGCTGCCCGAGGACCTGGCCCCGCTGGTGCACTCCTCCACCACCCGCAAGGTGGCCGAGAAGGAGCGGCGCGGCCTGCTCTCCTTCCTCGCCGAGGGCGGCTGGGACGCCGCCTGGCTGGCCGAGGTCGAGCGCCGCACCCTCGCCGCCCTGGCCGAGCTCGGCGAGGCCAACCTCAAGCAACTCGGCGACTGCGTGACCGAGTTGCGCGAGAGCGTGCTGATGTCGGCGGGCAAGCCGTACGAGGCGCGGCAGAGCGTCGGCAGCCGGCTGCTGACGGTGCTGGGCATGGACGGCACCGTCGTCCGGGGGCGCCCGGTCGGCGGCTGGACCAGCGGCACCCACCACTGGGAGCCGCACGAGGCCCCGGCCCACCTGCCGGTGGCCCAGGCGCAGGCCGAGCTGGCCAGGCGCTGGCTGGCCTCGTACGGGCCGGCCACCGAGGCCGATCTGAAGTGGTGGACGGGCTGGGGCCTGCGCGAGGTGCGGGCCGCCCTGGCCGCCTGCGCGGCGGTGCCGGTGGAGCTCGCGGCCGGCCCCGGTTGGGTGCTGCCGGAGGACGTGGACCCCGTCGAGCCGCCGGAGCCCTGGGCGGCCCTGCTGCCCGCGCTCGACCCGACGGCGATGGGCTGGCAGCAGCGCGACTTCTACCTGCCCACCGAGCACCGGGCCGAACTCTTCGACCGCTCGGGCAACATCGGCCCGACCGTCTGGTGGTGCGGCCGGATCGTCGGCGGCTGGGCCCAGCGCCCGAGCGGCGAGCTGGCCTGGGAGCCGCTGGAGCAGGCAGGCCGGGCGGCCGAGAAGGCCGTCACGGCCGAACTCGACCGCCTGCGGGCGTGGTTGGGCGACAGCCGGGTGACCCCGAGGTTCCGCACCCCGCTGGAGCGCCGGCTGGTCGCCTGAACTCGCGCTCGGTCAGTGCTTCCTGGCCCGCTTGCCGCCCCTCGGGGCCTTCGCGTTCTTGGCGGTCTTCGCGTCCTTGGGAAAGAGCCAGGGCTTGAGCAGCCCGTTGACCAGCGGCAGCATGAGGTACACCATCAGGCTGCTCAGCACGCAGCCGAGGATGATCGAGCGGAGCACCACCGGCATGTGCAGGTGCGGGGTGAGGAAGAGGTTGGCGCTCACGGTGAGCGGGCTGATCGCCATCGCGGCGGCCACCGCCATCTTCCAGCGCGGCGGGCCGCCGCGCTCGGCGGCGGTCGGCGCACTGACGAACCAGCCCTCCAGGCCGCGGAGTTCGTGCCGGTCTATCGCGTGGTGCCCGTCGATCGAGCCGAGCCGCTCGGCCCGCTCGGGCGAGTCCTGCCAGGCCTGGAAGGACTCGGCGTCCTTGAAGTGCATCACCAGCTGCCACGGCTCGGCCGGGCCGGCCGGGCGCAGCAGCCCGGTGCGCAGGTTGCCCGGCTGGGCGGCGGCGGCGGCCAGGATGCCGCGGGCCCACTCCTCGAAGGTGGCTTCGTAGCCCTCGTCCACCTGGTGCGCGACCAGGAGGGTGACGGCACCTCCGGCCTGCGACGTGTCAGTCATCACTACCCCCATTGTCCAATCACTTCACCCTAGGCCGCCCGTCTGACCAGCAGCCTTTCGGATGATCCCTCCGTGCCCGACTATGTCACCACCTCGGGCGCGCGAGCAGCATGGGAGCCCCCGTGCGCGGGTAGCGTGAGCCGGTCCGCACCGCACGCGCCTCCACCCGGGAGCTCGGATGACACCCTTCGACCGCAGTGGCACCGGCAGCGTCAAGTGGGCCCGGGCGGGCGCCGGGCGGATCGCGCTCGGGCTGGCCGACATGGACCTGCCCGGGCCACCGGAGATCGGCGCGGCGCTGGCCGCCCGGGCCGGGCACCCCGCGTACGGGTACACCGTCTGCGATCCGGGCGGCCGGGAGCTGGTGGCCCGCTGGTACCGGGAGCGGCACCACGTCGCGGTGGATCCGGACTGGGTGCTGCTGCTGCCGTTCAGCGCCCGCACCGCGCTGCGGCTGCTGCTCGCGCTGGTGCGGCCGCGCGGCCCGGTCTGCGCGCCGACCCCGGACTGGGGCGGGTTCGAGCAGCTCTGCCGGGTGGCCGGGGTGGCGTACCGGGCGGTGCCGATGGAGCGGGACGAGGCCGGGTACCGGCTGCCGGTGGCCGCGTACGCCGAGGCGGAGCTGGTGCTGCTGAGCAACCCGCACAACCCCTCCGGGCGGGTCTGGCGGGCCGAGGAGCTGCGCGCCCTGGCCGAGCAGGTGGCCGGGCGCGGCGGGCTGCTGGTCTCGGACGAGGTGCACGGCGACCTGACCCACCCCGGCACCGGGCTGCGCCACCCGGTGGCCGTGGCGGTGGCGGGCGAGGCGGCCCGGCACACCGTGACGCTCAACTCGGTGGGCAAGACCTTCAACACCTCCGGCATCCCGAGCTGCTTCGCCCTGGTGCCGGACCCGGGCCTGCGCGAGCGGCTGCTCACCCTGATGGCGGGCTACGGGCTCTGGGAGGGTGGGCTGCTGCCGCAGCTGGTGCAGCGGGCCGCGCTGGAGCACGGCGGGCCCTGGCTGGACGCGCTGCTGGCCCGGCTGGTCGAGCACCGGGAGCTGGCCCTGGCGGCGCTCGGCCCGGCGGTGCTCTCCCGGCCGGAGGCCTCGTACCTGCTCTGGCTGGACGCCCCCGCGCTGGGCCTGCCGGCCGAGGGAGCCCGGGAGCTGCTGCTCACCGAGCGTGAGGTGGAGCTCTCGGCGGGCACCGACTTCGGCGCCGCCTGGGGCCGCTGCCTGCGGCTCAACTACGCGCTGCCCACCGAGCGCCTGACGGCCGCGCTCACCCGATTGACCCAGCCCTGACCTGCATGGACGACGTACATCAAGCGTTCATGTTTGGTTCGTAGCAGACTGAGCAGGAAGAACCGGGCCGCAATCGCGAACCGAGGATGGTGAGTCCGGTGATACCCGTACGCGCACACCAAGTGACCGCTCAGCCGCAGCCGAGTCAGTCGCCACCCAGCGTGACGCCCCTGACGGAGTCGACCGCCGAGGACCATCTGCTCGGCATCTGCTTCAAGATCGGGCCGCCCCGCCTCACCGGGGTCGAGGCCGAGTGGTTCATCCACGACACCCGATGTCCCGAGCGGGCGGTGGCCCCGGAGCGGGTCGCCGAGGCGCTCGCCACCCTCCCGCTCCGCCCCGGCAGCAGCGAGCCGCAGCTGCCCTTCGGCTCCCGGCTCACCCGCGAACCCGGCGGGCAGGTCGAGCTCAGCTCCCCGCCCGCCACCGACCCCGCCGACTGCGCGCGGGGCCTGCTGGCCGACCAGGCCGCCCTGGCCGCCGCCCTCGCCACCCAGGACCTGCGCCTCACCGGCACCGGCACCGACCCGTACCCGCGCGAACGCCGGATGCAGCTCGACCTGCCGCGCTACCGGGCGATGCAGCGCTACTTCGACCGGCGCGGTCCCTGGGGCCGGATCATGATGTGCGGCACCGCCTCGGTGCAGGTCAACCTGGACGCGGGCACCGAGAGCGGCCCGCAGGGCCTGGCCGCGCGCTGGGAGCTGGTGCACCGGCTCGGCCCGGTGCTGGTCGCCGCCTTCGCCAACTCCCCGCTGCTCGACGGGAAGCCGACCGGCCACCGGTCCACCCGCCAGCTGGTCTGGTCCCGGATGGACGCCAGCCGCACCCTGGCCCCCGCAGCCCTGGCGGACCCGCGCGCGGCCTGGGCGCAGTACGTGCTGGACGCCCGGGTGCTCTGCGTGCGCCGCCCCGAGGGCAGCCCGTGGACGGCCCCGGACGGGCTGACCTTCCGCCAGTGGCTGCGCGGCGCGGGCGACCGGCCGCCGCTGGCCGCCGACCTGGACTACCACCGCACCACACTCTTCCCGCCCGTCCGCCCGCGCGGCCACCTGGAGCTGCGCATGATCGACGCCCAGCCCGGGGACGGCTGGCTGGCCCCGCTGGCCCTGACCTCCGCCCTGCTGGACGACCCGGTCGCCGCCGACGCGGCGCTGGCCGCGCTGGCCCCGCTCGGCCACGCCAACGGCACCCGGCCGCCGCGCACCGCCCTCTGGCGCCGCGCCGCCGCCCTCGCCCTCACCGACCCCGAACTGCAACGGGCCGCGCTGGCCTGCTTCGCGATCGCCGACCAGGCCCTCGCCCGCCGCCCCGGCGCCGCCGAACTGCGCACCGCGCTGGGCCGGTTCGCCGAGCGGTACCCCGTCCGGGGCCGCTGCCCGGCCGACGACCAGCTGGACGCCCTGCGCACCGGCGCCGACCCGCTCGCCCCGGCCGATCCGGCCCCGCTCTCCCCGGAGGACGCACGATGACCGACACCCTCGGCCCCGTCCACGCCGACCTCGGCCCGGAGCAGCTGCGCGAGCGGATCGCCGACGAGCTGCTGGCCGCCCGGGCCCGCACCGCCGCGCTCACCGACTGCGTGGACGACCGCGACCTCACCGCCCAGCACTCGCCGTTGATGTCGCCGCTGGTCTGGGACCTGGCGCACATCGGCAACCAGGAGGAGCTCTGGCTGCTGCGCAACATCGGCGGCCGCGACCCGATGCACCCCGAGATCGACCCGCTCTACGACGCCTTCGAGCACCCCCGGGCCGAGCGCCCCAGCCTGCCGCTGCTGCCGCCCGCCGAGGCCCGCGCCTACGCGCACGAGGTGCGCGGCCGGGTGATCGACCTGCTCGGCGCCAGCCCGCTGGAGGGCAGCCCGCTGCTGGCGGCCGGCTTCGCCTTCGGCATGATCGCCCAGCACGAGCAGCAGCACGACGAGACCATGCTGATCACCCACCAGCTCCGCCAGGGCCCGGCCGCCCTGGTCGCCCCCGCCCCGCCCGCCCACCTCGAGCAGCTGCCCGCCGAAGTCCTGGTGCCTGCGGGCCCGTTCACCATGGGCACCGACACCGAGCCCTGGGCGCTGGACAACGAGCGCCCGGCCCACCGGGTCGACCTGCCGGCCTACTGGCTGGACACCGCGCCGGTCAGCAACGGCGCCTACCAGCGGTTCATCGCCGACGGCGGCTACCAGGAGCAGCGCTGGTGGAGCCCGCAGGGCTGGGCCCACCGGCAGCAGGCCGGCCTCACCGCGCCGCTGTACTGGCACCACGACGGCGGCGAGTGGCTGCGCCGCCGGTTCGGCACCGTCGAGCCGGTGCCCGCCGAGGAGCCGGTGCTGCACGTGAGTTGGTACGAGGCCGAGGCGTACGCCCGCTGGGCCGGGCGCCGGCTGCCCACCGAGCAGGAGTGGGAGAAGGCCGCCCGGCACGACCCGGCCACCGGCCGCTCCCGCCGCTACCCCTGGGGCGACCAGCCGCCCGCCGAGCACCACGCCAACCTCGACCAGCGCCACCTCCAGCCGGCCCCGGTCGGCAGCTACCCCGAGGGCCAGTCCCCGTACGGCGCCCGGCAGTTGATCGGCGACGTCTGGGAGTGGACGGCCAGCGACTTCCTGCCGTACCCGGGCTTCCGGGCCTGGCCGTACCGGGAGTACTCCGAGGTGTTCTTCGGCCCCGAGTACAAGGTGCTGCGCGGCGGCTGCTTCGCCGTGGCACCGGTGGCCTGCCGGGGCACCTTCCGGAACTGGGACTACCCGATCCGGCGCCAGATCTTCGCCGGCTTCCGCACCGCGCGCGACGCGGAGCCGAGCTGATGTGCCGTCATCTCGCTTATCTTGGGCCCGAGGTGACGCTTGGCGAGATGCTGGTCGAGCCGCCGTACGGGCTCGGGCGGCAGGCCTGGGCGCCCCGGCTCCAGCAGTACGGCACCGTCAACGTGGACGGCTTCGGGGTGGGGTGGTACGCCGACGGCGCGGAGCTGCCCGCCCGGTACCGGCGGGCCGGGCCGCTCTGGGCCGACGAGAACTTCGCCGACCTGGCCCGGGTGGTGCGCACCCGGGCCCTGCTGGGCCACGTCCGCTCGGCCACCGCCGGCTGCGCGGCGGGCGAGGCGGCGGTGGCGCCGTTCACCGCCGGCCGCTGGCTGTTCAGCCACAACGGCGTGCTGCCCGGCTGGCCCGAGCGGCTCGGCGCGCTGGCCGCCGGTCTACCGCCGGCCGAGCTGCTCGACCTGCCCGCCCGCACCGACTCGGCCCTGGTCTGGGGCCTGGTGCACCACCGGCTGCGGGCCGGGGCCGGGCCCGGCGAGGCGCTGGCGGAGGTCTGCGCCGAGATCGCCAAGCACACCGACGCCCGGCTCAACCTGCTGCTCATCGACGGCAGTTCGATCGCCGCCACCGCCTGGGGCGACACCCTCTGCTACCGCGCCGAGCCCGGCCCGGGCCTGGTCGTCGCCTCCGAACCGAGCGACGACGCCCCCGGCTGGCGCCACCTGCCCGACCGCAGCCTGCTGCTGGCCACCGCCGAGCGGCAGACCGTCCGCACGCTGCTGCCCTGACCGTTTTCTGAGAGGACCACCTCCCGTGAGCCAGTTCGACCTCAGCCGGCTGCTGCCCGCCGACTACTTCAGCCACGCCCTGCGCCACGACGTACGGCACGGTCTGACGGCCAGCCCCAAGTGGCTGCCGCCCAAATGGTTCTACGACGCCCGGGGCAGCGAGCTGTTCGAGGAGATCACCCGGCTGCCCGAGTACTACCCGACCCGGGCCGAGCGGGAGATCCTCACCGCCCGGGCCGGTGAGATCGCCGCCCTCACCAAGGCCCGCACCCTGGTCGAGCTCGGCTCGGGCTCCTCTGAGAAGACCCGGCTGCTGCTGGACGCGCTGCGCTCGCTCGGCACCCTGGGCGAGTACGTGCCGGTGGACGTCAGCGAGAGCGCCCTGGAGGGCGCGGGCAAGGCCCTCACCACCGAGTACCCCGACCTCGCGGTGCGCGCCGTGGTCTCCGACTTCACCCAGGGCCTCGGCTTCTCCGCCGACTCCCCCGCCCCCCGCCTGGTGGCCTTCCTCGGCGGCACCCTGGGCAACCTGCTGCCCGCCGAGCGGGCCGAGTTCCTCAGCTCCCTGCGGGCCGGCCTCGCCCCCGGCGACGCCCTGCTGCTCGGCACCGACCTGGTCAAGGACCCGGCTGTGCTGGTCGCCGCGTACGACGACGCGGCCGGGGTGACGGCGGAGTTCAACAAGAACGTGCTCCAGGTGCTCAACCGCGAACTGCGGGCCGACTTCCCCGCCGACGGCTTCGAGCACCACGCGCTCTGGGACGCCGAGCAGGAGTGGATCGAGATGCGGCTGCGGGCCGTGGCGGCCACCACCGTGCGGATCCAGGAGCTGGGCCTGACCGTGGAGTTCGCGGCGGGCGAGGAGCTGCGCACCGAGGTCTCCGCCAAGTTCCGCCGCGAGCGGGTGGCCGAGGAGCTGGCCGCCGCCGGCCTGCGGCTCACCCAGTGGTGGACCGACCGGGAAGGACGATTCGGCCTCTCGCTGGCCGAGCCGGTGTAGGCGCTGCCGACGGGGGCACTGTAGCCCCGATCTTCGGCGGGCGGGGTGGAATCGGTCACTCCGTGCGCAGGGGTCACCACCTCCGGTACTCATGGGTGCGGGAGGGGTGATTCCTTGATCTTCAGTCGGATACGCGCCGGACGGTCGGCGGCCCGGGGCTGCCCGCACGCGCCTCAGCCCCCGGCGGTGGTCGAGCCGGGGCCGGTCGCAGCAGGGCCGGTCGCAGCGGTGGTCGAACCCGAAGCGGGTTCGCTGGTCGGGCAAGCCGTGGCCTTCGTGCGGCAGTACCACCGGGAGCAGCCGGCCGCCGGGGACGAGGCGGTGCGGGTGCGCCAGGTGCTCGCGGAGATCGAACGGACCGGCAGCTACCGGCACACCCCTCAGGAGCTGGCCTTCGGCGCCCGGGTGGCCTGGCGCAACGCCGCCCGCTGCATCGGGCGGCTCTACTGGCGCAGCCTGGTGGTCCGCGACCTGCGGCACCTGGACGGGCCGGAGGAGATCGCCCGGGAGTGCTTCGAGCACCTGCGCCTGGCCGGCAACGGGGGCCGGATCCGCCCGGTGGTCTCCGTCTTCGCCCCGGACGGCCCGGACGGGCCCGGCCCCCGGATCGAGAACCCGCAGCTGATCCGCTACGCGGGCCACCGGCAGCCGGACGGTGGCCGGATCGGCGACCCGGCCACCGCCGAACTGACCGACCTGGCCCGCGATTTGGGCTGGAAGGGCGGCCAGGAGCCGTTCGAGGTGCTGCCGTTGCTGGTCACCGGCCGGGGCGAACTCCGCCCCCGCTGGTACGAGTTGCCCGAGGACACCACCCTCGAGGTGGAGCTGCGCCACCCCGAGCACGCCTGGTTCGCCGAGCTGGGCCTGCGCTGGTACGCGGTGCCCGCGATCAGCGACATGGTGCTGGAGATCGGCGGGGTGCGGTACCCGGCGGCCCCGTTCAACGGCTGGTACATGGGCACCGAGATCGGCGCCCGCAATCTGGCCGACGCCGACCGCTACGACCAACTGCCGGTCATCGCCGAGCACTTGGGGCTGGACACCAGCAGCGAGCGCACCCTCTGGCGGGACCGGGCGCTGATCGAGCTCAATCTGGCCGTGCTGCACTCCTTCCAGGAGGCGGGCGTCACGATGGCCGACCACCACACCGAATCCGACCGCTTCCTGCGCCACATCGCCCAGGAGGCCCGGCTCGGCCGGCCCACCCCGGCCGACTGGAGCTGGATCGTGCCCCCGGTCTCCGGCGGCCTGACCCCGGTCTACCACCGCTACTACGACCCGGTGGATCCCGAGCTGCGACCCGCCTTCCTGCCCCGCACCGGCTGAGCTCCCGGAATATTCACTGGCGTTCGAGCACCGCTGCCCTGACAATGCGCCAGTGGATCTTGAGATGAACCGTACGGTGACCGCAGTGGTGACGCACGAGGGCGATGTCCTCGGCGAGTTCGGGCCCTTCCCGGTGGAGACCCGGCGCTGGCAGGACGTCGGCCCGGTGAGCCGGGCCGTCGAGGCGGAGCTCGGGGTGCCGGTGCTCGTGCTGCGCCTGGTCTCGGTCGAGGGCGGCGCGGGCGGGCAGGACGGCCACGTCACCTACCAGGTCGAGGCGGTCCGCCGGCCCGCCGCCGCCCTGGCGCCCACCGCCCGCGAGCTGGGCGACCCGCTGCACCGGGCCGACTGGGCCACCGCCGAGGGCCTGCGCGACTCGCTCGGCTGGGCCGAGCGGGAGCTGGCGGCGGCCGGCCGGCCGTTGACCGGCCCGGCGGAGCAGATCAAGACCTGGAACCTCTCCGGCATCTTCCGCCTGCCGACCGCCGCCGGGCCCGCCTGGCTCAAGCACACCCCGCCGTTCGGCGCCTGCGAGGCCGGGGTGATCGAGCTGTTCGGCGCGGTGGACCCGGGCCTGGTGCCCGGCCTGCTCGGCGCCGACTCCGAGCTCCGCCGGGTGCTGCTCGACCACGTGCCCGGCGAGGACTGCTGGGGCCTGCCGGAGAACACCATGCTGCCGGTGATCGAGCGCTGGGTGACCGCCCAGGCCGCGCTCGCCGCCACCGCCGAGCAGGCCGCGCAGCGGGCCGGGCTGCCGGTGCGCACCCCGGAGCGGCTGGCCGAGCAGGCCAGCGCCCTGCTTGAGCGCGAACTCGGCCTCACCCCGGAGGAGTTGGCCGCCGCCCGACAGCTGGTCGACGGACTCCCGGCGCTGGCGGAGGAGTTGACCGACTGCGGCCTGCCCACCACCGTGCTGCACGGCGACTTCCACCCCGGCAACTGGCGCTCCGACGGCCACGGCACCGTGGTGGTCGACTTCTCCGACGCCTGCATCGGCCACCCGGCCTTCGACGGCCTGCGCCCGGCCCCCTTCCTCTCCCCCGAGCGCTGGGCCGAGGTCCGCGACCTCTGGTGCGCCGCCTGGCGCAAGGCCGCCCCGGGCAGCGACCCCGAGCGTGCCCTCGCCCTGGCCCGCCCCCTGATGCGGATCGGCTACGCCGTCCGCTACCAGGAGTTCCTCGACAACATCGAGGCCAGCGAGCGGATATACCACGAGGGCGACCCGGCCGCCGAGCTCCGCGGCGCCCTGCGCTGCTGAGCGGGCCGTCTACGGCGAAGGGGGTGCGCGGCCGGGCCGCGCACCCCCTTCGCCGTCACTGACGCCCCGTCAGATGGACTTCCACGATCCGTATTTCTTTGCATTCGGGGCGTGAACACGTGGCGGGTTCGTGGGGTGTGATTCATGCGTACGTGCGATCCGGTCCTCCGATCGCACAGCTGCACGTGCCCCCGCCACCCGATCCGAGGACTCCCCCCGTGAACGCCTTCCTTCCTGCCGGACTGCTCCGGCCCCTCCACCGCCCGGCCGGCCTCACGACCGGACTGCCCGCCCCCGGCCGCCCGCGCGGCACCGTACCGGGCCTCGGGGAGGAATAGGTGAACGACGCCGCCCCGTTGGACCCGGCGGGCATCCGCCCCGGCACCAGCGTGCTCCCCACCACCTTCCTGGCCTTCCTGGAGGGCCACGGTCAGCCGTACTTCGAGTACGCGGAGCTCGCCCTCGGCGATTCCGGCCTCGCTCAGGACGTCGTCGACGACGTCCTGAGCCGGCTCGCCACCCGCTGGGAGCACGTTCTGGCCCAGCCCAGCTACGCGGCCTACTGCTGGCGCCTGATGCGCCACGTCGTCGAGGCCGAGCGCAGCCGGCGGGAGGAGCACCTCCAGCTCATCGAGCGGGTGGCGTTCTCGGTCGCCGCCACCAAGGAGATCGTCGAGGAGATGCTCGACACGCTCACCCCGGCCGACCACCTGGAGGAGGGCATGGCGCTCGGTGCCGCGATCCGCAGCCTGTCCGGCGCCAAGTACGACGTCGTCGTGATGCGCTACCTGATGGAGATGACCGACTCCGCGATCGCCGCCGAGATGGGCGTCGAGGAGGCCACGGTGCGTTCGCTCCTCTCCCAGGCCCGGACCCGCCTCGCCGCCCAGCTCAAGCCCCGGCGGGTCCTCAGGGACCGCACCGCCGGGCACCCGCCCCGCACGTCCGCCGACGGCCGGCCTGCCACGGCCGACGAGGAGTGACCGCCATGTCCGAGCACCTCGACCGCCTGCTCGCCGCAGCCCGCCCGACCCCCCTCGCCCCGCGCCCCCGGTACGACTTCGCGCTGGGGCGCCGGCGGGCGGCCGAGCGCCTGACCGAGCACCAGGCCCGCCAGCAGCGCGCCGACACCGGGAGCGGCCTGAACTTCCACGACCACGCGGAGCGGGACCTGAGCTCGCTGGCGATGATGGTCATCGGCGACCCCGGGGCCGCCGAGCAGCTCGCGAGCCTGGACAGCTCCGCGGTCGACCCGCGCGGCGGCCTGGTCTTCGCCTGCTTACTGCACCTGACCAACCAGCCCCAGGAAGCGCAGTGGTGGTTCCAGTTCGCGGCCGGCGCGGGCGAGCGCGACGCGGTGTTCTGCCTCTACCTCCACCACATCCGCCTGGGCGAACTGCGCGAGGCCGAGCACTACTTCGAGCTGGCGACGAGCCTGAGAAGCGAGCCGTCCGACGCCGAGGCCGACCGGGCGACCGTGATCCCGCCGTCGCTGCCCGCGCTGCCGGGTTACTTCGCCGACGCCGAGTGGCTCTGCCAGTACGTCCAGGCCGGCGAGCGGGCGGTCCCTCCCGGCCGGGCCCTGCGCGAGAAGGCGCTGCAAGGGCCGCTCGGCGCGCGGCGGGTGCTGCGCGACGAGACGGTCGGCTGCTTCAGCCTCCCGCCCGAGCCGGAGAACGGGGACATCGCCGACAGCATGCAGGTCCTCATCTCCAACTGACCCACCCAGCCAGCCGTTCCCCTCCCCCTCCCGAAAGGACCAGTCCGATGCCCACCTCCCCGCTCGACCCCGGCCTGCTGGCCACCACCGTCGCGGCCTCCGGCTACCTCGCCACCGTCACGGTCCTCGCGCTGACCACCGTCGCCGCCCGCACCCCCGCCCGTCAGGAGGCCCGCCGCACCCTGGCGCTCCTGCTGGGGCGCCGGAGCTGAGCTCACCGTTCCAGGGCCTCGTAGCGCAGGGCCAGGCCGTCGAGGAGGGCCGTCAGGCCGGTTTCGAAGGCGCCCTCGTCGATGGTGCGGTGGTGTTCGGCCAGGCGGTGGGCCTCGGTGAGGTGGGGGTAGTCGGCGGTGTAGAGCTGGGCGTCCTCGGGGAAGCCGGCGGCGAACGAGGCCAGGGCGGAGCCGGTGATGAAGTACCGCATCAGGGCGCCGATCCTGGTGGCCTGGCCGCGCGGCCAGCCGGCGGCGGTGAGGCAGCCGTAGACGGCGTCGGCCAGGCGCAGCGCGTTGGGCCGCCGTCCCGGGCCCTGGGCGAGCACCGGGACGATGTTGGGGTGGGCGGCCAGCGCGGCGCGGTAGGAGCGGGCCCAGTCGCGCAGCGCGGCGCGCCACTCGGCGCCGGGGCCGAACATCGACAGGTCGACCTCGCCCATCACGCTGTCCACCACGGCGTCGAGCAGCTCGTCCTTGGTGGCGAAGTGGTTGTAGAGCGAGGGGCCGCTGACCGAGAGCCCGGCGGCGAGGCGCCGGGTGGAGAGCGCGGCCAGGCCCTCGGTGTCGACCAGGACGAGGGCCGCCGCCACGATGCGCTCGCGGCTCAGCAGCGGGGTGCGCGGTCGGGCCACCGGCCCCTCCTCGTTCGGTCTCGGTCATATGGACTGATCGACATCAACTGATCGACATTCTGGCAGGCCCCTCTTCCCTGCCCTCCCGGCTGGGGGTTACAGTCACCGTAAAACTTGCACTGCTAGTTTATCGAGGCTACCCCCTACCGGGACGAGGTGTCCGCCGCCGTGAACCTTGAGCTCTCCGAGGAGCAGGCCGCCGTGCGCGAGCTGGCCGCCGACTTCACCGACCGCGAGATCGTGCCCTTCGCCGCCGACTGGGACCGGGCCGAGAGCGTGGACCGCGCGATCATCGGCAAGCTGGGCAAGCTCGGCTTCCTCGGCCTGACCATCCCCGAGGAGTACGGCGGCAGCGGCGGCGACCACCTCGCGTACTGCCTGGTGCTGGAGGAGCTCGGCCGGGGCGACTCGGCCGTGCGCGGCATCGTCTCCGTCTCGCTCGGCCTGGTCGGCAAGTCGGTCAACGGCTACGGCACCGAGGAGCAGAAGCGGTACTGGCTGCCGCGGCTCACCTCCGGCGAGGCGCTGGCCTGCTTCGCGCTCACCGAGCCCGGCACCGGCTCGGACGCCGCCAACCTCGCCACCCGGGCCGTGCGGGACGGGGACCACTGGGTGATCACCGGCAGCAAGATGTTCATCACCAACGGCACCTGGGCCCAGGTGGCCCTGGTCTTCGCCCGCACCGGCGGGCCCGGGCACCAGGGCGTCACCGCCTTCCTGGTGCCCACCGACACCCCCGGGTTCGAGCGCCGGGAGATCCACGGCAAGCTCGGCCTGCGCGGCCAGGCCACCGCCGAGCTGGTCCTCGACGGGGTGCGGGTGCCGGACACGGCCCGGCTCGGCGCGGAGGGCAAGGGCTTCGGCGTGGCGATGTCGGCCCTGGCCAAGGGCCGGATGTCGGTGGCGGCCGGCTGCGTGGGCATCGCCCGGGCCAGCCTGGAGGCGGCCGTCCGCTACGCCAAGGAGCGCGAGCAGTTCGGCAAGCCGATCGCCTCGTACCAGCTGGTGCAGGAGCTGCTCGCCGACATCTCGGTGGACGTGGAGGCGGCCCGGCTGCTCACCTGGCAGGTGGCCGACCTGATCGACCGGGGGCTGCCGTTCGCCACCCAGTCCTCCACCGCCAAGCTCTTCGCCAGCGAGGCGGCCGTCCGCGCGGCCAACAACGCGCTGCAGGTCTTCGGCGGCTACGGCTTCATCGACGAGTACCCGGCCGGCAAGTACCTGCGCGACGCCCGGGTGATGACCCTGTACGAGGGCACCAGCCAGATCCAGAAGCTCCTGATCGGCCGTGCCCTGACCGGCGTCAACGCGTTCCAGTAGTCCGCCGGCCCAGCACCACCCCTCGCTGTGCCGGCACCACCCTCGGATCGAGCACCACCCTTGGATGAGGAGCCCACCACCGTGCGTCCTGTCTACTTCGCCGCCGCCCGCCGCACCCCGATCGGGCGGCTGCGCGGCGCGCTCTCCACCGTCCGCCCCGACGACCTCTCGGCCGCCGTGCTGCGCGCGCTGCTGGCCGAGGTGCCGCAGCTCGATCCGGCCCGGATCGACGACGTGTACTGGGGCGCCGCCAACCAGGCCGGCGAGGACAACCGCAACGCCGCCCGGATGGCCGTGCTGCTGGCCGGGCTGCCCGAGACCGTGCCCGGTGCCACCGTGAACCGGCTCTGCGCCTCGGGCCTGGAGGCCGTCACCATGGCCGCCCGCACCATCGCCGCCGGGGAGGCCGAGGTCGTGCTGGCCGGCGGCTGCGAGTCGATGAGCCGGGCCCCGTTCGTGCTGCCCCGCCCGGAGGAGGCGCTGCCGCACAAGCTGGAGACCTTCGACACCCGGCTCGGCTGGCGGCTGACCAACCCGAGGATGCACGAGCTGCACGGCGTGCTCTCGATGGGCGAGACCGCCGAGGAGGTGGCCGAGCGGTACGGCGTCAGCCGCGAGCAGCAGGACGCCTTCGCGCTGCGCAGCCACCAACTGGCCGCCGCCGCCCGCAAGGACGGCCACTTCGACGCCGAGCTGATCCCGGTCGAGCGCCCCGACGGCGTGGTGGTCACCCAGGACGAGGGCATCCGCGAGGACACCACCCTGGAGCGCCTGGCCAAGCTCAAGCCGGTCTTCCGGGCCGGCGGCACGGTGACCGCCGGCAACGCCTCGCCGATGAACGACGGCGCGGCCGGCCTGCTCCTGGTCAGCGAAGAGGCCCTGCGCGACCTGGAGTTGGAGCCGCTCGGCCGGTACGTGGCCGGGGGCTCGGCCGGGGTGCACCCGGATGTGATGGGCATCGGGCCGGTGCCCGCCACCCGCAAGGTGCTGGGCCGGGCCGGCTGGCAGCTCGGCGACCTCGGGGAGGCCGAGTTCAACGAGGCCTTCGCCGCCCAGGCCCTGGCCTGCGTCAAGGAGTTGGGCGTCGACCCGGAGCTGGTCAACCCGACCGGCGGCGCGATCGCCCTCGGCCACCCGCTCGGCGGCTCGGGCGCCCGGATCCTCACCACCCTGCTGCACCGGATGCGCCGCACCGGCGCCCGGCGCGGCCTGGCCACCATGTGCGTGGGCGTCGGCCAGGGCACCGCCGTGCTGGTCGAGAACAGCTGACCGTCCTCCAACTCGCACGCTATCTACTGTCAAGGGAGACAGGGACCATGACTCGTTTCGCAGGCAAGGTGGCCGTGGTCACCGGCGCAGCCCAGGGCATCGGCGCGGCCACCGCGCTGCGCCTCGCCGAGGAGGGCGCGGCCGTGGCCGTGCTCGACCTCACCGCCGAGCGGGCCCAGGCCACCGTGGACGCGATCACCGCCAAGGGCGGCACCGCGCGCGCGTACGGCTGCGACGTGGCCGACTACGACGCGGTGGCGGCCGTCTTCGCCACCCTGGTCGAGGAGTTGGGCGCGGTGCACATCCTGGTGAACAACGCCGGGATCACCCGCGACAACCTCTTCTTCAAGATGTCGCCGGCCGAGTGGAACTCGGTGCTGACGGTCAACCTGACCAGCGCGTACAACTGCAGCCACGTGGCGCAGCAGTACATGGTGAAGCAGAAGTACGGCAAGATCGTCTCGCTCAGCTCCCGCTCGGCCCTCGGCAACCGGGGCCAGGCCAACTACGCCGCCGCCAAGGCCGGCATCCAGGGCCTGACCGCCACCCTGGCGATCGAGCTGGGTCCGTTCAACATCAACGTCAATGCGGTGGCCCCGGGTTACATCGCCACCTCGATGACGGCGGCCACCGCCGAGCGGGTCGGCGCCACCCCCGCCGAGCACCAGGAGCAGGTGGCCGAGCGCACCCCCCTGCGCCGGGTCGGCCAGCCGGAGGAGATCGCCTCGGTGGTGGCCTTCCTGGTCAGCGAGGACGCGAGCTACGTGAGCGGACAGACGCTGTACGTGAACGGCGGGGCGCGCTGACCGCACCCCGGGCCCGGCCCGCGGTAGCATCGATCAAGAATTGACGGCAGGTCAAGTAGCCGTCCCAGCAGGGTCATTACCCGTTGCTGGGGCGGCCATTACCCGTTCCGGTGGCCGGGACGGGCCATCCCGCCAGACCCCGTTCTGACTATGGCGGGTTCGCGCCCGGGCCGGTGGGATGACGGGGCCGATCGCGCGATCGGTTCTGTCCCCCGAAGGAGTCTCATGGGCCTCTCCCCCGCCACCGCGGGCACCCGACGCTCCCCGTCCACCCGCACACTGGCACTGCTCGCCGTCGGGGCCACCGCCCTCACCGGCGCGAGCGTCACCGCGCAGTCCACGGCGCCGGCCGCCCACCGCGCCGGGGTGCCCACCGTGCACGTCCGGCCCGCCTCGGCCGGGCACATCGACGCCACCTCCCGGCTGGCCCCGATATCCACCTCGGACTGCGTGGCGCAGCTGGGCATCCACTGCTACTCCCCGCTGCAGTACCGCAAGGCCTACGACCTGGACCCGCTCTACCGGCAGGGCGTCACCGGCAAGGGCCGCACCATCGTGATCGTGGACTCCTACGGCTCGCCGAGCATCCAGCACGACCTGGAGACCTTCGACCACCAGTGGGGCCTGCCCGACACCGACGTCGAGGTGGTCAAGTGGGGCGACGTGCCCGTCTTCGACCCGACCGACTCCACCCAGACCGGCTGGGCGGGCGAGACCACCCTGGACGTCGAGTACGCGCACGCCATCGCGCCGGACGCCCACATCGTGCTGGTCGAGACGGCCGTGGCCGAGACCGAGGGCGTCACCGGCCTGCCCGAGATGATGGACGCCGAGCAGGCCCTGATCAAGGCCGGCCGGGCCGACGTCATCTCGCAGAGCTTCGGCGCCACCGAGAACACCTTCCCCGGCTTCGACCAGGGCGACCACAAGTCCCTCACCGACCTGCGCTACGCCTTCCAGACCGCGGCCGACCACAACGTGACGGTGCTCGCCGCCTCCGGCGACGACGGCATCACCAACCCCGACAACGACGGCAACCTCTACCCGTACGCCGCCAACTCCTGGCCCTCCAGCGACCCGCTGGTCACCTCCGTCGGCGGCACCCAGCTGACCCTGGACAACGACGGCAAGCGCACCGCCCCGGACCAGGTCTGGCACGACGCCTACGGCGCGGCCGGCGGCGGCGCCTCCGCCGTCTTCGACCGCCCGTGGTACCAGTGGGGCGTCCAGGGCGTGACCGGCAACCACCGCGGCACCCCGGACATCTCGATGAGCGCCGCGGTGGACGGCGCCGCCTGGACGTACGAGTCCTACGACCCGACCCGGGCCGGCTGGCACCTCACCGGCGGCACGAGCGAGTCCACCCCGATCTTCTCGGGCATCACCGCCCTCGCCGACCAGCTGGCCGGCCACCGCCTCGGCCAGCTCAACTGGCGGATGTACGGCCTGGCCAACCTCCCCGCCAAGTGGAGCGGCATCATCGACGTGACCACCGGCGACAACGGCTGGAACGGCGTCACCGGCGAGCAGGCCGGCAAGGGCTACGACCTCGCCTCGGGCCTCGGCACCATCGACGCCGCGAAGTTCGTCCACGCGCTCGCCGGCCGGTAGCCGGCGCCACGCGCAGCGGTGGAGCCGGGCAGCCCGCCGGGCTCCACCGTCCCGTGGAGTCAGCGGCTGGTGAGGCGGCCGGCGGCGTGCAGGCGGACCAGGTGAGCGTGCTCGCGCTCGGCCCAGCGGCGCACCCGCTCGGGGTCCAGCCCGGTGCCGTGGCCCACGTGCAGGCTGGTGGGGCGCAGGGCCAGCATCCGGCGCAGGCTGGCGAGGTTCTGCCGGGGGTCGTCGTGGAACGGCGGGTTGGCGGGCCGGCCGGGGACGAGGCCCATGAACGAGCCCGCGATCAGGTCACCGGCGACCAGGTCGCCCTCCTCGGTGAGCACGGAGACCGAGCCGGCGGTGTGCCCGGGCGTGGGCATGATCCGGGCCGCCACGCCGTACTCCGCGAGGTCGGTCTCGCCCCGGACCAGCACGGTGGGTTCCACCGGTTCGGCCCGCACGTGCAGCTTCCGGTGGCGGGCCATCAGCCGCCCCATCGGGCCGGTGGGCAGGTACGGTTCGCGGACCCGGCCCGAACGGTACGGCCCGAGGTCGGCCACGTGGCCGGCCACGGGCGCGCCGGTGAGCCGGTGCAGTTCGGCGGCCGAGCCGAAGTGGTCGATGTGGCCGTGGGTGAGCACGATCAGCGCCAGGTCGGCCGGGTCGACCCCGTGGGCGGTCACCTGGTCGAGGATCCGCCGGCCGCTGCCGGGGATCCCGGCGTCCACCACCACCGGTCGGCGGCCGAGCAGCAGGTAGGCGTTGACGGTGTGCCGGCCGATGACCGGGATCGGGACGACCTTGGTACGGGACACGGGTTCTCCTCCGGAGGGGGCGAAAAGGGCAGGGCGGAGCCCGGCCGGCGCGCGGGGTGCGGCGGGGTGCGGCGGGCCGCCGGTGATCTGGTGCGCGGGGGAGCCGGGGGCTCAGAAGCGGCGGCGGTACTCGGCCGGAGTGGTGCCGAGGCGGCGGCGGAAGACGCGGTGCAGGGTCTCCACCGAGCCGAGGCCGCTCGCTGCGGCCACCTCCGGCAGGCTGCGGCCGGTGTCGGCCAGCAGGCGGCGGGCCGCCTCCAGCCGGGTGGCCTCCACGTAGGCGGCCGGGGTGGTGGCGGTGCGCTGGTGGAACAGCCGGGTGAGGTGACGGGTGCTCAGGTGGGTGCGCGCCGAGAGGGCCTCCAGGGACAGGTCCTCGGCGGGGTGTTCGGCGATCCAGCGGCGCAGCTCGTCGATCCGGTCGCCGTTGCGGCGCTCGCCCTCCTCCGCCGCGCTGCTCTGCACCGAGAGCGGCACGCTGAACTGGCTCTGGCCGCCGGATCGTTTGACGTACATCACCATCATCCGGGCCGTGCCCAGGGCGAGTTCCCGGCCGTGGTCCTCGGCGACCATGGCCAGCGCCATGTCCAGCCCCGAGGTGACCCCGGCGCAGGTCCAGACCCGTCCGTCTCGGATGAAGATCGGGTCGGCGTCCACCCGCACCGCCGGGTGCTCGGCGGCCAACCGGCCCGCGGTGAGCCAGTGCGTGGTGGCCGGGCGACCGTCCAACAGCCCTGCGGCGGCCAGCAGATGGGCTCCCGCGCAGATCGAACCGGTCCGGCCGGCCCGGGGCGCCGCCTGCCGCAGCCACTCGGTGACCGCCCGGTCGATCACCGGCTCCACCACGCCGTCGACCAGGTCGATCGCCCCCGACACCAGCAGCGTGTCGATCGGGCCGGCCACCTCCGCGAAGGACAGATCGGCCATCAGCCGCACCCCGGCGGAGGTGGCCACCGGTGCGCCGTCGGGCGTGGCGATCTGCACCTGGTAACCCGGCCGGCCGGGGCCGGCCACCCTGGTGGCGACCGAGAACACCTCGGCCGGCCCGGTGGCGTCCAGCAGTTCGATCCCGGGGAAGGCGACGATCACGACACGGTGCGGTGAGGGCATGCCTTGATCCTTCCGCCCGACCGGGCACGGCCGCAACGACCAGGATCTGTCACATCGGGCCACGCCTCGGGGCTCCCCCTCCCTTCCATCTTCACCGTGACGGCCGCCCAAGAACAAGACTGCAATTTTCGGCCCTGGACAGGGACCATTTCTCGCATGCCTCCCCTCTCACCAGCTCGCCCGTTCCTCACCCACGTCCGCTGGCTCCTCGGCGGCACCGGCGCCGGCAAGAGCACGCTGGCCCGACTCCTCGCCGACCGCCACGACCTCACGCTCTACGAGGGCGACCGCGCCGAACACGACTGGCTGACCCGGTGCACCCCGCAGGACCACCCGCACCTGTCGGCCCTGCGCGAGGCCCGCTCGGGCGGGATGTGGCAGGGCCGCACCGCCCGGCAGGTGTTCGAGGCGATGCCGAGCCTGCACGGCGAGACCACCGAATTCCTGGTGGCGGACCTACTGGCCCTGCCGAGCGACCGCCCCGTCCTGGTCGACTGGTTCGGCATCCTGCCCACCCACATGGGCCCCCTGCTGCACCACCCCGAGCAGGCCGTCTTCCTGCTGCCCACTCCGCAGTTCCGCCAGGCGGCCCTCACCACCCGCTACGCCGACCCGGCCCGGGCCCGGGCCACCTGGGGCAGCCACGCCCCCGAGTCCGTGCTCACCCGACGCCTGGAGCGCGATGCCCTCTGGGACGAGGAGATCCGCCGCCAGGCGGCCGACCAGGGCCTCGACACCCTCACCGTCGACGGCAGCACCCCCGCCGCCGCCCTGGCCGACCGACTGGCCACCCGCTTCGGGCTGGTCTAGGGCCTGGCCGCTAGCTCTGCTGGGCGGCCACCAGCTGCTTCAAGTAGCGCTCGGAGGAACGGAGTTTGCGGCCGTCGGGGCCCGGGAGGTGGGCCCGGAGTTCGATGATCTCCGGGGCGATCCGGATCGCCTCGGCGCGGTCCTCGACGGCCCGCCAGCAGGCCTCGGCATTGGTGGCGGCCTGCTGGGTCTCGGGGTGTTCGGGGCCGTGGGAGCGGAGCAGGGTCAGCGCGACCTCGCGGTAGAGCTCGGCCGCAGCCGCCGTCCGGCCAGCCAACCGTGCGACGTGGGCCCGCAGTTGGCGGGCCTGGAGCACGGGTGCGGCCACCGGGCCGTGTGCGGCCAGGGCCAACTCCTCCAGCTCGCGGGCCAGTTCGTCGGCCAGCTGGTGCTCACCGGCCTCGGCGCTGGCGACGATCCGGCCGGCCCGCTCCCGGTAGTCCGCCTCGGCCGCCCCGGTCGTCTCCGCTGCGGCGGAATCAGGCGTTCCCGGACCGGACTTCGACAGCGGCACCTTGGGTCGGGCCCCCGTCGCCCCACCGGCGACCGGCTCGGCCTCTGCGGCGGGCAGCGGGACGCCCAGGCCGGCCGAGGCCGCAACGAGGGCAGCCTCGGCGGCGTCCAGCGGATCCTCGGGCCGGGAGCCGGACTTGGCCAGGTCGACCAGCGAACCAGCTAGCTGCGCACCGGACTTGAGCAGCGAGACCGGGCGGGCCGGTCGGGGAGGGGTCGGCGGCACGCCCGCCTTGAGCAGGGTGACCGGCGGACGGGCGGCCGGAGCCGCGGTCGGTTCGGCGGCCTTGGCGAGCTGGACCTTCGGGGTGCCCGGGCGCGGGCGGACGGCCCGGGTCGGCGGCTTGGGCATGACGGCCGCCGGGCGCGGACCGGCCAGCGTCTCCGGGTCGATCACGCCCTCGCCGCGCCGGGCGGTGTTTCGGAACACCGGCCGGTCGGCGGGGTAGGAGGAGAGGATGATCGCGTCCGGGCGCAGCACCGAGTGCACCTGCCCGCGCAACTGCTCGGGCGCCAGCACCTCGCCCGCTCCGGCGGTGCCCCGGTGGAGGGATTCGATCAACGCGCGGGTGAAGGTGCCGATCTGCTCCGGGTCGGGGCTGACGGCGGCCCAGAGCGGCACCCCGTCCATCAGCGGCGAGATCGCGCTCTGCACCTGCGGCCAGGCCGACTGGTCGGCGCTCAGGTCGGCGATCACCAGGGTGTCCCACTCGGGTGAACGGTGGCGCAGCTCGTCCGCGATGGCCTGCCAGGGCAGCCCGTCCTGCCGGACGGTGCCGGGCTTGGAGTCGCGCAGCGTCAGGTAGAGGTGCTCGCCGCGCCGGTCGGCCACCAGGTGGCCACCGAGGTGCACCACCAGCGGGCCGACGTGCCGAGAGGCGGCCCGCAGGTGCGCCAGCACGCTCTGCGGGTCGGCCGCCCCGGGCAGGTGGACGGCGTCCACCGCCTCGGCGGCCAACAGGATCTGCGGCGAGACGGCGGCCAGCATGGCCGACAGCACGGGCGCCTGCCCGGCCCCGGCCCGCCCCCACGGCCGACGCCCGGCACTGCCGCCGTACCCGCCCTCGACCACCAGGATCCGGCCGCGCGCACCGCCACCGACCACGGCCGGCGGCGCCTGCCCACCCGGAGTGGCCTGGACGCCCGGCGGGTTCGCGAGCGGCGACCCGGCCGGCGGTGGCGCGCCGAGGGGTGGCGGGGACAGCGGTGACGGGGAGAGCGACTGAGGGGTCAACGGTTGCGGGGTCATCGGTTGTGAGGGCATCGGTTGCGGGGGCAGCGGTTGCGGGGCGGGCCACCCGCCGCCGGGCGGCGGCTGCCGGGGCGGAGCGGGCGGCTGGGCCGGTACGGCCGACGGGTGCGCCGGGCCCGCCACGCCGACGGCGGGGGGCATCGCGGGCGGGGGCGGCACGGCAAGCGGCTGCGCGGGCACGCCGAGTGGGGTGGTCGGCACCCCGAGCGGGGTGGCCGACTGCGCGGTGAGCGGGCCGGCCGGTACGCCCAGGATGTCGACCGGTGCGCCCACGGGCTGCGGCGGCGGGGTGGCGGTGCGGACGGTGACGGCGAACGGGTCCGCCGGCACCGGCGGTTCGACGCGCTCCCGGAGGCCCAGGGCCGACTCGCCGAACGGGTCGAGGTTACGCACCGTCATCGCGAACGGGTCCGCCCCGGGGGCCGTCGGACCGTCGGTTATCGGGGGCAGCACCGCCGTGCGCTCCAGCGCCGACTCGTCGAACGGCGGCAGCACAGTGGTCTCCTCCAGCGGCGAGAGCCAGCCGGCGCCCCCGGAGGAAGAAGTCGTGTCAGCCACCGCCGGTCACCGCCCCGCCCCGCCGCCCCGCGACGTCCGTCCGCCCCTGTGTGGTGCCAGTCCGTCACCACGACCCGTGACTGTCACCTTACGGCCTCCGAGCGGGCCCGATCCACGCCGGGCCGGATCTCGCCCCAGGGCCCGTCTTCAGGCCCCCGCCGTCCGCCCGCGCCCCGCAGACGAGGGCTCGAGAACGGGCCCCACCGGCTCTCCGCCGATTCGCGGCCGACTCGGGCCCGGTGCGGCCGGCCCCGGGCCCGGTTCAGTACCGGACGGTGATCCGCCGTGCCGGACCGTCCACCCGAACCAGCCCGCCGTACGGGATGACCAGCTGCGGGTCGGTGTGGCCGAGGTCCACGTCGAAGACGGCCATCGTGTCGGGGGCGTACTCCGCGAGGGCACGCAGCACGGCCGCCCGCTGGTCGGCGCGGAAGGCGGCGCGGCCGGCCTCGTCCAGCGGCTGCTCGAAGGACCACGCGCGGGCCCGGCCCATCACCAGCGCGGGGAAGCGGCGGAGCAGCCCGCGCTCGCCCATCGCGCGCAACGAGCGGTAGACGCGCCGGGCGGAGGGCATCTCCTCGGAGGTCTCCAGGAAGAGCACCCCGCCCTCGAACTCCTCCACCGGGCGCACGGCCCGGCCGGCGATCAGCAGGTCGGTGACGATCTCCAGGCAGCCGCCCCAGGCGGCGCCCTCCACCACCCGGTCCGGCCGGTGCCAGTGCCAGCCCTGGCCGGCCTCCATCTCCGGCTCGGAGTCGAAGGTGGCCGGGTCGGCCCAGTCGCGCTCCACGTCGTGGAACTCGGCGGCGGGCGTCAGCTCGTACTCGCCGGTGGTGAACAGCGCGGCCCGGAAGGACTCCTCGGTGAGCGGGTGGACCGCCCCCGGGCGGCCCAACTCGACCATCACACAGGCACCGTGGTAGCCGACAATGCCGAGCTCGGCGAGGTACATCAGCAGGTTGGTGTTGTCGCTGTAGCCGAAGAAGGGCTTCGGGTTCGCCCGGATCAGCTCCGCGTCCAGGTACGGCAGCACGGTGATCTGGTCGTCGCCGCCGATGCTGGCGATGATCGCCTTGATCTCCGGGTCGGCGAAGGCCGCGTGCAGGTCGGCCGCGCGCTCCTGCGGGGTGGCGCCCATTGTCCGGGTGGTCGGGTACTCGACCGGCTTGAGGCCGAAGTCCTCGATCAGGCGGCGCACCCCCTCCTCGAAGGGGCGGGGGTACACCGCGGGCAGCCCGGCGGCGGGCGAGAGCAACGCCACCCGGTCACCGGGTACGGGCTTGGGCGGTACGGTGCGTGATCGTTCGGTCATGGACGGATCGTAGTGGGACGAGCCGCCGGCCAGCCGGGAATATCCGCCCCGACGGGCCCCGCCCGAGTCGCTCGGGCGGGCCCGACCGGGTCTCAGGCGGTGCGGCGGTGGCGCACCGAGAGCATGCCCACCAGCACCACGATCACCACCGCGAGCACCAGGCTGACCGGGCCGGTGCCCCAGCCCAGGCCGCTGCGCTTGGTCGGCACCCCGGCCCAGTCGGCGAAGGAGGCGCCGAGCGGCCGGGTCAGCACGTAGGCGGCCCAGAAGGCGAAGATCGCGTTCAGCCGCAGCTTCCAGTGGCCGAGCGCGGGCAGCAGGATCAGGCCACCGAAGAGCAGGCCGGAGGAGAAGTAGCCCAGGCTCAGCGTCCCGGCGGTCAGGTCCCCGGCCGCCGTACCGAGCGCGAAGGTGCCCATCACGGTGGCCCAGTAGAAGAGTTCGCGCCGCCGGGTGTGCACGCTGTCGATCGCCAGCGTCCGCTCGGTCGCGTACCAGAGGCCGAACACCGCCGCCAGCGCGACCGCGAAGCCCGCGGTCGACACCGGGTACGGCACCCCGAGGCCGACGTGCAGCACGTCGGCCGCCATGGTGCCGAAGACGCTGACCATCACCACGGCCGTCCAGTAGATCCACGGCACGTACCGGCGGACGCCCAGCTGCAGCGCCAGCACGGCGACCAGGACCAGACCGGCCAGGCCCACCGCCACCGGCGGGGTGAGGAGCTGGTTGGCGAGGTAGTCCGAGGTGGTCTCGCCCATGCCGGTGGTCAGCACCTTGACGAGCCAGAACAGGGCCGTCACCTCGGGGACCTTGCTCACCGCCGCCCGGGCGGCGGCCTGGCCTGCGGCGGCCGGCCCTGCAGGAGCCGACCCTGCGGCGGCCGGGTGGACGGGGTGCGGGGCGTCGGGCGCGGGCGCGCCGGCGGGGCCCGTGGCGGCTGCCGGGCCGGTGGTGCCTGTCGTCATGGCGGACAGGATGGCACAGCTCCTCCCCCACTCCGAGCCACCGCCCGGGGCCGGATTTTGCCTCCGCTTGACGGGCGGCGGACGGGCCGTGCGGGCGGGCCCGCGCCCCTCCTCAGCGGGCCCAAGGCGGCCGCAAGGACCCCGGCGCAAGCTCGCAGCGATATGACACATCATCAGCGGATCGCAGCAGCAACGGAATTGTCCATCCGCTCGAAGACCATCATGTCTGCAAGCACCTCGGAAGTGTCGCCGAACAGCAGGGAGGCCACCATGTCGGAGAACACCAACGGTGCTGAGTTCGAGCTCGAGGAGCTCGATCTGAGCGACATCAGCGTCAGCTCGATGCGCGACTCCTCGGCCCTGCCCGAGGGCGGCGCGTCCTGGGGCTCCTGCTCCTGCCAGGGCTCCTCCTCCTGCCAGCCGGTGCAGCAACCCCCCACTCTGCCCGTCTGACCCCCGCCACTCCCCCCAACCACCCAGGGAGACCGACATGATCGAGCCTGCCCCCGCCTTCGAGCTCGAGGACCTCGACCTCGGCGACCTCACCGTCACCTCCATGCGCGACACCATCGCCCTCCCCGAGGGCGGCGCCTCCAACGGTGGCAGCTCCACCTCCTGCGGCTCGTCCTCCTGCGCCGTCCCGCAGCTGCCCATCCACCAGTACTGACCCCCGCCGGCGCCGGCCCGCCACACACCGGCGCCGACCCGCTCGCCCCCGAGCGTTCACCCCATCCCCACAGCCTCACCCCCCACCCCCCACAGGCCGGGGCCGTCTCCCCCACGACGGCCCCGGCCACCCACCTCGCCCGCCTGGCCCGCTTCCGGAGGGAGCCCCCGCCGTGTCGCACCCCGCCCGACCAGGCACCGCCGACCGGCCCCGCCTCATCTCCCCCCTGCCGAGCTCCGGCCCACCTGACTCCGGCCCGCTCGACTCCGGCTCGCTCGACTCCGGCTCGCTCGACTCCGGCGACTACCGGATCGTCACCGCCCCGTACGCCCTGGTCCGGGCCACCGTGCTGCGCCACCCCGCGCAGTCGCCGCCCGCCGCCGCCTTCCGGGCCCGAGTGGCCCGCCTCACCGGCGTGACCGTCGCCGCCACGGCCCTGCTGCCCGCGCTCGGCGACGCACTCCACGACAGCCGCCCCGGCCACTCCCCGGTCTTCCACCGCGAGGTGGTGCTGCCGCTGCGCCGCGCCCTCCACAACGGCCGCGAGGTGCGCCCGGCCCTGCTCGCCCGGCTCGGCGACCTCCCCGAACGGGTGCCACTGCTCGCCGCCTGGCTCGACCTCCACCGTGAACGGGCCCTGCTGCTCGATGAGTTGACCTCACCCGAGCAGCCGCTGACCCCCGCCGCCCTGGCCGCCGAACGCGCGGCCCTCGCCTCGCTCTGCCGTCACCCCGCCCTCGGCCGCGCCGTCTCCCTCACCAGCGCCGAGCTGCTCCGCGCGATCCAGCGCACCGCGACCGGCGCCACGGACCGCCGGGCCCGCAAGGACGAAGCCGGGGTGCTCCGGTACGCGCTGCGCGCCGCCACCAAGACCAGCCCGCTCTCCTGGTTCACGGCCGTCGGCTGGGGCCTCCTGACCGGGCCGGCCGGCCGACCGGCCCACGTCGAACAGGACTTCTTCGACGGCCCGCTGACCTCGGTGGTCCGGGCCAACCGCACCCTGGTCACCGCGCTGGTGAACGCGCTGACCGAGCACCCCGGCCGGCGGGCCCACCTGCCGCACCGGATCACCAGCACCGCCCGCCGCACTGACGGCCGGGCCGCCTACGTCCGCGACGGCGCGGTCTTCGCCGGCGGCCGCTACCTGGTGCCCACCGACGAGGAGATCGAGGTCGCCGACACCGAGGCGCTCCGGCTGGTCGGCGAGCTGGCCGCCTGGGGCACCGGCCTCGGGGAGCTCGCCGACCATCTCGGCGGCGCACGGGCCCTCCGCTACCTCGACCAGCTCACCACCGCCGGGCTGCTGTTGCCCGTCCCGCCGGTCACCCCGCAGGAGACCGACCCGCTCCCCCGGCTGGCCGACTGGCTCCGCAGCCGGCCCGAGGACACCGAGCCCGCCGAGAACGCCGAGTTGGCCGACCGGATCGACCAACTCGACCACGACACGACCAAGTTCGCCGACACCCCGGCCGCCGCCCGCCCGGCGGCCCTGGCCGACCTGGCCGAGCAGTGGCGCACCACCCTCACCCTGGCCGGCCACCCCGACCCGACCACTCCCGTGCCGTTCAACGTGCTCTCCGAGGACGTGGTCAGCCCCGGCCCGCTCCCGCTGGCCGGCCTGCTCGACACCACCGACCACCGGGTGCTCGCCGAAACCACCGCGCTGGCCGAGCTGTTCGACCTCGGCCACCTGGTGCGTCGCGCCGCCCTCGCCCGCTTCCTCGCCCGCTACGGCCCGGGCGGCGTCTGCCGACACCCGTGGGAGTTCGGCACCGAGATCACCGCCGCCTGGGAGCAGGCCGGTCAGCTGACCGTCGCCACCCCGGGGGACGGACTACCACCCGGCCTGGCCGAGTTCATCGCTCTGCGCGAGCAGGTGCGGGCCGCCCTGCCGGCCGCCACCCGGGCCGCCGAGGTCGTACTGCCCGCCGATCTCGTCCAGGGGCTCGGCGCCCGGCTGCCCGCCTGGGTGCGGGAACGGCCGCTCGGCTACGCGTACTTCCTCCAGCGTGACGCAGCCGGGCTGCTCTGCCTCAACCACCTGTACGGCGGCTGGGGCCGGTTCACCAGCCGATTCCTCGACACCCTCCCACCGGAGGCCGGGCCGGCGATCCGCGCCGAGCTGGACAGGCACCTCCCGGGCGCGGTCCAGCTGCGGCCGGTCGGCGGCTTCAACGCCAACCTCCACCCCCGGCTGACGACCGAGGAGTTGGGCACCCACCCCGGCCAGGTGACCCTCGGCGAACACGAACTGGAGCTGGTCCACGACCTGCCGACCGACCAGCTGCGGCTGCGCCGCACCGCCACCGGCGAGCTGCTCGACCTGCTCTACAGCGGCTTCCTCGCCCCGATCATGCTGCCCTGCCGGATCGCCGCCCACCTCAGCGACCACCCCGAGGGCGTGGTCGACTTCCGCCCGCTCCTCCCGCACCACCCGATCGAGGCCCCCGGCGGCCGGGCCTTCCACACCCCGCGACTGCGCCACCGCCACCTCGTGCTGCTCCGCCGCCGCTGGCACCTGCCGCCCGGCGTGACCGAGGCCCTGCGGGCCGAACTGGCCGCCGACCACCAGGTGCCCGCCGCCACCGCCGCCCGTTGGCGCGCCCTGCTCGACCTGCCCGAGCAGCTCTTCCTGCACCCCGCGACGGCCGCGCCGGTCGGCCGCCCCGCCGAGGACTTCCTGATCCAACTCGGCCGCCCCAAGCCACAATTCCTCGACCTGGGCAACGCCCTCCACCTCCGCTGCCTGGCCCGCTGGCTGGCCCGCCACCCCGAGGGCGTCATCCTCGAGGAGGCCCTCCCGGCCCCCGCCGCCCAGCACCGCCCCACCCAGGCGGTCGAGTTCGTCATCGAAACCCACCGCCCCGGACGGCAGCCATGACCGAGCCCGCCCCCACCCCACCAGACCCCGCCGTCGCTCACCCCGACGCCGACGCACTCGACGTGGTCGTCTCCTACCACCAGCCGGTCAAGGCCGCGCTGCTCCGCGGCATCCTCCTCCCGCTCGCCGAACGCTGCGCCGAGGCCGGCCTCACCGCCCACCTCGAACGCCACTGGCTGCACGGCCCGCACCTGCGCCTGCGCCTGCGCGGCCCCGCCGACCGGCTCGGCCCGACCGCCGAGCACGCAGCGGCCGAGCTCCGCGACTGGCTCGCCGCCCACCCCTCGGTCAGCGACCGCACCGAGGCCGAACTCCTCGTCGAGGCCGCCCGCGCGGGCCGCGCCGAGCTGATCGCCCCGCCATACGGGCCGATCCACCCCGACAACACCGTCCGGATCGAACCCGTCGACCTGACCGCCCTGCGCGGCCTGCTCGGCCCGGACGGGGTGGCCCTGCGCGACGACCTGCTCCGCGCCGGCCTGCCCGCGCTCCGCTCGGCCGCCGCCTTCCTCGGCGAGCACGGCGACAGCGCGGCCGCCCGGGTCCAACTCGCCGTCGCCGCCCTGACCGCCCACGCCTGTGCCCACCCCGACGGGCTGGCCGGCGGCCACTGGTCGTACGTCTCGCACCTGGAGGACTTCCTGGTCTACGAGGACCAGGACGGCTCCCTCCGCCTGGCCTTCGACCGCCGCTGGCAGAGCTCCCGCGAGACCGTCACCGCCCTGGTCGGCCGGGTCTCCGGCGGCCGGCTCACCAGCTGGGAGCGGCGCTGGGCCGACTGGTCCACGGCGGCCTGGGAGCTGACGGAGGAGCGGCACAACGCCGGGGCCGACCTGCACGGCCTGCCCCTGGAGTACCGCGAACGCGCCGCCGCCACCGGCGACCCGGGCGCGGTCGAACGGTGGAACCAGGACATCCGCACCACCTACAGCGAATTCCACCGACTGCTCCGCCGCTCCGACCCGACCGGCGCGATGTGGAGCCGCCCGGACTACCTGATCTACCGGGCCTGCACCAACGCCCTCTACCGCCTCTTCACCCTCTGCGACATCCGGCCCCTGGAACGGTACTTGGCCGCCCACCTGGTCGTCCGCGCCGTCCCGGCACTCACCGGCCAGGACTGGCGCAGCCAGGTCCAGGCCGTGATCGACGCCGTGGAGCGGCCCTCGTGAAGCGGCTCACCGACCCTACCGCCCTCACCAACCCCACCGCCCTCGCCGCCCTCGCCGAACGGGACGCCCCCGTCGAACCGGCAACCCCGGCCGAACCGGCAACCCTGACCGCACCGGAAACCCCGACCGCCCCCGACGCCGTCGACACCCTGGCCGACTGGCGGCTGCGCCCGGGCGTCGCCTTCACCCCGCTCCGCAACGGGCTGCACCTGCGCGGCCGCCGCGCCACCGTCACGCTGGAGGGCAGCGCCGCCCTCCCCGGCCTCTGGCGGCTGCTCGAACAGCCCCTCCGCACCGGCGACACCAGCCCCCTCACCAGCCAGGCCCCACCCGGCTCGCCGCTGCGCCGCGCCCTCACCCAGCTGATCACCCACCTCCACACCCACGACCTGCTCGTGCCCAGCACCACCGCCCCGCCCTGGCTCCGCGCCCTCGCCGACGCTCCGGACGCCGCCGCCACCGCTCTCGCCCACGCCACCCCCACCGTCCTCGCCGCCGACCCCGCCCACCCCCTCGCCCGGGCCGCCGCCCAGGCCCTCACCCGGAGTGGCACCACCCCCGCCCCGAGCGGCCCGGCCCCCCAACTCGCGCCGGGCCGGGTCCTCTTGCTCGCCGACTCCGCCCACCCCGTCGCCGTCGCCCTCGCCACCACCCCCACCGGCGGCTACGTCACCCACCCGGGCAGCCCCGCCCAAGCCCTCGCCGACGCCGCCGCCCTCCATCCCGACCAGCCCGACCACACCGCTTCCCCCCTCCTCGCCGACCTCCTCGCGGGCGCCGCCGCCCACCGGCTGCTCTGCGCCCTCGCCGGCCTGCCGGATCCGGCCGCCGAAGGCGAGGACGCCCGGCTGCTCCCCGGCCTGCCCGCCGTCCTGATCGCCGAGCTCGAACCCCCGCAGGCGATGTACCACCCCTGGCTCGGGCCCGACCGGCTCGATCCGGACCGGCGGACCGAGCTCGCGCCTCCGCCCGATCTGGCCACCGCCCTGCACCGCGCCTCGGCCCTGACCGACCCCCGCACCGGCCTCCTCGCCGCACCCCGGCCCGGCCGGCTGCCCCAACTCCCGCTGGCCCAGGTGGAGACGACCGCCGCCGGCCGGCTCCTCCGCCTCGGCGGCCTCCGCCTCGACCTCGCCCGTCTCGACGCCACCTGCCACGCCGCCGAACTTGAACTCTCCTCCCCCGAGGCCCGGTTCACCGTCGGCGCGGACCCCACCCACGCCCGGGGGCTCGCCCTGCGCCGCGCCACCCTCGGCCTCCCCCGCCACGGCCTGCCCACCACCGCCTGGGGCGAGGACCCGCAGGCCTGCCACTGGTGGCGCACGGCCGTCACCCAGCTCGGCCCCTCCACCCGTCTGCGGGTCGAGCGGCTGGCCGACGGAGTCCACCGCGCCACCGTCCTGGACGGCCGCACCCCGATCGGCCGCGCCGTCGAGGCCACCCCGGCCGACGCGGTCACCTTCGCGACCCTCAACGCCCTCTCCCCCGTGCCCGCCCCACTGATCCCCTCCGGCGCCACCGCCCCACTCGTCACCGCCGGTCAGCAGCCGGCCGATTGGGAGGACACCGGCTGGACCACCGGCTGGCTCGCCCAGGTCGCCGCCCGCGAACGGGCCCTCCAGGCGGCCCTCCACGCCCTCACCGACCCGATACCGGGGCCCGTCCCACCGGGCCCCCTCACCACCGCCCTCACCACCGCCCTCCGCACCGTCGGCTACACCGTGCTGCCCACCCCGGGAGGCCACCCGTGACGGCCCCCCGGTCGACCCCCGTCGCCACGACCGGCCTGCCCCTCCTTGACGCCCAGGAGGCCCTCGCCGCCACCGCCGGCCCGGCCCTCGTGCTGCTGGAGAGCTGGAGCCTCGGCCTGGCCGAGGAGTTGAGCCGACACGCGCTGACCCATCCCGTCCGCCAGGTGGTGATCCGCTGCGACGGCGCCCTCGCCGTGATCGGGCCCGTCCTGCACCCGGGCGCCGGAGCCTGCCTCTCCTGCGTGGAGTACCAGCGCCTCGCCACCCTCGGCGGCCGAGTGCCCTGGCAGAGCAGGTCGTTGGAGTTCTCCGGCCTGCTCACCCCCGCCCTGACCGCGGCCGCCGAGGCCCTCGCCACCGACCTCCTCCGCACCACCGAGACCGCCGACGGCCACCCGGCCGGCCCCACCGTCCACCTGCTCCACCAGAGCCGGGCCACCTGGTCCACCCACCGGGTCCGGCCCTTCGGCGGCTGCGCCGTCTGCTCGCCGCTGCCGCCGGACTCCGCCGAGGCCGCCCGGCTCCCGTACACACCGCGCCCGCTGCCCGACCCGAGGGTGCTCCGCGGCCCCAACCCGGCCACCACCCGGGAGAATCTGCGCCGCGAGCTGTACGACCACCGCTTCGGGCCGGTCCGCCGGCTGCTCCGCGCGGAGGACTCGGTGCACTGCCTCAGCACGGCCCACGTCACGGACGGGCGGCTGCTGGACGACGGCGGGTACGGGCGCGCGGCGGACTTCGACAGCGGTGAACGGATCGCCCTGTTCGAGGGGGTGGAGCGGCTGACCGGGATGCGGCCGACCGGCCGCCGGACCTCGCTGCGGGCCTCCTTCGCCGAGCTCGGGCCGGCGCGGGCCGTGGACCCCGAGCGGCTCGGTCTGCCCGACCCGCGCTGGCACGGCCACCCGGACTCCTTCACCGTGCCCTACCACCCGCAGCTCGAACTCGACTGGGTGCACGGCTGGTCGCTCACCCGCCAACGGCCGCTCGCCGTACCGGAACACGTCGCCTACTGGGAGGGCACCCCGGCCCACCGACCCCGGGTGGTCTACGAGTCCTCCAACGGCTGCGGGCTCGGCAACAGCCCCCAGGAGGCCGCGCTCTACGGGCTGTTCGAGGTCGCCGAGCGGGACGCCTTCCTGATGGCCTGGTACGCGGCGGCGCCGCTGCGCCGGATCGCGCTGCCGGCCGACCCGGAGCTGGCCGCGCTCGACGCCCGGACCGAGCTGGCCGGCTACCGCCTCACCCTGCTGGACGCCACCAACGACCTCGGCATCCCGGCCGTGCTCGCCGTCTACCGCTACCGGGGCGGCCACCCGGAGGCGCCCAGGGTCTTCCTCGCCGCCGGCGCGCACCACGACCCGCTCACCGCGATCCGCTCCGCGATGGCGGAGGTGGTCACCAATGTGCACGCCGCCCCGCACCGGGCCCGCTCGGCCGACCGGCCCTGGGACCGGGCCCGGCTGCTGCCGATGCTCGACCGGCCGGAGCTGGTCCGCACCCTGGACGACCACGTCGGCCTGAGCACCCTCCCGGAGGCCGCCCCGCGCCTGGACTTCCTCTTCGCCGAGACCTCCGCCCCCGTGGACCACCGCGAACTCGGCACCGCTGCACCGGTGTCGGACCTGACCGAGCTGCTCGCCGGCACCGTCGACCGGCTGGCCGGCCTGGGCCTGGAGGTGCTCGCCGTCCGCCAGGAGGAGGCGGGTGTCCGCGAGCGGCTCGGACTGCACACCGTGAAGGTGATAGTGCCCGGCACCCTGCCGATGACCTTCGGCCACGTCCACCACCGCACCCTGGGCCTGCCCCGCCTGCTGGAGGTGCCCCACCGCCTCGGCCGCACCGCCCGCCCGCTCCGCTACGAGGACCTGGCCCTCCACCCGCACCCCTTCCCCTGACCGTTCCCGCCCCCCGGAGGGACCACCGTGGCCGACTGGCACAGCCTGCACCTCTCCCTGGACGCCGGCACGGCGGGGACGGACGCCTTCGTCACCGGGCAACTCGCCCCGCTCCTCGAAGAGTTCATCAGCGCCGGCACGGCCGAGGAGTGGTTCTTCATCCGCTACGGCGAGGGCGGCCCGCACCTGCGGATCCGGGTCCGCGGCCTCCGCTCCCCCGCACTTCCCGGCCGGCTGGCCGACCGGCTGGCCGAGCTCGCCGCCAAGTGCCCAGCCGAGAGCGGCCCCTGGCCCACCCCGCACGGCCAGGTCAGCGCCGTGCCGTACCTTCCGGAGACCGACCGCTACGGCGGCCCGGCCGCGCTCCCGATCGCCGAGCGGCTCTTCACCGTCTCCACCCGCACCGCCGTAGCGGCGCTGCACCAGCTGGCCGCCGGTACCACCCGCCTGGTCCTCGCCGCCGACCTCGCCCACGCCACCGCCCACGCACTCGGTCTGGACCGCCTGGCCGCCGCCCGCTGGCTGCGCGGCCAGGCGGCGGGCTGGCGCTGGGTCACCGAGGTGCCGCTGCTGGCCGCCGCAGCCGTCCACTCCCGGGTCAACTCCGTCTACGCGCAGCAGCGTTCCTCCCTGCTGGGCCGCGCCGACGCGCTCCACGGGCAGCTCGCCGAGGGCAGCGCGGCCCCCTGGCTGGCCGACTGGGTCGCCGAGGTCCGCGCAGCGGACCAGGAGCTCCGCGCCCTGCCCGACCCAGACAGCAGTCGGCTCGGCTGGGCCTGGGGCTCCCAACTCCACATGCTCTTCAACCGGTTGGGCGTCAGCCCGGACGAGGAGCGGGCGGTCTGCCGACTGGCCGCCCGCACCCTGCTCGACTCCGGCGAGCCGCCCTCCTTCTTCCCCGAGGGCCACCGGGCGCCGGACCGGCAGTACTTGGAGCGGAGCAAGTTCCAGATCGGCCGCAACGAGGACACCGCCCTGCGTCCGCTCGCCGGCACCCCGCCCGAGCCCTCACCCACCGAACTCCCGCTGGCCGCCCGACCCTTGCCGGAGACCACGCTCCGCACCGCATTGGCCACCCGCCGCTCGGCCCGCGGCCCGCTGACCGGGCCGCTGGACGCCGCCACCCTCGGTGGGCTGCTCTGGGAGACGCTCGCCGAGAGCCACCGCACCGACCAGCCGCTGGCCGCCGGCGGCCTGCGCCGACTCGCCCACCGGCCCTACCCGAGCGCGGGCGCGCTCTACACCGCCCGGCTGCGGCTGGTCGCCCGCTCGGTGGACGGGCTGGCCCCCGGTACCTACGAGGTCTACCCGGAGCGCCGCACCCTCCGCCCGATCGGTCCGGCCCCCACGCTGGACGAACTCGAGGCGCTCTCCACCTACTTCTCCCGCCCCGCCACCGATCCCGACCGGATCGGCCTGGAGGAGGCCCCCGCCCTGCTCGGCCTCTACCTCGACTACGGCCTGCTGCGCGAGCGGTACGGCCTCCGGGCGCTCCGGCTGGGCCTGCTGGAGGCCGGCCACCTGGCCCAGAACCTGCTGCTCGGCCTCGCCGCCCTGGGCCTGGCCACCACCCCGCTCGGCGGCTTCCACGACGATCTGGCCCACGAGCTGCTCGGCCTGAGCGACCTCGACCAGCCCCTCCAGTACCTGCTCCCCCTCGGCCGCACCGCACCGGCCGGCCCTTGATCCATCGCCGTCGAACGGTCATGATCATCGGGTGGCGCCGAGCGGGCGCCGCCTGATTCACGGGGAGAGAACAACCAGATGTCACCGACGTTCGTGCTGGTGCACGGAGCCTTCGCGAATTCCTTCTCCTTCGCGCCCCTGCAGGCCGAGCTCGGCCTGCTCGGCCACCGGTCGGTCGCCGTCGACCTGCCCGGCCACGGCTTCGCCGCCACCTTCACCCACGCCTACCAGGCCCCGCAGGACGCCGCCGGCCTGGCCAGCGCCCCCGGCGCGATCAAGGGCGTCACGCTCGCCGACAACGTCGCGCACCTGATCGGCGTCCTCGAGCGGGCCAAGCAGCACGGGCCGGTGATCCTGGTCTCGCACAGCCGCGGCGGACTCACGGCCACCGCCGCCGCCAACGCCCGCCCGGACCTGATCGACCGGATCGTCTACGTCTCCTCCTGGGCCCCGGTCGACCTCGAGGTCGGCGCCTACTACGCCGAGCCCGAGATGGCCACCGTCGACCCCGCCTCGCTCGCCCTGGCCCTGGCCGGCAACCCGGCCGAACTCGGCCTGCTCCGGGTCAACTTCCGCACCGCCGACCCGGCCGCCCTGGCCGCCTTCAAGGCAGCCTTCCTCGCCGACGGCACGGACGAGGAGTTCCTGACCTTCCTCAACACCTTCCAGCCCGACGAGAACCTGGACACCGGCACCGCCGACGACCGCGCCCAGGCCGACACCTGGGGCCGGATCCCCAAGGCCTACGTCCGCCTCACCGAGGACGCCAGCCTCCCCCTCGCCCTCCAGGACCGCCTGATCCGCGAGGGCGACGCCCTCACCCCCGACAACCCCTACCAGGTCCGCACCCTCCCGGGCAGCCACCTCAAGTGGCTCACCGCCCCGGCCGAGGCCGCCCGCGTGCTCGCCGAGCTCGCCGGCTGAGACCCGACCCGCGCGAAGGGCCCCGGACGGCGGTCCGGGGCCCTTCGCGTGCCGGGTGTGCTCAGTGGCCCGTCAGCAGGTCGCGGAGCAGGGCCACCGTGTCGGGGTCCAGGTCGCGGCCGGTGCGGCGGCTGAGGGCGTCCAGGCGGTTGACGGCGCGGACGAGTTGGTCGCGGGCGCCGGCCGAGGCGTAGGCGTAGAACAGGTCGCGGTGGAGCAGTTCCACGTCCGGGGCGACGGCCAGGCCGCGGAAGATGGCGGCCTCGGCGCTGCGGTGGTCGCCGTACTGGAGGCGGCGGGCGGCCAGCTCGTGGGCGGTGTCCACCACGGCGGCGAGCATGTCCTGCCGCTCGGCCTCCGCCCAGGTGTACGCCCCGCCCGGGGCCTCCGCGAACGGCGCCCCCCGCACCAGCGCGAGCGCGTGCGCCAGCGCGGCGTCGGCCGTGCTGCTGGTGCTGCGCATCCCGCGCCGGTACAGACTGCGGAACTCGTCCCAGTCGCAGCTCACCGCCGGTGCGAAGGAGTACCCCTCGGCCGAACCCTCCGGCAGGTACGGCCGCCCGTCGGGCAGCACGCCCAGCCAGGCCGCCAGCTCCGTCACCCGACCGGGCAGCGGCGACTCCGAACCGTCCACCAGGTGCGCCCCCGCCGGGTGCAGCGCCCGGTCGAGCGCGGCCCGTTCGACTCCGGGCCGCAGCGCCAAGTACGCGGCCAGCTCGGTGAGCTGGGCCAGCTTCGCCGGGTCGGCCGGCCCGGTCGCCCCGAGCACGTCCACCGGCCCGAGCAGCCGCACCCGGGGCGCCGTCCGCGTGCTGTGTGCCTCCGGCGACCGCAGGATGGCCAGCAGTTCGTCGCTGTCCGTCCGGGGAGCCGCCGGCGGCGCCGCGTACTCCATCGGCTCGGGCCGCGACTCACTCGGCCGGGCATCGGGAGCGGGGGCCGCATCGTGCACCGGAGCCGGCTCCACCGGCACCTCCACCGGCACCTCGACCAGCACTTCGACCGGCTCTTGGAGCGGCGGAGCGGTGAACACCTCGTCGACCGGCGGGAATCCGGACGGCGCCTCAGCCGACGGAAGGCCGGCCTCGTGCGAGGGTGCCACCGGCTCGGGCACCACCGGCGGAGCCGTCGGCATCGGCGGCACCTCGACCACGGGCGCCACCTCCGGCTCGGGCTCGACCAGCTCCGCGACCGGCAGGGGCAGTTCGGCGGTCTGCTCGGCCGGCGACTCGATGGCGGCCACGGGCTCACTGCCCTCCGGCATCAGCCCGAAGGCCGGCCCCAGCCCCTTCGCGCCGGAACCGTTGCCGCTGGGCAGCGACTTGGCCGCGCTGAGGCCCAGGCCCAGGCCGTTCGCACTGTGCCGGCCGTTCCGCTGGCCGGGGTTGGCCACCGGGCTGATGCCCGCGAACGGGCTGGTGCCGGAGGCGATCACCCGGCTGACCGTCTGCGGCGGGTGGCCGTTGACGGCAGCGGTGGCGGCGGTGTCGGCCTGCGGGCCGGCTCCGACCAGGGCCGGGACCGGCAGCGGGAGGTCGTCCTCCTCAGGGCCGTCCAGGGTCCAGTCCGGGGCCGGGTGCTGGGTCAGGTCCTCGGCGCTGCTGAGCAGTTCGCCCCACTGCTCGTACTGCTGCGGGGTGAGCCGCTGGAGCTCCACGCCCAGGTGCAGGCCGGGGATGGTGGCCAGACCGGTGCTCGGGAGGGTCCAGCGGGCGACCGGGCCGCTGCCGCGCTCGGGGGCGCGGGCGACCACGGCGAGGCAGGTGCGCGGGGTGCCGTCGAGCAGACGGCCCAGCTCGGCGGGCAGGGTGCCGCTCGGCGGCTGGACGGAGAGCACGATCTCCGGCACCCAGGACTCGTCGGCGTGGCCCCGGCTGCGGGCGTCCCGCGGGCTGCTCGCCTCGGCGGCCACCAGGGTGGCGCGAGCACGGGCGGTGCGCGGGCCGAGGGCGGTGAGGGCCTGCTGGAGGGTGTCGTAGCGGTGCACCCGCTCGGCGGCCGGGCCGCTGATCGCGGGGTCGTCGGGGATGCCGACCAGGTGCAGGTGGAGCCGGTCGGCCAGCGGGCTGTGGGCGAGCTCGATGGCCAGGGTGCGCAGCACGTCCCGTGCGTCGTCCGGGTGCCCGGACAGGTGCATCAGGCGCACCGTCTCCAGGTCGGCGAGCACCACCGAGCCGTCCGGTGCACTGCCCAGGGTGACCAGGGCGGGGTAGGGCGCGTTGGCCTTGGCGGCCTGGCCGGCGGAGAGCAGCTCGGAGGAGTCCTCCGGGCACCACCAGACGTTGGGCGCGTGCGCCGCGCGGAACGGGGCGATCGGCGCGGCGGGCGCGGCCAGGTGCAGCTCGACCGTGCGGCCGGGGGTGACCCGGACGGCGACCAGGGCGGGCAGCCGCTTGCCGGTGCGGACGGTGTTGCGGGCCATCGTGCGCAGCGCCCGGTCCAGCAGGTCGATCCCGGCCGCGTTCTGCCGCACCTTCAGCTCGGCCTCGAAGGCGGCGATCGGCGCCGGCGGCAGGGTGATCCGGTGCCGGGGGCGGCGGGCCCGCTGCTGGTCGCCCCGGCGGCGCTGCACGGTGCCGATCATCACGGCGGCAAGCAGCACGCCGACGGCGGAGGCCGTGAGCGCGCCGGTGTAGTCGTTGCTCGGGGTGACCTTGGCGGTGGCGTGCGCCGGGGCCGGCGAGGCGTGGCTCGGGGTCTGGCTCGGCAGGTGCGTGGCGCCCTGGCTCGGCGGCGCGGACTGCGGAGCGTGACTGGGCGAGGCCGAGGACGGGGCCGGTGCCGGAGCCGTGGGCACCACCGGGCCCTGGGTGGGCGCCCCGGGGGTGGCGGGTGTGCTCGCGGGCGGCGTGGCGGTGTCGCCACCGGTGGCCGCCGGCGGGGTGACCGGGGTCGGCGCCGGGGCGGGAGCGGGGGCCGGAGCAGGCGCGGCGGAGGTGCCCGGGATGGTGAGCACCATGCCGGGGATCACCACGTCCGGATCGGTCAGCTTCTCGCCGTCGGGGGCGCCGATCCCCTTGTTGGCCTCGAACAGCTGGGGCCAGTCCTCCGCACTGCCCAACTCCCGCTGGGCGATGGCCGAGAGGCTGTCGCCGTCCTTGACCGTCACCTGGTGCGCAGCTGCGCCGCCCGACTGCTGCCCGGTGGCGGGCGCGGGGGCGGGGGTGGCGGGCCGGCCGGCCTGGTCGGGCTTGGCGTCGGCGGGCATCAGCAGCTGCCAACCGGGCTGGATCGGGCGGTCGGCGTCGAAGCGGATGCCGGAATCGTCCATCACCCGGCCGTTGTTGAGCTTCGCGATCTCCACCCAGCGCTCGCCGGAGCCCAGTTGGCGTTCGGCGATCGACCAGAGGCTGTCGGCCGGACGGGAGTCCCGGACGGTGTAGCCGGGGAGCTGGTCGGCGGCCGGGGCCAGCGCGGGGGCGGCTGCGGCGGCGGGCAGCGCCGCGTACCGGGGGGCCGCGGTCAGGCCGGCAGGGGCGGAGACGGCGGGGGCCCGCTCGGGGGTGGCGGCGAAGGAGGCCCCGGCCACCGGGAGCAGCGCGAGCACCGAGCCGACCAGGCCGGCGGCCAGTCGCTGGCTCCAGCCGAAGGCGGGGAGCCGGCGGGCGATCCGCCCGCGCAGCTGGGCCGGGATCTCCAGCAGCACGGAGAGGGCGAAACAGGCCCAGGCCACCCAGCCGACGGCGACCAGGGCCCAGAGGAAGAGCCGCCCGTCGTCGGGGCTGGTCAGCAGGTCGCCGAGGCCGGCGCTGCTCGGGCCGCCCATCGCGGCCACCGCGCCGGTGCCGTAGAGCAGCACGGCGGGCAGACCGATCAGCAGCCCGATCAGCGCCACCAGCGCGGCCAGGGCGGTGAACACCGAGCCGGCCGTGCGGCGCCGCCGCAGGCGCACCGGCGCGGCCCGGCGCCCGGCCGGGACGAGAGCGCCCGCAGCCCCGGACCGGGTACCGGCGGCACCGGTACGGCCACCGGCGCTCGCGCTGCGGCCGCCGGCTTCGGCACCGCGGCCACCGGCGTTCTCGGTCTGGGCACCGGCTGTCCCGGTGCGCTTCTGGTCCTTGGCTCGTGGCGCGGCCATCAGCCGTTCTCCGGTTCCGTGACTCCGTGCACCAGTGTGGCGAACCCGATCCCGGGGACGACGGTGTCCCCGCCGAACAGGAGCGGACGGTAGTGCTTCTCGATCTTGACCCGGACCGTCCCGGCCGGGATCGTGCGGTCGTCGCTGTTGAACTCGGTGTCGCCGGTGGCGCCGTGCGCGTAGGCGTCCAGGTAGTCCTGCGCCGCCCGCCGGGCGGCGGTCTGGTCGACCTGGTACCGGCCGTCCCGCAGGGCGGCCTGGTCGAGCTGCTGACCGGCGGCCCGGGCGGCCTCCTGCGCGACCGAGTCGGCGCCCACCCGCATCCGGATCTTCTCGGTGGCGTCGAGCACCATGGCCGCCACCAGCACCAACGCGGCGACACTGATCGCCACGAAGACGGAGGCCGCCCCCCGGTCGGCCCCCCAGCCGACCGGCATCCGCCGCCCTGTCCTCAATTCCCCACCTCCGTACGACTCCTGCTCACTCTGTGGTACCAGATCACTGCTCACGGTGCAGCCCGGCCGGGCTGCTCCCGGTAGCGGTCGACCACCGACACGAACCCGCTGGCGAGGTGCTTGTGGCCCCAACCCCCGTTCAGCAGCAGCAGATCGCCCACCGGTACGTCGCAGCCGATGGTCACCTCGACCGTCTGCAGGCCGTCCGGGCCGTCGAGCCGGAACGTCGGGTCGCCCACGGTCAACGGCGCACAGCTGACGCCGCCGTCCTTGAGCACCGCGTTCATGGCATCCTCCGCCTGCTGCTTGGCGGTCTCCGGGTCCTGCCGCACCGAGATGGTGGCGGCCCGGGCACCTGCCCGGGCTGCCGCATCAACTACCCCTTGGGCGCTCTGAATACGCCCGACCAGGGTGACGAACAGCACCAGCAGCACCACGGCGGGCGCGAGGATCGCGGCCTCCACCGCGACGCTCCCCCGGTCACCCCGGAGTGCGCCGGTGCGCCGGCCCGTCACGGTGCGGCCACCGGGCTGACGAACCGCTCCACCGGGGCGGTCACCTGGCGGGTGATGTCGGGCATGCCGATCAGCGGCAGGATGCCCAACGGCCGGACCTTGACCACGACCTGGCAGTTCACCGCGCTGCGGGTGGCGGTGACGTCCCGGTACTCCGCCAGGTTGTCGAAGCTCCGGACGAAGGTCTCCGCCTGCCGCTGCCCCGCCGCCGCCGAGCCGCCGAGCACCCGCCCCGCGTCCGCGCCCTCGCGGGCCGCACTGAGCGCGACCTGGCTCGCGTACCACCAGAGCGCGGCCTGCACCACGAGCAGCACGATGGTCAGCAGCACCGGGAAGATGATCGCCAGGCTGATCGACATCGACCCCCGGTCACCGCGGAGCCGCCGGGGGGCGCGAGGCCGCCCGGCGGCGCGGTGCGACTGGGGCAGGATCACGTGTTGGCCGGGGCCGGCAGCGGCACCTGCTTGACCTTGTCGGCGCTGTCCTTCGCCAGGGTGTTCAGGGCGACGATGATGACGCCCGCGATCAGCACCAACGCGACGACGGCCAGGGCGAGTTCGATGCTGATCGCGCCTCGGTCGCCGGCCACCCGGGCGGCCTTGGCCCGGCCGATCCGGTAGGTGAACAGCTGAGCGCCGAACTTCAGCTGCAGCAGGGTGGCGCCGATCAGGGGCAGCATTACCGCGCCAAGCAGTGGACGGATCCGGTTCATGTCACATTCCTTCGGGGGAGGAGGTCGGGGGGGGGAGGGAGCGGGGCCCCGCCGCGCGGATCAGGCGGAGCCCATCATCTTGTAGAGGGCCGGGAAGACGATCAGGACGGTCATCAGCAGGGTCAGCAGGGTGCCGGGCGCGACCATGCGTTCGCTGTCGACATTGGCCTGGGCCAGGTCGGCGGAGAGGAGTTCGCCCCGCAGGCCCCTGGCCCGGGCCCGGAGGGTGTCGTAGACGGCGGCGCCGTCGGTGCCGGAGAGCCGCATGATGTCGGCCACGTCCTGGAGCGGCGCCAGGCCCAACTCGGCGGCCAGCGCGTCCAGGCCGTCCCAGGGGGGCAGCCGGTCGGTGGCGGCCCGCTCCAGGCTGTCGCGGATCCGGCGGAAGACGGTGCCCCGGCCGACGGCCGCCGCCCGGCGTAGCGCCTCGGCCGGGCCGAGGTCGGCGGCCCGCTCCAGCGCGACGAGTTCGAGGAAGGCGGCGATCCCGTGCAGATACTCCGTCCGGGCCTCCTTGGCCTCCGCCGACACGATCGCGTCCGGCACCAGCCAGCCGAGCAGGGCCAGCGCGGGGGCCACCACGATCGGGAGCACGAAGGGGAGTTGGAATCCGCTGAAGGCGGCGATCGCGAGCAGGTAGCCGGGTAGCAGCAGCCCGATCAGCGCGAACAGCAGCTTGTGCGCCATGAACCGCGCGGGGGTGCGGCCCACCAGGGCGAGCTGCTGGTGCGGGATCCGGGCCCCGGGCAGCCGCAGGGCGCTGTCGCCGACCCGGTCGTACCAGGAGAGCCGCTGTCCCTCCTGCTCGGCCCGCCGGTCGGCGGGCGAGCGGTGCAGTCGGTCCAGCGCCTGGCCCAAGTCCGGTGGCGACGGGCGGAGTTCGGAGACGAGCAGGGCGAGACCGGCGGCGGCGACGCCACCGGCCAGCACGGCCCAGGGCGAGATCATCGGAGCTCCTTGATCCCGGCGGCCGGTGCGGCCGAGCCGGACGGCTGTTCGCCGGCCTCTTCGCCCGAGCTCGAGCCCGAGCCCGCACCCGCGCCCGAACTGCCAGGCAGCGGCCCGGCCTTGCTCCGCCGGTCGGGTTCGAGCAGGCGGGGCAGCGGGGTGTGGCTCGCCAGCGACCGCATCCAGGCGATCACCGCCACGAAGCCCGCCGCGACCACGGCGAGCACCACCTGGCCGGTGTACGAGGTGTACGGCTGGCTGTACCGGGGGTTGAACAGCCCGGCCGTGATCACCAGCAGGATGATCCCGACCAGCCAGCGGACGGTGGCCCGGTGCTTGGCCCGGTCGGCCTCGATGGTGCGCCGCTGGCGCACCTCCTCGCGGACCGATTCGGCCATGTCGGCGAGCGCCCGGGCCAGGCCGGGGCCGCTGTCGCCCGCCCGCAGCACCAGCGCGGCCAGCACCTTGTCCGAGGTGGCGTCGGCGAGTTGGTCGGCAAAGGCGCGCAGCGCGTCCTCCGGGCGCCAGCGCGACTGCAGCCGGGCGGTGAGCTCGGCGATCTCGGCCTCCAGTGCGGGCGGCGCGGTGCGGCGGCTGGTCAGCAGCGCCTGGTTGAGGCCGACGCCCAACAGCAGCACGTCGGCCAGCCGTTGGGTCCACTCGGCCAGCGCCTCCAGCCGCTCGATCCGCCGGGTGTCGGAGCGGGTCGCATCCACCAGCCAGGGCACCCCGAACACGGCCAGCACCACCAACAGGGCCACCAGCGGGATCGCGGTGAACAGCCAGGCCAGCGGGGCGCCGATCAGCGCCACCGCCACCTGGATCCGGCGCAGCCGGACCATCCGCGGCGCGGCGGCGCCGGGCGCGCCGTACCAGAGCGTGTGCAGCCGCCCGGTCAGCGGATTGTCGTCCTGCTCGACCCGGTCGCTGCCGACCAGCCAGAAGACCAGCGCGGCCAGGCCGCCGCTGATCGCCAGGCCGCAGATCACGAAGAGCAGCATCAGCGCACCCCGCCAGGAGAGAAGTCCATCAGCGCACCCCGCCGATCCGCAGGGCCAGCGGCGCGCTCCAACTACCGTACGGGGACTGGAGCCTGCCCGCGTCGAAGCCGGTGCGCCGCAGGTCGTCCAGGCACTGCGGCGGGGTGTGCGGCACCGCCCGCGGCTCGCCCAGGTCCGGGCGCGGGCCGAAGACGGTGTTCATCGCCGGGCGGCCGTTCTCGCCGAGGCCGGTGACCTCCAGGACGTGCGAGACGAAGCGGTGGCGCCGGCCGCCGACGGCCGTCTCGTCCACCATCGCCACGTGCACGATGAGGTCCACGGCGTTGGCGGTCAGCCGGTAGGCGAGGCTGTCGGTCATGTGGGCGCCGTACTCCAGGCAGAGCTCGGCGATCCGGTCCACCACCATGTGCGGGGCGCGGGCGTGCAGGGTGCACATCGAGCCGCCCTCGCCGTTGGTCATCACCCGCAGCATCGGCACGACCTCGCCCGAGCGCACCTCGCCGACGATGATCCGGGAGAGCGTCATCCGGAGCGCGGCGGGGATCAGCTCGCCGATGCTCAGCTCCCCCGCCATCCGGCCGTCCACCCGCTCGCCGTTGCCCTCGCGGGCCTCCATCGGCACCACCTGGCGCAGGTGGCCGAGGGTGTGCAGCCAGAGCTCGAACTCCGACTCCAGGGTGCCGATCCGCTCGTCCGGCGGGATCTCGGCGGCCATCGCGCGCAGCAGGCTGGTCTTTCCGACGCCCTGGGTGCCGGTGATCATCACGTTCTTCCGGGCCCGGATGGCGGCGGCCAGGAAGGCGGCCAGGGTCGAGTCCACCGTGCCGAGCGCGACCAGGTCGGCCAGGGTGGCCGAAGCCACCCGGTGGCGGCGGATCGCCACGTACGGCCTGGGCGTCACCTCGGTGAGCGCCTGGAGCCGCATGCCGCCCTCCAGCCGCAGCGCGAGCGTGGGGCTGGCGGTGGAGAGGCTGCGCTCGCCGCCGCCGTGCTGGCGGGCCAGGTCCTGGAGCAGCTCGATCAGCTCCTCGTCGCTGTCGGCCACCGGCGGCACCTGGCGCAGCGGCTGGTGCACCCGGGAGATCCAGACGTCGTCGCAGCCGTTGATCAGGATGTTCTCGATCTCGGGATCGTCCAGGTACGGCTGGAGCCGGCCGGCCCGGAAGAGCAGGTCGAAGACGGCCTCGGCGAGTGCCCGGTCCTGCTCGCGGGTGGGCGGGATGCCGTGGGTCTGCGCGTACGCGTCGGACCAGCGGGCCACCGCCTCCTCGATCAGCGCCCGCCCCCGCTGACGGCGGGTCGCCCGGTCGGCCTCCAGGCCGGCCCCGCCCTCCATCCGGGAGAGCTGCTGGTGCAGCTCGGCGGCGACCTGCCGCTTGAGCTCGCGGGCCACCTGCGGATCGACGGCCGGTCGCACCCCGACCGGCTGCAGCGCGGACACGGCCTTGACCGGCCCGGGCGTGAACCCCCGCCCGGCGGCGGTCTGCTGACCGCCCGAGTACGCCGCCCCGCCCTCGTGGGCCGGGCCGCCCTGGTGCGGCTGAGCAGGATGTGCCTGGGCCGCGCCGAACCCGGCCGGCTCGGCGCTGACGGCCCAGGGCAGCGCGGCCGGATCGCCCTGCGGCGGGCGCTGGTGCAGTGGACTACCGCGCACGGAGCACCTCCCCGTACGTGATCTGCGGCCCGCCCTGGTCCGTCCCGGGCGCCACCGGCTCCCCGGCCTCGGCCGGCGATGCCGGCGAGTCTGCCGGGACCTGCGAGCCCGAGGAGCTCGGTGAACTCGGAGAGCTCGGTGAGCCGGACGAAACCGATGAGCCCGGCGAACCCGACGGTCCCCACGAGGCCGAGGCCTCCGCTGCGGCGCCCGGGGCCCCCGGGAACGGCGCGGGCGCGGCCGGCTGCGGCGGTCGCGGCACGGGGTACGCCCCCGGGTAGCCCCCGGTCTGCGGGTACGCGAGCGGGTGCGGCTCCGGCGGGAAGCCGCCCTCGGCCGGATACCCGCTCCCGCTCGGGTGGCCACCCTCGCCCTGGTACCCGCCGTAGCCACCGCCGGGCGGCACGGGAGCGGGCGCGGCACCCGGATACCCGGCCGCGCTCTCCACCGGCAGGCCGGCGCTCTGGTACGGCTGGCTCGAGTACGGCTGACTCGGGTACGGCTGACTCGGGTACGGCTGACTCGGGTTCGACTGGCTCGAGTACGGCTGACCGTCGGCCTGGTACGGCTGACCGACGCCCGGTATCGGAGCGGGCGACGCCGGCACCGGGCCCGGCTGGGCGGCGCCCGGGGCGAGCCGCTGGCGGCGTCGGCGGACCAGGAGCTGCAGCTGGTCGGCGGCCGTCCGGGCCGTCCGCATCAGCTCGGAGCGGACGAACCGCCGGTCGGTGGTGTCACCGCCGTCGGAGAGGATCCGGGCGGTGCGCGGGGCGTGCGGGAGCAGGCCGAGCGCCGGGACGCCGAACTGGCGGGCCACCTCGGCGGCCGGGTACGGGCCCTCGGCGATCAGCAGCAGGCCGAGCGCGTCGGCGCCGGTGCCCTGGTGCTCCAGGTCCTCCCGTAGCGCGGCCAGCCGGGGCCGGGCCGAGCTGAGGCCGCGCAGCGTCGAGCGGACGGTCACGGCCACCGCGTCGGCCCGCCGGGTGAGCACCGCGCCGGCCCCGTGGGCGCCGGACCGGCCGAGGTCGAGCAGCACGTCGTAGCCCTGCGGCTCCAGCGCGTGCAGCGCCTCGACCAGCGGCTCCCAGGTGTACGCCAGGCCGGGGGCCTGGGCCGGGTCGGTGAGGCCGGGCAGCAGCAGGCGCTCGCCGTTGCCGGCCGGGGAGAGGTCGATCAGCTGCTCCCAGATCGCCTGCGCGAGCAGCCCGCGCCGGTCGGCCACGGCGAGGTTGCGCAGGCCGTAGACGGCCTCGACCCGTCCCTCCAGCGCGCCGGCCAGCACGGCGCCGCCGTCCGGGTCGCACTCCACCAGCAGGAGTCGGCGCCCCGGCTGGAGCGGCCAGGCGAGCAGCAGGGCCAGGGCGGTGGTGGTGGCGCCGGGGGCGCCGGGCCCGCCGACGACCGCGATCACCGCCATCAGGCCCCACCCCCGGAGGCGGAGGGCGAGGGGGCGGGCGAGGCGGCACCCGCACCGTCCCGGGGGGCGAGCAGCACCTGGAACTTGCCGCCGGCCACCCAGCCGGCCAGCTTGGTGGCGTCGCCCGGGCTCACCGCCACGTCCACCACCGTGCTGCCGTCGGAGTCGGCCCGGCCGACGGTGACCACGGTGGCGGTCAGGGTGTCCGGGGTGCGGCTGGAGCCGGCGGTGGAGCCGTCGGCGGTGGAGACCACCACCAGCCGCAGGCCGGGTTGGAGTCTGGTGGCGGGCAGTTGGGTGCGCCGGGCGGCCAGGCCGACGGTCATCTGGCCGGCCCCCACCAGCGGTGCGTTGGAGAGGTCGCCGTTGACCAGCAGGCCGCCCTGGCGCAGGTCGGCGGTGGCCCGCAGGCCGATCGCCTTGCCGAGGTCGCGGGCGTCCAGCGGGTGCAGCGCCGGGTCACCGGCGATCCGGGCCACCACCAGGTCGTCGGCGGTGAGCGCCTGCCCCATCGGCACGTCCCGGGCCAGCGCGAGCACGGCGATCCGCTGACCGGTGCTGTTGTAGAGCACCGCCCCGCCGAGCCCGCCGGCCGAGATCAGCGCGACCGCCATCGCGAGCACGGCGGGCCGACGCCGCCGCGCCCGCAGCGCCCGGGCGGGCGCGTGCGGCGCGGGGCGCGCCGATTCGGGCGCGAGCGTGGCGGTGCCGGTGCTCGGCGACGGGAAGGTTCGGTTCTCCACCGGGCTTCGGCCTTTCGTACGGGGTGCCGGCGGGTTACGGGGGGTGTGCCCGCCGGTCGGTGTGCTCGGTCGTGGAACTCGCTGTGCTCGGTCGTGGAACTCGCTGTGCTCGGTCGTGGGACTCGGGTGCTCGGTCGTGGGACTCGCAGTGCTCGGGCGTGGAACTCGGCTGCTCGGGCGCCAAGAGGCCTCGGGGCCTCAGTTGTTGAGCACCTGCACCTCGCCGACCCGCAGCTCGATCGGCTCGCTGGTCCGGCAGACGGGCGGGAAGTTGCCCACCTTCACGCCGGTCTGGTCGACCCGGGCGTCGATGGTCCAGCAGGCGCGGGCGGTGAGGGCGTAGGCGGTGTCCGGCTGGCGCACGGAGGAGGTGGTGTACGCGTAGGTGCAGTCGGACCGGGCCGTGGAGCCCGAGGTCCACGGGGTGCCGGCCCCGGTGCAGCTCACCTGGTGGGTGCCGCCGATGCCGTCGGACTCGCCGGTGTCCCAGGTGACGCCCTGGTACTTCGCCACCGCGGTGATCGAGAACCCGGTGCCCTGCGCGGTCTTGCGCAGATCACCGGCGTTGTCGTCGGTGCGGTCGTACCAGAGCCAGACCGGGGCGCCGACCACGGCCGTGGTGAGCGGAGCGGCGTGCACCGTCAGGTCGCCGATCTTCAACTCCCGTACCAGCTCGGTGGCCACGGCCAGCGGGGTGGGCGGCGGCGGGGCGCCGCCGGGCGGGGCGGCGAAGTACTGCGGGTCCAGCGGGGTCAGTTGGTCGTTGGCGCCGCGGCAGGTGACGTCGTACATCGCGCCCTTGGCCGGGTCGTGGGTGCCCCACTCCGGGTCACCGGCCGGCGGTTGGGGGTTGGAGCGCTTGTAGTAGCAGCCGTTCGAGGAGTTGAACCAGCCGAGGTCGTCGTCCCAGCAGGGCCACTGCTTGCCGTTCCACATGCAGGTCTGCACCCCGCCGCCACCTCCGCCCCCGGTGCCGGGGGTGGTCGAGCCGGGGCTGGGGTTGCCGCCGGGCTCGGTGACGATGATGCAGATGTTGCGGTTGTCGCACTCGTAGACGCCGCCGCTCGGGTCGTCGGTCGGGTCGGCCGCGGCGGCCTGGACGAACGCGCCGGTCAGGGCGAGCGCGAGCACGGCGGCGGTCGGGATGCTCCGCAGTGTCCTCAGCATGTCTTCCCCACTTCACGGGTGACGTCGATGACGATCCAACTACCGTTCACCTGGCTGAGCTTGACGGTGGCGGGGTACCGACTCAGCCGCTGCGCCGGGTCCTTGAGGGCGCCGTTGGCGGCGTCCACCTGGTGCCAGCCGGAGACGTCCAGACAGTCCTTGACGGTCGCGGCCGTCGGCTTGTCGGCCGGGGTGAGGGTGCTGACCACCGGGGCGGTGCGCGGCGCGCCCTTCATCACCAGCTTGGCCTCGTGGAGCTGCTTCATGGTGGCCACCGAATCGCTGAGCGCCTTGCCCGAGGCGACCCCGCTGAGCCAGGAACTGTCCGATCCGGTCTGGCCGAAAGCCTTCACCTGGGCGTCCCACCAGTTCTGATAAGCCCTCAGAACCACCCGCCCGTAGGCGCCTTGCACACCCTCGGTAGACGGCAGACCGCCGGTACCCGAATCACCCGAAGGAGCGGACGGAGCAACGGCACTGGGCAGTGCACCGGAACCGGTGACCCGGTCGGCGGCACCGGACTCACCACTCGCCCCACAAGCCGTCAGGAAAACCAGCAGTGACACCCCGCACGCCCCGACCACCCCAGGGCGCACCACAATTCCGCGCTGCCGCATCGCCCCACCTCATCGCGGCCGCCCCAACTCCCGGCAGACAGCCGGGAACCGAGATCGTGCCGCCAGAAGAAATCCGTCGTCCCTCGGTGCCACTCCCTCCCGTCGGGCGCCGTCGGGGGCAGCGATTCTTCGCCAACCTGCCCCGCCCCGGCAACACCTCGGGCCACCTGACCTTACGCGGAAGGCGGATCGGTTGGGGCGTTTTCGCGCCACAGAACTGCCAACAGTTCTTCCGAAAGCGACAATCCGGCCAATGCACCGCGTACCGAGGCCCGATTGCGCATCAGAAGGCGCCCGTTCTCGCCAGGTGTCAGCAATCGGGCGGCCTCCCCGCTCTCGGCCAGTTCGGCCTCCACGGCGGGCTGGAGTTCGACCGGGCCGACGGCGGCGGGGGCGCCGGGCACGCCGTGCTCCACCACCCGGGCCAGCGCCTGGCTGAAGGAGCCCGGCCCGCCGGGCAGCACCGCGTCCCGGCCGCGCCGACCGGGGGTGTAGCGGCCGAGCCGGCCCCAGAGCGGCACCCGGGAGTGGCTGAGCAGCTCGCCCGCACCATCCTCGCCGCCGCGCTCCAGGGCGGCCCAGGTCTCCCGGTCGGCCACCGCGTCGAGCAGCAGCAGGGTGTCCTCCTGGTCGCCGTGCACCATGGTGGAGACCACCCAGTCCCAGGCCAGCCCGCGCCGGTAGGCGTTGTCGGGGGTGGAACCGCCGGTCACCAGGGCCAGGCGTCTGCCGCGCGGGTCGACGGTGAGCTGTCCGAGCAGGCAGACCACCAGCCAGCGGGCCGGCCGCTGGGCGGCGGCGCGCAGCGCGGTGAGCATCGCGTTGGCGTCGGCCCCGGGCGGCACCTCGGTCACCCGGCAGCCGGCGTCGAAGGTGCGGCCGGGCAGGGTGTCGGCCAGCAGCCGGGCCCCCTCGCCGGCCCGGGCCGAGCCGGCGTACCCCCGCTCCGGCCCGCCGTCCGCACCGATCACCACCAACTCGATGCCGCCGCTCATCCGCACCCGCCCCTCCCCCTCGCCCCTGGGGCACGCCGCCCCGTCCGGCCGCCAAGGTATCGCTGTCCCGCCCGCCCCGGCCCCGCCCGCCGTCAACTCACCCGGACGGGAGCCCTCGACGGGCAACAAAGCGACCAAGGACCATCGGCCCACCGACTCGGTCCACTCCCGGGACCATGGGCCCTGTCTAGCACCGGCCCGGGCGGGCACCATCAGAGGCATGGACCGTGACAACCGTGTGGACACCCTGAGCGAGGCGCAGTGCCTCAGCCTGCTCCGGACGGTGCCCGTGGGACGCGTGGTGTACACCGAGCACGCGCTGCCCGCCGTGCTGCCGGTCGCCTTCGAGGTGGGGGCGGACGGGCGGCTGGTCCTCGCGCTCCGCGAGGGCAGCACCGTCTCCCGGGCCCTGGACGGCACCGTGGCCGCCTTCCAGGCCGACCACCTCGACCCCGCCACCCGGACCGGCTGGAGCGTCCTGGTGCACGGCCGCACCGAGCTGGTCCGCGACCCGGCACTGCACGAACACCTGCTGCGCACCGGCCCGCGCCCCTGGGTGGACGGCCAGCCGCAACTGTTCGTGCTGCTCACCCCGGAGCTGCTCAGCGGGCGCCGCCTGCTCCCGGCCGGCCAGGCCGTGCACCGCGCCGGCTGAACCGCGCCGGCTGACCGGCACCGACCGACAGACGCCGGCCGACCCGCAGCGCGGCGCAGGTGCCCCGGACTGCCCCCTGACAAGTGACTCCCCAGTAGGCATACTGCTGAGCCGAAGCCCCGGAGCAGCCCCACAGGAGCACCTTGTGACCACCTTCGCCTCCCTCGCCGACCTCACCGCCGCCGTCGGCACCGAGCTGGGCACCAGCGACTGGCACGTGATCGACCAGCAGCGCGTCGACCTCTTCGCCGAGGCCACCGGCGACCACCAGTGGATCCACGTCGATCCGGAGCGGGCCAAGGAGAGCCAGTTCGGCGGCACCATCGCGCACGGCTACCTGACGCTGTCGCTGATCCCGGTGCTGGCCAAGGAGTGCTACGCGGTGGAGGGCGTCCGGATGGCGCTCAACTACGGCTCCGAGAAGGTCCGCTTCCCCGCCCCCGTCCCGGTCGGCACCGCCGTCCGGGCCACCGCCGTGCTGCTCTCGGCGGACGAGGTGCCCGGCGGGGTGCAGGCCCTGGTCCGGTACACCATCACCAGCGAGGGCGGCACCAAGCCGCACTGCGTGGCGGAGACCATCACCCGGTTCTACGCAGCCTGACCGACAGCTCGCCCGACAGCTCGACCGGCGACCCGACCGGCGACCCGACCGGCGACCCGACCGGCCGTCCGGGCACCGACCGATCAGCCTCGCCACCCGGCTGCCCGAATCTGCCGGGTCCTGACCGGGCTTGAGCGGTAATGTCCCGTTGAGATGGTTGTCGTACGACGGCGCCCGCCCACGGCGCCGCCGTGCGCCGCCACGCACGCCGCCTCGCACGCCGTTGCGGACAGTCTCGACCGTGGAGGATCCGTGCCCGCCACCCCCTGGTACCGCACCGCCTGGCACCGTGTCCGCACCGAGCCCTTCGGGGCCGACCCCAAGGGCGAGCGGCTGGCCCGCATCCTCGCCTCCCCGCACTTCGCCGACGGCGGCTTCCAGAACCCGGTGCCCACCAGGCGCCTGGTCTACGAGCGCACCCCGCTGGAGATCACCCGGGCCCAGCTGACCGGCGACCGGGCCCGCCGGGTGCCCGCCGCCGCCGTCCCGCTGCACCGCCCGCAGTCGATCGACTTCGCCACCCAGCCCGCCTCCGGCCTGCGCCTCACCTGGCTCGGGCACGCCACCGTGCTGGCCGAGCTGGACGGGCGCCGGGTGCTCTTCGACCCGGTCTGGAGCGAGCGCTGCTCCCCGTTCGGCTGGATCGGGCCCAAGCGGCTGCACCCGGTGCCGCTGAGCCTGGCCGAGCTCGGCCCGGTGGACGTGGTGGTGATCTCGCACGACCACTACGATCACCTCGACCTGCCCACCGTCCGGGCGCTGGACGCGCTCGGCACCACCTTCGCCGTGCCGCTGGGCGTGGGCGCCCACCTGGAGCACTGGGGCATCGCCCCCGACCGGATCGTCGAGCTGGACTGGTGGGAGTCGGCCCGGGTGGCCGGACTCACCCTGACCGCCACCCCGGCCCGGCACTACTGCAGCCGGGGCCCGCGCACCAGCCCGCACCTGCTCTGGGCCTCCTGGGTGGTGGCGGGGCCCGAGCACCGGGTCTTCCACAGCGGTGACACCGGGTACTTCCCCGGCTTCGCCGAGATCGGCCGCCGGCTCGGCCCCTTCGACGCCACCATGATGCAGGTCGGCGCGTACAGCGAGTACTGGCCCGAGGTGCACATGACCCCAGAGGAGGGCGTCCGGGCCCACCTCGACCTGGGCGGGCGGCTGATGCTGCCGGTGCACTGGGCCACCTTCAACCTCGCCCCGCACCCCTGGGAGGAGCCGCCGGAGCGCTCGCTGGCAGCCGCCGGAGCGCTCGGCGCCGAGCTGGCGATGCCGCGCCCCGGCGCCTCCTTCGAGCCCGCCGCCCCGCCCGCCCTCCAGCTCTGGTGGCGCGCGGTGGCCGCCGTCCCCCGGGGCACCGCGCCCCTGCACGCCCCGCTCCCCGCGAGCGCCACCATCCCGGGCCGGCCCGCCGCGCCCGACTCCGCTCCCGCCGCCACCCCGGCCCCCGGTGGCCGGCCGTCAGCCGAGGACGACGGCGTCCCGGTCTGACCGCTCCGACGGATCCGACGGATCCGACGACTCCGACCGCTCCGACCGCTCCGACCGCTCCGACCGCTCCGACCGCTCCGACCGGCGCACCAAACGGCAAATCTGCAACCCGTTCCACCACACACCCGGTGGCCCCCGCCCCACCGGCGGGGGCCACCGGTCTGCCAGTATGGGCGGGTGACCGATGCCCTCAGCCAGGAGACCCCCGCCCCCAGCACCGCCGGGGCCTTCGCCGAGCTGCTCCGGATCGAGCGGCTGGACGAGAACCTGTTCCGTGGCCGCTGTCACGCCGGGGCCCCGATGCGCGCCTTCGGCGGCCAGGTCGCCGCGCAGGCGCTGACGGCCGCCGGGCAGACGCTCGGCGCCGAGCGGCACGTGCACTCGCTGCACAGCTACTTCATCCGGCCCGGCGACCCGAGCCTGCCGATCGCCTACGAGGTGGACCGGGTCCGGGACGGGCTCTCGTACGCCACCCGCCGGGTGACCGCCGTCCAGCGCGGCGAGGTGATCTTCACCCTCTCCGCCTCGTTCAAGACCGCCGAGGAGACCCCCGAGCGGCAGCGCACCATGCCGCCGGTGCCCGGCCCGGAGGAGCTGCCCGACCCGCTGCCGGCCTTCGCCGAGGCCGACCCGGAGGGGTACGAGCGGGCGACGATCTTCCGCACCATGCAGATGCGGTTCATCCCGGCCGACGCCCCCGGGATGCCCGCCGAGATCCCCGGCGTGCCGCAGCAGTTCGTCTGGCTGCGGGCCGGCAGCCCGCTGCCCGCCGAGGACGGGCTGCTCCAGGTCTGCGCACTCACCTACCTCTCCGACCTGACGCTGGCCTCCACCACCGCGCTGCACCTGCAGCCGCACCGCGTGCAGCGCGGGGCGGCGCACAAGGAGGCGCCGCAGGTGCTGCTCGCCTCGCTGGACCACGCGATGTGGTTCCACCGCCCGTTCCGAGCCGACGACTGGCTGCTCTTCGCCCAGCGCAGCCCCTCCGCCTCGGACGGCCGGGGCCTGGCCCTCGGCGAGTTCTACAACCGCGAGGGCGAGCTGGTGGCCTCCGCCGTCCAGGAGACCCTGCTGCGCCAGCGACGCCCGTGAGTGCCCCAGCGACCTCCGTGAGTGCCCCAGCGACCTCCGTGAGCGCCCCCACCGGTCCGGGTACGCTCGATCCGTGACGCAGACGGCCGCAGCCCCGGGCTGGTACCAGGACCCCTTCGCCCCCACCGCCGTCCGCTGGTGGGACGGCGCGGCCTGGACGGAACACACCCAGCCGCACCCTCAAGCGCCCCCGCCGTCCACCCCGCCCGCCCCGCCCGCCGCCCCGGCGGCGCCCCAGCAGGCCGGGCCCGAGGCCCTGCTCGCGGCGCCCCTGCTCACCTTCAGCCGGACGGGCGAGGTCCTGGACGCCGGCGGCACCCCCTGCGGCTCGGTGGTCGAGACCGGGCAGTCGGGCCCGCGCAAGGCGCTGCGCTTCCTCGGCGGCAAGGACCGGCACCCGGCCCGGCAGTTCGAGCTCCGGGACGCGACCGGCATGCCCCTGCTGCTGGTCGGCCAGGGCGGCAAGACCAACCCCGGGGCCACCACGGTCAGCCGGCCGGACGGCCGGCCCCTCGGCGAGCTCCTCCCCTCAGCGGCGCCCGGCCACCCGGAGTTCGAGCTGCTCGCGGACGGCCTGCCGGCGGGCCGGCTCCGGGCGGACGCGCCGCCCGTGCTGATCCTCACCGACACCACCGGCACCGAGGTCGGCCGGATCACCGCGGACGGCCCGGACGGCAGCCGCTACGAGACCCGCTTCCCGCTCGCCGAGCCACTGCGCTCGCTGGCCCTCGCGGCGGCACTCACCGCCGACACCTTGCTCGGCCCGCACCCGCAGTAGCCGCCGCTCGGAGCAGCTCGGCCCGCACCCGCAGTGACGGCCTGTCAGACCGGAACGGTCCGTCGGACCGGAACGGCCCGTCAGACCAGCTCGTACGGCGCCAGCACCAGCCGCACCACGTCCTCCAGCCGGCGCCGCGCGTCGTCCAGGGTGGTGCGGCCGGTCACCCAGGCGGTGAGCTCGCCCTGCCAGGCGTGGCCGACGATGTGGCGCACCAGCTCGCCGCCGGCCGGCGGCAGGCCGCTCATCACCGCCCCGAGCGCCGCGTCGTCGGCCCGGGCCATCGCCTGCAGCGCCTCGCTGGCGAACGGGTCGGTGGAGGCCGAGACGGCCACCCGCAGCCGGGCGAACTGCGGCTGCCGCTGGTAGGCCCGCATCCCGTGCCGGACGAACCGCACGGCCCGGTCCGTCCCGCTCAGGCCCGCCCTCGGGTGGCGCAGCTCGGCCGTCAGGTCGCTGAGCAGCAGCCGGTGCCAGTCGGCGATCGCCGCGGCGAGCAGGTGGTCCTTGGAGGAGAAGTACCGGTAGGCCGTACCGAGCGCGACGCCGGAGCGTTCGCAGACCTGTTTCATCTGGAGTCGCTCGACCCCGGTCTCGGTCACCAATGCGAGTGCTGCGGAGATGAGGGCCCGGCGGCGTTCGAGTTGACGGGGCGACATCGCCTCGACCGGCCGTGGTGACAGGTCAACCTTGGTCACCTGTCAATGATACGGGCCGGGTACCCCGCTGCGAACCCGTGTGCACGCGGGGTGACCGGCTGCCGTCCTCGGGCCGGGCTCAGCCGACCGTGACCGGGTGCGCGACCACCGCCCCGAACAGGTACCCCTCGCGGTTGAAGACGGCGGTGACGGGCTGGGTGTTGCCCTGACGGTCCGTCGCCCGGGCGCGCAGCTCGTACCGGCCCGGGGTCTCGGGGTGCCAGTCGAAGCTCCAGCGGGTCCAGGTGTCGGCCTTGGGGTGGTCGCGCAGGTGGGCGCGGTGCCACTGGGTGCCGCCGTCGGTGGAGATCTCCACCTCGCGGATGGCGGCGGCGCCCGACCACGAGCGGCCGGTGAGCCGGTGCGGCCCGCCGAGCGGCAGCTGCGCGCCGAGCGCCAGCTCGAAGGCGCTCTTGACCACCTGGGTGGCCAGCGGGGCGGTGCCCCCGGCCGGGTAGTCGGGGCCGAAGAGGCGGTAGAAGTCGGTGTTCCAGGGCGAGTAGAGCGGCTCGGCCGAGACCTCCAGGCTGCCGATCCACTTGATCGAGGCGATCCCGACCCAGCCGGGCACGATGAGCCGCACCGGCGCGCCGTGGTCCGGGGTGAGCGGCTCGCCGTTCATCTCGTACGCGAGCAGCGCGTCGTCCAGCGCTTTGGCGATCGGCAGCGGGCGGCGGACGTGGCCGAGCACGGTGCCGTCGGCCGTGACGTACTCCGGGTCGAGGCCGACGGGCATCACGTCCACGGCGTGTCGGCCGACCCGGGCCCGGCGCAGCAGGTCGGCCAGCCGCACCCCGCGCCAGCGGGCCGAGCCGATGCCGCCGAGCTGCCAGGGGGTGCCGGGCACGCTCTGGTGCTGCTGACTGGCGTAGAAGCTGCGGCCGTTGCCCGCGCACTCGACGATCGCGCTGACGGTGTGGCTGGGCATCGCCCGCAGGTCGTCCAGCCCGTAACCGGACTCGCCGGCCCGCAGGCCGCTGCCGAAGACCCGCAGCCGCCAGGCGGCCGGATCGAGCACCGGGGTGCTGGTGTGGTTGCGGACGAAGAACCGCTCCACCGGCACCTGGAACTCGTCGGCGGGGAAGGTGTCCCAGCGCATCTCGGCGTTGGTGCCGCGCGGCACGAACCACTCGGGCGGCAGCGGCTTGACGATGCCGGGCACCGGGCCGCCGGCGGCCGGGGAGCCGGCCGCCGCCATCGCCCGGGGGGCGGCGGCCGCGGCCGTACCGCCGAGCACCCCGGTCGCGGCCATCATCCGCAGCAGGGTGCGCCGCTCGACGCCCTCGGCCCGGGCCTGGCCGGCCAGCCACTGCCGCCGACGACGGCGGTCGTACTCGAACTCGTGCATGGGCGGGCTCCGTTCGGGACCGGCGGACGGCTGGGCCTGGGCGGCACCCGCCTGGGCGGTACCCGATCGTACGGATCTTCGCGGTCGGTGTCCGCCGAACGGCGAGCCTTGACACAGCCTCGCAACTCTGCCGTCATGATCAACGGATCATGAGACCGTGACAGGAGCCCGCCGTGACCGAGACCCTCGCCCACCGCCGCCCGCTCGGCCGGATCGTCCGGGGCAACGGCCCCGGCCTGGTGCTGGCGCACGGCGGCGGTGGCGGCGCCGAGCTCAACTGGGGCACCTTCATCCCGGCGCTGGCCGAGCGGCACACCGTGATCGCCCCGGACTTCCCCGGCTCCGGTCGCACCCCGCTGGAGCCCGGGCCGCTGCGGCTCGACGACCTGGCCGACCGGCTGGTGGCCACCGCGGTCGAGGAGGGCCGGGAGAGCTTCGACCTGGTGGGCTTCTCGCTGGGCGCCACCATCAGCGTCCGGGCCGCCCGGCGTCACCCCGAGCGGGTCCGCTCGCTCACCCTGGTCGCCGGGCTGGCCCACACCACCCCGCACCTGCGGCTGGTGACGGACACCCTGCTGACGGCCCGTGGCTTCGACCCGCTGCACCAGGCCCGCCTCGCCATCCCGCTGCTGCTCAGCCCGGAGTGGATCAACACCCAGCCGGAGGAGGACCTCGCCGCCCTGGCCAAGCTGATGGCGGCCACCACCCCGCCCGGCTTCCACCGCCAGTTCGAGCTGGTCACCGAGGTGGACGTGCGCCCGGACCTGCCGCACCTGAGCGTCCCGACCCTGGTGGTCAGCCCCACCGCCGACGCGCTGATCGACCCCGCCCAGCACCGGGCCCTGGCCGAGGGCATCCCCGGGGCCGAACTCCTGGAGCTGCGCTCGGGCCACCTGGTGCCCACCGAGCGGCGCACCGAACTGCTGGCCGCCCTGCGCGCCTTCCTGGCCCGACTCGACTGACTACCGCATAGTACGACGGAGCAGGACATACCCTGACGAGTCGTCACCGTGGAGTCCCATGACCAGCCAGACCACCGACCAGGCCGGGGACCCCCAGGCCACCCTCCCCACCGACCGGGTGGTCTTCGGGGTGAGCGCCGCCCTGGTGCTGGGGGTGGTGGCCTGGGGCGTGTTCGCCCAGGACTCCCTGGGCCGCACCTCCGCCAGCGCGCTCGGCTGGGTGCTGCACAACTTCGGCTGGCTCTTCGTGGTGGCCGCCGACGTGTTCCTGGTGGTCACCGTGCTGCTCGCGCTCAGCCGCTTCGGCCGGATCCGGCTCGGCCGGGACGGCGAGGAGCCGGAGTTCTCCACCCTGGCCTGGATCGCGATGATGTTCAGCGCCGGCATGGGCATCGGCCTGATGTTCTACGGGGTCGGCGAGCCGCTCCAGTTCTACGCCACCCCGCAGCCCGGCTCCGGTCTGGACCCGCAGACCCCCGCCGCCGCCCAGCAGGCCCTGGAGTTCTCGCTCTTCCACTGGACGCTGCACCCATGGGCGATCTACGCCGTGGGCGGCCTGGCCCTCGCCTACACCACCTTCCGCAAGGGCCGGGGCAACCGGATCAGCGCCGCCTTCGTGCCGCTGATCGGCGAGCGCGGGGCCGACGGCTGGCCGGGCAAGGCGATCGACCTGCTGGCCGTCTTCGCCACCGTCTTCGGCTCGGCCACCAGCCTGGGCCTGGGCGCCCTCCAGGTGGCCGACGGCCTCGGCTTCATCACCTCCATCCGCTCCACCCAGAACGTCCAGCTGGTGATCATCGGCTCGCTCACCGCGGCCTTCGTGCTCTCCGCCTTCTCCGGGGTGCACAAGGGCGTCAAGTGGCTCTCCACCGCCAACGTGGTGCTGGCCTGCGTGATCATGCTCTTCGTCTTCGTCTTCGGGCCCTCGGTCTACGTGCTGGACGCCATCCCGGCCACCGTCGGCGGCTACCTCACCGACCTCACCACCATGGCCAGCCAGACCGGCGCCTTCACCGACGAGAAGTGGCTCGGCTCCTGGACCATCTTCTACTGGGCCTGGTGGCTCTCCTGGGCGCCCTTCGTCGGCACCTTCATCGCCCGGATCTCGCGCGGCCGCACCATCCGGCAGTTCCTGCTCGGCGTCCTGCTGGTGCCCAGCGGCGCGACGGTGATCTGGTTTTGCGTCATGGGCGGCACCGCGATCCGCCTCGACGCCACCGGCGCCGCCGACCTGGTCGGCACCATCTCGCAGGGGGCCGAGGCCTCGCTCTTCGAGACCCTCAAGGCGCTGCCGCTGGGCGGGGTCACCAGCGTGGTCGCCGTACTGCTGGTGATGACCTTCTTCATCACCAGCGCCGACTCCGCCTCCCTGGTGCTCGGCTCGCTCTCCAGCCGCGGCTCGCTGCACCCCCGCACCTGGCTGGTGGTGGTCTGGGGCGTGCTGATGGGCGGGGTGGCCGCCGCCCTGCTGCTCGCGGGCGGGCTCACCGCCCTGCAGAACGCCACCATCCTGGTCGCCCTGCCCTTCGTGGTGGTGATGCTGCTGCTCTGCCTCGCCCTGGTCAAGGAGCTGCGCACCGACCCGGCGGCCGGCCCCTCCCGGTTCCAGGCCGCGCACGGCCTACGCGACGCCGTCCGGGTGGCCGTCGGCGAGGCCATGGCCGACCAGGGGCGCGGGCGCACTCCCCCGTCCGAGTGATTCCGGCCGCTCGGCCACCCGTGGCACCACCCGTGCCGCGCCTGGCCGAGCGGCCCGCCGCACTCCGACTACGGACAGCAATTCACCATTACCCACAGTCAGATTGATGGCATGCTGACGGACGGCCCACACCGCCGTCCGTCTCCGGAAAGTCCCGATGTCCCGGTCCACCCCCCGCCGCCGCCCAGCGGCCCGCCGCCACCCCGCCACCGTCACCGACCGCGCGCTCCGCGCCCACCTGGCCGCCGCCACCCTGCCGGCCTGCGCCCTCGGCGCCGCGCTGCCCGGCCTCGCCGACAGCCTGCGCCACTGCCACCCGGCCACCGGGGTCACCCCGCCCATGCTGATGCTGCTGGTGGCGATGTTCGTCGGCGGGTACGAGGTGCGGGCGGTGGAGCTGGGGCGGGCGCTGCTGCGGCCGGGCCTGCTGCTGAGCGGTCTCGCGGTGGCGCTGCTGCTGCGGATGGTGGTGCTGCTGGGCGCCGAGCGGGCGGTGGGGTGCTGGCCGGACCACCGGGAGGCGCTCTGGCTGGTGGTGGGGCTCTCGCTCACCGCGACCATGCCGGTGGCCGGGGCGGCCCAGACCTGGGGCGCCAAGGCCCAGGCGGACGCCCCGCTCGGGGTGGGCCTGGTGCTCGCCACCACGCTGGCCAGCCCGCTCACCGTGCCGCTCGGCCTGGCCCTGGCCGAGGAGCCGGAGGGCTCCGGCCCCCGCGCGGTGCTCGACGCGCTGGCCCAGGCCGACTCCACCTGCGCCTTCATGGCGCTCTGGGTGGCCGCGCCCTGCCTGGCCGGGATGGCCGCCCGCCGGCTCACCCGGGGCCGGGCCCGGGAGACGGCGCTGCCGTGGCTGCGCCTGCTCGGCCTGGCCAACGCGCTCGGGCTGACCTTCCTCAACGCGGCCGGCGTGGCCGGGGCGATCGGCCACCGGCCGGACCCGCGCCTGGTCGGCCCGGCCCTGCTGGCCGGCGCCGCCGTCTGCGCCCTGCCCTTCCTGGCCGGCTGGCTGACGGCCCGCCGGGCCCGGGCCCGCCGCGACGCGGCGGCCACCCTCACCCTGGCCAGCGGGCTCAACAACACCAGCGCGGCGGCGGCCCTGGCGGGCTGCCAGTTCACCGGCCACCCGGCGGTGCTGCTGCCGATCTTCTTCTACGGCGCGACCCAGCAGCTGCTCGCCGCCTGCCTGCCCCGCCTGCTCCGCCCCCGACCGGGCCCGGACGCCTTCGGCGCCGTTCCGACGCTCCGCCCGGGCCCTGCGGCGACCACCGCCGCGACCTGCGGAGATGTCCCGACGCTAAGCCCCCGCCCAGACTTCACCCACGCGTAGTCACCGTTTAACACCACCCTGGAATGCTCTCTGACATGAACGCCCAGTCCTCCGCGGTGGCCCCGGCCCCGCTCCCGGAGCGCTTCCCGCTCCCCCAGCGGCACCGCCGTGTGCTCGCCTGCGCCGCCGTCGCGGCCTCGATCGCCCTCGGTACGCTCGGCGTCGCCGCGACCGTGGAGACGGTCGGCCAGGCCACCAGCGCCGTCGCCGCGAGCAGATGACCCGCTGACGGGTCAGCCCGCCGCGTTCAGCTCCCGCCGCGAGTGCCGGCCGGGCCCGGGGCCGGGCTGCACCTCCAGCGGGGCCGCGTACCGCGCCGCCGGGGCCCGCAGCACCCAGGCCCGCCCGGCCGGGGCGATCAGCTCCATCCGGCGCAGCAGCTCCAGCGCGTCCCGCCGGAAGCCGGCCAGGTCGGCCAGGTAGCCCCGGCTCCACTGGGCGCCGTGCTCGTCGGTGACGTCGCCCAGCGCGCCGTCTATCAGCGCGTCCGGGATGAGCACGGCCGGCGGCGCGCTCTCCTCGGGCAGCGGGCGCAGCTCCTCCACCAGCCGCTCGACCAGCAGCAGGGCGGCCTGGGTCAGCGTGCCGCCGTCCCCGCCGGCCAGGTCGGTGAGCTCGTCGGCCGGGTCGAGCAGGGCGATGCCCTCGGCCCGGATCTCGGCCTCCAGGCCGAGGAAGTCGGCGAACAGCGCGGCCTCGGCCGCCTCCCGCCCGGCCAACCAGGCCCGCTCGGGGCCGGAGAGCTCGTCGAGCAGCACCACCGGCGATTCGGCCAGGCGCCGCCGCACGGCCAGCGCCGGGGTGCCGGCGGCGGGGGCGGCCAGCGGGCCGAGCGCCCGGGCCAGCTCGTGGTCGGCGCCGTGCTGGGTGAGCACCCGCCAGTGGGCCAACAGCCGCCGCACGGCCTCGTCGGTGATCTCGGCCGGCCGGCCCTCGGCCAGCGCGCCGAGCGCCCGCACCAGCTCCGCGTACCCGGCCGGGCCGAAGCCGGCCAGGCCGCGCCCAGGCAGCCCGGCCTTGTGCAGCCGGGCGTAGGAGTCGCCGATGGTCAGCGGGTAGCCGAGCACGGTCAGGAAGCGCTCGGCCAGCCAGTCGGCGTGACGGCGGATCAGTCGGAAGCCGGCGCCGTGCGGCCCGGCGGCCGTGACCAGCGGATGGGCCGCCAGCAGCCGGGCGGCGGTGCGGCGTTCGACCGCGGTGGCGTGCGGGGTGGAGCCGGGGGCCTGCTCGGGCTTGCGGTGCCGGCCGCGCCGGCTGCCGGCCGGCAGCAGCTCGGCGGCGGGCACCACGTCCCGCTCGGCCCGGCGGGCCCCGCGCCCGGCCCGGCGCGGCTGCGGCACCCGGACGGTCGGCCCGTGCCACCAGCTGAGCTGAGCGGCCTCGGCCCCGGCGGTGCCGCCCAGGTGGCGGGCGCCGTAGAGCCCGAAGGCGGCGGTGAAGAGCTCGTGCGCGGCCTCCGCCTCGGCGGTGGCCAGCCGTTCGGCCAGCGCCAGGTGCACGTCGGCCCGCACGGCGGCGGTGAGCTGCCCCGCCCCCGCCCCGCGACCACCTGTCACGCCCCCGGCGCCCTCCCCGGGGCCGGTCGCGTACTCGTACTGCTCCATGTCGCCCACCAGACTAGACGCTGACCCGCCCCGCCCGTGGCACTCCCCCTCCGACCGGGCCGTGGCACCCCGTCAGGAAGCACCCTGGCTACGCGCCAGTAACAACCCCTTCCCCCACCCCGGCGGCGTCGCTTATGGTCACCGTCATGCCGAACCTGCCCAACGTCGTCCTCTGGTCGATACCCGCCTTCGTGCTGCTCACCGTCCTGGAGATCGTCTCCCTCCGGTTCCATCCGGACGAGGAGGAGCAGGGGTACGGCGCCAAGGACACCGCGACCAGTCTCACCATGGGCATCGGCAGCCTGCTCTTCGACGCCGGGTGGAAGATCCCGATCGCGCTGATCTACTCCGCCCTCTACGAGCTGACGCCGCTGCGGGTGCCGGTGCTCTGGTGGACGGTGCCGCTCATGCTGCTCGCCCAGGACTTCTGCTACTACTGGTCGCACCGGGGCCACCACGTGATCCGGGTGCTCTGGGCCTGCCACGTGGTGCACCACTCCAGCAGGCACTACAACCTCTCCACCGCGCTGCGGCAGCCCTGGACCAGCACCACGGTCTGGGTGTTCTACGTGCCGATGATCCTGCTGGGCGTGCACCCGGCCGCGCTGGCCTTCTGCTCCTCGGCCAACCTGGTCTACCAGTTCTGGATCCACACCGAGCGGATCGACAAGCTGCCCCGGCCGTTCGAGTTCCTCTTCAACACCCCCTCGCACCACCGCGTCCACCACGCCTCGCAGGGCGGTTACCTGGACCGCAACTTCGGTGGCATCCTGATCGTGTTCGACCGGATGTTCGGCTCGTTCACCCCCGAGACCACCAAGCCGGTCTTCGGCCTGACCAAGAACATCGAGACCTACAACCCGCTGCGGGTGGCCACCCACGAGTACGCCTCGATCGCCCGCGACATCGCCGCCACGCCCGCCTGGGGCGACAAGCTGCGCTACCTCGTCAAGGGTCCGGGCTGGCAGCCCGGCCCGACCGACCGCCCGGAGGGCACCCCCGCATGACCATCACCCGACGCCTGCGCGCCGCCCGCGGCCTGCTCTCCGGCTACGCCGCTGCCTCGGCCGCCCACCTCGGGGCCATCGTCACCGGGGCGGGCCTGCTCCAGAACGCGACCAAGCCCGCGCTGATGCCGCTGCTCGCCGCGCACAGCCTGGCCACCGCCGAGGACGCCCCCAAGCTGCTCGCCCCGGCCCTGCTGCTCAGTGCGGGCGGCGACGTGGCGCTGCAGTTCGGCCACGACACGGCCTTCCTGGCCGGCATGGGCTCCTTCGCGGCGGCGCACGTCTGCTACGTGACCATGTTCGTCAAGCGCGGCGCCCTCTCCGACCGCAAGCGCAGCGCGCTGGTCGCGGCGGCCTACGCGGCGGCCTGGGCCGTGATGATCACCCAGCTCTGGCCGGGCCTGGGCGACCTCAAGCTGCCGGTCGCGCTCTACAGCCTGCTGCTCGCCTCCACCGCCGTCACCTCGGCCGGGATCAACTGGCGGGCGGGCCTGGGCGGCGGGCTCTTCCTGCTCTCCGACACCCTGATCGCCACCCAGCTGGCGAAGTGGAAGGAGCTGCCGGGTCACGAGTTCTGGATCATGGCCACCTACGTGGTCGCCCAGTACCTGCTGGCCACCGGCGCCCTCAAGCACCAGGCCGAGACCGCCGAGCCGCACGCGAAGCTCAGCGCCCCGGCGGTCGCCACGGGACGCTGAGCTCGGAACGGCCAGGGGCTCGGCTCAGAGCCGGGCCCCGTCGTCCCCGTTCCTGCGGCGCAGCGCCCAGAAGCCGCCCACCCCGGCGGCCAGCAGCGCCCCGCCGGTGGCCAGCTGACCGGCCGGCGCCCCGACCGAGCCGCCGAGCCCGGTGTGCACGGCCCCGTGCGGGCTCTTCTCCCCGCCGCTGGAGCCCTGGCTCCAGGAGTTGGACGAGCCGGAGGAGCCGGTCGAGGTGTCCGGGCTCCAGCTGCCGGTGCCGCCGGTACCGCCGGAGCCCTTGCCGGCCAGGTTGACCTGGACGGCCCCGGTGAAGGTGTCGCCGTTCGGGCAGCTGCCGTCGATGCCCCAGCTGTTGCCCTTGCCCGCCTTGTCCGGGCCCTTCCCGGCGAACTCCTCCTTGGAGGCCAGCAGCGCGGAGCCCGCGTACTTGCCGTCGGGGCCGACGGTGAGGGTGGCCGAGCCGGTGGAGAACGCCTGCGAGTTGGCGGTGATCGTCTTCACCGAGCTGGTCTCGCAGGTGACGCTCACCTGCACGCTCTGCCCGGGCGACGCCTCGGCCGGGCTGACCCAGGCCGGCTCCACGTCCTTGCCCGGACTGTTCGGCGCCGCCGAGCCGCTGCCGAAGCCGAGCAGCGGCGCTCCGACCAGCGTCCCGGCGCCGACGAGACCGGCGATGGCCATCCGCGTGAGGCCCATGGCCTACCTCCAGGTTCTCGGGTGCCGCCGGGGGACTCCGTCGTCCCGGTGAGCGAACGGCTACACCCTGTCACCTCAAGACGCTAGGCACCCGCACCCGCCCCGGCCACCGTTCGACACCCGTTCGAGGCGTTACCCGAGGTCGAGGTCGACCACGACGGGCGCGTGGTCCGAGGTGCCCTTGCCCTTCCGGGCTTCGCGGTCCACGTAACTGTCGGTCACCGCGTCGGCGAAGGCCTTGTTCGCGTAGGTGAGGTCGATCCGGATGCCCAGGTTCTTCGGGAAGCCCAGCCCGCGGTAGTCCCAGAAGGTGTACGGCCGGTCGTACTTCAGCGCCCGCGGCATCACGTCGGCCAGGCCGGTCTCGCGCAGCGCGGTCAGCGCGGCCCGCTCCAGCTCCGTCACGTGCGTCTGGCCCTCGAACACCTTCGGGTCGTACAGGTCCTCGTCCGTGGGCGCCACGTTGAAGTCGCCCAGCACCGCGAACGGCCGCTCGCCCGCCGCGTCCGCCGCCACGGCCGTGCGCAGCGCCTCCAGCCACTCCAACTTGTAGTGGTAGTGCGCGTGGCCGACCTCGCGCCCGTTCGGCACGTACACCGACCAGACCTTGACCGGCCCGCAGACCGCGCCGATCGCCCGCGGCTCGGTCTCCGGCAGCAGCGCGCCGTCGGCCAGGAAGCCGGGCTGCCCGGGCACGTCACGGACCACGTCCTCGAGCCCGATCTTCGACAGGATCGCCACCCCGTTCCACCGCCCGGTGCCGTAGGCGGCCGTCTCGTACCCGAGCTCCTTCACGGCCTCGTACGGGAAGGCGTCGGAGGCGCACTTGAGCTCCTGCAGGCAGAGCACGTCCGGCTGCGCCGAGGCCAGCCACTCCAGCAGCTTGGGCAGCCGGGCGGTGACGGAGTTGATGTTCCAGGTGGCGACGCGGATGGTCACGAGGGACGGCCTTCCCACAGCGGTACGGACGGGGCGAGCCACCCACGGGCGGCCCACCCCGAACATACCGCCCACCCCTGACAGCACTGGTAGGGGCGCGGGGAACTGCGCGCCCAGCCACCCTCATCGCAGACTGTTGCGCCCCCGGCTCCCCCGCCCTGCCCGGGTTATCGCCTGCTCGGCCAGACCACCGCAGCGGAGCCCCCGCCCCGACGCACCGGCTCGGCAGCGGCCACCCACCGCCCGTCCGGCAGCCGCTCCACACCCGTGGCCGCCCCGATCTCCCCCGCATTGGTGAAGCTCTGCCCCAGCGCCTGCAACCCCGCCACATCGGGCCCGTTCAAGAACGCCGGCTCCGCGCCGCTGGTCACCGCGTTGCGCTGGCTGGCCCGCGGAGCGGCGATCGCCTGCTCCAGGGTCAGCCCCCGGTCGATCCGGCCGAGCAGCACCTGGAGCGTGGTGGTGATGATGGTGGCCCCGCCCGGCGAGCCCGCCGCGAAGAACGGCTTGCCGTCCTTGAGCACGATGGTCGGCGAGATCGAGGACCGCGGCCGCTTGCCCGGCCCCGGCAGGTTCGGGTCCGGCACGCCGGCCACCAGCGGGGTGAAGTTGAAGTCGGTCAGCTCGTTGTTGAGCAGGAAACCCCGGCCCGGCACGGTGATGCCGCTGCCGCCGGTCTGCTCGATCGTCATGGTGTACGAGACCACGTTGCCCCAGCGATCGGCCACCGTCAGGTGGGTGGTGTTGGGGCCCTCGTAGCCGGTGGGCACGGCCGGGCCGGCCGAGCCGCAGGCGGCGGGGTGGTACGGGTCACCGGGGGCCAGCGGGCTGGTCAGCGCGTGCCCGGGGTCGATCAGGCAGGCCCGGGCCTTGGCGTAGGCGGGCGAGAGCAGCTGCCTGGTCGGCACGTCCACCGCCTTCGGGTCGCCGACCCAGCGGTTGCGGTCGGCGAAGGCGATCCGGCTGGCCTCCAGGAAGTGGTGCAGGTACTGGGTCTGGCTCATCGAGGCCAGGTCGAAGGTGCCCAGGATGCCCAGCGCCTCGCCGGTGGTGGTGCCGCCGGAGGAGGAGGGCGCGATGCCGTACACGTCGTCGCCCCGGTACTTCACGTGGGTCGGCGCCTGCGCCCGCACCCGGTACGCCGCCAGGTCGGTGGTGTCCACCGTGCCGGGCCGGGCGTTCCGGCCGGAGGCCGGGTCGACCGGCGGGTGGGCGATGGTGTCGGCGATCTCGGCGGCCAGCGGGCCGTGGTAGAAGGCCTGCACCCCCTGGCGCCCGAGCTCGCGGTAGGTGGCGGCCAGGTCGGGGTTCTTCAGCCGGCTGCCGACCACCGGCAGCTGCCCGCCGGGCAGGAAGAGCGCCCTGGTGGCCGGGAAGTCCTTGAACCGGGCCTGGTTGAGGGCGGTCTGGTCCTGGAAGGTCTGGTCGACCACGAAGCCCTGCTCGGCGATCTTCTCGGCCGGCTTGAACACCTCGCCCAGCGAGCGGGTTCCCCACTTCTTCAGCGCCTCGGACCAGACCGCCGGCGTGCCGGGCACCCCGACCGACCGGCCGCTGGTCACGGCGTCGGCGAAGGCCAGCGGCTTCCCGTTCTCCAGGAAGAGCGACTGGTCGGCCGTCCGGGAGGCGGTCTCCCGCCCGTCCAGCGTCTCCACCTTCCCGGTCCGGGCGTCGTAGTGGACGAAGTACCCGCCGCCGCCGAGCCCGCCGGAGTACGGCTCGGTCACCCCGAGCGCCGCCGCCGTGGCAATCGCGGCGTCCACCGCGTTCCCGCCCTTGCGCAGCACCTCGATCCCCGCCGCGGTGGCGTCGGCGTCCACGCTGGCCACCGCCCCGCCGTACCCCACCGCCTCCGGGCTCTTCGGTGTCGCAGTGTCCGCCTGGGCGGGCACGACGGTGCCCCCGATCAGCGCGGCGGCCAGCGCCGCAGCGGGGGCGAGACGGCCGAGTGTTCTCATATGTCCTCCTGAGCCGTGGTCAACTCCCCGTTCCTACACACCTTTTGTAACATCCACAACAGGGCCTCGCCGAACGGCCGGTCAGCCCCGCAGGGTGGCCACCGCCAGCGCGGTGACGGCACCGATCGCGCGGTTGACGGCGGCCTCGTCCGAGCCGGGCCGGGCCCGGGTGAAGACCGCCGCCGCGTACTGCCCGCCGTCGGGGTGGGTGACCACGCCGATCTCGTTGCGCACCACGCCGAACAGGCTGCCGCTCTTGGCCGCGACCTGCACCGGCGGCCGGAAGGCGCTCGCGATCCGGTGCCGGGTCAGCTGGCGGGCCATCACCGTGCGCACCCGGGCGCAGGCCTCGGCCGGCCCGGCCCGGTCGGTCCAGATCAGCCGCAGCAGCTCGGTCATCTCGCGCGGCGTGCTGCGGGTGCCGCGCTCCGGGTCGAGGGCCCGGCAGCCGAGCAGGAGTTCGTCGGGCCGGGCGTGCTCCTCGGGCCCGGCGCCGGCCGCCCAGGCCGAGGCGGCGGCCCAGTCGGCATGGCCGAGGTCCCGGCCGACGGAGTCGAGCATGGTGCGCAGGTCGGAGTCGAGCACGGTGGCGCTCAGGCCGAGCCGGGCCGCCGTCCGGTTGACCGCCTCGACGCCGAACCGGCCCAGCAGGGCGTCGGTGGCGAGGTTGTCGCTGATGGTGAGCATCAGCACGACCAGGTCCCGCCAGGAGACCACGGCCTCGTCGCTGAACAGGGAGGTGCCGACCGGCCCCGGTGTCCGGTCGGCCCCGGTCAGCCGCACGGGCTCGCGCGGGTCCAACCGACCCTCGGCGAACCAGGTCTCGGCCTCCAGGGCGATCTGCACCTTGGACACCGAGGCGAGCACCACCGGCCCGTCGGCGCCCAGTGCCACCTCGGCGTCGTCCTGCAGCGAGCGGACGCACAACACCCCGGTGCAGCCGGCCCGTTCGAAGATCTCGCGGATGTCATCGGTCACCCGGCGATCCTCGCACGCCGGTCAACCGCCGAGGAGTTCGGCACCCGGGGCCAGGCTCAGGCCGGCCTCGGCGAGGAAGGCGTCGAGGGCGATGGCGCAGTCCTCGGTGCCGTCCTCCCAGACGGTGATCAGGTGGGATTCACCGCTGTCCCAGGTCTCCACGTCCGGGCTCGGGTGCTGTTCCACGCTGCCCTCGCCGTGGCGGTAGCGCAGGTGGAGGTACTGGCCGTGGGTGGTCCAGGCGTCCCACTGGGAGGGCGCGGCGGGGCAGGTCTGCACCACGCGGGCGAGCACCACGTCCTCGTACAGCTCGCCCGTGGGCTCCTCCTCGGTGAGCACCAACTCGTCGGCCAGCCCGAGCAGTCGGACGCCTCCCCCGGCGAAGCAGAGCGTGGCACCGACCGGTGCGGCGGCGCCGGTGGCACGGATCTCGCGGACGGAGCGGACGGGCTGCCCCACGTACCGGCTGAGCGGCACCTCGGGGGCGTCGTGGCTGACCGAGACCCGGCCGCGCGCGCTGATCGGGTACGGCTCGTGCGGTTCGTCGCCGCGCAGCACCAGGCCGGTGCCCGGGGTGTCGATCAACACCGGGCCCAGGCCCTCCAGGTGCAGCCAGAGGTGCACCAGTGACGGCACGTCGGCCGAGCAGTGGTGCCAGGCCGCGGTCACCCGGAGCAGGCGCCGACCGAGCAGGTCGCGGGCGGTGAGATCCCCGTTGTCGATCATCCGCCGATGCTCGCACGCCACCGGCCCCGCCGGACACCCCAATACGCGGCGGACTGCCCGTCCGGGCAGTCCGCCGCAGCCCTCGGTCAGCCCAGCGGGAGCTCGACGAAGGACTCGCCGCCGGCCGGGGAGCCGATCTTGAGGGTGCTGTACTCGAGGTTGGCGTCCGAGTAGAGCTTGTCCTTGCCGTTGACCACCAGCAGCACCCGGTGGTCGGCCGCCAGGTCGTAGGCCGCGGCCTGGAGCGCCCAGTCGACCGTGACGGGCTGCTCCGCCGTGGCGCCGGTCAGGGTGTACGGCTCGTGGGTGATGATCCGGGCGGTGCCGTCCGGTGCCAGGTCGAAGAGGTAGGCCACCAGGGTGAGCTCGGTGCCGACCCCGGTCACGGTGAGCCTGAGCTTCGGGATGCCGCGGAGGCGGCGGGCGCCCGGCTCGGAGACCCAGCTGCCGAGGTACCGGGGGTCGAACTTGCCGGTCTGGTAGACCACCGGCTCGCCCCTCCACTCGGCCTGACCGCTGGTCAGCAGCTCACCGGCGTTGGCCTCGGTGTAGGTGCCGGTGGTGAACGGCACCGTCCAGCCGGCCGTCGGCGTGGGGGCGAGCGGGCCGTCCTGGCTGCCGGGCCGGGTGGCGCCGAGGTAGAGCCTCTCCGTGCCGGTGGTCACCTCCTGCCAACTGCCCTTGCCCTCCCGCACCTCGGGCGTGAACATCACCTGGCTGGTGACCTGCGGCCAGCCGGGCACCTCGTTCCGCTTGCCGAGCACGTGGTGGTCCAGCCAGGCGAACGCCTCCTCCACCGGCAGGTTCGGCCCGGACCACGGGATGGAGAGCCCGGCGCCCTCGGGCGCGGCGTGGTCGCCGATCCAGAGGTTGAGGTGCTTGGGCACGGTCAGCGCGTTGAAGACGTCCAGCACCTCGTTGACCGGGAAGAGCGTCTCGTGCCAGGTGTTGGAGAAGAAGGTCGGCACCTGCCGGGTGTTGGTCTCCTCCGCGTAGCGCTGCGGCGAGCGCTCGTCGGCCCACGCGCGGACGTAGTCGAGGTTCTCGCCCTCGCGGAAGCAGCGGAGGATCTCCCGGGTGGCCGGGTCGAACTTCCGCTCCTCCGGGCCGCCGGTGAAGCCGACCAGCGCCTTGACGGCCTCCAGGTGCCGGGTGTCGTTGCCCAGCAGCGCGGTGCCCAGGTGGCCCCAGGTGCTCAGCGCCACCACGGCGTCCACCCGGGCGGCCGAGTCGTGGGCGGCCGCCAGCTGGCTGATCCCGGAGCCGTAGGACTCGCCGAAGAAGACCACCTTGCTCGGCTCGAAGTACTGCTGGGCGTAGTCGATCATCGTCGAGGCGTCATACCAGTCGTTCGGGCCGGCCACGTCCACGTACCCCTGGGAAGTCCAGAACATGTCCAGGAAGGCGCCGTTGCCGAGGTTGACCGTCTGCCCGATGCCGCGCGGGGTGTAGGCGAGCACGTGGTAGCCGCGCTGGGCCAGCTGCAGGTAGAGGTACTCGAAGATCACCCAGCCCAGCGGCGTCCACCCGGCGGGGACGATCACCACCGGGCGGGGCTCGCCACCGCTGAGCTTGATGCTGTGCGCCGAGAGCCGGATGCCGTCGTGCGCCGTGACGTACGGGAAGTCGAGCTCGGAGATCTGCTGGACCTCCTGGACCAGCTGCTGCAACTCCGGAGTGAGCAGGGGTCGTTCGGCCGTGCCCTGGATGGTGGCCACCAGCGCCTCACCCACCGTGGCCGCCGCCGGGTTGACGGCCGGGCCCTGGGCCCAGAGGCCGTGCTCGGCGATCTGGGCCAGCGTGGCCGCGGTGACCGGAGTGGTCTGGTTCTCCTCGTTCTCGGTCATGGCTGTGCTCCCTCTCGTCAGGACGTGATCAGGGGGTACGTGCGCACGTGCCATGATTGACGAGCCCGGTCCGTATACCTACCGATTCCCGTCGGCTTCACTCGAAATGCTGACGGGTCGTCAGATGATTGACGCGCAACCAGGGCGTCAGTCAGTCGAGTTGAGCAACCCCAGGTCGGCGAAGAGCTCCCGGCACCAGGCCAGCGCGGAGCCGAGCTCCCGCCACTGGGCGTGCTCGGGCACCAGGTACGGGAAGACGTACGCCTCGGCCGCGCTCTCGGCCGGCAGGTCCTCCGCCCGGCAGTCGTAGCCCGGCCGCCCGTACCGGTCCTCCTTCAACCGCCGGGCCAGCTCGCGCTCCTGGCCGTCCCAGACGGCGAACCAGAGCCGGCGCAGCATCGCCGGATGGGCAGCGGCGAAGACCAGTCGGCCGATGTCGAGCGGCTCGCCCGCCGAGATCACCTTGGCCATCGCGGTGTACCGGGCGGCCGGCCTGCCGTGGTGCACGGCGTAGCCGGACCAGATCTCCACGCTGTGGCCGGCCGCGACGATGGCCGCGCTGAGCGCGGCGAGCGCCAGGCCGCGGTGCCGGATCGCCGCGTGCGGGGTGGTGTTGGCGTACACGGCCGGGATCAGGAAGGTCACCACCTTGCCGACCCGGGAGACCCGGCGGGGCATCAGGTCGACCATGCACTCGGGCTCTCCGCCGAGGTAGGCGCCGATGTCCACCTCGGCGCCGGTCACGTCCCAGACCGGTTCGAGCCGCAGCCGCGGGGCGGTGAGCCCGGCCCGCTCGCGCAGGGCGGCGACGCTCACCCGCTCCTCGCTCAGCGGCTGCTGCCAGCCCTCGGCGGCCAGCCGCAGCGCATCGGCCCAACTCGCCCCGGACCAGGCGGAGTCGCCGTGCCGGCCGGAGCCGTCCGGGATCGACTCCGGCGCCTGCGCGGCATCCAGGAACTCCTGCCAGGAGAGCATCGGCGCCAGCTGGACCCCCACCGGGCCGCTCATGCCGCCGCCTTCGGCTCCGCCAGGCCCAGCGCGGTGCGGTGGGCGGCCGACAGGCCGCGGGTGACCCGCCAGCGCAGCACCTGGTCCAGGCTGGCCCCGGCCTCCAGGAGTCGGGCCCCGTCGATGCCGGCCCGCGGCGAGAAGACCAGCGGCAGCCCCTTCTCGGCCACGATCCGGCGCAACCGCCTTACCTCATTGAGCAATTGGCGGGCCTCCTGCTGGTGTGAGGGGGCGTGGCCGAGCACCAGGCGGTGCTCCAGCTTCTCGTCGATCGGCACGTCCAGCACGGTGAACCGGTCCAGGGTGGCGGCGTCCAGCGCCTGCCGGCCCACGTACCGGTGGTCGGCGCCGTGGCCGTAGGTGTTGGCGGTGGCGACCAGCCGGAAGTCCTCGTGCGCGGCCACCATGCCGTCGGCGAAGGCGCAGACCCGCAGCGCCAGCGCCTGGTTGAGCTCGCCGAGCAGGCCCGGGTGCCCGTTGTCCAGCTCGTCGAGCAGCATCACCCCACCGTGCTCGAAGGCCCGGCGGAACGGGGTGTCGTGGTAGTTGCCGTGCGCGTCGTAGTAGCCGAACACCTTGCTCATCGGCGTGGTCGGCCCGAGCGAGAGGGTCTGCAACTCCTGCCCCAGCGCCTCGGCGGCGTGCTTGGCCAGCATCGACTTGCCCGTCCCGGCCGGGCCGACCAGCAGCACGTGGCAGCGGGCCCGCAGCGCGACCAGCAGCTCCGGCAGCATCCGGTGGGTGTCCGCCTCCAGCCGGACGGTCCGCCCGGTCGGCAGCACCACCCGCACGACCGGCGGGGTGGCCTCGGCCAGTTCGGCCCTGAGCCGGTCCACCGCCGCCGGCAGTGCCGCCTGGAGCACCTCGCGGGCCGCACCGCCGGCGATCCGCCGCACCCGCAGCTCGTACTCGGTCAGCCGGAAGTCCAGCAGCCGCTCCACCGCCTCGCCGGCGATCGCGTCGATCGCCCGCAGCTCCTCGGCGTCGGCGGTCCGGATCGCCTCGGCCACCTCCCGCCGCACGTCCCGCCCCAACCGCTCCGCCAGACCAGGCAGTTCGCGCCCCAGCGCATCCCCGACGGCCTGGTCCAGCGCCGGCTCCCCGACCCGCCGGAAGACCTCCCGCGCCACCTCCCCGGCGATCTCCTCGATCTCCGCCCGCGCCTGCGCCCGCATCACCGCACCTCCCCCGCCACGCCCCGCCGCGCCGCCCGCCGCACCCGCAGCTGCGCCCGCCCCCGCACCTTCCGCCCGGCCCTGCGCCGAGCCCGCTGCCACCTCATCCCGCTTCTCCTCCCCCGCCGTTCCGACTGCGGCCGGTCGACCGCTGCCCGGAGCGTAGATCCGCCGCTCCGGGACCGGTCCCGGAGCGCGCGCGTACGCTGGGATGCGGGACCAGGAGGGGGGAAACGACCTTGGAGACCAGGGAGTTCATGCCGCAGGTGCTGCCCGCCTCGATGCGGGGGCTGGCGGGCGGGGTGCCGGAGGCGCCGGCCGGCACGGTCTTCGCGCTGGCGGCGGACGGCGGGTTCGCGGTGCCGCCGCGGCGGTTCACGCTGTACTTCGGCCGCGGGTCGGCCGACGTGCACGTGGCGATCGGCACCGACGACCCGTACGTGAGCCGGCGGCACGGCACGCTGAGCTGCGACGGGGAGGCGGCCCGCCCGGAGTGGTGGCTGCGCAACACCGGGCGGCTGCCGATCCGCCTGCCCGGTGAGACACTGCTGCTCTCCGGCCACGAGCAGCCCCTCACCCCCGGCTACACCCCCCTGTTGATCGGCTCGCCGGGCCGCCGCTCGCACCTCCTGGAAGTCTACGTGGTCGGGGCCCTCGCCCCCGACGGCGCCGACCGCTCCCTCGCCGCCACCCGCTCGGCCGAGATCCACGTGCTCACCCCGGTCGAACGCCTGGTGCTGACCGCGCTGGCCCAGCGCTACCTCCGCCAGGAGCGCTACCCCCAGCCGGTCTCCTGGAAGCAGGTCGCCGACGACCTCAACCGCGCCCACCCCGACCGCGAATGGACCCCCAAGTCCACCGCCCACCTGGTCAGCACCGTCCGCGAACGCCTCGCCACCGGCCCCCACCCCGTCCCCGGCCTCCTCCGCGAGGACGGCGTCGGCGAGCCCGTCGGCAACACCCTCAACCACAACCTCATCCAGGCCCTCCTCACCTCCGCCACCCTCCTCCCCGGCGACCTCGCCCTGCTGGCGGATCCGCTCTGACCGTGCCTCGGCAGGCGGCCCGACCCGTTCTTCGGATACCACCCACCCCGCCGAGTGCCGCCTGCTAGCGTTCCGCGCCATGACGATCACACAGAAGGTGGCGGCCGCCGCCGTCCTGGCGCTCACCCTGGCCGGCACGGCCACCACCAGTGCCTCGGCGGCCACCACCACCCTGCCGACCATGAACACCGCCCACCACTGCGTGCGCCACACCACCGGCGTCTGCGGCTGGAACGTCGGCGTGCGCCCGGCCAACCGGTACGAGACGGCCGCCTGCTACGACGGCAGCCGGTCCTACTCGGCCCACTCCAGCGGCACCTGCTCGTACCACCGCGGCGTCCGCTACTGGTTCAAGTAGGCCGCCGACGGGGGTCGGCCCCAGTGCGGCACCGGCCCCCGCACCCCGCTCCGGCTTGGCGAATTCGCGCCGCTGACCGACCGGGCCGGAGGCCGTACGCTCGCCGGTGTCCGGCTCGACCGAGCGCGCGGAAGGCGGCCCCTCGATGCAGCAACCGGTGGCGGGACCCTCGATGCTGCGCCCCGTGGGGGACCCTCGGCCTGGCGGGCCGTCGAACTCTCCGAGGCGGACTGGGTGGTGGCACCCGACCCCGCCGGGGTGGCCCGGGCCGACCAACTGCTGCGCCACGGACTCGGGTTCGCGCTGATCCGGGGTCTCGACCTCGCCGGCCTGACCGACGCCGACTGCCTCCGCGCCGCCCACCGCCTGCTCGCGCCGCTCGGCGCCGCCCACTCCCTGGACGGCCTGCTGACCGCTCCGCCGGCCGATCACCAGGAGGGCCGGCTCGGCCCCCACAGCGACCGGGGCATGCGGCCCGCGCCGCCCCGCCTGCTGGCCCTGCTCTGCATCCGTCCGGCCGCCGAGGGCGGGGATTCGCTGCTGGTCAGCGGTCACACCGTGCACGACGCCCTGCTCGCCACCGCCCCCGAAGCGCTCGCCATCCTCTACCGGCCGGTCCACTTCGGCAGCGAGCCGCCCACCGCCGGGGCCCCCGCCTTCGACCGCCACTACCCGGTCTTCCAGCCCCGCGAGGGCCGCCTCCGGATGCAGTACAACCGCTACTGGATCACCCGCGGCCAGCAGGAGCAGGACGCCCCGCTCACCCCGACCCAACTCGCCGCCCTCGACGCCTTCGACCGAGCGACAGCCGCCCCGGGCACCACCCTCCGCCTCCGCCTGCGCCCCGGCGACCTGCTGGTGGTCGACAACCTCACCGTCCTGCACGGCCGCACCGCCTACACCGACCCGCCCCCACCCGCCCCCGGCCGCTGCCTGGCCCGCATCTGGCTCGACTGACCCGGCAACGCCGCAACACCCCCGCCCGACCGGACGCCGCACAGGGTCCACCCCCCGCCCGCCCGGACGCCCCGCAGGGTTCACCCCCGCCAGACCGGACGCCCCGCAGGGTCTACCCCCGCTCGACGCGGTGCCGCTTGATGGTCCGGAACCGCCGCGCCACCTGCCGGGCCAGGTCGGCGGCGCCGACCAGCCCGGCCTCGTTGCCTAGGGCCGCGTGCACGATCTGCGCCTCGGGGCGGAATCCCCGGCCGGAGAGGGTGCGCCGGTAGGCCTCCTGGGCCGGGGCGATCAGCAGCTCGCCGGCCTCGGAGACCCCGCCGCCGATCACGAACCGGCCCGGGTCGAGGGCGGCGGCCAGGTTGGCGATGCCCACGCCCAGCCAGGTGCCGATGTCGTAGAGTAGCTCCACCGCCACCGCGTCGCCCGCCTGGGCGGCCTCGGTCACCAGCGGGCCGGTGATCCCGGCGGCCGTGCCGCCGGCCCGGGCCAGCAGCGGCTCGACCACCGGCGACTCCTCGGCCACCAGGCTGCGCGCCTCCCGCACCAGCGCGTTGCCGGAGGAGTACTGCTCCCAGCAGCCCCGGTTCCCACAGGGGCAGCGGTGCCCGCCGGGCACCACCTGCATGTGGCCGAACTCGCCCGCCAGGCCGTACTTGCCCCGGTCCACGAAGCCGTCCCGGACCACCGCGCCGCCGATCCCGGTGCCGAGGGTGAGCATCACCATGTGGTCCTCGCCGCGCCCGGCGCCGAACCGCCATTCGGCCCAGGCGGCGGCGTTGGCGTCATTCTCCACCACCACCGGGAAGCGCAGCCGCCGGCTGAGCGCCTCCTCCAGCGGCTCGTTCCGCCAGTTCAGGTGCGGGGAGAAGAGCACCCGCGACCGGTCCGCGTCCACCCACCCGGCGGCCCCGATCCCCACCGCGTGCACGTCGTGCCGGTCGGCCAACTGGAGGACCAGCTCGACGATCACGTCCTCGACCACCTTGGGGCTCTTGCTCTTGTCGGGGGTGTCGGTGCGCAGCTTCTCCAGCACCTTGCCCTCGCCGTCCACCACCCCGGCGACGACCTTGGTGCCGCCGATGTCGATGCCGACGGTCGGCAGCCGCAGCAGGCTCGCGGGCAGCGCCCGGCGCCGCCGCTCGGCGCGCGGGCCGATGCCGATCCCGAGCAGCGTCGGCAGCGCGGCGGTGGTGCGGCCCGGCGCCGGACGGGCGGAAGGGTTCTGCGTGGTCACGGCTGCGGTCGCTCCTCGGGGTCGTCGGGCGCGTCCGGGCCGTCCGGGGCCTGGCCGCCCCGGACGTACCCGGAGAGCTCGTGGGAGAGCTCGGCCAGGTCGGAGCCGCCCGCCATCTCGGTGGTCAGCCGTTCCAGGCTGATCTCCGCGCGCGGGTGGCTACCGGCCATCCTCCCCCGTCGCAGCAGGGTGAAGTGGTCGCCGACCAGATACGCGTGGTGCGGGTTGTGGGTGATCAGCACCACGCCCAGCCCCTCGGCCCGGGCCGCGGCCACGTACTTGAGCACCACCCCGGACTGCCGCACCCCGAGCGCGGCCGTCGGCTCGTCCAGGACCAGCGCCTTCGCGCCGAAGTGCACCGCCCGGGCGATCGCCACGCACTGGCGCTGCCCGCCGGAGAGGGTGCCGATCGGCCGGTCCACGTCCGGCAGGTCGATGCCCATCCGGGCCAGCGCCTCCCGGGTGGTCCGCCGCATCCGGGCGCTGTCCAGCCGCAGCCGGCCGAGCTCGGCGCCGAGGAAGAAGTTGCGCCAGACCGGCATCAGCGGCACCACCGCGAGGTCCTGGTAGACGGTGGCGATGCCCCGGTCCAGCGCCTCCCGGGGCGAGCCGAGCCGCACCTCCTCGCCCTCGATCGCGTACCGGCCCTCGTCGTGCCGGTGCAGCCCAGAGATGATCTTGATCAGGGTGGACTTGCCCGCGCCGTTGTCGCCCAGCACGCAGCTGATCCGGCCGGCCTCCACCGTCAGCGAGACCCCTTCCAGGGCCCGCACCGATCCGTAGGTCTTGCCCACCTCGGTGAGCTCCAGGAGCGCCGCCACCTCACCGCCCCCGTTCGGCGCGGTGCTTGACCCAGCTGTTCAGCAGCGCGGCCAGCAGCAGCATCGCGCCGAGGAAGAACTTGAACCAGTCCGGGTCCCACTGCGCGTACACGATGCCCTTGCTCGCCATCCCGAAGATCAGCGCGCCGAGCGCCGAACCGACCACCGAGCCGTACCCGCCGGTGATCAGGCAGCCGCCGATCACGGCCGCCACGATGTAGATCAGCTCGTTGCCGACCCCCTCGCCGGACTGCACGGTGCCGAAGGAGAACAGCAGGTGCTGTCCGAGCACCCAGGCGCAGAAGCCGACCCCGAGGTAGAGGCAGGTCTTGGTCCGGGCCACCGGCACGCCCACCGCGCGGGCCGCCGCCGCGTCCCCGCCCACCGCGAAGATCCAGTTGCCGAAGCTGGTGCGCAGCAGCACCCAGCTGCCCACCGCGACCAGCCCCAGCCACCACCAGACCGTCGCCTTCACCGTCAGCCCGCCGACGGTGAACTCGGAGGCGAACAGCAGCCGGCAGGACTCGTACCCCTGCATGTCGGCGATCGGCTTGGTGCTCACCGTGCCCGAGACCAGCTTGGTGACGCCCAGGTTGGCCCCGGTCAGCATCAGGAAGGTGCCAAGCGTGACGATGAAGCTGGGCAGCCGCGTCCGCCCCAGCATCCAGCCGTTGAACCAGCCCACCGCCAGCGCCACGAGGAGCGAGACCAGCACGCCCACCCAGGTCACGGCGGTCAGCTGGTAGGAGACCATCGCGGAGCTCAGCGCGGCGGTGGTGACCAGCACCCCGGCCGAGAGGTCGAACTCGCCGCCGATCATCAGCAGCGCCACCGGCACCGCCATGATCCCGATGGTCGAGGCGGCGTAGAGCACCGTGCCGATCGAGGAGGCCCGCAGGAAGCTGTCGGCCACCACGGCGAAGAACAGGAACACCACCACGGCCGCCAGCAGCGCCCCGAGCTCCGGCCTGGCCCGCCGCCCGCCCCGCTTCGGCGCCCGTTCCAGCACCTCGGTACTCACCTGGTCCCCCTCGCCACGTACTCGGCCAGCGCGGGCGCGTTCTCCTTGGTCAGCACCTGCGGCCCGGTGAGCACGGGGTGGCCGCCGCCGAGCACGTCCAGGTTGGAGCGGTAGAGCCAGAGCAGGTCCACCCCCTCGTACCCCTGCAGGTAGGGCTGCTGGTCGACGGCGAAGCCCACCGTGCCCGCGGCCAGCCCGGCCACCACCTCGGTGCCCAGGTCGAAGGTGTCGGTCTCCACCGGGCGGCGGGCGTCCTGGACGGCCTGCAGCGCGGTGGCCGCCAGCGGGGCGCTCAGCGTCAGCACGGTGTCCACTCCGGGGTCGGCCTGGAGCTTGGCGGCGATCGCGGCCCGCGAGTCGGGCAGGTTGGTGCCGGTCACGTACAGCGTCTGCAGGCCGCCCTGGAAGGTGGCGTGCGCGCCGGCGCAGCGCTGCTCCTGGCCCACGTTGCCTTGTTCGTGGATGACGCAGAGCGCCGAGTGCCGGCCCCGGCCGGTCAGCGCGGTGCCGGCGGCCTGGCCGGCCGTGGTCTCGTCCTGGCCGATGTGGGTGAGCGCGCCGAACTTCGCCGAGAGCTCCTGGCCGGAGTTGACGGTGATCACCGGGATGCCGGCGGCCTTGGCCTTGCCCAGCACCTCCGCCATCGCCTCGCCTTTGGCCAGGGTGACGAGCAGGCCGTCCACCTTCTGGTCGATCGCGGCCTGGACGAGCTGCACCTGCCCCTGGGTCTGCGCGTCGTTGGAGTAGAGGAAGGTGATGTTGTCCTTGGCGGCGGCCTGCTCGGCGCCCTTGCGGACGGTGTCCCAGAACGAGTCGCCGGCCCCGGCGTGGGTGACCATCGCCACCTTCCAGCGCGGCGTGCTGACCGCTCCCCCGGCCGCCGCCGAGGCCTTCTCCCTCGCCCGCTCGGCCCGCAGCCCGCCGGTGCTGCTGCACCCGGCCGCCGCCCCGACCGCCAGCAACGCCGCCGCCGCCAGTGCCACCGCTCGCCGCACCGCCCCCACCCGCCCTCCTGATCGGCTGTCACCTGACTCCCGGTCCCGGAGCCGTGACTCCCAGTCTCGGGGCGCCGGGCATGAGAGGCCACCGAGACTCGCTGACGGATCGCTGGGCCCGTTCACCGGATGGCCCAGCGCGGATGGCACACTTGCACTCGGCCTTAACAGCCGATTCTCAGAAAAACGTGATGTTCCTCTCAGGTCTCCCCGAGGTCCATCGGCAACTGATCAACCGTTCGACGGCGTCTGACCGAATGGCCGTCCACACCCCTGCCCACCCGGATACGAGAGCTCGATGCAACTCACAGGCACCCCCTTCCTGATCCTGACGATCATCCTGGTCCCCCTCTCCATCGCGGCGGCGCTGCTGCTCTGGGGACGGGTGCGCGGACCGAAGCCGGTGCAGCTGCTCTCCCGGCTGGTGATGATCCTCTTCGCCCAGGCCACGGCCGTGACCATGGTCTTCGTCATGGTCAACAACGCGAACCTGATCTACGGGACATGGGACGACCTGCTCGGCACCGGCAACCACGTCCGGGCGGTGCCGCAGGTGCCCGCCGACAGCGGCACCACCGGTGGCGGCAAGGGCAGCAACGACGCCAAGCAGGAGCCGAAGGTCATCCAGCAGTTCACCGGGGTGGACGACAGCAAGGTGCCGAAGGACGTCAAGCGCACCGAGCTCAAGGGCCGGCTCTCCGGCGTGGACGGCGAGGTGCTGGTCTGGACCCCGCCGCAGTACGACGACCCGTCCTACAAGGACAAGACCTTCCCCGTGGTCGAGCTGCTCCCCGGCTGGCCGGGCTCCTCCTCCACCTGGTACGGCACGCTCAAGGTCTCCGAGCAGCTCAAGCCGCTGATGGCCTCCGGCCAGGTGGCCCCGTTCATCCTGATCTCCCCGCGCACCCTGCTGCTCGGCAACACCACCGACACCGGCTGCGCGGACGTGCCCGGCAAGGTCAACGCCGACACCTGGCTCTCCCGGGACGTCCCGCAGATGATGCTCGACAACTTCCGGGTCGACCCCTCCGCCGACCGCTGGGCCGTGGCCGGCTACTCGGCCGGCGGCCACTGCGCGGCCAAGCTGGCCCTGGAGCACCCGAACCGCTACCGCGCGGGCATCAGCCTCTCCGGCTACAACGACCCGGGCTCGGAGAGCGCCTCGCTCACCGCGAAGGACCCGCACCTGCGCGAGATCTCCAACCCGCTCAACATCCTCAAGACCGCCGCCACCCCGCCGAAGACCGCCCTCTTCCTCTCCGGCAACAAGGGCGACGGCTACGAGGGCGCGATGGCCCTGAAGGCCGCCGCCAAGTCCCCCACCACGGTCACCGTCCAGGAGACCAGCGGCGCCCACAGCAGCGACGTCTGGGGCCCGATGGTCCCGGAGATCTTCCGCTGGCTCACCGGCGTCATCCCGGCCCAGCACTGACCCCACCGCCCTGGCCGGTCTCACTCCCCGGCCAGGGCCACCGCCCGCTGCTCAGCCGGCGGTGCCGTTCGGCTGCTCCGGCAGGGCCACCACCTGGTGCTGGTCCTCGTAGACCACCACCCCCGGGCTCTGGGCCCACACCACCGCGCAGCCCACCCCGTGCGACTCCACCACGGCCCGGCAGGCCTCGGCCCGCGCGATGTGCTCCACCGCCGAGGCCTTGAACCAGGCCCGCGCCCCCGGATGCCGCTCCCGGTCGTACACCCCCGGATCCACCGTCGACGGATCCACCAGATTGGCGTCGTACCAGTCGTACCCGGCCCGCCGCCCGGCCTCCTCCGCCGCACTGAGCCGCCCCTCGGCCGCCAGCCCGTTGAGCAGCGCGAACACCCCCGGGTACGTCCCCCGCCGATTCGGCTCCACGGCCTCGAACCGCACGTACAACCCCCTCACGCCCCGGCCAGGAACTCGGTCAGCGCCGCCCGGTACTCGGGGGACTCCTGCGCCGTGAAGTGGTCGCCGGGCACCTCCAGGTGCACCCCGTGCGCCGGCGCCGCCGCGAGCTCCTTCGCGGTGCGGTTGTGCGACTCCTCCCGGCCGGTCAGCACCAGCGTCGGCACCGGGACGGCCGCCAGCAGCGCCTGCGGATCGCCCCCGGTGGGGGTTTCCCAGTGCAGCCCCCGTGACATGTGCCCGTGCACCAGCACCACCGGCCGCCCCCGCCCCACCTCGCGGTACGCCAGCCCGACCCCGTCACCACCCCTGAATTCCATGCGCCCCACTATCCCTGACGCCCCGCCGCGCCGAGCATCCAGCGGTCGCCCCTGGGAGGACCGCTGGACGCTCCGGGGGTCGAAGGATCCACCCCCGTGTTCCTGCTCCGAAGGTCAGCCGTTGTACGGGCCCCAGTTCCAGTAGCCGGTGGCGCTGGAGTAGACGCCCATCTGCAAGGCACCGTCGTTGTAGACCCACGCCGAGTAGTTGCCGGTGGTCTGGTACGCGACCCAGCCACCGATGCTGTAGTCCCAGATACCGAACGCGCAGGTCCAGTTGTTGCGGTTGGGGTCGATCCGGACGCTGCTACCGCTGTGCTGCAGGGTGGCGACGCAGGCCGAGGTGTTGCTGACGACGGGGTCCGAGGCGAAGGCGGTACCGGAGGCGACGGTCAGGGCCAGCACCGGTGCGGCGACCAGGGCGGCGGTGCGGCGGGCTGCTTTGCTCGCGGTGAGTGCGGCGAATGTCTTCTTCATGGACAACCCCCTGTTGACGGTTCGGCACCGGACTCGGTGTCCGGTGTGCGTGCTGCGGTCTGCCGGGTCGACCTTCTCCACCCGGCCGTTGCCCGGCACCATTCCGCGGTCCCCGGCTGAGACCTACGATCGGAGCACGTCGTGTTGTCCGGTAGGCCGGACAGCGTCGTACAACAAAAAACAGCGGGCGGGGGGATGTCTGGTGGCTCGGACAGGCGCATCTGACGGCGGTGTTCAGGCACGTCGTGCAGCGATCGACGAACTCGTACGGGCTTTGCGCACACTACGCGCGGACGCGGGACAGCCCTCGTTCCGAGCCATGGCCAAGGCTTCGGGGAAGGTGTCGGCCACGACCCTGCACGACGCCGTCAGCGGTACCCGGCTCCCGACCTGGCCCACGGTCAGGGCGTTCGTCGAGGCCTGCGGGGGCGACAGCGGCGAGTGGCAGCACCAGTGGTCCAGAGCCGCGCGAGCGTGCCAGCCCGAGGAGGACGTTCCGTACCCGGTGGCCGTCCTGGTGGAGGCCACGACGACGGCCCAGGAACCGGTACCACCGGGCCCGCCGGCTCCGGTATCCGGGGGTCGGCACCCGTGGCCGAGGTCCCGGGCGGCAGTTCTGCCGGCGATGCTGGCGGGGGTCGTGGTCGGTGTATGCGCGACCCTGGGGATCGGCACCTGGACGCACCAAGCCTCGTTACTCCCGGCCTCGTCACTCCCGGCACCGGCGTCACCGGGCGCGCCCGGCTACGTCGCGCGCATCGCCTCGGCGACCGGAGACGCGTACGGGATGTCGACGAACCTGCCGGTCGGGCACGCGGTCACTGCCGGCGACACCCTCGTGGTGGCCATCATGCTTACCAACACCCATGCCGGGACGGTCAGTGCGACCGACAGCCAGGGCAACACCTACACCACGGCAGCGGACCAGCTCGACGGCGCAGACGACCGCACCCTGATCGTCACCGCGACCGCGGTCAAGGCACTGTCAACCTCGGACACGATCACCGTCGGCTATCCCTACACCGGCGAACACCATCTGGCAGTGGACGAGTTGACCAACGTCGAGACGATCGCCAGTCACGCCGCCGCGACTGGCGCCGCAGGCACCGATTTCAACTCCGGACCGACAACGACCAACACCGCCGACCCCGAGCTGGTATTCGGTGTCGCGGGCGTTCAGGGCGGTGCGCCGACGACCTGGTCGAACGGATTCACCGCCCTGCCGACACTGCTCGTCACCCACGATCAGCTGGCCACCGGCTACCGCAAGGTCACCGCCGCCGGCACCTACGCAGCGGCCGGCACCTGCGACCATCAGTGGATGGCTGCGGCCGTGGTCTTCACCGGTCGGCACCACGCCTGACCGTGAAGGCCGAGTCGGCCGCCGCCATCGGACGTTCCCGCACCGCCAGGCACGGGGTGTCGGGCCGGGCCGCCGCCCGACCCGACACCCCGTCACCTCACCTCAGGTCGCTCAGGTGGCGTTCGACACCGTCGGGCTCACCGTCACGCAGTACTTGCCGTAGGTGGCCTCGCTGCCGCAGACCTGGATGCTGCCGCCGGAGCCGGTGAAGGACTGGCTCCAGCCCGGGTACTCCAGTTGGTTGAAGCCGGTGTTGGTGGTGATCCGGTAGTCGGTGGACGGCCGGCTCGAGTGCAGCGAGAGCGAGTAGCTGGAGTAACCCAGGTACCGGAAGTACGTGTTGCTGTCCACGCACACGTAGAAGGGCTTCGAGGTATCCGAACACCCGGAGCTCGCCTGAGCCGACGGGGCCGCCAGCCCCAGCGCCCCCACCAGCACCGCACCAGCCATCACGGACGCCCGGGCCGCACGTGCAACGCGCATCTGAACTCTCCTAAGGTGACGAAGCCTCCGAGGAGGCGAGCCGACCACTTCGGCCACCGCAGACTCTGCCGACCCCTCCTTACCGCCCCCTTACCTCGGGCTCTCCTTCCCCAACACTGAGGCACCCTTCGGGTCAAATCGGGCAAACAACCCGCACGAGCCATATATGACCAAAGGTCACATATGGGCGCGCCGGTCCGCATCCGTTGTGGGATTGATATCAGAACGAACCATCCCCCCCGATCGCGCATGAGAAATTCATTAGGAGATCTTTGCTATCTCATGACCAGTAAACGGAAAGTTCTTGGGAGTAGCTTTGCTACGCAAGTCCCGGGCCCCGCGTGCGTTCGCAGGCGGGGCCTTCACACTGCGCAGGACGCGCCGCATCGCGGTGCTGACAGCGCTCGGCCTGCTGGTGGAGACGGGGGTGGCGCTCGATGCGCTGACGGCGGCCACGCCGGCCGCCGCCGCACCGCAGGCACCCGCCCCGGCCACCAGCACGGAGGCGCCCGACGAGGCGTCAGCCCTGCTCGCCGCCCGCCTGCAGGGCCACCGCGTCGAGGTGGCCAACGCCCGTACGGCGACCGTCACCCTCTGGGCCAACCCGGACGGGACGTTCACCCAGGACGTCTTCTCCGGCCCGCTCCGGATGCGGGTGGGCGAGGCCTGGATACCGGTCGACACCACGCTGGTGGAACAGGCCGACGGCACGGTCGCACCGAAGGCCCACCCCGAGGGCCTGGTCTTCGCCGGCGGCGACACCGGAGTGACGACCGGCGACGCCGCCCCCGGCACCTCGACCTCGCCGCCGTCGACGCCGCCCACCGCCTCCCCGACCGCCGCACCGTCAGCCGCTGCGAGCGCCGCACCGACCGCTGCGCCGAGTGCGCCGAGTGCGCTGTCGACCGCCAGCGCCTCTGCCGCCGCGAGTCCCAGCGCCACCGCGACGCCGTCGCCGCTGGCCTCAGCCTCCGCATCGGCCTCCGCCTCGGCCCCCGCCGACCGCGCCGCCCGGAGCGCAGCTCGCCTCGCCCTGCCTGCCGACACCCCGCCCCAGCTCCAGTCCCAGCCCCCGCTCCAGCCCGCCGAGCGCGAGCTGGTCAAGCTCGGCTCCGGCGACCAGCGGGTCCAGCTCGGCTGGCTCGGCAAGCTGCCGAAGCCCAAGCTGGACGGCAGCACGGCCACCTACGTCGACGCCCGCCCGGGCGTGGACCTCCAACTCCGGGCCACCCGGACGGGCTTCGAGCAGTTCCTGATCGTCAAGGACCGCTCGGCCGTCTCCCAGGCCGGCACCGTCACGCTGCCGCTCGACACCACCGGGCTGAAGGTGGTCCGCAAGGACGACGGCTCGATCGACCTGCTCGACATCGGCACCGGCAAGCCCGCCGGCCGGATCCCGGCCCCGGTCATGTGGGACGCCGCCGTCGACCCGAAGTCGCAGGAGCACCTGCGCCGGGCCGCCGTGACGATGGAGCTGCGCGGCGAAGGCGCCGACACCGAGCTGGTGTTCACCCCGGACGCAGGTTTCCTCGCCGACCCCGCCACCACCTACCCCGTGACGATCGACCCGGCCGTGGAGATCGGGCCGTCCTTCGACACCTTCGTCCAGCAGGGGTACACCACCGACCAGTCCTCGGCCGCCGAGCTCAAGCTGGGCAACAACGGCAGCGGCCAGGTGGCCCGTTCGTTCCTGCACTTCCCCGAGGCGCCGATCCACGGCAAGCACATCCTCTCGGCGAAGCTGAACCTCTTCAACTGGTACTCCTGGTCCTGCGACCCGATATCCTGGGAGGTCTGGGACACCGGCATGGCCTCCACCGCCACCCGCTGGACCGACCAGCCGGCCTGGAACGGCATGTGGGCCGTCACCAACCAGACGGCCGGCAACGAGGGCGCGGGCTGCGGCAACGCCTGGGTGACCCAGGACGTGACCAAGCTGGTCACCGCCTGGTCCGACAACGGCTACCGCAACAACGCGATGGGGCTGCGCGCCTCCACCGAGAGCAGCCCGTACTCGTACAAGCGCTTCGACTCCGCCGAGGGCTCCTTCCCGCCCCGGCTCTCCGTCACCTACAACACCGTCCCCGACGCCCCGTCAGCCGTGGACGTGTTCCCCGCCCGTCAGGGCAACCCGCGCTACTCCTCCTCGGCCACCCCCACCTTCCAGGTACTGGCGGCTGACCCGGACGCGGGCGGCCGAGTCGGCGTCGACTTCGACCTCTACCGGGCCGGCACCTTCGTCAAGCGGGTCTACAAGGAGGCGCCGAACGGCACCTACGCCCAGGTCAAGCCGGCCGACTTCGGCCTGGCCAAGCTCGACGAGGGCGTCAGCTACTCGATCGGTGCCCGGCTCTGGGACGGCACGGACAACTCCCCCTGGGCACCCCAGGACACGGTGGTCGTCGCGGACACCACCAAGCCGGGGGCTCCCTTCGTCACCTCCGCCGAGTACCCCGCCGACGGCCTCTGGCACGGGGCCTCCGGCCAGTCCGGCCGGTTCACCCTGACCCCGCCCGCCGGGACGAACGACCTGGTCGGCTTCGTCTACACCCTGGACGGCAAGGCCCCCGTGACGGTGGACGCCACCGGCGCGACCACCACCGCGATCACCCCGGCCACCGACGGGCTGCACACCCTCAAGGTGCAGGCCAAGGACCGGGCCGACAACCTCTCCGACCCGACCGGCTACTCCTTCCGCAGCGGCAAGGCCGGCGTCACCTCCCCGGTGGACGGCACCCAGGCCGCCAAGCGCGTGAAGCTAGCCGTGGACGCCCAGACCCAGTACACCCGGGTCACCTGGCAGTACCGCCGAGGGCCGGGCGCGACCGAGTTCGACGTACCGGCCGCCCACCTCGCCAAGGCCGACAACACCCCGGTCAGCGGGCCGAAGCCGCGCCTCGCCGAGCTCGGCGGCCACGCCAACTGGTCGGTGCTCGAATCCCTCGGCCAGGTCGGCGGCGTGGTCCAGGTCCGCGCGGTGCTCTTCACCGACAAGGACAGCGACCCGTCCTACCCGACCGAGTGGCGCACCTTCACCGCCGACCGGAACGCCGACGGCGCAGCGGGCACCTCGATCGGCCCCGGCTCGGTCAACCTGCTCACCGGTGACTACTCCACCGAGGTCACCGACGCCGACGAGTTCGGCATGTCCGCCCAGCGCAGCTCCTCCTCGCGCGGCACCCAGCGCGGCTGGCAGGAGCAGGGCGAGCGCCTGACGGCCAACCAGCAGCAGGTCTCCACCGACACCACCGGCTTCCTGGCCTCCCCGGGCACCGCCCTGCGGGTGACCGACCGGGGCCAGGGCGGGTCCACCGACTCGCTGAAGGTGCTGCCCGACGCGGACGCGCAGGGCGACACCTACGCCCTGCTCGGCGGCAGCGGCGGCCTGCAACTGGGCATGAAGCCGGGCAAGACCTACCGGGTCAAGTCCTGGGTCTACGTGCCTGCCACCACCGGTCTGACGGCCGGTTACCAGGACCGCGGCATGCGGATCGCGGTGCTCACCGGCAAGCCGGGCACCCTGACCGCGACCACCTCGCGCAAGGCGCCGTACACCGACGCCTGGGCCGAGCTGACGGTCGACGTCACCGTGCCGGCTGACGCCACCGAGGCCCAGGTCCGGCTCTACAACGGCCACGCCAACCGGGCCGACAAGCCGGTGTACTTCGACGCGATGTCGGTGCGCGAGCTGATCGCCCCGTTCGGCCCGGAGTGGGCGGGCGGCGCCGCCGGCGAGGCGAGCGACCACACCTCGCTCTCCTTCCCGAGCGCCGACTCGGCGGTGATCAAGTCCACCGACGACACCTCGCTCACCTTCGCCAAGGCCCAGGACGGCACGCTCTGGCCCGAGCCCGGCGCCGAGGAGCTCAGCCTCAAGGCCACCGGCTCCACCTACACGCTCACCGCGCTCGACGGCAGCACCACGGTCTTCGCCCGCCAGCCCGGTTCGGACGTCTACACCGTCCAGTCCACCGCCGGCCCCGACGCCGCGTCGACCACCCGGTACGTCTACGACTCCACCGACCTGCGTTCGCTGGTCAAGCGCGTGATCGCCCCGGTCGAACCGGGTGTGGACGACACCAACGGCTGCACCGTCGACCCGCTGCCGCGCGGCTGCGAGGTCATGGACTACGACTACGCCACCGCCACCACGGCCGCGCCGGGCACCCCCGGCGACTTCGCCGACCGGATGCGCGCGGTCAAGGTCTGGTCCTGGAACCCGGCCACCTCCCGCCAGGAGGCCGTCGAGGTCACCCGGTACCTGTACGACGAGCGCGGCCGACTGGTGCAGGTCTGGGACCCGCGGCTGGCCACCCCGCTGAAGACCACGTACAGCTACGACGAGGCGGGCCGGGTCACCCGGATCGCCCCGGCCGGTGAGCTGCCCTGGGACTTCGACTTCGGCAAGGCGGGCTCCGACCAGGACCCGGGCCGGCTCCTGAAGGTCCGTCGGGGCACGCTCGCCCCCGGCAGCAGGGACCAGGTGAACGGCGAAGCCGCCACCAAGGTGGTCTACGACACCCCGCTGACCCGTGTCGCGGGCGGCCCGTACGACCTGTCGGGCGCTGACGTGGCCAAGTGGGCGCAGACCGACGCCCCCACTGACGCCACCGCCGTCTTCGGCCCCGAGGACGAGCCCGGCACCCACACCGCCACCGCCGCCAAGCCCGGCCCGGACGGCTACCGCCCGGCCACCGTCCACTACCTCAATGCCTCCGGCAACGAGGTCAACACCGCGACCCCCTCGGTGACCCCGGGCGGGGACGTCGACACCAGCGAGTACGACCGCTTCGGCCACGTCGTCCGCACCCTGGAGGCCACCAACCGCGCCATCGCCCTCGGCACCCACCCGGAGGCCGACCGCTTCGCCGCCGAACTCGGCCTCCCGGCCGACTCCGCCTCGCGCTCGCGCCTGCTCGACTCCCGCACCACGTACACGGCCGACGGCCTGGACGTGACCGAGACCCTCGGCCCGCTCTACCGCGCCTCGCTCGCCGAGCCGGTGACCGGCCAGACCACCCCGGCGGTCTGGACCGCCGAGGGCGAGAACCTGGTCCAGCTCGGGGCGACCGACACCCTGCGCGCGCAGACCAAGTCGAGCTGCGGCAGCTGTGCGAACACCACCTGGTCCGGTGACACCCAGCTCTTCTTCATGGCCAACGAGGTCGGGGACTACGCCTCCTTCCGGGTCTCGGTGCCGGAGGAGGGCGAGTACCAGCTCGGCGCGGTGCTGACCAAGGCCGTGGACTACGGCATCGTCCAGCTCTCCATCGACGGCCGGAACGTCGGCGGCACCTTCGACGGCTACAACCCGACCGTCACCTCCACACCGTTCAACGCCGGTTCGACCATCCGCCTGGCCCGTGGTGACCACGAGCTCCGCCTCACCGTCACCGGCAGGAACCCTTCCGCCACCACCCCCTTCTACCAGGCTGGCATCGACAAGCTCACCCTCACCAAGACCACCCTCAACCCCTCGCTGACCGCCGGCACCCCGGTGCTCGTCCGCGACCACAACACCAACACCTACGACGAGGGCAAGCCGGACGGCCGGGCCTACCACCTGGTCACCACCGCCACCGACGGCGCCCGCATCGACGGCTACGCCGCCGACGTGGAGCTCCGGGTCACCAAGAACGGCTACGACACCCCGATCGGCGGCACCCCCGGCTGGACGTTGAAGACGGCGACCTCGGTCACCACCGACGCCCTCGGCGCCAACCTCACCGCCACGATCAAGTACGACCCCTCGGGCCGTGCCCTGGAGTCCCGCAAGCCCGGCGCGAGCGGCTCGGACGCCACCACCGTCCGGACCGCCTTCTACACCGCCGGCGCCAGCCCGGACGACGCCGCCTGCGGCAACCACCCGGAGTGGGCCGGCAGCCCCTGCCTCACCCTCCCGGGCGGCGCCATCACCGGCGCCGACGCCTCGCGGATGCCGACCACCCTCCCGGTGAAGCGGATCACCCGCTACTCCCGCTTCGGCGACGCCGAAGAAACGACCGAGACCAACGCGGGCAAGTCGCGCAAGACCGTCACCACCTACGACGGCGCGGACCGGATCGTCTCCACCGAGATCACCTCCGACGAGGGCCTCCCCCTCCCGCCCGTGACCACCGAGTACGACCCCGCCACCGGTGACTCGATCAAGACCACCTCCGGCGGCAAATCCCTCACCCGCGTCCTGGACGCCCTCGGCCGGCTGATCTCCTACACCGACGCCGACGGCGCCACCACCACGACCGAGTTCGACACGTACGGCAAGCCCGTGAAGGTCTCCGACCCGACCGGCTCCACCACCTACACCTACGACCGCGCCCGCGAACCCCGCGGCATGGTCACCTCCGTCAACGACAGCGTGGCCGGCGAGTTCACCGCCTCCTACGGCCCCGACGGCCAGCTCGTCGAGCAGACCTATCCGGGCGGGATCCTCCGCAAGGACTCCTTCAACGCCACGGGCAACGCCACCGGCCGCGTCTACACCCGGACCTCCGACAACTCCGTCGTCTGGTCCCAGTCCATCGAGGTCTCCACCCAGGGCGCCATCGCCAAGGACGCCTCCTCCACCGCCACCCGCAACTACACCTACGACCGCCTCGGCCGCCTCACCAAGGCCGAACAGCGCACAGCCGCAGCCGGCTGCATAACCCGCCAGTACACCTTCGACACCCACTCCAACCGCCTGACCAAGTCCACCTCCCCCGCCGCCCCCACGGGTGCCTGCGCCCCGGACAACCCCACCACCGAATCCCACACCTACGACAGCGCCGACCGCCTCACCGACCCGGGCTACACCTACGACACCTTCGGCCGGACGACCACACTGCCCGACTCCGCCCTCACCTACTACGTCACCGACCTGGTCCAGCAGCAGACCGCCGGCAGCGCCCGGCTGACCTGGACCCTCGACCCTGCCCAGCGCTTCCGCACCCGCACCACCGAGACCGGCGGCCCCGACACTTGGACCCGCACCGGCTCGACCACCAACCACTACGGAAACGAGACCGACTCCCCGCGCTGGACCACCGAGGACGTTATCGGGACCGTCACCCGCAACGTCCCCGGTACCACCGGCGACCTCGCCGCCACCACCGCCAAGGACGGCGGCACCGTCCTCCAACTCGCCAACCTGCACGGTGACATCACCGTCCAGTACCCACTCGACCCAGCCACCGCCCCCACCGTCCTCGACTACGACGAGTACGGCCGGCCCCGCGAGGGCCAGTCGGCCACCCGCTACGGCTGGATCGGCGCCAAGCAGCGCGCCGCCGACACCCTCGGCGGCCTGGTCCTGATGGGCGTCCGCCTCTACGCCCCCTCCCTCGGCCGCTTCCTCTCGGTCGACCCGATCCCGGGCGGCAACGCCAACGCCTACGAGTACTGCCGGGGCGACGGCTTGAACTGCTACGACCTGGACGGGCGGCGAAGCTTCCGCAAATGGGCCAAGAAGCAGATACGGGAAAAGGGTTCGACCTGGAAGCACACAGCGGTGAACTGGGGGGTCACCGCAGCGGCCGCGACCGGTACCGCCGCTTGCGTCATCTCAGTGGTGTGCGGTGGTGCCGTGTTCGCGATCGGCGCGGGCGCGGTCTTCGCGGGCGGCTTGGGCGCGCACTACGCGGTCTCCAACCGGGCAGAGCGCAAGGCCGGGATGGGCCGATGGGTGCCATCGACCGCGACCTCGCTCGGAAAGGGCGTCGCCTGCGGTTATCTGATGGGCCGCAGCTGCCTGTCGGGCTGGTTCAAGCCCAGGCCCAAGAGTCCGTTCGGGGGTACGTCCGCCCGGCGCTCGGTGCGGACCATCGTCTCCCGGATCTGGCGTCACCGGTGGGGCTGGTAGCCAAGCGTCCTGTCGAGTCGTATACGTTCAACTGGCGCGTCGCCAACGGCTTCGGTCGACAGCGACCCACCGATCAGAGGGAAGAAACGAGTGTGGATCCGATGACGGAAGACCGTCGCACCGAGGAAGTCTCACCAGTCCGCGAAATACTGAAACCCGACGCGAGTGACGCCCACTTCGGCGTGGTGATCGCCGTGATGGCCTCCGCCGTGATCGGCTGGATGGCCGGGGCGGGCCCGGCACTGTTCATCCTGGGGATTTCCGGCTGCCCTTTCCTGATCATCCTGATCTGCCAACTCGCGATGAAGCGGCCGTTCCGCACGGCGACACGGCGGGCATACCTGTACACCTTCGGGATCTTCCAATGGTTCTAGACGTCAGTCGCTCCTGGACGCCCTCACCATGGGAGCTCCGCTCCTAGGGCATCAGACCGCTGGGCCTAGGCTCTCGCCTCGGCCGCGTCCACTCGACCGCCCCGACCCCAAGGCTGTCGGCGGCGCACCGATCAAAGACAAGAAACGAGCGCGACGCTGTAGTGCTGGCAGACCATGAAACCAGAGCAACCTCTCCGGTTCGGAGAACGCGCACACCTGATCCGGGCGACGCCCACATCGGCTTGGCGACCACTCTGCTGTTCTCCGTCTTCGCCGGTTGGGCAGCCGGCACGGAGCCAGCGCTGTTCGTGCTGGGGCTGTCCGGCATCCCGTTCCTACTCATCATGTTCTGCCAACTGACACTGAGGCGGCCGTTCCTCACCGCAGCATGGCGGGCGTATCTCTGCACCTTCGGTTTCTGGGAGTGGTGTCCGACTCCGTTCAGCTAATCGTGAGCCTCGTTGACTGAAGCTCCAAAGAAGAGAGGAGCAGCCCCGCTGACGGGCACCACTCGACTGCTTGCCCCGGCCCCCTACTGAACACCATCCCGAAGCGAGACATCATGCAAGCCAGATTCACCGGTCTCCACCCATGGAGTGCGCCGGGCGACCACATCGAGCTGTACGTCGGCGACGGTTACATTGACCTCCACAACGACTGCTCGCTCCTCGACCTAACACTGACGGGCCACCCGAAAACAGTGCTCCGGCTGGAGTTCCAGCACGTGACGGCCGGGCGGTTCCTCCTCGAGTTCCACGATGTCGGCGAGCTCGTGCTCCTGCAGGACGCGGTGAGCTCGGACTGCTGGAGCGAGCCCCCTGAGAAGGAGCCGGAGGGGATTGACCAGGTGCGGTACTACGAGTACGGAGCCGAGCTTCCCCCCGTTTTCGAGATCCAGTCCCTCACATTGCAGTGCAAGTTCCGGGCCTGGGAGGTGTCGTTCCGCTTCCTCGTCGGTTAGCTCCACGAGGATCAAGCAACTCAAGTCCGCCCGTTGTCCCAAGTAGACCCTGCGGCTCGTCCATGAACGTTCCCGACGTCATTCCGATCAGACACGAGCCTGACTACCGCCGCTTCACCGCGTAGCTCAGGTGGGTGACCCGGGAGACCGACTCCGAGCGCAGCGGCTCCAGGGCGATCCGGTCGGCGTCGATGCCCTCGAAGAGGCGGGCTCCGGCGCCGAAGAGGACCGGGGAGACGGTGACCGAGAACTCGTCGACCAGGCCGGCGTTGAGGGCCTGGAGGATGGTCTCGGCGCCGCCGCCGATGCGGACGTCGCGGTCGCCGGCGGCCTCGCGGGCGCGGGCCACGGCGGCCGAGATGCCCTCAGTGGCGAAGTGGAAGGTGGTGCCGCCGGGGCGTGCCCAGTCCGCGCGGGCGGTGTGGGTGAGGACGAAGACCGGGGTGTGGAAGGGGGCGTCCTCGGGCCAGGACTGCTCGCCGAGGTCGAACATCCGCTTGCCGAGGACGCTCGCGCCGGTGCGTTCGAAGGTCTGACGCAGGAGGTCGTTGTCACGGCCCTCCTCGCCGCCCTCGCCAAAGCCGGTGTTCTCCCGGAAGAAGCGCTGCGGGAAGACCCAACTCTGGAGCTCGCCCCACTGGGACAGCCAGCGCTGCACCTGGGGATCGTCACGGTTCTCCGGCGCGAAGAGCGGCTCCGCGGCCGGGTGGACCGGCGCGACGTACCCGTCCAGCGACATCGACACGCTGAAGAACACCTTGCCGGCCATCGGTCCTCCGCTCCCCGGTACTGGTCTGGCGCCAGCCTATGCCGACCGTAGCGGCAGCCACCGACAACGCGCGGGCTACTTGGCGGGGAGGGTCTGTTGCTTGAGCCAGACCTCGAAGTGCCCCTTGCCGGCCGAGGTCTGGTACGGGAGGGCCGAGGAGAGGCGGTACTTGCCGCCGGCCCGGAGTTCGTCGCGGATGGCGCGGGGGACGGCGCCCGGGTTGTCGGACCAGTCGAGGACGACGCCGTCGAACCAGCCGTCCTGGAGGGCGGCGCGGTAGCCGGGGATGCCGGAGAGGTGCGGGCCGGGGCGGCCTGTGTAGTCGATGTAGTAGACCGAGGTCCACTGGGGGTAGCTGGTGCGGCCGAGGTCGGAGAGGTAGTAGACCGGGCCCTCGTGCGGCTCGCCGAGCCAGCGCTGGCCGGGCTGGACCTTGTAGGAGAGGTCCTGGATCAGGTACTTGGTGTCGGGCCAGATGCCGTAGTTCTTGGCGGACTGGGACATGCCCATGGTCAGGGCCAACACGCTGACGGCTATCGCGAACTGCGGGAACTTGAAGTGGGCGCCCATCAGCCGGGTGACGCCGACCCCGGCCATCGGGGCGGCGAAGAGCAGGCCGAAGCCGACGTGCTTGTGCAGCGAGGTGCTGGTCTGAAGGTGGATCTGGTAGGCGGGGGCGAGCAGCGCCGTGCCGGTGAGCAGCAGACCGAGGGCCAGCCGCCAGCGGGCGCCGGGCACGGCCTGCCGCCAGCCGGGCACCTCGCTGAGCCGGGCCCGGCGGGCGTAGAGGCCGGTGCCGAGGCAGGCGACCAGGAAGAGCAGGCCGCCCCAGCGGGCGCTGTCCTGGAGCATGGCGAGGGTGGGGGTGTCGCCGTGGGCCCGGGCGGTGGTGGTGCTGCTGATGGCGGTGAGGTAGTCCGTGCTGAGGACGGCGGCCGCGAGCAGACCGCCGACCAGCGCCGTGAACAGCGCCGTGCGGAGCAGGGCCCGCAGGATGCCGTGCCGCTGGTACGCGACCAGGAGCAGCAGCAGTGCGACGGTCGGCAGGTAGAGCGCGGAGGCGTACTTGACCCCGACGGCCAGCGCCGCGACCGGTGCGGCGAGCAGCGGGAGGGCCCAGTGGCGGTGGCCGCTGCGGACCACGATCCAGGTGGCCAGGGCCAGCAGGAAGACCGCCATCGCGTCGTAGGTCGCGAAGTTGCCGAGGAAGAGGGTGGATTGGGCGAAGGCGAACAGCACCGAGGCACAGAGGCCGGCCCGCTCGTTGAAGAGGCGGCGGGTGAAGGAGTACAGCAGGGCGTTGGCGCCCAGCATGAAGAGCAGGCTCAACGCCCGGGCCCCGGCCAGGCCGAAGAGGGAGTCCACGGCGGCGGCCAGCACCGGGTAGAGGGTGGGCGCGCCGGAGAAGTAGCTCGCGAACCCGCCGTAGTCGGGGGCGCCGTGGAAGATCTGGGCGATCTCGGCGTGCCCGGCGTAGAGGTAGAGCGCCTCGTCCTCGAACGCGGAGTTGTGCAGCCGCAAGCTCAGCACGGCCTGGACGATCAGCAGCGCGAGCAGCAGGCCCCGGCTGATCCAGGTCCGCCGCCGGCTGGCCGTCGCCGACCAGGCCACGTCCGGGACGGGCGGCAGTGTCCACCCGGGCCGCACCGGTTCGGCGAAGGCGAAGCCGGGGTCGGCCTCGACCTCCGGCAGCGGGAGCAGACGCAGTTGGACGGTCTCGTCGGGGGCCCAGATGCTGTCGGGATCCCGCTGCCGGGGCGGGATCCCGCCGGGCTCCGGACCGGGCGACGGCAACCGTGGGCCGGAGCGGGACGGCGGAGGCGACGGCAGCGGGACGGCGGGCAACGGGACGGAGCCGGTCGGCGGCGAGGCAGCCCGCCCGGCGGTGGCGGCCCCGGCCGCCGTCGGCGGGACGAGGGTGCCGGCTCCGGTCGCCGTCGGCGGGACGACGGGAGAGGCCGGTCCGACCGGCGAGCCGGGCGAGGACGATCCCACCGGCGAGCCGGGCCAGGCCGGTACGGTCGGCGGGCCGGGCCAGGTCGGTGCGGTCGGCGGGCCGGGCCAGGCCGGTGCGGTCGGTGGGCGCAGCGCGGTGGCACCGGTCTCGGTGCGCCCCGCGAGGGCCGCCGGGTCGATGCGGCGCAGCACCCTGGTGTCCTCGTCCACCGGGTCGGGCCGGACGGGCTGGCGCGGCACGGCGTACGGCCGACCGGCGTCGGGCCCCACCGGCTGCGACGGCACCGCGTACGGGCGGCCAGCCGCAGGCCCCACCGGCCGCGACGGCACCGCGTACGGCCGACCAGCGGCAGGCCGCGAAGCCGACGACGGACCCCGAGCCAGGAGCATGCGCAAGGCGGGCGACGGGCGGTCCGTCCGGGGCGGTGGCTGCGCCTTGGGCGTGAACCAGGACCGCACGGCCGCCCCCGGGCCAGCCGATTCCGCAGGCTCCACCGGCTCTGCCGAGCTCACAGCCCCCAGCAGTCCCACCGGCTCGACCGGCTCGACCGGCTCCGCCGGACCCACCGGCTCCGCCGAACCCGCCGAACCCGCCGACTGCGCCAGCTCCCCCGGGTCCACGGCCTCCGCCACCCCCAGCGGATCCACCACCCACACCCGCTCCACCTGCTCCACCCGCTCCCCCGGCTCCCCCGACTCCGAGGTATCCCCCGACCCGGTCCAGCGGTCGCCACGCTCGCGCGTCACGGGTGGGCCACGTCGAAGCCGATGCGGGTGTCGGCGGCGGCGGAGCGGAACGCGGTCAGGGAGTCGGGGCCGCTGTTCACCCGCCAGTCGGCCTCCTTCTTCAGGTCGAACCAGACGAAGCCGAGCACGGACGGGTCGGCGAGCACGCCGGCGAAGAGGTCGGCGATGTCGGCGGGCTTGCGGGCGGTGGGTTCGGAGCCGGTCTCGGCGAGCAGGACGGGCTTGGCCGAGAAGGCGCGGATCTCCTTGAGCGTGGGGCCGAAGAGCGTCCCGAAGGTGTGCGGGCCGGTGCGCGCGTAGTAGCCGACCACGCCGAGCCAGTCCACGTAGCCGTCGCCGGGGTAGTAGGGAGCCAGCCGCACGTCGGGCACGGGGTTGGTGACGTTCGGGCTCCAGACCCAGATGACGTTGGAGCAGCCGGCGTCCTGGAAGCGGTCGTGGACGTGCTTCCAGGCCTTCACGAAGGCTTCCGGGGTGCTCTGCTTGGTGCCCCAGGGGTACCAGCCGCCGTTCATCTCGTGGCCGAAGCTGATCGCCACGGGCACGTTGAGGTCGCGGACGGCCAGGGCGGTGCGGGTGATGTAGTCGTCCTCGCCGCCGGCCGCGATCTCGGTGAGGGTCTTCTTGAAGGGCTCCCAGGCGAGGTACGGGAGCATGCCCTTCTCCCAGACCGCCCGGGTCTGGTCGGTCTGGAACTCGTCGCCCCAACCGAGGTAGTAGACCAGCAGGTTGGGTGCTTTGCCGACCAGGCCGGTCCAGGCGTCCGCCGGGGCCAGCGAGACCGGGACGCCGTCGAAGGTGGCGCCGAGGTACTTCTTCTTCGGCAGCAGCAGCGGGGTGATGTCGTACGGCACCCGGGGCGCGACCGGCGAGGCGGAGACAGCCCCGCCACCGCCACCGCCCCCGCCGCCGACCGTCGCGCCGACGGGTGCGGCGCCCTGGCCGCCGGCGCCGATCGGGGCGGAGGCACTGGGCGCGCAGGCCGCGGCGCCGAAGCCGATCGCGGCGAGCAGGAGGGAACGTCGGCCGATGGTCATGAGGATGCGGTCTCCGTTCGCGGCTGGACGAGCACTCGGGCCACGGCCACGGCGTAGAAGACGCCGGAGCCGAGCATCAGGGCGAAGTTCTCCGGCACCATGGTGGCCATCCGCCAGACGGCCGCGCCGATCCAGAGCACGGCGGTGGGCAGGCTCCAGCCCCACATGCCGATCCAGAAGCGGCGGGTCCGGTTGGTCTTGGCGCCGGCCGAGCCGGTGGGCTGCCAGCCCATCGGGCGGCGGCGGAGCAGGTCCCAGATGGCGAAGGTGTGGGCCCAGCCGTAGGTGACCCGGGTGGCCCAGGCCTCGAGCCGGTAGGGGTTGCGGTGCCAGAGCGGGTAGACCACGGTCAGGTGGACCACGCTGGGCAGCACGAACCACATGTTGGTGGCCTGGAGTTGGTCGGGGAAGAAGAGCAGCAGGGCCAGCGCGATCAGCGGGCCGGTGAAGGTGAGCAGCGCCGTCTCGACGTAGTAGACGAAGCCGGACATGTAGCAGAGCCGGCTGGCGAACCGCATCGGCACCCGCCAGAAGGCCTCCAGGCTGCCGAGCATGCTCATCGAGGCCATGCACCAGCGGTACTGCTGGTTGTAGTAGGCGCCGATGGTGTCGGGGCAGACGCCGGTGGAGAGGGCGAGCGGCACGTACCGCAGGTCCCAGCCGCGGGCCCGCAGGTCGAAGCCGGTGTGCATGTCCTCGGAGTGCTCGATCAGGCTGGTGCCGCCGATCTCGGCCAGCGCCGCGCGGCGGTAGATCGCGCAGGAGCCGACGCAGATCGAGCCGTCGCTGCGCTGCCGGGAGACCTGGACGGAGCGGTAGAAGAGCTCCTGGACGGCGCCGGCCCCGCGCTCGATCCAGTTCTGCTGGTCGAGCACCCGGAAGTACTGGGGCGACTGGACGATGGCGGTGCGCTCGTCGTCGTCCAGGTACGGGAGGAGCTCGTCGAGCAGGTCGTGCCGGGGGGCGAAGTCGGCGTCGAGGATGAGGATCACCTCACCGTCGGAGTGCTCGAAGCCGTGCCGCAGGTTGCCGGCCTTCTTGTACCAGCCGCGGTTGGGGCGCACCAGGTAGCGGAAGCCGAAGTCGGCGGCCATCGCGGCCACTTCGGGGCTGTCGCCGTCGTCGAGCACGATCGGCGTGACGGTGCCGCGGTAGTGCCCGGCCATCAGCCGGACGTACTGCCAGGTGTTGTGCAGGAGCTCCACCGGCTCGCCGCAGACCGGGAGGAAGACGTCCACGTGGGGGTGGTGGTCGCCGGGGTACCAGGAGCGGACCAGGCGGCGGTGGGCCTTGAGGTCGAAGCTGGGGGTGAGCGCCTCCAGCCGCAGGCCGATCAGGAAGCCGACCACCGAGAGCAGCAGGGCCGGGGAGAACACCCAGATCCAGAGGCTGTGCCGGGCGGTGTCCACCTGGCTGTAGAGCACGCAGGCGAAGCCGAGCAGCGAGGAGAGCGTCAGCACCCAGCTGTGGCGCTTGACGTAGCCGTACTTCTCGCGGTCGTCGGGCGGCGCGGGGAGCAGCCCGCCCCGGTACGCCACGGGCGGCGGGTTGCGCCGCGGCCGGCGCCGCCCGCCCTGGTGCAACGCGGCCCGTTGGGGCGGGACTCGGGCCGGAACATGGTGAGCTGTTCGCACGAGCCACCCCGGAGAATTGGTCTAATCCGAGGAATCTAGCGAAGGCGCGCTCGACTCGCTGGCCCTTTGCCAAACTACCGGGCAACTTTCACGCCGGGGCGCACGCCCCCACGCTCCGACGCCCCCACGCCCCCACGCCCCGACGCCCGCACGCCCGGACGGCCCGGCGGGGATCCGGCGCTCAGATGGCCGCCCGCCGTCGGCCGCGCTTGCGGCGCGGGTACGGGAAGAGCCGGGGCCTGCGCTTGGCGGCCACGTCCTCGATCCAGCCGAAGAGCAGCACCAGCAGGGCGATCAGCGGGACGGCCACCATCAGCGGGAACCACTGGCTGGTGAGCAGCCACTGCATGTGCTTGTAGACGAAGTCGACCGTCCAGAGCGGGTCGATCAGGGGGATGGCGAGCACCAGGGCGCTCTGGTGCCAGAGGTAGACGCTGACGGCACGGGCGTTGAGCAGGCTGACCAGGCCGTTCCAGCGCTCCAGCGGCCTCGGCCACTGCTCCCAGGACGGGCTGACGTGGAGCAGGATGGCGACGAAGCCCAGCGACCAGAGGGCCTGGGCGATCGGCCAGCTCTCGATGTCGGTGGGGCTGCTCGGGTCGACCGGCCGGGTGTGCAGGTACCACCAGCCGGCCACCATGACCAGCGGCGCGATGGAGGGCACCACGTACTGCGGGATCCGCTTGAGCACGCCCTCCTGGTAGGCCATGCCGAGGATCCAGCAGGAGCCGAAGGTGGTGAAGTCGGTGGCGTTCTCCCAGACCCGGCCGTAGACGAAGTCCTGGTCGGCGAAGAGGGAGTTCATCGCGATCGAGATCGCCAGCGGGGCGAACAGGGTCAGCCATGGCTGCTTGCGCAGCGCCCACCGCATCAGCGGGGAGAGCAGCACGTACCAGAGGTAGGCGCGCAGGTACCAGAGCGGGACGACGATCTGCTCGGCCCAGGTGTGGTCGAGGTGCCCGCTGAAGCCGTGCAGCAGGTTCGCGTACGGCGGGGTGCTCAGCGGCAGGATCCAGAAGGTCAGCTCGCCCCACCACCAGCCGGGGTGGCCGTCGGCGTCGGGGCCCCAGCCGTCCACGAGCTGGGCGGTGACCACGATCGCGCCGAACAGCCACATCGGGGGCAGCAGGCGGCGCAGTCGGCCCCGGATGACGCCCATCGCGGGGCGGCTGCCGAGCGAGCGGGCCATCAGCATCCCGGCCAGCGCGAACATCACGCCCATCGACGGGAAGACGATCGGCAGCCAGAACCAGCCGAAGTTGTGGTAGAGCACCACGCGGACCAGCGCCAGCGCGCGCAGCAGGTCGAGGTAGCGGTCGCGGCCGCCCTTGCGGGCGGGCGGCGCCACCGGCTCGGGGTCGAAGTCGGGCTCGGGCAGGTGCATCACGGGGACGCGCAGCTGGACGGTGTCCTGGCTGAACCCGTACTCGGTCGGTGCAGTCACGGTCAGACCTCCACCGGCGCGGCGACCTCGCCGGTGCGCCGCAGCTTCTGCCACCGCAGCCGGCCACCGGTCAGCGCCGTGATCGAGGACTGCAGCAGGACGACGTACATCAGCTGGCGGTAGGCCAGCTGCTGGATCGGCAGGGTGATCAGGTGCCAGGGCTTCTCGCGGTCGAGCCGGAAGGCGTACCAGGCCAGCACGCACTGGAGCAGGATGAAGCCGGCCCAGCTGTAGAGCGTGGCCGGGGCGTCGGCGAAGAGCACCCCGTAGAGGAAGAACAGGTCGACCAGCGGGGCCAGCAGCGGGGCGACCACGCCGAACAGCACGACGAAGGGCAGGCCGAGCCGGCCGAACCGCCCGGCCGGGCCCTTGGCGGTCACCGCGCGGCGGTGCTTCCACATCGCCTGCATCGAGCCGTAGCTCCAGCGGTACCGCTGGGACCAGAGCTGCTGGATGCTGGCCGGGGCCTCCGTCCAGGCGCGGGCGCGCTCGGCGTAGACGATCCGCCACCCCTGGCAGAGCACCGCCATGGTGACGTCGGTGTCCTCGGCCAGCGTGTCGTCGCTCATCCCGCCGACCTGGTCCAGGGCCTCGCGGCGGAAGGCGCCGACCGCGCCGGGGATGGTCACGATGATGTTGAGCATGTCGTACATCCGGCGGTCCAGGTTGTGGCCGAGGACGTACTCGATGTGCTGCCAGGCCCCGATCAGGCTGTCCCGGTTGCCCACCTTGGCGTTGCCCGCCACGGCGCCGATCGCCGGGTCGGCGAAGGGCTGGACCAGCTCGCGCACGGTGGCGGGCTCGAAGACGGTGTCGCCGTCCATCATCACGATGATGTCGTGGGAGGCGGCCGCGATCCCGGTGTTGAGCGCGGTGGACTTGCCACCGTTGACCTGCCTGATCAGCCGGACGAACGGCAGGTTCATCTCCTCGACGATCTCCGAGGTGCCGTCCGTGGAGCCGTCGTCGATCACGATCACTTCGATCGGGTAGTCGCTGGCGGCGAGGGAGTTGAGCGTGTGCGCGATGCACTCGCGCTCGTTGTAGGCCGGCACCAGCACGGTGACCGGCGCGGTGACCGGCGGCCCCCACAGGCCCGGCTTCTTGGCGCGGCGGGCGTGGACCGGGGCGAGCAGCAGCATCAGCCCGAACCGGCCGAAGTTGAGGAAGCCGACCACGGCCAGCAGGCCGACCAGCACCGGCAGGCTGTACACGGCCACCTGGGTGGCCCCGATGAACGCCTTGCCCACCCAGAGCTGGTAGCCGTGCACCGGCACCATCGCGCTGGAGGCGCCGAGCGCGTCGGAGATGGTGGTGAAGCGGTAGCCCTCGCCCTTCAGCTTGACGATGATCTGCTCCAGCGCGGCCACCGTCTCGGCCCGGTCGCCACCCGCGTCGTGCAGCAGGACCAGCCGGCCGGCCCCGGGCTGGGGCGGCAGCGCCGCCTTGACGATCGCGTCCACGCCGGGGCGCTTCCAGTCGTCGGTGTCGGCGTCGATGAAGGCGGTGAGGTAGCCGTGGGCGCCCACGTACTTGATCACCGGGTAGTTCCAGTCGTCCAGCGCCGAGGCGTCGGAGGAGTACGGCGGGCGGAACAGCGCGCTGTGCACGCCCGCCACGCCGGCCAGCGCCACCTGGGTCTGGGCCAGCTCCCAGGCGATCCGGGCGTGCGACTGGTAGACCAGGTCGGGGTGGGTGAAGGTGTGCACCCCGAGCTCGTGGCCGCCCGCGACGATCTGCCGGATCAGCTCCGGGTTGCGGGTGGTCATCGAGCCGGTCACGAAGAAGTCGGCCTTGACGTCGTACTTCTTGAGCAGGTCCAGGATCTTCGGCGTCCACTGCGGGGAGGGGCCGTCGTCGAAGCTCAGCACCACGGTGCGGTCGGGTATCCGGTAGCTCACCGGGTGCGCGTTCTTGGCCCCGCGCGCGTCGATGACCGGGCCGCCCTTGAGCAGGTTCTCCGGCACCGTCGTCTTGTCGACCGAGACCGCGATCCGGGTGTCGTGGAACACCTCGTTGTTGGCCAGGCCGCGCAGCACCAGCAGCACGAGCAGGCAGGCCAGCAGGGAGAGCGGCATGACGAAGCGCAGTGGCGGCGCAGCCAGGCGGCGCGACCGCAGCAGGGACTGCCGGCGGCGGCGCTGGTGGCGGGACAAGGGCGCTCCTGGAGATGGGTGGTGCGGAGGATCAGGCGTGCTTGGTCGGCTGGCCCGCGGGCGCCGTCCGGTGCGTGGTGGTACCCGGCTTCGAGCTGGTGCCCGACTTGGGCGTGGTGGTCGCGCTCTTCCCGTGCGGGGTCGCCGAGGCGCTCGGCGCGGGCGGCGCGGAGCTCGGCGCCGCCGGGGTGACCGGCAGGGCCGGGGCCGGGGTGACGGAGGGGGTGGGGGCCGAGGTGGGCTGCGCGGGTATCCCCATCGCCGGCGCGTCCGACTGCACGCCGATCAGGCTGCCGGCCATGGCCGCGGCCAACAGCCCGCCGGCCACCGTCACCGGCCAGCCGAGGCCCCGGAACATCCGCCCGCGCTGGCCCGACTGGTCGACGAACACCGGTGCGGCGGCGGGCTCTTCGGCACTCGCCCCGTAGCCGCCGGGATGCACCGGGTGCACCGGTTCGTATGCGGTGGAGGACATGACAGGGCGCACCCGGCGGGGCCTTTCAGTGCAGGTACGTAAGAGTCGCGAAAGCGTAGAGGGAACACTAGGGCACCGACCTGAGGCGTTCTGGGCCTGATGTCCGCATTTGGAGCGATCTGTTCAGGTGTCGTAATCGGATCGCAATGCCGATCTACACATCACACTTAGCTGACTATCAGCCTTCGTTAGGATTACCGCTCCCCCCTGTGAACCGCCCTCCGAGGAGCCCGATGAGCCAGCCCCGCCGCACCCCCCGTCGCCGCGCGTGGACGGTGCTCGCGCTCCCGGCCCTGGGGTGCCTGCTCGCCGCCTGCTCCGCCGACCCGACCCCGGCCGGCCGGGCCGGCGCCGCCGCGCCCGCCGGCTCGACCGGCTCCGCCGCCGCTGCCGCCGCCTCGCCGACCCCCACCGGCCCGCCGGGGACGCTGTTCGACACCTTCCGCTACAGCGGCGCCGACGACCCGCAGCTGGCCGCCCACGGCTGGCAGGTGCGCACCGACGGCGGCACCCCGGGCATCAAGGACACCTGGTCGCCGGCGGGCGCCTCCTTCCCCGCCGACTCCACCGCCCAGGGCGGCCGGATCCTCCAGCTGCGGGCCACCACCGACGGCACCAAGCAGGGCACCAGGCAGACCGAGGTCTCGACCACCGGCACCGCCTTCAAGAACGGCACCTTCGCCGCCCGGATCTACCTCGGCGACGAGCCAGCCAGCGGCAAGAACGGCGACCACATCGTCCAGTCCTTCTCGGCGATCTCCCCCGACGACACCTCGGCGAACTACAGCGAGCTCGACTACGAGTACATGGCCAACGGCGGCTGGGGCTCGGTGGGCCCGCAGCTCGACACCACCAGCTGGTTCAAGTCCGACCCGCCGGACCGGGTCACCCACGCGCTCAAGCAGCACCTCAAGGGCTGGCACACCATGATGGTCACCGCCGTGAACGGCAAGGCCACCTACACCCTGGACGGCAAGGAGCTGTTCACCAGCAACGGCAAGTACGTCCCGCGCGAGTCCATGGACGTGCACTTCAGCGACTGGTTCATCGACCTCCCGTTCACCGGCGCCGCGCGCAACTGGGACATGAAGATCAACTGGTTCTACTACAAGGCCGGTGAGGCCGTGTCACCGGCGGACGTGCAGAAGACGGTGGACGGCTTCTACGCGGCCGGCACCGACTACGTGAACACCGTGCCGAAGTCCTGACCGCCGTGCCGAAGTCCTGAAACGCCTTCGGTCCCGGGGCGGGGCGCCCCGGGACCGATCCGCGTCAGGCCAGCTCCAGGGCCAGGTAGAAGTCCACCCGGTCCTCCAGCCGGGAGAGGTCACGCCCGGTCAGCTCCTCGATCCGGCCGATCCGGTACCGGAGCGTGTTGACGTGCACGTGCAGCTGGGCGGCGCAGCGCGTCCAGGAGCCGTCCGAGCGGAGGAAGGCCTCCAGGGTGCGGACCAGGTCGGCCTGGTGCTCGATGTCGTAGCCGATCACCTTGTCGAGGAGCCGGCTGCGGAAGGCCCGCCGCACCTCGTCCGGCACGGCCGCCAGCAGCAGCACGTGGCTGGCCAGCTCCTCCGGGCCGGCCACGCAGACCCGGCCGACCCGGGCGGCGGCGATCCGGCGGGCGTGCCGGGCCTCCTCCAGGGCGCCGCGCAGGCCGCCCGCCTCCTGGGCGGGGGCCGAGACGCCGACGGTGATCCGGCCCTCGGAGCCGAGGCCGGCCTCCAGCGGGGCGAGCAGCTCGCGCAGCGCGTCGGCCGGCACCGCGCCGCCCGGAGCCGGGCAGACCACCACGGCCCCGGTGCCGGTGCCGGCCACCAACGCCCGGTCGGCGGCGTCGGTGAGCGCCTCCTCCAGCACGGCGCGCACCGTGCCCTCGGGCAGCCCGGTGCCCTCGCAGCTGGCCACCAGCCAGCTGCGCTCGGTCTCCGCCGACTGCGGGTCCGCCTGCTCGTCGCGGGCGGCCATCGCGGTGGAGGCGTCCAGCGCCCTGGTCAGCTCGGCCGGGTCGGCGTCGCGCTGGAGCAGCGCGAGCACCTCGTCGGCGATCCGGCGGCGCAGCCGGCGGCCCTCGTCGCGGCGGGTGCGCTCGGCGGCCACCAGCCGGGCCAGGTTCTCGGCCAGCTGCTGGCGCTTGGGCGTCCACTCGGTGACGTCACCGGCCACCGCGAGCACCCAGTCGGCCAGCGGCGCCTCGGTCTCCGGCGAGCCGGGGGCGGGCAGCAGCGAGTACGCGCCGGAGGCGAGCCGGGCCCGGTGCGGGGGTCTGCGGCGCTGGCGCTGGGCGGCCAGGTGGGCGCGGACCAGCTGGTCGCGGTCCTCCGCCGAGAGGTGGTCGGCCGGCCCGGCCACCACCCGGCCGGTGGGCGCGAGCACCCAGCAGTCCAGGTCGAGGTCGCCGCCGAGCAGGTCGAGCACCGCGTCGAGCCCGCCGCCCCCCGCGGCGGAGACCAGCACCCGGTGCCGGTCGACGAGTGCGGCCAGGTCGGCGGCGCGGTCGGCGGAGACCTGGCGGCCGATGTACTCGACCACCGAGCCGAAGGCGATGTCGTCGGGCACCGCGAGCAGCGGCATCCGGTGCCGGCGGCAGGCCTCGACGAGGTCCTCGGGCACCGGCCCGACCTCGGCCTCGCCGGCCGCCAGCGCCACGGCGCCGCCCGCCACGATGGTGCGGACGAACCGCTCGGAGTCCTCCGGCGCGGTGCGCCAGAGCATCCCGGTGAGCACCAGCTCCCCCCCGTGCAGGTAGCGGCCGGGGTCGTGCAGGTCGGTGGTCATCACGCCGCTGACCTGCCGGTCGAGCTCGTCCTCGGCTGCCAGCAGCCGTAGCCGCGGGGCGCCGGGGGCAAGCAGGTCACGGACACGCATCCGAACTCCTCCTGAACAGTGGGGGGCTTCGCAGGGGTGGGGGGCTCACAGTGTGCACGACTCGGCGCGCTGGGTGTTACGTATCAACCGGCTCCCGGATCACGGGCCCATAGCCTTGGAATCACGGCCGGATTACGGTCGTAGGTAGTGCTGCGGGCAGGCCTGTACAGGGCAATTGTCCCGCTTGGACGAACGTACAGGATGCCGGGCGACGGTGAAGTCGGGGCTCATGCCATCGGTGACTGCCAGTGGGCCCCGTCACAGCGGTTCACTGGCAAACACGCCGCCGGACAACACGCCGGTGACCAGGACTTGACACGCAGGCGACATCGCAGTGGCACAGTCCGAGAACACCGGGTGGGCGCTGTGCCCGCCGTCCGGTTTCGGCGACGACTTGAGGAGACACCGCATGGAGTTCCTTCGGCCCGCTACGTGGGACGAGGCACTCGCGGCGAAGGCTGAGTACCCGGCCGCGCTGCCCATCTCGGGCGGCACGGACGTCATGGTCGAGATGAACTTCGACGTGCACAGGCCATCCGCGATTCTCGACCTGAACCGCATCACCGAGCTGACCGAGTGGTCGAACGACGGATCCGTGGTCCGTCTGGGTGCTTCGGTGCCCTACAGCCGGATCATCGACGAGCTCTCCGAGCCGCTCCCGGGCCTGGCCCTGGCCTCGCACACCGTCGGCTCGCCGCAGATCCGCAACCGCGGCGGCGTCGGCGGCAACCTGGGCGGTGCCTCGCCCGCCGGTGACGCCCACCCCGCGCTGCTCGCGGCCGGCCGGGACGTCTTCGTCGAGGCCGCCTCCGTCCGGGGCACCCGGATGATCCCGATCGACGAGTTCTACGTGGGCGTCAAGCGCAACTCGCTGGCCCAGGACGAGCTGATCCGCGCCGTGCACATCCCGGTGGCCGACGGCCCGCAGCAGTTCTCGAAGATCGGCACCCGCAACGCGATGGTCATCGCGGTCTGCGCCTTCGGCTTCGCGCTGCACCCCAAGAACGGCACCGTCGGCACCGGCATCGGCTCGGCCGCACCCACCCCGCGCCGCGCGGTGGAGGCCGAGGAGTACCTGCAGGGCGTGCTCGCCGAGCGCGGCCTGTGGGAGTCGGGCGACCTGCTGGGCACCGAGGTGATCCAGAAGTTCGGCGAGCTGGTGAAGGCCGCCGCCTCCCCGATCGACGACGTCCGGGGCACCGCCGACTACCGGCGCCACGCGCTGGCCGTGATGGCCCGCCGCACGCTGACCTGGACCTGGAACGACTACAGCAAGCAGATCAGGAGCGCGGCATGAGGGTCACTTTCACCGCCAACGGCAAGCCCGTCGAGGCGGACGACGTCTGGGAGGGCGAGAGCCTCCTGTACGTGCTGCGCGAGCGGGTCGGCCTGCCCGGCTCCAAGAACGCCTGCGAGCAGGGCGAGTGCGGCTCCTGCACCGTCTACCTGGACGGCGTGCCGGTCTGTTCCTGTCTGGTCGCGGCCGGCCAGGTGCAGGACCGCGAGGTGCGCACCGTCGAGGGCCTTGCGGAGGAGAACGGCGAGCTGGGCCTCGTCCAGCAGGCCTTCGTGGACGCGGGCGCCGTGCAGTGCGGCTTCTGCACCCCCGGCCTGCTGGTGCAGACCGACGCCCTGCTCGAGCGCGAGCCGCAGCCGAGCGACAACGACATCCGCGAGGCGCTGTCGGGCAACCTCTGCCGCTGCACCGGATACGAGAAGATCATGGACGCGGTGCGGCTCGCCTCCGCCCGCACGTGCGCGAAGGGGCCGAAGGCATGAGCACCCGCACCATCCAGGGTCAGAAGAACCTCCAGGACATCAAGCAGTCCTCCCCCGACGGCATCGGCGGCTCGCCGCTGCGCCCGGACGGCAACCTCAAGGTCAAGGGCGAGTTCGCGTACTCCTCCGACCTGTGGCACGAGGACATGCTCTGGGGCATGGCGCTGCGCTCGCCGCACCCGCGCGCCAACATCGTGAGCGTCGACATCTCGGACGCGCTCAAGCTGCCCGGCGTCTACGCCGTGCTCACCCACCAGGACATCCCGGGCTCCAAGTTCTACGGCCTGGAGATCCAGGACCAGCCGGCCCTGGCCATCGACAAGGTGCGCTACCACGGCGAGGCGATCGCCCTCGTCGCGGCCGACCACCCGGAGACGGCCCGCCGTGCGGTGAAGAAGATCAAGGTCGAGTACGAGGTGCTCACCCCGATCGTCACCGAGGAGCAGTGCCTCGACCCGGAGACCCACGGCTACGTGCACGAGCCGCACGAGTTCAAGTCGCACGGCTACGGCAACATCTGCCACGAGCAGAAGCTCGTCTCGGGCCTCGGCGTCACCGACGAGGTGCGCGCGCTGGCGGACGTGATCGTCTCCGGCGAGTACGAGGTCGGCATGCAGGACCAGGCCTTCCTCGGCCCCGAGTCCGGCCTGGCCGTACCCGCCGAGGACGGCGGCATCGACCTCTACATCGCCACCCAGTGGCTGCACGTGGACCGCCAGCAGATGGCCCCCGTGCTCGCCCTGCCCGAGGAGAAGGTCCGCCTCACCCTCGCGGGCGTCGGCGGCGCCTTCGGCGGCCGCGAGGACATCTCGATGCAGATCCACGCCTCGCTGCTCGCCCTGCACACCGGCAAGCCGGTCAAGATCGTCTACGCCCGGGACGAGTCCTTCTACGGCCACGTGCACCGCCACCCGGCCAGGATGCACTACGAGCACGGCGCCACCGCCGACGGCAAGCTGGTCTTCGCCGACTGCCGGATCGTCCTCGACGGCGGCGCGTACGCCTCGGCCTCCCCGGCCGTGGTCGGCAACGCGGCCTCGCTGGGCCACGGCCCGTACGTCATCCCGAACGTCAAGATGCACGCCATCGCGCTCTACTCCAACAACCCGAGCTGCGGCGCGATGCGCGGCTTCGGCGCGGTGCAGGCCGCCTTCGGCTACGAGTCGCAGATGGACAAGCTGGCGGAGAAGCTGGGCATGGACCCGGTCGAGCTGCGCCAGCTGAACGCGATGTCGGAGGGCGACTACATGCCCACCGGCCAGCAGATCGACTCCCCCGCGCCGGTGGCCGAGCTGCTCCAGCGGGTCAAGGACATGCCGCTGCCCCCGCCGCTGGACCTGACCAACCTGGACGTCCGGGCCCTGCCCGGCGCGCTCTCCAACACCTCGCACGGCGAGGGCATCGTCCGCGGCATCGGGTACTCGGTCGGCATCAAGAACGTCGGCTTCTCCGAGGGCTTCGACGACTACTCCACCGCCCGGGTCCGCCTGGAGGTCATCGGCGGCGAGCCGGTCGCCATGGTGCACACCGCGATGGCCGAGGTCGGCCAGGGCGGCGTCACCGTGCACGCCCAGATCGCCCGCACCGAGCTGGGCGTCGAGCAGGTCACCATCCACCCGGCCAACACCGAGGTCGGCTCGGCGGGCTCCACCTCCGCCTCCCGCCAGACCTACATGACCGGCGGCGCCGTCAAGCTCGCGGCCGAGGCGGTCAAGCAGGAGGTCTTCGCCCGCGGCCGCAAGCGCTACGGCTGGACCCAGAACGACCTCCAGCTTATCGGCGGCAAGGTCGTCTCCGAATCGGCCGGCGCGCTCATCCCGCTGGTCGACCTGCTCGGCGACGAGGCGATCGACCTGACCCGCGAGCACCACCACCGCCCGACCGTCCCCTTCGACAAGGAGACCGGTCAGGGCTTCGGCCACGTCCAGTACACCTTCTGCGCCAACCGCGCGGTGGTCGACGTGGACGTGGAGCTCGGCCTGGTCAAGGTGGTCGAGCTGACCGCCGCCCAGGACGTGGGCAAGGCGCTCAACCCGCTCTCCGTGGTGGGCCAGATCCAGGGTGGCTGCACCCAGGCGCTGGGCCTCGCGGTGATGGAGGAGATCATCGTCAAGGACGGGAAGGTGCGCAACGCCTCCTTCACCGACTACCTGATCCCCACCATCCTGGACACCCCGCCGATCCCGGTGGACGTCCTGGAGCTGCCCGACCCCAACGCCCCGTACGGTCTGCGCGGCGTCGGCGAGGCCCCCACCGTCTCCGCCACGCCCTCCATCGTCGCGGCCATCCGCCAGGCCACCGGGATCGCGCTCAACCGCATTCCGGTCCGTCCCGAGCACCTGACCGGGACGCTCTGATACCTCCCCGGGGCGGCGGTCACGTCTTCCCCCGCCGCCCCGGGGCAGCACCACCATCGCACCGAAGAAGATCATCATGTGCACCAACCACCCGCTGCCTCTCCCACGCCGGGGCCACGCAGCGGTGCGCACCACCCCGCACCGCCCGCACGCATCGAGTGCACGAAGTGAGTCGAATCAGTCCCCCTGTGCCTGCTCCCCTATCCGCAGATCAGGTCGACTCGCCCACCCCAACCCCCTTTGAACCTTGGGAGTGGACATGACCCGGACCTCCACGGAGCCCGGCACCACCGAAGAGCCACCGGCCGAGTCCGACGCCCCCACGTCGACTCCGGCCGTCGCGCCGAAGAACGCTCTGGACGCCTACTTCAAGATCTCCGCCCGGGGCTCGACCCTCGGCAACGAGATCCGCGGTGGCCTCACCACCTTCATGGCGATGGCCTACATCGTCCTGCTGAACCCGATCATCCTGAGCGGGGCGGACGTCACCGGCCACAAGCTCGGCCACGCCGAGCTGACCACCGCCACCGCGCTGGCCGCCGCCGTCACCACGATCCTGATGGGCGTGGTCGGCAACGTACCGCTGGCCGTCGCCGCCGGACTCTCCGTCTCCGGCGCGATATCCGCCCTGGTCGTCCCGCACACCACCTGGTCCCAGGCCATGGGCCTGTGCGTGATCTACGGCCTGCTGATCGTGCTGCTGGTCGTCTCCGGCCTCCGCGAGAAGATCATGAACGGCATCCCGCTGCCGCTCAAGCACGCGATCACCATCGGCATCGGCCTGTTCGTCGCGATCATCGGCTTCTACAAGGCCGGCTTCGTGCACACCGGCGGCCCCACCCCGCTCTCGCTCGGCCCCTTCGGCGAGCTGGCCGGCTGGCCCGTCCTGATCTTCGCGCTCACCCTGCTGACCATCTTCGTGCTGCTGGCGCGCAACGTCCGCGGCGCGATCCTGATCGGCATCGCGGCCGGCACCGTGGTCGCCCTGATCGTCAACAAGGCGGCCGGCCTGACCGCCAAGGACTGGGGCGGCTCCGCGCCGAACTGGCCCGGCAGCCCGGTCTCGGCCCCCGACTTCGGCCTCTTCGGCCACGTCGACCTGTTCGGCGCCTTCGGCGGCAAGGGCATGGGCGCGATCAGCGCCTCGGTCGCCGTCTTCACCCTGGTCCTCGCCGGCTTCTTCGACGCGATGGCCACCATCATCGGCGTCGGCACCGAGGCCGGCCTGGCCGACAAGCAGGGCAAGATGCCCGGTCTCTCCAAGGCCCTGTTCATCGACGGCGCCGGCGGCGCGATCGGCGGCCTCACCGGCGCCTCGGGCCAGACCGTCTTCGTGGAGTCCGCCACCGGCGTCGGTGACGGCGCCCGCACCGGCCTCGCCTCCACCGTCACCGGTGGCGTGTTCGCCCTGATGCTCTTCTTCTCCCCGGTCGCCGCGGTCGTCCCCGTGCAGGTCGCCTCCGCCGCCCTGGTCGTCATCGGCTCGATGATGATGAGCCAGGCCCGGCACATCGACTGGTCCGACCGCGAGGTGGCCATCCCGGCCTTCCTCACCTGCGTCCTGATGCCCTTCACCTACAGCATCACCGCGGGCGTCGCGGCCGGCGTCATCTCCTACACCGTCATCAAGGCCGGCACCGGCAAGTGGCGCGAGCCCGGCCCGCTGATGTGGATCCTGACCACGGTCTTCGTGGTCTACTTCGCCCTCACCCCGATCAAGTCCTGGCTGGGCGTGCACTAGCCTCGACCGCCGCCGGTACGGACCCCGTCCGTACCGGCGGCACCCCCGCTTTCGGCTCGTCGACGACAGGAGCACCCGACATGCAGGACATCGCCGAGCAGCTGCTCGCCTGGCACTCCTCCGGGCGCGCCTTCGCGGTGGCCACGGTGGTCGGGGTCTCCGGCAGCGCCCCGCGCGACCCGGGCGCCGCGCTGGCCGTGGACGCGTCCGGCGAGGCGATCGGCTCGGTCTCCGGCGGCTGCGTCGAGGGCGCGGTCTACGCCCTCTGCGAGGAGGCCATCGCCTCCGGCTGTCCCACCCTGGAGCGGTTCGGCTACAGCGACGAGGACGCCTTCGCCGTCGGCCTGACCTGCGGCGGCCTGCTCGACGTCTTCGTCCACCCCGTCGTCCCCGGCGCGGACCCCGGCCTGGACGCCGCCGTCACCTACATCGCCTCCGGCACGCCGGTCGCACTCGCCCGCGTCATCGAGGGCCCGGCCGGACTGCTCGGCGCCACCGTCGCCGTCACCGCCGACACCCACCACGGCTCGCTCTCCCCCGCCCCCTGCACCACCGCTGCACTGGAGCGCGCCGCCGTGACCGAGGCCCGGGCCATGCTCGACGCCGGCCGCACCGGCAGGCTGGTCCTCGGTCTGGACGGCCGCCCCTGCGACGACGCGGGCCAGGGCACCGTCACCTTCTTCGTCGAATCCCACGTGCCCGCGCCCCGGATGCTCGTCTTCGGAGCGATCGACTTCGCCGCCGCCGTGGTCCGGATCGGCAAGTTCCTCGGCTACCACGTCACCGTCTGCGACGCCCGCCCGGTCTTCGCCACCGAGCGCCGCTTCCCGGAGGCCGACGAGGTCGTCGTCGACTGGCCGCACCGCTACCTCGACACCCAGCTCGACCGGGTCGACGGCCGCACCGTGCTCTGCGTCCTGACCCACGACGCCAAGTTCGACATCCCGCTGCTGGAGCGCGCCCTGCGCCTGCCCGTCGCCTACATCGGTGCCATGGGCTCCCGCCGCACCCACCAGGACCGCAACACCCGCCTCCGCGAGGTCGGCCTCACCGAGGCCGAGATCTCCCGCCTCCGCTCCCCCATCGGCCTCGACCTCGGCGCCCGCACCCCGGAGGAGACCGCCGTCTCCGTGGCCGCCGAAATCATCGCCCACCGCCGCGGCGGCAGCTGCCTCCCCCTCTCCACCGCCACCGGCCCCATCCACCACGACCGCGACCACCCCGCACCCCCTCCCCCCACCGAGGCCCGCCACGCGGCCTGACGCCGCCACCGGCCCCGTGCTGCCCGGCTGTCAGCGGCATCCGGTGGGGCGGGCCCATGACCGTCCACGACGGGCTTCGACGGCCTCTTCGCCCTCCTGGTCAACCCGTCACCGGAGGCGTTCCACCGCTTCGCCGAGGACTACCACGAGGTCTCCGTGGACCTGGCAGCAGTAGGCGCCGTCTACACCTCCCAACCACTGACCCCGCAACTCGTCGCCGCTCTGAACCCTGACCTCACCCTCGCCGACCTGACCGAGGACATCACCGGGATCGGTTACGCGTAGCCGACCGGGCGAGGGTCTGCGGCAGCAGCCCCGCCGATTACAGAACGCCTACAGCAGCAGCGCATTGAACGACTTGCCAGGATGGTCCAGTCCCAGCCCCCAGTACCGACCTGCGGTGTCGAGGATCCCGAGGAAGATCTGACGGGCCTCGGTGCACTCCCGCAGCACGAGTGCCGACCGCTCGATGACCAGCAGGTAGTGGTCGGCGGGTGCCCACGCCATGTCACGGAGGCAGTCCGAGAGGGCATCCCAGTTCCAGCCGAAGTAGACCGGCAATCCGAGGCGGGTGCTTGTCTCTTCGAGGAGGCCCTGCTCGGTGCCCATCCTGGCACCATCCAGCCACGCCACGTAGCTGGTCCCCGGTGGTGGCAAGAGGAACGAGGAGCGCCGGGTCTCCTCCGCCACGCGGTGCACCCAGGGAGCTTCGCCAGTCCAGTAGTGGTTCATCTTCCGCCCGGTTCACCGTGTCAAGCCTGTCCGCGACACGATAGCTCTGCAGGGTGGGCGCTAGCCGGATCAGCGCCGCCCCCCGGCTCCTGAATCATGCGCGAAACAGGATGGCGGACCTGCCTCGAAGTTCGAGATCATCCGACCATGCCGGACGACACGTCAGGACAGGACCTACCAGCCCGCTTCGGGTTCCGGCCGTATCGGGGCGAGGAGGACCACGGCCCCATGGCCGCGGTGCGGCTGGGGTGTGTCGAACGGGACCGGGTCGACACCCGTTCGGTTGTGGAAGGGCTCCCGACAGCGGCCGAGATCGCCGAGGCCTCTGCCAAGCTCGACGAGCCGTCCAAGAACCAGGTCCTGGTGGTGCGCGACGGGAGCGTCGTCGGCTACTCGACGATCCGGTGGTGGCAGGAGCGGGACGATACGTGGCTGTACTTGCACCGCGGTTACCTCTTGCCCGAACATCGCGACCAGGGCGCCGGGTCAGCCATGCTGAGCTGGGCCGAAGAGCGGATCCGCCGGCTCACCGAAGACCATGGCACGGCGCGGACGGCAGTGATAGGTGCGAATGCCATGGTCTCCGAGCAGGACGCCACGGCGCTTCTGCTCGCAGCCGGCTACCGACGTGTCTTCAGTCTGGTCGAACTGGAGCTGAGCGATCTGCAGCATTTGCCCGAGCCGGGCAGCGAGCTCCCAGCCGGGATACGGACGGGGCCGATCGGGGCAAGCCACTACCGTGCGGCCTGGAGGACGGTCGTCGATTCGTATGCGGCTACCGGTTTCACTCAGAAATGGTCCTTCCAGGATTTTGTCGACACCGCCGACCCGGCATGCTGGAGGGCTGCGTGGAACGGGCAGGACATGCTCGGCGTGGCCCTCTGCGCCATCCGCGGCCACGACCACACCGTGGGCGAGGTGGAAGAGCTGAGCATACGAACGGACCAGCGACGCCTCGGAATCGGCCGGATCCTGCTGCTGGAAGGGCTGCGAAGCCTTCGCGCGCAGGGTGCAACAACGGCGAGGCTGTACACCGGCACAGCGAATCCCCACCGGTCCTACGATCTTTACGAGAGCGTGGGGTTCCGGAGACGGAACGAGTATGTCCGCTACCGCAAGCCGCTCACTTGATCGACCAGCCATGGAACTGTCCGGTCGATCCACAGAATTGACAATTCCTCCCGATGATGTGGTCCGTCACAGTGACGGTCTCCCCTCGGGGGAGCGGCGGCAGTGCACTGGGGTACCACGTCGAGGCGCACAGAGTTCGACACCCACGTGCCGCACTGGCCCGGCCCCGACGACGACCACACCGCCCAACTCCTGGTCCTCTTCCGCCGCCAGGGCGAACGCGCCCACCTCAAAGCCCGCGCCCCCTACTCCCGCCGCGCCAGGAAGCTGACCACCTGCCGCTTCATCCCCTCCCCCGGCTGCTGCACCAGCCGACCGGTGACCACCAGCCCGGCCTGCGCCAGCAGCTCGGCCAGTCGGTCGGCCGGCAGCAGGTGGTTCTCGAAGGGCACCGCCCGGCTGCCCCCGTACCCGGTGGCGAGCCGCACGTGCTCGGCCTCCCCCACCCGGGTCACCAGCAGCAGCCACCCGCCCGGCGCGAGCGTCCGGTGGAACTCCGCGAACACGCCCGGCAGCAGCTCCGGCGGCGTGTGGTGCACGGCGTAGTGGGCCAGGATCCCGCCCAACTCCCCGTCCCCCGCCGCCAGCCCGGTCATCGAACCGACCTCGAACCGCGTTCCCGGGTACGCCGCCCGCGCCACCCGCACCATCTCCGGCGACACGTCCACCCCGAAGGCCGCCACCCCCAGCCCGGCCAGGTACGCCGTCACCTTCCCCGGCCCGCACCCCAGATCCGCCACCGGCCCCAGCCCGGCCTCCCGCACCAGCTCGGCGAACGCCCCCAGCATCGCCCGCCCCAGCGGGTCCATCTCGGCGGGCGGCGGCACGTTCGCCGCGTAGTCGGCGGCCACGGCGTCGTAGGACGCCCGGAGTCCGGCGAGGTAGTCAGGTTCGGTCACCCCGGGAACCTATCCGACCAAGCCCCAGCCGAAGTGGTAGTCGGTGGCGAGGCTGAGCACCAGCGGCACGCAGGCGTACCCACCGGCCACGGCCAGCGCGACCCGGCCGACCTCCCGCTTGGCCGCGACCAGCAGCAGCACACCCGCCGGGCAGACCACCGCGAAGGCCGGCCAGAGCAGGATCACGTAGGGCCCGGTGATCAGCAGCGCACCGAACATCAGCCCCGAGACCGTCCAGCAGATCCGCCGGAAGGCCGGCCGCTCCCTGGTGACCAGCGGCAGCAGGGTCAGCCCGATCAGGACGCCGCAGACGATCCGCACCCCCGTCGGGCCCGCCGCCAGCGGCACTCCCAGCAACGGCAGCCAACTGACCCCGGCCACCGCCACCACCCAGCGGGCCCGCAGCCTCGCCCGGCCCGCCCACGGCTCGTACGCCTCGAACAGCATGGGAGCTCCCCCACATCGTTTTGAACACGTTCAACTTGAACGCGTTCAAAATCTACTCCCACCCTTCCCCCGCCAAAACACCACCCCCTTCCCGGCGCCCGCCTGACACGATGGGCCGATGACCACGCACCCCCGCCGCCTGATCAGCTCCGGCTCGCCACTCGAACCGCAGATCGGCTTCTCCCGCGCCGTCCGCAAGGGCCCCCACGTCGCCGTCGCCGGCACCGCCCCGATCGCCCCGGACGGCTCCACCGCCGGGCCCGGCGACGTCTACGCCCAGACCGTCCGCTGCCTCGACATCGCCGAAGCCGCCCTCGCCGAGGCCGGCGCCACCCTCGCCGACGTGACCCGCACCCGCGTCATGCTCACCGACATCACCCGGTGGAAGGACGCCGCCCGCGCCCACGGCGAACGCTTCGCCGACACCCGCCCGGCCTGCACCTTCGTCGAGGTCTCCCGCTTCATCGACCCCACCTGGCTGGTCGAGCTCGAACTCGACGCCATCACCGACCAGCCGTGAACAGCTGAACGCGCCTCAACCAGCCGGTCGGCGGCCGTCCCCGCCGGCTGAGTCGCCGGTGCCCGCCCGGGCACCCCGTCCGGTGTTGCGGGGGCCCGGGAGCGGTCGGAGGCTGGATACAAGGGCCGGCCGCCGTGCCGGGCGGTGTCGGAGGCCGGTCGGGACGCCTGAGGAGTAGGTGACGGCCATGCGCACTCTGATCCAGGTCGAGCTGGACACCGCCGCGTCGAACCAGTTGATGGCGGAGGGGCGGATCGGCGACTTGATGGGGAAGACGTTGGAGCAGCTCAAGCCGGAGGCGGCGTACTTCTTCCCGTTGAACGGGCACCGCGCGATGTTCCTGGTGGTCGACCTCGCGGACGAGGCCGCGCTGGTCACCTCGGTGGAGCCGTTCTGGACGCAGGCCAACGCCAAGGTCACGATGGTGCCCTGCATGAACGCGGAGGACCTCACGACCGGCATCGGCCGCTTCCTGGCCGGCCAGGCCTGAGCGGATCCTGAGTGGCTCCCTGAGGAGCCGTCAGTCGGCGAGGGCCAGCCGGAGGCCGAAGGCGACCACGACCGCGCCGGTGATCCGGTCGAGCACGCGCCGGGCCACCGGCCGCCGCAGCCAGCCGCTCAGCACCCGGGCGAAGCCGACCAGGACGGCCGACCAGAGGGTGCCCTCGAGCACGTGGACGCAGGTGAGGAGCACACCGGTGGCCAGGTGCGGCGCTCCGGCCGGGATGAACTGGGGCAGGACGGCCACGTAGAAGACGCCCACCTTGGGGTTGAGCAGGTTGGTCAGCGCCCCGCGCCGCCAGCCGGCCAGCAACCCGCCGCCGCCCGGCTCGGGGGCGGCCTCGGCGGCGGCGCCCCGGCTGCGCACCAACTGCACGCCCATCCAGAGCAGGTAGACCACCCCGGCCCAGCGCAGCGTCTCGTACGCGAGCCGCGAGGCCGTCAGGATCGCGCTGACGCCCAGCGAGCTGAGCGTGCCCCAGAGCAGCGTGCCGGTCTGGATGCCGAGCACCACGCCCCAGGCCCGCCGCCGCTCACCGAGCGCGGCGGTCCGCAGGATCAGCGCGGTGTCGAGGCCGGGCGTGAGCGTGAGCAGCCCCACCACCAGCGCGAAGGACCAGAGTGCCGTGGTTATCCCCATGGCCGCCCATCCTCACAGCGCCCGCACGTGCTCCGCAACGGCCCGCCCCTCCTGTTCCGTCAGGTCGTACTCGACCTTCTGGCCTTCGGCCAGCTCGCGCGCCCCCTCGCCCTGGATCGAGTCGAAGTACACCTTCACCTCGGGCCCCCCGTCGTCGGGGGTGATCACCCCGTAGCCGTGGTGGACGTTGTACGACTTCACGACTCCGGTGGCCATGGACGTGCCTCCTCCTCCGTGCCGAAAACCCTCCCCCCAGCAGTACCAAACGGAAGCCTTCCGAGCCCGGAGGACACACGTATGCGTGCAGTACCATACGCATATGGCTCTCAAGCGCACCACGGTCTACGCCGAGTCCGAGGACCTGGCCGTCATCAAGGAGGCCGCCGCCCGCCGCGGCATAGCGGAGGCCGAGATCATCCGGGAGGCCATCCACCTGGCGGCGATGGCGAACCGGGTCTGGGACGAGCCCTTCTTCAGCGCGACCTATCCGGCCATCGGCCAGGCTGCGGAGGACGTCTGGGACGAACGGGTCCGCGCGTACGAGGCGACCAAGCGGAGCAGCGGGTGATCGTCGTCATCGCCGACACTTCGGGGCTGCTCGCCGCACTCGACGCGAGCCACCCGGCCGGCCCGGCCGCCCGTGAGGTGCTGCGCACGGCCGGCACGCTGGTCGTCTCCCCGGTGCTGCTGAGCGAGTTGGACCGCCTGGCCCGGCGCGTGCTCGGCGAGCAGGCCGCGCTCCGCGCCGTCGACGACATCCGGCGCTGGGCCCGGGCCGGGCGCGCCGTGCTGCCCGAGATCACCGCCGACACCCTCGACACCGCCCAGGCCGTCCGGGCCCGTTACGCCGGGCTGCGGCTGGACCTGGCCGACGCGGTCAACGTCGCCCTGGCCGCCGAGTATCGGACGGACAGCCTGCTGACGCTGGATCACCGGGACTTCCGGGCCGTCCGTCCGCTGACCACGCACAAGGCCTTCCGCGTCCTGCCCGACGACCTGTGAACGACGCCGCCGGGCCGGACTCGGCCGGGCTCAGCCCAGGTCGAAGCGGGCCGCGCGGCGGAGCAGGGCGGGGCTGAGGCGGCCGAGCAGGCGGGCGGCCTTGGCCTCGATGGTGACGGGGACGAAGGGCTTGCCGGTGCGGACGGCGTGCAGGATCTCGGTGGCCACCTTCTCGGGCGGGAAGCCGCGGCGGGCGTAGAGCTTGGAGACGTGGGCCTGCTTGGCGGCCTGCTCCTCGGCGGAGAGGCCGGAGAAGGTGGAGGTACGGGTGATGTTGGTGTTGACGATGCCGGGGCAGATGGCCGAGACGCCGATCTTGGCCGGGGCGAGCTCGGCGCGCAGGCAGTCGGAGAGCATCAGCACGGCCGCCTTGCTGGTCGCGTAGGCGGCGAGCAGCTTGGAGGGCAGGTAGGCCGCGGCCGAGGCGAGGTTGACGATGTGGCCGCCCTGACCGCGCTCGGCCATCAGGGTGCCGAAGGCGCGGCAGCCGTGGATCACACCCCAGAGGTTGACGTCCAGGACGCGCTGCCACTCCTTCTCGGTGGTCTGCAGGAAGGTGCCGGAGTGGCCGATCCCGGCGTTGTTGACCAGCACGTCGGGCACGCCGTGCTCGGCGGCGACGGTCTGCGCGAAGGCGTCGAAGGCGGCGCCGTCGCTCACGTCCAGCCGGTAGCCGTACCCGTGCCCGCCGACCAGCCCGCAGAGCTCGGCCGTCCGCTCGGCCGCCGCCAGGTCGAGGTCGGCGATCACCACCCGGGCGCCCTGCTCGGCGAAGGCCAGCGCGGTGGCCCGCCCGATCCCGCTGCCGGCCCCGGTGATCACCACCAGTTCACCGGCCGGCTTGGGTGCCTCCTCCGCGATGAACTCCCGCACCATCCCTGCCACCATCGACCCCTTCTGCAGCAGCGCCGACCAGTGGGTGGCGTTCACCGTGCGCCGGGTCAGCCTCGGCGCCCAGCGCTCCAGGCCCTCGGAGAGGAAGGCGGAGACGTAGTTGTCCCGGGCCAGCGTGATCAGCTGGACGGGCAGGTCGGTGCGCCGCTCGCGCGGGTGCCGCACGGTGGGCCGCATGTTGGCGCGGTAAAGCTCCAGGCCGTGCACGGCGTCCCGCTTGAGGGTCGGCTGCGGGTGGCCCGGCCGGGGGTCGACGCCCTCCAGGTCGTGCAGCACCCGGGGCCAGACCCGGGCCAGACCGAGCCGCCAGGTCGCCGGGGCGAGCAGCGGCAGGTGGAAGTAGGTGATGTACCAGGAGTGCGCGCCCTGCACCAGCAGCTGCTTGAGGTGGCGGGGCGTGGGCCGGCGGAAGCGGTGCCGCATCCAGTGCCCGACGTGGTCGAGCGAGGGCCCGGACATCGTGGTGTACGAGGCGATGAACCGCTCGGCCCCGGGCTCGGTGACGGCCTCCCAGGACTGCACCGAGCCCCAGTCGTGCGCCACCACGTGCACCGGCGCCTGCGGGCTGACGGCCTCGGCCACCGCGAACAGGTCGGCGCCCAGCTGGGCCAGCCGGTACCCCTCGCGGGAGCGCGGCACGCCCGAATCCCCGGCCCCGCGCACGTCGTAGCGCACCACGTGGTGGTCGGCCGCGAGGTCCTCGGCCACGTCGTCCCAGACCACGTGGGTGTCGGGGTAGCCGTGCACCAGCAGCACGGTCGGGCGGGCCGGGTCGCCCTGCTCGAAGACGGCCAGCGGCAGCCCGTCGGTGGCCTCCACGGTACGGCGGCGGATCGTCATCGGGTTAGCTCCTCGATCGGCTGGGCGGCCCAGCGGCGGACGTGCGGCAGGTCGTCGTCGAGCCAGAAGGCATCGTCCTCGGTGACCACCAGCAGCTCCTCGAACTTGATGCCCACCTCGCGGAAGCCGATGTGCGGCTCGACCGCCCAGAGCCCGGGGGTCGGGGCGTGCCGGGAGGACTTGCCGTCCGCCCAGAGCGGCGAACGGCCGTGCAGGCGCTCGCTGATCAGCTCGCGGCCCAGGGTCTGCAGCGTACGCACCCCGAAGCCGAACAGGTTCACCCCGGCCGGTCCGCGCGCGGTGTTCCGGGTCACCTGGTGGCCGATCACCCGGCCCGGGTAGACCTGGTGCCGGTTGTCGTAGCCGTGCGCGGCGATCTGCGCGTCCACCGCCGCGTACACCTCGTTCAGCGGTTTGCGGGCCTTGACCTCGCGCAGGATCAGCTCCCGGTAGACCTGCAGGTCGGCGGCCAGCCGGTCCCAGATCCGGTTCTCGCCGACCTTGCCGCCGTAGCCGATGTCGGCCGTGTAGCCGTCCACCACCGGCGCGCAGTCGAGCACGTACGGCATGCCCTCCTCCAGCACCTTGCCGCCCGCGAAGAACTGCAGCGGGGTGTGGAAGTGCCGGAAGGCGGTGCGGTCGCCGAACCAGGCGAACGGCACGTGGAAGAAGTCCTGCACACCGGCCGCGACCAGGCAGGAGCGCAGCTTGGCGGTGGCCTGACGCTCCGTCACCCCGGGCTCGATCCAGGCCGCCACCTGCTCCGCGCAGGCGTACGCGAGCTGCTGGGTCTCCCGGAAGCGGTCGAGGTCGTGCTCGTCGAAGGCGAAGCTTTTCGACACGGTCGGTCCTCTCAGAGGTCAAGCACGAGGGTCTCGCCCTCGGCGGCACGGGAGACGCAGGGCAGCAGCAGACCGGCGGCCCGGTCCTCGGCGGTGAGCCGGCGGTCGCGGTGCTCGGGGGTGCCGGCCTTGACCCGCACCTCGCAGGTGCCGCAGAACCCCTGGTGACAGGAGTACGGCAGGTCGGGCCGGAGCTCGCGCAGCACGTCCAGCGCGGACCGGTCGGCCGGCACCTCGGCCATCGGCCCCTCCTCGCCCAGCTGCACGGTGAACGGGTGCCCGTCGGTGATCGGCGCGGCGCCGAACCGCTCGAAGTGCAGCGGCCGGTCCCCCGGCGTCGCGGCCCGGACGGCGGCCAGCATCGGGGCCGGCCCGCAGCAGTAGACGGCCGCGCCCTTCGGCCCGGCCGCGATCAGCTCGGCGGCCTCCGGCACCCCGTGCTCGGCGTCGTTGAGCAGCACCACCCGCCGCGGGTCGAGCGCCTTCAGCTCGGCCGCGAACGGCATCGAGGCCGCGTCCCGCCCGGTGTGCACCAGCTGCCAGTCCAGCCCGCGGCGCCGCGCCTCGTACGCCATCGGCAGCAGCGGGGTGATCCCGATCCCGCCGGCGAGCAGCAGCACGGCCCCCTCCCCGCAGAAGGCGAACCCGTTGCGCGGCGGCCGCGCGGCCAGCCGCGCCCCGACGAACAGCTCGTCGTGGACCTCCACCGACCCACCGCCGCCGCCCTCGATCCGCCGCACCGCGATCCGGTACCCGTGCCGGTCGGCCGGGTCGCCGCAGAGCGAGTAGTGCCGCTTGCGCCCCGACGGCAGGATCAACTGCACCCGCCCGCCCGGCTGCCACGCGGGCAGCACCTCCCCGTACGGCGAGGCCAGCCGCAGCTCCACCACCCCGTCCGCCACCACCTCGTGCCGCACCACCACCAGCTGGACCGCAGTCGCCCCCTGTACCGCCGTGGGCCGCGGCACCGCGCGCCGCGCCACCAAGGGGTTGTACCAGTCACTGAACGCGGTCAGCCGCTGGATGAAACGATCCGCCCGCGGACGGCCGTACAGGTCGGGGGGTGGGCTCTGAAGATCCATCGACATGGGCTCCGGTTTGGCGTTTGGCTTTTGGCTTTCAGGGGCGCGGGGAACTGCGCGAGGTCGGGAGCAGCGGAGCAGTCAGCTTCCGCTTTGAGCCAGTTGCACCATCAACGGGCCTGCCGAACGACGCGAGCGCGCTTGCTGCAGGCCCGGCACCTTCCGCAGTCGCGCAGTTCCCCGCGCCCCTGGTAGTGCAACTGGCTGGGAGTGCAAATGCTCAGTGCGCAGCGGCCCGCGCGGCCGGCGAGGTGGCGAGGTAACTGAGCGCCTGGCTGGAGGAGCCCTCGTGCGTGGGGTGGTAGCCCGGCCGGAAGTACCGCAGCGCGGACCGCGCCATCCGCCCCGGCTCGGGCAGCAGCCCGCGGCGGGCCACCGCCTGGGCCTCGCGCCAGGTCGGCTTCTCCCGGCCGCGCAGGCTCGGGTCGGCGGCCATCAGGAAGCGGACCCCCCGCACCCAGAGGTGGAAGAGCACCGGCCCGGCGATCGCCATCCCCCGCATCCGCCGCAGGTACCCCGGGTCGAGGTGCCGCATCAGGTCGAAGGCCACGCTGCGGTGCTCGACCTCCTCCGCGCCGTGCCAGCGCAGCAGATCGAGCATGGTCGGATCCGCCTTCGCCCGGTCCAGCCCGGGCGAGTTGAGGATCCAGTTGCCGAGGAAGGCCGTGAAGTGCTCGATCGCCGCGACGGCCGCGACCCGCTCGATCACGTGCTCCCGCTGCTGGAGCGGCGACAGCTCCGGCCGGTCGCCGAGCACCCGGTGGAACAGCCAGCTCACCTGCGCGATGTACGGCCGCGGGTCGAGCCCCTGCCCGAGCAGGTGGTCGAGCACCTCCTGGTGCGCCTCCGCATGGATCGCCTCCTGGCCGATGAACCCGAGCACCTCCTCCCGCAGCTGCTCGTCGGTGACCATCGGCAGCGCCTGCTTGAACAGCCGGACGAACCACCGCTCACCCTCGGGCAGCAACAGGTGCAGCACGTTGATCGTGTGCGTGGCCATCGGCTCGTCCGGGATCCAGTGCAGCGGCAGCTGCCCCCAGTCGAAGTGCACGTCCCGGGGTTCCAGCACGAGACTCTCGTGCACCCGGGTGGGTTCGACGGACTGGGACATGTGCGAGCCTCCTGACCTGCTGACGGCGGCGGGACCACCTGCAAACTACTCGCGGGTACACCACCCCACAAGGGTTTCGGCGATTCTTATCGACACCGAGTCTAATAACACCGATCACGTCGAACGGCCGGGGCCAGTCGAGTCACGTTGAGCAATGGCCATGAGCATGCCGACCACGTACGGGATCTTGAGACCACGAGCGGCCCATGGCAGGCTCGTGCCGCATGATCGATGAATTCGCGAAGGACAACCTGCACGGGAGACTGCGGCGGGACCGCGAGGCGCTGCTCTGGAAGCTCGACGGCTTGTCCGAATACGACGTCCGCCGACCATTGACAGCGACCGGGACCAACCTCCTCGGGCTGGTCAAGCACGTGGCCACCGTCGAGGCGAGGTACTTCGGCGAGGTCTTCGACCGCCCTTCCCCGGAACCGCTGTGCCGATGGCAGGACTCCAACGGCAGCGACCTGTGGGCGACCGAGGACGAGACCCGCAATCAGATCATCGGGTTCTACCGGCGCACATGGGAACACGCGGACGCGACGATCAGCGCGCTTCCCCTCAATGCCCCCGGTCACGTGCCGTGGTGGGCGGAGCCTGCCCCCAATACGAACCTGTTCGCCGTCATGGTCCACGTCCTCAGCGAGTCCGTCCGGCACGCCGGGCACGCCGACATCCTGCGTGAGGGCCTCGACGGCCGGACCGGGCTGCGCGCCGAACACGAGAACCAGATCGACGAGGAAGCCCGTGCGGCCTACTGCGCGAAGATCGAGCAGGCTGCCAGGTCGGCCGCACCAATAATCTGATCTGTCACCGACGGTCACCACCGCCGGACGGCGCCTCGCTACGTAGCCCTCGGAAGGGCTCGCAAACTACGTCGAAACCCCAGTCACGGACGGGCGGACTCGCAAACTGTCCGTTGAAGTCGCACCGCCTACCCCATAGTGATCGCAGGTCACTCACCGCAGGCACCCGGGAAGGTTGCACCATGGAGCTCCTGCCGGACGAGGATCCACTGGGTGGTCTCCGCCCACTCCTGGAAGGGAGCGGCGCCGCCCTCGGCTACGAGCCGCAGGAGGGGTTCGCGGACCGCTGCTGGGTCCTGCACGCCGTCACCGTGCAGAGCCGAAGGGCTCGGTGGGACGAAGTGGTGGCGCACGCCGGCAGACGCCTGGCGGACTGGCAGTACACCCCCTCCTTCCGCGTCTTCGAAGGACTGGACCTGCCCGAGGGCCTCGAAGGCCCGGAGCTCGGCGAGATCGACCGAGGCAGCCTGGACAGTCTGATCGCCGTCCTCGCCCGGCACAGCCCGGACGGGCTGCGGACGGACTGCTACTGGACCCAGGCCTGGATCGAGGACGTGGGCAGTCCGATCCCGGCACGCCGGGGCCGACTGGACGAGGCACTCGCCCACCACGACGCATCCACAGGACCCGCTCGAACCATCAGCACCCAGTTCCCCGCGCACTGGTGGCCCGTGGCGGGCTCCTGGTTCGTCCTGACCAACTGGGGCCTGAGCGCGACCGAGGTCTTCGGCCCCGCCGCCCTGATCGCCGACCTGCTCGCCGACGACGGCCTGGACGCCGTCCGCCACCCAAGCATCGCGGAGGTCGAGGGCGGCAGCGCCCGGTGGCGCGACGCCCCGACAGGATGAACCCACTGCACGCCGGGCCGCCGAAGCACTCGGCGGGCCGGGCGGCCCGGACGGACACGCCCTGAGCTTGCTCCGGCAGCGGGTTGCTGTGTTTCATCAGGAGCCCGACAGGTGCCAGACCGCAGGAGGAGCCCAGTTATGGGGGTGGCTTCGGCTGGGTTGCCCGGGCAGTGCGCTTCGCCATCGGGCTGGTCATGCTCGATTCGGCGGCACGGCATCAGCTTCGGGTACGGCGGCGGTGCGGAGTGTGGCGCTACCGGGAGTTGATGGGGCATGCGTTCGTCCTGCCCCGGGCGCGTCGGCGGGTGTTCCAATGGGGCCTGCGGCGCTGCGCCCGACGCGCCAGGGTGGCGGACCTGGTGGAGTTGCTCGACTACGGGTGGCGGGAGCGCCTGGTGGCCGGCTGGCTGATCGCGGCCGGGGGCCGCAACGAACTGCGGCCCCGCCTCGCGCAGGAGCTGAGCGATCCCGAGCCACAGGCGCAGCTGGATTCGTACTGCGTCGCGCTGGCCTGCCTGGGCACGGAACAGGACGCCCGGATCCTGAGGGACCATCTGGTCAAGTCCCTGGCACTGGCCGTCGAGGGCCGGGAGGAACACCGGCGCTGCCGGGCCGCTGCGATGGGGGCGCTGCTGTATCTCGATCAGCGCCTCGGCACCGACTACTCCGGGCCGCTCCTCACCGAGGGCGGGCCCTGGGCACGGTGGCCGGGCTCGTCAGGCACCTCCGTGGAGGAGGAGAAGCAGGAGATCGCCACTGCGGTGGCTTTCGCCTGCGGCGCGGACCCGGCTCCCCGGAGTCAGAAGAACCAGCCCGGAGTCTCGTCGTAAGAGGGCCGCGGGTACTGGCAGTCGCTGTCCAACGCGTACGCGTAGCGGGCCTCGGTCCTGGCGGCGATGCCCGCGCCGAGGTGGTCGAGGCCGTCCGCACCGACGACCGTGACCAGGGCGATGGCCGCGCAGAGCAGGGGTGCGGTGAGCCGGGCCGGCGGGTCGGCGATCAGGCGGAGCGTACCGATCGCGCAGCTCACCCCGCTGACGAGGATGAGCAGGAGGGTCACCGAATCGGCACCACTGAAGGCGGCGCCGCCGTCTCCGGAAGTCGAGAGACTACCGGCGCCACCTCGGGGAACGTCCGCCACGTCGTAGGCCGCGGGCCCGAGCGGGGGTTGGTCCCTCCGGCCGATGCCCGGCCGTGCGGGCGGCGCCTAGTTTGCTCCGCATGCAGACACTCGACCCCCCGCGCATCGAGGCTCCACCCTGGCGGGACCGGCGGTTCCGGGTCTTCGCGCTCGGGAACTTCGTCAACAACCTCGGGGAGTCGGCGTACAAGGTGGGGCTGCCGCTCTACCTGTACCAGCTGACCGGGTCGTTGGCGGTGATCTCCTGGACGGCCGCGCTGGCGCCGGCGGTGCTGCTGGTGAGCCCGTGGGTGGGGGCGCTGGTGGACCGGTGGGGGGCGCGGCCGTTCGTGGTGCCGGGGCTGCTGGTGCAGGTGATCGGGGCGGTGGGGCTCAACCTCTGTCTGCTGGGCGGGCGGGTCTCGCTCGGGGTGCTGTTCCCGCTGGCGGCGCTGGTCCAGTTCGGCGGGGAGCTGTACCGGTGCGGGTGGATCACCGGGGTGCGGGGGATGTTCCCGGCGAACCCGGGCCGCTCGCGGGCCGTGTTGAGCAGCCTCTTCACCGCCTCGAACATCGCCGGCCCGCTGCTGGTGGCCGGCGGCCTCGGGCTGGTCGGGTACCAGGGGCTGCTCTGGTTCGACGCCGCGACCTTCCTGGCGCCGATCGCCGTCTGGCTGCTGGGCGTCCACCCGCCGGCGAAGGCCGGGGCGGCCGCTGCGACCCGGCCCGGCCTGGGCCGCGAACTCCTGGACGGCTGGCGGGTCATCAGGGCCGAGCGGGAGGTGCTGCATGCCGAACTCGCCTCCGTGCCGCTCCAGTTCGTCAGCGGTGTCGGCCTGCTGGCCTTCCTGGTCTGGTACCTGCGCAGCGAACTGGGCGCCTCCACCGGCACCGTCAGCCTGACCCAGGGCCTGGCCAACCTCGGGGCGCTGGCCGGCAGCGCGTACGTGGCCGGCCGGGCCGGGCTCCGCCCGCAGCGGGTGCTGGCGGTGGCGGCGGTGGTGATGACGGCCGCTCCCCTCCTGATGGCCTTCGCGCCCACGCCGGTGCTGGCGCTCTGCCTGACGGCCTTCCTCGCCGCCCGCTCGGCCCTGACCGCCACCACCGCCGCCCTCACCACCGGCCGCCTGCCCGCCGAAGTCCTCGGCCGGGCCGAGGGGCTGTTCAACCTGGTCACCGGCCTGCCGCTGCTGCTCGCACCGCTGCTGATCCCGCTCGCCCAGCAGCGCTTCGGCCCCACCGCCGTCTTCCTACTGCTCGGTGGCACCGCCGCCCTGGCCCTGCCGCTGGTCGCCCGGCGTCGTCCAGAGGCGCGGTCGCAGTAGTACCGGCGTGACATCCGACGCCGCTGCGCCGTCCTCCCCGCAGAAGCCGGAGAAGGGATCATGAGACCCGAGCAGGCGGAGCTGGTCGGGGCCGACACCGTGGGAACAGCGGCGGAGTGGGGCCGACCTGGCCGCCGCGCGCGCGTTCGCCGGGCGGCTACGGGACGGGATGGAGCGCCGGCCATAGGTCCTGTTGAGCTCCGAGCCGGTACCGCATCAGGCAACGTTCGCCCGCTCCGTTCGCGATCGGTACGGTGCCCCCTACACCTTCAGGTGCTTGCGCAGCGTGACGAGAGCTGCGCCTGCCGCCATTCCGGTACCGGCCAGGACGAGCAGGGGGATCACCGACCAGACGGCGGAGATGCCGATGAGGTGGATGAACGCGATGCGGCTGCCGATGAGGTGGCTGATGACGTAGTGGCCGGCGAGCAGGAGTCCGGATGCCAGCGCCGCACCGAGTAGTGCGGCGAACACGGCTTCGGCGACGAAGGGTATCTGGACGTAGAAGTTGGAGGCTCCGACCAGCCGCATGATGCCGGTCTCACGTCGGCGGCTGTGGGCGGAGACCCGGACGGTGTTGACGATCAGCAGGAGCGCGATGGAGAGCATCAGACCTGTCAGCAGGAGCGCCGCCGTCTGCAGCGCGTTGAGCAGCAGGAACACGTTCTCCATGACCGACCGCTGATCGGCGACCGAGTGGACGCCGGGCTGTCCCGTGAAGGCCGACCTGATGAGGTCGTACTTGGCCGGATCCGTCAGCCTCACCTGCCATGCCTGCTGTATCGCCTCCGGGCCGACCACGGCGGCGAGTTGGTTGTCCGGGTTCATGGCCTTCCAGCGCCGGTATCCCTCCGTGGCACTCAGGAAGGTCGAGGACCGCACCACGGCCATCTTGTCCAGCTCGGCCTTGACTTCGGCGATCTGCCGGTCGGTGGCGGCGCCGGCCACGCACTGCGGCGTGTAGAGGGCATCCGCCCTGGTGCAGAAGTAGATGTCCACCTCGGCCCTGTCGTACCAGTACCCCTTCATCGAGTCGACCTGGGCGCGGACGAGGAGGCTGGCGCCGGCAAGGGCGAGGGCGACTGCCACGCTGATGACGACGGCGACGGTCATCGTCAGATTGCGGCGCAGGCCGACACCGATCTCGGACAGGGCGAACTGGGCGCGCATACGCTTGCAACTCCTGCTGGCACGTTGCGGGCGACGCGCCGGACCGGGTGCATCGGCCGCATCTGCTGGGACAGCCGTGGGCATCGGAGGCTTGGCCAAGCGGGCGTCCGTCGGCCCGCAGCCGGGGCCCCCGGGGCCGCACTGCGAGCCAGGGCATGCCCTCCGCGATCAACATACCCATCTCGACAAGGCGTGACCATGCCTGCATCGCAAGCGTCAGGGCAGTGTTCACTGCACTTGCGGGATGATTGAGCCGTCCGAAAGAGCGATCGCGGCGCCCGGCACGACAGACGGTGCCACCGGCCCGGAGCGAAGACCGGAGAACGCTCCGAGCGACGCATCAAGAGCATCCGATCGTCATCCACGACCGACCCGTAGCCGGACACACCCGTCTGAACCGCCATCACAGACCCCGCTCCCCCGACCGACCCCGACCGTGCCGCACTGTCGATCGCACAGGCCGCCCCCCCCTGAGCCCAGACCGGGCGAACGTTGCCAGATGCGGCGCTACGGGGTCTCCGCCAGGTCGTGCCCGGCGGCCTGCTGGGCGGGGATCGCGGGGGTGGCGGGGGCCTCCTCGAAGGGGGCGCCGCCGGCCAGCACCAGGTGCAGGCGGTCGTGGTCGAGCTCCTTGGTCCAGTGGCCGATCAGCACGGTGGCCACCGCGTTGCCTGCGAAGTTGGTGAGGGCGCGCGCCTCGGACATGAAGCGGTCGATGCCGACGATCAGGCCGACGCCGTCGACCAGTTCGGGGCGGTGCGACTGCAGGCCGCCGGCCAGGGTGGCCAGGCCGGCGCCGGTGACCCCCGCGGCGCCCTTGCTGGCGATGATCATGAAGAGCAGCAGGGAGAGCTGCTGGCCGAAGTCCATCGGCTTGTCCATCGCCTGGGAGACGAAGATCGAGGCCATGGTCAGGTAGATCGCGGTGCCGTCGAGGTTGAAGCTGTAGCCCGTCGGCACGGTGATGCCCACCACCGGGCGGCTGACGCCCAGGTGCTCCATCTTGGCGATCAGCCGGGGCAGCGCGCTCTCGGAGGAGGAGGTGGAGAGGATCAGCAGGAACTCCCGCCCGAGGTAGCGCAGCAGGGCGAACACGTTCACCCCGGCGACCAGGCGCAGCAGCAGCCCGAGCACCACGACCACGAACAGCGCGCAGGCCAGGTAGAAGCCGAGCATCACCACCGCCAGGCTCTTCAGCGCGGCCGTGCCGGTGGCGCCGACCAGCGCCGCCATCGCCCCGAAGGCGCCGACCGGGGCGACCCACATGATCATCGACATCACCTTGAACACCAGCTTCTGCAGGTGTTCGACCCCGCGCAGCACCGGCGCGCCAGCCGGGCCGAGCGCCTGCAGGGCGAAGCCGGCCAGCAGCGCGACCAACAGGGTCTGCAGCACCTTGCCCTCGGTGAGGGCGGAGAAGAAGCTGGTCGGGATCATCCCGAGCAGGAAGTCGGCGGTGCCCTGCGAGCCGCCCGCCGCCGCCTGGGCGTGGCCGGACTTGGCGAGCGCCTGGGTGAGGTGCAGGCCCGAACCCGGCTCGATCAGGTTGCCCACCACCAGGCCGAGGGCGAGCGCCACGGTGGACATCAGCAGGAAGTACCCGAGGGCCAGCCCGCCGACCCGGCCGACCTTGGCGGCCTTGGAGACCGAGCCGATCCCGAGCACGATCGTGCAGAAGATCACCGGGCTGATCATCATCTTGATCAGGTTCACGAAGCCGGTGCCGACCGGCTTGAGCTGCACCGCGAAGTCCGGCGCGGCCAGCCCGACCAGGATGCCGGCCAGCACGGCCAGCAGGACGGCCAGGTAGAGCCGCTGGGTGCGGTCGTGCCGGGGCGGACGGGCGGGTCTGTCCTGGGCGGCACCGGAGGGTTCGTCGGAGGTGAGCGGGAAGGACACGGGGGCTCCTGGCGGGCTCTGGGTGGGGACCGGGTGGGGTCGTCCGACTATGGCCAGTGGCGTGAGCCGGGTCACGCTTGCGTTCATAGAGTTCACGCGGCGCGGTCGGGCCCACGGGCGCTCCCGGTGGACGCGCGGCGCCGTTCCCCCCGCGCGCAGGGCACACTGTCTGGCATGCCCCCGACCCTCCGCCGCGCCGCCGCCGGCCGTCCGCGCGCACCGCGCCGCCGTCGCCGCAGCCTGGCGAGCCAGCTCTTCGTGGTGCAGATCGTGATCGTCGCCGTGGTGGTGGCGGGCGGCGCGGTGCTCGCCTACCTGTTCGCCTCCGGCCAGGCCGAGGACGCCGCCCGCCGGGAGGTCACCGCGACGGCCCACGCCGTGGCGGACGCGCCGACCGTACGGGAGGCAGCGCTCGCGCCCGACCCCTCGGCCGTGCTGCAGCCCTACGCCGAACGCGTCCGCCAGGACAGCGGGGTGGCCTTCGTGACCGTGATGGACACCCACGGCGTGCGCTGGGCCCACCCGGACCCGGCGCAGATCGGCCGCCCCTTCCTCGGCCACTTCGAGCCGGCCCTCCGCGGCCAGGACGTCCAGGAGACCTACACCGGCACGCTCGGCCCCTCCGTCCGGGTGGTCACCCCGGTCTTCGACGGGCAGCGGCGGGTGGTGGCGCTGGTCAGCGTCGGCATCACCGTGCAGTCGATCAGCGCGGGCCTGCGGATGCCGCTGCTCGCGCTCACCGGGGTCGCGCTCGGCGCGCTGGCGCTGGGCGGGGCGGCCAGCTACCTGGTCACCGTCCGGCTGCGGCGGCACACCCACGGGATGGGCGCGGCCGAGCTGAGCGCGCTGTACGACTACCACCAGGCCACGCTGCACTCGGTGCACGAGGGGCTGGTGCTGCTCGACGCCGAGCGCCGGGTGGTGCTCTGCAACGACGCGGCCCGCGAACTGCTCGGGCTGACCGGCGAGTTGGCCGGAGCGGAGGTCGCGGACCTCGGCCTGCCGGGGCCGCTGGCCGCCGCGCTCTCCCGGCCCGTCCGGGACGAGCTGCACCTGGCCAGCGAACGGGTCGTGGTGGTCAACACCTCCCCGGTCGGGGACGGGCTCGGCTCGGTGGTCACCCTCCGGGACCACACCGAACTCCAGGCCGTCTCCGGCGAGTTGGACTCGGTACGCGGCTTCGCCGACGCACTCGCCGCCCAGGCGCACGAGGCCGCGAACCGGCTGCACGCCGTGGTCTCGCTGATCGAACTCGGCCGCACGGCCGAGGCGGTGGAGTTCGCCACCGCCGAGCTGGAGCTGGCCCAGCAGCTCACCGACCGGGTGGTGGCCGCCGTCAGCGAGCCGGTGCTGGCCGCCCTGCTGCTCGGCAAGGCAGCCCAAGCGGCCGAGCGCGGCGTCGAGTTGACCCTCACCCCGGACAGCCGGATCGACGACGGGGTGCTGCCGCCCGGCCTCACCGCGCGCGATCTGGTCACCCTGCTCGGCAACCTGATCGACAACGCGGTGGACGCGGCCCTGGGCCACGCCGCCGTCCGCGCCCCGGAGGTGGCCGTCACCGCCCGGGTGGACGGTGCCGAACTCCTGCTCGGCGTGGCCGACTCGGGCCCCGGCATCGCGCCGGGGGACGTCACCGAGGTCTTCGAACGCGGCTGGAGCACCAAGAGCGGCGGACGCGGCCTCGGCCTCGCCTTGGTGGCGCAGACCGCCCGGCGCAACGGCGGCCGGGTGGAGGTCGGGCGGGCCAGCGGGGCCGTGCTGACGGTGCGGCTGCCGCTGGAGGTGGGAGCGTGAACATCCGGGTGTCTGATGGTGGAGGACGATCCGATGCGGCAGCGGCTGCAGATGGCGGTGTGAGCGTGAACATCCGGGTGCTGGTGGTCGAGGACGATCCGGTGGCGGCCGACGCCCACGCGCTGTACGTGCAGCGCGCGCCGGGCTTCACGGTGGCCGGGGTGGCGCACAGCTGCGGCGAGGCGCTGCGGGTGCTCGACCGGGCCCGGCTCGCCGGGGAGCCGGTGGAGCTGGTGCTGCTCGACCTGAACCTGCCCGACGGCCACGGCCTGCAGCTCTGCCGCCGGATGCGGGCGGCCGGGCATGCCACCGAGGTGATCGCGGTGACCTCCGCCCGCGAGCTGGCCACCGTCCGGCAGGCCGTCTCGGTCGGGGTGGTGCAGTACCTGCTCAAGCCCTTCAACGGCGCGGCCCTGCGGGAGCGGCTCGACCGCTACGCCAGCTACCGCGAGAGCCTGGCCGGCGCGGGCGAGGCGACCGGCCAGCACGAGGTGGACCAGGCCTTCGCCGCCCTGCGCACCCCCGACCGCACCGCCCTCCCCAAGGGCCTCAGCCAGACCACCCTCGACACCCTCTCCGCCGTGCTGCGCACCGCCCCCGAGGGTCTCTCCGCCGCCACCGCGGCCACGGCCACCGGCGTCTCCCGGATCACCGCCCGCCGCTACCTCGAACACCTCGCCACCACCGGCCGGGCCCGCCGCGCCCCCCAGTACGGCCAGGTCGGCCGCCCGGAGCTGGTCTACCACTGGCTCTGAGGCCGCCTCCCCGGCAGGATCAGGCGGCCTCCGGCAGGATCAGGCAGGCCCGGCCCCGCTCAGGCAGGCTCGGGCAGGGGCCAGCAGGCTCGGCCCCGCTCAGGCAGGCTCAGACAGGCTCGGGCAGGAGCCGACCGGCTCAGACCGGCTCGGGCAGGCGGACGATCAGCAGGCGCCCCTCGGCGTCCTCCGTACCCCGGCCGCCGTCCACCGCGAGGGCCAGGCCGGCCGCGTAGACCAGCGCACCGCCGAGTTCGGGCTCCCGTTGGCCGTCCAGATCCGCCGGGCCGAAGCGGTCGAGCAGCACGGGTATCGGGCTGTGGCCGTGCACCAGCCGGTCGCCGCCGAAGACCGCCAGCACCTCCCCGACCTGCTGCGGCCCCTCCTCGCCGCGGAAGGCGAACCGCCTGGTCAGCCGGCTGAAGCAGTCCCGCCAGGCGTGGATGTCGGCGGCGGCCAGCACGGTGCGGACGGCATCGTTCACCGCCTCGACCGTGCGGCCGTACTCCAGGTACGCGGTGCTGTCGGCGTGCACCAGCAGGTGGCCGCCCTCGCGGGCCATCGCGGGCAGCCCGGAGAGCCAGTCGATCCGGTCCTGGTCGAGGCCGGCCAGGTCGCTCGGCCGACCGCCGTTGCGCAGCCAGAGACCGAGGAAGGAGGTGGCGACGCCCGTACGCCCCTGGAACGGCCGGTCGCCGAAGTGGCGGGCGCCGAGCAACAGGACCTCGTGGTTGCCGAGCAGCACCTCGCACCGGCCGCCGTCCGCGGCTGCCTCCGTGCCGAGCCGCCGCACCAGGTCGATCACGCCGAGGCCGTCCGGGCCGCGGTCGGTGAGGTCGCCCAGGAACCAGAGCCGGGCCTCGCCGCCGCTCCAGTGCCCGCCCTCGTCGAGCAGGCCGTGCCCGCGCAGGCCCGCCAGCAGGTCGGCCAGGTGGCCGTGCACGTCACTGATCACGTAGCACGCACCTGATGCCGGGCTGACTTCTTCCATCGGGGCCATCTCTCCAGTCTAGGGAGGGCCCCGGACAGCCACCGGCCGGGCTCAGGCCAGCCAGCGGGCCTTGTAGAGGCTGGCCCGGGCGAGGCGGGCGGTGCCGTCGGGGCGGGTGAAGGTGAGGGTGGCGGTGCACCAGGGCGAGGGGTTGCCGGGCTCGGGGTGGACGGTGAGGAGCTGGCCGCTGCGGGGGTCGTCGCCCACGCTCTTGACGCCCGGGCCGTCGGCGGGCGCGGCCAGGAAGGTACCGGTGGGGATCGCGTACCGGTACACGTGCCGGTTGGTGGTGACCCAGAGCAGGTCGGGGTCGGCGGCCACCAGGGCCAGGTCGTGGCCGCCCGGGGTGGGCAGGGGGACGGACCGGACGGCCTCCAGCCTCGCACCGACCGTGAACGCGGTGAGCGCGGTGTCGCCGAGGGCCCAGAGCAGCCGGCGCCGGGCGTCCCACTGCAGGCCGTGCGCCCCGGCGAACGCGTGGCGGACCGGGGTGGCGTCGGCACCGTACAGGGTGAGGAAGCCGTCGGCGCTCGCGACCACCGGGCGGCCGTCCGGGAGCAGCTCGACGCTGTGCGGGTTGCCGCCCGGGCGGGCCGACCAGTGCACCCGGCCCTCGGGGAAGGAGACCAGCGCGGCCAGCCCGCCGGTCGCGCAGACCACCAGCCACCGCTGCCCCCGCCACCGCCGGTGCTTCGCCTCGCTGACGGCCCACCAGGCGTCCCCGCCCAGCCCCGGCACGTCATCCGCCGACCATCCCCAGAGCCCGGGACGCTCCCCCTGCCAGGGCAGCTCGTTGGCGTCCGCCACCAGCACCCGCCGGCTCCCCTGGTCCACCGCCAGCACCAGGCTCCGGTCGACCGCCGCCACCCCCTGCGCCGCCGCCCCCCGCCCGAGCCCGGCCCAGGCCGCAGCCGCCACGCCCCCACCGAGCACCACCCGCCGGGACACCGCTCGACTCCGCACCCGGCCATGCAACCACGACCGCCCGGCCCGAGCCCGGACCGACGCGGGTGGCACCGGCCCGGTCAGCGGCCCGGTCAGCGGCTGAGGAACTCCGCGATGACGCCGGAGAAGTGGGCCGGGTCGTCGAGCCAGGGGAAGTGGCCGGCGCCGGGCAGGACGTGGACGGTGGCGGTGGGGAAGAAGGTGGCCATCCGGGCGGCCGCCGCCGGGCGGGGGCCGCCGTCGAGTTCGCCGGCCAGCAGGAGGACGGGGGCCTTCAGGGCGGCCAGGGCGGCGAGGGTGGCGGGCGGGTCGAAGGCGCCCTCGGCGGGGTAGCGGTCGCCCGCCTCGTAGTTGCACTGCCGGTCGTCCTCGCGGGCGTGCGCCTGCGCGGCCTCGTCCCAGCGGCCGTAGTAGAAGGGCACGATCCCGGCCCAGTCCTCGTCGGCCTCGGAGCCGGCGTCCACCGCCGCGAAGGCGGCGCAGGCCGCCTCGTACCAGGGCTCCCCCGCCCGCAGGGCACGGGCCTCGGCCCGCTGCTCCGGGGTGAACTCGACCCCGACGGCCCGGCCCCGGCCGGTGACCAGGGTGAGCGAGCGGATCCGCTCGGGGTGCCGGGCGGCGTAGAGCAGGGCCAGGTCGCCGCCGGCCGAGTGCGCCAGCAGGTCGAACTCGGCCAGGCCCAGGTGCTACCGGAGCGCCTCGACATCGCCGACCTGCCGGTCGCACCGGTAGCTCGCCGGGTCGGCGGGCTCGGCCGAGTCCCCGGTGCCCCGCAGGTCGAGCAGCACGAGCTGCCGGTGCGCCGTCAGCCCGCCCAGGTCGCCGAGGTACTCGGAGGCCCGCATCGGGCCGCCGGGGAGGACGAGCAGCGGTGCGCCCGCGCCCTTGAGGTGGTAGGCGAGCACGGTCCCGTCGGGCGCGGTGAAGGTAGGCATGGCACCGGAGCCTGGCGGCGGCCGGGTCGGAAGGCAAGCGGATAAGAGTGCGAGGTCAGCCCTGGTCGAGGCAGAGGCAGAACGGGTGGCCGGCCGGGTCGAGGAGCACCCGGACGTGGTCCTGCGGCTGGTGCTCGGCCAGGGTGGCGCCGAGGGCGAGGGCCTCGGCGGTGGCCTCGGCGAGGTCGCCGACCTGGAAGTCGAAGTGCATCATGGGGCGTTGGGCGCCGGGGACGGGCGGCCAGACCGGGCGCTGGTAGCCGGCGGCCTGCTGGCAGACCAGGAAGGCGCCGCCGGGGGCGCCGAGCACGGAGGTGCCGGGCTCCTCGTGCACGATCGGCCACTCGAGCAGCTGGTGGTAGAACCGGGCGAGCTCGGCCGGGTCTGGGGCCTCCAGGGCCGGGCCCCACCACATGCCGGCGGTACGGGATCTCATGGTCGGGATGATGGCACGGCGGGCCGCCTCAGACGGCCATCGCCACCATCAGCGGTGCGGCGCGGTCGGCGAGCAGCTCGGCGGCGGCGCGCAGCCGGTGCACCTGGCTGACCGGCAGCGAGGTGGCCAGGCAGCCGACGGTGGAGCCGGCCGTGACCGGGACGGCGGCGCAGACGGTGCCCAGCGAGTACTCCTGGAGGTCGAGCACCGGGACGGTGGAGGGCTGGCGCTCCAGACGGTGCATCAGCTGCTCGGGGTCGGTGATGGTGCGGGCGGTGAGCCGGGCGATCGGGTGCCGGGCGAGGTGGTCGCGGCGGCCGTCGTGGTCGAGCTGGCTGAGCAGGCACTTGCCGATCGCGCTGGCGTGCGCGGTGGCCCGGAAGTCGACCCACTCGTGCACCGCCGGGGCCTCCTCTGAGGCGGCCACCGCCTCCACCGAGAGCTCGCCCTCGTGGTACCGGCTGAAGTACACCGCCGCACCCAATTCGTCCCGCAAGTCCAGGAGTTGGCGCTCCAAGCGGGACCGGAGCAGGTCCTCGCGGTTCTGCCGGCCGAGCAGCGAGAAGGTGCCGCCCAGCACCCATTCGCCGTCCTGGTACCCCAGGTAGCCCTCGGTCTCCAGCACCTCGGCCAGCTCCTGCACCGTGGTCAGCGGCAGCGAGAGCTCCCGGGCCAGCGCCCCGAGCGAGACGCCCGCGGGGTGCCGGTCGACGGCCTCCAGTAGCCGCAGGGCCCGCTGGAGCACCGCGTACGGGCCCCGGCCGCCCGGTGCCAGCGTGGCCCGACTGCCTCGACGCTGTGCCGACATGGCGACCCCTTCCAAGGAGCGTGGTGCACGTGCCGCAGGCGGGTACCACCCGGCGGACACGTTCCAGCCTAGCCATGGTGGGCCCGTCGCACGTCCGTCTCGCGGGTAATTGACCCCTTTCCCGAGGCTCTGTCAGATGGCATATGCCACCGGGGGCCCCGCGGGCGAGAGAGGCACGGAAAGGAGGACGGGCCGCTCCCCACTGCCCTGGGGGAACGGCCCGTCCGGTGAGGGTGGGTCAGGAAGCTCAGCCCTCGTCGCCCGCGCGGAGCTTGGCGACGGCGGCGGCCAGGCGGGCGCCGTAGGTCGGGTCGGCGGCGTGGAAGTGCGCGAGGTTCTTCTCGATCACGTCCTCGCGGGAGACCCGCGAGAGGAAGCCCGCGATGTTGTTGATCAGGCGCTCCTGCTCGCCCTCCGACATCAGGCGGTAGAGCTCACCGGCCTGGAAGAAGTCGTCGTCCTTCGAGTGCGCCGGGGTGGTGTAGGTGCCGGTGTAGCCGTCCAGGCGGGTCGGGGCGGCCAGCGCCTCGTCCGTCTGGGTCGGGCCGTCGTAGGAGTTCGGCTCGTAGTTCTTGCGGCGGCCGTTGTTGACGGCGGAGAAGCCGTCCTGGCCGTAGTTGTCCGCCGAGGTGGCCCGGGGGGCGTTGACGGCCAGCTGGGTGTGGTTGACACCGAGACGGTAGCGCTGGGCGTCCGCGTAGGCGAAGAGCCGGCCCTGGAGCATCTTGTCCGGGGAGGCGCCGATGCCGGGCACGAAGTTGTTCGGCGAGAAGGCCGACTGCTCCACCTCGGCGAAGACGTTGTCGGGGTTCTTGTTGAGCACCAGGCGGCCGACCTTGACCAGCGGGTAGTCGGCGTGCGGCCAGACCTTGGTGAGGTCGAACGGGTTGAAGCGGTAGGTGGCCGCCTCGGCCACCGGCATCAGCTGCACGTAGAGCGTCCAGGACGGGAAGACGCCCCGCTCGATCGCCTGGTGCAGGTCGCGCTGGTGGCTGTCGGCGTCGGCGCCGAGCACCTCGGCCGACTGCGAGCCGTCCAGCGAGCGGATGCCCTGGTTGGTCTTGAAGTGGTACTTCACCCAGAACGCCTCGCCGGCCTCGTTGACCCACTGGTAGGTGTGCGAGCCGTAGCCGTTCATGTGGCGGTACGAGGCCGGGATGCCGCGGTCGCCGAAGAGCCAGGTGATCTGGTGGGTGGAGGCGGGCGAGTGGGCCCAGAAGTCCCAGACGTTGTCCGCCTCCTGCACGCCGGTGAACGGGTCGCGCTTCTGCGAGTGGATGAAGTCGGGGAACTTGATCGGGTCCTTGATGAAGAACACCGGGGTGTTGTTGCCGACCAGGTCGTAGTTGCCCTGAGCGGTGTAGAACTTCAGCGCGAAGCCGCGCGGGTCGCGCACCGCGTCCGAGGAGCCGAGGGCACCCGCGACGGTGGAGAAGCGGAGGAAGACCTCGGTGCGCTTGCCCACGGCGGAGAGGAAGTCGGCCTTGGTGTACTGCGAGACCTCGTCGGTGACCTCGAAGTAGCCGTAAGCGCCGGAGCCGCGGGCGTGCACGACGCGCTCCGGGATTCGCTCGCGGTTGAAGCGGGCCAGCTTCTCGATGAGCTGCTGGTCCTGGATAAGCAGCGGGCCGTACTCGCCGGCCGAGGCCGAGTTCTGGTTGTCGGCGATCGGGGCGCCGGACTCGGTGGTCAGGATCTTCGACATGGGGGTCCTTCAGTAGCAGCGGTGCGAGGAAGTGACGAGGCGTCAGACGCCAAGCAGGCGCCAGACGGCGGAGCGGCGGCGGGAGGTGTGCTCGCCGTCCGGGCCGTCGGCCGGGTGGAGCGCGGCGACGGCGGTGGTGGTCGCGGCGGCGTCCGCGAGCGGGCGGGCGGCGGTCAGCGCGGCGGCCTCGGCCTGGAGGAGACCGGCCTCGACCAGAGCGGTCGAAGCCTCGGCGGCCGGCAGGGCGTTGAACCAGCGCAGGGCGAGGGCGGCGCGGCCGGCCTCGGTGAGCCTGCCGGTCAGCCGCAGGCGGGCCAGGCCGCCGTCGGGGTAGACGTTGATCCGCACGTGGGTGACGGGGCGGCCGCCGGCGAGGCGCAGGCGGTGGCGGGTGTCGGGCTGGAGGCGGGTGCGCGGCAGCAGCTCGAACCACTCCCCCTCGGCCGGGTCCGCGCCGTCGGAGGCGTCGAAGCCGACCAGGTCGGCCCAGCCGGGGGCGTTGGCGACGAAGTGGGTGGTGTCCACCTCGGCGGCCAGGACCTCGCCGCCCCCGGCCAGGGCGATCTGTACCCAGTCGTTGGCCTTGTCGCGCCGACGCCGGGTCTCCCAGCCCTCGCCCATGACGGAGGCTCGGCCGGGAGCGTTCAGGTTGTGCGGGGAGGAGAAGTAGCGGTCCGAGGCGGCCTCGGCCACGCCGCCGTACTCCTGGGCGGCCAGGTCGAAGGTGAGGCCGTCCAGGTCGCGCGGGTCGGGAAGCACCTCGCCGTGCACGCGCAGGCGGGCCACGCCGCCGTCGGGCCAGATGTTCAGCCGGACGTGGGTGTAGCGGGTCTCGTCGGCGACGGCGAACTCGTGGGCGGTGTTGCCCTGGAGCGCGGTGCGCGGGACGAGGTCGACCCAGTCGGCGGCCGCCAGCTCCTCCACCGAGGGGATGCCCGGGATCGAGGCGCCCTGGACGGAGCCGGTCTCGGGGTAGTTGCCGGTGAAGTGCGCGGTGTCCACGATCACGCCCCGGATCACGCCCGGGACGCCGAGGCGGACGATCGCCCAGTCGTGGTCCTCGTCGGTGGGGTGCGGCTGCTCGGCGCTCACGCCGCGGCGGCGCTTGCTCTCCCAGCCGTCCATGATCTGGCCCTTGTGGCCGAAGGTGTGCGGGCGGAACTCGGCGGGCTTGGCCACCAGCAGGTTCTCCGCGTCGGCGAAGGTGTCCTCGTTGGTGGCGACCACGCCGGCGCCCAGCAGCCGCGAGGCCAGGTCGACCAGCTCGGTGAAGGGAGCGCTCGGGTTCTGACTGGTGCTCATCTGCGTCTCTCTCCTAGGAACGGGTGATCTGGCGGCCGAAGGGCGCGGCGGCCACGTCCACGACCCGGCCGCGCAGCCAGGTGGTGCGGACGGCGCCACTCAGCGTCTTGCCCGCGTACGGGGTGACGGGGTTGCGGTGGTGCAGCTCCTCGGCGTGCACCGCGAAGTCGGCGTCCGGGTCGAAGGCGACCAGGTCGGCGTCGCAGCCGACGGCGATCGCGCCCTTGGTGCCGGTCAGGCCGACCAGCGAGGCGGGCCCGGAAGACATCCAGCGGACCACCTCGGCGAGCGAGTGGCCGCGTCGCCGGGCCTCGGTCCAGATGGCCGGCAGGCCGAGCTGCAGCGAGGCGATCCCGCCCCAGGCGGCGGCGAAGTCGCCGCTGCCGCCGTAGCGCTGGAGGAGCTTGAGGTCGGGGGTGGAGGGCGAGTGGTCGGAGACCACCGCGATGAACTCGCCGGCCGCCAGGGCCGCCCAGAGCCGGTCGCGGTTGGATTCGTCGCGGATCGGCGGGCAGCACTTGAAGGCGGTGTCGCCGTCCGGCACCTCCTCGGCCGCGAGGGTGAGGTAGTGCGGGCAGGTCTCGGCCGTCACCTGCACGCCGTCCTCTCGGGCCTGGCGCAGCAGCGGCAGCACGGCGGCGGAGGAGACGTGCAGGATGTGCACCCGGGCGCCGGTGCGGCGGGCCGTGTCGAGCAGCCGGGCCACGGCGGCCGCCTCGGCGTCGTCCGGGCGGGAGGCGAGGAAGTCGCGGTAGTGCACGCCGGGGGTCTGCGGGGCGGCCTCGAGCACGGCCGGGTCCTCGGCGTGGATGATCGCCAGGGCGCCGATCCGGGCCTGCTCGGCCAGGGCCAGCTCCAGGTCGGCCTGCTCCACGTGCGGGAACTCGTCCACCCCGGAGGGGGCGAGGAAGCTCTTGAAGCCGAACACGCCGGCCTCGTGCAGCGGCGCGAGATCCGGCACGTTGCCCGGGATCGCGCCGCCCCAGAAGCCGAGGTCGACCCAGGCCTGGCCCTCGGCGGTCTTCCGCTTGGCGGCCAGCCCGTCCACGGTCGTGGTGGGCGGCACCGAGTTGAGCGGCATGTCGATGATCGTGGTGACCCCGCCGGCGGCGGCCGCCTTGGTGGCGGTGGCGAAGCCCTCCCACTCGGTGCGGCCGGGCTCGTTGACGTGCACGTGGGTGTCGACCAGGCCGGGCAGCAGGGCGGTGTCGCCGAGCTCGGTGACGGTGTCGGCGCTCAGCGAGCCGTACTCGCCGACGGCGGCGATCTTGCCGTCCCGGATCAGGACGTCGGCGGGGCGCTCTCCCTCGGGGAGGACCACGCGGCGGGAGCGCACCACCTGGCTGGGGGACATCTGGGGGACCTCCGGGAAGTCAAGAAGGGTGGGGGTCGCTGAGGGCGGGCAGGCGCTGCCGGTACGACAGTTGAGCCGATCTGATGATCCGATCGGAGCTGCGATTGCTCGGAGCCTAGGCCCGCCTTCAACAAAACGTCAATGGAGGAACGTACGACCGGTCAGGGCTTCAGCAGGTCGGTCGCCAGACGTTCGCCGGCCACCTCCGCGAGCTCGCCGGCCCTGGTCATGCTGTCGCCGGGCTGTTCGGCCAGGTCGGTCAGGGCGTACGCGGCGGTGAAGCCGGCCGCCCGCCACTGGCTCTCGGACAGCTCCAGCCGCCCTGCCACAGCGGCCACCCGAACCCCCGCCCGAGTGGCCGCCGCGGCAACCCCGGCGGGTGCCTTGCCATGGAGCGTCTGAGCATCCAGGCAGCCTTCGCCGGTCACGACGAGGCGTGCCCCACGCACGGCCTCGTCGAAACCCAGCAGCTCGAGCAGCAGCTCGATGCCGGGTCGCATGGTGGCGCCGAGCAGGGCGAGGGCCGCGAAGCCCACTCCGCCCGCCGCTCCAGCGCCCGGGGCCTCCCGGACGTCCCGACCGGTCACCTCGCGGACCACGTCCGCGAACCGGGTCAGGCCCTCCTCCAGGACGACCAGGTCCTCCTCGTCCGCGCCCTTCTGCGGGCCGTACACCGCGGCGGCGCCGCGCGGGCCGAGCAGGGGGTTGTCCACGTCGCAGGCGACCACGACCTCCACCCCCGCCAGGCCGTCGGCCAGCGAGCCGAGGTCGAGGCGGTCCAGCCTGCGCAGCGCGCCGCCGCCGGGCCCGAGCTCGACGCCCTCGGCGTCGTACAGCCCCACGCCCAGCGCCTGGACCATGCCCGCGCCGCCGTCCGTGCAGGCCGAGCCGCCGAGGCCGATCACCACGGTCTTCGCGCCCTGCGCGACCGCCCGGGCGATCAGCTGGCCGACCCCGTAGGAGCCGGCGCCGAGCGGCGAGGTCCGACCGCCGGGGAGCCGGGCCAGGCCGCTGGCCTGGGCGAGCTCGACCACGGCGATCTCGTCCCGGACGGCGATCGCGGCGTCCACCGGCAGACCGGTCGGCCCGGCCACCTTCACCGGCACCCGGCGGAAGCCCGCCGCCAGCGCGGCCGCCAGCGTGCCCTCGCCGCCGTCGGCGACCGGCAGCTCGCGGATCTCGACACCGGGCAGCACCCGGCGGATCCCCGCGGCGAGGTGGGCGGCGACCTCCGCGCCCTCCAGCGTGCCCTTGAACTTGTCGGGGGCGACGACGACATGACCCTGGGTGGGGGTGGCGGGCATGGCGTGGGCCTCATTTCGGATCGGAGAACGTGTGCAGTCGGCTAACCACATCAGGGATGCGAGGAACGGCGCGCGCAACCGTGCACCTTCGTCGCGGGCTGGTCGCGCGGTTCCCCGCGCCCCCGGTGGTGAACCATCCCTCAAGAGTCAGGGGTGCGACCCCCTCCCCGCCGTTCCCCTCGTCCCGCTTCCGACGTACGAGGGGCTCCCCTCGGCGAGGGAGGGGGCCGGGCGACGCTCGCGGCACGACCGAAGTGCCCCCGGGAGGGTTGCGCGCGTCGCCGGTTTGGGACGGCAGGCGGGTGGGCGTTATGAGCCCTCAGCCCGCCCCGCCTGCCGGAACTACCCTCCTGGTGGCGCGGGCACGACCGGACAGGTACACGCCACCAGGAGGAGCTACCGGGTTACTTGACCTCGCGGCCCGAGAGGCGCTCGACGCCGCGCAGCAGCGCGGAGTGGTCGAGCGAGCCGTCGCCGTTGGCGCGGGCGGAGGCGACCAGCTGGGCCACCACGGCGCCGACCGGCAGGGCGGCGCCGACCGCGCGGGCGGCGTCGGTGACGATGCCCATGTCCTTGTGGTGCAGGTCGATCCGGAAGCCCGGGGCGAACTGGCGGTCGATCATGTTGGCCTTCTTGCGGTTCAGCACGGTCGAACCGGCCAGGCCGCCGCCGAGCACGTCGAGCGCGGCCGGCAGGTCGACGCCCGCGTTCTCCAGGAAGACCACGGCCTCGGCCAGCACCTGGATGTTGACGGCCACGATCAGCTGGTTGGCCGCCTTCACGGTCTGGCCGGCACCGGCCGGGCCGACGTGGATGACGGTGGTGCCGAGCGCGTCGAACAGCGGCTTCGCCTCGGCGAAGTCGGCCGCGTCGTCGGCACCGACCATGATCGAGAGGACGGCCTCGACGGCGCCGGCCTCGCCGCCGGAGACGGGGGCGTCCACGGTGCGGATGCCCTTCTCCTTGGCGGCCTTGGCGACCTTGATCGAGGTCTGCGGGGTGATGCTCGACATGTCGATCACCAGGGTGCCCGGCTTGGCGTTCTCCAGGACACCGCCCTCGCCGAGGATGACCTGCTCGACCTGCGGGTCGGCGGGCACCATCGTGATGACCACCTCGGCGTCCTTGACCGCGTCGGCGATCGAGGTCGCGCCGTGGCCGCCGGCCGCCACCAGGGCGTCGATCGCGGCCTGCTGCAGGTTGAAGCCGGTCACGTGGTGGCCGGCCTTGACCAGGTTGGCGGCCATCGGGCTGCCCATGATGCCGAGGCCGATGAAGGCAATCTTGCGGGAGTCGCTCATCGCGTTACGTCCTTAGGGTCTAAAAAATGATCAGTTGGCGCGGAGGTCGCGCGGGAGCCACTCGAAGCTGTCGGCGCTGACGCCGCCGGCGGGGCGGTACTCCAGGCCGATGCGGCCCCCAGCGGCGGAGCCGCCCGCCTTGCCGTAGCCCGCGGCCGTCAGGCGGGCGAAGAGGTCCTCGAAGTCGAGCGAGCCGGTGCCCGGCTCGTTGCGGCCCGGGTTGTCGGCGATCTGCACGTGGCCGAAGCGGTCGGCGTAGGTGTCGATCACGGCGGCCAGGTCCTCGCCGTTCATCGACAGGTGGTAGAGGTCGCAGAGGAACTTGGCGTTCCCGAGGCCGGTGGCGGCGTTGACCCTGTCCACCACCTCGACGGCGGCGGCGGCCGAGACCAGCGGGTAGTCCGGGGACTCGGGCCGATTCAGCGCCTCGACCAGCAGGATCGCGCCGATGGAGTGCGCGGCCTGGGCGGCCAGCGTCAGGTTCTCCAGGGCGAGCTCGTCCTGCTCGGCCGGGTCGACCCCGGCCACCCGGTTGCCGTAGAGCGCGTTGAGCGCCTTGGTGCCGAGGGACTCGGCGAGCGAGACCGTCACCGCGATGTTCTCGCGGAAGCGCTCGCGCTGGCTGGGCACGGAGACCGTACCGCGCTGGCCCTTGCTCAGGTCGTCCAGGAAGTTGAGCCCGGTGAGCTGCACGCCCGCGTCGGTGAAGGCCTTGCGGAGCTCGTCCAGCTCGGCCTGCGAGGGGGTGTGGTTCTCCCCGAAGGGCCACCACAGCTCGGCGGCGGTGAACCCGGCGGCCGCGGCGGCGGCGGGCCGCTCCAGGAGCGGGAGCTCACTGAACAGGATCGACAGGTTGACCGTGTAGCTGTGCTGGGAAGCGGCACTCACGTGCGTCACCTTTCACTCTTTCGACGATCCCACTTCCACGATCCGGAAGCGAGATTCTGTCTGGTGGAAGCTTGCTCCGCCACTCGATCGAGTGTCAAGGCCGCTGCAACAATCTGTTGAAACGAGTACGGCGCGGAACGCCCTGGTGGGAGCTCTCGCTACAGTGAGCGAGTGCGATTGATGGTGGAGTTCACGACAGAACCGTTCGAGCTGGACACGTTCCCCGAGCACGCGGTGGCCGCGCAGCGGGTCGTCGACGAGGCCGGCCTGGCCGTCGCCGTCGGCCCGTTCGGCACGGGCGCCGAGGGCGAGGCCGAGCAGATCCTGGCGGCGGTGTCCAAGCTGCTGCACGAGACCCTGGCCGCCGGGGCGACCCGGATCTCCGTCCAGGTGAGCGTCCTCGACGAGAAGGCCGACGAGGTGCGCCCGGACGGGCCCGAAGGAGTGGATAAGCAGTGAGCGAGTACCTGGAGCACCCGCTCGCCGCAGCGATGAAGCCGCTGCTCGACGCGGTCGGCGCGACCCCGCTCCCGGTGGCGGAGGCCCGCCCCGAGGACGTGGTGCTGGAGTGGGAGGGCGCCCCGGCGATAGCCGTCCGCCTCCCGCACCTCAGCAGCGCCCTGGACCGCCTGCTGGCGGAGATGACCCGGCAGTTCGAGGGTCGGCCGCTGACCGAGCTGGACCGGTGGGAGAAGCAGCGCGTGGTCGCGCTCCTGGAGGAGCGCGGCGCGTTCACCGTCCGACACGGAGTCGAGACGGTGGCTTCGGCCCTCGGCGTCAGCCGGTTCACGGTGTACAACTATCTGAACCGCCAGGACGGGTCGAAGTCCGGCTGAGCGGGCGGCCCCGCCGGTGGTGCCCAGTCTGTCCTGACGGACTCTTCGGGCACATTTGGCGAATCACACACGAAAACGGCCGGTCAGCGGGGTTGACTCAAAACGTAACAACCAACCGTTCAACAAACTGTTGACGGCCGGGGGTGGTCGATCTAGCTTTTGCGGGTGGCACCACTCTTCAGGAGGTCCACCCGTGGCCAACCACCCCCATTCGTCTCCCCAGGCGGCCCTCGAGGCCCTGGCGGCGGCTCCCGCCGCCGACCTGACGGAGACCCTGCTGGAGATCTGCTCCAGCCCCAGCTGGGCGACGGCCGTCGCCGGTGCCCGACCCTGGGCCGACCGGGCGGCACTGCTCGCGGCGAACGAGGCCGCGATGGCCTCGCTCTCCACCGCCGACCTGGCCGACGCCATGGCCGGGCACGCCCGGATCGGCACGCCCAAGGCGGGCGACGCCACCTCCGAGCGCGAACAGGCCGGCATCCAGGGAGTGAGCTCCGCTCTCCTGGCCGACCTGGCCGAGGCGAACGCCGCCTACGAGGCGAAGTTCGGCCACGTCTTCCTGATCTGCGCCACCGGCCGCACGGCCGGCACCATGCTCGCCTCGCTCCAGGAGCGGTACCCGAACGACGCCGCCACCGAGGCGGAGATCGTCCGGGGCGAGCTGCGCAAGATCAACGACATCCGCATCAACCGCCTGCTCGACGAGGGCTGAGCTCCCTGAGCAAGCGTCACCCCTGCCATCAGTAAGGTCACTTCACCCATGACTGGCATCTCCACGCACGTGCTCGACACCAGCCTCGGCCGCCCGGCCGAGGGTGTGCCGGTCGAGCTCGGACTGCACACCGAGGGTGGCTGGCAGGTGCTCGGCACCTCCGCCACGGACTCCGACGGCCGGGCCAAGGACCTGCCGGCCGTGGAGGCGGGCTCGGTCGTCCGGCTCCTCTTCGACACCGCGGCCTACTACGCGCGCAAGTCCGAAGAGGCGCCGTTCTTCCCCGAGGTCTCGATCGTCTTCACGGTCGCGCCCGCGCAGCACCACTACCACGTGCCGTTGCTGCTCAACCCGTTCGGCTACTCGGTCTACCGCGGAAGCTAAGACCGCTCGACAGCTTTAGGAGCCAGCCATGGCCCACGTGCTCGGTCAGAACCAGTACGGCAAGGCGGAGAACCGCATCGTCCGCGTCTACCGCGACTCGACCCGCCACGAGATCAAAGACCTCAACGTCTCGGTCTCGCTCCAGGGCGAGTTCGAGGACGTGCACCTCACCGGGTCGAACGCCAACTGCCTGCCCACCGACACCACCAAGAACACCGTGTACGCCTTCGCCAAGGAGTACGGCATCGAGTCGGCGGAGGCCTTCGGCATCCTGCTGGCCCGCCACTTCGTGGACGACACCGAGCGCGGCGTGGTGCACAGCGCCCGGATCCGGATCGAGGAGTACTCCTGGGACCGGATCCGCACGCCCGACAGCAGCGCGCGCTTCATCGGCTCGGAGGAGGTCGGCCACTCCTTCGTCCGCACCGGCCAGGAGACCCGCACCAGCGAGATCGTCTACGACGGCACGAACGTGCAGGTCGTCTCGGGCCTGAAGGACCTGGTCGTGATGAACTCCACCAACTCGGAGTTCTGGGGCTACATCAAGGACAAGTACACCACCCTCCAGGAGGCGTACGACCGGATCCTGGCCACCCAGGTGACGGCCCGTTGGAAGTACGGCTTCAGCGGCCGTGACGGCGAGGCCCAGCCGAACTGGAACCGCTCCTACCAGCACGTGAAGCGCCACCTCCTGGAGGCCTTCGCCGAGACCTACTCCTACTCGCTGCAGCAGACCCTGCACGCGATGGGCACCCGGGTGCTGAACAACCGGGCCGAGGTGGACGAGGTCCGCCTGGAGCTCCCGAACAAGCACCACTTCCTCGTCGACCTCTCCCCCTTCGGGCTGGAGAACGACAACGAGGTGTACTACGCGGCGGACCGCATGTACGGCCTGATCGAGGGCACCGTGCACCGCGAGGGCGTCACCCCGGTCATCCCGGTCGCCTGACCCCTGCCCACGGCCGCACCCGCTCCACCCGTTTCTCCATCCCCCACCTTCCGGAGATCGTGCTCACGGCACGGCCGGCCCGGGGAGCTGGAGGAACCCCCCGGGGGACCTCTGCACCGCCGTCCCCGCCCCCGGGATCTCCAGCGCCACGGGCGCGCCGGAGCCACGAGCACAAGAGGAGCTCGACATGGCACTGCGCTCTACCCGTAAGCCTGACGGCGGTTCCATCCATCCCGTGGACGAGTTGCTGCCCCCGGTGAAGCTCGTCAGCACCGGTCTGCAGCACGTCGCCGCGATGTACGCGGGAGTCGTCGCTCCCCCGCTCATCGTCGGCGCCGGCGTGGGGCTCTCCCCCACCGAACTCGCCCTGCTCATCTCGGCCAGCCTGTTCACCGCGGGCCTGGCCACCCTGCTCCAGACGCTGGGGCTCTGGCGGATAGGCGCCAAGCTCCCCTTCGTCAACGGCGTGTCGTTCGCCGGGGTCGCCCCGATGCTCGCCATCGCCAAGGAGCACGGACCGAAGACCGCCCTCCCGGTGATCTTCGGCGCCGTGATCGTCGCGGGGGTCCTGTGTCTCCTCGCGGCACCGTACTTCTCCAGGCTCATCCGGTTCTTCCCGCCCGTCGTGCAGGGCACCGTGATCACCCTCATCGGGGTGTCCCTGCTGCCGGTCGCGGTCAACTGGGCCCGTGGTGGCGCACCCACCGCTCCGGGCTTCGGCTCCGTCCGGGCCGTCGGCCTCGCCGCGTTCACCCTGGTCGCGGTGGTGCTCTGCAACAGGCTGCTCCGCGGCTTCTGGCAGCAGCTCGCGCTGCTGGTCGGCCTGGCCCTGGGCACCCTGCTCGCCTTCCCGCTCGGCCTGGCCGACTTCGGGGCGGTGCGGGACGCGGAGGTGTTCGCGCTCCCGTCCCCGTTCCACTTCGGCGCCCCGATGTTCGACGCCGGTGCGATCGCCTCCTTCTGCATCGTCATGGTGGTCTCGATGACCGAGTCCACCGCCGACATGCTGGCGCTCGGCCGGATCGTCGAACGCGAGGCGGACGAGCGGGTGCTGACGGCGGGTCTGCGGGCCGACGGGCTGGCCACCGCGCTCAGCCCGGTCTTCAACGGCTTCGCCTGCAGTGCCTTCGCCCAGAACATCGGGCTGGTGGCGCTGACACGCATCCGCAGCAGGTACGTGGTGGCGGCCGGTGGCGGCATCCTGATCCTGCTGGGCCTCTTCCCGGTGCTCGGGTCGCTGGTCTCGCTGGTGCCGCAGCCCGTCCTGGGCGGGGCCGGGATCGTGCTCTTCGGCACGGTCGCGGCCAGCGGCATTCGCACCCTCGCCGAGGCCGGGATGGAGTCCGGCGGCAACACCATCCTGGTCTCCGTCTCGCTCGGGGTCGGCATCATCCCGATCGCCGCCCCCGACTTCTACAACGCCTTCCCGGAGACCGTCCGGACCCTGATGCACTCGGGGATCTCGGCCGGCTGCGTGACGGCGGTCCTGCTCAACCTGCTGTTCCACCACGTCGGTGCCGCCCGCCGGTCCCCAACCGGAACGGCACCGAGCTCGACGGTGCCAACGGCGACACCGTCCTGACCGGTTGTCAGGGAGCGCGCTCCGCTCAATGCGCGCTCCCTGGCGGCCCACCCGTCGCCCGCCGCCACCCTTGTACGACGCGCTGCGCGCGACACCTCTCTCCCCCATAGGAGTCACACCATGGCAGTCCAGCCCCCGCCCGCCGACCAGCGGATCGTGATCGAGAACGTCGCCATCGCGACGGTCGACGCGAACGACACCGAGTACGCCCGCGGCCACGTGGTCGTGCTCGGCAACAAGATCGAGTCGGTCGGCAACGGCCCGGCCCCGCAGTGGCTGGACAACGTGGTGCGCCGGATCAACGGCGAGGGCCACCTGGTGACCCCCGGCCTGGTCAACACCCACCACCACTTCTACCAGTGGATCACCCGTGGGCTGGCCCAGGACAACATCCTCTTCGACTGGCTGGTCGCGCTCTACCCGACCTGGGCCCGGATCGACGACAAGCTGGTGCACGCCGCCGCCCAGGGCTCCACCGCCGCGCTGCTCAAGTCCGGCTGTACCACCGCGAGCGACCACCACTACGTCTTCCCCAAGGACGGCGGCGACATCCTCGGCGCCGAGATCGAGGCCGTCCAGGAGCTCGGCATGCGCTTCACCGCGCTGCGCGGCTCGATGGACCGCAGCAAGAAGGACGGCGGCCTGCCGCCGGACCACGCGGTGGAGAAGACCGAGGACATCCTGATCGCCTCCGAGGCGGCCGTGGACCGGTACCACGACTCCTCCTTCGACTCGATGCTGCAGATCGCCATCGCCCCCTGCTCGCCCTTCTCGGTCTCCACCGAGCTGATGCGCGAGGCCGCCCTCCTCGCCCGCCGCAAGGGCGTCCGGCTGCACACCCACGGCTCGGAGACGGCCGAGGAGGAGCAGTTCTGCAAGGAGCTCTTCGGCATGGGCCCGACCGACTACTTCGAGTCCACCGGCTGGCTGGGCGAGGATGTCTGGATGGCGCACTGCGTCCACATGAACGACTCCGACATCGCCAAGTTCGCCGAGACCGGCACCGGTGTCGCCCACTGCCCCTCCTCCAACGCCCGTCTGGCGGCCGGCATCGCCCGCGTGCCGGACATGCTCAAGGCCGGCGTACCGGTGGGCCTCGGCGTGGACGGCACCGCCTCCAACGAGAGCGGCGAGCTGGGCACCGAGCTGCGCAACGCGCTGCTGATCAACCGCCTGCACGGCCGCCCGGACGCGCTGACCGCCCGCTCCTCGCTGCGCCTGGGCACCATGGGCGGCGCCCGGGTGCTCGGCCGGCAGAACGAGATCGGCTCGATCGAGGTGGGCAAGCTCGCCGACCTGGCGCTCTGGAAGATCGACGGCATCATGCACTCCTCGATCGCCGACCCGGTGGCCGCCCTCACCCTCGGCGCCCTCCCGCCGCTGGCCCTGCTGCTGGTCAACGGCAACCCGGTGGTCGAGAAGGGCCAGCTGACCACCGTCAACGAGGACCGGATCGCCCAGGCCTGCGCCAAGGCCGCCAAGGAGCTCGCCGCCCGCGGGTGACCGGCCGAAGACTCCGGGCCGCGTCAGGGACGACGCGCCACCCGGACTCCGCCCCCGCTCACCGGGGGCGGAGGGCAGCCCCGGACTCACGGCGAGAGTCCGGGGCTGTCACTCTGTGTCCATACTGACGGGTAACCCTCAAAAGAAGCTCTTGAAATCGGCCATGGGGTTACATATCGGTGGCAATCCGGGTTACCTGCTCCGCATGAGCATGAAGACCGAACCCCCCACCAGTGCACCTCCGGCCGAGGGTGCCCAGCTCCAGGCCGGGCTGAAGAACCGCCACCTCTCGATGATCGCCATCGGCGGCGTGATCGGCGCCGGCCTGTTCGTCGGCTCCGGCGCGGGCATCGCCTCCACCGGTCCGGGCATCCTGCTCTCCTACCTGCTGGCCGGGGTGCTGGTCGTCATGGTGATGCGGATGCTCGGCGAGATGGCCGCGGCCGACCCGCAGTCCGGCTCCTTCTCCGCCTACGCCGACCGCGCCTTCGGCCGCTGGGCCGGCTTCACCATCGGCTGGCTGTACTGGTTCTTCTGGGTCGTGGTGCTCGCCGTCGAGGCCACCGCCGGGGCCAAGATCCTGCACGGCTGGCTGCCCGGCGTGCCGCAGTGGGCCTTCGCCCTGCTGGTGATGGCCGTGCTGACCGCCACCAACCTCTTCTCGGTCGCCTCCTACGGCGAGTTCGAGTTCTGGTTCGCCGGCATCAAGGTGGTCGCCATCGCCGCCTTCCTGGTGATCGGCGCGCTGGCCGTCTTCGGCCTGCTGCCCGGCACCCACGCCGTCGGCGCCACCAACCTCACCGGCCACGGCGGCTTCCTGCCGCACGGGGTGGGCGCCGTCTTCACCGGCATGCTGACCGTGGTCTTCGCCTTCATGGGCAGCGAGATCGTCACCCTGGCCGCCGGCGAATCCGCCGACCCCGAGCGGGCCGTCACCAAGGCCACCAACAGCGTGATCTGGCGGATCGGCATCTTCTACCTGGGCTCGATCCTGCTGGTGGTCACCCTGCTGCCCTGGGACTCCGCCGAGGTCAAGGCCAGCCCGTACGTGGCCGTGCTCGACCACGTCGGCATCCCCGGCGCCGCCCAGCTGATGAACGTCATCGTGCTGACCGCCGTGCTCTCCTGCCTCAACTCCGGGATGTACACCGCCTCCCGGATGGCCTTCTCGCTCGGCCGCCGCGGCGACGCCCCGCGCGCCTTCGCCACCGTCACCGATCGCGGCGTGCCCCGCATCGCCATCCTCTCCTCGGTGGCCTTCGGCTTCCTCGCGGTCTTCTTCAACTACCAGTGGCCGGACACCGTCTTCCAGTTCCTGCTCAACTCCTCCGGCGCGGTGGCCCTCTTCGTCTGGCTGGTGATCTGCTGCTCCCAGCTGAAGCTGCGCCGGGTGCTGGAGCGGGAGACCCCCGAGCGGCTGACCGTGCGGATGTGGCTCTACCCCTACCTGACCTGGGCCACCATCGGCCTGATCGCCTTCGTGATGATCTACATGTGCACCGACCACGACGGCCGCGAGCAGATGGCCCTCTCCCTGGTGGCCGCCGCCGTGGCCCTGGTCGCCTCCTGGGTGGTCGGCCGCCGGCGCCAGGCGGCCACTCCCGTGGATCTCGGCAAATCCGGGTGACACATCCTCCGCTGACGGTGCGTCTCCTACCTGTGACGGCTGATCGGATCAGCTGACCGGACACAGGGGGAACGTATGTCAGAGGTGCCGACCTTCGAGGAGTTCGCCTCCTCGCGGGCCCGGAAGCTCTTCCAGGTCGCCTACCTGACCTGCGGGGACTGGCACCAGGCCCACGACCTCGTGCAGACCACCCTCGGCAACCTGTTCGCGGTCTGGCCCCGGCTCCGCCGCCAGGGCCAGGTCGAGCACCTGGACGCGTACGCCCGCAAGGCACTGCTCCGCACCTACCTGAGCCACCGTCGGCTCCGCCGCTCCGGCGAGCTGACGGTGGCTCAGCTGCCCGAGCGGGTGGCCGAGCCGGTCACCGCCAGCGAGCTGCGGCTCACCCTGGTCGCGGCGCTGCGGCAGCTGCCGCCGCGCAACCGGGCCGTGGTGGTGCTCCGGTACCTGGAGGACTACAGCGTCGAGGCCACCGCCGAGGCCCTGGGAGCCACTCCGAACGCCGTCAGAAGCCTCAGCGTGCGCTCGCTGGCCAAGCTGCGCGAAGTGCTGGGATCCGAGAGCGAGCTCCTGCTCCGGGACTGACCGGCAGCGGAGGAAGGGGGCACCCCCATGGACGAATTCGAACAGGAACTGAGCCGGCTGCTCACCGCCGGCGCCGAGGACCTCCACCCCTCGGTGGAGACCCTGGTCGCCGAGGGCGGCCGGACGGGCCTGCGCAAGCGCCGCCTGCGCCGGGCCGGCCGGGCGGCCGGCGCGGCGGTGGCGGTGGCCGCCGTGCTGAGCACCGCCGCCGTACTGACCACCGGCCACGGCCGGCCGAGCACCACCACCGCCCCGGCCGCCACCGGCACCTCCGCGGCCACCGCCTCCATGCGGCCGACACCCACCCCGACGCCGACCCCGACACCCACCGAGCCCGCCACGGCGCGCCTCAGCTGGCAGGCGATGCTCGGCATCCTGCACGGCCAACTGCCCGCCGGGGGAAGGCTCTTCAACCTCGACCCGTACGCGATCAAGTTCCGCGCCCAGCTCGGCGGCGGCTACCTGGAGCTCCAGTACGACGACGGTGGCGGCGCCTCGACCCTGATGGTCATGGTCGAACCGACCAGGATCCCCGTGCTCAAGAACGGCCAGGGCCACCCCTCCCCCGGGGCGAGCGGCTCGCAGTTCCAGCCGCGCACCGACTGCACCGGCTGGACGGCCCTCGGGGACGAGGGCCCGCGCAAGCCGGGGTACGAGGCCCCGACCTGCCGGTCCAGTACCCTGCCCGACGGCAGCAAGCTGATGTCGACGGTGACGGGCACCGATGTCGTCGGCCTCTACGACGAGCGGGTCGACCTCTACCGGGCGGACGGCGTCACGGTCTCGGTCATCGCCGCCAACGCCACCCTCGACCAGAACCACCCAGGCCAGACCGGCCCGGCCATCACCGTCACCCGCGACCGGCCGCCGCTCGGCCTGGACGGCTGGGAGGCGATCGTCAAGAGCCCGCAGTGGCAGCTCAAGGTGCCGCAGTCGGTGGTGGACGCGGGCCTGGCCTTCGCACCGTCCGTGCCCCGCTTCCCCTGCCCCGAGGACGTGAAGCCGGCCGATTGCGTGATCGACTGACCTTGGCGGGGCCGCCCTCGGGGCGGAGCACTCCCCTGCGCTGCTCCGCCCCTCCCAAGCGCCCGCCTCAGGAGTGGAAGCTGACCTCGGGGTCGGCCGCCGACGGGCCGTCCAGGACGGGCTCCGCCTCGCCCTTCAGCTGCTCGTCGAAGAAGGCGCCGACGTAGGTGCGGGTCAGCTGCTCGCCACGGGCCGTGGAGAGCGTGGTGCCGGGCGGGTTGGGCACCCCGAGCACCTCGGCCAGGCGCGGCACGTCGGTGAAGGAGCTGTGGTTGGAGCCGGCGAAGGTGATCCACCGCTTCCAGCCGTCCAGGTGCGCCCAGCCGTCCGTCCAGCTCGGGTCCTCACCGAGGTCGCTGGGGTGGCCCATCAGCAGGAACGGCCGCCCGCCCAACCCGGCGGCGGGCACCGGGTCGAACATCGTGCCGTCCAGGTTGACCCCGGCCCGCACCCGCTGGTCGGCCGCCATCGTGCTCACGGTGGCAGCGCCGCCGATCGAGTGGCCGGCCATGCCGATCCGCTTGGCGTCGATCAGGTGGGCGTAGCCCCAGGCCCGCTTGCCCGGGCCGGTCAGCTCGTCCAGCACGAAGGACATGTCCTTGGCCCGGCTCTGCTCGATCACGGCCGGGCCGCCGGGCGGCGGGGCGTCGCAGATCGCACAGGTCAGGGTCTGCCCGTCCGGGAAGGTGGTGCCCGAGTTCTCGTAGGTGTGGTCGACCAGCGCCACCACGTACCCCCGGCTGGCCAGGTCCTCGGCCAGGCCGCTGATCTCGGTGCGCGGCATGGTGAAGCCGGGCGAGAGCAGCACCAGCGGGTACTTCCCGCCCACCGGGCGGGCGTCGGTGTGCGACCAGGTGCCCACCTGCGGCAGCGGGTCCACCGGGTACCCCGGCGCCTTGAAGGTGATCATCGCCTTCTCGGCGGCATCGGTCATGTACGGCGCCGGCCCGCCGGTGCCCGGCCGGGCCGGGTAGTACATCGACACCATCAGCTGCCGTGCCCCGGCGGCGGGCACCCACGGGTCCGTCCGGGCGGTGTCGGTCAGGTGCAGGATCTGGCGGCCGACGGCGTACGGCCCGGTCGGCTTCGGCAGCTGGGTGGAGGGGGCGGCGGTGGCGGAGCTCTTCGGCTGCGCGGCCTCGGCCGCCTGGGCGGCGCCGGCCACGACCAGGGGCAGCGGGAGGATCAGGGCCAGGACAGCGGCGGCTGCGGCGCGTCGCACCATGTTCGTCTTCATGCCCCCAACGCTAAGGAACAGCCGTATTCCTGACATCACCTCAGCGGACGACCACCTCCACCCCCGGGGTTAGCACCCCTCCACCCGGGGATGTACTCCGCTCGGTGGACACCCCTGAGGCGGCCCCCACCCGCCGCCACCGGGCCCGGATGTTCGCCACCGCCGGGCGGGCGGCCCAGGCGCCTGCCGAGCAGCGGGTAATCGTTTGTCACTACGGCCCCGCTGCTGGCAGAGTCCCGGGACGTGACAGTCACGGGAGGAGCGGCGGGATGCTGGAACTGAAGCCCTGGTCGGCGGGGGACCTGTGGGTCCTGGAGGCCAAGAACCTGCCCGAGATGACCGAGCACCTCGGTGGCCCGGAGACCCGGGAGCAGGTGCTGGCCCGCCAGGAGCGGTACGTCGCGATGACGGACGAGACCGTGGGGCGGATGTTCACCGTCCACCAGGGCGCGGAGACCGTCGGCTCGGTCGGCTACTGGCACCGCCACTGGCAGGGCGAGGACGTCTACGAGCTCGGCTGGGGCGTCCTGCCCGCCCACCAGGGCCGCGGCCTGGCCACCCTCGCCGTCACCGCCCTCGTCGACCACCTCCGCAGCCGTGGCCTGCACCGCCCGCTGCACGCCTACCCCGGCGTCGACCACCCCGCCTCCAACGCCGTGGCCGGCAAGGCCGGCTTCACCCTGCTCGGCGTGGTCGAGTTCGAGTACCCCAAGGGCTCGTTCAAGCAGTCCAACGACTGGTGCCTCCGGCTCCCGTGACCGCCGCTACGCAGGGGCCGCCCTGCCGCGCAGCCGGTCGTTGAGCGGGAGCTCCACGCCCCGGTTCAGCAGCAGGGCGGCCGTGAAGGCGCAGAGCAGCGCCGCCAGCTCCACGGTCGCCGAGTGCGCGGTGTCCCAGCCGACGGTGCCGGTGGGCGGCACGTGCAGCAGCTTGAGGGTGAACCGGATGACCAGCTGGTGCACCAGGTAGAAGGCGAAGGTCAGCTCGCCCAGCCAGACCATCCTCGGGTGGGCCCAGATCCAGCGCCGACCGTCCAGGTCGGCCTGGGCCAGGGCCGGCACCAGCAGCGCCAGCGGGACGAGCGCGGCAGCCACGTACCCGATCCGGACGGGCAGGTAGCCGACCCCGAGGTAGACGGCGAGCACCGTGACGGTCGGCACCCAGACCGGCAGCCGCACCCAGCGGCCCTGCCGCACGATCTGCGCCATCACCATCCCGAGCACGAACTCCAGCGCCCGGACCGGCGGGAAGACGTAGATGAACCAGTAGGCCAGCGGCTGCGACCAGCCGCTGGTGAGCACCGGTAGCGACCAGACCACGGCCACCAGCGCGGCCGCCGCCGGCCAGAGCCGGCGCGGGTCCAGCCGGGTCAGGGCCCGCATCGCGAACGGGAAGACCAGGTAGAAGAACGCCTCGCAGGAGAGCGACCAGGAGACGGTGTTCAGCCCGAAGTAGACCCGCTGGTCCGGCACCCAGGACTGCACCAGGAACAGCCCCGGCAGCACCACTCCCAGCGAATGGGCCCCCGCTGCCGCCGAGGCGCCCGCCGCACCGGCCAGCGCGACCAGCGCGGTGACGGCATGGATCGGGAACACCCGGGCCGCCCGCTTGCGCCAGGTCCGCCGCTTGGCCTCGCCCGGCCGGGCCGCCCAGGCCAGCACGAAGCCGCTCAGCAGGAAGAAGAACGAGACCCGCATCGTGCCGTGCTCGAAGAGCTCGGCCGAAGTGGCGTCCGCCGCCGAGCCCTTGGCGTAGAGCCCGGCGATCTGCATGTGGAACCCGAAGACCAGGATCGCGGCCGGCACCCTGGCCCCCGACAGCGAGGGCAGCCGCCCACCCGCGGGCACCGGCCCGGGCCGCCCCCGCCGCGGCGTGAGCCTCGACGACAGCGCCGCCCGGACGGACCTGCCTGCTGACAGCACTCCCGCCGAGGGGCCCCACGGCCCACCGGCTGGTACGACATTGCTCATGTTCGGCCTCCGAATCCGACTGGCCGTCACCGTAGTGAGCAGCCGTCACATCCGGTCCGATTTTGCCGAAGTCATATTCCATTACCAGGAGATGTTCACCTCCCCAGCCCCTTCACCCCCTCCTCCCACATCCGTCACGCCTCTTGCACCCGTTCGCCCTACGCTGGCCGCATGCCCGCCTCCGCCTCCGGCCCGTCCGTGACCCTGGTGCACGCCTGTCTGCGCGAGGGTCGCGGCGGCAGCCCGACGGCCGTGCTGCCCGAGGATCCGTCCCTCACCGACGAGCAGCGGCGCCGCGTCCCCGCCCTCGCCGGCACCTCGCACGCCGTCTTCGTCGAACCGGCCACCGCCCGGCTGCGGTTCTTCACCACCGCCGGCGAACTCCCCGCCTGCGGCCACGGCACCGTCGCCGCCCTCGCCTGGCTCGCCACCCGGCCGGGGCACCGGTCGCTGCCCGGCAGCCGCGTCCGCCGCCAAGGCGACCACCACACCGTGGAGTTCACCCCCGGCCCGGTCACCCTCCGCCCGCCGACCCCGGCCGAGCTCACCCCGGTCCTCGCCGCCCTCGGCCTCGCCCCCGCCGACCTCGCCCCGGGCGCCCGCCTCGCCACCCTCGGCCGCCCCCGCCTGCTGCTCCCCCTCCACTCCCGCGCCCGACTGGCCGCCCTCTCCCCCGACTTCGCGGCGCTGGGCGCCGCCACCCACCGCCTGGGCCTGCTCGGGTGCTACCTCCACACCGCCCCCGACCCCCGCCACCACCTCGCCGCCCGCATGTTCGCCCCCGCCATCGGCGTCCCGGAGGACATCGCCAACGCCAACAGCACCGCCTGCCTGGCCGCCCACCTCGGCCTCCCCACCCTCACCGTCCAGATGGGCGACTCCCTCTCCGCCCCCGCCACCCTCACGGCCACCCCCACCACCATCACCGCCACCGCCCGGGTGGCGGACACGCCGAAGGGCCCGCACCGCGTGGATACGCGGTGCGGGCCCTTCGCTGCCAGGCGGGTGCCTTCAGCAGTAAGAACTACAGCGGGCGAATGTTCTCCGCCTGCGGGCCCTTCTGGCCCTGCGTGACGTCGAACTCGACCTTCTGGCCCTCGAGCAGCTCACGGAAGCCGTTGGCGTTGATGTTCGAGTAGTGGGCGAAGACGTCCGGGCCGCCACCCTCCTGCTCGATGAAGCCGAAGCCCTTTTCCGAGTTGAACCACTTCACGGTGCCATTAGCCATTAAAAATCTCCTTCAGAGGCTGTCCGGAACTCACACTGCGCGAGCTCCGAGTCGCCGCGATGAGCACCCACCCGGGACGAGCCGGGAAACAAAAATATGCCTGCGATACATCAGCAGGAGCACACGAAGTTCATGGGAACCACTACTGCAACTACAACGACTGTAACAGGCCCGGATCCGAAACGGACGGACATCCTCGACCGATTCGACCGTGAGGTCACGAGACGGAGGAAGCGCATGCGGATCGAGCACGCCTCACCGGCGCCGGCGCTGCGGGCGTTCGTCGAGCGGTACTGGTGGGCTGAGGGCGAGGGTGGCGGGTTGCCGGCGGTGCTGCCCGGGACGGGGGCGGAGCTGTGGGTGCACTGGGGTGGTGGGGTGGAGCTGGCCGAGGCCCTGCCTGCTGCGCATCTGGTCTGTCTGCGGCGCGCGCGGTGGGAGCTGAGCGCGCCGGGGGCCGTCGGGTTGGTGGCGGTGCGGTTCAGGGCCGGGGCGCTGCGGCACTTCCTGCCCGTGGGCGTGGTGGAGGTGACCGACCGGGTGGTGAGTGCGGCGGAGTTGTGGGGGCCGGACGGGCGGCGGCTGGTCGAGGAGGTGGGGCTGGCGGGCGGTGCGGGGGCGCGGGTGGCCGTGCTCGACCGGTTCCTCACCGGGCTGCTCGCCCGACGGCCGCCCGTGGACCCGTGGGTGGACGCGGCGGTACAGCTGGTGTACCGCCGTCCCGGTGGGCTGCGGGTGGATCGGTTGGCGGAGCGGCTCGGCGTCGGGCCCCGGCGGCTGCAACGGGCCTTCCCCGCGGCGGTGGGGGTGGGCCCGAAGGAGTTCCAGCGGCTGGCCAGGTTCCAGCGGCTCACCCGTGCCCTGCTGCTGGCCGACCAACGCACGTACCTCCCCGAGGCGTTGGCGGCGGGCTACTACGACCAGAACCACTTCATCCGGGAGTTCCGCAGCTTCACCGGCCGGCGCCCGACCGCCGTACTGGGGCAGGGCCTGTCGCATTTCTACTATCCGCAGCTGCCCGCCCCTGGCCAGGCTGGGCCCTGACTCCGACGACCAAGTGGAAGGGCAGAGCGATGACGATGGTGGTGGCGGTCCTACAGGCCAGGGCCGGACAGGAGGAGGCCCTCGAGGAGGCCCTCTCCGAGGTAGCCGAACGCACCCGGGAGGAGCCGGGCGTCCTGACCTACACCGTCGGCCGCCAAGCGGGCGGCCGCTTCCTGGTCACCGAGCGCTATCTCGACCGGGAGGCCTGCGAGACCCACTTCGCGTCCTTCTACGTGACCGACCTGCTGGCCCGTTTCACCGAACTCCTGGCCGCCGAGCCCCAGGTCGACCTCAGCGAGGTGGTCACCGGCTTCGTCAGCTGAGCCCGCGGACGGGCAGGCCGGTCAGCTGGGTCCTTGGGCTCGGCCGCCGCCCACTGCCGGAAGCGGGCGAAGAGGTCCGCCGGGTCGAGCCCGCCGCACTCGACCAGCGACTGGCCGACCAGCACCGCCATCTGCGTGTCGTCGGTCGCCTCCCCCGGATCCCAGCCGCCGCCCCCGGCCGGCTCGCCGTGCCCGTCCGGGAAGCGCGCCGAGTACTGCCCTGCCGGCCCGAACTCGAACGGGGCGCCCAGGGCGTCCCCGACCGCCGAGCCGACCACGGCGCCGACCGCCCGCTCGCCTCGGTCCATCTGCCGTCACTCCCCCGTCGTGCCGTCGATGCACTCGCGGAGCAGGTCGGCGTGGCCGTTGTGGCGGGCGTACTCCTCGATCATGTGGGTGAGGAGGTAGCGGAGGGTGAAGACCTGGTCGCGCCAGTGGACGGGGGTGTCGAGGGAGTCGGCGGCGGCGACGATGGCGCGGGAGCGGTCGCACTCCTGGTGCCAGATGCGGAAGGCCTCGGCCGGGTCGGCCCCGTCCACGTCGAATTCGGCGAAGGAACCGGGCTCGGGGCCGGGCCAGTGGGCCGGGGCCGAGGCGCCGGCGATCACGTTGCGGAAGGCGCTGCGCTCGACCTCGGCGAGGTGGCGGACCAGGCCGAGCAAGGAGAGGCCGGAAGGGGCGACGGCCCGTTGCTTGAGCTGGGCCTCCGTCAGGCCGGCGCACTTCCAGGCGAGGGTGTCTCGCTGGTACTGGAGGAAGGCGGCGAGGGACTCGCGGTCGCCGGCCAGGCGGGGTGGTTCGGTGCGCTGGTCCGGTACGGCCTGATCCGGTACGGGCTGATGATCGTCCATCGGGTCATCCTGCCGGGGCCGGCCGGGGTGGGGCGAGCAGATTTCCGTCAGGCCGTGCGGCCGAGGGTGGCGAGGTAGGGGCGCCAGCCGCCGTAAGTGGTGATCTCCTGGTGGACGCCGCGGTCGAGTTCGCCGCGGGCGAGCAGCATGGAGAGGCAGGCGGTGCCGTCGGCGAGCTTGATGACGCCGAGTTCGAGCTCGGCGGGCTCGCCGGGGAGGATCACGTCGCGCAGGTGGTCGAGGGTGATGTCGTAGAGCTCGCCCTCGATGGCGGTGCTGACGGACGGGTCCGGGAGGAGGCCCGGGCAGACGTCGCGGATGGAGAAGAAGCGGTAGCCGGGGGCGGTGGTGACCGGGCCGATCAGGGCGTCGGCGACGGAGGCGTGGAACGGGCCGCCGACCATGGCCTGGCCGTTGAAGAAGATACGGGTCATCAGGGAGTGCTCCAGAGGGGGGGAAGGGGTGCGGCCGAGCGGGCGGACCCGCTCGGCCGCGACGTACGGACCGGAGCAATCGCCGCCGCCAGTGCTCCAGGACGGCAGACGGCGATCGCGGGCCGGACGGATAGGTTGGGTGTCAGCCCAGGAGGGCGAGCGCGGGCAGCGTCAGGAAGTCCGCGAAGTCCTCCGCGAGCGAGACCTGCTCGAACAGCTTGGCGGCCTCGGCCCAGCGCCCACCGGCGTATGCTTCGGCACCCAACTCGGCCCGCAGAGCGGCGAGTTCCTCGGCCACCAGCCGACGGACCAGCTCGGCGGTGGCCTTCTCGCCGGTGTCGGCGAGCACCACGCCGTTGTGGATCCACTGCCAGATCTGCGAGCGCGAGATCTCGGCGGTGGCGGCGTCCTCCATCATGTTGAAGATGCCGACGGCGCCCAGGCCGCGCAGCCAGGCCTCGATGTAGCGGACGCCCACCTGGACGGCGTTGTGCAGGCCGGCCTGGGTGCAGCTGCCGCCCGCGCCCGCGATGTCGAGCAGCTCGGCCGGGGTGACGGGTGTGGTCGGGCCCGGGTTGTCCTTCTGGTTCGGGCGCTCTCCCAGCACGGCGTCGAAGCAGGCGCGGGCGACCGGGACGAGGTCAGGGTGGGCGACCCAGGAGCCGTCGAAGCCGTTGCCGGCCTCGCGGTCCTTGTCGGTGCGCACCTTCTCGAAGGCGACGGCGTTGATCTCCGCGTCGCGCCGGGACGGGATGAAGGCGGCCATGCCGCCGATCGCGTGGGCGCCGCGCCTGTGGCAGGTCTGCACGAGCAGGCGGGTGTAGGCGGCCATGAACGGCGCGGCCATGGTGACGCTGTTGCGGTCCGGGAGGATGAAGGCCTCACCGGCGTCGCGGAAGTTCTTGACGATCGAGAAGAGGTAGTCCCAGCGGCCGGCGTTGAGGCCGGCGGCGTGGTCGCGCAGCTCGTAGAGGATCTCGTCCATCTCGAAGGCGGCGGTGATGGTCTCGATCAGCACGGTGGCCCGGATGGTGCCGTGCGGGATGCCGAGGGCGGCCTGGGCGTGGGTGAAGACCTCGTTCCAGAGGCGCGCCTCGAGGTGGCTCTCGGTCTTCGGGAGGTAGAAGTACGGGCCCGAGTTCGGGTCATCGGCGCCGCGGGCGAGCAGCCGGGCGGCGTTGTGGAAGAAGTAGAGGCCGAAGTCGAAGAAGGCGCCGGCCACCGGGACGCCGTCGACCAGCAGGTGGTTCTCGTCCAGGTGCCAGCCGCGGGGGCGGACCACCACGGTGGCCAGCTCGGCGGCCGGCTTCAACACGTACGACTTGCCGGCCGAGGTGGTGAAGTCGATCCGGCCCTCGTAGGCGTCGATCAGGTTGACCTGGCCACTGACCACGTTCTCCCAGGTGGGGGCGGTGGCGTCCTCGAAGTCGGCGAGCCAGACCTTGGCGCCGGAGTTGAGCGCGTTGATGACCATCTTGCGGTCGGTGGGGCCGGTGATCTCCACCCGGCGGTCCTGCAGAGCGCGCGGCGCCTCGGCCACCTTCCAGTCGCCGGCCCGCACGGCGGCGGTCTCGGGCAGGAAGTCGAGGGTGCCGGCGGCCGCGATCTCGGCGCGCCGGGTCTTTCGTCGGGCCAGGAGCTCCTGCCGGCGGCCTTCGAAGGCGCGGTGCAGACCCACGACGAAGGCGACCGCCTCCGGGGTGAGCACCTCCTCGGCGCGGGGGACGCGCGGACCGGCGACAGTGACGACCGGCGCAGCGGCGGAAGCGGCGTCAGGTCCCTGATCTGTAGCCATGGGCAGGACACTCCTTGGACGGTTCGAGCCAGCGAAGGCAGCTCCGGTGGGAACTTCCTTGATCCGAACCCACCTACTGGCGGGTTCTGTTCTGTAAGGTGGAGACTAGTTTCCGCGATACAGAATTTCAACGGTTTGTTGAGAGTGATCGCTGGGACTGTACTCCTCCCCCGACAGTGAAGGGAACGCCGGTGTCCAGCACCTCCGGAACCCCAGGCACCGACCGCGCCACCGGCGGCGTCCAGTCCGTCGAGCGCGCCTTCCTGCTGCTCGAGGCGCTGGCCGACTCGGCCGGGGTCGCCACCCTGAGCGAGCTCTCCACCGTCTCGGGCCTGCCGATGCCGACCATCCACCGTCTGATCCGTACCCTCGTGCAGCAGGGGTATGTCCGCCAGGACACCGCCCGGCGGTACACCCTGGGCCCCCGGCTGATCCGGCTGGGCGAGACCTCGGGCCGGCTGCTGGGCAGTTGGGCCCGGCCGTACCTGGCCGAGCTGATGGAGGCCACCGGGGAGACGGCCAACCTCGCGGTGCTGGAGGGCGGCGAGGTGGTCTACGTCGGGCAGGTGCAGTCGCGCCGCTCGATGCGGATGTTCACCGAGGTCGGCCGCCGGGTGCAGCCGCACTGCACCGGGGTCGGCAAGGCGCTGCTGGCCCAGCTGCCGGAGGAGGAGGCCCGCGCGGTGCTCGGCACCCAGCCGCTCCAGTCGCACACCCCCTACACCGTCACCGACCCGGACGCGCTCTTCGCCCAGCTGGCCGTGGCCCGCGAGCGCGGGTACGTGGTGGACGACCAGGAGCAGGAGATCGGGGTGCGCTGCATCGCCGTCGCGGTGCCGGGCGCGCCGACCCCGACCGCCCTCTCGGTCTCCGGCCCGGAGGCCCGGATCCAGGCCCTGGAGGAGCAGTCCGGCAGCGCCGGGCTGGTCGCCGTGATGCGGCACATCGCGACCAGACTCGGTCAGGTCCTGGCCCCCTGAGGCCGGGCCGGGCGGCTACGAGATCATCAGGGCGCCGGTCTGGGTGGCCGTCACCTGGTAGACGGACAGCTGCGGCTCCGCGCCCACGTCCCGGAAGAGCTTGGGCGCGGCGGCCAGCTTCGGGTTCGCCCGAACGGCCTCCAGCGCCGCCTTGTCCCGCCAGAGGCTCTGGATCCGCCACGCCCCGTCCGCGCCGCGCAGCAGCTCGGTGCGGACCAGGCCGTCCGGCAGCGGGCCCGCGATCAGCTCCCGGTAGGAGGTGACCAGTTCGGCCTCGCGGTCGTTCGGCACCACCGCGCTGACCTCGCTCAACACCTGTCCGCCCATGTCGCCCACCTCCACCGGTCCACGGAAAAAACCGGACACGAACCAGCCTACGCCGCTACACTGGGTAGTCGATCGGGTGCTGGAAGTGAAAGGTGAACGGCATGGTCCGTCTGGCGATGGCGGCAGCGGCGGCGCTGGCCCTGGCGGCGCTCGGCGCCGGCCCTGCGGGGGCGCAGGCGCTGCCCTCGAACTCCGACCTCCAAGTGGTCAGGATCGATCCTGATGCGGTGGCCCCCGGCGGGCAGACGGTGGTGCACGCCTTCGTCGCCAACGACGGGCCGGCCACCACGGCCTCCCCGTTCACGCTGGAGGTGGAGGTGCCGGCCGGGTTCACCCTGCTGCCCCCGACCTTCCCGGCCGGCTGCACCACCACCCCGCTCCTGGTGAGCTGCACCTTCGGGCCAGGCCTCGCCCAGGGCCGCACCGCCACCGCCCTCGTCCCGGTGGAGGCGGGTGCGAGCGTGCCCCCGGGCACGGTGACCCAAGGGCACGTCCGGGTGATCAGCGCGGACGACCGGCACCCCGGCAACAACACCACGCCGTTCACCCTGCGGGTGAGCTGACGGTCAGCGGTAGACCCGCACGTAGTCGGCGGCCATGGTCAGCGGCGCCGAGCCGGACGGGCCGGGGTGGTACTCCCCGGCCCCGACGGAGAGGTTGAGGTTGAGGTAGGCCGACCAGTCGGCGCCCACCCCGGTCTGGTCCGAGAAGACCTTGACCCCGTTGACGTACCAGTCCACCGAGTTGGCGCCGTAGTAGGTGCCGACGGTGACCCACTGGTCCTTGGCGATGGCGCTGGCGTCGGTGTAGTACTTCTGGCCGGACTTCACGTGGTTGGTGAGCTCCAGCAGGTTCGGGTTGTCGGGGTGGTACTCGAAGGAGTCGATCTCCCCGTTGCCGTTCTTCCAGGTCCAGAGCGCGGGCCAGGCGCCGAGGCCGTCGGAGAGCTTGACCCGGGTCTCGGCGTAGTCGCCGGTCTTCACCTGGAAGCCCTCGGTCGAGCCCTCGGTGGTGAGGAAGCCGGTGTCCCAGGCCTGCCTGCCGTTCTCCAGGGTGTGGCTGGAGGGGGTGGCGGTGAAGGTGGCCACGCCGCCGGCCACGCTCACGTTGTTCGGCGCCAGCCAGTCGAGCTTGTTGTCGTCCGGGTTGTGGTTGCCGTAGCGGTAGGCGCTGGTCTTGTCGCCGACCCAGCGCGAGCCCCAGCCGATCGGGCCGTTGAACTCGTCCGACCAGGTCAGCTGCTTGCCCGGGACGGGCGAGCCGGTGGACGGCGTGGGGGTCGGGCTGGGGGTGGGCGTGGGCGCGGGAGCCGGGGTGGGCGTCGGGGTGGGCGTGGGGGTCGGGGCCACGGTGGCGCCCGACACGGTGAGGGTGCGGGCGGGCAGGTTGTGCCAGCCGCCGGACAGGTCCTGCCAGAAGCCGAACTCGGTGTAGCTGCCGGCCGGGAGGGCGCGGGCGCCGGTGGTGATCGAGACTCCGCCGGGGCAGATCCGCACGTTCGAGGCGGAGCCGGGGAAGTCCAGGTTCTGGCCGGCGGCGTCGCGGACGCCGACGCCGAGGGTCTTGGCGGTGAAGCAGGAGGTGGAGTGCACCGTCAGCGAGGCGGTGCCGGCCCGGCCCGCCGTCAGCGCGGTCGGGGTCAGCCGGTCCGGGGAGACGCCGACGGCGGCCTGGGCCTGGCCGGCCAGCGGGACGGCCACGAGGGCGGCGGTGCCGGCCACGGCGGCCAAGCGGGCAGGGGTGATGGATATGCGCATGGTGGTCAGCCCTGTGAACGCCTGCGAGGTGAGCTGTCGGGTTCGGGCACACGGGTAGCCCGGCCGCGTGTGGGAGCGGCTTCACCCCTAGCCGGCCCGGCGGCGCCCGCTGGCAGCGGGGCAGGGGGATACGGCGACTTACCTGGTTCCCCCGCTCCCGCCCGCTCTTCTCTGTGCTCGGGTACCGGCCGTCGGGTGGGTGGGATTCGGCGTCCCGGCGGCAGGGTCCGCTGGAGGCGGACGACCTGTGAAAGGTACGCAGCTCGTCGGAGCCCGGCCAAGGAGTTCGATGGCGAAGCGACGCACCTCACACCGCCGGTTCGGATAAGTTGGTGGCCTGCGTCCGACCACACCGGCGCAGGCCGCCACCGCCCGAGACGGAGACACCCCGCAGATGACCGCGCCCCTGCCCGGCTTCGCCGGACACACCTACCTGTTCCAGGTCGACAACGGCGCGGCCTTCCGCAACGCCTACTCCGCCGACGGCACCCGGCTCCGCTGGGAGGGCCTCGGCGAGTCGGCCGGCCAGTGGGAGGACGTGGCGCTGCACGTGGCCCAGGTCGGCCCCGAGCTGTACTTCGTCAGCTGGACGGAGGCGGGCGGCATCACGGTGAGCCACCTGATGGACCTGAACGAGATGACGGTGCGCGCGTTCTGGACGTACGAGGGCGAGGGCGGCCGGGTCGGCGAGCTGCACACCGGCAAGCTGGAGCAGCTGGCCTGACGGGCCGTCGGGCCCGGAGCGGCCCTGGTGCGGTGATCACCGGTTCGGGCAGAGTGCTGCCCATGATCGGAGAACTGCACGTCGTCACCGTCGACTGCCCCGACCCGGCCGCGCTGGCCGGGTTCTACCGCGAGCTGCTCGGGCTGGCCCCGACCGTGGACACCGGCCAGTACGTGGTGCTGGCCGACCCGGCGGGCCGGGCCGTGCTCGCGCTCCAGCAGGTGCCCGAGTACCACCCGCCGCGCTGGCCGGAGGCGGCCCACCCGGCCCAGCTGCACCTGGATGTCCTGGTGCCCGACCTGGACGTGGCCGAGCCGAAGGTGCTCGCCCTGGGTGCCACCCTGCTGGACGGCTCGGACAAGCCGGTCGGCTACCGGGTCTACGCCGACCCGGTCGGCCACCCGTTCTGCCTGGTCACACCCGAGAGCCTCTGAACCCCCGCACGCCTGAGCGCCGCCCTTCGACCTGCCGTCGATGGGCGGCGCTTCTTCGTTGACCGGGGTCAAGACTGCGGGTTCGTGCCCCGGGGTCAGGGCTTCAGGCCGGCGGTGAGTTCGCGCAGGCAGCGGGCCGCGAGGGCGGCGGCCTCGGCGGCCGGGGCCTCGGAGGCGGCCCAGGTCTCCAGGGCGACGCGCATGGCGGTGTTGGCGGCGGCCGCCGCGAGGCGGGCCTCCAGCGGGTCGGCGCCGGTGCGCGGGGCGAGCACCGGGATCAGGGCCAGCTCGGAGGCGTGGTGGACGCGGTGCCAGACGGCCAGCAGATCGGGGGCGTCCGCCATCACCCGGAGCAGCCCGCGCACCCAGTCCAGCGCCTCGGCCGGGCGGCCGGGGGCCGGGGTGAGAGCCCGCCCGGCGGCCTGCTCCAGCGCCTCGGTGAGGCCAGACTCGGCCGGGGCGGCGGCGAGTTCCTCGATCCAGTCCCGCACGCCCGCCGAGAGCAGCGGGGCGACGGCGTCCTCCTTGGTGCGGAAGTACCGGTAGAAGGTGCGCAGCGAGATCCCGGCCGCCCGGGCGATGTCCTCGGCGGTGGTCGCCTCGGGGCCGTGTTCGGCGAAGAGCATCGCGGCCGCGAGCGCGATCTCCTGCTGGGTGGCGGCCTTGCGGCGCTCGGTCAGGGAGGGGCGCTGGGTGGTCTCTGGCACGACTGCAGTCTAACCGTCAGATCGACGCCCGGTGCAGAAGTGGCACGACGTGTCATTCAGGCGTACGGTGCAGGAGCGGCAGCAATCCGCCCCAGCCGCACAGAACCTGCAGGAGAGCACCATGAACCGCTTCGAGGGCCGCCGCGTACTGATCACCGGCGCGGGCTCGGGCATCGGCCAGGCCACCGTGCGCCGGATCCTCGCCGAGGGCGGCCGGGTGGTCGGCGTGGACGTGGCCGAGGCCGGGCTGACCGCGACGGCGAAGCTGGCGGCCGAGGACGGCACCGCCGAGCGGCTGACCACCGCCGTGCTGGACATCGCTGAGGAGGCCGCCGTGGTCGCCGGGGTGGCCGAGGCCGTGCGGGTGCTCGGCGGGCTGGACGCGGTGGTCAACGCCGCCGGCATCCTGCGCTCCGCGCACACCGAGCGGACCACCCTGGAGTTCTGGAACCGGGTGCTGACGGTCAACCTGACCGGCACCTTCCTGGTCACCCGCGAGGCGCTGCCCGCGCTGCTCGCGTCGGGCCGCGGCGTGGTGGTCAACTTCAGCTCCACCTCGGCCACCTTCGCCCACCCGTACATGGCGGCCTACGCGGCCAGCAAGGGCGGCATCCAGTCCTTCACCCACGCGATCGCGCTGGAGTACGCCGCGCAGGGCCTGCGTGCGGTCTCGGTCGCCCCCGGCTCGATCAGCAGCGGCATGACGGACGCCTCCGGCGCCAGCGGCCAGAACCGCGGCCCGGGCATCCCCGAGGACGCCGACATGTCCCTCTTCGCCAAGCTCAGCCCGGCCCTCAAGCCGGCCGACAGCGCCTACGGCTTCGCCGGCCCGGAGGCCGTGGCGGGCGTGGTGGCGATGCTGGCCTCCGAGGACGGCGCCTTCGTCACCGGCACCGAGATCCGGATCGACGGCGGCACCCACGCCTGAGCGGCTACGGAGCCGCCCGGTACGCTGGCCGCCGATCGACGGGGGGCGGCGGATGACCGGGAAGAACGCGAAGCGGAAGAGCGGGGCGCGGGACCGGACCAAGACCGGCCCGACGCCCCGGCGGGGCGGCAAGCCGCCCCGGGTGCCCGGGCGGCTCGGGCCGCTGACCTTCCTGCTGGCGCTGCTCTTCGGGGGCGTGCTGGTGATCGGCGCCTGGCAGTGGACCCCCGGCAACCTCGACCACCTGGCCGCCACGGCCGGCTGGTCCGGTGCCGAGGGCACCCTGCGGGTGACCGACTGCCAGCCGCACAAGAGCCCCAAGGGCGCGGTGAGTTACACCTGCTCGGGCCCGGTGGAGCCGGCCTCGGCGGCGCCGGGGGCGGTCCGCGGGGTGGTCTGGATCGGCGGCGAGCGCGACGACCTGCGCGGGCGCACGGTGGCGGTGGACTGCCCGGCCGCCGGGGACGACTGCGTGCGCACCGGCAGCCACGCGCTGGTCGGCGCGGTGGCCCTGGTCTACGTGATGATCGGCCTCTACGCCGTGGGCGTGGGCGCCCCGCTCGGGGCCGCCTACCACCGCTGGCCCGGGGCCTTCGGCTGGTTCGCCCGCCGCCGGGTCGGCCTGCGCAAGGCGGCGGGCTGGACGGCCGCCGGGGTCGGCGCGGCGATGGTGGCCCTGCTGATCCTGGCCGCCGCCCTGGGCTGACCACGCTGCCGGGCCGGCCCTGCGGCGTCCGCCCGCCCGGTCCTCACCCGGCGGACTCGGCGGCCACGGCGACCTTGGCAGCCTCGCCGGCCCACTCCGAGCGCAACAGCCCGAACAGCACCCGGTCCTGCCACTCCCCCGCCACCAGCGCGTCCGAGCGGCGGCGGCCCTCCTCCCGGAAGCCGAGCCGGCGGAAGGTCCGCTGGGCCCGCTCGTTGCCGGCCCAGGTGTCGAGTTCGAGCCGGTGCAGGCCCATGGTGGTGAAGAGGTGGCCGACCAGGAGTCCGAGCGCCTCCGTGCCGTGGCCCCGGCCCCAGTGCGGGCGGTCGCCGATGGTGATGCCCAGGGTGGCCCGGGTGACCAGCGGGTCGATGTCCCGGTAGTCGACGAGGCCGATCGGCTGCCCGGTGGCCGTGCTCTCGACCGTCAGCACCCCGGCCTGGTGCGGGACCAGACGGAGCTTGGCCGCGAAGGCGATCTCCAACGCCTCCCGGGTGACCGGCCCGAAGAACGGGTCGCCACCGGTGGCCCAGTGCACCACCTCGGGGTCGTTGCGCCAGGCCAGGTGCTGTTCGAGGTCCTCGGGACGCAGGGCGCGCAGCCGGACCAGGGTGCCGTTGATCATGAGCTTGAGGATACGGACGCTCGTCAACCGCGTTTCCCGGCACCGAACGGGCCGCCCGCACCCGCCGTCGGGGCTTCACCGAACCGGTGCATACTTAGCCCCCGGTGGGAGCCGCCGGGCACGTGCTGGGAGCCGGGGTGCAACCGGAACGGCCGTGCGGAGCGTACCTACCGGGTGAACGGCCCGGGGTGTCCCGCCGGTCGGTGGTGCGGGCCCGGGGCCCGGTGGACGTACGGGAGCTGTGGGCATGGGGCTGACCAGTCACAAGGTGCTCGCCCTGGCGGTGCTGGTGGCCGCTGCGGTGATGGTGGGGACGGTCTGGGTCTGGCCCAGGCTGGCCGGGCGCACCTGGAGGGCCGTGCTCGGCCGGATCGGCACCCTGCTCGGCACCCAGCTGGCGGTGATCTGCGCGCTCGGCCTGGTGGCCAACAACTACTTCACCTTCTACAGCAGTTGGGACGACCTGCTGGGCACCGGCGACCAGGGCCAGGTCAGCGTCCAGTCCAAGGCGGTGGGCGGCCGGCCGGCCGTCGGCGCGGACGCCCCGGGAGCGGCGGCCAAGGGCGCCGCCGTGCAGGAGCTAGGGCGCGAGCCGGTGCAGGGCGGCGGGGCGCTGGGGCGTGACCCGAAGCAGGCCGGCGAGATCCGGGTGGTACGGATCGGCGGCCCGAGCACCGGGCTGAGCACCGACGGGTACGTCTACCTGCCGCCGCAGTACTTCCAGCCGGAGTACGCGGGCCGCAAGTTCCCGGCCGCGATCGTGATGACCGGCTTCCCCGGGGACGCCAAGAACCTGCTCACCCGGCTCAACTACCCCGGCGCCTCGCTGCAGTTGATGCAGTCCGGCAAGATGCAGCCGACCGTGCTGGTGCTGATGCGGCCCTCCCCGGCGATGCCCGCCGACACCGAGTGCGAGGACATCCCGCAGGGCGCGCAGTCGGACACGTACTTCAGCAAGGACGTGCCGAAGGTGATCGAGGGCTCCTACCGGGTCTCCCCCGACCCGCACGCCTGGGGCGTGGTGGGCAACTCCACCGGCGGGTACTGCGCGCTCAAGCTGGCCATGCGCCACCCGGACGCCTTCGGCACCGCCGTCTCGATCTCCGGGTACTACAAGGCCGCCGAGGACGCCACCACCGGCGACCTGTTCAAGGGCAGCCAGCAGCGGCGCTCCGACGCCGACCTGATGTGGCGGCTGAAGAACCTGCCCGCCCCGAAGGTCGCGGTGATGCTCTCCGGCTCTGACGAGGGGGACGGCAACTACAAGCACGACACCGATCTCTTCGAGGCGGCGATCCAGGCCCCGATGACCGTCTCCACGGCCGAGGTGCCGACCGGCGGGCACAACTTCCAGACCTGGACGCGGCTGCTGCCGCCCTCGCTGGAGTTCCTCTCCCAGCACCTGGCCCTCCCGCCCGCCGGAGCCTGAGCCGCACCCCGGAGGTCTCAGCTGCGCCAGAAGACGGTGGAGCTGACCTGCCGGTCGAAGTTCAGGTGGCTCACCTTGTCGCCGTTCTCCTCCCGCCCGTTCAGGTCGTCCATGGCGGGGAGCCGGCGGCGCACCTGCTGGTCCATCCGGACGGCGGCACCGTGCTCGGCGTGCTCGGCGTAGAGGTAGGCGCGGGCGTTGCGGTTGTTCGCGTTCATGTACGCCGAACGGGCTACGTCGTCCCCGCCGGAGGCGGCCAGGCTGTCCACCTTGCCCTCGCCGATCACCCAGATCCGGGCATCGGCGGAGCCGTTGTAGTCGGGGTTCTCGTACAGGCAGAGGTAGTCGGCCGGGCAGGCCTCGAGGCCGTGCCCGCGGACCACCTTCACGCTCGTGGTGGCCGCCTCGGCGGGGGCCGGGCCGGCCAGCACCGAGGCGGCGGCCAGGCCGAGCAGCGCGATCTTCTTGCTCACAGCAGGAGTGCTCATGCCCGACTGAACGAGCCCGCCCGGCTCAGGACACTGGGCTTCAGGGCGCCGGCAACGGCACCACGGCGACCGGGCAGTGCGCGTGGTGCAGCACCGCGTGCACCGCGCCGCCGAGCCGCAGGCCGAAGTGCGGGGCCGGGGCGTGCCGGGCGATCACCAGCAGGGCGGCGTTGCGCGACTCCTCGACCAGTACGGCCGGGGCGGCGCCGGTCAGCTGGTCGGCGGTGAGCTCGGTGTCGGGGTATTCGGGCTGGACGGCCTCCACCGTGCGGCGCAGCAGCTGCTCGTGCAGGGCGGTCTCCTCGCCGAGCTCGTCCACCATCGGCGCCATCCGGCCGAGGTCGGCGACGGCCGCGTGCCAGGTGTGCAGGGCCCGCACCGGCAGGCCGAGCAGCTCGGCCTCGCGCAGGGCGAAGCGCAGCGCCACCGTGTCCCGCTCGTCCCGGATGGCGACCAGCAGGTGGTCGGCCAGCCGCTCGGGCTGCACCTCGCGGACCACCACGGTCGGGCAGGCGGCGTGCGCGGTGACCCGCAGGCTGACCGAGCCGAGCAGCAGCGAGGCGAAGCCGCCGTGGCCCCGGGTGCCGAGCACGGCCAGTTCGGCGTGCTCGGCGGCGTTGAGCACGGCGGGCGCGGCGTCCCGGGGCACCACGTCGCCGGTGATCCGCAGGCTCGGGTGGGCGCCGATCAGCAGGTCGAGCTGCTCGTCGAGCACGGCCTGGGCGTTCTTGAGCACCAGGTCGGTGACGGCCGCCCCGGCCCGGGGCGAGAGGGTGACGGTGCCGGTGTTGACGGCGTGCACCAGGTGGAGCGAGCAGCCGCGCCGCTCGGCCTCCCGGGCGGCCCATTCGGCCGCCTGCGCCGCCGGGGCCGAACCGTCGACGCCGACGACCACGCCGGCGGGGGACTTACCGTTCATGACCGCTCCTGAGGGGTGGGTCTCCCCTCCAGGATGCGCCGCGCACGGCCGTGCGGGCCCCCGGAGCACTCCGGGGGCCCGCACGGTCACGCTCCGTCGCCCGGTCAGGCCTTGGCGGCCTTGGAGGTCTCCCACTCGGCGAGGTAGTCGTCGAAGATGGTCTTCAGGTGGTGGCCGATCTTGAGGTAGTCCAGGTCGTCCAGGTTGGCCAGCGAGACCCGCACCGACCACTCGGGGCCGTCGAACCCGCCGCCGTTGAGCAGCACCACCCCGGTCTGCTCGGCGAGGCGGAACAGCGGCTCGGTCGGCTCGTAGGTCTTCACCAGGTACTCGGCGAACTCCGGCCCGGCCACCCGCTCGGCCTCGGCCTGGAGGTCGAGCTCGATGTAGTAGCCGGCCCGCTTCTCGTCCTCGGAGATCTTCATCCCCGAGCCCTCGAGCAGCAGCGCGAGGCGCCGGTGCACGATCTCCTGCACCTTGGCCTTGTACGCCTTGCCCTCGGGCAGCAGGGCGAAGAGCGAGAACAGGCCCATCTGCACCTGCTGCGGCAGGCTCAGCCCGGCGGTGTGGTTGAGCGCCACCTGCCGGGAGTCGGCCACCAGCCGGTCGACGAAGCGCAGCTTCTCGGGCTCCAGGGTGATCGAGCCGTACCGGCGGGCCAGGCGCTGCTTCTCCTCGGCGGGCAGCTTCGCCAGCATCTCGTCGATCACGTTCTCCTGCTGGAGGCCGATCACGCCGAGCCGGTGGCCGGTGCAGCCGTAGTGCTTGGAGTAGGAGTAGACCAGCAGGGTGTTGCGCGGCAGGTCGGCGGCGATGGTGCGGAAGCCGTTGACGAAGGTGCCGTAGACGTCGTCGGTGACGATCATCAGGTTGGGGTTCTTGGTGGCGACGATCTGCTTGATCTGGTCGGCCACCCGCTGGGAGAGCGCGAGCGAGGGCGGGTTGCTCGGGTTGACCAGGCAGACCAGCTTGACCGCCGGGTCCTCCAGCTTGGCCACCTCCTCGGTCGGGTAGCGCCACTCGCGCACCCCGGTCTCGGCGAAGCTGCTGGCCTCGATGTTGACCACGTCGAACCCGAAGGTGTCCAGCTCGGCGATCTCGATGTACGGGGTGAAGACCGGCACCATCAGGGCGATCTTGTCGCCCTTGTGCAGGATGCCGTTCTTCATCAACGAGTCGAAGATGTAGCACATCGCGGCGGTGCCGCCCTCGGTGGCGAACAGGTCGAGCCGCCCGGCCGGCGGCCGGCCGTCCATCAGCTCCTCCTGGAGGTAGCCGCGCACCACGGCCTCGGTGCAGCGCAGCATCCGGTCCGGCACCGGGTAGTTGTCGCCGATGATCGAGTCGGCCAGCTCGTGGATCCAGGTGTCCCGGTCGAAGCCGAACCGCTCCACCGCCAGGTCGATGCTCGCGGTGAGCAGCTCGATGCCGGGCAGCTCGGGGTGGCTGCGGGCGAACCGGTCGTACCGCTCGGCGATGCCCTGCTGCTCGGGCATCCCGCCCAGGTTGTCGGCCGTCCAGACCCGGCGGCTCTCCTGGAGCGCGAAGTGGCCGAGCGCCAGGTACGCCTCGCGCGGGCCGGTGGCGATCCAGTTCGGGTTGCCCCGGCCCGCGTTGAGCAGGTGGGAGCTGGACTTGCCCTTCTGCCCGGGCTGGTCGGCCTGGTACTCCTCGGCGAGCTTGATGAACTCGCCCTTGAGCTCGAAGGGGCTCAGCTGGCCCAGGCGGCGGATCTCGTCACGGCTGATCGAGGGCTTGCTCATGGGACGTCAACTCTCCTTTTAAGCCTGGTGGTCACTAGCCGAGCAGGGCGACGATGATGGCGCCCCAGATCGTCAGCAGGACGTTGCCCGCCGCGTACGGGATGGTGTAACCGAGGGTGGGGATCTGGGACTTGGCCTCTTCGTTGATCGCGCCGATCGCCGCGGTGGTGGTCTGGGCGCCGGCCACCACGCCCATCAGGATCGGGGTGCGGATCCTGAACACGTAGTGGCCGACCAGGATGCCGACGATCAGCGGGACCACGGTGGCCACCGCACCCCAGAGCAGCAGGCCCCAACCCGCCTGGGAGAGACCGCTGGTGAAGCCCGGGCCGGCGTTGACCCCGACGATCGCCACGAAGGCGCAGAGGCCGAAGGTGTCCATGAACCACTGGGCGCCCGGCGGCACGTTGCCGTAGGTGGGGTACTTGCCCCGGATCCAGCCGAAGACCAGGCCCATGATCAGCGCGCCGCCGGAGGTGGAGAGGCTGATCGGCACCCCGCCCGCGGTGAGCGCCGGGATGCCGATGCAGCCGCCGAGGAAGATGCCCAGGCCCACCCAGACCATGTCGGTGGCGAAGCTGGTCGGCACCGTCTTGCCGAGCGCCTTGGCGGCCGGGTCGACCAGCCGCTTGGGGCCGGTCAGCACCAGGGTGTCGCCGCGCTCCAGCCGGGTGGAGAGCCGGTAGGGGAACTCCGCGCCCGAGCGGTACACCTTGTCGACGAACACCCCGACCATGAACGGCTCGCGCCGCACCTCGGCGATGGTCTTGCCCAGCTGCGCCTGCTCCGAGCAGACCACGCTCAGGTGCTCGGTCTGGTAGCCGAGCAGCCCGGCGTCGTCCTGCTCAGGCCCGATGTGGGCGACCGGGTCGAAGTCGACCAGGTCGTGGCGCAGGGCGCTGACCGCCACGGTGTCGCCGCGCTCGATCACGGTCTGCTGGCTGTGGTCGAGGATCGCCCCGTCCCGGCGCACCCGGGTCACGTAGATCCGGCGGCCGAGCTCCTTCTGCTGCGCCTCGATGTCGTCGATGGTGCGGCCCACGAAGCCGTTGACGGCGCTGAAGGCGCGCAGCACCACCTCGTAGTAGCCCTCGGAGAGGTCGGGGTTGTCCTCGGGGGCGTCCAGTTCGATCGCCAGCTGCTTGCTGTCGGCGGCCAGGTCGCTCTTGAGCAGCCGGGGCGCGATGTTGGCCAGCAGGATCGCGCAGAGGATGGTGCCGAGCGGGTAGGTGACGGCGTAGCCGATCGGCACCAGGTTCTGCTCGGCGGTGATCTGGTCGGGGCTCAGGCCCTGGATGTTGGCGATCGCGTCCTGGGCGACACCGATCACGGCCGACTGGGTGAGCGCCCCGCCGAGCAGGCCGGCGCCCAGGCCGGGCCCGTAGCCGAGCATCTTGTCGAAGGCGTAGCAGATGCCGAGGCCGGTGACGCAGACCGCGACGGCCACCCCGACCTGCGGCAGCCCGTCCTTCTTGAGGCCGCGGAAGAACTGCGGGCCGACCTTGTAGCCCAGGGCGAACAGGAACATGATGAAGAAGACCGACTTCACCGTGCCGTTGATGGTCACGTCGGTGACCCAGCCGGTGAACAGCCCGGCGATCAGACAGCCCGTCACCGCCCCCAGCCCGATGGCCTTGTAGCGGACCTTCCCGACCAGGAAGCCGATCGAGATGGTCAGGAAGATCAGCAGTTCCGGGTAGGGCTTGAAGACGTGGGCGGTGATCCAATCCATGCGGGTCCTCGCGAAGGCGTCAAGGTGGTCAGGACAGGCCGAGGATGCCGACCAGCACGGGGCCGGTCAGCGGGAGCAGGAAGTTCGAGATGGTGTACGTGATCGTGTAGCCGAGCATCGGCACGCTGGACTGCGCGACGTTGCCGATCGCGGTGATCGCGGGGGTCGAGCACTGCTGCCCGGCGATCGCGCCGATCAGGATCGGCGGCTCGATCTTCAGCAGCTTGCGGCCCACCACGAGCGAGAGCATCGCGGGCACGACCACCATCAGGATGCCCGCGGAGGGCAGCAGCACCGGGTACTGCTTGAGCAGCGGCCCGGCGTCGGGGCCAGCCGCCATGCCGGTGACGGCGATGAACATCGACAGGCCCAGGTCCTTGGCGGTCTGCGCGGCCACCGGCGGGTAGGCGCCGAAGGTGGGGCGCTGGGCGCGCAGCCAGCCGAAGACCAGGCCGGCGATCAGGCAGCCGCCGCCGGTGCCGAGCGCGAGGTTGACGCTGCCCGCGTGGACGGTGACCATGCCCAGCAGCACGCCCAGGCAGATGCCGAGGCTGATGTAGATGTAGTCGGCGCTGTCCTGCCGGACGCTCGCGCCCACCTTGGCGGCGAACTTCTCCACCTTGCTGCGGGCGCCGACCACGGTGAGGGTGTCGCCCTGGTGCAGCTCCGTCTCGCCGACGGCCGGCAGGTGGTGGTCCACCCGCTGGATGTCGGTGAGGAAGACCCCGTTGACGCTCTCCGGCTCCCCGGCCCGCAGGGCGGCGACGGTCTTGCCGCTGACCGCCTTGTTGGTGACGACCACCTCGCGCACCGCCAGCGGGCTGTCCAGCCCCGGCTCCCCGGAGGTCTCCGGCCCGAGCTCGTGCCCGGTGTCGCGCACCGCGTCCCGGGCCCCGACCACCAGCACCCGGTCGCCCCGGCGCAGCCGCAGCTCCGGCCCCACGGTGAGCACCTGCTCGCCGCGCTTGACCCCTTCGACCGCCACCAGCAGCCCGGAGTCCGCCTCCAGCTGCTTGACGCTGCTGCCCTCGCCCTGCGAGACCAGGTAGGTGCGGCCGACCAGCGCGGGCAGCGAGGCCTGCTCGTCGGCGGCCAGGCTCGCGTCGGCGCCGCGCATCCGCTCCCAGATCGTCCGGGAGGCGTCGGCCAGGTTGATCCGCATCATCAGCGGCATGATCTGGCTGGTCAGCATGACGATGGTGACCAGGCCGAACAGGTAGCAGACCGAGTACGCGGTGGCCACGTGCGCCTGGAGCTGGGTGGACTGGTCCGGGGTGATCCCGGCCAGCTTGGTGATCGCCTCCTGGGCGGTGCCGACCACGGCCGATTCGGTGGCCGCCCCCGCCAGGATCCCGGAGGCGGTGCCCACGTCCAGGTCGAAGCCCTTCGCGAAGCCCAGCGCCAGGCCGATCACCACCCCGGCCTCCATCACCGAGAGCACCCCGAACCGGAGCCCCTTGGCGTTGAGGTTGGCGAAGAACTGCGGCCCGGCGATGTAGCCCAGCGAGAAGATGAAGAGCGCGAAGGCCACGTTCTTCACGTCGCTGTTGACCGAGACGTGCTGAGCGCCGATCAGCATCGAGACGATCAGCGTGCCGCAGATCCCGCCGAGCTGGATCGGCCCGACCCGCAGCTTGCCGATCAGGTACCCGAGCGCCAGGCAGGCGAACAGGGCGAGGACGGCGTTCTCCCGTAGCAGGCTCACCGGCGGCACCGCCTGACCGGGCGTTCGGAGCACAGAGGTCTGATCATGTGTCCGATTAGACCGTACTAATCGTCATATGTCCGCTTTTGACACTCGAACATCCGCCGGGCGGAGCGCCGCTAACCGGCGGTCGGCCCGCAGGTCTGGTCCTGCGCGGGGAGGCGGCCCGTGGTCAGGTACCGGGTGATGTCGCCATCGGCGCAGGAGGGGCCGGAGACCAGGACGCCGTGGCCCTCGCCGCCCTCCACCGTGACCATCCGGGCACCGTGCAGGGCCCGCCTCATGCCCTGGGCCGCGGCCAGGGGCGTCCTCGGGTCCCACTCGTTCTGCACGATCAGCGCGCCGACCCGGCTGTCCACCACGGTGGCCGGCTCGATCGCCTTCTGCCAGAACGCGCAGGGCTGGATCCCGGCCACCAGGTCGCCGGCCAGCGGGCGCGCCACCCGGTCGCGGATCGCGTCCCGGCGGTACTGCTCGGGGTCGCGCGGCCAGCTCCGGGTGTCACCGCACATGACGGCCCAGGCCATGGCGACGGCGTTGTCGGCCGGCACCTCCGCCGCCTCCTTCGCTTTGGTGGATTCCGCTGCCGCACCGGGCTCGGCCGCCGCCCCGGGCACGGCAGGCTCGGCCGGCGCGGGCGGGCCGCCGACGGCCGCCGCCTTCAGGGCGGCGATCCACGGGGTGACGGTCTCCACGTACACGAAGGCGGCGTACTGCTCCCGGATCGCGTCGCCGCTCAGCGCCTGGCCGGTGGTCGGCACCGGCTTGCGGTCGGCGGCGGCGATCAGGCCCCAGAACGTCCGCCGGACCTCGGCCGGGGTGGCACCCAGCCCGTACGCGGCGTTCCGCGCCGCGGCCCACTCCGTCCACCGGGTGAAGGCGAGCTCGGCCCCCGCCGACCACCCCCGGAAGGCCCCGCGCCAGGCCAGTGCGGGGTCCACCGCGCTGTCCAGTACGAACCGGTCCGTGCGCTCGGGGAAGAGCTGGGTGTAGACCGCGCCGAGATAGGTGCCGTAGGAGAACCCGTAGTACGAGATCCTCCGCTCCCCCAGCGCCGCCCGGACGAGGTCCATGTCCCGCGCGGTGTTGCGGGTGGTGAGGTACGGCAGCACGTCCCCCGCCTTCTCCCGGCACTTGTCCGCCACCGAACGGGCCCGGGCCACGTCCTGACCGAAGGTCACCGGCGAGTACGGGTGCAGGACGGTCTGCTCGTCGGCCGTCAGCCCGCAGCCGATCGGCGCGCTCCGCCCGACCCCGCGCGGGTCGAACCCGACCAGGTCGTACTGCTCCCGCACCTGCGCCGGGAGCAGCGGCGCCAGCTCCACCGGCAGGCTCAGCCCCGGCGTGCCGGGACCGCCGGGGTTCGTCAGCAGCACCCCGTGCCGCTGCTGCGGCCGCTCCGCCTTGACCCGCGATATCGCGATGTCGATCTGTCGATCCCCGGGGTGACTGTAATCCAGCGGCACCTTGACCTTCGCGCACTCGAACCCCGTCGGCTGGCCCGCCTCACACCGCTCCCACCGCAGCTGCTGCCGCTCGTACGGCCGGAGCGGATCCGCCGCCGCGAAGGCCGTCGCCGGAGTCAGCCCGGCCAGCAGGGCGGCGGCGGCCGTGGTCAGCACGGGGATCGTTCGTCGGTTGCGCAGCGTCATGGCAGGCCCTCCGGGGCAGGATGGTCGGGTCCGGGATTGCCTCCAGTCTCCGATCCGCCCACCCCGCACCCTGTACGACGCGGGGACGGACTGACGGTCCGACTTCCGGCGTACGCCGACCAGCCGCTCTACGACCGGAGTCTCACGACTCGTCACCCAGGTCTCGGGGAAATCCCTGGGAGGTCAGGGCCGGTCGGGGCTCTCCGCTGCGGCGCGGAGCGGCAGGCGCCAGCGGGCGGCGAAGGCGCGGGCCGGGTTGGTGGTGAAGACGCGGTGGGCCAGCTCCTCGCCGAACTCGGCGGCCAGGCGCGGGCGGAGGGCGGACACCAGGTGGGTCGGGCCGACCTCGGCCAGGGCGGCGGCCGTGGTGGTGTCGCCGCCGAAGAGCAGCTGGTCGGCGTGGCCGGATTCGATCAGGTCGGCCACGGTGTCGAAGAGGTGGTGGTCCGTCGCGTGGTGGGCCCGGGAGGGGCCGTCCAGCACCACGTAGGCCCCCGACTCGGCGGCCTTCCGGTGCAGGCGGGCGTCCGGGAAGCGGTTGAGGTGGCCCAGCAGCACCGACCGCGGCGGCACCCCGAGCTCGCCGCAGAGCAGCTCCAGCACCTGCAGCGGCCCCGTCCCGAGCTCGTGGTGCACGGCGATCGGCGCTCCGGTGGCGTGGTGCGCCTCGGCCGCCGCCGTCATCACCCACCGCGCGTGCCCGCCGAGCCCGTGGTACTCCCCCGCCGTCTTGATCAGCCCCGCCGGGGCCTGCGCCGCCGTCAGGTCCGCCACGAACAGCTCCGCCAGGTCGAGCGAGCGCAGCCACTCCGGCTCGTAGTGCCGCGCCTGGTGCAGCCCCGTCGCCCCCACCAGGTGCACCCCGGTGGCCCGCGCCAGCCGCACCAACTCCCCGCGCCGGCGCCCCATCCCGTACGGCGTCCACTGCACCAGCGCCCGCCCGCCTAGGGCGGCGAAGGCCCGCAGCTCGCGCTCCGCCGCCGCCGGATCAGCCAGCTCCTGGCCGGCCAGCAGGGGGCTGCGCAGGAAGAGGTGGTCGTGCGCGTCGCAGACCCCGAGCTCGGCCGGGTCGAGCTCCCCGAGCACCGTCCGGACGGTCGCGGGGTGGCTCTGGTCGGTGAGGCTCATCGCCGCTCCTCCCCCGCCTCGGCGAGGGCGGCGGCGGCCACGCGCAGGCCGGCCAGTGCCTTCGGGGTGCCGATGTACGGCGCGAGGTGGACGAAGACCTCGATGATCTGCTCCGGCGTCAGGCCGACCCGCAGGCTGCTGCGCACGTGCCCGGTCAGCTGCGGGTCGACCCCGCCGAGGGTGGCGAGCGCGGCGAGGTTGAGCAGCTGGCGGTCCCTCAGCTCCAGGCCGGCCCGCTGGTAGGTGCCGCCGAACAGGCTGGTGACCACCCAGTCCGCGAAGCCCGGCGCGAGCTTCTCCAGCCCGGGCAGCGAGGCCCGCTGGGTGGCCTCGTCCTGCAGCTCGTCGAGGAGTCGGTAGCCGGCCGCGCGGTCGAGCACGGCCGGGGTGAGGTCGTCCATGGTGTTGTCCCCCGTGGTGATGGTGGTGGTGTTCGGGTGGAGCGCGCCGACGTCAGGCGAGGAGCAGGGCCAGCCCCGCCCGGACCGCCGCCTCGAACGGCTCCGGCTCGGCCGCCGCACGGGCCAGCACGTGGCCGCCCTGGACCAGGGCGATCAGGGCCGCCGCCGCGTCGGCCGGGGCGGGCCCGGTGCGGAACTCGCCGCTCGCCTGGCCCTCGGCGATCACGACGGCCAGCTGCTCGCGCAGCCAGGCGAAGGTCTCGGCGACCGGTGCGCGCAGCCGGTCGTCGGCCACCACCTCCGGGTCCTGGGCCATCCGGCCGATCCGGCAGCCGGCCAGCACGTCGCGCTCGCGCAGCAGGTAAGCGGAGATCCGCTCGGTGGCGGTGCCGCCCTCGGCAAGCAGGGCGGCGGCCTCGGTGCGCTGCTGCTCGGCGCTGCGCCGGAGCGCGGCGGCGGCCAACTCGGGCTTGCCGGAGAAGTGGTGGTACATGCTGCCCTGGCCGACCCCGGCGGCCTGCTGGATCGCCTTGGGGCTGGTGCCGACGTACCCGCGCTCCCAGAGCAGCTGCTGGGTGCTCTCGATCAGAAGGTCCTGCGTCGTTCCCATGATCACACTGTACATACCAGTAGGTACAGAATTCGACCGCCCGGCCGCGTGGCCGAAAATCTGTCCGGAATCGGTGATATCCAGGTGGCACTCGGTGTCGTTGACGCCGTCATGATCACTGAAACCAAGATCCCCGAGATCTCCGAGACGTCCGACCTGACCGTCCGAGCCCTGACCCGGGTGCTCTACGGTGAGGACGCCGCGCACCACCACGAGCGCTGGCGCAAGCTCGTCAGCACGCCCCCCTTCCGACAGCAGGCCGAACTCGCCCGCGCCGACCGCCTCGACCTCTCCTACCAGCGCCTTCGCCTGATCGCCGAGGCCACCGAGGACGGCGAGCGGCTGGCCGCCGACCCGGTGGCCCTGGCCGCGCTGCACGAGTGGACGGCCCTGGTGGACGGCGGGCTGACCACGGTGGCCGGCATCCACTACAACCTCTTCCTCGGGAGCCTGGTGGACCACGACGGCGGTCGCGACCTGACGGAGTACACCGAGTTACGCCGCACCGGCACCTTCCTCTGCACCGAGCTCGAACACGGCAACGACGCCGCCGCCCTGGAGACCACGGCCACCTACCGGCCCGAGGACCGCACCTTCCTGCTGCACACCCCCCGCTCCGGCGCGCAGAAGTTCATGCCCAACACCAGCCTCAACGGCGGCCCCAAGAGCGCCGTGGTGGCGGCCCGGCTGCTGGTCGGCGGCACCGACCACGGCGTCTTCCTCTTCCTCACCCCGCTCACCGACGGCACCGCCACCCTGCCGGGCGTACGGGTGCGGCCGCTGCCCGAGCGGGTCGGCAGCCCGGTGGACCACTGCCTGACCTCCTTCGACCGGGTGGTGCTGCCGCTCTCCGCACTGCTCACCGGCGAGCACGGCCGACTGGCCCCCGACGGCACGCTGACCAGCACCCTCGGCAACAAGCGGAAACGCTTCCTCGCGGCGATCGGCCGGGTCACCACCGGCAAGCTCTGCATGAGCGCCGCCGCACTGGGCGCCACCCGCAAGGCGCTCACCATCGCCGTCCGCTACGGCCACACCCGCCAGGTGAGCGGCTCGACCCCGGGCCACCGGCTGCCGGTCTTCGCCCACCGCAGCCACTACGCCCCGCTGGTCGGCGCGCTCGCCACCACGTACGCGATGACCCTGCTGCACCGCTCGGTGCTGCGCGGCTGGGCCGAGCGCCCGGCGGGCGACCCGGCGGCGGCCGCCACGGCCGAACGGCTGACCGCCGTGGCCAAGGGCTGGATCACCTGGCAAGCCCGGGCGATTGGCACCGAGTGCCGCGAACGCTGCGGGGCGCAGGGGCTGCTGGCGGTCAACGGAGTGGCCGGGCTCGTCACCGACCTGGAAGGGACGATCACCGCCGAGGGCGACAACCTGGTGATCTGGGCCAAGGCCGGGGCCGAACTCCTCTTCCAGCACACCCCCGAGGAGCCGCCCGCCACCGCCGGGCGCGACCTGTCGGATCCAGCCACCCTGCTCGACCTGCTGGCCGCCGTCGAGCACCTCTGGCTCACCCGCGCCCGCACCCGCCTGCGCCAGGGCCCCTCCGGCGACCCGCTGGCCCGCTGGAACCACGCCGTCACCCCGGCCCTGCGCCTGGTCGAGGCGCACGCCCAACTCCTCGCCGCCCGCGAACTCGCCCGCGCCGCGGAGGCCGACGCCGCCGCGGACGACGTGGCGGACGACTCCGGCCGGGCCGCCGAGCCGCTGCGCGAGCTGCTGCGGCTCTTCGCCCTCCAGCGGATCGCCGAGCAGAGCGGTGACCTGCTGGCCCTCGGCCGGCTGACCCCGGAGCAGGTGCTCGACCTGCCCGTCCTGATCGACGGCCTCACCGAGCGCCTCGCCGCCCAGGCCATGCCACTCACCGCCGCCTTCGACCTCCCGACCGAGCTGCTCGCCGACCACCCGATCGCCCGCACCGACTACACCGGGGCCTACGACGACCCGGAGGGCCACTGGCACTGACCGCATCCTGCCAGGTGGCGCGGTGAGCCCGCGCCACCTGGCAGGATGCGGGGTATGACGTACCTCGCCGCCGACGACCGCTACTCCGCCATGACCTACCGCCGCGCCGGGCGCAGCGGCGTGCAGCTGCCCGCCGTCTCGCTCGGCCTCTGGCACAACTTCGGCGACACCCAGCCGCTGGAGGTGCAGCGCGCCGTGCTGCGCCGGGCCTTCGACCGGGGTGTCACCCACTTCGACCTGGCCAACAACTACGGGCCGCCGTACGGCAGTGCCGAGCGCAACTTCGGCACCCTGTACGGCCTGGACTTCCGCCCGTACCGGGACGAGCTGTTCATCGCCTCCAAGGCCGGCTACGACATGTGGCCCGGCCCGTACGGGGACGGCGGCTCCCGCAAGTACCTGCTGGCCAGCCTTGACCAGTCGCTGGGCCGGATGGGCCTGGAGTACGTGGACGTCTTCTACTCGCACCGGTACGACCCCGAGACACCCCTGGAGGAGACCATGGGCGCGCTCGACCAGGCCGTCCGCTCGGGCCGGGCGCTCTACGCGGGCATCTCCAACTACCCGGCGCAGCAGCACCGGGAGGCCGTCGCGCTGCTGCGCGAGCTGGGCACGCCGGTGCTGCTCAACCAGGCTCGGTACTCGATCCTGGACCGGGGCGTGGAGCGGGAGGGCGTGCTGGAGGCCGTGGGCGAGACCCAGACCTCGCTGATCGCCTACTCCCCGCTCGCCCAGGGCCTCCTGACGGACCGTTACCTCTCGGGTGAGGTGCCGGCCGGCTCCCGGATGTCGGTGGGCCACTTCCTCAAGGAGGAGGCCCTCACCGCCGAGAAGCTGGCCCGCCTGCGCGCGCTGGCCAAGGTCGCCGAGGGCCGCGGCCAGTCGCTGGCCCAGCTGGCGCTCTCCTGGGTGCTGCGCGACCCGCGGGTGGTCTCGGTCATCATCGGGGCCAGCAGCGTGGCCCAACTCGACCAGAACCTCGACGCGTTGGCGGCCGGCCCGCTCACTGCGGCCGAGCTCGCGGAGATCGACGCCCTGAGCGGCTGAGCACCGCGGACGGTGCGCAGCGGGCCCGGCCGTCGGATCGACGGCCGGGCCCGCTGCGTCCGCGGCGTCCGCGGCCTCGGCTCAGGCGGTGACGCCGCCGTCGACGACCAGGTCGTGGCCGACCGCGAAGGCGGCGTCCTCCGAGGCGAGCCAGAGGACGGCGGCCACGATCTCGGAGGTGGCGGCGACCCGGCCGATCGGGACGGCGGCGGCCAGGCGCACCGCGCGGTCGGCGTCGGTCTCGCCGGGGCGCAGCGACATGCTGGTGTCGGTGGCGCCGGGGCTCACCGCGTTGATCCGGACGCCGTCCTTGATGTGGTCGAGGGCGGCGACCTTGGTGAGGGTGGAGACGGCGGCCTTGGAGGTGGCATAGGCGGCCATGCCCGGGCGGCGGCCGTGCGCGCCGATGTTGGAGGCGGTGTTGACGATGGCGCCGCCGCCGTTGGCGCGCATGTGGCGGATCTCGGCCTGCATGCTGTGCAGCACGCCGGTGAGGTTGACGTCCAGCGAGGTGTGCCAGACCGCGAGGTCGAGGTCGGCCAGCGGGGCCGGCTTGCCGAAGACGCCGGCGTTGTTGTGGGCGATGTCCAGGCCGCCGTAGGTGTCGACGGTGGTGCGCACCAGGTCGGTCATGGACTGGGCCACCGTGACGTCGGCGACCACGGCGGTGGCCGTGCCGCCGTGCTCCTTCACCAAGCGCACGGTCTCCTCCAGCGGCTCCGGGCTGGAGCCGGCCACCACCACCGAGGCACCCTCGCGGGCGAAGGCGAGGGCGCTGGCCCGGCCGATGCCGGAGCCGGCGCCGGTGACGATGACGATCTTGTCGGTGAAGCGGGCGTTCATCAGTGCGTGCTCCTTGGTGTGTCGAATGACTGTGCGTCAGCCATCGTGCCGCACCCGGGTGGGGCGCAGCAGTAGAAGGGCGGCGACCGCGGCCACCGCGAAGGCCACCGCCGCGACGGCGAAGGCGAAGCCGTATCCGGCGGTCTGGGCGGCGAGTTGGCCGGTGCCGTGGGTGAGCGAGCGGCTGGTGCGGCCGGCCGCCAGGGTGACCAGCACGGCGAGGCCGACGGCGGGGCCGGCCTCCAGCGCGGTGTTCACCACCGAGCCGGCCAGGCCGGCCTGTCCGGGCGGCACGTCGGTGGTGGCGGCCACCGTGGAGCCGGCGAAGACCAGCACCGCGCCGGCCGGGAAGATCAGCAGCCCGGCGAGCATCCGGCCCGGGTAGGGCGAGTCGGTGCCGAGCGTGCTCAGCACCGCGAGCCCGACCGCCGCCGCCGCCAGGCCGCCGACCAGCACCGGGCGCGGGCCGAACCTGCCGATCAGCGGGCCGGCCCCGAGGCCGCCGACCAGCACCAGGGTGAGGCCGAACGGGACGAACACCGCCGAGGTCTCCAAGGCCGAGTACCCGCGCACCTGTTGGAAGTAGAGCGCGAGCATGAAGAAGATGGTGGTGATGCCGGCCGAGCCGAGGAAGACGGCCACCAGCGCCACCGCCCGGCGCGGCGAGGCGAGGAAGGAGAGCGGCAGCAGCGGCTGCGGCACCCGGGCCTCGACCAGCCCGAAGGCGATCAGCAGCACCAGGCCGCCGATGATGGTGACCAGCGGCGCGGGGGCCGTCCAGCCCTGGTCCGGGGCCTCCACCAGACCGTAACTGAGCGCCGCGATACCGGCGGTGACCAGCACGGCGCCCCAGACGTCCAGCCGCCCGCCGCCGCGCGGGGCGGGCCCGGCGGGCAGCAGCCGGCCGGCCGTGGCCAGGGTGACGGCGGCCACCGCGATCGGCAGCGCGAAGGCCAGCCGCCAGGAATCCCAGGAGGCGACGATCCCGGAGATCACCATGCCGGCGGTGCCGCCGGAGGCGGCCAGGCCGCCCCAGAAGGCCATCGCCCGTGCGTGCCGGTCGGGTTCGGGATGCACCACGCTGACCAGGGCCATCGCCGCGGGCACCGCGAGCGCCGCACCGGCCCCCTGGACGAACCGGGCGGCCAGCAGCGTCCAGAGCCCGGGGGCGAGCGCCGCCGCCAGCGAGGCGGCACCGAACACGGCGGTGCCCTGGAGCAGCGTGCGGCGCGCGCCGTACAGGTCGGCCAGCCGGCCGCCGAGCAGCAGCAGGCCGCTGAAGGACATCGCGTACGAGGCACCGAGCAGCGCCAACGAGGCCCGGGAGAGGCCGAATTCGCCCTCGATCGCCGGCATCACCACATTGAGCACGCTCATCGCGAGGATCAGCGTGAACTGCACCGTGGCGAGCAGCGCGAAGGCGGGGGCCCGGCCCCGCCCGGACGCGGCGGCGTCCGGGCGGGCGGGGGCGGGATCCGCCACCGGGGTCTTGGTCACGGTGTACCTCCGGGACTGGTCGAGGGCTTGGGCGTGGGCTTGACGGTGGGCTTCACCGTGGGCGTGCCGGCCGGGAGCCTGATCGACTGCGAGTGGCGGAAGGTGTCGCGGGGGTCGTAGGCCGCCTTGATCTTCTGCAGGCGCGGGTAGTTGCCCTTGTAGTACAGGGTGTACCAGGGCACGCCGGTGGTGTTCACCTTCGCGTCGGTGATGTCGGCGTCCGGGTAGTTGATGTAGCAGCCGTCGGCCGCCGGCCCGGGCACCGGGTAGCCGCCGGTGTCGGCGAAGACCTCGCCGTAGACCGAGCGCACCCAGTCGATGTTCTCCGCGTCGCCTGCCGAGTCGGCCCAGAAGCTCTGGAACAGGCCCTTGTAGACCGAATCGCGCTGCGCCGAGGCGGTGTCGGCCGAGCCGACCGTGTTGATCTTGCCGCCGTAGGAGAGCAGCACGACCATCGAGGCCGGGTTGACGTGGTCGGTGCGGGTCAACTGCCGGTACAGGGTGGCCGCCTGGGCCGCGCTGAGATTGCGGCGCAGGTACGCGGACTTGTGGTGGCCGCGCAGGGTGGGGCTGGTCAGCGTCGGGTTGCTGGTGCCGAGCAGCTTCACCGAGGTCAGCCAGGGCAGCCGCTGGGGCGTGAACAGGTGCGGCATCGGGCCGAGTTCGCCGATCGGCCCGGTGGCGGGCTTGGCGGCGGAGGAGGGCAGGCCCGCGGTGACGTAGGCCAGGAAGTCGGCCAGCACCTGGTCGGCGCCGGGCACCCCGGCGTCGATCTGGGTGAGCAGGCCGATCGAGCCGTTGGACTGGTGGTTCATCATCAGGAAGCTGCACAGCGAGGCGGCCGGCGAGTTCGGGTCGCCGTTCTTCGTGTGCCAGTCACCGAAGTTGAGCACCAGCGAGGTGAACGCGTCCTTGTCCAGCTCGCTCCAGGGCAGCGCGATCGCGCTCACCAGCACCTCGGCCGGCGGCTTGATCAGCTGGCCGGCCGGGTCGGTGCCGGTGGCGCCCGGGCTGCGGAACCAGTACCGGGTGATGACGCCGAAGTTGCCGCCACCGCCACCGGTGGTGGCCCACCAGAGGTCGCGGTTGGGGTCGGCCGCCTCGCGGGTGGCGATCACGCTGCGCGCCCGCCCGTTCGCGTCCACCACGACCACCTCGACGGCGTACAGGTGGTCGACGGTGAGGCCGTGCCGGCGGGAGAGCATGCCGTAGCCGCCGCCGCTGATGTGGCCGCCGGCGCCCACCGAGTAGCACATGCCGCCCGGGATGGCGACGCCCCAGCCCTTGAACAGCGAGTCGTAGACGTGCAGCAGGGTCGAGCCGGCGCCGACCTCGAAGGCCTGGAATCTCTCGTCGTAGCCGACGGTGTCGAGCAGGGAGGTGTCGATGACCACCTTCACCTCGGGGTTGAAGACGAAGTCCGCATAGCAGTGGCCGCCACTGCGCACGGAGATCCGCTTGCCGGCGTCGACCGCCTCCTGGACGGCCTTGACCACCTGCGCGGTGGTGCGGACCAGGCGGACGGCATCCGGCCTGGCCGTCCAGCGGGCGTTGTTTCCCACCGTCAGGTCGCCGTAGCGCGGGTCACCGGCCCGGACGGTCACGGCGTCCGGGCCTGGGGCGGCGATGTCGGCGGGAGAGACCGCGGGGGCCGACCCGGCCGGGGCCGCGGAGGCGGTGCCGGGGACGGACTCCACCGCGGTGGCGGCTATCGCCGCCGTGGTGCCGAGCAGCACACTGCGCCTTTTCACCTGAACTCACATTCCTTTTCTGTGAAGATCTCGACCGAGATCCTGTGAAGATCCGAATGTTGGACACCGACGGGCGATCAGACGCCCCAGATCAGGTCGAGCCCGAGATTGTGGGCGAACTCCTGGGTGCGGTCGACCGACCAGCGGTCGCCGACGGGCGCGGCGTTCCCCAGGTCCGTGGGATAACCGGCCTCGGAGAAGAAACGTTCGAATCCACCCGGGGTGGTGATCACGTAGAACCTCGCCTTGGGGCTCTCCACCACGTACGAGTGCGGCACGCCTCTCGGCAGGAAGACCAACCCCGAGCCCGAGAGCGTCTCGGTCTCCTCGCCCACGGTCAGGCGCACCTGGCCGCCCTCGACGATGAAGATCTCGTCCTCGAGATTGTGCAGGTGGCGCGGTGCGCGCTCGCCCTCGATCGCCTCGAAGTGCGAGATCCCCAACGTGCCGGCGGTCTCCTTCGCGGAGAGCTTGGTGGTGACCAGCGAGCCTCTCCCCCAGAGCCGGGAGACCCCTTCACCATCACGTCGCACCAGCGGTAACAGGCCGTTCAACCCTGCCGTCACAGAACCCTCCAGAGCCCGCGGGACAAGCCCGCCCATCAGGTCACCGGGAGCTTGGCATGCGATCATCACGCCGGGCAACGGCGGGCCGGGATTCTGTCAGCATACGATTCTGCGCCATCAGGAATGGCTGGTTTGCCGGCGATCGGACTGCCGGCCCGCACATATTCGTTATCGAACCATAAGGTTCGAGCGAATATTCCGCAGGCATGACGAAGGGGGTGCCCGCCAGGCGGGCACCCCCTTGGGTCTCTCTTACGGATCACGTCGGCCGCCCGCCCGGCGTGATCCGTAAGAGAGACCCCGGAATGTGACGGAGCGTCAGCTCACCGGGGTGTACTTGTAGCCGACCCGGCGCACCGTGACGATCGAGTCCCGGTACGCGGCACCGAGCTTGCGGCGCAGCCGGGCCACGTGCACGTCCACCGTGCGCCCGTCGCCGACGTGGCCGTAGCCCCAGACGGCGGAGACCAACTGGTCACGGGTGTGCACCCGCTGGGGGTGCTCGGTGAGGTGCGCGAGGAGTTCGAACTCCAGGTAGGTCAGCTCGAGTTGACGGCCGTCCACCCAGGCGTTGCGGCGCTCGGTGTCGACCGCGATGCCCCGGCCCCGGTCCGGCTTGCCGGCCGACTGGGGCGCGGCGGCGGTGGGTTGGGCCTGGGCGCCGGACTGGTGGGCGGCGGGCTGCGGGTGGCCGACGCCCGGGTGCGAGTGGCCGGCCGGGCGCTGGGCGGGCTCGGCCGGGACGAGCACCAGGTAGCCCACCAACGGCTGGGCGGCGGCCGCCGCCTCGCCGAACTGGGCCCCGTACTGGGCCAACAGGCCCTGCGGGATGGCGGATTGGGGCAGCGCGGCGACGACGGTGGCGCCGGCCGGAAGGCCCTCGACCAGGGCCGCCGGAGCGGGCTGGACGGCGGGCTGGGGCAGCACCTGCGGCACGGTGCCGTACTGCGGCGGGATCGGCGCCGGGTGCTGTGGGGCGACCGGGGTCGCGTAGGGCGAGGCAGCGGGGTAGCGGCGCTCGGCGATCGGAGTGGTGGACCGGACGGCGCGCAGGTGCGGGGTCGCGGCGGGCAGGGGAAGGGTGGCCGTGCTGGAGGACATGATGCAGCTCTTTCGCGCGAGGACGGTGGTGGGCGTCGTCTGCGCGTCGAACCAGGCGTACCGCAGGGGCTGAACCGAGGTCAGCGGGCGGCGAACCGGGACGCGCCGGGCAAACCCGGACACGTCTGGTCAAAGAGGTGCGGCTGTCGGGACGGCCAGAACGGCTCGAGGTCGTACCGACCCCGGGCGCTGTCCTCGACGTGATTCATGCCGCCATTCAACCAGATGAAGGCACCCCCGTGTGTCGTCAGGTCGCACGAGTTCGCGAAACAGTGCGAAGAACGCGTCACATTCGTGTGAAACCGGACGGTCTCGCCTCCGGGCGGAGCCCGACCTCACCTCCGGGCGGAGCCGGACATCGCCGCGTGCTCGACCAGACGGATCAGGAGCTCCTTGCCGTCCTCCCGGCGGCGCGCGTCGCAGAGCAGCACCGGCACCGCCGGGTCGAGGTCGAGCGCGGCCCGGACGTCGTCCGGCGCGTACACCTCGGTGCCCTCGAAGCAGTTGACCCCCACCAGGAAGGGGATGCCGCGCTGCTCGAAGAAGTCCACCGAGGGGAAGCAGTCGGCCAGCCGCCGGGTGTCGGCCAGCACCACCGCCCCGAGCGCCCCCTGGGCCAGCTCGTCCCAGACGAACCAGAACCGGTCCTGGCCCGGCGTGCCGAACAGGTAGAGCGCCAGGTCCGCCTTGAGGTCGATCCGGCCGAAGTCCATCGCCACCGTGGTGGTGCGCTTGGTCTCCACCCCGGTGGTGTCGTCCACCGGGCGGCCCAGCTCGCTCAGCTGCTCCTCCGTCCGGAGCGGGCGGATCTCGCTCACCGCGCTCACCAGGGTGGTCTTGCCCACCCCGAAGCCGCCGGCCACCAGGATCTTGAGCGCCCGCACGTTCCACGGGGAGGAGGAGGATTCAGAGAGCACGGAGGCCATTGATCACGTCTCGGAGCAGGCGCTCGTCCGGGTGCCCGGCGAACGGAACGGGTCGGGTCACGTGGATCAGCTCGGCCTCGTGCAGGTCGCCGAGGAGCACCCGCACCACGCTCACCGGCAGGTCGGTGTAGGAGCCGAGCTCGGCCACGCTCAGTGGCTCGTCCCGGCAGAGCGCCAGGATGGCCTGGTGCTCGGGGTCGAGATCCGGCGCAGCCGCCTCCGCCCCGGCCGGGGCGGCAGCTGCGGTGATCAGCGAGATGAGGTCGAACAGCCCCTCGTCGGTGGGCCTGGTCCGGCCCCTGGTCATCGAGAAGAGCCGCACCACCGGCCCCGCTTCGTCGTCGAACCACTGGTCCTCGACGGGCGGGCGTGACGGGCCCTCGGATCTCTCGTCAGGTGCGGCGTCCTCGATGGTCATCGCCTCGGTCTGCTCCCCGGGTTGCTACGCGTCCGAGCGGGGCTCGGCGGTGAGGTGCTCGCCGACCCGCTTCACCAACAGTGCCATCTCGTAGGCGATCTGGCCCACGTCCGACTCCGCCTCGCTCAGCACGGCCAGGCAACTGCCGTCCCCCGCCGCCGTGATGAACAGGTAGGCCTCGTCCAGCTCGACCATGGTCTGCCGCACGCCGCCCACCTGGAAGTGGCGGCCCGCGCCCTTGGCCAGGCTGTGGAACCCGGCCGCCACGGCGGCCAGGTGCTCGGCGTCCTCCCGGGCGAGCCCGCCCGAGGTGGCGGTGGCCAGGCCGTCGCTGGAGAGGATCACCGCGTGCCGCAGGTCCGCGACGCGTCCCACCAAGTCGTCCAGCAGCCAGTTGAGTTCGCCGGACGGCTGTGCCGGAGCGGTCATTGTTCGGTTCCTTCCAGAGATGGTGCGGGCTGTGCAGCCGGCAGCGCGGCCGGCCTGGGGGCCGGAGCGAGCGCCGGAGGTACGGGAGCGGAGGGCAGCGCCGCCCGCCCGGATGCCTTGGGACGGCCGGGCAGGACGGTGGACGCGACCCCGGTAGTGGGATCGGTCCCAGCGGTGGGATCGGGCACGACGCTGGGCTCGGGCACGACGGTGAGCGAGGCCGGCTGCAGCCGGTCTCCCCGCCCCCGCCGGAACCCGCGCTGGAACGAGGCGAACGCAGCCCGCGCCTCCTCCGGCGACCGCTCCCGCCCGCTCTCCACCACCGGCTCCGCCCCACCCTCGACCGGCCGCAGCTGCGGAGCCAGACTCGCCTGCCGCACCCGCCGGGGCAACAGCCCCCCGGCGGCCGGCACATCGGCGACGGGAGCGGGCCAGGGCGAGCCGGCCACGGGAGCGGCGGCGGCGGGGGAAGGCGACTCGGCGGGTGCCGGGTCGAGCGGAGTGGGAGAGGGCCAGGACGGTCCACCGGCAGGCGCAGCGGCAGCCGGCCCGCCCTCGGCCTGAGCGGGCCACGGCACCCCGGGCGCAGGCGCAGCCACGGCGGGGTCGCCCGGCACAGCTCCGCGGCTGGCGGCAGTAGCAGCGGCCGAGGCTCGGTCGCCGGCACGCAACGGAGCAGCGTGGGCAGGCGCAGCCACGGCGGGGTCGCCCGGCGCGACTCCGCGGCCGGCAGCAGTAGCAGCGGCCGAGGCTCGGTCGCCGGCACGCAACGGAGCGGCGTGGGCAGGCGCGCCACGACGGTCGGTCGGCGTCTCGGGAGTGGCGTCCGCCCGCCGGTGACGTCCGGTGACCGCATCGACCGCACCCGGCTCGCCGGCCGGGGGCACCGAGCCACGCGGACCGGCCTCGCCGACCGCGAGTGGCGCGCGACCGCCGCGCGCCGCGTCGGCCGCAGGCGCGACGGCGAGGCCGACCGGGCCGGCCACCGCACCCGCACCCGCACCCGCACCCGCACCCGCACCCGCACCCGCACCCGCACCCGCACCCGCAGGAGACTGTGCCCCCGCATCGACGTACGCACCCGCCCCCGCCGAACCGTCCGTGTCCTTGCTCAGCTTCAACCCCTCGCCCGGCCGCGGCGCGGTGGAGCGGCGGCGGGGCAGGCCGCCCGGGGTGAGGGCCGGGGCGGCGGGGGCGGCGGGACGAGGGCCCGTGGTGGGGCGGGGCTCGGCGGCGGGGTCCGGGGTGGCCGGGGTGTCGGGGAGGGGCGGGACGGCGACGAGTTCACGCTGGCCGCGGTGGGAGACCGGGCGGGCGGCGGCGGGCGGGGCGGTCGGCGAGACGGCTTCGGCGAGGAGTTCGCGCGGGATCAGCACCACCGCCGCCGTGCCGCCGTACGGGGAGGGGCGCAGGTGCACCTTGATCCCGTGCCGCCGGGCCAGTCGGCTGACCACGAACAGGCCCAGCCGGTCGGTGTCCGCCAGGTCGAACTCCTGCTCCTCGGCGAGGCGTTGGTTGGTCTCGGCGAGGGCCTGCTCGCTCAGCCCGAGGCCCCGGTCATCGATCTCCAGGCAGAACCCGTGCGCGACCACCTCGCCCTGCACGGTGACCTGGGTGTGCGGCGGCGAGTACACGGCGGCGTTCTCGACCAGCTCGGCGATCAGGTGCGTGACGTCCGCGACGGCACTGCCGAGCAGCCCGGTGCCCGGGAAGGGCCGCACGATCACCCGCGCGTAGTCCTCCACCTCGCCGACGGCGGCCCGCACCACGTCCACCATCCGCACCGGCTTGCGCCAGGCCCGCCCCGGCGAACCGCCGGAGAGGATGATCAGGCCCTCGGCGTGCCGCCGCATGCGGGTGGTCAGGTGGTCCAGCTTGAAGAGGTCCTCCAGCTCGGCCGGGTCCTCGGTGCGCCGCTCCATGGTGTCGAGCAGGGTGAGCTGGCGGTGCAGCAGCACCTGGCTGCGCCGGGCGAGGTTGACGAAGACGGCGGAGACGCCGCGCCGCAGCTCGGCCTGCTCGACCGCCGCCTCGAAGGCGACCCGCTGCACCTCGTTGAAGGCCCGCCCGACCTGCCCGATCTCGGCCGGGCCGAAGTCGAGCGCGGGGGCCTCGGCGGCCACGTCCACCGCCTCGCCGCGGCGCAGCCGCAGCATCACGGCGGGCAGCCGGGTGCCGGAGAGCTCCTGGGCGGCGTTGCGCAGCCCGATCAGCTCGCGGACCAGGCCGCGGCCGATCCGGTAGGAGATCAGGATGGAGACGATCACGGCGATCAGGCCGATCAGGCCGGCGATGCCCCCGCGCACCAGCTGGTTGACGGCGTAGGCCTTGGCCCGGGCGCCGATCGCGGCGGCCAGCCGGGTGTTGAGGGCGCCGAGGTCGTCCAGGGCCTTGGCCGCGGCGGCGTGCCAGGCGCCCGAGGAGGGCGACTGGACGGCGGCCACGTGGTCCTGGCTCTGCTCAAAGTAGTCCTCCATGCCGCGCATGGAGGTCCAGTTGTCGCCGGTGAGCAGGTCCTGGTAGTCGGTCTCGTCCTGGGCGTCCAGCTCGTGGGTGTAGACGCCCAGCAGGGCGCGCTGGTTGTGCAGCGCGTCCAGGGCCGTCTGCACCATCTGCTCGCCGGGGTGCGGGGTGGCCCGCAGGGCCTCCATCGCGGCGTCCTCCTGGGCCAGGTACTCCCGGGCCCGGACCAGCTCGATCAGGATGGTGCCCTGCCGGGGCAGCTGCCCGCTCTGCCGGTTGACGAAGGAGGTGCGGAAGCTGAAGACCGGCGCGATCAGGTCGGCGTACTGCCTGATCACGTACGACCAGCTGTTCGCCGCCCGGTCCACCTGGCGCCGCACCACGGTCAGCTGGTCGCCGGCCGAGAGCACGTCGGCCAGCCGGGCGCGCTGCTCGCGGCCGAGGCCGCCGCCGTCGGTGCTCTGCTGGAGGCGCAGCAGTTGGAGGTCGCGGTCGGTGACGGTCTGCGCCTGGCGGTAGGCCTCCTGGACGCCGGGGGCGGTGCCGTCGGCCAGCCGGAGCACGGCGGCCCGGCGCTCCTCCTGCAGGTCCCGGGCGTACTGGTCGGTGGGGGCGCCGAAGGAGCGGTACGCCTGGCTGACGCCGAGTTGGGCCCAGACGTCACCGGTGGTCACCAGGCTCGCGTACACCCAGAGTCCGGTGAGCGCGACGATGGGCACCATGAGCAGCGCGATGATCTTCGCGCGGATCGAGCTGCGGCGCAGACGCATGGGGTCCTCGGTCGGGAAGGCCAGGCGCGGACGAGGGAGGGGGTGGTGGGGGTGGGGAGGGGCCCGACGGCCCTGCCCGGCCGACGGATCTGCGCGAGCTTACTACTGTCTGACCACTCGTTCGAAGGGGCTTCGGCCAGGTTCCGGGCCACTGTCGTGATCATCCCGGTCTGTCCGGGTACGCCCGGGTGACCGCGCGGTCACAGCGCGCTGGCGGGACGGCCGCACCCGGTCGGCACGGGGGCCGCACCGGGCCGGCACGAGGGGGGTCGCCCGGTGTCGATCCTGGGCGAACGGCCCGAATGGCCTGTCCAGCACCCCGGTGATCCGGTAGCTTCGGGACCCGATTCCCGGGTGTGTGCGCGCCCGGGAGGCCCCGCGGAGCGTGACCTCACGACGGCCGGGGCCGGTGCGGACGGGCAGCGAGGGGGCCGGAGTTGCGCGAAGGGGGCGAACTCGCGGTGCCCGAACCGGCCGTCGGCGGGCTGGCCGATTCGGTCTACGACACGGCCGAACGGACCCCGGAGCTGGTGCAGTTCTCCCGTTGGGAGGACGGGCGCTGGACGGCGGTGACGGCCGCCCGGTTCCGCACCGAGGTGATGGCGCTGGCCAAGGGCCTGCTGGTGCGCGGGGTGCGCTACGGCGACCGGGTCGCACTGATGGCCACCACCCGGTACGAGTGGACGCTGTTCGACTACGCGCTCTGGTCGATCGGGGCCATCCCGGTGCCGATCTACCCGACCTCCGCCGCCGAGCAGGTGCGCTGGATCCTCGCCGAGACCCAGGCGGTGGCCTGCGTGGTCGAGCACGAGGACCACGCCATGACGGTCGGCGCGGTCTGCGACGCGCTGCCCGCCCTGACCGGTATCTGGCAGCTCGACCGGGGCTGCGTGGCCGCGCTGAGTGAGGACGGCCACGGGGTGCCGGACAGCCTGGTGCACCGCCAACGCCTGGGCGTGACACCCGAGTCGGTGGCCACCGTGATCTACACCTCGGGCACCGGCGGCCGGCCCAAGGGCTGCCTGCTCACCCACGGCAACTTCTCCGCCGAGGCGGACGCCCTGCTGGCCGGCTGGGGCGAGCTGATCAGGGACCCGAACGGCGGCCAGCCCGCCACCCTGGCCTTCCTCCCGCTGGCCCACGTCTACGGCCGGATCCTCCAGGTGGTCGCCGTCCGGGGCGGCATCCGGCTGGGCCACCACGGCCAGGTCTCCGGCGACACCCTGCTGCCCGCGATCGCCTCCTTCCGCCCCACCTTCCTCCAGGTCGTCCCCTACGTGCTGGAGAAGGTGCGGCAGCGGGCCCGGCAGGCCGCCGAGGAGGCCGGACGCGGCGAAGTCTTCGCCCAGGCCGCCGAGCTGGCCGTCGAGTGGGCCGCCGCCCGGGAGCAGCGCGCGCTCGGCCGGGGCCCCGGGCCGGGCGCGGCGCTGCGGCTGCGCCACGCCGCGTACGACCGGCTGGTGTATCAGCGCCTGCGCGAGGTCTTCGGCGGCCGGGTGCGCAGCCTGATGTGCGGCGGGGCGCCGCTGGGGCGGGAGTTGGGCCTCTTCTTCACCGGCGTCGGGATGGCCGTGCACGAGGGCTACGGGCTGACCGAGACCTGCGCCGCCGTGACCGCCAACCCGCCGGGCCGGGCCAAGTGCGGCACGGTGGGCACCCCGCTGCCGGGCGTCTCGGTGGTGATCGCCGAGGACGGCGAGGTCTGGGTGCGCGGCGCCACCGTCTTCACCGGCTACCTGGGCCAGACCCAGGACAGCAGCGACTGGTACGAAGGCTGGTTCGGCACCGGTGACTTGGGGCAGCTGGACGAGGACGGCTACCTCACCATCACCGGCCGCCGCAAGGAGGTGATCGTGACCTCCAGCGGCAAAAACCTCGCCCCGGCCGCACTGGAGGAGCGGGTGCGGGCCCATCCGCTGGTCTCCCAGTGCCTGCTGGTCGGCGACGGCCGGCCGTACGTGGCCGCACTGATCACCCTCGACCAGGAGGCGCTCGCGCACTGGCTGAAGACCCACGGCCGGGAGCAGCTGGACTCGCGCCAGGTGCTGGCCGACGGCGAGCTGCACGCGGAGATCCAGCGGGCCGTGGCCTCGGCCAACACCGCCGTCTCGCGGGCCGAGTCGATCCGCGCCTTCCGGTTGCTGCCAAGGGAGTTCAGCATCGAGCAGGGGTTGCTCACGCCCTCGCTCAAGCTGCGCCGGCCGGCCATCCTGGAGTACTACGCGGCCGACGTGGCGGAGCTCTACACGCCGTGAGGGCGGCTTGACACAGCTCGGTGTCAACTCTTGACGGTGGGCTTGGTCCAGTCCATTGTGTGGCACGGCCTGTGTGCGGCATGCCGACTCGTTCCCCTCCCTCGGGGAGCACTCCACCTGTCCCCCACACAGGAGTTGTGTCTTCGTGCCCACCTCTCTGCGCTCGCGCCTGTCCGCATTCGCGGCCACCGCCGCGCTGGCCGCCTTCGGCACCGCCGTCCCCACCACGGCCCACGCCGACACCCCGGCCGTCAACCTGGCCACCAACCCCGGCTTCGAGATCCCGACCCTGCCGCTGGCCGACTGGGGCTCGATCCCCGGCTGGAACTGCACCGCGGGCGAGGCGAGCGTCACCACGGCGGCGCACAGCGGGAGTTCGGCCCTGGCCGTGACCCCGGCGAGCGCCGGCTCGAACGGGGAGTGCTACCAGACCGTCTCGGTGCGCCCGAACACCAGCTACACCCTCTCCGCCTGGGTGCACGGCAGTTACGTCTTCCTCGACGCCACCGGCACCGGCCACGACGTGCCGCCGGCCTGGACGGCGGGCACCGGCGACGGCTGGCAGCAGCTGACCACGAGCTTCACCACCGGCGCCGACAACACCACCGTCCGCCTGGCGCTGCACGGTTGGTACGGCCAGGGCGCCTACACGGCCGACGACCTGCAGCTCAGCGGGCCCGCGCCCGACCCGGCCCGGGCCACCTGGAACGTGCCTACCACGGACAAGGTGGTCTTCTTCACCATCGACGACGGCTGGCAACCCACCCCTGAGGCCGAGCAGTTCATCGCCGACCACCACCTGCCGATCACCGCCTTCCCGCTGCCGATGCCCTCCGGCAACACCCCGGACTACTTCCGCCGGGTCACCTCGGTGCCGGGCTCCTCGATCCAGGACCACACCGTCTCGCACCGCGACCTGACCACCCTCTCGGCCGCCGAGCAGCAGGCCGAGATCTGCTCCGCGCGCGACGCCGACCAGCGGATCTACGGGGTCACGCCCACCGTCTTCCGTCCGCCGTACTTCACCTGGAACGCCGACACCCTGCAGGCCGCGGCCGACTGCGGCATGCGCGTGGTGGTCACGGCCACGGCGGACTTCAGCTGGGGCCAGTCGAACGTCTACCGGGGCGGGCCGCTGCAGCCCGGGGACATCGTGCTGACCCACTTCACCGACACCCTCGCCACCGATCTCCAGCGGGCCTACGCCGCCGCCCAGGCCGCCGGTCTGACGCCCGCCGGATTGGCCGGCTACCTCAAGTAGCCGGCCCGCGCTCCCGTCACCTCTCCCCCACAGTCCGTACCGGAGGTCACGCCCCATGGAACGTGCTCGAACCACCAACCCCGAACGGCGAGTTCACGCCCGCCGGCACCGCCCGCTCGCGGCCCTGCTCGGCCTCGGCCTGCTGGCCGGCGGCGGCACCGCGCTCGCCCTCACCACCAGCGCCGGCGCCACCGTCACGCCCACGACCACTGCGGTCTCCCCCGCCGCGCTCGGCAGCAACTGGTACGCCTCCGCGCCGTACCTGATGCCCGAGGACAACAACCCGCCGAACGCCGCGGCGGTGATGGACGCCACCGGCCAGAAGGCCTTCCAGCTGGCCTTCATCCTGGACGGCGGCGGCTGCAGCCCCGCTTGGGGCGGCACCTCCTCGATCAACACCGACACCACCATGCCCTCGGTGATCAGCACCATCAGGGCCAAGGGCGGCGACGTCTCGGTCTCCTTCGGCGGCTACGGCGGCACCAAGCTCGGCCAGACCTGCGGCACCCCGGAGGCCACCGCCGCCGCGTACCAGAAGGCCGTGGACAAGTACCAGTTGAAGGCCGTGGACTTCGACCTGGAGGAGCCGGAGTACGAGAACACGGCCGCCATCCACAACGAGATCGGCGCGGCCAGGCTGCTCCAGCAGAACAACCCCGGCCTCTACGTCTCGATCACCACGGCGGGCACCAACGCGGGCACCGGCTGGTTCGGCACCCAGATGCTGAACGAGGCCAAGTCGCAGGGCTTCACGCCCGCCAACTACTCGATCATGCCCTTCGACGGCGGCTTCAACGGCGCGGCGGCCCAGACCGACGCGCTGGTGAAGTTCAACGCGATCCTCCAGTCCACCTTCGGCTGGTCGGAGGCCACCGCGTACGCCCACGAGGGCGTCTCGATGATGAACGGCCGCACCGACGCCGCCGAGTACTTCCGCCAGGCGGACTTCCAGACCGTGCTCGACTTCGCCACGGCGCACGGGCTGGCCCGCTACACCTACTGGTCCGTCAATCGCGACCGCCAGTGCGCCGGCACGGTGGACCCGGGCCTCTCCGGCTCCTGCTCCAGCGTGGTCCAGAACGACTGGGACTTCACCAAGTACACCGTCCGCTTCGCGGGCGCGACCCCGCCCACCACCCCGCCGTCCTCCTCCCCGTCCCCCTCGCCGACCACCCCGGGCACCTGCACCGCCCCCGCCTGGGACCCGACCAAGGTCTACACGGCCGGCAACGTGGTCTCCTACGCGGGCCACAAGTGGCACGCCAAGTGGTGGACGCAGAACGAGAACCCGAGCGCCAGCGGCCAGTGGGGCGTCTGGGCCGACGACGGCCCCTGCTGACGCCCGCCCCGTGAACGGGCCAGGGGCCGCGCGGCCGCCGTGCAGCTGGGTGCACGGCCGGTCACGCGGCCCCTGGCCGCTACGCCTGGGCTCAGTGGCTGTTGAACACCGGGTAGTAACCGCCCGACTGGCCCGCAGCCTTGGGGTGGTAGCTCTCGTCGATCGGCAGCGTGGTGCTGTTCAGCCAGGTGGTGCTGCTGCCGCAGATCTCGTGCGTGGCGAACGCGCTCCGCACGTCCCCCCAGGCGAAGTTGGCGCCGGCCGCCGCGACTCTCTGCGAGATCACCGTGTCGAGGGTGTCGGCCGCGCTGTTGATCGCGGTCCGCTTGGTGTCGCTGATCCCGAAGATGCAGCTCCCGGGCACCTGGTAGAGGTGCGGGTAACCGAGCACCACCACATGGGCGTTGGGCGCGTTGTTGCGAATGGCGGTGTACACCTGGTCGAGCTTGCCGGGCAGGGTGTTCTGCGCGTACGCCTTGGCGTTGCTCACCGCGCTCAGACACGCGCTGTCGGAGTCGAGCACACAGGTCTGCATGGTGCTGGCGAAGCCCGCGTCGTTGCCACCGATGGTGATGCTCACCAGCGAGGTGGAGGAACTCAGCGCCGACACCTGATTGTTGAGCACGTCCCCGGTGACCGCACCCGAGCAGGCCACGTCGTTGAACGAGGCCGGGCTGTGCGCGTTCTTCCACAGGTACGGGTACGCGTTGGTGCTGATCTTGCAGCTACCGCTGGCGCTGGTGTAGCTCCCGGCACCGACGCCCGAGGAGTACGAGTCCCCCAGGGCGACGTAGTTCTGGCCGGCCGCCTGGGCGGTGGTGGCGGCGACGGCGACGGTGGACAGGGCGAGGGTGATCGCCAGACCTGCAGCGGACACGACGCGGGTGGTGCGCATATGGTTCCTCCACTGGGGCAGTGATGCCGGTCACACTTTTGATACCAGGCAGTAGCTTCCAGGGATAGTGCCCATGCCAAAGTTGTTGCGTCAGCAGGGGCTTCTGCCGTTCTAGCGCTACGAGAGTGTCAACTAACGTGTGCTGCAAGGATATTGACAGCAGACGCGGCGTGAGCTACTCGGCAGTAGGGGTGAGTACGGCCGTTCGCGCCCGGCGGCGGCTGTGACTGGTGATGAACGAGGGTCAGACGGTGAACGGCACTCAGGCGGTGAAGGTCACGCCGGCCGGGGGAACTTCCTCGATCGTCTCGTTGGCCGCGGCCGGGACGCCGAGCTGGACCACGGCGGTGGCGACGGCGACCCGGGCCTGGCGGAGGCCCGGTGCGCCCCAGCCGAGGAGCTCGACCGCGAGACCGGGGGCGACCAGGAGACGGCGGTAGTGGCGGCCGGAGGCCGGGTCGGGCGCCGTGGGCCCGACGGCGTGCAGGGCGGCTGTCATCCGGACCCGGGCGCACTCGTGGCCGCCGTTCGCCGAGCCGACCCGGTCGTAGAGGTAGCCGAGGTAGTGCGGCTCGCCGATCACGGCCTGGGCCTCCTCGCCGGCCTCGCGGGCCAGGGCCCGGCCCGGGTCGCCGGCATCCTCGGGTTCGAGCGAGCCGCCGGGCAGGCTCACCACACCGTCCCGGGGGTTCACCAGGGTCAGCACCCGGCCGTCCGGCACGAACAGCCACCCCCAGGACTGCTTGACCGGCAGCCCCTCGGGCACCGTCTCCCCCGGCCGCCACGGCCACCCCGCGAGCGGACGCCGCCGCACCCGGCCGAGCAACTCGGCGATCTCCGCGCTGTACTCGATGCGGCTCATGCGTCCCCCTTCGGTCTCGTGCGGCAGGCCGCAGTGGTGTGGTCGCGGCGGACCGCGGCGGTGTGGTCGGGGGCCGCCGACCCGCTCGGACCTGCCCCGACTGTTGATCTTCCCCGAACACGCGACCGATGAACAGTCCTGGCAGCCGCCCGGGGCACCCCCACCCTCCGTCACCCGGCCAACCCACCGCCACCCCACCGACACCTCCGGGCCACGCCCCCGCCCGGCGTGATCCGTAAGAGAGGCCCTGTGGCTCAGCGCTCCAGCGCGAACCCGGCGGCCGGGCGCGCCACCTCCCCGGGGGCCAGCACGGCGGCCGTCTCCACCGCCGTCATCGGCCGCAGGTACCCGTCCACCAGCGCCCAGCCGTACACCCGCCGCCCGGCCCGCAGCAGCAGCTCCCCCGCCCCGCAGCCGGCCACCGCCGCCGCGAGCGTGACGCAGAACGCCTCCACCTCCCGCCCCGCCGGCCCCGGCGCCCCGGCCGCCACGCACAGCTCGGCCGAGGCGGCCAGCACCTCCCCGTCCAGCAGCCCCACCGAACGCAGCGTCACCCGGTGGCGGCCCTCCCCCGCCCCGGCGGCCAGCGCCAGGTACACCGCGGACACGTACCCGAGCACCCCGGCGAGCCGCTGCTCCGGCTCCTCCGCCCAGCCCAGCGAATCGAGCAGCGAGGCGCAGCCGAGCGAGATCCGCACCCGGGCCCGGTGGTCGTCCACCAGCGCGGGCAGCAGCGCGGCGAGCGACTGCCCGCCGTACCGGAACGGCTCCCCGGCCAGCGCCGGATCGGCCGCGTAGGCGACCCGGGCCACCGGATCGCCCGGGTCGAGCTGGTGCTCCTCGCAGAAGTCCGCGTAGTCCACCGGCTCCAGCAGCCGCAGGTGCACGTCCAGCCCGTGGCCGTGCAGCACCCGCAGCTGGGCGTCCGTCCGCGCCAGGTAGCCCGCGTAGTCGGCCTCCCCGAGGAACCCGAACCCCGCGAAATCACCCGCCGAGGCGGCCACGGCGAGCGCGACCGGCTGCCGCACCGCCCGCCGCTCACCCCCACCCCGCCCGGGCCCGCCCGGACCGGGCCCACCACCCCCGGGCCGCGACCGCCCCGCCCGGCCGACCGGGCCACCGGCGCCGCTCCCGCTACTCGCGCCACCACGACTGCGCGCGCCGCGCGCCGCTCGGCGCGCCGCCGCCCGCTCCACCCGCCCCACCCGCTCCGCCCGCTGCTGCCGCCGCCTGGCCGCCGCTCTCCGGTGCACCATCGCCTGCCTCCCTCGCTCGTCCGGGGCCGACCCGGCCCCCAGGTGCCGCCGACCATACCGAGCGTCACTGACAGGGCACGCTGTGCCACCGGGTGGTGCCGGGTGTCAGTCGGGCCTGGGATGCTGGGGGCACCGGACGGTGGCGGAGTGGCCTCCGCGCGAGCAGAGGAGACCTCGAGTGGCAGCGGGCGAGCGGGCACAGCGGGTCGCGGCGGCAGCGGGGGCGGCGTCGCGATGAGGCTGCTGCACACCTCCGACTGGCACCTCGGCCGGTCCTTCCACCGGGAGAGCATGCACGAGGCCCAGCGGGCCTTCCTTACGCACCTGGTCGAGGTGGTCCGGGCCGAGCGGGTAGGCGCCGTGCTGGTCGCGGGCGACGTGTACGACCGGGCGCTGCCGGGGCTGGAGGCCGTGGGGCTGTTCGACGAGGTGCTGCACCGCCTCGCCGAGCTCGGCGTGCCCACCGTCTTCATCAGCGGCAACCACGACTCGGCCCGCCGCCTGGGCGTCGGCGCCGGCCTGATCGACCGGGCGGGCATCCACCTGCGCACCGACCCCGACGGCTGCGCCGTCCCGGTGCTGCTGGCCGACGAGCACGGCCCGGTGGCCGTCTACGGCCTGCCCTACCTGGAGCCGCTGCTCACCCGCGAGCGCTTCGGCCTCGCCCGCGGCGGCCACGCCGAGGTGCTCTCCGCCGCGATGGCGGGCGTCCGGGCCGACCTCGCCGACCGCCCGGCCGGCACCCGGGCCGTGGTGCTCGCGCACGCCTTCGTCACCGGCGGCGAGCCCAGCGACAGCGAGCGCGACATCACCGTCGGCGGGGTGGCCGCCGTGCCCGCGAGCGTCTTCGACGGCGTTCACTACGCCGCCCTCGGCCACCTGCACGGCGCCCAGACCCTCGCCCCGCACCTGCGCTACAGCGGCTCCCCGCTCGCCTACTCCTTCTCCGAGCACCGCCACCGCAAGACCATGTGGCTGGTCGACCTCGCGGCCGACGGCTCGGTCGCCGCCGAGCGGATCGACTGCCCGCAGCCCCGCCCGCTGGCCGTGCTGCGCGGCCGGCTGGACGAGTTGCTGGCCGATCCGGCCCTCGCCGAGCACGAAGACGCCTGGGTCCAGGCCACCCTCACCGACCCGGCCCGCCCGGCCGACCCGATGGAGCGGCTGCGCAGCCGCTTCCCGCACACCCTGCAGCTGCTCTTCGAGCCCGAGCACACCCCCGGCGCCGAGCACCCCTCCTACGCCGCCCGGGTGAGCGGCCGCCCCGACCTGGAGGTGGCCGAGGGCTTCGTCCGCCACGTCCGCCCGGGCAGCGAGCCCGACGAGACCGAACGAGCCTGGCTCCGCGAGGCCTTCGAGGCCGTCCGCCGCGAGACCGAACGCGAGCAGGAGCTGCCCCGATGAAGCCGCACCGCCCAGGGTCGGCCCCGATGGCACTGCCCTTGGTCTCGGGCCCGATGGCGCTGCCCTTGGTCTCGGCCACGACGGCACTGCCCTTGGTCTCGGCCACGATGAACGAGCGCGAGCAGGAGCCGCATCGATGAAGCTGCACCACCTGGAGCTCACCGCCTTCGGCCCCTTCGCCGGCACCGAGCGGGTCGACTTCGACCAGCTCGCCGCCGCCGGGCTCTTCCTGCTCCGCGGCGCCACCGGCGCGGGCAAGAGCAGCGTGCTCGACGCCGTCTGCTACGCCCTGTACGGCGAGGTGCCCGGCACCCGCAAGGGCAACCCGCTGCGCAGCGACCACGCCGACCCGGCCCTGCTCACCCGGATCCGACTCGAACTCACCCTGGGCGGGCGGCGGTTGGAGATCATCCGGTCGCCCGAGCAGCCGCGTCCGAAACGGCGCGGGGCCGGCACCACCCTGGAGAAGGCGCAGACCCTGCTCCGCGAGTGGACGGCCGACACGGGTGCGGGCGAGCCCGGCTGGCGCGCCCTCAGCACCTCCCACCAGGAGGCCGGCGAGGAGCTGCGCCGCCTGATCGGCATGAGCCGGGAGCAGTTCTGCCAGGTGGTGCTGCTCCCCCAGGGCGACTTCGCCCGTTTCCTGCGCGCCGACGCCACCGAACGGGCCGCCCTGCTCCGCCAGCTCTTCGACACCAGCCGCTTCGAGCAGGTGGAGAAGTGGCTGGCCGACCAGCGCCGCGCCCAGGAAGCCGCCGTCACCGCCGGCCGCACCCGCCTGCGCAGCCTCGCCGACCGCACCCGCGAGGCCGCCGGCCCCCTGGCCGAGCCCATGGACCCCTGGTTCCCCGCAGAGGAGCCCGCCCCGAGCCCGTCGGCCAAGCCGACCACGCGCCGCTCAGGCGCAACCCCCGACGGCGCACCCGGACTCGCGGGCGGCGGCAGTACCGGCAGCCTCACCGGCGGCTCCGCCGGTGACCACACGGGTGGCTCCGCCGGTCCCGCCGACTCCCGGGCCCGGAGCCGGGCTGCCGGTACACCCACCACCGCCCCCGGCCGTACCGGTGCCGCCCTCGGCCATACCGACCGCGGCACCGGCAGCCTCGCCGACGGCGTCCTCGCCTGGGCCGCGATCCTCCGCTCCAACGCCGCCGAGGAGTCGACCGTCGCCGAGCTCTGGCTGCAGGCCGCCGAGACGGCGCACGACGGGGCTCGCCGCGCCGCCGAGGAGACCGCCGAACTGGCCGACCGTCAGCGTCGCCACCAGGCCGCCGTGGCCGAAGCCGACCAGCTCGCCGCCTCCGCCGAGCGGGCCGCCGAGGAGGCCCGGCGGCTGGCGGCCGCCCAGGCCGCCGCCACCGTGGAGACGGCCTTCCGTCTGCACGCCCACGCGACCGCCACCCTCGACGCGGCCACCTGCGCCGAGCAGTCCGCCCGCGCCGCCCTCTCCCACCCTCACTCCGCCGCCGAAGCCGAGGCCCTGGCCGAGGCCGAGCGCGGGCTCCGCGAGCACCTCGGCCGGCTCACCACCGCCCGGGCCGAGGAGGAGCGTTGGCTGACGCTCGGCCGTGAGCAGGAGCGGGCCGAGGCCGAACGGGCCCGGGTCGAGGGGGCCGCCGAGGACGCCCGGGAGTGGCTGGTCGAGTACGAGGGCCGGTTCGAGCAGCTCTCCGCCGCCCAGGAGTCGGCCCGCGCCGCCGCCACCACGGTCGAGCAACTCGACGCCAAGCACAGCGAGTTGGACGAACGCCTGACCGCGGCCCGCCGCCGCGAACAGCTGCTCGGCGAGATCGCCGAGGCCGAGGGCACCGTCCGCACGCTCAAGGACCTGGCCCAGGAGGCCCGTTCCCGCACCCTGGATCTCCGCGAACGCCGACTGGTCGGCATGGCGGCCGAGTTGGCAGCCCAGCTGGCCCCGGGCGAGCCGTGCCGGGTCTGCGGTTCGGCCGAGCACCCGGCGCCCGCCCGGGCCACCGAGGCCCCGGTCAGCGCGGAGGACGAGCGCCGCGCCCAGCAGGAGCAGTCCCGCGCCGAGTCGGCCCTGCACCTCGCCGAAGGCAGCCTCACCGAGCTCCGGGTCGCCGAATCCGCCGCCACCACGGCCGCCGGCGGCGCCGGTGCGGCGGAACTCCGTTCCGAGCTGGCCGAGTTGGCCGAGGAGCGGCGCACGGCACTGCGCGCCGCCGAGGAGCTGGGCTCCCTCACCCAGCAGCTGGCCCGCCTCGCCGCCGAGGAGTCCAAGCGGCAGCGCGGCCTGCACGAGGCCGACCAGCGGATCGCCGTACTCGCCGAGCGTTCCCTCAAACTCGCCGAGGAGCGCGCCGAGTTGGCCCGCCGCGTGGCCGAGGCGCGCGGCGATGCGCCGTCCGTCGCCGCCCATGGTGCGGCCCTGGCCACCCAGGCCGAGGCCCTGGCGAGCGCCGCCACGGCCGCCCGGGCCCGCACCGAGGCGGCGGCCCGGCTCACCGAGGCCGAGCACGAACTCCGGCTGGCCGCCCAGGCCGCCGGCTTCGCCGGGCCCGCCGAGGCGCACGCCGCCCTGCTCCCCACCGCCGAACGCACCGCCCTGCACACCCGGGTCGAGCATCACCGCACGACCCTGGCCCGCGTCCAGGACCGGCTCACCGATGCCGAACTCCTCGCCGCCGCCGCTCTCCCACCCGCCGACCTCGCGCAGGCCCGGGCCCGCCACGACGCCGGCCTGGCCCGCCTCACCGAGGCCTCGGCCCGGCACAGCGCGGCCACCGAACGGTGCGCCGCCCTGGCCCGCTTGGGCGCCGAACTGGCCCGACTGGCTGCCGAGTTGGCCCCGGAGCTGGAGCGCCACGGCCGGATCAGCCGGCTTGCGGCGCTGGCGGCGGGCACCTCCACCGAGAACGTGCTGCGGATGCGCCTGGAGTCGTACGTGCTGGCAGCCCGGCTGGAGCAGGTCGCGGCGGCGGCCAGCGAGCGGCTGGTCCGGATGTCCGGCGGCCGGTACACCCTCGTCCACAGCGACGGCCGCGCCGCCGGCAACAAGCGCTCGGGGCTGGCCCTGCGGGTGGTCGACGCCTGGACGGGCCGCGACCGCGACACCGCCACCCTCTCCGGCGGCGAGAGCTTCTTCGCCTCCCTCTCGCTGGCCCTCGGCCTCGCCGACGTGGTCACCGACGAGGCCGGCGGCCGCCCGCTCGACACCCTCTTCGTGGACGAGGGCTTCGGCAGCCTCGACGAACAGGCTCTGGAGGAGGTGATGGACGTGCTCGACGGCCTCCGCGAACGCGACCGCGCCGTCGGCATCGTCAGTCACGTCCCCGATCTCCGTACCCGCATCCCGGCCCAACTCCTGGTCCGCAAGGGCCGCCGCGGCTCCACCCTCCGCCTCGCCGACCAGGAGCCCGGCTGACCCACCACCCCGGTGCCGTACGGGCCTTCAGGCTTCGAGTGCCTCCCGCCAGGGGTGCGGCCCGGTCCCTGGCGGGGTCAGGCGTTCGGCGAGCCAGCTCCGCTGCTCCGGCCCGAGCAGCGGAGCGAGCGCCCGGAAGTCCTCCTCGTCCTTGGGCCGGGTGCCGCGGGCCTTGAACAGCAGCACCACCTCCGGCGCGAGGTACGGCAGCCCGTCGGCCGTCCGCCGGGTCAGCCGCCCGAGCGGCAGGCGGGTCCGGTGCCCCCGGTGGAACACCCACTCGTCCCCGTCCGACCGGGCCACCATCACCTCCAGCGCGACTGGCCCGCCGACCAGCAGCAGCGTCTCTCGCCCCGGCTCCACCGGCTCCGGGTACGCCCAGGCCCGCCGCTCGCCCGTGAGCCGGTCGGCCAGCTGGAGCTCGTAAGCCCCGGAGTGCCCTACGAAAAGCTCTAGTTCTCGGGCGAGCACCTGCACATCCACGTCCCCGTGCGCCCGCGTCACCCGCCCGAGGTTCAGGTCCACGGCCCACCCGCCGGCCACCCACCAGGACCCGGCGTACCCCTCGAAGAGCTCCCCGACCTGCCGCAACGCCGGATCGTCCGCCGGCTGCACCCGCATCTCTCGATTCACCGCCCGACTCTCCCACCCGGGCACCGGGCCCCGCACCCCGATTCCGCCACGGGCGTGGTGACTCCTGCTCACGGTCGTACTGCTCCTGGGCGGCGAGGAGTTCGGTGCGGGCCCGCGAGGAGGGCCGAGACGATCAACGTGGCCCAGCAGCTCGTGGTCTGGTTCGAGGAGTCACTGTGAGCAGCAACAGCACGGCACGCACGGCGATCGTCACGGACGCGTCGAAGGGTTCGGGCGCGGGGATCGCCAAGGCGCTGGCCCGCACCGGCGCGGCCGTCGTGGTGAACTACCGGGAGGATGCGGCGGGCGCCGGGCGGGTGGTCGCGGACATCACCACCGAGGGGGCCGGGCGCTCGCCGTCCGGCCGGACGTGGCCCCGCAGCGAGGACGTGCGGCGCCTGTTCCAGCGGGCCCGCGAGGAGTACGGGCCGGTGGACGTGCTGGTGAACAACGCGGCCGTCGCAGCCTTCGCATCGCTGGCGGAGATCACCGAAGCGGAGTTCCAGCGCGAGCTGACCACCAATCTGCTCGGCACAATCCTCACCACCCAAGCCCTGGCGGCGCAGCAGGACATCGGGGCCGCGTCGATCGTCAACGTCTCGACGGCCGGCACGCTCACCCACCCGCCGTACGCCTCGCTGTACGTCGCTTCCAAGAGCGCGGTCAACGCCTTCACCATCGTCGCGGCCAAGGAGCTGGGCCCGCACGGCACCCGGGTCAACGCGATCATTCCCGGCCCTCGGACACTGAGGGCACCCGGGCCATGGGCTTCCCCGGCTCGCCCCAGGAAGCCCGAGCCATCGCCGACACCCAGCTGGGGCGGATGAGCACCCCGGAGGACTACGGCCCGCTGGTGGCCTTCCTGGCCTCCGAGGACGCGCGGTGGATCACCGGGGACGTGATCCTGGCCTCCGGCGGAATGCGCTGACATCCGACCCGGCCGATTGCCTAGCATCGGGGCCATGATCGTATGGATGAACGGTACCCACGGCGCGGGCAAGACGACCACCAGCCCGCTGGTGCAGCAACTGATCCCGGATTCCCGGGTGTTCGACGCCGAGAAGGTCGGCGAACTGCTCATGGACGTCTCGCCGGGCCTGCCGGCCACCGACAACTTCCAGCACTGGCTGCCCTGGCGGCAGTTGGTGGTCGACTCCGCCCGCCGCCTGCTCGACTACACCGGCGGCACCCTGGTCGTCCCGATGACCGTCCTGGTCGAGCAGTACTGGCGCGAGATCAGCGCGGGCCTTGCCGAACATGGCATCCCGGTACGCCACTTCGTCCTGCACGCCGACCAAGAGACCCTGCACCACCGGATTCAGCACGATGCGGTGATGGGCCCTTCCCCGTTCCGCTTCAAGTACCTCGCCCCCTACGCCGAGGCCGCCCGCAGCTGGCTCCACGCCGAGGCCGAGGTGGTCGACACCACCCACCTCACCCCGGCCCAGGCCGCCCGGCAGATCGTCGACACCCTCAAGGGCTGAGGCCTGCGAAGATCGTCCGTATGCACAACTCTCTGCCGCTCCCGGCCGGCCCCGACGACCCCTTCGCCGGGCTCGGCGAACTCCTGCTGGCCGTCCGGGACCACCGGCGCGGCCTGCTCGCGGCGGCCGGCTCGGACGGGTACGGCCTCTTCCGGGTCACCGACCGGGCCCGCCGCCGCTGGCTGCTGCACGCCGAACACCCCGTCAACGCGCTGGCCTTCCACCCGTCGCTGCCCCTGCTCGCGGTGGGCACCGGGGAGTACGACGGCGGCTACCTCTTCGAGGGCGAGCTCCTGCTGGTCGACCTGGCGACGGGTGCCGCCCGGTCGCTCTTCGAGGATCACTTCGGCCGCCAGGTCCTCGGCCTGGAGTGGCCGGACGATCACGGCCTCCGCGTCCTGCTGGCCCCGCCGGACGACTGGAAGGACTCCAAGGCCCACCGCGAGGGCCACCTCGCGGTGATCCACCGCACCGACTGGGCCACCGTCCCGGCCGGCTCGCTCACCGGCACCGACCTGGCCGGGCCACGGGTGCCGGCGCCCCGTCCCGACCACCGCGAGGCGGCCCGCCGGACGGTGGCCCGGCTGCTCTCCCCGCCGACCCGCCGCCACCACACCGGGGGCTGAACCAGCCGGGTGGGCTCAGCGCGGGTTGGTCCAGCCCGGGGTCCAGGCCGTGGTCTCGTCACAGGTGGGCGGGACGGTGGCCAGGTGGGTGCGGAGGGTGGCCAGGGCCGGGTGGGGGTTGTCGCGGTGCCAGAGGAGGGAGTGCGGGTAGACCGGGGTGGGGTCGGTGACCGGGATGCGGCGCAGGCCGTGGCCGGCGGGCCAGACCAGGCGGGTCTGTGCGCTCATGAAGGTGGCCAGGGCCGGGGTGTCGGCGATGGTGTCGAGCAGGGCGTCGGAGCCGAAGTTGGGGCCGGTGGCCTCGATGGTGAGGCCGAACTCGGCCACCAGGTCGTCGTAGTAGGCGGCCCACTCGGTGCCGGGCACGATGCCGGGCATCCAGATCCGGTGGCCGACCAGCTCGGCCATGGTCACCGAGCGGGCGTTGGCCAGCGCGTGACCGGGCCCGGTGAGCAGTTGCAGCGGCTCGTCGAAGACCCGGACGGCCGCCACGTCCTCGGGCAGCGGTCGCCCGGGCGCGGCCACGGCGCGGAAGGTGGCGTCCAGCGCCCCGGAGCAGAGCTCGGCCACGGCCGTGTCGAGGTCGAAGAGCGTCAGCACGTCGAGCTCGATCTCCGGGTGCAGCCGGTGGAACTCCCGCATCAGCCCCGACTGCGCACTGCGCGAGGAGAGCACGTCCACCCGCAGCGCCCGCGTCCCGGCCCGCACCGAGGCCACCGCCCGCTCGGCCACCCGGAGCAGCTCGCGGGCGTGCGGCAGGAAGGCCTGCCCGTCGATGGTCAGCTGGGCGCCGCGCGGCGTCCGGACGAACAGCCGCACCCCCAGCCCCCGCTCCAGCGTGGCGATCCGCTTGGAGACGGCCTGCTGGGTGACGGCCAGCTCGGCGGCGGCCTCCTGGAAACGGCCCGCGTCGGCGGCCACGACGAAGGTCCGGACAGCGTCGAGATCCATGCCGCCCACGATAGGGCAACAACCGTTGGTTGTGTCGTAGTGGCCGATTGGTTGTTTGATCCCCGGGTCAAGACCAGGATTTGATGGCTCCGGTCAATGATCGGTTGTACGAGGAGGGGCCCGCGCATGATCGGCAGGGTGCGGCGGGGGTGGGGTCGGGTGCCCGGGGCGACGCGGCCGGGCGGGCCTGGCTTCGGGCGGTGGGGCGCCTCTGGCCGAGAGCTGCGAGTCGGGCCCGGTGCGGGGCAGCCGCCCGGTGCGGGCCCGGCACGGCCGGCCGGGCAGCGGCTCGGCCGGTCGTGGCGCGGTGGCCCGGGCCGACCGCGCCTGGGGCGGGACTTCGGGTGGCTCTGGGCCGCGTACGCGGTGAGCGCCTACGGCTCCGGGCTCGGGTTCGGGGCGCTGCCGCTGATCGCCGTCCAGGTGCTGCACGCCGGGCCGGCCGAGGTGTCGGTGCTCGCCGCCACCGGGCCCGCCGTGGGGGCACTGATCGCCCTGCCGCTCGCCCCCTGGGTGGAGTTCCGCCGCAAGCGGCCGGTGATGGTCGCGATGGACCTGGCCCGGTGCGCGGCGATGGCCACCGTCCCGCTGGCCTACGCCTTCGGTCGGCTCGGCCTCGGCCAGCTGCTGGCCGTCTCGGCGGTGGTCGCGGCGGCCAAGATCGCCTTCGGCGCGGCGAGCGGCGCCCACCTCAAGGCGCTGGTCCGCCCCGAGGACCTGCTGGTCGCCAACGCCAGGTTCGAGTCGACCACATGGAGCTCGATCGCGATCGGCCCACCGCTGGGCGGCGCGGCGATCGCCAGCTTCGGCCCGGTGGTCACGGTGGTCGCGGACGCCCTCAGCTACCTGCTCTCCGCCCTGGGCATCACCGCGATCCGCACCGTGGAGCAGCCCCCTCCGCAGCGGAGCGGCCGGGGCACCCGCGTCCACCGCCGACCCGCCGGCGGCGGCCTGCTCGACGGTTGGCGGCACGTCTTCACCGACCCGAGCCTGCGCCCGCTCTACCTCAACAACCTGCTGGTCTCCGGCCTGATCATGGCCACCGAGCCACTCCTGGCCGTCCTCCTGCTCCGCCAACTCGCCTTCCCGGCCTGGCAGTACGGACTGGCCTTCGCCGCTCCCTGCCTCGGCGGCCTGCTCGGCTCCCGGCTGGCCCGGCGGGTGGTGGACCGCCACGGGCGGGCCTGGGTGTTCCGGACCATCGGCACCCTCCGCGCGGTCTGGCTGCTCGGCCTGGCCTTCGTCCGGCCGGGCCCGATCGGGCTGCTCACCGTGATCGCCGTCGAACTCGCGATCATCGTGAACATGAGCCTCTACACCCCGGTGCTCGCCACCCACCGGCTGGAACGGACCCCCGAGCACCTGCTCACCCGCACCCTCACCGCCTGGTCCGTCGGCCAGCAGCTCACCATCGCCGTCCTCACCACCCTGGCCGGCCTGCTCGCCGCCCTCACCACACCCCGCACCACCATCGCCCTGGCCGGCCTGCTGGCCCTGGCCACCCCGCTCCTGCTCCCCCGCGGCCACCACCTCACCGCCCCCGGGCCCGAGGCCGCCCCCGCACCGACCCCCGCCACCGGTTGAGCTCAGGCCGGCCGGTTCGGACGGACCATCGCGGCCAGCTCGGGCGAGGCCGCCGTGGCCGACTGGGAGTTGAACCTCCGGTAGCCCCAACTCTCGTAGACCCGCTGCACCTTGCCGTCCCCGGCAAGCGGGTTGACCATCAACATGACGGTCTCCTCGGTGCGTTCGGCCAGCAAGCCGTCGTGGATCCGGCGGGCCGCACCGGTGCCGCGCCACGGCGGTCGGACTCCGATCTCCTTGATCGCCAACGCCGGTACGGTCGGACCGCCCTCGGCGAGCGGCTCCGCCAACCGCTGCCAGTACGGGTCACGGGCACCGACGGTGTTGCCGTACGCGTACCCGACGGGCTGCCCGCCCTCGTAGCCGAGTACGATCCCGAAGCCGGGATCGGCCAGGTGGCGGTCGAGACGTCCGGCGAAGGCCTCGATGCCGTAGTTGGGCAGGTGGAGCAGCGGCGCCCGCACCTCCGCGTACACCTCCGTCAGCTCCTGCCGGAGCGCCGCGTCGAGGGTGACGTGGTAGCGGAGTTCGAGGGACACGCGCTGCTCCTTCGGGGTGGCGGCTTGGGTAGTGAAGGCCCGGGTCAGGCTACCTTGAGCACCAACTTGCCCTTGGTCCGGCCGGTTTCGCCGAGGGTGTGGGCCCGCGCCGCCTCGGCCAGCGGGAAGACGGCGTCCACGTGGACCCGGAGGCGGCCGCTCTCCACCAGATCGGTGAGGGCCAGCAGGCCGTGACGGTCGGGCTCGACCAGCAGGAAGCCGGAGCGGATGCCGCGGGCCGCTGCCGCGGCGGCGAGGGCCGAGGTCTCCACGGTGGGGAGGGTGATCAGCGTGCCGCCGTCCCGAAGAACTGACAGGGAGCCTTCCTGATAGTTGCCACCGACCGAGTCGATCACCACGTCCACGTCCGAGAGCATCGCCGCGAAGTCCACCGCCGTGTAGTCGATCACCTCGTCCGCTCCCAGCTCCCGCAGGAAGGCGTGCTTCTCCGCCCGCGCGGTGCCGATCACGTACGCGCCGCGCGCCTTGGCGAGCTGCACCGCCAGGTGCCCCACCCCACCTGCCGCCGCGTGCACCAACACCCGCTGCCCGAATTGCAGTTCGGCCGTGTCGACCAGTGCCTGCCAGGCCGTCAGCCCGGCCAGCGGCAGCGCCGCCGCCGCCACGTGGTCGAGCCCCACCGGCTTCGGCGCGAAGTGGCGGGCCGGGGCGGCCACGTACTCGGCGTAGCCGCCGACCAGCCGGGGGAACCCCGGCATGCCGTACACCTCGTCCCCCGGCCGGAAAAGCGTCACGCCGAGCCCGACCGCCGCCACCACCCCCGACACGTCCCACCCCGGCACGTCCCCGCCGGGCGCCAGCCGCACCACCCCCGCCCTGGTCTTCCAGTCGATCGGGTTGATCCCAGCCGCGTGCACCCGCACCAGGATCTCCGTCGGCCCCGGCACCGGCCGCTCCCGTTCCACCAGCCGCAGCACCTCCGGCCCACCCGGCTCCGCGAACGCCACCGCCAGCATGACCCCCGCCGCCCCCACTGCCCCCGTCGTCCCCGCCATCCGGACCCGCTCCCCTCACTCGTCCTCGCTGCTCAGCGCCACTCGGCGCTTGATCCACAGCCTGCCGGACCCAGCCGGCCGAAACGAGTGGCCGGATTGCCAACGAGTGAGAGGATCTGGCCATGCAGCAGTCCGTGCGGCAGGCCGTGCACCGCGTCGTCGTCCTCGCCCTCCCCGGCGTCTACCCCTTCGAACTCGGCATCCCCGCCAAGGCGTTCGGCCTCGCGTACAGCGCCGACGGCCGGCCGCTCTACGAGGTGCTCACCTGCACCACGGACGGCCGACCGGTCCGCACCAGCGAGGACTTCGCGGTCACCGTCGAGCACGACGCGAGCGTGATCGCCACCGCCGACACCGTGGTCGTCCCGGCCGTCGTCGACCCGCTCGGCGGCGGCGAACCTGCGGCCGAACCGGCGGCCGAACCGGCGGCTGGGCCGCCGGCCGAGCCGCTGGCCGGGCTGCTGACCACCGCGCTCGCCGAACTCCGGCCCGGCACGCGGCTGGTGGCGATCTGCACCTCCGCCTTCGTGCTCGCCGCCGCCGGGCGGCTCGACGGCCGGCCGGCCACCACGCACTGGCTCTACGCCGACCGCTTCCGCGCGCTCCACCCCGAGATCCCGCTCGACCCGAGCGTGCTCTACGTGGACGACGGCGACGTGCTCACCTCGGCCGGTTCGGCCGCCGGGATGGACCTCTGCCTGTACCTGATCCGGCGCGACCACGGCAGCGAGGTGGCCAACCGGGTGGCCCGGTACTGCGTGGTGCCGCCCTGGCGGGACGGCGGGCAGGCGCAGTACATCGACCGGCCCGTCCCGGAGCCGAGCGGGAGCGACACCGCCGGGGCTCGCGAGTGGGCCCTGCACCAGCTCCACCAGCCCATCCAGCTGGCCGAGTTGGCGGCGCGGGCCGAGATGAGCGTGCGCACCTTCAGCCGCCGGTTCCTGGCCGAGACCGGCCAGACCCCGGGCCGCTGGCTCACCACCCAGCGGCTCGAACTCGCCCGCCGGCTCCTGGAGTCCAGCGATCTGCCGGTGGACCAGGTGGCCGAACGCGCCGGCTTCGGCAGCGCCTCCTCGCTCCGCGGGCACCTGGCCGCCGCGATCGGCGTCTCACCCGCCGCGTACCGCCGCACCTTCCGGGGCCGCACCGCCCAAGGCCACACCGACCAGGGCCGCACCGACCAAGGCCACACCCATCCCGGCCGCTTGAGCCCGAGTCGCCCCAGCCTGTCAACCCCTTGACGGCCGCACCCGCCACCCAGCACGCTCTGCCGCACTGATCAGCGTGACGGGCGGAGGGGCGCGATGAGTTGGTGGCGGGCGTGGCGCGGAGTGGCCATCGGGGTCGGGATCCTGCTCGGGCTGGGAGTCGCGGCGGTGGCCGTACTGGCGGTGATCGCCGTCCGGGTGGACGGGCACAGCATGCAGCCGACCCTGGCCGACGGAGAGCGGCTGCTGCCGGACAAGATCAGCCAGGGCAGCCGGCTGCACCGGTTCGACGTGGTGCTGCTCAAGACGCCGGGCCGGGACACCACCATCGTGAAGCGGGTGATCGGCCTGCCCGGCGACCGGGTGGAGATCGACTCCACGCCGGCCGCACCGTTCACCGTGCTGGTACAGCCCGGCGGCACCGGCCAGTGGTACCGGATCGACCAGCCGACCTGGCCGGCCCAGGCGCACCGGAGCAGCAACTGCTGCCAGCCGGACGGCCAGCGCGACGCCGCCCCCCACCCGCAGACCGTCCCGCCCGGCAAGCTGTTCTTCCTCGGTGACAACCCCGACGGCTCCGACGACGCCCGCACCTTCGGCTGGGGCGACCTGACCACCGTCAGCGCCCGGATCCACCTGCGGGTCTGGCCGCTCACCGCCTTCGGCTCCCTGCCCGCCGGCCCGGCCATGACCCCCGTCCCGGCCCCGCAGTCCTGACGTTCGAACGCATCCCGGGAATATACGAGTCACCGGGTAGCGAAATGCAATTCAGCGTCACCCCGTAGCGGAATTCCCCCACCGTCACCGGCCCAGCGAAATCCCGCCGACCCTGGCCCGACTCGACAGAGAACGCCCGCGTCACATCCCGTCAGGTCCGGAGTCAGGTCCGGAGTCGGGTCCGCAGCCGGGTCCGGGGTCGACCACCCCGGAGACCCGCATCACGATCTCCGCGATCCGCCCCGCCGCCTCGGTCAGGCCGGCCTCGGCCGGGTCCGCCGAGGACTGGAGCAGGTGGCTCGCGGTGAGCCGCACCACGGACTCGACGGCGAGCGAGCGGGAGAGGTCGTCGACCTCCGGCCAGACCTCCTCCGTGTACGAGACCAGCAGCGAGGAGAAGGTGTCGAAGGCGGCGCCGGAGCGGGTGGTGAGGTAGGCGAGCAGACCGTTCTCGCCGTCCCGATCGGCCGTCAGCACGGCTCTGAGCAGCGGGTTCACGGCCGCCTCGTGGAGGATGTAGCCCACCCCGGCCTCGGTGGCGGCGCGCAGCCGGCCGCGGTTGGCCTCGAGTTCGGCCAGGGTGCCGACGGCGATCCGGTGCAGCTCTCGGCCGAACAGCTCCTGCCCCAGGCCCTCCTTGGACCCGAACTCGTTGTAGACCGTCTGCCGGCTCACCCCGGCCCGGGTGGCGACCTCGGTCAGGTGCAGCCGGCGGAAGCCGCGATCGACGATCAGTTCGGCGGCGGTGTCGAGCAGCCGCGTCCGCAGCGGAGAGTGCTCGCGTTCGCGGTTCGTGGCCATTGGCGGAGTCTAGTCAGCCAATCCCGTTCATCTTATTGACGCCATGTCTGATAGTGCTTACGGTCTGGACACACTGCCGAAACCTGTAAACCGCTTCGGGTGGATTCCTGGCGATTCCTCCCGTGATCGGCAGTACCCTCATCCAGCCCCGCGCGAGCGGGAAGAGAGTCGGAGTGACTCATGTCCGAGAGCCAGGAAAGATCCGAGGAAGGCACCGCCACCGCACCGAGCACCGATCCGCGCGGGGTGACCCGCTGGCGCCGCAGCGCGCTGGTGGCCGTCCCCGCCGTCATCGCGATCAGCGCGATGGCCGTGGCGATGACCGAGGGGGCGCTCGCGGCGAACCTCTCGCTCACCGCCGTCCCGTTCACCCTCAGCTCCAACACCATGGCGGCGCCCAAGGGCCTCGGCGCGGTGATGACCACGGTGAACGCGGGCGCCAACCCGACCGCCGTCACCGAGGTCGGCCTGGCCAAGGCAGGTCTGGACGGCATCTGCATCCACGCCACCCAGTCGGTCAACCTGCCGGTGGTCGGCACGGTCGGCACCTGGTCGCTCAACATCACCTCCCCGGCCGCCGCCACCCCGCTCACCACGGCCCAACTCGACGCGGGCCAGGGCCTCCAGGCCAGCAACCTGATCCTGGACGGCGGCGCGATCACCGGCGCCAGCGCGACGCTGAACGCCACCGCCACCACCCCCAACCAGATCGGCGCGGGCGCCGACAGCGCCAACATCAAGAACAGCGGCATCACCGACGGCTCCACCGGCCAGTTCGGCCTCGACGCCACCGGCGGCGAGACCGACATCAGCGGCCTCAAGGCCCACGCCAACGGCGCCACCCTCGGCGGGGCCATCACCCTGCCCAACCTCAACATCGCCCTGGTCAACGGCGACACCGCCGGAAAGGGCGCGAACGGCGGCGACTGCTGACCGTTCGGCGGACCACCCGGGTGGAGTCCGCACCACCGGGGCTCCACCCACCCGCCCCCGTGCAGTCATCCCACCCTGATGAGAGGTCAGAGATGTCCGAGGCTCAACCCGGCGCCCTCCGGCGGGCCCGGCTCGCGTACCGCCGCTGGCGCCGCACCCGCCCGTTCTGGGCCGCCGTCTGGACGGCGCTCGGCGGGTTCGTGATCTTCTACCTGCCGCTGGCCCCGGTCACCGCCCTGCTGCACGTCGGCCTCGGCGGCATCGCCGGCATGGCGGGCGGCGCGATCCTGATGGCGCTGGCCCTGCTGATGCTGCTGATCCCCAGTCAGCGCTACACCGCCGGGATCATCACGGTGATCGTCGGCGTCGCCTCCTTCCCGCTGACCAACCTCGGCGGGTTCTTCGTCGGCATGCTCTGCTCCGTGCTCGGCGGGGTGATGGCCGTCGGCTGGATGCCGGCCAAGCCCGCCCGCGCCTCCTGGCGCCGGCGGCGCCGCCCCACCAACGCCGCCGCCACGCCTGCGGCCGCGCCCCTCGCCGAGTAGCCCCGACGCCCCACACCCACCAGGACGGCACCCATGAAGATCCGTCAGTCAACCCGCCCGTGGCGGGCCCGTCGCCTGACCGCCGCCGCGAGGACAGCCGCAACGGAGGTGGCCACCGCCGCCGGCTCGGCCGCCGCCGGCTGGAACCGGCGGATGCTGGAGGAGGCCGCCGACGGCACCCGGCGCGGCACCCGCTGGGGCCGCTCCGCCGCCGTGCTGCTGCCCGCCGCGCTCGGCATCGGGGCACTCGGCAGCAGCATGGCCACCGGCGTGCTCGCGGCGAGCTTCAACGTGACCAACACCCCCTTCACCCTGATGTCGAACGGGGTGTCCGGCACCGGCTTCGGGGCCGTGCTCAACACGCCGACCATCGAGTCCAGCACCGGCACCACCTCCAACTCCACGGCGATGGCCCGGGTCGGCTTCGCCAGCGCCAATCTGGCCGGGCTCTGCGGCATCGTCCACCAGTCGATCGCGGGGGTCGGCTACTCGCTGCTGCTGACGGCCGGTCAGCAGGTCACCGCCACCCCGCCGGCCACCTTCACCACCGACCTCAATGCCTCCAACCTCTACATCGAGGCCCCCTCGCTGACCGCCAGCGGCAGCACCACCCTGCAGAACGCGGTGCTCGGCATGGCCGCCGACCAGGTGATGGTGGCGGACTCCCCGCTCACCGGCGCGCAGGCGGGCGGCTTCGGCCTCGGCTCGGCCGGCTCCGGCCCGGGCGGCAGCACCGTCAACCTGGCCGGGCTCAACGCGACCGCCAACACCGCCGAGATCGCCGGCTCGCTGACCCTCCAGTCGCTCTCGATCAGGGTCGTCCCCGGATCGGCCACCACATGCTGACCGCCGGCCTCAACCTGGCTCGCAGCGGCTGGAGTTGGTTCCGCGCCTTCCGCCGCACCCGGCCGTTCTGGGGCTCGGTCTGGCTGGTGGTGGGTGGCTGGACGGTGCTCAAGTTCTCGCTCGGCGCGATCCACCTGGTGACGGTGACGGGCTTCAACGCGCTCTCCGGCTACCTGGTCGGCGGCGGCATGATGCTCTGCGGGCTCATCCCGCTGGCGCTACCCCGCCAGCGGTACACCTTCGGCCTGATCGGCACCGTGCTGGCCGTGGTCTCCCTCGTGCTCTCCAACCTCGGCGGCTTCCTGGCCGGGATGCTGTTCGGCGTCCTGGGCGGCGCGATGATGGTCGGCTGGGGCCCGCGACGCCGTCGCCGGGCGGTGGCCGATGCGGGGAGCGGGCAGTGACCCTTCCCGTCCGCCGCTCCCTCCGCTGGCGTCAACTGGCCGCCGTCACCGGCGTGTTCGGCATCCTCCTCGCGGCAGCCGTGCTGCCGGAGGAGAGCCCGGCCCACGCCGCCGCCCCGCGCCGCGTCACCCCCCGGGTGCTGCCGGGTGAACCGAGCCCGCTCGGCATGCCCTTCCTGCCGACGCCGAACCCGATGCACGTCACCATCGACGACCTGACGGCCGTCGGGCTGACGGTGAACAACAACGTGACCATCCGGCTCTCCGACGGCACCACCGTCACCACCACCCAGTACACCTTCACCCAGCTCCAGGTGAACAGCCACATGCACGTCACCCACACCGCCCCGGACGGCACCGCGCTGACCATCGACATCCCGGGCTCCGGCTCGCTCGGCGGCCTGGACACGGCCGGGCAGCCGGAGACCACGGTGATGTGGGGCACGATCGACAACATCTGCGTCACCGTGATCATCCCGATCTGCGGGGTGCAGGGCCTGCTCAACTTCTTCGGCTCGTTCATCAAGCTCAACGCCGGCGCGAGCGGCTTCGACGCCCGGGTCTACGGCATCCAGACCACCGACAACCACGCCGCCCTCAGCTCCACCAACAATCCGGTCCACCTGCCCGGCACCATCACGGTGACCACCCCGTGACCGCCGTGGAAGCTCCGGAGGGCCGGACGCACTGGCGGCGCGCCCTGCTCGTCCTGCTCCCCGCCCTCACCGTGGCCGGCGGGCTCGGCGGCGCCCTCGCCCACGGCGTGCTGGCCAGCGGGCTGCTGATCCAGAGCGGCACCATCCAGCTCACCACCAGCAGCCTCTACGGCACCCACTACGCCGCCGCCCTGGTCGACCAGACCGTCGAGACCGCCACCGGCACCACCGCCGCCACCCACCCGCTCCGGATGGGCTTCGCCAACGGCCTGCTCAACGGCCTCTGCCTGGCCCAGCAGCAGCAGATCCTCGGCGCCACCTACACCCTGATGATCACCCTCGGCGACACCAACCCGGGCAGCTGGGAGATCTCCACCCAGAACACCGTCCTCGACCTCCGCACCGCCACCGGTACCCTCGACATGGACGGCCTGGTCGACCTCAACATCAACGGCCCCGACATCACCACCGTCACCGACCCCGCCACCAACCAGCCCGTCCCCAACCCCCTCCTCAGCCCCGAACACCGCTTCGGCATCCAGGCCGGCTACGCCAAGTTCGACCAGGTCACCGCCACCGTCGACGACCTCCAGCTCCCCGGCCTCCTCACCACCCCCAACCTCTCCATCACCGTCCACCCCGGCACCGCCACCTGCCCGGCCCCCCAAGCCCCGACGGGCACCCCGGGCACGCCGTGAGGCGGTCTTGGCAGTCGAGTCCGCCCGCCGCTCAGCGCACGGGTACGAGGGTCAGGTAGGCCAGGCCCATGACACCGCGGTAGCCCCGGAGCCACCTGGCGCGGTGGCGGTCGACACGGTGGCGGGTCTCCTGCGCCAGGGGGTGGCCGGGGTAGGCGGCGAGCCACTCCTCGACGTCGGACTGGTAGGCGGACTCGAAGTCGTCCCATTCGTCGAGGTTCGCGCTTTCGATCCAGGCCGGGCGGAAGCCTGCGGCGATGGCGAGGTCGACGAGATCGGGGAGCTCGTGGAACTCGGCGGCGGAGGCGTCGGGCCACATGGCCGACAGCTCGCCCGGAGTGGGCGTGCGCTCCCAGAAGGCCTCGCCGAGCAGAACTCGGCCGCCAGGGGCGACCAGGCGGCGAAGAGCGCGCAGGGCGGCGGTCGTGTGCTCGGGTGGCTGGGCGTCGCTGAGCGCGTGACTGGCGCCGAGGCAGAGAACGAGGTCGGCGGGGCCCTGGGCGGTGTCGACGGCGGACTCCCGGACGAAGCGGACGCGCTCGGCCAGCCCGCGGGCCTTGGCGTTGGCGCGCCCGCGGGCGAGGTCGTCCTCGTTGAGATCGATGCCGACACCGGTCGCACCGGGCGTCGCTTCGAGGAGACGGAGCATGAACTCGCCCCAGCCGCAGCCGATGTCGAGCACGGTGGCCGGGGTGGCTGGGGCGCCGAGCCGGCGGATCATCCGGGCGGCCCGCTCCTCGGAGAGCGGGCCGTGGAAGGTGAGCCGGGTCAGCCGCGGCGGGGCGGTGGTGTCGTCCATGGGTCAGAACGGTAGGGCCGGCCCGACGGGCGGCGACACCGCTTTTCCGGGCGGCGATGCCAGGGGGGCGGGCTCAGTGGGCGGCAGGCGGCGCCTGCTGGAAGGGGGCGAAGTCGGGGTTCGACTTGCAGCCGAGGTTTTCGAAGGTGCTGACCTTGGTGTCGGGGTCGGTGGCGGTCAGGTGGTACTTGCAGGCGCCCTTGAGGTAGTGGCCGTCGATGCCGCCGGGGAAGTCGATCTCCTTGTTCCAGAGGTACGGGGACTGGTAGTTGTTCACGCGGGCGGTGGCGTTGACGTCGATGCCGCCCGGGGCGTAGATCTCGTAGACCCAGCCGGTCTTGGCGGTGCCGTAGGTGGCGAACTTCTGGGCGACCCACTGGGCGCAGCTGGTGCTGAGGTGGGCGCTGCTCTGGCCGCCGCCCTTGACGATGTACTGGTCGAGGGGGGTGACCTCCTTGCCGCGGGGCGTGAAGCCGGCACGGAAGATGTCCTCCACGTTCTCGCGGGTGTCGCCGCGCCAGAGGGTGTTGACGTCGTTGCGCCACTGCCAGTGCTCGGCCGTCGCGTTGGCCGCCACCGACTGGGCGATGTCCGGCTGGGTCGTGGTCTGCCACCAGTCCGAGGCGCGGTAGTCGAGGACCGGGCCACATGGCGTGGTCAGGTCGTCGGCCGCCGCCGCGCGCGGGGCCGGCACGGTGGCCGGGGCGACGGCCGAGGCCGGAGCCACGGCGACGGTGGAGACGGCGGAGGCGAGGGAGACGGCGGCGAGCACCCGCAGAGCGGCCTGCAACATGGTGAGAGCCCATCAGTTGATCAACAGGACGTGGCCCTTTATAGGTTGGCCCGGGCGGACCGCGCCAGGCACAGGGCCGGGCGCCACCCGCACGGGTGGATTAGTCAGACCGACACACCCGGGATCCTTACCCCGGAAGGCTGCTCAGGCTACGAACGGTCGGTGGCGGCAGCGGGGACGGCCGGTATCGCCGTCACGGGGTTGTGGCCGGTGGCCACCAGCCGCATCACGAACCCCGCCACCCCCTCCACCTGCCGGGCGAGCGCGAGGCCGCCCAACACGGCTGGGGTGCCGCCGAGTTCGCGGACCAGCTCGGACACCACGCCCAGCGCAGCCTCGTCCTCCCCGCAGATCGCCACCGTCCGCACCGGCTGCCCGACCGGCGCCGGGGCCAGCCATCCGGTGCCCGGGCCGTTGGCCGCACTCGGGCAGTGGGCGCTGGAGCACACCGACGCGCTGCTGCAGGCCGGCGGCGAATGAGCCGGCGGCGGGTCAGCCGGAGCAGGCGATCCGCTGGGCCTCCTGCCAGGCGCAGACCGGGCAGAGGGTGACGCCCGGCTGGTCGGCCGGGTACTCGGTGGGCTCGCCGCACTGCACGCAGTCGGCCCGGGGGCCGGGGTCGGTGGCGGGGATCAGGGCGGCCTCGGGGTCAGCGGTGGGCGCAAGCTCACAGACGGGCGCCAGGTCGCGGGCGGGTTCGTCGCTCATGGTTCCAGCGTAGGCAGTGTGCGGTGCCGACGGCGCCAGAACGGCCGTTCGGGCCACCGGGATTCAGTGGTGTAGACCACATGGCGGTTGCGGCGGTAGGCGGCGAGCAGGGTGGCGACACCGCTGACGTAGGCCGGGAGGGCGGTCGGGTCGCCGGTCAGGTGGGCGTGCAGGGCGGCGGCGCCGGCGCGGCCGGTGTGCAGGGCGGTGAGGATGCCCTGGGAGGAGACCGGGTCGAAGGCCGTGGCGGCGTCCCCGACGGCGAGCCAGCCCACGCCGACGGGGGTGGTGAGGTGGGCGGAGTGGGCGGGCGCCCGGCGCGGGGTCGGGTGGTCGGGGCGGGGGTGGGCCGCGGTGCGTTCGGCGAGGTGGCGGGTCTGCCGGAGGAGGCGGTGGAAGGCCTCGGCGGCGGTGGGCGGGTCGAGGTCGGCGTCGGTGAAGTAGGCGAGCAGCCGGCGGCGGCCGGGCAGCGGGGCGGTGTACCACCAGCCGTCCGGGGCGGCCTCGACCAGGGAGCAGGACTCGGCCGGGCCGGTGGCGGGCGGGAGTTCGAGGTGGAGTGCGAGCAGGCGGTCGGCGCGGTGGTGGGCGGCGCCGCAGCGTGCGGCCACGGCCCGGCGCCGGCCACTGGCGTCGATCAACCAGCGGCAGCGGACCGGCTGGGGCGCACCGTGCGAGGTGAGCGAGACCGTCCACCAGCCGTCCGGGGAGCGGTGGAGCGGGCGGGCGGTGGCGGTGCGCAGGGTGGCGCCGGCCGCGAGGGCGGCGGTGCGGAGGGAGCGGTCGAAGGCGGGGCGGTCGAGGTGGTGGCCGGGGCCGTGCGGGTCGCGGAGGAAGTCGGTGCGGGTGAGGGCCGGGGTGCCCCAGGCGGCGAGGTTGGCGTAGTTGGGGAGGTGGGCGGCCGGGTCGAGCGCGGCACCGAGGTCGTGCAGCAGCACCCGGGCCACCGAGGGCAGCGCCTCCCCCACCTTCACCGGCCCACCCCCGGCCGCCTCCACCAGCAGCACGGACCGCCCGGCCCGGGCCAGGGTGAGCGCGGCGGCGGCCCCGGCCGGCCCGCCGCCCACGACCACCACCTCGTACGCGAGTCCGCCGCGCGGCCGAGCGCCGGTCACCGCTGGTCGCGGTAGGGCGCGAGCTTGTCGAAGTACCCGGCGTTGACCTCGGCCGCGGTGTAGCCGCCGACCTCCACGGCCTGGTTGACGGCGGCGGCGGTGAAGGCCGGGTCGGGGGCCTGCGGGACGTGCAGGGAGACCAGGTTGTCGGTGGGGCCGACGCCGGTGAGGTCGATGCCGGGGGTGGATTCGACCTGCATCCGCTCCGGGAAGCCCGCGGTACCCTCGCGGACCTCGACGATGCCCAGCTGGTACCAGTCGGCGATCATCTGGGTCAGCTGCTGGACGTTCTGGCCGCGCAGGCCCCGCAGCCAGACGGCCCGCCGCTCGAAGGCGGCGTTCCGCTCGGCGAGCGGGCGGCTCTCGTCGCGGACGATCCGGTAGTCCTCCTCGGTGAGCACGTGGTTGGGCACCCGGGCGGGCCAGAAGGTGGGGAGGTAGGGGTCGTACCGGGGGCTGAGCGCGAGTTCGTAGCCGGAGCGGCAGCTGGCGGTGTCGGTCTGCCAGGGGACGGCCATCCAGCGGGTCAGGTCGCCGGCGGCCTGGGCGTAGAGCGGGCCGTTGACGGAGAGCGCGGTCTGGGGGGTGAGCACGGTGCCGTACGGGGGCTCGGGATCCTCGTCCGGGCGGTGCCGGAGGCGGAACGGGGCCTGGTACATGGACGGGTGGCGGATCGGCCAGGTCACCTCGCAGCCGGGGTGGAAGGCGTCGGCCAGGCAGAAGTCCAGGGCGGCCCGGTCGAGGGTGGCGGGCTGCTCGGCGACCGGGACGGCGGTGAGCTCGCGGACCGGCTCCACCGTGCCCCAGTCGTCCTCGAAGTCGCCGTCGGCCCAGTACTGGAACATCCGGTACTGGGTGGGCGAGAGCTCCAGGTGCTGCAGCGGGGTGCGCGGCGGGACGGCCATGCCGTCCCCGTACAGCCAGGGCCAGGGCACCGGGGAGCCCTGGTCGCGGTCGTGCTGGCGCAGCGCGTCGAAGACCTGGCGGCGCAGCGCCCGGCGGCCGGGGGCGTTGCTGCTCAGGCGGCGCATCGCCTCCGGGTTGACGAAGGGGGCCAGGCCCTGGTGGCCGTAGAAGCCGGCGAAGCCGTGGTTGACCCACTGGTGGTCGCGCAGGCGCTCCAGGACGGGGGCGATGTGGCGGCTGAACGAGACCTTGGCCGGGAAGGGCAGCGCGCCGGTGCCGACGAACACGTCGTACAGCAGGTCGTACAGGGTGCGCACCCCCTTCTGCGCGGGGGCGTAGTCGGGCGGGGCGACCACCACCCAGGCCGGGTCGACCGGGAGTCGCCAGCCGCCCAGGGTGACGGTGGCGGTGACCGGGCCGTCGCCGGTGTCGTCGTGCCAACCGTCGTTGTTGGCGAAGGTGGTGACGGGTCGTCCGTCCCAGGAGGCGGAGACGCCGAGGCCGCCGAGCACCAGGAGCCGGCCGGCCCCGTCGGTGCGCAGCTCGCCGAGGTCGACCTGCCGGCCGACGAAGGAGCCGTTGCGGAAGGGGGTGCCGGGCACGTCCCGGCCGCTCACGGTGACCGGGTCGGGGGTGATCGCCAGGTCGCGGCGGCGCTCGCCGGTGAAGTCCTTGTTGCGCAGCTCGCTGGGCTTGGCCTGGGCGGCGTCCGGGATGTCCAGGGCGAGCTGGAACTGGTACCAGGCGGCCTTCTTGTTGGCCAGCCGGACCGTCCAGCCGATCTCGGCGTTGTCGGCGGTCAGCTCGGCGACGGCCTCGCCGCGGGCGTTGTAGCCGTAGATCCGGAACCGGGCGGCCTCGCGCTTGATCGCCCCGGTGGCGTCCTTGTAGAAGCCGGGCGGCTCGGGCGCCGGGTCGGGCACCTCGGGGGCGAGGTAGTACTCGGTCGGGGAGTTGCCGATCCGGGCCACGCCGATGGCGGGGTGGACGGCCGCGCGCACGATCTCCTCGAGCATGGCTGACGGTGCCTCCGGTCTCCGGGGCGGCCCCGGTTCGATCCGTTCGTGAACGGAACGTTAGGAGGGGTGCCGCTGCGCCGAACGGTCCGACACGGCCGGCCACTCGAAGGAGTGAAACCGGGGTCGGGCCCGGCGCGGGCGGGCCTCAGCCCAGGAAGGAGAGCCGGACGGTGCGGCGCGGGTTGTCGCCGTTGGTGTCGATCAGCACCACCGACTGCCAGGTGCCGAGCGCGAGCCGGCCGCCGATCACCGGGAGGGTGGCGTGCGGAGCGACCAGGCCGGGCAGCACGTGGTCGCGGCCGTGGCCGGGGCTGCCGTGCCGGTGCCGCCAGCGGCTGTCGGCCGGGAGCAGGTCGCGCAGGGCGGCGAGCAGGTCGTCGTCACTGCCCGCCCCGGTCTCGATCACGGCGATCCCGGCGGTCGCGTGCGGGACGAAGACGTTCAGGAGTCCGTCACGTCCGAGGGCCGCCGTGTCGAGGAAGGCGCCGCACCGGTCGGTGATGTCCAGCGCCACCTCCCCGCTGCCGGTGGTGACCTCGAACGTCTGGGTGTGGAAGGAGTCCGCCATGGCCCCATCCTGGCCCAACCCGACCACCCGGCGCACACGCCCCCGCCGCCAACAGGTGAACGGAGGGCACCCGGGGTGTGACCCCGGACACGCCACGGACCCGATGGACCACTGGTCCATCGGGTCGAGCCGGCCGGACCTCCGGAGAGGACCCGCCCAGGCGCCCTAGCCTCGCCCGCCGAACAGGCTCCGCTTGAGCCGCCGGAGCGGCGCCAGCAGCAGCACCCGCGCGGTACGGCGCGGAGCAGCCGGGGTGCTCACGCCACGCGGCGTCAGCTCCCTTATCAGCCCGAGGGCCTCGGTGGTGTCGACCACCGAGAGGGCCGGTGCGCCGAGCACGGCCAGATGACGGTCGATCCGACGGCCGGTCGCGCCGACGCCGCACTGGATCGCCGGCACCCGCGGCCGACTCCGCACTTGCATCTGTTCCATCAATTTCCCACCCCTACGAGGCGCCAGGGCCGTGAGGCGAAGACTATCCGTGAGGGACGGCCTTCGCGCAACCGTCCTGGTCGCTTGCCACCGTATCGTGCGAAGCGAACTGACGCTTCACCAGAAGGACGTGCGCTGGGTCACGACTGCGCATCGACGGCGCACGCCCCCGGAGCGCGTCCGGCGGCCCGCCCCTCGACCCGCCTCAAGGGTTAAGTTCAGAAATTGAACACACCAGAGGGATTGACGTGGCCGAAACCTACAAGCAATATCTCCAGTGCGGCAAGGTTCACCCCGCACGGTGGGCTCCCGCCTTCGACAACTGAAGAGGACAACAGCACTTCCGATCACCAGGGCAAGCCACTGTCCGGCCGTCTCGACGCTGCGGCGGCCAGGCTTCCCCAGGTGCGCGGACGGCGGCCGGCCGTTGAGGGTCGGTCCGGTCGCCAACCAGACTGCCGGTGTCACCGCTCGCACGGCGGAGACACCGGCGGTCGCGTTTCCGGGCGGTCACCCGCCGTCCCGCTGCCCCCTCGCACCCCCACCGTTTACTCCGGCATCCCCGGAGACGGCCCGGCCGTTCACCCTCGATCGGTAGAGTGGGCCGCACCGGGCGACCTGCCGACGCCCAGGACCTTCCGCGGAGTGAAACGAGCGTGAGTCCTCTCCTCAGCATTGTGCTGCCAGTCCACGGGGTGGAGCGCTTCCTGCCGCGCTGCCTCGACTCCCTCGGGCTCCGCGCCCCCGGGCGCCCCGGCAGACCGGATCCCGCCCTCGGCGAGGTCGAGGTGATCGCCGTCGACGACCGCTCCCCCGACGGCTGCGGCGAGCTGCTGGACGCCTACGCCGCCGTGAACCCCGCGCTGCGCGTCCTGCACCTGGCCGAGAACCAGGGCCTGGGCGGCGCCCGCACGGCCGGGCTGGCCGAGGCCACCGGGCGGTACGTCTGGTTCGTGGACAGCGACGACTGGCTGCCCGAGGACACCGTCGGCGCGCTCACCACCGAGCTGCGGGCCGGCGAGGCCACCGGCGAGCCGCCCGACGTGCTGCTCACCGACTTCACCCACCAGTACCCCGACGGCAGCAGCGAGCCCAACCCCTGGCGCCACCTGCTGCGCGGCTCCCCGCTGGTGGCCGGCTGCACCGCCGCCGACCACCCCGAGCTGCTGCGCACCGTGATGGCGGTCTGGAACAAGGTCTTCCGCCGCGAGTACCTGCTCGGCCTCGGGGTCTCCTTCGGCCGGGGCTACTACGAGGACATCTCGGTCACCTACCCCGCGCTGCTCGCCGCCGGGCGGCTGCGCTACCTCGACCGCCCCTGCTACCACTACCGCCGCGGTCGGCCGGGGGCGATCACCGCCACCGCCTCGCCCAAGCACGCCGACGCCTTCGCCCAGTACGACGCGATCTTCGACTTCCTCACCCGGCACCCCGTCTCCCCCGCCCTGACCACCCTGGTCTACGAGCGGACCGTCAAGCAGGCACTCACCGTGTACGACTCCCCCGGGCTCGTCCCGACCGGCCTGCGGCCGGACTTCTTCGCCCGGATCGCCGAGCACTCCGCCCGCCACCGCCCGGCCGGCTACCGCTACCCGGCCGGGCTGGCCGGCATCCAGTACCGGCTGGCCGCGGCCGGCGCCCGCCGCGCCTACGGCGAGCTGCGCCGCACCGGCCGGCTGCCCCGGGTGCTGCGCCGCCAGGCCAAGGCGATCGCCCCGGTGCTGCGCCGGGGCGTGCGCAGCGGGGCCCGGTTCACCGCGTACTCAGCCCTCCGGCGGCTGCCGCTGGACGAGCAGCTGGCCGTCTACGCCGCGTACTGGCACCGCGGGTACGCCTGCAACCCGGCCGCGATCTACCGGAAGGCCCGGGAGCTGGCCCCGCAGGTGCGCGGGGTCTGGGTGGTGGAGACCAAGGCGCAGGCGGCGGCGCTGCCCGACGGGGTGCCGTACGTGCTGCTGAACTCGCCGGGCTACCTGCGGGCGATGGCCACCGCCAAGTACTTCGTCAACAACGTCAACTTCCCGCACACGATGGTGAAGCGGCCCGGCTCGGTGCACGTGCAGACCCAGCACGGCACCCCGCTCAAGACCATGGGCATGGACCTTCGGGAGTACCCGATCGCCGCCGAGGGGATGGACTTCGACCGGCTGCGCGAGGCGGTCGGCCGCTGGGACTACCTGGTCTCGCCCAACCCGCACACCAGCGAGCACTTCAGCCGGGCCTTCCCCGGCCGGTACGAGCTGCTCGAGACGGGCTACCCGCGCAACGACCGGCTGGCCCTGGCCACCCCGGCCGAGACGGCCGCCGTCCGCGAGCGGCTGGGGCTGGCCGCCGGGCAGCGGACCGTCCTCTACGCGCCCACCCACCGGGAGGGCCAGGGCGGGTACGTGCCGCTGGCCGACCTGCGGGAGCTGGCCGCGCGGCTCGGCTCCGACCACACCCTGCTGGTGCGCACCCACTACTTCCACACCGGCGGCCCGGGCGAGCTCGGCACCGGCGCGGGCGCGGCCGAGATCCGGGACGTCTCCGACCACCCGACCGTCGAGGACCTCTACCTCGCGGCCGACGTGCTGGTCACCGACTACTCCTCGATGATGTTCGACTACGCCGTCCTGGACCGCCCGATCGTGGTCTTCGCCCCGGACTGGGAGGAGTACCGCCGCGTCCGCGGCGTCTACTTCGACCTGCTCGCCACCCCTCCGGGCGCCGTGGCCACCGACCAGGACCAGCTCACCGAGGCCCTGCTGGCCGGCGACCCGGCCCCGGCCGCCCGCGCCGCCTTCCGGGCCAGGTTCTGCCCCTGGGACGACGGCGGCGCGGCCGAACGCGTGGTGCGCCGGGTCTTCCCCGTCACCGCCCCCGTCCCGGCGCCCGCCGCCGCTAACCCGCCGGTCGGTGCCACTCCGGGCTGAGCACGATCGCCTTGAGCTGGTCGACGGTGAGGACGGGGTCGGTACGGGTCGCGGGCTGGGCGTGGCCGGGCGAGTTGAGGGTCCGGACGCGGACGTAGAGGCTGTCGGGGCGGAAGACCTCGGCGGTCCGCACGCGCAGCGACAGGCCGGCGAGCGCGCTGTCGTCGAGGCCCTCGGCGGTGTGCAGCCGGGTGCCGTCGGGGAGGCGGTCCCAGCCGGCCACCTCCTTGGGCTCCTCCAACTGCTCCTCGGTGGCCAGGTTCACCCAGTCCTCCACGGTGACCTCCACCAGGCCTCCGCCGTGGCCGTCGTCCACCGTGAAGGTGGCGAAGCCCTCCGAGGCCTGGATCGGGTGGTGGGCCAGGCCGGCCGGGAGCAGCCCGACGGCGGTGTCCATGACCGTCTCCCCGGCGATCCTCACCGGCTGGCGGTAGGCCTCGGCCGCCGGGACGGCGAGCGCGACCTCGCCCCAGGCCGGGTCGTCGACCACACCGGCGAGCTGGTCCGCCGTCAGGGGCGATTCCGGCTCCACCGGCCCGCGGCCCCGGCCCGGGTCGAAGATCTCGCGGAAGACCACCTGGCGCCCCTCCGGGCCGTCCAGCCGGGCGGCCCACTGCTTGGACTGGCCCGGCACGCCCTTGACGAGGAGCGCCTGGGAGCCGTCGGGGAGGTTGCGCTGCTCGCACCCCTGCTCGCCGGTGCAGCTCGGCAGGGGGCCCCGGCGGGCCGGATCGGTCCGGAGCACCTCCAGGACGAAGCTCACCGTGGTGCCGCCGCTCCAGTAGCTGCCGTTGAGGAAGGCTCCCGCGCCGGTGGACCCACCGGCACTGACGGTCAGTCGGCCGCCGGGCAGCAGGCGGGTCAGCTGGTCGGCGAGGAAGGCCCGGCTCCGCGGGCCGCCGTCGGCGGTGGCACTGGCGCTGGGCGCCGGGGCGGCGGGCGGCGCGGCGGCCCGGTGCGGCAGGTCGAGGGTCACGGCCGTGGCGGCGCCGACCAGGACCAGCGCGGTGGCCGCGCCGAGCGCGGCCCGGCGGCGCCAGCGGGTGCGGCGGCCGCGGCTCAGACCGGCGGCGATCAGCGGGGCCGGGTCGGTCTCGAAGCCGTGGCCGGTGTGGGCGAGGGAGCGGACGAGCTGCTCCTCGAAGGCGTCGGAGGGCTGGCCCGACGCGGCGTCGGTCGCTGCGGACATACCGGATGCACCGTCTCTCTGAGCTCTGCGGTCGGGGGTCAGCGGGTGGCGAAGTCGGGCAGGGAGTCGCCCAGCAGGCCGCGCAGTCGGGCCAGCGCGCGGAAGCTGCGGGTGCGGACGGTGCCCACCCTGGCCCCCAGCACCTCGGCGGTCTCCTCCACGCTGCGGTCCTCCCAGTAACGGAGGATCAGCACCGCGCGGTCCTGCGGCGAGAGCTGCGCCAGGGCGTCGATCATGGTCACCCGCAGGGCGGGGTCGGTCTCACGGCCGGCCAGGTCCGGCAATTCGCCGGCCGGGCGTTCGCCCGCGCTGCGGCGGCGCTGATGGGAGAGGAAGGCGCGGACCAGTACGGTGTGCGCGTACGCGGCCGGGTTGTCGATCCGGCTGCCGGCGGAGAGCCAGGAGGTGCGGTGCCAGAGCACGTACATCTTTCCGAGCGTCTCCTGCACCAGGTCCTCGGCGAGGTGGGTGTCCCCGCTGGTGAGCAGGCAGGCCGAGCGGTAGAGCTGTCCGGTGCGCGCGGTGGCGAACTCCAGGTACTCGGCCTCGCGCGCCGCATGGCTCCTCGACACGTCCACTCCCCCGTTAGCTGTGCTGACACCCCACCGACGCGGTGGCGGGCCGAGACGTTACAGGGGTGTGCGAACGAAATCGAGCCCCTGAGGGGCCTTCAGTCCGGGCAGGGGGCGTGACCAGGATCGCAGTCCGCACACAACCGTCATGGGGGCGGGGCACTAGGGGGATGACGTAACCTGCGGTCTGACCTCGGCCCCGGTTCGCGCCCGGGGATTCACCGGCCAGGGAGGGTCCATGATCAACCTCATCACGAAGCTCGTGCTCAAGCCGCTGGCGAAGACCGTGTACCGGCCCGTCATCGAGGGGCTGGAGAACGTGCCGCGCGGGGGCGGGGTGATCCTGGCCAGCAACCACCTGTCCTTCGTGGACAGCGTGGTCATCCCGCTGACCGCCCCCCGTCAGGTGTTCTTCCTCGCCAAGGCCGAGTACTTCACCGGCACCGGCCTCAAGGGCGCGCTCTCCCGCTCCTTCTTCGAGGCGATCAACGCCGTGCCGGTCGAGCGCGGCACCTACCGCTCGGCGCAGGCCTCGCTGGAGTCGGCGCTGGAGATCCTGCAGGACGGCAAGGCGTTCGGGATCTACCCCGAGGGCACCCGCTCGCTGGACGGCCGGCTCTACCGGGGCAAGACCGGCGTGGCCTGGCTGGCGCTGACCGCCGGGGTGCCGGTGGTGCCGGTGGCCCTGGAGGGCCCCGACCAGATCCTGCCGGTGGGCAAGCGCATCCCGCGCCTGCGCAAGGTCACCGTCCGGTTCGGCGAGCCGCTGCACTTCACCGAGCTGCACGGGCAGGCCCGCAACGCCCGGGCCCGCCGCCAGGTCACCGACGAGGTGATGGCCGCCATCCAGAAGCTCTCCGGCCAGGAGACGGCCGAGACCTACAACGAGCGTCCGCTGGCGGCCTGAGCGGGCACCCCGCCGTCCGGCGCCGGGGCCTCCCGGCGCAGCAGGGCCGCGTACTTGCCGCCCAGGGCCAGCAGCTCCTCGTGGGTGCCGAGTTCGGCGATCCGGCCGGCGTCGAGCACGGCGATCTGGTCGGCGCCCCGGACGGTGGAGAGCCGGTGCGCGATGGTGATCGTGGTGCGGCCGGCCGAGAGGTTGTCCACGGCCTGCTGCACGGCCAGCTCGGTCCGGTTGTCCAGCGCGCTGGTCGCCTCGTCCAGGATCAGCACCGGCGGGTCGCGCAGGATGGTCCGGGCGATCGCGAGCCGCTGCTTCTCCCCGCCGGAGAAGCGGTAGCCGCGCTCGCCCACCACGGTGTCGTAGCCCTCGGGCAGGTCGGCGATCAGCTGGTGGATCCGGGCCGCCTTCGCCGCCGCGACCAGCTCCTCGTCGGTGGCCTCCGGCTTGGCGAAGCGCAGGTTGTCGGCCACCGAGGCGTGGAAGAGGTACGTCTCCTGGGAGACCACGCCGGTGGCCTCGGCCAGGCTGGCGAAGGAGAGGTCGCGCACGTCCGTGCCGTCCACCGTCACCCGGCCCGCCGTCACGTCGTAGAGCCGGGGCACCAAGTAGCTGAGCGTGGTCTTGCCGGAACCGGTCTCGCCGACCACGGCCAGGCTGCTGCCGGCGGGCACCTTGAGGTCGATGCCGGTCAGCGTGGGCTCGGCCTGGTCCGGCTGGTAGCGGAACTCCACGCCCTCGAAGGTGACGTCGCCCCGGATCCGGCCGAGGTGCACCGCGTCGGGCTTCTCGGCGATCTCCACCGGGAGGTCCAGGTACTCGAAGATCCGGGTGAACAGCGCGAGCGAGGTCTGCACGTCCACGCCGGTGGAGAGCAGGCTGACGGTCGGGCGCAGCAGGCCCTGCTGGAGCGAGACGAAGGCCACCAGGGTGCCGATCGAGACCAACGGCGCCCCGCCGGAGGCGGTCAGGCCGGCCGCCCAGTAGATCGCGGCGGGCATCGCGGCCATCACGATGCCGATGGTGGACATCCGCCAGCGCCCGGCCATGCTGGAGCGGATCTGGAGCTCGGCCAGCTCGTCGGACTGGCGGGTGAAGTCCCGCGAGAGCGAGTCGGAGCGGCCCATCGTGCGGCCCAGCAGGATGCCGCTGACCGAGAGCGACTCCTGCACCGCCGAGCTCATCAGGGCGAGCTGGCGCTGCTTCTCGGTGGTGATCTTCTTCCGCTCGTTGCCGACCCGGCGGCTGATCCAGACGAACAGCGGCAGCAGGAGCAGCGAGACGATGGTCAGGCGCCAGTCGAGCGCGACCATGGCCACCACGGTGGCCACCACGCTGGTCAGGTTGGAGACCAGGGAGGTGGCGGTGGAGGTCACGGTGGACTGCATGCCGCCGATGTCGTTGGCTATCCGCGACTGCACCTCGCCGGTGCGGGTGCGGGTGAAGAAGGCCAGCGACTGGCGCTGGAGGTGGCTGTAGACCGCTGTGCGCAGGTCGTGCATCACCCGCTGGCCCACCGTGGTGGAGATCAGCGTCTGCAGCACGTTGAAGATGCTGTTGACCACGGCCGCCGCGATCATCCCGAGCGCGAGCAGGCTGAGCAGACCGGTCCGCCCCTGCGGCAGCGCGGTGTCCAGCACCGCCCGCAGCAGGAACGGCGTGGTCACCGACACCACGGCCGAGGCCCCCACCAACAGCCCCACCACGGCGAGCCGCCCCGCGTACGGCCGGAACAGCCCGAGGATCCGCCGCACCTGCGCGGGCGGCTTCGGCTCCCCCGCCGCCCGCGGCGGCGGGCTCCATGCGATGCCTTCGGGCTTCAAGCGCGACCTCCCGGTCCGGACGGAACGCGGGCACGGCTGCGCCCGCCTCCCCAGCATACCGAGGAAGGCTCATTGTTAGGCAAGCTAATATTGAGCTTGAGGCCAATGCCGGCTGTGGACGGCGCGAACGAGCCCCGGGGCGAGCGGGCGGGCGGCGGCTGCTCGGCGTTCGCCGTCGGTCCGGTGCTTGGCCTGGTGACGCTCCTCGCTGTCTTGGCGGTCGACCTGACGAGCAACGTCTCCCCGCCGTCAGTCGCGGTAGGTGCGGGCCGCCTTGGAGGAGACGCCGCCGAGGCGGCCGGGCGGGAGGAGGCGGGCGAGGGTGACCAGGGCCTGGTAGCGCTTGCCGGGGACGGAGAGGGTGCGGTTGCGGGCCAGGTCGCGGAGGGCGTCGTCGACCACGCGCTCGGCCGAGAGCCAGCTCCAGGCCGGGATGTTGGAGGTGCCCATGCCGGCCCGCTCGTGGAACTCGGTGCGGGTGAAGCCCGGGCAGAGGGCGAGCAGGCGGACGCCGCTGCCCGCCAGGTCGCGGGCGGCGCCCTGGGTGAAGCTGACCACCCAGGCCTTGGAGGCGCCGTAGGTGCCGCGCGGCAGGAAGGCCGCGACGGAGGCCACGTTGACGATCCCGCCGAAGCCCCGGGCCTTCATCCCCGGGATGGCGGCGGTGGTCAGCCGCAGCACCGCCTCCACGTGCACCTTGACCATCGTGAGCTCCTCCTCGACCGGGACGGCCAGGAAGGCACCCTTGTGCCCGAACCCCGCGTTGTTGACCAGGATGTCCACCGGCCGCTCGGCCTCACCCAGCCGCTCCTCGACGGCGGCGATGCCGGCCTCGGTGGCCAGATCGGCGGTCAGGGTCTCGACCTTGACGCCGTAGGTCTCGCCGAGGTCGGTGGCGGCCGCCTCCAGGCGGGCGGTGTCGCGGGCGACCAGCACGAGGTCGCGGCCGTCCTTGGCGAGGCGGCGGGCGAAGGCGGCACCGATTCCGGCCGTGGCGCCGGTGATGAGAGCTGTCGTCATGGGCTAGACCGTACTGGGATGAGGCCACGTCAGGTGGGCCGGTCCGGCCCCGAGTGACGCAGGCCACCGCCCCGGGCCGCCCGGGCTCGCGGCGGAACTCCTGGAGCGGTGGGGCCTGCGGCCCGACCGGGCGTCGGCGTGCGGGAAGCAACTGCTCCGTTCGGTGGAGACCGCCGGGGCGGGGTGCGGCGCTGCCCGGGGCGGGTGGGGGTGCGCTGCTGTGATGAGGGGATGAGCGCTGCAGAGGAGCGGACGTCACCGAGGCCGGACGCTGCCGCTGGCGAACGGGTGTCACCGACCGCGTACGTGAACCTGGTGGTGGCCACGGTCGGGTTCACCCTCACCTTCTGGGCCTGGAACCTGATCGCGCCGCTGGCCGGGGAGTTCGACAAGACGCTGCACATGTCCTCCTTCGCCCAGTCGCTGCTGGTCGCGGTGCCGGTGCTGGTGGGCTCGCTGGGGCGGGTGCCGGTCGGGGCGCTGACCGACCGGTACGGGGCGCGGCTGATGTTCCCGCTGGTCTCGGGGCTGACCATCCTGCCGGTGCTGCTGCTGATCCCGGCCAAGAGCTCGTACGGGGCGCTGCTGGGCGTCGGCTTCCTGCTGGGCCTGGGCGGGACGACCTTCGCGATCGGCGTGCCGCTGGTCAACTCCTGGTTCCCGCCGCACAAGCGCGGCCTGGGCGTGGGCGTGTTCGGCATGGGCATGGGCGGGGTGGCGCTGTCCGGGTACTTCACGCCGCGGCTCTGGAAGCACGGGCACGACCTGCCGTTCACCGTGCTGGCGGTGGCGCTCGCGGTCTACGTGGGGCTCGCCCTGCTGTTCGTCCGCGACCGCCCGGACCGGGTGGTGCCGACCGCGCCGCTGGCCGGCCGGCTGGCCACGGCCGGGCGGCTGCGGGTCACCTGGGAGCTGTCGGGGCTGTACGCGATCGGGTTCGGCGGCATCGTGGCCTTCGGCGTCTACCTGCCCACCTACCTCAAGACCTGGTACCACCTCTCGGCCACCGACGCCGGCACCCGGGCGGCCGGGTTCGCGCTGGTGACGGTGGTCTTCCGCCCGCTCGGCGGCTGGCTCTCGGACCGCGTCCACCCGGCCCGGGTGACGGCCTGGTCGCTGGCGCTGACCGCGCTGCTCGCGATCGTCCAGGCCTTCGACCCGGAGCTGAGCCCCGTCGGCACGATCGCCTTCCTGCTGATGGCGGCGGGCCTCGGCACCTCCAGCGGGGCGGTCTTCGCCCTGGTCGCCCAGGTCACCCCGGTGGCCCAGGTCGGCAGCGTGACGGGCATCGTGGGCGCCGTCGGCGGGCTCGGCGGCTTCGTGCCACCGCTGGTGATGGGCGCGATCTACAGCGCCAAGGGCAGCTACTCGATCGGCTTCATGCTGCTCTCCGACCTGGCCCTGGCGGGGTGCGTGTACGCGGCGGTCCGGATGCGACAGGTCCACACCGACAGCTAGCCTACCGTCACCCTCCGTGGCAGAGTGCTGAGTTGAGCCGGGGCCCAGCACCCCGGGGGGCACGGGGGGATATCGGGAGGGGACCGCCATGCCGGCAACCACCAGCGACGGGATCACGTACGCCACCAGCAGGGAGGAGGCCGAGCAGCTGCTGCTCGCCTTCTGCGAGCGGATCCAGTTCGACCGCGCCTGGATCACCGACGCCGTCTGGTCGACCACGCTCGACGTGGCCTGCAGCAAGAAGACCGGCCTCGACTCGGCCGAGAAGGCCATCGTGGCCGACAAGAACGAGAAGACGGCCAAGGCCGCCAAGGAGGCGCGCAAGCTCAAGATCAGCGCCAAGCGAGACGAGATCCTGGCGGAGATCGAGGCCTTCGACAACACCGACCTGCAGTTCGACGAGGACGCCGTCCAGCTCTTCCGGCAGGCCACCAACCAGTACATCGGCGGGGGCCAACTGAACTTCACCTACGGCACGGACCTCACCGCCGCGGACTACGCGAGCGTCCGCAAGTCCTGGACGGAGATCGGCAAGATCGCGGCCGAACTCGCGCCGAACCTGTTCTTCAACCTCACCTCCCTGAAGCCCGAGGACAAGGAGGCCAAGGGCAAGGGCCAGGTGGGCGACACCCTGGACACCCGGAAGGTGCAGGGCAACCTGTTCATCGGCGTGGTGTCGATGAAGTTCAACATCCACGTCAACATCAAGTAGCCGGGCCCGTCAGGTCGCCCTCCCCGCCGCTTCGGCAGGACGAGCGACCTGACGGTGCATCAGACCTCTTGCCGGGCAGCCGAGTCGGCGGCGCCGCCGGCGCCGACCGCGCGGAGCCGACTGGCGGCGGTGGCCTTGAGGTCGGGGGCGAGCTTGGCGATGTCGCGGCTGCCGACGGCGGCGATCAGGCTGGGCAGCAGGTGGCGGATCGGCTGCATGCCGCGCAGCCAGGCCTGGGCGTAGACGTGGGCGGAGCGGCGGGCGATGCCGGCCACCAGGCGGTCCACGGCCGGGGGCAGCGGGTAGGTCTTGTTGGCCGGCCAGGGCAGCTGGGCCCGCATCCGACGCAGCACCTCGTCCTGGTCGGCCCCGCGCACCATGTCGGTGTCGGTCCAACTCAGGTACCCCACACCGACCTTGACGCCCTGGTAGGCGACCTCGGCGCGCAGCGAGTGGGCGAATGCCTCGACACCGGCCTTGCTCGCGCAGTAGGCGGACATCAGCGGGGCCGGGGTGATCGCCGCGAGCGAGGCGATCTGCAGGAAGTAGCCGCCGCTCTCGACCAGGGCCGGGAGGAAGGCGCGGGCGGTGGTCACCGAACCGAGCAGGTTGACCTCGATGACGCGGTTGTACGCCCGGGGGTCGCTGTCCTCCAGCGGGCCGCCGATGGCGATCCCGGCGTTGGCCACCACGGTGTCGATCCGGCCGTACTTGTCCTGGATGGCCCGGGCGGTGGCGGTCAGCCCGTCCAGGTCGGTGACGTCGGCCTCCCACCAGGAGGCGGACGGGCCGCAGAGCGCGGCGGCGGCCTTGAGCTCCTCGGGTTCGAGGCCGACCAGGGCGACCTTGGCCCCGGCCTGGGCGAGCTTGCGGGCGGTCAGGGCGCCGACACCGCGGGCGGCACCGGTGACCACGACGACCTGGGCGGAGAGGGGTGGGACGGCACTCACTGGCTGACACTCCCTTGGGTCGTGGCGGACTTCGTGGCGCTGGACTTCTCGGTGACCCGGGTGGCCGCGAAGCCGATCCCGGCCAGGCGGCGGATCTCGCCGGCCACCTCGGCCGGGCGCTCCACCGGGGACATGTGGCCGACCCCGGGCAGTTCGAGCAGGCCGTGCGAGTCGGGCAGCAGGGCCTCGATCCGGCGGGCGTGCACCGGCGGGGTGAGCCGGTCGTGGCTGCCGACGATCACGGCGGTGGGGGCGGTGAGCTTGGGCAGTTGGTGGTACTCGTCCAGGCCGCCGAGCACCTGCGACCAGCGGTGGCGGGTGCTGGTCGGGCAGGCGTGCACCACCTCGGCGGTGGCGCGGACCCGGGCCGGGGAGCTGGCCGGGCCCATGGTGGCGTACTTGAGGGCGGCGGAGCTGACCCCGTTGACCTTCCCGAGCGGCATCCGCGATTCGAGCAGCAGCTTGTGCACCAGGCGGCGGGCGCCCGCGCTGCGGACGAACGGCGGCAGCACGGCGAGCTCGGCCAGCAGGTCGCCCGCGCCGGTGGAGACCAGCACGGCGGCGGCCGTCCGGTCGGCCACGGCGGTGCGGTCGGCGGCGGCCATGATGGTCATGCCGCCCATGCTGTGCCCGGCCAGCACCGCCCGCCCGCCCTCGGGGACGACCCGGCGCAGCACCGCCTCCAGGTCGTCGGCCAGCTTGGTGGTGGAGTACCCGGCCTGGGTGGGCGGCCGGTCGCTGCCGCCGTGGCCGCGCTGGTCGTAGGCCACCACCCGGTAGTCGGGGGTGAGTTGGCGGATCACCGGGGCCCAGAACCTGATCGAGCAGGTCCAGCCGTGGGCCAGCACCACCAGCGGGGCCCCGGCCGGGCCGAAGGCCTCGGCGTGGATCCAGTGGCCGTCGGCGGAGCGGATCCGCAGGGTCTCGTCCGGGGCCGGCGGTATGCAGTCGGCGGCCGGGTCGTACGGGGTGACGGCGGGCTTCACGCGGAGACCTCCAGGGCGGGCTTGGGTGCGGTGTGCCGGATGAGCTCGTACTCGGCCAGGTCGACCTTGCGGGTGGCGCGGCGGAAGCCGCTGGTGGAGCCGGGCCAGAGCACGGTGTTCTTGCCGCCCTCGTCCAGGTACCAGCTGCGGCAGCCGCCGGTGGTCCAGACGGTGCGCTCCATCTTGTGCTGGAGTTCGAGGTTCCAGCGGCGCTGGGCCCGCTCGGTGGGGTGCATGGCCACCGCGCCGGTGGCCGGGAGGGCGGTCAACGCGTCTATCAGGTAGTTCAGTTGGGATTCGATCATCAGGATCATCGAGCTGTTGCCCAGCCCGGTGTTCGGGCCGATCACGAAGAACAGGTTCGGGAAGCCGTGCACGGTGGAGCCGCGCAGCGCCTCCATGCCGCCCTTCCAGTCCTCGCGCAGGCTGCGCCCGCCGATCCCGAACACCCGCTCCCCGATGGGCATGTCGGTGACGTGGAAGCCGGTGCCGAAGACGATCGCGTCCACCTCGTGCTCACCGCCCTGCGCGTCCACCAGGGTCGAGCCGCGCACCTCGGAGAGGCCGGCCGCCACCACCTCGGTGTTGGGTGCGGCGAGCGCCGGGTAGTAGGTGTTGCTGAGCAGGATGCGCTTGCAGCCGATCCGGTAGTCCGGGGTCAGCTTGGCGCGCAACTGCGGGTCACGGACGCCGCGTTCGATGTTGCGCACGGCCAGCTGCTGCACCAGCTTGAGCGCGCCGGGGCGGCGGACGAAGGCGTCCACCTGGAGCTCGCGCAGTGCGAAGAGGGCGCCCCGGCGGAGCTTGCCGGTGGGCGGGACGGCGCTGTGCAGCCACTTCTCCAGGCCGCTGATCTCGCGGTCGGCGCGCGGCAGCACCCAGGCGGGGGTGCGCTGGAAGACCGTCAACTGCCCCACCTGGGGCTGGATCGCGGGGATGATCTGGGCGGCCGAGGCGCCGGTGCCGACCACCGCGACCCGCTTGCCGCGCAGGTCGTAGTCGTGGTCCCAGCGGGAGGAGTGGAAGACCCGACCGGGGAAGTCGGCCAGGCCCGGGATGTTCGGGATCTGCGGGTCGGCCAGCGGTCCGGCGGCCGAGACCACGGCGTCGGCGGTCCACTCGCCGGCCGCCGTGGTGAGCCGCCAGCGGCTGTGCTCGTCCTCCCAACGGGCCTCCAGCACCTCGGCATTGAAGCGCAGGTGCGGACGCACTCCGAAGGTGTCGGTGACCTTCTCCAGGTAGGCCCGGATGTCGGGCTGGTAGGAGAAGGCGCGCGGCCACTCGGGGTTGGGCGCGAAGGAGAAGGAGTACAGGTGCGAGGGCACGTCGCAGGCGCAGCCCGGGTAGCTGTTGTCGCGCCAGGTGCCGCCGACGGCCGCGGCGCGCTCCAGGATGACGAAGTCGGTGATCCCGGCGCGGCGCAGCCGGACGCCGGCGCCGATCCCGCCGAAGCCGGAGCCGATCACGGCCACCCGCACGTGCGGGGTCTCCACCGCCGGTGCTTCCGCCGGGGCCGGCCTGCTGCGCTTGGAGCTGGATGCCATCGGGTCGGCCTCCTGGGTCCGCGAGACTGTCCGCCAGTCGGAGAGTCTGATCGCGCCAGTAATCACTGGCACGGTTGGCAGAGTAGCGGCTGCCCGCCCCGGGCGGAAGGAGGCGGACCGAAGATTCCGGGGCGCCCTCCCACCCCTCCTCCCCCGCCGCCGGGCGGCCCTATGCTGAGCGGCGTGGAGACGATCAGCACGGCGGCCGAGACCGCCCCGGCCCGTGAGTACCGGGTGGCGGACCTGGCCCGGGCGGCCGGGATCACCACCCGCACCCTGCGGTTCTACCGGGAGCGCAAACTGCTCCAACCGCCCCGCAAGGAGGGCCGGATCGCCTGGTACGGCGCGGAGCACCTGGAGCGGCTGCGGGTGATCTCGGAGCTGCTGGAGCGCGGCCACACCCTGGGCGGGATCGCCGAGCTGATCGGCGCCGGCGAGAGCGGGCAGGACGTCGCCGAGCTGATCGGCCTGCAGGCCGCCATCACCGCGCCCTGGTCGGACGAGACCCCGGTGCACCTCACCTGGGCCGAGCTCACCGCCGCCTTCGGCGACCAGCTGACCGAGTCCAACACCGCCGAGTCCGTGGCCCAGGGCTACATCAGCGTCGAGCCGGACGGCATCACCCACGTCAGCCGCCGGCTGATGGACGCCACCACCTCGCTGATCGCCGAGGGCGTGCCGCTCGCCGCCGTACTCGCCGCCAGCCGCAAGGCCCAGGAGCACGCGGACGCCGTCGCCGAGGTCTTCACCGCGCTGATCCGCGACGAACTGCTCGGCACCCTGCGCCCCGACCTCCCCGCCGCCGAGGCGGCCCGGCTCACCGCGCTCATCCAGCGCGTCCGCCCGCTGGCCCGCACCGTGGCCGACGCCCAGTTCGCACTGGCGATGGACCGCCGCGTCAGCACCGAGTACGGCCGACTCTCGGAGGACTGCCCGTGAAGACCCAGGCGATCACCGTGGCCACGGCGGTCGAGCACCTGACCGCGCAGCTCGCCTCCCTGCCGCCCGGCACCGCCCTGGACATCCGCGACCCGCGCCTGCCGACCGCCACGCTCGGCTCCAACCTCTCCCGTTCCGACTGGGACGATCCGCCTGGCGAGGAGCCGGGGCCGGTGTTCGCCGCCCTGTCGGCGAGGTACTGGGTGCTCGGCATGGACCCGACCGACACCGACCCGTACGTCGACCTGTTCAAGGCCGCCTGGCAGGGGCTCGGCTGGCCGGTCGAGGAGCACGAGGACCTTCCCCGCTCCGCCTACGCCCGCACCCCGGACGGCTACCACTTCGGCGTGATCCAGTCTCTCTCCGGCCACCTCAGCCTCTCCGTGAACACGCCCGACTTCCTGCTCGTCTCGGCCGCGGAGGCCCGGCTCCCCGACCGGCTCGACCATCCGGCCTGAGCGCGGCCCGGGTGGATGGTAGGTTCCTACCATCCACCCGCAGTGCCGACCACCTTGCTGCTGGGCCGGCGGACGGGAGGCGGGCGCCCCGAGGCCGGTCCGTTCCGGGGGCTTGGCTGATGGCTGTGGTGTCGACATTCCGTACCGCCGTGGGGGTGACCGGCGGGCCCGTGCTGCTCTGGTCGCTGCTGGGGCGGCTGCCCAATGCGATGTGCCCGATCGGCAGTCTGCTGCTGGTCACCCACAACTCCGGTAGCGTCTGGCAGGGTTCGGCCGCCACCGGCGCGCTCGCGCTGGCCCAGGCGGCCGGCGGACCGGTGGTCGGGCGGCTCGCGGACCGGCGCGGGCAGCGCCGGATCGGTCTGGTCGCGGCGGCCGTGAACGCGCTGGCCATCCTGGCCCTGATCGCCGCCTCACAGGCCGGCCTTCCCCTGCCCGTCCAGCTGGCCGGCCGCGCTGATCGGCGCCTCGGTGCCGGCGATCGGCCCGCTGGCGCGCAGCCGCTGGGTCCGCCTGGCCGCCGGGGACGGCCCGGCCACCTCGGCCGCCCTCGCCCTGGACGGCCTGCTCGACGAACTCAGCTTCACCGCCGGCCCCGCCGTGGTCGGCCTGCTGGTCGCCCTGCTCGGCCCGGCCGTCGCACTGCTGCCGGCCGCCGCGCTGGTCGGGGTCTGCGGCGCCCTGTTCGCCCTGCACCCGACCGCACCGCCGGCCCGGGAGTCGACTCAACCACGCTCCACCGAGCCGCTGTTGAGCAGCCCGTACGCACTGCTGCTGGCCGGCACCGCACTGCTCGGCGTCTGCTTCGGCTCCGTCCAGGTCGGCGTCACGGCGACCACCGCCGCCCTCGGCCACCCGGGCGCGGCCGGGCTGATCTACGGCTTCCTCGGCTGCACCAGCGCGCTGGCCGGGATCGCCACCGCCGCCCTGCCCACCCGCTGGGACCTGCCGCTGCGGCTGCGGGTCGGCACCGGTCTGCTGCTCGCCGCCTCACTGCCGATGCTGGTGGTCGGCAGCGTCGGCGGGCTCACCATCGCGGTCGGCTGCCTGGGCCTGGCCGTCGCGCCGCAGCTGATCACCATGTTCGGCCTGGTCGAACGGACCGTCCCCGGTGGCCGGTTGAGCGAGGCGATGGCCGCCCTGGTCAGCTCGCTCACCCTCGCCCAGGCCCTCGGCACCCTGGCGGCCGGCGCCTTCGCCGACCGGTACGGCCCGACCGCCCCGTTCCGCGTCACCACGGTGGCCGCACTGGCCGCCCTGCTGCTCACCGCCCTGACGGCCACCGAACGGCGCTACCGGCGACGGGAGTTCACCCCGGCGCCGGTCAAGGTCACCGCCTCGTAGGCCGGTTCAGCGCGCGGCGGGCGCGGTCCGGCCTGCGGCGGGCGCGGTTCAGCCTGCGGCGGGCGCGGTTGAAGCTGCGGCGGGGCGGTTCAGCCACTCCTCGGCGAGCATCCCGTAGGCCACCTGGTCACGGTGCTCGTCGGGGAAGGCGATGGCCCGGCGCAGCACGCCCTCCTCGGTGAAGCCCAGTCGGGTGGCCAGCGCGCGGCTGCGGGTGTTGGCGGTCTCGGTGTAGAGCGCCACCCGGACCAGCCCGAGCTCGCCGAAGGCCCGGTCCAGCAGCGCCGCGACGGTCCGGCTGACCAGGCCCCGCCCCTCGAACTCCCCGTCGATCCAGTACCCGATCACCCCGCTGCGGGCCGCCTTGTCGATCTTCAGCCCGGAGCTGCCGACCAGCTGCCAGCCGCCCTCGGCCCGCACCCCGATGATCACCGGCAGGATCCCGCCGTCCAGCCACTCCTGCGCCATCATCCGGATGTACCCCGTGGTGTCCGCCAGGCTGTTCTCGCCGAGCGCCCAGGGCTCCCACCGCGCCAGCCGGTCCAAGTTGGCGGTGAGCGCGGCGTGGTAGGGCTCGGCCACCTCGGGCGTCCGGGGGATCAGGACGGCGTCCTCCCCGAGCGGGTAGGTGAACATCGGGCGGGCGATCGTGCTCAACTCGGCTCCTCGGTGGGTTCGATGATCACGCCCACCCTAGGGCCCGTCTTCAAACCCCCGTCTGCGTGCCCCGGCGGCGGGGGTTTGAAGACGGGCCCTAGGGCCTCGCTTGCGGGCTCAGTGCGGGTGGCCGTTCCCGTCGGTGTTCAGCGTCTGGGTGTTGAACTTGATCTGCCAGACGATCACCCCGCCGTCCGGCTGCTCGCAGACCACCGCGCCGTCCTGCCAGATCCCGTCCGTGGCGTACCACTGGCTGCCGGCCGGGTCGCCCTGGTTGCAGTGCACGTCGTGCACGCCGAGGCCGGTGGTGAACCGCTGGCCGAAGCAGTAGATCCGGGCGGCCGGCGCCAGGTAGGGCACCAGGACGTCCAGCGCGTTGTCGCCGTCGCTGGAGACCCAGGGGAAGTACCGCAGTTGGGGCAGCAGCCAGGTGAGCAGGTCCTTGCGGGCCAGCTCCCCGCGCACCTGCTGCACCAGCTCGGCCAGCGAGTCGGCCGCGTCCGGGCCGTGGTTCGGCGCGCCCGGCTGGTGCCGGCCGACCAATTCGTGCAGTTTGCCGACCAGTTGGCTGATCCAGCGCCACCAGATCCGGTTCTGGAGCATCGGGCTGCGGGCGTAGTCCAGCGCCCCCGAGGAGGCCGCCGCGAGCAGCGGGTGGAAGCCTTCGGGCAGCGCGTGCACGGTCGCGATGTCGGCGGTCCTGAGATCGTCCACCACCCGGTAGCTGACCCCGACGCTGGCGGGGGCGTCCACGTCCAGCGCGGCCTGGTAGATGCCGTCGGGCGTCGAGAGCGAGAGGTGACCGTGGTACCACTGGCCGAAGTCGTGGGACGGGTCTCGGGTGAAGTCCTGGTAGGTGCCGATCGCGACACCGTAGGCGGGCAGGGGCATGGTGTCCTCACAGCCGCAGTGCGGCACGGCGAGCGGCGGGCCGCCGCCCGGCTCCACCTCCACTCTCCGCCTTCCGGCACCGCCCCACGACTCGGAGCGGGCAGGCTCAGAGCTCCAGCCGGCGGACCCGCTCGGCGTCGGAGGTGCGCGGGCAGGTGAGGCAGGCCTCGGCCGGGGCGATGGCGTAGTAGAGGCAGCAGCCGAGGCGGGTGCGGGTCAGGTGGCTGCGGCCGGCCGTGCCGGGGAGGCGGCGGAAGTCGGCGGCGCCGGGGAAGGGCGGGGTGTCGCCGGGCAGCAGGGCTTCGGCCAGGGCGACGGCCCGCTCCTCCTCGTCCCGCATCCGGCCGAGGTACCAGAGCCCGGAGGCCAGGTCGTCGGCGGCCATGCCCCAGAGCGCGCGCGGCCCGCGCTTGACGTACGGCTGGAACGCGGCGAGCACCGGCCCGAGCCGGGCCGCCAGCACCTCGCGCAGCTCGGACCCGTCGCCCGTCGGCGCGGATTCGGGGAGCGCGAGGGCGAACCGTCCGGTCCGGGCCTCCAGCCAGGGCTGCACCCCCTGCGGCACGACTCCGCCCAGGTACCAGGGCCCGCTGTGGAGCAGGCAGACCGACCAGAGGTAGTGGTGCAGCAGACGGGAGGCGGCCACGTGCGGCCGGGGCCGGGCGCCGTGCCGGGCTTCGATCCGGCCGGCCTCGGCCTCGATCAGTTCGGCCACCCGGAAGGGGAGTTCGGCAGCGGAGACCCAGTCGGAGCCGGGTTCGGCCGCCGGGTCGCCCAGCAGGGAGACCTCCAGGGCCGGGCAGTCGGCCAGCAGCTGACGGTACGTGGTGGCCGGCGCCGGCCCGTCGGCCGGCGGCTCGGCGAGCAGCGGACGGAGCAACTTGGGCAACGCAACCCCCCGAAGATCAGGTTTAGGTTAGGCTCGCCTACATAGATACCTGACGATCCCTTGACCGTCCATCGGGGCGAGCTTGACTTAGTTAGGTAAGCCTCACCTAATATCTCATCTCGTGCCTACCACTGCCACACCGGCTCCCCCAGTGCCGGCCCCGACCACCCGTACGGTGCGCCGACCCGTCGTGCTGCTGCTCGGCCTCGCCGTGCTCGGCCTCTGCGCCGCGCTCAGCCTTGCCCTCGGCTCCCGGCCGATCCCGCTCGGCACCGTGCTCGACGCCCTCACCGGCTCCGCCCACGGCGGCGACGCCGACGTGGTGACGGGGCTTCGAGTGCCGCGCACCCTGATCGGGCTGGTGGTCGGCGCCGCGCTCGGCGCGGCCGGGGCGGTGGCCCAGGGCGTCACCCGCAACCCGCTGGCCTCCCCCACCACGCTCGGCATCAACGCCGGGGCGAGCTTCGCCGTGGTCACCGCGATCTTCCTCTTCCACCTGGGCCACCCGCTCCAGTACGTCTGGTTCGCCGTCACCGGCGCCGGAGCGGCGGCCGTGCTGGCCTACGCGATGGCCCGCCGCTCCGGCGACCTCGACCCGGTGCGGCTCGCACTCGGCGGCACCGTGCTCACCGCGGTGCTCGCCTCCTGGACCTCCGCGCTGATGCTCGCCAGCCACCGCACCCTCGACGAGGCCCGGTTCTGGCTGGCCGGCTCGCTGAGCGGGCGCGGGCTCCAGGTGCTCTGGCCCGTACTGCCGTTGATCCTGGTCGGCCTGGTGCTCGCACTGGCCGTCTCCCCGGCGCTCAACGCGCTCGCCCTCGGCGACGAGACCGCCCAGGCGCTCGGCGTGCCGGTCACCCGGGTGCGGCTGATCGGCGGGCTGGCCGTGGTGCTGCTCGCCGCGGGCGCGGTGGCCGTGGCCGGGCCGGTCGTCTTCATCGGCCTGGCCGCCCCGCACCTGGTCCGCCCGCTGCTCGGCGCCGACCACCGCTGGCTGGTGCCCGGCTGCCTGCTGGCCGGCGCCGTCCTGCTGCTCGGCGCCGACGTGCTCGGCCGGGTGGTGGCCCGCCCCAGCGAGATCGAGGTCGGCATCGTGACCGCCTTCCTCGGCGCCCCGCTGCTCGCCCTGCTGGCGAAGAAGGCCGCCCGATGAACCCTCCCCCGAACACCTCGGCCGCCCCGAACGCCTCCGCCGCCACCAAGCCCTCCGCCCTGGCGCGGGCCCGCCGCCGCAGCCTGCTGCTCTGCGCGCTGGCCGCCACCCTGCTCGTCCTGCTCACCGGCCTCGCGCTGAGCACCGGTCAGGTGAAGCTCCCGTTCGCCACCGCGCTGCGCGCCCTGTTCGGGTCCGGCGACGGCGGCGACGTGCTGGTGGTCCAGCAGTTCCGCGCGCCCCGGGTGGTCTCGGCGCTGATCGCGGGTGCCGGACTGGCCGTCTCCGGTTCGCTGCTCCAGCGGCTGTTCCGCAACCCGCTGGCCTCCCCGGACGTGGTGGGCGTGACCGGCGGCGCCTCCTTCGGCGCCGTGCTGCTGCTGGCCACCGGCGCCAGCCAGGCGCTCATCCCGCTGGGCGCGGTCGGCGGCGGCCTGCTCGCCGCGGTGCTGCTCGGCGGCTTCGCCTGGCGGGCCAAGGTCGCCGTCTCCCGGCTGGTGCTGGTCGGGCTCGCGGTGCAGGCCGGGCTGGCGGCGGCGGTCAACCTGATGATCGTCCGCTTCCCGGCCGAACTGGCCGCCTCCGCGCTGCAGTGGACCACCGGCTCGCTCTACGGCCGCACCTGGACGGAGGTCTCGGTCGGCGGGGTGGCGATCCTGCTCACCTGCCTGGCCGCCTTCCTGGCCCAGCGTCGGCTCGCCGTGCTCGACCTCGGCGACGACTCGGCCGGCGGCCTCGGCCTGACCGCCGACCGGGCCCGGCTCGGCCTGCTGCTGCTCGCCGTGGTGATCGCCTCGCTCGCCGCCGGGCTGACCGGCCCGGTCGCCTTCGTCGCGCTGGCCGTGCCGCACCTGGTCCGCCTGCTGGCCGGCCCGCCGACCCCGGCCACCCTGGCGCTCACCGCCCTCACCGGCGCCCTGCTGCTGCTCGCGGCCGACCACCTCGCCCTGCACGTGCTGCCGGTCAGCGGCCTCCCGGTCGGTGCCGTCACCGCGACCCTGGGCGCGCCCTGGCTGCTCGCCCTGATGATCCGCCGCCCGGCCCACCGGAGCGCCTCGTGAACCGCACCGAGAGGAACCAGCCCGCCGTGAGCCCCACCATCCTGGCCGGTACGGACACCGCTGCCACCGAGGCCGCCGACCGGACGAGCACCGGCGACCGGCCGACCGGCAACCGACTCGCCGCGCACCGGCTCGACCTGCGCTACGGCGACCGCGCGATCGTCCAGGGCCTGGACCTGGAGCTGCCCGGCGGCGCCGTCACCGCGATCGTCGGCCCGAACGCCTGCGGCAAGTCCACCCTGCTGCGCGGCCTGGTCCGCCTGCTGGCCCCCAGCGCCGGCCAGGTCACCCTGGACGGAGCGGACATCCACCGACTGCCCGCCCGGGCGCTGGCCAAGCGACTCGGCCTGCTGCCGCAGCAGCCGGTCACCCCGGAGGCGATCACCGTCGAGGCGCTGGTGCGGCTGGGCCGCTACCCGCACCAGCGGATGCTCAGCCCCTGGTCGGCCGCCGACCAGGCCGCCGTGGAGCGGGCGCTGGAGCGCACCGGCACCGCCGAGCTGCGCGACCGCCAGGTCGACCAGCTCTCCGGCGGCCAGCGTCAACGCGCCTGGCTGGCCCTGGCCCTGGCCCAGGAGACCGAGCTGCTGCTGCTGGACGAGCCGACCACCTTCCTCGACCTGCGCCACCAACTGGAGGTGCTCGACCTGGTCTCCGAGCTGCACGCCGAGGCCGGCCGCACCGTGGTCATGGTGCTGCACGACCTCGGCCAGGCGGCCCGCTACGCCGACCACCTGGTAGTGCTCGACGGCGGCCGGCTGGCCGCCGCCGGGCCGCCCGCCGAGGTGCTCACGGCCGAGCTGGTCGAGCGGGTCTTCCAGGTGCCCTGCCGGATCATCCCCGACCCCGAGACCGGCACCCCGCTGGTCGTCCCCTTCGCGCGGCGCGCCCGCACCGCGTAACCGTCTGAACCAACCGAGGCTCCAGGCACGGCCGTTCGCCGTGCCTCACCCCCGTCATGCCCGAAATCACCCCCGTACCAAGGAAGTCCACCATGCTCCAGCGCCGTCTGCCGCTCGCCGTCCTCTCCGTCGCGGTCTCCGCCGGTCTGCTCACCGCCTGCGGCAGCAGCGGCAACACCGTGGACAAGGAGTCCGTCCCCGCCACCGACAAGCCGGCCGGCGACGCCGCCGCCGCCTTCCCGCGCAGCGTCAAGCACGCGATGGGCACCGCCGAGCTCAAGGCCCAGCCCAAGCGGGTGGTCGTGCTCGACAGCGGCGAGCTGGACGACGTGACCCTGCTGGGCATCACCCCGCTGGGCGCCGTCTCCCCGCACATGAAGACCGAGGGCGGCTTCCCCAACTACCTCAAGTCGAAGATCTCCGGCACCAAGGACGTCGGCCCGATGGCCGAGCCCAACCTGGAGCTGATCGCCTCGCTCAAGCCCGACCTGATCCTCTCCTCCAAGGTGCGCCACGAGAAGGTCTACGCCAAGCTCAACGCGATCGCGCCCACCGTGCTCGCCGAGACCACCGGCCAGCCCTGGAAGGAGAACCTGGCCCTCTACGCCAAGGCCCTGGGCAAGGAGGCCGAGGCCAAGCAGGCGCTGGCCGACTACCAGGCCCGGGCCGCCAAGCTGGGCGCCGAGATCAAGGCCAAGTACAACGGCACCATGCCGACCGCCTCGGTGGTGCGCTTCGTCGCCGGCCCGACCCGGCTCTACCAGAAGGCCTCCTTCAGCGGCACCGTGCTCACCGACGTGGGCCTGAACCGCCCGGCCAACCCGGACCTGGAGAAGGCGATGAGCGAGGTCAGCGCCGAGCAGATCAACCAGGCCGACGCCGACCTGGTCTTCGTCACCACCGCCGACGACCCGACCAAGACCAAGGAGAGCGAGATCCAGGGCACCCCGGTCTGGAAGGGCCTCAAGGCCGTCCAGAACAACAAGGTCTTCACCGTGCCGGACGAGACCTGGATGTCGGGCATCGGCGTGCAGGCCGCCGACGCGATGCTCGGCGACATCGCCAAGGCCGCGGGCGTCGACGCCCCCAAGTAGGCCGCTGCCCCTCGGGGGTGGGCGAAACCCGCCCGCCCCCGCTCCCCCGAACCACCGAGAGGACTCTTCGTCGTGCGGCTGTACCTGCTGGCCCTGAACCCCACCGACTCCGTCACCCAGGGCTTCCTGCCCGCCGCCGCGAGACTCGGCCTCTCCGTCACGGTGCTCACCGACTCCGTCGCCGAGCACCAACGTGCCTACCAAGGGCTGGAGTTCGCCCCCGAGGTGGTGGAGTGCCCGGTGCGCGACCACTGGGAGGTGATCAGCCTGATCTCCCGGCTGGACGCCCCGGCCGCAGTGTTCAGCAACAGCGACCACCTGCAGACCCAGACCGCGCTGGCCGCCGAGTACTTCGGGCTGCCGGGCAAGAGCTGGCAGGCCACCCTGCGGGCCAAGAACAAGGCCGAGCTGCGCCGCCACCTCGCGCTGGCCGGGCTGGACGAGGTCTGGTCGGCCGAGCTGCCCCCGGGCCGGGAGAGCGCCGAGCTCGACCCGCCGTTCCCCTGCGTGGTCAAGCCCCGCGAGGGCGTGGCCAGCGAGGACGTGGCGCTGGCGGCCGACGCCGAGGAGCTGGCCCTGCACTGCAAGGCGATCCGGCACCGCCGGCCCGGAGCGGTGCTGGTGGTGGAGGAGTTCCTGCACGGCGAGCTGCACACCCTGGAGACCCTGGGCGACGGCCACGGCCGCCGGCACGTACTCGGCGGCTTCCACACCCGGCTCTCCCCGCCGCCGCAGTTCGTCGAGGAGGTGCTCACCTTCGTGCCCGCCCACCCGCAGCCGGTCACCGACCAGGTGCTCGACCAACTCGACGCCCTGGGCGTGTCGTTCGGCGCCTGCCACACCGAGTTCGTGGTGCAGCCGGACGGCCGGGTACGACTGATCGAGGTCAACTACCGGGCCATCGGCGACCAGTGCGACCTGATGCTCGCGCAGATCCTGGCCGTCCCGTACTTCGAGCTGGTGCTCGGCGCCCACCTGGGCCGCCCGCTCCCGGCCGACCTGGGTGCCCGCACCGACCAGCGGGCCCGCAACGAGGTGGTCTGCGCCGACCGCGCCGGCACCCTCACCGCCGCCCCCGGCCCGACCGACCTGGTCCGCGACGGCGTCCGGCTGGCCTACCGCCCGCTGCGCCCGATCGGCGAGCACCACGAGCACTACCGCACCAACCGCGACTACCTCGGCGTGATCTGGGCCATCGGCCCGGACCAGGGCGAAGTCGACCGCACCGTCGCCGAGTTCATCGCCGCCAACACCTGGGAGATCACCCCGTGACCACCCCGACCACCACGACCGCCGTCGAGGAGCTGCTGACCCTGCGCGTGCTCGGCGCCCTGCTCCGCGAGGACGTGGCCGGCCTGCGCTCGGCCACCACCCTGGAGCAGCGCCCGGACGGCCCCTGGCTGGCCGGCGAGCGGCTGGCCCTGCCGGTCACCGCGGACGGCTTCCAGAGCACGTACACCGCCCGGCTGCCCCTGCTGCTGGTGGACGGCGTCACCCACCGCGAACTCGACTCCCTGATCGCCGCGTTGGCCGAGCTGGCCGAGCCCGGCGACCGGCCCGGGTACGCGGCCTTCGCCGAGGAGTGCGGGCAGACCCTGGCCACCATGCGGCTGCACGAGCGGGTGCAGCCCGAGGTGCTGGCCGGCCTGGCCGAGCGGTACGGCGCCGACCCGGCCGACTGGCGCGGCCTGGGCCCGAGCCTGGCCTTCGACACCCTGGCGGCCTACCTCGACCACCCGGTCTACCCGACCGCGCGCGGCCGATCCGGCCTGGACGAGGAGCAACTGGCGTCGTACGCGCCGGAGTTCCACTCCTCCTTCCTGCTCCGTTGGCTGGCCGTGCCGGCCGCCGAGCTCACCGTCGAGGGCCGCGCCCCGCTGCCCGGCTGGTGGCCCTCCCCCGAGCAGCTGGGCCTCACCGGGCTGACCGGCCCGCACCTGACCGTGCCGGTGCACCCGCTCACCGCCGAGGCGGCGCCGGCCGCCCTGCCCGGGGCCGTACTGGCCGACCGGCCGTATCTGGAGGTGCTGCCCACCCTGTCGATGCGCACCGTCGCCGTCGTCCAGGACCCGGCGCTCCACCTCAAACTGCCGCTCACCACCGCCACCTTGGGCCTGCGCAACCGACGCACCGTCAAGCCCGGCACACTGGTGGACGGCGCGGTGGGCCAGCGCATGCTGGAGGCCGTGCTGGCCCGCGAGCCCCGGCTGGCCGGGCGGATCCTGCTGGCCGACGAGCAGTGCTACGCCCACGCCGACCACGAGCTGATCGCCGTGCTGGCCCGCCGCTACCCGGCCGGCCTGGAGCAGGCCGTCACCGTGCCGCTGGCCGCGCTGCTCGCCACCGCCCCCGACGGGCGCCCGGTGGTCGAGCACCTGGCCGACCGGTACTACGCCGGCTCGCCGCTCGCGCTGTACGAGGCCTTCCTGGCCCTGCTGCTCGACTGGCAGACCACCCTCTTCGGCCACGGCATCGCGCTGGAGAGCCACCAGCAGAACACCTCGCTGGTGCTCGACCACCACGAGGGCCGCACCCGGCTGCGGCTGCTCTACAAGGACAACGACGGCCCTCGGGTCAACCCCGAACGGATGGGCGAACTGGCCCACTTCGCAGCCGAGTTCGACGACCACCGAGTGGCCGCGCCGAGCGACCGCCCGCTCACCGACCTGTTCACCACCATCACCGGCCACCTCTGCGCGGCCTCACTCGCCTTCGGCCTGGCCGCCCACGGCCACGCCCCGCTCGGCCGCACCCTAGGCCTGCTCCGATCCCACCTCACCGAGGCCGTGGACCGGCTCGGCCCGGCCGGGCAGCCGCTGCGCACCGCCCTGCTGGACGCGGCGGAGCTCCCGGTGAAGGCCATGGTCACGGCCGGCAGCCTGCTCAGCAAGGAGCGCTCCGGCGCCGCCGACATCAACAAGCACTACACCACCGGCCCCAACTACCTGGCGGTACCCACCAAGCAGGTCCCGACCGAGCAGGAAGGGCAGGCCAGGCAGGACGGGCAGGCCACTCCGACCGGGCAGGCCGAGCAGGCCGAGCAGCTTCCGACCGAGCAGGTGGAGTGCTGAGCGCCCCGGCGGCGCGGCCCGCCGAGCCCACCGAACCCGGTGCGGCCGCCGCACCCGCCGCGCCGCCCGCCCCGGCCGGGCTCGGCCGCCGCCAGGTGCACGCCGTGGCCGCCTGCTACTTCGTCGCCTCCTTCGCCGCCCTCGGCCTGCCGCCCTACCTGACCGCGATCCTCCCCAAGCTCGGTGACCCGAGCGGCAGCTGGGCCGGGGTGCTGTACATCGTGCCGACCGTCTTCAGCGCGCTCGGCGCCCCGCTCTGGGGCCATCTGGCCGACCGGTTCGGCCGCAAACGGCTGCTGCTGCGGGCCCAACTCGGGCTCGCCGTCTCCTTCCTGCTCGCCGGGGCGGCCGACAGCCTGCGCGCCTTCACGGTGGCCCTGGTGCTCCAGGGCTTCCTCGGCGGCACCTTCGCCGCCACCAACGGCTACCTGGCCGCCGCCCTGGAGGGCCCGCAGCTCTCCAAGGCGCTCACCCTGATGCAGGGCAGCGCCCGGGCCGCGCTGGTGGCCGCACCGATCCTGGTCGGCGCGCTCTCGCCGTGGATCTCCCCGCACCGGCAGTACCTGGTGATGGCGGTGCTGCCGCTGGCCGCCGCCCTGCTGCTGGCCCGGCTGCCCGAGCCGGCCCGCCCGGCCGACTCCGGTGCCGCCACCGCCGCGCCCCGGCAGCCCGGACCGCTCCGGCTGCTGTACACCCTGGAGTTCGCCTTCGTCTTCTCGACGATCGTCTCCTACCCGTACCTGATCGCCCTGGTCGAACAGCGGCTGCCCGGGGTCTCCGGCACCCTCTCCGGCCTGCTCTTCGCGCTGCCGCACCTGTGCTACCTGGCCTTCGCCGGGCGGGTGCACACCCTCTTCCTGCACCGTCCGACGGCCGGCATGGCCTTCGGCTTCGCCCTGGTCACCGCGGGCCTGGCCGGCCACTGGTACGCCCACTCGCTGCCCGCCTTCGTGCTGGCCCGGCTGGTGCTCGGCGCCGGGATGACCCTCGGCCTGGTCTGCCTCTCGGTGCTCGCGGCCACCGCCGCCGCCGGACGCCCGCCCGGCCGGATGTTCGGCACCCTCGAACTCGTCTCCAAGGGCGGCGCCGTGGCCGCCGGAGTGGTCGCCGCGCTGGTCAACAGCGGCTACGGCCCGACCGCTCCCGTGCTGGCCGGTGCCGCCACCGCGCTCGCCGCCCTCGCCCTCACCCTCCTCCCCCGGCCTGCCCGCCTCACCCGACGGAGCGCCTGATGCCCACCACCGCCACCGCGAACCGCACCGCCACCGCTCTCCATGGCGCCCCCGAACTCCCCGGCGCCGACGAGGCCGTGGCCCACACCCTGCTCAACTGCCTGCTCCGCGAGGTCTCCGCCCCCGAGCACCAGACCGCCGTCGCCGACGGCCGGCTCCGCCTGCGGCTGCCCCGCCGCGGCGTCGAGCTGCGCGTCCGGCTGCGCCGCACCTCGCTCTCCGGCGCCCACCGCTTCACCGGCCCGGTGCAGGAGCAGACCGCCCAGGGCCCGCGCGAGCTCAGCTGGCGCGAGCTGGCCGAGCACGTCCAGGCCGAGCTGACCCTGCGCAGCGGCGTCAGCAACGAGGAGTTCCTCCCCCAACTCACCTCCAGCCACGCCGGGATCACCGCCGCCCTGGCCGACCGCCCGGCCCCCGGACCGGACCGGTACCTGGAGTCGGAGCAGGCCCTGCTCTACGGCCACCGCTTCCACCCGGCCCCCAAGTCCCGCTCCGCCGAGCGCGGTTCCTGGTCGGCGTACGCGCCGGAGGCCCGCGCCTCGTTCCGGCTGCGCCACCTGGCGGTGCGCAGCGAGCTGATCGCCGAGCGGGCCACCGACCCGGCCGCGCTGGCCCTGCTGGACGGTCTGGCCACCGTGCCGGCGGGCTACCGGCTGCTGCCCGCCCACCCCTGGCAGTACGAGCTGATCGGCGACCACCCGCTGCTGCTGGCCGCGATCGAGCGCGGTGACGTGCTCGACCTGGGCGAGGCCGGCGAGCCGTTCACCCCGACCGCCTCGGTGCGCACCCTGGCCGGTGCGGGCGCCTTCCTCAAGTTCAGCCTGAACGTGCGGATCACCAACTGTCTGCGCAAGAACGCCGCGTACGAGCTGACCGGCGCGGTGGAACTGGACCGGGTGCTGGCCGGGCCGCTGGCCGACCTGGAGCAGCGCTTCCCCGACGCGGCGATGCTGCGCGAGCCGGCCTTCCGCACCCTGGCCCTGCCGGGCCCGGACGGGCGGGTGGACCAGGCGCTGTTCGAGGGCTTCGGCCTGATCGTCCGCGAGGGCCTGGCCGGGCGGCTTCGCCCGGGCGTCACCCCGCTGCTGGCGGCGGCCGTGGCCGACGAGTACCCGACCAGCTCGGCGCACCTGTCGGTGCTGCTCGCCGACGCCGGCCCCGAGCAGGCGGGCGAGTGGTGGGCGGCGTACCTGAAGCTGGTGGTGCCGCCGGTGCTGGCGGCCTACTTCGACCACGGCGTGGTGCTGGAGCCGCACCTGCAGAACGTGGTGCTGGGGGTGGACGCCGAGGGCCGCCCGGCCCAGGTGCTCTTCCGCGACCTGGAGGGCACCAAGCTGCTGCCGGAGCAGAACGCGGCCACCCTGGCCGCGCTGCCGCCGGAGGTGGCCGCCCCGATGAGCTACGACGCGCAGCGCGGCTGGGACCGGGTGGTCTACTGCCTGCTGGTCAACCACCTCTCCGAGCTGGTCTCCGCGCTGAGCGACCGGCACCCGGAGCTGGAGCCGGAGTTCTGGGCGGCCGTGCGGGCCGTGCTGGAGGAGTACGCGCAGCAGCACGGCTGCCCGCCACGGCTGAGCGCGCTGCTGGCCGGGGTGCCGCTGCCCGCGAAGGCCAATCTGATGACCCGCTGGGAGCGCAAGGCCGACCGGGAGGCCGGGTACGTCCCGCTGCCCTCGCCGCTCGCCGCCGAGGTGCTGGCCCAGGCCGCGCTGGGCGGTGGCCGATGAGCGCCCCCGCCACCCCCGCTGTCCGCGCCCTGCTCGACACCCTTGGCTCCGAGCAACTCCCCAGCTACGTCTACGACTTGGCCGATCTGCGGGAGCACGTCGGCGCCGTCCGGGCCGCGCTGCCCGAGCGAGTGGAGCTGTACTACGCGGCCAAGGCCAACCCCGAGGCGCCGATCCTGGCCGCGCTCAGTGGGCTGGTGGACGGCTACGAGGTCTCCTCCGGCGGCGAGTTGGCGCATGTCCGGGCCACCGTGCCGCAGGCGCCGCTGGCCTTCGGCGGGCCGGGCAAGACCCCGGCCGAGATCGCCGCCGCGCTCGCCCTCGGGGTGCGCCGCTGGCACGTGGAGAGCGAGCAGGAGCTGCGGCTGCTGGCCCAGCTGGCCACCGAGCCGGTGGACGTGCTGCTGCGGGCCAACCTGCCGGTCGGCTCCGGCCAGCTCAGCTCGGTGGCGCTGGCCATGGGCGGCCGGCCCACCCCGTTCGGGCTCGACCCGGAGCAGGTGGAGGGGTGCGTCCGGCTGCTCGCCGGGCCAGGCTTCGAGCGGCTGCGGCTGCGCGGGGTGCACGCCCACCTGGCCAGCGGCCTGGACGCGGCCGAGCAGCTGGCCCTGGCCAGGCGGATCGTCGGCTGGTCGGCGGCGCTCGCCGAGCGGCACGGCTTCGAGCTCGCCGAGGTCAACGTCGGCGGCGGCATGGCGGTGGACTACGCCGACCCCACCGCCCGGTTCGACTGGAAGGCGTTCGGCGCGGGCCTGGCCGAGCTGCTGGCCGCCCACCCCGGACTGACCCTGCGGATCGAGCCGGGCCGGGCGCTCACCGCGTACTGCGGCTGGTACGCGACCGAGGTGCTGGACGTGAAGCGCAGCCACGGCGAGGACTTCGCCGTGGTGCGCGGCGGCACCCACCACCTGCGCACCCCCGCCACCCGGGGCCACTCCCAGCCCTTCACCGTCACCCCGGTCGAGAGCTGGCCGCACCCCTGGCCCCGGCCGGCCGTCGGCACCGGCCGGGTCACCCTCTCGGGTCAGCTCTGCACCCCGAAGGACGTCCTGGCCCAGGACGCCCCGGTGACCGCCCTCCGAGCGGGTGACCGGGTGCTGTTCGCGATGGCCGGGGCGTACGCCTGGAACATCTCGCACCACGAATTCCTGATGCATCCGCGCCCGGACTTCCACTTCTTGGGGTGAGCTGACGCCTTCGGCACCCGTACAGGCCCGGTGCAGGTCCGCGCCGGGTCGCCGTGGGAGAGTGGGGGTGACCGAAGGGAGCGGGCAGATGCTGATGGAGAAGGTCGCGCAGATCCTGCGCGAGGCGTCGGCGGAGGCGGTGGAGCCGCGGTTCCGCGCCCTGGCGGCGGGGGAGGTGCTGGAGAAGGCGCCCGGTGAGGTGGTGACCGTCGCCGACCGGGAGGCCGAAGCGATCATCTCCCGGCGGCTGCGCGAGCTGCTGCCGGTGCCGGTGGTCGGCGAGGAAGCCGTGTCGGCCGATCCGGAGCTGGCCCGGGCGCTGCTGACCGAGGAGGCCGCCTGGCTGGTCGACCCGGTGGACGGCACCACGAACTTCGTCGCCGGCCTGGCGGACTACGCCGTGATGGCCTCCCTGGTCCGCGCCGGCCGCACCGTGGCCAGCTGGATCTGGCAGCCCGCGCACGGCGTCGCCTACGCGGCGGAGCTCGGCTCCGGCGCCTGGCGGGACGGCCACCGGCTCACCCGCCCGGCGGCGGGCGACCAGCCCGAGAAGTGGCGCGGCATCCTGAAGAGCCGCTACCTCGACCCGGCCACCCACCACCGGTTCCAGACCAACGCCCGCAGCTTCGGCGACATCTGCGGCGGTCGCAGCGCCGCCGGCATCGAGTACCCGCTGATCGCCACGGACGAGCTGGACTTCATCTTCTACTGGCGCACCCTGCCCTGGGACCACTCCCCCGGCACCCTGCTGGTCACCGAGGCCGGCGGGGTCTGCGCCCGATTGGACGGCGAGCCGTACCAGCCGGAGCCCCCGGGCGGCACGGACGGCCTGCTGGTGGCCGCCGACCAGGCCACCTGGGAGCACGTCCGCGCCGTCCTGGCCCGCTGAGCGTGTCCGGTCGCACCGACCGGACCCGCCCGGCCGGACCGGGTACGCCCAGCCGACCCTCGCCCTCGTCCGACACGGACCCGCGGCAGCGCCGGAGCGCCGACCCGGCCCCGGTCTGCCGCGCAGCGACGTCTCACCAGAGCACGGGCAGCCGCTCCGGCAGGCGCTTGATGAAGCCGGGGCGCCAGGCCAGCTGCTCCACCGGCAGGGCCAGCCGCAGCTCGGGCAGCCGCTCGACCAGGGCGGCCAGGGCGATCTCGGCGTGGGTGCGGCCCAGCGCCGAGGCCGGGCAGAAGTGGCGCCCCGCGCCGAAGGCCAGGTGCGGGTTGCTCGCCCGGTCGAAGTCGATCGTCTCCGGCTCGGGGAAGACCTCGGGGTCGTAGTTGGCCCCCTCGATCAGCACCAGCACCAGCTCGCCCGCCCGCACCAGCACCTCCCCCACCTGCACGTCGGCCATCGCCAGCCGGGGCAGCGCGTCACCGATCGAGAGGTTGTAGCGCAGCAGCTCGTCCACCGCGCGCCCGATCACGGCGGGCTCCCGGCGCAGCCGCTCGGCCAGCTCGGGCCGCTGGGCCAGGTGGATGATCGCGTGCAGCAGGAAGGAGGAGGTGGAGACGGCGCCCGCGCCGAACAGCGACAGGGCCACGGTGGCGAGCAGCTCGTCGCTCACCCGGTCGGCCGCCTCCGGCGAGCGGCGCAGCGCGGCGAACCGCCCGAGCAGCCCCTCGGTGGGCTCCGGGTCGGCGTTCAACTGCCGCATCATGTAGCCGAGATCGCGGTACCAGTTGGGCGTCGAGCCCTCGAACACGGCCGGGCTGGTGATGAAGGCCAGGTCGATGCCGGACATCAGCCGGCGCCAGTCGTCGGTGGGGATGCCGAGCAGCCGGCAGTGCAGCGCGGCGGAGTACGGCTCGGTGAACCCGTCCCGCAGGTCGGCCGGCGGGCCCTGCCGCACCAGCACGTCCAGCAGTCGGTGCGCCTCGGCCTCCAGCCAGCCGCCCAACTCCTTGTCGGCGCGCGGCGAGAGGGTCTTCATCACCGCCTCGCGCAGCCCGGCGCTGTTGATGTTGCCCATGTTGTTGACCACCTCGGGCGGGATGGTCAGCGCGTACTGGCGCGGCACGCCGGGGTTGGCGGTGTCCTTGAGGCTGAACCGCTCGTCCTCCAGCACCTGCTTGGCCAGTGCGTAGCTGCTGACCAGCCAGGCTTGGTCGCCGGTCAGGGTGGTCACCTTGGCCACCGGGTGCTTGCTGCGGAGCAGTTCGGCCTCCGCCGGCAGCACGTCGCCGCGTCGGTCCAGCGGGAAGGTGAATTCGGCCTGGGTCATGGGGAGTTCGTCTCCTGATCGGGGTGGTCGTTCGGTGGTTCAGGCCGCTACGGGCTGGGGCCGGTGCGCCTTCGGCCGGATCACGGCGTACGCCTGGCCGGGGGCGGCCCGCAGGCCCTCTTCCCGTCCGAACAGGACGGGAGTGAGCGGGAGTTGGACGTGGTAGCAGGCCACGGAGCTGGGCTTGCCGAGCAGGCTCGGAGTGTCCAGGAAGAACGGCAGCTCGGCGGCGATGTAGGCGACCCCGGCGGCGAGTTCGGCCGGGGTCACCTCGGCGCCGAGCCGGGCGGCCAGGAAGGCCCGGGCCATCCCCTCGGTGGCCTCGCGGAACTCCCGGTCGGCCTCCAGCGCGGTCAGCACGCTGCGGTGCAGCCGCTGGTAGGCCGGGTCGCCGGTGAAGGCGGAGAGCCCGTGCACCCCCACCCCGGGCAGCCCGGCCGCCTCGACCCCGCGCTGGATCCGGCGGTGGGTGGTCTTGATCTCCTTGGCGGCCCGCCGCCGGGCGTGCTCGGGGCCGTAGCCGGCGGCGACGTACTGGGCCTCCACCTGGAGATCGGCGTAGACGATGTCGATGGACTCGAACAACTCGCCTGCCCAGAGGAGAAGTTCGGCTATGCGCTGGTGGCTGAAGTAGCTGTTGCCGGGGCTGACGCCGATCAGGAGGTGGTCACCACGCTGCCAGATCCGCCGGCAGTCGCCGGAGTAGGGCAGCGCCTCGAAGGCGAGGCGGTCGGGGCGAGGGGCGGTGACGTCGAGGGCGGTGGTGCTCAGGAGCAGGTCACTCATGGTGCGGGCCTTCCACGGGGCAGGGCGAGCACAGGACGGGGCCGAGCCGCGCGCACACGCCGCCGTCGGCGCGACCGGGGCAGGGTGCCGCGCCGGTCGGGCCGCCGATGTCGGGCCGGTGGTGTTCGAGACTCGGAAGGTGACACGAGATGCCACGGGCGCCGCGCGACGGCGGTCGCGCCCGGGCGAAGTCTCCCTTGCGCCGCTAGTCCCGAGGAGCCGTGTGCTCCTGGTGTGGCGGCGACTACCCGAAGTTACCGCCGGGGTTCACCACATCCGCAAGCCCCTGCTTCCGGTTGGCCGAAAACCTTCGTCAGGTCGGCCGAAAGGGGCTGGACAGAGCTCCGACGGTATGTCCACTGACTCTCAACTTCCCTGGTCAGTCATGGTGTTGACCAGTCATGCGGCACCGTCGACTGCCACTGTGCTTTCCTCCAGACCCGGGCGCCTTTCCGGCCACCCGGGTTGGAGACCACGTCTTCGGCCCCGTCAGGCCTCGACCGCGCGGCCGGCCGCCACCACCGCCGCGAGCAGCCCGGCGAGGGCGGCGGGCGAGGTGTGCGGATTGAGCAGGGTGAGCTTCAGCCGCACCCGGCCCGGCCCCCGGCCGGGCAGCTCGGTGCGGCCGACCACCGCCTGGCCGGTGCGCAGCAGCACCCGGCGCAGTTCGGCGTTGCACCGGTCGGCCTCGGCCGGGTCGCCGCCCATGGGCCGGTAGCGGAACACCACGGTGGTGAGGATCGGCGGGCAGTGCAGCTCCAGCGCGGGCTCGGCGGCCACCGCCTCGGCGGCGGCCAGGGCCAGGCCGTGGCAGGTGTCCACCAGCTCGCCGAGGCCGGAGTGGCCCAAGGTCCGCAGGGTGACGGCGAGTTTGAAGGCGTCGGCCCGGCGGGTAGTGCGCAGCGAGCGGCCGAGCAGGCTCGGGTAGCCGGCGAGTTCGTCGTCCTCGGGGTTGAGGTAGACCGCGCGGCGGGTCAGCGAGGCGTACGAGGCGGCCCGCCGCACCAGGAACACCCCGGCGGCGGTGGGCTGCCAGCCCAGCTTGTGGAAGTCCAGCGAGACCGAGTCGGCCCGGTCGATCCCGGCCAGCAGCGGGGCGAGCTTGGGCGAGAGCAGCGCCCCGCCGCCGTACGCCGCGTCCACGTGCAGCCAGGTCCCGTACTCGGCGGCCAGATCGGCGGCCCGGTGCAGCGGGTCGACGGCCCCGGTGTCGGTCGTCCCGGCCGTGGCCACCACCGCGATCGGCGTGCCGCCCTCCTCCGTGGTCTCGGCCAGGACCTCCGCCAGCGCCGCCGGGTCCATCCGCAGCTCCCGGTCCACCGGCACCGGCCGCACCGCTCGCTCGCCGAGCCCGAGCAGCGCAGCGGCCCGCTGCACCGAGAAGTGGGCCGCCTCCGAGGCCACGATCACCGGCCGCAGCCCGCTCGGCAGCCCGTCCAACTCCACGTCGGTGGGCAGGATCTGGTCCCGGGCCAGCATCAGCCCCATCAGGTTCGACTCCGTGCCCCCGGAGGTCAGCACCCCGGCCGCCTGCTCCGCCGGGAACCCGACCAGCGCGGCCAACTCCCCCACCAGCGTGGTCTCCAGCGTGGTGGCCACCGGCGCCTGGTCCCAGGAGTCGAGCGAGGGGTTGAGCGCGTTCACCGCCAGATCCGCCGCCACCGCGACCGCCAGCGGCGGGCAGTGCAGGTGCGCCGCACAGGCCGGCTCCGCCGGATCGGCGCTCCCGTAGGCCAGGAACTCGGTCAGCCGCAGTAACGCGTCCGGCTCACCGCCGGCGGCCTGGTCGACAGCCTCGTAGCCGACCCGGTGGTCAGCCCGGAGGTCGGCCTGGTGATCAGTCCGGTGGTCGCCCCGGTCAGCCCGGAGGTCGGCCCGGTGGCCGAACACCGCCGCCGCCACCTCGGCGAGCTCCGCCGGGTCGGCGGCCGGCACCGGCCCGCCGCGGCGCGCCGCCCCGGCCGCCAGCCCGGCCAGCACCTGCTCGACCAGCGGCTCGAGCGCGGCCGCCCCACCGACCCCGCCCGAGAGCGCCGTCCCCGCCCCGAGACCTCCCGTCGAACGCCTGCTCACCGGGCACCCTCGCCCGCGCTCGCCGCCTCGATCGCGTCCGTCAGGCGGTCGAGCACCGCCTCCACCTGCTCGTCCGTGATGGTCAGCGGCGGCAGCAGCCGCAGCACGGCGTCGTGCCGCCCGCCGAGCTCCACGATCAGGCCGCGGCTCAGGCAGGCCGCGCGGACCCGGACGGCCAGGGCCGGGTCGACCGGGTGGGCACCGCAGCTGTCGGGCTCGCCGGTCGGGTCGACCAGCTCGATGCCGAGCATCAGGCCCCGGCCGCGGACCTCGCCGATCACCGGGAGGCGGTGCTGCGCCTCCCGGAGCCGGGCGGTGATCCGCTCGCCGAGCCGGGCGGCCCGCTCGGCCAGGCCGTGGGCGGCCACGTACCGCAGGGTGGCGGCGCCGGCCGCCATCGCCAGGGTGTTGCCCCGGAAGGTGCCGGTGTGCGCGCCGGGCAGCCAGCCGTCGTACTCCTCGCGGTAGACCACCACGGCCAGCGGCAGGCTGCCGCCGATCGCCTTGGAGAGCACCATCGCGTCGGGCACCACCCCGCTGTGCTCGACGGCCCACATCGCCCCGGTCCGGCCCACGCCGGTCTGCACCTCGTCCACGATCAGCGGGATCCCCCGCTCGGCCGTGATCCGCCGCATCTCCCGCAGCCAGCCGTCCGGCGCGGGCACCACCCCACCCTCGCCCTGCACCGCCTCCAGGATCATCGCGGCGGGCGGCAGCACCCCGCCGGAAGGGTCGTCGAGCAGCCGCTGCACGTAGGTCGCGGCCAGCTCGGTGCCGCGCTCGCCGCCGACCCCGAACGGGCAGCGGTAGGCGTAGGGGTAGGGCAGCCGGGTGGTCTCGCCACCGCTGGGCAGGGGGGCCTTGACGGCCACGTTGGCGGTGACGGCGAGGGCTCCGGCGGTCATGCCGTGGTAGGCCCCGGTGAAGGCGAGCGCGCCCCGGCGGCCGGTGGCGGTCTGCATCAGCTTGAGCGCGGCCTCGACCGCGTCGGTGCCGGCCGGGCCGCAGAAGTGCACCTTGGCGCCGGTGGCGAACTCCGCTGGCAGGGAGGCGAAGAGGGCGCTGGTGAAGTCGTCCTTCTCGGCGGTGGCGAGGTCGAGCAGGTGCAGCGGGGCGCCGCTGTCCAGGGTGCGCCGGATGGCGGCGAGCACCTCGGGGTGGTTGTGGCCGAGGGCCAGCGTGCCGGCGCCGGAGAGGCAGTCCAGGTACCGCCGGCCGTCGGCGCCCTCCACCGTCATGCCGTGGGCCCGCACCGGCACGATCGGGAAGGACCGCGCGTACGTCCGCGCGGCGGACTCGCGGACGCGCTGGCGGCGCAGGATGGCCCCGCCCGGGGTGGCTTCGGCGGCGTTGACCGGCTCGGCGGCAGGCTCGGCAGTGAGGGTCACAACGGCTCCCGTAGTTAGGTAAACCTAACCTTAGTGCCTGGTCAGAGTGGCCCCACCTCTGGGACCGAACCTCACCCGACCGGGTGACGACCCCTCGGAAAAGACCTCGAAGAACCGCGCTCTCGGCTTCCAACGACCGGGCCCGCAAAAGGTCACGTACGCTCCGCGCATGACCTACCAGAATCCTCGCCCGGGCTACCGGGACGACCCGGCCGGCGTCCGCGCCTTCTTCGCCGCCCGCGCGGCCACCTGGAACGAGCGCTTCCCCGAGGACGGCCCGCGCTTCGCCGCCGCCATCGCCGAACTCGGTCTCCGGCCGGGCCAGTTCGTGCTGGACGCGGGCTGCGGCACCGGCCGCGCCCTGCCGCTGCTCCGGGCGGCCGTCGGGCCGACGGGTCGGGTGCTCGGGGTGGACCTGACCCCCGAGATGCTCCAGGAGGCCGCCGCGCAGGCCGATTTCGCCGAGCTGGCCGCCGCCGACGTGCTCCGGCTGCCGCTGGCGGAGGCCACCGTGGACGCCGTCTTCGGCTCGGGCCTGGTCTCCCACCTCACCGACCCGGTGGCCGGCTTCCGCGAACTGGCCCGCGTCACCCGCCCCGGCGGGCTGCTGGCCCTCTTCTACCCGATCGGCCGCGCGGCGCTGGCCGCCAAGCACGGCCGCACCCTCACCCCGGAGGACGTACGCACCGAACCGAATCTCCGAGCCGCCCTGGCCACCGCGGGATGGGAACTCACCGGTTACGACGACCAGGCGGATCGCTTCCTCGCCGTGGCCCGCAGGATGTCCTCGCGCAGGGTGTCATCACACCCTCCCGCACTATAAATCTATACCGTACGGGGGGCCTTGCGGCAAGGCCCCCCGGGTGCCGCAGAATTGCCGACCTGAACCGGATATCCACGGAATTCCGCATTCGGCCGCCGCAATTCACCAGGAGCTCCTTTTGGTCCGCACCACCCCGTCCACCGATCGGCACGAGCGCGAACTGCTCGCCGAGAACGCGTACGTCGGCGAGCTCTACGACCGCCTGGAGGCGGAGCGCGAACTGGCCACCGACCGGCTGCGCGCGATCCACCGGCAGAGCGAGGGCGGCACCCTCCAGTCCCGGCTCGAGCGCGACACCCTGGAGATCCACCACACCCGCCGGCTGGCCGAGCTGCACGCCGCCGAGTACGGGCTCTGCTTCGGCCGGATCGACCGCACCGACGGCGCGCGGCAGTACATCGGGCGCATCGCGCTCGCCGACGAGGACCACGAGCCGCTGCTCACCGACTGGCGGGCCCCGGCCGCCGAGCCGTTCTACCGGGCCACCCCGGCGGCCCCCGGCCCGGTGGCCGCCCGCCGCCACCTGCGCTGCAAGGGCCGCACGGTGGTCGACTTCGACGACGACGCCTTCGACCTCGACCACCGCAGCGGCGCCGCGCTGAGCGGCGAGGGCGCCCTGCTCGCCTCGCTGACGGCGGCCCGCACCGGCCGGATGGGCGACATCGTCTCCACCATCCAGGCCGAGCAGGACCGGGTGATCCGGTCCGAACTCGGCGGCGTGCTGGTCGTCCAGGGCGGCCCGGGCACCGGGAAGACGGTGGTCGCGCTGCACCGCGCCGCGTACCTGCTCTACACCCACCGCGACCGGCTGGCCAAGCGCGGGGTCCTGGTGATCGGGCCGAACACCACCTTCCTGCGCTACATCGACCAGGTGCTGCCCTCGCTCGGCGAGAGCGAGGTGGTGCTGAGCAGCATCGGCACCCTCTACCCCGGCCACACCGCCGCCGGCGCCGACACCCCCGAGGCCGCGGCCGTCAAGGGCGGCGCCCGGATGGCCGGGGTGCTCGCCGCCGCCCTCGCCGGGCTCTGCCGACTCCCCGACGACCACTGGACGGTCACCCTCGGCCGGGGCTCCGCCCACCGCGAGGAGATGGCCGTGTCCCGGGCGCTCGGCGAGCGGGCCCAGGCCGCCGCCCGCCGTACCAACGAGCCGCACCTGCGGGCCCGGCCCGCCCTGGTCGAGCGGCTCACCTCCGAGCTCGCCCTGCGGATCGCCCGCGACCGGGCCGAGGAGCTCGACCTGGACGCGGTCGCCGACCTGGCCGACGAGCTGGTCGAGGACCCCGAAGTCCAGCGCGTGGCCGAGCTGTTGTGGCCCCGCCTCACCCCGGAGCAGCTGCTCACCGCCCTCTACACCTCCCCCGAACTGCTCGCCGAGGCCGCCCCCGAGCTCGCCCCCGCCGAGCGCGCGGCCCTGCTGCGGGCCGACAACCTGGCCTGGACGGAGGCGGACATCCCGCTGCTCGACGAGGCGGCCGAGCTGCTCGGCACCCCGTCCACCCGCCCGCGGCCGAAGCAACCGGCCTTCGACGCCGAGGAGTTGGCGCTGGCCGAGCGGGTGCTCTCGGACTTCGGCGAGGGACTGGCGGAGATCGACGCGCAGAAGCTGATGCAGCAGTACCAGGGCGAGTCCGCGCTCCGGCCGCTGGCCGAACGGGCGGCCGAGGACTGGCTCTGGGCCTACGGACACGTCATCGTGGACGAGGCCCAGGACCTCTCGCCGATGGCCTGGCGGATGCTGGCCCGCCGCTGCCCGGGCCGCTCGATGACCATCGTGGGCGACCTGGCCCAGACCGGCACCCCGGGCGGGCTCGACTCCTGGGGCGAGGCGCTGGACGCCTACACCGCCGGCCGCTGGCGCTCGGTCGAGCTCTCCGTCAACTACCGCACCCCGGCCGAGATCATGCAGGTCGCCGAGGCCACCCTGCACCGGCTCGACCCCGCCCTCACCGCCCCGCGTGCGGTCCGCACCGGCGGCACCCACCCGTGGAGCCGCCGCCTGCCCGCCGACAACCCGCTGCCCGCCCTGCTCGCCGCCGTCACCGAGCAGCTCGCCGCCCGCACCGAGGGCCGCCTGGCCGTCATCCACCCCCCGACCTACCCCGCCGAACTCCTCGCCGCCCTGGCCGAGTTGCCCGGCATGACCACCCCCGACTCCCCCACCGCCCTCGACTCCCCCGCCCTCCTGCTCACCCCGGCCCAGTCCAAGGGCCTCGAATTCGACACCGTCCTCGTCCTCGACCCCACCGCCATCACCACCGCCCACCCCCGCGGCCACAACGACCTCTACGTCGCCCTCACCCGCGCCACCAAACACCTCGGCGTCCTGCACACCGAGGACCTCCCGCCCACCCTCACCACCCTCACCCCTCGCTGACCGTCGGGCCCGCTGCGGGCCCGACGGCGAGCGCCCGGTGTGACAGGCCGGAGCGGCCCTAGACGTACGCCGGTTCGGGGAGGGCGCCGCTGAGGGCCCAGGTGAGGCCGGTGGCCGGGTCCTCCAGGGCGAGGTGGAGGTAGCGGAGTTCGTCGTCCGGCTCGCTCCAGGTGAAGCAGCGGAGGCGGGCGGCGAGGCCGCGAATCTCGGGCAGGGTGGTGGCGGCGGCGCCGGTCATCGCGGTGAGGACGCGCCAGAGGGCGAGCCGGCCCTGGGCGGTGCCGTGGGCGGGGGTGTCGGAGGCGGCGAGGACCAGGGTCGGGTAGGCGTGGCCGAGCGGGAGGTAGCCGCCGGTGATCCGGCGCGCCGTCGTCAGGTGGGCGATGGCGTCGGGGGCGGTGCCCCGGACGCAGACCGCGTCCAGCCAGGGGGCGTACCCGGAGAGCAGCCGGGTGGCGGCCAGGCCGGGGACGGTCTCGCCGCGGCCGGGCAGGTCCACCGGCCCGAGGCCCTCCAGGCTGCCGGGGAGCGCGAACAGCGCCCGGCGGGCACCGCCGGTCCGCAGGTACTCGCGGACCCGGTTGCGCTCCTCCCAGCCCGCGAGCTCCCAGGGCTCCAGGGCCAGCGGCACGCCCTCCGGATCCGGCTCGGCCCCCTCCCGGAGGTCCTCGCCGAGCAGCGCCCGGGTGTGCAGCACCAGCCGCCGCACCTCCGTCGGCCCCAGCAGCAGCGCCAGCCGCCGCCAGGAGTGCCGGGTGGCCAGGACCTCCCAGAGCGGGCCGGCGTCGTGGTCGCCGGCGTCCGCCGTGCTGCCCGGCCCGCCCTCGGCGTCGAACAGCCGGGCGGCCAGCTCGGGCGGCGCGCCGAAGGCGATCAGGTGGCCGAGCTGCCCGGCCTCCCGCAGCCGCCCGGCGGCCCTGGCCTGCCGGTGCCGCCCCAGCAGCTCCGTCCAACGCCCCTGGTCGGCCAATGTCCGCAGCCTGCGGTCCTCATAAGTGATCACATTTTCAGCGTACGGCGAGGGGTGCCGCAGCAGAGCGCGGCACACCCGAACCCAGGGGCCGCTCAGCCGGACGCTCCAGCGGAGCCCGCCGCACCGGCCGGGCCGGCGGCCTCGGTGGCCGTCGGGCGGCCCCGGCCTCAGGAGGGCTTGCCCCCGGTGAGCGCCCACCGCACGTCCACGAACCCGCTCTGCTGCTGCGTCAGCTTGCCGTCCTTGACCTGCTGGAAGGTGACCCAGGTGTCGGTGAGCCGGGGCGTCTCGGCGCTGGGCAGCAGGTCGGTGAGGCCCCAGGTGAGCGGCGGCGTCACCCCGCCGTCGGCGAGCGTGTCGTCGCCGTCCAGCTCGGCCCGCAGGGTGCGGGTGGTGAACGGGGTGCCCGCCGAGCTCAGCCGGTCGGCGGCCTGCAGCAGCACCTGGTAGGCCACCCAGGTGGTCTGCACGGCCAGGTCGGCGGTGGTGATCGTCTTGTCGGGGCCGGCCGTGGAGCGCAGGCCGTCCCAGACCGGGGAGCTCTCCGGCGGGTACCAGCCGGTGGCGAAGGCTCCGTCCAGCGGGCCGTTGGCGCCGCCGGTCGCGTCCACCACGGACTGCTGGATCGAGCCGATCACCGAGGCGAACTGGGTGTGGTGCGGGGCGGCCTTGCGCCAGGCGTCGAGCACCTTGAGGGTCTGCTCCGGGCCGAGCGCGTCGGTCACGCAGTTGCCCGACCTGTCGCCGTTGACGGCGCGGTGCACGGCGTCGGCGTAGTCGGCGTTCTTCTCACCCACCTTGATGTCGGTGAGCGCCACGCCGTCGGGGGCGAGCGCGGCCGAGAGGTAGCGGGTCAGGGTGTCGCCCGCGCCGCTGTCCGGTCGCAGCACCGCCACGCTCCGGCAGCCGGCCGCGACCAGCTGGCGCCCGCTGCCCGCGATCAGGCTGGGGGTGCCGCCGCCGACCGGGTAGGAGTACGGGCTGCTGAACTCCGGTGCGGAGAGGCCGTATCCGCCCAGGTAGGGGATGCCGGCGGCCTCGAGCAGCGGCATGAAGGTGTCGCCGTACTGGCTGTAGGCGCCGACCACGGCCACCGCCTTGGCGTCCACGGCCTGGTGGGCGCAGGCGGCCGCACCGTCCGCGGTGCCGTGCTCGTTGCAGGTGAGCACCCGCAGCTTGCGGCCGTACAGGCCGCCCTTGCCGTTCACCTCGGTGCCGATCGCGGCGGCGAGCGCGGTGACGCCGGGCCGGTCGTCGCTGCCCGTCCCGGCCGGGGCCCAGGTCATCACGACCACGTCACCCGAGGCGTCCTTCGTGTCCGCACCGCCGCCGGCCGCCCCGGCCGAGGCGCCGTCGCAGGCGGTGAGCGCCAGCAGCGCGGGCAGCAGCAGCGCGGCCCCCTTGACCGCGCGCCGCCGCCCGCCCCGTCTCGACGGCTCCGCCGCCCTACCCCTAACGGTCATGTCCTGTGCCCTCCCGTACCTGTGCCGCCGCGGGTCGGTCGCCCCCGGCGCGATCATGCGGCGGACAGCAAATCCGGTTCAGCACAAGGCCAGAGGGACGCGATGCGAACGTCAGGCGGACGGACAGGTAACAGCAGGGGGTCACTCCGGTGGATCGCAGGCGTCCCGCAACTCAACTGTGACGGTCCGTGAGATGACGGCTCGTCAGCTCGACTGCTACGAGACCTCCGCCAACAGCCGCGCGGAGTGCACCCGGCCGGCATGTTCGACCAGCGTGACCAGCACGTCCTTGCCCGAGGCCCGGCTGCGGGCGTCGCAGACCACCACCGGAGTCTGCGGGTCGAGGTCCAGCGCGGCGGACACCTCCTGGGGCCGGTACTCCTTCGAGCCGGGGAAGTGGTTCACGGCGACCACGAACGGGATCCCCCGGTGCTCGAAGAAGTCCACGGCGGGGAAGCAGTCGGTCAGCCGCCGGGTGTCGGCCAGCACCACCGCGCCCAGCGCGCCCTGGGCCAACTCGTCCCAGAGGAACCAGAACCGGTCCTGGCCCGGTGTCCCGAACAGGTAGACCGAGAGCCCGTCCCGGATGGTGATCCGACCGAAGTCCATCGCCACCGTGGTGGTGGTCTTCTGTTCGACCCCGTCCAGATCGTCCACCGACTGTCCGGCGGCGGAGAGTTGCTCCTCCGTCCGCAGCGGCCGGATCTCGCTGACCGAGCCGACCAGGGTGGTCTTGCCGACTCCGAAGCCGCCGGCCACCAGGATCTTCAGGGCGAGCACGGGGGTGTCGGCGGGCGCCTCAGAGCGCACGGAGACCATTGATCACCTCACGGAGGATGTGTTCGTCGGGCAGCTGGGCGGGCGGCACCGGGCGGGAGACCCGGATGTGCTCGGCGGCCAGCAGATCGCCGAGCAGCACCCGCACCACGCCCAGCGGTAGGTCGGTCTCGGCGGCGATCTCGGCCACCGAGAGCGCGTTGTTGCGGCACAGGTCCAGGATCAGGCCCTGCTCCGGGCCCACCCCCGGCTCGCTGCCATCCGCGAAGTCGCTCACCACCAGCGCGATCAGGTCGAACTCCTGCCCGGCGGGCCTGGTCCGGCCCTTGGTCATCGCGTAGGGGCGGACCAGCGGCCCGGCGGCGTCGTCGTACCAGCGGGTGGGCTGCTCGGGCGGCGGCGGGTAGCCGAAGTCGGAGCCCGGCAGGTAGTGGCGCGGCGGGTACGGCACCGGGCTCACCCCCCGACCGCGCCGCGCGGCGCGGTCCGCAGGCCGTCCGCCCCGCCCGGTGCGGGGTGGCCGTCCCGGCGCGGCGCGAGGAGGTCGTCCGCCTGGCGCGGCGCGGTGTGCAGGTGCTCGCCGACCCGGCGGACCAACCGGGCCATCTCGTAGGCGATCAACCCGAGATCGGCGTCCGCCCCCGCGAAGACCGCCAGGCAGGTGCCCTCGCCGGCCGCCGCCACGAACAGGAATCCGTGCTCCAACTCCACCATGGTCTGGCGGACTTCACCGGCGTCGAAGTGCCGCCCGGCGCCCTTGGCCAGGCTGTGGAAGCCGGAGGCCACGGCCGCCAGGTGTTCGCCGTCCTCCCGGCCGATCCCGGCCGAGGTGCCCATCGCCAGGCCGTCGGCCGAGAGCATCACCGCGAACCTGACCTGGGCCACCCGTGAAACGAGTTCGTCCAGCAGCCAGTTGAGCTCACCTGCGTGGTGCGTGGTACCGATCATCGGTTCTTGCCCTCCTCGGAGTCGCTCTGCCCGGCGCGGCGGCCCTTGCCGCGCGCCCAACCCTGCTGATACGCGGACATCGCCGCCCGCGCCTGATCCGGATCCCGTCGGCCCTGGTCGGTGCCACTCCCGCCGAGCAGCGGTGCCTCCCGCAGCTGCGGCGCCAGACTCGCCTGCCGTACCCGGCGCGGCAGTTCACCCTCGGCGGGCCCGCTCGCACCGGCCGTTGGCCCTGGCACCAAGGCCTGCGGCACCAGATCCGGCCGGGCCGGAGTCCGCGGCCCGCCGAACGGAGTCGGCCGGAGCACCCCGGGGCTGCCGTCCCGCATCCCGAACGGGTTCACCGTGGCGGGTGGTTGGGCCGGTGACGGTGACGGCGGGGTGGCCGCCTCGGGCACATCGGGAGTGTCGGCCGCGGACGCCGGTGCGGACGCGGGCTCGGACGCCGGTGCGGGCTCGGGCGCCGGAGGGGCGAGCTGTGGCACCGGCGGTGCGGGCTGCGGCGCGGCCGCCGGCAGGGAGCGGGGGGCGGCGGGCGGCTCCGTCTCGCTGCCGTCCAGCAGGGTGGTCGGCAGCAGGACCACGGCGGTGGTGCCGCCGTACGCGGAGGGCCGCAGGGCCACCTTGACCTCGTGGCGGCGGGCCAGCCGGCTGACCACGAAGAGGCCGAGCCGGTCGCTGTCGAAGAGGTCCACCTGGTCAGTGGCGCCGATCCGGCGGTTGGCGTCGGAGAGCGCCTCGGGGCCCATGCCGAGCCCGCGGTCCTCGATCTCCAGCGCGTAGCCGTTGCCCACCTGCTCGCCCCGGATGTGCACCTTGGTGTGCGGGGGCGAGAACCCCGTGGCGTTCTCGACCAGTTCGGCCACCAGGTGGGTGAGGTCGGCCACCGCCGGGCCGGCCACCGCCGCGAACGGCAGCCGGTGCACCTCGACCCGGGCGTACTCCTCCACCTCGGCCACGGCCGCCCGCACCACGTCCATCAGCGGCACCGGCCGCCGCCAGGCCCGGCCGGGCACCGCGCCGGAGAGGATGATCAGGCCCTCCGCGTGCCGCCGCATCCGGGTGGTCAGGTGGTCCAGCCGGAACAGGTCCTCCAGCTCGGCCGGGTCCTCGGTGCGCCGCTCCATCGCGTCCAGCAGGGTGAGTTGGCGGTGCACCAGCACCTGGCTGCGCCGGGCCAGGTTGACGAACACCCCGGAGACCCCGGAGAGCACCTCGGCCCGCTCCACGGCGGCGGTGACGGCGGCCCGCTGCACGGTGTCCAGCGCGCCGTGCACCTGCCCGATCTCGTCCTCGCCGTAGCCGCGCAACGGCGCCTCCGCCGCCACGTCGATCTCCTCGCCCGCGCGCAACCGCCGGATGGTGGAGGGGAGTTTGCGCAGCGCGAGCTCGAGTGCGCTGTTGCGCAGGGCGATCAGCTCGGTGACCAGCCCGCGGCCGATCTGCACCGAGATCAGCAGCGAGGCGAGCACCGCGATCAGCCCCAGCAGCACGGCGGTGCCCGCCGGGGTGAACAGGCCCAGGGCGTACGGCCGCACCCGCTGGACGGCGGCGCTGCCCGCCTGGTCCTCCACCGAGGTCAGGCCCCGGCCGACCGCGTCGGCGGCGGTCTGCCACTGGTCCGGGCCGATGGCGGCCACCGCCGCGCCGCCGTCGTTCGCGCCGGCCACGGCGTCCTCGGCCCGGGTCAGGTCACGGTGGTCGGTGCCGGTGGTGAGCACGGCCAGCGCGGTGCGGTCGGCCGGCCGCAGATCGGGAGCGGCGGTCTGCTCGAACAGCCGCCGGGCGGCCACCGCATCGGCGAAGGAGCGCAGTTGGGGCGTGGTGAGTGAGCCGACCGCCTGCCCGGCCCGCAGCAGGGCGTCCTCCCGGGCCAGTTGCTCGTGCGAGCGGGAGAGTTCGAGCAGCACCCGGGCGTCCGAGGCGGCCCGGTGGTCCTGCAACTGCGTGGTGGAGCCGAGCACTTCGAAGGCCCGATCGGTGGCGGCCGCGTACGCGGCGTACGCCTCGTCCCAGCCGACGGTCCGGGCCAGCAGCCGGGCCCGCAGCGCGGGCAGCGCCGCGACTGCGGTGCCCAGCGCGTCCACCCGGGCGGCGGTCTCCGGGCCCAACCCCTCGGCGTCGGCCCGGTTGTACCGGTCGGCCAGCGCGAGCGGGGCGAACGCCCGGTCGGTGGCGGTGCCCGCCTCGCGCAGCGCGCTCTCCCGGCCCGCGCCGGAGCCGGCCAACAGCTGCCCGGCAGCAGTCCGTTCCTCCTGGAGGCCGGCCAGGGTGGCCCGGACCGGGGCGAGCACGGTGCGGTCGGTGTCCTGGAGGTGGATCAGGCTCCACACGTCCTGCGCGGTGGTGACGGTGGCGAAGGCCCAGAGCGCGAGCACCGAGACCACCGGCACCATCAGCAGCGCGATGATCCTGGCCCGCACCGTCCGGGGCCGCAACCGCTGCCAACCGGTTTGCCCGGCAGCCTGGTTGACCTCGCCGGTCAGCTCGGCCACGCTCTCCCGGGCCGGCGGCCCGGCGTGCGCGCCCCGCCGCTGCCCGGTGCCGCCGGGGCGGACGGGGCCGCGTCCGGCGCTCGGTGCCGCCGTCGGTGCGCTGCGGGAGGTACCGCGGCGTACTCGCATGGGTGCTTGCCCTTTCGGTGGAACGGAGTTGACGTGTGGACCGGCCCGGGGCCCCTCAGGCCGCGCGGTCGAATTCCTCGACCGTGAGCTCGCCCGCCTGGCGGTAGGCGGCGTTCTCCTGCGCGGTGGGCGAGAGTGCGACGAAGGCGGAGGCCAGGAAGAGGAAGGAGCCGAGCGCCACGGCGAGCGGGAAGACGAACTGCATCGGGGTCGCGCCGCCGAGCTCGGCCCGGCCGGGGTGCATGTGCACCTGAACGGCGGCCATCCCGGTGTAGTGCATGCTGCTCACCGCGACGCCCATCAGCAGTGCGGCGGCGCCCGCCGCCCAGACGTTGCGGATGGTCACGGCGGCCCAGAGCGCGGCGGTGGCGGCGGCCACCGCGATCAGCACCGAGAGCACCACCGCGCCCACCTCGTAGTGGACTTCACCGTGCAGCCGGACGGCCGCCATCCCGGTGTAGTGCATCGCGGCCACCCCGATCCCGGTGGCCAGCCCGCCGAGCAGCAGCGCCCGGTTGCGGTTGCGCCCGTAGCCGACCAGGAACACCCCGACCCCGACCACGGCGATCGCCATCACCAGGCTGAGCAGGGTGATCGGCACGTCGTAGCGCACCTCGGTGCCGTCCACCGTGAAGCCGAACATCGCGATGAAGTGCATCGTCCAGATGCCGGAGCCGATCGCGGCCGCCGCCGTGAACAGCCAGTTGCGGCGCGAGGCGCCGGTCGCGGCGAGCGCCCGCAGGGTGCAGCGCAGGCCGAGCGCGGCGCCGACGCAGGCCATCAGGTACGAGATCGCGGGCGTGATCAGGCCGAAGCTGAAGTGGTTCAGGGTTCCCATGGTGTGTGGCCTCCAGGTCACCGGTCGGGCCCGAGAGGCACCGCCGCCCGAGCTGTCTTCGACCGGGCGACCCGGCTCGGGTCATCCGCCACTGGCATATGCCAGCAGCTGGATGCCCGCCGGAGGAACGCTTCGGTCTCGGATGCCAGGACGCTATCCAGCCCACCGATACGGCTGACCGAAGATCTGAAAAGCTACCCACAGAGGGAAGTTGATGTGCTAGGTCGCCTCAGCTTGCCGTTTGACGCCCGGCCTCGAACAGGCGGGCCCGGCGATCACTCGTTCGGGCGCCTCCGGGACGTGGCTACGGCCCTCGCGTGATCCTGAACTTGACCAAGGAATACAGGACTTGACGCGAGGGCCGTGCCGGCGACTGCGGTGGAACAGGGTGTTCAGGGCGAGCCGTTCGCGGAGCCGTCACGCTTCCGAGGCCTTCCAGGACTGCGCGACCGGACGACGCGATGCACTGTTCGAGCTGACTGACGCGGTGCTGTGCACCCCCGGACCGGTGAGGACCTTGGTGGACCTGGCCGTCGAAACCAGCCCACCCCGGCGGCCAAGCCGGGAGACGACCCCGGGGGTCCACCCCCGCCTGGTGGTGCACAGGCAGGGCTTCTTCCGTAACGTCCGGCGGGTCGAGTTCGCTCCCTCGGCCGCCTGCCGAGCACCCGCTCGACCTGCTCGCGGGCCCGTCGTCGCTCCTGCGGGTGCCGGCCCAGCAGGTGCAGCGCGAAGGTCAGCGAGGTAGCCGTGGTCTCGTGCCCGGCCAGCAGGAAGATCAGCACCTGGTCGCGCAGCTCGCCCGCGTCCAGCCGCTCCCCGTCCTCGGTCCGTGCCGCCGCGAGCAGCCCGAGCAGGTCACCACCGACCTCCGCCGCCGCCTCCACGTCGGTGCCGAACAGGATCCGGGCCACCGTCCGCAGGGCGAACCGGGACATCTCGCCGACGGTGTCCACCACCCCGTCCGGCACCGCCGCCCAGCGATCGACCAGCGCGGCCGCCTCCACCCCCACCGCCTCGGCATAGCCGTCCACCCGGCGCTTGGTGAACAGCGGCTGGACCAGGCGGCGTTGACGCTGGTAGTCCGTGTCCTGCGCGGTGAGCAGGCCGTTGCCGAAGCTCTCCCGCACCTCCTCGTAGAGCTCGCTCTCCTTGCGGAAGTTGGCGGCCTCCCCGGCCAGCACCTGCTGCACCCCCTCGGGGGAGAACACCGCGTACAGCTCGCGCCGCAGCCCGGGCGGGCCGACGCTGAACCGCACCACGTCGCCGCGGTCACGCCGGGCGGCCAGCATGGCCTGGAGCGGCCGACGAGCCAGCTCGAACGCCGAGCCGATCAGGGGCAGGCCGGGCGGCCCCGGGATCCGCGTGGTCGACATCACGCCACCTCCTGCGCAGCCCACCCGACGGGGTGACCGGGCGGATGCGGGAAAATAACTGAGGATCAGTCAGTTTGTATCAGCGTGCGAGCAGTTGAGGTTCGCACGCCCCTTCGAGCGCCGATCATTCACCGGAGCACGGACGCATTCAAGCCAACCTGACGGCGGCCCGATCGGCCTCGACAGCCGGGAATCCACCAGCTCGGGCCAGGGTCGGCGGGCCTCGGACGCGTGGCCGGAAACCGGCGAAGGCCAGCGGAATATGACGACGACATTTTCATCACACCGTCACCCCCAGTAGCCTTCCGTGCCGGAGGGGCCACCCGCCGTAGCGGCCCCCGCCCGCCCGAAGGAGCCCGTGTGCCCGGAATCGACGACTGCCTGGCCCAGGCGATGACGATCGCCGGTGCCCGAGGAGTCAGCCTCACCGACTGGGGCAGCGGCCTGGCCCTCGGCCACCAGGGGGAGAGCCCGAGCGGCGACCACGAGACCACCGCGGCCGAGGCCACCGACCTGGCCCGCGCCGCCGCCGAGTGCCCCACCTTCGCCGACCAGGAGGACCCCAGGATGCCACTCCAGGACCTGATCCTCACCACCGGCAGCAGCTACCACCTGATCCGCTTCGTCGACACCACCTTCGACAGCAGGCTCCTCCTCCACCTCTGGCTCGACCGCCGGCAGGGCAACCTCGCCGTGGCCCGGATCCGACTCCAGTCCCTGGCCGAGGAGTTGGTTCTTCTGTGACCCGGACCGAACGGCCACCGACCCCCGATCTCCGCCCTGACACCCGCCCCGATCTCCATCCTGATCTGCATCCTGATCTCCGCCCGGACCTCCGGCCGGTGCCCGCACTGCGCCCGCCGATCCTGGGCCGCCCGGCCCGCACCGAGCGCCCCCAGCCACCTGGCCCTGCCCCGCTCCCCGAAGCCCCGCTCCCCGACCGCCCGTTGGCGACCGCCCACTCCTTCCGAGCCGCCCTCGCCACCGCCGTCGACCGACCCGAACTCCCCGACTGCGGAGCCCTGGTGGAGCAGCTCGCCGGCGCCGGCGCGACCGGCGTGCTGCACGGCGAGCACGGCTCGGTCTACCTGGTCGACGGCGCCGTGACGCACGCCGAGAGCCCGCACGCCCCCGGCCTCGCCGTCCTGCTCACCACCGGCGGCCGGCTCCCGCCCGCCGTCTGGCAGCAGACGCTGCTCGCACACGGCCCGGCCCGCCGGGTCGGCCGGCAGCTGGTCGAGCAAGGGCACTTGTCCCAGGGCGAGTTGGAGCTCTGCCACCTCTCCGCGCTGTACGACGCCGGGTACTTCGTACTCTCGGCCCGGGCGGACGGCGCGTACTTCGAGCCGGGGGTACGCCACTGGCTCGGCCCGGTCCGCCGGGTCGGCGCCCACGCGCTGCACCACGAGACGCTCCGCCGCCGGCGCCTGCTGGCCCGGATCTGGCCCTGGCCGCAGGTGGACAACGCCCCACTGGTGCCCGCCGCCACCCCGCCGGGCCGCTGCGAACGCCGGGCCCGACCCCGACTCGGCCCGCACGGCCGGGAGTTGCTCGCCCTGGCCGACTGCCGCCGGACTCCGGCGGACCTCGCCCTGCTGCTCGGCCGCTCCGCCTTCGCCACCACCGCCGAGGTCCGCCGCCTGGCCGCCGCCGGCTACCTCGAGACCCCGTTCACCGGCACCACCCGACCCGTCCTCGACCCCCGACCCACGCCGGATCCCCGTTCCCTCCCCGAGCCACGATCCGCCCCTGACCCGCCGCCCGCCCGGAGCGGTCGGCCGGACCCCGAGTCCCACCCCTCCCCCGAGTTCCTTCCCTCTCCCCAGTACCACCCCTCCCCCGAGGCCCGGCTCACCCCGGACACCTGGGCCGCCGCTCACCCGGTGGTCCCGCTCCCCAGGCGCTCCCCCGGCGCGACCCGACCCCGCAACAGCCCGGCGGCTCCCCCGCCGCCGTCCGACCGCGACCCGGACATCGCCCTGCTGACCCGAGTCCTCACCGCACTGGAGGCCCGACTGTGACCGCACCACCCGCTGCCACTCCACCCGCGTGGCCATGAGGCGGGCGCTCAAGCAGCGCGTCGGACGCAGGCAACTGGTCACCCTGGAAGCCGAGTTGATGGCCGAGCTGCGCGCCCTGCGGCACCGGGTGCCGCACCTGGCCGGGGGCCTGGTCGCCAGCGTGGACGGCATGCTGCTCGCCCACGACTCCCATGACACCGAGCCCGGCAGCCTCGCCACCCTGACCGCCGCCTCCCTCTCGTTGGCCCAGCGGTTGGCGGACGCCACCGGCCAGGGCGAGTTCCGCGAGTCGCTGGTCCGGGGCGAGCACGGCTACGTCGCCACCTACGCGGCCGGCACCGTCTGCGCGCTCACCCTGCTCTCCTTCCCGGACGTGAACGTGGGCCGCCTCCACCTGGAGGGCCGACGCTCCGCCGCCCGGATCGGGCAGCTGCTCGACCGCTCCCTCAACCCCAACGCCCGCGAGCCCGCGCCCTCCCGCGAGAGCCCCGACTCCCCCGCCGTCGAATGACCAGACGCCGAGCCCCCCGAACCCCCAAGCCCGACCTCGAAGAACCAGCAACCGACCTCGAAACCGAACCCGAACCGGACTCCGGTTCCGACCCCCACTCAGAAGGAGCACCAGACATGGCAGACGTGGACGCGACCCTCCGCATGGCGATCAGCAGCATCGAAGGCGCGATCGGCGCCGCGCTGGTCGACTACAACAGCGGCATGGCCCTCGGCACCCTCGACAGTGCCAGCGGCCTCGACCTCACGGTGGCCGCCGCCGGCAACACCGACGTGGTGCGGGCCAAGATGCGCACCATGGACATGCTCGGCCTCAAGGACGGCATCGAGGACATCCTGATCACCCTGACCAGCCAGTACCACCTGATCCGCCCGATCACCGGCCGCGGCGGCAAGGGCCTCTTCCTCTACCTCGCCCTGGACAAGAACCGGGCCAACCTTGCGATGGCCCGCCACCAGCTGGCCCGGGTCGAGGCCGATCTGGAGGTCTGACCCTCCGCCGCGCCACACCCCGTCCGACCTGCTTCAACACATCGCACATGCGGGCATCCAGGCCTCCCCTCCTTGGCCTGTGCGATGTAACAACGGATTTTCCGACCGAATCTGCGGCATTATGATCGGCGTTACGACCGCAGCCCCCGCGCCATCCGGCGCGGCAGGAGGGGAACACCTCATGACCAGCTCCACGCGTCGCACCGCCGTCGCCGCCGTCGCCGTCCTCGCGCTGGCCGGCGGGCTCTCCGCCTGCGGCAGCAGCGGCGACAAGTCCACGGCGGGCGGCAGCAGCCAGTCCCCTTCGACCGCCGTCGGCGGCTCGGCCGAGGCCAAGGTGTCCGGCACCGTGACCGTTTTCGCCGCCGCCTCGCTCAAGGAGAGCTTCACGGCGCTCGGCAAGAAGTTCGAGGCCGCCCACCCCGGGGTGAAGGTCACCTTCAACTTCGGCGGCAGCTCCGCGCTGGCCCAGAGCATCAACTCCGGCGCTCCGGCCGACGTGTTCGCCGCCGCCAGCCCGGCCACCATGAAGACCGTCACCGACGCCAAGGGCGCGAGCGACCCCAAGGTCTTCGTCCGCAACACGCTCGAGATCGCGGTGCCCAAGGGCAACCCCAAGCACATCGCCGCGCTCAAGGACTTGGCCGGCTCCGGCCTCAAGGTCGCCCTCTGCGCGAAGGAGGTGCCCTGCGGCGCCGCCGCGCTGACCGCGCTCAAGGCGGGCGGGGTCAACCTCACCCCGGTCACCCTGGAGCAGGACGTCAAGGGCGCGCTCACCAAGGTCGAGCTCGGCGAGGTGGATGCCTCGCTCGTGTACAGGACCGATGTGAAGTCCGATGCTGCGAAGATCGACGGCGTGGACTTCCCCGAGGCCGCCAAGGCCGTGAACGACTACCCGATCGCCCCGCTGGCGAAGGCCCCCAACGCCGCCGGCGCGGCCGCCTTCGCCGCGTACATCCTCTCGGCCGAGGCGCAGCAGGTGCTCACCACGGCGGGTTTCCAGGCCCCGTGACGCACCACCAGCCCGCCCACGCCGGGCCCGGCGTCCACCAGGACGCCGGGGCCCGGCGGCGTACCCGGCGGGCCGCCCGCGCCCGGATCCCGTACGCCCTGCTGCTGCCCGCCCTGCTCGGGCTGGCCTTCCTGGTGCTGCCGCTGGTCGGCTTGCTGGTGCGGGCGCCATGGAGTTCGCTCTCCGAGCAGCTCGGCAGCGCCGAGGTCTGGCAGGCGCTGCGGCTCTCGCTGCTCTGCGCGACGGCCGCGACCGCGCTCTCCCTGCTGCTCGGGGTACCGCTGGCCTGGCTGCTGGCCCGCACCGACTTCCCCGGCCGCCGGTTCGTCCGGGCCCTGGTGACGCTGCCCCTGGTACTGCCCCCCGTGGTCGGGGGTGTCGCACTCCTGCTGGTCCTCGGGCGCAACGGGATCGTGGGGCGCTGGCTGGACTCGGCCTTCGGCGTGACGCTGCCGTTCCACACCTCCGGGGTGGTGATCGCCGAGGCGTTCGTGGCGATGCCGTTCCTGGTGATCAGCGTGGAGGGCGCGCTGCGGGCGGCCGACCCCCGGTACGAGGAGGCCGCCGCCACCCTGGGCGCCTCCCGGCTGACCGCCTTCCGCCGGATCACCCTGCCGCTGATCGCGCCGGGCATCGGGGCGGGCGCGGTGCTGGCCTGGGCACGGGCGCTGGGCGAGTTCGGCGCCACCATCACCTTCGCCGGCAACTTCCCAGGCCAGACCCAGACCATGCCGCTGGCCGTCTACCTCGCCATGGAGTCCGACCCGGAGGCCGCGATCGCGCTCAGCCTGGTGCTGCTCACGGTCTCGATCGCCGTCCTGGCCGGGCTCCGCGACCGCTGGATGTCGACACCGTGACACCCTCTAACAGTCCCGAGACCCCGTCCAGCGCTTCCGTGACACCCTCTCACGAACGCTCCGACCTCGCTCCCGGGCCCGCAGCCGGCCTGGACGCCCACCTCCAGATCACCCGCGCCGCCTTCCACCTCGACCTCGCCCTCACCGCCGCCCCCGGCGAGGTGATCGCCCTGCTCGGGCCGAACGGCGCCGGCAAGTCCACCGCGCTGCGCGCCCTCGCCGGGCTGCTCCCGCTCACCGGCGGTCACCTCCGGCTGGACGGCACGCCGCTGGAGGACCCAGCCACCGGTCTGCACACGGCCGCCGAGCACCGCCCGGTCGGCGTGGTCTTCCAGGACTACCTGCTCTTCCCCCACCTCAGCGCGCTCGACAACATCGCCTTCGGCCTGCGCTGCCAGGGACTGCGCCGCAAGCCCGCCCGGGCCGCCGCACTGCCCTGGCTGAAGCGAATGGGCCTGGCCGAGCACGCCGACAAGCGCCCCGGCGCCCTCTCCGGCGGCCAGGCCCAGCGGATCGCGCTGGCCAGGGCGCTGGCCGTCCGTCCCCGGCTACTCCTGCTCGACGAGCCATTGGCCGCCCTCGACGCCCGCACCCGGCTCGACGTACGAGCCCAACTCCGGCGGCACCTAGCCGAGTTCGATGCCGTCGCGGTGCTCGTCACGCACGATCCGCTGGACGCGATGGTGCTGGCCGACCGGCTGGTGGTGATCGAGGACGGTGCCGAGGTGCAGTCCGGCCCGCCCGCCGAGATCGCCCGCCACCCGCGCACCGACTACATCGCCCGCCTGGTCGGCCTCAACCTCTACCAGGGCACCGCCGAGGGCCACACCGTCACCCTCCCGGACGGCCCGACCCTGATCACGGCCGAGGACCTGCACGGCCCGGCCTTCGTCGCCTTCCCGCCCGCGGCCGTCGTCCTCCACCGCGACCGCCCCAGCTCCAGCGCCCGCAACCTCTGGCAACTGGAGGTCGCCGGCCTCGACCTCCACGGCGACCAGGTCCGGGTCGACCTCGCCGGCCCCCTCCCCCTCGCCGCCGACCTCACCCCGGCCGCCGCCTCCGAACTCGACCTCGCCCCCGGCACCCCCGTCTGGGCCTCCGTCAAGGCCACCCAGACCCACGCCTACCCGGCCTGAGCCGTCCACCCCGTTAGAGTCCGGAGCATGGCCGCCTTCGACCCCACCGCACCGGACCTCGCCTACCGCCTGCTCCGCACCAGCCCGGTCACCCTCTACCATCGCCCCGACCTCTTCGCCGCAGCGATCGCCCAGCTACGCGCCGACGGCTACCAGGTGGTCGAACTCCAAGCCGCCGCCTGGCAGTCCGAGGCCGATCTGCACCGCGAGTTCGCCGCCGCCCTCGACTTCCCCGCCTACTACGGCCGCAACCTCGACGCCCTCAACGACTGCCTGCGCGACGTACTCGCCTTCGACTACGGCGCCTCCCCCGAGGCCACCGGCCTGGTCTTCGCCTTCCACGGCTACGACCACTTCACCACCACCAGCCCAGCGGCAGCCCACACCCTCCTCGACCTCCTCACGGCCCACTCCCGCACCGCCGCCCTCACCGGCCACCGCCTCCTCACCCTGACCCAGAGCGACGCCCCCGACCTCCCCCTCCCCCCACTCGGCGCCGTCCAGCCCCAGTGGAACGACACCGAATGGCTCGACGCCGCCCGCCGAGGCGACTGACCGGCCCACGGCGGAGCCCGGGCGGGCAGCGGCGACACCGGCCACGAGAGAGGCGACAGGGCCTCAGTCCGTCAGGACACCGATCAGCATCGAGGTCCACCAGGTCAGCTGCGACACGACCGCCGCACAGCCGGCCCGCCACAGGGCGGAGGCCGGCAAATCCTGCCAGCGGCCTGCCGTGGTCACTGCGGTGAGCGTGCGGCGCAGCCGGTGAGCGCGTCGCCGACCACGACCGGCGCGCCCACGACGATGGTGCCGGGCGGGAACGAGGGGTGGGAGTCCGCGCAGGAGCAGTCCTCCGGGTAGCACATGGCCGCCTCGTATGCCTGCCGACGGACCGCATGAGACCGAAGGGCGGCACCGCGCCAGCGCGTGAGCGCGCGCTACCGGCGCTTGCGACAGGACCTCGAGCCTCCGCGCGTCCGGTACGTCCTCGGAATACCGAAACATGAGCATTTCGGAGAACTATGTTTTCACATTCACCACCGACCGACTGTCGACGAATTGTCGCCACTCACTATTCACCATGCATTCAGCTTGGATCCACCGGCCACCACACAATCCGCCTCCGCTATTCAACTATTGACATGCCCACAATGCGTGCAGATTATTGTGGAACGGCGCCCTGGGAAAAGGGCGCCCTCACGGGGAAGAGGATCACTCATGCTCAATCGCAGGATCGCAGGCGCCATGATCGGCGCCGTGGCAGGCCTGTTAGCCGCCGTCACCCCGGCGCACGCCGCGGCGCCCACCGCCGGCTCCGTGGTCACCATCGGCAGCACCTCCGGATACAATGCGGCCAAATCGACGCTCTCGGTCGCCTTTGACCACACGCTGAATGCCACGGAGCTGACCAAGGTGAAGAACACGCTGGCGGACAAGGCGGCGACCGTCGGCGTGCACCCCCAGGTGACCGGGCCGCAGGGGGCTTACCTCTACTGCGACCACTACTACTCGTTCTCGGACGGCGACGGCACCTACTCCTTCCAGCACGCGTGCGGCGGGTCCACCGGCCCGTGGGGCTTCCAACAGAGCGGTGCCCTGTGCTCGATCGTCACCGGCAGCGTGAGCGAGGCCGGGATGACCTGGACCCGCAACGGCTCCAACATGTCGCGGCAGGCCCCGCACGTCGAGGGCTGTGGCTACACCTTCCACGGGACCTACAACCCGGACAACGACTATGACTGGATCACCTACAACGACGTCCTGACCTTCCGGGTCAACGTCGGTGGCCAGACCGGTAGCGCGACCCTGACCATCCAGGGCTCGTTCACCTCGGCCGGCTGCACCAACGGGAAGACCTGTGGCATCTGACCGCTTCGCCAACGCGGTGAACGCATCGGGCGACCTCCTGTCGATCATCGACACGGAGGTCGTCCGGCCGTGCTTGGCGGTCGCCTTCCGGCCCGGCGAGCTGCGAGGCTTCACCACTGTCCGGGCCGACGGCGTCGAGGTGCGGCTGGAGACGTCGGCGGGCGACGTGCAGACCATGCCCGTGTGGCAGCCGGGGGTCGAATCGCTGTCGACGGTCGCGGGGATGCGCCGGAGTCTGTTGGCTCTCCTGGAGGAATGGCTTCCGGAGTCTCGGCTCCATTGGGGTGAGGAGATCCGGCTCACGCCGCCGGAGGACTGGGCCCAGGGTCAGGATTCACCCTGAGAAGTCAGCTGACGGGCCCCGCCCTCCCTCGCCCTCGCCGGGAGAGGACCTGCTGGAGGCACGCAGCTGCCGACAGCGCGATCCTCACCCGCTGCACTGCCGGTTCGGGGCAGCACGGTGCACTCACGGGCGCCGTCAGCGCAGGGCCGGGTGGTCGGCGATCACGGTGAAGCTGCCGGGGGGATCTCCCTGCGCCCGGGTTCTGCATCCGAACCGCACCGGTCGCGGCCCCGGGCCGAGCCGATCGCTCAACAGATCAAGGACCTCGCGATCACCAGGCCCGACCGGGGCCGGCCTCGGTTCAGCCGACCGGGCTCCAGGAGCAGTCGTGGGTGTCAGCCCTGTCGTGGTTGATCAGGATCGAGCAGTGGTCACCGCCGCCTTGACCGGCCTCGATGTACCCGTCGTTGGTCCCGACGTTGACCGTGTTGCCGCTGCTCGTGCCGCCGTCGAGGCGGGAACCGTCACCGAGGGCGGCGCCGTTCCGATCGACATCCACCAAGTTGGCGGTGCCGTAGAAGCCGATGATGCCGCCACCGGCGTTGCCGACGCCGCCGTACTCCGGAAGCGGGCCTCCGCCCCTGCCGCCGCGGCTCGCTACGGACCAGTAGCCGGCTCGCGGGCCGTAAATGGAGCCCCCCTGGTTGCCGTTGCCGCCGTACCCCCAGCTGTTCGGGTAGAGCAGGTCGCCGGAACCGCCGTTTCCGCCCCGGACATCGGTCCTGGCCGAGCCGTTGATACTGCCGCTGTTGCCGTTGCCGCCACGGCCGGCCAGCCCGGCGCTCGCGTAGCGGCCTCCGGCGCCGGCGGCCCCGCCGGTGCCGCCGGAGACATCGGTCCGCGCCCCGGTGATCGTGCCGGCGTGGCTGTTGCCGTCGCCGCCGGCACCACCGTTCCCGCCGGCGAAGGCGCTGTCACCTCCGGTACCGCCGGTGCCGCCCGTGACGGTGGCGGCGGTGGTGGCGGCAACGGTACCGGTGTTGCCGGTGCCGCCGGTTCCGCCAGTGGTGGTGAAGGTGGTGCCGTCACCACCAGTACCGCCGGTAACGGTGGCGGTGGCGGCGACGATGCTGCCCGTGTTACCGGTACCACCCGTACTGCTGGTCCCACCCGTACCGCCGACGGCGGTCGCGGTGGCGGTGGCGGCGGAGATGCTGCCGGTGTTGCCGGCCCCGCCGGTACCACCGGCCTTGCCGTCGCCGCCGGTGCCACCGGCTCCTCCCTGGACGGTGACCGGGGTGGCGGCGACGGCGGTGATCGTGCCGGTGTTGCCGGCACCGCCCTCCGCACCGTCCCCGCCCGCGCCGCCGGTGGCGGTGAAGGCGGTGGCGGCGGCCGTGACGGTGCCGCTACTGCCGGCGCCTCCGACCACACCGCCCCCGCCGCTCCCGCCGGTGGCGGAGACGGTGTCGGCGGCGGTAGCCGCACCCTGGTGGAATCCGTCCCCACCGGCCCCGCTGTTTCCGCCGCTGCCGTTCCGGCCTTGCGCGTAGCTGAAACCGCCTTGTCCGCCGCTCCCGCCTGCCCCGCCGGTGGCGGTGAGGGTGCCGCTCTTCGCGGTCAGGTCGGCGTCCTGGCTCCCCGTCCCACCAGTCCCGGCGTTGCCGCCGTTCCCCCCTGCACCGCTCCTCCCGTTCGCGGTCTTGGCGGAGCCGTCCCCGCCGGCGCCGCCGCGACCACCGTCGCCGGCATTGCCCGCGGGGCCCGCATTGGCGGTCACGGTGGCGCCGGTGACGGTGCCGGTGCTCACCGCGGCTCCACCGTTTCCGCCCGCGCCGCCGACGCCGCCGTCTGCGCCGTTGCCGCCCTGGTTGGAGCTGGACGACCCGCCGGATCCGCCCGTGCCACCCGCCCCGCCACTGCCACCGCTGCCCCCGGCGAGGGTGACCGACGAGGTCGGGGCGTTGATCACGCAGTTGGCGGAGCCGGTCCCGCCGCCTCCGCCCGTCTGGCCCGCCCCTCCAACGCTCCCGTTCCCACCGTTGCCTGTCCCGTAAGCATTGCTGCCCGGTGCGCCGTCGCTTCCCGCTGCACCCGTCCCGCCGCTCCCGCCGGTGACGGCCACGGTGCTGTCCTCGCCCGCGTTCATGGTGATCGCGGCGGAGGCGCAGCCGTCCCCGCCGGCACTCAGGGCCCCCGATCCCGCGCCGGCGGTGACGGCGACGTAGGCGGGCGCGCCGGTGGAGGTGGGCTTGCCGGTGGCGGGGGCGGCCGGTCCATTGACGGTGATGCTGCCGAGGCTGCCACCACCACCGCGAACGCCGGCCGCTCCGGCTGCGCCCGTGACGTTGATGCTCACGATGCCGGTGCCCGTGTAGCTCACCGAACCGTTCACACCGATGCCGGCACCGCCCTGGGCGCTGTTGGTGACGTTGACCTGCGTGGGAGTGGTACCGTCACCGACCGCCAGCGGCGCGTTCACCCCCTGCGTGCAGGTCCACACCGTGCCGGTGGGAGTACTGCCGTCGGGCAACGGCACGGGGAAGACGGTGTCGGCGGCAGACGTGCAGCCGACCGGGTCGGCCACCGCGGGGACCCCCACCCCGATGGTCATTCCGGCACTGAGCACGGCGACAGTGGCCACCGCCACCATCCGGGCGGGGGGACGGGACAAGGACATCGGCACTCCTAGACGGCACGCAGGGACAGCGCTCAGGACCGGAACTCCCGGAAGCCATATCCACGGCACATCGCCGGATCACCCATGCCGACGACAACAGACCGGTTCAGACCATCTGCCGTGGGTCCGTGCCGAGGCCGAGGGCCCGACGGACGTCCTTGACGCAGAGTCCCTCTCCCGCTGTCTCGATGGTGGTCAGGATCGCGCGGTATCCGGCCGGAAGCGTCCCGGGCGGTTCCGTGCCGCCGTCGTCTCCCGCTTCTCCGAGGGCCAGGCGGGCGACAGAGCCAGTTGCGCTCACGGGCGCCGTCAGCGCAGGGCCGGGTGGTCGGCGATCACGGTGCAGCTGCCGGGGGCGATCTCGGTGAAGCCGGCGTCGCGGACCAAGGGGAGGCCGGAGGTAGTGAGTTCGGCCCAGGCGGCGGGGGTGGCGGTGCGGACGGCGAGGGGGAAGCCGGCCTCGGACCAGGTCTTGCGGGCGGTGTCGTCCAGGCGCCACCAGGCGAGCTGGGCCGCGTGGCCGGTCTGGGCCATGGTCTTGCCCGCGCTCATCTCCAGCTCGGGGTTGAGCCAGAGCACGGGGGTGCCGGGCTCGGGGTCGGCCGGGGGCTCGGGGTCGTCCAGGTCGGTGCCGGAGACCTGGAGCTTGGCGAGCTCCTTGGGCCAGCCGTCCAGCGGGACGGGCGGGAAGACCCGCACCTCCGCCTCGCGCCCCCGCACGGTGATGCCCGGCAGCTCCTCGGTCTTCCGCCACTCGCCGCCCCGGGCCCGCCGCACCACCTTGCGGATCCGCGCGTCCTCCCAGGCCGCGACCCGCTCCGCCCACTCGCCCTCGGGCTCGGTCACCCGGGCGTCGGCCAGCAGCGTGAGCACCGCCCGCGCCGAGGTCTCCAGCGCGTCCGTCCGCGCGGGCGGCGTCGCCCGCTCCAGCCGCACCACCAGCGGCAGCACGTACTGCGGGTTCGCGTCCCGCTCGTTCACGACGGTCTCACCGCTCGGCGCCCCGAAGGGAGCGGCGGAGGCGGGAGCAGCGGAGGCGGGGGTGGCGGCAGGGCTCGGAGAAGTCACCCCACCAGGATGCCAGCCGGACCGCCCCCGACGATCACCCGGCCCACCCGATCCAGCCCCGACAGCGGCCGGCCCACCCGATCCACCCGGCCCAGCCCCGGCCTCCGCCGGGCCCGGCCCCCGATGGCCCCGGCGGCCCCGGCGGCCCGGACCGCAGCGGATGCCCCGGCGGCGAGCCGCCGTCAGCGGCGGTAGCCGCGCCCGGCGTCCCGTTCCTCCGCGTCCTCGTACGTCAGGAACCACCCCTCGGGGTGCGTGGCGCCGAGCAGGTCCTCGGTGCGGCCGGCCGCGTCGTTCTCCGGGTCGCCGTCGTCGGGGCCGAAGACGCCGAACAGCTCGTCGGCGCAGCCGTCCCAGTCGTAGTCGTAGAGGTCGACGGGCAGTTCGCCCATCATGTCGGCCACCGCCTGGGGCTGGGCGACCAGCAGTTGGCGGGCGTCGGCCAGGGCGAGCCGCAGGGCGACCTCCTCGGCCAGGCAGCGCGGCAGCGGCCACTCGCCGAGGGCGAGGTCGTCGGCGAGGTCGTCGAAGGTGCGGGCCAGGGCGCGGCGCCAGGCCCGGTGCATGCCCCAGGTGCGGCGCGGCAGCCGGGCGAAGACCGCCCACTCGGGCTCGTCCTCGTCGGTGACCGGATCGCCCTCGTGCTCCTCCAGGTCGTCGTAGGCGGAGTCGGCCAGGGTGATCAGCTGGGTGTGCAGCAGGCAGGCGGTGCGCGGGGTGAGCATCCAGTCGCCGACCCCACCGCCGTCCTCCAGCTCGGCGTCGAGCGGGAAGAGCTCGGCGAAGTCCGGGGCGAAGTCGTCGGTGACGCTGATCTCCAGCGTGCCGCCGAGGGCCTCGATGCCGGGGATGGCGGCGGTCAGCCGGTCCGGGTGGAGCAGCGCGCCGAGCGCGGCGTTCGGGTCCTCCTCCACCTCGCGCAGCAGCGCCTCGCGCTGGCCCGCGGCGTCGATCCCGACGAAGTCGAGCTCCTCCACGACCGCCCGCGCGGCGGCCCGCAGGGCCGGCCAGTCGGTGATCCGAATGCCGAGCACCACCGTCGCCTCGATCTCCTGCGCACCGGAGTCCTCCGCCGCGCCCGGCCCCTGCGGATGATCACTTCGCTCGCCCATGGGGCTACGGTACGGCCTTTCGGGGCTCGTCAGCACCGGTGCGGGCCGAGTTGTTGCGGCCGGTCCGGCGCGTCGCACGCGTGGGCGGACCCGGCGCCGCACAAGATGGTGATATGAGCAACTTGGATGAGTACGGCGGCGGCCCGGGCCCCAACGCGCAGGTTCTGGTGGTCACCACCAACGACGTGCCCGGTTACCGGGTGGAGCGGATCATCGGCGAGGTGTTCGGGCTGACCGTCCGCAGCCGCCACATCGGCACCCAGATCGGCGCCTCCCTGAAGTCGATGCTCGGCGGCGAGCTCCGCGGCCTCACCAAGACCCTGGTCGAGAGCCGCAACCAGGCGATGGAACGCCTGATCGAGCAGACCGTCGCCCGGGGCGGCAACGCCGTGCTGATGATGCGCTTCGACGTCACCGAGGCGGCCGACCTCGGCACCGAGATCTGCGCCTACGGCACCGCCGCCGTGATCTCCCCCAACCCGAGCTGACACAGCCGCACGGCCGGGGGAACAACGCGTCGCGCCCGCGATGTTTCACGGGCGTGACTGTTGAGCGTGAAACAGATGTCGTCGTGGTGGGCGCCGGGCAGGCGGGCCTCTCCGCCGCCTACCACCTCCGCAGGCGCGGTTTCGCGCCCCATGCGGGCTTCGTGGTCCTGGACGCGGACGCCACGCCCGGCGGCGCCTGGGCGCACCGCTCGCCCTCGCTGCGGATGGCCACCGTGCACGGGTTCCACGACCTGCCGGACTTCGAGCTGCCGCCGCCGCGCCCGGAGGCCCCGGCGCGCGAGGTGGTGCCGGAGTACTTCGCCGCGTACGAGGCCAAGCACGCGCTTCCGGTGGTGCGACCGGTCCACGTCCACGCGGTGAGCCCGCACCCGGACGGGCGGCTGCTGGTCGAGACGGACGGCGACAGCTGGATCGCCCGCGCGCTGATCAACGCCACCGGCACCTGGACCAGGCCCTTCCTCCCCCACTACCCCGGGCACTTCGCCGGGCGGCAGCTGCACTACGCCGACTACCGGGGGCCCGAGGAGTTCGCGGGCCTGCGGGTGGTCGTGGTGGGCGGCGGGGCCTCGGCGATCCAGGTGCTCTCGGAGGTCGCGGCCCTGGCCGAGACGGTCTGGGTCACCCGCAAGCCGCCGATCTTCCGCGAGGGGCCGTTCAGCCCGGAGGCCGGGCGGGAGGCGGTGGCGATGGTCGAGGAGCGGGTCCGGCAGGGGCTGCCGGTGCGCAGCGTGGTGAGCGTGACCGGACTCGGGCCCTCGGTGGCCTTGCGCCGCGCCCGGGAGCTGGGCGCGCTGGAGCGCCGCCCGATGTTCGACCGCCTCACCGAGCACGGCATCGCCTGGGGCGAGGAGGAGCTCCCGGTCGACGCCGTCACCTGGGCCACCGGCTTCCGTCCCGAGGTCGGCCACCTCGCCCCGCTGGGCCTGCGCGAGCCCGGCGGCGGCATCCGGATGGACGGCACCCGCGCCGCCGCCGACCCCCGGATCCACCTGGTCGGCTACGGCCCCTCCGCCTCCACCATCGGCGCCAACCGGGCCGGCCGCGCCGCGGTCAACGAGATCCTCGCCCTCCTCGGCGGCCCCGGCACCAGCACGGCCGAGGCGACGGACGGCCTGCCCGTCACCGCGTAGCCGCACCCCCGGCGCTCCTGTTCAGCCCGCCGTCGGCGGGTCGGACAGGAGTTTCTGAGTCTCCGTCAAGAACCGGTGTACAACGGCGAGTTCGGCTGGCGAGTAGGCGGCGGCCTGGTCGATCAGGCCCCGGATCACCGGGCCGAAGAAGGACTCGCCGAGGGCCACCGCCTCCGGCGTCACGGAGAGCAGCACCCGCCGCCGGTCGGCGGTGTCCCGCTCGCGGCGGACGTGACCGAGCCGCTCCAACCGGTCCACCAGGGCCGTGGTGCCGGCCGAGTTGAGGCCGAGCTGCCCGCCGAGGTAGCCCGGAGTGGCCGCCGTACCCGCCCGATCGGCGTCCAGCAGACAGATCAGCGCCCGCAGATCGGTCGGGTGCAGCCCGTTCGCCTGCGCGAACCGGCCCGCCAGGGCGTCCAGTTCGACGGTGACGCCCCGGAGGCGGTGGACCAGCAGCATCGGGTCGGGTGCATCCATGGTGCCAGTATATTCTCTCGCCGAGCGAGACACTTGCCGAGCAAGGTATTTCCGAGGCAGGATGCCCCTCGAGCGAGTCACCACGCGGCGCCCGATCGCCAACGCCGGGCCACCCTCGCCCGCCGACCACCGCCCGGGGGCCACCACCCCGGCGCAGCACCGATCGGAGCCTCGGATGACCAGCAGCGGCAGCACTCCCCGCAGCGCCCCCGCCACCCCCGTCACCCCCGCCGCCTCGGCGTTCCTCGCCGCGTACGACGCCGTCCTCGCCGAGTGGCCCACCCCGGTGGAGACCCGCGAGCTGCCCACCGCCTTCGGCCGCACCCACGTCAACGTCACCGGCGCGCCCGAGGGACCGCCGCTCGTCCTGCTGCACGGCGGCCAGGCCACGGCCGCCGCCTGGTACGCCAACGTGGCCGACCTCGGCCGCACCCACCGGCTGTACGCCGTCGACCGCTTCGGCGAGGCCGGCCGCAGCACGGTAGGCGACCAACCACCCCGCACCACCGCCGAGTTGCACGGCTGGCTGACCGAGGTGCTCGACGGCCTCGGGCTCGACCGGCCGGCACTGCTGGGACACTCCTACGGCGGCTGGATCGCCCTCGGCTACGCCGTCCGGCACCCGGAGCGCGTCGGCCGGCTGGTGCTCCTCGATCCGACCCAGTGCTTCGCCGGCTTCCGCCCGGGCTACCTCCTGCGCGCCCTCCCCCTGCTGGCCCGCCCGACCGCCGCGCGCGCCCTGGCCCTCGCCGACTGGGAGACCGGCGCTCGCCTCGGCACCCCGGCCTGGCGCACCCTCCAAGGCCTCGCCGCCGTCCAGCCCGGCCGTCGGATCGTCACCGGCCCGCGCCCGCGCACCGACCGGCTCCGCACCCCGACCCTCGCCCTGTTCGCCGAACGCAGCCGCACCCACCACAGCCCACGCCTCGTCGCCCGACTCCAGGCCCACCCCACCCTCCGGGCCGAACTGCTCCCGGGCCTCTCCCACCACGCCCTGCCGTTCACCGGCACCCCCGAGCTCAACCGCCGGATCGTCACCTTCCTGACGGAGCAGGCGGAGCAGACGGAACAGGCCGGTCAGGCCGAGCAGTAGAGCAACTGAGCCGGCCGTGAGGGCGCCGAGTCAGGAGGGCGGAGCGGCAGCCCGCTCCGCCGCGCTGCGCAGGACACAGAACTCGTTGAGCTCAGGGTCCGCCAGGACGACCCAGCCGGTGCCGTCGGGGTTGCGGCGGTCGGCGACCAGGGTGGCGCCGAGGGCCAGCAGGCGGGCCACCTCCTCGTCGCGGGAGGTCTCGGGGCGGAGGCAGAGGTGGAGACGGTTCTTGACGGTCTTGGGCTCGGGCACCTGGTTGAAGTGGAGCACCGGCCCCTCGGCGAGCAGCACCTGGACTTCCGAATCGCCCGGCGCGTCCTCCGGGTGCAGCGGCCGACCGGTCACCTCGCTCCAGAACCGGGCCAGCCCGTAGGCATCCGCACAGTCGATCGCCACGTTCTGCACCACTGAGACCATGGGCCCCACCCTGGCCGATCGCCCGGTCGACCGCCACCCGCCGCACAATTGCGCATATTCATACTGACTACCGTATTCTTCTGCGAAGACCGGAAGTCAAGGCGGCCGAGGGGGCGTCATGAGGGAGATCGCCGACCACGCGGAGCTGCTGGCCCGGTACGGCGAGGACACCCTCTGCCGCTGGGTCGCCCAGGCCCCGGACGGCCGCGGCCGGGCCTGGCACAGCCCCGACGGCCGCGCCGTCGCCGTCGCCCGCCCGGCCCTCTCCCGCCGCGACCGCCTCGCGGTCAGCGGCCCGCCCGAGGCCGCCGTGCCCTTGGTCCGCGCCGTGCTGGCCGAAGTCGGGCCGACCTTCCGCCCGTTGGGCGACCGGGCCCTGATCGAGGCCCTGGTGGACGGGATCCCCGAGCTGGCAGCGGTGGGCGCCTTCGGCTGGATGGACTGTCAGGCGAATCCCGAGCAGCCTGCGGCGAGCGGGCCGGCCACGATTCCCGGTCGGCCCGCCACGCCCGATAAGGCCACCACATCCGGTCAGCCCGCCATGCCCGGTCAGCCCGCCGCATCCTGGCACCCCGGGGCCACCGACCTGGGCCGCCCCGGGCCCGGGTGGCTCGGGGCGGCCGCGCTGCCCGAGGTCGCCGTGCTCATGGCGCACGCCTTCCCCAGCTCACACGCGAAGCCGGGCGCCGAGGGGGTCGAACGGTGGGCCGGGGTGCGGGGCGAGGACGGGCGGCTCCTCGCGGTGGCGGCCCTCGCCTGGTCCGCGCCGACGGTCGGGCTGATCTCCGGCGTGGCCGTCGACCCGGCGGCGCGCGGGCGGGGGCTGGGGCGGGCGATCTGCTCCTTCCTGCTCGGCGAGGCCCTGGCCGGGCACGGCACGGCGGCCCTGATGGTGGGCGGCGAGAACCACACCGCCCGGCAGCTCTACCGGAGCCTGGGCATGCGCCATCGCGCCGTCGCCGCAGCCGCGATCACCACCGCCTGAGGCCGCGCCACACCACGGCAGCCCGGCGTGCGGTCGGCGGGCCGCGCCCCTGCTCGGCGCTGTGCCTCCGCTCCCCCTACCCCGGCCGACGGGCCCCGCCCTAGCCTTGCTCCGTAGCCGAACCAGAGGGGGCCGGATGCCCACCGCCGAGCTGCCCATAGCTCCACCCTGCCGCACCGCCGAGACCGTCGAGACCGCCACCGGGGCGGCCGTCCACCGCGCACTCGCCTCCCTCAGCCGGGAACTGCCGGAGCGCCGACGGCTGCCCATCGAGGCCCAACTCCCGGACGGCTCCCGGCCCGCCCGCACCTACTGCCGCACCGGCCGCGCCCCGCTCCACTTCGGCTCCCCGCATCCGACCACCCTCTTCGCCCTGCGCGCCCGGCACCCCGAACCACCCCAGGTGCCCGAGCAGGAGCGCGGCCGATGACCGTCACCACCGACCTGCTCGCCCCGTACGAGAGCACCCTCGCCGACCCCCGACGCCGTTCGCTCGCACGACAGTTGCTCGATGAGGCACTCGGCATCTGCACCTGCCGCCGGGGCGCAGCCTGGCACGCCAGGGAGTCGGTCTACGCTGCCGCCTTCACCGAGCCGTGCGCACCAGCAAGGGCCACCCCGGCTGAACTGCTGACAGCCGGCCGGTACGCCATGCTGTTCCTCTTGGTCGAGGACTCCCCCGCCGAGCAGGCCCGCACCCTTGCCGAACTGCTCCGCGGGCCGATCACCCCCGCCACCTCCGCCGACGGCGAGGGAGCGGCCCAACTCCACTCCCTGCTCGCTGACTTCACCGATCGCGGGCTACCCACCGGGCGGCTGTGCGCCCTCCTCGCCGAACTCTGCTCCGCCATCGCCGCCGAGGCGGCCACCGACCCCACCGCCCCACCCGCCTCGCCCGAACACCTGCACCTGCGCCGGATGGCCACCATCGGCACCTACCCGTACGTCGAGTGCTGGCGCCTGCTGCGCGGCCTGCCTCCGGCCGACCCGGGCACGCCCGCCGGGCGGCTCACCGATCTGGCGGTGGAGGCGGCCTACCTGGCCGACGACCTGCTCTCGACCCCCGCCGAACAGCACGCCGGGCCGCAACATGCCTCCGGCAACACCCTGTTGGCCGGGGCCGAGCCCTACGCGAGCGCCCGCCGGTCCGCCCTGATCCGGTACAACCGGCTGGTGCAGCAGCTGACCGAGGCCCAAGGCGACCCCTACGCCGAGCTGTTGGCCCGGATCACCGACGGCCGCCTGACCGTCTACGCCGACCTCGCGGCCATCCGCTACCCGGGCACGCCGCTCGAACTCCTTCCCCTGCTAAGGCGGGTGCGCACACCGACCGAGTGAATCAACCCGTCACCGGCAGCACCAACGCGGACGGCAGGTGCACCGTCACCTCCACCGGTACGGCCCGGACGACGGAAGCCTCCGGCTCGCCGGTGCCGGTGTTGCGGGCGTACCGGGGGTGCGCGCCGCCGCTGATCTGGAGGCGGAGCCGGTGCCCGAGGCCGAAGCAGTGCGCCACCGCGCTCATCGGGACGGTGACCGAGGCCGGCTCCCGGCCGTCCGGTGACAGCCGTAGCAGGCCGTCGCAGACGTTGGTGGAGCGGCCCTTGGGGTCCACGTCACAGAGCCGGACGAACAGGTCGGCGCTCAACCCCCTTGTACTGACCGAGACTTCGGCCGCGACCGACCCAAGCACGGTGAGCGGGGAGCCGAGCGGCTCGGAGGTGAAGACCAGCACGTCCGGCCGGGCCTCCAGCTCGGCGTTGTCGCGTCGGCCACCCCTGGGCGAGAGCAGCTGGCCGCCGACGGAGGGTGTGGGGTCGGCCGGGTCGTAGCGGAAGGAGACCGCACCCGTCTCGGGCGAGGCGCCGAGGCTGCCGTCCGGCCCCGGAAACCACCGCGCGCCACCCGTATCGCGAGCGCCCTCCGGCCACTCGGCCAGCTCGCACCACTCCTCACTGCCGCCCATCCAGGCCCGGACAGGATCGGCGCGCAGCCCGGCACCGTCCTCACAGAGATGGGCCCGCAGCCAGGCCAGCGTCTCCCGGAAGACCTCCGGCCAGCCTTGCTGGAGTGCGGAGTTGTGCGTCCAGGGGCCGAGCAGCAGCGAGGTCTGCACACCCGCGCGCCGCAACCGGTGGTACTGCGCCAGGGTCTGGTCCAGGGTCACGTCGTACCAGCCGGAGACCAGCGCGACCGGGACGCGGGCACTGTCGGCCGCCGCACCGAGATCGGCGCCGACCCAGTACGGGTCGTCGGCCTCGGGGTGAGCCAGGGCGCCGTCCAGGAAGGGCACCCGGCCGCCGAGGGCGGGGAGGTAGGAGTCGGCGAGCGGCAGTGTGCGGGCGGCCCGCTTGAAGTGGCGCTGGAGCCGGGCGCTGCCGCGGAGGAAGGCGCCGAAGCCCTTGGCCTGGTGCAGCATGCCGACGGCCCCGATCAGGGCGGCCTCGAGGTGGAAGGCCCCGCCCGAGTGATAGAAGCCGTGCGGATCGTGCAGCGGCACCTGGGTCACCATCGCGCGCAGCTCCGGCGGCGGGTCGAGCGCCAGCGCCCACTGCACGTAGGACAGGTAGCTCGGGCCGACCATGCCCAACACCCCGGTGAACCATGACTGTTCGCGCAGCCACTCGACGGTGGCCCGGCCGTCGACGGTCTCGTGCCGCCAGAGGTGGAACTCGCCCTCGGAGCCGCCGGTGCCCCGGCAGCTCTGGATCACCACGTGGAAGCCCTGCTCGGCCAGCGGCAGGCCGTACATCGAGGCCCATGGGAAGCCGCGCCCGTACGGGGAGCGGATCAGCACGGCCGGGAACTCTCCGGCGCCGATCGGGAAGTAACGGTCGGTCACCAGCAGGCTGCCGTCGGCGGCCGGCACCGCCAGGTCCGGTTCGAAACCGACCGCGTGGCGCGGGGCCGGCAGACCGCGCAGCGTGCTGCGCATCAACCGCAACCCCAGGGGCGGCCGTTGCACGGATCGGGGAAGGGTCGCAGTCGACACGATGCCTCGATTCTCAGTCCCGCTTACTTCTCGTATGTTGTACGAGAATAGCGGATGGTTGGATGGACGGCAGCACCTCGATGGGAGTGGAAGTGGTTCGTACAGGCGCGGCCGACCGTCCGGCCGGTGTGGATCCCGAGCAGCTCTGGTCGCCCCCCGAGCGGCCGAGGCTGGGGCGGCCCCCGGCGCACAGCAGGGCGGAGGTGGCCGCCGCGGCTGTGGCGATCGCCGACAGCGAGGGGCTGGCGGCCGTCACCATGCGGGCGGTGGCGCAGCGGATCGGGGCGGGGGTGATGTCGCTCTACACCTACGTGCCCAACAAGGAGACGCTGGTGGAGCTGATGATCGACACGGTCAGCGGCGACCACCTGCCACTGCCGGAGGCCAGCGGCGACTGGCGGGCCGACCTCAAGGCGCTGGCCCGGGTGCAGCGCGCGCTGATGCGCCGTCACCCCTGGCTGCCGGTGGCGCTGCCCGCGCGCCAGACCATCGGCCCCAACGCGCTGGCGGTCACCGAGCACGTGCTGGCCGCGCTGGAGCCGACCGGGCTGGACGGCAGGGCGAAGCTGGAGGCCTTCTCGCTGCTGACCGGCTTCGTGGCCAGCTACACCTCGTACGAGCTGGCCCAGGAGCGGGCGACCGAGGCCGGCGGCCGGACGGCGGACGAAGTGGCCGCGGCCCACGCGCGCTACCTCACCGGCGTGCTCGCGGGCGGCCGGTACCCGCTGTTCGCCCGGGCGGCGGCCGAATCGGCCGCGCACCCGGCGCCCGCCTCACCGGAGGAGACCTTCGACCGCCTGCTCGACCGAATGGTCACCGGCCTGATGTCGGCGGCCGACTGAGCCCCGGCCCACCGGTCCATCCGCCTACCGGTCGAAGTCGACCGTGACCTGGTCCGTCACCGGGCGGGCCTGGCAGGTGAGGACGTAGCCGGCGGCCAGTTCCTTCTCCTCCAGGGCGAAGTTGCGCCGCATCTCCACCTCGCCACAGGTGACCAGCGCGCGGCAGGTGCCGCAGACGCCGCCCTTGCAGGCGAACGGCAGGTCGGGGCGGGCGCGCTGGGCGCCGTCCAGGATCGAGCGGTCGCGCGGGAGCGGGAGGGTGGCCGAGCGGCCGTCCAGCACCACGGTGACCTCGCTGAGCTCGCCGCTGAGCGGCTGCTCGGCGCGCTCGGCGACCGGCTCGTCCTCGGCGTGGAACAGCTCCTGGTGCACCCGCTCGCCGGGCACGCCGAGCTCGGCCAGCAGCTCCTTGGTGCCGAGCACCATGCCGTACGGGCCGCAGAGCCACCAGTGGTCGACGGCGGTCACGTCCACCAGCGCGCCTAGCAGCGCGCGGACCCGCTCGGGGTCGAGCCGGCCGGAGAGCAGCTCGGCGTCCCTGGTCTCCCGGGAGAGCACGTGCAGCAGCTGGAAGCGGCCGAGGAAGCGGTCCTTGAGGTCGGCCAGCTCGTCGGCGAACATCACGGTGTCGCTGCGGCGGTTGCCGTAGACCAGGGTGACCTTGGAGCTGCGGTCGGCGGCCAGCACCGAGCCGGCGATGGAGAGCATCGGGGTGATGCCGGAGCCGGCCGCGACCAGCACGTGCTCGGCGCCGTCGCCCAGCGGCGGGCTGAACAGGCCGGTGGGGGGCAGGACTTCGACCGTCTCGCCGACCCGGGCGTCCCGGACCAGCCAGCGCGAGAAGAGCCCGCCCGGCACCTCGCGGACGCCGATCCGCAGCGGCTCGCCGACCGCCGAGCAGATCGAGTACGAGCGCCGTTCGTCGACTCCGTCGACCACCTTGCGCAGGGTCAGCGTCTGGCCGGGGCGGAAGGCGAACTCGGCCGCGAGCGCGGGCGGCACCTCGAAGGTGACGGCCACGGCGTCCTCGCAGAGCGGCTCGATGCCCGCGATCGGCAGCGCGTGGAAGGTCGGCCGGCGGACGGCGGTGGCGCTCACTCAGATCTCCTTGATCCGTTCGAAGGGTTCCCGGCAGGCGCGGCAGCGCCAGAGCGCCTTGCAGGCGGTGGAGCCGAACCGGGAGAGCTCCTCGGTGTCCTGGCTGCCGCACTGCGGGCAGTCGACCGCGTGCCGGGTGGGGCCGAGCGAGAGCCGGGTCGGGCCCGCCGGGCGGGCGCCGCCCGGGTGCGGGGGCGCGATGCCCGCCTCGGCCAGCTTGCGGCGGCCCTCCGCGCTGATCAGGTCGGTGCTCCACGGCGGATCGAGCCGCAGCCGCACCCGCACGTCCGGGTAGCCGGCGGCGCGCAGCCGGCGGTCCACGTCGGCGGCCATCTCGGCGATCGCGGGGCAGCCGGAGTAGGTCGGGGTCAGCCAGGCGGTGACCAGTCCCTCCTCCTCGGCCACCTCCGCCAGCACGCCCAGCTCGGCCAGGGTCAGCATCGGCAGCTCGGGGTCGGGCACGGCGGCCGCGACCTCCCAGGCCGCTGCCCGGACCGCCCCGGCGGCCCCGCCGACCGGGGCGGGTGAGCCAGCCAGGGCGGGCGAGCCGACCAGGGCGGACGCGTCACGGACGGCGGTCACCACGTCGCCCCCGGGTGGGCGCGGGCCACCACCTGGAACTCGGCCAGCAGCGGGCCCAGGTGCTCGGTGTGCACGCCGTCCCGGCCGGCCCGGCCGCCGATCCGGGCCAGGCCCGGCAGCTCGGGGACGGTCAACCCGGCCTCGCCGATCACGGCGGCCAGCTCGCGCAGCACCGGCTCGCGCAGCTCGCCCGGGTCGACGCCCAGCCGCAGCTCCACGGCGTGCGCGGTGAACAGCTCCTCCAGCAGCGGCCAGACCGCCACCAGACCGGCCTGCATCCGCGCCGAGGAGTACGCCGTGCCGTCGCCGAGCCGCAGCAGCCAGGCGGTGGCGTACTCGCGGTGGTAGGCCAGCTCCTTGACCCCGCGCGCGGCCACGGCCGCCACCACCGGGTCGGCGAAGCCGGCCAGTCGCTCGTACAGCGCGTGCCGGGCCGTGCCGAAGAGCAGCAGCCGGGCGATCGAGTACGCGAAGTCCCCGTTCGGGGTCTCGACCAGGCGGACATTGCGGAAGTCGTGCTCCTCGCGCCAGTACGCGAACTCGTCCTCGCCACGCCCGCTGCCGTCGGCCTGACCGGCCCGGGTGAGCAGCTGGCGGGCCTGGCCGAGCAGGTCGAGGCCGATGTTGCTGAGCGCGACCTCCTCCTCCAGCTCGGGGGCCCGGGTGCACCACTCGATCAGGCGCTGGGAGAGCACCAGGGCGTCGTCGCCGAGCATCTGGCAGTACGCGGCGAGGTCGGCGCCGTCGAGCCCGGCGGGCACGGCGGTGTCCACGCCGAGCAGCGGGTCGGCGAAGCCGGTGCCGTAGGCCCAGCGGTCCTCGCCCTCGGGGCCGTGGCCGGCCTCGGCGAGGGTCAGGTACACGTGATCGTCGGACATGCGGTTCCCCAAAAGCGGAGTGGCGGCGGGAGGGTGGTCAGATGTGCGGGACGCTCTCGGGGATGTCGTAGAAGGTCGGGTGCCGGTAGACCTTGTCGCCGCTGGGCTCGAAGAACGCGTCGCGCTCGTCGGGGGCCGAGGCGGTGATCGCGGCGGAGGGCACCACCCAGAGGCTGACGCCCTCGTTGCGGCGGGTGTAGAGGTCGCGCGCGGCGAGCAGCGCCATCCGGTCGTCGGCGGCGTGCAGCGAGCCGACGTGCACGTGGTTCAGCCCGCGCCGGGGGCGGACGAACACCTCGTACAGCGGCCAGTCGGCCTTGCGGGTCTGCTCGGTCTCGTTCACTGGTCGCTCCCCTGCTGCTGGTCGTGCGCGTGCTGCCGGTCGTGCGCCCGCTGCCGGTCGTAGCCGTGCTGCCCGCTGTGCTTGGCCGCGTAGGCGAGGGCCGCTTCGCGGACCCACGCGCCCTCCTCGTGGGCGGCCTTGCGGCGGTCGATCCGCTGGGCGTTGCACGGGCCCTGACCCTTGATCACCTGCTGGAGCTCCGACCAGTCGGGCTCGCCGAAGTCCCAGCTGCCGCGCTCCTCGTTCCAGCTCAGCGCCGGGTCGGGGAGAGTGACGCCCAGGTGCTCGGCCTGCGGCACCGTCATGTCGACGAAGCGCTGGCGCAGCTCGTCGTTGGTGTGGCGCTTGATCCGCCAGGCCATCGACTGCGCGGTGTTCGGCGAGTGCTCGTCGGAGGGGCCGAACATCATCAGCGAGGGCCACCACCAGCGGTCCACCGCGTCCTGCACCATCCGGCGCTGGGCCTCGGTGCCGCGCATCAGCGTCATCAGCAGCTCGTAGCCCTGGCGCTGGTGGAAGGACTCCTCCTTGCAGATCCGCACCATGGCGCGGGCGTACGGCCCGTAGCTGCACCGGCAGAGCGGCACCTGGTTGCAGATCGCCGCGCCGTCCACCAGCCAGCCGATCACGCCCACGTCGGCGAAGGTCAGCGTGGGGTAGTTGAAGATCGAGGAGTACTTCTGCCGGCCGGAGATCAGCTTCTCGGTGAGCTCGGCCCGGTCGACGCCCAGCGTCTCGGCGGCGGCGTACAGGTAGAGGCCGTGGCCGGCCTCGTCCTGGGCCTTGGCCAGCAGGATCGCCTTGCGGCGCAGCGAGGGGGCCCGGGTGAGCCAGTTGCCCTCGGGCTGCATGCCGATGATCTCGGAGTGCGCGTGCTGGGCGATCTGGCGCACGAGGGTCGCCCGGTAGGCGTCGGGCATCCAGTCGCGCGGCTCGATGCGCTGCTCGGCCTCGACGACGCTCACGAAATAGGACTCGGGATCGAACTCCGTCGACTCCGCCGCCGCCACTGTCTCCACCACACCCGCCTCCCGACTGACCGTTCGGTCGGGTCCATTGTGTGCAGAGCGGGGCCCCGATGACAAGGGGCCCCGCCCGGGGCACGGCAGGTCGCGGCTCAGCAGTGGCCGGTCGCCACCCAGCGGCGACCGGTCGGCTCGTCCCGGGCCACCAGGTCCCACCTGCCCGGCGGTGGCGTCCAGCCAGACCACCGGGCGGCCGGCGTCGGCCACCGCCGCGTACCTGGCGCCCCGGTCGCAGGAGACCCGCTCGGGGGCACCGCCGGTGACCGGCAGCTGCCCGTCGGGTCGGCTGCGGGACCACTCGGCCCCGCCCACCGGATTCGCCCACCTCGGCCCGCGGCCACCGTCGCGGCCCCGTCGCGGCTCTGCCCCAGCGGGCAGCACCCCGAAATCGCGTTGCCCCGCGACCCGGCGCCGAGAAGACTCGTAGCCGTGCCCCGTGACGCCCGCACCCTCGTCCTCGAACACTTCCGCTGGATCGACGGCCACGCCGACGTCTGGCGAATCTTCCGCGACCCGACCGCCTTGGCCGCTGTGGTGGCCGGCCTGGCCGCACCCTTCGCGGGCCTCGGGGTCACCGCCGTCTGCGGTGTCGAATCCCGGGGCTTCCTGCTCGGCGCTGCCACCGCGATCCAGCTCGGCGTCGGCTTCGTCCCCGTCCGCAAGCCGGGTGGCCTCTTCCCCGGCGAGAAGCTCACCCACCGCGCCGCGCCCGACTACCGGGGCCTGCGCCACGAGCTCCGGCTCCAGCGCGCCGCCCTCACTCCGGCCGACCGCGTCCTCCTGGTCGACGACTGGATCGAGACCGGCAGCCAGGCCACCGCCGTCCGCTCCCTCGTCGAGGCCGGCGGCAGCAACTGGGCCGGCAGCAGCGTGATCGTCGACCAGACGGACGAAGCACACCGCCGGGCGCTGAACGTGCACGGCCTGGTCACCATGGCAGACCTCCCCGCTTGGGAGGCCGCACCGGCCACCATCTGAACTCCCATGGACATCTGTTCACACGATCTCTACAATCCGGACGATCTTCTGCGGCGCCCAGCGCCGCGAGCCCCATCCGAGGAGGAACCGTCCGGTGGAGTCCGTACCCGCCCGCGAAGCCCGGCTCTCGCCGCTGCTGCGCGCCGCCGCCCGCCAGGGGAGGCTGGACGACCCCCGGCCGCTGGCCGTCGCCGCCCAGATCGGGGTGGCCCTACAGGCGGCGCTGCAGATCGCCTTGGGCGTGGCCTCCTGGACCGGCTCGGGGCTGGTCCGGCCGCTCACCCTGGTCACGCTGCCGGTGTTCCTGGGCGCGGCGGTGCTCTTCCTCTGCTGGGTGCAGTGCTGCCGCGTCAACGCCGAGACCTTCGCGCCGGGAACGCACAAGTACGGCGTCGGCCAGGCGGTCTGGGTCTGGCTGATACCGGTGATCATGTGGTGGCGGCCGTACCGGGTCGTCCAGGACATCCGCCGGGCGACCGACTGGCCCGGCGGGGCGCAGCTGGTCAACGCCTGGTGGCTGGCCTGGATCGGCAAGCAGTTCGCGTTCGGGGTCTACGTGCTGCTCGACCCGCTCGGCAACCCCAACGCCCTGCCCTTCTCCCTTGCCAACGGCCTCGCGGCAGTCCTGGCCGTCCTGGTGATCCAGCGGCTCACCACGGCGCAGCGCACCCGCCTCACGGCGCGGTGAGCGTGCGGTCATGACCGCGGCCCGCCCGCAGGGGCGCTCCCCGCGGGCGGGCCGGTGCTTGCACTCAGCTGCCGGTCGTGCCCTCAGCCGTCCGTACTGCGCTCAGCTGCCGGTGCCGCGCAGGCGCGGCAGCGGGACGGCGAGCAGGGTGGCCAGCAGGGCGATCCGCGGGGCCAGCTGGGTGGTGTCGATGTGCTCGGTGCGGGCGTGGGCGCCGGAGCCGACGGCGCCGAGGCCGTCGAGGGTGGGGAGGCCGCGGGCGCCGGCCAGGTTGGTGTCACCCGCGCCGCCGGCCGGGGCACCGTCCAGCTGCTGACCGAGCACCGCCGCGAGCGAACGGACGTGCCGCAGCAGCGGGTTGCCCGAACGCTCGGGCCAGGCGGGACGGCTGGAGAGCACCTCGGTCCGCACCCGCGCCCCCGGCCGCAGCGCGGTCAGGTGCGCGAGGTTGTCGAGGGTGCGGCGTTGCGCCTCGGCGGTCGCGAACCGCAGCCCCAGCTCCGCCTCCGCACGGCCTGCGACCACGTTCGCCCGGCTGCCACCGGTGATGCAGCCGGCGTTCAGCTCGGTGCCGGGCACCCCGGCCAGGCCCCGGACGGCGACCAGCTGGTCGACCAGCTCGTCCACGGCGGAGATGCCCTGACCGGCCGCGTTGCCGGAGTGCGCCTCGCGTCCGGTGACGGTCAGCCTGACCCGGGTGCTGCCCCGGCGGGCGGTCTTCACCCGGCCGTCGGGGTGCGGCGGCTCCAGGCCGATCACCGCTGCGGCGCCCGGGAGTTGGCGCTCGACCAGCCGACGGCCGTCCGGGCTGCCGACCTCCTCGTCCGCGACGACCACCAGGCGCACCGAGCGGTGCGGCCGCTGCCCGAGATCGGCGAGCAGCGCCATCGCGCCCTCCAGCAGGGCCAGCCCCGCCTTCATATCGAGCACCCCGGGCCCGCTCAGCAGCCCGGCCTGCTCCTCCACCGGCCAGTCGGTCAGCGTGCCGGCGGGCCAGACGGTGTCGTGGTGGCCGACCATCAGCAGGTGCGGCAGGTGCTCCTCCTGCCCGGCCCACTCCAGCACCAGGTGGTCACCGGCCGGACCGGGCTCCCGCCGAGCGGTGGCCCCGGTGGCCCGGAACCCGGCCGACAGCTCCTCGGCCAGCGCGTTCAACCGTTCGACGTCCCCGGTGGGCGACTCCAGCGCCACCAGATCGGTGCACCGGCTCCGCACGGCCGCCGCCAACGCCCGCGCCCGGCTGGTCATCGCGGCCGGGACACCCGGCAGCGCGGCGGTCTCGGGCGCCACCGTCGCCTTGGCCTCGGGGGCCGGCCCACCGCCCTGCTCCGCACCGCCCCGTTCCGCACTGCCCTGCTCCCCACCGGCCGCACCGGCCGCACCGGCCGCACCGGGGGCCGATCGGGGTGCGGGCTGCTGGTCCGCGGCTTCGGCAGCAGCCGGATGGGACTCCACCGGACGGGAACCCGCTGTATGAGAGCTCAACGCGCACCTCCCCGGGTTTCGGGGGCGGGTACTCCGGCCGACCCTGCACTGCCGTACGACCTCGTACCGGGAATCCCCGGGCTGGGGTACCTCGGGCTGAGAAACACTGCGTCCTCCTCGCTCGGTCCGGTGACCCCGGCTTCGTCCCGGGGGCTCCGGGACGGTGGCCTCGGTGCGTCGATGCTGGGGGGCACGGGTGCAGGGAAGCCGAGGCGAGCCTAGAAGATTCGTTCGTTCCCCTGCGAGGTGGCCCGATACTACGTCGCCTTGGCGAACAGCCGGGTCGGCTGTCCACCCGGGCATCGTCCGTGGCGGCGGCCCGGCTGAGGGTGCGCTTCCTCCCACCATGAACCCGCGTCCCAGCATCGGCACCATGAACCGGCAATACCCCGCCGAACTGCCTCCCTCAGGTGACACACCCTCAACCGGGCGGCCCGGCTGGCGTGGCGCGGACCGGCCGCGGAGCCCCCTCCCCCGATGATGAGCCCGGGCGGCGATCCATCCCGATTCGCCCCGGTCCGACCGGGTACGACCTGCTCGGGTCACCTGACGGACGCCCGACGAGAGATTCGGAGATCGACATGACGGTCACCATCGCGGACGTGCCGGCGCAGAACCGCTTCGAGGCCCGCAGCGCCGACGGCGAACTCGCCGGTTTCGCCGAGTACATCCGCAGCGCCGCCCTGGTCGTCTACCCGCACACCATCGTCGAACGTGCCTACGAGGGCCAGGGCATCGGCGCCGCCCTCGCCCGCACCGCCCTCGACGACGCCCGTCGGCGCGGCCTTCCCGTCCTGGCCACCTGCCCGTTCATCAAGGCCTGGATGATCCGCCACCCCGAGTACGCGGACCTCGCGTACGAGAACCGCAGCCAGGTGACCGACTGATCCCCCGACCGATCCCCCGACCGCCCTCCCGGGGCGGGAGGGGTCGGCGATCAGGACAGGCGCAGGAGGAGGAGCGACGCAGATGAGCGAGAAGTCGACGGTGAAGACGACGGTGAAGACGTACGAGTCGGGGGCGGCCGAGGACGGCGGGGTCGGGGTGGCGGTCAGCTTCGACTCGGCGGTCTGCCGGCACGCGGCGGAGTGCGTGCGGGGGTTGCCGGAGGTGTTCGACACCGGGCGGCGGCCGTGGATCACCCCGGGGGCGGCGGACCCGGAGCGGGTGGCGGAGGTGGTGCGGCGGTGTCCGACCGGGGCGTTGACCTACCGCTTCTCGGACGGGCGGGGCGAGGAGCCGGAGCGGCCGACGAGCGTGGTGGCGGAGCCCGACGGGCGGCTTCTGGTGCGGGGTGAGCTGCGGATCGGGGTCGGGGAGGCGGCGCGGGAGACGAACCGGGCGATGCTCTGCGGCTGCGGGGCCACGGCGGAGCCGCCGTACTGCGACCGGAGCGGCACCTGCGGGTGACAGATGGCAGAGGGCAGATGGCACGTAACGGGTGACGGGCGACAGGCGACGGGTAGCAGGTGACGACTGACGGGTATGGGATGACAGATATTGAAATCTGTCATCCGACATGCCATAGTCAATACCTGTCAGTGCGACTCTGTCGACGCGTCCCTGTCGACACCCCTCTGTCAACACACGTCCGTCGATGCACACCCGTCGGCACACATCCGTCGACGCGAAGTCGCCATCGCACCGCCGCACCCTCCCCAGGAGCACCCCGCCATGAGCAGCACCCGCCCCGCCCGCACCACCCTCGGCCGCAACGGCCTCCCCACCTCCGCCCTCGGCCTAGGCTGCATGGGCATGTCAGACCTCTACGGCCCCGCCGACGAGACCGAGAGCATCGCCACCATCCACGCCGCCCTAGACGCGGGCGTCACCCTGCTCGACACCGGCGACTTCTACGGCATGGGCCACAACGAGCTGCTGATCCACGAGGCACTGCGCGGCCGCGACCGCGAGTCCGTCCAGATCAGCGTCAAGTTCGGCGCCCAGCGCGGCCCGGACAACTCCTGGCTCGGCTACGACGCCAGCCCCGCCGCCACCAAGTCGGCCCTCGCCTACACCCTGCGCCGCCTGCGCACCGACTACATCGACGTGTACCGCCCGGCCCGCCTCGACCCGAACGTCCCGATCGAGGAGACCGTCGGCGCCATCGCCGACCTGGTCAAGGCCGGTTACGTGCGGCACATCGGGCTCTCCGAGGTCGGCGCCGACACGCTGCGCCGCGCCGCCGCCGTGCACCCGATCAGCGACCTCCAGATCGAGTACTCGTTGATCTCGCGCACCCTGGAGGCCGCCGTGCTGCCCGCCGCCCGCGAGCTGGGCATCGGCATCACCGCGTACGGCGTGCTCTCCCGCGGCCTGCTGAGCGGCCACTGGTCCAACGACCGCGAGATGGCCGCCACCGACTTCCGCGGCTTCAGCCCGCGCTTCCAGGGCGACAACCTCACCCACAACCTGAGCCTGGTCGAGGCGCTCCGCGCCATCGCCGAGGCGAAGGGCGTGAGCGTGGCCCAGGTGGCCATCGCCTGGGTGGCCTCGCGCGGTGAGGACATCGTGCCGCTGGTCGGTGCCCGCCGCCGCGACCGTCTGGCCGAGGCGCTCGGCGCGCTCGAGGTGACCCTCACCCCGGCCGACCTGGCCGCGATCGAGCAGGCCGTCCCGGCCGGAGCGGCCGCCGGAGACCGCTACGCTGCTGCTCAGATGGCCCACCTCGACAGCGAGCACGGCGCGTAACCCCAGCGGGCACCCCCACCCGCCGGCCGGCGACCGCCGCCACCCGCACCGTCGGCGGCCACCGGCCACGTCGGCCCCCCGGCGCAGCCCGGTGACCACCGGCAACGTCGGACCGCCGACGCCGTCGGCGGCCACCGGCACCCGAGGTGACCGTCCGCCCGCACCGCCCCAGGCCCGGCAACCCCGGCACCAGCCCCGGTCCCACCGAGCCGCCGCACCTAAGGACGTACCGCACCGTGACCACGGAGAGCAGCCTCACCCCCGAGCAGATCCTCGGCGCGGCCGAGGACGTCCTGCGGCGGTTCGGCCCCGCCAAGGCCACCGTCGTAGACATCGCGCGCACCCTCGGCGTGAGCCACGGCAGCGTGTACCGCCACTTCCCCAGCAAGGCCGCCCTGCGCGCGGCCGTCACCCAGCGGTGGCTGGACCAGGCCCACCACCAGCTGAACGACATCACCGCCGACCGGGGCCCCGCCGTCGAGCGCCTGCACCGCTGGCTGGCCACGCTGTTCGCCGCCAAGCGGCGCAAGGCGCTCGAGGATCCCGAGCTGTTCGCCACCTACCTGACCCTGGTGGACGAACTGAGCAGCACCGTCGAGCAGCACATCGAGACCCTGATCGACCAGATCGCCGAGATCATCCAGGCCGGCATCCACCAGGGCGAGTTCCGCCCCACCCACGCCCGGACCACCGCCCGGGCCGTCTTCCAGGCGACGGCGCACTTCCACGACCCGGTGCACTCCTCCGAGTGGTCCTCCCCCACCGCCGAGGCCGACTTCGAGGCCGTCTGGTCCCTGCTGCTCACCGGCCTGCGCACGCACTGACCCCCGCCCAGGCCGGCCCGCATCGCGCGCGACACCACCACGCACCAGCGGGCGCCAGCGGGGCGGCCGAAAAGCTCGTGACCGCCGAGCACCTCCTCGGTAGGGTCCCGTCCCGTGTCCGAGAACTCCGCACCCCAGAACGACGTCGTGAACGCCGTCCTCGCCAGCGCCGCCCGCGCGACCCTGCCCTTCCAGCAGGCGCACACGGACCGGCACCGCGGGACGGCGTTCTGGTACAACCACCTCGTCGAGAGCACCCCGGACGAGGACATCGTCCGGCAGTACCTGGTGACCGCCGAGGCGCTCACGAGGTACGACCTCGCCCAGTGGACGCTGCGCACCGCGCTCTGCGAGCCGGCGATGAGCGCCGAGCTGCTCCTGATGACCGAGTTCGCCGCCGGTTGGACCCGCTTCGACGGGCTCGGGGTGGCGGTGCTGCCGACCGCCGTCCTCGACGCCCACGCCGAGCGCAAGGGCTGGCGGTGGACCACCGACGAGATCACCGACGGCCTCGCGGCCACGGCGGAGGACATCGCCGCCATCGGGCCCGAGCCGATATCCGCCTACGTCCTGGGCCATGACGTCGGCGAGGTCGACCACCCCGGCGGGGTGGGCAGGGGACGGGACGAGCGACTGCAGGCCGTCCTGGTCGGCGCGGTCGCCCGGACCTCGGACGGCGTAGTCCGCTGGAGCGCCCCACTGCCCGAGGGCTGCGCCGGAGCGCCGGTGTTCATCGCACGCCCGCTCGGCGGCGGCCGGTTCCAACTGATCTGCGTCGGCCTCGTACTGCCCGGCGAGGGCCCGGCCGAGATCGCCACCTTCGACCGCATCCGCACCGCCGTCGCCGAAGCTCTCGCAGCCGAAGCGCACAGCGGGGCAGCCCAAGCAGCAGGCATCGAAGCAGTGGGCATCGAAGCAGTGAAGACCGAACCAGCCGGTACCGAACCAGCTGGGAAGGCGGCAGCGGCCACCACCCCTGCCACACCCCGGCGTTGGTGGCAGCGGCGCCGCACCTGACCGGGCCGCCGGGTCGTCCGCACCCCCCGCGCCACAGCAGCCGCACCAGCCACAACTCACAGTCAAGTCAATGGAGTTGGACGGGCAAGGGCTGGCAAAGCCTACCGAGGACACCCTTGTCGCCCGCCCGAACCCGCCAGTAGCGTCATGCCCGCACCCCGGCCGCCCCAGCAGCGGACGGTCCTGCGGGCGGTTCTGTCATGCCCACACCGATATCCGTACCGACGGCTGTACCGACAGCTGTAACAACAGCCGTACCGACGGCTGTACCAACGGCTGTTACCGAGAGCCGTACCAACAGCCGTACCAGCCAGTCCTGCCGAAAGCCGTACCGATGGGCCGCACCCCTGGCCACCGCACCGGCCCCAGCAGGCCGCACCACCGGCACCCCTGACCCGAACCCCCCGCCGGCGAGAGCCCGTGCACCCGAGCGACAGCCCCCAACACCCCCACGGAGGTTGACCCTTGCGCACCCGCACCCCTGCCCCCGGCGCACCGACGCCGCGTCGCTCCACCCGTCTGCGCCGCACCCTCGCGACGCTGCCCGCCCTGGCGATGGCGGCCACCGGGCTGATGGCCACCACGGCCTTCGCCGCCCCTACCCCCGCCACCGGCCCCGCGGCCGGCCACCCCGTGACCACCAAGCGGGTCTGCGCGGCGCCCACGCACCCCGGCCAGATGGCCTGTCTGGCGCTGGCCCGCACCGACCTCGCCCCGCAGCACTCGCTGGCCCCGAACGCCACCCCCTCCGGCTACGGCCCGAGCGATCTGACCGGCGCGTACAAGCTGCCCGCCGGCGGCTCCGGCCAGACCGTGGCGATCGTCGACTCCAACGACGACCCGAACGCCGAATCCGACCTGGCGACCTACCGGTCCACCTACGGCCTGCCCGCCTGCACCACGGCGAACGGCTGCTTCAAGAAGGTGGACCAGCGCGGCGGCACCAGCTACCCCGCCGGGGACACCGGCTGGGCCGGTGAGATCTCGCTGGACGTCGACATGGTGAGCGCCGTCTGCCCGGCCTGCCACATCCTGCTGGTCGAGGCCGACAGCGCGACCATGGACAACCTCGGCGCAGCGGTCAACACCGCCGTCTCGCTCGGGGCGAAGTACGTCTCCAACAGCTACGGCGGTTCGGAGGACTCCACCGACCCCACCTCCGACAGCTCGTACTTCAACCACCCGGGCGTGGCGATCACCGTCTCCTCCGGCGACTCCGGCTACGGCGTCGAGTACCCGGCCGCCTCCAAGTACGTGACGGCCGTCGGCGGCACCAGCCTGAGCCGGGCCTCCAACAGCCGCGGCTGGTCCGAGTCGGTCTGGGGCTCCAGCGCCGGCGGCAACGGCGCGGGCTCCGGCTGCTCCACGTACGACGCCAAGCCGAGCTGGCAGAAGGACACCGGCTGCACCAACCGCACCGTCGCCGACGTCTCCGCCGTGGCCGACCCGGCCACCGGGCTCGCGGTCTACCAGACCTACGGCGGCTCCGGCTGGGCCGTGTACGGCGGCACCTCCGCCTCCTCCCCGATCATCGCCGGCGTCTACGCCCTGGCCGGCGCCCCGGCCGCGGGCAGCAGCCCGGCCTCCTTCCCGTACGCCCACACCTCCTCGCTGTTCGACGTGACCAGCGGCTCCAACGGCTCCTGCTCCCCGACCTACCTCTGCACGGCGGGCACCGGCTACGACGGCCCGACCGGCCTCGGCACCCCGAACGGCACCGCCGCCTTCACCGGTGGCACCACCGGCGGCAACACGGTGACCGTCACCAGCCCCGGCAACCAGTCGACGGCGCAGGGCGGTTCGGCCAGCCTCCAGATCAGCGCGAGCGACTCGGCCGCCGGCCAGACCCTCAGCTACGGCGCGAGCGGTCTGCCCACCGGCCTGTCGATCAACTCCGCCACCGGCCTGATCACCGGCACCGCCTCCACCGCCGGCACCTTCAGCGTCACCGTGACCGCCTCCGACACCACCGGCGCCTCCGGCTCGGCCTCCTTCACCTGGACCGTCATCGGCGCCGGCGGCGGCTGCACCGGCGCCCAACTGCTCGGCAACCCCGGCTTCGAGACCGGCAGCGCCTCGCCCTGGACGGCCACCGCCGGCGTCATCGACAGCAGCAGCAGCGAGGCCGCCCACTCCGGCAGCTGGAAGGCCTGGCTGGACGGCTACGGCACCTCGCACACCGACTCGATCAGCCAGAGCGTGAAGATCCCGGCCGGCTGCCACGCCAGCCTGAGCTTCTACCTCCACATCGACACCGCGGAGACCGGCACCACGGCCTACGACAAGCTGACCGTGGCAGCCAACTCCACCACCCTGGCCACCTTCACCAACGTCAACGCGGCCAACGGCTACACCCTGCGGACCTACGACCTGTCCTCGCTCGCCGGGCAGACCGTGACCGTCAAGTTCACCGGGGTCGAGGACTCCTCGCTCCAGACCAGCTTCGTGATCGACGACACCGCGCTCAACGTGTCCTGACCACGCAGTGAACGACTGAGGGGCCGCGACGGACGTCGCGGCCCCTCAGTCGTACGTCAGAAGAACTCCTCGTCAACCGACCGTTCAGTTGCGGGAGTTGCCGAAGAAGATCCGGTAGAGCACGAGCAGCACGAAGGCACCGACGATGGCCGAGCCCCAGGTGGCCGGGTCCCAGAAGTGCTTGGCCACCGAGTGGTGCAGGAAGGTGCTGGAGAGCCAGCCGCCGACGAACGACCCCGCGATACCGATCAGCGTGGTCACCACGAAGCCGCCCGGGTCGCGCCCCGGCAGCAGGATCTTCGCGATCGCCCCGGCGATCAGGCCGAGGATGATCCAACTGACAATACCCATGACGTCTCTCCTGCCATCGCCGCGCCGCCCCGTCGCGTGCGCCCGTCCCGGAGCCTGCTGTGGCGGCCCCTTCCGGCTTGTACCCAGCAAGACGCGATCCTTCCCTCGCCGGTTCCGACAAGCAGCGGGTACCGGCTCCTGTGGGTTCCGGCGCCCCGGGACGGAGCTCCGGCGCCCCCGGGGCCGGGGGCGGAAGATGGGCATGAGAGGGTCGGCCCCCGCAGTGGAGCGCGGGAGCAGCGAGGAGAGCGGGATGACGAGCCCACCGAACGCCGGGCGGGTGCTGGTGGCCGACGACGACGCGGCCATCCGCCGCTCGCTGGAGCGCGGGCTGCGCCTCAGCGGATTCGCCGTGCAGCTGGCGGCCGACGGCCCGGCCGCCCTCGCCGCGCTGACCGGGCCGGCCGCGCCGGACGTGGTGGTGCTGGACGTGACGATGCCCGGGCTGACCGGCACCGAGGTCTGCCGCACGCTGCGCGCCCGGGGCGACGAGACCCCGGTGCTGATGCTCTCCGCCCTCGACGAGGTGACCGACCGGGTGGCCGGGCTCCAGGCGGGGGCCGACGACTACCTGGTCAAGCCCTTCGCACTGGAGGAGCTGGTGCTCCGGCTGCACGCCCTGCTCCGCCGCCGTCCGGCCCAGGCCCCCTCGGGGGTGCTCCGGGCCGGACCGCTGGAGATCGATCCGGCCACCCGGCAGGCCCGCCGCGAGGGCGTCGAACTCCGGCTCACGAGACGCGAGTTCGAGCTGCTGGAGCAGCTGGTGCGGAACGCCGGGATCGTGCTCACCCGCGACCAGCTGCTGGACCGGGTCTGGGGCTACGACTTCGACGTGCGCACCGACGCCGTGGACACCTTCGTCAGCTACCTGCGCCGCAAGCTGGAGGCGGGCGGCCACCCCCGGCTGATCCACACCGTCCGGGGCGTGGGCTTCGTGCTCCGCCTGCCGGAGCCCGCGAACGGAGGCCGGCCATGAGACTCGCCACCCGGATCGCGCTCTCGGTGACCGTGGTCGTGCCGCTCCTGGTGCTGGCCGCCGGCCTGACCGTGCTCGGCCTGGTCAACCGCGACCTGCACCACCAGCAGGACACCCGCCTCCAGAGCCGCGCCGCCGCCGTGCTGCCCGACATCCGGGCCCTGCTGATCGCCGAGCGCGACGACCGGCAGAAGGTGGAGCAGAACCAGCACCGCAAGGTGCTGGACGACGCGCTGGACGCGGGCATCCGGGTGACCAGCGCCGACGGCACGGTGCTGCTCACGGCCGGTCCGCAGCCGCCGGACTCCCTGCAGCTCGCCGCCGACACCCCGGGCGGTCCGGTCACCGTCCGTGCCAAGGGCCACAGTTGGCGCATGCTCGCGGAGTCGGTGCCGGTGAACGGCGCGGCGCCGGGCACCCTGCGGCTGTTCGTCCCCGCCACCGCCACCGACCCGCAGCTGTCGGCCGTCCGCGGCCGGGTGCTGTTCGTGGCGCTGGTCGCCGCACCGGTCTCCGGCCTGCTCGCGTACGGGCTGGCCGGGCGGGCCACCGCCTCGGTGCGGCGGCTCAGCCGCCGGGCCGCCGAGCTCGACCCGGGCGCCGGGCCGGCCGCCTTCACCGCCACCCCGGTCAACATCGCCGAGGTGGACGAACTCTCCGGCTCCATCGCCGGGTTGCTCACCCGGTACGAGGAGCAGGCGGCCCGTACCAGCCAGGCGCTGGACACCGCCCGCTCCTTCTCCGCGACCGCCTCGCACGAGCTGCGCACCCCGCTGATGAGCATGCGCACCGATCTGGACGTGCTGGCCGCCCACCCCGATCTGCCGGCCGCCGAGCGGGCCGAGATCCTGGCCGACCTGCAGCGCGACCACGCCCGGATGCTGGAGCTGCTCACCGCTCTGCGGATGCTCGCCCAGGGCGAGTTGGTGGAGGTCTCCGCCTTCGGACCGGTGGAGCTGGCCGAGTTGGTCGACTCCGCCGTCACCGCCGCCCGGCGCAGCCACCCGGAGGCCGAGCTGCACGCCGAACTGCCCGGCGAGGTGCGGGTGTTCGGCTGGGAGGCGGGCCTGCGGATCCTGGTGGCCAATCTGCTGACCAACGCCGTGGTGCACGGCCACCAGCCCGGCGAACCGGCCCGGATCCGCGTCCGCCTCCAGGCCGGCACCGGCCGGGACGGCACCGCCCGGGCCCTGCTCACCGTGGAGGACCGGGGCCCCGGCATCCCGCCCGCCGAGCGCGAGGCCGTCTTCCACCGCTTCCACCACCGCCCCGGCAGCCCCGGCTCGGGCCTGGGCCTCACCCTGGTGGCCCAGCAGGCCGCCCTGCACCGCGGCACCGTCACCGTCACCACCCCGGCCGAGGGCCCCGGCACCCGCTTCGAGCTCCGCCTCCCGCTGCTCCGGGCCGACGCCCCCACCCTCCGACTCCCCGCCGTCCACGGCTGGCTGTGAGGCCCGACCGCGCCCCCGGAGACCCACAAGGAATCCACAAGAACGGGGTCTACCGTCCTGCTCCGTTGGACCGACCAACCGAGTTGGGATCGAAGGAGACACCGCCGTGAACCGACGCACCGCCGCCGTGACCGCCGCCCTCACCCTGGCCGGGGCGCTGCTCGCCACCGCCCCCGCCCAGGCCGACACCGCCTCGCCCGCAGCCAAGGCGCCGACCGGCGACGGGGCCAAGGGCATCTGCAAGCGCCTGCCGAAGACCGAGGCCCGGGTGGACGCCTCGCTCAAGCGGCTCAACGGCGACGCCACCGTGGCCGGCTCGGTGGCCCGCCTCACCCAGCGGGTGGCCGACGCCAAGGCCGCCGGCCACACCGAGGTCTACACCTACCTCAACGACCGGCTGACCTTCCGCAAGAGCCTGGTGCCCACCCTGGAGACCCGCCAGGCCGACCTCAAGTCGGTGGCCGGCTGGTGCTCCGCCCAGGGCTACTCGGCGGCCGCCAAGTGAGGACCCACCGCACCCGCCGCAGCACCGGGGCCGCCCTCGCCGCCCTGCTGCTCGGCACCGGCCTGCTGCTCACCGCCTGCGGCCCGACCCACCAGGGCGGCGGCCAGGCCGAGCAGCAGCCCGCGAGCACCTCCTCGGCCGGCGCCGGGCAGGCCGACTCCCAGCAGCTCCAGGAGATGCAGCAGAAGGTGGACGGCGCCGAGAGCGCCGCCGCCCAGGCCGAATCCGACGCCGGCCAGAACAACTGAGCCCGGCCCAGCTGACGGACACCCACACCGACGCTCCGACCGCCCGCGCACCCGACCGCGCCGGTGACCGACAGCGTCAGCTGCGCCTCACCAGGACGGCCCGCCCCTTCTCCCACGGGGCGGGCCGTCCTGCTCCGTGGACACACTGGTCCACACCTCGGACGGTGCTTGACCTGCCCGACGGCCTCGGTCACGATCAGCGCATGGACACCGGCACCCATCTGGTCTGCCGCCTGCACGTCGATCTGCGACGCCAGGCGAGCGACATGTGTGCCTGCTGACGGTTCGTCCCGCTCCACCCCGTGAGATCTGCTCCGGGGCCTGACCCGCACCGCCGCGCACCCCGTACCCGCGTACCGCCATACCGCCGTACCCCCGCGCAGCCGGCACCCCCGCGTATCCGTCGCCCACCCCTGTCCGAGGTGACCCATGACCGTCGAACTCGCCATCGCCCCGAGCGCCACCGCCGCCCCGACCGCCACCACCGCCGCGCCGGCCCCGCTCTCGCCCGCCGCGCTGCGCCGGATCGTCACCGAGCTGGCCGAGCGGCCCGCGGAGTGGCTGCACCGGGTGCGACTCTCGGCCGGCGAGCGCTGGTACGAACGGGTCGTGCTGACCGAGGACCACGAGGTCTGGCTGATCAGCTGGCTGCCGGGGCAGTCCACCGGCTTCCACGACCACGGCGGCTCGCGCGGGGCGTTCACGGTGGCGCTCGGCGAGCTGGAGGAGTACTCGTTCGGCGCCCAGGGGGCGCTCACCACCCGCCGGGTGGGCTCGGGGACCGCGCGGGCCTTCGGGCCGGAGTACCTGCACGACATCCGCAACACCTCCGCCGGCCCGGCCGTCACGCTGCACGCGTACTCGCCGCCGCTGAACGAGATGACCCGTTACGAACTGCGGGCCGCCGGGCTGGTCCGCACCGCGACCGAAGGGCCTGAGCAGTGGTGACGACGGTGGAGCAGTTGGTGGAGCGGTCCAGGGCCGGGGTGCACCGGCCGGAGCCGCGCGAGGCGCACGAGGCGGCCGGCCGGGGTGCGCTGCTGGTGGACATCCGGCCGGAGGCGCAGCGGGCCCGGGAGGGGTCGATCCCCGGGGCGCTGGTGATCGAGCGGAACGTGCTGGAGTGGCGGCTCGACCCGGTGGGCAGCCACCGCATCCCGGAGGCCACCGGCTACGAGCTGGAAGTGATCGTGGTCTGCTCCGAGGGGTACGCCTCCAGCCTGGCCGCGGCCTCGCTCCGCGAGCTCGGGCTGACCCGGGCCACCGACCTGGCGGGCGGCTTCGTGGCCTGGGCCGCAGCCGGACTGCCCACCGCCTGACCGGGTACGACCTGATGGTGTGACGTGGCTCAAGGTTTCGCCCGCCCGGGCTCCGGGCAGGCGACACCGGTCCCGACACACTGTCAGACCAGAAGCTCCGTACGGCGCACCGCGCCGAAGTTTAGGATCGGTTCGTGATCAGATTCGACGGCGCGGCCAAGCGCCACCCCGACGGCACCATCGCCGTCGAGGGGCTAGACCTGGACGTGCCCGCCGGGCGAATAACCGTACTCGTGGGCCCCTCCGGCTGCGGGAAGACCACCCTGCTGCGGATGGTCAACCGGATGGTCGAGCCGACGGCGGGCCGGGTGCTGCTCGACGGCGCCGACGTGGCCGGGCTGCCCGCCGCCAAGCTGCGGCGCGGCATCGGGTACGTCATCCAGCAGGCCGGGCTCTTCCCGCACCGCCGGGTGATCGACAACGTGGCGACCGTGCCGCGGCTGCTCGGCTGGGACCGCAAGCGGGCCCGGGCCCGGGCCGCCGAGCTGCTGGAGCTGGTCGGTCTGCCGCCCGAGACGGCGCGGCGGTACCCCTTCCAGCTCTCCGGCGGCCAGCAGCAGCGCGTCGGGGTGGCCCGGGCGCTGGCGGCCGATCCGCCGGTGCTGCTGATGGACGAGCCGTTCAGCGCCGTCGACCCGGTGGTGCGGGCCGGGCTCCAGGAGGAACTGCTGCGACTGCAGAACGAGTTGAACAAGACCGTGCTGTTCGTCACGCACGACATCGAGGAGGCGGTGCGGCTCGGCGACCAGATCGTGGTGCTGCGCGAGCACGGCCGGATCGCCCAACTCGCCGACCCGCACACCCTGTTGACCGCCCCGGCGGACGAGGGCGTGGCCGCCTTCCTCGGCCGTGACCGCGGCCTGCGCGGCCTCGGCCTGCGCCCGGCCGCCTCCGTCACCGTGCAGCCGATCAACGGCCCACTGCGGCACGGTGGTTGGCAGCTGACCACGGACGCCGAGGGCCGCCCCACCGAGTGGCGGCACACCGACGGCCGCCGCCAGGACGTGCCCGTCTTCCACCCCGCCACCGATACCCTGCGCTCCGCCCTGGACGCCGCCGTGCTCTCCCCCACCGCCCTCGCGGTGGCGGTGGACGCCACCGGCCGCGCCGTCGGCGCGGCCGACCGGGCCGCCGTGCTGGCCGCCCTCGCGGAGCCCGCGAGCACGGGCGGGCCCACGGGCACGGGCCGGCCGACGGGCACAGGCGGGCCCACGGGCAAGACCGGGGCCGAGAGCACGACCGGGCCCGTCGAGGAGCCGGAGAGCGCCGATGGACGGTGAACCGCTGGTCCGCTGGTACTGGATCGGCGACCACCTCTCGTACCTGCTCTCGCTCACCCTCACCCATGCCCGACTCGCCCTGGTGCCGGTGCTGATCGCCCTGCTGATCGCCCTGCCCCTGGGGCTGCTCTGCGCCCGGCTGCCCCGGCTCTACCAGCCGGTCTCGGCGGTCTTCAACGTGGTGTACGCGCTGCCCTCGCTGGCGCTGTTCGTGATCCTGATCCCGTACACCGGGCTGGCCACCCAGGCCACCGTGATGGTGCCGCTGACCGGGTACGCGCTGGCCGTGCTGCTGCCCACCGTGGTGGACGGCCTGCGGTCGGTGCCGGAGCCGGTGCGGCAGGCGGCCACCGCGATGGGGTACGGCCCCTGGCGGCGCCTCGCCGCCGTGGAGCTGCCCGCCGCCGTGCCGTACCTGTTCTCCGGCCTGCGGGTGGCGGCCGTCTCCAGCATCTCGCTGGCGGCCGTCGGCGCGCTGGTCGGCCAGGGCGGCCTCGGCTACCTCTTCACCGACGGCTTCCAGCGCACCTTCACCACCCCGATCCTGGCCGGCATCGTGCTGGTGGCCCTGCTGGCGCTGGTCACCGACCTGCTCCTGGTGCTGGCCCGCCGGCTGCTCGCCCCCTGGGCCGTCCGTCCGAAGGGGGCCGCGCGGTGAACTGGCTCGACTGGCTGAACACCTTCTTCACCGCCCCGGCCCGGCAGAGCGGCCCGGACGCGATCACCCACCGGATCGCCGAGCACCTGGCCTTCAGCGGCGAGGCGCTGCTCTGGTCGGTGCTGCTCGCCGTGCCGCTCGGGCTCTTGATCGGCTACACCGGGCGCGGCGCCGTCGCGGTGACCACGCTGACCGGGGTGGCCCGCGCGCTGCCCACCCTGGGCCTGGTCACGCTCACCGTGCTGCTGGCCGGGGTCGGCTCCACGGCGGTGCTCGTGCCGCTGGTGGCGCTGGCCGCCCCGCCGCTGCTGGTGGCCACCGTGGAGGGCATCCGGGGCACCGACCCCGAGCTGCGCGACGCGGCCCGGGGCATCGGCCTGACGCACCGTCAGGTCCTGTTCGGGGTCTGCCTCCCGGCCGCCCTGCCCACCCTGATCGCGGGCCTGCGCACCGCCACCGTCCAGGTGATCGCCACCGCCACGGTGGCCGCCTACGTGGGCCTCGGCGGCCTCGGCCGGTACGTGATCGACGGGTTGGCCACCAAGGACTTCCCCGCGACGGTCGGCGGCGCCCTGCTCGTGGTGCTGCTCGCCGTCGCCGCCCAGCTGTTCTTCGCGGCCCTGCTCCGCTACGGCCTCCCGGCCGGCCTGCGCGCCCAGCGCGCGGCCGCCCGCCGGGGCTGAGACGCTCCCCGCTCCGCCCGACCCGACCCAGAAGGACGCCCGATGATCTCCCGTGTGCTCCGTACCGCCACCGCCCTCGCCCTGCTGGCGGGCGCGGCGGCCTGCTCCTCGTCCTCGGGCGGCAGCGACCCGCTCGGCGGGAGCTCCGCCTCGGCCGGTGCCGGCTCCGCCTCCGGCAAGACCGTGGTGGTCGGCTCGGCCAACTTCCCCGAGAACGTGCTGCTGGCCTCGATCTACTCGCAGGCGCTCAAGGCCAAGGGCGTCAAGGTGACCGAGAAGTTCAACATCGGCAGCCGCGAGGTGCTCTACGGCCAGCTGGAGAGCGGCGCGCTGAGCGTGCTGCCCGAGTACAACGGCGCGCTGCTCGGCTACCTCGACCCGAAGACCACGGCCGCCGGCACCCAGGCCGTCAACGCCGCGCTGCTCCAGAAGCTGCCCGCGACGCTGGCCATCCTCGACTCGGCCGCCGCCGAGGACAAGGACTCGCTGACCGTCTCGCAGGCCACCGCCGACGCCAAGCACCTGAAGTCCATCGCCGACCTGGCCGCCGCCGGCCCGCTCACCGTGGGCGGCCCGCCGGAGTTCAAGTCCCGCAAGGAGCAGCAGTTCAAGGACGCCTACGGCCTGACCTTCAAGGAGTGGAAGCCCACCGGCGACACCACCGCCAACGCGATCAAGGACGGCACGGTGGACGTGGGCAACGTCTTCACCACCGACCCGAAGATCGTCCAGCTGAAGCTGGTCACCCTGGAGGACCCGAAGAACGTCTTCAGCTCGCAGAACGTCACCCCGCTGGTCAACAAGTCCGCCGTGGACGCGACCACCACCGCCACTCTCAACGCGATCTCCGGCAAGCTCGACACCGCCGGGCTGACCGCGCTGATGAAGCGCGTCGCGGTGGACAAGGAGGACCCGGCCACGGTGGCCAAGGACTGGCTGAAGACCAACAACCTGGGCTGAGCCACGCCGAAACCCCGAGGGGCGCGAGCGACCGCAGCGGTGTGCGGTGCTCGCGCCCCTCGGGGTTTCGTCGTCCGAGCCGGCTCAGTACCAGTGGTGGTTCTGCCAGAAGGACCAGGCGGCGTTCGGGGAGCCGTAGCGGCCGTTCATGTAGTCCAGGGCCCAGCGGATCTGGGTCTCCGGGTTGGTGCGCCAGTCACTGCCGGCCGAGGCCATCTTGGAGCCCGGCAGCGCCTGGGCCAGGCCGTAGGCGCCGGAGGAGGCGTTGGTGGCCTGGATGTTCCAGCTGCTCTCGTGGCTGATGATGTTGCTGAAGGCGGCGTACTGGTCGGCCGGCACGATGCTCTTGGCCAGCGCCTTGACGCCGCTCGGGCTGGTGTCGGTGGCGTCGAGGGCCGGGCGGTCCTCGGAGCGCGAGGCCTTCTGCTCCTCGGCGGGCTTCGGCTGCTCGGCCGGCGCCTGAGCCGGCGCGGCGGGGGCCTGCGCGGCCGGGGCCTGGGCCGGGGCCGGCGCGGCGGGGGCAGCGGGGGCGGCCGGAGCGGCCGGGGCCTGGGCTGCGACGGGGGTGGTGGTCACGGCGGCAGCGGCGTGGTCCTCGGGCAGTGCCACCGCGACGGTGGCGGCACAGGCGGTCGCCAGACCGGCGGCCACCACGAGGGTGGAACGGCGGCGGACGGCGGCGGTGAGGGAGCTACGCATGGAGTGTGGCCTTCCTGGACCGGGCCGGGGCTCGGTCGGTTGGTCGGGCCGTGGGCACACGACAGCAGAGCGGCTTGGCGCCGCTCGCTGCGGGAGTGTGCCGACGACCGGGGGCACCCAGGGCACCGGCCCGCATTCGGGCCGCTTACGGGTGCCGTACGGTTCGCGCTCCCCCGGGGCCGACCCGGCTCGTTGACCGGCATCGACTGGGCGGAGCGCCTTGCGACTCCACCCACCATGCCGAACCCCCCGACCGGGATCAACCACCCCCCACTACGACCCCCCGTCGTAGCCACCGCGCAGCCTTGGCTTCCATACCCCCGCCCCGGGCGCCCCCGCCACGCCCCTCCCGCCGCCCGCCCCGACCTACTACCGACCGTCGTTGCTTGGATTGCCCTGTGGCTGGTGTCACCGCCCCGGGGGCCCAGAGCTCACCCGCCGTGACGCCTCCGCTGCGGTGCGCCCGACCGAGGGGGTGACCGCCGCCACAACGAGCGACCGCGGAGGGGTCGACCATCACCACCCCGGATGGGCCGTATACGATCTGCCGACTCGTCCCACCTCAGCCGGAGCCCCGCCCCATGCGTCGCACGACCGCCACCGTCACCTTCCTCACCGCCCTGCTCGGCACCGCCACCGCCTGCAGCTCGCCGGGCACGCCCGCATCCACCCCGACCGCGCGCGAGCAGTTGCAGGCGGCGGCCAAGGCCATGGAGCTGGCAGGCGGTGCACAACTGCGGATCGACCAGACCTGGCCCGGAGACGCTGTTCAGCAGGTCGCTACGGTGCGGTGGCACCCGAGCCTCCAAGCCGTGTTCGACGGGGACAACCTGCGCCTGGTGAACGGCGCCGCCTTCCAGGCGAACCGGGTGGCCGGGAAGACCTGGACCCGGGCCGACGGGCCGGCCGGCCTCGCCTCCAACGGCCACGCCCGTGGGCCGGACGCGCTGCCCACCGCCCTGCTCAAGGTCTACCAGCGGATCGACCCGGCCAAGGGACTGGCCCGTGCGGCCGCCGGCTCCCCGTCCGTGGTGGGCCAGGAGGAGATCCAGGGCACCCCGACCACCCACCTGCACGCCCAGCTCGCGGCCGCCGACTACTACACGGACCCCACCGAGGCTGCGGGCAGCCGACGTGACGAGCTCCGGGCCCTCCTGAAAAAGCTGGGCACCACCGAGGTCACCGCCGACTTCTGGCTCGACCGGGACGGTCGGCTGCTCCGCCGCGTCGAGACGGAGGACTCCACCCTCGGCCAGGTCACCACGACCACCAGCTTCAGCCGGTTCGGCGTGCCGAAGGAGGTCACCGCCCCACCCGCCGACCAGGTCGCCGACACCAGCGAGGTCCTCGACTTCATCGCCGCGGCACAGCAGCCCTGACCTGGGCAGCCACGCCGCAGGGTGCGGGTCCGGCCGGGACGCCCCCCGGCGCCCCGGCCGGTCGGCGGCGTTGCGCTGGGCCCCCGCCGCGTTCGTACACCCGGCCGATCATTCCGGATCGCCCCACCGCCAGCAACTGAGATGACGGCCTCCACGCCCCGCCCCCGAGGCCGCCACATCCGCCACACTCCGCGACAAACAAGGGCGTTGACGAACTGTTAGGACTCTTGACAGACGAGTGGTCCAGACCAACCATAGGCGGTGTTGTTCCGACCGGGATGCATCGTGGGGGTGTGACCACCGGCCGGCTGTGCCTGTGCACCGCCGTACCACCCCAGCGCCACCCGAGTCCGGCCCCGTCATGCCCAAATCCGGGCGAACGGCCTTCGCAATCACGTCTGTTGGAGCACTCATGCGCCTGCACAGATCCATCCAGGCACTGCTGACCAGCGGTGCCACCCTCGCTGCCGCCGTCGGCCTCGCCGTCGTCGGCGGCGGCTCGGCCCAGGCCGCGACCCCACTGCCGCAGCACGTCTTCGCCCCGTACTTCGAGCCATGGACGGGCGCGAGCCCGGCCGCTCTGGCCCAGCAGTCCGGCGCCAAGTACCTGACCATGGCGTTCATCCAGGCCGCCACCAAGGGCTCCTGCACGGCGTACTGGAACGGTGACACCGGCCTGCCGATCAGCCAGAGCAGCTTCGGCTCCGACATCGCCACCATCCGCGCCAACGGCGGAGACGTGATCCCGTCCTTCGGCGGCTACACCGCCGACAACACCGGCACCGAGATCGCCGACAGCTGCACCGACGTCAACGCGATCGCGGCGGTGTACGAGAACGTCATCACCACCTACGGCATCAGCCGGATCGACCTCGACACCGAGGACAACTCGCTGACCAACACGGCCGGGATCGACCGCCGCAACAAGGCGATCAAGCTGGTCGAGGACTGGGCCACCGCCAACGGCCGTACCGTGCAGTTCTCCTACACGCTGCCGACCACCACCAGCGGCCTGGCCACGAGCGGGCTCGCCGTGCTGAAGAACGCCGTCTCCAACGGCGCGCGGATCGACGTGGTCAACCAGATGACCTTCGACTACTACGACGGCGCCAGCCACGAGATGGCGACCGACACCGAGAACGCCACCACCGGGCTCTACAACCAGCTGGCCAAGCTCTACCCGGGCAAGACCCCGGCGCAGCTGTGGGGTTCGATCGGCATCACCGAGATGATCGGCATCGACGACTTCGGCGCGGGCGAGACCTTCACCGCCGCCGACGCCACCACGGTCTACAACTGGGCCACCAGCAAGGGCGTCAACACCCTGTCGTTCTGGGCACTGCAGCGCGACAACGGCGGCTGCGTGGGCACGGCGGGCAGCGACACCTGCTCCGGCATCGCCCAGGGCACCTGGGACTTCAGCCACACCTTCGAGCCGTTCACCACGGGCAGCGGCCCGGTGCAGAACGACTTCTCGCTGACCGCCTCCCCGGTGGCCGGCTCGGTGGTCGCGGGCAACACCGTCAGCACCACGCTGAACACCGCCGTGACCTCGGGCGCCGCCCAGTCGGTCGCGCTCTCCGTCTCCGGCGCCCCGGCCGGTGTGACCGCCACCGTCAACCCCGGTAGCGTGCAGGCCGGTTCGAGCGCCACCCTCACCCTGGCCACCACCGGCTCGACCGCCCCCGGCAGCTACCCGCTGACCGTCACCGGCACCGCCGCCTCCGGCAGCCACACCGCCACCTACACGCTGAACGTCTCCGCGATGGGCGCCAACGACTTCTCACTCGCCGCCTCGCCCGCCGCAGGCTCCGTGACCGCCGGCGGCTCCACCACCGCGAACCTGGCCACCGCCGTGACCTCGGGCAACGCGCAGACCGTCGCACTCTCCGTCTCCGGCGCCCCGGCCGGCGTGACCGCCACCGTCAACCCCGGCAGCGTGCAGGCCGGTTCGAGCGCCACCCTCACCCTCGCCACCACCGGCTCGACCGCCCCCGGCAGCTACCCGCTGACCGTCACCGGCACCGCGCCCTCCGGCACCCACACCGCCACCTACACCCTGACCGTCACCGCCGCCACGAGCGGCGGCCTGGTCAACGGCGGCCTGGAATCCGGCAGTCTGGCCCCGTGGACCTGCCAGAGCGGCGGCGCGGTGGTCACCAGCCCCGCCCACGGCGGCACCCACGCGCTCCAGGCGGCCGCCACGGCCGGGCAGACCGGTGAGTGCGACCAGACCGTGACGCTGGCCCCCAACACCAAGTACACGCTGACCGCCTGGGTCCAGGGCAGCTACGCCTTCCTCGGCGTCAGCGGCGGCGCCACCGCCTCCAGCTGGACCTCCTCCACCGGCTGGACCCAGCTCTCCGTCCCCTTCACCACCGGCGCCAACGGCACCGTGACGGTCTACCTGCACGGCTGGTACAGCCAGGGCAACGTTTACGCCGACGACTTCGCCCTCAGCTAGCCCCGGCACACACCCTGACGGCCCCCGCCCGCCCGGGCGGGGGCCGTTGCGCCGCTCCGACGATCAGCTCCTATGATCTGCTGCCATGGACGAGGGGCAGCAGGGCGGACACGGGTGGGCCGGCACGGCGGGGCGCACCCCCGAGCCCGACTGGGCCGCCCTGGCCGACCGGAACGAGCAGGACCACCGGCGCCGCAAGCAGCGCCAGGTGATCGGCGCGGTGATCGGCGCCACCCTGGTGATCGGCGGCATCACCGCGACGGCGGTTAACCTCACGGGCAAGGGCGGCTCCCCCACCGCGGCCGCCGCCACCCCCAGCGACAGCCCCTTCCCCACCCCGGCCGCCCCGGGCCCGGCCGCGAGCGGCGACCCCGACCTCTCCCGCGGCTTCACCACCACACCGGAGCCGAGCACCAGCATCTCCGCCACGGCCTCGAAGTCGCCCACTGCACACAGTAGTTCGCCTACCCCCGCCCCTAGGCCCGATCCGCTCGCCGTGATCTCCACGGCCGGCACCGACACCGCCCCGCTCGACCCGGCCGCGCTCTTCCCCGCGCAGGCCCCGGGCATCGGCGGCCACACCTGGACGAGGGTCACCACCGCGACCACCACCCCGTGCTGGAAGGCCACCACCGGCGGCCTGGGCAACGTGCTGGCCCCACAAGGCTGCCAGAGCATCCTTCGCGCCACCTACGCCTCCGGCACCGCCGCCGTCACGGTCGGCATCGCCGTCTTCGACCACCGCAGCCAGGCCGACGCCGCCCAGGCCGGCTACCAGGGCCAGCTCCAGGGCCTGGTCACCCCCGGCTCGATCTCCTTCTGCACCGGCCCCGGCTGCGCCACCACCCACGGCGCGATCGGCCGCTACGCCTACTACACCGTGGCCGGCGCCCTCAAGCCCGGCGGAGCCACCCAGGACCCCACCGCCACCGCGGCCGCCCCGTCCTTCGCCACCCTGACCCAGGACCGCCTGCTGGCCCGGGGCCACTGACCGCACCGGCGCTCGCAGAGCTGATAGTCGGCTGCCGGATCGCGGACGGGCTGAACCTCCCGGACTGCCCGCTCAGCGCCGGGTGTAGCGGCAGCCCACGCCCTCGTCCGGATCGCCCACGGTGACGGCCAGTACGAGGGCGCCGTGCGCGCCCATCGCGAGGTCCACCTCGTAGCCGTGCTGCCCGATGCTGACGGGCAGCCGCTCCGGCGGATGGGCGGTGTCCCCGGTCGGCACGGTCCACTGGCCGGCGCCCGAGGTGCGGGTGGAGATCTGGTCGTGCTCGTCGAACTCGAGCGGGAAGCCGGTGGCGGTGAGCGTCAGGTCGGGGCGCAGCACCAGGGTGGAGGCGCAGTCGCCGGTCCAGGTGCCGATCAGCTGCCCGGCCGTCACCGGCTTGCCGTAGGGCCCCAGGCCGCCGGTGAGGTAGGCGCAGCCGCTCGCGCCCAGCAGCACGGGCAGCAGAGCGACGGCGAGCAGGCGAGAAGCCATGGTCAGGGCCCTTTCACGGCGGGAGCAGGGCGGATCATCGCACAACTCCCGCCGCGCTGACCAGGCTTGTCAGACCGTGGGCTTCCGCCCGCAGAGCGTCAGGAAGGAGGCTCCGGCCAGGGCCGCGCTGCCCAGCACCACCACGCCCAGCAGCACGGCCGAGGGGTGACCGCCGGCGCTGCTCAGCGGAGCGACCAGCGCGCCGCACAGGTACGTGCCCAGACCGAGCAGCGCCGAGGCCGAACCGGCCGCGTGCGGCGCCATGGTGAGGGCCGCGCCGGCGGAGTTGGGCAGCACCACGCCCATGCCGGCCATCATCAGGAAGAGCGCGGGCCAGACCCCCGCCAGGCCGGTGTCCCAGACCGCCGTGCAGAGCACCAGCGCGGTGCCCGCCACCACCACGCAGGCGAGGCCGGTCCGCATCAGCAGCACGCCGTCCAGCCGCTGCGCCAGCACCCGGCCGTTGAGCTGGGTGAAGCCCACCAGGGCGACCGAGTTGGTGGCGAAGAGCAGGCTGAAGGTCTGCGGGGAGATGCCGTACACCGTCTGCAGCACCACTGAGGAGCCGCCCACGTAGGCGAAGAGCGCGCCGAAGGCGAAGGTGCTGGTCAGCACGTACCCGAGGAAGACCCGGTCGCGCAGCAGGCCGCCGATCGCCCGGACGGTGGTGCCCAGGCCGTCGCCCTGGCGACGCTCCGGCGGCAGCGACTCGGGCAGCCGGAGCAGGGCGCCGAGGGTGAGCAGCGCGCCGAGCACGGCCAGCACGGCGAAGGTGCCGCGCCAGGAGGTGGCCCGCAGCAGCTGGGCGCCGACCAGCGGGGCGAAGATCGGCGCCAGGCCGGAGACCACCCCGAGGGTGGCCAGGAAGCGGATCATCGCCGGGCCCTCGTACCGGTCCCGGGCGATGGCCCGCCCGATCACCAGACCGGAGGCCCCGGCGGCGCCCTGCAGCGCCCGGCCGGCCACCAGCACCGGCACCGAGGGGGCGAGCGCGCAGAGCACGGTGGCCAGGGTGTAGACCGCCATCCCGATCACCAGCGGCCGCCGCCGGCCCAGCCGGTCGCTGAGCGGGCCGAAGAAGAGCTGGCCGAGGGCCAGGCCGATCAGCGAGGAGGTGAGGGTGAGCTGCACGGCCGGCGCGGTGGAGCCCAGGTCGCGGGTCAGCGCGGGCAGCGCGGGCAGGTAGAGGTCGGTGGTCAGCGGACCGAGCGCGACCAGGCCGCCGAGCAGCGTGACGATGACCCGGGTGGGCTTCGCCTCGGGCCGTATCCCGGTGTCGTCGGTGGCTTGGGTGCCGAGGGCGGGGGCGGACATGGGGCGGCGGCTCCTTGCGGGACGTTGCTGCGTGCTGGTCGGGCAGCCACCGGCGGGCGGCATTCGAACAGACTGCCCTACTCCACGTGCTCCGCGTACCGCCGTAACCGGTCGCCCGCAGCTCCGTCAGCTCCGCCACCGCCCTGACACTGCCCAGCCACCAGCCTGAGCGGCGGGAATTCCGGCCCGGTGGGCGGCCGTTCGCAGCTCCGGGGGCACAGCCGGTGCATCCCGTACCCGTCTCCCCGGAGGTCCGATGCCCGCCCACCGTCTCCTCACCGTCTGCGGCAGCCTGCGCGGCGGCCGTTCGCTCAACCGGGCGGTCACCGACACCCTGCCGGAGCTCTGCGAGCCGGGCGCCGAGGTCACCGACTACCGGAGCATCGGTCTGCTGCCCTTCTTCGACCAGGACGTGGAGCTGGCCGGGCCGCCCGGGTCGGTGCTCGAACTGCGGCGGCTGGTCGCGGCGGCGGACGGGGTGGTGCTGGTCAGCCCCGAGTACGCGCACGGTACCTCGGGCGTGCTGAAGAACGCGCTGGAGTGGGTGGTCGGCGGCGGCGAGTTCACCGACAAGCCGGTGGCCGTGGTCACCGCCTCCCCCGGCCCGGCCGGCGGCGACCGGGCCCAGGCCTGGCTGCGCGAGACGCTGGAGATGATGGGCGCCCGGGTGCTGCCCGAATCCCTCCCGATCCCCTTCGCCACCGGCAAGGTCACCGGGGGCCGCCTGACCGACCCGCCCACCCGCACCGCGCTCGCCGCCGTGCTGGCCGCGCTCGGCAAGGCCGCCGAGGAGCAGGCCGCCCGGCTGGCCGCCGACTCGGCCGGCTGGAACGCCGAGTGAACCGGTGGCCGGATAAGACCGACCGGCAATTGGGGGCGGTCTAAACCGCTTGCCTGCGGTAGTAGGTTCGTCGGCGATCACCGGCTCGGGGCCCCGGCCCCCGGCCGGCCGCCGTCCGTACCGACAGGAGCCCTCCTTGACCACCGACGACCGCACCGGCCCGCCCCTGCTCGGCGGGGAGCGCGAGACCCTGCGGGCCCTGCTCGACTACCACCGGGCCACCCTGGCGATGAAGTGCGCGGGCCTCACCGACGAGCAGCTGCGCGAGCGGTCGATGCCGCCCTCCACGCTCACCCTGCTCGGGCTGGTCCGGCACATGGCCGAGGTCGAGCGGGCCTGGTTCCGCCGCACCTTCGAGGACCACGGGATCCCGATGGTCTGGTCGGAGGAGATCGACTTCCAGGCCGCCTACGACGCGAGCGCCTCGACCCGCGCCGAGGCTTTCGCGGCCTGGGAGGCCGAGGTCGAGCACTCCCGCCGGATCGAGCGGGCCGCCGACTCCCTCGACCTGGTCGGCCACCAGCCGCGCTGGGGCGAGGACGTCTCGCTGCGGCTGGTGCTGAACCACGTGCTGCTCGACTACGCCCGCCACAACGGGCACGCCGACTTCCTCCGCGAGGCGATCGACGGCACCACCGGCGCCTGACCGGACGGCCCGGGCGGCGCTGCCCGGACGGCTCGGTCGGCGCTGCCCGGGCGGTCTCAGCCGTTGGCGGCCGAGGCCATCCGGGCCACCGCGTCGTCCTGCCAGGCGAAGAGCTGCTCGCCGACCAGGGCGACGTTGTACGCGCCGCACCGCACGGTCGACCTGCCCAGCACGTCCTGCGGGAACCAGTCGGCCTTGAGGTTGACCTGACCGGCCGGGACGCCCTTGGCGCAGCTCGCCGGCAGCTTGCCGCCGGGCAGGGTGGCCCGGAGCAGGCGGTCGCCGCCGGTGGTGGACATCAGGTACGAGACGTGGGTGGCCGAATCCGGCAGCCAGCGCGGCACCGAGGCCCGGGCCGCCTTGGCCGCCTCGCCCGAGGCGTAGGTGGCCTGCTCCCGGTGGCGCTCGGAGAACCAGTCCGAGGCCTTGGGCAGCGCGAACCCGATTGCCGCCGCCAGCCCCACCGCGCTCGCCGCCACCGCCACCACGGCCTTCCGTGCAGCACCCATGTCCACGACTCCTCCCGTGCCTGCTCTCGGGATCCATCCTGTCCGGGCCGCCCGCCCCTCGAATCAGCACGAGGTCGCGAGGCGTCTCCACCTTGCGGCGTACACGGACCCCGAGACCCCCTCCGATCGGCCCCCGCCGCAGCGCCGGCGGTGGCAGGGAGGGCGGGGATAACCAGGTGCGGGGCCCGCCCGGCCTGGGCTAGCCTCCGCCGGATGAACCCCTGGCTCCCCGCAGACTTCGTCCACCCCGTCCGCGTCCCCGTGCTCGACGGCTACCACCTCCGCCCGATCTCCGGCGAGGACACCGAGCTCGACTACCCGGCCGTGATGGGCTCCCGGGACCGCCTCTGGTCGATCTACGGCGAGGCCTGGAGCTGGCCGCCGGCCACCATGACCTACCAGCAGGACTACGAGGACCTCGTCCGCCACGCGGTGGAGATCGAGGCCCACGAGTCCTTCAACTACGCCCTCTTCGACGAGGCCGAGACGGCCCTGCTCGGCTGTGTCTACATCGACCCCGCCCGCAAGGCCGACTACGAGGCCGAGGTCTCCTGGTGGGTGGTCGACTCCCAGGTCGGCACCGAGCTGGAGCAGGCCCTGGACGCCACCGTCCCCCGCTGGCTTGCGGAGGAGTGGCCCTTCGCCAAGGTCGCCCTGATCGGCCCGGAGATCACCTGGGCCGAGTGGCTGGCTCTTCCGGATCGGTAGGCGGGTCCTTCGGTTCGTGCTGACGCAGCGAGACCGCGGTGTTCGACATCGACTTGATGCCGAAGTACGCCGTGGTCATCGTGCCGATGGTGGTGAAGGCACTGGTCAGGATCGCGGCGACCTCGGTGGCGTTGGAGCCCGTCCCGTGCCGGAGCCAGAGCACCCCGGCGAGCGCCGCGCCGAAGATCGCCAGATCGCTGCAGAACACGACGAGGAAGCCGGCCCGGGCCCGCGTCCGCTCGACCAGCGTCTCTGCCGTATGCGACTGGTCCCTGTCCATGGCGTCCCCCAGACCTCCGTTGCGGGGCCGACACTTTCACGGTAGACCCCGGGCCCGGGCCCCGCTGCTCAGCGGTAGGCGGACTCGCCCGTGATGGCCTCGCCGAGCACCAGGGTGTGGATCTCGGAGGTGCCCTCGTAGGTGAGGACGGACTCCAGGTTGTTGGCGTGGCGCAGCACCGGGTACTCGGTGGTGATGCCGTTGGCGCCCAGGACGGTGCGGGCGGAGCGGGCGATCTCCAGGGCCGCGCGGACGTTGTTGAGCTTGCCGAAGCTGATGTGGGCCGGGCGGCACCGCCCGGCGTCCTTGAGCCGGCCGATCCGCTCGGCGACCAGGTAGGCCTTCTCCACCTCCAGCATCATCTCCACCAACTTGGCCTGGGTGAGCTGGAATCCGGCGATCGGACGCTCGAACTGGATCCGGGTCTTGGCGTACTCCAGGGCCGTGGTGTAGCACTCGCGGGCCGCACCGACGGTGCCCCAGAGGATGCCGTACCGGGCCTCGCCGAGCGAGGCCAGCGGGCCGCGCAGGCCCTCCACCCCGGGGAGCACCGCGTCGGCGGGCAACAGCACCTCGTCGAAGGAGAGTTCGCTGGTCACCGAGGCTCGCAGCGAGAGCTTGCCGTGCACGTCCCGGGCGGTCAGCCCGGGGATGTCGGTGGGCACCACGAAGCCGCGCACGCCGGTCTCGGTCTGCGCCCAGACCACCGCCACGTCGGAGATCGAGCCGTTGGTGATCCACATCTTGGTGCCGGAGAGCACCCAGTCGGTGCCCTTGCGGCGGGCCCGGGTCAGCATGTTGGCCGGGTCGGAGCCGAAGTCCGGCTCGGTGAGCGCGAAGCAGCCGATCGCCCGGCCGGCCGCCAACTCCGGGAGCCAGCGCTGCTTCTGCTCCTCGGAGCCGTAGGCGTGGATCGACCGCATGGCCAGCGAGCCCTGCACCGAGACGAAGCTGCGCAGCCCGGAGTCGGCAGCCTCCAGCTCCATGCAGGCCACCCCGTACTCCACGGCGGTGGATCCGGTGCAGCCGTAGCCCTCCAGGTGCATCCCGAGCACGCCCAACGCGCCCAACTCGGGCGCGAGTTCGCGCGCCGGGAAGACGCCCTGCTCGAACCACTCGCCGACGTACGGCCGGATCTTCTCGTCGGCGAACTTCCGCACGGTGTCGCGGATCAGCCGCTCCTCGTCGGTCAGCAGGTCGCCGACGGCCAGCAGGTCGGCCGGGTCGAGGCGGGAGGGGGTGGACGCCATCTGGATGCTCCTCAGTGGGTGTGCTGTGGTGCCGCGAGTATCGCCTACCGGCGAGTACCACGGGTACGACGCAGCCCACACGCCCGGCCGTGTCCGGGTGCTGCGCAACCTCTTGACGCGAGCACGGTGAACTGGTTCCCTTCCGGCATGCCTCACCCCGTTAGGAAACTTTCCTAACTCGACGCCATGCGCACCACCTCCGTACACCCCAACTGCCCACGGACAGGTGAACCATGACCGCTCGTACCCTGCTGCGCTCCTCCGGCGCCCTGCTGCTCGCCCTCGCCACCACCCTCGGGGTCGCCCAGTGCGCCACCCCCGCCACCGCGCTCACCAGTGACCCGGTGGGCCTCAACGCCCCGTACGAGTAACTGGGTTGGGGCAGCCCGCAGAAGCCCACCGACGTGATGGCGGCCAGCGGGGTCAAGCAGCTCACCCTGGCCTTCATGCTCAGCGACGGCACCTGCAACCCGAAGTGGGACGGCACCCGGGCACTGGCCGGCGGCAGCGACCAGAGCGCGATCAACTCGATCCGGGCGGCCGGCGGCGACGTGGTGGTCTCCTTCGGCGGCTGGAGCGGCAACAAGCTGGGCGAGAAGTGTTCCTCGGCCACCGCGCTGGCCGGGGCCTACCAGAAGGTGATCGACGCCTACAGGCTCAAGGCGATCGACATCGACATCGAGAACACCGAGGTGGCCAGCGCCACGGTGCGCCAGCGGGTGGTCAGCGCGCTCAAGACCGTCAAGACGAACAACCCGGGCATCAAGGTGTACGTCACCTTCGGCACCACCCCGACCGGGCCGGACGCGGACGGCGCCGACCTGGTGAAGAAGGGCGCGGCCACCGGCACCGCCGTGGACGGCTGGACGATCATGCCGTTCGACTTCGGCTCGCACAGCGGCTCGATGGGCTCGGTGACCACCAAGGCGGCCGACGGCCTGAAGTCCGTGGTGGCGGGCGCCTACGGCTACGACTCGGCCACCGCCTACAAGCACATCGGCATCTCCTCGATGAACGGGCACACCGACGAGAGCGACGAATCCGTCTCCACCGGCGACTTCACCACGATGTTCAACTACGCCACCGCGCACCACCTGGCCCGGTTCACCTTCTGGGCCGTCAATCGGGACCGGCAGTGCGGCAGCGGCGAGAGCGCCGGGGACACCTGCAGCGGGATCGCCCAGTCCCCCTACGCCTTCTCGAAGATCATCGCCAAGTACCACGGCTGACCGGCCGGTTCGGTCCGGCTCACCGTTTGGCCAGCAGTGCGGCCTCCGCCAGGTTGTCCCAGTGGCCCGCGGAGGCCGCCGGCACGCAGACCCAGTCCTTCATCGGGCGTCCGCCGGCCGGGTCGAAGAGGTGCGCCCCCGGCAGCCGCATCGCCTCGGCGAAGGCCGGGGTGTCGCGCCCCAACCGGCAGACCAGCTCGCCCTGGTGCAGCCCGGCGAAGGCCTTGCCCGCCTGGTCCTTCAGACAGGGCATCCCGAACATCTGCGAGCGCCGCGCCCCGCGCGGGGCCAACTCCTCGGCGATCTCCTCGTAGCGGCCCGCCGCGTCGACCGGTTCCGTCATCCCACTCTCCGTCCTCCTCGGGCCCCGCCCGTCCATGGTGCCCGCTCACCCCGTCCGAATCCCCTTGCCCCGCCCGAACGGCGCCGGATAGGTTGGTGATCAATCCAGACCGTCCCCGCCGGTGGCCGCGACCGGGCTCTCACCCAGCCCCTGACGACCCCCGGTGCTCAGCCATGGAGTCGCCCCCGTGCCCGGACAGCTGACCGTCGCCCTCGCCCAGCCCGCCTGCGTCGACCTCGACCTCCCCGCCAACGTCGCCGAGCACGCCCGGCTGATCCGCGCGGCCGAGGCCCGGCTGGTGGTCTTCCCCGAGCTGTCGCTGACCGGCTACGACCTCACCGCCCCGGCCGTCGCCCTGGACGACGAGCGGCTGGCGCCGATCACCGAGGCCTGCCGCGAGACCGGCAGCGTGGCGCTGGTCTGCGTGGCCCTGGCCGAGCCGGACGGCACCGAGGCGCTCGCGCTGCTCGCCTTCGACGGCTCGGAGGTCTCCGTCGTGCACCGCAAGATGCACCTGCACGGCCTGGAGAACGACCGCTTCGTCCCGGGCGCGCAGCCCAACGTGCTGGAGCTGGACGGCCGCCGGATCGGCCTGGCCATCTGCGCCGACGTCTCCTTCCCCGAGCACGCCGCCAAGACCGCCGCCCTCGGCATCGACGCCTACCTCGGCAGCACGCTGTACGGGGACGACGAGGTGGCCGTCCAGCGCCGCGACAGCCACGTGGCCTCGGCAGCCGCCGAGCACGGCGTGTGGGGGCTGATGGTCAACACCGCCGGCCCCAGCGGCGAGTACCCGGCCACCAGCGGCGGCTCCGGCTTCTGGGCCCCCGGCGGCGCGCTGGTCACCCAGGCCGGCCCAGAGACCGGCGCGATCCTGCGGCACACCATCTGACCCGTACCTGACGGTCCGTCAACCCCGCACAAATCAGTGGTGTCACGGGGCCCCCGACGGGAACCATGGGTCTGACAGCTGGACTCGTACCCGCCGGAAGGTGCCCCGTGCTCCCACAGCCGCTGCACGTCTTCAACGAGGGCCTCGCCTTCATCATCGAAGTGGCCGCCCTGGCCGCGCTCTGCTGGTGGGGCTTCAGCACCGGCAGCAACATCGGCGTCCACCTCCTGCTAGGGCTGGGCGCGCCCCTGCTGGCGGCCGTGCTCTGGGGCACCTTCGCGGCACCCAAGGCCCGGATCCAGGTCTCGCTGCCCTACGTCCTGCTGGTGAAGTTCCTGGTCTTCGCCGCCGCCACCGTCGCGCTCTGGGCGATCGACCGGCACACCCTGGCGATCGTCTTCGGCATCGTCGCCCTGGTCAACACCACCGTGGCCACCAAGGACCGGCAGGCCCTGGTCAACCAGCGGTTCTGACCGCACGGGCGGGCGGGACGACGACGAAACGGTGAGGCGCGCTCCGGCCGCTTTCGGTTAGAGTCGCGCGGCCACCGAACAGCCGTGTGAGGTGGGGCAGGCACCCTGGAGGGGAACTCACATGTCACCGGTCGACGAGCCGAGCCAGCCGGACGAGCCCATATCGTCGGGGCCGATCGTCCCCCCGGCGCCGGTCTCCTTCGAAAAGCCCGCTCCCCAGGTCTCCTTCGAGAAGCCCGCCGCGGCTGCGGCCCCCGCCGATCCCTGGGCCGCTCCCAGCGACACACCGCCGGCTCCGGCCGCTCCCCCCACTCCCGCCTCGCCCTACGACGCCGTCCCGCCGCCGTACCAGCCCTACCCGCCGCAGGGCGGGCAGCCGGTCGGGCCGTGGGGGCCGCCGCCGGCCGGCTGGCCGCAGGGCCCGGCCGGCTGGGGGCCGCCGCCCGGTCCGCCCACCGAGACCAACGGCCTGGCCGTCGCCGCGGCGATCACCGGCGTCCTGGGCGCGTTCTGCTTCCTCTGGCTGCTCGGGATCATCCTGGGCGCGGTCGCCCTGCGCCAGATCAAGGCCCGCAACCAGAAGGGCCGGGGCATGGCCATCACCGGCATCGTGGCGGGCTCGCTCTGGCCGGTCGTCCTGGTGGCCGCCGTCATCTTCGGCCTCACGGTCGGCTCCCGGCACCCGGCCGGCTCCTTCGACTCGTACCGGCCGACCGACGGCCACGTGAGCGTCTTCGACGTATCCACCGGCAGCTGCTTCAACCGCGACTCCGAGGACCGCGCGGACCAGCACACCGTCACCGTGGTGCCCTGCGAGGAGATGCACGACGCCGAGGTCTTCGGCCGGCCCGCCATCACCGGCCTCGGCGCCTCCCCCGCCAAGGACGAGATCGTCAAGGGCGCCGAGCGGGCCTGCCTGAGCGACTCCTCCACGTACGTGCTGGACCGGGACGCCCTGCCCGCCGAGGTCAAGGTGCACTTCTTCTACCCGGACACGGCGGCCTGGCGGTCCTCCTCCTCGCACCTGGCCACCTGCTTCTTCGTCACCGGCGACCACCCGAGCTCCGGTTCCGTGCGCAAGAACAGCAGCGAGTACACCAGCCCGCAGATCGTCTACCTCAACGCGGCCCAGGCGCTGAACGTGGCCTACGACGCCGCGCCCGCCGGCAAGGCGACCGACCACCCGGCGGACTACCGGGTCTGGGCCGGCCAGATGGACCAGGCCGTCGACCAGGAGGTCACCGCGCTCAACGGCACCACCTGGAGCAGCGAGGCCGCCCCGGCCGTGGCCGCCCTGATCGCCGACCTCAAGCGCGGCCAGGCGCACTGGCAGGCCGCGGCCCGCTCCACCGACACCGCCGTGCTGGCCGCCGAGATCCACAAGGGCTACGCCTACCCGGACGACGCCCTCACCGACAAGCTCCGCACCGCCCTCGGCCTCCCGTCCGTCTCCCACGGCGGCTCCGACGGCTCCGACGGCTCCACCCCGGACGACTCGACCAAGGTCATCTGAGCCCGCCCTGCTCGCGAACCTCCGGATCGCGGCCGCTAGCCTGCTGGGCGGCACGGCCGCCGACCGGGCGGCCGGTTTCCCGACGGGGGTACGGCGATGGGTTGGTACAAGAGCAAAGAGGTCTCCGCGATTGCCCTGCAGGCGAAGGAGGCGCTCGCGGACGGTCGGCGGGTCTTCGTCTGCCGGCTCAACAAGGGCACCTTCGAGGCCCGGGAGTCGGGCTCGCTGCCGGCCGTGGCGGAGCTGATCGAGACGGTCGAGGCGCTGGGGTGGGCGCTCGACAAGCTGGACTTCGACCAGGTCGACACCGCCGCCTCCGCCTTCCTGCTGTTCCGCCGGGCCCGGCCGAGTGCGTTCGGGCAGCCGAACGGCTGACGGTGTGACGGGCCGGGAATAGCCCCGACGCGGACGCGGCTGCTGGGGAGCAGGAGGTGGTCGCGTCATGAGTGTCATGGGTGCCATGGGTGACGAGCAGGAGTACCGGGTCGAGCACGACTCGATGGGCGAGGTGCGGGTGCCCGCCGGGGCGAAGTGGCAGGCGCAGACCCAGCGGGCGGTGGCGAACTTCCCGGTGTCCGGCCTGCGTCTGGAGCGCTCGCACATCGCCGCCCTGGCCCGGATCAAGGCCGCCGCGGCGGTGGTGAACGGGCGGCTCGGGGTGCTCGACGCCGAGACGGCCGAGGCCGTGCGGGCGGCGGCCGAGGAGGTGGCCGAGGGGCGCTGGGACGACCACTTCCCGGTGGACGTGTTCCAGACCGGCTCGGGCACCTCCTCGAACATGAACGCCAACGAGGTGATCGCCACCCTGGCGAGCGAGCGGCTCGGCCGCCCCGTGCACCCCAACGACCACGTCAACGCGAGCCAGTCCTCGAACGACGTGTTCCCGTCCTCGATCCACATCGCGGCCACCGCCGCCGTCACCGGCGAGCTCATCCCGGCGCTGGAGCACCTGGCGGCGGCGCTGGCCGCCAAGTCGGCCGAGTGGCGCGAGGTGGTGAAGTCGGGCCGCACCCACCTGATGGACGCCACCCCGGTGACGCTGGGCCAGGAGTTCGGCGGATACGCGGCGCAGGTCCGGTACGGGGTGGAGCGGCTGCGCGCCACCCTGCCCCGGGTGGCGGAGCTGCCGCTGGGCGGCACCGCGGTGGGCACCGGGATCAACACCCCGGCGGGCTTCTCGGCGGCCGTGATCGCCGAGCTGGCGGGGGCCACCGGCCTGCCGCTGACGGAGGCCCGGGACCACTTCGAGGCCCAGGGCGCCCGGGACGGGCTGGTGGAGCTGAGCGGTCAGCTGCGCACCGTCGCGGTCGGCCTCACCAAGATCGCCAATGATCTGCGCTGGATGGGCTCCGGCCCGCGCACCGGCCTCGGCGAGCTCAACCTGCCGGATCTCCAGCCGGGCTCCTCGATCATGCCGGGCAAGGTCAACCCGGTGCTGCCCGAGGTGGTGCTGATGGTCTCGGCCCAGGTGGTGGGCAACGACGCGGCCGTCACCCTGGCCGGCGCGAGCGGCAACTTCGAGCTGAACGTGATGCTGCCGCTGATCGCGCGGAACGTGCTGGAGTCGGTGCGGCTGCTCACCACCAGCACCCGGCTGCTGGCCGACCGCACGATCGAGGGCCTGACGGCCAACGTCGAGCGGGCCCGCGAGTACGCCGAGTCCTCCCCCTCCGTGGTCACCCCGCTCAACCGCTACATCGGCTACGAGGAGGCCGCCAAAACGGCCAAGCAGGCCCTGGCCGAGCGCAAGACCATCCGGCAGGTGGTGGTCGAGCGGGGCTACCTGGAGCGCGGGCTGCTCAGCGAGGCCCAGCTCGACGAGGCGCTGGACGTGCTGCGGATGACCCACCCGTGACGCCCGGAGGGTGCGGCCCGCCCGGGCCGCACCCTCCTCTGGGAGTCAGCCGCCGGACCTGGCCCGGCGGGTGGTGATCATCGAGGTGGCCATCCCGGCCGCGGCCAGCGCCAGGCAGAGCATCAGGCCGCCGGTGATGCAGTTGGTCAGGATCGTCCGGCGGACGTGCGCGCCGCCGTTGATCGCCCACGGGGCGATGACCGTCCAGGCGCCGATCAGGGCGCAGGCCCAGGCGCGGGCGTGGGTGCGCTCGAAGGCCGTGCCGTAGCCGCCCATCAGGCCGGCGAAGGCCAGGCCGAGGATCAGATTGCAGACGCTCAGCGCCGAGAAGGCCGCGCTGTACCCGACCACCCAGGGCGAGACGGCGAGGAAGAGCCCGGCGACCACGGCCAGTGCCTCGACGGCCTGGGCCCTCGGCGTCACGGACGCCCGTTCGTACTGTTCCCGCAGAGCCACGATGTCCGGGTGATGCTCCATGCTCATCGGAAGCTGGGTCGACACCAGGACCACCTCCTCGATTTCCGATCCATGGCAGGCGCATGCTCATTACCCATTTTTACGCAGATCTAACAGTTCGTCCCGTTCTGTCACGTTTCTCCCCCGCGTGACCACCGTCTCACTGCGGGTGCACCCCGTTGCTTATGCAACTCGGTGCATAGCAAGATGCCCTCATGGCCCTCGAACACGCGATCCTCGTCTCCCTGCTCGAACAGCCGGGCTCCGGGTACGAGCTGGCGCGTCGCTTCGACCGCTCGATCGGCCGGTTCTGGACCGCCACCCACCAGCAGATCTACCGGGTGCTGCGCCGGATGGAGACCGACGGCTGGATCGCCGCCGAGGAGGTGGCCCAGGACGGCCGACCCGACAAGAAGGTGTACCGGGCCGCCGAGCCCGGGCGGGTCGCGCTGGCCGGCTGGCTCCGCGAGCCGGTCGAGCCGGAGACCGTCCGGCACGAGCTGGCCGTCCGGATCCGGGCCGCCGCCTTCGACGACCCGGCCGCGCTGATCCCCGAGGTCGAGCGCCACCGCGCGGGCCACGCGGCCCTGCTCGCCCGCTACCTGAGCGGCGAGCAGCGCGACTTCCCCGACCTCACCGCGCTCACCCCGGCCGCCGAGCTCCAGCACGTGGTGCTCCGCGGCGGCATCGAGTACGAGCGGATGACCCTCGCCTGGCTGGACGACGTCCTCGCCACCCTGCACAAGCTCGCCAAGTGACCTTCTAGGACCAGGAGTTCCGTTGCTCTTCAACCCGCGCAACTACGACCCGCAGCAGTTCGACGAGCCGACCCGCCGGCTGCTGCGCGCCACCGTCGACTGGTTCGAGACGCGCGGCAAGAAGGCGCTGATCGACACCTACATCGACCGCGCCTGGTACGGGGACTTCCTCGAATTCGCCGCCAAGGAGGGCCTGTTCGCCGCCTTCCTGACCCCGAGCGCCGACGCCGCGGGCGACGAGTCCAAGCGCTGGGACACCGCGCGGATCGCCGAGCTGAACGAGATCCTCGGCTTCTACGGCCTGGGCTACTGGTACACCTGGCAGGTCACCATCCTGGGCCTCGGCCCGGTCTGGCAGAGCGAGAACGAGGCCGTCCGGGCCCGCGCGGCCCAGCTCCTGACGGAGGGTCACGTGATGGCCTTCGGTCTCTCCGAGCGCAGCCACGGCGCCGACATCTACTCCACCGACATGATCCTCACCCCGGACGGCAACGGCGGCTTCACCGCCACCGGCTCCAAGTACTACATCGGCAACGGCAACGTGGCCGGCCTGGTCTCCGTCTTCGGCCGCCGCTCCGACGTGGAGGGCCCCGAGGGCTACGTCTTCTTCGCCGCCGACAGCCGCCACGAGGCGTACCACCTGGTGAAGAACGTGGTGAACGCGCAGATGTACGTCAGCGAGTTCCGCCTGGAGGAGTACCCCGTCCGGGCCGAGGACGTGCTGCACACCGGCAAGGAGGCCTTCTCCGCCGCGCTGAACACCGTCAACGTCGGCAAGTTCAACCTCTGCACCGCCTCGATCGGCATCTGCGAGCACGCGATGTACGAGGCGATCACGCACGCCCACAACCGCGAGCTCTACGGCCAGAAGGTCACCGACTTCCCGCACGTGCGCCGGGAGTTGACCGACGCCTACGCCCGCCTGATCGCGATGAAGCTGTTCAGCGACCGCGCCGTGGACTACTTCCGCACCGCCTCCCCCGAGGACCGCCGCTACCTGCTCTTCAACCCGATGACCAAGATGAAGGTCACCACCGAGGGCGAGAAGGTCATCGACCTCATGTGGGACGTCATCGCGGCCAAGGGCTTCGAGGCGGACACCTACTTCGACAAGGCCGCCCGCGACATCCGCGGCCTGCCGAAGCTGGAGGGCACCGTCCACGTCAACCTGGCGCTGATCCTCAAGTTCATGGCCAACTACCTGTTCGCCCCGGCCGAGTACGCGCCGGTGCCGACCCGCCTGGACGCGGCCGACGACGCCTTCCTCTTCCAGCAGGGCCCCGCCCGCGGCCTGGGCGCGATCCGCTTCCACGACTGGCGCACCGCCTACGACAAGCACGCCTCGCTGGCCAACGTGGCCCGCTTCCGCGAGCAGGCCGACGGCCTCTGCGCCCTGCTGCTCACCCACGCCCCGAGCGAGGCCCAGCAGGCCGACCTGGACTTCCTGCTGGAGATCGGCCAGCTCTTCGCCCTGGTGGTCTACGGCCAGCTGGTGCTCGAGCAGGCCGAGCTGACCGGCCTGGACGCGGACACCCTGGACCAGATCTTCGACTTCCTGGTCCGCGACTTCTCCGCCCACGCCACCGAGCTGCACGGCAAGACCTCCACCACCGAGGAGCAGGCCGCCTGGGCCCTCTCCCAGGTGCGCCGCCCCGTCGCCGACGCCGAGCGCACCGCGCGGGTCTGGGCGAAGGTCGAGGCGCTCTCCGGCGCGTACGAGATGCAGCCGTAAGGCGTAGCACTCCGGGGCCGGTGCCTCATGCGGCCGGGACACCGGGCCCGTGACGCTGGGCGGTGGCAACAACCACCGCCCAGGAAGTCACCCGCCATGACCGCACCTGCCCCGACCGCCACCGCTGTCACCACCGTCACCGCTGTCACCACCGAGCTGACCAAGTTCGCCGATCCGCTGCCCGTACCGCCGGTGCTCCGGCCGGGCACCGAGCTGACGGTGCGGCTGCTGCCCGCCGAGCAGCGGCTGCACTCCGAGCTGCCGCCCACCCCGCTCTGGACCTACGAGGGCAGCTTCCCCGGGCCCACCATCGAGGTGCGGCGCGGGCAGCGGCTGCGGGTGGCCTGGCAGAACCAGCTCAGCACCCCGTACCCGGCCCAGGTGGGCCGGCTGGCCGCCATCGCCCAGCCGCCGGCCGAGAACTCCCCCGGCCTGGACCCCACGCTGGTCGACGCCAAGGCCGCCGCGCTGCCCGCCTGGACGGTCACCCACCTGCACGGTGGGGTGACCGGCGGCGGGCACGACGGCTGGACGGACAACGGGGTGCTCACCGGTGAGTCGCAGCTCGCCGAGTACCCGAACGACCAGGCGGCCACCGCACTCTGGTACCACGACCACGCGATGGGCATCACCCGGCTGAACGTCAACGCCGGGCTGGCCGGCCTCTACCTCGTCCGGGACGAGGAGGAGGACGCGCTCGGGCTGCCCGCCGACGAGTTCGAGGTGCCGCTGGTGCTCTGCGACCGCAATCTGGCCACCGACGCCGACGGCGCGCTGACCGGGCAGCTGCTCTTCAAGACCGTCGGCCCGCTGCCCTTCGCCGGGCGGTACACCCTGGTCAACGGCGCGATCTGGCCGCACCTGGAGGTGCGGGCCCGCTGGTACCGGTTCCGGGTGCTGAACGCCTCCAGCTCGCGGGCCTTCCGGCTGCACCTGGTGGACGAGGAGAACCAGCGGGTGCCCGGCATCTGCCGGCAGATCGGCACCGACGGCGGCCTGCTCGGCGCCCCGGCCGAACTCCCGGCCCAGGGGCTGACCTTGGCCGCCGCCGAACGGGCCGACCTCCTGATCGACTTCCGCGCGCTGGCCGGCCGCCGGCTGCGGCTGGTCAACTCCGCCCCGCAGCCCTACGACGGCCAGCCGATCGGCGACACCGACCCGGTCGGGGTGCCCGACCCGGCCAACCGGCTGCCCGACCCGGAGGTGCTGGAGTTCCGGGTGAGCGCCACCCCGGAGCCCGAACCTGACCCCTTCACCCTGCCCCCGGTGCTCTCGCCGAGCTACCGGCGCCTCTCCCACGACACCCTGCCCGAGCACGAGCACCGCGTGGTGGCCCTGGGCCGCTCGACCGCCGGGGTCTTCCAGCTCTGGGAGATGGAGCCGGTGCCGGACGCCGAACTCCCGCCCGCCGGAACCACGGTGGACGGCTACGTGCAGATCCAGCAGGCCGGTCAGCCGGTGCGGACCTACCGCCGGGTGGCGGCCGACTTCGACGACCGGCTCGACTTCCGGGTGCGGCAGGACTCCTGGGAGCAGTGGACCTTCGTCAACCTGAGCGTGGCGCTGCACCCGGTGCACCTGCACCTGATCCGCTTCCAGGAGCTGACCCGAGCTGTCTGCGACGTCTCCTCCTTCCAGGGCGGCGGCACCCCGATCGGCTCGCCGGTCACCTGGGGCACCGAGACCCCGATCCCGCCCGCCGACCAGGGCTGGAAGGACGTGATCAAGGTGTCACCGGGTGAACTCGTCCGGATCGCGGGCCAGTTCACCGGAGCGACCGGCAAGTTCATGTACCACTGCCACATCCTCGACCACGAGGACGACGGCATGATGCGGCCCTTCACCGTCACCCCGGGCGCCGTGCTCGACCTGACCGGCGGCACGGGCGGCATGGGCGGGATGGATGGGATGGGCGGGATGGCGACCGGCGGTATGTGACGGCCGGGCGGCCATGTCCTGACGTACCGTCAACTGGCCTGGGTGATTGGAAAATCCGGTCACCTGGGCCGTAGGCTGCGCGGCATTCGCCATCGCCGTCGGAGGGGGCCGTACCACCGTGCTTGCCGAACTGGAGTTCCACGCCGTCGAGGCCGGAGACGGCACGGACGGCCGCTGGGCGGCCACCGCCCAGGCCCGCTGGCCCGAGGCCGAGCGCTGGCTCGCCGCCGAATCCCGCACCCCGGCCGGAGCCGCCGCCGGCCGGGCGCTCTTCGCCCGGCACATGCCCGAACTCCTGCCCCAGCTCGACCGGTTGGCCGAACAGCTGGACCGGCCCGGCGGGGCCGAACTGCTCACCCACACCGGGCTGAGACCGTTCTTCGCCAACTGCTCGCAGACCGCCGTGGCCGGCCAGCTGCTGCGCACCTACGACTTCGACCCGCGCTACGCCTGCCGGACGGTCCTCTCCAGCACCTTCCTGCGGCCGGTGATCGGCATGTCCGAGCTGCTCTGGGGCCTGTTGGACGGCATGAACGACGCCGGGCTGGCCGTCTCGCTGACCTTCGGCGGGCGCACCGAGCACGGGCGCGGGTTCAGCGTGATGATGATCGTCCGCTACCTGTTGGAGACCTGCGCGAGCGTGGCCGAGGCGGTCAAGGCACTGGAGCGGCTGCCCGCCGCCACCGTGCAGAACCTCACCCTGGTCGACGGCGAGCAGGCGCTCACCGTGCACATCGGCCCGGACATCCCGGCCACCCCGGTGGCCGAGATCTGCACCACCAACCACCAGCACGGCCGGGTCAACGAGGCCACCGAGCGGTTCACCCAGACCAGGGCCCGGCTCACCGCGCTGCGCGCCGCCCGGGCCGAGCCGGGGGACGATCCGGTGGCCACCGTGCTGGCCGCGCTGGCCCGCCGGCCGCTCTACCGCACCCAGTACGACCAGGGCTTCGGCACCCTCTACACCGCCGCCTACCGCCCGGCCGAGGGCAGCGTCTCCTACCTCTGGCCGCAGGACGCCTGGCACCAGTCCTTCGCTCGCTTCCGCCCCGGCAGCCGCACCGTCCGGGTCGGGCTCTGACCCCAGGCAGGACGAGGCCGAGGCCGGAGCGGCGGCTCCGGCCTCGGGACGGGTGGGCTTCCAGTGCGGGTCAGTGGTGGGGCGGCGGGGGCACGCTGGTCCCCATCGGCTGGACCGCTCCGTGTTTGGGCGGCGGGGGGACGCTGGTGCCGGGCGGCTCCGCGAACCCCTGCGTCGGCGGCGGCGGGACGCTGGTGCCCGCGGGCTCCGCCACCAGGCAGTTCGCCCCGAGGCGGGTGCGCACCCAGGTCACCGCCGCACCGGCGACGGCCAGTGCGCCGGCCACCACCGCGCCCTTGCGGGCTGATATCGCGGCCATCTCGTCTCCTCCTTGGTTCCGAGGTGTCGACTGCTCGATGTATCGACTATCGACCCGGTACCGTCCCGGCCACATGAGCCCGGAGTCCCGACTTCCGGCGCGGGACCATCGGCTCAGCCCGCCCGCGCGGGACCGTCGGCTCAGCCCTCCTGCAGGGCGTTCGGCCGGGGGAAGACGGCGCGGACCACCGCGCCCTTGAGGTCGTTGGCGGCGCTGAAGCTGCCGCCCAGCTCCTCGGCCCGCTCGGCCATCGAGCGCAGGCCCACCCCCGCGCCGTCGGTGTGGCCGGGGAAGCCGGCGCCGTTGTCCTGGGCCTCCACCGTGACGTCCTGCTCGTCCACCCGGACCACCAGCCGCACGTCGGTGGCGCCCGAGTGCCGCACCACGTTGTTGAGCGCCTCGCCGCTGATCCGGTAGACCGCCACCTCCACGGCGGCGGGCAGCGGCGGCAGCGGGTCGGGGGCGAGGTCCAGCGCGATCCGCACCGAGCTGGCGTTCAGCCGCTCGGCCAGCTGGCGCAGCGCCCCGCCCAGGCCCTCGCTGCCCAGCGCGGCCGGGGCCAGCCCGTCGGTGATCCGGCGCAGCTCGGTGATGGCCAGCCCGATGCCTGCCGAGGCGGAGGCGAGGGTCTGCCCGGCGGGCCCGGACAGCCCGGCCCGGGCCGCGTCCACCTGGAGCCGCAGGCCCGAGAGCGCCGGGCCCAGCCCGTCGTGCAGGTCGTGGCGCAGCCGGCGTCGCTCCTCCTCCCGGGCCAGCACCAGCTGCTTGCGGCTGGCCTGGAGGTCCTCGTACAGGCGCAGCGAGGCGATCGCCGGCGAGGCCTGGTCGGCGAGCAGTTGCAGCACCTCGCGGTCCTGCGGGTCGAGGGCGTTCTGCCCGGCCCGCGGGCTGACCCAGAGCTCTCCTATCGCGGTGCCCTCGTAGCTGAGCGGGAAGCTCTCCCCCGGCACCACCGCCACCCGGTCCACCGGCCCGAGCGCCGCCAGCTCGCGCCGACCGCCCCGGCCCTCCACCCGCACGGCGGCGGCGGGCATGCCGAGCGAGCCGACCACCGTCTCGCAGAGCAGCCGGGGCGCGTCGGCCGGGTCGACGGTGCGGCGCAGCTGCTCGGCCAGGCCGCGGGCCACGTGGTACGGCTGCGCGCGGTCGCCGTAGAAGTACCGGTCCACCGCGCGCACCACCCGCTCGGCCCCGGGCCGCAGCAGCGCCCCGGCCGCGAGCGCCCCGAGCACGCTCCACCACCAGACCGAGCCGCCCCAGTGCACCCCCGGCAGCAGCTCGTGCACCACGTAGACCAGCGCCACCGCCAGCAGGTGGAGCAGCGCGCTGCAGGTGTACGCGCCGAGCCAGCGCAGCGTGGAGCGGTCCAGCGGCAGCGAGCGGTCCCGCAGGTACCCCTGCACCAGCAGCGGCACCACCAGCACCGGGCCGAGGATGGTCAGCACGTCCAGCGGCCAGCCGTCCACGCCCAGGTAGTACGGCAGGGTGATGGCGGTGGCCCAGAGCAGGTAGGCGACCAGCACCCCGGCCATCCCCGGGTGCGGGCCGGTGGAGCGGCGCCAGCGCAGGACGGCCACCAGCAGGTTGACGGCCATGAAGGCCACGAACACGTGCTGGGCCATCTGCACGGTGGCGTGCGGATCGCCGAGCAGGTGGGTCAGGCCGTCCTCCAGCTCGCCCCAGACCCCGTGGGCCAGCGGGTTGTCCACCACGAACCAGATCGGGTACCCGGCCGCCGTGAAGTACCCGAGCAGCACGGCGGCCAGCCCGGTCAGCGCGACCAGGCCCCGCCCGAGCAGGCCGCCCGGCAGCCGGCCGTCGGGCAGCCAGAGCGGCAGGGCCATCATCAGGAAGTTGTTGGCGATCCAGAAGACCACCGCCACCGCCGTGAGCACGTCCAGCACCAGGCCGTCGGCCCCGGTCAGCGCTGCCCCAAGGGTGGCCGCCAGGGTGACGGCCTCCAGCAGGCCGTCGACCAGGAAGACCACGCCGAGCCCGGCCGCCTTGCGGCGGATCACCAGCGAGGCGCCGACCAGCGAGAAGCACATCGCCAGCGCGAGCAGCCCGCCGAAGTACGTGTAGAAGAAGCTCACCTCGGCGTGCGGGTGGGAGAGCGCCATCACCGCCCAGGCCAACCCGCTCAGCTGGGTCAACCCGCAGGCGGCCAGGGCCAGCCGCTGTCGCAGGACGGGCGCCGCCCGCCCGCTCGGGGTGGCGACGGACTCGCGGAACGGCGCGGTCTGGCTCATGGGGACCCTCCTGTGGCCGGGCTGTGGACGCCATGCTGCTGCGCCCGCCGTCCCAGGGGCGAGGGCCTGGAGTCCCGTCCTGCCGCCGCCCCCGCGGCGCCGGGGTTCACTCCTCGCCGAGGCCCATGTCGCGGGCCCGGGCCACCGCCTCGGCGCGGGTGGCCACGTGCAGCTTCTCGAAGATGTGGGTCACGTGGTTGCGCACGGTCTTCTCGGCCACCACCAGCTCGCGGGCGATCCGGTGGTTGTCGAAGCCCCGGGCGACCAGCGCCAGCACCTCCGCCTCGCGGGCCGTCAGCGAGGGGAAGAGCTGCCCGGCCTCGCGCAGCTTGGTGCCGGCCAGCAGCGCGGTGATCCGCCCGGCGATCTCGGCCCCGAACACCGCCCCGCCGGCGGCGACCGTCCGCACCGCGTGCAGCACCTCGTCCCGCCCGGCCCCCTTGACCAGGTAGCCCCGGGCGCCCGCCTGCAGCGCGGCCAGCAGGCTGCCGTCGTCGTCCGCCATGGTCAGCATCAGCACCGGCGGCGCCGCCGGCCCCTGCTCGGCCATCCGCCGGGTGGCGTCCAGCCCCGAACCGTCCGGCAGCGTCAGGTCCATCACCACCACGTCGGGCCGGCTCTGCGCCACCGCCTCCGCGACGACGGCCACCGTCTCGGCCTCCCCCACCACGCTCACCCCCTCGGCGCTCTCCAGCGCCGCCTTCAGCCCCTCCCGGAACAGGGGGTGATCGTCGACGATCAGTACCCGAACCGGCCCCGCCGTGCCTTGCCCATCCCGCAGCTGCTCATCCACCCGGCCGACACTACCAGTGAGCGCAGTATGACTTTCCGTGACATGCTGGACCGGCCGCCGCCGGGGGCTCAGTGTCGCGTCGGCAGGGCTCCGGCAGCGGGCGGGCGGAGGTTCAGCACCTGGTGGGCGGGGTTTCGGCGCCGCACCGGCGCGTGAGAGGAGCGGCCGTGAGCGGTCGACGCACCATCCCCCTGCTGGGCGCGCTCACCCTCACGGGGCTGGCCCTCGCCGCGCCCGTCACCCCGGCCGCCGCCTGCCCCCGCGCGGCCTGCGTCTCGTACGGGCCGGCCGTCGCGCTCGGCGCGGGCGCGGCGCGCAGCTACGCCGTCTGGGACGGCGAGCGCCCGCTGGCCCTCGGCCTCGCGCTGACCCCCGGTGCGCTCGACCACCTGCCCACCGTGGCCAACGACGGCCACCACTGCTACGACCTGGACGGCGACGGCCGGATCGACCCGGTGCACGAGTGCTCGGACGGCCACGAGCACGTCCTGGACCTGCCGCCGGGCGCACCGGCGCCGTACTCCTGGCTGCTGCTCAACTGGAACCCGCTGGGCCACGGGCCGCCGATGGTCTACGACTGGGCGCACTTCGACGTGCACTTCTACCTGCAGGCCAAGGCCGAACGGGACGCCATCCGCCCGGGCCCCTGCCAGGTCCTGGTCGACTGCGCCGACCAGGCGACCGCGACCGAGCCCGTCCCGCCCGAGTACCTGCCGCCGGGTTACGAGGACCGCCACCTGGTCGAGCCCGCGATGGGCAACCACCTGGTCGACCCGGCCGGCCCCGAGTGGCGCGGCGGCCCGTTCACCCGCACCTTCATCTACGGTGCCTACGGCGGCGCGATCACCTTCCTGGAGCCGATGATCACCGTCGCGGAACTCCGTTCCCCCGCCACCGACTGCACCGCCGTCAAACGGCCGGCGGGGTGGCAGCGGCCCGGTTGGTACCCCGACCGGTACTGCCTCCGCCACCACCCCGCGACCGGGGAGTACACCGTCTCCCTGGAGGGCTTCCGCCACTCCTGACCGCCGATCAGCAGGTTTCCTGACCGCCGATCAGTAGGTTCCCTGACCGCCGATCAGTAGGCGTAGGAGCCGAAGAGGTCGACCACCAGGTGCGTCGAGCCCTGGCTGCCGTTGTAGAAGCCGATCTCGTTGTAGCCGTCGATCGTGGTGACCGCGCCGTTGGCCACGGTCTGCCCGGCCGACCAGTTGAGGCTGGAGACGGGCGGCGGCACGTCACCCTGGCCGAAGGCCGTCAGGTAGCCCGGGGCGGTGGGCTGGGTGACGGTGACGTTCAGCACCCGGGCCGCCGGCAGACCGTCGAACCACTGCCCGCTGTAGAAGAACCGGGCCCCGGGCACCAGCGGGCCGTGGCCGAAGCGGCCACGGGTGTCGATCAGCCGCTGGGGCGTCACCGGGTAGTAGCGCAGCCCGGTCTCGGCGAAGTGCCCCGCCAGGTCGGCCACCACCTGCACGGTGCCCGAGCTGCCGTTGTAGAAGGTGATCCGGTCGTCCTTGACCGGGACGGTGACCAGGTTCGCCACCGTCTGCCCGGGCGTCCAGTTGAGGTTCGAGGCCAGCGGCCTGGGCACTCCGGTCGGGTAGACCGTCAGGTAGCCCGGGGCGGTGGGCCGGGTGACCGTCACGTTGAGCGTCACGGCCGTCATCACCTCGGGCGGGCTGCTCGGCACCCCTAGCAGCCGGAGGTCGATCGAGCCGCCCGGCGGCACCGGCCGCTGCTCCGCGAACAGGCCGGTCCGGGTGTCCAGGAGCCGCTTCGGCGCGTCCGCGTGGTAGCCGTTGCCGGTCTCGGCGTAGGAGCCGAGCAGGTCCACCACCAGGTGCGCGGTGCCCTGGCTCCCGTTGTGGAGGCTGACCGACCCGTCCACCACCTGGACGGTGACCTGATTCGGCACCGTCTGGCCGGCCGTCCAGTTGAGGCTGGAGACCACCGGCATCGGCACCCCGGTCGGGTAGACCGTCAGGTAGCCCGGGGCGGTGGGCTGGGTGACCGTCACGTTCAAGGTCACCGCCGTCAACCCGTGCTCCGGCAGGCCGTACCGCCCGGCCAGCCGGAGCACGACCGTGTCGCCCGGCGGCACCGCCGCCCCGTGATCGCTCCGGGTGTCGAGCACCCGGGTCGGGGTGATCGGCGTGTAGGACGAACCGGTGGTGGCCACGGTGGCCTTGAGCTGGTGGCCACCGCTCTCCGCCAGGGCGCCGTCGGCCCCGAAGCCGTAGGCCAGGAGCAGGGTGAAGGCGAGCAGGGCAGCGCTCACCAAGGTTCTCAGGCGTGTGTTGATGACTTCCCCCGTCATGCCGTCGCTGAGACGCCGGCCCTCGGCGAGGGTCGGCAACTCCGTAGGGTATCCCCAACTCGACTGCATGCGAAGGTGGTTGATGCCTCAGGGGCGCACCGGGCCGCGGAACGGGAGAGTCTGGTTGTAGACCACGCTGGTGGTGGTGGAGCCGAAACCGGCCAGCTCGTCCATCAGCTGCTCCAGGTGGCCCATCGAGGTGGCCGCCACCTTGAGGGTGTAGCAGTCGTCGCCGGTGGTGCGCAGGCACTCCAGGATCTCCCGGCGCTCGCCGAGCAGGTCACGCAGCGGCTGGTGCCGGTTGCCGGGGTACTTGAGCCGGACCACGGCCAGCACCGGGTACCCCACCTTCTCCAGGTCGACCACGGCCCGGAAGCCGGTGATCACCCCCTGGGTCTCCAGCTGGCGAACCCGCTCGGTGGTGGCGGAGGGGCTGAGGTTGACCCGGCGGCCCAGCTCGCTGAGCGAGATGCGGCCGTCCTGCTGGAGCTGTTCCAGGATCGCCCAGTCGACTTCGTCGAGATTCACGGCCATGGCGCGATGCTACCTGGAATTCGGCGGTCAGAAGCCCCTTCTGCCGGGAGAAGTCCGTTCCGCCGGAAGTGATCTTCGAGCTAGCCTCGTGACATGCACCAACGCATGCAACTAGGCGTCAACGTACCGAACTTCGGCCCCGGCACCGACCCCGGCGTGCTGCGCGAATGGGCGCAGCTGGTGGAGGGCCTCGGCTTCGACCTGCTGATGGTCTCCGACCACGTGGCGATCACCGAGGACGTGGCCGAGCGGTACCCGGCGCCGTTCTACGAGCCGTTCACCACGCTCTCCTGGCTGGCCGGGCAGACCAGCCGGGTGCGGCTCGGCACCACCGTGCTGATCCTGCCCTACCGGCACCCGCTGCTCACCGCGCGGATGGCCACCAACCTGCACCAACTCAGCGAAGGGCGGCTGGTGTTGGGGGTCGGGGTGGGCTGGGCGCGGCAGGAGTTCGCCGCCCTCGGGGTGCCGTACGCCGAGCGCGGGCGCCGCACCGACCAGGCGCTGGCCGCGCTGCGCACCGCCTGGCAGGAGGAGGGCGTCTTTGTGCCGCTCTGGATCGGCGGCAACAGCGCCGCCGGCCTGCGCCGCACCCTCGCCTTCGGCGACGCCTGGCACCCGCTGCGGGTCACCCTGCCCTGGCTGCGCTCCGCCCTGGCCGGCCAGGACCTGCCCGGCCTGGCACCCCGGATCGCGCTGCGACTCACCGACGCGCCGGTGCACGACCCCGAACGGCTCGCCGGGGTCGGTACGGTGGAGCAGGTGATCGAGGACCTCCGCGCCCTGCGCGAGCTCGGCGCCGAGGCCGTCGTGCTCGACCCCTACCACGGCGATCCGGCCGAGACCCGCCGCCCCCAGGACGCCTGGCGGGCCCTCACCACCGTGGCCACCTACTGGAGGCACGCATGACCACCCCTGCCGACGAGGCCCTGCTGCGCCGCGCGATCGGCCTCGCGGCCCGCGCGATCACCCTCGGCGACGCCCCGTACGGCTCGCTGCTCGCGGCCGAGGACGGCACCGTGCTTGCCGAGGAGCACAACACCGTCCGCCGGGACGAAGACATCACCGCCCACCCCGAGCTCAAGCTGGCCCGCTGGGCGGCCCGCCACCTCAGCCCCGAGGTGGCCGCCCGCACCACCATGTACACCAGCTGCCAGCCCTGCGGCATGTGCGAGGGCGCCATCCTCCGCTCCGGCCTCGGCCGGGTGGTCTACGCCCTCGCCACCGAGCAGCTGGTCGAGCTCAACCCGCCCTCCGGCCAGTGGCCGCCGGTGCCGGCCGAGGGCCCGGCCCTCCTCGCGGAGGCCCGGGTGCCGATCGAGACCTACTACGCCCGCTGACGCGGGGGCCGCTCCTCGGCCTACTCCTCGTAGACGTTGACGATGTTGACGTCGGGCTCGTCGTCGCTGAACACCTCGTTGAGCAGCGCACCGCCGACCAGGCCGGCCGCGCCGGCGCCGATCAGCGCGCCGGTGCCGTAGCCGCGGCGCTGCTGCTGCGGCTGGTGCACCTCCGGCTGGTACTGCTGGGGGTAGCCCTGCTGCGGGTAGCCGCCGCCCTGGGGGTAACCCCCCTGCTGCGGGTAACCCTGCTGGGGGTAACCGGCCTGGGGGTAACCCTGCTGCGGGGTGTAGAACGGCGGGGCGGTGGTCTGGACGCGCTGGGCGCAGGCCGGGCAGGACTGGATCTGCCGCGGCACGCCCCACTGCGGGGACCAGAGCGCGACCGCCGTGCCCGGGCCGTGCGAGGGGTCGAAGAAGCAGGTCACGGGGCTCTCCTGGGGTACGGGCAGGCTGCTCGGGATGGGGGCGGGGAAGGACTGCGACTGCGGCTGCGGCTGCGGCTGCCCGAGGGGCTGCGGCGGCGGGGTGAAGGACTGCGGGGGTGCGGCCGGCGGCGACGGAGGTGCGGCCGGCCGCGCTCCCGCTGCGGCGGCTGGGGCCGACGGGGCCGGGTGCGCCGCGTACGGGTCGGCGGCCGGTGGGGTGGCGGGCGGCGCGGCCGGGGTGGCCGGGCCGCCCACGTCCACGCCGAAGTCGGTGGCGATGCCGCGCAGGCCGGTGGCGTAGCCCTGGCCGACGGCGCGGAACTTCCAGTCGGCGCCGTGGCGGTAGAGCTCGCCGAAGAGCATCGCCGTCTCGCCGGCCGTGCCCTCGGCGAGGTCGTAGCGGAACACCTCGCGGTCGTCGGCCGCGTCGAGCAGGCGGATGTAGGCGCCGCCGACCTGGCCGAAGCTCTGGCGGCGCTGCTCGGCCTCGTAGATCGCCACCACGAAGACGATCTTCTCCACGGCGGCCGGCACGGCGCCGAGCGCGACCGCTATCCGCTCCCGGTCCGTACCGGTGGCCTTGCCGCCCGCGTGGGTGACCGAACCGTCGGGGCTGCGCAGGTTGTTGAAGAAGACGAAGTGCCGGTCGGAGACCACCTGGCCGGCCGCGTCGCACAGCAGCGCCGAGGCGTCCAGGTCGAGGCCGGGCCCGGCCTGCCAGCCCAGTGCCACCGTGACGGCGGCGGCCCCGGGGGCCTCCTTGCCGAGCGATGCGTTCCCGCCACGGGAAAGGATCGCGCCCATCTCTCCTCCGAAGTGATCATCCGTTGTCGCAAGCTGACCAACGCGCGGCCGAGCCCGATAGGTTCCCTGGTCAGGATCGCTCGATCAGGTGAGAACCAGCACCGGCTTGACCACCTCTCCGGAGCGGGCCGCCTCGGCCGCGCGCTCGATCTCGGCGAAGGGGTAGCACCGCACCAGCCGCTCCACCGGCAGCCGCCCGGACCGGACCAGTTCGGCCAGCGCGGGCAGGAAGCGGGCCGGCCGGGCCGCGCCCTGGTTGATGCCGAGGATCCGGGGCGCCCGGCCGAGCAGCGCGGGCACGTCCAGGGCCACCTCCGTCCCGGCGGGCGGGGCGCCGACCACCCCGCAGGCGCCGCCGACGGCCAGGCACTCCACCGCCTGCCGCAGCGCCCGCACACTGCCCGTGGTCTCCAGCGCGTGCTCGGCCCCCCTGCCGCCGGTCAGCCGCCGGACGGTGGTCACCGCATCCTCGGCCCCGGCGTCGATCACCTCGGTGGCGCCCAGCTCCAGCGCGAGCGCGAGCCGGGCGGGCAGCAGGTCGACCACCAGGATCCGGGTGGCGGCGGTCAGCCGGGCGGCCAGCACAGCGGCCAGGCCGACCCCGCCCGCGCCGAAGACCACCAGCGTCTCGCCCGGCCCGGGCCGCAGCACGTTGAGCACGGCACCGGCCCCGGTCTGCACCCCGCAGCCGAGCGGGGCGAGCAGCTCGGGCGGCAGTCCGTCCGGCACCGGGACGGCGTTCCGCTCGCTCGCCAACGCATGGCCGGCGAAGGAGGACTGGCCGAAGAAGTGACCGTGCAGCGGCGATCCGTCGGCGGCCCAGAGGGTGGCGCTGCCGTCCAGCCGGGCGCCGCCGTAGAGGTTGAGGGCCGGCCAGTGCTCGCAGCGCACCGGGCTGCCCTCCCGGCAGGGCGGGCAGCCGCCGCAGGAGGCGAAGGTGAGCACCACCCGCTGCCCGGGCCGCACCCGGGTCACCGCCGGGCCGACCGCCTCGACCACCCCGCTGCCCTCGTGCCCCAGCACGGCGGGCAGCGGCCCGGGGGTGCGCCCGGCTCGGACGCTCAGGTCGGTGTGGCAGATGCCCACCGCCTCGATCCGCACCAGCACCTCGTCCGCCTTGGGCACGTCCAGCCAGACCTGCTCCAGCTCGAACGGGCCGCCCGGGGTGCGGACCACGGCCGCTTGCGTCGCCAGGTTCATCGCTCAACTCCCTTCGCCCGGTGTGCTCCAGGGCCCGTCCGGGGCGTACAGCCGGGCCTCGGTGGCCCGCTCGTACGGCATGCCGGGCGGCATCCGCAGCACCTCCAGCTGGAGGCCCCAGGGCGCGCGGAAGTAGACCCAGCGGTCGCCGTCGATCGGGCCGCCGTCGGTGATGGTCTGCGGTTCGCCGAGCACCTCCACGCCCGGCTGCGCCCGCAGGTAGGCCACCGCCGCGTCCACGTCCGCCACCGCGATGGCCAGGTGGTGGCCGCCCCAGTCGCTGTTGCGCGGCAGCGTGCGGCGCTGGTCGGGAGCGGTGTACTCGAACAGCTCCAGATTGGTCACCGGGCCGAGCCGCAGCATCGCGATCTGCGCGGAGGCGGCCCGGTCGACGCCGAGTTGGCGGGTCATCCAGTCGCCCTCGGCGTCCGCCACCGGTCCGATCCGGTAGAGCAACCGGGCGCCGAGCACGGTGGTGAAGAACTCCACCGCCTGGTCCAGATCCGGCACGGTGTAGGCGACATGGTGCACGGCGAGGGCACCCGGTATGCCGCGCTGGGGGGAATGGCCGGTCATCGCGGGTCTCCGTTCTCGGTGATCGCGGCGTAGCGCTGGTTGGCCAGCGCGGCCGTCAGGCTGAGCCCGCCGTCCACGGTGAGCGTCACGCCGGTGGTGTAGGCCGCCTCGGGTGCGGCCAAGTGGGCCACGGCTGCGGCCACTTCGGCCGCCCGGCCGGGCCGGCCGAGCGGGATCTCGGGGCGGGGGTACTCGGCGGCGTCCTGCCCGTCCGGCACGCCGTTCATCGGGGTGGCCGTCTCGCCGGGGCTCACCGCGTTGACCGTGATGCCGTACGGCGCCAGTTCGAGCGCCATCACCTTGGTCAGCTCGCCGAGCCCGCCCTTGGCCGCGCAGTAGGAGGCCCCGCCGAGGATCGGCACGTACTCGTGCACCGAGGTGACGTTGACGATCCGGCCGCCCCGCCCGAGCGCCACCATCCGGCGGGCCGCCTCCTGGGCGCAGGCGAACGGGCCGGTCAGGTCGACGGTGAGGATCCGCTGCCACTCGGCCAGCGTCTCCGTCAGCACCGGCGAACGCCGGTTCACCCCCGCACAGTTGACCAGCACGTCCACCTGCCCCAACCGCTCGGCCGCCCGCCCCACGGCCGCCGCGGCGCCGGCCGGGTCCGCCAGGTCCAGCGCGAACACCAGCCCCTGACCGGCCAGTTCGGCCGTCCGCACGGCCCCCGCCCGGTCGCTCCGGTACCCCACGGCCACCTGGTGCCCGGCCGCCGCCAGGGCCAGCACCACCGCCCGGCCGATCCCCGAGCTGCCCCCGGTCACGATCGCGGCCATCAGGCGGCCTCCTCGCGCACCTGGTACCCGGCCCCGGCCAGGCTCCCCGCGCCCAGGTACCCGTACAGCGCCACCGTGGTGACCCCGCGCCTGGTCCGGAAGCCGTGCCACTCCCCCGCCGGCACGTACGCCAAGTCGCCCTGGCCGAGCCGCACCCGCCCGTTCTCGGTGAGGTGGTCGCCGCCGCCGAGCAGCACGAGGAAGAACTCGTCCGCCGCCGGGTGCCGGTGCAGGTGGTGGGTGCCGCCGGGCACGAAGGTGGAGGTGGCCACGGCCAGTCGGCGGGAACCGACGGTGCCGGTGGTGGCCAGCCAGTGCACGGCCATCCCCTCGAAGCCACCGGCCCGCCGGAGTTCACCCCGCTCGCGCCGCCGGGCCAGCGGCACGCTCCCCCCGTGCTCGCCGTGCCCGTCCTCGCTGCGCGCGGCGGGCAGGACACAGCGCGGCCCCGGCTCCGGACGGGCGTGCACGGTGAGCAGCACGGCCGGCGAGCGGCCCACGCTGATCCCGTACCGGGTGCCCGCCGGGTGGTAGAGCCCGTGGCCGGGCCGGAGTTCACCGCCGGGCCAGCCGGCCCGGCCGGTCAGCAGCACCGTCACGGCCTCGGCCCCGGTCGACTCCTCGGCCCGCGTCCCGGCGTGCACGGCCTCCACCGTGACGCCGCCCAGGGCCTGCGGGAAGAGCTGCAGGTCGATCAACCGCCGGAAGCACGGCGCTCGTTCGGGTATCGCGGCGGGTACCAGGATCATCGGGAGCCTCCTCGGTCGTGGTCGGCCGGGTCATGGTCGGCCTGGTTGCGGTCGGCCTGGTTGCGGTCGGCCCGGTCACCGTCAGCTCGGCCACGGTCGGCCGAGTCGGAGAAGTCGAGCAGCAGCTTCGGGGGGCCGCTGCGCCCGTTCGCCAGCAGCTCGAAGGCACGGGGGCCCTCGGCGGCGGGGAGCACGGCGGCGATCAGCGGGTCGGCGTCCAGGACGCCGTCCTGGTAGAGCCGCAGGGTGCGGTCGTAGTAGTCGAGGCCGTGCCGCACGCCGATCACCTCCAGGCCGCGCAGCGCCAACTCGCCCGGGGCGAAGCCCTCGGCGGGGGCGCCGGCCACCCCGATCACGGTCAGCCGGCCGCCCGGCTCCAGCAGGTCGAGGCCCAGCCGGAAGGCGCTGGCCGCGCCGCTGGCCTCCACCACCAGGGAGTAGCGGCCGAGCCCGGTGCGGCCGGCCAGCTCGGGGGTGAGCCCGCGCCGGGCCCCGCACCGACGGGCCAGCTCCAGACCGGCCGGGTCGATCCCGATCGCGTCCACCGATCCGGCGGTACGGGCGGCGAGTTGGACGGCGAGCAGGCCGATCGTGCCGGTGCCGATCACGGCCACCCGGTCGGCCAGCCCGCAGCGGGCCAGCTCCAGGCCGCCGACCACCGTCACGGCGGGCTCGGTGAGCGCCGCGGCCCGGTCGGTGACCCCGTCCGGCACCCGGCTGAGCGAACCCTCGGGCATCACCACGTACTCGGCGGCGGCGCCCTGCTGGCCGTAGAGGCCGACCTCGCGGAGCCGTTCGCAGAGCGTGCGGCGCCCGCGCAGGCACATCCGGCAGTAGCCGCAGTGCAGCATGGTGTGGCCCACCACGCGTTCGCCGACGGCGAGTTCGTGGCCGGGGCTGACCACGGTGCCGGTCCACTCGTGGCCGAACACCACGGGGTAGCCCGCCCGCCCGTCCCGCAGGTACGAGGCGGTGCCGTGCAGCAGCTCCAGGTCGGTGCCGCAGAGGCCCACCAGGGCGGTGCGCACCAGCACACTGCCCGGGCCGGGCTCCGGGCGCGGCACCCGGGCCAGCGCGACCCGGTGCGGCCCCTCGATCCGCAGCGCCGCCATGGTGCCCGCCTGCGCGGGCACCTTCGGGCCGGCCTGGGCCGCGGTGGTCACGGCCGGTCCGTCCGCCGGGGGCGGGCCCGCCGGGCGGCCGTGAGGACCGGGAGGGCGGGTTCGGCGCCGATGGTCAGGCAGAGCAGCTCGGCTCCGAGCGGGCCGGCCGCCAGGTCGAGGTCCTGGCCCCGGCCGATCAGCAGCAGGTCGCCGGTGTCGGCGAGGTGCTGCACCGGGTCCGGGCCCTGGACGGCGAGCACCGGGCCGCGCAGCACGTACCAGGCGGTCTCGGTGGCCCGGCGACCGCTCCGGCGGTGCGAGCCGCCGGGGCTGAGCCGGACGTGTTCGAAGGCCTCGCACTCGCTGTGCAGCAGGTCGCGGCGGGCCAGGCAGCGGACGCGGGTCCGCTCGCTGCCCCGGCCCATGACCACCATGGCGGCCGCTCCTGCGGTGGTGACGATCATCGGATGCCTCCTCGCGACACGGCCAGGACGGCGTGGAAGTACTCCAGCCCCGCCTCCCCGGCCACGATGGTGACCTCGCCGCCCAGCGGCAGGGTCAGCGCGGTGCCCTCGGCGAGCGGTACCTCGACCTCCTCGTCCGGGCCCTCCCCGTCACCCTCCGCAGCGGCCAGGCCACTGCCGGCGGTGACGTACACGGCGTGCTCGACCTCGTCGGCCTCGAGCAGGATGCTCTCCCCCGGCTCCAGCCAGGAGAGCCCGACCCCACGCAGCGGGCCGGTGAGCACCTGCCCGGGGTCGACGGCGCGGCCCCGGTGCAGGGCGGTGATCGCAGTGCTGGACATCTCGGGTGCTCCTCGCTGTACTCCGTTCTGTCCTCGACTCTCACCCGCCCGCTGTCCCGGCCACACGGGCACCCGGTCCCGTCTTCCCGTCCCACCCCGGGCCCGGCCTTCCCGCCCCGGTCCCGGGCCGGTTCGGGAGTGCCTTCAGGAGCACGTCAGGACGGGCGGCCCGGGACGGGAAGGCCCCCGGTACGACAGCGGTGCCCGTGGCGGCTGCAGCCGCCACGGGCACCGAGGGGTCGGTCAGGCCTGGCCCAGGCTGATCTGGTCGCCGAAGACCACCCAGTGCTGGCCCTTGTCGGCGGAGTCGCAGGGCTTGGTGGAGACGTTCTGGGTGTTCCAGGTGTTGGCGAGGCAGTAGGCGGGGGCGAAGGTCAGGTGGATCTGGTCGCCCTGGATGCTCCAGTACTGGCCCTGGTCACCGGTGTTGCAGCCCTTGGTGGAGATGTCGGGCTTGCCCCAGGTGTTGGCGAGACAGTAGGCCCGAGCGCCGGAGAGGGAGATCTGCTCGCCCGTGACGGTCCAGTGCTGGCCCTGGTCGCCCCCGTCGCACGGCTTGGTGCCGACGTTCGGGGTGCTCCAGGCGTTGGCGAGGCAGTAGAGGCCGGGTGTGCGCTTGGCCGGTTGGGCCGCCGGGGCGGCGGCGCCCGCCGTACCGGCGGGGAGGAGCGAAGCGGTCAGCGCCAGGGTGGCGAGGGCAAGCGTCTTGCGGAGGGCGATTGCCATGGGGCGGTTCCGTTCTCACTGGTAGGCCGTGCCATGCGGGCACGGCCGATCGGTGCACTCGAGGCTCGCTCCGAGCATTTCGGTTCGAGTACACAGCAATTGGTAGCAGTGATCATCCGCACACGGCCAGTCACATCCGCCGCGTTCACTCGAACGGAGCGTAACCGCCCACCCCGGCCCTCACTCGGTCTCCACCCGGTACGAACGCAGGCCGCGCCGAAGGTAGTTCGCCAACGCATGGGGGTGGTCGTCGGAACAGGTGTGCAGCCAGACCCGGTTGACCCGCTCAGCCGCCAGCGGCTCGGTGGCCCAGGCCTGTTGCAACGCCAACGTGAGCGCGTAGCCGCCGAACCCCCGGCCGAGGTACTCGGGCACCAGCCCGAAGGCCGTGAGCTCCACCTCGCCGGGGGCCTGCGGCTCCAGGTAGGCCACCCCGGCCGGCTCCTCCCCGTGGGTGAGCAGCCAGTACTGCCGCAGCGGGTGCGCCGCGAGCTTCGCCAGCCACTGCTCGTCGGTGCAGGTCGCACTCCGCCAGCCGTAGTCCGCGCCGACCGCCGCCTGGGTGCCGCGCACCAACGGCGAGGACCGGTCGAGCAGCCGCAGCCCCAACTCGGGCACGACGGCAGCCGGACGGAGCTCACTCGGCGCCGTCATCTCCAGGTACGTGGTGGTCATCCCCATCTCGGCAGGCTAGCGCGCCCCTCTCACGCCTCCGACACCGCCCGGGCAGCCGGAACAACGGGACTGGGGGCGGGAGCCGGAACGGGGGCGGAGGCAGGACCGGGGGCGGAGGCAGGAGCGGCGCCCCCGGTCGCCGAGGCGGAGGCGGGAGCCAGGGTGGTGCTCCTCCGCTCCGAAGTCGGGGTGGTGTGCAGGGAGTCGAGGGCGCTCCGGAGGGTGTCGGGCCCGATCCGGGTGAGCAGGCTGCCCTCGGCCACGTGCGGTCGGCCGAGGCCTGCCAACAGGAGGAGGCCCGGCTCGCCGGTGGCGGCCATGGCGCGGCCGACGGCTTCGAGCAGCGCGGCGAGGTCGATGCCGGGCGGCAGTGCGACCGGGGCACCGATCCGGCGCAACAGGTCGCGGTGGGCCCGTTCCCCCGCCGGGTCGAGCAGGCCCAGGACCCCGGCGATCCGCGCCGCCAGCAGGAGACCGAGACCGTCGGCGTACCCCGGCAGCAAGCCGTGGCCACCGGCCCGGCCCGACGGCCGGCCGATACCGCCGAGCGCGCCCGAGGAGAGCCCAGGATCACCGGCCCGCCCCGGCGACCCGCCGGGAGCACCATGGGCGCCCGAGGACAGCCCGGGGCCGTCGGCCTGCGCCGGCAGTCGGCCGCGACCGTCGGTGCGGCTCCACGCCGAGCCCTCCCCCGCCACCGAAACGATCGCCTGCCCGAGCACTCGCCCGTACTCCAACGCCCGGGCCGGGCCCACCTCTTGGGGGTCGTGCTCGGCCACGGCCGCGCGGGCGTCCGCGCAGATCGCCACGGACGCCGTCAGCTCGGCCGGGCCGACGGTCGGGCCGAGAGTCGGGCCGAGCGCCGGGTCTGCGGTCGGGCCGAGAGCCGAGCCGAGAACCGCGCCGATGGTCGGGCCGAGAACCGGGGCGATCCGGTCGAGCTGGGACGGGCAGACGGCGAGGACGTGGCGGGCCACGGTGACCAGGTCGGCCCGGAGCCGGTCGGGCGGAGCGGCGGCCAGGAGGTCGAGTTGGCCCCAGACCAGGGCCGGAGCGTGCCAGACGCCGATCGCTGCGCCCAAGTCCGGCCCGCAGGGCAGCCGTTGCCGCAGCGAGAGTGCCGAGCCACCGAGTGCCGCGAGCGTGGTCGGCACCAGGACCAGCCGCAACCCCCGCAGCAGCAGCCCGGCCAGCACTCCGGCCGTGCCGCACAGCCCCTCCCCGCCCACCGCGATCAGCACCGTGCGCCGGCCGACCCCCTCGGCCGCCACCCGTTCGGCCAGCCGCTGCACGGTCTGCAGACTCACCACCCCCGGCACCCGCAGCCGCTGCCCGGCCGGCAGCCGGGCAGCGAGCTGCTCCGGCACCACGCCGTCGGTCAGCAGCACGTACCGGTCAGCCGCCAAACCCGCGATCTCCCGTACCAGTTCGTCCCATCCCTGGTCCCCCTCCCGTACCCGCAGCGGTACTTGGGCAGCCCCCACGCACAACAACCGGTCCAGCCGGTACGAGTCGGCCATCTCGGCCCTCCCTCGGCGATTTCTCCCCTCCACCGTGCGGCGCCCGCCGTCCCGGCCGCACGGGCAGCCGGTCCTGTCCTGGGCCCGCTCCGGTCCCGCTAGACTCAGCCGCCTGGAGCGGGGCGGGGCACCTGGGGCGGTGATGGAACGACAGCAGGTGTACGTCGCCGCGGCGGACGGCGAACGGGAGTTGGCCGAGGAGCTCGCGCTGCCGCTGGCGGCGGAGGGGTACGTGGTCCTCCACAACGGCACGGTGCGGGTGGGCGATTCGATCATCGCGGCGGCGACCGAAGCACTGAAGCGGAACACCCCCGTGGTGCTCTGCGCCACCAAGGAGGCCGCCGGCAGCACCTGGACCAACCAACTGGTCAACGCCGCCCGGGTCGGCGGCCTGCCGGTGTTCGTGGTCCAGATGCACCGGGACGCGTATGTGGACCACCTCGCCGTCGGCACCGAGGTGGCCCGCTACTGCGACGACCCGGCGCAGGCCATGGCCCGCCTGATCGCTGCCCTGCACGACAAGTTCCCGCCCACACTGCCGCCACCACCGCCCGAGCCGGTCTCCCCTGGCGTCACCGTGGCCGGGGGCCAGTACCTGGACGAGCCCAGCGGCATCGCCGAGTTCGACCACCTGCTCCTGCACGAGTTCCGCAGCGGGATGCGCGAGGAGGTCCAGGCCGAGTATCCGCCGGCGCTGCCGGCCCGGCACTTCCTGGAGCTGGCCGGGCTCTGGGCCCAGGGCTCGCTGACCCGCACCGGCGCTGTGCTCTTCGCCCGCCATCCCTCGCCCGGGCAGGCGAGTTACGCCGTCAAGTGCGTCCGCTACCACGGTACCGACCGCTCGGCGAGCCGCGACGCGGTGACGCTGGAGGGCTCCGTGCTCACCCAGATCGACGGCGCCTGGGAGTTCATCTCCGCGCACACCGTCCGAGGTGAGCTCCCCTCCTCGTCCTCCGCCAAGGCCGAGCCCTACCACCCCTACCCGCAGATCGCCGTCCGCGAGATCATCGCCAACGCCGTGGTCCACCGCGACTTCAGCCGGCTCGACTCCTGCGTCCACGTCCGGGTCTTCGCGGACCGCCTGGAGGTCAGCAGCCCCGGCACCTGGTACGGCGAATCCCCGGCCGGAGACACCCCGGTGGAGCTCGGCACCCTGGAGAGCCACTCGCGCAAGCGCAACTACCAACTGGCCCGGATGCTCACCTGGTCACGGTACGTGGAGGGCGAGGGCAGCGGCATCCCGACCGCCGTCCAGGCCTGCCGGGAGAAGGGCAACGCTCAGCCGCTCGTGCTTCAGGAGGAGGGTTTCGTCACCGTCCGCCTGCTGCCGCCGGCAGAGCCCGCCAGGCCGGAGCCGAGCCACATCACGATCGGCGGCCACAGCAGTGTCACGATCGTCCAGCCGGCACCCCGCCAACCGGCCCCCTGGCCGCACCAGGTCGGCGTGGTGCCCCGGCAGGCATTCTCGTACCAAGGACGCGACGAGAGCGCACAGTTGGCCCGTCTCTTGGACGACCACGACGGGGTGGCGCTCGTCGGCCTAGGCGGGGTGGGCAAGACCCAACTCGCTGCGGAGTACGCCCGGGGCAGCCAGGGTCGCGGCGACCTGGACGTGCTGGTCTGGGTCGACGCTCGGAGCCGCGCGGGCATCGTGGCAGGCTTCGCCCAGGCCACCGCCGAACTGATCCCCTCCGAGGTCGAGGAGGCCGAGGTCTCCGCGAGGATGTTCCTGGCCTGGCTCGAAGCCAAGGGAACGAAGCCACCCTGCCGGTGGCTGGTGGTGCTGGACGACCTGCTGGACCCGGCCGATCTGTCCAACCTCTGGCCGCCATCGAGCCCGACCGGACGCACTCTGGTGACCACTCGGCGGCGGTACGGCGTGCTGTCCCAGACAGGCCTGTTGGTCCATCCCGTGCACGAGTACCACACGTCGGAAGCAATGAGCTATCTGAGCACCCGACTCCCGCACGAACCCGGCGCGGACCTCATCGTGCTCGCGGCCGCGCTGGGCAACCTCCCGGGCGCCTTGGCCCAGGCCGCCGATCACCTCGCCGAGACCGGCCGGACCTGCGCCGACCTGCTCGAAGACATCTCCCGCCCGGGCACCCCCCTACCCTGGCTGACCTTCACCCCGGCCGACTGAGCCACCGAGCCCTCAGTGCGGCAAGTCCGGCCGCCGCTCCGGCAGTTCGCCGCTCACCCCGGCCGGGAGGACCGCCAGGCAGAGCAGCTCCGCGCCCAGCGGGCCGCCGTGCAGGTGGACCCGTTCGCCGTCCGGGGCGAGGAGCAAGTCGCCGTCGTGCAGGGTGCGTTGGGGGTGGTCGCAGCAGTCGATCAACGCGACCGGGCCGCGTAGGACGTACCAGGCGGCCTCGGTGTCGGTGCGGCCCGCCAGGTCGTAGCAGGCGCCCGGGCTGAGGCGGACGTGGTCGACGGACTCGCACTCGCTGTGCAGCATGCCGCGGCGGGCCAGGCAGCGGGTGCGGACGCGTTGGGTGCCGGGGCCCAGGTGGACGGTGGCGTAGGCGATGTCGGCGACGATCATCGGTCGACCTCTCGGGGCGGGACGGTGAGGACGGCGTGGACGTACTCCAGGCCCTCCAGGCCGGCGGTCAGGGCGGCGCCGGTGCCCAGCGGGAGGGTGAGGGCCCGGCCGGGCATCAGCGGCACCCGGACGTCACCGGTGGCGGCCCGGCCGGAGCCGGCCGTGACGTAGAGGGTGTGTTCGACGCCCTCGGTACGGAAGACCGCGCGCTCGCGCGGCGGCAGGGTGACGTGTTCGAGCAGGCGCAGCGGCCCGGTGAAGACGGCCGCCGGGTCGACCGGGCCGACCCGGCGGAGGTTGGTCACCACGCTGTGGCGGACCACCGGGCCGTCGGTGGCGTCGGTAGCATCGGCAACAGGAGCAGCGGGCATCTCGATCACCAGCCAGTCCAGGTTCTCCGGCCCGGTGTTGCGCAGGCCGTGGGTGGTGCCGAGGCCGGTGAGCACGGCATCGCCGGCCTCGACGGGGTGGGGGCGGCCGTCGAGGGTGATCTCGCCGCGGCCGCCGAGCAGCACGTAGACCTCTTCGGTGCGGGTGTGGCGGTGTTCACCGCTGACCCCGCCCGGGGGCACGCTGGCCCATTCGACGGCTTCCCAGCCGCCGCCGAGGCCGGCCCGGCGGGCCAGGCAGGCCCAGCGGGTGCGGCCCCGGGTGCCGTGCACCCCGTGCACCTCGGCAGGCTGCCGGGTGTCCGCGACGATCACTGCGTGACGCATGAGAGTTCCTTCAATTCGGCTGCCGCGGAGGCCAGTTCGCGGGCGGTGAGGTCATCGGCGAAGCAGCCCTCGCCGATCCCGACCGGGAGCGGGAGGCGCTGGCGGCCGTCCCGGTGGCGGACGGTGTCGGTGAGCGCCTCGCCGAGGGTGGCCGGCTCCATCAGCGGGTGCCAGACCGGCAGTCGGAGGCGGCGCATCAGCTCGATGATCCGGTCCCGCTGCCCGGGCTCGACCAGTCCCCTCCGCTGGGCGAGCACCGTGGTCAGCGCCATGTCCACGCAGACCGCCTCGCCGTGCAGCAGTTCGGGCAGTGCCCGCATCTCCACGGTCGGGCTGAACGAGTGGCCGTAGTCCATCGAGCGTTCCAGCCGGTGCTCCCAGAGGTTGGGCTGGAGCTCCTGGAGCATGCCGTGCACGGCCCGCACCAGCACCTCGCCGCCGATCGCCGCCGGGCCCTGGAAGCGCTGGGCCAGCAGGGTCTCCCCGCCCTGCTCCAGGAGGTCGAACAGGCGGCGGTCCTTGATCAGGGCCACCTTGAGGATCTCGGCCAGGCCGTTGCTCAGGTGGCGCCGGTCGAGGGTGGCCAGGAAGGCCGGGTCGAGCAGGGTGGCGGTGGCCGGGTGGTAGGTGCCCAGCCGGTTCTTGTGCGGGCCGAAGTTGACCCCGGTCTTGGCGCCGACCCCGGCGTCCACCAGCCCGATCAGCGTGGTGGGCACCCGGACGAACGGGGTCGAGCGCCGGTAGAGGCTACAAGCCAGGCCGACCACGTCCATCAGCACGCCGCCGCCCACGGCGATCACCGGTTCACCCCGTCGGGCCAAGCCGAAGCCCTCCATCGCCTCGGCCACCCGGAAGACGGAGTCCATGGTCTTGAGCTGCTCGTGGGCGGGCAGCACGCAGATCCGGTGCGGCAGGCCCCGGGCCTCGAAGTAGGTCCGGATCCGGTGGCCGTGCAGCGCGTGCACGGTGGCGTCCACCACCACCAGCCGCCGCCCGGGGGTGGCCCCGGCCGTGGCCAGCGCCGGGTTGGCCGGGTTGAGCACCCCCGGACTGAAGCTCACCTGGTAGGTCACCGGCAGGGCGGTGGTCACCGTCCACCCGGTGACGGGCTCCCCGAGGGTGTAGAGCCCGTGAGAGTCGTCTCGCTTGGCAGGCACACCGGCCTCCTTCGTCACGTTCGTCACGGCAGGACTTCTTGTCCTCCACGGTCGCCATCCCGGTGTCCCGGCCGCACGGGCGTACGGTCTCGACCTGGTCCCTGGGACCCCGGACCGGCGGCCGCCCCCGGCGAGCCCGGCGCCGTACGGTGGACAGTGGGGGCGAGACCCTGCGGAGGTGCCCGCACCATGGCCAGCGATCACCCACAGCGGTACACCGACCGGCACACCGACCCGTACGCCGACGGGTACGCCGACCGCGCCGAGGCGGGCCTGCGGCTGGCCGAGGTGCTCGGCCACCTGCGGGGCGCCGATCCGGTGGTGGTCGGGCTGCCCCGGGGCGGGGTGCCGGTGGCCGCCCGGGTGGCGGCGGCCCTCGGGGCTCCGCTGGACCTGTGCGTGATCCGCAAGCTGGGCTGCCCGGGGCAGCCGGAGCTGGCCATGGGGGCGATCGGCGAGGACGGGGCCCGGGTGCTCAACCCGCAGGTGCTGGCCGTCGCCGGGGTCACCGAGGCGCAGCTGGCCGAGGTCGAGCGGGCCGAACGCGCCGAGCTGGCCCGCCGGGTGGACCGCTACCGCCGGGGCCACCCGGCCGTCCCGGTGGCGGGCCGCACCGTGGTGGTGGTCGACGACGGCCTGGCCACCGGCGCCACCGCCCGGGCGGCCTGCGCGATCCTCCGGGCCCGGGGCGCCGCCCACCTGGTGCTCGCCGTCCCGGTCGCCCCGTCCGACTGGACCCGCACCATGGCCGGCGCGGCGGAGGAGCTGGTCTGCCCGCTCACCCCGCACGGGTTCCGGGCCATCGGGCAGTACTACGCCCGCTTCGACCAGACCACCGACGCCGAGGTGGTCGCCTGCCTGGCCGCCGCGGCGCCCCGGCCCGAGCTGACCGAGACCTTCGCGGTGGAGACCGCGACCACGCCGCTCACCGCCGAACTCACCTCGCCCGCCCATCCCCTCGGGGTGGTGGTGTTCGCGCACGGCAGCGGCAGCAGCCGCCTCAGCCCGCGCAACCGCTCCGTGGCGGCGGCGCTGCGGCGGGCCGGGCTGGCGACCGTGCTGACCGATCTGCTCACCCCCGCCGAGGCGGAGGACCGGGAGCTGGTCTTCGACCTCTCGCTGCTCGCCGAGCGGCTGATCGCGGTGACCGAGCGGTGCTGCCCGCCGGGCCTGCCGCTCGGCTGGTTCGGGGCGAGCACGGGTGCGGCGGCGGCGCTGCGGGCGGCGGCCGAGCCGACGGCCCGGGTGGCGGCGATCGTGTCGCGCGGCGGGCGGCCGGACCTGGCGGGGCCCTGGCTGGGGCGGGCCCGGGCGCCGACGCTGCTGATCGTCGGCGGGGCGGACCACGCGGTGCTCGACCTCAACCGGACGGCCGCCGCCGCACTGACCTGCGAGCACGCGCTGGCCGTGGTGCCGGGGGCGACCCACCTCTTCGCCGAGCCCGGGGCGCTGCCGGCGGTGGCCTCGCTGGCCGCCGAATGGTTCGGCCGGCACTTCAAACCCGGGCCGGACAGTTCGCACACGCCGCCCGGAAACGCTGGACAATCTGACCAGTGCTAGCAGGGGCTTCCTGCTCACCTTGTACACACTGTGCAGTGCAAAGGCCAGCTGTTGCCCAACCCGTCCGACTGGAGCAAGCTCAGCGCTCGAACGCGGCACCCCACACCCACCCGCCGCGCCGCCTCAACGTGGAGGAGCCACCGATGACCGCCAACGCCGTCGAACTGACCCCCGAGGAGCTCGAAGCCGGCCTCGACGCGGAGCAGCTGCGCCGCCTGGTGGGCCTGGTCGAGCACGACGCCGCCGGTGACCCGTTCCCCGTGATCGCCCAGGACGCGATCGTCTTCGTGGTCGGCAACGCGACCCAGACCTCGCACTTCTACCAGTCCGTGTTCGGCATGGAGCTGGTCGCCTACTCGGGCCCCGAGACCGGCCGCCGCGACCGCAAGTCCTTCGTGCTGCGCTCGGGCTCCTGCCGCTTCGTGATCAAGGGCGGGGTCACCAACGACAGCCCGATCCTGGACCACCACCGCCGCCACGGCGACGGCGTGGTCGACCTGGCCCTCGAGGTGCCGGACGTGGACAAGTGCATCGAGCACGCCCGCGCCCAGGGCGCCCGCATCCTGGAGGAGCCCAACGACGTCTCGGACGAGCACGGCACCGTCCGCCGCGCCGCGATCGGCACCTACGGCGAGACCCGCCACACCCTGATCGACCGCTCCCGCTACCACGGCCCGTATCTGCCGGGTTACGTGGTGGCCGAGACCAAGGTGCAGCGCCCCGAGGGCGCCCCGAAGCGCCTCTTCCAGGCGCTGGACCACGCGGTGGGCAACGTCGAGCTCGGCAAGATGGACGAGTGGGTCTCGTTCTACAACCGCGTCATGGGCTTCGTGAACATGGCCGAGTTCGTCGGCGACGACATCGCCACCGAGTACTCCGCGCTGATGAGCAAGGTGGTCGCCAGCGGCAACCACCGGGTGAAGTTCCCGCTCAACGAGCCGGCCATCGCCAAGAAGAAGTCGCAGATCGACGAGTACCTGGAGTTCTACGGCGGCCCCGGCTGCCAGCACCTGGCGCTCGCCACCAACGACATCCTCACCACCGTGGACGTGCTGCGCGCCCGCGGCGTGGAGTTCCTCAACACCCCGGACTCCTACTACGACGACCCGGAGCTGCGCAAGCGCATCGGCGAGGTGCGGGTGCCGGTCGAGGAGCTGAAGAAGCGCGCGATCCTGGTCGACCGGGACGAGGACGGCTACCTGCTCCAGATCTTCACCAAGCCCCAGGGCGACCGGCCGACGGTGTTCTTCGAGTTCATCGAGCGGCATGGTTCACTCGGCTTCGGCAAGGGCAACTTCAAGGCGCTGTTCGAGTCCCTGGAGCGCGAGCAGGACCGTCGCGGCAACCTCTGATCGTAGACTGCCCGCCACACCGAGGAGAGGGTGACCATGGCGTACTACCGGCAGCTTGGCAGCATCCCGCCCAAGCGCCACACCCAGCACCGCACCCCCGAAGGCGGGCTGTACTACGAGGAGTTGATGGGCGAGGAGGGGTTCTCCTCGGACTCCTCCCTGCTCTACCACCGCGGCATCCCGTCCTCGGTGGTGAACGCGGTGGTCTGGGAGCTGCCCGAGCAGGCGACCACGCCCAACCTGCCGCTGCTGCCGCGCCACCTCAAGCTGCACGAGCTCTTCCCCGGCCAGGAGTGGAAGTCGGCCGACGCCGTCACCAGCCGCCGGCTGCTGCTCGGCAACGGTGACGTACGGATCAGCTACGTGGCCGCCGGTGCCCCGAGCGAGCTCTACCGCAACGGGCTCGGTGACGAGTGCGTGTACATCGAGTCCGGCACGGCCGTCCTGGAGACCGTCTTCGGCTCCCTGACGGTCGGCCAGGGCGACTACGTGATCATCCCCCGGGCCACCACGCACCGCTGGGTGCCCACCGGCGAGGAGCCGCTGCGGGCGTACTGCATCGAGGGCAACAGCCACATCACCCCGGCCCGCCGCTACCTCTCCAAGTACGGCCAGCTCCTGGAGCACGCGCCGTTCTGCGAGCGCGACCTGCGCGGGCCCGAGGGCCCGCTGCTGGTCGAGGGCGAGGACGTGGACGTGCTGGTCAAGCACCGGGGATCCGGCCCCGGCGGCGTGGTCGGCACCCGGTACACCGTGCCGCACCACCCGTTCGACGTGGTCGGCTGGGACGGCTGCCTCTACCCGTACGCCTTCAATGTCAGCGACTACGAGCCGATCACCGGCCGGATCCACCAGCCGCCGCCGGCCCACCAGGTCTTCGAGGGCCACAACTTCGTGATCTGCAACTTCGTGCCGCGCAAGGTGGACTACCACCCGCTCTCCATCCCCGTGCCGTACTACCACGCGAACGTGGACAGCGACGAGGTGATGTTCTACTGCGGCGGCAACTACGAGGCGCGCAAGGGCTCGGGCATCAAGCAGGGCTCGATCTCGCTGCACCCGGGCGGCCACACCCACGGCCCGCAGCCGGGCGCCTACGAGCGCTCGATCGGCGCGGAGTACTTCGACGAGCTGGCCGTCATGGTGGACACCTTCCGCCCGCTGGAGCTCGGCGAGGGCGCCACCGCCAGCGAGGACCCGAAGTACGCCTGGACCTGGTCCGGTCGGGGGCCGCAGCAGTGAACCCGTTGCCCACCCCGGGCCCGTTCGACGGGCTCTTCGACGACGCGGCGGTCTTCCCCCCGGGAGACCTGCCGCTGCCCCAGGCCGTGCCGGCCCACCTGGCCCACCAGGACGCCTGGTACGCCGAGTTGGTCGGCCCCTTCCTCTGCGGGGCCAACCGCCTCGCCGACCTGGCCGCGCTGGCCGAGCCCGGCATGCCGGTGGCCCTGGTGCTGCCGGGCGGGCCCGAGCAGCTCGCCCCGGCGCTGGCGGCCACCGCCGGGCTGACCGTGGTGGGCGTGGAGCTCGCCGCCGGGGCCCGGGCCGCGCTGGCCGCCTTCGCACAGCTGCCGGACGGCGTCGCCGGCGCGGTCGAACTCCCGCGCGGGCCCGGCCTGTTCGAGGAGCTGGACGTGCTGGCCGGTACGCCCTACCGGGCCAAGTACCGCACCGGCGGGCTGGCCGCCGAAGCCTTCCCGACCGAGGCCGAGCTGGCCGCCTTCATCCGGGCCTGCGCCGAGCGCGACCTGCCGTTCAAGTGCACGGCCGGCCTGCACAACGCCGTCCGGCACACCGACCACGCCACCGGCTTCGAGCACCACGGCTTCCTCAACGTGCTGCTGGCCGCCGCCGACCCGGCCCGGGCCGAGGAGGTGCTGGCCGAGCGCTCCGGCAAGCTGCTGGCCTCGGCCGTCCTCGACCTGACGCCCGGTCAGATCGAGCAGGCCCGTTCCGCGTTCACCGCCTTCGGCACCTGTAGCATCGCCGAACCGCTCGACGACCTGGCCGCCCTCGGCCTGCTTCCGCACCAGGAGACCCCGTGACCGCCAGCTGGATCGCCTCCGCGCAGGACTCGCCCTACGGCCTGCACAACCTGCCGTACGGCGTCTTCACCGCGCCCGACCAGCCGGGCCGGCGCCGGATCGGCGTCGCCGTCGGCGACTCCGTGCTGGACGCGGGCGCCGCCGCCCGCGCCGTCGGCGAGCCCTCGGTGCTGCTCGACGCCGACACCCTCAACCCGCTGCTGGCCGCCGGGCGTCCGGTCTGGCAGTCGGTACGGGCCTCGCTCACCGCCTGGCTGAGCGACGAGTCCTTCCGCGAGGCCGTCGGCCCCTGCCTGGTGCCCCGCGCCGAGGTGGAGATGCACCTGCCGTTCGAGGTCGCCGACTACGTCGACTTCTACGCCTCCGAGCACCACGCGAGCAACCTGGGCCGGATCTTCCGCCCCGGCACCGAGCCGCTGACCCCCAACTGGAAGCACCTGCCGATCGGTTACCACGGCCGGGCCGGCACCGTGGTGGTCTCCGGCACCCCGGTGGTGCGCCCGCACGGCCAGCGCAAGGCCCCGACCGACGCCACCCCCTCCTTCGGCCCGTCCCGCCGCCTGGACATCGAGGCCGAGGTCGGCTTCGTGGTCGGCGCCGGCACCCGGCTCGGCAGCTCGGTGCCGCTGGAGGCCTTCCGGGAGCACGTGTTCGGCGTGCTGCTGCTCAACGACTGGTCGGCCCGCGACATCCAGGCCTGGGAGTACGTGCCGCTCGGCCCCTTCCTCGGCAAGTCCTTCGCCACCTCCGTCTCCCCCTGGGTCGTGCCGCTGGAGGCCCTGGAATCGGCCCGGGTCACCCCGCCGGCCCGCGACGTGGAGCCGCTGCCCTACCTGGACGACCGCGAGGGCGAGCCCTGGGGCCTGGACATCTCGATGGAGGTCCGCCTCAACGGGCACCTCATCTCCCGCCCCCCGTTCGCCGGCATGTACTGGACCGCCGCCCAGCAGCTCGCCCACATGACCGTCAACGGCGCCTCGCTGCGCCCGGGCGACCTGTTCGCCTCCGGCACGGTCAGCGGCCCCGAGGTGGAGACCCGCGGCGCCCTGATCGAGCTCACCTGGAACGGCGAGAACCCGGTCAAGCTCCCCGACGGCACCACCCGCACCTTCCTGGAGAACGAGGACGAGGTCACCATCTCCGCCACCGCCCCGGGCCCGAACGGCACCGTGATCGGCTTCGGCGAGGTGACGGGCCGCATCGTCCCGTAGCCGGTGCGAGCCGGCCGGTCAGCGGAGGCTGACCGGCCGGCTTCGGTGTTTCCGGTCAGCAGGTGCCGGCCGCCTTCGTCCTGGTCACCAGGTCGGTGCGGCCGGCGGTGGAGTCGAGCCAGAGGAGCTTGCTGCCCTGGGCGGCGGCGGGCGCCTCCTGACTGCCCCGGTTGCAGGAGACCCGTACGGGGGCGCCACCGGTGATCGGCAGCTGCCAGAGCTTGGGCAGGGCGGCGTTGGACCAGCCCGCGGTGGGCTTGGTGGTGGAGCCGACCACCAGGGTGACCGCCCGGTCGGAGGCCACCAGGCTGTTGAGCTGGGTGGCCAGCGGGGAGTCCGCCGCCAGCAGGCTGGTCGTGCCCGAGCCGTCCACCGCACCCGAGCGGACCGAGGCGCGGTGCTCGCCGTCGAGCTGCCGCTCCGTCCAGAGCAGTCGCCCGCCGGCGAGCAGGGTGCTCTCCGCCATCACCTTGCCGCTGCCGTCCGCGTTGCCCAGCACGTACCGGGCGGTCACCTTGCCGGTGGCCACGGAGTAGACCGTCGGCGCGTAGACCTGCCCGGCGCCGGCCGCCCAGGACTCGACCCAGCCGAGCAGTCCGTTCTTGAAAGTCAGCCCTTCCGGCCGGTGGCCGTCGGGGAGCGGGAGCTCCACTGCCGGTCCGCCGGCACGGGAGAGCTGCACCCGCTTGTGGCCGGTGGCGAAGTCCGTCACCGTGAAGGCCACGTCGCCGCCGGACACCTGGATCCCGCCGGGCTCCTGGTTCGCCGAGCTGAACAGCGTGCGGACCGGGCCGCCGGCCGTCGGGGCGGCCAGCACCGACATCCCCCACTTGCCCTGGGCGTCCGTCCCCACGGCCAGCCAGGCGGCGGTGGTGCCGTCGGTGGCCGGGGAGTTGTGCGTCCGACCGTCGTCCGGGCTCAGCTTCAGCGGGGTGCCGGCGGCGGCGGTGGAACCGGTGTAGACGGCCGAATTGCCCTTGCCGCCCGCCACGTTGGCCATCACCCAGCGGCCGTCGGCCACGGCCGGAGCGACCGAGGCGGAGACGTCGCCCAGTAGCAGCCGGCTGTCCACCCCGATCCTCTTCTGCCAGCCGGCCTTGATCCCGTGCGCGTCGAAGGCGGCTGCCACCGACTTGAGTTGGGCCCGGGTGAGCCCGAGTTCCTGGCCGGCCGCGAGCACGGCGGCCCGCGCGGCCACGAAGTCGTCCAGCGGGGTGAGGTAGCCGGAGAGCGCCCGGTAGACCACCCGGTCGGCGGTGAGCGGGTCCAGGGTGCGGCGGATGTCCCAGAGCGCGCCGCTGACGATGGTGGAGTTGAGGTGCGCCCCGCCGCTGTCCACGTCGGCCCCCACCCCCAGGTAGTCCTCCGCCATGGTGCGGTGGTCGTCCATCCGGCGGGTCGCGCAGGTCTCCGGGGTGCCGGTGCGGCAGAGGCTCTCGCCGAGCAGCGCGGCCTGCGGGTCGGTCATCGACACGCCCCGGGCGGTGACCTCGATGGCGTTGCCGAAGTAGTCGGCCAGCGCCTCGTTCAGCGCGCCGGGCTGCCCGTAGTCGACGAAGTCGGCGGTGTGCTGGATGACTCCGTGGGTCATCTCGTGCCCGGCCACGTCGAGCGCGACGGAGAACGGGAAGTGGGCGGCGTCTCCGTTGCCGTAGACCATCTTCTGCCCGTCCCAGAAGGCGTTGAGGTACGGGTCGCCGCCGTCGGAGACGTTGACCACCGAGGTGATCGCGCCGCCCTTGCCGTCCAGCCCGTCCCGGCCCAGCCGGTCGTGGTAGAAGTCGTACACGAGACCGGCGTTGAGCTGGGCATCGGTGGCGCCGCTGGTGCCGGCCGAGGCCGGGAAGGCGCGGCTCGGGGAGCTTACCGGCTTGCTGCCCGCCGGGATGCCCACGGACTGGTCGGCGCCGGCCGCGTCGTAGGTGGTGATCGGCGAGGAGTGGGTCAGGTCGGTGAACTCGTAGTTCCCGTCGGGGAGTCGGCCGACCTTCACCGACACGGTCTTCCCGTGCGCGTCGGGCGCGGTGGCGGTGTCGGGCACCGCGCCGCCCCCGGCGGGTGCGGAAGCGGCTCGCGCGGCGGCGGGGGTCGGGACGCGGGCCACCGTGTCGTAGGCCAGGGCGACGGCGCCGGTGGCGGCATCCAGGTAGACCTCGCGGGCCTGCCGGTGGCCGGTGGCCTGGTCGGTGCCGGTCACCGTGAAGTGCCGCGCCAGTCGACCGGCGCCGGCGGGCAGCACCACCTGGCCCCGGTCCTCGGCGGCGGCTCCGGCCCGCGCCCCCTTCAGCGCCCCGAGGGCCAGTGCGCGCAGCACCTCGGCCGGGGCAGTGGCGGTGGTCGGCGCGGCGAGGTCGGTGAAGTACTTGCCGCCGACCGAGACGACCCGCTGTCCGGCCCCCTCCCCGGTCAGGTGCACCAGGTACTGCGCGCCGAGCACGGGTATGCCGCCGTGGGTCTGCTGGAACCTGACGGTGTGTCCACCACCGGACGTGGACTGGGTGTCGAGCACGGTCAGCTGCCGGACGTCGATCCGGTAGCGGTCTTGATGGGCCGCCAGGTACGCGCGGCTCGCCGCGACGGGGTCGCCGGCGGCCGGGTCGGCCAGGCCGGTGACCAGCTGCGGGGCGGAGGTGCCGTCCCCAGCCACCAGGGCGGGGACGGGGTCGGATTCAGCGGCCTGGGCCACCGAGACCAGCGGGCCGACCAGGGCCAGAGTGAGGACGGTGGCCAGGCCGAGGCGGAGCGCTTTGGGCGTGCGGGCATGACGAGGCACTGCGGAACCTCCCGTGAACGACGGCTCGATGCATACGGAGTATGGCATACCCGGTATGCATGAAGGCAGAGCTTCAGGAGAACCGCAGCTCGGGGGTCGGCTCCGAGCGGTACAGCGGGGCATAGGAGATCAGCAGCAGCACCGCGCCGAGCGGGATCAGGTCCTTGTCCGCGAAGGGCAGCAGGTTGTCGACCAGCACCAGCACCGGTGCCCAGGGCCGGAGCACCCGGCGGCGGGCCAACTGGCCCACCAGGATGGTCTGGCCGACGAAGAACAGCAGGGGCAGGACGGTGTAGCACACCGGCATCACCCCGGGCACGGCCTGGATCTGGTCGTACCGCAGGGCCATCGCGGCCCGGTCCGGCGAGATCCACCCGACCACGAGGTCGATCGCGAACTGCCCGGCCACCGCCGTCGCCCCCACCGTCGCCAGCCAGTACCCCACCGTCGCCAGTCGGCCCGCCCCCGCCCGGGCCCGCATCACCGCGAAGGCCCGGACGAAGCACCCCAGCGCGAGCAGGAAGCAGAGGTGACCGGCCGTCCAGCTGAAGCCCGGCTGCCGCTCACCGCCCATCCCGTTGACGAGCCGGAACACCCCGTAGGCGCCGGTGAGCAGTGGAGCGGCGATGAAGGCTGCACGCGAAGTGGTCATGTGCATCACGCTATTGAGACCCGCCCCCGACCGGCATCGGGTGACGACCCGGAAGCGTCCCCGAGGTGGCCACCCTGAGAAATCCCCGAGAGTTTCGCCGCATTGGTACGTACCAATGGTCATTATGGGCGGCTTGCCCGATTCGGTGTTGCGCGGGGTGCAACGAAGTCCGCAACTGGATAACTGGTGTAGACCTGTGTTCGCGCTGGGTGCACTCTGGGTGCCGTCCCCGGGAGAGCGGCGCTCGACCCGGCCCAACTGCCGAAATATCGCGCACCTTTGACGCCGAAGGCGGGTATCCCCCATGAACAAGAAGCTCCTCAACCTCTCCGCGCTCTGCGCCGTGGGTGTGCTCGCCCTGTCGGCCTGTAGCAGCAGCGCGAGCAGCGACTCCAAGGACTCGGCCGGCGGCAAGAACAGCGGCCCGGTCACCATCAAGTTCGTCGCCGCCGACTACGGCGACTCCGCCGCCAACTCCTCGACGGGGTACTGGGGCGACGTGGTCAAGGGCTTCCAGGCCGCCAACCCGGACATCAAGGTCGATCTGCAGGTCGTCAACTGGAACGACATCGACAAGCAGGTCAAGACGATGATCCAGAGCGGCAACGTGCCGGACGTGCTGCAGACCGGCGGCTACGCCGACAAGGTCACCGACAAGCTGCTCTACCCGGCCTCGGACGTGCTCTCCCCCGCCACCCAGTCCAACCTGATCGACACCTTCGCCAAGGCCGGCCAGGTCGGCGGCACCCAGTACGGCATCCCGTTCGTCTCCTCGGCCCGCGCCTTCTTCTACAACAAGGCGCTCTTCGCCCAGGCCGGCATCACCGCCGCCCCCCAGACCTGGGACGACATCAAGGCCGACGCCGCCGCCATCAAGGCCAAGGTGCCGGGCGTGACCCCGTACGCGCTGCCGCTCGGCCCCGAGGAGGCCCAGGGCGAGAGCATGATCTGGGAGCTCGGCAACGGCGGTGGCTACCAGGACGCCTCGGGCAAGTACACCCTCAACTCCCAGGCGAACATCGACACCTTCAGCTGGCTGAAGACCAACCTGGTGGACCCCGGCCTCACCTACGCCAACCCGGCCACCACCGACCGCAAGACCGCCTTCGCGGACTTCGGCGCCGGCAAGGTCGGCATGCTCAACGGCCACCCCTCGCTGATCCAGAAGGCCAAGGACGGCAAGGTCGACTACGCCGCCGTGCCGATCCCGGGCAAGACCGGCCCGCTCAAGTCCACCCTCGGCGTGGCCGACTGGATGATGGCCTTCAACAAGAACGGCCACAAGGACCAGATCAAGAAGTTCCTCGACTACGCGTACAAGACCGAGAACACGCTCAAGTTCGACGAGCTCTACAACCTCATGCCGGTCACCAAGGACACCCTGACCACCATGAGCGCCGACCCCAAGCACGCCGACCTGAAGCCCTTCTTCAGCCTGCTGCCGAGCGCCACCTTCTACCCGCTGGGCGACACCAGCTGGGACGCCGTCTCCGCCGAGATCAAGAAGAGCGGCGGCACCGCCGTCGCCGGCGACCCGGCCAAGGTGCTCGGTGACCTGCAGAAGAAGGCCGAAGCCGCCGCGGCCGACAAGTAGCCCGTCCCGTGCGGGAGGTGATCTCCTCTCACCTCCCGCACTTCTCGTACTCCCAAGGAAGGCACGACCTTGTCGCTCAAATCCGGCGCACCAGGGGCAGGGCGCTCCGGCCTCGCCCGGCTCGGCCCGCTCCCCTGGATCGCCCCAGCAGTGCTCCTGATCCTCTTCGTGGTGGTCTGGCCCGTCTACGAGATGGTGCACACCTCGTTCCTGCGGATCAGCACCAGCGGGTTCGTCCGCGGCTCGGCCGGGTTCGACAAGTACACCAAGCTATTCGGCGAATCCGACTTCTACCAGGTGCTCGGCTGGACGGTGATCTGGACGGCCGCGGTCGTGCTGCTCACCATGGTGGTCTCGCTCGCCCTGGCCCAGCTCTTCAACCAGAACTTCCCGGGCCGCCGGCTCACCCGCTGGGCGCTGATCGCCCCCTGGGCGGCCTCGGTGCTGATGACCTCCATCGGCTTCAAGTGGATGCTCGACCGCACGGCGGGCGTGCTCAACACCGTGATGGTGGACCTCGGCCTGATCGACGCCCCGCAGGACTGGCTGGGTGACCCGTCCTCCGCCAAGCCCTGGATGATCTTCATCGCGGTCTTCGTCTCGCTGCCCTTCACCACCTACACCCTGCTGGCCGGCCTGCAGACCGTGCCCGCCGAGGTCTACGAGGCCGCCAAGGTCGACGGCACCTCCACCTGGCAGACCTACCGGCTGATCACCCTCCCGCTGCTGCGGCCCGCCCTGCTGGTCGGCCTGGTGATCAACCTGATCAACGTCTTCAACTCCTTCCCCGTCATCTGGGGCACCACCCAGGGCGGCCCGGACAGCGCCACGGCCACCACCACGGTCTTCGCCTTCCAGCTGATGAACACCGACATCGGTGAATCCGCCGCGATGTCGGTGGTCAACTTCGGACTGATCGTGGTCATGGTGCTGGCCTTCCTCAAGGTCAGCCGCTGGAACGAGGAGAGCTGATGGCCACGCAAGCCTACGTACTCAAGCCCCGGTTGCGCCCGCGCACGCTGGTCACCGCCGCGGTGGCCTGGCTGCTGGCCGCGCTCTTCCTGCTGCCCTACCTGGAGATGATCGTCACCGCGCTGCGGCCGGCCGACGAGCTGCGCGACGCGACGTACCTGCCCAAGCACTTCGCCTGGTCCAACTTCGTCAACGTCTGGTCCGACTCCACCCTCGGCACCAACCTGCGCGTCACCCTGCTGGTGGCCGGCGGCTCCACGCTGCTCGTCCTGCTGGTCGCGCTGCCCGCCGCCTACTACACCGCGCGGATGAAGTACCGGGGCCGGCAGCTCTTCCTGCTGCTCGTGCTGGTCACCCAGATGTTCCAGCCCACCTCGCTGCTGGTCGGCCTCTACCGCGAGTTCTACCAGTTCCACATGCTCAACTCGGTCTGGACGCTGATCATCTGCAACGCCGCCTTCAACCTGGCGTTCGCGATCTGGATCCTCACCGCCTACATCTCCTCCATTCCCGGCGAGTTGGAGGAGGCCGCCCAGATCGACGGCCTCGGCCGACTCGGCGCACTGCGGCGGGTGACCATCCCGCTGGCCATGCCGGGCATCGTCACCGCCGTCATCTTCACCTTCATCTCGGCCTGGAACGAGTTCGTGATGGGCCTGCGGCTCACCACCATCCCCAGCAGCCAGCCCCTGACGGTCGGCATCAACAACTTCATCGGCAACTACACCGTCCAGTGGAACTACCTGTTCGCCGGCTCCGTGGTCGCCATCGTCCCGGTGGTCATCCTCTTCGCCTTCATCGAACGCCAGGTCGTCTCCGGCCTGACCGCCGGCTCGGTCAAGTAGCCGCCCGCTTCCTCAACTCGCCCAGGGCGGCCGGGGGTAGGGCATCCCGCGCAGCTCCGTCCCGGTGACCAGCTCGCGGGCGAGCTCCTCGATCTCCGCCCGGCCACAGACGAACACCAGCTCTTCAGCGGTGAGTTCCAGCTCCACCCCGAAGAACCCCTCGAAGGCCATCCGCCTGCCTGCGACCTCGCTCCCGTCCACCCGGAGCGAGGTCGCGGTCGTCTCCAGGTGCCGGACGAAGTCCCAACCGTCCAGCCACTCCGGGATGCTGACACCCCTCGGCAGGTCCTGGGCGTTCATCGCGAAGTTCGTCAGCACCTCCGCGAGGGAGGGGTGCCGCACGCTGGGCCGGGCCGTGGCCACCAGCAGGCGGTTCTGGCCAGGCGTCGCGTAGGTGACGTCCAACTGGTAGACGAGGCCGTTCTGGCCGGACCTGCCGAGCACGTAGATCCACTCGGCGGGCGGAGCGACGAGCATGGCCACCCGCCCACCGTAGGCGGCGAGTTGCTCGGCGTCGGTCGGAATGTGCGGCACCGGATCACCGGGCTTCGAACGGAACACGGGCTCCCCCTGGGCTCGTCGGACCAACCCGCCCATCCTCCCGCACCCAACATCCCACCGTCAGCGGGACGTTGAAAGCTCCAGCTCCCCCTCGGCCGGCACGGCGAAGAAGGCCGCCACGTCGGCCGCCGTCACCTCGGCCAGGGTGGCCGGGGTCCAGCGGGGGTTGCGGTCCTTGTCGATCACCTGGGCGCGGATGCCCTCGGGGAGGTCGGGGTGGGTGAGGGCGTGGACCGAGAGGCGGTACTCCTGGGTGAGGGTCTCGGCCAGGTCGGCGTGGCGCCGGGCCAGCCGCAGGGCGGCCAGGGTCACCTTGAGGGCCGTCGGTGAGTGGGCCAGGATCAGCTCGGCGGCCTCCTTGGCCTCCGGCAGACCGGCCGCCTGCAGCCGGGCCACGATCTCCTCCACCGTGTCGGCCGCGTAGCACTCGTCGATCCAGGCCCGCTGCGCCGCCAGCGGCGACTCGGGAGCCTCGGCCGTGTACTCGGGCAGCGCGGCCACCGGATCCGCGGCGGCCAGCAGCTCGGGCAGCGCGGCGGAGGGCACGAAGTGGTCGGCGAAGCCGCAGTACAGCGCGTCGCCGCCGGTCATCGCGGCAGCCGTGAGCGCCAGGTGGGTCCCGATCTCCCCGGGGGCCCGCCCGAGCAGCCGGCTGCCGCCGACGTCCGGCATCAGCCCGATCCGGGTCTCCGGCATCGCCACGGCCGAACGCTCCGTCACCACCCGCAGGTTCGCGTGCGCGGAGATCCCGACCCCGCCGCCCATGGTGATCCCGTCCATCACGGCCAGGTACGGCTTCGGGTACCGCGAGATCAGGTGGTTCAGCCGGTACTCGTCCCGGAAGAACCCCCGCGCCTCCCCGCCCCCGGCCTTCGCACTGTCGTGCAAGGCCCGGATGTCAGCCCCGGCACAGAGCCCCCGCTCCCCCGCCCCGCTCAGCACCACCGACCGCACCGCCCCGTCGGCCGCCCACTCCGTCAACGCCGCGTGGATCTCCCGGACCATCCCGTACGTCAACGAGTTGAGAGCCCGCGGCCGGTCCAACCGGATCCGCCCGGCCCCCTGCTCGATGGACAGCCGTACGTCGGTGCTCATCCGCCCGCTCCACTCCCTCGGTGACATCCGTCCGGACACCGTACTCGGGTCCGGCAGGGGCCCGGCCGCCAGGACCAGCGGGCGGCGACCGGCCGCAGCGGGTCTGATGGGAAGTGGCCGGCCGCCGACCGGGGCGGCCCGGGTGGCAAGGTGGCTGCCGATGTCTGCTCCCGTGATCCTCACCAAGGGCTCCCCGACCGTCTCGCTCGCCAAGCACGGCGCGGCCTCCGGGCTGATCCGCGTCAACCTCAACTGGGCCTCCCCCAAGACCGCCGCCGAGCGGCGGGCCACCGAGGCGACCGGGTTCTTCGGCCGGATGAAGGCGTCGCTGCGGGCCGGCGCGGCCAAGGAGGTGGACCTCGACCTCGGCTGCATGATCCTGCTGGCCGACGGCGGCAAGACCGTGGTCCAGGCCCTGGGCAACTCCTTCGGCTCCGTGCACGGCTACCCGTACGTCGCCCTGGATGCCGACGACCGCACCGGCGCCAGCGCGGGCGGCGAGAACCTGGTAATCAACCTGGACCACCAGGCCGAGTTCAAGAAGCTGCTGCTCTTCGTCTACATCTACGGGGGCTCCGGTGACTTCCGGGGCCTGGACGCGGTGACCAGCCTGGTCTCCGACCGGGGCGACCGCTTCGAGGTGCACCTGGACGACAGCCCGCCCGGGGCCCGGGGCTGCGCGATCGCCCTGATCAAGCGCCAGCGCGGTGAGCTGGTGGTGGAGCGCGAGGTGCGCTGGTTCACGCCCCAGCAGGGAGTCAGCGTGCACGAGGCGATCTCGCGGGCCTACCGGCTCGGGATGTCCTGGACGCCCGGCCGCAAGTGACCGGCCCCAGGGTCGGCCCTCACCCGAGTGGCCGAACCCGGGCATGGGCCATGCAACGAGCGGGGATATGCGAGGAACTGCCCCCGCCCCCCCGGAGGGCGGCGCAGGGAGCTGATCGTGACTGACACCGGTCCACTGAGCGGCCTGCGAGCCGAGGAGTTCCCGTACCTGGATGCGCACGGTGAGGCGTACCTGGATTACACCGGGGCCGCCTTGGCGCCGGTCTCGCTGGTGCGGGGCAGCGCCGAGCGGCTGACCGGGCGGGCGTACGGGAACCCGCACACGGCCAGCCCCGCCTCGCTGGCCTCCACCGGGCTGCTGACCGAGGCCCGGCGGGCCATGCTCGACTTCTGCGGCGCCGCGCCCGAGGAGTACGCGGTGGTCTTCACCCCGAACGCCACCGGGGCGCTCCGGCTGGTCGCCGAGGCCTTCCCGTTCGGGCCGCATCGCCCGCTCGCGCTGCTCCGCGACAACCACAACTCCGTGCTCGGCCTGCGCTGCCACGCGGCCGCCGCCGGTGCCCCGGTGCGGGTGCTGCCGCTCGGCCCGGAGCTGCGGGCCGAGGCCACGGCGGTGACCGCCGCGCTGGCGGCCGGCCCGCCCGGCCTGTTCGCCTACCCCGCCCAGTCCAACGCGACCGGGGTGCGACACTCGCTCGACTGGGTGAGTGAGGCCCGGCGGCAGGGCTGGGCCGTGCTGCTGGACGCCGCCGCCCTGCTGCCCACCGCCGGGCTCGACCTCACCGCCTGCCAGGCCGACTTCGTGGCTTTCTCCTGGTACAAGATCACCGGCTACCCGAGCGGGGTGGGCTGCCTGCTCGCCCGGCACGAGGCGCTGGCGGCGCTGCGCCGTCCCTGGTTCGCCGGCGGCACTGTCCGGGTCTCCGCCGCCGCCCCCGCCTGGCACCTGCCCGCCCCGCCGCCGGAGGGCTTCGAGGACGGCACCACCGCCTTCCTCGCCCTCCCCGACGTGACCGCCGCCGCCCACTGGCACGGCCGGATCGGCTACCCCGCCCTCGCCGCCCACAGCACCCTGCTGACCCGCCGTCTGCTCGACGGCCTGACCACCCTGCGCCACCCCGGTGGCGAGCCTGCCGCCCGCATCCTCGGCCCGGCCGGGACGGCCGACCGGGGCCCCACGGTCGCCTTCCATCTGCTGCGGCCCGACGGCACCCCGTTGGACGAACGCCTGGCCCAGGCTGCCACGGCCGCCGCCGGGATCAGCGTACGGACCGGCTGCTTCTGCAACCCCGGCGTGGGCGAGCAGCAGAACGGCCTGACGGCCGATCGGATCGGCAAGGCACTGCGCGGGGGCGCCCCACTCACCACCGCCGACTATCTGCGCCGACTCGGGCGGCCGGTGGTGGGCGCGATCCGCGCCTCGGTCGGCGCGGCCAGCAACGCGGCGGACGTGGATCGGCTGCTCACCGTCTGTGCCGAGCTGGTCGCCTGCTCCCCCGCCGAACCCGCCGAGCCCCGGCCCGGCTGCTGACCCCGCCGGGGGTGACCTCCGTCTCGCGGGCTGAGACTGGCGCCGAGGGTACTCGGTCGTAGATCGTAGGCGGCGTCAGTCAGTCGACAGTCCGCCGAGTCTGTCGGCCCACAGGGATGGAGCTGGAACGCATGGGCGAGTACGGGACGATCCTGGTCGAGCGCAAGGGGCGGGTCGGGGTCATCACCCTCAACCGGCCGGAGGCCCTCAACGCACTCAACAACCAGCTGATGAACGAGGTGGTGGCCGCCGCCACCGCCTTCGACCGCGACCCCGAGATCGGTGCGATGATCATCACCGGTTCGGAGAAGGCTTTTGCCGCCGGCGCGGACATCAAGGAGATGCAGACCAACACCTTCCCCGAGGTCTACCTGGACGACTGGCTGGGCCCCTGGGACCGCCTGGGCCAGCTCCGCAAGCCCGTGGTGGCCGCCGTGGCCGGGTACGCGCTGGGCGGTGGCTGTGAGCTCGCCATGCTCTGTGATGTCCTGCTGGCCGCCGACACCGCGAAGTTCGGGCAGCCCGAGATCAAGCTGGGCGTCATCCCCGGCATCGGCGGCTCCCAGCGGCTGACCCGCGCCGTCGGCAAGGCCAAGGCGATGGAGCTCTGCCTGACCGGCCGGATGATGGGCGCGGAGGAGGCCGAGCGCGCGGGCCTGGTCTCCCGGATCGTCCCCGCCGCCGAGCTCCAGGCCGAGGCCCTCAAGGTGGCCGAGACCATCGCCGCCATGTCCACCCCTGCTGCGGTGGCCATGAAGGAGAGCGTCAACCGCGCCTTCGAGACCACCCTCGCGGAGGGCGTCCGCTTCGAGCGCCGCCTCTTCCACGCCGCCTTCGCCACGGCGGACCAGAAGGAGGGCATGACGGCCTTCGCCGAGAAGCGCCCGCCCAAGTTCGAAAACCGGTAGTTGCACCATCAGGGGCGCGGGGAACTGCGCGCCCAGCCCGGGAGCTCGCCGCAGATCGCAGAGATGCCCAGTTGCACCGTCAACGGATAGTGCAAGTGGCTCACTGTGTAAAGTTGCGACACATACCGGGCTGGCCGCGCCGTTCCCCGCGCCCCTGGACCGTACTCATGAAGCATCTGCCATGGGCTCCGGCGGAGTGCTCAGCCGGGCCAGGCCGCCGCGGGTGGCGGCGACGACCACGTGGTCGCCGGGGGTGAGGCGGCGGGCCCGGTCGGCGTAGTTCCACTGGTAGTCGTCGGGGCGGCGGGCCAGGCGGACGGCTATCACCCGGACGCCGCCGCCGTGTTCGATCTCGTTGAGGTTGAGGCCCAGGAGGCCGGAGCCTTCGTCGGCGGCCAGTTCGGCGATCAGCAGGACGTGGCGGTAGACCGAGAGGGTGCCGAGCACCTCACGGCCCATCAGGGCCGCCGCGAAGGCCGGGGCCGAGAGGTAGGAGACCGAGCGGGAGGCGACGTTGCCCAGGGTGGCGTAGACGTGCTGGGCGAAGTCGTCGTCGAACAGGCGGACCACGATCCGGACTTCGCCCCGCAGGGCCCGCGCCTCCAGCGCCGCCTCCAGGTTGGTCGCGTCGTCCGGGGTGACGGCGACCAGCGCCCGGCAGTGCTGGACGCGGGCCCGCAGCAGCTGGCTCTCCAGCGGGGCGTCGCCCACCAGGACGGGGAGGCCGAGGGCACGGACGGCGGCGATGCCACGGGCCTGCGGGTCGCGTTCGACGCAGACCACCGGGACGCCGGCCTCGCGGACCAGGGTGGCGACCCGGGTGCCGACGTTGCCGAGGCCGACCACGACCACGTGGTCGCGGGTGCCGGCGCCGGGGGCCTTGGGGAGGCCGCGGCGGCCGGTGGCGAGGGCGTCGACCACGATGGCGGTGAAGACCGGCATGAAGGTGATGCCGCAGAAGGTGATCAGGACCTGGGCGACACGTTGCAGGGCGTCGGAGGCCGAGGCGTGGGCGCCCTGGTCGGGTTGGGCGGCGCCCGCCATGTCGAGCAGGGTGAGGTAGACCGTCCAGCCGAACTGGCCGGTGAAGTACCAGATCACGCCGGCCGAGAGCAGCACCGCGGTGAACGCGGTGATCAGCAGCAGCCGCAGCCGGGCGCTGGTGAAGAACCGCAGGGCGTCCAGCAGGCCCCAGCTCAGTCGGCGCCACCAGGGGATGGCCACCGGTGGTTCGCTGCCCAGGGTCTGCAGGGCGGCGATGCCCCCGGCCGACGCGGCGGCCGCCGGCTCGCCCTCCACCGCGCGGGGCAGTTCGACCGGCCCGTCCGAGGCCGTCCGCTGGGCGAGTGCGATGAACTCGGCGGAGCGGTGGCGGGCCTCGGGCAGCAGGCGGAGCTTCCCTATGTCGTGGCGGTCGATCTGGTCGGCCACCACGCAGATCTGGTTGGACTGGATGTCATCGTCGTAGGCCACGTAGAGGTAGCGGTCGCCGACCCGCACCGTGTTGGGGCGGCTGAGCGCGCCGTTGGCGAAGGCCGGCGCGGCGGTGGCCGAGCCGGAGAGGGCGGCGCAGTTCGGCAGCAGCCGGCCGATGTGCTCGCTGAGCCGCTGGTTGAACATCCGCAGCACGATCCGGATGCCCGGGTTGTGGGTCTGGGCCTGGAGCGCGGCGTGGATGTTGTCCTGGTCGGAGCCGTCCACGAGGGCGATGCCGCGCGCCCGCTCCACCCCGGCGGCGCGCAGCGCCTCGGCGGTCAGGCTGCCGTACTCCAGCACGGCGGCGACCCCGGGCAGGGCCGCTATCTGCGGCGCGTGATCGCGCGTCAGTTCGGGCACCAGGACGACCACGGGGACCTCGTACTGCTCGACCAGCTCGCGGACGAGCCGGTGGGCCAGTGCGTTGCCGCCGCAGACGAGGTAATGGTTGCCGTACGGCTCGACCGGCAGGGCCCCCCACCCTTCATGCGTCATACCGCCGGAGTGTAACTGAGCCGATCGGTCGTACGGGTGACGACCGGATGACTGATTGATCGTCAATCTCTCACCTCCTTCGCCCCCTACCCGGGGATGCTGCACCGCACACGAACCCCGATCGGCCCGCCCCGAGGAGATCCGCCGTGCCCAGGAACCACCGCCGGTACGCCGCCCTGCTGGGGGCGCTCGCCCTCGCCCTCGCGCCCCTGCAGGCGGCACCCACGCCCGCGCACGCCGCGAGGCCCACGCTGGTCTGGTCGGACGAGTTCGCCGGCCCCGAAGGCACCGCGCCGGACCCGCAGCACTGGCACCACGTGCTGGACGGCCAGGGGCACGGGAACCACGAGCTGGAGGACTACACCGCCGATCCGGCCAACGCGGCGCTGGACGGCGCCGGGCACCTGCTGATCACCGCCCGGGCGGCCGACCCGGCGGCCGGGCTCACCTGCTGGTACGGGCCGTGCACGTACACCTCGGCCCGGCTGGACACCGACGGGCTGTTCTCCGCCGCCGCGCCCGGGCGGTTCGAGGCCCGGATCAAGCTGCCCTGCGGCACCGGGCTCTGGCCCGCCTTCTGGGCGCTGGGCACCAGCACCGACCGGATCGGCTGGCCGGCCGGCGGCGAGATCGACGTGATGGAGCAGATCGGCTCGGAGCCGGGCACCGTGCACAGCGCGCTGCACGGCCCGGGCGGCTTCCAGGACGTGACCGCGCACGCGCTGCCGGCCGGGCAGCGCTTCTGCGAGGACTACCACGTCTACGGGGTGGAGCGCCGGTTCGACCGGGTGCTCTTCTCGGTGGACGGGGTGGTGCACCACACCGTGCTGCAGAGCCAGGCCGGCTGGCGCTGGGTCTTCAACGCGCCGTTCTACCTGGTGCTCGACCTCGCGGTGGGCGGCGACTGGCCCGGGCCGCCCGACGCCGGCACCGTCTTCCCCGCCGTGATGTCGGTGGACTGGGTGCGCGTCTGGCGCAACTGACGCACCCGGCGGCGGGCAGTGGCGACCGGACTCCTTCGGGGACGGCCGGAGCTGACTGAATCAAGGGGCGTCATTGGCCCGCGCATGGTGCCGCTCGCATGCTGACCCTTGACGGCCGTCCCGCAGGTACGGGCGGCCCCGAGCCCGGGAGCAGCCGCAGTGATCAATGTCGCCGTCATCTACTACTCCGCCACCGGCAGCGTGCACGAGCTCGCGGTGGCCGCCGCCGCCACCGCCGAGCAGGCGGGCGCCACCGTCCGGCTGCGCCGGGTGGCCGAGCTCGCCCCGGCCCCGCTGATCGCCTCCGACCCGGCCTGGGCGGCGCACGCGGCGGCCACCGCCGACCTGCCGGTGGCCACCCTGGCCGACCTGGAGTGGGCCGACGCGGTGCTGCTCGGCACACCCACCCTGTTCGGCCAACCGGCCGCCCAGATACGGCAGTTCATCGACACCACCGGCCGGATCTGCTGCCGGGGCAAGGTGGTCTCCTCCTTCGTCTGCGCCACCGGCCCGTGCGGAGGCCACGAGCGCGGCCTGCCCGCCCTGGACAACGCCTTCCAGCACTGGGGTGCCGTGATCGTGCCCGCCCGCCGCTCCGAACTCGCGGGCTCCGCCGACGAGTTCGAGGACGGCACGGACGGCGTGGAGCCGGTGCACGCCGAGCTGGAGGCGATCACCGCCGTGCAGACCCAGACCCGCCGGGTGCTGGAGGTGGCCGGCGCGCTCGGCCTGGTCGTCCGGGCCGCCGCCTGAGCCGGGCGCCCGCAGGGCCGATCTGACGGGGTAGGGGCGAATTCACCGCTACCCCGTCCGGCAATTGACGAATCCTCCGAATGCCCGACGGTACCGGGCGGATCCGCTGAGAGGCTGCCGCCGTCAGCACCCGTCTCCCGTCCCGAGACCACGCCGACCCGGCGGGATCGAAAGGGTATTCATGAGCAAGAGTCAGATCGAGATCTGCATCGTCGGCGCCGGCCCCCGGGGGCTCTCCGTCCTCGAGCGCCTGTGCGCCAACGAGCGGCACTCCCCCACGCACCCGCTGGTGACCGTGCACGTGGTCGACCCGGCGGCGCCCGGGGCAGGAGCGGTGTGGCGCCCCCAGCAGTCGCGCCACCTCCTGATGAACACCGTGGCCTCCCAGATCACCGTCTACACCGACCACAGCGTCCGGATCGACGGCCCGATCGAGCCGGGCCCGAGCCTCTACGAGTGGGCCAAGAGCCTGCTGGAGCCGGGCGGCCGGGGCGAGGCCGACGACGTCACCCTCGCCGAGGCCCGCGACCTGGGCCCCAACACCTACCCGAGCCGGGCCTTCTACGGCAGCTACCTGAACGCCAGCTTCCTGCGGGTCGTCCAGAACGCCCCCGCGCACGTGATGGTGCTGGTGCACCGCAGCCGGGCGGTGGCCATGTCCGACGTGTACGGGGTGGCCGGCGGCCCGCAGGGCGTCCGGCTGGAGGACGGCACCCGGCTCAACCAGCTGGACGCCATCGTGCTGGCCCAGGGCCACGTGCCGGCCCGGCTCACCGCCCGCGAGGAGCGGACGGCGGCGCTGGCCCGGATCCACCACCTCGCCTACATCACCCCCGCCAACCCGGCCGACCTCGACCTGGCCGACATCCGGCCCGGCGAGAACGTGCTGATCCGGGGCCTCGGGCTCAGCTTCTTCGACCACCTGGCCCTGCTCACCTCCGGCCGGGGCGGCCACTTCGTCCGCGCGGGCGGACGGCTCACCTACCGCCCCTCCGGCTTCGAGCCCAAGCTCTACGCCAGCTCCCGCCGGGGCGTGCCGTACCACGCGCGCGGCGAGAACGAGAAGGGCCCGTACGGGCGTTACCACCCCCAGCTGCTCACCGCCGACTACATCGAGGTGCTGCGCAAGCGGGCCGGCAGCGAGGACCCGGTGCAGTTCAGCCTCGACCTGTGGCCGCTGATCAGCCGCGAGGTGGAGACGGTCTACTACCAGACCCTGCTCGACTCGCACGGCCGGCCGGCCGACGGCGAGGAGCTGGCCGACCGCTACCTCGCGGCCGACCTGGAGTCCGAACTCGAGGCGCTGCTCGACGAGTTCGAGGTGCCGGTGGAAGAGCGCTGGTCCTGGGCCGAGCTCTCCCGGCCGTACGGCGACCGGGTCTTCGCCGACCGGGCCGAATTCCGCGAGTGGCTGCTGGACCACCTGCGCCGGGACGTCCGGGCCGCCCACCTGGGCAACCTGAGCGGCCCGCTCAAGGCCGCCCTGGACGTGCTGCGCGACCTGCGCAACGAGATCCGGCTGGCCGTCGACCACGGCGGCCTGGACGGCGACTCGCACCGGGACGACCTGGAGGGCTGGTACACCCCGCTCAACGCCTTCCTCTCGATCGGGCCGCCGGCCTCGCGGGTCGAGGAGATGATCGCGCTGATCGAGGCGGGCGTGCTGGAGCTGACCGGCCCGCAGACCGTGGTGCGGATCGACGTCGCCGGCGGCACCTACGTGATGAACTCCGAGGCGGTGCCCGGCCCGCCGGTGCGCTCCACGGTGCTGATCGAGGCCCGGTTGCCCGAGCCGGACCTGCGCCGCACCGCCGACCCGCTACTGCTGCACCTGCTCAAGACCGAACAGGCCACCACCTTCCGGATCGACGGCCAGGACGGCACCAGCTACGAGACCGGCGGCCTGGCCGTCACTGAGCGCCCCTACCGGCTGGTCGACGCCAGGGGCCGGGCCCACCCGCGCCGGTTCGCCTACGGCGTGCCGACCGAGGCCGTGCACTGGGTCACCGCGGCGGGCATCCGCCCGGGCGTGGACTCGGTGACCCTGGGCGATTCGGACTCGATCGCCCGGGCGGCGCTCGCGCTGGCCCCGGTGGCACACGTACCGGCCGAGGTGCGGCCGCCGTACGCCGAGGAGGCGCTCGCCGGGGTGATCGTCTGACCCGACCTGCCCCCGAGGGCGACGGTGACCGGCCGTCCCCACGGGGCAGTCTGCCCTCATGGACCGTTAACTCTTGTTTACTCCTGGCGCTTTGCGTTTGAATGCGCTTCAGTGGGTGTCCGATTCTGATCGGAATACCCTCGCCACGCCAGGAGCCCCCGCATGTCCAGACCCCGTCCTCACCGGTCCGCCGCCGTCCTCGGACTGGTCGCCGCCTTCGGCGCCACCGCCTGTTCCTCCGGTGGCAGCGACGGCGCGGCGCCGATGGCGACCGGGCGGATCACCCTCACGTACCTCCAGAAGCAGGGCGACCAGGGGTACTTCAAGACCGAGGCGACCGGCGCCCGGGCCAAGGCGGCCCAACTCGGCGTGGACCTCAAGGTGGTCGACCTGGGCACCGACCCCCGGCGCGCGGTGCACGAGGTGCAGGCCGCCGCCCAGGGCGGCAGCAACGGGGTGATCGCGGTGCTGCCCGACCCGGCCGCCGGGCCGGACGTGGTGCAGGCGGCGAACGACGCCAGGCTGCCGCTGCTGACCTCGGACGACCAGGTCTGCGCGAGCGACCCGGACCCGTCCGCCTGCAAGAAGACCGACCTGGTGCCCCGGATCGGCTTCAACGGCAGCCAGCTCGGCGCCGCGATCGGCAAGCGCAGCGCCGAGGAGTACACCAAGGCCGGCTGGTCGCAGTCGGACACCCGGATCGTCTCGCTCTGGAAGTTCGACGTGACGGTCTGCACCGACCGGATGAACGCCGCCAAGGACACCTTCATCAACACCGCCGGGGCCAGCATCCAGAAGCTGGACGTGCCGACCGACAACACCGTGGACGGCGCCAAGGCGCAGCTCGCCCAGCTGATCCGGGCCCAGGCCGGCGTGCGGCACTGGATCGTCTGGGGCTGCAACGACGAGAACGTGCAGGGCGGGATCGACGCGCTCCAGGCCGCCGGGGTGCCCACCGAGTCGATCCTCGGGGTGGGCCTGGGCGCCTACCTGGCCTGCCAGGACTGGCAGGCGGGCAAGCCGACCGGGATGAAGGCGGCCCTGTTCATCAACGGCTCCGACGTGGGCGCCCGGGCCGTCCAGACCATGTACGACCGGCTGCGCAAGGGCACGCCCTTCCCTGCCGAGGTGGCCGTCACCCCGCAGATGGTGGACGCGGCCGGCTGGCGCTCCTCCGGCCTCGGCTGCGGCTGAGAGCCCGGTGCGGGGGCCCGCGGCCCGTTCGGCCGCGCGCCGATTGCCGGAGCCCCCGCACCCCCGAAGACTCGGAGGCAGCGTCCGCCCGCCCGGTGCGGACGCTCCGGCGAGGACGAGCGGAGTGCAGCGGTCATGGCGGTCTGCGTGGTGTGCAAGAACGACTACTGGTTGGCCTTCGAGATCAAGACGGTCAGCGGCGACACCTACACCTTCGACAGCTTCGAGTGCGCGATGGAGAAGCTCGCGCCCCGCTGCGAGTACTGCCAGGTGCGGATCGTCGGCCACGGGGTCGAGGTCTCCGGCAAGTTCTTCTGCTGCGCCAACTGCGCCCGCCGCGACGGCGGCCTGGGCGAGCAGATCCGCGACGCCGTGGGCACCCACCCCGGAGTCGCCCAGGGCTGACCCGGCCCGGCCCGCCGGGGGCTCAGACCCGGGCGTGGGCGGCGATGTCCGTCTCGAAGGCGGCCAGCAGCTCGGGGGTGACGGTCGGTCGGCAGGCAGCGATGGCGGTCAGGTAGTCCTCGGTGGTGGCCCCGGGCTCCGCCTCGCCCCGGCCCGGGTCGCGCTCGAAGGCGGTCTGGGCCGCCGCCCGGGCGGCGTGCTCGATGTCGGCGGGGGTGAACCACTCGCTGGCGGCGACCAGCACCGCGAGGTCGACCTCGGGGCGGGCGGCGGCGTAGCGGGACCAGATCGCGGTGCGGGCCGCCGCGTCCGGGGTGCCGATCGGGATCAGGTAGTCGAACCGGCCGGGCCGCAGGAAGGCCGGGTCGAGCGAGCCGATCGCGTTGGTGGCGCAGACCAGCAGCCGCTCCTCCCCCTCCCGGAAGCCGGGGATGAGCTTGAGCAGCTCGTTGGTGACCCCGTGCATGCCGCCGGGCGCCCCGGCGCCGCGCACCGGCGCGATCTCCTCCACCTCGTCGATGAAGACCAGCACCCGCTCCAGCTCGGCGATCCGGGCGAAGGCGGTGCGCAGCGCCGCCGCCAGATTGCCCTCGTCGGCCAGCCGGGAGGGCAGCAGCTCGACGAAGGGCCAGCCGAGCCGGGAGGCCACCGCCCGGGCGAAGGTGGTCTTGCCGGTGCCGGGCGGCCCGAACAGCGCGACCGCGCGGGGCGGCAGCACCCCGTGCCGGGCGGCCCGCTCGGGCTCGGCCAGCGGCCGGACCACCCGGCGCTCGATCAGGCTCTTCTCCGCCGTCATCCCGGCCACCTTCTCCCAGAGGTCGCCGGGCAGCAGCCGCCCGCCGAGCTCGTCGAGCAGGCCGTCGCCCGGTCCGTTCGGCTCGGTCTTCTCGAAGTAGGCCACGGCCGGGCGCCGGGTGTACCCGGCGTTGCGCAGCCCCTCGCCGAGCAGCTCCTCCTCCGGCAGCACGTAGGCGATCCGCCGCACCTTCTGTCCCAGCAGCCGCCGCTCCAGCTCGCGCAGCAGCGCACTGGCCAGGCCCCGGCCGCGCCAGGCCGGGGCGATCGCGATCCGCATCACCCAGGCCCGGTCGCCCGCCAGGTGGGCGAGCGCCGCGCCGATCGGCTCGCCCTGGCTGACGGCCACCACGGCGGGCTGGCGGGAGGTGAGCGCCGAGAGGCACTCGGCGAGCGAGAACACCGACTCCTGCCCGAGGCCGGCCGTGGTGTCGATCAGGTGGACGACGGCCGCGAGGTCGTCCTCGCGGTAGTCGTGGATGAGCCAGTGCACGGGAGCCTCCGGGACGGGTCGGGGTGTGTCCGGCACGCTAGGGCCCGCGCGCCCCGCCCGGCCCGCGCCGGAACGGACAAAGCGGGCCGCCCTTTCCGCCCTCCCGACCCTTGTCTCCCGGCCCGTCTCGGCAGGTGAACGGTGCCTCCCGGTCGCTCTCAGAAGGTGAACGGCAGGCTCCGCACCCGGTGGTCGAAGCTGGAGGCGACCAGCTCGGGCTCCCCGGTGGACCGCAGCTCCGGCAGCCGGGTGTACAGCTCGCCGAGCACCGCCCGCATCTCCTGCCGGGCCAGGTGGGCACCGAGGCAGAAGTGCGGGCCGCCCCCGCCGAAGCCCAGGTGCGGGTTGGGCGAGCGGGTGAGGTCGAACCGGTCCGGGTCGGCGAAGACGGCCGCGTCCCGGTTGGCCGAGCCGAAGAAGAGCACCACCTTCTCGCCCCGGCGCAGCTGCGCGCCCCCGAACTCGCAGTCGGCCGCCACGGTGCGGCGGAACTGGACGATCGGGGTGGCGTACCGGACGATCTCCTCCACCGCGCCGGGGAGCCGCCCGCCCAGGTCGGCGGTGAGCAGCGCGCGCTGCTCGGGGTGGACGGTGAGCAGGTGCAGGCCGTGGGCGAGCGCGTTGCGGGTGGTCTCGACCCCGGCGACCAGCAGCAGGGAGAAGAAGGCGCCGAGCTCGCGGGCGCCGAGCCGGTGCCCCTCCACGTCGGCGGTGACCAGGGCGGAGATCAGGTCCTCGGTGGGCCGGCGGCGGCGTTCGCGGCCGATCGCGGCGATGGTGAGGTACAGCCGGGCCAGCGCGGCCAGCCCGCGCCCCGGCACCCGCAGCCGGGTGCGCCGCACCCCGGTGGGGGCGGTGGCCCGGTCGATCTCGGCCAGGATGGCCCGGCGCGGTGCCTCGGGCACGCCCATCAGGTCGCAGATCACCCGGTACGGCAGCTGGGCGGCGACGGCAGCGACGAAGTCGGTGGGCCGCTGCGCGACCACCTCGTCCACGAGCTGGGCGGCCGTCCGCCGGATGTCGGCCTCGGCCCGGGCTATCAGGCGCGGGGTGAAGGCCCGGGCCACGATCCGGCGCAGCCCGGCGTGGTGCGGGTCGTCCAGGTTGACCATCGAGTCGCCGAACACCATCCGCACCCAGCGCGGCGGTTCGGGGGTGGTGACGCCGGGGCCGCTGAGGAAGAGCGCGGGGTTGCGGCTGGCCCGCACCACGTCGGCGTGCCGGACCAGCGCGTGGAAGCCCTTGCCCGTCCGGGGGTCGGTGCAGCGGACGGGGTGGTCGAGCTCCCGCAGCCGGGCGAAGGCTGCGGCCCTGGCCTCGGCCGGGAGCTGCCAGAACTCCGGCTGGGCGGGGTTCGGCCCCGGCCCGTGAACGGAGTGAGCGTGCTGCGCGGGGACACCCGTGGCGGTCATCGACCCTGTATCGCGTACCGCCTGACGGAATGTCAAATTTCCTTTACTGTGCGTTCGAATGCATTTCTGCGCTCGTCATATCGTCGTTCTCGTCCGATTCCTCGCCGTCCGCGCCGTTCTCCACGGGCACCAGCTCGCGGGCCAGCAGCGTCGCCCCGGCCACCGCGCCGGGCATCAGCAGCACGGTGACCATCGGCACCAGGAAGAGCAGCACCAGCGGCGCACCGAAACCGAGCGCCAGTCCGAGCCGCCCGCGCAGCATCCGCAGCCGCTCGGGCTGCGGCACCCCGCGCCGCTGGAGCGCCACGGCCGTCAGCTCCACGGTCAGGAAGAAGCCCGAGACCCCCACCCCGATCACCGGCACCACCGTCTGCCCGACCACCGGGACGAACCCGCAGGCGAACAGCAGCACCCCGAACCCGCCGGCCCGCAGCAGCACCGCCAGGCTGTCCCTGGTGGCGATCACCAGCTCCCGCCAGAGCGACAGCTCCGGCGCCGCCGGGGCGCCGCCCTCGGTCTCGTCCACCTTCGCGGCCAGCGACTCGTAGAACGGCTGCCCGACCAGCAGCGTCACGGCGGTGAAGGTGACCGCCGCGAGCAGCGCCCCGCCACCGATCAGCGCGGCCGTCACCACCCCGCGCAGCACCCCCTGCCAGGGCGAGCCCCACCCGTCGGCGAACGGCGTCATCCAGCGCACCAACCCGCCCGATTCGACCACCAGGGCGGCCATCGCCACCAGGTACCCGACCATCGTGATCAGCGCCGGGATCATCCCGAATCCCCACCACCGCCCGTGCCGGGCCACCCACTTCTGGCCCTGGAAAAGGAGCCTCATCCCCACCGCAAGATCTCGCATACCGGCAGCCTACGGGCCGCCCGCCGTGAGCAGGCTCACCGCCCGGCCCGGTTTCGACCACCCACCGCGATTCCACCGTCGCATTCCGCCACGAATCTCACTTTGGGCCCTCCCACCTTCACCTCTTGCTTATGTTTCGTGCACGGATGGTGATTCGACGAGCGCTTTCGGTCACCAATTCCGGCAGTTATCCAACCGTCACCTTTGCTTTTGTCCGGTTCGTGGGTTTTGCTTCATCGGACCGCCCGGCCACTGACCGAGCGGGTCCACCGGGTGCAACGCCTAGTCCTGCCGGCACCCGTGGGCACTACCGAGCTCTGTAACGGCAGGAGCGGGGGACCCAGGTCAGTACGCCGTCCGGACACGTCCGGGCGGCTTGGGGTGAAGCCGCATTCCGCGGCCGGGCATCTCCAGCCCGAACCCGACAGCTCACCTCGTCGGCGTCGGAGAGGAACACCCATGTCCGCACGGGGCAAGCACGCACGCCGTCACACCCGCCCGCAGCTGAACAAGGTCGCCATCGCCACCACGCTGGCCGCGACCTTCGCGCTCCCCCTGGTCGGTGTCACCACCGCCTCGGCCCTCGCCGACTCGGGCTCCGGCCACCACTCGTTCACCAGCAGCGTGGACGCCCAGCACGTCGCGCACACCGCGCCCGCCGCCGCCACGAAGACGCTCACCGACCCGGCCAAGGCCGCCGACCCCACCGCGCACCACCTGGTGGACGGCGACTGGCACCCGGTCCACACCGGCAAGCCCGCCGCCCAGGCCGGCCTCGCCGACGTCGCCCAGCGCCTCGGCCTGGACGCCGCCACCCCGGTCGCCACCCACCAGGCCCCGGCCGCCACCCCCGCCGTGGCCCCCGCCGCCGCGCCGGCCCCCGCCCCGGCCGCTGCTCCGGCCCCCGCCGCAGCTCCGGCTCCGGCTCCGGTCACTGCGCCCGCGCCCGCCGCGCCGGACTTCTACGCCCCGCTGGCCGAACCGAGCATCGTCGAGAACTGGGGCGTGCCCGGTCACCTGTGGGCCAGCGGCCACCACACCGGCGTGGACTTCGCGGCCTCCGTCGGCACCAGCCTGCGGGCCGTCGGCGACGGCACCGTGGTGACGGCCGGCTGGGGTGGCGCCTACGGCAACCAGGTGGTCATCCGCCTGGCCGACGGCAAGTACGCCCAGTACGCCCACCTCTCCAAGCTCCAGGTGCACGCCGGCCAGTCCGTCACGGCCGGCCAGCAGCTCGGCCTCTCCGGCGCCACCGGCAACGTGACCGGCCCGCACCTGCACTTCGAGATCCGCACCACCCCGAACTACGGCTCCGACATCGACCCGGTCGCCTACCTGCGGGCCCACTCGGTCAACGTCTGACCTTCGTCCCACCCAGCGGCGCGCGGCGCCCCCCGAGTCCGGGGGGCGCCGCGCGCCGCTGTCGTCCGAGCAGCCTCAGTTGAACCGGTCCGGGTCCGGGCCGGTGCGCAGGCCGCGGTCGGTGGCGGCCACGGCGGCCAGCTCCTCGGGGGTCAGCTCGAAGTCGAACACGTCCAGGTTCTGCGCGATCCGGGCCGGGGTGACCGACTTCGGGATCACGATGGTGCCGAGCTGGAGGTGCCAGCGCAGCACCACCTGGGCCGGGGACTTGCCGGTGCGGGCCGCGATCGCGGTGATCGCCGGGTCGTCCAGCACCGCGCCCTGGGCCAGCGGGCTCCAGGCCTCGGTGGCGATGCCGTGCTCGGCGTGGAAGGCGCGCAGCTCGGCCTGCTGGAGCCCCGGGTGGAGCTCGATCTGGTTGACGGCCGGCACCAGCTCGCTCGCGTCGAGCAGCCGCTCCAGGTGCGCGGGCTGGAAGTTGGAGACGCCCGCCGCCCGGATCCGCCCGTCGGCGGCCAGCCGCTCCAGCGCCCGCCAGGTGTCCAAGTAGAGGTCGCGGGCCGGGGTGGGCCAGTGGATCAGGTAGAGGTCGACGTACTCGAGGCCGAGCCTGGCCAGGCTGGTGTCGAAGGCGCGCAGCGTCGCCTCGTACCCCTGGTCGGCGTTCCAGACCTTCGTGGTCAGGAAGAGCTCCTCGCGCGCCACCCCGGACTCGGCCAGCGCCCGGCCGACCCCGGCCTCGTTGCCGTAGATCGCGGCGGTGTCGATGCTGCGGTAGCCGGTCGCCAGGGCGGTCTTCACGGCGGTGGTGGTCTCCTCGTCGGGGACCTGGAAGACGCCGAAGCCGAGCTGGGGGATCCGGACGCCGTTGTTGAGCTGCACGGTGGGGACGGTGGTCATGATCGGTTCCTTGCCTTGGTGCGGGGGTGGGTTCAGTGGAGGACGGGGCTGGGCGCGGCGGCCGGGGTGGCGCCCGGGACGGTGGTTGTCGTGGCCGGGGCGCGGCGCTCCAGGGCGGCGGACCAGAAGGCCAGCAGCAGGGCGGCGGCGGCCAGCGCGGCGCCGACCCAGTTCGGTGCGGTGTAGCCGAGGCCGGCGGTGATCACCAGGCCGCCGAGCCAGGCGGCCAGCGCGTTGCCGAGGTTGAAGGCGCCGATGTTGACGGCCGAGGCCAGCGTGGGCGCGCCGTGCGCCTGGTCGAGCACCCGCTTCTGCAGCGGCGGCACGGTGGCGAAGCCGAGCGCCCCGACCAGCAGGATGGTGACGGCGGCCGCCACCTTGCTGTGCGCGGTGACGGTGAACAGCCCGAGCACCAGGGCCAGCCCGCCGAGGCTCACGTACAGCATCGGCATCAACCTGCGGTCGGCGTACCGGCCGCCGAGCAGGTTGCCGAGGAACATGCCGACCCCGAACAGCACCAGCAGCCAGGTGACGGCGCCCTCGGAGTAGCCGGCGACGTTGGTCATCATCGGGGCGATGTACGTGATGGCGGCGAACACCCCGCCGAAGCCGAGCACGGTCATCGCCATCGCGAGCAGCACCTGCGGGTTGCGGAAGGCGGTCAGCTCGCGGCGCAGGTGGGCGCCCTCGGGCCGGGGCAGCTCGGGCACCAGCTTGGCGATCCCGAGCAGGCCGACCAGCCCGAGCGCGGCGACCACCGTGAAGGTGGCCCGCCAGCCCACGGCCTGCCCGATGAAGGTGCCGAGCGGCACACCGACGATGTTGGCCACCGTCAGCCCGGTGAACATGGTGGCGATGGCGCCGGCCTTCTTGTCCGGGGCGACCAGCTCGGCCGCCACCACCGACCCGATCCCGAAGAACGCGCCGTGCGCGAGCGAGGCCACGATCCGGCCGCCCAGCATCAGCCCGAAGCTCGGCGCGAGCGCCGACAGCAGGTTGCCGACGGTGAACAGCCCCATCAGCAGCATCAGCACCGTCTTGCGGCTGATCCTGGTGCCGAGCACCGTCATGACCGGCGCGCCGAGGACGACGCCGATCGCGTAGCCGGTGACCAGCAGCCCGGCGGTGGGGATGGACACGCCGTAGTCGGCGGCGATCTGGGGCAGCAGGCCCATGACCACGAACTCGGTGGTGCCGATCCCGAAGGCCCCGATGGCCAGGGCGAGGAGTGCGAGAGGCATGGCGCTACCCTCCGTGCGATTGCCTGTGCGTCTTACGAGCTTCGACAATAGTTGCAGGCGCGCTATATGTGCAAGCGCTGGCATTGCCCGATCGCCGCTTGAGCCTGGGTGCCGGAGGGGACGCCTGGGCCTGGGTGCCGGAGGGGACGCCTGGGCCTGGGTGCCGGAGGGGACACCTGGGCCTGGGTGCCGGAGGGGGCGGGACGGGCGGCGGGCATTGAAGTGCGCGGCGCCGGTGCTTGCAGAAGCCTGCTACCGGCCCTGGCCGGTAACGACTCGGGCGGCTTATCCTGGGGTCATCTCGACACCCGGCCCCTGGAAGGAGTGCGGCACCCATGACCGCCACCGACCCCGCACTGACCGCCCTCGCCAGCGGCTGGTCCGCCCTGTACGTGCTGTACGGCCGGATCGAGGCGCACATCGAGCGCGCTCTCCAGGCCGAGCACGACCTGAGCGTGCGCGAGTACTCGCTGCTGGACGTGCTCAGCCGCCAGCACGACGAGGAGGGCGGCCACCTCCAGATGAAGCAGGTGGCCGACGCGGTGGTGCTCAGCCAGAGCGCGACCACCCGCCTGGTCACCCGCCTGGAGGACCGGGGCCTGCTGGCCCGCTACCTCTGCCCCACCGACCGCCGGGGCATCTACACCAACGTCAGCGAAGCCGGCCTCACCCTGCTCGAAGCGGCCCGGCCGACCAACGACGCCGCCCTCCGCGCCGCGCTCGACGAGGCCGCCCGCAACCCCGACCTGGCTCCACTGGTCGCGGCCGTCGAGGCCGTGAAGCCGGGCACGGCCGCCACTCCGGCCGCCACTCGGGCCGCCTGAGAAAGTGTTGGGTAAGCGGGTGACTACTCGTTCTTGAGGTCATCGGCGAGGCGGCGGGCTGCTTCGGTCTCGATGGGGCCGCGTGGTTCGACCTCCTCGCCGGCGAGGCGGGCGGCCATCAGGCGGATCATGGCGACCTTGATCATCGCTTCGGCGTGCGCGGTCTTGCGCTCGTAGTCCCGTGCCAACCGTCTGCACCGCCCCAGCCAGGAGAATGTCCGCTCGACCACCCACCTGCGGGGCAGCACCTGGAAGCCTTTCACATCCGCGTTGCGCGGCACCGCCACCACCGTCAGGTTCTCGTGCGCGGCAGCCCAGCCGACCAGACCGGCATCGATCGCGTTGACGTAGCCGCCGTCGACCCAGACCAGCCCGACCTGCGGGAACAGACCACGGATGCCGGCCAGGACCAGCTTCGCGCCCGCCCGCTCCTGGACGGACGCGGAGTGCACGACCGCCTTCAGGACCAGTCCACAGCTGTCCACCAGCAGGTGCCGCTTGCGGCCCCGGACACGCTTGCCCGCGTCGTAGCCGATCGCCTCGCCGCCCTGGTGACTGCGTACGGACTGGGAGTCCAGCACCGCCGCCGACGGCTGCGGATCCCGACCGTCCGCGACCCTCACCCGGTCACGCAACACGTCGTGGACCCGGTCCCACGTCCCGTCGGCGCTCCACGCACGAAACCACCGGTAGGCCGCGTCCCACGGCGCCAGGTCGTGCGGCACCAGCCGCCAGGCACAACCACTGACCAGGACGTACAGAACCGTGTCGACGACCAGGCGGCGAGGGAACTTCAGCGGCCGGCCGCCCCTGCGCGGATCCCGCCCCGGCAGCAGCGGCTCGATCACCGCCCACTGAGCATCCGTCAACGACGAGTCGTACGAAGGCTTGCACGAACAGACACACATACCGGTGATCCTCGCGGGCTCCTCGACCACGAAGATCACCGGCCGCACATCACACCAAGCAGTCGATCAATTACCCAACACTTTCTGAGGCGCCGGGCCCGGCGGCTCCGGCGGCTCAGACGGCCGCGACGGCCGCCCACGCAAGCTCGCGGAAGCTCGCGGAAGCTCGCCGCCCGGGCCTTCCCTAGCCGGGTGCTTCAGCCCGCCGTCGGGGCGAAGAGGTAGCGGTCGATCATCAGGGCCGCGTCGTCGAGGGTCAGCGAATCGCCCTCCGGGTCCTCCTTGAACGCCTGGTCGAGCAGCGAGGAGCCGACGGTGACGGCCAGGCGGACCCGGCGGCGGGCGTCCTCGGTCTCCGGGTAGCCGTAGCCGGCGGAGAGTGCGCGGTGCAGGTGGGCGGCGATCTCCCGGTCCACCTGCTCGCCCTCGGCGCGGAGCGCCGGGAGGCGCGGGCCGTGGTACCAGAGCCAGCGGTAGCCCGGCACGGTGCGGAACCGGTCGGCGTACGCGGTGAGCAGCCGGCCGATCAGCTGGCGGGAGCGCTCGGGCAGTGGGTCGGCGGTGAGGCGCTCGGCGATCTCCACGTCCGAGCGCTGCCAGCCCCGGAGCAGCGCGACCAGGATCGCCTCGCGGTCCGCGAAGTAGCGGTAGAGCGCGCCGATCGAGACGCCGGCCTCGGCGGCGATCAGCTTGGTGCCGAGTTCCTCGTACGGCGTGGTCTCCAACAGCCCGGCGGTAGCCGCCAGGATCCGGGCCACCTTCTCCCGGCTACGCTGCTGCTGCGGTGCGGCGGTCTGCTCACCCACGCTCGACCCCATCTCCTCCCGGCGCCGGCCCTCTGTGGGCGGTGCCCGTTCGTGCCATCCCGTTCCAGGGCCATTCTGACGGGGTTCCTTGCTTCCTTGACATACCTTAAAACACGAACCAGAGTTCGGTTCATGTTTTCCACGGGGGCACCATCACGACGGACCAACAGCACGCTCGGCGCGGACTTCCACCGGCTCTGGGCCTCGGTCACCATCTCCAGCCTCGGCGACGGCATGCGGTTCGTCGCCCTGCCGCTGCTCGCGACCGGCCTCACCACCGACCCGCGCCGGGTCGCCGCCGTCGCCATGGCGGAGCAACTCCCGTTCTTCCTCCTCGCGTTGTTCGCCGGCGCGCTGGCCGACCGGCTCGACCGCCGCCGCATCCTCTGGCTGGTCGACGCCGTCCGCACCGTCCTGGTCGGCGCCCTCGCGCTGGCCGTGGCCGCCCACGCCGTCACCATCCCGCTCCTGATCGCCGCCGGCTTCCTGCTCGGCTGCGGCCAGACCCTCTACAACGGCGGCTGGTCGGGCATGGTCCCCACCATCGTCGCGCCGGCCGACCTCACCCGCGCCAACTCCCGCATCCAGGCCGCTGCCCTGATCACCGACACCCTGCTCGGCACCCCGCTGGGCGCCGTCCTCTTCGGCCTCGCCGCCGCCCTGCCCTTCGCCGTCGACTCCGCCTCCTTCGCCGCCGCAGCCCTCCTCGCCTTCCTCCTCCGCGGCGACTTCAGGCCTTCGACCCGCACCACCACCTCCTCCTCCCCCATCCGCTCCCTGCGCGGGGACGTCGCCGACGGCGTGCGCTGGCTCTGGCAGCACCACGCCCTGCGCCGCCTCTGCCTGCTCTCCGGCCTCGCCAATCTGGTGGGCGCCGGCCTGACGGCCGTGCTGGTCCTCTACGCCCACCAGGCCCTCGAGCTCAGCGACTTGGGCTTCGCCCTGCTGGTCGCCTCCTTCGCCCTGGGCGGCGTCACCGGCGCCCTGCTCACCCCGCGCCTGACCGGCCGCCTCGGCGTGGGGCGGCTGCTCCGCGGCACCGTCCTGACCACCGCCGCAGCCGCCGCCCTCCTCGGCTGGACCCACTCCGGCCTGTTCGCCGCCGGCGGCATCGCCCTCTACGGCGCGGCCAGCATCTCCTGGGGCATCGCCACCGTCTCGCTCCGCCAACGCCTGGTCCCCACCGCCCTGTTGGGACGCGTCACGATGGCCCACCAGATGGTCTACGGCGCCGGCCTCACCCTCGGCGCCGCCATCGCCGGCTTCCTCGCCTCCGCGGGCGGCATCCGCCTCCCCTTCTACGCGGGCGCCCTCCTGCTCGCCGTGATCGCCCTCGTCCCCACCCGCATCCCGTCGACCCCCACCCCCGCTCCGGCCACTTCCCCCTCCCCGGCTCCGGCCGCCGCCGAGGAGCCCGCATGACTTCTCGAAAAACCTCCCCGGCCACCCCGCCCAACGGCCCCATCACGCCCCTCGAACCACCCCCTCGCCGCCCCACGCCCCTCCCCGCCCCTGGCGGGCGCACCGCCCGCTCCCCGCCCGCCGGCCACCCCTTCGAGCCCTTCGCCCCACCCCTCCTGACCTGGCTTTTCTCCCCCAACACCCCTACCATCGAGCAGAGTTGAAAGGGGGCCGAATGGACCGGACCGCACGCACAGGACGTCCTCACACTCCTGGACGGGCTCTCGGGCTGTTTCCACCACCTCCCCCCACACCGCCGCATCAGCTACCTCGCCCTCCTCCACCGCGCCCTACGCCCCGGCGGCCACCTCGCCCTCACCACCTTCGCCGCCGGCCCCGACGGCATGGGCACCGAACTCCCCGACGCCACCTTGTACTCCACCCACACCCTCCACGGCGGCCTCGCCTACACCCCCACGTCCCTCCGCCACATCTTCGCCGACCTCACCGAACTCTCCCTCCGCCGCATGCACCAACTCCCGCCGGATTCGCCCTACTTCGGCGTACCGTTCCTCTGGACGGCCCTCTTCCGCCGGGACTGAAGCAGCACCCAGATACCGTGCACCCATGAACAGCACCACCTCCTGGGACAGCACCCAGGTGCACGCCCGCGTCGCCGCCCTCGCCCAGGGCGACCCGGAGCAGCGGCGCTTCGGCTCGTCCCACCACGGCTACCTGCTCCGACCACCCCTGCCGGAAGGAACACTCCGTTCGTTCGAGCAAGGACACGGCATCACCCTCCCCCCGTCCTTCCGCAGCTTCCTCGAGGACGTCGCCGACGGAGGGGCAGGCCCGTACTACGGGATCGTGGGCCTCACCGAGGAGGTGGACGAGGAGGAGGCCCTGCACGACCTTCGGGCAGATGGGCTCCGCGCCGACTTCCTCTCCACCCCGTTCCCGCACACCGAAGCATGCCCCGGGCCGGGCAAGGGCGGAACGGACCGCTACTCGGTGACGGGGACCTTGGTCATCGGAGAGATCGGCTGCGGCACGTTCTCACGGCTGGTGGTCACCGGAGCGCACGCCGGCCAGGTCTGGATCGACGACCAGATCTGGGCCGGGCTGATGCCCGGACCCGACTTCCGTGACTGGTACGAGGCGTGGCTGGCCGCAGCCTGAGCGGTCCCCCTTCGCCGGGCGGAGAACAGGATCGAGTTCCGCCGGGCGATCGGCCGACGGATCAGCTCACAACCACCAGTCGGACCACAACTCTCGCCTGGTGAAAACGTGTTGGACGCTAGATCAGACCCGCCCCTAGATTCGGAGCATACCGACCCGGGGGTGCCTCAATGGGGTTCGTCAAGGTAATCGGGCTGCGTCCGAGCGCGCTGGCCGAAGCCCTTCGGGCGGCTCGGTGGACCACCGCGCTGACCAGCTGCCTCCGATCGAGAACTCCCGTGCCGCCCCGGCCGACAGGTGCGAGGATGCACCGACACGAACGTTCGATCGGGGGGGAACATTGAACGGCCGCTTCACCGCGGGCCGCCGCGCCGGGGCGGTCCTGCTCATGACAGCGCTGGCGGGCGCCTGCAGCTCACCCACACCGCAGCCGCCCGCCCCGTCGCCGCCGAGCCAGCCGTCGGCGACGGCCCCTGCCGTCCGGTATCAGGTGTTCGCCAACCCGGCCGCTGTCTACGTGAAGCCGGACGACTGGGCCCTGGCCAGGGCGCTCGCCTACCAGCCCAAGGACGCACTCTCACCGCTGACGGCCGATCAGCTGATGGTGCTCGACGGCACCGGCACCGGGCACGTGGACGCCGCCTGGATGCCGGACAGCGGCCGGGTCTGCCTGCTCTCTGCCTTCCGCAACTCCGCCGACTCCGGCAGCATGGCCTACGAGTCGAGCAGTTGCGTCGACGTCCCGGCGCGGTCGCCGGCCGACGCGCCTTCGATCGTCTACGGCCCCCGGTACCTGGGCCTGAGCGACGCCCATGGCTCGGAGTGGTTCGAGATCGTGGCGGGCGCCCGCGAGCCGCTCGAACTCCGGGGCAGCTACCCCCGGATCGGCCCACTGAACCAGCGGACTGCCACGGCCACGAACGGCGTCACCTACACCATTGCCCACTACAACTGGGGCACGGCAGCCACCCAGTCCCCCGTCATAGAGCCGCCGGACCTCCAGCCTCCCCAGCTCTGCACGGCCTCGGGCGCCCTCTGCCAAGATGCCTTGACCTACCGGTAGTCCGCGACGGGGGCCTGCGGGGTCAGCTCCGCGAGGACCAGAGAAGGCGGCCCGCCCAGCCCTGCCGGTCGCTCGTTGGAGGCGGGCGCCTCCGGGGGTATCCCGGAAGCAGGTCGGCCGGGGTCAGGATTCGACCGTGATGTGGACGGGTGTCAGGTCGGCACGGTACTGGACAGCGGGCCAGTAGCCCGCCATGAAGTAGTGGTGCTCCGGCTCCTCGAAGTGAAGCTCGAAGTCTCCCGAGCGGTAAACGACCAGGGCCTGCGGCACCATCAACTCAGGGAAGCGGGACTGCTCTTCGGCGGTCTCGTCGCCCTCGGCGAACGCGGACCAGATGAAAGCGGTGCCTTCGCGGTGGATGCGTTCGAGCTCGGACGCCAGGTGGTGTGCGTGGGGCAGCAGGTCGGTGACCTTCTCCGGGCCGGCGCTGTCGAAGTGGAGCTCCAGCTGCCGTTCTGCTGCCGGGGAGGAGAGTTGGAGGGTGTGGGGCGGTGTCGGATCGACCGGGAGTCGGCCCGTTGCGAGGAAGGCTTCCTCGAGGTGCTGCTCGTACCGAGGGTTGTACTCCTCGGCGATCACCTTGTAGGGGGTACTGAATTGCCGTGGAGTGCCGGTGACGGACCGTCCGTCGGTGCTGGTGAGGGTGAAGTGTCCGCCGTCGTGAGTGATCTGTCGTAGACGGAAGGAGCGTGGTAGCCGGACGAACGCAGTGCTGCCGGGGAGGTCGACCATTGCCGTCTGGGTGCCATCGGTGGACGTGGTCCGGACCGTGAACACGCTGGACAACTCGGGTGCGACGCACAGCAGGTCGTCCGGGCCGAGGATGTCTGTCAGCTGCTCCGGGGCGCCAATCAGTGCGGCTGCGATGATCCGACTGTTGGGCATGGCTTGGCTCCCCCGATCCGTTCCGACTGGTCCGGGTCACCGTAGTGCGGCGGTCCGACATGACGAAGGGGGCGTCGGGGCGACTGAAGTGGCGGTGCTGGTGATGCACTTGGCCACTGGTCGGTCCCGGACGCCCCCGGTCGGGTTCAGCTGCGGGCGGTGGTGACGGCCGTCCCGAGGGCCTCCTTGATGCGGGGGCCCAGGCGGGAGAAGCCGAGCTCCTTCATCGCCGCGCGGAGCAACTCGTCGTCCGTGCGGGTGATTTCGTCACTGTCGATCCAGCGGACGAGGGCAGTCAGCTCGTCGGCGCTGTACGCGGTGACCGGACGGCCCGGGGTGAGGTCGGGCTTCGCGGGACGGTTCGAGGAGTCGGCGGCGGCAGCGGGCTCCTCGACGGGGGCGGCCTCCGGCTCGGCGAGCTCCTCTGCCGACGGCTCGGCCTCGACGGTCGCCTCGGGCTCGTCCTGGGCCGGAAGTTCGGCCTCCGCGGGAGCGGCTTCCGGGGCCGGCTCCAGCTCGGTGAGCTCCTCGGCGGCCACGGCGGGTTCGACCTCGGACTCGGCGTCGGCGTCGGCGTCGGCGTCGGCGTCGGCGGGCTCCGGCTCGGCCGACAGCTCGGCAGCAGCGCCAGGCTCAACGGCGGCCTCGGGGGCAGCGGCCGACTCGACGGTCTCCACGGGCGCGGCGTCTGCTTCGAGCTCGACGGCTGCAACCTGCTCCGTCTCGGGCTCGTCCGTCGGCTCGGCAGCAGCTTCGGCATCGGCTTCGGCGGCGGCGGAAACGGCCTCCGCGGTCGGCTCGAGCTCGGACTCGGCGTCGACAGCCGCTGCAGCATCGGGCTCGACTGCGGCAACCGGGTCAGCCTCGACCTCGGCGACCGCCTCGACCTCGGGCTCAGCCACCGGCTCGGCCTCGGCAATCGGCTGGACCTCCGCCTCGACCTCGGCCTCTGCCTGCAGTTCCTCGGTCGAAAGCTCAGTCACGGCCACCGGCTCCGCCGCGAGTTCGCGGGCGAGTTCGGCTGCGGCCACGGCCACGGCTTCCATCTCGGCGGCGATCTCCGCAGTCGGCTCGGCCGGAGCATCGGTGACGGCCTCGTCCGTCGGCTCAGCGGGCTCCGCCGAAACCTCATCCGTCGGCTCGGTGAGCTCCTCGGCGGCCACGGCGGGTTCGACCCCTTCCGCCGGAGCTTCCGAAGCCTCCGGGGTCTCCGGAGCTTCCGGGGCCTCGGCCACCAGCTCGACGGCTTCCTCCGCCGGAGCAGCAACCTCTGCCGCCGGCGCAGCGGTCTCATCCGCCACCTCGGGGGCCTCCGCCGCGGGCTCGACGGGCTCCGCCGGCTCCGCCACTGCCGCCGGCTCGGCGGCGCGGGGCTCGGGGACGAGGGTGGGGTGTTCGCGGTCGTAGGTGGTGAGGGCGAGGTCTCGGGTGGCCTGGCGGGTGGTCAGGTCTTCGAGGAGGGGGGTGAGGTGGTGGGTGGTGAGAGTGGTGCGGAGGGTGCGGAGGGTGGGGAGGCGGTAGAGGGTGCCCTCGTCGGCGGCGAGGCGGTCGACGAGGTCGGTGAGGTCGGCGAGGGGGAGGGTTTCGAGGGCGTGGCCGGGGAGGAGGCCCTCCAGGGCGCGGGCGGCCTGGGTAAGGGCATCGACGGCCTGGGCCACCTCGGTGAGGCGGGCCGGGTCGGTGGGGGCGGCGGGGCGGACGGTGCCGCCGAGGGTGGTCCAGGCGGAGCGTTCGGTGGCGGCGGAGGAGAGGGCCTCGTGCAGCTCGGCCCGCTTGACGCCCTTGGTGAGGGCCAGCGAACGGGCCTGGGCGACCAGGCTGCGGCGGCGCAGCCAGGAGAGGCGGACGCCGCGCTCCTTGCGCCAGCGCGAGTCGGCGGTGGCGGCGGCCAAGGTCTCCAGGTCGGCCTCGTACGCCTCGCTGCGCAGCTTGCCGGTGGTGCCCTGCACCCGGAGCAGCACCTTGGCGATCAGCCCGAGCGCGAGCAGCGTGTCGGGCTCGGCGAAGGTGCCCTCGGGGGCGAGGTCGAGGACGGCGGCCCGGGTCGCGGCCAGGTCGCCGCCGCGGAGTTCGGCGAGCAGGGTGGAGGCGGAGCGGGCGTCCTCGGGGGTGGTGATGGTCTCGGTGGCGGCGTACCAGGGGCTGGTCTCCGCGCTGAGGGTGAAGCCGCCGAGTTCGGCGTAGCGGGCGAGGGCCTCGCGGGGGCCCAGGGTGGTGGCGTCGGAGCCGTCGGCCGGGTCGACTGCCTCGGGGCCGGATTCGGGCAGGTAGCTCACTGTCATGGGGAAGTCCGCTTCGTGGCAGGAATGGCAGGGATGGCAGGGATGGCGGGAGGCAGGCGGGCGGGGTGGCGGCGACCGCCGGGCCGTCCGCCCCGGTGCGGGGTGGACGGCTGAGTCGGACGCCCAGGATACGGGTGGGCGTTCGAGGGGTGCACGCACCCGGTCGGCTGTCTCGCGCCGTGGCGTGAGGGAATGGTGAGGACTGGGGCGGTCATGGGCGGGGACGGTGGGGGTGGTCGTCGAGCAGGTGGCCCACCTCGTGGAGCGTCACCGGCGCGAGGTACTCCCGCACCAGCGCGCGCCGCCACCACGCGCCGGTGGTGCGCAACTCCCGCCAGTCCGTGAACCGGTAGCGGTAGAGCCGTGCGCGGACCCGCTCGGGCGGGCCGTGCGGGAAGGGGTTGTGGCGCAGCAACCGCAGCGTGTCCGGGTCGTTGACCAGCAGCCGGGCGGCCAGGCCGGTGAACCAGGGGCGGGCGTAGGACGGGGAGATCCCGGCGAACCACATCAGCCAGTCCAGCCGCAGGTGGTACGGCGCGTACTGCCGGGGCATTCGGTGCAGTTCGCCGGGTTTGCCCCGGAAGCCGTACTCCTGCCAGTGGCCGGCCCGCTCCCCCTCGATCACGACTTCGAGCCGCATCCGGTTGACCGAGCCGAAGGCGCCATACGCGTTGACCAGGTGCAGCGGGTTGTACGAACGGTTCATCTGCTGGCGGCGGCTGAGCAGGTTCCGGGCCGGCCGGTAGCTCAGGTACGCGACCAGGGCGGTGACCGCCCAGGCCAGGACGCCGAACCAGAGCGGGGTGGGGCGCGGGAGCGAACCGGCCGGGGCGCGGCCCGGGAGGGTGGCGGCGGCGAGGGCGATGGTGAGCCAGTTGAGCCAGGCGAAGTTGCCGGAGGCGACCAGCCAGAGCTGGGTGGTGATCATCGCGAGGGCGGCCCAGCCGGCCACCGGCTGCGGGGTGAAGAGGAGGAAGGGGACGAGGAGTTGGACGAAGTGGTTGGCGGCCACCTCGATCCGGTGCAGCAGGGCGGGCAGGTGGTGGAAGAACCAGCTGAGCGGGCCGGGCATCGGCTGGGTCTCGTGGTGGAAGCGGGTGCAGGTGAGGCGGCGCCAGCAGGCGTCGCCCCGGATCTTGATCATGCCGGCGCCGAACTCGACCCGGAAGACCAGCCAGCGCAGCAGCCAGAGCACCGGCCAGGGCGGCGCCACCTGCCCGTTGCCCAGGAAGACCATCAGAGAACCGGCCTCCAGCAGCAGCGACTCCCAGCCGAAGGCGTACCAGGTCTGCCCGACGTTGACGATCGAGAGGTAGAGCACCCAGAGCACCGCCCAGAGTGCCATCGCCCCACCCAGCGGCAGGAGTTCGGCCGCGCCCGCGAGCACGGCGGCGGCCAGCAGCACGCCGGTCCAGGCGAGCGCCGCGAACGCCCGGTCCGAGTAGTGCAGGTGGAACAGGCTGGGGGCCTGCCGGGGGCGGACCCGGGCCAGGAAGCGCGGCACCGGGAGCAGCCCGTGGGCGCCGATCAGCGCGCGGAACTGCCGGGCTGCGGCCAGGAATCCGAGCAGGTAGACGGCGGCCACCAGGCGCTGGCAGAGCAGCCGGCCGAGCCAGTAGTCGGGCGCCGCGATCCACTCCATCGCCCCAGGGTGCACCCGCCGGCGGGCCCGGTGCGCCCACCGACCGCGGCGCGGCGCGAAGTTCACGCGACTGGCGAGCAGCGGAGCGGCGCGCACCCGTACCCGGTGGGCCGTCGAACCCACCGCCGAGGTGGGGCGCACGGAGCCCGTGCTCCGGAAAGGCGGGCCCCGGCCCTCGCGCTCCGGGGGCAGGTGTGGTGGCATACGCCTTGCAGGGCCGTGTACAGGAGCAACCTCGGGAGAGACAGATGACAGCAGCCTCCGGACCCTCCACCTCGCAGGCCCCCGACCTACGCAAGGCCGACGACCCGGCCCAGGTCTCCCGGGTGGCCTGGGCCGCCCTCGGTGTGGTCTACGTGGTCTGGGGCTCGACCTACCTGGCGATCCGGGTGACGGTGGAGACGGTGCCGCCGATGACCTCCGCCGCGATCCGCTTCCTCTGCGCGGGCCTGCTGCTGGCCGTGGTACTGAGCCTGCGCCAGGGCCCGAAGGCGCTCGCGGTCACCGGCCGCCAGCTGGGCTCGGCGGCCCTGGTCGGGCTGATGCTGCTGGTCGGCGGCAACGGGCTGGTGGTCTTCGCCGAGCGGTCGGTGCCCTCGGGGCTGGCCGCGCTGCTGGTCGCGGCGGTGCCGCTCTGGGTGGTGCTGCTGCGCCGGGCCACCGGCCACCGCACCCCGGCCGCCACCCTGGCGGGCGTGCTGGTCGGCCTGGTCGGGCTCGGCGTGCTGACCGTGCCGGGCCTGCGCGGCGAGGTGCGCCTCGGCGGGATGCTCACGGTGATCGGGGCCACCGTGCTCTGGTCCTCGGGCTCCTTCCTGGCCGCCCGGCTGCCGATGCCGGGCAACGCCCTGGTGGCCAGCGTGTACGAGATGCTCGCGGGCGGCCTCGGCGCGCTCGTGCTGGCCGCCGTCCGGGGCGAGCTCACCGGCTTCGAGCCGAGCACCGTCTCCACCGCCTCCTGGCTGGCCCTCGGCTACCTGGTGCTGTTCGGCTCGCTGCTCGCCTTCACCGCGTACGCCTGGCTGCTCCAGCACGCCCCGCTGCCGCTGGTGGCCACCTACGCGTACGTGAACCCGGTGGTGGCGGTCTTCCTCGGCTGGCTGATCCTGGCCGAACCGCTGACCTGGCCGGTGCTGCTGGGCGGTGCGATCGTGGTGGCCGGGGTCTGCCTGGTGGTGCGGACCGAACGCTGACGGTGCACGGAAGGGGAGGGGTCCGATGGAGCACGTCCCGTTCGAACAGCAGGAGCTCGGCGAGGCCGGCCAGGTGACGGCGCCCGACGGCTCGACGGTGCGGCCGCTGCTGGCGCTGCCCGGGCTCGGTGGGCTGGCCCGGTTCGAGCTGGCCCCGGGGGCCGTCTCGCGGGCGGTCTCGCACGCCACCGTGCAGGAGATCTGGCACGTCGTCCAGGGTTCGGGGTGGATGTGGCGGTGTCAGGACGGGCACCAGGAGCAGACCGAACTGCGCCCCGGGGTGACCCTCACGGTCCCGCTGGGCACGGCCTTCCAGTTCCGCGCCGATCCGGGCGGGCGCGCACTGCACGTGCTGGCCGTGACCATGCCGCCCTGGCCGGGCACCGACAGCGAGGCCCGGCCGGAGACCGGCCCCTGGCTGCCCACCACCGGCCGGGGATTCGGTTCGTAGTCGCACGGCATCGGCACGCCTTGTCGTACACGTCTTGAAGAGTTGTCAATCTCACAGCCCGACTTGCGTCTTCGAAGCGGTAATGATCTTCGGGTTTCACAACGACTTGGGTGATTTCTCCGAGTTGGTGTTTTAATTCTTGACGCCAAGTCGGTGGGGCGGCTTGACTCCCTCCCCTCAGCCGCAAAGCCGCGGCGCTGTCAGGGAGGCACCACCCACCATGAACGCGATCCTCCGTCGCACCCTCGTCGGCACCACCGCCGTGTCACTGGCACTGGCACTGGCCGCCTGCGGGTCGAGCGACGGCTCCCCGAGTGCCTCGGCCACGGGGGCCAAGACCATCGGCCTGCTGCTGCCGGAGAAGGCCTCGTCCAACCGGTACGAGGCCTTCGACAAGCCGCTGATCACCGACTCGATCATGGGCCTGTGCTCCCGCTGCTCCGTGGACTACGCCAACGCCAACGGCGAGGAGTCCACCCAGAAGGAACAGTTCGAGGCGCTGCTGACCAAGGGCGTCAAGGTGATCCTGCTCGACCCGGTCAACGCCAAGAACACCGCCGCCTGGGTCGACGAGGCCAACCGCCAGGGCGCCAAGGTGATCGCGTACGACCGGCTGGCCGCGGGCAACGTGGCCGCGTACGTCTCCTTCGACAACGAGCGCACCGGCGAGCTCCAGGGCACCGCGCTGACCGACGCGATAGGCCCCAAGGCCAAGGACGCCCAGATCGTGATGATCAACGGCGCCGAGGCCGACCCGAACGCCGCCGCCTTCAAGGCCGGCGCGCACCAGACGCTGGACGGCAAGGTCAAGGCGATCGGCTACGAGCAGTCCGGCGAGTGGCAGCCCACCCTGGCCGCCCAGAAGATGAACGAGGCCATCCGCAGCCTCGGCAAGGACAACATCCAGGGCGTCTACTCGGCCAACGACGGCATGGCCGCCGCGATCGTGGACGCCATGCACGCCGCCGGGATGAAGAACGTCCCGATCGGCGGCCAGGACGCCTCGCTGGACGCGATCAAGCGCATTCTCACCGGCGACCAGTCCTACACCATCTACAAGCCGTACAAGCCGGAGGCCGACGCCGCCGCCGACATCGCGGTGTACCTGCTCAAGGGCCTGGACGTCGCCTCGGTGGCCCGGGGCAACATCCAGAGCGGCGACCAGCAGATCCCCTCGATGCTGCTGACCCCGATCGTGGTGACCAAGCAGAACGTCGCCTCCACCATCGTCGGCGGCGGGCTCTACAAGGCCGCCGACATCTGCACCCCCGAGGTGGCCGCCGCCTGCCAGGACGCCGGCGTGCACTGACCGGAGGCCTCCTCAGGCCCGGGCGCGCTGGGTGACGGCGATGCAGGCGAGCACCGCCAGCGCCGTCAGCGGCGCGGCCGGGCCGAGCGGCTCGCCGAGCAGCAGCACCGCCCAGGCCAGGGTGAGCAGCGGCTGACCGAGCTGGTACTGGCTGGCCCGGGGCACCCCGATCCGGGCCATGCCCCGGTACCAGAGCACGAATCCGCCGAACTGCGAGACCAACCCCTGGTAGGCGAGGCCCGTGACTGCGTGCCACCCCAGGTGCACCGGTTCGGTGGCCAGCGCCCAGACGGCCGTGGGCAGCAGCACCGGCAGCGCCAGCAGCACGCCCCAGGCGATCACCTGCCAGCCCGGCAGCTCCCGGGCCAGCCGCCCGCCCTCGGCGTAGCCCACCGAGCAGACCAGCAGGGCCGCGAACAGGTAGAGGTCCGCCCGCGAGAACGCGCCGTGGCTCTGACCCAGCGTGAAGGCCAGCACCACCGCCGCCCCGGCCAGCGCGGCGAACCAGAACGCCCGGGCCGGGCGGGCCCCCGTGCGCAGCGCGCCGACCACGGCCGTGGCCAGCGGCAGCAGCCCGATCACCACGGCCGAGTGGGCGGTGGAGGAGGTGCGCAGCGCGAGCGTGGTGAGCAGCGGGAACCCCAGCACGCAGCCGACCGCCACGGCCAGCAGGCCGGGCCACTGACGGCGGGTGGGCAGCGGGGCGCGGGCGGCGCGCAGGCAGATCGCGGCGGCGACGGCGGCGATCAGGCCGCGCAGGGCGGTGGCCGTCCAGGGGCCGAAGCCCTGGAGCGTCCAGACCGTGGCGGGGAAGCTGAACGAGAAGGCGAGCACGGCCAGGGCGGCGGTGGAGCCGCCGACCGCTACCGAGACCGGACGGATAGCGCTATCTTGTGCTGTCATGAACGAGCGTAGCAGTGGGGCCGAACTCGCCGCCATCCTCCGCAGCGAACTCGACCGCTACCCGGTCGGCGGCCGGTTGCCCTCGAGTCGGGCGTTGATGGAGCGTCACCAGGTGAGCCCGGTGACGGTCTCCCGGGCCATCGCCCAGCTGGTCGCCGAGGGCGCCGTGGTCTCCCGGCCCGGCGCCGGGGTCTTCCGCACCGCGCCCCCACGACCCCCGGCCGCCACCGCCGACCTCTCCTGGCAGGAGGTGGCGCTCAGCGCCGAGGCCGGGCAGCCCCCCGCCCGCTCCACCGACCCCTCCGGCGTGCTCGGCGCGCTCACCGTGCAGCCGCCGGACGTGATCGACCTGAACAGCGGCTACCTGCACTCCTCGCTTCAACCCGAACGCGCCCTCTCCGCCGCACTCGCCCGGGCCGGCCGCCGCCCCGGCGCCTGGGAGCGCCCGCCGGTGGACGGCCTGGCCGAGCTGCGGGCCTGGTTCGCCCGCGACATCGGCGGCTCCCTCACCACCTCCGAGGTGCTGGTCTCGGCCGGCGGCCAGAGCGCCCTCACCACCGCCCTGCGCTCGCTCGCCGCCCCGGGCGCCCCCGTCCTGGTCGAGTCCCCCACCTACCCCGGCACCCTGGCCGTGGCCCGGGCGGCCGGCCTGCGGCCCGTCCCCGTGCCGATGGACACCGAGGGCATCCGCACCGACCTGCTCGCCGACGCCTTCGGCGCCACCCGGGCCCGCGTCCTGGTCTGCCAGCCGCTGTTCCAGAACCCGACCGGGGCCGTGCTCTCCCCCGCGCGAAGGCGCGAGGTGCTGGCCATCGCCCGGGCCGCCGGCGCCTTCGTGGTCGAGGACGACTTCGCCCGCTTCCTCGGCCACGCCGACGCCCCGCCGCTGCCGGCCCCGCTCGCCGCCGACGACCCCGACGGCGTGGTGGTGCACGTCCGCTCGCTCACCAAGCCCACCTCCCCGAGCCTGCGGGTCGGCGCCCTCACCGCCCGCGGCCCCGCCCTGCAGCGCCTGCGCGCCGTCCAGTCCACCGACAGCTTCTTCGTCCCCCGCCCCCTCCAGGAGACCGCCCTCGAACTGGTCGGCTCCCCCGTCTGGCCCCGCCACCTGCGCGAACTCTCCGCCGCCCTGAGGGAGCGCCGCACCGCCGCCGCCACCGCCCTCGCCCCCACCGGCCTCCTCCCGGCCCACCTCCCCCACGGGGGCTACCACCTCTGGCTCCGCCTCCCCGACGGCACCGACGACCGCTACGCCGTGGCCGAAGCCCTCCGCCACGGCGTCGCCCTCACCCCCGGCCGCCCCTACTTCGCCGCAGAGCCCTCCGGGGCTTTCGTCCGCCTGAGCTACGTTGCCGCCCCGACCACGACCCAGGTCGTGGAAGGAGTGGGGCGGTATTTCCAGGGGCGCGGGGAAGTGGGGTGGTTTCTAGCGGTCGTTGCAACACGTGGTTGGTTGTCTAGGCCGTGTGGAGTTTATGCAGGCGCTCGGCTGGGGTGTCCCAGTCGAGCGTTTTGCGTGGGCGGCCGTTGAGTTGGGCGGCGACGGCGGCCAGGTGTTCGGGGCTGTGGACGGACAGGTCGGTGCCCTTGGGGAAGTACTGGCGGAGCAGGCCGTTGGTGTTCTCGTTGGAGCCGCGCTGCCAGGGGCTGGCGGGGTCGCAGAAGTAGACCGGGACGTCGGTGGCGATCGTGAAGTCGGCGTGCCGGGCCATCTCGGCGCCCTGGTCCCAGGCCAGGGACCGCCTGAGGTGGGCGGGCAGGGTCTGGACGGTCGCCACGAGGGCGTCGCGGACCTGTTCGGCGCCGCGGCCGGCCGGGAGGTGCAGGAGCATGACGTAGCGGGTGGCGCGCTCGACCAGGGTGCCGATCGCCGAGGCGCCGTCCTTGCCGATGATCAGGTCGCCCTCCCAGTGGCCGGGGACGGCCCGGTCGTCCGCCTCCGCGGGGCGTTCGCTGATCATGACCATGGGGTGGGCGAAGCGGGGGCGGCGGGTGGCGGCCTGCCGGTGCGGGATCCGCCGGGCCCGGCCGGTGCGCAGGGCGGCGGCGACCTCGCGGCGCAACTCGCCCCGGCCCTGGAGGTAGAGGGTCTGGTAGACGGTTTCGACAGCCACGTGCATCTCCGGCCGGTCGGGGAAGGTTTCCCGTAGAGCCTGGCAGATCTGCTCCGGGCTCCACCTCAGGTCCAGGAGGTGCTGGATGAAGTCCCGCAGCTCGGGAGTCTGCCCGATCTTGCGCGGTTTGGGGCGGGGCCGGCGGGCGTTCGCGCGGGCCTGGGCCGCGTGCGGGCGGTAGGCGCCGCTGACCGGGTGGGCGTTGCGGGTGATCTCCCGGCTGACGGTGGACGGGCTGCGGCCGAGTTCCGCGGCGATTGCCCGGACGGTGGCCTTCTCCCGCAGCCGGTCGGCGATGTGGATCCGTTCCGCCTCGGTCAGGAACCGTGACCGCCCTGCCGGCCCGGTCGGCGGCGCCGGCTTCCCGTCGAGGTCGAGGGGAGCCGGCGCCGTGCGCTGGGTGCCGGTCGGCTTGCGCCCGTTACGCCACTTCTGGCCGGTCCTGCGGTCGACGCCGACGATCCGGCATGCCTCGGTGTTGCTCACGCCCTGCTGCACGAGCCGGGAGTATGCCGCCCGCTCCCGCAGCAGCTTCCGCCGACCCTGCGGTCTGCGGTTGCCACGGATCTCGAAGTCCATCGCATCCCCTGAACTGGGGTGTTGCAACGACTCCTAGAACCCAAGGTGGTCTTTCAGGGGCGCGGGGAACTGCGCGAAATCGGAAGCAGCGGAGTCGTCGCCTGACGCTCATGGCCAGGTGCACCCCGATCGGATAGTGCAACCGGGTCACAGTGCGTCCCGTGCGACAGAGTGCATGGCCGGGCGCGCCGTTCCCCGCGCCCCTGGAGGAGAGTGCAACCTAGCCGTATGCCTGAGTTGCCGGAAGTAGAAGCCCTGGCCGAGCGGATGGCGGAGCTCTGCGCCGGGCGGGTCCTGGCCCGCGTCGACGTGCTCTCGTTCCAGGTGCTCAAGACCTTCGACCCGCCGGTCACGGCCCTGCACGGGCAGGCGATCCGGGCCGTCGGCCGGCACGGGAAGTTCCTCGACCTGGTCACGGCCGACGGGCTCCACCTGGTGCTGCACCTGGCCCGCGCCGGGTGGATCCGCCACCACGCGAGCTTCCCGGCCCGGAGTCAGCCGCTCAAGGCCGGCCGCGGGCCCCTCGCGCTGCGCCTGCACCTGGACGACGGCTCGGGCTTCGACGTCACCGAGCAGGGCACCACCAAGCGCCTCGCCGCGTACGTGGTCACCGACCCCCACCAGGTGCCCGGCATCGAGAAGCTCGGCGCCGACCCGCTCGGCCTCACCATCGAGCAGCTCACCGCCCTCACCGCCGGAGTCCGCCGTCGGCTCAAGACCCTCCTCACCGACCAGACGGTCCTGGCCGGGATCGGCAACGCCTACTCGGACGAGATCCTGCACGCCGCCCGGCTCTCCCCGTACGCCCTGGCGGCCGGCCTGACGCCCGAACAGCTGGCCGCCCTGCACGCCGCGATCCGCGCCACCCTCGGGGCCGCCCTCGACCGGGCCCGGGCCGGGGCCGCCGCCGACACGCTCAAATCGGACAAGAAGAGCGCGATGGCCGTGCACGGCCGCGAGGGCCTGCCCTGCCCGGTCTGCGGGGAGACCGTCCGCTCGGTCAACTTCGCCGACTCCTCGCTCCAGTACTGCCCGCACTGCCAGACCGGCGGCCGGGTGCTGGCCGACCGCCGCCTCTCCCGGTTGCTGAAGTAGGACGGCAGCTTCACAACTCGTCAGTAGTTTTTCCTTGTCATGTCACCTCGAATCCGCTCGGATGGCCCATGCTGCTGCACGGCAGCCGCCCTCCGTGGCGCCGAGCTGACACCTCGACAGGAGACTCCCTTGACCGTCCGCCGTACCGTCGCCGCCGCTCTGCTGGCCGTGGCCGCCGCCGCCTTCGCCCTGCCCACCCAGCAGGCGACCGCGAGCGGGGCCGGGCAGCTGCCGTTCGCCTCGGCCACCACCGTCGGGCTGCACAACACCTACGACCCGGCCGCCTTCGGCTACCTCGCGCAGGCGCTGGACACCGGCACCAGCATGGTCGAGCTGGACGCGTGGACCGACATCGTGACCAAGGAGTGGAAGGTCAGCCACTCCAACCCGCTGGGCAACAGCAACAACTGCGTCAATGCGAGCAGCGCCGCGCAGCTCTACTCGGGCGGGGCCAACAAGGACCTGGAGAGCTGCTTCGACGACCTGCGGGTCTGGCTCGACGCGCACCCGCAATCCGGGCCGCTGGTGGTCAAGTTGGAGCTGAAGGCGGGCTTCTCGGCCAACAACGGGATGGGGCCGGACCAGCTGGACGCGCTGATCGCCGCCCACCTGGGCAGCCGGGTCTTCCGCCCGGCCGATCTCCTGGCCAAGCCCGGCGGCGGCTCGTACCCGACCCTGGACGCGGCGGCCCAGGCGGGCAACTGGCCGAGTCGGCAGGCGCTTTCGGGCCGGGTGCTGGTGGACGTGATACCCGGCACGGTGGAGGAGAACAACCCCTTCGACACCCTGCACACCGACGTCGAGTACTCCCGGCACCTGCGCGACCTGGTGGCGGCCGGCAAGGCGGGCCAGGCCCAAGTCTTCCCGGTGGTGCACAACGCCGCCGCCGGCGACCCCCGCACCGCGTACTCCGACTCGACCATCCGCCCGTGGTTCGTGGTCTTCGACGGTGACGCCTCCGCCTACCTGGGCGGCGGGATCGACACCTCCTGGTACGACGCCCGGCACTACCTGCTGGTGATGACGGACGCCCAGAACGTGGCCCCCGCGATCAGCGCCACCGACCCGACGGCCGATCAGGCCCAGGCCCGCACCACCCAGTTGGCCGCCGCCCACGCGAGCATCGTCTCCAGCGACTGGCGCCACCTGCCGAGCGTCCAGCAGCTGGTGCTGCCGCGCGGCTGACCCGCGAACGACACGGGCGCGGAGGGGAGTTGTCCCCTCCGCGCCTGCTCACCTCGGCGAACCGCTCAGAACGAACGGATCAGCACGAACCCATCAGAACGAAGTGGTCAGCGTGACGCCGCTGAAGCCGGACTTCGCGTACAGGCTGATGTAGGTGTAGCCAGCCGGCGGGTTCTTGATGGTGAGCGACTCGGTGTTGCCGGTGCGCACCGAGGCGGTGCTGTAGTTGCTGGTGGTGGCCCAGCCGTTGTTGCTGTAGTACAGGTCCGCGTTGCCGGTGCCGCCCGAGGTGTTGATCTTCAGGGTGGAGACGCCGGAGGGCAGCAGCACGTAGAAGTACTTGTAGTTGCCCGTGGTGGCCGAGAGGCCGCTGCGGGCGCAGTTCTTGCCGAGCACCCGGGTGTCGGGGTCGCTGCACTCGGGGGTGCCCGCCACGGTGACGGTCTGGGTGGCCGAGGCGGTGGCGCCCTGGTTGTCGGTCACCGTGAGCTTGACCGTGTAGCTGCCCGACTTCGCGTAGGAGTGGGCCGGGTTGGCGGCGGTGGAGGTCGTGCCGTCACCGAAGTCCCAGGCGCGGGAGGCGATGGTGCCGTCCGCGTCCTTGGAGGCGTCGGTGAAGTTGACGTTCAGACCGCTCACCACGGCGGCGATGGCGGCCGTCGGCGGCTGGTTGGTCTGGCCGAGGGTGCCGCAGTCGCCCTGGTTGCACTTGGCCAGGTAGGCGGCGAAGTCGGCGTCGTAGCGGGTGCCGATGGTGGTGTTGAACAGCGCCTGCGCCGCCGCCCAGTTGCCGACCCGGAAGTAGCCGAGCATGGTGTCCACGTCGGCTCGGTGCGACTGGAGCATGTAACGGACGGCCAGGTAGCCCCAGTTGTAGATCCGGGTCTGGTCGGCGTTGTCGTAGGTGGTGCCGAACAGGGTGCTCAGCTTGTAGGTGTTCAGGCCCGCCTGGGTGATCGCGTCGTCGTAGCGGACGTTGCGGTAGGCGTAGGACTCGTACTCCGCGAAGCCCTCGATCCACCAGACGGTCGGGGTCGAGGTGCCGGCCGCGAAGTTGCCGTACATGTCGTAGCGGCCGTCGAGGTAGTGGGTGTACTCGTGGTTGAGGTTCCAGATCGAGAAGTCCGGCACCCACTCGGCGTGGTAGCAGACGAAGAGCGGCTGGTTGGTCTTGTCGGCCGGGTTCCCCTCCATGTACATACCACCGTTGTCGGTGCTCATGTCGAAGATGATGCCGGCGTACTTCTTGTAGTCCGCCGAGGAGTTGAACACCGCGAGCTTCATCGCGGAGTTGTAGTCGTCCGCGACCGGGCCCTTGTCCTTCACGATGTTGTGGAAGAACGCGTCCTCACCGGTCAGGCTGGAGCAACTGGCCGCGAGCTGGTCGGAGTTCATCGACTGCGCGAGGATCGTGATGCTCGGGCTGCAGACGTAGGTGATGGTCAGCACCTTGGCCTTGAGGTCGGCCGGCAGGGTGCAGACGCCGTAGTACGAGCAGTTCGCCTGGTCGTTGTAGTACGCCTGGCTGGCCGCGTTGACCCAGAGGGTGGAGCTCGCCCCGTCGATCGAGGAGCGGTTCAGCACGTCCTTGACCAGCGGCTGAACGGTGCTCAGCAGCTCGGGGTGCTGGAGGAAACGGCCCAGCTCCAGACCGGAGTTGGAGGCCAGGTAGTCGTTGGAGGTGCCCAGCAGCGCGCTGTTGGTGAAGGCGAAGTCGTGCAGCGCCGTCAGCACGCTCGGGTCGGCCTGGACGGCGGGCAGGAAGTCCGCGTTCTGGTGGCCGCGCCAGAGCACGGTGTACACGTTGTTGAGCGAGAGCAGCATCGAGTACGAGCTGTTCCAGGAGCTGTTGTAGCCCGCCAGCTGGCGCTTGACCACGTACAGGTAGCGGGCGTTCTCCTGGGCGCTGTCGATCAGCGTGACGGCCTCGGCGAGGGTCGCGCCATTGGCCTCGGTGACGTCCTTGGAGTGGGCGTTGGCGAAGAACGCGTCCAGGCCGCCGCGGATGGCGGTCTGCAGGGCGCTGCCGTACGCGCCCACGTCGTCCTTGTCGTACCACTGCACGAAGTAGCCGGCCCGCAGGAAGAGCACCAGCTGGCCGACGGAGGTGGAGTCGTCACCGGGGTAGCTCACCGAGGCGTCCCGCAGTGCATTGGCGGCGGCCACCATCTGGGACTCCTGGAACACCGCGTGGCCGTCCGAACCCTTCAGCGTGAAGAGGGAGTTGATGCAGTCGAGGCTCGACGCGGTGATCTGCTGCACCAGCGCGGAGCCGCTGCGGCTGCCGAAGTCGGCGGCGGTGCAGGAGGCGGCGGCCGCGGCGGCCAGGCCACGGGTGGCCTGCTTGGCGGCCTGCTTCGCGGCCAACTGCTGCTGCACCGGGGCCTGCTGCGGGGCGCGCTGCTTGGCGGAGCCGGCCTTGCCGGCGGCGGGCGCCTCGTCGGCGGCGGCCTGCGCGGCCACCGTGCCGGTGGCGGGCTGCGGCGCCAGGCCCGGACGGGCCGTGGGGGTCGGCGCCTTGGGGCCGCCGGACGGGGCGGCGGTGCGGGCCTGGGCGGCGGGCGCGAACAGGCCGAAACCAAGACAGCAGGCCAGGAGTGCGATCAGCACTCTGGCGAAATCATGCCGCTTGAGGGCGGATTTCATGTGGGGGGCCTCCCGGCCGGTCTGCGGCTGCGTTAGGGGCGCAGCCTGGAGGTGCGGACCGTGTCCGAAGCGGCAACCGGGCAGTTGGGGGCCCGGCTGTCGTGCACACGGTGGGGAGTGTGACATGTACCATTGCATACATCACATGGCCGCGAAAGAGGCCCGGCAGATACTTTTCACCCCAGTGACACCAGGCTGACACTCCGTCATGATCAACCGGGTGGCCCCTCCCGATAGGGTGGACGGCTCCCAGCCGTCTGCCGCCCCAGGAGCCCCACCGTGCCCGGTCGCCTCCCCGCCCGCCTGCCCGAGCCCCCGTACTACGCCGCCATCCTCACCTCACTGCGCAACGGCGAGGGTGCCGAGGAGTACGCCGCCGTCGCCGTCCGGATGCGCGAACTGGCCGAGCAGCAGCCCGGCTTCCTCGCCGTGGAGGGCGCCCGGGACGCCGAGGGCTTCGGCATCTCGGTCTCCTACTGGCGCGACGCCGAATCCGTCGCCGCCTGGCGCGACCACGCCGAGCACACCCTGACCCGCGAGTTCAGCCGCGTCAACTGGTACGAGGCCCTCGCCGTCCACGTGGCCCGGGTCGAGCGGGCGTACCGGGTCACCCCCGAGGGCATCGAGCACCACGGCTAGCGCAAGGTCACCGGCCTTGCCCCTGGACCGCCGCCTCCAGTGCCTGCAGGGCCGCCAGCCAGCGGGCGGGCAGGCCCTCGGCGGCCGGGAGGGCGGCGTCGGTGAGGAAGGTGGTGGTCAGGCTGCCGCCGTGGACGGTCCAGCCGACGAAGAGCGGCTGGCCCGGCACCGAGACCGGCAGCGGCAGCACGGCCCGCACCGGGGTGCCCAGGCAGGCCAGGCCGCGACGGAACCGCACGTCGGCCAGGGTGAGCGGGGTGCGGCGCGGGTCGATGCTCCGGTCCAGGCTGAGCCGGCCGCACCAGTAGGGCATCCGCTGGTACAACACCCGGTGCCGACGGCCCAGTTCGGCGAACCGGGCGAAGGTCACCCGCTCCCGCAGCCGCGCCAGCGCGGCCAGCGGGTCGGCCTCGCCGCAGGGCAGCTCGACCCCGGCCACCCCGCTGCAGTTGCCGAGCAGGCGGTACGGGTCCTCCGCCGGGCGGACGCTCACCGCGAGGGTGGCCCGCAGGCCGGCCGACGGAGTGGACCAGTCGGCCGGGTGCCAGGCGCGCAGGGCGCTGGTGAGCACCGCGAGGCAGAGCTGGTTGAGGTTGGCCCCGGTGGCCCGGCCCAGGCGGTGCAGCCGGGACAGCTCCACGGTGACCGGGTGGGCCGAGCGCCGTCCGCTGAGCGGGGTGGCCAGGGCCGACCAGGGCGTGCTCCGGCGCGGCGGCGGCAGCAACTCGCGGAGCAGGTCCGCGTCCCAGCGCGGCGGCCGATCCGCGCCGCCCGCGCCGGCCCGGCGGGCCGGGCCGACCGGCCCGAACAGCGCCTCGACCGTCTCGGCGGCGGCCAGCCCGTCCTGGAAGGCGTGGTGGGCGCGGTAGCCGATCGCGTACCCGCCCGGGCGCCGCAGCAGGCTGACCGACCAGAGCGGCCGGTCACGCGGGAGCACCTGGTCGAGGGTGGCCGCGAGCGCGGCGGCCGGGCTCGGGTCGGTCAGCGGCGGCAGCCGGTAGAGCTGCCGCCCGAGCTCGAAGCCCGGATCGGGCCGCCAGGCCGGCGGGCGCCCTGGGTCGAGCCGCAGGGCCAGCTCGGGCAGCGCCGCCACCCTCGGGGCCAGGAAGCTCCGCAACTCGGCCAGCCGGGGCGGCGGTCCGTCCAGCAGCAGGGTGAAGCCCAGGTGCATGGCCGGGTCCGGCGCCCGCCGGGCCAGGTCGAGCACCAGCCGGTCCTGGGTGCCGAGCGGCCGCCCGGGCGCCGGGGCCACGGGCGGCCGGGCCGGGACGGTACCGACGAGGTCGGCCGGGGACGGGCCGGGCGGAGTGGTGCGAGCCGGGTCGGCCGGGCGGGGGGCGGAGTCGAGGGCCACGGGGTCTCCCGGTCAGGCCGAGGCGAGGACCAGGGCGGCGTTCTGCCCGCCGAAGCCCGCCGAGGTGGAGAGCGCGACCGGGATGGCGAGCGGCTGCGCCGTGGTGAGGAGGTCGAGTCCGGTGTCGGGGGTGGTGAGGTTGGCCGTGGGCGGGGCCAGGGCGGCCTCGATCGCGAGCACGGTGAGCGCCGCCTCGACCGCGCCCGCCGCGCCGAGCAGGTGGCCGGTGACGGCCTTGGTCGCGCTCACCACCGGCCGGTGCGGCAGGAGCCGGGCCAGCACCTCGGCCTCGGCCCGGTCGCCCAGCGGGGTGCCGGTACCGTGCGCGTTGACGTGTGCCACCTCGCCGGGTGCCACCCCGGCGTCGGCCAACGCGCCCTCCAGGCAGGCCCGCAGACCCACCCCGAGCGGGTCGGGCTTCACCACGTGGTGGGCGTCCGAGGAGAGCCCGTAGCCGAGCAGCCGGGCCCGTGGCCGGGCACCCCGGGCCCGGGCGTCCGCCGTCCGTTCCAGCACCAGCACCCCCGCGCCCTCGCCGATCACGAACCCGTCCCGCTCCGCGTCGAACGGCCGCAGCGCGCCCGCCGGGTCGTGGTACCGGCGGGAGAGCGCGCCCACCCGGTCGAAGCCCGCGTAGTAGTACGGCGTCAGGGCCGCGTCGGCCCCGCCCGTCACCACCAGGTCGCAGCGGTCGAGTCGGAGCAGGTCCAGGGCCAGGCCGATCGCCGTCGCCCCGGCCGCGCAGGCCGTGTTGACGGTGAACGAAGGCCCGGTGACGCCGAGTTCGATCGCCAGCTGGGCGGAGAGCGAGTTGCCCAGGGTGCTCGGGAAGGCCAGCGCCGAGAGGCTGCGGGTGCCGCCGGCCAGCAGGCTGCGGTGCTCGCCCTCGTAGGTGGCCACCCCGGCCAGCCCCGATCCCAGCACCACGCCCACCCGAGCCCCGTCCCACTCGGCCGGGTCCAACCCCGCGTCAGCCAGCGCCTCTTGGGCGGCGAGCAGGGCGAAGGCGGTGGCCCGGTCGGGCTTGCGGGCCCGGGCCCGGCCCAGCCGGGCCGGGTCGAAGGCCGGGGCCCGGCAGGCCAGTCGCGGGCTCCCGCCCTCACTGCCGACCAACTCGGCCGTGGGCAGGCCCTTGCAGACCTGGCCCCAGGTGGCGGCGGCCCCGTCGCCCGCCGGGGTGTAGAGCCCCAGGCCGGTGACACAGACCTCGGCCGGGCTCACGGCGCCACCACCGCCGACCGGCCGCGCTCCGCCAGGAGTTCGGCCAACTCGCCGAGGGTGGCCGTGCCGTGCACCTCCTCCTCGGTCACCCGCAGGCCGTGGTCGCGCTCCAGCACCAGCACCAGCTCGGCCGTGGCCAGCGAGTCGAGCCCGGCCTCCTCCCGGACGGCCTCGGGCACCAGCGCCTCCTCCGGCGCGCCGAGCTCCAGCAGTACGGCCTTCAGCTCCTCGAACGACATGGTCCTTGCTCCCTAGGGTGGTGGGCGGTACTCAGGGCTCGGCCGTCAGACCGACGGCCCGCGGGTCGGTGGCCTGGCCGGTGATCGGACCGCCGGCCGGGGTCCGCTCGCGCAGGCGCACCGGCAGTCCGTCCAGCGTCAGGGAGAAGGTGGGGATCGGCTCCACCGGCCCGGGCGTGAGCGGCTCGAACTCCCAACGAGCCGCCAATGAGGCCAGCACGATGGTCAGTTCGCACCAGGCGAAGCCCTCGCCCAGACATCCGTGCGCACCGAGGCCGAACGGCAGGAACGCCTCCCGTCCCGCCCCGGGCGGCCCGCCCTCGCGCCAGCGTTCGGGGTCGAAGCGGGCCGGATCCGGGAAGGCCGCCGGGTCGCGCTGGAGCGCGTAGTAGGAGAACATCACCACGCCCCCGGCCGGGACGCGGCAGCCGCCCAGCTCGGTCGCCACCTTCGCCGCCCGGGAGATCAGGTAGCCCGGCGGGTAGAGGCGCAGCGCCTCGTGCAGCACCATCCGGGTGTACGGCAGCCGGTCGAGGTCCTCGAACCCGGCCATCCGGCAGCCGAGTTGCGCGTCCACCTCGGCGCGCAGCCGGGCCGCCACCTCGGGTGCGCGGGAGAGCAGGTGGACGCTCCAGGCCAGCGTCCGGGAGACCGATTCGGTGCCGGCCACCAGGAAGGACATCGCCTCGTCGTGCACCTGCTGGGCGGCCATCGGCCGGCCGGTGTCCGCGTAGCGCGCCGCGAGCAGCATCGAGAGCAGGTCGTCCGCGCCGACCTGGTCCTGACCCTCGGCGCCCCGGCCCTCGGCCTGTCGGCCGGCCACGATGTCGCCGAGCAGCAGGTCCAACCCGGCCATGGCGCGGCGGAAGCGCCGGTTCAGCGGAGTCGGCAGCCGGGCGAGCAGCCCGCTCGGGTCCAGCCCCCGGCTGCCGGCCCAGGCCATCAACTGCGGCAGCGCCGCCACCACTTCGTCCACCCCGCGCTGGTCCACCCCGGCGGAGAACAGGCAGCGGACGGCGATCTCGGTGGCGAGCTCGCTGAACTCCTTCTCCAGGTCGACCACCCGGCCGGACCGCCAACCCTCCAGCCGGGCCCGGGTGAGGGTGCTCATGGCGGCCGCGTACCCGGCGATCTTCGCGTGCTGGAAGGCCGGCAGGATGAGCTTGCGCTGCGCCCGGTGGAACGGCCCGTCGGTGGCCAGCAGGCCGTTGCCGATGATCCGGCGCATCACCTTGAACTGCGGGCTGAGCCCGAACTCGGCCGCCCGCCGGGTGAGCACCTCGCGCACCAGCGCCGGGTCGTTCACCACGTACGCCCGGCTCGGGCCGAGCCGGATCGGCACCACCGCGCCGTACTGGCGCAGCGACTCCAGGAAGGCCAACCGGTGCCGCAGCAACGGCCAGGCGTGGCCCAGCAGCGGCAGCGCACCGGGAGCGGCAGCCGGCTGGCGGGCAGCCGTCGACCCGGCCGGACCTGCGGCGCAGCGCCACCCCACGGCTCACCCCCTGCTTCCTGATCGTCGTTCCCGAGCGACCGTCGTCATCACCCTCGACCGGCCGACGCCGGACGGGCCACCGATCGAACCTCGCCCGCCAGACCCGCCACAAGCCGCGACCGGCCGCCGACCCCAACGAGTGAACGCACTCACCCGCCCGGCGGCCCTCGGCCCGAGCGCGCGTACGAAGGTGTGAACGCACACACCCGCTCGACCGCCCTCAGCGCGGCTCCGGCCCGAGCGCGTGCGCGAGGGCGAGCAGCACGCAGACCTCGGCCAGCACCGGCACGTCGTACAGCAGCGGCCGGGGCCCGGCCTGGTCCGGCCGGCTGCGGTAACCCCCGCACGGCAGTTGGCAGTCGGCCAGGTAGTCGAGGCAGCGGGCCAGCCGGTCGGCCCGGCTCGGGCTGCGGCTGAGCGCGATGGCCGCGTACGCGCTGCTGATCGGATCGCTCGGATCGCCGGCCTGGTGCCCCCAGCCGCCGTCCTCGTTCTGCCCCCGGGCCAGGTGCGAGAGCAGCCGCCGCCGCAGCCCCCGGTACTCCCCCGGCTCCGCCGCCGCCTCACAGGCGAGCACGGCCCGGAACACCACATTGGTGACGTTGCGGCTCCAACTCCGCTCCAGCAAGGCCGAGGTGGCCTGCGACTCGGCCTGCCCGGCCAGGAAGCCCAGCGCCCGGTCCACGGCCGCCCGGTGCCGCGGCTCGGGCGCCAGCGCATTCACGGCCGCCGCCGTCATCGCCGTCTCCGACGGACACCCGCGTGCGAAGGTCGGCATCCCGCCGTCCGGGTTCTGCTGCGCGAGCAGGTACTGCTCGGCGGCGGCGAGCGCCGCGGTGAGCGGTGCGGTGAGCGGTGCGGTGAGCCTGGACCTGGCGGCGGGGGTGGGCTTGGCGGCGGGGGTGGGGGTGCGGCTGGGCGGGACGGTCAGGGCTCCGTCGGGGTGGGATGCCGCCGGGACGGCCGTGAGCGCGCGGAGGAACTCGACGGCGTACGAGGTGTCGTCCACGTCGCTCTGGTCCACGCCGCGGGTGAAGCCGAAGCCGCCGTCGGGGTGTTGCCGGGCGGCCAGCCCCTCGCCCATCCGGGCGAGCAGGCCGGCCGGGCGGGTGGAGCCGGCCAGGGCCAGGCCCGCGATGGCGGTGGCGAACACGTCCAGGCCGGTGACGAACGGCAGGCCCCCGTCCGGCCGCAGATCGGTTACCACCCGGTCCAGCGCCGCCCGCACGGCCTGCCGCTGCGCCGGGTGCTTGCGGAGCGCGGCCAGGCCGACCAGCCGGGCCAGGTGGTTCCCCTCCCAGACCGGCCCGGGCCGCAACGCCGGCGCCAGCGCGGCCAGTTCCGCCTCGGAGAGCCCGCCGGCCCCTGCGGAGCCACCAGGCGCAGCGCCGTGGCGAGCCAAGACCTTGAGGGCCGTCATCTCCAGCTGCAGCCAGCTCTGTTGGCCCCCGCTCGCGAAGAGCCCCGGTGGGGTGGGGTGGTGGTCGACCGCGCCGAGTTCGGCCAGCAGCGTACGGAACATCACCCGTTTGCGGTCGGCGGTGAAGTGGTCGAAGGAGTCAAGGGACCAGCTCTCGCGCCCACCGGCGGGGTCCTTGGTCTGGGCCGGGACGGCCGGACCGCCCAGGGCCCGGACGGCGTAGGCGTCGCCGGGGACGGCCTCGCCGAGGGCGGCCCGGGCGGCGGCGGTCTGGACGGCGTCCGGCGGGGTGAGGTCGAGGGTGGTCTTGAGGTAGCGGGTCAGGCGCTCGCGGGCGGCGGGGTGCGCCTCCTCGACGGTGAGCAGGTGGAGCAGGAGCGCCGATTCGAGCACCCGGCTCTCGCAGGGGGCGCTCACCAGCCCGTCCGCGCCGACCCGCCCGCCGACCCGCTCGGCCAGGCGGTCGAGGCAGCGCCGCCAGCGCTCGGCCCGCCTCCCCCGAGCTGGGGCGGCGGCGGTCAGGGGTGGCGAGATGCTCATCAGAGCCTTCCGGTAGCTGAACGGCAGAACTCCCCCCGCCCCCCACACACAAGGCACGGCTCCCCCGGTACGCGGCGGCGGTTCAGCCGAGGCCGAGCAGGCGGTGCAGCGCCTCCCGCCCGGCCGGCACGAACGGGCGGAGCTCGCCCGCCAGCACCCGGGCGGTGGGTACCAGGGCGCACCAGGCCAGTTCGGCCTCCTGCGGCCGCAGTGCGGCGCCGTCGAGCTGCGCCTGGTGGACGGCCAGCCAGCACGGGCCGACCGGCGAGTCCCAGCGGGTGCGGTACACCTCGCGGACGGCCGGGCGGATGCCCAGCTCCTCGGCCAACTCCCGTTCGGCCGCCGCCCGGTAGCTCTCCCCCGTCCGGACGGCTCCGCCGATCAGCACGTCGTGGCAGCCCGGGTAGACGGCGGCCTCCGCCGGGCGGCGGTAGACCAGCACCCGGTCCGCGCCCTCCCGGCAGACGGTGGCGGCCACCCGGTAGTACAGACCGACCTCGGCGGCCCGCCCGCGCGGGCCGCGCCGCACCACCCGGTCCGCCGCATCGACGTAGTCCACCGACTCCTCGACGCCGAGCCGTTGCCGTGCCACGTCCACTTGTTGATCCGCCACCCGGCGTCACCCGTCCACGATTCCGTTCCGCACCTTCCCCCGGAGCCGGCTGCCACCACCTGCGCGGCCGGTCGGAAAGTCGGCTGAACTGTCCTGGCGATGGCCGGATGAGCCGACCGGCGGGCTCCGAGGGGCGGCCAAGCTCCGGCCGCCACGGGGCACTTGGCGACGGCCATGACGGCCCGCCAAGATCACCCGTGGCTCACCGTATCGAATAGAATCCGGCGAGTCACGTCATCGCCCCCACCGCGCGCCATGTCGCGGGACGCGCCGGGGCCCACCTGGGGAGAGCTCATGACCACGGCAGCCGACCGCATCGCCGCCCAGCGCGGATCCTCACCCGGCTCCCCGCCCGGCGCGCCGCTGCCCGAGCTGCCGGCGGCGGAGGTCGCCGCCTGGCAGGCCCGGGGTGGCCCGCTGGTCGAACTGCTCACCCGGGCGGCCGAACTGGGCCCGCTGGCGGCCTTCACCCTCGGCGAGCGGCGGACCGTACTGGTGACCGGCGCCGAGCAGGTGCAGCACGTGCTGGCCCAGCACCCGGACGGCTACGTCAAGCAGTCGCACCGGGCCGGGCTGCTGCTCGGCGCCGGGGTGATCTCGGCCTCCGGCGAGGCTTGGAAGCAGCAACGCAGGCTGCTGCAGAGCCAGTTCACCTCGGTCGGGCTGCGCCAGTGGGAGCAGCGGATCACCGAGGCGGCGCAGCGCACCGAGCGGCACTGGGCCGCGCTGGCCGCCGCCGGCCGGCCGACCGACATCGACGCCGACATGCAGTTCTTCGCCCTGGATACCATCTGGCGCACGCTGACCGGCGATCCGCTGGACGAGGAGACCCGCGCGGAGCTGGACGCCGTCAACCTGGTGGTGGCCACCCTCTCGGCGCTCACCGCCACCGCCCCGGCCGACCAGGCCGAGGTCACCGCCGCCCTGGCCCGGATCGACGCCGCCTGCGCGCGGGCGATCGACACCGCCCGGGCCCGACTGGCCGCGAGCGAGGCGGGCGCACCGGGCGAGGCGGACCCGACGCCCGGCGGCCTGCTCCGGCTGCTCCTGGAGGCGGCCCGCACCAAGCCCGAGTACACCGACCGGCTGATCCGGGACGAGTTGGTCAACCTGCTGGTGGCCGGGCACGAGACCACGGCCAAGACCCTCACCTGGCTCTTCCTCCGGCTCGCCCGGCACCCGGAGGTGCGCGAGCGCGCGCTGGCCGTCTGCCGCACCGGATCACCCGAGCAGCGGCAGGAGATGGTCCACGCGCTGATCAACGAGACGCTCCGGCTGCACCCGGCCGTCTGGCTGATCCCCCGGTACGCGGCGGCGGAGGACACCGTGGGCGGGTACCGGATCGAGGCGGGCAGCCACGTGCTGAGCTGCCCGTACCTGACCCACCGCCGGGCCGAACTCTGGCCCGAGCCGGAGCAGTTCGACCCGTGGCGGTTCATCGAGCCGGGCCGCCGGCCGGCCCGGCTGGGGGCGTTCTACCCGTTCGGCCTGGGCGCCCGGGCCTGCCTGGGGCAGCAGTTCAGCTACCGCGAGATGGCCGCCCTGCTCGAACTCCTGCTCACCGCCTACGACCTGGACTTCCAGGAGCTGCCGCAGGACACCTTCTACGGCGTGGTGATGCACCCGGTCGGCCGACTGCGGGCGGCCATCCGGCCGCTCTAGGCGTTCCCCGGCTCCGACGCAGGCTCCGGCACCGACTCCGGCACCGGCTCCCCCGGTCGGGTCACCACCCCTCGGGAGAGTCGAGCACCGACCGCAGCCGGGCCAGGCACTCGGCGGCGAAGGCGGGGTCGCGGTCCCAGTAGTACGTGACCCCGCCGATCCCGATGCCCACCGCCCAGGCCCGGGCGCGCAGCCAGGTCGCCCGGTCGAGGCGCAGCTCCGCCCAGTACGCCGCCCGGGCCTCGGCCGGGAGGTCCCAGACGGTGGCGTGCTCGGCGTCGGGGGCGCCGACCGAGAGGCCGCCGAAGTCGATCACGGCGTGCAGCCGACCCTCCCGGGCCAGCAGGTTGGAGGGCTTGAGGTCGCCGTGCAGCCAGACCTGGCGGCCGGCCGGCGCGGGCAGCTCCAGGCCGCGCCGCCAGATCTCCCACAGCCGGTCCAGGCCCGGCACCGGCTCGGGAAGGTCTCTGGCCTGCGCGAAGTACTCGGCGAACGGCTCGGCGACGGCGGCCGGTGCGCCGCCCCGGTACCAGCCGAGCTCGCCGCCGCGCACCGCCCCCATCAGCGGCGCCTCATGCAACTGCCGGACGGTCGACGCGAGTTCGGCCCCGAAGGTGGCCCAGTCGGTCACCGAATCCGGCCCGACCACCGCGCCGTCGATCCACCGGTAAACCGACCAGGCGAGCGGGAAGGCCGCCCCCGGGGCGCCCTCGTGCAGCGGCTCGGGCACCAGGCAGGGCAGGTGCGGGGCCAGCCGGGGCAGCCAGCGCTGCTCCTTCCGGACGGCCTCGGCGTTCTCCGCCGTCCGCGGCAGCCGGACCAGCAGCTCCGTGCCCAGCCGGTACATCCGGTTGTCCGTCCCGGCCCCGGCCGCCGCGACCGCCAGCTCGGCCCACTCCGGCCGCTGCTCCCGCAGCAACGCCCGCACGACCGCCTCGTCCACGGGGATCTCGTTCGCATGAAGAGTCACGCCCCCGAGCCTGCCCGCCCTGCGGGCGCCCGCGCCAGTGGATTTCAGGGGCGGACGGCGCCCATGTAGTCGGGCATGTAGCTCATCGGGATGATCTCGACGTTCTTGCCGGTGCGCGGGGCGTGGATCATCTTGCCGTCGCCGACGTACATCCCGACGTGGTGCAGGTCGGAGAAGAAGAAGACCAGGTCACCGGGTTGCAGATCGGACTTGGCCACCCGCTGGCCGGCGCTCCACTGGGCCTGGGACACCCGGGGCAGGCTGACTCCGCCGGCTCGCCAGGCGGCGCCGGTCAGGCCCGAGCAGTCGTACGCGCCCGGGCCGGTGGCGCCCCACTGGTAGGGCTTGCCGAGCTGGGCGTAGGCGAAGCGCAGCGCGTCGGCGGCGCGGCCGGTGGCCGGGCCGGTGTACGGGGTGCGGCTGTCGGAGCGGGAGGCGCGGGCGGCTCCGGCCGCGTCCTCCTGGGCGTTGATCCTGGCGCGGTCGGCGGCGGAGAGCCGGCCGAGCAGGGCCTGGGCCTTGGCCAGCCGGTCCTGGATGCCCTGCTTCTGGGTGGCGAGCTTGGCGTTGCCGCTCTCCACCTGGGCCAGCACCTCGGCGGCCTCCGCCCGCTGCTGGTCCAACTTGGCCTGCTCGGCCTTGAGTTGCTTGAGCGCGTCGGTCTGGGTGCCGGCCGCCACACCCTGCAGCGAGGCGCCGTCCAGGTACGCGTCCGGGTCGGCGGTGAACATCAGGCTGAGCGTGGGGTCGATGCCGCCGGTGCGGTACTGCTCGGCGGCCAGCGCGCCGAGCCTGGTCCGGAGCTGGTTGATCTGCTCCTGGCCGCGCGCCACCCGGTCCTGCAGGCGGCCCGCGTCCTCCTGGAGGTTGCGCTGCTTCTCCTGGAGCCCGTTGTACTGCTCGATCGAGGCCTCCGCCTCCTCGTTCAGCTGCTCCACCTGCGCCTTCACCTCGGCCAGCCCGGGCGTGGGCTCGGCGTGCGCGGTGGCCGCCGAGGCGAGGAACCCGCCCCCGGCCACCGCCGTCACCACGGCCAGGCGGGCCCGGCTCGGCGGGTTCGGCTTACGACGGTTCCCCATTGCTCGGGCTCCTTCGGGCAGGCGGCATCGGCGGAGCGGCGCGGCAGGCGCGTCGACTTCCAAGGAACTTAGTAGATCACGCCGCCGGAAGGAACCCCACCCCGGGTACCCGGACCGCTCAGGGACCGCAGGCCAGCAGGACCGGGACGGCGGGCAGCAGCAGGGCCGCCGTCCAGCCGAGCAGTTGGGCGGTGCGCGGGAGGGCGGCGGCCGGGGCGAGCAGGCGGCGGACCCGGGTGACCACGGCGTGGCCGCCGGCGCCGAGGCCGGCGGCGGGGGTCGAGGCGGTGGCGACCAGGGCGAGGGCCTCGGCCAGGGTGCGGCGGCCGCAGCTGCGCAGCGCCGTGTCGTCGGCCGCCATCTCCACCAGCAGGGGCACCTGTGCGGCGGCGGCCCGGGCGGCCGGGAGCCAGGGCAGGGCCCGGCCGAGGGCGGCGGCGCCGCTGGTGAGCAGGTGGTGACGGCCGGCCAGGTGGGCACGTTCGTGCGCGAGCACCGCCTCGCGCTGGGCGGCCGAGAGCCGGGTGAGCGCACCCCGGGTCAGCACGATCCGGCCGCCCCGGCCGGGCACGCACCAGGCCGCCGCCCGCTCCTCCTCCAGCACCCACCACTCGCTCTCGCGCCGGGCCACCAGGTCGACCGTGGCGCGGTGCCGGGCCCGGGCCCGGGCCGCCCGGCGCCAGCCGGCGGCGACCACGGTGGCGGGCACGGCCAGCGCGGCGAGCGCGAGCAGCAGCGCCTCGACGTGCCCGGCGATCCCCTCGGTGGGCGTGGCGCCGCGCCGCAGCAGCCACCCGAGCGGGGTCTCCGACCGGTGCGCGGGGGTCACGCCCCAGTGCAGCAGCATCGCCACCCCGACCGCCCCGGCGCTGATCAGCGCGGCCCAGGCGCCCACGGCCACCCGGGGCATCCGGGCGGCCCACCGGGCCCCGGCCAGCCGCCCGGGCAGCACCCACCCGACCGCGAGCAGGAAGCCCACCAACAGCACGGGTACGGTCACCGGGCCCACCCCGCCGTACGCACGGCCGGGGCGGTCATGCGCCCTTCCCCCGGTCGAGCAGGTCGCGCAGGACGCGGGCCTGTTCGGCGTCGATGCCCTCGACGAAGAGGAGCAGGGCAGCCTGCTGGTCGCCGCTCTCACCGAGGGCCTCGTGCATCAGGTCGGCGCTGTGGGCCTCGCGGGAGCGGGTGGGCCGGTAGATCCAGGCCCGGCCCTCCTTGTGGCGGGTCAGCCAGCCCTTGGTGTACAGGATGTCGGCCACGGTGTTGACCGTGGTGTACGCGACCGGGCGGGTCAGGTTGAGGTCGTCGACGACCTCCCGGACGCTGGCCGGGCGCCCCCAGGCCCAGAGCCGTTCCATGATCTCCGCTTCCAGTTGGCCGAAGCCTCGCACGCCCCCACCTTCCTCCGGTCCGTCCACGGCCGCCCCAGCCTATCCGTCGCGGCACGCGGGGGTGCGGGGCCCCGGCGGGCCCCGCACCCCCGATGCGGCACGGACTCAGACCTGGGCCGGCTCGGCCGCCACGGCCTCGGCCGACTGCTCGGCCCCCGGCTTCGGGCTGCGCAGCAGCACCACGGCGAGCAGGCCGCCGACCACGGCGATCGCGGCGGCGCCGAGGAAGGCGGCGGAGAAGCCGTCGGTCAGCGAGGTGACGTCGCCGAGCTTGTCGGCGCCGTAGGAGGCGGCGACGGCCGTCATCGCGGCCAGGCCGAGCGCGGAGCCGACCTGGTAGCTGGTGTTGACGATGCCGGAGGCCAGGCCGCCCTCCTCGGGGCGGGCGGCCGAGATGGCGGTGCCCAGCGAGGGGATGAAGGCGACGGCCATGCCGATCGCGGCGACCAGCGAGGCGGGCAGCACGTCCACCCAGAAGTTGCCGTCCGGGCGGGCGAAGGAGAGCCAGACCAGGCCGGTGGCCAGGATGAACAGGCCGGCCACGACGAGCGGCTTCGGGCCGAACCTGGCGATCAGCTTCGGCGCCGTGGTGATCATGATGAGCATGATGGCCACGGTCATCGGCAGCAGCGCCGCGCCGGAGGGGAAGGCCCCGAGGCCGAGCACCTGCTGGAGGTAGAGGTTGAGGAAGAACCACATCGGGATCCAGGCCCCGGCCAGCAGCAGCTGGGCCACGTTGGCCCCGGCCAGATTGGGCGCCTTGAAGATCGCCAGGCGCATCAGCGGCTCGGACCGGCGGGACTGGATCACCACGAAGACGATCAGCAGCAGGACGGCCGCCGCGAGCACCAGCCAGGTCTGGGCGGAGCCCCAACCCACGTCGGGTGCACGGACGATGGCGTACACGGCGAGGGCCAGGCCGGCGGTGACGGTGAGCGCGCCGAAGAGGTCGATGCCGCCACTGCGACGGGTGGCGGCGGGCATCACGCGCGGGGTGCCGATCAGGGCGATGACCGCGACCGGGATGTTGATGTAGAACACCCAGGGCCAGCTGATGTACTCGGTGATCACGCCACCGAGGAAGACGCCGGCGGTGCCACCGGCGGGGGCGGCGGCGCCGTAGAGCGCGAAGGCCCGGGTGAGCTGCTTGGGGTCGTGCCCGAAGAGCATCATCAGCAGGGTGAGCGCGGCGGGCGCGATCAGCGCGGCGCCCGCGCCCTGCACGGCGCGGCCGATCAGCTCGACGGTGACGTTGCCCGCGAGACCGGCGGTCAGCGAGCCGACGGCCAGGATCGCCCAGCCGGTGCTGAACAGCCTGCGGGCTCCGAACAGGTCGGAGAGCCGGCCGCCGAGCAGCAGCAGCCCGCCGAAGGCGACCACGTAGGCGTTGAAGACCCAGGAGAGGTTGCCCTGGGTGAAGCCCAGGTCGCCCTGCATCTTCGGCAGGGCCACGCCGATGATCGAGGTGTCCATGATGACCATGAACTGGGCCGCGGCGATGAGCCAGAGTGCCGCACTGTTGCGGGAGTTGGGGGAGGTTCCGGGAGAGGACATCAGGTACTCCATACCGGTTGGGGGTATGTAGGCAGGTATCTGCGAAGGAAGATAGCACTCGATCGAGCCGGGCGACACCGCTTCGCCTCGCCCTGACACAAACCCCCGGGGGGTACTTGCGCTTGATACCCCCTGGGGGTACCTTCTGGTTATCGGCCCCCACGGGCGGCGAGCACGGGACGATCGGAGGGCACGGCATGAGCGGCACGGCGATCACCACCGCGGCGCACGGCGCAGCGGCCGACACCACGGCCACCGTCGGGTACATCGGCTCCAAGGGCGAGTACACGAAGCGGCTGCGCCGGGTCGAGGGCCAGATCCGCGGCCTGCAGCGGATGGTCGAGAGCGACACCTACTGCATCGACATCCTGACCCAGGTCTCGGCCACCACGAAGGCGCTGCAGGCCGTCGCCCTGGGCCTGCTGGACGAGCACATGAACCACTGCCTGGCCGAGGCCGCGACGGCGGGCGGCCCGGTGGCCGACGCCAAACTGCGCGAGGCCTCCGCCGCGATCGCCCGCCTGCTCCGGTCCTGACCGCCGGCACCGAGCAGCCCGGGCACCCGTCCGAGCAGCGCGGGCACCCGCCCGGGAAGCGCAAGCACCCCACAGAACGCCGCAGGCACCCGCCGCCCCGGTCGCCACCGGAACGCCGCAGGTCACCGCAGCAAGGAGCCCCCCGTGAACACCCCCGCCAAACTCAGCAGCTTCGCCCTGGGCCTCGCCGTCGTGCTCGGCGCGGCGGCCGGGATCGGCCACGCCGTCGGCCCGGTCGGCGACACCGGCAAGCCCGCCGCCCACGCCGCGACGGACCCGATGGGCTCGATGGACCACGACGGGACGAGTTCCGGCACCCCGAGCGAAGAGCACAGCGGCCACGGCGCGAGCGCCGCGGCCGAGGACGTCCCAGGAGGACTGATGATCGCCCAGCACGGCTACTCCCTCGAACCGCTGACCCGGGTCTTCCGGGCCGGTCAGCCCCAGGACCTGGCCTTCGTCCTGCGCGGCCCCGACGGCAAGCCGATCACGCAGTACGCCGCCACCCACGAGAAGGATCTGCACCTGATCGTGGTGCGGCGCGACCTCACCGACTTCCTCCACGTGCACCCCTCCCTCGCGGCGGACGGCACCTGGCACTACCCGCTGACCCTGCCGGAGCCCGGCCAGTACCGGATGTTCACCGACTTCCAGGTGGCCGGCGGCCCGGCGATGACCCTCGGGGCGGACCTCTCGGCCGCCGGTGACTACCAGCCGAAGCCGCTCCCGGCCGCTTCCGCGAGCTACGAGATCGACGGATACACCGTCACCTTGGAGGGCAGGCTGGAGGCCGGGCGCAGCAGCAAGGTGACCCTGAGCGTCAGCAAGGACGGCAAGCCGGTCGGCGACCTCCAGCCGTACCTGGCCGCCTACGGGCACCTGGTCGCCCTGCGCGACGGCGACCTCGCCTACCTGCACGTGCACCCCGAGGGCGCCCCGGGCGACGGCCGGACCCCGGCCGGCCCCGGCATCACCTTCTACGTGACGGCGCCGACCACCGGTGACTACCGGCTCTTCCTGGACTTCAAGCACGGCGACACCGTGCACACCGCGGCCTTCACCGCCCACGCGGGCGAGCCGACCGGCCCGGCGCCGGCGGCCGACGAGCACGCCCACCACCACTGACCCGCACCGACCACACCCCGCAAGGAGGGGCGATGAGCTCCGCGACGCACGACACCACGGCCGTGGTGACCAAGGCCGAACAGATCGAGCTGGAGATCGGCGGGATGACCTGCGCCTCCTGCGCGGCCCGGATCGAGAAGCGGCTGAACAAGCTCGAGGGCGTCACCGCCACCGTCAACTACGCCACCGAGAAGGCCAAGGTCAGCTACGCGGGCACGGTGGCCCCGGCCGATCTGGTCGCCGAGGTGGAGAAGATCGGCTACCAGGCCTTCCTCCCGCCGCCGCCCGCCGCCGAGGGCGGCCCGGCCGAGACCGCCGCCGATGACGCCCAGGACCCGACCCGCCCGCTGCGCGAGCGGCTGGTCACCTCGATCGTGCTCTCGGTGCCGGTGATCCTGCTGGCGATGGTCCCGGCGCTGCAGTTCGAGTACTGGCAGTGGGCCTCGCTCACCCTGGCCGCCCCGGTGGTCACCTACGGCGCCTGGCCGTTCCACCGGGCCGCCTGGAAGAACCTGCGGCACGGCGCGGCCACCATGGACACCCTGATCTCGGTCGGCACGCTGGCCGCGATGGGCTGGTCGCTCTACGCCCTCTTCCTCGGCACCGCCGGCACGCCCGGCATGCGCCACCCGTTCGAGCTGACCATCGGGCGCAGCGACGGCGCGGGCAACATCTACCTGGAGGCGGCGGCCGGCGTCACCACCTTCATCCTGGCCGGCCGATACTTCGAGGTGCGCTCCAAGCGGAAGGCCGGCTCCGCGCTGCGGGCCCTGCTGGAGCTCGGCTCCAAGGAGGTGGCGATCCTGCGCGGCGGCCGGGAGGAGCGGGTGCCGGTCTCGCAACTCGCCGTCGGGGACGTGTTCGTGGTGCGCCCGGGCGAGAAGGTGGCTACCGACGGCATCATCACCGAGGGCACCTCGGCGATCGACGCGAGCATGCTGACGGGCGAGTCGGTGCCGGTGGAGGTCTCCCCCGGTGACGGCGTGACCGGAGCCACCGTGAACGCGGGCGGCCGGCTGCTTGTGCGGGCCACCCGGGTCGGGGCGGACACCCAACTCGCCCAGATGGCCCGGCTGGTGGAGGACGCGCAGAACGGCAAGGCCGAGGTGCAGCGGCTCGCCGACAGGGTCTCGGGCATCTTCGTGCCGGTGGTCATCGCACTGGCCGTGGCCACCCTCGGGTTCTGGCTGGGCACCGGGGCGGGCATCGCCTCGGCGTTCACGGCGGCGGTCGCGGTGCTGATCATCGCCTGCCCCTGCGCCCTCGGGCTGGCCACGCCGACCGCGCTGATTGTCGGCACCGGGCGCGGTGCGCAGCTGGGCATCCTGATCAAGGGCCCCGAGGTGCTGGAGTCCTCGCAGGGCATCGACACCGTGGTGCTGGACAAGACCGGCACCGTGACCACCGGTCAGATGACCCTGGCCGAGGTCGTCCCGGCCGACGGGGAGCACGCCGAGCAGATCCTGCGGCTGGCCGGCGCGCTGGAGGACGCCTCCGAGCATCCGATCGCCCAGGCGATCGCCAAGGGCGCCACCCAGAAGATCGGCGCACTGCCCAAGGTGGAGGGCTTCACCAACGTCGAGGGCCTGGGCGTGCAGGGCGTGGTGGCGGGCGAGGGTGACACCACCCACGCGGTGCTGGTCGGCCGCACCCGCCTCCTGGAGGAGTGGAGCCAGCCGCTGGGCGAGCAGCTGACGGCGGCCAAGGCGGCGGCCGAGGCCGAGGGCCGCACCGCCGTGGCGGTCGGCTGGGACGGCAGGGCCCGGGGCGTGCTGGTGGTCTCGGACGTGGTCAAGCCGACCTCGGCGGCGGCGATCCGCCGGCTGAAGGCGCTCGGGCTGACCCCGGTGCTGCTCACCGGTGACAACGAGACGGTGGCCCGCTCGGTGGCCGCCGAGGTGGGCATCGCGGAGGTCATCGCCGAGGTGCTGCCCGCCGACAAGGTGAGCGTGGTCAAGCGCCTGCAGGGCGAGGGCCGCAAGGTGGCGATGGTCGGCGACGGCGTCAACGACGCGGCGGCACTGGCCCAGGCCGACCTCGGCCTGGCGATGGGCACCGGCACCGACGCCGCGATCGAGGCGGCCGACCTGACCCTCGTCCGCGGCGACCTGCGGATCGCCGCCGACGCCATCCGCCTCTCCCGCAAGACCCTCGCCACCATCAAGAGCAACCTCTTCTGGGCCTTCGCCTACAACGTGGCGGCCCTCCCGCTGGCCGCCGCCGGCCTGCTCAACCCGATGATCGCGGGCGCCGCGATGGCCTTCTCCTCGGTCTTCGTGGTCTCCAACAGCCTCCGGCTGCGCAGCTTCGCGGCTCTGCCCGACAACCGCTGAGCACCCGTCACCCCTGGGGGCCGGACCGTCATGGTCCGGCCTTCAGGCGCATTCGGCGATCTACCATATTCCTTAGTAATTTCGCGGTCGGGCCACATCACGTAACACGGCGAAACAAGGAATCGGGCATTTCCCCTGAACCAGCGTTGCCACTGGGAACAGTAGGTTTCGAAATACCCACGTTTCCTTCTGGATCTTGATCGCGGTGAATATACTGACCGCACTGACTCCCGAGTCGGAACAAGGGATGTGTGATGGACGACGTGCTGGTACTGCGGCCCGCCGTGGCGGCCGAGGCGGCAGAGATCTCCAGCCTCCTCGCACGCTCCTGGCGGGAGAACTACGCGGAGTTCCTCGGTGGCTACCGGACCGAGCGGCTCATCGCGCGTTACTGCACGGTCGACCGGATTTCCGCCGAGATTGGCGCCACCGGCGCGGGCGACGGCTGGCTGGGCTGGGTAATCGCCCGGGCCGAGGGTGAACTCGCCGGTGCCGGTGCGGGCGGTATCACCACGGTCGGCTCCGGAGAGGTCTACACCCTCTGCACCTCCCCCGCGCACCAGCACCTCGGGATCGGCCCCGCGCTGATGGCGGCCGTCACCCAGCAGCAGCGCGAGCGCGGCGCCGAGCGGCAGTGGGTCGCCGTGTACGGCCCCGAGGACCCGATGTACCCCTTCTACACCAGCCAGGGCTTCACTCCCGAGGAGGAGGCCGCCCCCGCCGAGGACGGGACGGAGGGCCCGGGCCTGCTCCGGATGCACCGGGCGGTCTGACCGGCGGCGCCCGGGCGCCACGACCTGACATCGACCTGACGCAGTGGCGCCGACCTGACAGGGTGTCCGGCCCGGCGGCCCGGGCCCGCTGCCGGAGAACCGCCTCCCACCTGCGGAGAAGACGGTATGTCAGGTGGCGTCCCCACGCCATCGCAGGTGCCCGCCCCCGCTCCGGCTGGCCCCGACCGGGCGGCGGAGAGTTGGATTCCAGGAGTTCCGCGAACACCTGGAGGAGCCATGGCCGCCATCAGCCTGTCCACCGGCACCGTCCTCGGCCCGCCCGGGGCCGTACCGTCCACCCCGCGCCGGGCCGCCGGCGCGCCCCGGGCCGCCTCGCCACGGGCGGCCGCGCCCGGCTGGCCCGAGCCGGGCTGGCTGCCCGGCCTCGAATCCGTCGCCCCCGCCGCCCTCGCCACCGACTGGCTCCAGGACCACCTGCTCAACCCGCACAGCGCCGACATCCTCGGCTACCTGCGAGCCGCCCGGACCACCGGCGGCCCGGTGCTCGACCTCGGCGCCGGGGCGGGCCGGCTCGCCGTGCCCTTCGCCCACCACGGCTTCGAGGTGGAGGCGGTGGACCGGGACGAGGGCTGTCTGGGCCGCCTGCGCGCCTGGGCGCTGCGCGGCGGCCGACCCACCAGACACCCGGTCCGCACCACCGCGGCCGAGCTCGAAGGACTCCGGCTCCAGCGGGGCTACGGCTTCGTGATGCTGGCCGGCGCGATGATCTCCGCCGTCCGCCCCGCCGCCCGCCCGGCCCTGCTCGCCGAACTCGCCTCAAACCTGCGCCCCGGCGGCGCCCTCGCCCTCGACTACACCGCGCACCGCCCGGCCGGTCTGGCCGCCGACCCGGTGCGCAACTGGGTCTTCCGGGTGCCCCGTTACGGTGCCGACGACGACATGGTGACGGCCCGCCAGAGCTTCGAGCCGGCCACTGCCCGTGAGGAGATCGTCTTCCACACCCGCTCCCGCGCCGCCGGCCTGCGGCGGGTGCACGCCACCGAGAAGTGGCTGGTCGACCCCGAGCGCCTGGCCACCGACCTGCGCGCGGCCGGCCTGCGGATCAGCCTGCGCGACAGCCACCCGCTGGACGCCCGCACCGAGAGCGTCTTCCTGCTCTGCCGCCCCCGCTGAGCCCGCCGACCCCGCCGGCGCCGGGCCGGGATCTTTCGTGATCCAGGTCACATCTGACGCATTGTCGCAGGCAGTCCGGCGGAGCTGTGAAAGGGTCCGTACGGGAAGTACGTGAACAGTGCACGGGGGACGGTGTTACGGGGTGTCCAAGCCCGCCAGCGGCAACTCGTCGGAGCAGGCCCTCGCCCTCTACCAGGAGCTCCGCTCCCGCGGCGCCTGCAACTTCGGCGAGCTGACCGCCGAACTCGGCATGACCGACCAGGACGCCCAGAGCTGCTGGGTCGAGCTGCTCCAGCTCGGCCTGATCGCCGAACCCGGCCCCGAGGACGAGCCGACCACCATCGCCGTGGTCGACCCCGAGATCGCCCTGCTGCGCATGCTGGCCTACGAGCAGCAGGACATGCGGGCCCGCCAGCAGCGCGCCGAGGAGCGGTACACCGCGATCGAGGACCTGGCCGGCCGCTACATGCGCGGCGGCGGGGCCGCCAACGCCGAGATCGAGGTGGAGCTGTTGACCAGCCCGCGCCGGATCTCGCAGGCCCTGGAGGACCTCTCCGACACCGTCAAGCACGAGATCGCCTCCATGCACCCCGGCGCCCTGCCCACCGGCGAGTTCCTGCACGAGGCCCTGGAGCGGGACGGCCGGTTGATCGCCTCCGGCGCCCACGTCCGCGCGATCTACCAGCAGCGGTTCGCCACCGTGCCGGCCCTGGCCGACTTCTTCGCCCGGCAGACCGAGCTGGGGGTGGAGGTGCGGCTGGCCCCCGTGGTGCCGCTCAACATGATCCTCAGCGACCGCCGCTTCGCCCTGCTGCCGATCGACCCGGAGCGCCTGGAGACCGGCGCCCTGCTGGCCCGCGGCCCGGCCCTGGTCCGCTCCTACCAGGCGCTCTACGACTACTGCTGGCACACCTCCGCCGTCTTCGGCCGCACCGAGGAGCAGCGCCGCGGCGGCCACCCCCTCACCGAGCAGCAGCACGCCGCGATCCGGATGCTCGGCGCCGGCATGAAGGACGAGCGGATCGCCCGCTCGCTGGGCATCTCGCTCCGCACGCTCAGCCGGGTGCTCTCCGAGGTGATGCAGGAGCTCGGCACCACCAGCCGCTTCGAGGCCGGCGTCCGCGCGGCCAAGCTGGGCTGGCTGGACTGAGTGCCCCGCAGCGCCGGGCCGCGCCAGCTACGATGGGGCCAAATATTTGGGCCGTTCAGCTGGAGCACGCCTTGATGGAGCACGGGAGTCTGGCCACGGAGCGGGACGCGGTCGTCCAGCGCCTCCGGGACGTCGGCCTGCGGGTCACCGGCCCCCGGCTCGAGGTGCTCCAACTCCTCGCCGCCGGCGACCACCTCGACGTGGAGTCCATCACCGACCGGGCCCGCGCCCGCCTGGGCACCCTGACCAGCCAGGCCGTCTACGAGATGCTGCGCCATTTCATGGAGACCGGCCTGGTCCGCAAGTTCGAACGCCCCGGCCGCCCCGCCGTCTTCGAGCTGGCCGGCACCCCGCACCACCACGCGCTGTGCAGCCAGTGCGGCCGCGTCACGAACGTGGCCGCCGAGACCCCCGAGGCCCCCCGCAAGGGCCTCCGCGGCTGGCGGATGACGGAGACCGAGCTGATCTTCCACGGCCAGTGTCCTGACTGCCGTTAGTTGCACTGTTCAGGGGCGCGGGGGACTGCGCGCGTGCGGAAGGTGGCAGCCCTGCGCCCTCCGCCCTCGCGCGGTTCCCCGCGCCCCTGGGTGATGCAACTGGTCGACTCAGCAGAAGAGTTCAGCCTGCATCGAAGCGCCAGGTACGGTGGATGCCGAGCCGCAGCAGGCCTGCCCTGGCCCGGGCCACCCGCGCATCCAAGTCGGCCTCGTCGGGAGCGTACAAGAGCCCGAGCAGCGAGGAGTCCTGCTCCGCCTGGAGCCCGATCGCGCCCCACAGTTGGAGCCGCTGCGTCACGCGCTCGACCACCGGCCGGGGTCGGTGGCGGACCGTCAGGAGTGCCGCGGCCGTGGCGGTGAGCGCGAACTGACGCGAGTCGCCCTCCGCGGCAGCGCGCCGCATGACCGCCAACTGGGCGTGGTGATCGGCCAGATCGGCCGCCGGGATGCCGGCACGGCGGCCGGGCGGGAGGTCGGCCGGGTCGAAGGCGAGGATGTGCAGGGGCGGCAGGGCGCAGCCGTGGTGCGCGACCGCTGCCGGAGCATGGCCGGTTCGGCGGGCGGTGGGGGCGGGGCGTACGGCGGTGGTCACGGTCTTCCTTCCGGGGGTGCGGGCGGCCGGGAGTGGGTCAGTTCTTCGGCGGGGCGGGCGGGGCGGGCGGCGGCCAGAGGATGTCGTGGCGACACTCGGCGATGGGCATGCGAGGCTCCGGTGGGGTGGGGGCGGATGGGCGCCGCCCCGTACCCGGGGGCGGTCGGCGGCGCCGGTCGATGGCTCGATCCTTCCCCGCCGACCATCCGATCTCCATGGCCCGGGCCGTCGCGCCCAAGCCATGGCGTGGACGTGCCACGGCCCCCGCCAGGACTCAGGAGGCGACGGCGCCGACCAGGTGGCGGGCGGCCCAACGGGCCGTCCGGGCTTCGGCGTAGACCTGTTCGGTGGCCCGGGCGCAGGCCTCCCAGCCGAAGCCGGCCGCGTGCCGGACGGCCGCCGTGCCGAGGCCGGCCGCCCAGGCCGGGTCGTCGGCGAAGCGGCAGAGGGCGCGGGCGTAGGCGAGCGGGTCGTGGCCCTGCACCAGCAGGCCGGTGACGCCGTCCCGGACGGCGACCGGCAGGCCGCCGACGGCGGCGGCGAGCACGGGGGTGCCGCAGGCCTGGGCCTCCAGGGCGACCAGGCCGAAGGACTCGCTGTGCGAGGGCACGGTGAGCACGTCGGCGGCCCGGTACCAGTCGGCCAGGTCGGCCTGGCGGACCGGGGGGCGGAAGCTGACCGAGTCGGCCACGCCGAGCTCCTCGGCGAGCCGGCGGCAGCGCTCGGGGTAGGCGGCCCCGGCCCCGCTCAGGCCGCCGATCACCGGCACCAGCAGCCGGCCGCGCAACGCGGGCCGCAGCCGCAGGAGTCCGGCCACGGCGTGCAGCAGCACGTCGGGGGCCTTGAGCGGCTGGATCCGCCCGGCGAAGAGCACCACCAGAGCCTCGGCGGGCAGTCCGAGCCGGCGGCGGGCGGCCGAGCGGCCGTCCAGCGGGCGGAAGTTGTCCAGGCAGACGCCGGGGTGCACCACGGCAGTGCGCTCGGTGGCGGCGCCGTAATGGCCGACCAGTTCGGCCTGTTCGGCCGCGGTGTTGGCGATCAGGCGGTCGGCGTAGTCTGCCAGGCCCATCTCGCCGAGCACTCGGACCAGCGGTTCTGGGGTGTCGCCGTCGGCCAGGGCGGCGTTCTTGACCTTGGCCATGGTGTGCATGGTGTGCACCAGCGGCACGTCCCACCGGGCGGCGATCTCCCGGCCGGCCTGGCCGGAGAGCCAGTAGTGGGCGTGCACCACGTCGTAGCGGGCGCCCTCCTCGCGGGCCGAGCGGACCACCTCCTCGGCGAAGGCGGGCAGCACTCTGGGCAGCCGCTCCTTGGCCACCGGGCCGGGCGGGCCGGCCGTCACGTGCCGCACCCGCACGCCGGGGGCCGCCTCGACCACGGTGGGCAGCTCCATCGAGGTGCGGCGGGTGAACACGTCCACCTCGGTGCCCAGACAGGCCAACCGCCGGGCCAGCTCCAGGATGTACACGTTCATCCCGCCCGCGTCGCCGGTGCCCGGCTGGTGCAGCGGTGAGGTGTGCACGCTCAGCATCGCCACCCGGCGCACCCGGAGGCCGCCGCGCCCGAGCGACGGCCTCTTTACGACAGTGGAGTTCCTCAACCTAGACACGCTCCTCGTGCTCATCAGGGTGCTCATCAGGGCGGACAGCGCAGTTCAGGGACAGGGCAGTTCGGAGAGAGAACAAGATCGTGACCGGAGCGTCCCCGGGCAGCCGGAAGCCCCCGCCGCCCGGGCGGGGGCTCACTCGGACCGGGGGCTCAGTAGCCGAAGACCGGGCCGCTCGGCGGCGCCAGCCGGGTGCCGGGGGCCGGCGGGGTGAGGGCCGCGGCGGTGACCGGGCCGCCGGGGCGCAGCCCCAGCGCGCCGGCCAGGCGTTCGGCGCCCTCCGGCATCACCGGGTGAGCCCAGGCCGTCAGGGCGCCGGCGATCGCCAACTCGGCCGCCAGCGAGGCCCGGTAGCGCTCGGCTCCGCTCGGCCGGTCCTTCTCGTGGGCGTTCACCGCGTGGAAGTCCTCGGCCAGCCGGACCACTTCGTCGAGCAGCGCGACCACCCGACGGGGCGCGAAGCCGCCCGGGCCGTACGCGCAGCGCAGCTCGCCGGCCGCCCGCTCCAGGCGCTCGCGCAGCTGCTCCCAGCCGGCCCCGCCGGGCGCCTCCTCGGGGGTGATCCCGCCGCACTCCTCGCGCAGCGCGGCGAGCAGCGCGGCCAGCCAGCTGTTCCAACTGGCCTGCAGGTGGTCGCGGGTGGCGTCCAGGGCGGCCGGGTCGAAGTCGGCCGGGCGGCCCTCGGGGCGGCCGCTGAGCACGTGCCGGCGCAGCGTGTCGGAGCCGGCCTCGGTGAGCGCGTCCAGCGCCCAGACGGCGTGCCGGGCGCCGGTGGAGAAGCGGCGGCCGTCCAGCCGGTAGTGCTCGTTGACCTGGAAGCCGGCCGGCAGCGCGGCGCCGCGCGCGGAGAGCACGGCGGGCAGCAGGGCGAGGTGCACGTAGGCGCGGTCGAAGCCGAAGAACTCCACCGGGCCCGCGCCCCGGCCCTGTTGCTGGTGCAGCCGGCCGGCGGCCAGCTCGAACCGGGGGTCGATCCGCTGGTCGGCGAAGCCCTCCACCGGCACCGGCACGCCCCACTCGCCGGGGTGGCTGACGGCCACCTCGGGCAGGCCGTCGGCCGCCAGGCGGTCGCAGAGCACCGCGAGCCGGGGCGGCAGCACGATCCGGCCCCAGTACTCGGTCAGCTCGCGGCGGAACTGCTCCAGCGGCAGGTAGAGCCGCCGTACCTGGCGCAGCCCGGCGGGGGTGCCGCAGAGCACGCAGCGCGGGTCGAGCAGGTCGCCGCAGTCGTTGGGGCGGGCACAGGAGCGGCAGAGGTTGCCGTGGGCGGGGGCCCCGCAGGAGGGGCAGCCGCCGGCCACGTAGGCGCCGTGCAGCGGGCGGTCGCAGGGGGCGCAGTACGGGAGCAGCCGGCTGCGGGCGACGATCACGCCCTCGCCGTGCAGCTCCCGGAAGAGGCCCTGGACGGCCGCCAGGTGGCCGGGTTCGGCCCGGGGGCGGGTGATCTGGTCGAACTCGACGCCGGCCCGGCGCCAGTCCACCGTGATGGCCTCGCCGTAGCCGTCGGCCACCTCCTCGGTCTTGCGGCCCTGGGTGAGGGCGCACAGCTCCACCACGCTGTCGTGGTCGTCGAGCCCGCTGGTGAGCCGGCAGGGCTCGCCGTCGGCGCGCAGGAAACGGCGCAGCACGTCGGCGGCGACGTAGGGCCCGGCGAGATGGCCGACGTGGAGCTCTCCGTTGGGGGTGGGCGGGGTCGCGGTGATCCATGCTGCGGCGGTCACGGGTGGGACCTCCTTCTCGTGGCTACCGAAGGTGACGAAGTCCGGGGTATCCGAGCGGCCGGGCTGGGCGGCGCCGGTGGACGGGTGCTCGGATCTCATCGGCCGCTCCGTCCGGACGGCCTGTTCTCGCCGACCATGCTGCCAGCCTGACCCGGTCGGATCGGCCACCGGTCAAGGCGCGCACCCGCCTTGGCGTGGGTGCGCCACCTGCCGATCGGCCGGTGTGCAGGTTTTTTGGTCCGACCAAATCACTGTATCGCCATGATATTTTGCCGATCCAGGAGGACTGCCCACCCGAGAGGACGACCCCATGACACCCGCCCCCCTCCCGCACGCACCGGGCCGCACGGGCGCCGCCCGCCCGGAGCGGGTGCTCGTGGTGACGGCCCACCCCGACGACGTGGAGTTCTGTGCCGCCGGGACGGTGATCCAGTGGACCGACCAGGGCACCGAGGTGGTCTACTGCGTGCTCACCGACGGTGACAACGGGGGCTTCGACAAGGCGCTCCCCCGCCAGTCCATCTCCCCGCTGCGCCGGGCCGAGCAGCGGATGGCCGCCAAGTCCTGCGGGGTGGACGACGTCAGGTTCCTCTCCTACCCCGACGGCCGGCTGGAGCCCTGCATGGACCTTCGGCGCGACCTGGCCCGGGTGATCCGGCAGACCCGCCCCGAGATCGTCGTGATGCCCAGCCCCGAGATCAACTGGGGCCGGATGCCCGATCTGCACCCCGACCACCGGGCCGCCGGCGAGGCCGCACTGCGGGCCGTCTACCCCGACGCCCGCAACCCCTTCGCCCACCCCGCGCTGCTCAAGGAGGAAGGGCTGGACGTCTGGGAGGTGCCCGAGCTCTGGCTGATGACCGGGCCCACCCCCAACCACTGGGTGGACGTCACCGAGGAGTTCCCCCGCAAGCTCGCCGCGCTCAGCGTGCACACCTCGCAGACCGCTCATCTCGCCGATCTGGAGGCGCTGTTGCGCGACTGGCAGACGGAACACGCGCTCGACGGCGGGCTGCCCGCCGGGCGGCTCGCCGAAGCGTTCCAGGTCGTCAAGGTGTGAGGCCGCTCTGACTCCGCGCGCCCCCGCGAGCGCCTTGTCCCCGCGCGCGCCGGGGGTGGTTAATGGGGCTGACCGCCGTCCCGTCAAGAGGGCCTCGGCGGGCCTTACCCGGGGGGAAGACAATGTCGTCCGACACCACCACCGTGAGCCGTCACGCGCTGGCGGAGGGCCTGCTGCGCGCCGGGGACCACCCCGGCGCCGTCCGGGCCCTGGAGCAGCACCTCGCCACCCAGCCCCGGGACGCCCGGGCGCACCACCTGCTCGGCCTCGCCACCATCGGCGGCGTGCACCCGAGCGAACACCAGGCGGCCGCGCTGGACACCGCGCTGCGCCACCTGCACCAGGCCGCCGCCCTCGACTGCACGCAGCACTGCGCCGAGGTGGCGGCCCTGCTCGTCCAGGACGCGGCCCTGGTCCGCTGGCACACCCAGCGCGTCGCCCTGGACCACCTGGAGCTGCGGCTGGTGGCCCGCCTCTCCCCCGCCGAGGCCCGGGAGATCACCACCCTCGTGCCGGCCCCGGGCACCGTCTGGTGGGAGGCCCTGGCTGCCCTCCAGGCCACCCTGCACTGAACGCCGAAGGGGCGGCCCGGGCCTGAGCCCGGACCGCCCCAACTCGCCTCAACTCAGCGGTAGATCACCAGCTCCGCCGGATCCGCGCCGACCAGGCGGTAGCGGTCCGGTGCGGGCCGGCGGCCGGCGTACAGCCGGATCAGCGTGCCCGGGTCGGTGCTGAGACGGGCCGGTTCGCGCCCGTCCACCAGGTTGCCGAAGCTCAGCTCGCCGAACGGGGTGTCGGCGAGCACGCGCGGGGTCAGCCGCACCCGGCTCGCGGTGGCGAGCAGGGTGAGGGCGTCCTCGATCCCGGCGCCCTGGTAGGCGCCGGGCTCCTGGAAGGCGTCGCGGACATCACCCGCGTGCACCCACTCCCCGAGCGCGATCACGTCCAACTCCCCGTCGGCCGCCGCGATCGCGGGGCCGGCGGTGACCATCGCCTCGTCCAGCTCGTCCAGCACCCGGGCCAACGGCCAGTCGACGCGCTCCAGCACGTCGGCCGCGTTGTGCTCCGGGGTGAACGCGGGCAGCCTGCCCTCCACGATCCGCACCAGCGCGGCCCCGCAGTGCGCCAGCACCTCGCGGACCGTCCAGCCCGGGCAGGCGGTCGGCCGCTCGAAGTACTCCTCCGGCGTGCGGCGCAGCAGCGGCATCAGCTCGTCCCGCTCGGTGAGCAGCAGCCTCCCGGGCAGCTGCGGGTCGCGGACCTCGACGGCAGTGGTCACCACCGACCTCCTCATCTGATCTGATTGACAGTCAGTAGCGGTACTGCTCGGGCTTGTACGGGCCCTCGACCGGGACGCCGATGTAGTCGGCCTGGTCCTTGGAGAGGACGGTGAGCTTCACGCCGAGGGCGTCCAGGTGGAGGCGGGCCACCTTCTCGTCCAGGTGCTTCGGGAGCACGTAGACGCCGACCGGGTACTCCTCGGTCTTCGTGAAGAGCTCGATCTGCGCGATCGTCTGGTTCGCGAAGGAGTTGGACATCACGAAGGACGGGTGACCCGTCGCGTTGCCCAGGTTCAGCAGGCGGCCCTCGGACAGCATGATGATCGTGTGGCCGTCCGCGAAGCGCCACTCGTGGACCTGCGGCTTGATCTCGGTCTTCACGATGCCGGGGAGCTTCGAGAGGCCGGCGATGTCGATCTCGTTGTCGAAGTGGCCGATGTTGCCGACGATCGCCTGGTGCTTCATCTTCTCCATGTGCTCGGCAAGGATGATGTCCTTGTTGCCCGTGGTGGTGATGAAGATGTCCGCGATTCCGACGACCTCCTCCAGGGTGGTCACCTGGTAGCCGTCCATCGCCGCCTGCAGCGCGCAGATCGGGTCGATCTCGGTCACGATCACCCGGGCGCCCTGGCCGCGCAGCGACTCCGCGCAGCCCTTGCCCACGTCGCCGTAGCCCGCGACGACGGCGACCTTGCCACCGATCAGCACGTCGGTCGCCCGGTTGATGCCGTCGATCAGCGAGTGGCGGCAGCCGTACTTGTTGTCGAACTTCGACTTGGTCACCGCGTCGTTGACGTTGATCGCCGGGAACAGCAGCTTGCCGTCACGGTGCATCTCGTACAGGCGGTGGACACCCGTGGTGGTCTCCTCCGTCACGCCCTTGATCTCGCCGGCGATCCGGGCCCAGTCGAGCTTGCTGTCGGCCAGCAGCTCCAGGACGATCCGGAACTCCTCGTTGTCGGCCGTCGACGGGTCCGGCACCGCACCGGCCTTGGCGTACTCGAGTCCCTTGTGGACGAGCAGGGTGGCGTCACCGCCGTCGTCCAGGATCATGTTCGGCACCTCGCCGTTCGGCCAGGTGAACGCCTGCTCGGTGCACCACCAGTACTCCTCCAGCGTCTCGCCCTTCCAGGCGAACACCGGGATGCCGGCGGCGGCGATCGCGGCGGCGGCGTGATCCTGGGTGGAGAAGATGTTGCAGGAGACCCAGCGCACCTCGGCGCCGAGGGCGACCAGGGTCTCGATCAGCACCGCGGTCTGGATGGTCATGTGCAGCGAGCCGACGATCCGGGCACCGGCCAGCGGCTGGGAGGCCGCGTACTCCTTGCGGATGGCCATCAGACCGGGCATCTCGTGCTCGGCCAGCTCGATCTCCTTACGGCCGAACGCCGCGAGGGAGATGTCGGCGACCTTGTAGTCGGACGCCTGGTTCTGGGTGGTGGTCAACGGAGCTCCATTTCAGGGTGGTTCAGACCGCAGCGGTGTACGCGGCCCGGTCGTCGGTGGCGAGGTGGGCGGCCCGGGGCAGGCCCAGGTCGCGGTAGATCTCCAGCGCGGCCGGAGACTTGTTCAGGGTGATGAAGTGCAGTCCCGGCGCGCCCTCGGCGAGCAGCTCGGCGGCCAGCGCGGTGGCGTGCTCCACGCCGATCCGGTGGCCCGATTCGGGGTCGCCCTGGGCGGCTTCGAGCTGCGACCGCAGCTCGTCCGGCAGGGTCGCGTTGCTCAGCTCGGCGAACCGGGCGATCTGGGCGGCGCTGGTGGCCGGCATGATCTCGGGGATGATCGGGGTGTCGCAGCCGGCCGCCGCGACCTTGTCGCGCAGCCGGAGGTAGTCCTCGGCCCGGAAGAACATCTGGGTGATCGCGTAGTCGGCGCCGGCCTTGCACTTGGCCACGAAGTGCCGCACCTCGCTCTCCCAGTCGGCCGACCGGGGGTGCTTCTCCGGGAAGGCGGCCACGCCCACGGTGAAGTCACCGCACTCCTTCACCAGCCGCACCAGGTCGGCCGCGTGCTCGAACCCCTCCGGGTGCCGCGTCCACGGCCCCCGCGGATCGCCCGGCGGATCGCCGCGCAGAGCCAGCACGTCGCTGATCCCACCGTCGGCCAACTGCCGAATGAAAGAACGGAGTTCGCCGACCGAGTGACCGACGGCCGTCAGGTGGGCGACCGGCCGCAGCGTGGTCTCCGCCACGATCCGGCCGACCGTCTCGATCGTCCGCTCCCGCGAGGAGCCACCGGCCCCGTAGGTCACCGAGACGAAGGCGGGCACGACCGCCTCCACTCGCCGGATGGCCTGCCAGAGCCCGGCCTCCCCGGCCGCCGTCTTCGGCGGGAAGAACTCGAACGAATAGGTCGGCTCACTCGACTGCATCAGCGCGCGCAGGCTCTTGCCGTCTGGTGACACGGCTGCCCTCCTTCTCCGGGTAAGTGGTTTGGCATCAACGGGCGTTGAAGTACTTCGCCTCGGGGTGGTGGATCACGATCGCGTCCGTGGACTGCTCCGGGTGCAACTGGAACTCCTCCGACAGCACCACCCCGATCCGCTCCGGCCGCAGCAACTCGGCGATCTTCGCTCGATCCTCCAGCTCCGGGCAGGCCCCGTACCCGAGCGAGAACCGCGCACCCCGGTACTTCAGCTGGAACATGTCCCGCACGTCCTGCGGGTCCTCGTCCCCGAATCCCAGCTCGTAGCGGACCCGCGCGTGCCAGAACTCCGCCAGCGCCTCCGCCAGTTGGACCGACAGCCCGTGCAGCTCCAGGTAGTCCCGGTACGCGTTGGCGGCGAACAGCTCGTTCGCGGCCTCCGAGATCCGGTTGCCCATCGTGACCACCTGGAGCCCGAGGACGTCCTTCTGCCCCGACTCCTCCGGCCGGAAGAAGTCCGCCAGACAGAGCCGACGCCCACGCCGCTGACGCGGGAAGGTGAACCGGGTGCGCTCCGGCCCCTGAAGGTCATAGACGATCAGATCGTCGCCCTTGGACGCCGCCGGGAAGTACCCGTAGACCACCGCCGCCTCAAGCCAGCCCTCGGTCTGCAACCGGTCCAGCCACATCCGCAGCCGAGGCCGCCCCTCCGTCTCCACCAGCTCCTCGTACGAGGGCCCGCCCGCCCGTCGCCCGCCACCACCCTTGTCCGAGGCGCTTCGCGCCACCCCTTCTGATGCCCGCGAGGCCTTCAGACCCCACTGCCCCTTGAACAGCGCGTCCTCGTCCAGCCAGGACGCGTAATCCGCGAACGGCACACCCTTGACGATCCGATCCCCCCAGAACGGCGGCTCCGGCACCCGGTTGTCCACGGACACATCCGACCGGATCTGCCCGAGGTTCACCTCCTGCTCCGGCTCCACGACCTCCGCCCTGGCGTGCCGCCGCTGCCGCAGCTCCGGCAGGGCAGCACCGGGCACACCGCGCTTCACCGCGATCAGCGCGTCCATCAGGCGCAGGCCCTCGAACGCGTCCCGCGCGTACCGGACCTCACCCTCGTAGATCTCGTGCAGATCCTGCTCGACGTAGGCGCGGGTGAGGGCGGCGCCGCCGAGGATCACCGGGAAGTCGGCGGCCAGCCTGCGCTGGTTCAGCTCCTCCAGGTTCTCCTTCATGATCACCGTCGACTTCACCAGCAGACCCGACATGCCGATCACATCGGCCTTGTGCTCCACCGCCGCGTCCAGGATCGCCGAAACCGGCTGCTTGATACCGAGGTTGACGACCGTGTAGCCGTTGTTGGACAGGATGATGTCGACCAGGTTCTTGCCGATGTCGTGCACGTCACCCTTGACGGTGGCCAGCACGATCGTGCCCTTGCCCTCATCGTCCGACTTCTCCATGTGCGGCTCGAGATACGCCACCGCCGACTTCATGACCTCGGCGGACTGGAGCACGAACGGCAGCTGCATCTGGCCGGAGCCGAACAGCTCACCGACCACCTTCATGCCCGCCAGCAGCGTGGTGTTGACGATGTCCAGCGCCGGCCGAGTCCGGAGCGCCTCTTCGAGGTCCGGCTCCAGGCCGCCCCGCTCACCGTCGATGACCCGACGCTGCAGACGCTCCTCCAACGGCAACGCCGCCAACTCCTGCGCCTTCGACGCCGCCGAGGACGCCATGCTCACACCCTCGAACAGCTGCAGCAGCCGCTGCAACGGGTCATAACCCTCACGACGCCGGTCATACACCAGGTCGAGCGCCACCTCGCGCTGCTCCTCGGGGATCCGCGCCATGGGGAGGATCTTCGAAGCGTGCACGATCGCCGAATCCAGCCCGGCCTCGACACACTCGTTCAGGAAGACGGAGTTGATGACCTGACGCGCCGCCGGCGAGAGACCGAACGAGATGTTCGACAGACCCAGCGTCGTCTGCACCCGCGGGTGACGGCGCTTCAGCTCACGGATCGCCTCGATCGTCTCGATACCGTCCCGACGCGACTCCTCCTGCCCCGTGCCGAGCGTGAACGCCAGGCAGTCGACCAGGATCGAACCCTCGTCGATGCCGTAGTCGCCCGTCAGCTCCGCGATCAGCCGCTCCGCGATCTCCACCTTCTTCCCGGCGGTGCGGGCCTGCCCCTCCTCGTCGATGGTGAGCGCGATCAGACCGGCACCGTGCTCACGCGCCAGCCCCGCGATCACCGCGAACCGCGAACCCTCCTCGTTGCCGTCCTCGTAGTTCACCGAGTTCAGCACCGCACGACCACCGAGCTTCTCCAACCCCGCCCGCAGCACGGCCGGTTCGGTGGAGTCCAGCACGATCGGCAGCGTCGAAGCCGTCGCCAGCCGACCCGCGATCTCGCGCATGTCGGCGACACCGTCCCGGCCGACGTAGTCCACGCACAGGTCCAGCAGGTGCGAACCGTCCCGGATCTGGTCCCGGGCGATCTCCACACACGCCTGCCAGTCACCCGCCAGCATCGACTCGCGGAACTTCTTCGACCCGTTCGCGTTCGTCCGCTCACCGATCGCCAGGTACGAGGTGTCCTGCCGGAACGGCACCGACTGGTACAGCGAGGAAGCCGCCGACTCCGGACGCGGGTCGCGGACCGTGACCGGACGGCCCTGGACACGCTCGACCACCGCGCGCAGGTGCTCCGGGGTGGTGCCGCAGCAGCCGCCGACCAGCGACAGCCCGTACTCCCGCACGAACATCTCGTGGGCGTCCGCCAACTCGGCCGGCGACAGCGGATAGTGCGCGCCGTCCTTGCCCAGCACCGGGAGACCGGCGTTGGGCATGCAGGAGAGGCCGACCTTGGCGTTCTTGGCGAGGTAGCGCAGGTGCTCGCTCATCTCGGCCGGACCGGTCGCGCAGTTCAGCCCGATGAAGTCCACGCCCAGCGGCTCCAGCGCCGTCAGCGCCGCACCGATCTCCGAACCCAGCAGCATCGTGCCCGTGGTCTCCACCGTCACCTGGACGAACACCGGCAGATCGAGACCCGCCTCGGCCAGCGCAGCCTTCGCGCCCAGCACGGCGGCCTTGGTCTGCAGCAGGTCCTGCGAGGTCTCCACCAGCAGGCCGTCGGCGCCGCCCGCGACCAGGCCGGCCGCGTTCTGGCGGAAGCCCTCGCGGACGGTGGCGTAGTCGATGTGGCCGAGGGTGGGGAGCTTGGTGCCGGGGCCGATCGAGCCGAGCACCCAGCGGGGGCGATCGGGGGTGGCCACGGCGTCGGCGGCCTCGCGGGCGATCCGGGCACCGGCCTCGGAGAGTTCGAAGATCCGGCCAGGGATGTCGTACTCGCCCAGGGCCGCGAAGTTCGCGCCGAAGGTATTGGTCTCCACACAGTCCACGCCCACCGCGAAATACGCGTCGTGGACGGAGCGCACGATGTCGGGCCGGGTCACGTTCAGGATCTCGTTGCAGCCCTCCAGCTGCTCGAAGTCCTCCATCGACGGATCCTGCGCCTGGAGCATGGTGCCCATCGCACCGTCGGCCACCACCACCCGGGTGGCCAGGGCCTCGCGCAGAGCGTCGCCGCGGCTCATCGGGCACCTCCCGGGGAGGGTACGGCCGCGAGGTGCGGGGCGAGCTCTGCGGCCGCCTCCTCACCGTAGGTGCGGCGGATCGAGTCGAGCAGGGCGGGCAGGTCGGGGGCGTCGCCCTGCGGGCCGATCTGGCGGAGCGTCACTGCTGCAAGTGCACAGCCGAGTTGGGCGGCGCGTGGCATCTCCAGCCCCCAGGAGACGGCGGCCAGGAAGCCGGCCCGGAAGGCGTCGCCGAGGCCGGTGGGCTCGACCGGGTCGGCGACCGGGACGGCGGGGACGAGGACGGGCGCGGCGCCGGAGCGCTCGATCCGGATGCCCTCGGCGCCCAGGGTGGTGATCCAGGTGCCGACGGAGTCGAGGAGTTCGTCGTGGGTGCGGCCGGTGTGCTTGGTGAGCAGGGCGGCCTCGTACTCGTTGGTGAAGAGCACCCAGGCGTCGTCGACCAGGCGGAGCAGGTCGGCGCCGTCCATCCGGGCGATCTGCTGGCCGGGGTCGGCGGCGAACGGGCGGCCGAGCGCGCGGCACTCCTCGGTGTGGCGGACCATCGCGGTGGGGTCGTTGGGCGAGACGAGGACCAGGTCGAGCCCGCCCAACCGGGCTGCGGTCGGGGCGAGTTCGATCTCCCGCGCCTCGGCCATCGCGCCGGCGTAGAAGGAGGCGATCTGGTTGCGGTCGAGGTCGGTGGTGCACATGAACCGGGCGGTCTGGCGGGTCTCGGAGTACCGCACCGAGGCGGTGTCCACGCCCTGGCCGCGCAGCCAGTCGCCGTACTCGCCGAAGTCGGGGCCCACCGCGCCGACCAGCACCGGGGCGAGGCCGAGCCGGGCCAGGCCCAGCGCGATGTTGGCGGCCACCCCTCCTCGGCGCACCTCCAGGTCGTCGACCAGGAAGGAGAGCGAGACCGTGGCGAGCTGGTCCGGCATCAGCTGCTCGGCGAATCGGCCTGGGAACGCCATGAGATGGTCGGTGGCGATCGACCCGGTGATGGCAATGCGCATGAGTCCTCGTCTCGGAACATGGGCGGAGCTGGTGAGCTGGCGGGAGCGTCCGGTACGGGCGCAGGGCCGGACGCAGGACCGGGCGGGCTGGGACGGGCCCGCCCGGTCCTGCGCCGCGAGGCGGCGGTCAGGCAGCGATCAGGCGACGGTCAGGCGGCGCCGGCGGCCTGACGGAGCTTGTCGGCGCGGTCGGTGCGCTCCCAGGTGAAGTCGGGCAGCTCACGGCCGAAGTGGCCGTACGCGGAGGTCTGCGAGTAGATCGGCCGCAGCAGGTCGAGGTCGCGGACGATGGCAGCCGGGCGGAGGTCGAAGACCTCCAGGACGGCCTTCTGGATGTCGAGCACCGGCACGGTCTCCGTCCCGAAGGTCTCGACGAAGAGGCCGACCGGGGCGGCCTTGCCGATCGCGTACGCGACCTGCACCTCGGCCCGGCGGGCCAGGCCGGCCGCAACGATGTTCTTGGCCACCCAGCGCATCGCGTACGCGGCCGAACGGTCCACCTTGGACGGGTCCTTGCCCGAGAACGCGCCGCCGCCGTGGCGGGCGTAGCCGCCGTAGGTGTCCACGATGATCTTGCGGCCGGTCAGACCGGCGTCGCCCATCGGGCCGCCGATCTCGAAGCGGCCGGTCGGGTTGACCAGCAGCCGGTAGCCCTCGGTGTCGATCTCCAGCGCCTCGACGATCGGGCGGACCACGTACTGCTCGATGTCGGGGGCGAGCAGGGTGTCGAGGTCGATGTCGGCCGCGTGCTGGGTGGAGACCACCACGGTGTCGAGGCGGACGGCCTTGTCGCCGTCGTACTCGATGGTGACCTGGGTCTTGCCGTCCGGGCGCAGGTACGGGAGCGTGCCGTCCTTGCGGACCTCGGTCAGGCGCTGGGAGAGCCGGTGCGCCAGGGTGATCGGCAGCGGCATCAGCTCGGGGGTGTCGTCGCAGGCGTAGCCGAACATCAGGCCCTGGTCGCCGGCGCCCTGCTTGTCCAGGTCGTCCTCAGTGCCGTCCACCCGGGTCTCGATCGCCGTGTCGACGCCCTGGGCGATGTCGGGCGACTGGGCGCCGATCGAGACCGAGACGCCGCAGGAGGCGCCGTCGAAGCCCTTCTGCGAGGAGTCGTAGCCGATCTCCAGGATGGTGTCGCGGACGAGCTGCGCGATCGGGGCGTAGGCGGTGGTGGTGACCTCGCCGGCGATGTGCACCTGACCGGTGGTGATCAGGGTCTCCACGGCGACGCGGGAGTTCGGGTCCTGGCGGAGCAGCGCGTCGAGGATCGAGTCGCTGATCTGGTCGGCGATCTTGTCGGGGTGACCCTCGGTTACCGACTCCGAGGTGAACAGACGGCGTGACATGTGAGTGCGGGCCCTTCGGGTAGGGGTCGGTTGTGGGTCAGGTACCGCCGCCGGGCGGCTCGGTGGAGCCGCCCGGTCGGACTGGATGCTGCATCCGGGCAGGGGTCAGCTCGCCACGGCAGCGAGGTACCGCGCCTCGATGCTGGACAGGCTTCGCAAATCATCGACCTCCAGGGCATCCATGTCGATCGGCGTTCCACTGACCTGCTCCAGCATGAAAACGAACTCCACGAACGAGAGCGAATCGATCAGTCGGTTCTCAATCAGGTCGAGGTCCGGCGCGATGTCCTCGCGCTCGGGGTGCCGCTTGAGGAGCCACGCCTTGACCTGATCCAGCTGGTTGCTCATGGTGATTCTCCTCTGGTGGGGTATCAAATAGTTTGTGAAACAAGGAAGTTGACTCGGTCGCATGCAGACCACGTCAGTCGGTCGGCAGTGGGGCGCCCACCGCGACGGCGTAGTCGACGTCGTGGCTAATGCTCACCCCGATCCGCTCGATGCCCGCCTCGGCGGCCAACGCGGCGGCCTCACCGAAGAGTTCGACCGTGGGCCAGCCACCGGGGCCGCGCCGGATCTCGATCTCCAGCCAGGGCATCGGGCGGCCGGTCACCCGGAGGGCCTTGAACGCGGCCTCCTTCGCGGCGATCCGGCCGCAGACGGTGAGCAGGTGCAGCCCGGTGTCCACCCGGCAGTCGGCGAGTTCACGCTCGGTGAGCATCCGGCTCAGGAAGGCCTCGCCGTGCTCCTCGATGATGCCTCGCACCCGCTGCGCGGAGACGATGTCCAAGCCGAGCGGGCCCCAGGGGGCGGCCGACCGGTCCGGGACGGTGGTGCCGTGCGCCACCTCAGACCGCCGCCGCTGCCCGCAGGACGGCTTCGGTGGCGGCCGGCCAGCTGCCGTGCCGGCGGGTGAGCGCGGAGAGCCAGCGCTCCAGGCCGAAGGCGACGCAACTGGTGAAGACCGGCTCGCCGTCCAGGGTGATGTCGCAGCGCTCGCCGAAGAAGTTCCGGTGCACGTTGACCGAGGCGATGGCCAGGTCCTCGTACAGGAACTCGTGCTTGACCGGCGAGAGTTGCTGGAGCAGCAGCCGGGCGCCGCCCCGGTCGTAGAACGGGTCGGTGGCGGCCTCATTGCGCAGCGGCAGGTCGAGCGCCTCGGCGAAGGCGGTGATCCGCTCGGTGGAGCGCTTCAGGTGCGCCTCGACGTGCTCGCGCGTGCCGAGCGCGACGATCTCCCGCATGTGGAAGCCGAGCAGCCGGCGCAGGTTCTCGTAGTGCGTCTCCTTGCGGAAGCAGCGGCCGACCACCGTGATCAGGGTGTTGGCCGCCAGCTCGGTGCCCGCGTGGTGCAGGTAGATGCCGTAACAGGCGGCCGAGGGCAGGCCGAGGCCGGCCGGCTCCAGGGCGGCCTGCGGGAAGGCGCCGGCCTGATCGTCGAAGGGCGCGCTCTCGCGGCTCGCGAGGTCGAGCGGGGCGGCCAGGATGGCCTGGTGCGGGAAGTTGTCGTAGTAGTCGAGCTTCTTGAGCTCGGCCGCCGGCAGCACCGGCGGCATGGTCATCGCGAGCGCGCCGGCCTCGGTGCCCCACCCGGCGAAGGTGTCGTCGAGCAGGCGGAGCAGGCCGGTCGCCTCGGGGCCGAGCGCGGAGAGTCCGTTGCGCTCGATGGCGGTCTCGATCATGGTCACCTCGGGTCAGGCCGGCAGGGTGTCGTCGGTGAAGATGCCCGACTTCAGGAAGAAGGCCATCGGCTTGCGGATCACCTTGCGCTCGGCGGCCCGGCGGCCCTCGGCGGCGATCAGCGTCTCGCGCACGCCCAGCGGGTCGGCCAGGCCGGCGTCCCGGTAGACGTGCGGGTTGTAGAAGGAGTGCAGGCTGAAGACGATGTACCGCTTGAGGTACTGCTCCACCTCGCGGACCCGCTCGGCTCTGACGGCGGCCTTCATCCGGGCGTGCAGGTGGGCCACCAGCTCGCGGCCGAAGGCGATGTGCCGGGACTCGTCCTCGTGGTGGATCCGGTTGACCTGGCGGATCGTCTCGCAGAGCGAAGTGTCCTGGGCCATCCGGGTGTTGTAGAAGTCCACCATCTCCTCGAAGAAGAGGATCCGGGCGAAGACCAGGAAGTTCTCCACCTCGAGCTCGTACTTCTCGGCGGCCGGGTTCTTCAGCGCGGGCGGTCCGGCGTAGAGCTTGCCGCCGTACCGCTTGCAGAACTCGGCGAAGAACCACATGTGCTCGTTCTCCTCACCGATGAAGTGGTGGAAGAAGTCCGAGGGCACGTCGAAGGCAGGCGTCTGGACGCGGCCCACCACCTCGATCAGCAGCTCGCGGATGCCGTGCACGTTGAGGCTGTAGAAGTTGATGCTCTCCCACTTGGAGAGGGCCTTGAGCGTCTTCTCGTCGTAGCTGTCGAAGAGCGGGGTGCCGTACACCGACAGCAGGTCGGGGCTCATCCACCACTGGTCGTCCGCCAGCGAGTCGGCCCAGACGAAGCGCTGGTAGGGGTTGTAGTAGTCGTCGATCGACTTCTGGGTGAGCCGGTCGAGCAACTCGCGGAACCGGTCGTTCACTTCGAGCGTGGCCGTGGCCATCGGTACCTCCGGGGGAACGGTCGAGGGGGCTGGGCCCGGGTCAGGGGCGGGCCTCGTACACGGCGCTGACGGCCGAGTCGGTGGCGCGGCGCCAGCGGGTGAAGCCGGCCTTCTCGGCGATGGCCCGCAGGGCCGGCTCGCCCGAGTGGTTGCCCAGGGCGTACGGGCCCTCCTGGGCCGCGGCCACCGGGAGGCACATCACGGCGGAGAGGCTCATGAAGAGCCGGCCGGCCGGGCTGGTGTTGTCCTGGACCGCCTCGTGGGCGTTGGGCTCGACGATCATCCAGGTGCCGTTCGGCGCGAGCGCGCGCAGTACCTCGCGGGCGGCGGTCTCGGGGTCGCCGAGGTCGTGCACCACGTTGAAGAAGGTGATCAGGTCGTAGTCCTCGCCCGGGTACCCCTCGGCCGGCGCGACCTCGAAGACCACCCGGTCGGCCATCCCGGCCTCCTCGGCGTTCCGGCGGGCCTGGGCGATGGCCTCCTCGGAGTAGTCGTAGCCGTGGACGGTGGCGTTCGGGAAGGCCTCGGCGATCATCAGGGTCGCGTAGCCGGGGCCGCAGCCGATGTCGGCCACCTTGCCGCCCTCGGCGAGCAGCTCGGCCATGCCCTCCAGCGCGGGGATCCACTTCGAGACCAGGTTGGCCCGGTAGCCGGGCACGAAGTAGGCGCCCATGCCGGCGTCCAGGCTCGCGTGGTGGTCGGCCCAGCCGACCCCGCCGCCCTTGCGGTACGCCTCGACCAGCAGGTCCTCGGTGGCGTAGAGCGCCTTGAGCGCGGTGAAGAAGGTGGCCGCGTAGGTCGTGCTCTGCGGGTCGCCGAGCACGGCGGCCTGGGTCTCGCTCAGCCAGTAGGTGTCACCGGCCGGGTCGTGGCTCACGTAGTCGGCGCTCACCTGGGCGTGCAGCCACTCGCGGGCGTACATCTCCTGCAGGTCGGCCAGCTTCGCGAACTCGCCTATGGTGACCTCGCCCGCGCCGTGCAGCGCCCGGTACAGGCCCATCCGCTCGCCGATCGCCACGGTCAGGCCGCGCACGGCCGCCCCGGCGTCGGTGATCACGCGCTGATGGAACTCGGTCTTGGTCTCGCTCATCGTGCTCTCTCCTGGATCGGCGGGTCAGCGCTGCGGGACGTCGAGGGTGAAGAGGAAGGAGCGCGGCACCCGCGGCACCTCGCGGGCCACCACCGGGTACGGCCAGCGGCCGAACGCGGCGCCCTCCTCACCGGGCTGCTTGACCTCGCGGACGATCCAGCCGCACTCGGCCAGGAACTTCTCCGGCTCGTCGGTGCCGAACAGCCAGGCCGAGTCGTCCTCCTTGAGCGCGTTCAGGAAGGAGCCGGCCAGCTTGTTCTGCAGCGAGACCCGGCTGGCCACGTCGCCGAGCAGCACGCTGCCGTCGGCGGTCCGCTCGCAGATGGTGCCGAGCAGCCGGCGCACGGCGTCCTCCGGCAGGAAGAAGAGCAGCCCCTCGACCACCCAGAGGGTGGGCTCCCCGCCCTGCCAGCCGGCCTCGACCAGCGAGCCCAGCCACTCCCCGGCGAGGTCCACCGCCACCGGACGGCGCTCCACCCCGGCGGGCAGCTCGGCCCCGGCCAGCAGCTCGGCCTTGGCCGCCAGCAGGGCGGGCCGGTCCAGCTCGAAGACGGTGACCCCCTCGGGCCAGGTCAGCCGGTACGGGCGGGTGTCCATGCCCGAGGCGACGAAGACGATCTGCCGCAGGCCCTGCTCGGCCACGGCCTGGCCGATCGCCCGGTCCAGGTAGGTGGTGCGGATCGCCAGGAACTCCACCGTGCCGGCACCCGCGTAGCGCTCCAGGAGCTGGAAGCCGACCTCGGCGGCCACCGTGCGGGCGTAGGGGTCGACGAACAGCGGGCTCTCCCGCTCGGATTCCAGGGCGCGCGCGGCGGCGGTCCACTGGGCGGTACGGGATACGGCTTCCACGGGAGGCCCCTTCGTCTTGAGTGACGATGCGTCAGTGATGTGGTGCGGCATTGGTGTTACGGGTGACACGGGTCGAGCGAACGACCGAAGGTGCGGCTGGATCGGCGCACGAAGGTGCTGTGCAGGATCATGCTGAAGACGACCGTGCCGTCCTCCGTCTCCAGCTGGCAGCGCGGCTGCACCACGCCGGTGTCGGGGCAGCTGAACGAGCGCCGGGAGCCGAGGATGTAGACCTTGGCCCGGAGCTTGTCGCCCGCCCGGACGGGCTGGTGGTAGCGGATCTCGTCCACCCCGGGCGAGCCCGCGCAGGAGCTCTCCGAGAGCAGCCCGTCCACGTAGCGGCGCATGAACATCGAGGCCGTCTGCCAGCCGCTGGCGATCAGCCCGCCGTACACGGAGGCGGCGGCCGCCTCCCGGTCCACGTGGAAGGGCTGCGGGTCCCACTGGGTGCCGAAGTCGATGATCTCCTGCTCGGTGAGCGAGACCAGCCCGAGGTCGTGGACGTCTCCGGCCTTGAAGTCCTCGAAGTAAAGCATCTGTTGGCCCCTTGTCTGACTGTCTGGGGTACATGAGCCCGCACGGGCGATTTCAACATATGAGCGTTCCGTTTATTTGGTCAAGCCAAATCTAGCCGCCCTCGATACTCTGTCAGGGTCGCGTCGCACGAGGGACGGAAGGGACGTCCACCCCGGCCAGCGCTCCGGCGAAATCGGCCCACAGGTCCTCCGGGTGCTCGATGCCCACGGCCACCCGCACGGTGCCCGCGCCGATCCCGGCCGCCGCCAACTCGGCCTCGCCCAGTTCGCGGTGGGAGGTGGAGGCCGGGTGGGTCACCAGCGTCTCCACCCCGCCGAGCGAGAGCGCCAGCGAGGCCAGCCGCACCCCCTCCACGAACCGCCGCCCGGCCGCCCGGCCACCGGCCAGGTCGAAGGCCAGCACCCCGCCGTAGCCGTCGAGCACCCGAGAGGCGACGGCATGGCTCGGGTGGGTGGGCAGCCCCGGCCAGTGCACGGCGGACACCGCCGGGTGAGCGGCCAGCCGTTCGGCCAGCAGCGCCGCCCCCGCGCAGTGCTGGCGCATCCGCAGCGGCAGGGTCTGCATCCCGCGCAGGGTGAGCCAGGCCGCGAACGGGTCGGCGGTGGCGCCGAGTTCGACCGCCCGGCCCCAGACCTCACGGTGCAGGGCGGCGTCCGCGAAGACCAGCGCTCCGCCGATCACGTCCGAGTGGCCGGCCAGGTACTTGGTGGTGGAGTGCACCACCAGATCGGCGCCCTGCTCGATCGGGCGGCAGAGCAGCGGCGAGGCCAGCGAGTTGTCCACCACCCCGAGCAGCCCGGCCGCCCGGCCCGCCGCGAGCATCGCGGGCAGGTCGCTCACCTGGGTCATCGGGTTGGCGATGGTCTCCAGGTAGAGCAGCCTGCTGGTCGGCCGCACCACCTCGGCCACCTCGGCCGGGCTCTCCCCGGCGATGGAGGTCACCTCGATGCCGTACCGGGCCGCCAGGTCGCCCAGCACGGCGAAGGTGCCGCCGTACAGGCAGCGTTGGGCCACCACGTGGTCGCCCGGGCGCAGCAGGGCGAGCAGCGCGGCACTGATCGCACCCATCCCGGAGGCGGTGGCGATCGCGGCGGCCCCGCCCTCCAGCTCGGCCAGCGCCGTCTCCAGCGCGCGGGTGGTGGGGTTGCCCCGGCGGGTGTAGACGAAGGCGCCCTCGGGGCCGGCCATCGCCCCGGCGATCTCCTCGGCGCTCTCGAAGGCGAAGCCGGAGGTCTGGTAGATCGGCGGGCTGAGCGGTCGGCCGCCCGCGAGCGGTGGCACCACGGGGTGCACGGCCTTGGTCTCCGGGCGCAGCTCCCGGCCGGGCGCGTGGGGGTCGGCAGTCTCGGTGGTCATGCCGGACAGGATGCGCGCCGAGAGCCCGTCGGAACGGCCCCTCCGACCGGGCTTCGTCAAGTCGCCCACCGGAAGGCGGCGCTGACCAACCATGCTGACCAGCCATGATGCGCCGATCTCGTCGGATACCGTACCCCCCTGAGGTATTTAGCCAACTCGACGCAGCCGCCCCGCGCGCCTTCCCGGCCGCTCCGCGGACGGTCTACGATGTGGGCCGAACCGACGGGAGGCCACGGTGGGGGGAGCGGACGCGGTGAGGGGAGCCGAGGTGCGGCGGCTGGGCGAGCTGGAGGCCGAGATCATGGACCGCCTGTGGAGTTGGGGCCGGCCGGCCACCGTGCGCGAGGTGGTCGACGACCTCAACCGCAAGCGCCCGCTGGCGTACACCACCGTCATGACGGTGGCCGACATCCTCTTCCACAAGGGCCTGCTGCGCCGGGAGAAGGAGCGCCGGGCCTGGCTCTACGAGCCCACCCGCAGCCGCGAGTCGTACACCGCCGCACTGATGCAGGACGCGCTCGGCGTGAGCGCCGACCGCTCCAGCGCGCTGGCCCACTTCGTCGAGCGGATCACGCCGGACGAGCAGGAGGCCCTGCGGCAGGCGCTGCACTCGCTCACCCAGGGTGCCCCGGCCGCACCAGCCGCCGGTGCGCCCGGTGCGAGTGCCGCCGCCACCGGTGCGACCGCCGCCGACGGCTCCGGCGAGCAGGAGTGATCGGCTCCCTCGTCCTGGCGGGGTACGCGGCGCTGATCGGGTGCGCGGTGCCCGGGCGGCTGGCCCGGGCCGCCTGGGTGGAGCGCGCGCCCCGGATCGCCGTGCTGCTCTGGCAGGCGCTGATGGTCTCCTTCGTGGTCTCGCTGGCCCTGGCCTGGTACCACCTGCCCGCCTCCAGCGAGCACCTGCACGGCCTGCTCGGCACCGCCGCCGCCCGGCTGGACGACCCGGACTCCGCCCCGCACGGCGCCGAGGGCCTCGACGTGCTGGTGCCGATCGGGCTCACCGCGCTCTGGCCGGCCGCCTGGTTCGGCTGGGTCACCCTGGAGGCCCGCCGCCGGCGCGGCCGGCACGCCGAACTGCTCGAACTGGTCGGCCGCCCGGCCCCGGAGCTGCGCGCGGTGGTGCTCGACCACGAGACCCCCGCCGCGTACTGCCTGCCCGGCCGCCGCCCGCGGGTGGTGCTCACCAGCGGCGCCCTGAACGCGCTGACCACCGCCCAGCTCCAGGCCGTGCTCGCCCACGAGCGGGCCCACCTGACCGGCCGGCACCACCTGGCCACCGCCGCCGTGGAGGCCTTCGCCCGGGCCTTCCCCGGGCTCCCGCTGGCCACCGCGGCCCGGGAGAGCACGGCCGAGCTGCTCGAGATGGTCTGCGACGACCGCGCGCTGCGCAGCAGCTCGGCGCGGGCGCTGGCGGACGCGATGTGCGAGGTCGCCGCGGGCGGCGTGCCCCGGGCCGCCTTCGCGGCCGGGAGCGCGGCGGTGCTCACCCGCCTGCGGCGGCTGCTGCGGCCCTCGGCCCCGCTGCACCCGGCCGTACGGGGCGGCATCCTGCTGCTCGGGCTGGTGGCGGCCGCCCTGCCGTACTTCATGACCTGCGGGCCCGTGGTGGGCTGAGCGGTGGGCTGAGCTCCGCCTTGCCGCTGACGGCCGGTCGCACCTCGGTGCGGCCGGCCGTCCTGCTGCCCGGACCATACCGGCACCCCGTCTCCGTCAGGTCTTCCAATTACCCTAGGGGGGTATGGTACTGTCGCGACAGCGGATCGGCCCCGAACGGCCCCTCCGGGGCCGGGTTCGTCCGAAGACGAGTACGTGCGAGCACTTGCGACAAGGGAGCAGCAGATGTCCGAGAACCTCCTGATCGAGACCGCCGAGTCGACCGGCTCCTGCTGCGGCTCCTGCGGCACGGCCCCCGCCGTCGAGGAGGCCGCCACCGGCGCCGTCCGCGAGGTCTACCTGGTGACCGGCATGACCTGCGGCCACTGCGTCAGCTCGGTGACCGCCGAGGTGAGCAAGCTGGCGGGCGTCACCAAGGTGGCCGTGGACCTCGCCACCGGCCAGGTCACCGTCGACTCCGCCGCCGCGCTGGACCGGGCCGAGGTGGCCGCCGCCGTCGACGAGGCCGGCTACGAGCTCGCCTGACACCCCCTGAACCCGGCCGGGCCGGCGGAGTCCCCCCGTACCCCGTCGGCCCGGTCGACCAGCACCCGGCCGCGCTCAGCGGTCGACATCCCCTTGAACGGCCCCTCGTGCACGCCGAGGAGGAGAGATGGCCACCAGCACGGCCACCGACACTCCCGGCGTGGTGGGACGGCGGGCCCTGACCCAGGCCCTCGGCTTGGCCGCCGTCCCGGCGGTCGCCCTCGGTCTGGGCCGGTTCGCGTAGGCGCTCGTGCCGCCCGCGATGCGGGCCGAGCCGCACTGGTCACTGGCCACCGCAGGGGCGCTCAGCACGGCCAACGCCGTGGGCTACCCGCTGGGGGCGCCGGCCACTCCCGTACTGACGGCCCGGGCGGGCGAGCGGGCGGCCCTGCTCGGCGGCTACGCCCTCGACGGCGCCGGGTACATCGCCTCCATGACCTCCCTCGTGGCCTACCTGCGCCAGGGCGGGGCCTCGGCGGCAGAGCGGTGGGCTGGAGCCCGGTGCCGGCCCGGCCCGGCGGTGGGCTCGGGGCCGCCCTGCTGATTGGCCTGGCCTGGCCGGTCTGGCGCGGCCCTGCCGCTGGTCGGCCGGGGGTGGACGGTGGCCGTGCTCTCGGCGCTGGTCTTCGGCGCGGTCTTCCTCTCCGTGGTGACCACCGTGACCGCAGCCGCCCGCACCGCACTCCCCGAACGGCACTGGACCGCCGCGATCACGGGCCTGACCACGGCCTTCGCCCTCGGCCAGCGCCTGGGCCCGGTGCCGGCCGGCGCCCTCTCCGACGGACCCGGCGGCACCGCCGCCGGGCTGGCCACCGGGGCCGCCCCGCTCGCCCTGGGTGCGCTGGTCGCCTGGGCCCAGCCGGGCCGCGTCCGGCGCTCTCGGATACCACCCCCGGGTACAGTAGGCTGAAACCCGGGACGCATCTGCTGGTAGTCGGCACCCCGCCGGGAGACGAAGGAGCGGAGATGGCCTCGGTCAGCTACACCAACAACAAGGACGACGTCCTCAAGCGCCTGCGCCGGATCGAGGGCCAGATCCGGGGTCTGCAGCGGATGGTGGAGAGCGACACCTACTGCATCGACATCCTGACCCAGGTCTCCGCGAGCACCCGCGCCCTCCAGTCCTTCGCCCTCCAGCTCCTCGAGGAGCACCTCGCGCACTGCGTCAGCCGGGCCGTCGCCGAGGGCGGCGACGAGGCCAACCTCAAGCTCAAGGAAGCCAACGACGCGATCGCCCGCCTCGTCCGCTCCTGACCCCTCCCGGCCGGTCCGACCCTCTCCGCTCCCGTTCTCGCCCCACTCCCCGCCTCCCCCGCGCGCCTACGACACACCGGGCGGCGGTAGCGGTAGCTTCCGGTAGGTCCCTGTCCGTCCGCGTACCGAGGAGGCCACCATGCCCGTCGACCCGACCGATCCCGAGACGTTCGAAGACGACGAGCTCGACGCGGTGGACCCGGAGGCGCCCGAGGCCGACGCCGCCGAGCAGCACACCGATCTCGCCCCCACCCGGGACGAACCGCTCAGCCACGTCGACCCGGACACGGCCAACGAGGCCGACCGCGCCGAGCAGGCCCGCGTGGTCGAGCTCGACGAGGACGACTACCGCTGACCCGCCCGCCGACGCAGGTCCGGGTGGCTCAGGCGTGCCGGAGGGCGGCGCCGGTCACCTTGCCGGGCTCGAACACCGCTGCGGCCACCCGGAGTTCGGGGGTCAGTGCGCCCCAGACCTCGTCCAGCAGCTGCGCGCCGTCCGCTGCCCCGGTGCGGGTCTCGTGGTACGGCTCGGCGGTGGCGACCTGCTCGCCGTCCGAGCGGTAGGTGGTCATCAGCACCGCGTCACCGGGGGCCAACTCCCGTACCGCCAGGGTGAGCAGGTCGGTGGCGGTCCGGCCGCCCCGGCTGCGGCGGGCCGCGCCGAACCAGGCGAGCTCGCCCGCCCGGTCGGCCACCACGGTGATCCGGGGCGTGAAGATCGGCGGGTCCGGCTCGTACGCGAGGTCGGCCAGCGCCTCGCCTGGGCCCTGTCCGGCCTCCAGCCGGTCGGCGACCACGGCCACCTGCTCGCCATTGCCGTATACCAGCCAGCGGCCGGCCTCGCGGGCCGCCGCGTAGTGCCGCAGCGGGTCGTGCGCGGTCTCGTCGGTCGGCGAGACGGTCAACCCGGCGCCGTCCAGACGGAGTTCGCGGGCCCGGGAGGCCGCGCTGCGGCCGGTCAGGAAGTAGCCGCCGTGCAGCGCCCCGTCCGCCGTCCGAGCCCAGAGCACCCCGCGTCCCGGATAGCGGTTCCCCGACAGCACCTGCGCCAGACCGTCCACCGGCCGGCCCCCTCTCGTCCTGGGCGCGGCAAGATCACCGCGCCCTGACATTCAACCGCATCTGCGCCGGTCAACGCTTCGGGGGCTCCTGCGGCGGGCTGGGGTTGCCGGTGGGCGGCGGCGGGTTGCGCGGGCCGGGCGGGGGCGGGGGTGCGCCGCCGATGCCGGAGTCGGTGCCGCTGGGCTCGCGCTGCGGGCTGACCAGGCGCGGCGCGAGGCCGAGTTCGACCGGCCCGGAGGGGAACGGCGGGGCGGTCGGGTGGGTGCCCCGGCTCGGGCCGCGCGAACCGCGCCGCCCACCGGGCCAGCTGGGCCCCCTCGCTCCGGGGGGAGGCATCTTGCTCATCCGGCCGGCCTTTCTCTGGGTCTCGCTAGGTCTCTCTGCGTCGAGCTGCGTCGAGCCGGGGCCACCCCCTTCCCGGCGGGCCCGGCTGCCCCCAGCATCGCAGAGCCGCCCCGCCCGCCGCCGGTCAACGGCCACGGTTCACCCCCGCCACTACCCCCGGCCGCTCCTCGGCGCCCACTCTCCTGCCGGGCTACTCCTCGATCGCGCCGCCGATCGCCCGCAGGTGGTCGCGGAAGCTGTACTCCGGCCGCCGGGCGCGTTCCTCCAGGTAGGCGGCGAAACGGAGTTGGGCCCGCAGCGGAACCCCGGCCCGGATCCTGGCGGCCTGCCGGCGCTCGGTGTCGCGGATCGACTCGGCCAGTACGAAGAGCCGCTCGGCCTCGGCCGCCGGGAGGAAGAGCACGCCGTCCTCGTCCGCCAGCACGAGATCCGCACGGGTGACCGTGCACTCCCCCACCCGCGCGGCCGTCAGCGCGTCGGCCGGGCGCGGGTCGAGCCGGAGCGGGCCGGTGGGGAGGGCGCCGAGACTGAACACCGGCAGCCCGATCGCCCGGCAGTCGGCGGTGTCCCGGTGCAGGCCCCAGACCACCAGGCCGGCCAGCCCGGCGGCCCTCGCCTCCAGCACCACCAGGTCGCCGACGCAGGACTCGTCCACCCGGCCGCCGTTGTCCACCACCAGCACGTCGCCCGGGTCGCTGTGCTCCATCGCCTCCAGGAAGACGTCCACGCTGCCCGCGTGCCGGGCGGGCAGCGCCCGCCCGGCCAGCCGGGCGCCCGGCACCACCGCGCTCAGCTCCGCGCAGCGCACCGCCACATCGGCCCGCACGCACGCGTCGGCCAGGTGGGCGGTGGTCAACGCGGCAAAACGGCGCCGCAGCTCGGCTGAATCCATGGTGGTGGGCTCTCCTCGTCCAGACCTCGGTGGTGCGGTGACGGGAAAGGACTACCCCCTCGGCGGGCCGCGGAACAAGGTCATTCGGGGCAAGGTCCGTCAGGACAAGATCATTCGGGGCAGGGTCAGCGGAGCAGGGTGTCCAGGAACGGATTGCCGAAGACCCGGGCCGGGTCGTACCCGTCCAGGGTGGCCACCGCCTCGTCCCAGCCGGGGGCACCCGGGGCGCGGAGGCTGGCCGGGATGGTGCGGCCGAGCACGTCCGGATCGGCCCAGGCGGCATCGGCGGTGTAGGCCCAGCCCTTGGACCACTCCACCCGCAGGCCGGCCCGGGTGCCGTCGAACAGCCCGAACAGGTACTGCTCGATCTCCCGGCAGAAGGCGTGCAGACCGGGGGTGCCGGGCAGCGTCAGGATGTCCAGCCAGACGGCGGTGTCCCACTCCGGGTGGTCGGCGTGCGGGCGCAGCGCGGAGAGCAGCGGCGGCCGGGCCCCGGGCACCCCGCAGGCCGCCGGGTCGTCCAGGCCGGTGACCCGGATCTCCACCGCGCCGTTCATCGGGTACTCGCCGCGCGCCTGGTAGGCCGCGAGCAACTGCTGGTAGTACGTGGTGAACCGGGAGATCGCCCACTGCACGTCCGAGCGGCGGCAGTGGATCGCGTACCCGTTCGCGGTGACCCGCAGGGTGGTCGGGCGGACGTACTGGAGCAGGTGCCGGGAGGCGCCCCACAGGTCGGAGCGGAGGCCGCCGGCCAGCAGGTGGGTGAGGGTGTCGCCGCTGAGCAGGCTGCGCAGCAGGCCGGGGGCGAGCAGCAGGTCGGTCAGGTCTCCGGTGAGGCCGATCTTGGTGATCAGGAACTGGAGCTGGCCGAAGAGCGGGGCCAGCCCCCAGGAGCCGCCGATGAGCTGCCCGGCCAGATCGGCCACGGGCTGCGGGATGTTATCCGAGAACGGGTAGTTGTAGGGCGCCGAGACCTCGTGCGCGAAGAGCGGCTTGCCGGGGGTGGGCTGCCAGGTCTTCAGCCAGGGGTTGTCGGTGAAGGCGAACCAGATCGCCTCGACCCGGCCGGTGCTCGCCAGGAAATCCGCGAACGTCCGCCCGCCGGCGGCGGCGGAGCTGCCCGGGGCGGCGAACAGCTCGGTGGCGGGCACGTCGACCCGGCTGAGGCAGCGCAGATTGGCGTCGGGCGCGGCCCGGAGCACCACCTCGGTCAGGAAGGCCCGGCCCAGGTGCACCAGGAAGGCCGCCGCGTCGGCCTCCGAGCGGTCGAAGGTGCGCAGCACGTACCGCCCGGCGCCGGCGTCGTGCACCACGGCGGTGAGGGAGAGCACCTGGTTGCTCAGACTGCCGAAGCCCTGGCCGGGCTGGGGCGTCTCGCCGACGGCCGGGACGGCCGTGCCGTGGCCGCCGATGGCCAGCGCGCCGCCGACCGTGAGATCGCCCGGCGCCGGGCAGGCGGCCACCCCGAGGCCCTGACCGGCCAGGAAGGCCAGCAGATCCTCCATCGAGGCGCCGGTCTGGGCCCGGACGGCCGCACCGCCGAAGCCGCTCGCCAGGCTCAGGGCGGTGAGCGAGCGGGTGGTGTCCACCAGCAGCACCTTGGTGTCGGAGGGCGTGCCCGCCGCCACCGTGAACGGCGCCCAGCCGTGCCGCTGCCCTTGGGCCCGCAGCCGCCAGCCGTTGGCCGCCGCCCAGTCGGCCAGGTCGGCCACCTGCTGCGGGGCGGCCGGGGCGCAGACCCAGAGCGGACTGGTGCGGATCTCCCCCGCCCAGTTCTCGTACACCTGCTGGTACGGCACCAGAGCGCCGGGCAGCACCGGCGCCGTGCCCACCGCCTCGGCGCTCTCCGGCCCCACCGTGCCGCGCAGCAGCCAGACCGCCCCGCCGGCCGCCGAGGCCGCGAGCAGCCGCCGCCTGCTCAGCCCGTCCGTACCCCGCTCCGCCGCACCCTGCCCGGCCATGCCCCACCCCTCGCCCTGTCGGATCGTCAGTTCCGCCAGTGACGCTAGGCGCTGCACCGGGCCGATCGGGCTCGAATTGATCAGCATCACTCGAACGAGTGATCAGATCCGGCGCGGGTTCACCCTGGAGAGGCGGATCGGCCTCTCGGCCGGGCCAGGCCGGCCCCTCGCCCGGGTCAGGCCCGGCGCGGGCGGCAGCGCGTCGGTGCGGGCCGGTGCGAGCCGGCTCCCCTGCGGGCGGGCGGCCATGGCACTCCGGGGAGGGAGCGGGGCCGCCGGGGAGCGGCGCGGGCCTCAGCTGCCGTCCGCCGGGCTGAGCAGCTCGTACACCAGGGCGACCAGCTCGGCCGGGTCGGCCTCGGTGAGGGTCGGGAAGGCGCCGCTGCTGCGGCCCATCAGGATGCCCGCGAAGGCCGCCACGGCGAGTTCGGCGCGGAGCTGCGGGTCGTCCAGGCCGTCCCGGCGGAAGCGCTCGCGCAGGGGGTCGACCAGGCGGAAGTGCAGCTGGCTCTGGGCGGCCTGCTGGACCTCCGGGTCCTGGTAGGGCGTCGAGGCGACCCGGAAGCCCGGGCCGGGCCCGCGGCGGCCCACCTGGTCGAGCAGCCAGCGCAGCCGGTCCCGGTCCAGCAGGTCGGCGGGCGGGGTGGAGCCGAACTCGGCGTTCAGGGCGGCGATGTAGAGCTGCGTCTTGCCGCCGTAGTAGCGCGCGATCAGGGTCGGGTCCACCCCGGCCAGCTCACCGATCTCGCGGGTGGTGGTCCGGTCGTACCCGCGCTCGGTGAAGAGCTGGCGGGCCGCCGCCAGCAGCAGCTCCCGGCTCCGGGCCGAATCCCGCCGCCGAGCGGGCTTGGCGACGGGCTCGGCGGGCCGCTCGGCGGTATCGGCGGCGGCGGTACCGGCGGCGGCGGTACCGGCCGCAGCGGTACCGGCTGCAGCGGCGTCGGCTGCGGTGGTGCGCGCAGCGGTGCCGGCGGAGCTTTCGGCCGAGGCGTCGGCGGCGGCGCCAGCGATCGTCTCGGCGGCGGCGCCAGCGACCGTCTCGGCAGCCGCGTCAGCGGCCGTCTCGGCAGCGGATCCGACGGCTTCGGCGGTGGTTTCGACGGCTTCGGCGGCGGGGAGGTCGGTCACTTGGCTACCGTACGCCCTGCCGGGGCGGGGGCGGCCCCGGCGGCGACCGGAGTGGTGGGCGGTGTGGCCGCGCGGCGCGGGAGGACGACGGCGACCACGGCCGCCAGCAGCGAGACCGCGCCGCCGATCAGGGCGGCGGTGGTGTAGCCCGAGTCGCTCGGGAGCACGGCGCCGGGGGCGGTGTGCGCCTGCAGGACGGCCGCGCTCAGCGCGCTGCCGGTGGAGTAACCGACGTAGCGCAGCACCTGGTTGAAGCTGATCGCGCTGCCGGTCTCGGCGGCCGGCACCGCGCCGACGATCAGGCCGGGCATCACCGCGAACGTGCAGCCGACGCCGAGGCCCGCCACCGCCATGACGACCAGCACCTCCCACTGCTGGCCGCGCAGGCCGGCGAAGCCGAGCAGCGAGGCCAGGCAGACCAGGCAGCCGAGCGGCAGCACGGCCGCGGCCGAGAGCCGCCGGGCCAGCAGCGGCAGCACCTTGCCGGTGAGCACGCTGGCCACCGAGAAGGGCAGCAGCACCAGGCCGGTCACCACCACCGAGGCGCCGAAGCCGTAGCCGGCCGCCTTCGGGGTCTGCACGAAGCGGGTGACCAGGGCGATCAGCAGGTACATCCCGACCCCGGCGACCAGGCCGGTGACGTTGGCCGTGAGCACGGTGCGGTGGCGCACCAACCGCAGGTCGACCAGCGGGTGCGCGGTGCGCAGCTCGTGCCGGACCCAGCCGGCCAGCAGCAGCACGGCCGCGGCGCCGAGCAGCAGCAGGCGCGGCGAGCCCCAGCCCCAGGTCTCGCCCTGGCTGAGCACCAGCAGCAGGCCGGCCAACGCGACGCCGAGCAGCAGGGCGCCGGGGGCGTCCAGCGGGCGCCGGGCCCGGACGGGGGTGGGTGGCAGTACCAGGGCGGCGGCAGTGAAGGCCACCGCGGCGATCAGCGCGGCGAACCAGAAGCCGGCCGAGACGCCGAAGGCCTCGGTGATCACGCCGGTCAGCGGGTAGCCGAGGCCGACGCCCGCGACGGTGGTGATCGAGAGCAGCGCCACGGCGGAGCGGGAGCGCTCCTCGGAGAGGCTGTCCCGGGCGGTGGCGATGGCCAGCGGGGTCAGCCCGAGGCCGACGCCCTGCAGGCCGCGGCCGACCACCAGCCAGCCGAAGCCCAGCGGGAGGGCGGCCAGCACGCTGCCGACCAGCACCAGGGCCGAGCCGCAGAGCACCACGGCCCGCCGCCAGGGGCCGTCGCCGAGCCGCCCCATGGTGGGGGTGGCCACCGCGCCGACCAGCAGGGTGATGGTGAGCGACCACTGCGCGCTCGCGGGCGAGACGTGGTCCCGCGCGGCGATCGTGGGCACCAGCGGCGCTCCGAGGCTGCTGACCACCGAGACCACCAGCCCCAGGAACACCAGCACCGGCACCAGCGCCCGCTTGCGCCACCCGTCCCGACCGTCGTCCATCGTCCACCCCTCGCGGCAGTTCCGTGCCACCGGGCGATGTCTTCGCCCGATGTCTTCAAGTGATGACAAACGATACCCGGCGCCCGGCAGGCTGGGAACGGGGGTCTTGGCGGTGCTTGGCGGTGTGACGAAGACCCGCCAGGGCGTACGGAAGCGCACGGGTGCCCCGACCTACGGAAACGGGCCGGGGCCGACGCCGCCGGCAGACGCCTCCCCTCGTGGGCGTCTGACTGCGGTGCCGGCCCCGGCCCTGGCTTCGGTGGTGGGGTCAGGCGGTGGTGCGGTACGTGAGGTGGACGACTCCGGTGCTGAAGGTGGTGAAGTCGACCAGCTCGAGCGGGTAGCGCGCGGTGTCGGCCTCGTCGAAGAGGCGGCGGCCGGCGCCGACCACGATCGGGTGGACCATCAGCGAGAGCTCGTCGAGCAGGCCCTGCGCCAGCAGCCAGCGGACCAGCGTCACGCTCCCGGTCACCGAGATGTCCCCGCCCGGGTGCCGCTTCAGCTCACCGATCCGCTCGGCCAGGCCGGGCCCGGCGAGCAGGGTGGTGTTCTGCCAGTCGGCGACCCCCAGGGTGCCGGAGACCACGTACTTGGGGATGCCGTTGATCCGGTCCGCGAACGGCACCTCGCTGCCCTGGTGCGCCCAGTGCGCGGCGAACTCCTCGTAGGTGGCGCGGCCGAGCAGCATGGTGTCGGCCGCCTGGATCTGCGCACCCAGCGCGCGGCCCAACTCCTCGTTCAGATAAGGGAAGTGCCAGCGCTCCGGAGCTTCCACCACCCCGTCGAGCGAGACGAACAACCCGGCGGTGAGCTTCTTCACGGACCTGCCCCTGTCCTCTCCGGTCGGCTGCGCCCAGCCTCGTGCACCCCGCCACCTCGAACAACGCGCTTCTCTGGAACAATCGATCAGCCTGACTGAACGGTGCGCCGGGCACCGATCTGACGGAGTGACCGATCGGTGGCTGGACGAGCGGAGGACGGCATGGCAGCGGGGCTGGAGCGGCACGAGCTGGAGGTCTTCCTTACCCTGGCGGAGGAGCTGCACTTCGGCCGCACCGCCGACCGGCTGCTGGTCTCCCGCGCGCACGTCAGCCAGACCCTGCAGAAGCTCGAGCGCCGGATCGGCGCCCCGCTCTTCCTGCGCACCAGCCGCACCGTCGGCCTCACCCCGCTCGGCAGCCGGCTGGCCGAGGACCTGGCTCCCCTGCACCGCGCGATGGCGGATGCCGTCGAGCGCGCCGTGGCCACCGCGCGCGGCATCAACGGGACCCTGCGGGTCGGGTTCGTCGGGGCGCTCTGGGGGCAGCTGTTCGGCGCGGCGGCGGACGCCTTCCAGGCCGCCCGGCCGGGCTGCGTGATCGAGCTGCGCGAGGTGCCGTTCGGAGTCGGACAGGAGCCGCTGCGCACCGGCGAGATCCAGCTGAGCAACGTGAGCTTCCCGTTCGACGCCCCGGACATGAGCGTCAGCGAGGCCCTGGTCACCGAGGGGCGGGTGCTCGCCGTCTCGGCCAAGCACCCTTTCGCCCGCCGCCCGGCGGTCTTCCTGGAGGACATGGCCGAGGTCACCATGCTCACCATCCCGACCTTGTCCGTCCGCTGGTCCAGGGCCCGCGCCCCGCTCACCACCCCGAGCGGCCGCCCGATCCCCCAGGGGCCGCCCGTGGCCTCGATGCAGGAGCTGCTCGCCCTGGTCGCGGCCGGCAAGGGCGCCTTCCCGGTCGGCGCCCAGATGAACCGGTTCTACCTGCGCCCCGACGTCGCCTACGTGCCGATCGAGGACGCGCCGCCGCTCACCTGGGGCCTGGTCTGGCGGACCGGCACCGAGACCCCACTGCTGCGCGACTTCGCCGCCACCGTCGCCGAGCTCGCACCCGCCCACGCCTGAGGCACCCTCAGTTGCTCCAGACCGTGACGTTCAGCACCTCGAAGGGCGCGGGCGTGGTGACCACCGAGGAGACCGTGATGCCCAGCATCAGCCCCGGCTCGATGTAGCAGAACGCCGCTCCGGCGAAGATCGGCTGCGAGCCGATGAACTCCGTGTCGGCCGCGCACCCTTGATAGGTGGGAGTCGCCCCCGGAGTCGCCTGGAGCATCTTGCTGTCTCCCCCCGAGAAGTTCTCGTGGCCGTTGCTGAACAGCGCCCCACCGGAATTCGGCGTGAAGTCGCTCTGCTTCGGCGGGGAGGCCCCGAGCGGCACCTTGTAACCCGGAGGGAGTTTCACGGTGTACGAACCCAGCAGTTGGCCGCCCGTCGTGCCAGAAGGCGTGACCGGCAGGCTCGGCGGCGGGGTCGAGGGGGGAGTGACGCTCGGGGTGGGGGTGACGCTCGGGGCGACGGTGGGGCTGAGGGCGGGCGAGGTCGGCGGGGAGGCCGCGACGGTCGGGGTGGGGGTGACCACATGGCCGACCGCCGCGCCGCCGGCGAAGCTGGCGACGAGCGCGCCGATCACCGTGACGATTCCGTAGACGTTGTTCAGGATCTCCCTAATGTCACCGAGGACCGCAGCGAAACCCTTCTTCGGCCCGCCCAAGCCCGGCACTTCCGGAGCCCCCGGACCGGACGGCGGCTCGCCCTCCGGTCTCGGCCCCGCGTTGGGTTCTTCGCTCATGGCTTCCCTCCAATGGTGGGCAAAGCTCGACGAATCCAGAAAAACGGTAGCGGAGCCCCTCATCCCGCACGGGGAATCCCGGAAGCTCCGTGCATCGAATGGATAACGCCGCGTCAGGCCACGCCGGGCTGGTAGGCCAAATCCCGGATCCGGTTGACGAGTTGACACCGGCCCGGCTTGGATGATCACCGAAGGTGTCGGTGCGACCACGCCCGGCAGTGGCGGGAGGGGATCAACGGATGGCGATTCGACGGACCTTGGCGGCGGTCGGCGCAGCAGTGGCGGTACTGGTGGGCACGGTGGCGACCAGCGCGGCCCCGGCCTCGGCGCTGGCCCGACCGCAGGTCACCGCCGTCCGAGCCACGGCGGGCCTCCCCGCCGACCAGTGCTCGGCCATGTTCTACCAGGGCGACAAGCGGCTCGGCCCGGAGCAGCTGCCCACCGCGGGCCCGGTCGGCCGCGAGCTCTGGGGCTACCACCGCACCGGCGCGCTCTCCCAGCCGGACTTCCTGGCCACCTACTACGACGCCACGGCCGGCTCCTGGAAGTACCCGCCGCAGAACGGCTACCTGCTCACCCCCGACGGCAAGCCGGTCGAGCTGCAGCAGACCCTGCTGCCCGGCCAGCGGATCGACCGGTTCGGCAGCGAGTACGGCGCCTTCCTGGCCCCCGAGGGCCTGCCCTACGCCAACCGCTCGATCCCGCCGCAGAGTCTGGACGGCTCCCCGGCCGAGCTCTGCAACTACCACGACTACCAGGTGGTCAAGCCCTTCACGGTGGACGCCGGCCCGATCGCCCCGTGGTTCGGCCAGCCCGGCTTCGGCTGGCAGTACCAGCTGGACGCCGCCCTGCTGCCCGGCGGCCCGGACCGGCTGAACGTGCTCTGGCTGGTCGAGAACGGCTACCTCGCCCGGGTCTCCTGACCCGCCCCCGCACGGGGTCTATCCCCACCCGGCCGCACTCCTGATAATGCACATGACCACCAGTCCGACGGACAGGAGTGCGGCATGCGGGCGGAGCAGACCAACCGGAGCACGGTAAGCGCGGCGGGGCCGGTCTCCCGGCGCGCACTGCTGGCCGCCGGCCTCGCGGCGGGCGCCGCCGTGCTCGGCGCGGCCCCGGCGGCCCGGGCCGCCGGCACCCGACCCGCACTCCAACTCCCGTCCGGCGCCGACTGGATGGCCGCCCTGCCGGACAGCGCCCCGCTGGCCCGGCTCACCGTGCCCGGCACCCACGACACTTGCTCGCTCTACGGCGGCCCGATCACCCAGACCCAGACCCTCTCAGTGCCGGACCAACTGGCTGCCGGGGTAAGGTTCCTGGACATCCGGTGCCGGCTGGTCAACGGGGTCTTCGCGATCCACCACAGCCAGTTCTTCCAGAACATCTTCTTCGGCGACGTGCTCAACCAATGCCAGGCCTTCCTCGCCCAGCACCCGGGCGAGACCGTGCTGATGCGGGTCAAGCAGGAGTACTCCACCGAATCCGACCAGAGCTTCGGCGCCGTCTTCGCGGGCTACCAGAGCCGCTGGCCGCTGCTCTGGACCGAGCCGCACGTGCCCGCGCTCGGCGAGGTGCGCGGCCGGATCGTGGTGATCGCCGACAACGGCGGGGTGCCTGGCCTGCGGTGGGGCGGTGGCAACACCGACATCGAGGACGACTACGACATCGGCACCGTCTTCGAGTACAACTCCCGCAAGTGGCCCGAGGTCTCGGCCCACCTGGACGCCGCCCGGGCCGCCACCGACCCGCAGCGGCTCTACCTGAGCTTCACCTCCTCCTCCGGCTGGGGCCTCTGGCCCCGCCAGGCGGCCGACACCGCCGCCCCGAAGCTGGCCGCCTACCTCGGCGGCCTCGACCACGCGGCCCGGCCGGTGCTGGGCACGGTGCCGATGGACTTCGTGACGGCGGACTCGGTGCGGCCGCTCTACGCGCTCAACTTCGGCGCCTAAGCCCGCCCCCGGCGGCGGGGGCGATCCGGCCCCGCCTCCGACCGGGCCGGATCAGTCGAGGATCACGCCGCCGGCCTGGCCGGTCAGTCCAGGATCACCCGGCCGTCGTACTCGCCGCCGGAGCAGAACTCGACCCGGGTGAACCGGTCGACCGCCGGGCCACCGCCGCCCTCCCAGCACTTCTCGGTGGTCACCGGCGGCCCGGACAGTTCGGCGGCCTGGGCCGTGCCGGCCCGGCCCTGGTAGGCGGCGGCCGGGCCCGCCGTCCCGGTGGCCAGGACGACGGCCAGCAGAGCGGCCAGGCCGAGCGGGGCGGCGAGCCTAGCGGTGGTGCGTCGCATGGGGGATCCTCTCGAAGGCGGTGCGGCCGCCCCGGCGGTCGGCCGCTGCTCACTACCTCGGCAGACCCCCGGGCGCGTCCGCGCCGAACCACCCGTCCGGCCCACCGCAGAAGGAGCATCCGTGGCACCGCAGTTCGGCGACTACCAGCTGGAGATCTACCTGAACGGCCTGGGCGGGACGGTGCCCGACCACCCGATGACCTTCGCCGAGCTGGAGCGGCGGGCCGAGGCCGCCCTGCCGCCCGGGGTCTGGTCCTACGTGGCCGGCGGGGCCGGGGACGAGCACACCCAACGGGCCAACGTGACCGCCTTCGAGCGCTGGGGGCTGGTGCCCCGGATGATGGCCGGGGCGGCGCAGCGCGACCTCTCGGTGGAGCTGTTCGGGCTGGCGCTGGCCTCGCCGCTGCTGCTGGCGCCGGTCGGGGTGCTCGGCATCTGCACGCCGGACGGGCACGGCGACCTGGCCGTCGCCCGGGCGGCGGCCCGGACCGGGGTGCCGATGATCGCCTCCACCCTCTCGGCGGATCCGCTGGAGGCGGTGGCCAAGGAACTGGGCACCGCCCCGGGCCTGTTCCAGCTCTACCCACCGGGCGACCGGGAGCTGGCCGAGAGCCTGGTGCGCCGGGCCGAGGCCGCCGGGTTCACGGCGCTGGTGGTCACCCTGGACACCTGGGTGACGGGCTGGCGCCCGCGTGACCTGAGCACCGCCAACTTCCCGCAGCTGCGCGGCAAGTGCCTGGCCAACTACACCAGTGACCCGGTCTTCCGGGCCCGGTTGGCCAAGACGCCCGAGGAGGACCCGGCGGCCGTGGTCCGCGAGTGGGCCACCGTCTTCCCGAACGCGCTCAGCTGGGCCGACCTGCCCTGGCTGCGCTCGCTCACCTCACTCCCCCTGCTGCTCAAGGGGATCCAGCACCCGGAGGACGTCCGCCGGGCCCGGGACGGCGGGGTGGACGGCATCTACTGCTCCAACCACGGCGGCAGGCAGGCCAACGGCGGCCTGCCCGCCATCGAGGCGCTGCCCGGCGTGGTGGAGGCGGCCGACGGCCTGCCGGTGCTGTTCGACTCGGGCGTGCGCAGCGGCGCCGAGCTGGTCAAGGCGCTGGCGCTGGGCGCGAGCGCCGTCGGCCTCGGCCGCCCGTACGCGTACGGGCTCGCGGTGGGCGGCGAGGACGGCGTGGTGCACGTGCTCCGCTCGGTGCTGGCCGAGGCTGATCTGCTGATGGCGGTGGACGGCTACCCGACGGTGGCCGACCTCACCCCGCAGGCGCTGCGCCGCCTGAGCTGACGCTCAACCCCTTAGGTAGTACGGGTGGTTGTGGGCTCCGACCGGCGCCGACTGGTAGCTCCAGGCGGCCACCGCCGGGGCGCTGCCCAGCAGTTCGGTCAGGTCGGCGCCCACCTCGCTCGCCGGGTCGTGCACCGACAGGCCCACCCGGCCCGTGGTGTCCTCGTCCAACTCCACGTACCGGTAGGGGTGGTAGACGTTCATCGGCCCGGCCAGCGCCCGGCCGATCTGGTCGGTGCCGTAGCCGGTGACCGGGGCGCTGTTGACCGGGGTGTGCGGCAGGCCGTCGAGGGCGGCGGTGAAGGAGAGCAGCGGAGCGCCCTCCGGGGTGGCGCAGCGGATCGCCCAGGTCTCGCCGGCCGGGCCGTTGAGCGAAGGCATGGTGACCTCGAAGGCCGCCGGGTACTTGGGCTCGCCGAAGAGCTTGGTGCCGGCCTCGATCGCGATCGGGTTGTCGCAGAGCACGTGCAGCCGGGCGATGCCGAGCAGCTTGGTCTGGTCGAGCCCGTGGGCGTACTGGCGGTAGGAGAGCCCGGCCAGCCGGTCGGCCTGGGCGGTCGGGTACGCCACCAGGCTCACCTCGATCTCCTGGGTGACCCCGCCGCCGCCCGCGTACTGGGCGAAGTAGAGCTGGTAGTTGAGCGTGAGGCAGGCCCGCCCGTCGAACTCGGCCAGGGTGAGCGCCGGGTGGCGTTCGGCGAGCAGCTTGCGGGCCGGGCCCGGGTCGGTCAGGTAGTCCAGGCCGATCTGGTGCAGCGCACCGTAGTGGAAGGGCAGTTGGTAGGGCGCGGCGACGGGCGGCAGGCTCAGGTCGGGGTTCATCGGGCAGCGGTCTCCTCGGTCGGGCCGGACTCGCGGGTGACAGCGGACCGGCTGGTGGTGAGGGAGCGGCGGGCACTGGTCAGCTCGCCGTGGATCCGGTCGGCGGTGCGCAGGGCGAGGGCCGCCATGGTGAGGGTGGGGTTGGAGGTGCCGAGGGAGGGCATCGAACCGCAGCCCACGGCGTAGAGGTTGGGGTGGCTCCAGCAGCGCTGGAAGGAGTCGACCACCGAATCCCCGGGGTGGCGGCCCATCACATGGGTGCCGCCCGCGTGGCCCGCGCCCCGGTAGACGTAGGGCCGGCCCTGGTACTCGTACCAGCCGGGGTTGGCCGGGCCGGGGCGGTAGCTGCTGTGGTCCTCGGCGCCGAGCAGGGTGAAGAGCTGGTCGGAGACGGCCTTGGCGGCCGCGATGCCGCGCTTGACGTGCTCGGAGAGCCGGTAGTCGATCAGCGGCCGGGGCTGCCCGAAGGCGTCGGGGTGCCGGTGGTCGAGGGTGACCCGGTTGGCCGGGTCGGCCTCCTGCTCCAGCTCGAACTGCAGGGCGAACTGCCGCCCCACCCGGTCGCCGACGGCCTCCCGCAGCGCCTTGCCGAACAGCCCTCGCCCGTCCGGGAAGGCCGGATCGCCGGTGCGCAGCAGCGCGTCCAGCTCCAGGCCCGGCGGGCCGGCGGCCCAGCCCCACCCCCAGTTGCCGATCTCGATCCGGAACGGCGCCCGGGCGGCCCGGCCCGCACCGAACCGGAACCCCTCGAACCCGGAGGTCGAGCCAGGCCCTCGGTACGGACCGACCTGACGATCCATCAGTCCCCAGGTGAGCAAAACCGGATGGTCCATCAGGTTCCGCCCCAGCTGCCCACTGGCGTCGGCCACCGGGGAGGCGAGCAGCAGCCGGGCGTTCTCGATCGCGTGCGCCGCGAGCACCACCAGGCCGGCCCGGGCGGTCCGTTCGGTCGGATCCGGGCGGCCCTGCTCGTCGTAACCGCGGTAACTCACCCCGGCGGCCAGGCCGGTGGCATCCACCAGCACCCGGGTCGCCACCGCGCGGGTGCGCAGCCGCACCCCGGCCGACCAGCCGGCCTGGGTGCGGGCGGGGGTGTACTTGGCCTGGGTCGGGCAGACCGGGATGCAGCTCGCGCTGCCCTGGCAGGCCGGTCCGTACTGCTCGGTGGCCTTGGTGTTGCGGGCGTGCGGGGTGCCCACCACCTTGAGCCCGGTGGGGTGTTGCAGGTACGGGTCCTGGACGGCGGCTCCGTCCAGCCGCTCGGCGAGCAGCTGGTCCAGGTGGCTGGCGGCCACTGCGGGCAGCGGGAACTCGTAGCCCTCGGGCAGCGGCAGGCCGACCTCGGCCCGCTGCTCGGCGGCGTCCGCCGCCACGCCCAGCTCGCGTTCGGCCGCGCGGTACCAGGGCTCCAACTCCAGGTAGTCCAACGGCCAGTCCCGCCCGTAGCCGAAGGCGCCGGTGCGGAAGTCCTCCGGGTGCATCCGGGGCGTGAGGCCCGTCCAGGCCGTCCCGGTACCGCCGTTGACTCGCAGGTAGCCGCTCGCGTACGGCTGCGGGCCCTGCTGGCGCAGGTAGCCCTCGGCGCGGTACCCGCCGTCGGGCAGGCCGGTCAGCTCGGGCACGTCGGGCGAGGGCACGGCCGGATTGGCGGCCAGCGCGGCGCTCGGCACCTTCGCCGGGGCGCCCCGGTAGCGGGCCAGCGCCTCGGCCTGCTCACGCGCCGGGTCACCCCCGCCGGTGCCCGCCTCCAGCACCAGCACCCGCCAGCCGCGCGCCCCCAACTGCCCGGCCAGCAACGACCCGGCGATCCCCGCCCCGACCACCACCACGTCGTACGTCTGCTCCGCCATCACCCCTCCTCGCCCGCTCCCGATCGGCCCGGCCGACCCCACCACCGCGTCATCCACCGGCCCCCACCGCTCGGCCCGGCCCCTCCGGCCGGCGCTCCCGACCGGCCGGGCCTTCCCGGCCCCGACATCTGTCTGCTCCCCACGACTCCCCCGCTCAACCCTGCCCCGCCCTCACTCCTCCTCGGGCTCGGCGCCCCAACTCCCGTACCCCGGACGGGCGGTGCCCGGCGCGCGGGTGCCGAAGGTGCGCCAGATCAGGCCCGCCGCGTACGCCTCGCCGGAGACGGCCACCGAGGGCGCCGACGGGTCACCGCGCAGGCCGGGCCAGACGCCCAGGTACCAGAGCCCGCAGACCGCGCGGGCGGCCTCGCGCTCCGGGCCCTCGGGCAGGCCGTCCGGCTCGCCGCCGGCCGCCGCGAGGGCGGCGAGCAGCCGGCGGTACGGCGCCTGGCCGAGTCGGCGCAGCACGGTGGCGCAGTACTCCGCCGTCTGGCCGGTGGTGGCGAGTTCGGCGGTGGTGAACCCGGTCAGGGCCTGCGAGAGCTCCAGGAACTCCCACTCCTCGGCTGTCACCGGCGGCACTCCGCTCTGCTCGGGGATCATGTCCATGACGCCTTGATCCCTACCTCGGCCCCGGCGGTTTCATGCGCGTGATCCTTTTCCGGGCGCGGCACCACTGCGTCCGCACACGCACGGTGATATATATGACACCGACAGTGACCAGTCGGCATTCGACTCCTGGTCCGAAGTCGGCGACGACCGCGCCCTGCCCCGTACTCCGGGCAGGCGCGCGGGCGTTCGCCACACTCCACCCCTGCGCAGCGGCGCGCCGACCCCCGTGTCCCCGGTGGTTCGACGACCCGCCCCGCGCCGGGCGGGATCCGGTCCGAGGCCGGCTCAGGCCGCTGTCACCCCAGTGATTCCCCTTGTTCGCGCCGGTCGGGCAGGCCATGTCCGCCCGGCGACTGTCCGCTCCCTGTCCCCCTTAGGAGCTTCGGTGTCCAACGCCGCAATCCGTCGGCTCGCCCATCCCGTCCTGCTCGCCGGGGCCGCCGCCCTGGCCGCGCTCATCCCCACCTCGGCCTCGGCCGTCGACCACCCGGCCACCCCGGAGGCGGTCGCGACCGCCCAGCGGGCCCCCTCCCCCGGCGTGGTCTACCTGACCCCCGTCGCCCCACAGCCCGTGGCCTACGGCCCGGCCGTGGTCTACCCGTACCCGTACCCGCTGCTCTGGCACCCCGCCCTGGGCCTTCTCCTCTGACCCCACCCCCGTGGGTCCGGCCCCCGGCCGGGCCCACGGGCCGTACGACCGAGCCGGGCTAGACCTGGTCAGGCCCGGTCGGACCTGGTCAGACCGGGTCGCTGACCCCGAGCCGCAGGTGCTCGACGTGGAAGAGCGCCTGGTCGAGCAGCTCGGCCACGTGGTGGTCGTGCAGCGCGTAGACCACCGAGCGGCCGTTCCGCTCGCCGACCACCAGGCCGAGGTTGCGCAGCAGGCGCAGCTGGTGCGAGCAGGCGGACTGCTCCATGCCGACGGCGGCGGCGAGTTCGGTGGCGGCGCACGGGCCCTCGTGCAGCCGGGCGAGGATCAGCAGCCGGGACGGAGTAGCCAGGGCCTGGAGGGTCGCGGCGACACTGGCCGGGCCGACGGCGTCCAGGCGCTCGCGGGCGGTGGCGCTTCGCCCTGGCCCTGCCGCTCCAGCTGACGGGCGCGCCCGGCTGGCTCTGGGGCGGGCTCTATGCCGCCGCGTACGCCACCGGCGGCTGGGAGCCGGCCTGGGCCGGGCTCCAGGCACTGCGCGAGCGCACCCTGGACGTCGACCTGTTGATGATCGTGGCCGCGCTGGCCGCCGCCGCGCTCGGCCAACTCACCGACGGCGCCCTGCTGATCGTCATCTTCGCCACCTCCGGTGCGCTGGAGGCGCTGGCCACCGCCCGCACCGCCGACTCGGTGCGCGGGCTGCTCGACCTCGCGCCCGCCACCGCCACCCGACTGCTGCCAGGGGGCACCTCCCAGCCGGAGGCTGGGGGAGGCTCCGAACAGACCGTGCCCACCGAGTGCCTGGCCGTCGGCGACACCCTGCTGATCCGCCCGGGCGAGCGGATCGGAGCCGACGGCACCGTGCTCGCGGGCACCGGCGAGGTCGACCAGTCCACCATCACCGGCGAACCGCTGCCCGTCGCCAAGCAGCCCGGCGACGAGGTCTTCGCCGGCACCCTCAACGGCACCGGCGCGCTGCGCGTCCGGGTCGACCGCGACCCGGCCGACTCGGTGATCGCGCGGATCGTCGCCCTGGTCGAGGAGGCCGCCACCACGAAGGCGCCCACCCAGCTCTTCGTGGAGCGGATCGAACAGCGCTACTCGCTCGGCATGGTGGCCGCCAGCCTGCTGGTCTTCGCCGTGCCGCTCGCCCTCGGCGCGGCGGCCTCGGCCAGCCTGCTGCGGGCCATGACCTTCATGATCGTGGCCTCCCCCTGCGCGGTGGTGCTGGCCACCATGCCGCCGCTGCTCTCCGCCATCGCCAACGCCGGGCGGCACGGCCTGCTGGTCAAGTCGGCCGTGGTGATGGAGCGCCTCGGCCAGGCGGACGCGCTCGCCCTCGACAAGACCGGCACCCTGACCGAGGGCCTCCCCCGGCTCACCGAGCTCCGCCCGCTGCCCGGCTCCGAGCTCACCCCCGAGGCCCTGCTCGCCCTGGCGGCCGCCGCCGAGCACCCCAGCGAGCACCCGCTCGGCCGCGCCCTGGTCACGGCGGCCCGCGAGCGCGGCCTGACCCTCGGCCCGGCCCTGGAGTTCTCCTCCACCCCCGGCACCGGCGTGACCGCCCTGGTCGAAGGCCACGCGGTGACGGTCGGCAGCCCGGCCCGGCTGCTTGACGAACCCTCCGCCGTGGCGGCCGAGTTGGAGGAGGCCGGCTGCACGGCGGTGGCGGTGCTGCGGGACGGCCGACCGGTCGGCCTGCTCGGGCTGACCGACCGCCCGCGGGCCGGCGCCGCGCCGGCGGTGGCCGCCCTGGCCGGGCTCACCACCCGCTCCGCCGAACTACCGGTGCTGCTCACCGGCGACAACCCGCGCGCCGCCGCCCGACTGGCCGCCGAGACCGGCGTCCCGGCCATCCGGGCCGGCCTGCTGCCGGACCAGAAGGTGGCGGCCGTGCGGGAGTTGACCCAGACCGGCCACCGGGTACTGATGGTCGGCGACGGCGTCAACGACGCCCCCGCGCTGGCCGCCGCCCACATGGGCGTGGCGATGGGCCGCTCCGGCGCCGACCTCACCCTGGACACCGCCGACGCCGTCCTGGTGCACGACGAACTCGGCGCCCTGCCCGCCGCCCTCCGGCTCTCCCGCCGCGCCCGCCGCCTGGTGGTGCAGAACCTGGTGCTGGCCGGGGTGTTCATCACCGCCCTGGTGCTCTGGGACCTGGTCGGCCACCTGCCACTGCCGCTGGGCGTGGCCGGCCACGAGGGTTCGACCGTGCTGGTCGGGCTCAACGGCCTGCGGCTGCTGCGCGATTCGGCCTGGCAGGAGGGCTGACCCACGTGGCCGGCCGCCAGCTTGGGCCGGGTGCAGCGGCTGGTGGCCGACCAGCAGGCGCTACCAGAACAGGCCCAATCGCGCAGCAGCCGCACGCCCCGGGCCGGCAGGTCGAGCACCACGGCCCGGCGGCCCTCCACCCGGTCGCGGCACGGCTCGGCGAACGACGGGACGGGCTGGGCCTCGGCCATCAGGCCGCGCGGGATGCGGACGCGCAGCGGGTGGGCCGCGCGGCTCAGCAGCCCGCGCGGCTCAGTGATCGGCGGGACCCAGTGATCGGCGGGACCCAGTGGGCCGGGGCGGCTCAGTGGGCCGGGGCGGCTCAGTGGTCGGCGTGGGCGATGGCCAGGGCCTGGACGGTCTCGGCCAGCAGGGCGTGCTCGGCGGTCAGGACGCGGGCGGCCAGGGTCTCCACCGTGTCCGTCGGGAGCACCGGCACCTCGCGGCGGGCGATCACCGGGCCCTCGTCGTAGTCGGCGGTGACCTGGTGGACGGAGGCCCCCGAGACGGTGTCCCCGGCGGCCAGCACGCTCTCGTGGACGTGCAGGCCGTGCATGCCCGGGCCGCCGTGCCGGGGCAGCAGGGAGGGGTGGACGTTGACGATCCGCCCGCCGTACCCGCTCAAGGTGAACGGGCCGATCTTGCGCAGGTAGCCGGCCGTCACGACCAGGTCGACGTGGCGGTCGGTCAGCGCAGCCAGCAGGGCGAGGTCGAGCTGCTCCGGGTCCGGGTGGGTACGGCCCGAGAGGTGCAGCCACGGGATGTCCAGCTCGCGGGCGTGGACCAGCGCGCCGGAGGCGCTGTTGTTGCTCACCACCAGGGCGACCTCGAAGGCCGACTCCGGCCGGGCGGCGGCGGCCGTCAGGGCGCGGAGGTTGGATCCGTGGTGCGAGGCGAGAACGGCAACCTTGAACGACATGAGCCGATCATGGCACGCCCGGCCCCACGGAGTCCGCTCCGGCGCCGCCGCCCGGTGCCGACGGGGCACGCGCACCACCTCCCCGGGACCTTCACCATTCCTCCCGGCGTCCGAGGTGACGGAATCGAACGCGGCAACGCTGGGGAAGGTGAGATGAGGACCAACACGAGCCCCCAGCACCCCGAGCCCCCCACGGCTCCCGGCTCCACCCCACCCGGGCAGGCGTTCCCCGGCTGGGCGGCGGTCGGCTCCGCCGTACCCGAACACGGGCTGCCCGGCTTCGACGCACCCGGGCACGGGGGCGCGTACCCGCTCGCGGCCTCCGGTGCACCCACCGCCGTCCTCCCCGCCATGCCGGCGGCATCGGGCGATCCCACCGTTGCGCTCCCCCCGACCCCCGCTCACGCACCCGCACCCGCACTCGCTCCCGCCGCCCCTGCCGCCGGGCGGCAGACGTTGGCGTTCCGGCGGGTGGCCGGGCCGGCGGCGGACGGACCGGTGTTCGTGGATGCCTCGGGTCGGCGGCAGCGGCGGGTGCGGCGGGTCGGGCGGTTGCTCGTGGTGCCGGCGGTCGGCTACCTCGGGCTGCTCTCCAGCACGCTGCTGGGTGGGCCGACCGTGCACTCCTCCTTCCTCCCGCTGCCCGCCGCGCCGGCCGCCACGCCCTCCGCCGCCACCGCCGCGACGGCCGCCGACTCCCCGGCCGGGCCGAGCCCCGCGCCCTCGGCCCGGGCGAGCCGCCCGGCCGCCGCACCGGCCGCCCACCCGAGCAACCGGCCCGCCGGCACACCCTCGACCGGAGCCCCGCAACCCCCGGTCGCACCGGTCACGGCCCCACCCACCCCGCCGCCACCCACGACCCCGCCCGGCCACCCGAGCCCCACCCCGGGACACGGGCACTCCACCCACCGCCCGCACCAGTAGACCCAGCCGGCGTCCCCGTTCCGGTAGCCCAGCCCCACCGTCCACGACGAAGAAGAGCACCTCCATGTCCCGTGCGCGCCGCAAGGCCCCACGCCGCCAGGCTCGAGCCGACTCCCACCGTCCGGCCTCCCCCGGCTCCGCCGGGCGCCGCGGCAAGGTCCGCCAAGTACCGCTGCGCACCCACTGGTTGCTGCTCACCACGCTGATCCTCACCCTCTCGGCGGCGCTGCTCATCCAGGGCTACACCCAGCACATGTTCGGCTCCACCCCGGACGGCGCGGCCGACCACGAGGGGGCGGCCGGCGCGGTGCCCGCCCAGGTGGTGCAGGGCGGGCCGGTGATCGACAGCGCCGCGCGGCCCGCCCGCACGGCCGGGCCGAGGCCCGACACCATCGCGCTCACCTTCGACGACGGGCCGGACCCGCGCTGGACTCCGCAGATCCTGGACGTGCTGCACCGCAACGGCGTGCACGCCACCTTCTTCGTGATCGGCACCCAGGTGGCCGCCAACCCGGAGCTCACCCGGCGGATCGTGGCCGAGGGCCACCAACTCGGCATCCACACCTTCAGCCACCCCGATCTGAGCCAACTGCCCGCCTGGCAGCGCTCGATGGAGCTGCGCGAGACCCAGCTGGCGGTGGCCGGAGCGACCGGCGTGACCAGCTCGCTGCTCCGCCCACCGTACTCCGCGGGCAACGACTCGCTCCGGGATGCCGACTGGGCAGCCGTGCAACAAGCAGGTACCGAAGGCTACTTGACCGTCCTCACCACCCAGGACAGCGAGGACTGGCAGCGCCCGGGAGTGGCCAGGATCCTCACCAACGCGACCCCGGCCCGGGGCACCGGGCAGGTGCTGCTGATGCACGACGCGGGTGGCGACCGGTCGCAGACCGTCACGGCACTGGCCGCACTGCTGCCCCAACTCAAGTCCCAGGGCTTCCACTTCGCCACCGTGAGCGAGGCCGTCGGGCTGCCGGCCGCCAACCGTCCGGCCACCGCCGCCGACCACTGGCAGGGGCTGGCGCTGATCGGGGTGCTCAAGGGCAGCGGCTGGGGGCTGGACCTGCTGGGCTGGCTGCTCTACGCGGCCGGCGGGATCAGCGTGCTGCGCGCGATCGCCGTGCTGGTCGCGGCCCGCCGGCACCGGCGGCTGCGCGCGACGCCCTGGGGGCCGCCGATCACCGGGCCGGTCAGCGTGATCGTGCCCGCCTACAACGAGCGGGCCGGCATCGAACCCGCCGTCCGCTCGCTGCTCGCCTCTGACCACCTGGTGGAGGTGATCGTGGTGGACGACGGCTCCACCGACGGCACGGCCGACCTGGTCGAATCCCTCGGCCTGCCCGGCGTCCGGGTGATCCGCCAGCCCAACGCGGGCAAGCCGGCCGCGCTCAACACCGGCATCCGCGCCGCCAGCCACGAACTGGTGGTGATGGTGGACGGTGACACCGTCTTCGAACCGGACGCCGTCCGCCTGCTCGTCCAACCCTTCGGCGACCCCCGGGTGGGCGCCGTCTCCGGCAACGCCAAGGTGGTCAACCGAGGTGGCCTGCTCGGGCGTTGGCAGCACATCGAGTACGTGATCGGCTTCAACCTGGACCGCCGGCTCTTCGACCTGGCCCAGTGCATGCCCACCGTGCCCGGCGCGGTCGGCGCCTTCCGCCGCTCGGCCCTGCTCCGGCTCGGCGGGGTCAGCGAGACCACCCTGGCCGAGGACACCGACCTCACCATGGCGCTCTGCCGGGCGGGTTGGCGGGTCGTGTACGAGGAACGCGCCCACGCCTGGACCGAGGCCCCCGCCTCGCTCTCCGCCCTCTGGCGCCAGCGGTACCGTTGGTGCTACGGCACCCTGCAGGCGATGTGGAAGCACCGCAGCGCGATCGGCCAGCGCGGCCAGTCCGGCAAGTTGGGCCGCCGGGGGCTGCTCTACCTGCTGATGTTCCAGGTGCTGCTGCCGCTGCTCGCCCCGGCCGTGGACGTGACCACCGTCTACGGCCTGGTCTTCATCGGCCCGGGGCGGGTGCTCGGCCTCTTCGCCGCCTTCCTCGCCCTCCAACTCGCCATGGGCGTCTACGCCTTCCGCCTCGACGGCGAGCGGCTCGGGCCGCTCTGGAGCCTGCCGCTCCAGCAGTTCGTCTACCGGCAGCTGATGTACCTGGTGGTGATCCAGTCGGTGATCACCGCCGTGGCCGGCTCTCGCCTGCGCTGGCAGCGGATGGAGCGCTACGGCTCCCTCCAGGTCCCCACCGCCGTCTCCGCTGCTGCCTCCGCCGCCACCACCACCGCCGGGACGCGCAACGAGGCCGGGGCACCGCAGTGATCCGCCGCCGTCTGACCTCCCTGCTCTGGACCGGCTACCTCCGCGGCCGCACCGCGCTGGCCCGCCGGATCAGCCGCACTCCCGCAGGACGTGGGTGAGGACGACGTCCGCGACGACGGGCACCGGGACGGTGGTGACCACCTCCAGGGTGGCGGAGGCGCGGAGCAGTGGTTCCACCGTCTCCAGGTGGCCGAGGATCTCGGCGAGTTCGGCTGGGTCCTTGCCGTACGGGTTCGAGGTGCGGGTCCTGAGCCGTTCGACCAGCACCTCGGTCGGGGCGCTCAGCAGGACGATCTCGTCGAACCAGGGGTAGAGCCGCCCCTGGTTGCGCGTGGTCCCCTGGACGAACAGCACCTCCCCCGGCCCGCCGGGCTCGCTGCGCAGCAACTCCTGGATCCGGTCGACCCGCCAGAGCCGCTCGCCGTCCACCGTCTCGAACCAGACCTCCTCGGCCTCGTCCGTGTCCACCGCCCGGTGGCCGCGCGCGGCGAGCTCGTTCAGCAGCGCGGACTTGCCCGTACCCGACATCCCGGTGATCAGTACCCGTTTCACCCGCGCGAGGCTACCGGGTCGGCGGATCACCGGCGGTGGGCGAGCACTTGTTCCAGCGCTGCTCGGCCGGCCGGGGCCCAGGTCGGTTGGCCGCCCGGCAGGCCGTACAGGCCGGCCCGACCGATGCCGAGCAGCATTTACCGGGGCCACCGAGGGCCGTCGCCCTGGCTCAGGCCTTGGTGAACCGGACCAGTTGGTAGACCGGGTCGGGCCGGGGGCGGTCCTGGTCGGGGAGTGCCCGGAGCTGCTCGCAGAGGGCGGGCAGCTCGGTGGTCCGGCTGGTCCAGTCGAAGCGGCCGGCCAGCAGTTGGGTGCGCCACTCCTGTGGGGAGCGGCCCTGGCCGAGGCCGGTGAAGGTGGTGCGGCCGGTGGGGTGCAGGCCGTGGGCGGTGCCGAGTTCGGTGAGGCGGGCCAGGCCGTCCGCGTGGGGCAGCGCGCAGCGGGCCCGGACCGGGGCGATCAGCTCCGCCACGTCGCTGGGCGGCAGCAGGGCGGCGCCGTGCTTCTCCACCGTGGTGAGCAGCACCCCGCCGGGCGCCACCACCCGGGCGGCCTCGGCGAACACCGCCTCGGCGGTCTCGGCCGCCAGCAGGTGCAGCAGCCACACCATCACCACGGCGTCCACCACCCCGCTGCGCAGCGGCAACCGCCGCCCGTCCGCCACCTGCACCCGCCCGGGCAACCGTCCGGCCGCCACCCGCGCCATCCCGGGCGACAGGTCCAGCCCGAAGACCTCGCGCCCGGGCCGCCGTAGTCGCGCGGTGACGATCCCGGTGCCGCAGGCCAGATCGGCCACCAGCCGGGCGTCACCGGGCAGCAGCTCGGTCAAGGCATCGGCGGCGGCCTCGGCCCGGGCCTCCCCACCCCTGCTGGCGTCGTAACCGGCGGCCTCATCGTCGTAGTTCAGCATGACGGCCATCCTGGACCATCGCCGCCGACCCGGGCCAAGGGCCCGGTGGGCAGGGACGAGCGGGGACAGGCGAGGACGGGCGGTGGTGGGCACAGGGGCGAGCACGGGAGTGGATCCGCGGACGGGCCCGGGAGTGAGCCCGGGGGGCGGTGACCACGTGCGTGGCACCGCGCCCGGAGGTGGGGGTCGGTAGGCCGGGGAGCCGTCGCGGGTGGTGGCCCTGGTGACGGTGCCCTTGGGAGGGGGCACCGCCACCGGCGCGAAGCGGGTCAGTCTTCGGTCGCGGCGGCCTCCTCTACGGCGAGGTAGCCCTGGGTGGGGGCGGGGCGACAGGGGAGGCGGCCCTCGTAGAGGTGGCGGAGGAAGAGGGGGGTCTGGTGGTAGCAGAAGACGGACTCGGGGGCGCCGGTGAGGGCGGGGGTGTCGAGGAAGAGGGGGAGCTCGCCGAGCAGGTAGCGGCTGGCGATCAGGAGTTGGGCTGCGGTGGGGGCGGTGCCGGGCGGGAGGCGGCGCTCCAGGACCCAGCTGCCGGCCTCCAGGCAGGCGGTGCGGAAGGTGGGATCGGCCGAGAAGAGGTGCTGGGCCTGCTGGTGGAGGGCGGCGTACCGGGGGTGGGTGGTGAGGGCGGTGGAGGTGAGGACCCGGCTGTCGGGGTCGGGGACGCCGAGCTCGCGCAGGGCGGTGGTGATCTTGTTGTGCAGGTGCTGGCCCTGGCGGCGGGCCTTGAAGAGGGCGCGGTCCCCGGGGTAGCCGACGGCCTCCAGGGTGTGCACGGCGAGCGAATCCGGCAGGAAGAAGTGCACCTGCTCGAACTCGGTGACGGCCCAGCGGGCCAGCTCGGCAACCCGACGGGCGTGGAAGTAGCCGTTGAACGGGCTGATGCCGATGCAGGCGTGCACCCGCCGGGCGGCCAGCCGGGCGCAGTTGGCCGTCAGCGGACGCGGGGTGAAGGGGATCGTCGAGGTGGGAGCGGTGGGAGCGGTGGGAGCAGAGGGAGCAGACGGGGCGGAGGGAGTGGCGGCCGCGGGGGCCGCGAGGGACGTGGTCAAGGGGACGCTCCAGGCTGGGGTGACCGCCGCCGGGGGCGGCGGTGGGTGGACGGGCCGCGCCGCCGGGGCAGGCAGGAGCGGCCCGGGGCTCGGTGGTGACCGGCCCGGGGATCAGCGCTGGTGGTGCGTCACGTGCGACTCACGCAGAGACCGGTGAGGGTGGCGCGCCCGCTGCTGGGGCGTGGGGGTGGCAGGTCGAGAGCGCGGCCCGCCGGATCGACCGGGCGCTCGAAGGGACCGGCGGGCAGCGGGGCGACGCCCCACTCCTCAACCCACCGGGGGTGGCTGACGGCAAATGAGCTCTCAGGCTGACCGGCGCAGCACCCCACCGGCACCGACTCACTGGGCGCGCAGCGCACCATGGACATCGCCGAGTGCCCCTCGTGCCCGGGCCCGCACTCCCCCGGCCCGGCACCCAGCAGCAGGAGCAGGCCGAAGAGCGCGGCCACCACGGCGGCCACGCCCCAACGCCTGCTCATCACTGCCATACCGGTACAAACGCTAGGCAACGGAGGCCGGTGCCCGACTCTTTGTCACACGATCAGGTGAAACACCCCGTGTCGGCCCGGCCGGACCAGCGGCCGCCCCCGCCGGGCAGAATGGCGGCAGCACCGCCGACCGGCCCGAACCCGCAGGAGAACCGCCGTGCCCGAGCTGAGTTACCCCGACGTCAAGGCCGCCGCCGGACGGATCGCCGGACGGACCAGGCCGGTGGCCCTCGCCCCGGTCGAAGCGGGCTGGTACGGCACGGGGGCCGCCGAGGTCTGGCTGGCGCTGGAATTCATGCAGCACACCGGGAGCTTCAAGGCGCGCGGCGCGCAGAACTTCCTCCAGGCGCACCGGGAGGCGGGCAGCCTGCCGGAGGCCGGGGTGACCATCGCCTCCGGCGGCAACGCCGGGCTGGCCTGCGCCTGGGCGGCGCGTTCGCAGGGCGTGCGGGCGACCGTCTTCCTGCCTGCCAACGCCCCGGCCGTGAAGGTGGCGAAGCTGCGGTCGTACGGGGCCGAGGTGCGGCTGGTCGGGGCGGAGTACGCGGAGGCGCTGGCCGCCTGCGAGGAGTACGCGGCGGCGAGCGGGGCCCTGGCCAGCCACGCGTACGACCACCCGCTGATCGCGGCCGGGGCGGGCACGCTGCTGGAGGAGATCCGGGCCGGGTTGCCGGGGCTGGACACGGTGGTGCTCTCGGTGGGCGGTGGCGGGCTGTTCGCCGGAGTCGCCACAGCGGCCCGCGAGCACGGCGTCCGGGTGGTGACGGTCGAACCCGAGGGCAGCCGGGCCCTGCACGCGGCCGTGACGGCCGGCCAGGTGGTGGACGTACCGGTCGTCTCGGTGGCGGCGGACGCCCTCGGCGCCCGCCGCGCCTCGGCCGCCGCGCTGGCCGCCGCCCGCCACGAGAGCGTCCGCGCCGTCCTGGTCCCGGACCACGAGATCGTCCGCGCCCGCCAGGCCCTGTGGGACGACCGCCGCCTCGCCGTCGAACACGCCGCCGGCACCGCCCTGGCCGCCCTCGGCGCCGGCGCCTACCGCCCGACCGCGGGCGAGCGCCTCGCCGTCGTCCTCTGCGGCTCCAACACCGACCCGAGAGATCTGACCGCACCGACCGCACCGGCGGAGGCGCAGCCCGCCCACTGATGCGGAGCGAGGGCGAGTGGGGCGACGTCCGACGCGGCGGCATGACGATGCCGAACGCCCGTCAAGCGGTCCTCCGTTACGGCGGCCGGGAGGCGCGGCGTCGGGGCCGTCGGATGGCAGATCCAGTACGAGGTGCCGAGTGCCCGCGGGCTCGGGTAACCGAGGCGACACGGCCGAGGCGGATCGGGTAGACCTGCTCGCGACACAGCTCAGATGTTCGGGAGGCGGAGCATGGACCACCACGATGTCGCGGCGGCCGTGGCAGAGATGATGCGGGTGCTCGAACCGCAGGTCGCGCGGGACTGGACGGTGCCGGCCGGGGGACTCGACTGGACCTGCTGGGAGACCGCCGCCCACGTGGCGCACGACCTGCTGGCCTACGCCGGGCAGGTGGCGGGCCGGTCGGCCGAGGCGTACCTGCCCTTCGACCTGAGAGTCCGGTCGGAGGCCACCCCGCGCGAGGTACTGGCCGTGGTCACCGCCTCTGCGGGGCTGCTCGGCAGCGCGTTGGCCACGGCCGACCCGGGGACGCGCGCCTGGCACTGGGGACCCTGCGACCCGGCGGGCTTCGCCACGATGGGTGTCGCCGAGACCCTCCTGCACACCTACGACATCACCCGGGGGCTGGACCTCCCCTGGCTGCCCCCGGTGGACCTGTGCGAGGGGGTGCTCCGCCGCCTCTTCCCCGAAGCCCCTGCGGGAGGCGCCGTCCAGGTCCTCCTCTGGTGCACCGGCCGTGGTGAGTTGCCCGGCCGTCCGCGGCGGACCTCCTGGGTCTGGAAGGCAGCGATCTCCGACTGACGCAGGGTCACTGCTCGAACCGTCAGACCGGGACCTTCTCCCAGACCGAGACGTGCTGGACGCTGTCCTCGGTGAAGGGGGCACGGGTCCAGCTGTCCCAACGGTGGCGCAGGCGGAGGCCGGCCAGGCGGGCCATCAGGTCGAGTTCGGCGGGCCAGACGTAGCGGAAGGGGATCGAGTGGGCCTCGCCCCGGCCGTCCGGGGTGAGCTCGATGTAGTGGCAGGTCGCGTCCTGGGTGACGGTGTCGTAGACGGTGTAGGCCCAGCCGGTGGGGCTGGTGTGGAACGGGACGATGTTCTGGCCGGGCGGGATCTTGCGGAGCTCCGGGACCATCACCTCGACGACGAAGACCCCGCCAGGGGCGAGGTGGTCCGCGGCGTTGCGGAAGCACTCGACCTGGGACTCCTGGTCGGCGAGGTTCATGATGGTGTTGAAGACCAGGTAGGCGAGGGTGAAGGGCTCGGCCGGGGGCGGGGTCACCTGGGTGGTGGCGAAGTCGCCGATGGTGATGCCGATGTCGGCGCCGCCGGGCTTGGCGCGGAGGCGGGAGACCATCGCCCTGGAGAGGTCGATGCCGTGCACCGGTACGCCCCGGCGGGCCAGCGGGAGGGCGAGCCGGCCGGTGCCGATGCCGAACTCCAGGGCGGCGCCGCGGCCGGCCAGCTCGGCGAGCACGTCCACCGCACGGGCTATCGCCGTCGGCTCGAACTCGGCCCCCGAGGACTGGTCGTACTGCTCTGCCACGCGCTCGTCGAAGTACCCGTCAGCATTGATCACCCGTGGACGGTACCGCCCGGAGCGACCGGGTGCCGTGGAATGCGGCCGCTACCGGCCGAGGACCGTCCGTAGACTGGCGCGATGACCACAGAGACCTCGCGCCGTTCCCCCGTCGTGGTACCCGCCGATCCGGCCTGGGCGGACCGGGGGCTCGCGCTGACCGACCGGCTGCGGGAGCTGCTGGGGCCGACGGCGGTGCGGGTGGAGCACATCGGGAGCACCGCGATCCCCGGCATGGCGGCCAAGGAGGTCTTCGACGTCCAGGTGAGCGTCGGCGACCTGGACGCGGCCGAACTCGCCTTCGCCGAACCGCTGGCCGACGCCGGGTACGAGCTGCGGCCGTACCGCCACGACCACGTACCGGCCGGTCTGACGGACGACCCGGAGCGGTGGACCAAGCGGATGTGGCAGCGGCGGGCGGCCACGGAGCAGGGCCCGGCCGTGAACCTGCATGTCCGGCTGGTCGGTTCGCCGAACGAGCGGCTGGCGCTGCTGTTCCGCGACTGGTTCCGTGCGCACCCGGCGGCGGTGCCCGCGTACGCCGAGTTCAAGACCGTGCTGGCCGGGACGGTGGACGGGGTCGGGGTGTACTCGGAGGTGAAGGACCCGGTGGTCGACCTGGTCGTGGCCGTGGCCGAGGAGTGGGCCGCCGAGACCGGCTGGACCGCGTGAATCGGTCGGTCTGGTTGGGCCCGTTGGCCCGGTTGGGCCAGGTCTGAGCAGGTGGGTCGGTGAGCCGGCCGGACGGCCGGGCCGTCCGGGTAGGGTGACGGCGTGCCCGAGCTGATCCGGCTGGACGCCGACCACGCCCCGGCGGTGCTGGCTTTCGAGCTGGCCAACCGCGCCTACTTCGCCGCCTCGGTCTCCGACCGGGGGGACGAGTTCTTCGCGCGGTACGCCGAGCGGCACGCCGCCCTGCTGGCCGAGCAGGAGGCCGGGGTCTGCGCCTTCCACCTGCTGGTCGGGGAGGACAGAGAGGTGCTGGGGCGGTTCAACCTGTACGACCTGGAGGGTGGCAGCGCCGTCCTCGGGTACCGGGTCGCCGAGCAGGCCGCCGGTCGTGGTCTGGCGACCGCCGCCGTACGGGAGTTGTGCCGGGTGGCGGCGGAGCGGCTCGGGCTGCACACGCTGCGGGCGGCGGCCTCGCAGGCCAACCTCGCCTCCCAGAAGGTGCTCACCAAGGCCGGGTTCGTGCCGGTGGGCCCGGCGGACCCGGCCGAGCTCGGCGGGCAGCCGGGCTCCTGGTACCGCTGCGAGCTGACGCGGCAGCCGTAGGCCGTAGGCCGGAATGCCGGGACGACGGACCGGCCGACGGGACGGCCGGCGGGACGACGGACCGGCCGACGGGCCCGCTCACTGGTCGAGGTGGGCGAGCACGGCGAGGACCCGGCGGTTGTCGGAGTCGGACTGGAGCAGGCCGAGCTTGGTGAAGATGTGGCTGATGTGCTTGGCCACGGCCTTCTCGGTGACCACCAGGGCCTGGGCGATGCCCGCGTTGGACCGGCCCTGGGCGACCAGGGCCAGCACCTCGCGCTCGCGCGGAGTGAGGCTGCCCACCCCGCCGTCGCGCTCGCGGGCGGTGAGTAGCTGGGCCACCACCTCCTGGTCCATCGCGGTGCCGCCCTCGGCCACCTGCCGGATGGACTCCAGGAACTGACGGCCGTTGGTCACCCTGTCCTTGAGCAGGTAGCCGACGCCGCTGCCGCCGGCGGCCAGCAACTCGCGGGCGTAGAGCGGCTCGACGTACTGGGAGAGCAGCAGGACCGGCAGGCCGGGGAGCTCGCGGCGGGCGGCGAGCGCGGCGCGCAGACCCTCGTCGGTGAAGTCCGGCGGCAGCCGGACGTCGACCACCGCGATGTCCGGGCGCAGCTCGGTGAGGGCGGTGAGCAGCTCGGCGCCGTTGTCGACGGCCGCGACCACCTCGTGGCCGTACGCCTGGAGCAGGCGGATCAGACCGTCCCTCAGGAGGAAGTGGTCTTCGGCGATGACAATGCGCACGGGACCTCCAGCGTCACGATCGTCGGGCCGTGGGCGGGGCTGCTGACGGCCAGCACTCCGTCGAAGGTGGCCAGCCGCCGCTCGATGCCGCGCAGGCCGGTGCCCAGGGCGGCATCGGCACCGCCGCTGCCGCCGTCGGCCACCGAGACACGGAGCACGCCGTGATCGTAACGGAGGTCGATCTCGGCCCAGTCGGCGCCGGAGTGCTTCGCCACGTTGGCCAGCAGCTCGGAGACGGCGAAGTACGCGGCGGACTCCACCGGCATCTCCGGGCGGCCCGGCAGTGCGGCCTCGACCCTGGTGGGGACGGGGCAGACCAGGGCCAGGGCCCGGACCGCGTCGACCAGGCCGCGGTCGGCGAGGACCGGCGGGTGGATGCCCCGGACCAGGTCGCGCAGCTCCTCCAGGGCCTTGGTGGAGGACTCGCGGGCCTCGATCAGCAGACCGCGGACCGCCGCCGGATTGGTCTCCAGCAGGTGCTCGGCGGCGTCCAGCGTCATGCCCATCGCGACCAGGCGAGCCTGGGCGCCGTCGTGCAAGTCGCGCTCGATCCGGCGGATCTCGGCCATCTGGGTGTCCACCGCCTCGGACCGGGTGGCGGCCAGGTGCCGGACCCGGCCGGCCAGCAGCTCGGCCTCGCTGGGGGCGAGCATCGCCCTGGTGTACCGGGCGTGCACGGCCAGCACGCGCGGAGCGGCCCACAGGGCGAACGGCAGCTGCGCCAGCCCGATCACGCCGGCCACGGTGGCGGTGACCGGGCCCATGATGGGTATGAACTCGAACCAGAGCCCGTCCGCCACCTGGGAGAGCCGGAGGCCGAAGAAGGCCAGGAAGACTCCCCAACAGCCGCTCAGTACGAGGGCGACCGGGGTGAAGGCCAGCAGCGCGCCGATCACCGGCTCGGCCAGCACCCACCGGGCCTCCCGTCGGGACCGGGGATCGTGCAGCAGCCAGCGGAGCCGGCCGTAGACCCCCGAGATCTCCTTCGGCACCGGGACAGCGGACACGGAGGAGGACGAGGCGGCGGAGGACGACGGCTCGAGCGGGGCCGGGATTTCCACTCCGGACCAGCTCAGTGCGAGCTCGCGCTGACGCTCGCTCAGCCGGCGGACCCGGGCCAGCGCACGGGGCAGCAGGCCGGGGCCCGGCCAGATCAGGGTGAGCGCGCTCGTCAGGTAGAGCGACTGCCCCAGCGCCGAGAAGGTGATCCGACAGAGCGTCAGCGACCGCCGCAGCGCGACCGCCCCGGCCCGGACCGAGAACCCCCGGGACACCCGGGCCCCTTCCTCCCGCACCCCGCCTGTCACCGTGCCGGCCATGACCGCCACCCCTCCCGTACCGTGCCGTGCGGCGAGGCCCTGCCCCGCCGCCCCCGTGATCCGGCCGCCGCTGCGACCGTGCCCTTATCCGATCACGTCGGGGCACCCCGAGTCGGTAGTACTAACCCCCCTCTTCGCCAAGGGCCGGACGGGAGCCGGCACGAGGGGGCTGGCACGAGGGGGCTGGCACGAGGGGGCTGCCACGCGAAAGGCGGCGCCGGCGGCCTGCGGATGAGCCGGAGCCTCGCTCAACCCCGTTCCGGAGCCGAGGCGGCGAGGGCCTCCGCCGCCTCGGCGACGGCTGCCGCGAGGGCCTCGGTGAGCCACTGGACCCAGAAGGTCTCCAGCTGGATGCCGGCCTGGAGGACGAGGTGCTGGAGGCGGTTCTCGGTGTCGGCCTTCGCGGCCGGGAAGTCGCGCTGCTCGATCTCCAGGTACTCGGCGAGCTGGCGCTCGTGCAGGTCCAGGTGGCGGCGGAGTTCGGCGTCCAGGCCGTGCAGGCCGACCACGGCGGCGGCGCGCAGGCGGAGCAGCAGCGGATCGCGGATGGGCTTGGGGTCCTGCGGTTCGGCGACCCAGTCGGTGAGGGCCGTACGACCGGCCGGGAGCACCTCGTACTCCTTGCGGCGGCCCTGGGCGGGCGGGCCGGGGAGGGCGCGGATCAGGCCGCTCTGCTCCAGCTTGCCGAGCTCGCGGTAGATCTGCTGGTGGGTGGCCGACCAGAAGAAGCCGATCGAGCGGTCGAAGCGCCGCGTCAGCTCCAGCCCCGAGGAGGGGCGTTCGAGCAGGGCGGTGAGGATGGCGTGCGGCAGCGACATGCCGCGATCCTACGAGGCCCGCCACCCTGCCCGGCCGCCCGGCCGAGCCCGGCCGAGCCCAGTCGAGCCCAGTCGACGGGACAGCTCGGGAGACGGGACGACCCAAGAGGCAGGGAAGCTCAAGAGGCAGGACGGCCCCGCCGATGGTGGGACATCGGCGGGGCCGGCCGCGTCCGGCTGGAGGACCGGAGGAGCGGAGGAGCGGAGGACCGGAGGAGCGGAGGACCGGAGGAGCGGAGGACCGACCGAGGGGTCGGGCGGATCGGAGGGACCGGAGGGATCAGAGGGCGGCGGCCAGCCGGGTGCCCTGGTCGATCGCGCGCTTGGCGTCGAGCTCGGCGGCCAGGTCGGCGCCGCCGATCAGGTGGGCGGCGACGCCGAGGGCGGTGAGCTCCTCGTGCAGGGTGCGGCGGGGCTCCTGGCCGGTGCAGAGGACCACGTGGTCGACCGGGATGAGGCGGGCCTGGCCGTCCACCGTGATGTGCAGGCCCTCGTCGTCGATCCGGTCGTAGCTCGCGCCCGCGACGGTGGTGACGCCACGGTGCTTGAGCTCGGTGCGGTGGATCCAGCCGGTGGTCTTGCCGAGGCCGGCGCCGACCTTGCTGGTCTTGCGCTGGAGCAGGTGGACGGTGCGCGGGGAGACCGGGCGGACCGGGGTCGCGAGGCCGCCGGGGGTGCGGTGTTCGGTGTCCACGCCCCACTGCTCGAAGAAGGCGGCCGGGTCCTGGGCGGCCGAGCGGCCCGGGTCGGTCAGGTACTCGGCCACGTCGAAGCCGATGCCGCCGGCGCCCAGGATCGCGACTCGCTCGCCGACCTCGACCTCGCCGCGCAGCACTGCCAAGTAGCCGACCACACTGGGGTGTTCGATGCCCTCCAGCTCCGGGGTGCGCGGGGTGACGCCGGTGGCGACCACGATCTCCTCGTAGCCCTCGCCGGCCAGCGTCTCGCCGGAGACCAGCGTGCCGAGCCGCAACTCGACCTTGTGCGCCTCCAGTTGGTGCCGGTAGTAGCGCAGGGTCTCGTCGAACTCCTGCTTGCCGGGCACCTTGCGGGCCACGTTGAGCTGGCCGCCGATCTCCTCGGCCGCGTCGTAGAGGGTGACGGCGTGGCCGCGCTCGGCGGCGGTGACGGCGCAGGCGAGCCCGGCCGGGCCGGCGCCGATCACGGCAACTCGCTTGCGCAGCCGGGTCGGTGCGAGCACCAGCTCGGTCTCGTGGCAGGCGCGCGGGTTGACCAGGCAGGAGGTGATCTTGCCGCTGAAGGTGTGGTCCAGGCAGGCCTGGTTGCAGCCGATGCAGGTGTTGATCGCCTCGGGCGCGCCGGTCGCGGCCTTGGCCACGAACTCCGGGTCGGCCAGCAGCGGGCGGGCCAGCGAGACCAGGTCGGCCCGACCCTCGGCGAGCAACTGCTCGGCCAGCTCAGGGGTGTTGATCCGGTTGGTGGTCACCAGCGGGACGTTGACCGAGCCCATCAGCTTCTGGGTGACCCAGGTGTAGGCGCCGCGCGGCACCGAGGTGGCGATGGTGGGGATCCGCGCCTCGTGCCAGCCGATGCCGGTGTTGATGATGCTGGCGCCGGCCGCCTCGATCGCCCGGGCCAGCTCGATCACCTCGGGCAGGGTGGAGCCGCCGGGGACGAGGTCGAGCATGGAGAGCCGGTAGATCAGGATGAACTCGGCGCCGAGCCGCTCGCGCACCCGGCGGACGATCTCCACCGGGAAGCGCATCCGGTTCTGGTAGGAGCCGCCCCAGCGGTCGGTGCGGTGGTTGGTCTGCGCGGCGATGAACTCGTTGATCAGGTAGCCCTCGGAGCCCATGATCTCGACGCCGTCGTACCCGGCGCTGCGGGCCAGCTCGGCGCAGCGGACGAAGTCCTCGACGGTCTGCTCGACCTGCTCGTCGGTGAGCTCGTTCGGCACGAAGGGGCTGATCGGGGCCTGCAGGGCACTGGGCGCGACCAGGTCCTCGTGGTAGGCGTACCGGCCGAAGTGCAGGATCTGCATGGCGATCTTGCCGCCGGCCGCGTGCACGGCCTCGGTGACGACCCGGTGCTCGACCGCCTCCTGCTCGGTGGTCAACTTGGCGCCGCCGCCCCAGGGCCGGCCGGCCTCGTTGGGGGCGATGCCGCCGGTGACGATCAGGCCGACACCGCCGCGCGCCCGGGTGGCGTAGAACTCGGCCATCCGCTCGAACCCGTCGGCGGCCTCCTCCAGGCCGACGTGCATCGAGCCCATGATCACTCGGTTCGGCAGGGTGGTGAACCCCAGGTCGAGCGGGCTCAGCAGGTGCGGGTACGCGGTCATGCGGCGCCTCCTCGGCGGTGTGGTCGCACCAAGGTAGAGGCGCGCGGCGCCCTTATGCAACTAGTTGCAGAACCTCGCGAGAAACACACCGGCTCAGCGCGCGCCCCTCCCCTGACCGCCGGCCTGACCGACAGCCTGGCCAGCGACCTGACCGAGGGCCTGGCCAGCGACCTGACCGGCAGCCTGACCGGCAGCCCGGCCCGCGGCCTGGATCGCGGCCAGCCGGTCCGCCGCCGAGGCGATCAGCAGGTCCAGCGCGAGCGGATAGCCGGAGAACCGCATCTCCACGGTCAGCAGCCCCGCCGTGGCCGCGATGTTGGGGTGGCTCCGGGCCGACAGGTGCGCGTACCGCTCCTGCCAGACCGACTCGTCCGCCTCCCGGGCCGCGTCCGGCAGGGCGTCGGCGGCGGCGTCGAGTATCGCGAAGCCAAGGCCCTGGTCGACGAAGGCGTGGTAGAGCCGGACGGCCTCGGCGTCGGGGAAGCCGGCCCGGCGGAGCAGGCCGAGGATGTTCTCCACCGCCGCCATCTCGTGCGCGCGGCCGGTGGTGCGGTAGCCGGCCAGCCGGGCGGCCTGCGGGTGGGTGCGATAGCAGGCGTGGATCCGCAGGCCGATCGCCCGCAGGTCGGCCTGCCAGTCGCCGGTGGGCTCCCAGCCGCACTGGGCCCGGCCGATCAGCTCGTCGGCCACCGCGAGCAGCAGGTCGTCGGCGCTGCGGAAGTAGCGGTAGAGCGCGCTCGGATCGGCACCGAGGGCGAGGCCGAGGCGACGCACCGTGAGCGCCTCCGAGCCGTGCTGTGCGAGCAGCCGCAGCGCCGTCTCGACGATCAGCTCCTCCGACAGCACCGTGCCGGTCTTGGTGGGCTTGCGTCGCCTACGCTGTGGTTCGGGTACGACTCGATCGCTCATCCACTGCACCGCCCTTCGGCTCCCCCGCGCTGCGCGCCGGCAGACGCCACCTTATGTCAACGGCGTTGACGCGTGAAGGCCACGGAGAGTTTCATGTCCACCCACCAGGCCGCTGCGCGCGGCCCGACCAGGGCCGCCCCGCACGCGGTCCTTCTCCGGGGCCGCCCCACGCGGCCCCTGTCTCACATTGGTGGTGGGTACATTGAGAGCAGTAGCCCAGGACGAGGCGAGAGCCGACCGCGTGGCGGGCGGCGCACAGACGTCGATGCACAAGTCGCTCGGCGTGGTGGACGGCGTGGTGCTCGCCGCGTCCAGTACGGCGGCGACCTCCAGCATCGGCATCGGGCTCGGCTTGATCGCCGGGATCGTCGGGCTGCACCTGCCCGCGATCATGCTGATCTCCTTCCTCCCCGTGGTCGCGATCGCCGGGGCGTACGGACGGCTCAACCGGGTGGAGCCCAACGCGGGCAACTCGTACACCTGGGTCGGCCGCACGCTCAACCCCTGGCTGGGCTTCCTGACCGGCTGGGTCAACGTGGTCGGCACCATCGTCTTCCTCGCCTACACCGTCGCCGTCACCGGTTCGGCCCTACTGCAGCTCGCGGGCCAGGCCGGGCTGCACCACCTCGCCGGGCTCACCCTCGACCCGGACACCACCTGGCAGGCCACCGTCCTCGGCATGGTGGTGCTGATCGCGGCCACCCTGGTCGCGGTGAAGGGGGTCGCGCTCGCCACCCGGCTGCAGAAGTACCTGCTGATCTTCGAGTACGCGGTGCTGCTCGGCTTCTGCGGCTACGGGCTGTTCGCCGGCGACCAGCCGTTCTCGCTCTCCTGGTACGACCCGTTCGCGATCCCCTCGATGGGCGCGCTGGCCCAGGGCATGATCCAGGCCGTCTTCTGTTACTGGGGCTTCGAGGCCGTCTTCACCGTCGGCGAGGAGGTCCGCGACCCCAAGGACGCCTCCCGCGGCGGCCAGATCGCGCTGTTCACCGTGCTCGGCCTCTTCCTGCTCGCCTCCACCGCCTTCCAGCGGGTGCTCCCGCTGGACGAGCTGGCCGGCAACGGCGCCAACGGCCTCACCTACTTCGGCGAGCGGCTCGCCCACCAGCCGCTGGCCGCCCTCCCGCTGGTCGCGCTCACGCTCTCCGCCGTGGCCTCGCTGCAGGCCAACGTGATCCCCTCCGCCCGCGGCATGTATGCCATGGGCCGGGACGGCACGGTCGGCAAGGTCTGGACCCGGCTGCACCCCAAGTACGCCACCCCGGTGGCCGGCACCGTGCTGCTCACCGCCATCGCCGCCGCCATCTCGCTGGTCATGCTGATCATCCCGACCGTCACCGAGCTGATCAACGCCGCGGTCAACGCGATCGGCATCGTGGTCTCGCTCTACTACGCGCTCACCGCGATCGCCGCCGCCGTCCGCTTCCGCGGCCTGCTGCGCACCGCCCCGCTGGAGGCGCTGCGCGCCGTGGTCGCCCCGCTGCTCGGCGCCGCCGTGCTGCTCTCCGTCGGCGGCTACCTGGCCTGGACCTTCTTCGACTCGGCCGACCACTTCGAACTCGCGGCCGACAACGGCTGGTTCCAGCTGCTCTGCCCCGTCCTGATGATCGTCAGCGGCCTGCTCGTGGCAGCCTGGGCGAAGTACCGCCGCAAGTCGGAGTACTTCCGCACCGGCCGCGGCACGGACGCCGAAGCGGCCGACCTGATCACCGCGTCCTGACCACCGCGCCTGATCACCCCTCCTGATCCACCTCCCCTGGAGCAATTCCCTTGAACCACGCGGATCTCGTCTTCACCAACGGGCCGGTCTTCACCGCCGACCCGGCCCGCACCCGGGCCACCAGCCTCGCCGTCACCGGCGAGCGGATCACCGCCGTCGGCCACGACGAGGTGCGGGAGCTGATCGGCCCGAAGACCGAGGTGGTCGACCTGGCCGGCAAGCTGCTCGTGCCCGGCTTCCAGGACTCGCACATCCACGCCGTCTACGGCGGCGTGGAACTCGGCGAGTGCGACCTGAGCGACACCGTCGGGGTCGAGGAGTACCTCGACCGGGTGCGCGCCTTCGCCGAGGCGCACCCGGAGCGGGAGTGGATCACCGGCAGCGGCTGGTCGCTGGAGAGCTTCGAGGGCGGCCTGCCCACCCGGCAGCTGCTCGACCGGGTGGTACCGGACCGCCCGGTCTACCTGGTCAACCGCGACCACCACGGCGCCTGGGCCAACTCCCGGGCGCTGGAGCTGGCCGGGCTCACCAAGGACAGCCCGGACCCGGCCGACGGCCGGATCGAGCGGGAGGCCGACGGCACCCCCAGCGGGGTGCTCCAGGAGGGCGCCACCGGCCTGGTCGCCAGGCTGGTGCCGCCCACCACCTTCGAGGAGCGGGTGGCCGGCCTGCAGCGGGCCCAGCAGCTGCTGCACTCGCTGGGCATCACCGGCTGGCAGGACGCCCTGCTCGGCGTCTTCAACGGCCAGCCCGACCCCTCGGACGCCTACCTGGCCGCCGCCCGGGCCGGCACCCTGACGGCCAGGGTGCGCGGGGCGCTCTGGTGGGACCGCGGCCGGGGCGGCGAGCAGATCGCCGAACTGATCGAGCGCCGCGCCGAGTTGTGGTACGGCCGGTTCGTCGCCAGCTCGGTCAAGATCATGCAGGACGGCATCGCGGAGAACTTCACCGCCGCCCTGGGCACCCCCTACCTGGACGGCTGCGGCTGCGCCACCGGCACCAGCGGGCTCAGCTTCGTCGACCCGGTCGCCCTGCGCGGCTACGTCACCGAGCTGGACGCGCACGGCTTCCAGGTGCACTTCCACGCGCTCGGCGACCGCGCGGTGCGCGAGGCGCTGGACGCGATCGAGGCCGCCCGCGCCGCGAACGGCTTCCGCGACACCCGCCACCACCTGGCCCACCTCCAGGTGGTGCACCCGGACGACCTGCCGCGCTTCGCCAAGCTCGGCGCGATCGCCAACATCCAGCCGCTCTGGGCCTGCCACGAGGCGCAGATGGACGAGCTCACCATCCCGTTCCTCGGGCCCGAGCGCGCCGCCTGGCAGTACCCGTTCGGCGGCCTGCTGCGGGCCGGGGCCACCCTCTGCGCGGGCAGCGACTGGCCGGTCTCCAGCCCGGACCCGCTGGCCGGCCTGCACGTGGCCGTCAACCGCCTGGAGCCCGAGACCGACCACGGCCGGGTCTTCTACCCCGAGCAGCGGCTCGACCTGACCACCGCGCTCACCGCCTACACCGCGGGCTCCGCCCACGTGAACGGCTGGGACGAGGCGGGCAGCCTGCGGGCCGGGCTGCTGGCCGACCTGGTCGTGCTGGACCGGGACATCCTCACCGAGGACCCGCTGGGCATCGCCGACGCCAAGGTCGAGCAGACCTTCGTCGGCGGCGAGCGCGTCTTCGGCTGAACCGGGGTCGGCGTCAACTGACCCGGAGGTCGCCGTCAACCCGCCCGGGGTGGTGCACTCTCCGCCGGACGCACCACCCCGGGGCCGCTCACTCCCCACCGCGTTCAGAACAGCGTCTCCCCGCCGCCGCTCTCGCCCCGGTGGATCGACTTGCCCGGCAGATGGGCGAGTTCGGGGCACCAGCGCCGCACGTACGCGCCCTCCGGGTCGTAACGCTCGGCCTGGCGCAGCGGGTTGAGCACCCGGTTCGGCCGAGTGTCGTTGCCGGTGCCGGCCACCCACTGCCAGTTGAGCTGGTTGTTGGCCAGGTCGCCGTCCACCAGCAGCCGCAGGAAGTGCCGGGCGCCGACCCGCCAGTCGTGCCCGAGGGTCTTGGTCAGGTAGCTGGCCGTGATCAGCCGGGCCCGGTTGTGCATCCAGCCCTCCCGGGCGAGTTGGCGCATCCCGGCGTCCACGATCGGCACCCCGGTGCGTCCCTGCCGCCAGGCCTCCGCCTCCGCCTCATCCTCCCGCCAGACCTTGCCCCGGTCGCGGTAGTCCTGCCAGGCGGCCTGCGGGGTGGCGGCCAGCACCTGGTGGTGGAAGTCCCGCCAGGCCAGCTGGCGGACGAAGGCCTCGGCGCCCGGGCCCGGCAACTCCATCGCCCGGACGGTCAGTTCGGTGGGCGAGAGGCAGCCGAAGTGCAGGTAGGGCGAGAGCCGCGAGGTGCCGTCGTCGGCCAGCGCGTCGTGCAGCTCCTCGTACCGCTCGGGCGACCAGGCCTGCCAGCGGCGCCGGGCCTCGCGCTCCCCGCCCGTCGGCAGCTCGGGCGAGTCGGCCTTCGCAGTGGGGATCGGCAGGCTCTCCAGTTCCTCGGGCACGGGCATGGCGCGCGGGGCGCCCAGCGGGCTGCGGCGTTCGGCCGACTGCCAGGCCCGGTGGTACGGGGTGAAGACGGCGTAGTGCGAGCGCCCGCTCGGCAGCACCGCCCCGGGCGCCACCACGGTCACCGACCCCTCGTGCACCCGCAGCCGTCCGCCCAGCGCGGCCTGCAGCTCGGCCTCCCGACGCTGTGCGAAGCCGCTCACTCCCGCCGCCACGTGCACGCTGCGGGCGCCCAACTGCTCGGCCAGGCGGGCCGTTTCGACCGCCGCGCGGCCCCGGCGCAGGATCAGCCGGCCGCCGATCCGGCGCAGCGAGTCGTCCAGGTCGGCGAGGCAGTCGGCCAGAAAGGCCGACCGGTTGGGGCAGGGGAAGCCGCCGGCCTCGATGTCGGTGTCGAGCACGAAGAGCGGCACCACCTGGTCGGCGTCGCGCCGGGCGGCGTGCAGCACGGGGTTGTCGTGCAGGCGGAGGTCCTGGGTGAGCAGGGCGATGGAGACGTTCACCGGTACGGGTCCAAGGGTCGTGGGCGGATGGGGAGTCGGGGTCAGGAGGTCAGGATCCCCGGCGGCGCGGGGGCCACGGGATGAACGGGCTGGTCCGGGCGGCGTAGGCGGCCCACTCGGGCCGGGTCGCGCGCAGTCGGCGTTCGAGCAGCGGTCGGCCGCTGCCGAAGGCCAGCAGCCAGGTCATCAGCAGCGGGGCGGGCAGGTAGGCCCAGCCGGCCGGGGTGCCGAGGACCAGCAGGGTCAGGCCCCACCAGACGCAGGCGTCGCCGAAGTAGTTGGGGTATCGGGTCCAGGCCCGCAGGCCGGTGGTCAGCAGCTGCCCCCGGTGGGCCGGATCGGCCTGGAACCGGGCGAGTTGGGCGTCGCCGACCGCCTCGAAGACCAGACCCAGGGCCCAGAGCGCGGTGCCGGCCACGGCCAGGCCGAGCGGGGGCGCGGGCAGCCAGGAGGCGGCCTGCACCGGCAGCGAGACGCACCAGACCAGGACGGCCTGCAGCAGGTAGACCTTGGTCAGCACCGTCAGCAGACCGCCGCCGGCGAGCATCGCGGCGTAGCGCGGATCCTCCCCCGCGCCCCGGGCCCGCCACCAGAGGTGGGCGGAGAGCCGCCCGCCCCAGAGCACCACCAGCACGGTGCTCAGCAGGCCCCGGCCGCCGGAGAGCGCGCAGGCGGTGAGGCCGACGGCGGCGAAGGCCAGCCCCCAGGCGACGTCCACGCCCCGGTGCCGGCCGGTGCGCAGGCCCACCGCGAAGGCGGCGAGCAGCACGGCGAGCACCACCAGGGCGGTGAGCAGCAGAGTCCGGAGCACCACGGTTCAGCCCTCCCGGGTGAGCAGCAGCTGGCGCACGTCCAGGTAGCCGGTGCGGAAGCCGGCCTCGGAGTAGGCGAGGTAGAACCGCCACATCCGCCGGAAGACCTGGTCGAAGCCGAGTTCGCCGACCTCCGCCGCGTGCTCGGCGAACCGTTCGCGCCAGAGCCGCAGGGTCTCCGCGTAGTGCTGCCCGAAGCCCACGGCGGCCCTCAGTCGAAGCCCGGTCTCCCGTTCGGCGGTGTCCGCGATGGCCCGGAGCGAGGGGATCCGGCCGCCGGGGAAGACGTACTTGAGGATCCAGGTCTGGGTCTCGCTGCTGGCGAGCATCCGCTCGTGCGGCATGGTGATCGCCTGCAGCGCCACCCGGCCGCCGGGGGCGAGCACCCGGTCGAGGGTGGCGAAGTAGGCGGGCCAGTACGCCCGGCCGACCGCCTCGATCATCTCCACGCTGAGCACGGCGTCGTAACTCCCTTGCACCGCACGGTAGTCGCAGAGCCGCACCTCGACCCGGTCGGTCAGCCCGGCGGCGGCGATCCGGCGGCGGGCCAGCGCCTGCTGCTCGGTGGAGAGGGTCAGGCTGACCACCCTGGCCCCCCGGGCGGCGGCCCGCAGGGCCAACTCGCCCCAGCCGGTGCCGATCTCCAGCACCCGGCTGCCGGAGTCGACCCGGGCCAGGTCGAGCAGCCGGTCGATCTTGCGGTGCTGGGCGGCGGGCAGACCGGCCCAGTCGGCCTGCGGGGTGCCGTCGGGGCCGAGCGGGAAGAGGGCCGAGGAGTAGGTCATGGTCGGGTCGAGGAAGAGCGCGAAGAGCTCGTTGGAGAGGTCGTAGTGGCGGCTGATGTTGCGCCGGGCGTTCTCCGGAGTGCCGAGCTCGGCCTCGGGCGGGCGGCGGACGTAGAGCCGGCGCAGCCGGCCGGTGCCGGCCGGCACCAGGGTCTCGGGGGCCTCGGCGAGCGCGGTGAGCAGGCCGACCAGGTCCGGGGCGTCCCAGTCGCCCGCCTGGTACGACTCGCCGAAGCCGATCAGCCCGCCCGCGCCGACCCGCTGCCGGAAGCTCTCCGGCCGGTGCAGCCGCAGCACCGGCGCCCCGGGCGGCGCGGCCACCAGGCAGCGTCCGTCGGGCAGTTGGACGCCGATCCGGCGCTGCCGGGCCGCCCGGCGGAGCAGCCACCAGGCCACCGCCCCGCGCACCGGCGCCTGCGGCACCCGGGCCACGTCCGGCCAGCGCAACGGGTCGACGGCGGTGGGGAGTTCGAGTACCGATCGGGTGGTTCGGGTGGTCATGGGCCTGCATCCCCCTGCGGTCGCGGCTGGACGGGCAGGCCGCGCAGCAGCAGCCGGATGCCCTGGTAACGGATGTGCGCGCTGACCGCGTAGGTCGCGAACGGGTGGCGCAGCGCCGCGGCGAGCAGGGCTCGCACCCCGGCCGGACGCCGCTCGCCGCGGACGGTGGCGCAGAAGGCGGTGCCGTCCGGGCGGTCCAGCCGGACGGAGAGGTCGAGCCGCGCGCCGGGCTCGGGCAGCCGCAGCCGGTACGCGCCGTCCACCGGGAAGAACGGCGAGACGTAGAACCGCTTGGGCACCGGGCTTTCCTCGACCAGGTAACGGTGGTGCTGGCCGTAGGTGTTGTGCACCTCGGCGACGGTGCAGACCGGCTGCCCGGCGGCATCCCGGCACCAGTAGACCGTGAGCGGGTTGAAGACGTGGCCGAGCGAGCGGGCCTGGGTGAGCATCAGCACCCGGCCGGCCGGGTCGAGCGCGATGCCCTCCCCCGCGAGGTACGCCGTCAGGTTCTGACGGATCGTCAAGCCTGGGTCGCCCGGGTGGTCGGCGCTGCGGAACCGGGCCAGCGGGCGGAGCAGCGCAGGCACCGGCGGCAGGTGGTCGAGGTCGACCAGCCAGAGGTAGCTGCGGTGGGTGAAGGCGTGGCGCAGCGGGGTGCGGCGCAGGTGGCCGATCCGGGCCTCGTACAGCGCCGCACCCCACGGCCCGGGCAGCGGACTGCCCTGCCCGGCAGGCGAGTCCACGGCGCCGTCAGTCCGGTCCGCCACGGCCGCGCGGCGGTCCGCCGCCACAGCACGGCGGTTCACCACGGCCTCGCAGCGGTGACCGGCTCGGGGGCCTGGCCGAGCAGGGCGGCGGCGGCCTCCGCGCCGGAGCGGCAGCCGTCCTCGTGGAAGCCCCAGCCGTGGTACGCCCCGGCGAAGGCCGTGCGGCCGGTGGTGAGTTCGGGCAGCCGGCGCTGGGCGGCGATCGTCTCGGTGGTGTAGACCGGATGCTCGTAGACCGTCCGGGAGACCACCGCCTCGGGCGGCACCGGGCGCTGCTCGTTGAGGGTGACCAGGTAGTCCTCCGCCGTCTCCAGGCCGAGCAGCCGGTTGAGGTGGTAACTCACCTGTACCCGGCGGGAGTCGTCGGAGCAGGTGGGCATCAGGTAGTTCCAGGAGGCCCGGGCCCAGACCGCGTGCGGCAGCCAGGAGGCGTCCCGGTGCAGCACGGTGGGGTTGCGGGAGTACCGGAAGGCGCCGAGCACCTCGCGTTCGGGCCGGGTCGGGTCGGCCAGCAGCCGCAGGGCCTGGTCGGCGTGGGTGGCGATCACCACGGCCGTGGCCCCGGTACGGCGGCCGTCCGCGGTGACCAGCTCCACGCCGTCGGCGTGCCGGGTCACCGCCCGGACCGGGGCCGAGCGGTGCACCGCGCCGAGCCGTTCGGCGATCCGCTCCACGTAGGTGCGGGAGCCGCCGACCACCGTCCGCCAGGTCGGCGAGCCGGTCACCCCGAGCAGGCCGTGGTTGGCCAGGAAGGTGAACAGGTACCGCGCGGGGTAGTCGCCCGCCACGTCCGGCGCGCAGGACCAGACGGCCGCCACCAGCGGGGTCACGAAGTGGCTCGCGAAGTACGGGGTGAAGCCGCCCTCGACCAGGAAGGCCCGCAGGGTGGGCTCGCCGGCCGCCGGATCGGCCAGCAGCCGCCGGGCCCGGCGGTGGAAGAGCGGCACCTGGGCCAGCAGCCGCAGGTACCGCCCGCGCAGCAGCGCCTCCGGCCGGGCCAGCAGCCCGGCCGGGCCCCGGGCACCCGCGTACTCCAGGCCGCAGCCCTCGCAACGCACCGACATGCTCATCTCGCTCGGCCGGGTGCGGACCCCCAACTCCCGGAACAGCGCGGTGAGTCGGGGGTAGGTCCGCTCGTTGTGCACCAGGAAGCCGGTGTCCAGCGGCAGCACCCGGCCGTCCGCGCCGGTCACCTCCTGGGTGTGCGCGTGCCCGCCGAGCCGGGGCTGGGCCTCGAACAGCTCCACCACCGCCCCGGCCCGCCGCAGCTCGTACGCCGCCGTCAGCCCGGCCACGCCGGAGCCGACCACGGCCACCCTGGCACCGCTCTCGAATCTCGTCACGTCCTTCATTCGGAGCAGCGGCGCTGCCGGATGGGTGCCGGGGCACCCTGACTCCCCCGGCCGAACGGCTGCCCGGCCGAACGGCTGCCCGGCTGAACGGGCTCCCTCGGCCGAACGGGCTCCCTCAGCTGAACGGGAGCAGCAGCACCGGCGCCCCGCTCGGGTGGGCCGAACCGCCGGCCGGCTCCACCGTCACCCCCACCCCCGCCGCGCCGCCGATCGCCCCGGCGAGCACCAGCGAACCGTCGCCGCTGCCGAGCAGTCCGGCCGGGCGCATCACCCCGGCGTCGTTGAACCAGAGCTGGTAGGTGGTGCCGGCCTTGGGCTGGGGCAAGCCGGCGGCCAGGAAGGCGGCCTGGCCCTGGGCGGCCGACCAGACCACGGTGCCGGACCCGCCGCCGTCCCGGGCGGTGGCCGTCCGGGCGTCGGGAGCGGCCAGCACCGCGCCGAACCGGGCCGACTCGGCGGCCGCCGCGGCGGCCGAGGCGCTGGCCCGAGCCGCCGCCTGCCGGGCCTGGTCGGCGTCCTGGTGCTGCTGCACCGCGACCCCGCCGAGCCCCGCCGCGAGGGCGACGGCCGCCGCCAGCGCGAACTTGGACCCGTGCCGGGCCCACCAGCCGCGCGGCCGGCCCGCCGGGGCACCGGCCGGGGAGAGCTGACCGCTGGGCGCCAGCTGGCGGACCTCGGGCAGCGCGGCCAGCACCCTGGCCTTGAGCGCGGGCGGCACCGGCACGGCCTCGGCCACGCCGAGCCGGGCCAGCGTGGCGGCGAACTCGTCCACCTCCGCCGAGCAGGCCGGGCACCGGGCCAGGTGCTGCTCGAACGCCTCCCGCTCGGTGTCGGCCAGCGCGTGGGCCGCGTAGGCCCCGGTGAGCGTGTGCAGATCGGGCGACGTGGTCATGCCCCCACCCCCAGGCAGTCGCGGAGCCGGATCAGGCCGTCCCGCATCCGGGTCTTGACGGTGCCGAGCGGTGTGCCGAGCATCTCGGCCACCTCCGGATAGGAGTAACCCCGGTAGTAGGCCAGGGTCACCGACTCGCGCTGCAACTCGGTGAGCGTCTTCAGGCAGCGCCGCACCTGCTCCCGCTCCAGCCGGCCCTCGGCCAGCTCGGCGGTCTCGTCGAACACCGGGGCGTGCGCCTGGGCAGCGGCCCGCTGGTCCCGGTCGGCGGCGGCCTGCGCGGAGCGGACCCGGTCCACGGCCCGGCGGTGCGCCATGGTCAGCACCCACGGCAGCACCTCGCCGCGGTCGGGGCGGTAGCGGGCGGCGGTGCGCCAGAGCTCCAGCATCACCTCCTGCGTCACCTCCTCCGACTGCGCCGGGTCCCGCAGCACCCGCCGGACCAGCCCGAACACCGGCCCGGCTACCGCGTCGTACAGTCGTGCGAACGCGTCCTGGTCGCCGAAGGCCACCTTGGCGACCAGCTCCTTGAGATCCGGCCCCCGCCACCTCGGGGTGGCGAGCGGCACGACGGTGCTCACCGCGCGACCTCCCCGCTCCGCTCACTCGCACGGACGGCGCGCATACCAACCTCCAGGGAGACGCCCTCCGGCCGGACGACCCGCCGGAGGCTACGGACGCGGCGGAAGGACCGCCGACACGTACCGTTCGGAGCCGCCACCGGGCCGGATTGGTGCAGGCTCGGAACCGTCCCGCCCCACGGCGTGCGCGCAGCCTCCCACAGCCCGGCCGCCGCACCGAACCGCCTGGCCGTCCGCTCCGAATCCGGATGAACCGGTACGAACAACACTGCCTTCGACCGCCGCACGGTCCCGCACCACCAGGAGTCCGCCATGCCGTCCACCCCTCCCCCGGCCCCCGCCGCCCCGCAGCGCTGCCTGGTCACCGGCGCGACCGGCTACCTCGGCGGCCGGCTGGTGCCCGAACTGCTCGAGGCCGGGCACCGGGTGCACTGCCTGGTCCGCGACCCGGCCCGGCTGCGGGACCACCCCTGGCGGGCCGAGGTGACGGTCGTGACCGGGGACGTCACCCGGCCGGACACCCTGGCCGGGGCCTTCGAGGGCATCGACGTCGCCTACTACCTGGTGCACTCGCTCGGCACCGGGCCCGGCTTCGAGCAGACCGACCGGGAGGCGGCCCGGGCCTTCGGCGAGGCGGCGGCGAAGGCCGGCTGCCGCCGGATCGTCTACCTCGGCGGCCTCGTCCCGCGCGGGGTGCCCGAGGCCGAGCTCTCCCCCCACCTCCGCTCCCGCGCCGAGACCGGCCGCGCCCTGCGGGCGGGCGGCGTCCCGGTGGTGGAGCTGCGGGCGGCCGTGGTGCTCGGCTCCGGCTCGGTCTCCTTCGAGATGCTGCGCCACCTGACCGAACGCCTGCCGATGATGGTCACCCCCAGCTGGGTGGACACCCGCATCCAGCCGATCGCCGTCCGCGACGTGCTCCGCTACCTGGCCGCCTGCGCCGACCCAGGGGCGCTCCCGCCCGACACCGACCGGGTCTTCGACATCGGCGGGCCGGAGGTGCTGACCTACCGGGAGATGATGCGCCGTTACGCCCGGATCGCCGGGCTGCCCCGGCGGGTGATCGTGCCGGTGCCGGTGCTCACGCCCCGGCTCTCCAGCCACTGGGTCGGGCTGGTCACCCCGGTGCCGAACGCGCTGGCCCGCCCGCTGGTCGAGTCGCTCCGGCACGAAGTGGTCTGCGGCGAGCACGACATCGCCCGCTGGGTGCCCGACCCGCCGGAGGGGCTGCTCGGCTTCGACCGGGCCGTCCGGCTGGCCCTCAAGCGGATCCAGGACGCCGAGGTCACCACCCGCTGGTCCTCCGCCTCGCTCCCCGGCGCACCGAGTGACCCGCTCCCCACGGACCCGGCGTGGGCCGGCGGCAGTCTGTACGAGGACCTCCGCGAACGCACCGTCACCACCCCGCCCGAGACGGTCTGGCGCACGATCGAGGGCATCGGCGGCAGCAACGGCTGGTACTCCCTCCCGCTCGCCTGGTCCGTGCGGGGCCGGCTGGACCGGCTGGTGGGCGGGGTCGGCCTGCGGCGCGGGCGCCGCGACCAGCAGCGGCTCCGGGTCGGCGACGCCCTGGACTTCTGGCGGGTCGAGGAGATCGAACCGGGCCGCCTGCTGCGCCTGCGCGCCGAGATGCGGCTCCCCGGCCTGGCCTGGCTCGAACTCACCGTCACCCCCACGCCCACCGGCGGCACCCACTACCACCAGCGCGCCCTCTTCCACCCGCACGGCCTGGCCGGCCACGCCTACTGGTGGTCCGTCGCCCCCTTCCACTCCCTGGTCTTCAACGCCATGGCCGACAACATCACCGGCAACCACCCCTGACCTGCGGTTCTCACCGGCTCCTTCACTCTTCCGGGTGTATCCGCAACTCCGACCCATCCGGGCCCGGGGCAGGCCCGAATACCGGGTGTGAACGCCAACCAGACCCCCACCCCGCCGACCCGGCGCCGCCGCGCCGGTCTGCTGCGGGCCATGGGGGCTGCGGTGACCGGGCTGGCGGCCGCCGCAGCGGCCGTGGGGGCCGGGGAGCTGGCGGCGGCCCTGACCGGGCCGGACAGCGCCCCGGTCATCGCGGTCGGCTCCGCCGCCATCGACCTGACGCCGACTCCGCTCAAGGAGTACGCCGTCCGCACCTTCGGCACCCACGACAAGCCCGTCCTGCTCACCGGCATCTACCTCACCATGGCGGCCCTGGCCGCCCTCGCCGGACTCATCGCCGCCCGCCACCGCCGCACCGGCGCCGCCCTCTTCCTCCTCTTCGGCGCCCTCGGCACCTGGGCCGCCCTCTCCCGCCCCACCGCCACCGCCTCCCACGCCCTGCCGTCCCTCGCCGCAGCCGCCGTCGGCGCCGCCACCCTGCTGTTCCTCACTTCCCGACTCCCCGCTGCCGCACCGGAGATCGATCCCTCACCGGTCTCCCCGGCGGAGCCGCCCCGCCCCGCCCGCCGCACCTTCCTGCTCGCCACCACCGGCACCTTCGCCATCGCCGCCGTGGCCGGCTACGGCGGCCGCCGCCTCGCGGACAGCCGCTCCGACGTCTCCGCCGCCCGGGCCGCGATCCGCCTGCCCGCCCCGCCCGTGCCGGCCCGCCCGATCCCGGCGTCCGCTCACCCGGCCGTCCCCGGGCTGCCCGGATTCCGCACCGCCACCGATGACTTCTACCGGGTCGACACCGCCCTCACCCTCCCCAGGATCGACCCGCGCGAGTGGACCCTCCGGGTGCGCGGCCTGGTCGACCACCCCCTGCTGCTGAGCTTCGACGAGCTGCTGCGGCGCCCCCTCACCGAGCTCGACCACACCCTCAGCTGCGTCTCCAACGAGGTCGGCGGCCCGTACGTCTCGACCACCCGGTGGCTCGGCGCCTCGCTGCCGGACCTGCTGCGGCAGGCCGGAGTCCGGGCCGGGGCCGACCAGTTGGTGGGGCGCTCCAGCGAGGGGATGTCGATCGGCACCCCGCTGGCCGCCGTGCTCGACGGCCGCACGGCCCTGCTGGCCGTGGCGATGGACGGCGAACCGCTGCCGCTCGCCCACGGGTTCCCGTGCCGGACGGTGGTGCCCGGACTGTACGGGTACACCTCGGCCACCAAGTGGCTGGTCGACCTGGAGGTGACCACCTTCGCCGCGTACGACCCGTACTGGGTGCGGCGCGGCTGGGACCGGACGGGGCTGGTCCGGACGGCCTCCCGGATCGACGTGCCGGCTCCGTTCGCCCGGGTCCCGGCCGGGGAGGTCACCGTGGCGGGCACCGCCTGGGCCACCCACCGCGGGATCGCGGCGGTCGAAGTCCGGGTGGACGGCGGCCCGTGGGCCGAAGCCACCCTCGCGGCCGACGCCGGGCCGGACCTCTGGCGGCAGTGGAGCTACCAGTGGTCAAACGCCCGACCCGGCACCCACCGCCTCGAGGTCCGCGCCACCGATGCCACCGGCGCCGTCCAGCCGGAGGCCCGCGCCGCCCCGTTCCCGTCCGGCGCCACCGGCTGGCACAGCACGGTGGTCACCGTCACCTGAACCCCCGGATCTTCCCCACCCGCCGCCCGTGCGGCACCGCCTTGCCGAAAACAGACCCGACTCACCGACTCACCGAAGGAATTCCGATGTTCACCCTGCGCTCCAAGACCGTCGCCGCCCTGCTCGCCGCCGGCGCCCTGGCCACCGGCCTGACCGCCTGCTCCTCCGGGAGCAGCTCCAACTCGGCCTCCAGCTCCGCCAGTTCTCCGGCGAGCTCCACCAGCACCGGCAGCACCGGGAGTTCGGCCGCCGCGATGACCGACCAGCCGTTCGGCGCGGCCTGCGCGGCGGTGCCCAAGGACGGGGCGGGCAGCTTCTCCGGGATGGCCAAGGACCCGGTGGCCACCGCCGCCTCCAACAACCCGCTGCTCTCCACGCTGGTGACGGCGGTCAAGACGGCCGGGCTGGTCGACACGCTCAACTCGGCCCAGAACGTCACGGTGTTCGCCCCGACCAACGACGCCTTCGCCAAGCTGCCGAAGGACACCCTCGCCGCCGTGCTCGCCGACAAGGCCAAGCTCACCAAGATCCTCACCTACCACGTGTCCCCGACCCGGCTCGCCCCGACCGCGCTGGCCGGCACCCACAAGACGCTGGAGGGCTCGGACCTCAGCGTGACCGGCTCCGGCGAGGACTTCACCGTCAACACCAACGCCAAGGTGCTCTGCGGCAACGTCCAGACCGCCAATGCCACGGTGTACATCGTCGACACCGTGCTGATGCCCACCTCCTGACCGTGGGCCCGCTGCCAGGCCCCTGCTCGGCGGACGCGGGGGCCTGGCAGAGTGGTGTCCGTGGAGATCAGCGCGCCGCCCGTGACCGGGCTCGACCCCGACGGCTTCCTCGCTCGCGAGGGCTCGATCGACCTGGTGCCGGACCTGTTCGCCCCGGTGGTGGCCGCTGCCTGGGAGGGGATCGCCGCCGCCTTCGGGCCGGAACTGCTGCACAGCGCCTACCTGTACGGGAGCATCCCGCGCGGCACGGCCCGCCCGGGCAGCTCCGACCTCGACCTGCTGCTCGCGCTGCACCGGCCGCCCACCCCGGCCGACCGGGCCGCGGCGAAGGACCAGGAAGCCTTCCTGGACGATTCCTTCCCGCAGATCGACGGCGTCGGCATCCTGCTCTACGACACCGCCACCCTGCTGAGCGAGCTGGAGCGGTACGACCTCGGCTGGTTCCTGGCCTGCCTCTGCACCCCGCTGCTCGGCCCGGACCTCGCCGAGCAGCTGCCCCGCTACCGCCCCACCCCGCTGCTCGCCCGCGAGACCAACGGCGACCTGCACCTCGCCGTCCCGCGCTGGCAGGCCCAGCGCGACACCGCCGACCCGCAGCGGCTCACCCGCATCGTCAGCCGCCGCCTGCTGCGCTCCGCCCTCACCCTGGTGATGCCCCGCTGGGGCGGCTGGACCAGCGACCTGGCCCGGTCCGCCGAGATCGCCGCCCACTACTACCCCGAGCGCGCCGAGCAGCTGCGCCGGGCGGCCACCGCCACCCCCGCCGACCTCCCGATGCTCCTCGACGAGCTCGCCCCCTGGCTGGCCGCCGAGTACCTGGCCGTCCACGGCCCCAAGGCTCCCCGCCCCTGACCTGCGGCCCGTCGGCCGGCACCGGCCGACCCCAGCGGTGACAGCCGGCCCGCCCGCCCGCTTGACAGTGGTCCGATCGGGCATACTGCTGCCGGTGCGGACCGGCCGGCGGGCGCGGGCCGGACCGACCAGGCCAGAGGGGACAGTCGAGGCGCATGCAGACCGATCCACCGGCGGCCGAGCCACCCGCGCTCGGCCCGCTGCTGCGCGGCCTGCGCACCCGGGCGGGCCTGAGCCAGGAGGAGCTGTCGCACCGCTCCGGGATCAGCGTCCGCGCCGTGGCCGACCTCGAACGCGGCCGGGCCCGCGGCCCGCAGCGCCGTACCGTGCAGGCGCTGGCCCAGGGCCTCGGCCTGGACGAGGCCGGCGCCCGGCAGTTGGAGCAGGCCGCGAGCCCCGGCCGCTCCCGCCCGCACACGGCCCGCCCGGCCGCCACCACGGAGAGCGGTGCACCGGGCCGGCCGGTCCGAACGGCCGAGCCGCGGACCGCCCTGCTCCTCCCCCGCGCCGTCGCCGACTTCGTCGGGCGCGACCGGGAGCTGGCCGAGGTCTCGGCGGTGCTGGACCGGGCCGACGCCGCCCACGCCCCGGTGGTGCTGGTCTGCGGGCAGCCCGGGCTCGGCAAGACCGCGTTCGCCGTGCACGCCGCGTACCGGCTGGCCGAACGCTTCCCGGACGGGCAGTACTCGATCGACCTGCTCGGCATGGCCGAGGAACCGACCAGCCCGCACGAGGCCCTCGGCCGGGTGCTCTCGGCGCTGGGCGTGCCGGCCGGCGGCATCCCGGCCGGGACGGAGGCGCGCTCGGGGCTGTTCCGGACGGTGGTCCGCGACCTGCGGGCGGTCTTCGTGCTGGACAACGCGGCGGACGAGGAGCAGATCAGGCCGCTGCTCCCCGGCGCCGGCCGCTGCCTGACCATCGTCACCGGCCGCCGCACGCTCGCCGGCCTGGAGGCGGTGCACCGGATCGAACTCGCCCTGCTCCAGCCCGGGGAGGCCGTCGAACTGCTCGGCCGCATCCTCGGCCCGCAGCGGGTCGGCGAGGAGCAGCAGGCCGCGCACCGGCTGGCCGAGCTGTGCGGGCAGCTGCCGCTGGCCGTCCGGATCGCCGGGCAGCGGCTGGCCGGCCGGGCCGACGAGCGGCTGGGCAAGATGGCGGTCCAACTCGCCCGCGAGGACCGACGCTTGGACCTGCTTCAGGCCGGCACCCTGCGGGTGCGGAACGCCTTCGAGCTGTCCTACCGCCAACTCTCCCCGCCCGCCCAGGTGGTGCTGCGCCGGGCGGCGCTGACCGCGGGAGTCGACTTCAGCCTGGAGAGCGCGGCGAGGTTGGCCCGTCTGCCGCTGCGCGAGGCCGCGCTGCACGCCGACGAACTCGTGGACGCCGGCCTGCTGCAACCCCACGCCAGCGCGGAGCGGTACCGCTTCCACGATCTGCTCAAGGTCTTCGCCGGTGAGCGACTCGCCGCCCAGGAGCAACCGTCCGAACGCGAGGCCGCCCTGGACTCCTTCGCCCAGTGGCTGCTCGCCCGCACCCGGGCCGCCGCCTCGCACTTCGACGCCAAGCGCCGCCACGACGGCTCGGCCCCGGACCCCGACCCGGCCACCGCGCCCACCGACCGCGAGAGCGCCAAGGAGTGGTTGGAGGCCGAACAGGCCGAGTGGCAGGCCGCGTTGCACCGGCTGCTGGCCATCGGCCGGTACCAGGAGGTCATCGCCACCGCCGACGCGGTGCACTGGTTCGCCGAGCTCAACCAGCACTGGGACGTCTGGGCCGAGGTGTTCCGCTGCGCGGCGAAGGCCGCCGAGGCACTGGGCCGGCATGACGACCAGAGCACCCAACTCACCAACCTGGCCTGGTCGCTGAACGTCTCCGGGGACGATCCCGGGCTGGCCCTGGCCGCCGCCGACGCCGCCTCGGCCGTGGCCCGCTCGATCGAGGACCCGCAGGCGGTCTGTTCGGCGCTGGCGCACGGCGCCACGGCCCTGCACCGGCTGGGCCGGGTCAGCGAGGCGATGGAACGGCTGCGGCAGGCCGCCGAGTTGCTGGCCCCGCTGCCGGAGAGCGGGGCCCGGCTCGCCGAGCTCTTCACCCTCAACACCCTCGGCCGCTACCTGCGCGAGGCCGGCCGGGCCGAGGAGGCGCTGGAGGTGCACCGCCGCAGCGACGCGATCTGCCGGGCCGGCGTGCCCGGCAAGCCGCCCGAGCTGATGGCCCTCTATCGGGCGGCCACCTCGCTGCACCTCGGCAACGACCTGGTGGCCCTGGCACGTTGGCCCGAGGCCGAGCCCTGGCTGCGCGAGGCCCTGGCCGGCTTCGAACCCGCCGACATGCCGACCTGGACGGCCCCGAGCCGGCTCGCCCTCGGCCGCGTGCTCGCCCGCACCGGCCGCCCCGAGGAGGCCCGCCGCCTGCTCCGCGCCGCCCACACCTCCCTCGCCGCACTCCGCAGCCCCCAGGAGGCCGAGGCCGCCGCCGAGTTGGCGGCCCTGGACCGACCGGACGCCGAACCGGCGTCCTGAGGCGGCTGACCGGTCCCCGCCGACCGGACGGCTCCCGGTCAGCCGGCCGCCGGCAGGGCGTCGAACCGGCGCCGGAGCTGCTCTCCCCCCGCCTCCTCCTCGGCGAGGTACGCCGCGCGGTTGGCCTCGAGCACCGCCCGACCCGCCGGCTCCGAGAGCTGCCGGATCGCGGCCGCGGCGGGCACCCGGCTCCGGCCGGCCAGGTCGAAGGCGACGCCCCGGATCCGGTTCGCCAGGTCCTCGACCACGCTGGGCGCCGACTCCACCAGCAGCTGCCCGTCCCGCCAGGGGTACTGCGGGGTCCGGGCGAGCCCGGTCTGCTCGATCCGCCAGATCAGCGGCGTGACCCAGCCGTCCCGGAGCTCGGGCCGCACCGTCACCAGCAGGTAGACCCGCCCGTGGTCGCCGCCGTACCCCGCGAACCCGGTGCACGGGGTGACCGTGCCGTCGGCCGCGCTCACCCCGCCCTCGTACGCGCCGCACTCGGCGCAGCGCACCAGCCGGCCGGCCGACTCGTACCCGAAGGCGTGGCCCCCGAGCTCGCGGAGTGCACGGGCCGGGTGGGCGGTGGTGGTGGGCTGCGTCATCGGCACGGTCGGCTCCTGGTCGGCGGTGGATCCTTCCGGGCCCGACCGGTGGCTCCCACCACCCGGCCCGTACCCCTCGAGTCGACCACCTGCCCGCCCCACCGGCCAGGAGCTTCCACCGGCAGAACTGCCCTCGCACGCACTTCTGCCGGTCGGTCGCCGGCCCGGAACGGGCCCCGAGCTCACGAAGAGGCGGCCGGGTCGGCCCGCACCGACCCGGCCGCCGCGCGCACCTGGCGGACACCGACAAGATCCGGCCTCGGGCGCGACGGGAGGCGGCGGGGCGCGACATCCGTCACCAGCGGCCCGGCCTACGCACACCTCGCGGTCCGGCCGACGCCTTGGGACAGCCTGTGACGGGCTTCGCTGCTCGTCCGCGGCGCCTCCCAGCGCAACGTAACCCGCCGGAGGGCCCGGGTGGCGGGGTGATCCGCAGATGACGTACCCGAACTCGTCCTCGCACCGGATCTCCCGGCCCGGCGGCCCGCCTACCGTCGGGGCAAGGACGAGTCCGCCCCGGGCTCGGCAGGCCGAGGACGGTGCCGATGAGCATGTCGACCTCCGTACCGCGCAGCGTCACCACCGTGCGGCTGCCGGTGGCTGACGACCTGTCGGTGCCGTACACCCGCACCGAGATCTGCGCCGAGGCCCGCGAGGCCGCGCGAGTGGTCCTGGAGTCCGGCTGGGTGACCAGCGGGCCGCAGACCCAGCTCTTCGAGGGCGAGTTCGCCGGGCTGGTCGGTGCCCGGCACGCCGTGGCGGTCAGCTCCGGCACGGCCGCGCTCGAACTGGTGCTGCGGGACCTCCGGCTGCCGCCGGGCGGCCTGGTGCTGGTGCCCGACCTGACCTTCTGCGGGGCCGCCCAGGCCGTGCTGCACGCGGGCCTGCGGCCGCTGCTGGTGGACGTGGAGCCCGCCACCGGGATGCCCACCGCCGCGACGGTGCGCCGGGCCGTCCGGGCCTTCGGACGGCCGGAGGCGCTGATGGCCCTGCACTACGCCGGGGCGCCGGCCCCGCTGCGCGAGCTCGGCGAGGCCGCCGGGCTGCCGCCGCACCGGGTGGTGGAGGACGCCGCGCACGCGCTCGGCACCTTCCTCGGCGGGCGGCCGGTCGGGGCGCTGAGCCGGGCCGCCTGCTTCAGCTTCGCCGCCGGGGCCACCCTGCCGATCGGTGAGGGCGGCATGATCACCACCGAGGACGACGACCTGGCCGCCGGCTGCCGGCGGGCCCGGCTGCACGGGATGTCCACCGACGACTGGCGGCGCCACCAGCCCGGCGGCGCCTGGCAGTACGCCGTCGAGGAGCCCGGCCTCAAGGCCAACCTCACCGACCTCCAGGCCGCCATCGGCCGCGCCCAGTTGCGCCACCTGGCCGGCTGGCAGCGCCGCCGCGCCGTGCTGGCCGCCCGCTACACCGCCCGGCTGAGCGGTGTCCCCGGCCTGACCACGCCCCGCCCGCCCACCGCAGGTCTGCACTCCTGGCAGCTCTACGTGCTGCGGGTCGGCCCCGAGTACCCGCTGCGGCGCAACCGCCTGGTCGCCCGGCTGGCCGAACACGGCATCGGCAGTTCGGTGCACTTCATCCCGCTGCACCGGCTCGGGTACCTCCGCCGCGCCGCGCTGCGCCCGCCCGAGGGCCTGCCCGGCGCCGACGCGCTCTTCCCCGAGCTGCTCTCGCTGCCGCTGCACCCCGGCCTCACCGAATCCCAGGTCGACCGGGTCTGCGCCGTCATCGCGGAAGCCGAAGCCGACCCCGGACCGGGGGTGCGTCCCTGAGACGGTCCGGACCGGCGCGGACCGACCGGTCTCAGCTGCTGCGCTGCTCGGTCTTGAGCCGGTTGGCCAGCGCGACGGCCTCCAGGCGGGAGTGCACACCGAGCTTGTCGAGCACGTTCTGCACGTGGGTGCGGGCGGTGTTGGTGGTCATGTCCAGGGCCCGGGCGATCTCCACCGTGCCGTCGCCCTCGGTGAGCCGCCGCAGCACCTCCAGCTCGCGGTGGGTCAGCCAGCGCAGCGAGCGCCCGCCGGGGGCGGGTCGGCCCTGCCTGGCCTCCAGGGTGAGGTTGGCCTCGACGAACAGCTCCCCGGCGGTGATCCGGCGCAGCGCCCGGTCCAGCGCCTCGACGCCCCGGTCCTTGCTCAGGTAGCCCGCCGCCCCGGCCTCGATCGCGATCTCCACCACCCCGGGGTCGGCCTCCCGGGAGAGCGCCAGGATCCGGGTGGTGGGCACCGCGCGGTGGATCGCCTCGATCACGTCCAGCGCCCGGCCGTCGCTGAGGTGCAGGTCCAGCAGGCAGGCGTCCGGCCGGTGGTGGAGCACCGCCCGCAGCAGCCCGTTCCGGGTGGTCGCCGTGGCCCGCACCCGGTAACCCCGCCCGGTGAGCGCCAGTGCCAGCGCGTCGGCGAGCAGCCGCTCCGCGTCCGCCACCACCAGCGCGAGGCCGCCCCCGCTGCGGCCGGCCCCGGCTCCGACCCCGGCGGCCGTCCGACCCGCTCCCGCTCCGTGTCCCGGCCCGGCCGGCGTCTCCACCACCTGCGACCTTCCCTTCGCTCCACCGGCGCCGCGCCGCAGCGCACCAGCGCCGTACCGCGGCCCACCGGCCTCGCGCCGCAGCCCGCCGAGCGGCGGACGGGGCCCACCGGGCGGCGGCCGGGGCCGCCCAGGCCGGGCGGGCACCCCAGGCCGAGGCCGGTCGGTGCGGCACTTGCCTCCAGGGAAACAGACGGCCCCGAGCCCGGCCACCCCGGGCGGACGGAGCGGGGTGGGCGGGCCGGCCGGGCGTGGCAGGGCGCGCCGCACCGTGGCAGCCTCGGAGACATGTCGGGCGCAGTCCGGGTGGTGGTCGCCGACCGGCGGCGCACGGTGGCCGAGGTGCTGGCCACCGGGCTCCACCAGGTCGGCCTCACCACGCACGCCGTCACCGCGCTGGCCGAGGCCCGGGCGCTGGCCGCCGCCGGGCGGGCGGATCTGGTGGTGGCCGACATCGGCCTGCTCACCGCCGGGCCCACGGCGGCCGGGCCGAGCTGGGGCCGTGACCTGCCGGTGCCGCTGGTGGTGCTGAGCGACGGCTCGCGGGATGCGGAGCTGGTCACCGCCGCCGTCCGGGCCGGCGTCCGGGGCTGGGTGCCGAAGGACAGCGCACTGCAGCACCTGCTGGTGGTGATCCGGGGCGTGCTGCGCGGCGAGACCTGGCTGCCGCCGGTGCTGCTGACCACCGTGGTGGACGAGCTGGTGGCGCTGCGCTCGGCCCAGGACGAGGGCGCCGAACGGCTGGCCACGCTGACCGCGCGCGAGCGCGAGGTGCTGGGCTGCCTCTGTGCGGGGCTCAGCCGGCCCGAGATCGGGCGGCGGCTCTTTCTCTCCACCAACACCGTGCGCACCCACGTGCAGAACATGATGCTCAAGCTGGACGTGCACTCCTCGGTCGCGGCCGTGGCGCTGGCCAACCGGGTCGGGCCGCCGCCGCTGCCGGAGCCCTGAATCCGGATCCCTGGACCGCGAGCCCGGACTCCGCCGTGATGTTGCCGCCGTGCCACGGGAGTGTTGCGGCGGGTAACCGTCAGGATTCGGTCATGTTGCGACCGGGTCACGGCCGGTCCCATCGGGGCCCACGGGACGTCCGGCAGGTGAACGGGCGGATGGGGCGGGCACGACCGACCGACCGGCGCGCACCGGCGCACCACCCCGAGCCCCACCGCCCGCCGCCTTGCCGTTCGGCCCGACACCGCGGCACCCGGCCGGTGCCATCGCCATGACGGAGCGCAGGCGACCGGGCACGGAGTGCAGCGGGGAGCGCCCCGGCGCACCCGTGGATGGATACCGGCGGCATATTCGGCCATTGCCCCGAAGTCCCTCTGGCGCCGCCGCAGCGACCGGAGCATGCTCTGCGAGGAAGAACCGCCGGGCCGGGCAGCCGACCTGACTGAGCATCAACTTCCTTTGCTTTCTTGATAGTTGACCGATCCGACCCGCTCTCAGACCAGGGAGTACCCGTTGGACGCACGGTACGAGGCGTACTCCTTCGCCGATCCGCACTACTACGACTCCCCGGTCACCTGGGGAGCCCCGGAGGAGTTCACCGAGACCGGCGAGCCCGCCCCCGAGGGCTGGGAGCGCCGTGACCGGGGCACCTGGGCCGGCCTGCACCCGGTCGGGGTCCGGTTCCCCGACCAGGGCTGGAAGATCCACGTCTCGGCCGGCCTGGCCAACGCCGAGCAGGTGCTCGCCACCGTGCACGCCTACTGCCTGCGGGAGCGGCTGCCCTTCAAGTTCCTGCGCGGCCTGCCGGTGCTGCAGCTCCAGAACGCCAAGTACGCGCCCCGCTCCGGCAGCGGCAAGTTCTGCACCCTCTACCCGCTGGACGAGGCCCAGCTCACCCGCTGCCTGGAGGAGCTCGGCACCGCCCTGGACGGCGAGCCCGGCCCGTACGTGCTCAGCGACCTGCGCTGGCGGCAGGGCCCGCTCTACCTGCGGTACGGCGCCTTCGTCGAGCGCTGGCTGCGCTCACCGAGCGGGGTGCCCGAGCTGGCCTTCGCCGATCCGGACGGCACCCTGGTGCCGGACGTCCGGGCGCCCGTCTTCGAACTCCCCGCCTGGGCCCCGGTACCCGAAGTCCTGCGCGAGACCCTGGAGTCGCGCCGCACCGCCAAGGGCACCGGTCTGCCCTACCGGGTGGAGCGGGCGCTGCACTTCTCCAACGCGGGTGGCATCTACCTGGCCCGCGACCCCGAGACCGACACCCGGCTGGTGCTCAAGGAGGCCCGGCCGTACGCCGGGCTCGACCAGCGCGGCACCGACGCGGTGGCCCGGCTGCACCACGAGGCCGAGATGCTCCGACGCCTGGACGGCGTGCCCGAGGTGCCCCGGCTGATCGCCGAACTCACTTCCTGGGAGCACGAGTTCATCGCCCAGGAGTACGTGGAGGGCGAGACCCTCAACGCCTGGCTGGCCGGCCGCTACCCGCTCGTCCACCCCGACTGCACCGAGGCCGAGGTCGCCGCCTACGCCGCCGAGGCACTGGAGCTGCTGGCCAAGGTCGAGGCCGGGCTGGCCCGGATCCACGAGCGCGGGCTCGTCTTCGGCGACCTCCACCCGCACAACCTGCTGGTCCGCCCGGACGGCCGGATCGCCTTCATCGACTTCGAACTGGCCAGCCCGGCCGACACCTTCGTCGCCCCCGCGCTCGGCGCCGCCGGCTTCGCCGTGCCCGGCCTGACCGGCCGCGAGGTGGACCTGCGGGCGCTGGCCGCCCTCCGGCTCTGGCTCTTCCTCCCGCTCCAGCAGCTGCTCGCCCACGACCCCGGCAAGGCCCGGCAGTTGACCGAGGCCGCCGCCGCCCGCTTCCCGCTGCCACCCGACTACGCCGAGACCACCCGCCGGGGCCTGGTCCAGCCCGCCGCCACTGCCGCGCCACTGCCCGAGGAGGAACACCGGCTCCTGCTCGGCCGGTTGGACGGGGTCGAACCCGACTGGCCGGGCCTGCGTGCCGCACTGGCCACCTCGATCCGGGCCTCCGCCACCCCCGACCGCACCGACCGGCTCTTCCCCGGCGACATCGCCCAGTTCGAGGTGGACGCCCTCTCGCTCGCGTACGGGGCCGCCGGGGTGCTCTACGCCCTGCACGTCACCGGCGCCGGCACCGATCCGGCCCACGCCCGCTGGCTGATCGAGGCCGAACGGCGACGGGCCCCCCGGCCCGGCCTGTACACCGGCGGCCACGGCGTCGCGTACACCCTCGATCTGCTCGGCCAGCGCGAGGAGGCCCGGGAGCTGCTCGACCGGCTGCTCGACCTCCCACTGGAGGCCCAGGGCGGCGACCTCGCGGGCGGGCTGCCCGGCACCCTGCTCACCCTGCTCCACTTCGCCCGACAGGCACCGGAGTTGCTCGACCGGGCGGAGGCCGCCGCCGAAGCGCTCACCCGGTGGCAGGACAAGCTCGCCGCCCCCGAGCAGGCCCCGCTCGGGCTGCTGCTCGGCGGCGCGGGCCAGGCCCTCGCCCTGCTGCGCACCTTCGAGGCCACCGGCCGCACCGAACTGCTCGACCGCGCCGAACAGACCCTGGCCGCCGAGCTCGACCGCTGCGTCACCGTGCCCGACGGCACCCTCCAAGTGCCCGACGGCACCAGGGTCCTGCCCTACCTCGCCGAGGGCGGCACCGGGATCGGCCTGGTGCTCGGCGAGCTGCTCCGGCACCGGCCCCACTCCCCGCTCGCCGGCCACTCGGTGGCCCTGCAACGCTCCGCCGAGACCGAATTCGTCGTGCAGCCCAGCCTGTTCAACGGACGGGCCGGCCTGCTGCTCCACCTGGACCGGCTGCGACCGCGCCCGGCGGCCGTGATCGACCGCCACCGACGGGCCCTGGCCCTGCACGCCGTCCCGCACAAGGGCGGACTCGCCTTCCCCGGTGAGCAGTTGATCCGGCTCTCCAGCGATCTGGCCACCGGCACGGCGGGCGTCCTGCTGGCCCTCGGTGCCGCGCTGGCCGGCACGCCCGGCCTGCCGTTCACCGACCCACTGCCACCCGCCGGCGATGCCGCCTGACCGGCGGCCGCCACCCCCGGGCACCCACCGGTGCCCCCACCAGCGCCCGGCATCCCGCCGGGAGTACCACCTCTGTCACCCCCGTGAGGAGAACTGTCATGGAGATCCTGGAGCTGCAGTCCCTGGAGACCCCGGTCGAGGACACCACCGCCAACGCCAGCACCCTGAGCGTGGTCAACTGCGGTGTGAGCACCGTCAGCACCATCCTCTGCCTCTGACCTCTCCGTCAGATCCCCGCACGGCCCGGGAGCACCCCGCTCCCGGGCCGTCCGGCCATGCACTCACCGGCCGTGAACCGACCAGCCACGGATTGACCGGCCGTGCACCGACCGACCGTGCACCCGACCAGCCACGGATCGACCGGCCACGGATCGACCGACCGTGACGACCCCAGACGAGGGAACGGATGCCAGCTCACTCCGCCCGTGTCCTCACTCCGCTGCTCCGGCAGAACCTCGGCCCGGCCACCCTCCTCGGGCTCGCCGTCGCCGTGAGCACCGTCGCCGGCCTGCTGCTGCCCGCCGCCCTGGCCCACGCCGTGGACGGCGCCCTGGCCGGCCGACCGGGGGCCGCCGCGCCCTTCCTCGCACTGCTCGCCCTCGGCGCCGCCGCCGACACCGTCGCCCAGTACGCCGACCCCTGGTGCGCCGCCCGGGCCACCCACCGGCTCAGCCGGCGGCTGATCGGCCGCGTGCTGGCCGTCGGCCTGCCCGCCACCTCCCGGTACCCCGTCGGCGACCTCGTCTCCCGGCTGACCACCGGTGCACCGGAGGCGGGCCTGGCTCCCTCCGGCGCCGTGCACGCCGTCGCCGAACTCCTCTCCGCCACCGGCGCGTTGATCGCGCTCGCGCTGATCGACCTGCGGCTGGCCCTGGTCCTGCTGCTCGGTGCGCCGATCGGCGCCGCCCTGGTCCGCCACTTCGTCCGCCGGGTGACCGGCAGCGCCGGCGAGTACCAGACCGCCCAGGCCGCCCTCACCGCCCGGCTGCTGGACGCCCTCGCCGGGCTGCGCACCATCCAGGCCGCCGAGCTCCAAGCCACCGAGACCGAGCGGGTGCTGGCCCCGCTGACCGACCTCGACCGGGCCGGCCGGGCGATCTGGCAGAGCCAGCGGCAGGTGCAGTGGCGGGCCGCCCTGCTCGCGCCCGCGCTCCAGATCGCCGTGCTCACCACGGCCGGGTTCGGTGTCGCCGCCGGCCGCACCACCCCAGGCCAGCTGCTCGCCGCATTGGCCTACAGCTCCCTCGCGCTCGGCCTGCTCGGCATCACCCAGCAGCTGTTCGGCCTGGCCCGCGCCCGCGCCGGGGCCACCCGCACCGCCGAGGTGCTCGCCCTCACCCCGCCGCCGCCCCGCACCCGCACCCTGCCGCCCGGGCCCGGCGAGCTCTGCTTCGAGGCGGTCACCGTCCACCGCGAAGGGACCGCCGTGCTGGACGGCCTCCGGCTCACCGTGCCCGCCGGGCTCTCCGTCGCCCTGGTCGGGCTGCCGGGCTCGGGCCGGGCCGCCCTCGCCGCCCTGGCCGGCGGCCTGGCCGAACCGGACGGCGGGCGGGTGCTGCTCGACGGCGTACCGCTGGCCGAACTGAGCCGCAGCGAGCTGGGCCGGGCCGTCAGCTACGCCTTCGCCCGCCCGGTGCTGCTCGGCCACTCCCTGGCCGAGGCACTCGCCTACACCGACCCACCGTGGCCCGGCCCGGCCGCCGTCCGTTCGGCGGCCCGACAGGCCCAGGCCGACGGGTTCATCCGCCGCCTGCCCGAGGGGTACGCGACCCCGGTCGCGCGGGCACCGCTCTCCGGCGGCGAGGAGCAACGCCTCGGCCTGGCCCGGGCCCTGGCCCACGGCGGCCGCCTGCTGATCCTGGACGACGCCACCTCCAGCCTCGACACCGCCACCGAGGCCGAGATCACCGAGGCCCTGACCGCCACCCCGCACGGCCCCACCCGCCTCCTGATCGCCCGCCGCCCCGCCACCGCCGCCACCGCCGACCTGGTCGCCTGGCTCCACCACGGCCGCCTCCACGCCCTGGCCCCCCACCAGACCCTCTGGCCCGACCCCACCTACCGCGCCCTCTTCACCGACCACCCGACCCCGGCGGAGCCCCGGTGAAGCCCGCCCCGGCCTGCCACGCCCTCCTCACCGACCACCCGACGACCCCGGCGGAGCCCCATTGAAGCCCCACCGTCCCAGCACCACGGCTGCCGGCACCACGGCCCCCGGCCCACCCGCGCTCGACGGCCCACCTGCGCTCGACAGCCCGTCCGAGGACACCGCCCGTAAGGCCCCCGTCCTTGGTCCCCCGCCCGCCCAACGCCCCCGCCACCCCGGTCGGCGCCTGCTGCTCGACCTGCTCCGGCCGCACCGGGCGCCCCTCACCCGCCTCGCCGCCTGGACCGTCATCGAGCTCCTCCCGGCCGCCTTCTCCGGCCGGCTGCTCGCCGGGGCGCTCGACCAGGGCTTCCTCGCCGGCCGCCCGCTCGCCGGCTGCCTCCGGCTGCTGGCCTTCGGCCTGCTGAGCATCGTCGCCGCCTACGGCTCCCGTCAGGTCTACCCGCAGCTCGCCGATGTGGTGGAGCCGGCCCGGCACGCACTCACCCGCCGCGTGGTCACCGCCGAGCTGCACCGGCCCGCCGACCGGGCCCGCCGGCCCGATCCGGCCGCCGTGGCCCGGCTGACCCGGCAGGTGGAGGCCGTCCGGGATTCGCTCGCCGGCCAGCTGCTGATCATCCGTCAGTTCGCCGTCACCCTGGTCTTCGTCCTGCTCGGCGCCGCCTCCCTCAGCCCCCGCCTGCTCCCTCTGATCGGCGGCCCGCTCGCCCTCGCCCTGCTCGCCTTCCTGCTCCTGCTCCCCCGCCTCACCGCGCGCCAGCGCGAAGTCCTCACCGCCGAGGAGGAGTTCACCCGCCTGGCCACCACCACCTTCGGCGGCCTCCGGGACGTGCTGGCCTGCGGCGCCACCACCCGCGCCGAAGCCGAACTGGCCGAAGCGCTCGACGCACTGACCGAGGCCCGCCGCCGCGCCGCCGCCTTCGGCGCGCTGCGCCGCCTCACCGTCGCGGTCGGCGCCCACCTGCCCGCCGCCCTGATCCTGCTGACCGCCCCCGCACTGGTGCGCCAGCACAGCCTCACCCCGGGCGAGGTGGTCGGCGCGCTCGGCTACCTCACCGTCAGCCTGGAGCCCGCGCTGCACGTGCTGGTCCAGGGCCTCGGCGCCTCCGGCCTGCGCCTGGCCGTCACCGCCGAACGCCTGGCCACCACCACCGAGTCGGCCCTACCGGCCCCGGCGCCGCCACGCACCCACGGCCCGGTCGCCCTGCGCGCAGTCACCTTCCGCTACGCCCCCGGCGCCGACCCGGTGCTCGACGGGCTCAGCCTCACCCTCGGCCCGTCCGAACACCTCGCCGTGGTGGGCCCCAGCGGGGTCGGCAAGTCCACCCTCGCCGATCTGCTGGCCGGGCTGGCCGCGCCCGAGAGCGGTGTCGTCCGCCCCGGCCGCACCGCCACCCCGGCCGCCGACCGGGTGCTCATCCCGCAGGAGGCCTACGTCTTCGCGGGGACGCTGCGCGCCAACCTCGCCCTGCTCGCCCCCACCGCACCCGACCGCCGACTGCACGAGGTGGGGCGGCTGTTCGGCCTGGAGAAGCTGCTCGCCGAGGGGCTCTCCAGCCACCTCGACCCGATGAGGCTCAGCCCGGCCGAGCGCCAACTCCTCACCCTGGCGCGCAGCTACCTCTCCCCCGCCCCGCTGGCGATCCTGGACGAGGCGACCAGCCTGCTCGACCCGGCGGCCGAGGCGCGGGCGGAGGAGGCGTTCCGGGCCCGGCCGGGGCCGCTGGTGGTGATCGCCCACCGGATCGCCTCCGCCCGGCGGGCCGACCGGGTGCTGCTGCTGGACCGGACCGGACCAGCCCTGGGCAGCCACGAGCAGCTGCTCCGCGACTGCCCGGGCTACGCCCGCCTGGTGGACGCCGGGACCGCTGGGGCTTCTCTTACGGATCACGTCGGATCAGCGGGCGTCGTTGGGGTGCGTGCATCGGCGGTGCCGAGGAGGGAGTCCATGCGGAGCATCGGCGACCGACGAGAAGCCGTCGAGGTGCGTGCCCCGGCGGCGGACGCCCGGCGTGATCCGTAAGAGAAGCCCTAGGGCACGTATCGGGTTGTGATCACTTTGTGGGTTTCGCCCTCGCGCTCGTGCCTGATCCGGTAGATCGTGTTGTGTGACGCGTGTGCAACTGACCGATGCCGAGTGGGAGTTCATCGAGCCGTACCTGCCGATCGGCGAGTACGGCCCGTACCCCGAGCGGCTGCGCCGCCAGTTCGAGGGCGTGATCTGGCGGTTTCGGACGGGCGGCCAGTGGCGGGAGATGCCGAGCGAGTTCGGCGCCTGGTCGACCGTCCACAACCGCTTCCGGCAGTGGAGGGACGCCAGGGTGTTCGAGGCCCTGCTGGAGGGCGCGATCACGGAAGCCGCCAGACGGGGCGAGGTGGACCTCTCGCTGGTCAGCGTGGATTCCACCACCATCCGGGCCCACCACGACGCCGCCGGGATGCACCTTGACCCCGACACGCTCGCCGACCTGGAGAAGGCCGCCGAGGAGGCGGAGAAGGCCCGGCAAAAAGGGGCGGCCCGCAGGGACAAGACGGACAGGACACCGCACACGACCCGGAACGGGACGAGCTCCGACGCGTCCGACGCAGGCGAAGGCTCCGCCTGAAGGCCGCCCTGCTCGGACGCTCCAGAGGCGGACAGACCAGCAAGGTCCACGTCGCCGGCGAGCGCAGGTGCCGCCCGCTGGCGTTCATTCTGACCGAGGGGCAGGCCGCCGACAGCCCGCAGTTCATCCCCGTCCTGGAGAAGGTGCGGGTCCGCGGGCCCGTCGGCCGCCCCCGCACCCGGCCCGACGCGGTCGCCGGGGACAAGGCCTACTCCTCCCGCGCCAACCGCGCCCACCTGCGCGGTCGCCGTATCAAGGCGGTCATCCCCGAGAAGAAGGACCAGGCCGCCAACCGGAAGAAGAAAGGCAGCAAGGGCGGCCGGCCCGTCAGCCACGACACCGACCTCTACAGGGAGCGGAACACCGTCGAGCGCCTGATCAACAAGCTGAAGGCCTGGCGAGGCATCGCCACGCGATACGACAAGACCCCCGGCAGCTACCTCGCCGGCCTCCACCTCCGCGGCGCGATGATCTGGATCAAAGACCTCACCAAAACCGCCCCGTGATCACAACCGAATACGTGCCCTAGGCTGATCGGCCGCTCCGGTGCGCCCGGATCAGCTCCGCGTACCGGTGGCCGCTGGCCTTGACCGTCCGCCGCTGGGTCGGGTAGTCCACGTGCACCAGGCCGAACCGCTTGGCGTAGCCGTACGCCCACTCGAAGTTGTCCAGCAGCGACCAGGCGAAGTACCCGGCCAGCGGGGCGCCTTGGGCCACCGCGCGGGCGCAGGCGGCCAGGTGCAGCTCCAGGTAGGCGGTGCGCTCCGGGTCCTGCACGCTGCCGTCGGCGGCCGGGGTGTCCTCGTAGGCGGAGCCGTTCTCGGTCACGTAGATCCGCCGGGCGCCGTACTCGTGGGTGAGCCGGAGCAGCAGCTGCTCCAGGCCCGGGGCGTGCACCTCCCAGGGCATCGCGGTGAACTCTGGCCCGGGGCCGGTCACTTGGCGGGCGTACGGCGCCGGGCCGGTCGGGTCGTCGGTGACGATCTGGCGGAAGTAGTAGTTCAGGCCGAGCCAGTCCAGCGGTGCGGCGATGGTGGCCAGGTCGGCATCCTTCAACGGGATTTCCACGCCGTAGAGTTCGACCATGTCCGCCGGGTAGCCCCGGCCGAGCACCGGGTCGAGCCACCAGCGGTTGACGTGGCCGTCGGCGCGGCGGGCGGCGGCCAGATCGGCCTCGCTGTCGCCGGCCGGCTCGATGGTGCTGAGGTTGTTGACGATGCCGAGCTGGGCGCCGGGCACGGTGGCGCGCAGGGCCTGAACGGCCAGGCCGTGGGCCAGGTGGAGGTGGCAGGAGGCGCGGACGGCGGCGGTCAGGTCGGTGAGGCCGGGGGCCATCGCGCCGTCCAGGTGGCCGATCCAGGCCGAGCAGAGCGGCTCGTTGAGGGTGGCCCAGTGGGTGACCCGGTCGCCGAGGCGCTCGCCCACCACGGCGGCGTACTCGCCGAACCGCTCGGCGGTGGAGCGTTCGGGCCAGCCGCCGCGGTCCTGCTGGGCCTGCGGGAGGTCCCAGTGGTAGAGGGTCGGGAAGGGGGTGATCCCGGCGGCCAGCAGGCCGTCCACCAGGCGGTCGTAGAAGTCGAGACCGGCGGGGTTGACCCTGCCGTCGGCCTGCGGCACCACCCGGGGCCAGGCGATCGAGAACCGGTAGGAGTCCAGGCCGAGTCGCCCCATCAGGGCGAGGTCCTCGGGCCAGCGGTGGTAGTGGTCGCAGGCCACGTCCCCGGTGTCACCGGCGGCGACCTTGCCGGGGGTGTGGGAGAAGGTGTCCCAGATCGAGGGGGCCCGGCCGTCCTCGGTGGCGGCGCCCTCGATCTGGTAGGCGGCGGTCGCGGCACCCCAGCGGAAGCCGGCGGGGAGGTCACTCAGGAAGTCCACTGTTTGCCTTCCGGGAAAGCGGGTCGAGGTCATTTGACGGCACCGGTGGTCAGCCCGGCGACCAAGTAGCGCTGCAGCAGCAGGAATCCGGCCACCACCGGCACGCTCACCACCAGCGAGGCGGCCATCACCTGGTTCCAGTACACGTCGGTCTGGGTGGCGTAGCCCTGGAGACCGACCGCGAGGGTGCGGGTGGTGTCGTTGGTGAGCACCGAGGCGAAGAGCACCTCGCCCCAGGCGGTCATGAAGGCGTACACGGCCACCGCGACGATGCCCGGGATCGCGGCAGGCACCACCACTCGCAGCAGGGTGCGCACCGGGCCGCAGCCGTCCACCGCCGCCGCCTCGTCCAAGTCCCTTGGGATGCCGTCGAAGTAGCCGACCAGCAGCCAGATCGAGAACGGCAGTGAGAAGGTCAGGTAGGTGAGGACCAGCCCGCCCCGGCTGCCGTAGAGCGGCAGGCCGGTGGAGTTGCCGATGTCGACCAGGAGCAGGAAGAGCGGCAGCAGGAAGAGGATGCCGGGGAACATCTGGGTGGCCAGCACCGTGACGGTGAAGGCCCGTCGGCCGCGGAAGCGGTACCGGCTCACCGCGTAGGCCGCGAGCACCGCGACCAGCACCGAGACCACGGTCGAACCGGCGCTCACCAGCGCCGAGTTGACCAGGTAGCGGCCGAGTGGCACGGTGCGCCAGATGTCCAGGTAGGGGCGGACGGTGAGGGTGCTGGGGATCCAGCGGAACGGCCCCTGCACGTCGCGCAGCGGCTTCAGCGAGGAGCTGAGCATCACCAGCACCGGGGTGAGGGCGAAGGCCGTGAGCAGGGTCAGCACGATCCGCCGGGTCCAGCGGAAGGAGGCGGGCGGCTTGGTCATCGGCGGCTCCTCCGCTCGGGCAGCGTGGTGGCGAAGAGGTAGACCGCCGTCACCAGCAGCAGGAAGAGCAGCAGCAGGACGGACATCGCCGAGCCGGCGCCGAAGTTCCAGGTGACGAAGGAGGCTTGGTAGATGTGCACCGAGATCAGGTCGGCCGCCACCGGGGCGGCGCGGCCGAACAGCACGAACGGGGTGGTGAAGTCGTTGAAGGTCCAGAGGAAGAGCACCAGCACCAGCACCTGGTTGACCGGCCGGAGCGAGGGCAGGGTGATCCTGCGGATCTGCTGCCAGATGCCCGCGCCGTCCAGGGCAGCGGCCTCGTACAGCTCGCGCGGGATGTTCTGCAGGCCGGCGGTCAGGGTGAGGAAGGCGAACGGCCAGGAGCGCCAGACCGAGACGGTGAGCAGCGCGGTGAAGCTGTTGTCCCCGATCAGCCAGAACGGGCGCCCGGAGGTGAGGTGCAGCTGGTCGTGGAGCAGGTGGTTCACCAGGCCGGTGTCGCGCTGGAACATGAACGACCAGGTGATCACGGCCGCGTAGACCGGCAGCGCGTACGGCACCAGGAAGAGCGCCCGGAGCAGGCCGCGCCCCCGGAAGGCGTCCTGGGTGAGCACCGCGGCCGCCGTGCCGATCAGCCAGGAGAGGCCGACCGAGAGCAGGGTGAAGCCGCAGGTGACCCAGAAGGAGTGCAGCAGGGCCTTGCCGACGGGTGCGTTGAAGTCCACCGCGGTACGGAAGTTGGCGAGCCCGGCCCAGGGCGCGGCGGTCCAGTCGCGGATGAAGAACTGGGTGAGGCGCCGCAGGCTCATCAGCACGCCGGTGACCATCGGCAGCAGGTGGATGAGCAGTTCGAGCAGGAGCGCGGGCAGGAGCAGCAGGTACGGGGTGGCGCGGCGGCGGGCCCGGGCCGAGGGGAGGCGCATCTCAGCTGGCCGGCATCTGCTGCTGGGCCTTGGCCAGTTCGGCCTTGACGGTGGCCTCGGTGACCGGCTGGCCGGCGGCGGCCGCCGCGAACAGGTTCTTCACGGCGGTGCCGACCAGGGTCTCGAACTGGCTCTCGGCGGCCACCTGCGGCAGGGGCCGGGCGCGGTGCGCGAGCACCTCCGAGAGGGTCTTCAACTCGGGGGTGGCGAAGGCCGGATCTCCCTGGGCGTCGCTGACCGGCGGGATGGAGCCGTAGCTCTTGTTGAGCTGGGTCTGCTCGGCGGCACTGGTCATGAACTGCACGAACTTCAGCGCGCCGTCCTTGTTGTGGGTGTTCTTGAAGACGGCGAGGTTGATCCCGGCCACCATCGAGCTGGTCTGCGCGGCCCCGGTGGCCCCGGCGGGGGCGGGCACCGGGGCGACGCCGTAGTCCTCCGCGGCCATGCCGTGCGACTTGAGGTTGGCGCCGGCCGCCTGCCACATCAGCATCGCGGCCTTGCCACTGGCGAAGTCGGTGACGGACTGGTTGTTGGCGTACTCGGCGTTGCCCGGGGCGGCGATCCTGTCGCCGGCGATCAGGTCCACGTAGGTCTTCACGGCGGTGACGGCGGCCGGGCTGTCGAACTGCGGCCTGCCAGAGGCGTCGAAGAACTCGGCGCCGTGCTGCTGCCCGAGGGTGAAGGCGTGGTGGACGTTCTCCGAGACGTTGCCGCCCTCCACCGCGATGCCGTAGTGCCCGCCGGTGGTGAGCTTCTTGCCGTCGGCGACCAGCTCCTCCCAGGTGGCCGGCGGGTGGTCCAGGCCGGCGGCCTGGAAGAGCTTCTTGTTGTAGTAGAGGCCGTAGGCCATCGAGTAGAGCGGCACCGCGGCCGGGTCCTGGCCGGCCGCACCGGCCGAGGCGAGGGTGGCGGGCAGGAAGCGGTCCTTGCCGCCGATCCTGCCGAAGGCGTCCGCGTCGAAGGGCAGCAGAGCGCCGGTGGCCTGGAGCGAGGCCGACCAGGTGTTGCCGATGTTGAGCACGTCCGGGCCCTGGCCGGAGGCGGTGGCGGCGAGGATCCGGTTGAGCAGGTCGGACCACGGGATGACTTCGAGGGAGACCTTGATGCCGGTCTGCTGCTCGAACTTCTTCAGCTCGGGCTCCAGCACCTGCTTGTCGTTCTCGAGGCTGGTGCCCTGGTTGGAGGCCCAGTAGGTGAGCGTGGTGGGGCTGCCGGAGGCGGAGCCCGAGGTGCCGCCGCCGCAGCCCGTGGCGGCCAGGGCCAGGGCGGCGGTGAGGGCGGTGGCGGCGAGGGGGTGAACGGTACGGCTGGCGCGCATGGCCGGGCCTCTCTGTGACTGGACGGCGTGGCGGGGACGACTGTCGAGCTCAGGGGCTTACTTCACGGCGTGATCTAACTGGGCCGAAATGGTGGCGTCAAGAGTTCACGCAGCGATAGATTCGAGCCAGGAGGGATGACCCATGACAGCACCGGGCAAGCAGACCGTGCGTGACCTGCGCCGGGGCAGCAGAGCGATCCTGCTGCGCCGGGTGTACTTCGACGGGCCGATCAGCCGCCAGGAGCTCGGCCCGGCCACCGGGCTCAGCGCGGGCTCGATCAGCAACGTCACCGCCGAGCTGCTCGCCGACGGGCTGCTGGAGGAGTGCGGCTCCGTCGAGTCCGAGGGCGGCCGGCCGCGCATCCTGCTCCGGGTGCCGCCCGGAGCGGCCCACCTGATCGGGGTGGACGTGGGCGAGACCCAGGTGCGGGTCGCCCTCTTCGACCTCGCGCTGACCGAACTGGCCGCCAGCGACCACCCGTTGACCGACTGCGGGCACGACGTGGCGCACGTGGTCGAGCTGGTGCTCGGCGGGGTGGCCGAGGTGCTGCACCGCACCGGGGCCGACCCGGCCAGCGTGCTCGGGGTCGGGGTCGGGGTGCCCGGCATCGTCGAGCAGGGTGCCCCGGTCGACGACGGCCTCGGGATCACCGTGCACAGCCAGACCATCGGCTGGGACGCCGTGCCGCTCGGCAAGCTGCTCCGGGCCGGCACCGCGCTGCCGCTCTACGTGGACAACGGCGCCAAGACGCTCGGGCAGGCCGAGATGTGGTACGGCGCCGGGCGCGGCGCCCGGCACGCCGTGATCGCGCTCTTCGGCTCCGGCGTGGGGGCCTGCGTGATCGTGGACGGCGCCCGCTTCCGGGGCGCCACCAGCAGCGCGGGCGAGTGGGGCCACACCCGGGTGCACGTGGGCGGGCGGCGCTGCCGCTGCGGCTCGCGCGGCTGCCTGGAGGCCTACGTCGGCGCCGAGGCCCTGCTGGAGCGCTGGGGCCGCGCCCCCGCCGGGGCCAGCGAGAAGGCGGGCCTGGCCGCCCTGCTCGCCGCCGCCGAGGCGGGCGACCCGGCCACCGGCGAGCTGCTGGACGAGGCCGCCGAGTACTTCGGCTCCGCCATCGCCGACCTGGTCAACCTCTTCAACCCCGAGCGGATCGTGATCGGCGGCTGGGCCGGCCTGCTGCTCGGGCCCCGCCTGCTGCCCGGCATCCGCCGCGCCGCCGCCGACTACGCCCTGCACTTCCCGCACGCCCAGACCACCATCACCCTCGGCACCCTCGGCCCCGACGCGGTCACCGTCGGCGCCGCCACCCTCCCCCTCTCCCACTTCCTCGACTCCGGCGGCGACCCCCGCCCGCGCTGATCCCTGCGCCGCGCGGGCGAGTTCACGGTGTGAAGAAAGTCGGTACCGAAGGGTTGACGCTCCCCCGCGCCAGCCCGGAGACTCCGGACGGGGAACCCTCCGCCGGCCCCTCGGCCCGTGCCCCGTCCCCCACCACCCCCACCCGCAGGAGCAGCCCGTGAGGCTCACTTCAGCACGCCCCCGCTCCACCCTGGCCACCCTGCTCGGCGTGGCCGCCCTCTCGCTCGGCGGCCTGACGCTGCCCCAGGTCAGCGCCCAGGCCGCCACCGACGCCCTGCTCTCCCAGGGCAAGGCGGCCACCGCCTCCTCCGCCGAGAACGCCACCACGGCGGCGGCCGAGGCCGTGGACGGCGACACCGGCACCCGCTGGTCCTCCACCTTCAGCGACGCCCAGTGGCTCCAGGTGGACCTCGGTGCGAGCGCCGCGATCGACAAGGTGGTGCTCAACTGGGAGGCGGCGTACGGGAAGTCGTACCAGATCCAGACCTCCCCGGACGGCGCCACCTGGACCACGATCTACTCCACCACCACCGGCACCGGCGGCACCGAGACCCTCAACGTCAACGGCACCGGCCGCTACGTCCGGATGAACGGCACCGCCCGGGGCACCGCCTACGGCTACTCCCTCTGGGAGTTCCAGGTCTACGGCACCCCGGCCGCCGCCACCTGCGGCACCGCGAACGCCGCCCAGGGCAAGGCGGCCACCGCCTCCTCCGCCGAGAACGCCAACACCCCGGCGAGCGCGGCCGTGGACGGCGACACCGCCACCCGCTGGTCCTCCGCCTTCGGCGACCCGCAGTGGCTCCAGGTGGACCTCGGCAGCAGCCGCCAGCTCTGCCAGGTGGTGCTCAACTGGGAGGCGGCATACGGGAAGTCCTACCAGATCCAGACCTCCTCCGACGGCGCCACCTGGACCACGATCTACTCCACCACCACCGGCACCGGCGGCACCGAGACCCTCAACGTCAACGGCACCGGCCGCTACGTCCGGATGAACGGCACCGCCCGGGGCACCGCCTACGGCTACTCCCTCTGGGAGTTCGCGGTGCACACCACCGACGGCGGGGTACCGCCGGTCCAGGGCGGCGGCGACCTCGGGCCGAACGTGCTGGTCTTCGACCCGTCGATGACGGACATCCAGTCGAAGGTGGACGCGGTCTTCGCCAAGCAGGAGACCAACCAGTTCGGCACCGACCGGTACGCGCTGCTCTTCAAACCCGGCACCTACAACGGCGGGTTGAACGCGCAGATCGGCTTCTACACCTCCGTGGCGGGCCTCGGCCTCAACCCCGACGACACCCTGATCAACGGCGACCTGACCGTGGACGCGGGCTGGTTCAACGGCAACGCCACCCAGAACTTCTGGCGCTCCGCCGAGAACCTCGCACTCAACCCGGTCAGCGGCACCGACCGCTGGGCGGTGGCCCAGGCCGCGCCGCTGCGCCGGATGCACATCAAGGGCGGCCTCAACCTGGCACCCAACGGCTACGGTTGGGCCAGCGGCGGGTACATCGCCGACTCCAAGGTCGACGGCCAGGTGGGCAACTACTCGCAGCAGCAGTGGTACACCCGGGACAGTGCGATCGGCGGGTTCAGCAACGGCGTCTGGAACCAGACCTTCTCCGGTGTCCAGGGCGCGCCCGCGCAGAGCTTCCCCAACCCGCCCTACACCACGCTGCCCAGCACCCCGGTCTCCCGGGAGAAGCCCTACCTCTACCTCGACCCGGCCGGCAACTACCGGGTGTTCGTGCCCGCCAAGCGCACCGACGCGGTCGGCACCTCCTGGGCGAACGGCGCCACCCCGGGCAGCTCGCTGCCGCTGAGCCAGTTCTATGTGGTCAAGCCCGGCGCCACCGCCGCGACCATCAACGCCGCGCTGGCCCAGGGCCTCAACCTGCTCTTCACGCCCGGGGTCTACCACGTGGACCAGACCATCGACGTGACCCGCCCGGACACCGTGGTGCTGGGCCTGGGCCTGGCCACCATCGTGCCCGACAACGGCGTCACGGCGCTGCGCACCGAGGACGTGGACGGCGTCAGGCTCGCCGGCCTGCTGATCGACGCGGGCCCGGTCAAGTCACCGGTGCTGCTCCAGCTCGGCCCGGCCGGTTCCACCGCCGACCACGCGGCGGACCCGACCAGCATGCAGGACGTGTTCGTCCGGGTCGGCGGCGCGGGCGCCGGGGTGGCCGGCACGGCGGTGGAGGTCAACGCCAACAGCACCATCGTGGACCACACCTGGATCTGGCGGGCCGACCACGGCACCGGGGTGGGCTGGACGGTCAACCCGGCCGACTACGGGATGGTGGTGCACGGCAACGACGTGCTGGCCACCGGCCTGTTCGTCGAGCACTTCGAGAAGTACGACGTGGAGTGGTCCGGCGAGCGCGGGCGGACGATCTTCTTCCAGAACGAGATCGCCTACGACGCCCCGAACCAGGCCGCCGAGCAGAACGGCGCCACCAAGGGCTGGGCGGCCTACAAGGTGGACGACACCGTCCGCACCCACGAGGGCTGGGGGCTGGGCAGTTACTGCTACTTCAACGTCGACCCGACCATCCACGTGGACCACGGCTTCGAGGCGCCGAACACCGCCGGCGTGAAGTTCCACGACCTGCTGGTGGTCTCGCTCGGCGGGAACGGCCAGTACGACCACGTGATCAACTCGACCGGCGGCGCCACCTCGGGCACCTCCACCACCCCGTCCACGGTGGTCTCCTACCCCTGACCGGGGTCCGCCTCGCGGGCCGGCCATTGCCAACCCGCGAGGCGGACGGTAAGGGTGGTCGGGACGAACCCGAACCGACCACCCCGGAGCCACCGTTGACCGACAGCTGGGACACCGCCGTCACCCCGTTCGAGCTCAGGCTCGGCGACCACGCCTTCCAGGCGTACTCCGCCGGGCCCCGCACCGGCGAACTCGTGCTGCTGCTGCACGGCTTCCCCGAGTTCGCCGACTCCTGGGGCCCGGCGCTGCCGGCCCTCGGCGCCGCCGGGTACCACGCGGTGGCCGTGGACCAGCGCGGCTACTCCCCCGGCGCCCGGCCCGAGCCGGTGGCGGCCTACGCCGTGCCCGAGCTGGTGGCGGACGTGCTCGGCTTCGCCGAGGCGCTCGGCGCCGAGCGCTTCCACCTGCTGGCCCACGACTGGGGCGGCCTGGTCGCCTGGGCGCTGGCCGCCCGGCACCCGGAGCGGCTGCGCACCCTCGCGGTGCTCTCCACCCCGCACCCGGCCGCCCTGCACGAGGCGCTCGGCCTGGCCAACGACCAGGCCGAGCGCTCGCGTTACGTACAGCTCTTCCGCGCCCCGGACCACGCGGCCGAGCGGGTGCTGCTCGCCGAGGAGGCCGCGGCACTGCGCGGCGCCTACCGCGGCCACCTGCCCGAGGAGCAGGTGACGCGGAACGTCGAGCGGCTGGTCGCCGGCGCGCTGACCGGCGGCCTCAACTGGTACCGCGCCGTCGAGGGCACCCTGCGGGTGGAGGCCGGCCCGGTCACCGTGCCCACCCTCTACGTCTGGGGCACCGAGGACCAGGCGCTCGGCCGGGACGCGGCCGAGCTCACCGCGAAGTACGTCGAAGGCCCGTACCGCTTCCTGGCCCTGGACGGCGCCTCGCACTGGCTGCCGGAGTGCGACCACGACCGGTACCTGCCGGCCGTGCTCGCCCACCTGGCCACCTGACCGGCAGCCTCAACCGCGGAGCACCGAAGCCAGGTTGGCCGGGCGGAAGAGCACCTGCGACGGGGTCACCAGGGACATCACCTCGTAGAACACCGCTGCGATGTGCGGGTCCTTGGTGGCCCGCTGCAACACCCGGTCCAGGAACCGGTGCTGCACCTTGACCAGCACGCCCGAGGGCCCGCCGGTGGTGGCGGCGAACCGCACGTCCTCGCCGGAGGACATCACCCACGGCTCCTTGCTGACCAGGGCGACGGCCTTGCGGGCCGCCCGGGCCGCCGGGTGGCTGATCCCGCCGTACTGGGCGACCGCCGCCCGCAGCGCCCCGGCGCCGAAGGCGGCCACCGTGAGGCCCTGCCCGTACACCGGGTTGAAGGTGCAGGAGGCGTCGCCGAGCACCACCAGGCCGTCCGGCGCGGACCGTTCGTAGTGCCGGAACACGCCGGGGCCGGGCAGGAAGCCGCGCACCTCGGTGACCGGGGTGGCCGCCAGCACCGCCTCGCGCATGGGCGAGTCGCGCAGCAGGTCGAGGTGGCGCAGGAAGCCGGCCTCGCCGGCCTCGGGGTGGCCGCCGCGCATGCCGCCCAGGCTGACGATCCAGCGGTCGTTCTCCACCGGCAGCAGCACGCCGACCTGCGGCACGTCCGGCGCCTTGGCCTGCACGTAGAGCGCCTCGAAGTCGAACTCGGCCCCTGCCGGGCGCTGGTAGAGCCGGCTGGCGTACTTGACGCCCGGATCGACCCGCTCCTCCGGGACGGGGGGCACCCCGAGCTCGGCCAGCCACCCCGGCACCGAGGTCGAGCGGCCGCTCGCGTCCACCACCAACTCGGCCGGGATCTCGCGGACTTCGCCGCCCTCGCCGCGCTCGCGGACCCGGACGCCGGTGACCGTGCCCGGCGAGCCGAGCAGGCCGACCACCTCGGTGCCCTCCTCGATCCGGATCGACGGCTCGGTGCGGACCCGCTCCAGCACCGCCCGCTCCAGCACCGGGCGGGTGCCGGAGAGCAGCCGCAGGTCGCTCTCGTGCTTGGCCATCCACCCGGCCGGGCTGAGCCAGCGCAGCTCCTCGGCCATGTGGATCCAGACCGCGCCCGCCGCCACCAACTCGGCGCGGATGCCGGGCATCTGCTCCTCCAGCGCCCGGTGGCCGGCCTCCAGCAGCAGGTGCGCGTGCCGCCCCTGCGGCACGCCCGCCCGGAAGTCGGTCTCGGCCGGATACCTGTCCCGCTCGACCACCACGACCTCGTCGGCGTACCCGCGCAGGGCCCACGCCGCCAGCAGGCCCGCGTGTCCACCACCGATCACCACGGCCGTACCCCGGCCGGACACTGTCCCCTGATCCACCATGGTCGACATCGTAGTAGCGGCCCGCTCGGCGAGTAACCGGCCGCACACGCTCCGCCGAAGCCCCGCCGGGCGCACCGGGTTCAGCGCGCGCCGATGCCCTCGATCACCATCCGCAGCACCGCGTGGAGTTCGGCCACCAGCGCACCCGGCTCCCCCGGCTCGCCCTGGCGACACCAGCGGTAGAGCGTGCCGAGGTAGAGGTCGCGCAGCACGTGGCCCACCTGCTCGGCGCTCACCCCGGGCTGGAACTCTCCCCCGGCCACCCCGAGGGCCACGATCCGCGCGAAGGTCTCGGCCACGTACGGCTCTTCGAGCACCGGCCGCCCGGCCTTCACCCAGGCGGTGAGCATCGCGATGGTCACCGCCCGCTCGCTCTCGCTGAGCACGCCGAGCACCGTCATGCAGTGCTCCAGCTGCGCCACGGCGCCCTGACCGGGCGCCCCCTCCTCCAGCATCCCGGCCGCGAGCCGGGCCCGGCGGCGCTGGCCCCACTCGACGATGAGGTCTTCCTTGCGCTGGAAGTAGTTGAAGAAGGTGCCCCGGGCCACGTCGGCGCGCTCGGCGATGTCCTCGATCGAGGTGCCGTCGTAACCCCGCTCGGTGATCAGGCCGAGGGCCGAATCGTAGAGACGCTCCTGGACCTTCTGCTTGTTGCGCTCTCTCCGGCCCATCGCGGGTGCCGCCGACTGCATGGGATGCCCTCTCCGTCGCTACCTCGTACCCAAACTCCCTCGTTCGATTTTATACCACAGTACATTTATGCTTCAGGGTCGAAACAGTGTCACGTCACCGAGCCTGACGATCAGTCATGCCTTCCCCGTCAGACCGGCTGCGGAACCGGACCCTCCAGCTCACGCCGGAGCTTCGCCAGGCTCTCCGGCCCGAGCAGCCGCTGCGCGCCGACCTCGATCCCGCACTCCGCCGCGAGCTGCTGCCGCAGCTGGCTCGCCATCAGCGAATCCAGCCCGAGATCGCGCAGCGCCCGCCGGTCGTCCACCTCCTCCGCCCGCATCCCGAGCAGCCGGGCCGCCCGCACCACCAACGGCCCGGCCTGCTCCGGCTCGGCCACCGGCCGCTGCCCCCAGGGCCGTTCGGGCCGCCGTTGCTCCGCCGCCGGCTCCGGCCAGGCGCTCGGCCACTCGGCGGCGGGCGCCGTGACCGGGGCGAGCTGCGGGGCGAGCGGTCTGAGCCGGATCCCCCGGAAGGCCGCGAGCTGCGCGCCGTCCGGGGCCAGCAGCAGCAGGTCGCCGCGCCCGTGCGGCAGGCCGAGCTCCGGGGTGAAGCTTGCCACCGCCCAGTACTCCTCCGTCAACTCCCCGTGCAACTCGACCCGTTCGAAGCCCTCGGGCAGATAGCCGACCGGGCCGGGGTGGCCCGCGACCACACCCGGCCAGGCCGCGAGCAGGGTGAGCAACCCGGACTCCCAGACGGCGGGAGCCGGCGCCGAGGGGCGCCGCAGCCGGGCCACCGCCTCGCCGTCCCGCCGCCAGACCTGCCGGACGGCCCGGTACGGCGCCCCGATCTCGAAGCCGGCCCGCAGCGCCAGGGCGTCGAACTCACCGGCCGTCAGGTACTCCCGGCAGCGGGCCAGCGACTCGTCCAGCACCCCCGCCACCCCGACCGGCCGCGCCGTGAGCGGCACCAACTCCGCCCGCGCGCACGGCACTCCGTCCGCCTCGACCACCGCGTGCCGCAGTGCCGCGTCCAGCCGGATCCGCAGCCGGGCAGCGCCGGTCGAGTCCACCGCACCGGGCCCGAGCTCAACCCGCTCCAGCGCGAACTCCTTTTCGGGCGCGACCCGGTGGGCCATGTCCAGCACGGTGGCCAGGTGCACCACCGCGGGCACCGGCGTCAGCCCGCGCACCCGCAGCCCACCGGCCCAGCCGGCCGCGCCGAGCCCGGCGAGGTCGGTCTCGCGCAGGTGCGCGGTGTCGGCCCGGTGCACGGTGCGCTCCCAGGGATAGGCGGGCAGCGGCACCGGCACCCCGGAGGCCGGGTACCAGCGGGTCCAGTCCACTGTGCCGCCGGCCGCGAAGAGCCGCCCCACCGCCCGGGTCAGCTCGGCCGGCTCCGCCCGGTCGGCCCGGACCGAGCCCAGCGCGGCGCCCGCCAGACCGTGCGCGGCGAGGGTGGCGGTCACCGCGGGCACCAGCACCGGGTGCGGGCCGAGCTCGACGAAGACCGTCTCGGCCTGCTCGGCGAGCGCCCGCACGCTCTCGGTGAAGCGGACCGGCTCGCGCAGGTTCGCGGCCCAGTAGGTGGCGTCCAACTCGGCCTCCACCACCGGCGCTTGGCGTACCGTGGAGTACAGCCCGCCGGTCGGCGCGAGCACCGTGAGCCCGCCCAGCCGCTCGGCCAGCCGACTGCTGGGGCCGTCCATCTGCGGGGAGTGCGAGGCGACGGCCACCTTCACCCGGTGGCAGCCCACCCCGCCCGCCGTCAGCCGCTCCACCAGGTCGTCGAGTGCGGCGAGTTCGCCCGCCACCACGGTGGAGCCGGGGGCATTGTGCGCGGCCACGCAGAGCCGGCCGCCGTACGGGGCCAGGGCCCGCTCGGCCGCCCCGGCGTCCAGCGCCACCACCAGCATGCCGCCGGCCGGGGCGGTCTCCATCAGCCGGCTGCGGCGGCAGATCACCGCGGCGGCGTCCGCCAGGGGCAGCGCCCCGGCCAGCTGCGCCGCGGCGACCTCGCCCATGCTGTGCCCGAGGTGGCCGTCCGGGCTGACCCCGCGCTCGGCCCAGGCGGCGGCCAGCGCCACCTGCACGGCCCAGAGCGCCGGCTGCACCACCGAGACCCGCTCGGGGAAGGCCGCCAGGCTCTCGTCCTGCAGCAACTCCATTACGGAACAGCCGAGTTCCTCCCGCACCGCCCGGTCGCAGGCGGTCAGCGCGGCCCGGAAGGCGGGCGAGGCGGCGAGCAGCCCCCGGCCCATCCCGAGCCACTGCGCCCCCTGCCCCGGCAGCACGAACACCACCCGCCGGCCGCCCCCGTACCCGGCCTCCGCGTACCCGCCGTCCGGCGTCGGCTCCCCCGCCGCGAGCAGCCGCAGCCGCTCGGCCAGCTGCTCGTGACTGCGCCCGCGCACCCAGAGCCGCCACGGGTGCGCCTCCCGCCGCAAAGCGGCCGTCGCACAGATCCGCCCCAACTCGAACTCCCGCCCGGCACCCAGAAGATGATCGGCACACGCCCCGGCGAGCCGCAACAGCGCCGCCCGGCTCCGAGCGCTCAGCACCAGCAGCTCCCCACCCACCCGAGCCACCGCAGCTCCGCCGGACGACACCGCCGCAGCGGCCGCCGAAGCACCCCCGCCGGAGGCACGCGCAACACCGCCGGAGGACACCCCCGCCCCGGCCACCGGGACGGCCCCGCCGACACCCCCCGCAGCACCATCGGACGACACCGCCGCAGCGGCCGCCGAAGCACCCCCGCCGGAGGCACGCGCAACACCGCCGGAGGACACCCCCGCCCCGGCCACCGGGACGGCCCCGCCGACACCCCCCGCAGCACCATCGGACGACACCGCCGAAGCGGCCGTCGAAGCACCCCCGCCGGAGGCACCCGCAGTAACGCCGGCCGACACCCCCGACCCGCCCGCCGGGACGGCCCCGCCGGAGGCATCCATCGCACCCGACACCCCGTGCACCTCCGGCCGGTACTCGCCGATCACCGCGTGCGCGTTGGTGCCCGAGATGCCGAAGGAGCTCACCCCCACCACGGCCGCCGCCCCGGCGGGCTCCAGCCGCTGCACCGCGCGGACCGGCCGCAGCGGCGAGTCGGGCCCGGCCAGCAGCGGGTGCGGGTCGGTCAGGTGGAGGGTCGCGGGCACCAGCCGGTGCCGGGCCACCAGGGCGGCCTTGACCAGCCCGGCCAGCCCGGCGGCGGCCTCGGTGTGCCCGAGGTTGCTCTTCGCCGAGCCCACCGGCAGCACCCGGGCCCGCGCCGCACCCAACGCCTCGCGCAGTGCCCGGAGTTCGACCTCGTCACCGACCGAGGTGCCGGTGCCGTGCGCCTCCAGGTAGTCCAGTGCGGCGGGCCCCACCCCGGCCGTGGCCCAGGCGTCCCGGAGCATCCGTACCTGCCCCGCCACCGAGGGCTGGAGCAGCAACCCGCTGGCCCGCCCGTCGTTGGTCACGGCGCTGCCGAGCAGCAGGGCGGTGATCGGGTCGTCGTCCCGCAGTGCGTCCGGCAGCCGCTTGAGCAGCACGGCCGCGACCCCCTCGCTGCGGACGAACCCGTCCGCGCCCCGGTCGCCGAAGCGGCAGCGGCCGCCGGGCGAGAGCATGCCGCTGCCGGAGTAGGTGACGGCGTCCGCCGCCGAGAGGATCACGTTGACCCCGGCGGCCAGGGCCAGGTCGCTCTCACCGGTGAGCAGGCTCTGCCGGGCGAGGTGGACGGCGACCAGCGAGGAGGAGCAGGCGGTGTCCACCACCACGCTGGGCCCGCGCAGGTCGAGCGCGTGCGAGAGCCGCCCGGCCGTCACCGCGCGCAGCCGGCTGCCCGCTGCGGCCCGGATGGACTCACCCGCCGAGCCGTCGGCGCCGTACTCGGCGGTGGCCTGGCCGACGAAGACCCCGACCCGCCCGCCGGCCAGCGAGGAGGGCAGGATGCCGGCCGACTCCACGGTCTCCCACGCGACTTGGAGCAGCAGGCGCTGCTGCGGGTCCATGCTGCGGGCCTCGGCCGGGCTGATCCCGAAGAAGGCCGCGTCGAACTCGTGCAGCCCGTCCAGGAAGCCGCCGTGCCGGGAGGCGGTGCGGCCGGGCACGCCGGGGCGGGGGTCGTAGTGGGCCGCCACGTCGAACCGGTCGGGCGGCACCGGCCGCACGGCGTCGGCCCCGGCCAGCAGGGCGTCCCAGTACGCGGCCACGCCGTCGGCGCCGGGCAGGCGACAGCCGAGACCGATGATCGCCAGGGGGACGGCACGGGCCGCGCCTGAGTGCTCCATGGACTGGCCACCTCCGGGACGGACGGAAAGATGCACCCGAAATCAACTTTGGCCTAGAGGCGAGAGTTGACCCTCAGTGTGATGGAGACCTCCCCGGGAGGCCGTCAGTTGGCCGGAGATCACCGTCAGAGGGATCGCCAATTCGTCAGGTCAGCACCCCAATTGACCCATGCTGTGAGCTGGGTCACAGTATTCTTGTACTTGCGTACATCTATCGATTCGGATCAAACTTTAGCCATCAGTGCACGATTCCAGGTCGCCACGAACCCCCCGAAGGGACGGCACAGATGGACGGCACCACGCTCAACATCGCGATCGTCGGCATGGGCCCGCGCGGACTCTCGGTCCTGGAGCGGCTGGTGGTCCGGCTCGCCGAGGAGGCGGCCGAAGCCGTCGCCAAGGCCCACCAGCCCAGACCGGTACGGATCTTCACGATCGACCCGGCCGAGCACGGAGCGGGCCGGGTCTGGCGCACCGACCAGTCCGAGTGGCTGCTGATGAACACCGCGGCCGGCGAGGTGAGCCTCTACTCGGGCGATGCCGACCAGGGCCCCTGGCGGGCCGGCGCCGGCCCCTCGCTGCACCAGTGGCTGATCTCCCAGCCCGAGCGCTACCCGGACCTCGCCTCGCCCAACGTCTACGCCCCGCGCCGGGTCTATGGCACCTACCTGTCCGACGTGTACCAGCGGATCACCGCCAACCTGCCCGAGTCGGTCACCGTCGAGCCGGTCAAGGCCCGGGCCCGCTGGGCCCGCCGCGGCGAGCACCGCACCTACCAGCTCACCGCCAGCACCGGTGACACCTTCGAGGCCGACAAGGTCATCCTCACCACCGGCCACCCGCACAACTTCGCCGGCGGCGCCGACCGCGACCTGCTCGACTTCGCCTCCCGCCACCGCGGCACCACCTACCTGCGCGGCGACTCCGCCGCCGACATGGGCCTGGACGACCTGCCCGCCCGCAAGCCCGTCGCGGTGATCGGCCTCGGCCTCACCTTCTACGACATCACGGCGGTGCTCACCACCGGTCGCGGCGGCCGCTTTACCGAGCGGGTCAACGGCCGTCTGAAGTACGAGCCTTCGGGCCACGAGCCGCAGATCTACGCGGGCTCGCGCAGCGGTCTGCCGCTGCTCGCCCGGGGCCGCAACCAGAAGGGCCCGGACTACCGCTACACCCCGCGCTTCTTCACCCAGGAGGCCCTGGCCGGGATCCGCGCCCAGGCACTCAGCGAGACCGGCAGCGTCAAGCTGCGCTTCCGCGAGCACGTGCTGCCGCTGATGCTCCGCGAGGTCGACCACGTCTACTACCGCACCCACGTCCGCCACCGCGACGGCGAGCAGGCGGCCGAGGCCTTCACCGCCGCGTACACCGCCGCCGTCGCCGAAGACCCGCACTGCATCAGCAAGTTGCTGGCCGAGACCGGCCTGGCCGGGGTGCCGCCGATCGACCTGGAGCGGATGGCCCGCCCGTTCGCCGGTGAGCTCTTCGCCTCCCCCGAGGCCTTCCACGAGAGGCTGCTCGACGTGCTGCGCGCCGACGCCGACGAGGCCGAACTCGGCAACGTAGACGGCCCGTTGAAGGCGGCGCTGGACATCCTGCGGGACATCCGCGGCGTGGTCCGCGAGGCGGTGGAGTTCTCCAGCCTGCACCCCGACTCGCAGCGCGACGAGTTCCTCACCTGGTTCAACCCGATCAACACCATGGTCTCGGCCGGCCCGCCGGCCATCCGGATCCAGCAGGCGATCGCGCTGATCGAGGCCGGCGTGCTCACCGTGGTCGGCCCCGGGCTGGAGCTCGGCCAGTGCGAGGACACCGGCGTCTTCTCGCTCACCTCCAGCCAGGTGGGCGGCTCCGAGATCACCGCCACCACCCTGATCGACGGCCGGATCCCGCGCGCCGACGTCCGGGTGGACGCCTCCCCCCTGATGCGCCAGCTGCTCGGCGAGGGCTGCGCCACCACCCACACCAACGTCAGCTCCAGCGACGGCGCCCGCTTCACCACCGGCGCGCTGGCCGTCACCGGCAAGCCGTTCCGGATGATCGACGCGGCCGGCCGGCCCACCAAGGGCCTCTACGCGCTCGGCATCCCCACCGAGGAGCTGCGCTGGTTCACCCAGATCGGCAACGGCCGCCCCGGCCCGATGGTCGGCTTCCACGCCGACGCCGACGCCATCGCCGCCGACATCCTCGCCGACTCGAGTGAAGGCACGGCCACTTCCGCAGACGACCAGAAGTGAGGCAGCACGTGACCGGCCACCATCCCGAAGCCACCGCCGAGTTCCGGGCCGCACGCGACCTGCTGCTCGAACTGCGCGAGGACCACGACGCCGCCGTCGCCCGGTTCCGCTGGCCCCGCCTGGAGCGGTTCAACTGGGCGCTCGACTGGTTCGACGTGATCGCCGAGGGCAACCCCCGCACGGCGGTCCGGATCCTCGACGGCACCTCCGCCGAGCAGCTCAGCTACGCCGAACTGGCCGCCCGCTCCAACCAGGTGGCCAACTGGCTACGCGCCCAGGGCGTGACCCGCGGCGACCGAGTGCTGCTCATGCTGGACAACCAACTGGCCGTCTGGGAGACCCTGCTGGCCTCGATCAAGCTCGGCCTGGTGGTCATCCCCACCTACACCACCATCTCCGCCGACGACCTCGCCGACCGGATGCTGCGTGGCCAGGTCACCCACGTGATCACCGCCGCCCACCTCACCGGCGCGTTCGCCACCGCCCCCGCCCACCTGACCCGGATCAGCGTCGGCGCCCCCGTGCCCGGCTGGCTCGACTACGCCGGGTCGCACACCGCCCCGGCCGAGTTCACCCCCGAGCAGGAGACCCGGGCCGACGAGCTGCTGTTCATCTACTTCACCTCCGGCACCACCTCCCGCCCCAAGATGGTCGGCCACACCCACACCAGCTACCCCGTCGGCCACCTGACCGGCATGTACTGGAACGGGCTGCGCCCGGGCGACGTGCACTGCAACGTCTCCGCCCCCGGCTGGGCCAAGCACGCCTGGTCGAGCTTCTTCGGCCCGTTCAACGCCGAGGCCACCGTGCTCTCGGTCAACCTCCCGGCCGGCGCCTCCCCCAAGCTGCTGCTGGAGATCGTCGACCGCGAGCGCGCCACCAGCCTCTGCGCCCCGCCCACCGCCTGGCGCACCCTGCTCCAGCACGACCTCGGCACCAAGCCGGCCGCGCTGCGCGAGGCCTCCTCGGTCGGCGAGCCGCTCAACCCGGCCGTGATCGAGCAGATCCGCACCGCCTGGGGCGTCACCGTCCGGGACGGCTTCGGCCAGACCGAGACCACCGCCCAGATCGGCAACACCGCCGGCCTGGCCGTCCGCCCCGGCAAGATGGGCAAGCCGCTGCCCGGCTACCCGATCGTGCTGATCGACCCGCGCACCGGCCGCCCCGGCGACGAGGGCGAGATCTGCGTCGACCTCGCCCAGCAGCCGGTCGGCATCATGACGGCCTACCTCGGCGACCCCGAGAAGACCGCCAAGACGCTGGCCGACGGCCTCTACCACACCGGTGACATCGCCACCCGGGACGCCGACGGCTACCTCACCTACGTGGGCCGCGACGACGACGTGTTCAAGTCCTACGACCACCGGATCTCCCCGTTCGAGCTGGAGAGCGTGCTGCTCCGGCACGAGGCGGTGGCCGAGGCCGCCGTGATCCCCGTCCCGGACCCGATCGGCTACCAGGTGCCCAAGGCGTACATCGCCCTGGCCGCCGGCCACGAGCCGGACGCCGAGACCGCCCGCGAGGTGCTCGGCTACGCCGCCCGCACCCTCGCACCGCACCAGCAGCTCGCCCTGCTCGAGTTCGCCGAGCTGCCCAAGACCACCTCCGGCAAGATCCGCCGGGCCGAACTCCGCGCCACCACGGCGGGGTTCGAGTACCGCACCGAGGAGCTGCTGGGCCGCACCATGGCCCACGGCGCCCCCGGCCTCTGACCCCGAGGCCCACCTCCTCGTCGGGGCCGTCCGGGCCCGCCACGGCCCGGACGGCCCAGCGCACCCTGAACTCCTCACCGCTGAAAGGCAGTCGCACCATGGCACTGACCGAGGCCCCGGCCGTGCAGATCCCGGTGGCGGTCGTCACCGGCGCCAGCGGCGGGATCGGCGCGGCCACCGCCCGCCGGCTCGCCGAGGAGGGCTACCAGGTCGTCCTCACCGCCCGCCGACTGGACCGGATCACGGCCCTGGCCAAGGAGATCGACGGCCTCGCGTACCGGCTCGACGTCACCGACCGGGCCGCCGTGGACGCCTTCGCGGCCACCCTCGGCCGGGTCGACGTGCTGGTCAACAACGCGGGCGGCGCGATCGGCGCCGAGACCGTCGAAGCCGGCGACCCGGCCGACTGGCAGGCCATGTACGAGGTCAACGTGCTCGGCGTGCTGCACATGACCCAGGCGCTGCTCCCGGCCCTTCGGGCCACCGGCGACTCCACCGTGCTGGTGCTCTCCTCCACCGCGGCCTTCACCGCCTACGAGGGCGGTGGCGGGTACGTGGCCGCCAAGAGCGGGGCCCACGCGATCGCCGGCACCCTCCGGCTCGAACTCTGCGGCGAGCCGATCCGGGTGGTCGAGATCGCGCCGGGCATGGTGCAGTCCGAGGGCTTCGCCCTCACCCGCTTCCGGGGCGACGCGGCCAAGGCCGCCGCCGTCTACGCCGGCGTGGACGCCCCGCTCACCTCGGCCGACGTGGCCGACACCGTCGCCTGGGCCGTCACCCGCCCGCCGCACGTCAACATCGACCTGCTGGTGGTGCGCCCGCGCGCCCAGGCCGCGCAGCACAAGACCTTCCGCCGCAGCTGACCCGGCCCGGCCGGTTGGGCTAGCCTGAAGCCCGGATCACGGGCTTAGGGGGAGCTATGGCGATCGAACTGCCGGGTGAAGTGGTCACCCTGCTCAACTTCATCGGGATCAACTGGCCCCAGGTGAACGAGGACAAGGTCCGCGAATTCGCCGGGCACGTCCGCGAGTTCGCCGAGAACATCCAGCAGACCCACCAGGACTCCACCGCCACCGTGCAGGCCATCGGCGAGGCGTACCAGGGCGCCTCCTACGAGGCGCTGGTCACCAAGTGGGGCCAGCTCTCCGGCAGTCACATGACCGAGCTGATCCAGGGCTGCCACACCGTGGCCACCGCACTGGACGCCGCCGCCGAGGTGATCGTCGCCATGAAGGCCGAGGCGATCGCCGAACTCGTCGTGCTCGCCGCCTCCTTCATCGCCGACCAGGCCGCCGCGGTGGCCACCTTCGGCCTGGCCGAGGCCGCGATGATCGCCATCGAGGAGGCCGCCAAGAAGCTGGTCAACTTCCTCGAGCAGCAGCTGGAGCAGTACATCATCGCCCAGGTGGTCGAGGCCGCCATCAACCCGCTGGTCGAGACGGTCGGCCAGGCCGTCAGCGGCCTGGTCTTCAAGGGCGCCGAATCCGCCCTCGGCGTCTCCGCCGGCGGCGGGGGCACCGGCTTCCGGATCCACCCCGACGCCCTCGACACCCACGCCGAGACCATGAGCGACCACGCCCGCACCATCGAGGGCCACACCCTGGCCTTCCAGTCCAAACTCGCCTCGGTCAGCTTCGAGTAGCCCGCCCCTCCACCCGGTCGGCCGCCGCCCCACTGGTCGCCGCTCCCGTTGTCAGTACCTCCCTCTACCCTGCCCGCATGACCAGCACCGCGACCACCCAGCGCACCCTCGCCGCAGCGGCGGCCGACGCCCGGCTCGCCGACGCCCGGTACGACGAAGCCCTCTCCTGGCTCGCCCGGACCGACCCGACTGAGATGGACCCGTTCGGCACCGAGGTCTGGGTCTTCGACGAGGACTTCACCCACCTGCTGCTGGTGCAGCACCGCTGGCGCGGCCTGGTCCCGCCGGGCGGCGGCGTCGAGCACGACGAGACGCCCCGCGAGGGCGCGATCCGCGAGCTGTCCGAGGAGACCGGGCTGCGCCCCGAGCTCCACCCCACCCCCGTCGCCGTCACCATCCGCTCCTACCAGTCCGGTTGGGCCCCCACCCTCGGCTTCACCTACAGCGCCGTCGTCCCCCGCAGCTCCCCCCTCACCCCCGAGCCCGACCAGCCCCTCCGGTGGACCCCGCTCACCACCACCTGGGCCACCGCCTTCCCCGAGGACACCGCCCGCGCCCGCCGGTACGCCGCCCGCCTCGCCACCGCCCGGGCGTGACGGGCCGGTTCGTCCCCCTCTGCTCTCCCCGCCTCCCCGGCTCTGTCACCGTACGGTCCTGATCCGGCAACGGTGCAGTGATCATCTCCGGGGCCGTCCCCCGCCTGTGCCTAGGCTGCCCGCATGGATCTCTCCCCTGCTACCGTCGCCGCCGCCAGCGCCGCCTGGGTGTGGCGACCCTCGGATGCCGAGGTGGTCGCGAGCGACGAGTACACCCTCGTACGGCTGCCCGACTACTTCGACTTCGACCTCTCCGTCGTCTCCTTCACCCCCCGCCGGGCAGTCGGCCCGGCGGTCGACGCGCTGGTCGAACGGGCCCGGACCTTCGGGGTGCCGACGCTGGACTGGCAGGTGCTGCTCAGCCACCCGGTCGGGCTGACCGAGGAACTGGCCGCCCGGGGCGGCAGGGTGAAGCTGGTCCCGGAGGCGCTGGCGGCGGACCTCGACCAGGGCCCGCTGCCGCTGCGCCCGCCCGCCGTCGAGGTCTCGCTGCGCTGGGCCACGTCCCGGGCCACGGCCCGGGACGTGGCCGCGCTCATGGTCACCGGCTTCGGCGGCGAACTCCCGCCCGAGGAGCGGATCGAGGCGATCGCCGCCCGTGAAGCCGCCGGCGTCCCGGCCGGTGCGGGCGGCACGGTGGTGGCGTACGTGGACGGCGAGCCGGCCGGCAGCGGCGGCTTGGAGATCGTGGACGGGGTCGCCCGGCTGACCGGCGGAGTGGTGGCCCCGCGGTGGCGCGGGCAGGGCATCTACCGTGCCGTACTCCACGCCCGGCTGACCTACGCCGTGACCCACGGCGCACGGATGGCCCTGGTCAAGGCCAACCCGGAGACCTCCGGCCCGATCCTGCGGCGAGCCGGCTTCACCTCCTTCGGCGCGGAGCCGGTCTACGCCGTCCCGCTGCGCTGACTCCCTAGCGGGCTCAGCACTGCCAGAGGAACGCCGCCTCGCCGCACGGCTCGCAGGCGAACGCATAAGCCGCCCCGCCACCCCCGAAGTTGGCCGCCGTGCGGGCGTCCGGCCCCTCCTCGAACTGCGCGACGAACCCCATCTCCCCGCCGCACCCCGCACATCCGGGCGTCTGGTCCCCCTGCAACCACTCCGGCTCCCCGCCGAGCTGCCCCATCACCTCGCGAGCCGCCCGCCCCGCCGTCCGGTACCAGACCTCGGCATCGTCGTCGTACCCACCCGTCCCCGCCTGCATGTACGTCACCCCCGTGACCGCCCCGAGCAACAGCGCCCCCTGCCCCGGCACTTCGGCCAGCCGTAACCCGGCCGAGGGCAGCACCAGCGCACTGTTCCCACCCGACCCCGCACTCCAATCCCCGCACTGCCCCGGCTCGTTCTGGCACATGAACACCGCCAGCACCCCGCGCCCGACCGCCGCCCCACTCAGCCCGTTCCGCCCCAGATCGTCCAGCACCACCTGCGCCAGGAACTGCATCGCCCCACCGCACCCCGCACACCGCGGCCAGACGAACCCCGCCGGCACCAACGGCACCCCACCGGTCCTGGTCAGCAGGGATTCGGCACCCACCGGGCCGACAGAGGTCATCAGTACGGTCATGCTCGGGAGCCTAGCCGCAGGGCCACCGGGTGCACGGCGGGATCGCGCCCCAGCACGGCCTCAACGACCACGCACTGCAGTACGGCCATATCGGCTACGTCATCCAAAACGCAAAGAAGCCCCATCCGGTCTCCCGGATGGGGCTTCTCTGAATAATTGTTCGGCGGCGTCCTACTCTCCCACAGGGTCCCCCCTGCAGTACCATCGGCGCTGTGAGGCTTAGCTTCCGGGTTCGGAATGTAACCGGGCGTTTCCCTCACGCTATGACCACCGAAACACTATGAAACTATCAACCGCACCACGCAAACCCTTACCGGGGCGTGGGGTCGTTGTTTCAGAACAACACAGTGGACGCGAGCAACTGAGGACAAGCCCTCGGCCTATTAGTACCGGTCAGCTCCACCCATTACTGGGCTTCCACATCCGGCCTATCAACCCAGTCGTCTACTGGGAGCCTTACCCTCTCAAGGAGGTGGGAACATTCATCTCGAAGCAGGCTTCCCGCTTAGATGCTTTCAGCGGTTATCCCTCCCGAACGTAGCCAACCAGCCATGCCCTTGGCAGGACAACTGGCACACCAGAGGTTCGTCCGTCCCGGTCCTCTCGTACTAGGGACAGCCCTTCTCAATATTCCTACGCGCACAGCGGATAGGGACCGAACTGTCTCACGACGTTCTAAACCCAGCTCGCGTACCGCTTTAATGGGCGAACAGCCCAACCCTTGGGACCTACTCCAGCCCCAGGATGCGACGAGCCGACATCGAGGTGCCAAACCATCCCGTCGATATGGACTCTTGGGGAAGATCAGCCTGTTATCCCCGGGGTACCTTTTATCCGTTGAGCGACGGCGCTTCCACAAGCCACCGCCGGATCACTAGTCCCTGCTTTCGCACCTGCTCGACCCGTCGGTCTCACAGTCAAGCTCCCTTGTGCACTTACACTCAACACCTGATTGCCAACCAGGCTGAGGGAACCTTTGGGCGCCTCCGTTACTCTTTAGGAGGCAACCGCCCCAGTTAAACTACCCACCAGACACTGTCCCTGATCCGGATCACGGACCCAGGTTAGACATCCAGCACGACCAGAGTGGTATTTCAACGATGACTCCACCATGACTGGCGTCACGGCTTCACAGTCTCCCACCTATCCTACACAAGCCGAACCGAACACCAATATCAAGCTATAGTAAAGGTCCCGGGGTCTTTCCGTCCTGCTGCGCGAAACGAGCATCTTTACTCGTAATGCAATTTCACCGGGCCTATGGTTGAGACAGTCGAGAAGTCGTTACGCCATTCGTGCAGGTCGGAACTTACCCGACAAGGAATTTCGCTACCTTAGGATGGTTATAGTTACCACCGCCGTTTACTGGCGCTTAAGTTCTCAGCTTCGCCGTGACGAATCACGACTAACCGGTCCCCTTAACGTTCCAGCACCGGGCAGGCGTCAGTCCGTATACATCGCCTTACGGCTTCGCACGGACCTGTGTTTTTAGTAAACAGTCGCTTCTCGCTGGTCTCTGCGGCCGGCCCCAGCTCACGGAGTAAATCCGATCACCAGCTCCGGCCCCCCTTCTCCCGAAGTTACGGGGGCATTTTGCCGAGTTCCTTAACCATAGTTCACCCGAACGCCTCGGTATTCTCTACCTGACCACCTGAGTCGGTTTGGGGTACGGGCCGCCATGAAACTCGCTAGAGGCTTTTCTCGACAGCATAGGATCATCCACTTCACCACAATCGGCTCGGCATCAGGTCTCAGACTATGTGCAAGGCGGATTTGCCTACCTTGCGTCCTACACCCTTACCCCGGGACAACCACCGCCCGGGCTGGACTACCTTCCTGCGTCACCCCATCGCTCAGCTACTACCCTGTTGGGTCAGCGGCTCCACCACGTCCCATCGTCCGAAGACTCCGGGCCGGCTTCACGGCTTTAGCATTCAGAGGTTCGCCGTTGGCGCTTCAAAGCGGGTACGGGAATATCAACCCGTTGTCCATCGACTACGCCTGTCGGCCTCGCCTTAGGTCCCGACTTACCCTGGGCAGATCAGCTTGACCCAGGAACCCTTGGTCAATCGGCGCAAGAGTTTCCCACTCTTGTATCGCTACTCATGCCTGCATTCTCACTCGTGAACCGTCCACAACTGGATTCCTCCGCTGCTTCACCCGGCACACGACGCTCCCCTACCCATCACAGCCCCCGTTGGGGGTTAATGCTGCAATGACACGACTTCGGTGGTGTGCTTGAGCCCCGCTACATTGTCGGCGCGGAATCACTTGACCAGTGAGCTATTACGCACTCTTTCAAGGGTGGCTGCTTCTAAGCCAACCTCCTGGTTGTCTCTGCGACTCCACATCCTTTCCCACTTAGCACACGCTTAGGGACCTTAGTCGGTGTTCTGGGCTGTTTCCCTCTCGACCATGGAGCTTATCCCCCACAGTCTCACTGCCACGCTCTCACTTACCGGCATTCGGAGTTTGGCTAAGGTCAGTAACCCGGTGAGGCCCATCGCCTATCCAGTGCTCTACCTCCGGCAAGAAACACGTGACGCTGCACCTAAATGCATTTCGGGGAGAACCAGCTATCACGGAGTTTGATTGGCCTTTCACCCCTAACCACAGGTCATCCCCCAGGTTTTCAACCCTGGTGGGTTCGGTCCTCCACACGGTCTTACCCGCGCTTCAACCTGCCCATGGCTAGATCACTCCGCTTCGGGTCTTGGGCGTGCAACTCAATCGCCCTATTCGGACTCGCTTTCGCTACGGCTACCCCACACGGGTTAACCTCGCTACACACCGCAAACTCGCAGGCTCATTCTTCAAAAGGCACGCAGTCACGAGACACACAGCAAGCCGCATGTCCGACGCTCCCACGGCTTGTAGGCACACGGTTTCAGGTACTATTTCACTCCGCTCCCGCGGTACTTTTCACCATTCCCTCACGGTACTATCCGCTATCGGTCACCAGGGAATATTTAGGCTTAGCGGGTGGTCCCGCCAGATTCACACGGGATTTCTCGGGCCCCGTGCTACTTGGGAGAAGCTCAAGCGAGCCGTACAGATTTCGTCTACGGGGGTCTTACCCTCTACGCCGGACCTTTCGCATGTCCTTCGACTATCCATACGGTTTCTGACTCGCCCAACTGCCGGCAGACAGCTGAAGAACTTTCCCACGACCCCTTGAGCGCAACCCCTGCCGGGTCTCACACGCTCAAGGTTTAGCCTCATCCGGTTTCGCTCGCCACTACTCCCGGAATCACGGTTGTTTTCTCTTCCTGAGGGTACTGAGATGTTTCACTTCCCCTCGTTCCCTCCACACACCCTATGTGTTCAGGTGCGGGTGACAGCCCATGACGACTGCCGGGTTCCCCCATTCGGAAACCCCCGGATCAAAGCCTGGTTGACGACTCCCCGGGGACTATCGCGGCCTCCCACGTCCTTCATCGGTTCCTGGTGCCAAGGCATCCACCGTGCGCCCTTAAAAACTTGGCCACAGATGCTCGCGTCCACTGTGCAGTTCTCAAACAACGACCAGTCCCCCACCCTCGACCCGCACAAGGCGGCTCTCAAGTGAGACCGGCGATCACTGAAGCAACGACATCAAGCCGTTCCCTCAGGACCCAACAACGTGCCCGACACGATCAAGACCAACCAACCCGTTCCACGCCGAAGCAGTACTTGGAGAGGTGACCCTCATCGTGCCGAATAGTCAACGTTCCACCCATGAGCAACCGTGCGAGACATTCGCTCGCAACCGGCTATGTGCTCCTTAGAAAGGAGGTGATCCAGCCGCACCTTCCGGTACGGCTACCTTGTTACGACTTCGTCCCAATCGCTGGTCCCACCTTCGACGGCTCCCTCCCAAGGGTTAGGCCACCGGCTTCGGGTGTTACCGACTTTCGTGACGTGACGGGCGGTGTGTACAAGGCCCGGGAACGTATTCACCGCAGCATGCTGATCTGCGATTACTAGCAACTCCAACTTCATGGGGTCGAGTTGCAGACCCCAATCCGAACTGAGGCCGGCTTTTTGGGATTCGCTCCGCCTCGCGGCATCGCAGCCCTTTGTACCGACCATTGTAGCACGTGTGCAGCCCAAGACATAAGGGGCATGATGATTTGACGTCGTCCCCACCTTCCTCCGAGTTGACCCCGGCAGTCTCCTGTGAGTCCCCATCACCCCGAAAGGCATGCTGGCAACACAGAACAAGGGTTGCGCTCGTTGCGGGACTTAACCCAACATCTCACGACACGAGCTGACGACAACCATGCACCACCTGTATACCGACCACAAGGGGGCGACTATCTCTAGCCGTTTCCGGTATATGTCAAGCCTTGGTAAGGTTCTTCGCGTTGCGTCGAATTAAGCCACATGCTCCGCTGCTTGTGCGGGCCCCCGTCAATTCCTTTGAGTTTTAGCCTTGCGGCCGTACTCCCCAGGCGGGGAACTTAATGCGTTAGCTGCGGCACCGACGACGTGGAATGTCGCCAACACCTAGTTCCCAACGTTTACGGCGTGGACTACCAGGGTATCTAATCCTGTTCGCTCCCCACGCTTTCGCTCCTCAGCGTCAGTAATGGCCCAGAGATCCGCCTTCGCCACCGGTGTTCCTCCTGATATCTGCGCATTTCACCGCTACACCAGGAATTCCGATCTCCCCTACCACACTCTAGCCTGCCCGTATCGAATGCAGACCCGGGGTTAAGCCCCGGGCTTTCACATCCGACGCGACAGGCCGCCTACGAGCTCTTTACGCCCAATAATTCCGGACAACGCTCGCACCCTACGTATTACCGCGGCTGCTGGCACGTAGTTAGCCGGTGCTTCTTCTGCAGGTACCGTCACTTGCGCTTCTTCCCTGCTGAAAGAGGTTTACAACCCGAAGGCCGTCATCCCTCACGCGGCGTCGCTGCATCAGGCTTTCGCCCATTGTGCAATATTCCCCACTGCTGCCTCCCGTAGGAGTCTGGGCCGTGTCTCAGTCCCAGTGTGGCCGGTCGCCCTCTCAGGCCGGCTACCCGTCGTCGCCTTGGTGGGCCGTTACCCCACCAACAAGCTGATAGGCCGCGGGATCATCCTGCACCGCCGGAGCTTTCCACCAACCCCCATGCGGAGGAAGGTCATATCCGGTATTAGACCTCGTTTCCAAGGCTTGTCCCAGAGTGCAGGGCAGATTTCCCACGTGTTACTCACCCGTTCGCCACTAATCCACTCCGAAGAGCTTCATCGTTCGACTTGCATGTGTTAAGCACGCCGCCAGCGTTCGTCCTGAGCCAGGATCAAACTCTCCGTGAATGTTTTCCGGACCAAGCCGGGTGACACTCGCGTTGAGCGGCACGGCAACCACCGGAATAGGGTGGCCCCGCGCACTGCGTCCTCGCTGTGTTTTGTTACTAAAGGAATCTCCAACCCCGATCCCGAAGGACCAAGGCCGGGGATGTCAACATATCTGGCGTTGACTTTTGGCACGCTGTTGAGTTCTCAAGGAACGGACGCTTCCTTCAAGCCGCTCTCGCAAGCTCTCCGGGCTTCGTTCGTTTCGTTCTTTCGTGTTTCCAGCTTAGCAGATGATTTCCGCTTCGCTTTCCACTCGATTTTCCCTGCCGGTCTGCGACCTGACGGCCCGTCCGAGGTTTCAAACCTTAGCCGATCCCCGCTCCGAAAAGCGAATCCGACCGCAATCCGATAAACGCACACGACAATTCAAGCCGAGGCGTGTCAGAAGACACGACTCCGCCGAGCAGAAGTGGTGGTTCAGGAGGATTGGCCGCTCCGGGACCGTCCACACTGACCGCGTGTCCGGTGCTCCCTGCCGAGCGACTAGTGAACACTACGCCGGTCCGGCAGCGGAAGCAAACGTCTCCTGTCCGAAGGCCCCGGGGCTGGGGACTAGCCGGCGAGGAACGGGCCCAGGGCGGCCACGAGTTCGACCGGGGTGTCCAGGGCGATGAGGTGGGCTGCGGTGGGGAACTCGACCAGGGCGGCGCCGGGGATGGTGGCGGCGTAGCGGCGGGCGATGGCCTGGAAGTCCGCGACGTCGAGCAGGCCGATGCCCACGAGGGTGGGGACGGAGAGGGTGGAGACGTCGGCGGCGGAGGGGCCCTGGGAGTGCTCGCCGGTGGCGGCCTGGTTGAGCAGGGAGGTTCGCATCGGGTCGCGGAGCTGGTCGGCCAGGCCTGCGGTGACCTCGTCCCAGCTGCGGGCCGGGCCGCGCAGCCACATGTCCAGGTTGACCTGGACGGCGGTGTCCCAGTCGCCGGCCTCGATCGCTGCGGTCTCGGCCTCGTCGTAGCGGACCATCGACTCGGACCAGTCGTACCTGGGCCACGGCGGGGAGAGCAGCGCCAGGGCCTCCACCCGGTCGGGGTGGGCGAGGGCGAACTCCAGCGCGACCCGGCCGCCCCAGGAGGCGCCGACCAGGCGGACGCGGGAGTGGCCGAGGTGGTCGAGGAGGAGGCGGAGGTCCTCGACCTCGCTGAACGGGCCGCTCGGTGGGGCGGAGCGGCCGAAGCCGCGGAGGTCGTAGCGGATGACGGTGTACTGCTCCGCGAGGGCGGGGGTGACGGTGTCCCACATCCGGTGGTCGGCGACGCCGGCGTGCACGAGCACGAGGGGCGGTCCGTCGCCGTCGACGGTGAAGAAGAGGTGGCCGAGGTCGTCGGCGGTGATCGACATCCGCAGATGCTCTCAGGCGGTCCGCATACGTGCCACCCGGTTTTACGGAACCTTCCGTTCCGGATGGTCGGCCGGGGTGGTGAAGGCGGTGAGCAGCGGGGCCAGGAAGGTGCGCTCCAGCTGGCCGGGGGGCAGGGCCTCGGGTTCGACGTAGCTCTGGGCCAGGCCGCCCTCGCGGACGGCGACCAGGAGGCGGGCGAAGGTGTCGGGGTCGACGGTGAGGGTGCGGCCGGTGCGGTGGAGGTGGGTGGTGAGGCAGCGGGCGATCTCGGTGCGGAGGCGGGCGTCGTGCTGGGCGAGGACCCAGGCGGCCTGGCGGTCGCGGATGGCGTGCAGGGTGAACTCGGTGGTGACGAGGTACCAGTCGCGTTCGGCCGGCTCCACCTCGGCGAGGATCTCGACCAGGGACTGGAGGGGGAGGTCACCGGCCTCGGTGGCGGCGATCGCGGCGTCGATGCGTTCGGTGATCCGCTGGACGATCCGCTTGCTGTGGTCGTCGAAGAGGGCGAGGAAGAGTTCTTCCTTGCTGCTGAAGTTCGAGTAGAAGGCGCCCCGGGTGTAGCCGGCCCGCTCGCAGACCTGCTCGATCGAGGTGGCGTGGAAGCCGTGCTCGGCGAAGGCGGCCAGGGCGGCGGTGAGCAGCGCGGCCCGGGTGCGGGGGCGTCGGCTGGTGACTCCCTTGGGCATCGTGCACCGTCCCCTCGTCCGTCCGCCCGTGCGGTTCCTCGTCGCTCACCCTACCCAGCGGGCGGCGGGAGATCGCCCGATCGGATGCATCGACGTATCGGATACACCGCTGTATCTTTCCAAGCGTCCAGCACGGGCACCACTCCGCACCGCTGCCAGGAGGCTCGCCATGACCGCCACTCCCCCGCCCACCGACGCCCAGGCCCTGGACCCCGCGCTGGCGGGGGCCGTCGGGCCGGTGCCCGCGAACGTCACCGTGCCGATGCCGCCGACCTTCGACTCCGTCGAGGCCGAGCGGCAGTACCGGAAGGAGCAGCTGGCGGCCGGGTTCCGGCTGTTCGGGCGGTTCGGCTTCTCCGAGGGGGTGGCGGGGCACATCACCGTGCGCGATCCCGAGTACCCGGACCGGTTCTGGGTGAACCCGTTCGGGATGAGCTTCAACCAGATCAAGGCCTCGGACCTGATCCTGGTCGACCACGAGGGCACGCTGCTGCACGGCAACCGGCCGGTGAACCGGGCCGCCTTCGTCATCCACTCCCAGGTGCACGCGGCCCGGCCGGACGCGGTGGCCGCCGCGCACTCGCACTCGCTGTACGGGAAGGCGTTCTCCAGCCTCGGCATCCCGCTGGACCCGATCACCCAGGACGCCTGCGCGTTCTTCGAGGACCACGCGGTGTACAGCGACTACCGGGGCGTGGTGAACGAGGTCGAGGAGGGCAAGCGGATCGCCGGGGCGCTCGGCGGCGGCAAGGCGGTGATCCTGCAGAACCACGGGCTGCTCACGGTCGGCCAGTCGGTGGCCGAGGCGGTCTGGTGGTTCGTCACGATGGAGCGGTCCTGCCAGGCGCAGCTGCTCGCGATGGCGGCGGGCACGCCGAAGCTGATCGACCGGGAGACGGCGCTGCTCACCCGTGGGCAGTTGGGCAGTCACCTGGCGGGCTGGTTCCAGGCCCGGCCGCTCTGGGACCAGATCACCGCCTCGGACCCGGACCTGTTCGACTGAGCACAGAGCGATCCGAGCGAAGGAGTGGGGCGTGAGTGAGCGGCCGAGGATCGCCGTGTTCGGGGCCGGGAGCATCGGCTGTCACCTCGGCGGTGCGCTCGGCGCCGTGGCCGAGGTGACGCTGATCGGGCGGCCGGCGGCGATGGCGGCGATCGAGGAGCACGGGCTGACCCTGACCGGTGGGGGCGGCGGGCCGCAGGTGCGGCGGGCGCTCCGGCTGGCCACCGGGCCGGCCGGGGTGGCGGGTGCGGCCTACGTGCTGGTCACCGTGAAGTCGGCGGACACGGCGCAGGCGGCGCGGGAGCTGGCGCCGCACCTGGCGTCCGGGGCGGTGGTGATCAGCTTCCAGAACGGGCTGCACAACGCGGCGGTGCTGCGGGCCGGGCTGCCGGGGCACCGGGTGCTGGCCGGGATGGTGCCGTACAACGTGGTGCGGACCGGGCCGGCCGCCGTGCACCAGGGCAGTGGCGGGCAGGTGCTGGTGGAGGCGGCGCCGGCGGCGGACGGGTTCGTGGCGCTCGGGCGGGCCGCCGGGCTGGAGCTCGCGGCGCACCCGGACATGCGCGGGATCCAGGCGGCCAAGCTGCTGCTCAACCTCAACAACGCGGTCAACGCGCTCTCCGACCTGCCGCTGCGCGAGCAGCTCGGGCAGCGGGCCTACCGGCGGTGCCTGGCGCTCTGTCAGCGGGAGGGCCTGGCGGCCTTCCGGCGGGCGGGGGTGGTGCCGGCCCGGCTCGGACCGGTACCACCGGCGCGGCTGCCCGCGGTGCTGGGGCTGCCGGACGGGGTGTTCCGACGGCTGGCGGGGGCGACCCTGCGGATCGACGCCCAGGCGCGCTCCTCGATGTGGGAGGACCTGCAGCGCGGTCGGCCGACCGAGATCGACTCACTGCAGGGCGAGGTCGTCGCCCTGGCCGCGGCCCACGGGCTGACCGCCCCCGCCAACGCCCGGCTGGTGGAGCTGGTCCGGGCCGCCGAGCGCGGCGCGCGCGAGCCCTGGTCGGGCCCGGCGCTGCTGGCCGAGCTGAAGGCCGCTAGCCAGGTGGTGCCCCCAGCAGGGTGACCGGGGTGCCGGCGGAGGCCGGGAGGGCGTCCAGGGCGGCGGTGATCCGGCGTTCCTCGAAGCCGAAGTGGGATTCGAGGATCGCGGCCAGGCCGTCGAGTTCGCCCTGGATCCGGGTGGCCTCGGCCGGGGTCGGATGGTCCGGGAGGCCGGTGAGCAGCTGGTCGAGCGAGCGCAGGATCCCGGCGATCAGGCCGTGGTCCTCGGTCAGCTTGGCGATCACCGGGCGGAGCTCGGGGTGGGCGGCGGCCAGGGCCGGGAAGGCGCCGGCGTCCTCGCCGGTGTGGTGGGTGGTGAGGGCGGCGCAGAAGGCCAGGCAGTGGGCCCGGAGCTCGCGCGGGCGGGGGCCGTGGCCGGCCAGGTGGGCGGCGACTTCGGTGCGCAGCCGGGTGAGCTCGGCGCGCAGGCCGCGGTGGATCGCGTGCAGCTCGGCGCCGAGGGCGTTGAGGCGGGTCCGGGACGTGGCCCGGGATGGCGTGCGGTCGGTGGTGCGGTCGTCGGCGTGATCGTCGGTGGGTGTCATCGCGTTCCACCGTACGCGTGGGCCGACGTGCCGTCAGCCGACCTAACGAGGTGCGGTTTCCGGTCATAATCGGTGCGCGCGGGCAGGCCGCGGGGGTGAAGGGCATCGAGAGGGGTCGGACGTGCGTGGAGGACGGGTCGCCGTGGTGGGCGGGAGCATCGCGGGGTGTTCGGCCGCGCTCGCCGCAGCGCGGACGGGTGCCACCGAGGTGGTGGTGTTCGAGCGGGCCGAGGGGCGGCTGCAGGACCGCGGGGTGGGGCTGGCGCTGCACACCGACCGCTACGCGGAGCTGGAGCAGGCCGGGTACCTGGACGCGACGATGCCCTGGGCGCGGATAGCGCGGCGGCCGTGGGTGGTGCGGGACGGGGAGCGGTGGGCCGGGCGGGAGATCGGCGCGCTGCCGTTCCCGTTCCGCTCGTACAACTGGGGCAACCTCTGGCAGGAGCTGCGCAGCCGGATCCCCGAGGGGGTGGACTACCGGACTGGCGTGACCGTGGCCGGGGTGCGGGCCGAGGCGGACGGGGTCTCGCTGCTGCTGCCGGACGGCAGCCGGGAGCACTTCGACCTGGTGATCGGGGCGGACGGCTACCGGTCGATCGTGCGGGCCGCGATCCACCCGGGCACCCAGGCGGAGTACGGCGGGTACGTGGCCTGGCGCGGCACGCTGCCGGCCGAGACGCTGCCGGAGCCGGGGGACGGCCCGCAGCCGGCCTTCCCCGAGCACGACGCGCTGACCGTGGCCTTCCCGCAGGGGCACATGATCGTCTACCGGATCCCGGGGCCGGGCGGGGTGGGCACGGACGTGAACTGGGTGTTCTACGCCGTGCCGCCGGCGGCGGCCGGGGAGCGGTTCGTCGACCCGACCACCACCCACCCCCGGGCGATCACCGAGGACCTGGTGGCGTACCAGCAGGAGCTGGTGGACGCGTACTTCCCGCCGTACTGGCAGGAGGTGATGCGCCGCACGCCGGTGGAGAACACCTTCGTCCAGCCGATGTACGACATGGCGGTGGAGCGGTTCGCCGAGGGGCGGCTCGCGCTGCTCGGGGACGCCGCCTCGATCGCCCGGCCGAACACCGGCAGCGGGGCGATCAAGGCGGTGCAGGACGCGGCGGCGCTGGAGCGGGCGCTGCGCACCCACGAGTCGATCGACGAGGCGCTGGCGGCGTACAGCGCCGAGCGGACACCGGTCGGGCACGCGACCAAGGCGCTGGGGCGCAGCCTCGGCCGGGCCCAGGTGACCGAGACGCCGGACTGGCCGAGCATGGACCAGGACGCGATCGACCGCTGGTGGCGGGCGGCCGACGGCAAGGGCGGCTTCGGCGGGCACGCGCTCGGCCGCCAGAGCTGACACGGCGGCAGGAACGGGAACGGCCCGTCCCCGGGTGAGGGGACGGGCCGTTCGCGGCTCGGGGAGCGTCAGCCGACGTGCACGCGCGGGCGGCGGGCCCGGTCGGGCTCGGCCTCGCGGAGCACCTCGCGGGTGACCGGGGCGACCTCGCCCTGGCCGAAGAGGAAGAACCGGAGGAACTGGGCGAAGGGGTTGCCCTCGGTCCACTCGAAGTAGATGTGCGGCTGCTGGCCGGTCTCGTCGCGGACGTGCAGCAGTATCGCGGCCAGCGCGTTCGGCACGCTGGAGTGCTCCAGGGTGAGCACCCGGTACCGGTCGTGCAGCACCTCGCCGCGGACCTTCAGCTCGGCCTCGAAGTCGGAGGCGTCGCGGACGGTGACCTCGACGAAGACCAGGTCGTCCTCGGGCGGGATGCCGTTGTCGGCCCGGATCTGGTGCAGCTTGTCGCGGTACTCGGTGAGGTCGCGGCTGTTGGGCTCGTTGGCGATCAGGCGGATGGTGCGGTGCGAGGTGTCCCGGACGAACCGGGCCGCCACCTCGTCCAGCTCCACGCTGGTGACGCGCAGTTCGAAGGCGCGGGCCAGCCGGGAGAGCAGCGAGATGAGCACGATGCCGGCGATGAAGCAGCCACCGATCTTCACGCCGTCCGGGCGCTCGGCCACGTTGACCACGGTGGTGTAGCAGAAGACCAGGGCGATCACGCCGAAGCCGATGGTCCAGTTGCGCTGGCCGGCCTTGTGGGCGGCGATGGTCACCGCGATGGCGGCCGAGGTGATCAGCACCAGCACACCGGTGGCGTACGCGCCGCCCTGGGCGTCCACGTTGGCGTCGAACAGCCAGGTGACCAGGAAGGCGATCATGGTGAGCACCAGCACCATCGGGCGGACGGCGCGGGCCCAGTGCGGGGCCATGCCGTAGCGCGGAAGGTAGCGGGGCATCAGATTGAGCATCCCGGCCATCGCGGAGGCGCCGGCGAACCAGAGGATGACGATGGTGGAGAGGTCGTAGACGCTGCCGAAGGCGCCACCGAGGTACTGGTGGGCGAGGAAGGCCAGGGCGCGGCCGTTGGCCTGGCCGCCGGCCTTGAACTCGTCGGCCGGGATGAGCAGCGTGGTGATGAAGCTGGTGGCGATCAGGAAGACGCTCATGATCACGGCGGAGGTCGTCAGCAGCTTGCGGGCGCCCTTGATCCGGCCGGCGGGCTTCTCCTCGGTGTCGCCCTCCTCACCCTCGATGTGCGGCATCACGGCGACGCCGGTCTCGAAGCCGGAGAGGCCGAGCGCGAGCTTGGGGAAGACCACCAGGGCCACGCCGACCATCAGGATCGGGTTGCCGTGCTGGGCGGTGAGCGCGCTGGACCAGTCGGTGATCACGTGGGGCGCGCTGATCACGTGGTAGAGGCCCACCGCGACCACGACCACGTTGAGGGCGAGGTAGACCGCGACCAGGCCGACGGCGATGCCGATCGCCTCGCTGAAGCCCTTGAGGAAGACGCCGCCGAGCAGGGCGACCAGCAGCAGCGTGATCAGTACCTGGTGGCCGCCCAGGGTGCTGGTCAGGTGCGGGTTCTCCACCAGGTGGGCGGTGGCGTCGGCCGCGGAGAGGGTGATGGTGATCAGGAAGTCGGTGGCCGCGAAGCCCAGCAGGGCCAGCACGAAGAGCTTGCCCTTCCAGAACGAGAGCAGCCGCTCCAGCATCGCGATCGAACCCTCGCCGTGCGGGCTCTCCTGGGCGACCCGACGGTAGACCGGGAGCGCGCCGAGCAGGGTGACGGCGACCAGCACGATGGTGGCGATCGGCGAGAGCAGGCCGGCCGCGAGGGCCGCGATGCCGGGCTGGTAGCCGAGGGTGGAGAAGTAGTCGACGCCGGTGAGGCACATGACCTTCCACCAGCGCTGGCCCTTGTGCTCGGTCGGGGCCTGGACGTGCGGGCCCGGGTGCTGCTTGGCCATGTCGGACAGGCCCTCCAGCAGCCACGCGCGCAAGCGCTGCCGTCTGTCGCCCTTCTCGGCCGTAACTGAAGCGGCCACCGTGAAACTCCCGTCAAAGATCCGAACTGCGCCACCGTCAGACGGACGGCCAGGTCAGACTATGTGACCGGTACTTGGCAACCCCGGCACCCCGCCGGGCACCACACCCGCACGGAGCCACCTCTCTGTTCGAACAACCCTTGCGGTGCCTGGCCTCCGCCTCCTTCGTGGACGCACCCCCGGGGCCCTGCCCCCGGCGGAGTCTTGACGCTTCTCTAACGCGGGGTCTCGGCAGCCGGGAGGGTGAGCAGCATGGTGGTGCCGCCGCCGGGGGTGTCCTCGACCTCCAGCGAGCCGCCCATGGCCTCGGCCAGGCCGCGGGAGAGGGCGAGGCCGAGGCCCACGCCGGTGGTGTTGTCGGTGTCGCCGAGCCGCTGGAACGGGAGGAAGACCCGGTCGCGGTCGGCCGGGGCGATGCCGGGCCCCCGGTCGACCACCCGCACCTCGACCCGGTCGGCGTGCCGGCCGGCCGTGACCAGGACGGGGGCGCCGGGGGCGTTGTGGCGCAGCGCGTTGGTGATCACGTTGGCCAGCACCCGCTCCAGCAGCGGGCCGTCGGCGAGCACGGGCGGGGCGGTGTCCAGGTCGAGCGGCTGGACGCGGGCTGCGGAGAACGCGGGGTGACGCGAAGCGTCTCGAGCAAGGGTGTCGGGGGGCGACGGGTGGGGCAGCGAGTCGACCGCGCGGAGCAGCACGTCCTCCAGCGCGGTGGGGGCCAGGTGCAGGGTGAGGGCCCCGGCCTGGAGGCGGCTCATGTCGAGCAGGTTGTCCACCAGCCGGGCCAGCTTCACCAGCGACTGGTCGGCCAGGTCGAGGAGTTCGGCCTGGTCCTCGGGCGAGAACTCCACCTCGGGGCTGCGCAGCGACCCGATCGAGGCGAGGGCGGCGGCCAGTGGGGTGCGCAGGTCGTGGCTGACGGCGGCCAGCAGGGCGGTGCGCATCCGGTCGGCGGCCTTGATCGGCTCCACCTCGGCGGCCACGGTGGCCAGCCGGTCCCGTTCGAGGGCGGCGCCGACGTGCGCGGCGAAGGCGGCCAGCACGCGCTGGTCTGCGGCGGGGAGGCGGCGGCCGTGGAGCACCAGCAGGGCGCGCTCGCCGACCGGGAGTTCGCTGGTGAACTCGGGGGTGGTGCTTTCGGGGGTGGTGCACTCGGGGGTGGTGTCGGGGGTGGTGCTTGCGGGCTGGGCGGCGCCGGGCTGCGGGGGCGGGGCGTCGCTGCGGGCCAGCACCTCGCCGCTGGTGCGGTCGAGCAGGGCGACCGAGCGCATGCCGAAGGCCGTACGGGACTTCTCCAGCAGGGCGGGCAGCGCCTCCGCGCCGCGCAGCACGCTGCCGGCCAGGGTGGAGAGGGTCTCGGCCTCGGCGGTGGCGCGGGCGGCCCGGGCGGTCTGGCGGGCGGCCCGGTCGACCACGGTGGAGACGGTGAGTGCCACCGCCGCGAAGACCGCCAGCGCGATCACGTTGTTGGGCTCGCCGATGGTGAAGGTGTGCACCGGCGGGATGAAGTAGTAGTTCAGCAGCAGCGAGGCCGTGAGCGAGGCGAGCAGCGCCGAGAGCGCGCCGCCGAGCAGGGCCACCGCGACCACGCCGAGCTGGAAGATCAGCGCGACGGTGGTCAGGTTGAGGTTGTGGCTGGACTGGGAGAGCACGGCGGTGAGCAGCCCGGGCAGCGCCAGGCCCGCCGCGAAGCCGGCGGCGGTGCGGCGGCGCGAGTGGCGGCGGCCGAGGGCGGGCAGCCGGCCCCGGCCGGTGAACTCGTGGGTGACCATGTGGACGTCGATGTCCTCGGAACGGTCCACCGTGGTCTCGCCGATGCCGGGGCCGGTGAGGAACCGGCTGAGCCGGCCGCGGCGGCTGGTGCCGAGCACCAACTGGGTCGCATGGTGGGCCCGGGCGAAGGCGAGCAGCGAGGTGGGGATGTCGTCGCCGACCACCACGTGGTAGCTGCCGCCGAGGGTCTCGACCAGTTGCCGCTGCTCGGCCAGCGCGCCCGGGGAGGCGCCGGCCAGGCCGTCGCTGCGCGCGACGTGCACGGCCAGCAGTTCGCCGCCCGCCGTGCGGTCGGCGATCCGGGCGGCCCGGCGGACGATGGTCTCGCCCTCGGGCCCGCCGGTCAGGGCGACCACCACCCGTTCGCGGGTCTCCCAGACCCGGTCGATGTCGTGCGCGGCCCGGTAGTCGCGCAGGCCCTCGTCCACCCGCCCGGCGACCCAGAGCAGGGCGAGCTCGCGCAGGGCGGTCAGGTTGCCGACCCGGAAGTAGTTGGAGAGCGCGGCGTCCACCTTCTCGGCCTTGTAGACGTTCCCGTGGGCCATCCGGCGGCGCAGTGCCTGCGGGGCCATGTCGACCAGTTCGAGCTGGTCGGCCCGGCGCACCACCTCGTCCGGCACGGTCTCCCGCTGCGGGATACCGGTGATCTTTTGCACCACGTCGTTCAGCGACTCCAGGTGCTGGACGTTGACGGTCGTGATCACGTCGATCCCGGCCGCCAGCAGCTCCTCCACGTCCTGCCACCGCTTGGCGTGCCGACCGCCGGGGATGTTGGTGTGCGCCAACTCGTCCACCAGCGCCACGGCGGGGCGGCGGGCCAGCAGCCCGTCCAGGTCCATCTCCTGGAACTCGGTGCCCCGGTAGGTGCGGGTGACCCGGGGCAGCACCTCCAGACCGGCCACCATCGCCTCGGTGTGCCGGCGGCCGTGGCACTCCAGGTAGCCGACCACCACCTCCCCGCCGCGCTCCTGGCGGCGACGGGCCTCGTCCAGCATCCGGTACGTCTTGCCGACGCCCGGGGCGGAGCCGAGGTACACCCGCAGCCGGCCGGCGCGGGCGGGGCGGTCGTGGAACATGCGGGCTGCTCTCCGGTGGTCAGTGGTCCAGGGTACGCGGGCGGCCCGGGTGCGCGCGCACCCGGGCTGCCAGTCAGTGACGGTGCGTCACCTCTGCTCGCTCAACGCCTTGTTGAGCAGCACCACGTTGACGCCGGCCTGGCCGAGGAAACCGACCGAACGGCCCTCGGTGTACTTCTCGACCAGCTTGGCCACCGCGTCGGCGGACAGGTGGCGAGCCTTGGCCACCCGGGCCACCTGCTCCTGCGCATAGGCGAGGGAGATGTGCGGGTCAAGCCCGGAACCGGAGGCCGTCAGCGCGTCCGGCGGCACGCTCGCCGGATCGACCCCGTCGAAGGCGGCGACCGCGGCACGGCGGTCGTTCACGGCCTTCAGCAGATCGTCACTGTTGGGGCCGAGGTTGGAGGCGGCCGAGCCGTGCGGGTCGTAGTTCGCGGCCGAGGGCCGGGGCTGGAACCACTGCGGGTCCGGCTGCGCCTCCTCCTTCGGGTCGTCGGGGTTCTTCTTCGGCAGGTCGTAGCTCTGGCCCAGCAGGCTGGAGCCGACCTCCTTGCCCTCGGACTGCACGATCGAGCCGTTCGCCTTGTCGGCGAAGGCGACCTGGCTGACGCCGGTGACCAGCAGCGGGTAGGCGATCCCCAGGATCACCGTCATCACCAGCAGCATCCGCAAGGCGGTGGAGTACGTCCGCACGACGGCGGGCAGAGGCTTGGACATGTCGTGACTCCTTTCAGCTCAGGCCGGGGATGAACTGGACGATCAGGTCGATCGCCTTGATCCCGACGAACGGGACGATCAGACCGCCCAGGCCGTAAACCAGGATGTTCCGGGTCAGCAGCGAACTGGCGTCGGAGGGGCGGTACTTGACGCCGCGCAGGGCGAGCGGGATCAGGCCGATGATGACCAGGGCGTTGAAGATGATCGCCGAGGTGATCGCGGACTGCGGGCTGTGCAGGCCCATGATGTTGAGGTGGCGCAGGCCCGGGTAGACGGTGGCGAACATCGCGGGGATGATCGCGAAGTACTTGGCCACGTCGTTGGCGATCGAGAAGGTGGTCAACGCCCCACGGGTGATCAGGAGTTGCTTGCCGATCTCGACGATCTCGATCAGCTTGGTGGGGTTGGAGTCCAGGTCGACCATGTTGCCGGCCTCCTTGGCCGCCATGGTGCCCGTGTTCATCGCCACGCCCACGTCGGCCTGAGCGAGCGCGGGGGCGTCGTTGGTGCCGTCACCGGTCATCGCGACCAGCTTGCCGCCCTCCTGCTCCTTCTTGATCAGGGCCATCTTGTCCTCGGGGGTGGCCTCGGCGAGGAAGTCGTCCACGCCCGCCTCCTCCGCGATCGCCTTGGCGGTCAGCGGGTTGTCACCCGTGATCATGACGGTCTTGATGCCCATCCGGCGCAACTCGTCGAACCGCTCCCGCATGCCCTCCTTGACCACGTCCTTGAGGTAGATCACCCCGAGCACCTGGGCGGGCGCGGCACCGGCCTTGGTGGCCACCACCAGCGGCGTACCGCCGGCCGCCGAGATGCCGTCGACCAGCGTCGCGACATCGACGCCGACCGAACCACCGTGCTCCGTCACCCAGTTGGCCGCCGAGGCGGCAGCGCCCTTCCGGACCTGGGTGCCGTCCACGTCCACCCCGGACATCCGAGTCTGGGCCGTGAACGGGACCCAGGTGGCGTGCGCCAACTCACCCTGGGCGCGGGCCCGCAGACCGTACTCGGTCTTGGCGAGCACGACGATCGAGCGGCCCTCGGGCGTCTCGTCGGCGAGGCTGGACAGCTGGGCGGCATCGGCCAGATCGGACACGGTGACGCCTTCTGCGGGCCGGAACTCGGCGGCCTGACGGTTACCGAGGGTGATGGTGCCGGTCTTGTCCAGCAGCAGCGTGTTGACGTCGCCCGCCGCCTCCACCGCGCGCCCCGACATCGCCAGCACGTTGCGCTGCACCAGCCGGTCCATGCCCGCGATGCCGATCGCCGAGAGCAGCGCCCCGATCGTGGTGGGGATCAGCGCGACGATCAGCGCCACCAGCACGATCATCGTCTGCGGCGCACCCGCGAAGGTCGCCATCGGCTGCAGCGTCACCACCGCGACCAGGAAGACGATGGTCAGCGAGGCCAGCAGGATGTTGAGCGCGATCTCGTTCGGCGTCTTCTGCCGGGCCGCGCCCTCGACCAGCGCGATCATCCGGTCGATGAAGGACTTGCCGGGCTCGGTCGCGATCCTCACCACGATCCGGTCCGACAGCACCTTCGTGCCGCCGGTGACGGCCGACCGGTCGCCACCCGACTCACGGATCACCGGCGCGGACTCACCCGTGATCGCCGACTCGTCCACCGAGGCGACGCCCTCGACCACGTCACCGTCGCCGGGGATGGTCTGCCCGGCCTCGACCACCACGTGGTCACCGAGGCGCAGCGCGGTGCCGGGCACCTCCTCCTCGGCCTCGCTGCTCGGCCAGTTGACGAGTCGGCGGGCGACGCTCTCGGTCTTGGCCTTGCGCAGCGTGTCGGCCTGGGCCTTGCCGCGGCCCTCGGCCACCGCCTCGGCCAGGTTGGCGAAGACCGTGGTGAGCCAGAGCCAGACGGTGATCGACCAGGCGAACACGGACGGGCTGGCGATGGCGGCGATCGTGGTGACCACCGAGCCGACCTCGACCACGAACATCACCGGGTTCTTGACCATCACCCGGGGGTCGAGCTTCTTCACCGCGTCCGGCAGCGAGGCCAGGATCAACTTCGGGTCGAGCAGGCCGCCTTGGACTCTGTGCGGAGTGGCCGGGGCCTCTTCGACCGGGGCGGGAGCGAGCGTGGTGGACATCAGTGCAGACCTTCCGCGATCGGCCCGAGAGCGAGAGCCGGGAAGTAGGTGAGGCCGACGACGATCAGGACGACGCCCGACAGCAGGCCGACGAACAGCGGCTTGTGGGTGGGCAGGGTGCCCGGGGTGGCGGGGACGGGCTGCTGCCTGGCGAGCGAGCCCGCCAGCGCGAGGACGAACACCATCGGCAGGAAGCGCCCCAGCACCATGGCCAGGCCCAGCGCGGTGTCGTACCAGGACGTGTTGACGGTGATGCCGCCGAACGCCGACCCGTTGTTGTTGGCCGCCGAGGTGAAGGCGTAGAGCACCTCGGAGAAGCCGTGCGCACCCGAGTTGAGCATCCCCGCCCGCTCGCCCGGCAGGGCGATCGCGACACCGGTGCCGATCAGCACCAGGGTGGGGGTGGTCAGGATGTAGAGCGAGGCGAACTTCATCTCCCGGCCGCCGAGCTTCTTGCCCAGGTACTCCGGGGTCCGGCCGACCATCAGGCCCGCCACGAAGACCGCGACGATCGCCAGGATCAGCATCCCGTACAGGCCCGAACCGGTGCCGCCGGGGGCGATCTCGCCGAGCATCATGTCGAAGATCGTCAGACCGCCGCCGCCCGGGGTGTACGAGTCGTGCATGCTGTTCACCGCGCCGGTGGAGGTGAGCGTGGTGGAGGCGGCGAAGAGCGAGCTGGCCGCGATGCCGAAGCGCTGCTCCTTGCCCTCCATCGAGGCGCCGGCCGCGTTCAGCGCGCTGCCCGCGTGCTGGTGCTCGAAGAAGGTGATCAGCGCGGCCGAGGCCACCCAGAACAGGCCCATCACGGCCACGATCGCGTAGCCCTGGCGGTGGTCGCCGACCATCTTGCCGAAGGTGCGCGGCAGCGAGAAGGAGATCACCAGCAGCAGGAAGATCTCCAGCCAGTTGGTGAAGCCCGTCGGGTTCTCGAACGGGTGGGCCGAGTTGGCGTTGAAGAAGCCGCCGCCGTTGGTGCCCAGCTCCTTGATGACCTCCTGCGAGGCCACCGGGCCACCGGGGATCGACTGGGTGGAGCCGGTGACGGTGGTCAGGTCGTGAAAGCCGTGGAAGTTCTGCACCACGCCGTTGGCCACCAGCACCAGCGCGAAGACGACGGAGAGCGGCAGCAGCAGGCGCAGGCTGATCCTGGTCAGGTCGACCCAGAAGTTGCCGACCCGGTCCGTGCGGTTGCGAGTGAAGCCCCGGATCAGGGCGGCCACGATGGCGATGCCGACGGCCGCGGAGACGAAGTTCTGCACCGCCAGGCCGGCCATCTGCACCAGGTGGCCCATGGCCGACTCACCGGCATAGGACTGCCAGTTGGTGTTGGTGACGAAGGAGATCGCGGTGTTCCAAGCCTGGTGCGGCTCCATCTGCGGCACGCCGAGGCTGAGCAGCAGGTGGGTCTGGAGCCGGATCAGGCCGTAGAGGAAGAGCACGGAGACGGCGGAGAAGGCCAGCACCGAGCGGAGGTAGACCGGCCAGCGCTGGTCGGCGTCACCGTCGACCCCGGCCAGCTTGTAGAGGCCGCGCTCGACTCGGAGGTGTCTGGCGGAGGTGAGCAGGTGGGCTATGTAGTCGCCGAGCGGGCGGTAGCACAGGGCCAGCGCACCCACCAGGGCGAGGGCCTGGAGCCACCCGGCAAGAGTGGAACTCATGATCAGAACTTCTCCGGGTGGATCAGCGCCACGACGAGGTAGCCGATGAGCGCGACGGCGACGATGAGACCTGCGATGTTCTCGGCGCTCATGCGCCCTCCTCGCTTCGCTCGGCGAGCGCTTCGCGCAACGCGCAGCTCTGGACGGTTCGTTCGCTACGCTCACTCACAGCTTCTCCACCCCCCTGGCGATCAGGGCGATGACGGCGAACACGGCGACCGTGACACCGACGAAAACGAGATCGAGCATGGCTCCACCAACGCGCTTCGAGTACCTGGCCGTATCGGGCCCGCAGGGCTCGTACGACACCGGCGGAGGACCGGCACAAGCAGCAAATCAGCCGGTCAGCGGCGTGAAGCCGTCCCTGACGGCCTCCATACGGACCCCTGCGGTTCCTTGACGCGCTCTTGACGCGCGGCCCGCGCCAGGGCTGCCCTAGAGGGTGGGGACGACGTCCAGGTGGTAGGTGGTGTCGACCAGGAAGGTGCCCGAGGTGGCCCGGATGGTGAGCACGTACTGGCCGGGAGTGAGCGGGGAGAGCGCGCTCCACAGGCCCCAGGCCACCCGGGGGCGGCCGACCGCCCAGAACCGCCTGGTGGAGTACTCGTACATCTCCAGCGGCACGCCGTTCAGATCGGCGGCGGCGGAGGAGACGGCCACCTGGATGGGGCGGCCGGAGAGGCCGAGCGCGGAGCGGGCGCTGTTGATCACCGGGAAGAAGACCGGGCGGCCGGAGGGGATCTGGCAGCGGCGCACCACGCGGCCGCCGTAGGTGCCGGCCAGGAACCAGACGTCGGAGGGCTGGCGCCACTGGGCGTGTCTGCCGGTGGTGTCCCGCACCGGACAGCTCTCGGCCGGGGCGGAGAGCGCCCACTTCCACCAGCGAGCCGCCAGCTCACCCCCGTCCAGGGGACGCACGCCCGCGGGCTTCCGCTCCCGGAACGCGCTGTCGCTCAACTCATCTCCTCCGGCCGCACACCTGGTCCCGTGGCTTCGCACACCTCCCGCAGACCCTATCCCCACAGCGCCCACCGGTACCCGCCACCCCATCGACCCCGAACGGACCGGCCGGAAACAGCGGTGCGCCGCCCGGGTGGGGTCGTGGTGACCCGCCCGGGCGGCGCAACTCGGTGGCCCGCGGCGGGCGGTCAGCCCAGGTAGTCCTCCAGGCCGCCGTCCCGGCGGATGTCCAGGGTGACGCAGTGGAAGCCGCCGCCGAGCACCCGGGAGTGGCGCAGCCGGTGCGGCATTACGGTGATCCCGGCGTGCTCCAGCATCTTGACCAAGGCGGGCTGGCCGGATTCCACGATGGCCAGCTCGGGGCTGACCATGAGCAGGTTCATCGAGATCCAGGACTCGCTGAGGGCGTGCACGGGGGCGTCCGCCGGGCCGACCGGCACCTCGGCGGGCGGGCACCAGAGCACGTCCCAGCCGCGCAGCGCGGCCGGCACCCGGTCGGGGCTGATCCGCTCCGGGTTGAGCAGCACCAGGCCGGGCCGCAGCAGCGCGATGGTGCTGTCGATGTGGGTGTAGCCGTAGATGCCGCGCAGCGGATGCAGCCGCAGGTCGCCGAGCAGACCGAGGGTGGACTCCAACCAGCGCAGACCGAGCTCGTTGCCGCTGCGGGAGACCTGGTAGAACACGTCCCGGCCGAGCCGCAGCACGTTCGCCGCGTCGAAGACGGGCTCGCTCTCGCCGAGCAGCGGCAGGCCCTCGGCGTCGTACTCGAAGAGCTCGTCGGCCAGCCGGGGGCGCGGGGCGCAGAGCCAGCGGGCACCCCCGGCCAGGTACTCCTGGAACAGCGGGCGCAGGCCGAACACCTCGAAGTACCGGGCCCGCATCGGGCTGGCCACCTCGATCACCGTCTCGCCGACCACCAGGCTCAGGTCGCGCGGGCAGTAGGAGTGGAACCCGCCCTCGGCCCGCCAGAGCGGGGTGGCGAACTCGGCCGCGTGGTCGATCGGTTCGGGCCGCCGGACGGTCACCCCGAGCTCGGTGAGGGTCTCGGCCAGGACCGCCAGGTCCTCCTCCGTCTCCTCCACCACCCTCGCCTCGTAGGGCCCCACCGGGATCGCCGCCAACTCCCCGGCGGGGGTGGACGGGTAGCAGGAGAGCCAGGCCGACGGGTCGGTCTGCGCGGGCAGTCGGGCGCCGAGCGCCGAGCCGACCACCACCTCGCGCAGCGTGCTGAATTCGTCCCAACTGTGCACCGGACGGGCCGAAGCGGACATGACTCCCCCTTGGGGCGGACGCGGGCCGGCCGAACTCGCCGACTGAGGGTGGGTGGGGTTTCGGGCGGCCGGCACGGCCGGGCCGCCGGCGAACTGTCGGCGAGCTGTCGGATCGACCTCGCAGCTGAACTCCGTTGCGGGACAGGGTGGTTCGGTGGTCAGTCCCGCTCGGATCTTCGGCCAAGCTACCGGCCGCCCCCACCCCGCGCAAGCAGCTGATCAGCGGCCTTCCGGGGCCTGAGAGGTTGTTCAGCCGGCCCGTTCCCGAGCTCGATCAACCCGGGCCGGGAGCACCTCGCGACCGGCTCAACCGCGCAGCGCCCGGCGGACGGTGTGGCCGCCCGCCAGGGTCAGCAGGGCGCCACCGGCGGCCGCCAGGGTGGCCACCGCGAGGCTCTGGCGGCGGGCCCGGCGGCGGTCGGCCTCGGCCGCCCGGACGGCGGCCATCAGGAAGGCCCGCTCCACGCTGCCCGGGCTCAGCTCCTCGGCCCGCACCCGCCGCCGGACCAGCTCCAACCGGGCTCCCCGGTAGAGCAGTTCCGGATCCCGGCCGGCCGCCAGCCAGCGCCGGGCGGCCTCGGTGAGCCGCCGGTCCTCCCCCTGCTCGGGCCGCCCGTCGGCCAGCCAGGCCCGTAACCGGGGCCAGGCCGTGGGCAGCCCGTGATGCGCCAGCTCCACGGTGTCCCGGTCCAGCACCACCAACCGGGCCCTGGTCAGCCGTTCCAGCAGCTCCGGCACCCCGGCCTCCTCGAACTCCACCCGCCCGACCGCCGCCTGCGGCCGCACCGCCACCCCCTCGGCGATGGGCACCGGGCGCCCGTGGTCCGGACGGGGGCTCCCGATTCGCCCCGGGGGCGCCGTCACCGGGTCCGGGCCCTCGGGGGTCCAGCTCAACCGGAGGAAGACTGCCCGGGCCCGGGCCCGGTCCTCGGCGGAGAACTCGCCGAAGAGGGATTCGGCGGTACGGGCGAGGGCGCCCTCGAAGCCGCCGGTGGCCTGGAAGCCGGCCAGGGTCAGCGCGTTGCCGCTGCGCCGGCGCCAGGTCTCCAGGAGGGCCGCCGAGAGCAGCGGGAGGGCGCCCGGCTGCTGGGCGCCGGCGGCGATCAGCACGGCGTGCAGCGCCCCCTCCACGGTGCAGCCCGCCCGCAGGGCCGGCTCGGCGATCGCCCGCCGCAGCTCCTCGGGCGCCGGACGGCCGACCGTCACCCTGGCCCCCCGGCTCGCCACGGCCAACGCCTGGTGCACGGCGATCAGCCGCTCCTGGTCCGCCCGCACCACCAGCACCACCCGACAGCGCAGCCCGTCCACCGCCCCGTCGCCCGCTTCGGGATCCGCCCAGCCGGTGACCGCCGCGATGGCGTCCAGGAAGCGCCGCCGCTCCCCCGCGTCGCGGCAGCGGGTCACCAGCTCCTCGGCCTGGTCGACCACCAGCACCGGCTCGGCGTCGCCGAGTTCGCGGGCCCGCCGCGCGAGCCGGTCGAGCACCGGGGCGCACGCCTCCATCGGGCGGTCCCCTGGCGTGAGCAGCGCGTACGCCCGGGGTGCCGGGTCCGCCGCGAGGCGGGCCAGCAGACCGGCCCGCACCAGCGAGGACTTGCCGGCGCCCGAGGAGCCGGTGACCACCACCAGGCGGCGGGCGGCGACCAGGGCCGCGAGCCGGTCGGTCAGCGCCTCCCGGCCGAAGAAGCGGGCGGCGTCGGCGAGTTCGAAGGCGGCCGGGCCGGGGTAGGGCGCACGGCCGAAGTCCTGGGCCCGGCTGGCGCGTTCGGCCGCGAGCTCGGCGGCGAGCAGCTGCCAGCGCTCCTGCCACTCGGCCACGTCACCGCCGCAGGCCTGCACGTAGGCCAGGGTGACGGCCAGGCTGGGCAGCCGTCGACCGCCGGCCGCCACCGAGAGGCTGGCGGCGGAGCAGTGGGCCCGGACGGCCAGCTGCCGGTAGGGCGGGGTGCCCGCCCGTTCGCGGAGCGCCCGCAGGTCGGCGGCGAACCGCAGCAGCGGTGCGTCGCCCGGGGCGAGTGGAGTCTCCCGACGAGGCACGGTGGCCCCCTTCGTCGTTGCGGCAGTCTGATCCCAGGCGCACCCCCGTGTGCCTTGCGGTGCACTGACGTATCGTCAGCCCTCCGTGCTCCCCCGGTGATTCATCATGCGCCGGGAGATCGGCGCCAAACAATCGTCCGGATCGTCAGGTTGTTGCGAGTCGATGTTCAGTGCGCAGCCGCTCGGCGCCGAACAATCACCGTGGGATAGAACCGGGAGCCGCAGCCCTCGCTGACTCCGGAGACCGCCATGAAGTACACGCGGTACTGCCGTTCCCTGCTGTCCACACCCGCCACGGCGGTGGAGCGGTACGCCAAGAGCCACCAGTCCGGGGCCGACATCGCCATGGTCGACCTGGAGGATTCCGTCCCGCCCACCCGCAAGGAGGAGGCCCGCCGGCTGGCCGAGGAGTTCTTCGCCCTGCCCTCCGCCAAGCTCGCCCGCAGCGCCGTGCGGATCAATTCGCTGGCGGGGCCGGAGGGGTTGCGCGATCTGCTGGCCGTCGGCCGGTACCGGGTCAAACCCGACCTGGTGCTGATCCCGATGGCCGAATCGGCCAGGGACGTGCAGATCGCCGCCGGGGCGCTGGGCGCCGACTGCCCGGACACCGAGTTCCTGGCCGTCCTGGAGACGCCGGTCGGCATCGAGCGCGCGCCCGAAGTGGCAGCGGCCGGTGGGCGGTTGCGCGGGGTGGTCTTCGGCTCGGCCGACTACGCCTTCGCCGTCGGGGCCGGGCTCTCCTGGGAGGCGCTGGCCTACGCCCGGGCCCGGGTGGTCTGCGCGGCCCGGGCGGCCGGGGTGGAGGCGATGGACTCCCCGCTCTTCGAGGTGGCCGACCTGGCCGCGCTGCGGCACGAGGCCGGGCTGGCCCGGGAGCTGGGCTTCAGCGGCAAGATCGCCATCCACCCGAGCCAACTCCCGCTGATCAACCAGACCTTCACCCCCGACGAGGCCCTGCTGGACCGGGCCCGCCGGGTGGTCGCGGCCGGCCGGGAGACCGGCTGCGCCGTCACCGTGGTCGACGGCGTGATGGTCGGTATGCCCTTCTTCGAGGCCAGCCGCCGCCTGGTCGACGAGTACGGCCCCGGGCCCGAGCCCACCGCAGCCCCCTGACCCGCACCCCGCCCGATCTCTTGTCGAGTCCAACCCCCATCGAGTTCGAGAGGACCGCAGATGAGCCAGCAGGACGCCGACCCGGTACTCGGCCCGCGCCGCTACCGCAACGCCGAGGCGATGCTCGCCGCCGCCGACCCGGCCTGGCTGGCCGCCGAGGCACACGGGCTGATCGGCATCAAGGTCGACTCCCAGTCCAACAACCGGCTCACCGTCCGGGAGACCGGCCACGAGTTCGCCAACATGGTCTCCTGCGCCTACCTCGGCCTGAACAACCACCCCTCGGTGGCGGCCGGCGCGGTGGACGCCCTCACCGAATCCCGCTCCACCTGGCTGGTCACCTCCACCACCCGGATCCGGCACAACCTGCTGGTGCGGCTGGAGGAGGAGCTGGGCGAGCTGTTCGGCTCGCACATCCTGCCCGGCGCCTCCTGCACCTCGCTCACCGCCGGCATCCTGCCGCTGATCGCCTCCGGCCACCTGGGCGGCGAGGGGAAGCCCAGGGTGATGGTCTTCGACCGGTTCTGCCACTTCTGCATGGCGTACGTGAAGCCGATCTGCGCCGACGAGTCGCTGGTGCTCAGCTGCCCGCACAACGACCTGAACTACCTGGAGGACGTCTGCCGCAAGTACCCGCGGGTCGCGTACGTGGCCGACGGCGCGTACTCGATGGGCGGCGCGGCGGCGCTCGACGGGCTGCTCGAACTCCAGGACAGGTACGGCCTGTTCCTCTACATCGACGACTCCCACTCGCTCTCCATCATGGGCGAGCGCGGCGAGGGCTTCGTCCGCTCCCGGCTGCGGGCCAACCCGCTGACCGTGGTGGTGGCCAGCCTCGGCAAGGGCTTCGGCACCGGCGGCGGGGTGGCGATGCTGGGGGACCGGGCCCAGTTCGAGTTCCTGCACCGGCACGCCGGGCCGGTGGGCTGGTCGCAGAACATGGCGCTGCCGCTGGTCGGCGCCTCACTGGCCAGCGCCGCGATCCACCGCTCGCCGGAACTGAAGGACCTCCAGGCGAAGTTGAACCGCAACATCGAGCTCTTCGACCGGCTGCTGCCGACCGCCTTCGCCGGCAACGGCCTGCCGGTGCGCCGGGTGGACGTGGGCGAGGCCGAGGCGGCGGTCAAGCTCTCCGCCCAGCTCTTCGAGCGCGGCTTCTACAGTTCGGCGGTGTTCTTCCCGATCGTGCCCAAGGGCGAGGCCGGCCTGCGGCTGATGATGCGGGCCGACATGGACGAATCGCTGATCACCCGGTTCGCCGCCCACGTCAAGGAACTCACCGCCGCACTCTGACCACCGCCGCGCTCTGACTGTCCCGTCGAAGAGGAGTCCCGCATGGAGCCGCTCTCCGGCTACCGCAAGCTCGGCGAGCAGCACTACCGCGAGGTGGTGGGCCGCTACTACGAGGAGTTCACCGTCGGTGACCTGGTCGAGCACCGGCCGGGCCGCACCGTCACCGAGCTCGACAACGTGCTGATGAGCATGCTGAGCATGAACGACGCCCCGCTGCACATCGACGCCGCGTACAGCGCGCACACCCCGTGGGGGCGGCCGATCGTCTCCAGCCTGGTGACGCTGAGCATCGTCGGGGGCATGACCGCCCGCTCCACCAGCGGGCGGACCATCGCCAACCTCGGCTGGGAGTCGATCCGCCTCACCCACCCCGTCTTCACCGGGGACACCCTCTACGCCCGCAGCGAGACCCTGGCCAAGCGGCTCGCCAAGAGCCGCCCCGGCCAGGGCATCGTCACCTCCCGCACCACCGGCACCAACCAGGAGGGCGCGACCGTGCTGGTCTTCGAACGCAGCTTCCTGGTGCCGCTGCGCGGCCACGGCCTGGACGAACTCGCCGACTACTGACCTTCGTTCGACCCTCGTTCAGGCCCTGACGTCGACCAGCACCTTCCCCATGGTCTCGCGCGCGGCCAGTGCCCGGTGCGCCGCACCGACCTCCGCGAGCGGGACGGTGCGGTCGATCCGGGCCACCAGCCGCTTCTCTCCGGCCAGCCGGAAGAGGCGGTCGGTGAGCCCGGTGTACCGCGCCCGGTCGGCCAGCACGTGGTGCAGCCAGAAGGCCAGCACCCCGGCCGAGTTGTCGGCCAGCTCGGCCACCCCGAAGGACTCCTCGGGTCCGTCGGACCGGGCGCCCACGCTGAGCAGCCGGCCGAACGGGGCCAGCGCCGCGAAGCCGGCCCGCAGCACCGGGCCGCCCAGTGAATCCACGAACAGGTCGATCCGCTGCTCGGCGAGCCGGGCCCCGAGCTCCGGATCGGCCGGGTCGAGGGTGACCTGGGCGCCGAGCGAGCGGACGAACCCCCGTTTGGCGGCGGTCGAAGCCAGCCCCACCACCTTCCCCGCCCCCGACTCCCGGGCCAGCTGCACCGCCAGGTGCCCGACCCCGCCGGCCGCCGCCGTCACGGCCACCACCTCGCCCGCGCGCAGCCGCCCGAGCAGGTCGAGCGCGCCGAGGGCGGTCGTGCCCTGTTCGAGCAGCGCGATCCCCTGCTCGTCGCTGACGGAGGCCGGCAGCTCGACCGTGAACGCCTGCTCGGCGCAGGCCACTTCGGCGTACCCACCGCCGGTGCGCAGCAGCGCGGCGACCCGGGCACCGTCGCCGCGACGGCGCCCGACCACGTCCGCCCCGAGCACCGCCGGCAGCGGCAGCTCCTGGTACTCGCCCTGGCGGCAGTGCAGATCGGCGTAGTTGACCCCGGCGTAGGTCACGTCGATCAGGCACTGACCCGGCCCCGCCACCGGCTCGGGCAGCTCGCGGAGGGCGAACTCCTCGGGCCCGCCGTACCGTTCGATCACCGCCGCCCGCATGGTCGCGGTACTCGCGGCGCTCGGGGTGCTCGGGGTGCTCATGAAGCGGCCGGGAAGAGCGCCGTCAGCCGGCGTTCCACCGAGCGGGCCCGTTCGGCGTCCTCGGCGATCACGCAGTACATCACGCTGCCGTCGGCCACCGCGAAGTCGCAGCTGAACACCACGCCGGTGCGGGCCACCGGGTCGAAGGCCAGCCCGGCCGCCGCCACGGCCGCCAGCGCCTCGGGGAAGGAGGGCACGGTGAGGCCGGCCAGTTCGAGGATGGTGCGGGAGCCGCGCAGTTCGGGGCCGACCAGGCGGGCGAAGAGCGCGTCGTGCAGGTGGGTGGAGCCGGTGATCCGGGCGTTGACCTCGCTGAAGTAGAGCTCGCCCTTGGGAGTGAGGAAGGCGTCCGCGCTGAGCGTGCCCCGGTACCCGATCGCCCGCAGCGCCTCGGTCAACCGGCCCGACTGCTCGATCAGTTCGGCCAGCACGGCGGGCTCCGGGGTGACCGGCGGGGTGATCTCGCCGACCACCACCGGGTCCATCAGCATCTCGCCGCAGCCGTGCAGCTCGATCCGGTCCCCGAGCACGGCGTACTCCGCGTACAGCGCCACCGCGTCGGTGAAGTACCGCTCCACCACCACGCGTTGGGCTCTGCCGCCGGTCAGCCAGCCCCAGCGCTCGGCCAGGTAGTCGGCCACCGCCGCCCGGTCGGGCAGCTCCACCGCGCGCTGGGCCCCGGCCGGGGTGACCCGCTCGGCCCGGGTGAGCACCTCGTTGCCGAAGCCGCCGCCCTGGTACTCGACCTTGAGCATCACACTCCGGCCGCTCTCCAGGATCCCGTTGACCGCCGCCTCCACCTCGGCCGGACTGCCGGCCACCGTGCCGGGCGAGATCGCCACCCCGACGCCGGCGGCCAGCGCCCGGAACACCGCCTTGCTGTTGACCAGCGCGAGGCCGCCCTGGGCCACGAACTCGGCTCCGGGCAGAGCCTGTTCGAGCCCGAGTGCCGTGGCCAGCCCGGCCACGGTGGCGTTCGGTGCGATGGCCAGCACCCGGTGCACCGGCTGCCCGGCCGCCGCCCTCTCCGCCAGCACCCGGCCCAGCTCGGCCCGGAAGCCCGGATCGGCCAGCCGGGCGGCCGTGAGCACCCCGCTCCCGGCCTCCCCCGCCGTGGCCGGCGCCCCGCTCTCCGTCGGGGGCACCACCACGGTGAGGCTCTCCGGCCGGGTGCCGGTCAGCCCGGTCACGTAGGCCAGGTAGAACGGTTCGGGCGCCCAGGGCAGCACCAGCACGTCCCCGTCGGCGGCGAACCAGAGCATCCGCTGAGCCCCGCACCCGGCGGCCACCCTCTCCAGCGGCGCCAGGTGGGCGAGGTCGCCGACCATCTCCTCGGTGCGGTTGTTGCCGATGTGCAGCGTCGTCATCTGGTGAGCTCTCCCCGACCTGTCGGTACTCGACCCGCGGACCGCACCCAGGTCTAGCGCACCGGCCGTGTTCGGGCCCGGGGCTCGGCGATTGAACAAAAACCCCGAACAACCGGGCCGCCCTCCGTCAGTCGGCGTACGGGTCCTGCCACTCCTCCGCGAGCAGCCCGAGCAGCACCTCGTCCCGGAAGCTCCCGTACACCCAGGAGGACCGCCGCAGCACGCCCTCCCGCACGAAGCCGACCCCGGTCGCGGCCGCGATCATCGCCGCGTTCTCGGCCAGCGTCTCCACCTGGAGCCGCTGCATCCCCCGCACCGTGAACCCGTAGTGGCAGAGCAACTCCACCACCTCCCGCCCGTACCCCCGCCCGCGGAACGCCGGCCGCAGCGAGATCCCGAGGTGCGCCAGCCGGTTGTGCGAGTCGATCCCCCAGAGCAGCGCCTCCCCCACCACCTCCCCCGTCCCGTGCTCCGCCACCGTGAACAAGGCGGCCGAATCCCCCAGATCCCCGACCGGCTCCGTCACCCTCGCCGGCGTCCACGGCCGGCTGTCCCCCGCCGACCGCGTCCTGACGTCCGCCAGCAACTCGTCCCGCAGCACCGCCGCGTCCGACTCGATCCGGGCCCGCAGTGTGATCTTCTCTCCCAGTAGCATGTCACATTGCTAACAGCGGCCCGTCGGCCCCACAAGCGAATTACCGCCGGGCCCTCGGCACTCCGGTTCACTCCTTCGGCTGAGGTCGGTGGGGTGGGGGCGGTTCGGGGGCGAAGGGGGTGGGGGTGGGTCGGTAGGGTGCGCGGGTGGCGGAGCTGAGTGGTGGGGCCGGGTTTCGGGTGGTGCCCGGGGAGGTGCGGGCGGCCGGGGTGGCGGCGCAGGAGGTGGCCGGGCGGGTGGTGGAGGAGGTGCGGGCGGTCGGGGGGCCGGTGGAGGGGGTGGTGCGGGAGGTGCGGGGGTGGCAGGTCGGGGAGGCTCTGGGGACCTGTACGCACGCCTGGCAGGAGTTGCTCAACGGACTGGCGGCGGAGATCGACCGGGGCGGGCGGAAGTTGGCGGAGAGCGCCGGGGCGTACCAGGCGGCCGAGGCCGGGGTGGCCGGCGATTTCGGCGGGCCGGGCCGGCGTTGAGCGCGATCGGGCTGGCCGAGCTGCGGGACACCGACTTCGCCGTGCTCTACCGGGCCGCCGAGGCGTACGAGCGGCTGCACGAGGAGTTCGGCGGCCACGCCGACGCCTGGGACGGTGCCGTGGCCGACCGGGTGCGGGCCTCGGGGTGGCGGGGCGAGGCGGGTGAGGCGGCCGGCCGGGCGCTGCTGCTGACCACCGGGCGGCTACGGGCCGCGCAGGCCGAACTCGGCATGGTGGGCGAGGTGTTGAGGGGTGCGGCCGATGCCCTGCTGCTGGCCCAGTCGCAGCTCCGACAGGCCCTGGCCGAGGCCCGGGAGGCGGGGTACGGCGTGGACGCGGACGGCGAGGTGGCGGGGCCGGAGCTGCCCGAGGGGCTCGCGGCGGCGCAGGAGCACGACTTGGAGGAGCGGTCCGCCGCCGAGGACCGGCGCCAGGAGTACCGCGCCCGGATCGCGGCCGCCCGCGCCCAGGCGGAGCGGGCCGACCGGGCCGCCGACGGGCAGTTGCGGCACCACATCGCCACCGCGCACCAGGGCGCCGCCGGACTCACCCTGCAGAGCGCCGCCACCCACCGCCTCGGGCCGGCCGACGCCCCGTTCGACGCACTGCGCAAGGCCCTGCCCGGCCCCGACGCCACCCCGGCCGCCGTGCACGCCTGGTGGCTCTCGCTCACCCCGGTCGGCCGCGAACACCTGCTGCGCACCCACCCCGAGCTGCTCGGCGACCGTGACGGCCTGCCGGCCGCCGTCCGCGACCAGGCCAATCGGGTCAACCTCCGCACGCTGATCGACGGTTATGCCAGGAAGGCCGAACTGAGCGGGGAAGAAAGGGAGTTGCTGGCAGGGCTGCGAGCCGTCCGCGACCGGCTGGCCACCGCGACGGGCAGCCGGCCACCCCTGCTGCTGCTCGGGGTCGGGGCGACGGGCCAGGGCCGGGCCGTGCTCTCCTGGGGCGATCCGGACACCGCCCGGCACACCTGCGCGTACGTGCCGGGGCTCGGCACCACGGTGGCGGCGGTGGCCGGGCGGGACGCCGACCGTGCGCTGCACGTCTGGCAGGCCGCCGAGCGGGCCGATCCGGCGGCCGGCACGGCCTCGGTGGTCTGGCTCGGCTACGACCCGCCGCCGGGGCTGGACCGGTTCGGCGAGCAGGGTCTCGACCCCGCCGAGGTGCTGAGCACCGAGCGGGCCGAGCGCGGCGCCACCTCCTACGCCCGGTTCCTGGCCGGGCTGCGGGCCGCGCACCAGGGCGATCCGGCCCATGTGACGGCGCTCGGCCACAGCTACGGCTCCACCACCGTCGGGCTGGCCGCCCGGCTCCCCGGCGGGATCGCCGCACAGGAGGTGGTGCTGGTGGGCAGCCCGGGCGTCGGCGCCGACCGGGCCGACCAGCTGGCCGCCGACCCGGGCCACGTCTGGGTGGGCGAGGCCGAGAACGACCCGGTCACCCGCCTGCCCGCGCCCCGGGACGCCGCCGCGCGGCTGCTCGGCGGTGTGCTGACCGCCAAGCTCGGCGAGAGCGACCAGCGGTACTTCGGCGCCGATCCGGCCGGCGAGGCGTTCGGCGCCCGGCGGTTCCGGGTGGCCGACGGCCCGGCCGGGTCCTTCGCCTCGCACTCGGACTACCTGGACGGCCCGGACACCCCCGGCACCCTGGAGTCCGTCGACAACATCGGCCGGATCGTGACCGGGCAGTACGAGCGGGTCACCACTCAACCTGCTCGCTGAGAGGGCGAATTCACAGCAGCGGGCCGGTCACCGGGAGCACCACCTGGCACGGGATCGGGCGCGGGTGCGCCGGATCGAGCGCGTTGAGCACATCCGTCATCGCGATCGGGTCGGCCGCGATCTCCAGGTGGTCCGAGGCGTCGAGCGCGCACTGGTCCTGGAGGGTGATGTCGGTGACGTTCGGCGCGGCGGGCAGCAGGGCGTTGGTGTAGGGGGTGACCACCTCGTCGAAGCGGGTGGTGATCGCCGTGTACTCCACCCCGGGCACGGTCTCGCCGCCCGCGTTGAGGTCGGCGAGGAAGGGCGAACCGACCTCCTGCTCCACGCAGGCCCGGCAGGCCAGGTCGAGCACGGCGTTGGCCGGCTCCAACAGACCGATCTGGCGGCCGAGTTCGGTGATGCCGTCGATGGTGGTGCCGTTGTGCGAGCCGGCCAGCGAGACCAGTCTGGCGGTCTTGGCCGCCCCGCCCAGGTACTTGAGGTAGTACCGGGGCATCATCCCGCCCTGGGAGTGGCCGACCAGGTCGACCTCGGCGGCCCCCGTCGCGGCGAGCACCCGGTCGACGAAGCTCGCCAGCTGCCCGGCCGAGACGGCCACCGGCCCGGTGCCCTGGATCGGATCGCCCTGCGCCGCACCGTAGTTGAAGGCATAGACGCAGTAGCCGTTGTCCGCCAGCAGCGGGGCCGCGGCGTGCCAGTTGTCGTTCTGGTTCTCGAAGGTGCCGTGCACCAGCACCACCGGGTCCGGATGGGCGGCGGTGGGCCGGCAGGACCAGTCGTTCGCCCCGGGCGGGGCCTGCCCCGGGCCGAAGAAGCCCGCCACGAACCCGGTGGCGAAGTGGTAGTCGACAGGGTAGCCGCCGGCCGCCCCGGCGGGCTGCCCGGCGGCGGCCAGCAGGCCGGCCGCCGCGAGCACCGGCACCACGGCCGCGCGCACACGCTTCGTTCGCATTTATCGGACCTTTCCCACGCCGTACCGGAATTCCCTGAGCACCGGATTTCCCCGAAGTTAGGTGGCGCCCGATGGGCCGTCAACACACCTGGCAGCACTGCGGGAAGGATTCTTCCGAAGATGCCAAGAATTGCCCCGCCCCCGGTGAGGAATTGTCACCCGCGCGAGTGATTTCACGTCGGCACCCGACCCAGGGTCGCCTTTCCGGAATTCTTCCGCCCCCTCGCCGGCCGATTCGGCGCCGGAATGCAGCACGGGGGTGGAGACCTCGCTCCGGCCCGCCCCGGACGGCCCGGCGGGCCGACCCTGACGCGGACTCAGGGCTGGTCGACGGGGGCCGGTCAGGGTCGGTCCCGGATGAGACCAGGGGCGGTCTCCGGCCAGACTCTTGGCCGGAGACCTCAGCACCCCACCACGTCTGGAGCCTGGACATCGTGAACACCCGAGCGCGCGCAGCCCACCCGGTCGACGGCCCCCGGCGCACCGGCCGGCCCCGCCGGGCCACGCCGGCCGTCGCCGGCACCCTGCTCGCCGCCCTGGCCGTGAGCACCGCGACCCCCGCGCTCGCCGCGCCGGCCGCACCTGTCACCGTCAGCGCCTCCGTCGGCGCCGGGGCCGCCGCGCCGCTGCCCCCGCTCGACCCGGCCGCCATCCGGCAGGCCGTGGCCGGGCTGCCGGACGCGAACGTGAACGGCGTGCTGGTGCGGATCACCGGCAGCGCGGGCAGCTTCGCCACCAGCGCGGGGGTCGGCGACCGGGAGAGCGGCGAACGGCCGGACGTGGACGGGCGGTTCCGGATCGGGTCGATCTCCAAGGTGTTCACCGCGACCGTGCTGCTCCAGCTGGCAGCCGAGCACCGCGTCGACCTGGACGCCACCGTGCAGCAGTACCTGCCGGGCCTGCTCCCGGCCGAGTACCCGCCGATCAAGGTGGGCCAACTGCTCAACCACACCAGCGGGTTGCCCGGCGGCCGGAACACGACCGGGGACGACGGCAGCACCGGCTGGTTCGCCGCGCACCGGTACGACAGCCTGACCCCGGAGCAGGTGGTGGCCGCCATGAAAGGCGAGCCGATGAGCTTCGCCCCCGGCACCGCCCAGCAGTACAACGGCCAGAACACCTACGTCGCCGGGCTGTTGATCGAACGTCTGACCGGCCACAGCTACGCCCACGAGGTCGAGCGGCGGATCGTCAAGCCGCTGCACCTGCGCGACACCACCGTCCCGGCCGCGGACGACCCCCGGCTGAACCGACCGGCGGCACACGGCTACCTCGCGGTGCCGGGCCCGGACGGCGGCAGCCGGCTGGTGGACGTGACCGAGCAGAGCCCGTGGCCGTGGGCCGAGGGCGGGCTGATCTCCAGCGCGCCCGATCTGGACCGCTTCATGACCGCCCTGCTGGGCGGCCGCCTGCTGCCGCCCGCCGAGCAGCAGGCGCTGTTCACCGTGCCGGACGTGCCCAACCACTCGAGCTCGCACTGCAACACGCCCGCGGACGCCGGCCGCGCGTGCATGAGCACGGGGCTGGAGCGGGTGGAGATCAACGGGGTGACGCTCTGGGGCAAGACCGGCTCCCGGCCCGGCTACGTGAGCGGGGTGTTCGCCACCCGCGACCTGGCCCGGAAGATGGTCTACTCCTTCAACCCGACCGGCCTGCAGGGCGCGGAGGGCAGGTACATCCAGCGTCTGGCCGCCGCCGTCCTGCCCGCCCCCGAACAGGCGCCCGCAGCCAAGCCCGCGCCAGCGCCCGCGCTCAAGCCGGTGGCTGCCGACTAGCTTCGGCCGGACCAGGGTTGGGCCGGGTGGCCGAGCCCCGCGCCCTGGACGCGGAAGAGCATGCCGGAGGAGCTCTCCTCCGGCGCGCTCGCCGTGGTGATGTAGAGCGTGTCGAGGCCGGGGCCGCCGAAGGTGCAGCTGGTCACCCGGCTGACCGGGAGCTCGACGGTGGCCAGCAGCCGGCCTTCGGGGGTCAGGCAGTGCACGGCACGGCCGTCCCAGAAGGCCACCCAGAGGTTGCCCTCGGCGTCCAGGGTCATGCCGTCGGGCGAGCCGGGCAGGTGGGAGACGTCGAGCGAGCGCACCTTGGCTCCGAGCGGGCCCTGCTCGGGGTACTCGTAGAGGTCGATCCGGCGGGTCGGGGTGTCGATGTGCCAGAGCCGGTCCGGCTCGGGCCAGGCCAGGCCGTTGGGGATGAGCAGGCCGTCGAGCAGCACCGTGGTGCTGCCGTCCGCCTCCAGCCGGTAGAGCGGGCCCGGCTCGCGCGGCTCGCTCCGGAGCATCGTCCCGGCGACCAGCCGCCCGGACGGGTCGCACTTGCCGTCGTTCATCCGCCGGTCCGCCCGGTCGGCCTCCACCGGGGCGACCAGGCTGGTCGCCCCGGTCGCGGTGTCGAGCAGCTCGAAGCCGCCGGCCGTGGCCAGCAGCACCTCGCCCGCCCGGTACGGGGCCAAGGTGCCCGGCTCGGTGGCCAGTTCGACCGCGCCCTGGTCCGCGCCGAGCCACCGCACCTGCCGGTCGGCGATCCCGATCCAGTACAGCCGTCCGCTCTCCGCGTCCCAGGCCGGGCCCTCGCCCAGGGTCAGGCGGTACTCGTCGGCGATCTCGGCGTGCACGGTGGCTCCTCTGAGGTAGGCGGCGGCGCAGGTCAGCCCAGCGGTTGCACCAGGATGTCATCCGCCGCGAAGGCCGCCGCACCCGCACCCGCCTGGGCCCGCAGCCGCAGCTGCCCGGGAGCGCCGGCCCCCGGGGTGAGCCGCCCGGTGGCCAGCGGCACGTCGTCCACGGCCAGCTCGTAGGTCCCCGCGCCGGGGTGCAGCACCAGCGAGACCCGCAGCCAGACCCCGGCCGGGTAGGCGAAGGCGCTGTCCGTCCAGGCCCCGGCGTCGGTGTAGGCCGCGTACCCGTCCGCCGCCAGGCTGAACTGGGCCACCGGCGCCCCGGTGGCGTCCAGCACGTGGAGGCCGAGCGGCGCCGTGGTCTGGCCCGCCCGCAGCCGGGCGTCCACCCGGAGGTCGCCGCCGGCGGCGGTGAACGCCCGCACCGCCGTGACATCGGCCGCGCTCTGCCGGTTCAACAGCAGCGCACTGCCGTACCCACCGGCCGGATCGGCGCCGAGGGTGGCGCCCGAGACGGTCCATCCGGTGGGCAGGGCAGCCGAGTTGAAGGTCTCCGCCACGGCGGGCGCGGTGACGGCCGGCCCCTGGTGGGCGCCGGCGTTGACCGGGCCGGTGGCCGGGACCGCCGTGCCGAAGTAGTCCTGACCGCCGTTGCCGGCCACCGCCGCACCGGCCCCGAGGGCCGAGGACCCCGCCGACAGGCGGTAGCCCCAGGGGTCGGCCAGCTCGCGCCCCGCCAGCAGGGGCGCCGAGGTCACGGTGTTGGTGGCCCCGGCCGGGACGGGGACGGCGTAGAGCACGTTGTGGTCCACCACCCAGGCGGGGTCGTTGAGCGTCCAGCCGACGGTGCCGGTGCTGCCGTGCCGGGCGACGACGTTGTCGGTGAACCGGACGTCCAGGGTGGCCGAGGTCGACTCGGTGACGATCTGCTGGCTGATGCCGTCGGCGAGGTAGAGCGTGTTGCCGTAGATCTGCCCGTTCTTCAACGCCCCGTCGCAGACCTGGAAGCCGCGCGCCCGGTCGTTCACCGAGATGTTGTACCGGATGGTGAAGTTGCTGGTGGGCGTGTTGTACGGGCAGAGCAGGAAGAAGCCGCCCTCGTTGTCGTGCGAGTAGTTGTACTGGAAGACGACCCCGTCGGTGGAGTGGTCCACGTCGTAGGCCATGCCGTCGCTGGTGGTGCGGCCGCCCGAGGTGTCGTTGTACTGGAAGGTGACGTCCACCGAATTCGCCGTCCACATGCCCGCGTTGGGCGAGCCGGAGCGAGCGTTGAACCCCTGGAGCAGATTGTGCTCCACCAGGGTGTGCTGACCCGTCATCGGAGCGATGCCGTCGCCGCCGATGTCCCAGAGCCGGTTGCCGCTCACCACCAGATCGGTGGCGGGTGCCCAGGGCGCGGTGCAGAGGGTGTTCCAGAACGCGGCCAGCCGCGGGCTGCGGCACCAGTTCGACCAGGTGTAGATGCCCTGCCGGTCGACCGCGTGGATCCGGTTGTCCTGGATCCGCAGCCCCGCGAAGGCGGTCGGCGTGGTGCTGCCCTGGGCCTCGACCACGATCCCGCCGGAGGCCCCGGCGTACTTGCCGGTGCCGTTCCCGGTGGTCGTGGTGGCCGGCAGCTTGCCGCGCACGTCGTGGATGTCCAGCCCCTGCAGCACGATGCCCGGCAGGGTGCCCGCATCGGCGGCGTACACGTAGACTCCGCGCCGGGTGGTGGTGTTGTCACCGGGCGCGCTCAGGTCGAGGTCGCGGAGCTGGACGTAGGACTGGTTGGCCAGCAGCACCGCCTGGGTACCGCCGTTGGCGTTGATCGCGGGCAGCGGCCCGGTGCCGTACGCGCCGATGGTGATCGGCGCGGCGGCGGTGCCCGAACCGCTCGGCGCGAGGGTGCCCGGGCAGCTGGTGCCGCGCTTGAACCAGACAGCGCTACCCGGCCTCAGCACGAGGGAGTTGACCTCCGCGAGCGAGCCGAACGGCGCGGCGGCCGTACCGGACCCGCCGGCGGGCGCCGAGCAGTCGACGTAGTACGCGGCGGGGGCGGCTGCTGCGGCTGCGGCGCCGGTGGGGAGGGTCAGGCCGAGGGTGGCGGCGACCGCGAAGGCGGTGCGGCCCACGAGGGTGGGGCGGTACAACTGTCCTCCTGGGAAGGCTGGTCGGGCATGGATCACTCCAGTGGTGCGCGTGCGACTGCGAGTCAGCGGAGCAGGGCTTCGGGCAGCAGGGCGGTCATCCCGCCGTCCACGGGCAGGCAGGCGCCGTTGACGAAGGAGGACTCCGGCGAGGCCAGGAAGGCCACGGCCCGGGCCACTTCGGCCGCCGTGCCGAACCGCCCGAGCGGCGAGGCCCGCAGCATCGCCTCGCCCAGCGCCGGGTCGGTCCAGACGTGGCGGTTCCGTTCGACCGGGATGAAGCCCGGCGCCACCGCGTTGCACCGCACCCCGCGCGGCCCCCACTCCACCGCCGCCGCCCGGGTCAAGGCCAGCAGGCCGGCCTTCGCCGCCGCATAGGCGGCGAAGCCGGGCACGGCACCGAAGGCGTGCGGGGAGGCGATGTGCACGATGGCCGCCGCCGGGGGCCGGCCTGTGGCCAGGGCCTGCACGAAGGCCCGGTCGAAGCGCCGGGCAGCGGAGAGCACGAGTTCCACCGTCCGGTCCCAGCTCTCCTCCGACTGGCCGTCCAGCGGCTCCGGTGTGCCCGCGTAGGCCGCCTGGACCAGGACGGTGGCCGGCCCGCCGAGCGCCTCGGCCGCCGCGAGGGCGGCCCGCACCGTGGCCGGGTCGGTCACGTCGCCGCAGACGGCGGCGGAGACCCGGCCCTGCTCGCGGTGTGCTCGGACCGCCGGGGCGAGGTCGACGGCGACGACCTTCGCGCCCCGGGCGGTCAGTTCGGCCGCGACGGCGGCGCCGATGCCGTGGGCGGCGCCGGTCACCACCGCGATGCGGTCGGTCAGGTCGGTGCTGGTCACACTCGGACTCCGGTCGTGGTCTCGCAGATGGGCAGGCGGCCGGTCAGGTCGGTGCTGGCCAAGGTCAGGCTCCGGTGGTGGTCGGGCAGACGGGGATGGTGTGCCACTGCTCCGAGTCGGGCTCGACCCCCAGGCCCGGGCCCTCGGCGGGCAACAGCCAAGGGCCGTCCGGGACTTCGGAGGGCCGGATGGTGGCATGGCGCCAGTCGGCCTCGCCGAAGGCGAACTCGGTCTCCACGGCGGGGCCGCAGGCGATGGCCAGGTGGGTGCTCATGGCGGTGGCGATCGGGCCGGACGGGTTGTGCAGGGAGACCCCGGCGCCGGCCGCCTGGGCGGCGGTGGCCAGTCGGCGGGCGGCGGCCAGGCCACCCGCGTGCTTCACGTCCGGCAGCACCCAGGCGAGCCGACCGTCGGCCAGCGCCTCCGCCAACTCACCTGGATCGGTGGCGAATTCGCCGCCCGCGAGCGGGGCGATCTCGGCCGCCGCGAGGACGGCCAGGCCGGCCGGGTCGTCGAGGGCGGCGGCGTCCTCCAGCCAGCGCAGGTCCAGGGCGCGCAGCTCCTCCGAGACGGCGAAGACCTGGCTGAGGGTGAGCAGGTGGTGCACGTCGAGCATCAACTCCGCTTCGGGGGCGGCTCTTCGGACGGCCCGCAGTCGGGCCAGGCCGCCGAGCAGCCGCTCGGCGGGCGGCAGGCCGTCGAAGGGCGCGCACTTCACGGCGGTGTATCCGACGGCCACCGCGGCGGCGGCCACGGCGGCGTGCTCCTCGGGGGTGCGGCTCCGCAGTGCCCGGTTGAGGTTGGCGTACCGCCGGACCGGCCGCGCCGCCGCACCGCCCAGCCAGCGCCAGAGCGGCAGCCCGGCCCGCCGCGCGGCCAGATCGGCGGCGGCCTGGTCCAGCGCCCCACGCACCGTCAGCCGGGCGAACCTGCCCACGGTGAACGGCCCGACCGCAGCCCCGGCGATCCGCACCCGGGGGCCGACCCGCCCCACCGCAGGATCCGCCTCGCCCGGGGCCGCCGCCGACCACTCCTCCGTGTCGAGCGCGGCGACCACCTCACCCACGCCCGCACCCGCCGCCAGCCGCGCGGCGATCTCGCGCCAGAGCGCCGCCGCCTGCGGCCCCGCGTCGGAGTACTCGCCGTAGCCGCAGGCGCCGTCGGCGTCCCGCAGGCGGACCAGGTGCCAGGAGGTGCGGGCCGAGACGCGGGCGTGCAGCAGATCGACGGAAATCACCGGGTCACCCTTTCCAGCCGGGCCGACACCGGGCCGCCCGGCAGGTGGCGGCCCGGCGGCGCCGGCTCTGCACGGTAGCCAGCGCGAAGATCCTCGAACAAGGCCGCCGAAGGCCCCGAGCGGGCATCGACACCCGCTCGCCATCGGCCGTTACAGGGCATCACACAGCCGCAACACCCGCTCCCACCTGGTGAGATGCCGTTTGACAAGGCACTCGTCCCCTTCGCACGATGAGCTGGCACGCCGCACTCGACACCGAGTCCGGCCGCTCAGCACCCGGCGCGACCACTCGAAACCGAGTGCGCGCACAGCGACAGTCGAGGCCCAGAGGGAGGGACGCCATGAACGCCATCCGCCGCGCCTGTCCCACCTGTTGCCGCTGTCTCCGGTGCTCCTCCTCCCGCTGACGCCCCGTCCGCTCCGGCCGCACCCGGCCCCCTGACGCCCGTCCGCGCCTCGCACACCGCCCCCGCCGCAGCACCAGCCGATCGCCCGTCAGGCCCAGTTGCCGCGCGCCGCTGCCATGCCTTGCACCAACTTCCCTGGAAAGCTGAGGACTTCACCATGTCGACCATCACCCAGCTCCGCCTCACCCCGGCCGCCGGCCGGATCGGCGCCACCGTGCACGACGTCCGACTGAACGGGGAGCTCGGCCCCGACACCGTGGCGGCGATCGAGGCCGCGCTGTACGAGCACAAGGTGCTGTTCTTCCGGGGACAGGGGCACCTGGACGACGCCGGGCACGAGGCGTTCGCCCGGCTCCTCGGGCACCCGGTGGGGCACCCCACCGTGCCGAGTGCGGACGGGCGGTACACCTTCGAGCTGGACGCCACCAAGGGCGTGCGCGCCAACAACTGGCACACCGACGTGACCTTCGTGCCCTCCTACCCGAAGGCCTCGATCCTGCGGGCGCTGGAGCTCCCGGCGGCCGGCGGCTCGACGGTCTGGGCCAACACGGCCGCCGCGTACGAGGACCTGCCGGCGCCGCTGAAGGTGCTCGCGGAGAGCCTGCGGGCCGTGCACACCAACGACTACGACTACGCGGCGAGCCTGGCGCTGACTCCCGAGCTGGCGGACAACCCCGAGGTGGCCGAGCTGTTCCGCAAGGTGTTCGTCTCCACCGCATTCAAGACCGAGCACCCGGTGGTGCGGGTGCACCCGGTGACCGGGGAGAAGACCCTGCTGCTCGGCGCCTTCGCGCAGAAGATCGTGGGGCTCTCCGGCAAGGACAGCAAGACCCTGATCGCGCTGTTCCAGCGTTACGTGGAGCGGCTGGAGAACACCGTGCGCTGGGACTGGCAGGTCGGCGACGTGGCGATCTGGGACAACCGGGCCACCCAGCACTACGCCGTCAACGACTACGGCGACCAGCCCCGCCTGGTCCGCCGGATCACCCTGGACGGCGACCTCCCGGTCGGCGTGGACGGCACCCCGAGCCGCCTGATCGAGCCCACCGAGCCGCCGGCCGTCCCGGGCCTGGTGCCCGCCGAGCAGCTCGAGGCCGCGCTCAGCTGACCCACCGCACCGCTCCCTCGCCGGGCGCGAGGACCGAACCGCACCCGCGCCCGGCACCCCCGTACGAACCAGCACCCCACCCACCCTGAAAGGGCCGTCATGGCTGCGTCCACCCCGTCCTCGTCCCCCCGCCTCTCCCGGCGCGCCCTGCTGCGCGGCGGAGTCGCCGGAGCCGGTCTGATGACGCTGGCGGCCTGCCGGTCGGCCACCGACCTGAACACGAAAGCGGCGGCCGACACGATCGGGACGCCGCGCCGGGGCGGCACGCTGACGGTGGCGGCCGGGGTGGACTTCACGCCGAGCCTGCTCTTCGCACAGAGCGCCAACACCCTCGTGCAGCGGCTGGTGTTCAACACCCTGACCCGGTACGACGACCAGCTCAAGCCGCAGCCCGAGCTGGCCAGCTCCTGGCAGCTCGCGCCGGACGGCAAGGCGGTGACCTTCAAGCTCCGCGAGGACGTGAAGTACCACACCGGCCGCCCGTTCACCGCCGACGACGTGATCTTCGCGGTGAAGAACCTCCAGAACCCGGCCCGCTCGGCCCAGTTGCGCTCCACCGCCGCCGCGATCACCGGGTTCAAGAAGAACGGCGACCACGAGCTGACCCTCGAACTCGCCCACCCGGTCAGCAACTTGTTCGACCTCTTCGAGTTCATGATCATCGCCGACCCGGCCACCGTCGAGGACGCCGTGGCGGGCAAGCAGCTGATCGGCACCGGGCCGTTCCGCTTCACCAAGCGCAGCCCCGGCGCCTCGCTGAGCTTCAGCCGGAACGAGCAGTACTGGAACCCGGGCCGCCCCTACCTGGACGGGGTCGAGGTGCGGATCATCCCGCAGGCCGACTCGCTGCTCTCCTCGCTGCGCACCGGGCAGAGCCACCTCTCCTACGACGTCCAGGGCAAGGACGTGGCCACCCTCAAGGACAACGCGCAGTTCCGGATCACCCCGTACGACACCGGCGCCGGCGGGTACTACATCGGCGTCAACGTGACCGCCGCCCAGGTCGGCGACAAGCGCGTGCGGCAGGCCATCGCCTGGGCCGTGGACCGGGAGCGGCTGGTGCAGCAGGCGCTCGGCGGGTACGGGCTGGCCTCCTCCGCCCCCTGGCCCAAGTCCTCGCCCGCCTACAGCGAGGCCGGCGCCACCCACTACTCCCACAACCCGGACAAGGCCCGGGAGTTGCTCAAGCAGGCCGGGGTCACCTCGCTCAGCCTGCCGTTCGCCCACTCGGCCACACCGGGGGCCACCGCCGTGGCGCAGATCCTCCAGTACGACCTGCGGCAGGTCGGCATCGAGACCGTGCTCCAGCCCACCGACTCGCCGACCATGCAGAAGCAGCTCATCTCGCAGACCATGCCGGCGCTCTGGACCCTCAGCCACGGCTTCGCCCAACTCCACCCGGCCACGCTGGCGGTGAGCGCCTACCCGTTCAACGAGGCGAAGAACAGCTCGCACTTCTCCTCCCCCGCCTACACCCAGATCGTCCAGCAGGCCTGGCAGCGGGCCGACAGCGACAGCGCCGAGGCCAAGGCGCTCTACCAGCGGATCACCGACACCCTGCTGGACGAGGAGTTCGTGATCGACCTGGCGATCGCCGGGGAGGTCGAGGTGGCCACCGCCAAGGTGCGCGGCGCGACGCTCAACAAGTTCAACTACCTGAACCTCGACGACGCCTACCTGGCGGGCTGAGCGGTGCGCGCCTTCCTGCGCCGACGGCTGCCCTCGGGGCTGCTCGTCCTGGTGCTCGCCTCCTTCCTGGTCTTCCTCATCCTCCGGCTGATCCCCGGCGACCCCGCCAGCAGCCTGGCCGGCCCCGACGCCGGACCGGCCGCCGTCGAGGCCGTCCGGGCCCGGCTCGGGCTGGACCAGCCGCTGCCCGCGCAGTACCTGCACTGGCTCGGCGGGCTGCTCACCGGCGACCTCGGGCCCAGCTACGCGATCGGCGGCCAGGTGGCCGACCTGATCGGCGAGGGCCTCGGCAACACCGTCGAACTCACCATCGGTGCGCTGGTGCTGGTGGTCGGCATCGGCCTCCCGCTCGGGGTGGCCGGGGCCGTCACCAAGCGCCGGCCGGTGGCCGCGCTGGTCCGGGCCGTCACCACCGCGGTGCTGGCGGTGCCGCCCTTCGTCACCGGCATCCTGCTGGTGCTGGTCTTCGCCGTCACGCTCGGGCTGCTGCCAGCCGGCGGGCACGAGTCGATCCTCGACGAGCCGGACATCGGCCTGCAGTACCTGCTGCTGCCCGCCGTCTGCCTCGCCCTGCCGAGCGCCGCGATCCTGGCCCGCTACCTCAAGGACAGCCTGGAGCAGGCCCTGGGCGAGGACTACGTGCGCACCGCCACCGCCCTCGGCATCTCCCGCCGCCGGATCGTCTGGCGGCACGCCCTGCCGAACGCACTGCCCGCCGCGCTCACCGTGCTCGGCCTCCAGATCGGCCAACTCCTCGGCGGGGCCGTACTGGTGGAGGCCATCTTCGCCTGGCCCGGACTCGGCCAACTGGCCGAGCAGGGCGTGACCCGCCGGGACTACCCGGTGGTGCAGGACCTGCTCCTGCTGCTCGTCGCCGCGTACGTCGCCGTCCAGCTGCTCACCGACCTGGTGCACACCTGGCTGGACCCCCGAGTCAGGTGGGAGTGACCCGATGACCACCCTGCTCGCCCCCACGGCAGCCGAACCCCGGCGCCGCAACCCGTACCTGGCCGGCCTGCGGACCGGCCGCGGCCTCACCGGCCTCGGCCTGGTCGGCCTGGTGGCCCTGGCCGGGCTGCTCGCCCCGCTGCTCACCGCCACCGACCCGACCGCCCAGGGCCCGCTGGCCCTGGCCGGGCCCAGCGCGGCCCACCCGTTCGGCACCGACGACCTCGGGCGCGACCTGTTCAGCCGGGTGCTGCACGGCATCGGTACCGATCTGCTGATCAGCCTCACCGCCGTGCCGATCGGCGCCCTGCTCGGCTGCTCGCTGGCCCTGCTCGCCGCCACCTCCCGCTGGGCCGACCTGGCCGTGCAGCGCGTCTTCGACCTGCTGCTCGCCTTCCCCGGCCTGATCCTGGCCCTCGCCGTCACCGCCGTGCTCGGCCCCGGCCGCTGGACCGTGGTGATCGTCATCGCGCTGGCCGAGATCCCCGGATTCGGACGGCAGCTGCGCACCGGCCTGCTGGCCCAGCGCGAGCGCGACTACGCGCTGGCCGCCCGGGTCGGCGGCGCCTCCCGGCTGCGGGTGCTGCTGCGGCACGTGCTGCCCAACGCGGTCGACCCGCTGATCGTGCAGAGCGCCATCGCCCTCTCGCTGGCCGTCTTCATCGAGGGCGCGATGAGCTTCCTGGGCGTCGGCATCCGCCCGCCGGACCCCTCCCTCGGCAGCATCCTCAGCCAGTCGATGGCCTACCTCGCCACCCACCCCACCTTCCCGGCCGCCCCGCTGATCGCGGTGACGGCGCTGGTGCTCGGCTTCACGCTGATCGCCGAGGCCCTGAACAGGGGGATCCGCCAGTGACCGTGACAGATTCGACCCTGGTGAGCGGCAGCCCGGCGGCCGAGGGCCTGAGCGTACCCAAGCTCGAAGTACGCGGGCTGACCGTCGAGTTCGGCGGCACCCCGGTGGTCCGCGAGGCCGAGTTCGAGCTCGGGGCCGGGGAGACGCTGGGCATCGTCGGCGAATCCGGCTCCGGGAAGTCCACCACCGCACTCGCCCTGCTGCGGATGCTCCCGGCCGGGGGCCGGATCGCCGGTGGCGAGGTGCTGCTGGACGGCGCCGACCTGGCCGGGCGGCCGGAGGCGGAGCTGCGCGAGGTGCGGGGCCGGCGGATCGCGATGGTCTTCCAGGACCCGATGTCCTCGCTCAACCCGGTGCTGAGCATCGGCCGCCAGCTGGACGAGGCCCTGCGGGCCCACGGGTCGCACCGCACCAAGAGCGAACGAGCCGCCCGGGCGATCGAGTTGCTCGACCTGGTGGGCATCCCGGACGCGGCCGGGCGGCTGCGCGACCACCCGCACCAGTTCTCCGGCGGTCAGCGCCAGCGGGTGATGATCGCGCTGGCGCTGGCCGGCGACCCGGAGGTGCTGGTGGCCGACGAACCGACCACCGCACTGGACCCGACGGTGCAACGGCAGATCCTCCGGCTGCTGGCCCGGATCAACCGGACGGCCGGCACCGCCCTGGTGCTGATCAGCCACGACCTCGGGGTGATCGCGCAGACCTGCGAACGGCTGCTGGTGATGCGCGAGGGCCGGATCGTCGAACGCGGCCGCACCGCCGATCTGCTCACCGCCCCGCAACACCCGTACACCAAGGCCCTGCTGGCCGCCGTGCCGCGCCTGGAGACCCGCTCGGCCGCCGCCGCGAACAGCACCCCCGGCCCCGAACCGGTGCTCACCGTCACCGAGCTGCGCAAGACCTACGGCCCGCGCCGCCGGCGCACCACCGGCCTGGACGGCGTCAGCCTCACCCTGCACCCGGGCGAGACGCTGGGCCTGGTCGGCGAATCCGGCTCCGGCAAGTCCACCCTGGCCCGCGCCCTGGTCCGGGCCCACCGGCCGGACTCGGGCGAGATCCGGCTGCACGGAAAGGAGTTGGACCGGCAGAGCAGCCGGGAGATCCAGCTGGTCTTCCAGGACCCGTACGCCTCGCTCAACCCCCGGATGACCGTCGGACAGATCATCGCCGAGCCGCTGATCGCGCACGGTCTGCCCGACCGCGAACGGCGGGTGGCGGAGCTGCTCCGGCAGGTCGGGCTCGACCCGGCCGTGGCCGCCCGGCACCCGCGGTCCTTCTCCGGCGGCCAGCGCCAACGGATCGGCATCGCCCGGGCGTTGGCGCCCGAGCCGAGCGTGCTGGTCTGCGACGAGCCGGTCTCGGCGCTGGACGTCTCGGTGCAGGCCCAGGTGATCGAGCTGCTGGCCCGCCTCCAGCGCGAGCTGGGCCTGGCCCTGCTGTTCATCGCGCACGACCTCGCCGTGGTCCGCCAGGTGAGCCACCGGATCGCCGTGATGCACCGCGGCCGGATCGTCGAGACCGGCCCGGCCGACCAGGTGGTCACTGACCCGCAGCACCCCTACACCGCCGAACTCCTCGCCGCCGTACCGCACTTGCCCGAGGCACCGCAGCCACCCGCACCGCAGCCACCCGCCGCACACCACCAGCCCACCGCGCCGCACCAGCCCGCAGCCGCCACCCCCCGGAGCACCACGTGAGCCACCGCCCCGACCCGTACCAGGACTTCACCGGCACCGTCGGCCGCACCTTCCGCGAGTCCACCCCCGCCTGGCCCGAGCGCCGCCGCGCCCGGGCCGGGGCGCCGAACATCGTGGTCGTGCTGATCGACGACATGGGCTACAGCGACATCGGCCCGTTCGGCGCCGAGATCCCCACCCCCGCCCTGGACCGGCTGGCCGCGACCGGCGTCAAGCTGGCCAACTACCACACCATGCCGCTCTGCTCGCCGGCCCGGGCCGCGCTGCTCACCGGCCTCAACCCGCACCGGGTCGGCTACTCCTTCGTGGCCAACGCCGACCCCGGCTTCCCGGGGTACGGCATGGAGGTCTCCGGTGACATCCCCACCCTGGCCGAGCTGCTGCACGACGCCGGCTACGCCACCTACGCCGTCGGCAAGTGGCACCTGACCAGGGACTCGGCCTCCAGTGCGGCCGACGACCGGGCCAACTGGCCGCTGCAGAAGGGCTTCGACCAGTACTACGGCGTGCTCGAGGGCCTGACCAGCCTCTTCCACCCGCACCAACTGGTCCGTGACAACAGCCCGTTGGACATCGACGAATTCCCCGAGGGCTACTACTACACCGACGACCTCACCGACCAGGCGATCGCCATGGTCAAGTCGCTGCGCGCGCACGACGCCGAGAAGCCGTTCTTCCTCTACCTGGCGCACAACGCCGTGCACGGCCCGCTGCAGGCCAAGCCCGCCGACCTGGCCCGCCACCGGGGCCGCTACGACCAGGGCTGGGACGAGCTGCGGGCCGAGCGCTTCGCCCGCCAGCTGGCCGCCGGGCACTTCCCGCCCGGCACCCGGCTGCCCGAGCGCAACCACGAGGCCGGCCACGACGTCGAGCCCTGGGACGGCCTGGACGAGAGCCAGCAGAAGCTGTACGCCCGCTACATGGAGGTGTACGCGGCGATGGTCGACAACGTCGACCAGAACCTGGGCCGGCTCACCGACACCCTGGCCGCGCTCGGCGAGCTGGACAACACCATCGTGGTCTTCACCTCCGACAACGGCGGCACCGGCGAGGGCGGCCCGGAGGGCACCCGCAGCTACTTCAGCCGCTTCGTCCACCACCCCCGGCTTCCGGCCGACTGGAACCCGGACGTGGCCCGGGAGATCGAGCTGATCGGCGGCCCGCAGAGCCTGGTGCACTACCCGCGCGGCTGGGGCATGGCCTCCAACACCCCGTTCCGGTTCTACAAGGGCCAGACCTACGCGGGCGGCGTCCGGGTGCCCTTCCTGCTCTCCTGGCCGGCCGGGCTGCCGCGCACCGAGAGCGACGACGGGCTGCGCACCCAGTACCAGTACGTCACCGACCTGCTGCCCACCCTGCTCGAACTCGCCGGTCTGCCGAGGCCGTCGGAGCGCGCCGGGCGGCCGGTGCAGGAGCTGGACGGGATCGCCTTCACCGAGGTGCTGCGCGATCCGGCGGCCGAGAGCACCCACCGCGAGCAGTACTGCGAGATGACCGGCAACCGCAGCTACTACCGGGAGGGCTGGAAGCTGGTCACCCTGCACCGGCCCGGCACCCCGTACGAGGACGGTGAGTGGGCGCTGTACGACCTGCGCACCGACCCGACCGAGATCGACGACCTGAGTGCGCAGCACCCGGAGATCGTGAAGGAGTTGGCCGAGGCCTGGGAGGCGGCGGCCTGGCGCAACGGGGTCTTCCCGCTGGCCGACGGCAGCGGCGCGCTGGCCCTGCGGCACCCGGAGGACGCCAAGCTGCGCCGCCCGCTCACCCTGCTGCCCGGCACCCCCGAGCTGGAGCGGTACCGCTCCTCCCGGCTGATCTCCTTCCGCTCCTTCGACATCCGGGTCGAACTGGCCGCCCACCGGGCCGGGGACGCGGGCGTGCTGGTCTCGCACGGCGACCAGGGCGGCGGCTACAGCCTCTACGTGGAGGACGGCCGGCTGCGGTTCGCCTACAACGAGTACGGCCTGCTCTTCGAGGCCGACGGCGGGCCACTGCCGCTCGGCTGGAGCACGGTGACCGTCTCGGCCACCGCCGTCGAGGACCTCAAGTGGGAGTTCCGGCTGCTGGTGGACGGCACCGAGACCGGCCGGCTCGACCCGGTGCACCAGCTGATCGGGATGGCGCCGTTCCAGGGCATCAGCATCGGCATCGACCGCAAGTCGCCGGTCTCCTGGCCGGTCTTCGAGCGGCACGGCACCTTCCGCTACACCGGCGACCTGCACTCGGTCACCTACCTGCCCGGTGCCCCGGCCCCCTACGACCCGGAGACCGTCGCCCAGGCCCTCCGGGAGGCGGCCGCCGCCTTCGAGTAACCGCCCGCCCCGGGCCTCACCAGCGCGGGCCGAGCGGGGTGCCCCGGGGCGGCAGGTAGAAGACCGCCGAGGCCCGGTGCTCGACGAACCGGCCCAGCGCGTCGCGCGCGGCCAGCCGCTGCTGGACCCGGACGAAGAGCGCCGGGTCCAGCAGGTACGCGCAGAACAGCAACCCCTGGTCGCCCGGCCCGTCGGTGTAGGTGTAGCCCCGGCGCAGCATCCGGGCGCCGCCGTCCAGCCGGGGGTTGGTCAGCCGCACGTGCGCGGTGGCGGGGATCAGGTACCGGCCCTCGGGGGTCTTCGCGTACAGGTCCGGGTCCTCGTGCTCGCGGGTGCCGCCCAGCGGGCTGCCGTCCGCCCGGCGGCGGCCGATCACCGCCTCCTGCTCGGCCGGGGTGAGCGCGCCGAAGGCCGCGGTGTCCATCGCGATCCGGCGGTAGACCAGGTAGGTGCCGCCCGCGTGCGGGCCGTCCGGCAGCCAGATCCAGGCGCCCTCGCCCGGCCCGGGGTTGGCGGTGCCGTCCTTGAAGCCGAACAGGTTGCGCGGGGTCTCGCCGGGCGGCGCGGGGGCGGTGCGGCCGTGCTGCGCCCAGCGGCGGACCAGCACCCCCTCGGCCGCCGCCGCCAGCCCCGCCGCCACGGCGGCCAGCCGCTCGGGCGTGCCGCCGGTCAGTTGGAGCAGCAGGTCTCCCCCGCCGCGCTCCGGCGCCAGCCGGTCCCCCGGCAGCGGCGGCAGCTGCCCGAACGCCACCGGCACCGCCCCCGGCAGCAGCCGGCCCGCCGCCGGCCCGAGCCCCAGCGTCACCGTCACCCCGCTCGGCCGCGCCAGCACGGCCCCCCACCGGTCCAGCACCCCCGCCAGCGCCCGCCCGTCGGCCCCCGCGAAGTCGTAGGCGAGCAGCGACAGGCAGGGCGCGGCGGCCTCGGCCACCCCGGCCTGCCGGCGCCCGAGCGCCGCCCCCGGCAGGCTCCCCGCGCCGCGAGCCCCCGCCGGCGCCCCTGCCCCGCCCACGCCCTGCGCGGCGGCCTCCTGCGCCATGGCATCCCGCGCGGGCTCGACCGGCGCGGCCGCCCGGCCCGGCCGGGCGGCCCCCAGAGGGCCGCGGTGATCGCCGAGAGGCCGAGCAGGGCGCGGCGGGCGGGGAGGGCACCTGTGGGTCCCTGGGCGGCCGGTCGCGGTTCGGTCGGTACGGGTCGTGACTGCACGGCAGTGATTGAAGCCGCTACACAGGGAGCCATGCGAGTCGTCCGTTCCCCCGGCCGCGCCAGGCCGTCCGCCCCCGTCCGTCCGCCGCGCCGCGCCCGGCCGCTGCGCCTGTTCGCGCTGGTCAGCCTGGTGGTCGCCGCCCTGACCGGCTGCGCCGGGGGCGGCTCCTCGGCCGATCGGGCCGAGGCCGGGAAGCCCGCCGTGCTGGAGGTACCGGGCCGGTTCGGGTCAATCCAAGCCGCCGTGGACTCCGCCCGTCCGGGTGACCTGGTGCTGGTCCATCCGGGTGTGTACCGCGAGAGCGTGACGGTCCGCACCGCGCGGGTGGTGCTGCGCGGCACGGACCGTCAGGGGGTGGTGATCGACGGCGAGTTCCGCCGGACCAACGGGATCACCGTGACCGGGGCGCAGTCGGTGGTGGAAAACCTGACGGTCCGGCGCCACCTGGCCAACGGCCTGCTCTTCACCGGTGTCACCGACGAGCGGCTCCAGGGCCGGGGCGCGGGCGGCGGCGCCGGGTACGACCCGCTGGACACCGTCCGCTTCCCCGCGTTGGACGGCTTCCGGGCCTCCTACGTGACGGCGTACGACAACGCGCTGTACGGGATCTACGCCTTCGACGCCCGGGCCGGGGTGATCGAGCACAGCTACACCTCCGGGCAGGCCGACTCCGGGATCTACGTGGGCCAGTGCCGCCCCTGCGACACCGTGGTGCGGGCCAACGAGGCCGAGCGGAACGCGGTGGGCATCGAGGTCACCAACGCCTCGGAGCGGCTCTACCTGCTGGGCAACCGGGCCCGGCACAACCGGGTCGGCATCACGGTCAACTCCAACGACGTGGAGGCGCTCACCCCGCAGCACGGCGCGGTGCTGGCCGGGAACGTGATCGCCGACAACGCCGAGCCGGCCACCCCCGAGCAGGCCGACGGCGGCTTCGGGATCGGCCTGGGCATCGGCGGCGGCACCGGCAACCTGGTCACCCGCAACCTGATCACCGGCCACCCCGCCGTCGGCGTGCTGGTCACCGACGTGCAGGGCCACCCGGCCAAGGACAACCGGATCACCGGCAACCGCTACGCGTCCAACGCCACCGACACCGCCCTGGCCACCCCCACCGGCACCGGCAACTGCTTCACCGAGGCCACGGCCGACACCGCAGCCGGCACCGCGACCGCCGCCTGCCAGGCCGTCCCCACCGCCGGCTCCGCCGTCACCCCGCCCCCGGGCGTGTCCTTCCGCGACCTGCCCGCCGCCCCGGCCCGCCCGGGCCTGCCCGACCCGACGGCCCCGGCCGCCCCGGCCACCGGCCTCCCCGGCGCGGTGGACCCCGCCGCCTACCCGCTGCCGACCGACCCGGACGGCCTCACCGGCCTCTGACCCCTCACCCGGCCTGGCCCCAGGGCGTGCCCGGCACCCGTTCGGCCACCTGCCGGGCCGTCAGGTCCACCGTGACCGGCTGGGCCACGCCCGGCACCTCCACCCGGACGCGGCGCAGCAGGCCGTCACCGTCCACCCAGTAGGTCAGGTGGGCGCTGTCGGCCGCGCCGCCCCGGGGCAGCGGACCGGCGAGGACGGTGTAGCGGCGGCCGTCCACCCGCTCGTCCCGGAGCCACCGGGCGCCGGACTGGGCGAGCAGCTGGGCGTTGTCGGGGCGGTCGGCGGCGAGCGCCATGGTGACCCGCAGGGCCAGGTCGAACGGGTCGGTGGTGTAGGCCCGGGGTGACCAGGCCTGGGGCGGCATCCTGGCCGTGGTCACCGCGATCCCGTCGGCGGAGGGTGCCCGCCCCTCGTCCGGGGCGACGCCCAGCCCGTCCGCGTCCCAGGCCACCAGCCCGCTCTGGCCGCCGTCGGCCGCCGCGTACCGGCCCACCGCGTGGTGCGCCCGGTAGTCGACCACCCCGCGCACCTCGGTGCCCCCCGGCACGCTGAGCTCCACCGCCACCGGGCTCCCCTCGTAGGTGGTCAGCCGCGACAGCGCCAGCCGCCCCGCCTCCTCCTGGGTGACCGGTCGGCTCGGCACCTCCCCCAGCCACTCCCGGGCCGCCCGCAGCGACCCGCAGGCCCCGACGGCGACCACCGCGACAGCGAACAGCACGGACCGGCGACGGACACGCACCACGAGCCCTCCTCACGTCCCGCCCCATCCCACCAGCCCGGACACCTGGCGCCCGGTCAGCACGCGGGCACCACAGGGGAGTTCACTCTGACGGCGTGCCGAAGGTCAAACCCCCCGGGCTGCTCGCCCCGAGCTCCGGGCTCCAAGCTCCGGGCGCCGGGGGTGGGCCGGGACACCGCTGCGCCCGCTGCTCCGTTTCAGCCGGAGCAGCGGGCGCAGCGGGTCACTACCGGGCTACACCTTCCGGCGGCGCCGCGAGGTGCGGAGCAGGGCCGCACCGGCCACCGTCAGGACGGTGCCGAACAGGGCCGCGAGCATCGCCTCCGCGCCGGTCTTCGGCAGCGGCACCGGCTTGCGACGGTCCTCCACCACGACGGCCGGCGCATCGCCGGTGCCGGTCAGGGTGACCGGGGTGACCGGGTTCTCCGGGAGGAGGTAGCCGTCGGGGGCCTTGACCTCCTGGAGGTAGTAGCCGCCGGCCGGGAGCGGGCCGAGGTGGCAGCCGCCGGCGGCGTCGGTGGTGCACGGGTCACCGACCTTGGTGTCCCCGTCCGGCTGCAGGCCGGGCGTGCCGTTGGTCTCCCGCCAGAGCTGGAACACCGCACCGCCGAGCGGGGCCTTGCTGTCGGCGTCCCGCTTGAGCAGGGTGAGGTACTCGCCCTGCGGCTGGTCCACCGCCTTGACGCCCACACCGGCCGCCTGGTTGGCCTCGGTCAGCACCAGCGGACCGAACACCGCCGGGTCCGGCAGCAGGTACCCGGCCGGGGCCTTGACCTCCTGCCAGTAGTACGTGCCCAGGCCCACCTTGGCCGAGCAGATCCCGGTGGCGAGGGTGGTGCACGGGTCACCGACCTTGGTGTCCCCGTCCGGCTGGAGCCCGTCCTTGCCGTTGGTCTCCCGCCAGAGCTGGAACACCGCACCCGCCAGCGGCTTGCCCTGCGGGTCGTTCTTCTCCACCCAGACCATGCCCATCACCGGGAACTGGTCGGTCGGCCGGTCGACGGCCTTGGTGCTCACCCCGGCCTGGTAGTTCGCCATGGTCAGCACCAGCGGGCCGAACACCGGCGGCAGCGGGAGCTGGAACCCGTCCGGCGCCTTGACCTCCTCCCAGTAGTAGGTGCCCAGGCCCACGGTCTGCGAGCACTGGCCGTTGGCCGGGGTGGTGCAGGGCTGGCCGACCTTGGTGTCGGCGTCGATCTGGAGCCCGTCGGTGCCGTTGGTCTCCTGCCAGAGCTGGAACACCGCCCCGGGCAGCGGGCGCCCCTGCGGGTTGGTCTTGAGCACCGAGACCGCGCCCGTGGCCGGCTGGTCGACGGCGGTGGCCGCCACGCCCGCCTGGTAGTTGGCCGAGGTCAGCACCAGCGGACCGAACACCGCCGGGTCCGGCAGCACGTACCCGTCCGGGGCCTTGGTCTCCTCCCAGTAGTAGCTACCGAGGCCCACGGTCTGCGAGCAGACGCCCGAGGCCGGGGTGGTACAGGGCTGGCCGACCTTGGTGTCAGTCGCCGTCTGGAGGCCGGCCGTACCGTTCGTGTCCTGCCAGAGCTGGAACACCGCACCGGCGAGCACCTTCCCGGTCGGGTCCACCTTGGTGACCTTCACCGTGCCGGTCATCGGCTGGTCGACGGCCGTGACCGCCACGCCCGCCGTGTAGTTGGCCGAGGTGAGGGTCAGCGGACCGAACACCGCCGGGTTCGGCAACAGGAAGCCCGCCGGAGCAGCGGTCTCCTGCCAGTAGTAGGTACCCAGGCCCACCGTCTGCGAGCACTGGCCGTTGGCCGGCGTCGTGCAGGGCTGGCCGACCTTGGTGTCCGCGTCGGTCTGCAGGCCGTCGGTCCCGTTGGTGTCCTGCCAGAGCTGGAACACCGCACCCGCCAGGGCCTTGCCCGCCGGGTCCGTCTTGGTGACCTTCACCTGACCCGTCATCGGCTGGTCGGTCGCGGTGACGGAGACACCCGCCGTGTAGTTGGCCGAGGTCAGCGTCAGCGGACCGAACACCGCCGGATTCGGCAGCAGGAACCCTGCCGGCGCAGCGGTCTCCTCCCAGTAGTACGTCCCGAGACCCACCGTCGCCGAGCAGATGCCATCGGCACCCGTCGTGCACGGCTGCCCGGCCTTGGTGTCACTCGCCGTCTGGAGACCCGACGTACCGTCGGTGTCCTGCCAGAGCTGGAACACCGCACCCGCCAGCACCTTGCCCTGCGGGTCCACCTTGGTGACCTTCACCGTGCCGGTCATCGGCTGGTCGACGGCCGTGACCGCCACGCCCGCCGTGTAGTTGGCCGAGGTGAGGGTCAGCGGACCGAACACCGCCGGGTTCGGCAACAGGAAGCCCGCCGGAGCAGCGGTCTCCTGCCAGTAGTAGGTACCCAGGCCCACCGTCTGCGAGCACTGGCCGTTGGCCGGCGTCGTGCAGGGCTGGCCGACCTTGGTGTCCGCGTCGGTCTGCAGGCCGTCGGTCCCGTTGGTGTCCTGCCAGAGCTGGAACACCGCACCCGCCAGGGCCTTGCCCGCCGGGTCCGTCTTGGTGACCTTCACCTGACCCGTCATCGGCTGGTCGGTCGCGGTGACGGAGACACCCGCCGTGTAGTTGGCCGAGGTCAGCGTCAACGGACCGAACACCGCCGGATTCGGCAGCAGGAAGCCCGCCGGCGCAGCCGTCTCCTCCCAGTAGTACGTCCCGAGACCCACCGTCGCCGAGCAGATGCCATCGGCACCCGTCGTGCACGGCTGCCCGACCTTGGTGTCACTCGCCGTCTGGAGACCCGACGTACCGTCGGTGTCCTGCCAGAGCTGGAACACCGCACCCGCCAGCACCTTGCCCTGCGGGTCCACCTTGGTCACCTTCACCTGACCCGTCATCGGCTGGTCCACGGCCGTAACCGCCACACCCGCCGCATAGTTGGCCGAGGTCAGCGTCAACGGACCGAACACCGCCGGGGTCGGCAACAGGAAACCCGCCGGAGCAGCGGTCTCCTCCCAGTAGTACGTGCCCAGGCCCACCGTCGCCGAGCAGAAACCCGAAGCGGGCGTCGTACAGGGCGAGTTGACCTTGGTGTCGGGGGTGGCGCCGGTGGTCTGGAGGCCGTCGGTGCCGTTGGTCTCCTTCCAGAGCTGGAACACCGCACCCGCCAGGGCCTTCCCCGTCGGGTCGGTCTTGGTCACCTTGACCGTGCCGCTCATCGGCACGTCGGTGACCGAAACCGCCACGCCTGCCTGGTAGTTGGCCGGGGTGAGGACGAGCGGGCCGAAGACGACCGGGTCCGGCAGCAGGTATCCGTCCGGAGCAGCGGTCTCCTGCCAGTAGTAGGTGCCCAGGCCGACCGTCTGCGAGCAGACACCGTCCGCGCCCGTGGTGCAGGGCTGGCCGACCTTCGTGTCACTCGCCGTCTGGAGACCCGACGTACCGTCGGTGTCCTGCCAGAGCTGGAACACCGCACCCGCCAGCACCTTGCCCTGCGGGTCCACCTTGGTCACCTTCACCACACCGGTCATCGGCTGGTCCACCGCCGTGACGGAGACACCCGCCGCGTAGTTGGCCGAGGTCAGCGTCAGCGGACCGAACACCGCCGGGTCGGGCAGCAGGAAGCCGGTCGGCGCCTGGGTCTCCTGCCAGTAGTAGGTGCCCAGGCCCACCGTCTGCGAGCAGACGCCGTCCGCGCCCGTCGTACAGGGCTGCCCGACCTTGGTGTCACTCGCCGTCTGGAGACCCGAGGTACCGTCCGTGTCCTGCCAGAGCTGGAACACCGCACCCGCCAGCGCCGCGCCGGCCGGGTTCGTCTTGGTCACCCGCACCTGACCCGTCATCGGCTGGTCCACCGCCGTGGCGCTGACGCCCTGGCGGGAGTTCTGGACGGTGAGGACGAGCGGGCCGAAGATCGCGGGGGTCGGCAGCAGGAATCCGTCCGGTGCCTTGGTCTCCTGCCAGTAGTAGGTGCCCGGGTCGACGGTGGCGGTGCAGATGCCGTTGGCGCCGGTGGTGCAGGGGGTGCCGACGGCCGTGTCGGTGTCGGTCTGGAGGCCGGCCGTACCGTTGGTGTCGCGCCAGAGCTGGAAGACGGCGCCCGCGAGTACCTTGCCCTGCGGGTCCTGCTTGGTGATGGTCACGGCGCCGGGGATCGGGCGGTCGGTCGCCGTCACGGCGACGCCCTGGGCGGCGTTGGCCGAGGTCAGCGTGAGCGGGCCGAACACCGCCGGGTTCGGCAGCTGGTAGCCGTCCGGTGCAGTGGTCTCCTGCCAGTAGTACGTACCCAGCCCGACCGTCGCCGAGCAGACGCCGTCCGCGCCCGTCGTACAGGGCTGCCCGACCTTGGTGTCCGTGGCCGTCTGGAGCCCGGCCGTGCCGTCGGTGTCCTGCCACAGCTGGAACACCGCACCCGCCAGGGTCTTCCCCGCCGGGTCCACCTTGGTCACCTTCACCTGACCCGTCATCGGCTGGTCCACGGCGGTGGCCGAGGCTCCTGCCGTGTAGTTGGCCGAGGTCAGGGTCAGCGGGCCGAAGACCGCCGGGGTCGGCAGCAGGTAGCCGTCCGGTGGAGCGGTCTCCTGCCAGTAGTAGGTGCCGAGGCCCACCGTCGCCGAGCAGACACCCGAAGCGGGCGTCGTACAGGGCTGGCCGACCCGGGTGTCGGTGGCGGTCTGGAGCCCGGCCGTGCCGTCGGTGTCCTGCCAGAGCTGGAACACCGCACCCGCCAGCACCTTGCCCGCCGGATCGGTCTTGGTCACCTTCACCGTGCCGGTCATCGGCTGGTCGGTGGCCGTGGTGGTCACGCCCGCCTGGTAGTTGGCCGAGGTGAGGGTCAGCGGGCCGAACACCGCCGGGGTCGGCAGCAGGAAGCCGTTCGGGGCGGCCGTCTCCTGCCAGTAGTAGGTGCCGAGGCCGACCGTGGCCGTGCAGACGCCGTTCGCCGGCGTGGTGCAGGGGCTGCCGACCATGGTGTCCGGGGTGGCGCCGGTGGTCTGGAGACCGGCGGTGCCGTTGCTCTCCTTCCAGAGCTGGAACACGGCACCCGCCAGCGGCCTGCCGCCCGGGTCCGCCTTGGTCACGCTCACCGCGCCGGTCATCGGCTGGTCGATCGCCGTGACGGTGGCCGCGGTCTGGTAGTTGAGCACGGTGATCGCGAGCGGTCCGAAGACCGCCGGGTTGGGCAGCAGGTAGCCCGGTGGCGCCGCGGTCTCCTGCCAGTAGTAGGTGCCGACGCCCACCGTCGCGGTGCAGATGCCGTCGGCCCCGGTGGTGCACGCCGTGCCAACCTTGGTGTCCGGGGTGGTACCGGTGGTCTGGAGGCCGGCGGTGCCGTTGGTGTCCTTCCAGAGCTGGAAGGTGGCGCCGGCCAGCGGGTTGCCCGCCGGGTCGGTCTTGGTGACCTGCACCGTGCCGGTGGGCTGGATGTAGCCGAAGTCGTAGGTGTGGTTGTTCTGGCCGGGGCCGCCGGTGGTGATGGAGTACTGCGGGAACTGACTGCCCGCCGGCGCGACGCCGTCGTTGTCGATGAAGGTGTTGCTGCCGGCGTTCGGCTGGGTCACCACCCACTGGTAGAGCGGCCCGCCGGGGGCGTAGTCGGCGGCCAGGTCGACCTTGATGGTGTAGGCGGTGTTCGGCTTGAGGCCGCCGGTCACGTTGGAGTCGTCGAAGTAGTACTCACCGCGCGCGGTGGTCTGCATGGTGCCGACGACCGTGCCGGCGGAGTTGTAGAGCCGGACGGTGGCGCCCACCACGGGCGGCTCGCTCGGGTCCTGGATGCCGTTCTTGTTGTTGTCGTACCAGACCCGGTTGCCGATCTGGAGCGGTGCCTCGTCGCACATCACCTCCAGGTCGGCCATCGAGCCGCCCTTGCCGAAGGCGCTGGTCAGCCGGTTGCCCATCTGCCCGGCGACCGGGCGGGTGCCGTCCCGGTTGGTCCACGCGGTGCCGCCGGTGAAGGTGGTCACGTCGTCCGGGTCGAGCGAGGAGCTGGCGATCGTGGTCTCCACCTTGGAGAGCGCGATGCCCGAGAAGAGCGCGTTGTAGTGGAAGGCGGTGCGCTGCTGGTTGTAGTAGCCGCCGCCCCGGGTGGTGCTGGTGTTGCCGCAGCCGAGGTTCTCGTACATCACGAACATGCCGGCGGCGTTCGGGCAGGCCCGGCTCATCGCACCACCGGCGGAGGGGGTGGCCAGCAGGCCGCTGCCCGCGATGTACCGCTGGGCGTTGCCGATCTGGTCGCCGTAGCGGTCGCGGAAGCTGAGGATCAGTGAGCCGTCGGTGTCCACCACGATGTCGGAGAGCATCGGCTCCGGGTTGGAGGTGTAGGTGGCCCCGCAGGTGGTGCCGTCCTGCCGGAGCGGGATGGTGTCCGACCACGGGTACCAGCCGTCGCCGTTGCAGGGCGCGACGGTGTAGGTGATCGGGCGCGGGTAGTCCAGCCGCTGGTCGAGGATCACCGGGCCGAAGGCGCCTGCCACGGGGTCGAAGGTGCGCACGATCGCCCGAAGGTCGGCCCTCGACTGCGTGGACTCGCCCGAGCAGGTGCCGCCCACATAGACCACGCCGTCCTGGACACCGAGCCCGTACGGCCGCCAGTCGCCGGCGGCGGGGCAGGCCGTGGTCGGCTGGGGGATGGCGTAGACGGCCTTGGGCGCGGTCGCCGTCCGCTGGGTGGCGTCGTAGCGGTAGAGCTGCCGGTCGGCGAGGTTGATCACCCAGAGGTCGTTGCCGTCCTCGGAGACCTCCACGTCACCCAGGGCTTCCTTGCCCACCGCTGGGGTGAAGCCGAGGTCCATGTCCACGGTCATGTTGTGCGCCGTGGTGCCCGTGTTGGGCACGGTGGCGAAGAGCGTGGTGGCGTTGGTGGCCCGGTCGGTCAGGTAGATCGCCCCGTTGCCGGAGGGGCCGTAGTTCGAGCCGCGGTGGGCGTGCGCACCGGAGAAGATCCACCTCCGCTGCTTGCTGTATCCGATGCCGTAGAGCGCGCCGGTCTGGGTCTCGGTGGCCAGGTTGGTGGTCTGGTTGTCGTTGCCCCGGGCGTTGTACGGGAAGGAGACCAGCGTCCGCGTCCCGGTGTCGGTCGTGACGTCGCTGCGGATGCAGGCGGTGACCAGCGGGGCGTTCTTCTGGCAGTAGTCGCCCGGGTTCCAGAGCGCGGTGGTGTACGAGACGTTCTTGCCGGCCGACAGGTCGACGAACTCCTCGGTGCTGCTGAGCTTGTTCGGCGCGCCGGTGAGGCCCGTCCGGTCGGCGAAGGCCGAGTAGAGCACGCCGGGCTTGGGGTTGATCACCTGGACGCGGTACCTGCCGCCGGCCAGCGCCGTGCCGGCCGGGCGCAGCGTGACGGTGCCGTCGGCGGCGGTGGTGCCGCTGATCGTGGTGCCGGCGTCGTCGGTGAGATTGACCGTCACGCCCGCCATCCCCGGCTCCAGCGCGGCGCCGTCCCAGGCGCCGTTGCCGTTTACCTCCCGGACCACCCGGACGGTGACGGTGCCGTCGCCCGCGGCCGCGCTCGCGCCCGTGGCGCCGAGGCCGAGCAGGCCCGCGCACATGGCCAGGACGGTGACGGCCGAAGCCACCCGTCTCGCCGATCTCCCGAACAACGCCCGCCACCTCTCAGCTGGAACACTCCAGCCAAAAATGCGGCCCGGTGACGTTCCGTCACGAGGAGGCGCCCCGATCAGGCCCGGCGAAGGTCATTTTTTCATTCACTCGGACGGTACGTCAGAAGGTGTGGGAACGAACCGACCGGGCAAGCCGAAGGGCCCGCCCGCAGTGCGGACGGGCCCTTCGCGACGCTGCGTCAGCCGATGGCCGGAGCCGGGGCCGGGAAGGTCGGGTACTCGACGCCCGAGACGTACTGGACGACCCGGATGACCTGGCAGGAGTAGCCGAACTCGTTGTCGTACCACAGGTAGAGGATCGCGTTGTCGCCCTCGACCTTGGTCGCACCGGCGTCCACGATGGAGGCGTGGCGCGAGCCGATGAAGTCGCTGGAGACGGCGTCCGGCGAGTCGATGAAGTCGATCTGGCGGCGCAGCGAGGAGGTCAGCGACACCTCGCGGAGGTAGTCGAGCACCTCCTCGCGGTTGGTCTCCCGCTTGAGCTGCAAGTTGAGGATGGCGATCGAGACGTCCGGCACGGGGACGCGGATCGAGCTGCCGGTGATCCGGGCCTTGAAGTCCGGCATCGCCTTGGCCACGGCCGAGGCGGCACCGGTCTCGGTGATCACCATGTTCAGCGGGGCCGAACGGCCGCGGCGGTCGGCCTTGTGGAAGTTGTCCAGCAGGTTCTGGTCGTTGGTGAAGGAGTGGACGGTCTCCACGTGGCCGCGGAGCACGCCGTACTCGTCCTCCATCGCCTTCAGCGGCGGGACGATCGCGTTGGTGGTGCAGGAGGCGCAGGAGAGGATCTGCTCGTCCGGCTTGATCGAGTCCTGGTTGACCCCGTGCACGATGTTCGGCACGTCGCCCTTGCCCGGGGCGGTCAGCACGACCTTGGCGATGCCCGGCTGGAGGTGCTTGGAGAGGCCCTCGCGGTCACGCCAGCGACCGGTGTTGTCGATCAGGATGGCGTCGTTGATGCCGTACTCCGTGTAGTCGACCTTGGTCGGGTCGTCGGAGTAGATCACGGTGATCTCGTGACCGTTGGCGATGATCTTGTTGTTCGCCTCGTCCACGGTGATGGTGCCCTGGAACTGGCCGTGGATCGAGTCGCGGCGCAGCAGCGAGGCGCGCTTGACCAGGTCCTCGCTGCCGCTGTTGCGGACCACGATGGCCTTGAGGCGCAGGCCGTTGCCCGAGCCGGCCTTCTCGATCAGCAGGCGGGCGACCAGGCGGCCGATCCGGCCGAAGCCGTACAGCACGACGTCGCGCGACTGGGCGCGCTCGACCTTGTTGTCACCGGTGGCGCCCACGACGGCCTCGGCGGTGAACTGCTCCACCGACAGGCCGCGGGAGTCGGCCTTGTACGAGACGGCCAGCAGACCGATGTCGATCTGGGAGGGGCCGAGGTCCAGGGTGGTGAGGGCCTGGAGGAAGGGCATGGTCTCGGTGACCGAGAGCTCCTCGCCGGCGATCTGGCGGGCGAAGCGGTGGGTCTTGAGGATGCTCACCACCGACTTGTTCACCAGGGAGCGGCTGTGCAGCAGGACGTTGACGTCCTTCTCCCGGTGCAGCCTGCCGATGATCGGGATCATCGACTCCGCGATCTCCTCGCGGTTCATCCAGTCCGTGAACACGTCGTCGTTGACAGTCACAAGTCCATCTTTCGAGCTGAGGGTTTAGCCGACATGCTAGCTTTCGGCCCTTCCGATCATGCACGCACCCCACCACCGTCGCACGGTCACACCCCCTCCCACCTGCAACACTGCGCTCCGGCCGAGACGCGGGTCACATACGATTCCGTCATCCAAGGGCGCTCAGCCGTTGTTCATCGGTTGTAGATCGCGGTGCGGGAGGCTCGCCCGCATGTCCAGCCACACGTACGCCATGCCCGGCGATCCGCTCCCCGAGACCCGGCTCGGTCTCGCCCTCCCCCAGTACGGGCCGCTCGCCGATCCGGCCGCCGCGGCCCGCGTCGCCACCGCCGCCGAGGAGCTCGGCTACCGCAGCCTCTGGGTGGGCGACCGCCTGCTGGTGGCCACCGATCCGCAGAGCCGCTACCCCGGCGGCGACGGCACCCCGCCGGTGCAGCACCAGACCTTCCTCGACCCGCTCACCGTGCTCACCGTGGCGGCCGGCGCCACCCGCGAGGCGCGGCTGGGCACCAGCACCCTCAACGCGCTCTGGCAGCCGCCGGTGCTGCTGGCCCGCACCCTGGCCACCCTGGACCAGGTGAGCGGCGGCCGGCTCGACGTGGGGCTCGGGCTCGGCTGGTCCAAGGACGAGTACGGGGCCACCGGCGTGCCCTGGCGCGGCCGGGGCGCCCGACTCGAGGAGACCCTCGACCTGCTGGCCCACCTGTGGGCCGACGGCCCGGAGGTCGGGTTCAAGGGCGAGCACTGGACGGTGCCGGACGCCCTGGTGCGGCTCAAGCCGGCCCAGCGGCCGGGCCCGCCGGTGCTGCTCGGCGGCTTCAGCCCGGACGCGCTGGCCCGGGTGGCCCGGCGGGCCGACGGCTGGCTCGGCGCCGGCCTGCCGCTGCCCGCCCTGCGCGGCCTCTGGCAGAGCGTCGGCCGCCAGGCCGTGGCGGCCGGGCGCGATCCGGCCGCCCTGCGGCTGGTGCTGCGGATCAACCCGGTGGTCACCCGCGACCCGATGCCCGCCGAGCACGTCCCGCACCGGGGCACCGTCCAGCAGCTGGCCGCCTACCTGGCCGAGACCATCACCAGCCTGGGCGCCGAACCGCTGATCGACCTGCACCTGGCCGCCCGCACCGCCGAGGAGTACCTGGACCTGGCCGGGCAGTTCCACGAACTGCTGAGCGCAGGCTGACGGCCCAACGGCACGGTCAGGCGAAGAGGCCGGCGAGCAGCTGGGCGAGGTTGTCGCGCTCGTACCGGTCGTCGCCGCGCCGGTAGCGCTCCTCGTCCGACTCGACCAGGGCGGCGACCGGCCGGGGGCGGCCCCCGGCCGTGCTCACGGTGACCCGGTAGATGCCATGGCCGGTCCAGCTGCGGTGGAGCAGCAGCTGGTCGCCGTCCAGGTAGGAGTACCAGCGGTCGTCCATCGAGCGGCTCCGGACGCCGTGCCGCACCCGCTGCCACTGGCCCGGGGTCCAGCGCAGCTCCGGCACCGGGATCGGCTCGGGGCGCCGGATCGGCTGGGCGCCGGGGTGGTCCGCCCGGGTCGCGTCGGTGCTCGGCTCCTCCGCCCGCGCCCAGTCGGGCAGCGGCTCGACCGCGGCCCGCCAGGCGGCCGGGATGCCCTCGGTGCCGAGCCGGGCGGCCAGGATGCCGCCGACGATCGCGCAGGTGGTGTCCACGTCGCCGCCCGCCGAGGCGGTGGCCCAGAGCGCCCGTTCGTAGGAGTCGGGGTGGGTGGCGGCGCACCAGAGCGCGAACGGCACGGTGTCGACGGCGCTGGTCAGCCGCCCGTTGCCGAGCCGGTGGGCGGCGTAGGCCGCGTCCGGCCGCACGGTCAGCTCGAGGGCCTCGGCCACGCAGTCCCGCACCTTGCCCGCCGGGGTGAGCGCCAGCACCGGCCGGAGCCACTCCTGCGCGGTGATCGCCCGCCCCCGGCTGCCGGCCGCGACGGCCGCCGCCAGGGCCACCGCCACCGCGCCGGCCACCGCCTCGGGGTGGGTGTGCGTCACCTCGGCCGACCTGGCGGCCTCCTGCGCCGCCTCGGCCAGGTCCACCGCGTACCAGGCCCCGAGCGGGGCCACCCGCATGGCCGCCCCGTTCCCGTACGAGCCCTGCCCGTCGAACAGCGCCCGGGCCAGCGCCGAGGCCGACCCGCCCTGCCGCACCTTCCGGAGCAGCCCGTTCATCGCCGGTCCGTAGCCCCGGTCGAAGTCGTGGTGGTGCGCGAACGCGTGGCCGAGCTCCCAGCCGTCCACCCGCCCGCGCTCGTGCAGCCCGGCCAGCACCGAGCAGGCCATCTCGGTGTCGTCGGTCCACGGCCAGGGCGCGGCGGGCAGCCGCTCGGCGGCCAGGGCGGGGCGGTTCTCGGGCACGAAGTGCTGGGCGCCGAAGGCGTCGCCGACGGCCAGGCCGTGGAGCGAGTCGCGGGCGGCGGCGCGGTGGTCGAAGTCGGTGGGGAGATGGGGGTGCTGCGGCGGGGTCGGCGGCTGAGGAATCATTGCCGGGCATCCTCGCAGCAGCGGCCCGGCGGGGCCAGGGGTTTGCCACCCGCCTGGCGTATCCGCAGGTCAGCATGGGTTCCACTGGTTGGAACCGGCGTTGACGGGGTCGGCAGGCGTGCTGCATGCTGCCGGGATGAGTCGAGCCCGTGTTCTGGTGGCCCGCCTGCACGTCGATCTGGGACGGCACGCGAGCGCCCGTTGTCGCGCCCGCCGCTGACCCCGCACCCCGGAGCCCCACCGCTCCCGCCGCTCCACCCGGGCCCCCGCTTCCGACCGCTCGCCGGGCCCCGCTCGCTCGTCTCGCTTCCCCCTGGAGCCTCCCCCATGAGTTCCGTCCTCGTCCTGCACGGCAGCCCCGCCGCCGACTCCCGCACCGCACTGGCCGCTGCCCACCTGGCCGACCTGCTCGCCGCCGACGGGGTGCCGACCGCGCAGCTGGCCGTCCGCGACCTGCCCGCCGCCGAGCTGCTGACCGGCCGCACCGACCACCCCGGGATCCGCGCCGCCCTCGACGCGGTGGCCGCCGCCGACGGCCTGATCGTGGCCACCCCGATCTACCAGGCCGCGTACACCGGCCTGCTCAAGTGCTTCCTGGACGCGGTGCCGCAGAACGGCCTGGCCGGCAAGACCGTCCTCCCGGTGGGCACCGGCGGCACCATCGCCCACCTGCTCGCGCTGGACTACGCGCTGCGGCCGGTGCTCACCGCGCTCGGCGCGCGGCACGTGGTCACCGGCTGCTTCCTGCTCGACCAGGACGTGGAGCGCGGCCCCGCCGACCCGGCCACCGGCCGGTCCACCCTGGCGGGTCTGCGCCCCGAGGCCGAACTGCGGCTGCTCGACGCCCTGCACGGCTTCACCCTGGCGCTGCCCCCGCGGCTGCCGAGCCCCCGCCCGGCCCTCGTAAGCTGAACCGCATGCAGGAGACGACCGCCACCGACCGGGACGCGCCCGTGCACTTCGAGGTCAGGGCGGTGCACTTGGACGACCCGCTGGTCGAGCCGCTGCTGCGGGAGCTCACCGAGGAGTACGCGGCGCGGTACGGCGAGCGGGGCCGGGCCGAGATGACGCAGTACGCGGAGGAGGAGTTCCGGCCGCCGGACGGGCTGCTGCTGCTCCTGCTGGAGGACGGCGCACCGGTGGCGGGCGGCGCCTTCCGCCGGTACGACGCCGAGACGGCCGAGTTCAAGCGGATGTGGACGCACTCCGCCCACCGGCGCCGGGGCCTGGCCCGCCGCACCCTGGCCGAGCTGGAGCGGGCCGCCGGCGAGGCCGGCTACCGCCGGGTGCACCTCACCACCGGCCCGCGCCAGCCCGAGGCCAAGCAGCTCTACCTGGCCACCGGGTACACCGCGCTCTTCGACGTGGCCGCCGACCCGCTGACCATCGGCCTGCTGCCGTTCGAGAAGCAGCTGGTCTGAGGCCCACCCACCCGGTCGGTCAGTCGGCATCAGCCGGGATCAGTCGGCATCAGTCGGTCAGTCGGCCTCGGCGCCCGTCACCGGCCAGGCGATCTCCAACCGGTTGTCCGGGTGGCCGGGCTCGCCGCCCCAGTGGAGGTAGATCTCCTCCACCGGCCCGGCGAAGCCGAAGGAGTGCTCACTGATCCAGGCGGCCACCGCGTCGTAGGCGCCGAGGATGGTCGGGAAGGCGGCGGCCTCCCCCTCCACCACGGTGCTCACGTAGGTGGCGGCCGGAAGCTCCAACAGCTCGATGCCCTCGGGCAGTTCACCGGGCTTGGCGGCCGTGGCCGCGATCGGCAGGCAGAACTCCACCAGTGAGGCGTGCTCCTCGGTGACCGGCCCGTGCAGCCGGGAGAAGGCCGGACCGGCGAAGGTCAGCGGCCCCTGTCCGGCGAAGGTGTACATCGCCTGGTGGCTCGCCCGGGCGGCGGCGTCCAGCCCGCTCTGGTCCACGGTGGCCCGGCAGGCCAGGGCGAACACCGGCCGGCGGTGGTGCAGTTCGATGCGGTGACCCATCTCGTCTCCCTCGTCGTCACGGTGCAACAGGTGGTGGACCAGGGCGCGTTGAGCGGCGAGCCGCCGCTCGGCCGCCGCCAGCCGGCTCAGCAGCACCGCCGCGATGGACTCCCCGGCCGCCCGCCGCCCGAGCAGCTCCCGCACCTCCTCGATCGGGATGTCCAACTGCCGGAGCGAGCGCACGAGTTGCGCCGCCCGCAGCTGGTCCCGCCGGTAGTAGCGGTAGCCGGTGCCCGGATCGACCAGCGCCGGGGTGAGCACCCCGCTGGTGTCGTAGTGCCGCAGCGCCGTGATCGGCAGCCCGCTGGCCTGCGCGAACTGCCCGATCGGCAGCAGATTCGTCCTGTCCACACCGGCACTCTGCCGTCTCGCGCCACCAGAGAGTCAAGCCCTGCTCTCCACCGGCTCAGGCACCGAGGGCGGCCACCTCCGCACCCGGGTGGGTGGCGGGCGCGACCAGACCCGGGTCGAGAAGCAGTCGGTGCACCCCGAGCGGCGCGGTCAGCTGGCGCAGCGCCCGCTCGGTCAGCTCCGCCACCTCCTGGTCCGGCCCGAGCAGCGCGTGCAGCGCGGCCGGGGAGCTGAACTCCACGGCGCAGCGGCTGCCGTCCCGTTGGCGGAACAGCCGGAGTACTTGGGCGGCGCCGACGGTACGGACCGGCACGTAGCGGCAGACCTCGGCCGCACCGGCCCGTCCGGCCCGCTCGGTGTCAGGGACGGTGGCAAGGGTGGGGTTCACGGGATCCTCCAGAGCGGGGCGGGAGTCGCACCGGCGGTCACGGCTCAGTCCAGGTAGTACTGCGCGTGCCGGCAGTGCGGCGCGGGCCCGCTACCTGGGTCCTCCTCCCGGGCCGGCGGCACGGGCTCGCGGTCGAAGGCCGTGCCCCGCAGCAGCCGGCGCAGCGCGGCCTGCTCCACCGCGGAGCGCACGCCGCGTTCTTCGGGATCGGTGGAGACCACCAGGTAGTCGGTCATGACGAGTCACGTCCTTCCGGAGACGGTACGGGCTCTCGGCAGCTGCCGCCCGCAGCTCCAGTCCACCCCCACCCGACCCCCGCCTCGCCACTCCTTGACGCTCGGTGTACGCCCGAGGCCGCCGCCTTGACACAGCCTTGACGCAGATGCAGCCGTACGAGTGAACGCGGCATCCCGCCGGCCGGCCCGAGGACCACCTGTCGTGACGCGGTGACAGGGAGTATGGTCCGCACCGGGGAGGTGAGGCGCGTGCCGTGGTTCCGCAAGCGCCGCGAGGAGGACAGGCCCGAACGACCGGAGGCTCCCGGCGGGCCACCACCGGCCGGCGAGGCTGACCCGGAGCTAAGGGAGCTGTTGAGCCTGACGCCGGACCAGCTCCGGCGGCACCCGAGGCTGCTGTACGCCGAGCTGGCCCAGGAGATCCCGGTCAAGGCCCTCGCGTACGCGCGCGGTGGCCCCGACCGGAGCCCGGACGGCGAGCCCGGCGCTCCCGGGTACGACGAACTCGCCTACCGCTACCACGCCGCCTGCCCGGGTGAGGCAGGGCTGGCGGTCGAGACGCTGGCCGGTCTTGCGGTCACCGAGCGGCGGCTCAAGCGGGTCACCCTGCCCGCCGACCTCGCCGAACTCGGCTCCCAGCACGACTATTTGGCGCACCGACGACTGGTGGTGCCGGACGGGTCCGCTGAGTTCGGCTTCGGCCAGGGGCTGGTGTTCGTCCGCTCCACGACGGACGGGGAACTGCTCGGCCGCTTCCCGCTCGGCGCGCCCGCCCGCACCCTGGCCGACCTCGCCACACCGGAGGACATCACGCTCCAACCGGTCGAGGCCCTGGCTCCGGGCCTGGACTTCTCCTCCTGGCTCCCGCTCGACGCCCTGATCGCCACCGCCTGCTTCCCGGTCATGCGCGAGGCTGCACCGTTGCTCGTCCGGGGTCTGCAGCCCGGCTGTCACCACGTCTTCGTCTCGCACCGCTGGCAGACCGCCGACGCCCCCGACCCGGAGGGCGAGCAGGCCCGGCTCCTGGCCTGGCACCTGGTGGCCGCGCTCTGCGAGGCCGTCCTGGTCGCCCACCGGCGCAGTCTCCACGCCCCGCGCCGGGTGGCGCACGCCCTGCGTTCCATGCCGGTGGGAGTAGCCGGTTCGGAGCTCGCCGAGTGCCTGATCGTCGGCGTCCTGCGGGAGCACCTGGACGATCCGCAACTGGCCGCCCTGGCCGCGGAGGTGGCGGCCATCGGCATCGGCACGGTCGAGAACGCAGCCACCGCCGCCACGCAGGACCACGGCCTGACCCGGCTGCGCGCCCTGCTCGACCGACTCCCCGCGCTCCGGCCGCTCCTGGGGCTGATCAGGCTCTGGTACGACTACAGCTGCATTCCACAGGCACCGCGCACGCCCCCGGAGCAGGCGCTCTTCGAACGCACCCTGCAGGCCCTGCCGCTGCTCCAGACTGCCGGCCGCACCCTCGTCCTGCTCGACGATGCCAGCGACTACCTGGGCCGCGCCTGGTGCGCCCTGGAGGGCAGCACGGCACTGCTCACCACCATGCGCGGACGACCCGATGTCCTGCCCACCCACCTGACCGCGAGGTGGGGACCGACCACCGACGAGGAGTCGCTGCAGTCCGTGCTGCTCGACCGCCGACTCGTCATCTGGCGCGCCCTGCTGGACACCGAGGTGTTCGGCCGCCAGAGCCGGGCCGAGTGCCTCCGCCGACTCGGCCTCGGCATGACCGACCCTGGGGACCTCGACCACATCTACGACAGCCTGCTGCCGGTCGCCCTACCGTTGGGACGGATGAGCCCGAACGCCCTGGTCACCGGGGTGGTGCCGCTGCCTGTCCACCCCGAGAGCGGCGACCTGTTCTTCCCCTGGCCGGAGTACCGGCCCACCGTGCCGCTCGACGGCCGTCGACCGGTCCGGGTCCTCGGTTCGGTCGACTGGACGGGCGCCCTCGACCTGCGACGCCCGCGCCGGCCCGGCGCGACCGCACCCCCGTACTGGCAGCCGCCCACCCCGGCCGGAGCCGCCCGGGGCCGCTCCGCACCGAGCTGCCACCTGGCGGTGGTGGCCGAGTGCGAGGGCGAGGCTGCCCTCGTCACCGCCTGGGTGAGCGAACACTACGCCGAGCTGGAGCGCGCACTGGGCCTCACCGTGGTCTCGGTCAGTTGGACGGCCGTCGACGCTGTACCCGTCGGCCACCTCCCGTACGGACGGCTGCGGGCCCGGGCCGTCCGGGCGGAAGTCTGGCTGGTGCTCGGCAAGGCCGGTCTGGTCACCCACGAGGTGGGCCAGGCGCTCTCCCGGCTGGCCTACCAGGCCCGGCTCCCTTCGCTCACCCTCGCCTTGGACGAGGACCAGCACAACCTCGCCCAGCTCACCGGCGACGTGGCGCCCAAAGCTCCGCACAGCGCGGTGCTCGGCGGCGAGCTCGAACCCCACGAGCACCCGGCCGGGCTCCTGCACCGCCACCTGTACCGTCACCTGATCCAGTGGGGAGCCACGGTCCGGTGAACGCGCCACGGGTGGGAGACCATGTCGACGGGGAACTCGGGCGAGTCCTGCGCGCCCTCGACACCGCCGAGCGGGCGGGCGATGCCCAGCGGTTCCGGGCACTCTGCCGGGAGCACGGCGAGTTGCTCGACGCCCGCTGCGCGGAGTGGCTCCGCCTCCCCCGGCCACTGGTCGAACTCGCCCGTCAGGACGAGGCGGTGCTGCAGCGCCACGGGCTGGTCCTGCGGCGGATCGCGCGGGAGCTCGAGACGAACGGGTACACCCGGGCGGCCCGCCGGATGGCCGGCGCCGACACCACCGAGTCGCCGTGGGAGCTGCTCCACCGGGCCGACGTGCTCGCCGAGGACGGCGACCCGGCCGGCTCGGAGGCCGTGCTGCGGTCGCTGCTCGCCGAGATGACCATGGACCCCCGGTTCGCCGCCACGGTGCACTCCCGGCTGGTCCGGTCGGCCGCCCTGCGGGACGACCTCGACACCGCGCTCCGGCACGCTCGCGAAGCGCACCGGCTGGCCCCGGACTCCGAGCGGACCGTCAACGACCTCGACGACCTGATCACCGCTCGCGAACTCCGCCGCGGCAGCCCCGGCTGGGCCGAACTGGCCTCCTGTCGAGCCACCTTGGCCGAGGCCCAACGGCTCAGCGACCGCTCCTGGACCGCCGAGAGCACCCGGCTGCTCCTCCCCCTGCTGGCCCGGCTGGAGAGCGCTCCGCCCGAGGCCCCCGCTCGACGCCGGCTCGCCAAGCTCTACGGCCTGCTCGCCGAAAACCACTTCCGCACCGGCGACCTCGCCGGAGCCCGGCATTGGACCGGACTGGCCCTCGCCGAGTGCCGCCGCCGCGGAGACCTCATCGGCATGGACGTCTACACGGCCAACCTCGCCGAACTGAACCGCGAGCCCTGACGCCCCGACCGGGCGTCAGGCCACCTCGGGACCGGCTCCGGTGGTGCTCCGGTGGACCAGCTCGGGGCGGAGCAGGAGGAGCGAGTCGGTCGGGGGCCGGCCGTCGGTGACCGCGCGGAGGAGAAGTTCGACGGCCTCGCGGGCCATCCGTCGGCTGGGGAGCGCCACGGTGGTCAGGCCGGCCGCGCCGGCCTCGGGGGTGTCGTCGTGGCCGATCAGCGCGAGGTCTGCGGGGACGGCCCGGCCGGCCGGGCGGCCTCCAGGGCGCCGATGGCGAGCACGTCGTGGGTGGCGAACAGGGCTGTGGTGTCCGGCCGTTCGGCCAGGACGGTGGCCGCGGCGGCGCGGCCCCCGGCCGGGGTGGGTTCGGGAGCGAGCACCATGTGCACCTCGGCCTCTGCGCTGCCCTTCTCGGCGCCGCCCTCTCCTCGATCAGCTCCGCGTAGAACGCCCCGGCCACGGTCGGCACGAACAGCCCGAAGGTCCGGGTGCTGCCGGTGGCGAGCGAACGGGCCACCAGGTTGGGCGTGTAGCCCAACTCCTCGATCGCCGCCCGGACTCGGGCCGCCGTGGCGGGCCGGACGGTGACCCGGCCGGTGACCACGTTGGAGACGGTCTGCTTGTCACCCCGGCCCGCTCGGCTACCTCGCACATCGTCGCCATCGGCGGCCCCCTCGCCCGTCCGGTTCTGGACCTCGCACGCCAGGCAGCTCGCCGTCCCCCGTCGGCCGAACGATCGGTCCGAGGCCGCCCAGGGCCGCTCAGCTCCGGACGACCCGCACCCCGGACACCTCCAGCAGACCGTCGAGTTCGACCCGACCGGCGGCCTGTCCGGGGCTCACCACCAGGCCGTCGCGGCGGACCAGGTCGAGCAGGCGCTCGGCCAGCGGCATCACCATGTGCCGCCCCCAGCACCGCTCGTCGGCGTGGCCGAACGGCAGGTAGCCGGGCTGGGTGTCGGGGTCGAGGCCCACCCAGCGCTCGGGGCGGAAGGTGTTCGGGTCCTCCCAGAGCCGGGGGTCGCGGTGGCTGAGCAGCGGCAGGATCAGGATGTCGTCCTGCGGCCCGATCCGGCTGTCCACGGCGGTGAACTCCGGCGAGGCCTGCCGCAGGATGTTCCAGGAGGGCGGCAGCAGCCGCAGCGCCTCCAGCAGGATGTCGCGGTTCGACTCTCCGTCGTCGAACGGCGCCCCGAGCCAGAGCGCGTTCGTGACCAGAGCGGCCACGGTGAAGCAGACGGGCGCCGCCACCCGACGGTAGAGATACATCGCATAGCGCCGGTCGTCATAGGTTTTCGCATCCAGCACGCGGGCCGCCAGATTGGAGAGCGGCACCTCCGTGCCGGGCTTTCCGAGCATGGCCGTGCCCGCGGCGACGGCCGCCCAGGTCAATTTCGGCGTGAGTTCCAACCGGCGGTCGACGAGAATGCGGAATCGCAGGCTCTCCTCGCCGAAGACGAGATCGCGGAGATAGACGTGCGGCACGTGCGGCCACCTGCCGGAGAGGTCCACCGCGGAGCCCAGGGGCTTCTTCAACGCGGCCCGGACGTCGGCGGAGACCGCCTGCATGAGCCCCGCCGCATCGGTCCGGGTGACGAGCCGGCCCTGGACCGGCTTGAAGGTCGGCCGCTCCTCGGCGTTGGCCGGCCTGGCGCTGAGCAGGGTGTCCATCAGCTCGACGCCGGCGACGCCGACCGTGTCGGGCTCCAGACGGAACAGGTCCGCCCCGCGGTGACGGTGGAGCAACTCGCCGAGCCGGGGCGCGAAGAGGGTGGCCCGGGTGCTCCGCGCACTCCGGCCGGTGCTGGACAGGGACATCGGTGGACTCCCAAGGGTGAGCGGCCCGTGCCGGGTCGTACCAGCTCCACCCGGCACGGGCCTGGAATTGCGAGGTGCCCGACTACCCGATCAGATCCAGCCGTACCACGCGTACGCCTTCAGGCTCTTCTCCGGCATGACCTTCTTGACGAAATGCACGAGCTTCACGGCAGTACCTCCGTTTGGAGTGACCCGATGATTCCTGCGACGGCGCTGCGAATGGTGATTCCGACTCGGATAATTCCCACCCGATCCACTCTCCACCGCCTCGAAAAGTGAAGCCCAGGAGAAATTCACCGTCAAGTGACGCAGATCATACCTGACATTGACGGGGCGGTCGGTTTCGGCGACTGACGGCCTCCCAAGTGGGACGATGTGCGGTTTCGCCGCTGCCAGTTGAGCCGGAAGAGGCCGACGGCGCACTTCATCTGCCCGTTCGGGCAAGGAAGTTGACCGGGCAACCGGTATTTGAATCGCTCAACTCCGTTTAGCTTAACGGATGTTGGCGGAGCGTTGCCTCGGCCTGGACGGTACCGCCCGCCGCCGCATCCGACTCTCCCATCGCCAGGCCCTCACCCCACCCCCGGCCTGCGCCCTCGCCGGGCCCGTGGGGCCTGACTCGGCCGGCGGCGGCCGGTCTCGGCCTCGGCGGCGGCGCGGAGGAGTTCCAGCACTGCCGCACCCGGGTGGTCCGCGAACTCGCGGGCCCGGTGGCGGTGGTAGCAGGACCAGTAACTGACCACCCGCCGCTCGACGGTGGCGCAGTGCGCCGGGTTCTCGGCGAGCCAGCGGCCGTACACCGCCCGGCGGGGGTCGCCCGACTCGGGGAGGCCTGCCAGGCCGGTCCGCAGGTCGAGCAGGATCTCCAGGACGTAGTCGCCGGCCAGCTCCACCACGTACGGCACCACCCACGGCTCGGCCGAGGCGAGCAACTCGCGGAGGTGCCACTGGCGCAGGTGGCCGTCGCCGTGGCGGCTGTACCAGCAGGCCACCACCAGGCGTTCGGTCGGGGCGAGCCGGGCGAGCAGGTCCGTCGGTGGTTCGAGGGCATGTGTCCGCTGCGGAAGGGTGAGCTCGATGCCGTCGACGCGGACGGTCACCGATCCGCTCGGCGGGTGGATGGCCAGTGAGCCGAGCCCCAGCAGGGGGTCGAGGGCCGCGCCGAGGGACGGCGGGAACGCCCGCCGGACCAGTTGGGCGTGCGTCGTGTCGTCGATGGCCGTCATGGCTCTACCTTCCCCCTGGTCAGGTGCCCGGGGACAGCTTCGGTCATCCCGTTGCGCAGTGGGGCGGCGACCCCTTATCGTCAGGCTGACGTTATTTCCTACTGGGGGTCCTCATGGCCGTCGCCGATACGTTGAGCGGGCTGCTGGCGCCGCTCGATCACCAGCTGTTCCTGCTCGGCCAGGACGCCGTCACCGCCGCCGAGTTGCTCGGGTTCGCCACCGGGGCGGTGTGCGTCTGGCTCTGCGTGCGGGCCAGTGCGTGGAACTTTCCGGTGGGGATCGCGAACAACCTGTTCTTCCTGGTGCTGTTCTGGGGGGCGCGGCTGTACGCCGGTGCCGCGCTGCAGGTGGTCTTCCTGCTGCTGGCCGCGCACGGGTGGTACCGGTGGCTGCGGGGCGGTGCGGGGCGGGCCGAGCGGGCAATGGGGCGGGCGACGCCGGCGGGGCTGGTGGTGGTGACCGGGTTGGTGGTGCCGGCCACCGCTGTGCTGACGGTGGTGTTGGGCCGAGCCGGGGACAGTGCGCCGTTCTGGGACGCGCTGACCACCGCGCTCTCGTTGGCCGCACAGTGGCTGCTCAACGCCAAGCAGGTGGAGAACTGGTACTTCTGGATCGCCGCCGATCTGGTGTACATCCCGCTCTACGCCGCGAAGAGCCTGGTGCTGACGGCCGTGGTGTACGTGCTGTTCCTGGCGATGTGCGGGGTGGGGCTGCGCTCCTGGTACCGCGCGATGGCGGGCAACTCCCGTGCGGTGGTGGCGGCATGAGCGGGCGGTTCGCGCACGGGCTGGTGATCGGCAAGTTCTACCCGCCGCACGCCGGGCACCACTTCCTGATCCGGGCCGCGGCCGACGCCTGCGAGCGGGTCACGGTGGTGGCGATGGCCGCCTCGCACGAGTCGATTCCGCTGGCCGCGCGGGTGAGCTGGCTGCGCGAGTACTGGGCGGACGAGCCGCAGGTCGCGGTGGCCGGGGTGGTGGACGACCTGCCGGTGGACTACGAGAGCGCCGAAGTCTGGGACGGGCACGTCGCGTTGATGCGCGAGGGGGTCGCGGCGGCGGCGCCCGCCGGGCCGGCGGTGGACGCGGTGTTCGCCTCGGAGCCGTACGGGACGGAGCTGGCCCGGCGGTTCGGTGCGACGCCCGTGCTGCTGGATCCCGGGCGCGGGACCTTCCCGGTCTCCGGTACCGCCGTGCGGGCCGATCCGGCCGCGCACTGGGCGGAGTTGGAGCCGCCCGTACGGGGGTGGTTCGCCCGGCGGGTGGTGGTGGTCGGGGCCGAGTCCACCGGCACCACCACGCTCGCGGCCGAGCTGGCCGCCGCACTGCGGGAGCGTGGCGGAGCGTACGGGCTGACCCGCTGGGTGCCGGAGTACGGGCGGGAGTTGACGGCCGCCAAGCTGGCGGTGGCCAAGGGTCGGGCCGAGGGCAGGCAGCCGGAGCCGACGGTGTTCGACCTGGAGTGGACGGACGCCGACTTCGAGCTGGTCGGCCGCCGGCAGAACGAGGCCGAGGAGCGCGCCGCGCGGCTCGGCGGGCCGGTGCTGGTCTGTGACACCGACACCCTGGCCACCACCGTCTGGCAGGAGCGCTACCGGGGGTTCAGCACGGCGCCGGTCCGCGAGCTGGCGAACCGACTCCCGGACCGGACGCTGTACTTGCTCACCAGCCACGAGGGCGTGCCGTTCGCCGACGACGGCCTGCGGGACGGCGAGCACCTCAGGCCCTGGATGACCGACCGGTTCCGCGAGCTGCTCGCCACCACCGGCACGCCGTGGCTCGAGCTGCACGGCGACCGGCCGACCAGGCTGCGGGCCGCCTTGGCGGCCCTGGACGCCCTGCTGCCGACGGCCTGGCGGCTGGCCGCGCCGTTCGGCTGAGGGTCACCGGCCGCCCCGGGAAGGACAGGGACGAAGGGGCGGCCGGTGCACCGGGCTTCAGCTCGTCTGGAGCGCGGTGTCGTCGATCACGAAGCTGGTCTGGAGGGAGGAGTCCTCCACGCCGTTGAACTTGATGGTGACGCTCTGGCCGGCGTAGGCCGAGAGGTCGAAGGTGCGCTGGGTGTAGCCGGTGGCCGCGTCCACGTTGGAGTAGGTCTTCAGCGTGGTGCCGTTGACCGAGACGGTGAGCTTGTCGTATGCGGTGGTGCCGGTCTCGGCGGTGTCGATGTGCAGCCAGAAGCTGAAGCTGGCCTTGCAGCCGGCCGGGATGGTGACGGTCTGCGAGACGGTGTCGGTGTGGGCCGAGCCGTAACCGTTCATCCAGGCCTTCCAGGAGCCGCTGTGGGCGGCCTGGGAGGAGCTGTTGTCGACCACGCCGGAGGTGGTGGTCCACGGGGCGGCGGTGCCGGTCTCGAAGCCGGCGTTGCCGAGCAGCTGGGCCGGGGTGCAGCCGGTGGAGCCGCCGGTGACCGTCCAGGTGAAGGAGGTCGAGCCGGTCTTGCCGGCGGCGTCGGTCGCGGTGGCGGTCACGTTGTAGCTGCCGGTGGCGGTGGCGGTGCCGGTGATCTTGCCGCTGCTGCTGATGGCGAGCCCGGTGGGCAGGCCGGTGGCGGAGAAGGTCAGCGGGGCGGTGCCGCCGGAGGCGCTCAACTGGAGGTTGGCGGCGCCGTTGAGCGCGGTGGTCTGGTTGCCCGGGTTGGTGACCGAGACGGTGCCGCTCCCGGCCGGCTTGGTGAGCAGGCAGCCGCTGATGTTGAGGTTGATCGCGCGGTTGGCGTCCAGGCAGGTGGTGAACCAGTAGGTCTCCTCACCGTAGCTCTGGCCCTTGGTGACCGTGGTGGTGCCGTCGGCCGCCACCTCGCACGGGTTGTTGAGGGTGCACATCTGGCCGTTGTCGTTGCCGGTGTTGTTGATCCCGACGATCTGCCCGCTGGCGGCGTCCACGATCGGCGAGCCCGAGGTGCCGTGCGTGGTGTTGCAGCCGGAGTTGTAGCGGATCGAGTCGTGCCAAGTCCACTGGTCCTCACGGAGGGTGGGGACGAAGCCGTTGACCGAGCAGTTCCACACCTGCTGCCAGTAGCTCGACGGTATGTACATCGAGGAGCCGTCGACCGGGTGGGTGCTGCTGAGGGTCAGCGCGGTGGCACCGTACTTGCTGCTGATCGAGGCGAAGGTGTCGGTCAGCTCGTAGAGGGTGACGTCGGTGCCGGTCATCGTCGCGTAGAGCACCTTGTCGGCCTGCACGGTGCCCAGCGAGGCACCGGAGGAGCTGAGCAGGGTGCCGCTGCGGCTGGCGCTGACGTTCTGGATCACTTGGCCCGCGCTTGGCATGGTGGGCAGGCAGTGTCCGTTGGTGAGCATCATCGCGCGGTCGGTGGAGACCGAGGCGGGGAAGCGCACCAGCGAGGCCGAGCAGTCGTCCAGGGCGATGGTGGAGGTCAGATCGCTTGCTTGGACCGCTTGGGCGGGGGCGGCGGTCAGCAGACCCGCCGCGAGTGTGGCCGTGCCGAGGAGGGCGGCCAATCCCTTGAACATGGCTCTCCTTGTGGGGGATTGCCGAGTGTGCGACCTGGTGTGCACACACGGGCCGCTCGAACCTGCCATGCCCATCTCAATCCGTCAACGTCCAGCGCCGAATTGGCGGTTGTCCGAAAAGGGCGGGGAGGGGTCACCGCCAGGGCGGTGACCCCGACGGCCTACTGGAAGGTGAACCAGTGCACGTTCACGAAGTCGGTGCTGCTGCCCGCGAAGACCAGGTAGAGGTCGTGCACGCCGGTGGCGGAGGCCGTGACGTTGGCCGGGATGGTCCGCCAGGCCTGCCAGCCACCGGTGTTGGCCAGGTCGACCTCGGCGATCTTCGGGCCGGTGACAGAGTCCAGCCGGACCTCGACCGCCCCGCTGACCCCGGCCGGAGCACCGGAGGCCAGCCGGGCCTGGAACTGGCCCGGCGAGCCGGCGCCGAAGTCCACGGCGGCGTACCGCAGCCAGTCGCCCGCGCTGATCCAGCCCACGTCCAGGCCGCCGCCGGTGTCGGTGCAGGTCTCGGTCGCCGTGCCGCTCTGCGCGGTGAACGAGGCCGCCTGGATGGTGGATCGGGCACTGGTGCCGCCACCGCCCGTACCGCCGGAGCCACCGCCGAAGGTCACCGTCCAGGAGGTGGGGGCGGCGTCCTGGAGGTGGCCGTCCACCGGGGCGGCGCCGCTGGGGCCCACGTCGTCGTACGGGAACGCGTAGCCCACGCTGGCCACTTGGTGCACCAGGCGGGCGTAGTGGTTGGTGGTCGGGTTCTGGTAGTACTGCGCGACGGGCACCCCGCCGGGCTGCGCGCCGCCGCCGCTCGCCAGCAGCGTGCTGCGGTTGAGCGCCGCCGCCAGCCGGGCCGCGACGGCGCCGCGGGCGTCCCCGCCGGAGTTGTACAGCGGCCCGCTCGCGCAGCCGAAGATGTCGGCGGCGCTCGGCTGGGTGAACGGCACGCCGTGGGTGTCCAGGCCGGCGAAGGTGAGCACCCCGCCCGAGACCCGGCCGGTGAGCGCGCCGTAGCCGCTCTGGGTGTCGACGGTCAGATCCTGCCCCTGGTAGCGGGACCAGACCTGGGCCAGGTAGGAGTTCCAGTACCCGCCGAAGTCGGTGGGCGAGTGGGTGGGCGAGAGCACCCGCAGTACCGCTCCGGTGCTGTCCGTGCAGACCAGTTGGTCCCAGGGTGCGCCGTCGCTCTGGTGCTGGGCCCGCAGCCCGGCCGCCAGGGTGGCGAGCGCCCCGGCGGGCAGCGGGCTGACCGACTGCGCGCCCGCGCTGCCGGTGGTCTTCATGGCGACGGGCTTGGCCACCATGTCGACGTAGCTGATGTTGGCGTAGAGGTTGGCGCTGTTGTAGGTGAACTCGCAGAAGGTCCAGTCGGTGGCCCAGTTGGGGTCGCCCGGGGTGAGCGCGGGCTGCACCAGGCCGGGCGGGCTGCCGGGGTTGGCGAAGAACTGGAGCTTGCGGCCGGCCGAGAACCAGACCCGGCCGCCGATCACCCAGTCGTTCAGCCGCACCGTGGCGGAGCCGTTGGCCCCGAGTGCGATCGAGTGGTCGGCCACCGGGGTGACGGTGGCCGACGGGTTCGGCAGGCGGTTGAACACCCCGTCGGGGCCCACGAATCCGGGCCAGCCGGTGCTGTCCGCACCGGTCACGTAGGCGTAGACGGTGGCGCTGGTCGAGGCGTTGACCAGGGTCAGTGGCAGCCCGGCGGTGGCCGCGCGGGCGGGGGTGCCACTGACCACGGCGGGCCCGGTCACCGCCGCACCGGCCAGCGCGGCGCCGAGCACGAAGGACCGGCGGGTGATCACGGGAGCTTCCACTGCTGGTTGGCGCCGCCGGTGCAGTCCCAGATCTCCACCTGGGTGCCGGGCGTGGTGGACCAACCCGTGTCGTCCAGGCACTTGTTGGCCTGCGGGTTGTAGAGCGAGCCGTCGGAGCGCGGTATCCAGACCTGGGCCGCGGTGTTGTTGCAGGTGTAGAGGTCCACGGCGGTGCCGTTGGCCGTGCCGCCGCCGTTGATGTCCAGGCACTTGCCGAGCACGTGCAGGGTGGTGCCGGCCTGGACGAAGGTCCACTGCTGGGCCGGGGTGCCGTTGCAGGTGTACACCTGGACGGGGTTGTAGTCGGCGGTGTTGGCGCTGCGGTCGTCCAGGCAGAGCCCGCCGTAGCCGACCACCGCACCGCCGCCGCCCGGGTTGGAGCCGCCGCCGTTGGTGGTGTACGCGGCCACGTAGCCCACGCTCATCGTGCCACCCGAACTCGTCGCGGCGGTCGGGGTGTTGCAGCCGCAGACGCCGTTCGGGAAGCCGCCGCCCATGGCCAGGTCGAAGATGATGGTCAGGTTGTGGTCGAAGGCCTGCTGCCAGGTCGCGGCGCCCACCTGGGATTCGTTGACCGAGAAGTAGGCCGCGCCGTCCAGGTACCAAGTGATCGTCTCGGCCGAGGTGTTGGTGCGGTCGAGGATCATCGAGTAGGTGTGGTACCCGCTCTGGCAGCCGCCGCAGGCGCGCAACCCGCTGCCGATGCCGTTGCCCTCGTTGCAGACCCCGCCGGGGTAGGTGCCGCAGTGGATGGTGCCAGCCACCTGGGAGAGTGCGTTGACGTCCTCCATGATGTCGATCTCACCGTTCTCCGGCCACTGGCCGGGGCCCAGCATCCAGAACGCGGGCCAGTACCCGAGCCCGTTGGCCGGATTCGGCTGCTGGATCGAGGCGGTCACCTGGAGCTTCCCGCCGGCCGGGGCGCCGACCAGCGCGCTCGGGGTGTGGATCCGGCCGGAGGTCCAACTGCCGCCGCTGCCCAGGGCGGTGATGTTGAGGTGGCCATTGCCGTCGAGGTGGGTATTGGCGGTCGAGTTGGTCATGGTCTCGATCTCACCGGTGCCGAAGTTGCTGCCCGGGCCGGTGTCGTAGACCCAGCGGGAGGAGTTCGGCGCACTGCCGGCCGGGCCGGCGAAGTCGTCGCTGAACACGGTGGTCCACCCGGCGGGCGCCGAGGGGACGGTGACGGCCTGGGCCCGGACCGGGGCGAGCACCAGGGCGAAGGCGGCGAACAGGACGAGGGGGAGGAACCGTCTGAACATGTACATCTCCCTGAGTCGACTGCCGGGGATTCAACTCCTGTACAAAACAGGCGTCAAGGCTCCGGACTAGACCACTTTTCCGTTCAATTCATTGACCCATGGGTCGGCACCGAGTTAACTCACCCACTAGTTCTTGTGGTCATGTCCATCTCTGAACGGACGGTCCCATGCACCTTGCCCCGCCCCGCCTGCGCCGCCCCCTCACCGGGTTGGCCGGCCTGGCCCTGCTCGGCACCGCCCTGACCGGCCTGGGCGCCGCCCCAGCCCCGGCCGCCGACACCGCGACCTACCTCAACTCCCGGGCTCCGATCCCCGATCGGGTCGCCGACCTGCTCCGCCGGATGACCCTCAAGGAGAAGATCGGCCAACTCGACCAACTGGCCCTGGTCACCCTCCAGGGCACCTGCAACTGGAGCGGCGGCGCGCTCAACCAGGACTGCCTGCACAGCGTGCTGGTCGACAACGCGGCCGGCTCGATCCTCTCCGGCGGCGGCATGCCGCCCCAGGTCAACTCACCCAAGGACTGGGCCGAGTTGACCAACCAGGTGCAGAACTACGCGATCACCTACTCCCGGCTGCACATCCCGATCCTGTACGGCATCGACGCCGTGCACGGGCACAACAACGTGCTGGGCGCGACCATGTTCCCGCAGCAGATCGGCATGGGCGCCACCTGGGACCCGGCCCTGGAGACGGCCGTCGAGCAGTCCACCCAGCGGGCCGTGGCCGCCACCGGCACCACCTGGGCCTTCGGCCCGGTGGCCGAGGTCGCCCGCGACCAGCGCTGGGGCCGCTACTACGAGGCCTTCTCCGAGGACCCGCTGCTCACCGGCACGATGGCCGCGAGCGCGGTGCGCGGTCTCCAGGACGGCAGCAGTGGTACCCAAGTGGCCGCCACCGTCAAGCACTTCGCCGGGTACTCGCAGCCGCTCAACGGCCACGACCGGGTGCCGGCCGACTACTCGCCGCGCTACCTCCAGGACACGATCCTGCCCGCCTACCAGCAGGCGATCGCCGCCGGAGCGCTCAGCGTGATGGCCGACTCCGGCGCCGTCAACGGCGTGCCGGTGACGGCCTCGCACGAGCTGCTCACCGACGTGCTGCGCGGCCGGTACCACTTCGACGGCGTGGTGGTCAGCGACTGGAGCGACGTCCGCAGCCTGCAGACCGCCTACCACGTGGCCGCCGACTACCCCGAGGCGGTGGCCGAGGCGGTAAACGCCGGGGTGGACATGGCGATGGAGCCCACCGACGCGCCCGGCTTCTCCGCCGCCGCACTCACCGCCGTGCAGCGCGGCCTGCTCTCCCGGCAGCGGATCGACCAGGCCGTCTCCCGGGTGCTCACGCTCAAGTTCCGGATGGGCCTGTTCGAGCACCCGTACGTGGACGCCGGCCGGGCCGACGCGGTGGTGAACGGCGCCGACCTGGGCCTGGCCCGCAAGGCCGCGACCGAATCGGCGGTGCTGCTGCGCAACGAGCACGCCGTGCTGCCGTTCACCGCCGCCACCCACAGGCTGGTGGTCACCGGCCCGAGCGCCGACAACCTGCCCAACCAGCTGGGCGGTTGGAGCATCGGCTGGCAGGGCGTGCCGAACGGCACCACCGTGCCCGGGGTCACCGTGCTGGCCGGGCTGAAGGCCGGCGCCCCGGCGGGCACCACGGTCGACTACCAGCCGGACCCGACTGCGGCGGCCGCCGCGCTCAAGGAGGCCGACGCGGCCGTGGTGGTGGTCGGCAACACCCCCGGCGCCGAGGGCCCGAACGACCAGCCCAACCCCTCGCTCTCCGCCGAGCAGCAGGCCCAGGTGGCCGCCCTGCAGGCCACCGGCAAGCCCGTGGTCGTGGTGGTGATCGCCGACCGCCCGCTGGTGCTCGGCAGCGCCGCGAACACCGCCGGCCTGCTGATGGCCTGGCTGCCCGGCACCGAGGGCGGGGACGCCGTGGCCGACCTGCTCTACGGCAAGGCCGAGCCCTCGGGCCGGCTGCCCGTCTCCTGGCCGAAGGCGATCGGCAACGAGCCCGAGTTCTACACCCAGCTGCCCGGCACCAACGGCGGCACCGACTCCGGCTACAGCCCGCTGTTCGCCTTCGGCGCCGGCCTCTCCTACACCGGCTGGCAGACCGGCGCCCCGGGCCTGGATCGCGCCACCGTGCGCTCCGACACCACCCTGCAGGTGACCGTACCGGTGACCAACTCCGGTGCCAGGGATGGCGATCTGGTGGTCCCGGTCTACGTCTCGCAGGCCGTGAGCAAGGTGCTGACCCCGCCCAAGTGGCTGGTCGGCTTCACCCGGGTGCACCTGGCGGCCGGGGCCTCCGGCACGGCGAACCTGAACGTCCCGGTCTCGCTGCTCGCACACACCCAGGGCGACATCACCGGCGCCGGACACCCGCAGGTCGCCCCCGGCAGCTACACGCTGCTGGCCGGGGACGCCACCACGGGCACCGGCTTCACCGTGCGGTGAACCCCCGACTCATGGACGGGTGAGCAACTCGCGGGTGGCGGCGGCGTCCAGGACCCCGCCGTGCAGTTCGCGGAACTCCGCACCCCGCATGGCCTTGGGCGCCGTCGCCGCCAACCCGCCGCGCAGCAGGCGCAGTCCGCGCTCGGCGCCGTACCGGGCCGGCTGGTGGTAGAGCACGCTCACGTAGGCCGCCAGCCGGACCGGGCCGTCCTCGCCGGTCAACGCGATCTCGTGGACCGCGAGTTCGTCGCGCCAGACCAGCCCGGTCGCCACCGCCCGCACCCCCTCGGTGCGGGCGGTGAAGACCACCAGCTCCACCGAGGGGCAGTCGGCCCACTGCGCGTACCGCATCCGGACGAACTCCGGGTGGTCCGGCAGCCCCTTGCGGGTGTTGTGCACGGCGATCACCTCGGCCGCCTCCCCCGCCACCTCGCCCCAGGGCCAGGCCGCCGCCTCGACCTCCTGCTCGGCGATCAGGTTCCGGTCCCGGCGCAGCACCCGCCGCACCCGCGAGCTCAACTCCGCCTCGCCGCCCAGCGCCTGTGCGAACACCGCCTCCGCCCCGACCGGCGCCCAGGAGATCCGGCCACCGGTCGCCGCGTCGAGCACCTCCCGGGTCGGCCCGTAGGCGTACGGGAAGAGCAGCCCGCGCCCCTCCGCCGCCGCCGCGCCGGCCACGGCCGTGAGCAACGGGCCGATCCGGCTGCGCAGTTCGGGTCCGACGTGGAAGCCCGAGCGGAGATCGGCGCTGCCGCCGACCAGCAGGTACCCACCAGGGCCGGTGTCGGCGGCCGTGGACTCCGGCCAGCGGGCGGGGTCGTAGGAGGGATCGGCCCACCGGTCGCCCCGGCAGGCGTAGGTGGGCAGCATGGCGAGCAGCCGGGGCCCGTCGGTCACCCGGGCGTAGCGGACCCGCCAGCGGGCGTCCCGTTCGTGCTGGGCCAGCCGGTGGTAGCTGGCGACGGCTCCCGCCGTCGCGTCCAGCGCGTCGAACTCCTCGGCGTCCACCGCCGCCAGCTCGGATACCAGGTCGACCGCCACCTCAGCAGCCTCCGGCGAGGTAGGGGCGGAGCAACTCCGGTATCCGTGCGGAAAGTTCGGTGCCGGGCTGCTGCTCGGGGACCAGCAGGCGGAACGGTCCGGTGGTGGTGGCGGCCCACTCGGCGGCCTGGGCGGGCGGCACCTTGGTGTCCGCGCGGTCGGCGATGCTCAGCACCGGCGCGGCGAGCGGGGCCCGGTCGGGGCGGCACTCGTACTCGTCGGCGTACCGGAGGTCGGCCCGCAGCGCGGGCGTCATCACCGCCATCGCCTCGGCGGAGGCCAGCACGGCCTCCGGCGTGCCGCCCAAGGCCCGCAGGTAGTCGGTCAGTTGGGCGGTGGTCCACTGCGGTAGCGGCACCGGGTGGCGGGGGGTCGGGCGCAGCGGGGTGCTCTGGCGCTGCACGGTGAGCGAGGCGAGCCGGGGGCCCAGCCGGTGGGCGAGTTCGAAGGCGAGCAGTGCGCCGCCGCAGTGCCCGTACAGGTGCACCTCCCCGGCGGGGAGCGCCTCGACGGCCGCGTGCAGCGCCTCGACCAGGACCGACTGGTCGGCGGTGGCCTCCTCGAGGAGCCGGGATTCGCGGCCGGGCAGCCGGGCGGCCCAGACGCCGGTCTCCGCGCCGAGCACGGCGCTCCACGAGGTGAACGGCGCGGTGCCGGTGCCGGCCTGGCCGAGGCAGACCAGGTGGCGGCGGGCGCCCTCCGCCACGTTGAGCGGCACCAGCCAGGGCAGGGTGGTGGCGGCGGGCGGGGTCTGGGTCATCTGACCACCTCGGGGGTCTCGGGGTGCGGCGGGGCATCGGTAGCTGCGCGGGCAGGCTCGGCCCCGGCGGGGGCCTGGCGGATCCGGCGGATCGCGCCGAGGCAGGGCAGGACCAGGTGGATCACCACGTGCAGCACCAGCACGGCGAGCAGGGTGGTGCCCTCGCCGACTGCGCCGACGGCCCCCGCGATCAGGGCGAACCCGGCGGGGGCGAGCAGCACCGAGCCCATCAGGTCGTAGGAGCTGATCCGGGAGATCAGGTCGGGGGCGACCTCGCGCTGGAGGGTGGACTCCCAGAGCGTGTCGGCCACGCTCACGCCGAGCGCGGAGAGCGCGCCGGTGATCGCCAGGCCGACCAGGCCGAGCCGGCCGGTGAGCGCGATCAGCATCGGCACGTCGAGCAGCACCAGGAAGCAGACGGCCACGATCGGCCGGGTCGGCCGCCAGCGCAGCAGGGTGAGCCCCGCGAGCAGCGAGCCGAGGCTGCGGGCGGTGAGCACGGTGGCCCAGGCGGCGGCGCCGAGCGTGCGGCCCACGCTCGGCGGGCCGATCACCCAGAGCGCGGGCAGCACCGTCGCCTGGTAGACGGCGAAGCTGCCCACCATGATCCAGATCCAGCTGGTGGCGGTGAACGCCGACCAGCCGGCCCGCAGCTCCGGCCAGATCCGGGCCGGTCGGCCGCCGCCGGCCACGGCTTCGGCCACCCGGGGCAGGGCGGGCATCCGGGTGAAGGCCAGCGCCGAGAGGCCGAAGCTCACCGCGTCGGCTGCCAGGGCCAGCGCGGGGCCGGTCAGCAGGGCGGCGAGACCGACGGCGGCCGGGCCGATGATCTGGGCGGTGCTCACGGCCGTGCGCAGCAGCGCGTTGGCCTCCTGAAGCCGGGCCGGAGCGACCAGTTCGGGCATCAGCCCGGCCAGCGCGGGCCCGGAGAAGGCCGAGGCACAGCCGTAGAGCAGCTGCAGCCCGACCACCGGCCAGATCCCACCGGCGCCGGTGGCCAGCACCAGCGCGGTGAGCGCCTGGGCCAGCCCCATCAGCAGATCGGTGGAGACCAGCAGCCGGCGCCGGTTGAGCCGGTCGCCCGCGACCCCGCCGATCAGCAGCAGCAGCGCCTTCGGCACCACCGCCGCGCCCATCACCAGACCGAGGTCGGCCGCGCCGTGGTGGTCGGCGAGCAGCGCGAGCGGCAGGGCGACCTGCGCCATCCGGGTGCCGAAGGCCGAGACCGTGGCCCCGAACAGGTAGGCCCGGTAACCGGGCAGGCGGAGCAACGCGAGGGCCGGGTGCGCGTTCACCGGGCCTCCCCGGTGGCCGTCGGGGCGGCGGCCCGGAGCAGGGCGCGGTCGATCTTGCCGGCCGGAGTGCGGGGGAAGGCCTCGGTCCGGGTGTAGCGGCGGGGCACGGCGGCGGCCGGGAGGCGGCCGGTGGCCCAGGCGCGCAGCTCGCGGGCGGCCGGGGCGTCCGGAGCGTCCGGGGCTTCCGGGGTGGCCTCGGCCTGGGTGTAGAGGAGTTCGAGGTGGGTCCGGGCCGGGTCCTCGGGATGGTGGAGCAGGGCGACGGCCTGGTGCACCCGGGGGTGGGCCTCCAGGACGGCTTCGACCTCGCCGAGCTCAATCCGGTGGCCCCGGATCTTGACCTGGTCGTCGATCCGGCCGAGGAACTCGTAGGTACCGTCGGGGAGTTCTCGGGCGCGGTCGCCGGTGCGGTAGGCCCGGCGCGGGCCGTCCGGGGTGGGCCAGGTAATGAACTGACGCTCAGTCAGTTCGGGTCGGTCAAGGTAGCCCTCGGCGATCGCCTCGCCATGCAGCAGCAACTCGCCCTCGCCGGGCGGGTCGAGGGCGACGGCGGCGCCGGGCAGCGGGTGGCCGAGGGTGACCGGCCGGTCGGGCCCGATCCGGGCGGCGAGGGCCCAGATGGTGGCCTCAGTGGGACCGTAGAGGTTCCAGAGTTCGGCGCAGTGGGGTTGCAGGGCCGCCGCGAGCGAGCCGGTCAGGGCCTCGCCGCCGCACCAGAGGCGGGCCTCCGGCGCACCCGGCCAGCCGGCCGCGAGGGCCAGGCGCCAGAAGCTCGGGGTGGCCTGGAGCACGTCCACCGGGTGGTCGGCGAGCAGGCCGGCCAGCAGGGTGGGGTCGGTCCGGGTGGCGGGCGGCGCCACGAGCACGGTCGCGCCGACGGTGAGCGGCAGCAGCAGCTCGGCGAGCGAGATGTCGAAGGACGGCGAGGTCATCGCGAGCATGGTCTCCCCGGCCCGCAGGCCGGGCACCCGGGCCAGCGCGCGGAGGCGGTCGCGCAGAGCCCGGTGCGAGACGGCCACCCCCTTGGGGCGGCCGGTGGACCCGGAGGTGTACATCACGTACGCAACCCGCTCCAGGCCGAGGCGGGGCTCCGACGCCTCCGGCAGCGGGCTCAGGCCGAGCCGGCCGGGCGTGACCTCGGCGAGCAGCGCACAGGGGCGGGCGTCCTCGGTCACCAGCGCCCGCCGGGCCGGCGGCTGGGTCTGGTCGAGCACCAGGAGCGCCCGCTCGGCCAGCGCCCCGGCGAGCAGCGCCGTCGCCCCGGCAAGGCCCCCGGACACCTCCAGCGCGACCAGCGACCCGACCGGTGTGGCCGCCCGCAGCTCCCCCGCCAGCTCGGTGGCCCGATCGACCAGCTCGGCGTAACCGACAACGCGGGGAACGGAGGCGGGGAGGGAGGGAACGGAGGCGACGGGGAAGGGTGCGGAGGCGGGGAGGGAGGGAGCGGGCAGGGCGGAGCCGTCGGCAGCACCGGCTTGCGGGCCGCCCCCCGAGGTGGCACCACCGGAGGCCGGGCCACCGGAGGCCGGGCCTCCGGAGGCCGGGCCAGGGCCACGGGCGGTAGCGCGGGCAGCGGGGCCCGGCTCGGCGGGCCCCGGACCGGCCGGCTGTGCCCCTCCCCCGCCGGGGGTGCCGGCCTCCCGGAGGGCTGGGGCCGACGGGGTGGCCTCGGCCCGGGCCAGGACGTCCTGTGCGAAGGTGGTCATGCCGTGGGACCGGCCTGGAGGAGATCGGCGAGGGCCTGGGGGGTGGCGGTGCGGACCACGTCGGCGAAGGCCGGGCGGATGCCGTGGCGCTGTTCGAGGAGGGTGGCCAGCTCCAGGGCGGTGAAGGAGTTGCCGCCGATCTCGAAGAAGTTGTCGTCCAGGGCGACCTCGTCGAGTTCGAGCAGTTCGGCCATGGCGGCGGCCACCTGGTCAGGAGTCATGGGGCTGGGTCCTCTCGGGGTGGGGGTGGCGGCCAGTCGGCCGGGGCTCTGCGGTGAGGGCGTCGAGCCAGTCGGGGTCGGCCACCAGGCGGCCGTGCCGGTCGCGGAACTCGAAGGCCGTACCGAGGAAGGTGGCCGCCTCGGTGAAGCGCCGGCCGAGCTCGGCGTGGTCGTCGGCGGCCAGCCAGAGGGTGGCGGCGGCGCCGCTGGTACCGCGCCGCCAGGCCACCTCGGTGCCCGCCACCGAGAGCTGGTCCACGGCCAGCACGCCCGGCAGCCGCGCGAGTTCGCGTCGACCAGGGGCCCGGGTGATGGTGTGGGCGGCCGGCGGCGGCTGGAAGAGGAGCGAGGCCACGCAGCGCTGCCAGTCGAGCCGTTCCGGCAGGGCGGCGGGGTGTCCGGCGGCGGTCTCCAGGGCCAGCCGCCCCAGGTCGAGGCCGGTGCCGTAGCGGACCGCTCGGGCGACGAAGCCGCCGAGCCGGCCGTTCACCTCGATCACGTCGGGCCGGGTGCGGCCGGGCTTGGCCTCCACGTGGAAGACGCCGTGGCGGGCGCCGAGCGCGTCCAGGGCGGCCACGGCGCAGGCCGTGACGGCGTCCAGGGCGGCGGGGGCCAGCGCGCTGGGCGCGAACAGGCCGGTCTCCCGGCAGGGTTGGGCGAGCGGCGGGCGGTCGGTGACGAAGGCCAGCTGGCCGGAGCCGGCCGCGTGCGGGTTGCGGAACACCTCGACCGAGACGTAGTCGGCCAGGTGCGGGTACGGGCCCGGGGCGCCGGCCAGGTACTCCTCGACGAACATCGCGGCACCGGTCAGCGCGGCCGGATCGTGCAGCAGGGTATCCAGCTCGGCGGGGGTGTTCAGCAGCCAAGTGTCGGCGCTGGCCACGCCGTTGACCGGCTTGACCACCAGCGGCAGCCCCCAGTCGGCGGCGGTCGCCCGCAGGCCGGCGGCGTCCGGCACGGTGGCCGAGCGCAGCCGGGAGACCCCGGCCTCGGTCAGCGTGCGGCGCTGAGCGTCCTTGTGGCCCCAGCCCGCGTCGGCCGGCTGTCCCTGGCCGAGCCGGCCGCGCAGGGCGGCGGCCAGCGGGCAGAGCCGGTCGACGAAGGTGGCCACGGTACGGGCCCCGAAGGCGCGGACCGCCTCGGTGCAGGCGTCGAGGTCGGCGAAGTCGACCCGGACCGTGGGGGCCAGGGCCTCGGCGATCTGGCGCAGCAGCGCACTGTCACCGCCCTCGGCGGCGGCGTCGGTCAGGAAGAGCACCGGCAGCTCGGGGTCGGCGGCGGTGGCGATCTCGGCAGCCGAGAGTGAGCCGCGCTCGCCCAGCAGCACGGCCACCGGCCGGCGGTCACCGGCCGGGGCATCCGGCCGGTCTGCGTTCACGGGACGGTCCGGTCGAGCCTCGCTGGCCGGGGAGTCCGGCCGTGGGGCGTTCATCGGGCCGCCCGGGCGAGGATGCCGGTGGCGCAGCCGATGCCGCCCGCGCCCTTGAGCAGTTCGGGCACCGGCAGCACGGCGGCGCACTCGACGCCGTAGCGGGCGAGCAGCGCCCTGGTCCGGGCGGAGCCGTCGGGCAGCACCACCACCCGGTCGGCGACCACCACCAGGTTCATCGCGCAGCCCTCGACCACCTCCGGCCACTCGGGCACCTCGATCAGGTGGAAGCCGAGCCAGCGCAGCGCGGCCGTGTCGGTGGGGTCGAGCCGTCCGGTGCGGACGGCGAGCAGGCCCTCGCCGACCACCTGGACCACGCCGAGCAGGTGCTGCACGCCCTCCGGCACCCGCAGCAGCAGCCGGTCGGCGCCCAACTGCCGGGCCTCCTCGGCGATCTGGAGCGCACCCTCGGTGTTGGTGCGGCGGCCCACACCGATCGCGACCAGGCCGGGGCGCAGCCAGAGCGCGTCGGCGCCCTCGAACAGGCCGGTGCCGCCGACCGTCCGGGCGATCGGCACGCCGAGCCCGGTGAGCAGCTCGGCGGCCTGCCGCTCCTCCCCCGCCCGCACCCCGCTGGCCATCCGGCTCAGCACGGCGCCCTCGGGGCCCATCCAGAACAGGTCCCGGGCGTACATCGCGTTGGCCCCGCCGAGGCGGCCGGGCGCGGCAGCGCCACCGAGCGCAGTGCGGCGCTGCGGCAGCCGGTGCACGGTGATGCCCAGGTGCTCGTAGCCGGCCTGGAGGCGGTCGATGTCGGCGGCGAGCGCGCCGTGGTCGAGGGTGGTGAGGTGCTGGAGCCGGTCCGGCGGGGCGGCGGTGAGGAGTGCGGGGTCCGGGCAGTGCAGCACCACGTCCGTCAGCCGGTGGTGGTCGGCGTGCACCGCGTAGGGGGCCCAGGGCCAGCCCTCGGCGAGGTCCTCGGCCTGGGAGCCGGTCCGCTCGCGCCAATTGGGGCCGTGGTAGGCGGCGGGCGCCTGGGCGGGCAGCCCGGTGGCGGGCAGATCGGTGGCGGCCAGGCCGATGGACGGCCGGGCCTGGGGCGGCACGGAGCCGCTCGGGGTACCGGCGGGGTTCACTGCCACTGGGCACCGTCCTTCGGGTAGCCGAGCCGGCGGGCCACGTCGAGTACGTCGGGGGCCATCGCGGCGGGCAGCACCTCGGCGGCGCGGTCCCGCCAACGGCCGCGGCGGGGCTGGGCGGTGGCCATGGTGACCGGGAGTTCGGCGAGCGGGCGGTCGGGGAGGCCGGCGAACTCGTGCAGGCGGGCCATGGTGGCGGCGCGGGTGGCCGGGTCGGCCACGTCCTCGAAGCGGAGGGTGAGCACCCGGTCGGTGGCGGAGGCGGCGTCGGCCAGGATGCCGCAGTGGGCCGCGCGCCACTGCTGGGCGCAGACCTCGGCGAGCGGGGCCGAGGTGTACTGCTGCCACTGCGGGAAGATGTCGAAGTTCCACCAGCGGCGGGTCTGTTCGCCCCGGTCGGAGTAGCCCGCGATGTCCAGCCGGGCCCGGTCGCTCACGTCGTAGGAGAAGAATCCCTGGTCGAGCCAGCCGTCCACCAGGCCGTTGATGCTGGCCGCCGGGTTGCGGGTCAGGTGCACCAGGCGGATCTCGGCGTTGGGGAACAGCCGGCGCAGCATCGGCAGCCGGTAGGCGTCCACCGAGGACTTGATCACCAGTGGCAGCCCGGCCACCTCCGCCGGGGTGGGCAGGCGCCGGGCGGTCGGCACCACGAACGGCGGTTCCTCGACGCAGTAGTAGGGGTTGGGCGGGGTGAGCAGGCCGGTGCCGGGACGGTGGCGCTGTGGGAGGTCGTAGCGGTCGATCTCCAGGCCGGGGCTGTCGGCGCCGAGCAGGTGGACGGTGTGCCGCAGCAGCGCCTCGGCGGAGGCCGCGGTGCCGCACCGGCTGACGGCGGTGGCGACGGCCTCGCGGACCTGGTCCAGGCCGAGCCGCAGCAGCGGCCACTGGACGGCCAGCCGACGGGCCATCTGGAGCGGGTAGCCGGCGAGTTGGGATTCCTGGTGGCGGGCGCCGACGCCGAGCCGGGCCACGAAGTCGCGGGAGATCCGGGCGTGGTCGAACTCCGCCTCCGGGTCGAGGCCGTCGGAGCCGTCGCTGCGCCGCCGGTCGAGGCGGTTGAGCTTGTAGATCGCAGTGTGCTCGCCCGCGATGGAGAGGGTGTCCGGGCGGTCGGTGAGCAGTTGGTGCAGCAGGCTGGTGCCGCCGCGCGAGGAGCCCGCGATGGCCACCACCCGGGTGACCTCGGCCAAACCGGCCTCAGGCACGGCGCCGGGCACGGCGTCCACCTCGTCGAGCAGGGCCCGCGCGGCGCTCAGACAGAGCTCGCGGCCGTACGCGACCTCGCGGGCCCTCGCCTCGACGGCCTGGCCCGCGCGGGCGAGCAGCTGGTGCGGAGTGCCCATCAGGCGCCCACCGCCGACGAGTCGGCCGGTGCGACGGCCAGCCGGCCGCCGATCGGCACGTCCAGCAGCAGGCGGCCGCCGGGCACCCGGGAGACCCCGAGCAGCTCGCCCGCGACCCCGTAGCTGCTCACCGTGGCGCCGCCCTCGGCGAGTTCCACCGCCACCTGGGTCAGGTACCGCCCGTTCAGCAGCTGGCTGGGCCGGTCGATCCGCACGGCGCCGCCGGGGCGCACCAGCAGCACCATGTCCCGCCCGGCCGAGCGGGCCCGCAGTGCGGCGTGCTCGGGGTCGTCGGGCAGCCGGTGGGTGCGGAACTCCTCGGCGAACTCCTCGTACAGGCGGTGGAGTTCACGGACCACGGCCCGGCTCTCGGCGGGCAGCACGGCGAAGTCGCAGCCGTAGGCGGGGATGCCGGCCGCCAGCATCTTGACCACCGCGACGGCCACGTCGGCGGGCTCGTCCACCGGGGTGAACGCCTGGTAGTCGTTGAGCGCGTACGGGGTGTACGCCTGGACGTGCAGGGTGCGCAGGAAGTTGGTGTCCGGGTCGAACGGCGCGTCCCCCGCGCGCATGCAGGTGCCGTACGGGCTGAGCAGAGCGGTGCCGTAGTTCTGCTTCAACTCCACTACGTAGTGCGGACGGTGGCGGCGCACCCGCTCGTCCGCCGCGGCCAGGAAGAGCCGCAGGCCCTCGATCGCCGAGCCGGTGTCGTGGGTGTGGTGCGGGCTGGCGCAGGGCACCGGCGGGATCCAGTTGAAGAGGTCGTACTTGGCGCCGTGGAAGCCCCAGTCGGCGGCCAGTGCCTCGCAGATCCCGGCCATCACGGCCCGGGCTTCGGCGTTCTGGAAGCAGAGCGAGTAGAACTGCGTGTCGCAGATGACGGGTTCGCCCGCCGCGTCGGCGATCAGGTACGGCCTGCGCTGCTCGTACACCTCGGCCGCCGGGCCGACGGCGTGCGGGGCGCACCAGATCACCAGCCGGCCGCCGAGCGCGCCGACCTTCTCGACCAGGCCGCGCAGGTCGGGGAACTTCGCCGGATCCGGCTGCCAGTCACCGATGTTGAGCGGGCGCTCGTACGCGGTGTCCAGGCCGGGGCCGAACCAGCCGTCGTCCACGATGAAGTTGCGGATGCCGAGTTCCAGGCCGATCCCGACGTTCTCCAGCACCATCCGCTCGTCGATGTCTTCACTGGACCAGTCCGTCCAACTGCACCAGAACGGCTCGGTGGAGCCCGGCTCGTAGCGGTCGGCGGTGCCGTGGGTGGCCCGGGTGTGGGCGGAGAACTCGCGCAGCACCTCGCTCCAGGCCCGGCCCTGGCCGCCGGCCAGGTAGACCGCCTCGGCCAGGCTGCCGTCGCCGGGCAGCTCCAGCGGATAGTCGGCGGTGCCGCGGGTGATCGACACCTCGACCACCCGGGTGTGCACGTTGAGCGCGCGGTTGGAGACCGGCTCGATCAGCGCGAAGTCGGTCTCGACCAGGCCGCCGACGATGCCCAGCGCCAGCCGCACCGAACGGTCGCGGCCGGTGAACAGGTAGAGCGGGGTCTTGACGTCCTCGATCCGGGAGGCGGCGGTCTTGGCGAACCGCCAGAAGGCGGTCGGGTGGGCCGAGTTCATGAACCAGCGGCCGCTGTCGGGCCCGATCACCTCCTCGAAGTTGGCCAGCGGGCCGCGCAGCCGGTACTCGACGGCGGCCAGCCGCTCGCCGGGGGCCGGGGTGATCACGGAGCGGTACGGCGCCTCGGCGCCGAGGCGCAGCGTGGTGCCGGCCACCGTCTGCTCGGCGGGCTCGCCGAGCGCGAACGGGCCGAACTCCCTTTCCTGGCCCGAGTGCAGGCGGACTCGGAGGCGCAGGGCGTACTCGTCGGTCATGACGTGGTCCGTTCGTCGTGGTCGGCGTGGTCGGCGCCGTCGGCCTGGTCGGCGACGGCGGCGGGGTGCGCGGTCTCCGCGCCGAGCAGGGCGGCCAGGTCCTCGAGTGCGGCGAGGTAGCGGCGCTGCATGCGGTGCACGGTGGACCGCTCCCAGAGCGGGCCGGAGGTCATCCACCGGGTGACCAGGGAGCCTTCGGCCAGGTAGGAGGTGAGTCGGATGGGGCAGGGCACCAGGTGGGCCGGGTCGAAGATCCGGCCGGCCGGCTCGTCCAGCTCCTCGAACGGCCCGGCGGCCGAAGCACGCAGCGTGCCCAGGTAGTTGAAGTCGATCGCGGCGTCCCAGCTCACCCGGGCGGCCAGCTCCGCCCGCACCTCGGGCGGGCCGAGGTAGCGGGCCAGGCCGAAGCCGGTGCCGCCCTCCCCCACGGCGGTGCGGGCGGCCACGGCCGCCGCCAGGCGCTCGGCCGAGTCGGCACCGCCGGTGGGCAGCAGCAGCGGGCAGTGGGTGGAGAACCAGCCGGTGGTGGCCTCCGGTGCCGTGCCCGGCCAGGCGGGACGGCCATGGCCCACCGTCTTGAGCAGCACCGGCCGACCCTCAGCCCAGTCGCAGGCCGCCGCGAGTGCGGCCAACAGCACGTCGGGCAGGGTGAGTTCGGGTCGACGGCGGACGGCCTCGGCCAGGGCGGCGGTGCGGGCGGGGTCGAGCTCGGTCCACTCGAAGACCTCGGCCGCGGCGGTGCTGCTACCGCGCAGCTCGGGGTGGTCCAGCGGCAGCGGGGCGGCCTGCTCCCAGGGCTGGTCGACCCACCACTGCTGCTCCGCCCGGGCCTCGGGCCGCCCGGCTCGGCCCACGGCAGCCGCCGCCCAGTCGGCGAAACTGCCCGCCGCCGGGAGCTCGACCGGGAGGCCCGCCCGCTCCTGCTCGTAGTACTCGCCCAACTCCCCCACCAGCAAGGGCCAGGAGAGCCCGTCGGCGACCAGGTGATGCAGGATCAGCACCAGCCGAGTGAAGCCGGGCGACTCCACCGCCAGCACCCGCCCGGTCGGCCCGTCCCCGAGGTCCAGCCGCCGCTGCGCCGCCGAGGCCAACTCCTCGACGTAGGCGGGTCCGTCGGCCGGCTCCCCCTCGTACCGGTACCGCTCCACCGGCACCACGGCCGCACCGGCCGCAACCGACTCCTGCCGCCAGCCTGCCCCGTCCGGCCGGATCCGCAGCCGGAACGAATCCCGCCGGGCCACCAGCCGGGCGAGCGCACGCTCCAGCGCAGCGAGGTCGATTGCCGGGAGCTCGAGTTCGCCCACCGCCGGGAGGGGCCGGAAGACGCCGACCAGGTTGCGGTGGTGGCGGGTGCTGCCGAACTCCTCCAGGAAGTCGTGCAGGGTGGGCGTGAGCGGCACCCGGGCCGACTCGGCCGTACCCGATGCCGCGGCCGGGGCATCGCCGGCCGCGCGGTCGGCGAGCAGGTCGGCCCACTGCTGGACGGTGGGCGCGACGAGCACGTCGGCCAGCCGTAGCTCCAGGCCCTGAGCCCCTGCAGCAGAACAGAGTTGAATGGCCGTCAGGGAGTCGCCGCCGGCCGCGAAGAAGTCCTGGTCGGGCTCGATCTCGGTGCCGAGCAGGTCGGCCAGCAGGGTGGTGAGCAGCGGAACGAGACCGGCGCCCGGCAGGTCGCCGGTGCCGGTAGCGGTGGGAGAGTGCGGCACGGATCTCCTCGTGAAGGGCACTGGGCGCCCGGACTGAGCGTGGACGTACGCGGGGTGACGGTCGCGGCGGCCCTGGGCTCGGCCGCGATGGCGGTGACGTTGACGGTGATGACCTCGGGCCCGGGCGTGGTGGCGGCCGGGCACCGGTGGGCCCCCGGAAGTCGGTCACCCTGCCGACTTCCGGGGGAGCTCGAGGGCCGCATCAGGCGGCGGGGCGGCGCACCGGTCGTCGGTGGGACCGGTACGTGCCGGTGGGCCGGTCGGGGGTGGGACCGGGCGACGGCGAGCGCGGGTGGTGCGGGAGTGCGGTGGGACCGGCCGGGCGGCGGGCCCGAACGGTGGCCGGGTGGGCCAGTCGATCAGGGCCCCCGGTCAGGGCAGCCGGCCGGGCGGCCCGGCCGGTGGTTCGGAGAGCCGGTGATCACTCGGACAAGGCGGGCCGGCCGTCGGTCAGAGCAGGCGGTGCGCCGCCTCGTCCGCGCGGACGGCGAACACGGACGGCTCCGCGAAACCCTCGACGGCGAACCGGGCCGTGACGGCCTCCGCGACCGCCTCGGCGGCCGGGACTGGGACCAGGGCGATCGCGGAGCCGCCGAAGCCGCCGCCGGTCATCCGGGCCCCGAGGGCACCTGCGCCCAGCGCGGCCTCGACGGCGGCGTCCAGCTCGGCGCAGGAGACCTGGAAGTCGTCGCGGAGGGAGGCGTGCGAGGCGGTCAGCAGCGGGCCGATCGCGCCGGGCCCGCTGCTCTCCAGCAGGGCGGCGGTCTCCAGCACGCGGGCGTTCTCGGTGACCACGTGGCGGACCAGCCGGTAGCTCCGCGGGTCGAGCAAGTGGCGGGCCCGGCCGGTCAGTTCGTCCTCGGTCAGGTCGCGCAGGGCGGGCACGCCGAGAGTCCGGGCGGCCTGCTCGCAGCCGGCCCGGCGGGCGGCGTAGCCGCCGTCGCAGTGGGCGTGCTCGGCGCGGGTGTCGAGCACCAGGATGGTGAGGCCGGCCGCGTCCAGGCCGAGCGGGAGGGGCTCGGCGGCCAGCGTGCGGCAGTCGAGCAGCACGGCCGCGTCACGCACGCCGAGCAGCGAGGCGGACTGGTCGAGCGGGCCGGTGGGCGCCCCGGCCACCTGGTTCTCGGCCTGGCGGGTGATCTCGACCAGCGCCTGCGGGCTGAGCCCGAGGCCGGCCAGCTCGTTGACGGCGAGGGCCACCGAGCAGCAGAGGGCGGCACTGGAGGAGAGGCCGGCACCGACCGGCACCTCGGACTCGACCATGATGTCCAGGCCGGGCACCCGGTGGCCGAGGCCGCGCAGCACCAGCAGCACGCCCAGCGGGTAGGCGGCCCAGCCCTCGATCTTCTCCGGGTCGGCCTCGTCCAGGGCGATCTCCACCGGGGCGAAGCCGGCGGCCGAGGAGGCCACCCGGACGGTGTCGTCGGTGCGCCGCCTCGCGGCGGCCCGGGTGTGCCGGTCGATCGCGAACGGGAGGGCGAAGCCCTCGTTGTAGTCGGTGTGTTCGCCGATCAGATTGACCCGGCCGGGTGCCGCCCAGACACCCTCCGGCTCCGCGCCGAAGCGTTGGGCGAAGCGGGTGAGGAGCTCCATCGTCGGTCCCTCCTGGCCTGCCGCACCACCCCGCGCGGCATCAACAAGAACAAACTCATCCGACCACGAGCTGACATCAAGAGTCAACAGTTTTCAACATGATCGATCGGTCGAACCTCCCAGGTCAGGTGGCAGTACTGCGTCCACACCCCACCCCGCAGGCCGGTGGCCATTCTGACGGATCATCAGATGGCGCAATGCGGCGGCAACGCAAATCGGTCACGGCTGCCCCTAGGGTCGTCACCGAATCGCCCACCACCCCCTGGAGCCACCCCGATGACCAGCCAGAACCCGACCCTCCGGGCGTCCCGGCGGCTGCGCCAAGTCCGCCACCGCCCACGCCTGACCCGGGCCGCCCCGGGCTGTCGGACGGCGCCGCTACGCTCCCCGCATGGGGTACACCACCGAATTCACCGGCCGGATAGCCGTCGAGCCGCCGCTCAACCCGCAAGAGATCGCCTACCTGCGGAAGTTCGCCGGCACCCGGCGGATGGACCGGGCCAACGGCCCGTACTTCGTCGACGGCAGCGGGTACGCGGGCCAGGGCCGCGATGCCGACATCCGCGAGCACAACAAGCCGCCGGCCGGGCAGCCCGGATTGTGGTGCAAGTGGGAGCCGACGGCCGACGGCACCGCGATCGAGTGGAACGGGCACGAGAAGTTCTACGCCGCGGCCGAGTGGATGGCCTACCTGGTCGAGCACTTCCTGAAGCCCGGCGCCCGGACCCAGGGCCACCCCGGGTTCGAGGGCTTCGGCTTCGACCACCTGCTCGACGGCGTGATCGACGCCCAGGGCGAAGAGCCCTGGGACACCTGGCAGTTGGTGGTCCGGGCCAACGATGTCTCCACCATCGGCCCGGAGGAGCCCGACACCGTCCTGCTGTGCGGCGGCTGCCACACGGTGCTCCCCGACGAGGACTCCGCCTGCTGCCCCGGCGCCGAGGTCCACTCGGCCTACGCTGGCTGAGTACCGTCAGCGGGTGACGCGGTAGCGGCCCACCATGCCGCCCATCATGTGGTCGGTGACGTGGCAGTGGTAGATCCAGTCGCCGGGGTTGTCCTCGGTGTACTCCACGGTCAAGGTGGTGGAGGGCCCGATGAGTTGGGAATCCACCCAGCCCTGGTAACCCTGGTCGCTACGCCAGCGGTGGCCGTGCAGGTGGAAGACGTGGAACTCCTTGCCGAGGGCGGCGATCCGCCAGCGCACCCGCTCGCCGACCTTGGCGGTGAAGGTGGGGGTGTTGTCGAGGAAGGCGCCGCCGTTGAACAGGTCGAGGTCCTGGGCGACGGAGGGCACGTCCGCCTGGTACACGTCGTGGAAGAAGAGCACGAACTCCCGGTCCACGGCGGGGGTGAGCTCGTCGGTGACGGCGATGATGCCGAACAGGCCCAGCTCGGCGCCGATCTCCATCACACCTCCGCCGCCCATCGCCATGCCGCCCGCCGGCATGCCGGCCGTCGGCATGCTGCCCGCGGCCAGGCTCCCCGCCGTCCGGGCGCTCGGGCCGGGGATGGTCTGCGGCACCGAGTGGTCGTGGTACGGCCAGGTGCCGACCGAACTCGGTTGGCAGGTCCAGGTGTAGGTGTAGGTCTCGCCGAACCCGACTGCGGTGCCGGGGCGTTGGGGGGCGTCGGCGAGGTAGCCGCCGTCGTTGTCCGGGTCGTAGCGGACGCCGTGCGGGTGCATGCTGTGCGGCCACTTGTAGTGCTCGTCGTTGTTGCGGAAGTGCACCTTGACGGTGTCGCCGACCACCGCCCGGATGACCGGGCCGGGTATGCCGCTGTTCGCACCGATGCCCCGCACGCCGAGGTCCGCCGCCAACGGCTCGCCCCAGCCGGGCGTGTAGGCCCGGAACCCGACCGCCCAGAAGCTGGTCTGGTCCGGGGCGTAGGCGGTGCCCATCATGCCGTCCACGCCGTTGGGCACGGTGTTGTGCAGGAAGGAATCGGCCTGGATCCAGTACTCCCGGGTCCGGCCGTTCGGCGTGAACCGGGCGGTCTCGAACGGGTCCACCGTGGTCCCGGCCGGCGCCGCCTGGGCCTCGGCGGCGCCGACCCCGAGGGCGGCGGAGCCCGCCACCGCGGCGAGCGCGCTGCCGCCGAGGAGCGTCCTGATCACGGTACGGCGGCTGTCCGTGTCCGTCTGTCGTGCAGACATGGTGAGGGTGTCCTTCCGGAAGTGAGGGAGCCGGTCGGTTCGGCGACGGCGGCCACCGCACATGGCTCGTCCGCGCGCAGGAATGCTAGGGCCCACACGACTTCCTGGGAACCACCTGAACGTCAGTTCAGAGCGGCGGCGACGGCGGACAGCCTGTCCATCGCCCGGGCCACGCCGAGCCCGTCCAGGTAGTCGCGGACGTGCCGGATCAGGCCGCCACGGACCCGGATCACCAACGGCCCCGGGAGGCTGAACGGCCGCCCGGTCGTGGTCACCACCCCGCAGACGGTCTGCTCCACGGTGATCACCTCCGGATCGGTGCTCCGGTGGAGCGCGACCTCGCGGATCTCCCGCACCTGCGCCGGGCTCGCGCCCCAAGCCGCCCGGTAGCCCGCCCGGACCTCCTCGCGCCCCAGGTAGCTCGCGGGCATGCCGGGGAAGAGGAACGGGAATTCGTGGACGGCGTCGACCGCGTACAACTCGGCCAGGTCGTCCGCGGACTTGTCGAGCATGGCCTGCCGGTAGCGGGCCAGCACCTCGATCGGGCCGGGAGCGGCCGAGTTCGTCTCCGCCATGAGTGGGGTCTCCGTTCGATGGACGAGGCGTCAGCACGCCGGCGCACGAACCGACCACGAAGGCCAAGACCGGCCCCCGGAGCCCGACTTGACGAGCCCCACCCGGGCACTCTCCGCAACCTGCGACGCTGCACAGGCTCCTCGACACCCCGATCTCCCGCGGATTGTGCCCGCCCCGCCCCGGCGGAGCCACCGATTTTCGCCACCGCGACGAACGACCCTCCCCCTCTTGCCTGTCGAGGACGGTGCCTGGCCGCGAAGCGGGAAGTGTCAGTCGAAGTACCGGCGCAGCCGGGGGCTGCGGATGGCCGGGAGGCGGACCATGGTGTGCCGGAAGGCGTTGTGGTGGGGCTCAAGGGGATACCAGGGGCGTGACCGCACCGGGTAGTCGTCGCGCAGCACGCCCGCCGGCAGCCCGCCGGTGGCAGGGATCGGCGAGGTCTCGCCCGGGCCGGCGAAGTACGCCCAGACTCCACTGTCCAACGGAGCCACCACGGCCCTCTCGTCCCCGGTCGGGCGCCACGGCTCGCCGGTGAGCGGGTGACGCGGCACCAGCAGCACGTCCGGCCGGGCCTGCGGGACGCCGAGCCCCGGGCCGGCCAGCCCCACCGAGCGGGCGTCCGGTCCGGGCGGGAGGCACCGTGCGACGGCGTGCCCGAACAGGTCGGCCACGGGCCCGACCGGAAGCACCACCGGGTGACCGTCGGTGGCCGCCACCAGGTGGGCCGCCATGACGGCGACCGCCGCCTCCCAGCGGCGGCTCCACGACCCGTCGAGCTCCACGGGCGGCACCCGGTGCTCGGGCTTCGCCAAGTCCGCCCAGTCCGGCACCACGGCCGACCGCCCGGAATCCCGGCGGACCACCGCTGCCGGCTCCAACCACACCGTCTGCCAGGACCCGCAGTCGTCGACCCGGGTCGCCACGGCCCGGCCACATCCCACGCAGGCCAGGTTGGGCCCGTCCCGGCCGTCCACCCCCATGCAGTAGCCGCCGCACTTCTCCGGAATCAGCCGCATGGCCCGGGAGTCCCCCGGCGCGATGACGATCTGGCCCCGGGCCCCGAAGGACACCGAGTACTCCGGCGCGTACACCCCCTGCCGTGCCGCCTCCTCCGCCCCGACCTCCGCCCAGACCCGCCAGGGCGGCCCGGTCGGCAGCGGCTCCACGGCGTAGGTACCCGGCTCCATCAGCGGCGGATGCAGCTCCTCCCAACCCCCGTGGTAGGTGTGCACCGGCAACGCCACCCGGGCGACCGGCGCCGACAACTCCACACCGCACCCGGCACAGGCGAACACGTCCAAGCAGGCTCCTCCGTACCCCGACTACGGCCGGATTGTGCCTGGCCCGCCCCGGGCGGAGCCACCGAATTTCCGCCGCCGCCGGGGCCGGCACGTGTCGCTGGCCGTACGGCAGTTGCGCGCGCTCACCGCGCTCGCAGATCATCGTGCTCAGCATGGACGACGGCCCGCAGCTGCTCCGGCGGCTGATCTCGGCGGACATCAGGGGCTACCTGCTCAAGGTGGCCGAGGCGCTGAGCATCAGTCAGATCGCCATCCGGTCGGCCATCACCCAAGCCACCGTTGAGTGCCACCTGAGCACCGTCCTCGCTGGGCTGTGCCGGTGAGCTGCGCGAAGATCGAGCGTAGAGCGATCACTGACCGATGCGCGTCATCCTCTGGCCTTCGAGCGGACGGGGGGAACGCCGCCCGTCCACGGGAGCACGGGAGGATCCCATGGAGTCGCTGAACCGCCTGGCCGCACAGGCCGCCGAGCTGTTGGCCGGCCACCCCGGCCCGGTGGTGCACAGCCTGGAGTGCGGTCGGGGCCACCTCGACCGCGAGCCGGACGCCGACCAGGCGGCCGGGGTGGCGATCGGCGCCGCCGTGCAGCGGCGGCTGGCCGCCGAACAGCCGCGCCCGCCACTGCTCACCCCGCTGATGGACGACGACCAGGTGCTGGTGCGCCAGCCACCCTCGGCCTACCTCGGCTACCTACGCCGCCACCTGCCCGAACCGCCGCGCCCGCCGGTCCCGCAGTCCAGCCCGGTGCTGCGGGCGATCGCCGCCGTGCTGCACGCCCGGCTGCTGGCCCTGCACCCGCCCGGCGGCCTGCACCGGCGGGCCGGCGGCCTCTTCCTGCGGCTGCCCGACGGCAGCGACTGCGAGCTGCTGGAGGACGCGGCCGGGGCCCGGATCACCGGCGGCGTGCTGCTGGAGGCCGCGCTGCTGGTCTACCGGACCGCCCCGGACCTGTTCGACACCCACTTCCGGCTCCGGTTCGGCCCGGACGGGGACGTGCACCGGGCCGCCGCCGCCATCCTGGACGTGCCCGGGCCCGCCGAGGAGACCCTGCAGCGGCTGCACGCCTACTACGCGAGGTTCACCGCCGTCACCGACCCGGAGGCCCCCGACAGCGGGGTGCGGCTGCTGGTCGACCAGGCCCTGGCCGGGCCGCCGGTGGCCCACCTCAACGTGCTCCCCGACTACCACGCCTCCCGGCAGCACAAGGTGCGCGGGCTGCTGGGCCTGCTCCGGCTGCCGGTCGCGCTGCTCTCGCTGCACTTCAGCGTGGCCGGCGAGCGCGTCACGCTGACGAGCGACCGGGTCACACCGGCGGGCGACCGGGTCACACCGACCTCCTGAGCCCGCCCCGTACCGGCTCCGCACCCGCCCGTACCGGATGCGTACCCGCCCGTACCGGATCCGTACCCGCCCGGGCCGCGAGTACCGGACGTATACCGGACCCCACCAGAGCGTAGATCGGCCATAGATCGCGAGGTGACACAGTCCTGACCAGTTGATCCCCGCACCGAACGAAAGGCAGTCACCATGCAGCGCGCAGCGAAGCTCAAGACCATCCCGGCGGCCCTCCTGCTGGCGATCGTGGGCATCGGTGGCGTGGCCGCCGCCGCAGCCGAGCTCACCGCGCCGAGCGCCCAGCCCGTCGCGGGCTCCGTGGTGCAGGACTGGAACAACACCGGCTCCAGCTACACCCCGCCGCCGACCCTGAAGTGAGTGACCGTCAGCGGCTGAGCTGCTCCAGCAGGTCGGCCACCTGGCCGACGTCGGGCAGCCCGAGCCGCAGGAAGATCTCCCCGGCCTCCGCCAGCCGGTCCAGCGCCTCCGTCCGCTGCCCCAGATCGTGCAGGGCCCGGCCGAGCACCACCAGGGCGTGCCCCTGGTCGCGCTCGGCCCGGGCCTCCGCGCAGCGGGCCAGCGCGCGCTGGGCCTGCGCCACCGCCTCGGCCGGGTGGCCCATCACCCGCAGGGTGTCCGCCAGCCGGTAGCGGGCCTGGGCCTCCCGGCCGTTCAGCTCCATCGTCCGGCAGAGGCTGAGGCACTCGGTGAAATCGCCCACCGCCTCGTCGTAGCGGGCGAGTTCGTGCCTGGCCAGGGCCCGCACGTAGAGCGCGTACGCGACCCCGTGGTGGTCCGCCACCACGCGCAGCGCGGGCAGCGCCCGCTCGCAGTCGCGGACGGCGTCCTCGGCCCGGCCGCTGCGCACCCGGGCCAGCGCGGCGTTGACGGTGGTGACCAGCTCGCCGGAGCGCTGCCCCAACTCGCGGGCGAGCGCGATCGCCTCGTCGTAGTGGCGCACCGCCGCGTCGTAGCGGTGCTGGAACTGCGCGATCAGCCCCAGGTCGTTGAGGCTCTGCCCGAGGATCACCCGGTCGCCTGCCTGGCGGCAGTAGGCCACCGCCGCCTGGGTGTGCTCCTCGGCCTCGTCCAGGTGGGTGTTCTGCACCGCGAGGTTTCCGCAGAGGAAGCGGGCCCGCCCGGCCGAGCGCCGGTCGCCGCGGGCCTGTGCGGCCTCGGCCACCGCCAGGGCGGCCCGGGCCAGTTGCTCGCGCTGGAGGTCCGAGCCGAAGGCGCTGACCGCGATCAGGAGGTCGGCGGCCAGGCTCAGGTTCTCGCCGTGCAGCGCCTCGGCCTCGGCCGGGCGGCCCTGGGCCTCCCAGGCCTCGGTCAGCACCGCGTGGAAGACCCCGGGCGATTCGGCCGCCACCCAGGCCCGGGCCGAGCGGGCCTCAGTGAAGCGCAGCCCGGCCGAGCGGGCCGGACCGAGCGTGCCGCCCACCGGGTCACCCGGCACCACCTGCTCGAAGGCGGCGGTGGCGGTAGCCAGCAGGAAGTCCAGCAGGCGGTGCAGGGCCTCGGCCCGCTCCACGGCGTCGGCCTGCTGCCGGACGAACGCGCGGACCAGGTCGTGGAAGGCGTACCGGCCGAAGGCCGGCGCCTCGAGCAGGGCCGCGTCCACCAGTGACTCCAGCAGGTCCTCGACGGTCTGCTCGTCGCCGCCCACGGCGGCGGCGGCCGAGGCCAGCCCGATGTCCGGGCCGCAGACGGCCGCCACCCGGCGGAAGGCTCGCGCCTGATCATCCGTCAACTGCCGGTAGCCGAGCTGGAAAACCACCGACACGTCCAGTTCACCGGCGCGCAACTCGGCGAACCGGCGCCGCTCGTCGGCCAGTCGCGCGGTGAGCGAGGCGACCGTCCAGGACGGCCGGGAGGCCAGCCGGGCCGCCACGATCCGCACCGCCAGCGGCAGCAGCCCGCAGTTGCGCACCAGGGCCAGCGCGGCGGCCGGATCGGCGTCCACCCGCTCGGGCCCGGCGATCCGGGCCAGCAGCGCCAGCGCCTCCGTGGCCTCGAAGACCGGCAGGTCGACCTGGCTGGAGACCGGCAGGTCGAGCAGCCGGGCCCGGCTGGTGACCAGCACCGCGCAGCAGGCCGAGCCGGGCAGCAGCGGGCGGATGTGCGCGGCGTCCCGGGCGTTGTCGAGCACCACCAGCATCCGGCGGCCGTCCACCAGCGAGCGGAACAGCCGGGAGCGGTCCTCCAGGTGTTCGGGCAGCGCGCTCTCCCCCACCCCGAGCGCGGCCAGGAAGCTGGCCAGCACCATGCCGGGGTCGGCGGGCTGGTGCTCACTGCCCCGCAGGTCGGCGTAGAGCTGCCCGCCGGGGAAGCCGTGCCGAACTCGGTGGGCGGCGCGCAGGGCCAGGGCGGTCTTGCCGACCCCGCCCATTCCGGCCACCGCGGCCACCATCGGCAGCTCGGAGTCGGTGCTGGTCAGGGTCTCGACCAGTCGGCAGAGCACGGCCTCGCGGCCGGTGAAATCGGCGGTGGTGCCCGGCAGCTGGGCCGGCACCGGCGGGCCGAGCGGGTCGGCGGCGGCCTCCGGCTCGGCGAGCGCGGCGGAGTCCGGGGCCGGGCCGCCGCGCGGCTCCACCGGGGAGGCCTGCCCGGCGCGGGCGGGCGCGGCCAGCTCGGCCCGGGCCCGGGAGGGGGTCAGCGACTCGTCGGTGACCAGGATCCGCTGGTGCAGCCCGCGCAGTTCGGGGCCGGGCTCGACGCCCAGCTCCTCGGTCAGGCGGTGGCGCAGCCGGTGGTAGACGGCCAGCGCGTCGGCCTGGCGGCCGGCCGCGTAGAGCGCGCGCATGTACAGGCCGTGGGTGCTCTCGCGCAGCGGGTGGGCGGCGATCAACGCGCCCAGCTCGGGGATGGCCAGCTGCTCCCGGCCGAGCTGGAGGTCGAGGTCGAAGCTCTCCTCCAGCAGGGCCAGACGCAGCTCGTCCAGCCGGCGTCGCTGCTGCTCGGCGTACGGGCCGGGGATGCCGGCCAGCGGCTCGCCGCGCCACAGGTCGAGCGCCAGGCCGACGGCCCGGCGGGCCGCGGCGGGCCCCTCGACCGCCCGGATCCGGGCCGCCTCGCCGGCCAGCTGCTCGGCGCGCAGCGCGTCCACGTTCGCGGCGGGCAGCGCGAGGCGGTAGCCGTCCCCGGCCGAGAGCAGCGTCTGCGGCTCGGTCTTGGTCTCGGCCAGCTCCCGCCGCCACCGCCAGGCGTAGGTCCGCACCGCGGCGGCCGCCGAATCCGGCGGCTCCTCCCCCCAGACCGCGTCCACCAGCTCCTGGATCGAGGCAGCCCGGCCGGAGCGCAGCAGCAGCACCGCCAGCATCGCCTGCTGCTGCGGCGAACCCACGGCCAACGGCAGGTCGCCCCGGTAGGCGCACATCTGTCCCAGCACCAAGAACCGGACATCGTCGGACAATTCGTCCCCCAGGGGTGCGGCGGGCTTTCCCGATCACGTCACTCCGTCACCGACCCGCCCCCGAATTCCCCTCCGGTCGGGACCGCCGACAGACTCAACGGGCCCCATTCTGTGCAGCAAATACACAGGAACAACAGACGTGTCCGACTTCCCCTGGTTTCCCCCGTGTCCCTCCCGTCACACCCGACCCTCCGGGCACGCGGCACTGCCCTTTCGGGCACCCCGCCTGCCCGATCGGCCATCAGCCCCGGTCAGTGCCGCCCCGAGACGAGGTCGGCGAGGCGGGCGACCGGGGAGGTGTGCGGGCGGGTGCCGGATTCCTGGCGGTCGGCGTAGTGGTAGGCGGCGTAGAGGCCGTGCACGCCGAGCCAGCGCAGCGGCTCGGGCTCCCAGTGGCGGACGCGGTGGCCGACCCAGGGGAGGGTGGTGAGCTCGGTGGGGGTGCCGAGCACGAGGTCACGGAGCGTGCGGGCGGCCAGGTTGGTGGTGGTGACGCCGCTGCCGACGTAGCCGCCGGCCCAGCCGAGGCCGGAGCGCGGGTCGAGCACCACGGTGCTGCACCAGTCGCGCGGCACGCCCAGCACCCCCGACCAGGCGTGCTCCACCGCCGCGCCGCGGGCCGCCGGGAAGAAGCGGTGCAGGATCTCGGTGAGCTGGGCCACGGTGCGCGGGGCGGTCGAGCCGTCCAGGTCGGTCCGGGAGCCGTAGCGGTACGGGACGCCCCGGCCGCCGAGGGCGATCCGGTCGTCGGCGGTGCGCTGGGCGTACATGTAGGCGTGCGCGAAGTCGCCGAGCGTCTCCCGGCCGGCCCAGCCGATCTCGTCCCAGAAGGCGGCGGGCAGCGGGGCCGTGACGATCATCGAGGAGTTCATCGGCAGCCAGGTGCGCTTCTCGCCCGGCAGCTCGGCGGTGAAGCCCTCGGTGCAGCGCAGCACGTACCGCGCCGAGACCACCCCGCGCGCCGTCACCGCCCGGGCCCTCGCCCCGCCCGAGGCCGGGTGGATGCCGGTCACGGCCGTGCGCTCGAAGATCTCCACCCCGAGCCGCTCGGCCGCCGCCGCGAGCCCGCGCACCAGCTTGACCGGCTGCAGCCGGGCCCCGTGCGGCGTCCAGCTCGCGCCCAGCGCCCCGGCGACGGCCAGCCGCTCGGCCGCCTCGGCCGCGCCGAGCCGCTGCACCTCGGTCTCGCCGTACGCGTGCTCCGCCGCCACGAACGCGTCCAGCCGCTCGACCTGCGCGGGGGTGCGGGCCACCTCCAGCACGCCGCCCTTGACCTGGTCGGCCTCGATGCCCTCCGCCGCGCAGACCCGCAGCACCTCGTCCACCGAGGCGGTCATCGCGCGCTGCATCGCGACGGCCCGCTCCTTGCCGTACCGCCGCGCGAACACCCCGCGCCCGGCGAACCCGTTGTAGAGCCAGCCGCCGTTGCGGCCGGAGGCGCCGTACCCGCAGAACTCCCGCTCCAGCACCGCCACCCGCAGGCCCGGGTCGGCCTGCTTGAGGTAGTACGCCGTCCAGAGCCCGGTGTACCCGCCCCCGACCACGGCCACGTCCACCTCGACCGACCCGTCCAGGGCCGGCCGCGGCTCGGCGGGCCCGAGCTCGGAGTACCAGTGGGAGACCCCGCCGTTGACGGTGCTGGACGTGGCCACTTCCGACCTGCTTCCTGAACGTCGTGCCGATCCGGTCCGGGCACGCTAGCCGCCCCGCCCACCCGGGGCAACGGACACACTGCCAGGATCACCCGGCCGGCCACGACACCCCGTCAACCGGCCGGCCCCCGACCCGTCGGCCGGTCCACCTGCCGGCCTCCCGCCCACCAACTGCCGGACGGCACCGGCTGACCAGCCCGGATGAGGGACGTCCACACCTCTCGCACACATCGCCGACCGAACTTGTCCAGCCAAGTTCGGTCGGCGTTCTTCCGCCGGACAGTACGGGCCGATATCTCTATGTCCCGTCCATGGCGAAAGGCCGTGACATCCACCCTCACCAACGGGACGAGGTTTCCCCCATGCGACTGCGTCGTGGCTCTCTCGGGCTGCTCGCCGCCCTCCCCCTGCTCGGCACCCTGGTGGTCGCCGCCCCCGCCCAGTCGGTCACCGGCAGCGGCAACCTGATCGTCAACGGCGATGCCGAGAGCGGCGGTTACTGCACCGGCGACTGGAGTGCGGCCGGCACCGTGCCGGGCTGGACGGTCGAGGCCGGCGGGATCAACGTGATGTGCTCCTCGGTCGGCTCCTTCGGGCTGCCCGGCGACGGCAACACCCCCGGCAAGGGCTTCTTCGCCCCCGGCAACTTCGGCGACGGCGCGATGACCCAGACGGTCGACGTCTCCTCCGCCCAGAGCGCCATCGACGGTGGCGGCGTGACGTACAACCTGGCCGGCTGGCTGGGTGGTTGGACCACCTACGGCGGCTACGCCGCGGTCAGCCTGCACTTCAAGGACGCCGGCGGGCGCCCGGTCGGGGCCGCCGCCAAGCTGCCCACCGTCTCCGCCACCGACCGCGGCCTGGGCACCAAGTTCCTCTCCCGCTCGGCCACCGGCGCCGTCCCGGCCGGCACCCGCTCGATCCAGGTGGAGGTGCAGTTCCTCTCCACCGGCAGCGAGACCGGCTACCTGGACAACCTCTCGCTCTCCCTCTCCACCCCGGTCGCCGCGCCCGCCCCGGTGGCCCCGCCGGTCTCCCAAGTGCCTGGCTACGACCACGTGTTCACCGTCATGATGGAGAACACCGACTACAACCAGATCATGAACGACCCGGGTGACACCCCGTTCATCCACAGCCTGATGACCCAGGGCGCCACCCTCACCGACGCGCACGGCGTCTACCACCCGAGCGACGAGAACTACCTGGCGATCGCGGGCGGCGACACCTACACCAAGGGCGCCACCTACTGGCCCAACATCAACTCGCCGCAGCGCAACCTGGGCGACACCATCGAGGGCGCCGGCAAGAGCTGGAAGGCGTACGAGCAGGGCATGGGCACGCCCTGCAACACCACCACCCAGTACGACGCCAAGTACATGCCGGACGACGCGCCGTTCATCAACTACACCGACATCAGCGGCAATCCGGCCCGCTGCGCGGCGCACCTCTTCGACACCACCCAGCTGACCACCGACCTCCGGTCGGCGGCCACCACGCCGAACTTCTCCTGGATCGCCGCCGACGACTACTACGACGGCGAGGGCTCGGGCAACGGCAGCGCGACCAGCCTGCAGGTGCAGGACGGCTGGCTGAAGCAGACCCTGGCCCCGATCATGGCCTCCCCGGCCTGGACGCAGCAGCGTTCGCTGATCCTGCTGACCTGGGACGAGAGCGAGAACGAGGGCTACAACCACGTCGCCACCATCGCCGTCGGCTCCCAGGGCACCGTCCCGGCCGGCACCAGCAGCCCGACCCACTACGACCACTACAGCATCGGCCGCACCATCGAGCAGGCCCTCGGCCTGCCCGGCCTGACCGCCAACGACACCTACGCCACCCCGCTCAACGCGGCCTTCGTACACGCGAGTTCGAGCACCCCGACGCTGACCGGCACCCTCAACGGCGTCACCAACGGCGGCAACTTCACCCTCCGCTACGCCCTCCCGAACACCTCCCAGGTGAGCACCAAGAACTGGATCGGCCTCTACCCGGTCGGCGTCACCCCCGGCGCCCAGTCCGCCCTCGCCTGGTCCTACACCCCCAACCAGAGCGGAGCCGCCACCTTCGCCACCGGCAAGCTGAGCGGCCCCGGCCGCTACGACGCCTACTACCTCGCCAACGACGGCTACTCCGTCCTGGCCGGCCCGTTCACCGTCACCGTCGGCTGACGCCCGCCTGCTCCTCGCGGCCCGCACCCCTCACCGGTCCGGACAGCTCGCTCAGGCAGTGCCGTCGGATGGCGGCCGGGGTGGTCAGGGCGTTGCCGAGCAGCGCTCCGGCCACCGTCATCCCGGCGGGGACGGTGACCCCGGGGAGCAGCACCGACTCCCGGACGGTCGCGGCCGCGCCGACGGTGGCCCCCTGGCCGATCACGGCCGGGCCGTGGATCCGGCAGTCGGCCTCCAGGACGGCGAAGGCGCCGACGGCGACCCGGCCGTCGAGCCGGGCGGTCGGGTGCACCCGGGCGGTGGGGTGGAGGTGGATGCCGGGTGAGACCTCGGGTTCGGCGGGCCTGATGCCCAGTCGGCCGGCCAGGGCTTCGCCGGTGCCCCGCACGTAGCCCTCGGCCTGGCCGAAGTCCTCGAACTCGTAGGTGTCGGCGTAGGCGTGGAGACCGCCGGTGGTGGCGAGCAGCGGCAGGAGGTCCTCGTTGAGGTCGAAGGACCGACGCGCAGGGAGGTGGTCCAGCACCGGCGGCTCGAAGATCCAGGTGCCGGTGGCACCGTGCCGGCCGCGGGCCTGCAGGCCGGGCTTGGGCTGGTACTCGGCGACCCGGGTGCTCCCGGGGGCGAGCACCGCGACGTCGCCGCCCCACTCCTCCAACGGCCAGGAGTGCTCGAAGGTGGCGACGGTCGCCCGGGCCCCGACGCTGCGGTGGAAGGCGAGCATCGCGTCCAGGTCGAGGGTGGAGAGCATGTCGTTGGTGGTCACCAGCAGGGTGGCGTCCGGCCAGAAGTCGGCGCAGAACGGCAGGATCCCGCCGGTCCCCAGCAGGACGGGCTCGCGGTACCAGGTGATGGACACGCCGAGGGCGCTGCCGTCGCCGAGCGCGGCCTCCAACTCCTCTGCCAGGTGGAAGGTGTTGATCGCGATGTCGGTGATCCCGGCGGCCCGGAGGCGTTCGACGACGTGGACGATGACCGGCCGGTTGAGCACGGGGAAGAGCGGCTTGGGCAGGTGGTCGGTGAGCGGGGCGAGCCGGGTGCCGAGACCGGCCCCGAGGATGAGGCCCTTGACGGGCCGGGCCGAGGAGGGATTCTGCTGGTACGGCATCAGTACTCCAGTCCGATCCGGGCGAGTTCTTCCATGGCCACCCGGGTGGCGGTCGGGCGGTAGCGGACGAGGGAGAGAGCGGTGACGGCGAGGGTGCCGTACTCCGTGTCGGCCTCGGCGGACACGTGGTCGGCCAAGGCCGCCTCGGGACGGACCGGGGGCCGGTAGACCACGAGCGAGGCGTGGGCGGTGTCCCGGATGCGCCGGGCGTCCCCGCCGGGTACGCCCAGGTACCCGCCGGGCGGGGTGTCGGCGTGCAGGCGGTGGCGCAGCTGCTGGAGGGCGGGGGTCGCGTACCCGCAGGCGAAGAGCCCGCCGGGCGAGCCGCCGATGCCGCGCAGGGTGACGGCGAGCGGGCCGAGCCCCCGGACGGCGCGGCGGGCCTGCCGTGCGTAGTGGTCGACGTGCTCCTCGGCGACCTCGTCGGCGAACCCCTCGACGCTGCGCACGGTGAGGTGGAGGTCCTCCGGTCGGTACACCAGGTGCGGCCCCGCACAGTGCTCGGCGAGCACGGCCAGCTCGGCTGCGAGCGCCTCGCGCGGTGCGCCGGTCACCCGGATGACCAGGCTCAGACCCCAGCGGGGGCTCCCGTGCTCGGGGATCCCGTCCGGCTGGTGGGTCGCCTCCCGGAGCGCCCGCTCGCCGACCCGCCAGAGGCTGCGGTAGGTCTCGCCGAGCGCTTCGGGCGAGGCGGGTGGTGTCGTGGTCACGGCTGGGGCTCCTCGGTCGTGCGGTCGGCGGGCTCCGGGTGGAGGGCGCGGTGGACACCGGTGCGCAGGGTCCGGTGGAGCCTGCCGTTGGACGTGAGCAGCGACCCGCGGTCGAGGGTCGGCTCCCCGTCCAGGTCGCTCCATGTGCCGCCGGCCTCCGCGACGATCAGCGCGGGGGCGGCGAGGTCCCAGGGGCTGGCACCGTAGGAGAGCGCCCCGTCCGTGATCCCCTCGGCCACCTGCACGTGGCCGAGGAAGTTCCCGATCCCCCAGGCTGTCCGGCAGGTCGAGGCGAAGGCGGCCAGCTCGCGGAGCGGCGCCACCGGGTACTCGTGCACGCCGCCGAACGCGAAGGAGGCGTCCCGGAGTTCGCCCACCTCGGAGACGGCCAGCCTGCGGCCGCCGTCGGTGTGCGCCCCGCGGCCGAGCTCGGCCCACCAGGTGCGTCCGAGCGAGGGCGCACTCACGACGGCGACGCTCGGCCCGGTGCCCTCGCACCAGGCCAGCAGGGTGCCCCAGAACGGTGAGCCCCGCCGGAAGTTCTCGGTGCCGTCGATCGGATCGACGATCCAGCGGCCGCCGTCGGGCCGGCCGTCGAGGCCGTACTCCTCGCCCAGGACGGCTTCGCCGGGGGCGAGTTCGGCGAGCACCTCGCGGATGCGCTCCTCGGTGGCGAGATCGGCCCGGGTGACCACGGAGCCGTCCTCCTTGGCCCAGCCGGCCAGGCCGCGGTCCCGGTGGAACGGCAGGGCCGTCCGGGCCGCTTCGCGGGCGACCGCCTGGGCGGTCCGGAGCCGGTCAGAGGTCATGGTAGGAGGCCCCGTCGATCTCCAGGCGGCCGATCAACTCCTTGCAGAAGTCGTCGTTGGGGCCCATGAGCGAGGCCGCGAGCGCATCGCGCAGGTGTCGCTCGATGGCCAACGGGCCGCGGGAGTAGGCGATCCCGCCGCTGGCCAGCATGGCCTCCCGCGCGACGGCCGAGGCGGCCTCGGCCGCCGCGACCTTGCAGGCGGTCATCGGTACGGCGAGCTCCGCCAGCTCCTGGCCCTGGTCGATCCGCCGGGCCAGGTCGGCGGTCATCGGCCGGACGGCGGCCAGCCGGATCGCCATTTCACCGACGTGTCGGCGGGCGATCGGGTAATCGCTCAGCTTGGCGCCGAAGCCCGCGGGGTCACCGGTGTACCGACGGGAGCGGATCCGGCCGACGGCGGCCTGGTAGGCGGCGGCGGCGATCCCGAGGTAGGCGGAGGTGACCCCGAGGTGGTAGACGGGCTGGTTGGCCTCGTTGTACTGCCGGAGGCCACCGCCCTCGCCGCCGGAGTAGAGCAGCGCCGACTCCGCGACCTCGGCGCGGAACCGGATCCAGGTACTGCTGTTCCCGGCGAGTCCGAGCCCGTGCCAGCTGCCGGTGGTGATCTCGCCCTGGTCGGCCCGGACGGCGAAGACCGCGTGGTCCCGGTCGCTGTCCGCGCCCGGTGCCCGGGTGGAGACCACGTAGAGGTCGGCGTGCCCGGCCGAGGTGGCGAAGCTCTTGTCGGCGGTGATCCGGTACCCACGGTCGGTCCGCTCGGCGGTGCTGGCCACCGACCACCACTGCGAGCCGGAGCCGGGCTCGCTGATCGCCTCGGTCACCAGCAGGCGGTCGGCCACGATCTCGCGCAGCAGCTCCCGCCGGCGCTCCGCCTCCGGGATGGCCAGGAACGAGCTGAGGGCCGTCACGTGCATCACGTAGACCATGGCGGTGGAGGCGCAGGCCTCGGCCAGCCTGGTCACCACCTCGCTGAACTCCTCGGCTCCCGCTCCCGCGCCGCCGTCCGCGCGGGGGACGGACAGTGCCAGGAAGCCGGCCTCGCCGAGTGCCTTGATGCCTTCGGCCGGAAAGGAACCGGCTCGGTCGACTTCGGCGGCGGCGGGGGCCACCACCTCCTCGATCACGGCATCGAGCGCCCGGGCCCGGGCGATGCGTTCGGGTGAATGCTGCATGGGTCTCCCTGGGGTGTGGTCCGGAGCCCGGTCGACGGTGGTCCGGTGTGGGTGAGGTGAGGTGACGGGTCAGTCGGCCGGAGCCGAGGCGGCGGCACCCACGACCCCGGCGGCGCGCCCGAGCCGGCCGGGTGCGAGGCGCAGGCCGCGTGCGGTGAGCGGCATGGTGTGTCGGGCGACGGCTCGGGTGAGGTCCGCTTCCAGCAGGTCCCAGGCGGCGGCCATCCCGCCGCCGAGCACGATCACCTCGGGGTTGAAGAGGTTGGCCAGGCCGGCCGCGGCGACGCCCAGCAGCCGCGCGGCCCGCTCGAACGCCTGCCGGGCTGTCGGATCGCCGCCGCGGGCCGCGCGGGCCACCTCGGCCGCGCCCGGGACGGACCGGCCGGTGGCCTCGCCGTACCAGCGGGCCACCGCGGTGCCCGAGGCGAACTGTTCGAGGCACCCCTGCCCACCGCAGGGGCAGGGCGGTCCGTCGGGGTCGACCACGAGGTGCCCGGCCTCGGCCGCCAGGCCCCGGCTGCCCGTGAGCAGCACCCCGTCGATGACGACCCCGCAGCCGACCCCGGTGCCGGCGAAGAGACCGACGACATGGCGGGCGCCTACGGCTGCGCCGTGGGTCCATTCACCGATCGTCGCCGCGTTGGCGTCGTTGCAGACCCGGATCGGGAGGCCGGGGCCGAGCCGGATGTCCGCCGGGTCGAGCCCCTGGAGGGCCGGCGCCGTGGGCACGGACCCGATCCGGCCGGTGGCGGGGTCGACCGAGCCGGGCACGGCCAGCCCCGCACCGGCGACCACCACACTCTGACTATCAGTCAAATCATGGTAAATAGAGGAGAGTTGACTGATCAGATCCGGCGATCTGGGTGCGTCGACCAGCGGGCTCACCAGCACCCCGGTCGGGTCGACCAGGGCAGCGCGGACACTGGTGCCGCCCACGTCCACCCCGAGCCGGGCACCGGCACCGGCCCGCGCTCGCTCAGGCACCGACATGATGGGTCTCTCCTTCGATGGCAAGCCGCACGGGTGTGCCCGGGCAGCCGGCGGCGGTGTCGGCGAGGATCCGGTCGCCCGCCCCGGCCACGTAGTGGGTGAGCAGGGCCCGGCCCGGCCGGGCCGCGGCGATGACCCGGGCCGCGTCCCGGGGGCACAGGTGCCAGCGGGGCCCGTGGTCGGGGGTGACCGGGTCGGTCACCTCGATCAGCAGGAGGTCGGCCCCGGTGGCCAGTTCGGCCAGTTCGGGGAACCAGCCGGTGTCGCTGCTGAACACCAGCCGGCGGCCGGCGCCGTCGGTGAGCCGGAGCGCGTTGGCGAGCGTGTTGTGGCGGGTGCGGACGGCGTCCACGGTGAGGTCGCCGAGGGCGAAGGGCAGGCCGGCGGTGTAGGTCCGGACGTCGAAGGCCGGGTCGAAGTAGCCGGCGCCCAGCCCCAGGGCCTCGCCGAGCGCGCGCAGGACGGCGGGTCCGTTCACGGGGAGGAGGAGCGGGAGCTTAGGCAGGCCATGGACGACGAGATGGTTGCGCAGGGCCACCAGATCGAGGCAGTGGTCGGGGTGCAGGTGCGAGACGAGCACGGCGTCGAGCTCGGCCGGGTCGGCGTACTTGCGGAGCGCACCGACGGCACCGTGGCCGCATTCGAGCAGGACGGTGATGCCCTGCCCGCGCACCAGGTAGCACGAGGTGGCGCTGCCCGGATCGGGGACGGCGCTGCTGGCGCCGATGATCTGCAGGGTCGTCATGCCGCCGCGCCCCGCGTGGTGGCGCGGCCCAGGACGCGGACGATCCGCTCGGTCGCCTCGTCGGCCTGCGCGTGGCTGAGCACCAGCGGGGGGTTGAGGCGGACGGTGTCGCCGCTGGTCCCGACCACGAGACCGGCCTCCAGAAAGGCCCGCTCGTCGGCCGCGTGCCGCAGCCGGACCCCGATCTGCAGGCCGGTGCCGTGGACGGATGCGACGGCGGGATGGCCGGCGAGCGCCTCGGAGAGCAGCCGCCGCCACTGCGTGCCCACCACCGCGGCCTGCTCCGCCAACTCCCGCCCGAGCAGCAGGTCGAGGGTCACCGCGGCGGCTGCGACGGCCAGCGGATTGCCGCCGAAGGTGCTGGACATCCCGCCGGGGAGCCCGAGCGGCGGAGTGGCCGCGAGGGCGGAGGAGGTGAGGACTGCGCCGATCGGCACGCCGTTGGCCATGCCCTTGCCCAGGATCAGCAGATCGGGCCGCACCCCGGCGGCCGTAGCCGCGAACACCGCTCCGGTGCGCCCGAAGCCCGTGACCACCTCGTCGAGCAGGAGCAGCGACCCGGTCGCGGCGCAGAGTTCGGCCAGTGTCCGGAGGAAGGCCGGCGGGCAGGCCCGGTTGCCGCCGCTGCCCTGCACCGGTTCGATCAGTACGGCTGCCACGGTCCGCCCCGCCAGCGCGGACCGGACGGCCTCCGCCGCGAGCCGCCGGGCCGCCGGGTCGTCCTGCTCGGTCGGGTACGGACAGCGGACCACCGGGTGGTGGCCTCGTGGACCGGGGTGCCACCGGGGGTCGGTGAAGTCCGCGACTCCGGTGGTGCGCCCGTGGAAGGCGCCCTCGAAGACCAGCACGGTGTCCCGTCCGGTGGCGGCCCGGGCGATCCGGACGGCGCAGTCGACGGCCTCGCTGCCGGTGGACACCAGGGAGAGGTGGTCGAGCCCGGAGGGTGCCAGGGACACCAACTCGGCCGCGTACCGGGCACGTACCGGGTGGGCGTGCCGGGACACCACCAGGCTCCGGGCCTGGTCGGCCAGGGCCCGGGTGAACGCCTCGTCCCCGTGGCCGAGCAGGCAGCGGCCCGCGCCGCCGAACAGGTCCAGGTAGCGGCGCCCGTCGAGGTCGTGGACCACCACCCCCTTGCCGCTGACCAGGGCGGCCGGCAGGGTCGCCGCGGTGGAGAGCCCGTGGCCCAGGTGGGCGGACTCCTGTGCCACGACGCGCTCGCTGAGGGCGCCCGGGGTCATGCCGGGACCTGCAGGGTGAGCGGCAGCACGTGGTCGGCGAGGAAGTCCGCCGTGCGGCGGTCGGTGGTGACCAGCGGTTCGAACCGGGACCACCAGGCGCGGTTGTCCCGGTACCAGTCCGCGGTGCGCCGGATGCCCTCGGCCAACGGCACGGTGGGCCGCCATCCGGTGGCCAGGTTGAGGCGGTCGGAGGTGGCGACCAGCGAGGGGCCGCGACCGTCCCGGGGCGGGGAGTCGACGGTGGTGAACCGTCCGCTGCCGGCGGCGGTGATCACGGCGGCGGCCACCTCCTCCAGGGCCACGGCCTGGCCGGCGGCCAGGTTGAAGGTCTCGCCGGTGTGCTCGCCGGTGGCGAGCAGGAGCAGCGCCTCGGCCGCGTCCTCGACGTACAGGAAGTCGCGGAGCCGGCCGGTCACCGCCTCGGAGGGGGTGTCGAGCAGGGCCTGGAGGACGATGCGGGGGATGATCCGGTCCGGAGCCTGCCAGGGGCCGTACAGGTTGGTCAGGCGGACCGTGGTGGCCCGGAGCCCGTAGTTGATCCGATAGGAGTCGACGATGTGCTCAGCGCCGATCTTCGAGGCCGCGTAGGGGGACAGCGGCAGGGGCGCGTCCTCCTCGCGGAAGAGCGGCCCGTCGTTGCCGCCGTACACCTCGATGGAGGAGGTGAACAGCACCGGCGTGCCGGTGGCGCGGGCGGCCGAGAGCACGGAGAGCAGGGCGGCGGTGTTGTTGCGGACCGCCGTCTCCGGGTGGAAGAGCGAGTAGTCGACGTGCGGGAGCGCCGCGAGGTGGACGAAGACGTCGGCCTCGGCGGCGAAGGCCGCGCCCGGGTCGGCGAGGTCGAGGAATTCGCAGGCGGCCGAATCCAGGAGCCCGCTGTGGCGCAGCCGACCCAGGCGGTCCGCCGTGTCCACGAGAATCACTTCATGACCGCGCTGCCGAGCCAGGAGAGCCAGATTGGTTCCGACGAATCCGGCCCCTCCCGTGATGGCGATTCTGGGCATGACGACACCTTTCTCGTGGAAGTCGAAGACAGCGTCCGGAAAGCGCTCCGATCACGTTCAGGCGTTTCACGGGCGCGGAAAAGAGAGAGTTCGCACTGCACCCCGGACCGGCTGAACGGGCCGGTGTCGGACGGGGGCGGCGTGTCGGAAAGGTGTACGGCGAGCGAATCCTGCTCCAACGGGAGCTCACCCTAGCAACACACCGCGAGCTTGTGCAATTGCAATCTCACATTGCATCGCTGGTCAGGCACTGGCTAGCCTGACGGCCTCACTCGTCCGGCCCCGCCCCACCCGCGGTGGGGGAGGCCCACCACAGCCCCGGGAAGACGATGTCAAGACCCGTTATCCAGGTCCTCGGCGACGAACCCTCCGGCGGTCGGCCGATCGACACCGAAGTGGTGCGCCCCGACCCGGCGCTGCTGCCCGAGGGCGGCCCCGGCTGGACGGCTGCCGGCCTCGCCCTGCTCCCGCCCGCCGTCCGCGCCGCGGCGCTCGACCGGCGCTGGCAGGTCCACTGGGCGGTGGCCCGGTCCGGCGGCGCGGTGCTCGGCGTGCTCCCCCTCTATCGGCCCATCACCGGCTCGGTGCCGGACCCGGCGATGGATCCGCGCGCACTGCTGCCGGACCTCACGGCGGAGTGGCCCGCCGACCCCGCCACCTGGCTGTACGTCGGCGGCTACCACGATCTGATCGCGGGCCCGGTGGTGCGGGCCGGCCTCGTGCCGGAGGAGGCCGGGCGGGTGCGGGCAGCCCTCGCGGAGCGGGCCTTCGACTGGGCGGCCGGCCAGGGGCTGCGCGCCTTCGGCCTCTACGTACCGGACGAGCTGCTGGCGGCGTACCACTCGGCCGCCGGCGCCGGCACGGTCAGCCGGATCGCCGAGGAGGCCGTGCTGCCGGTGCCTGCTGACGGGGACGACGGCTACCTCGGGCACCTCCCCGCCCAGCACCGCCGGACGGTCCGGAAGGACTGGGCCGAGCTGGACCGGCTCGGGCTGCGCGCGGTCGAGGGCGGCGCTGCGGACCTCGAATCGCTGCTGCCCGAGGCGGTCGAGCTGATCGCGGCGCTGCGCGCCCGGCACGGGACGCCCGATCACCCGCGCCTGATCGCCATGAGGCTGCGCGCCTGGGTGCGGCAGGCGGCGGACGGCTGGGCCTCCTTCGCCGTCCGTGACCAGGGGGGCCGGCTGCTCGCGGTGTCGTTCGCCGCCTGCCACGGACGCACCGCGGAAACCGGGGAGATCGGGTTGACCGAGGAGTCCGGGCTGCGTCACCTGGTGTACAGCGAGACCCTGGTCTACGCGCCGTTGCGGTTCGCCCAGCACCGGGGCTGCACCACCCTTCGGCTCGGCCTCGGCTCGGGCGAGCCGAAGCGGCGCCGGGGCGCCGAGCTCCGTCCGGTGTGGGCGGTCGTACCGGGCCGGTGAGCGCGGCGCGGCGCGGCTCCCTCGTCGGGGGCGCTCAGGCGGGCACCCGGGCGGGCTCCGACCGACCCGTGCGGGTGAGCGGGGTCAGGGCCAGGCAGAGCGCGTACAGGAGCGCGCCGGCGGCGATCCACCCCAGCCCCTCCCCGCGGAGCACCAGCTCCGTGGCGAAGACCGGCGCGAGGGCCGTGCCCGCCGCGGCGCCGGTACCGAATGCCCCTTGGTACTCGCCGTGCTGGTCTTCGGGGGACAGTGCGTACGACACCCCCCAGGAGCCTGCGGCCTGGAGCATCTCGGCGACCGTGTAGACCGTGCCGGCGGTCAGCATCGCGAGGACGGCCGCCCAGCCCGGCAGCCGTCCGGCCCAGCCGAACCCGACGCAGGCGACCAGCAGCAGCAGACCGGCCCGGCGGATCGACCGGGCTCCGCCCGGCGCGTCGTCGCTGCCCCTGCTGAGCCTGACCTGGAGGACCACCACCAGGCCCGTGTTGGCCATCACCAGCACGCTCACCAGCCAGCGAGGCGCCGCGGTGTGTTCGACCACCCAGAGCGGCATGGCCACCTCGAAGAGCCCGTAGTGCAGGCAGACCGCCGCGTTGACGGCGGTCAGCGCGAGGAACCGGCGGTCCTTCAGCACCGGGGCCGGGGCCCGCTCCCCGGCCGGGCCGCCGCCCTTCGGGGCGAGGGCGGGCAGCTTCCGGGCCAGCACGGCCGAGGCCGCGAAGCCCACGGCGTTCAGCAGGATCGCCGCCCGCAGCGCGGTGGCCGACCCGGCGTGCAGGGCCAGTCCCCCGACCGCCCCGCCGGCCACCATGCCCAGATTGCCGACGGCGCGCATCCGGGCGCGGGAGGCCACCCGGTCGGCCCGGAACGCCTCGGCCATGAGCGCCCCTCGCGCCGCGTAGGCCGCCCGCTCGGCGATCGCCGCCGCCGAGAGGCCCGCCGCCAGGGTGCACGCCGAGGTGGCCAGGACCAGCGCGGCCATGGCGGCGGCCTGGGCGAGCAGCGCTCCCACCAGCACCCGGCGCGGTCCGAACCGGTCGGCGAGCATCCCGGTCGGCACCCCCGCCGCCAGGGCGACCGCCCCGGAGACGAAAAGGGCCATTCCGACCGCACCGGCGGGAATACCGACAGAGCCGTGAAAATAGACCACGCTCACGGTCAGTAGGCAGCCGGTTCCAGCGGCTTCGAGCAATGCCGCCGACAGCAGCCGGCGGGCCGGACCGGCCGGTCCCAGGAAATGACGGACAACAGGGGTGAGCAATTCGGCTCGCCTCCCGGGCGGAGAAGTCGCCCTTGACGGGTCGGGGTGGGGGGAGTTGTGCCCGGAATTGTCACGGGCTGATTGCCGGTCACCTTAGACCACGGCTCCGTTCATGCCAACGGGGAGAATTGCGAAAAGACCGACGGAACGGTCAATGTCCTTGCGGCGGAAGCGGAACGGCCGCTACCTTTGGGCCGCACGAGGCGCGGTCCGGGCAGGTCCGCCGACAGCCTCGCCCCGGGGGCGCCGACCGGCACTGGTCGGCCGTGGACGCGTCGGACCGTCCACTCCTCGGTCAGTTCTCTCCTCCCACCCGGTGTTCTCCGGGCCGGTGACGTACCCGTTCCTTGCCGCGGGCCGTCCCCGTGGACGACGGAATCGGATGATGACCACACCTGCGCCGGGGGGTACCAGTACCCTCACCCGCCACCCCTTGACCGAACAGCAGCGGACCATGCTCGCCTTCATCGGCGGCCGCCGCGACACCTACTACCTCCTGTCCGAGGCCTTCCGGCTGACCGGGCCGGTCGACCCGGCCCGGCTGCGGGCCGCCCTCGGCCTGGTGCTCTCCCGGCACCAGGTGCTGCGGTCCGTCTTCCCCCAGGAGGGCGACCACTGCGCACTGGTCTTCGACCGGTCCGGACTCCCGACGGAGGCCTCCGAGGCGGAAGCCTTCGAGGCGGAGACTTTCGAGCAGGAGGCCGGCTTCCCGTCCGTGGCAGCCGCCGCCCGGGCCGGTCTCGATCGGGCCACCAGGCCGATGGAGCTCGACCGGGGGCCGCTGCTGCGAGTCTGGCTCGGCCGGGTCTCGCCCACCGAGTCCGTGCTCGTGGTGGCCGGCCATCACCTGGTCGTCGACCGCTGGGGCTTCCGTCTCCTCTACCGTGAACTCGCCCACGGCTACCGCGACCTCGCCGGTCTGGCGGCCTCCGCTGCGCCACCGCAGTACTGGCCGCCCACCACCGGGCCCGACCGCGGGCACCCCGATCGGGCGGAGCTCTTCGGGCGCGACTACCGGGCCGTCCGGGCGCTGAGCCGCGCGGCCTCGACTCCGCGCGGCCCGGCCGGGGTCCACCGCAAGAGGTTCGGCGGCGAGCCGGCCCGGCTGCTGACGACCGCCGCAGCCCGGCTCTCGGTCACTCCGTACCTGATCGGGCTCGCCGCCCTGCTCGGTGCGCTCTCCGAGGTGCTCGGTGACCCGGAGGTGATCGTCGGGACCTCGTTCAGCGGCCGGACCGACAGCCGGTCGCTGCGGGCCATGGGGTACTTCTCCACCAGCGTCTTCCTCGGTGCCCGGCTGACCGTGCCGCCCGGCCCGGCGCTGGTCCGCGAGCTCGAACGGCAGTTGGCCGACTGGCGGTTGTCCCCGCGCCGGCAGTGGGAGGGACTGTTGGCGGAGCACCGGGCCGAGGACCTCTTCCCCGTCAAGTTCGGCCTGGAGCCGGCCGAGGCGGCCGGCCCGGGCCCGGACCTCGACGGGGTCGTGGTCGAGCGGATCGACGAGCCGGTCGCCGAGCCCGCCGGTACGGCGCCGACCGCGCGGCGACCGCTCGACATCGACGTGGAGTACGACCGGGACGCCCTGTGGATCGCCACCACCTACCGGACCGATGCGGTGCCTCCCGCGCTGGTGGAGGATCTGACGGAGCGGTTCGCCGAGCACCTCCGCCGCCTGGCCACCCCGCCCGTGGGGCAGCCGTGAAGCGGCTCGGTGTCGTCTACGACGAGGGTGCGGCCTCCTTCGGCGAGATCCAGCCGGGCGTGGCCCGGCTGGCCGCGCCGGTCTTCCTCCTGCCGCCGGGAGAGCACAACCGTCGGCTGCTCCCGCTGATCCGGCGCGGGGGCGAGACCGTACTGCTCACCGGTGACCACGCCCAGGACGTCGCCACCGTCCGAGCGGTGGGGCTGGACGGGATCGTCACCTTCAGTGAGCAGCAGTTGGCCCGGACGGCGCTGTTCGCCGAAGGCGCCGGGCTGGTCTCCCACACACCGGCGACGGTGCGGCTGTTGACGGACAAGCTGGCCCAGCGCGAACGTCTCGCCCGGGCCGGGGTCGACACCGTCCCGTCCTGCCCGGTCCCTACCGTCCAGGCGCTGCGTGCGGCGCTGCTTGCTCCGGTGGGTCTGCCGGCCGTCCTCAAACCCCGTACCGGCAGCGGCAGTCGGGAGACCCACCTGATCACCGACCCCGAGACCGGCAGCCGGCTGCTCCGGCGGGCCCTGGCCGGGGCGGTGGCGGAGGAGTTCGTCCTCGAGAGCTACCTGGCCGGCGCGGACACGGCCCCGTTCGGCGACTACGTCTCGGTGGAGAGCGCGGTGGTCGACGGCCGGGTCCACCATCTGGCCGTCACCGGCAAGCTGCCGCTGGCTCCGCCGTTCCGCGAGACCGCGCAGTTCTGGCCCAGCCAGTTGCCGGGCCCGGAGCGCGAGGGCGTCGAGCGGCTGGCGACGGGCGCCCTCCGCGCCCTCGGGGTCACGACCGGGATCACCCACACCGAGATCAAGCTCACCCCGGCCGGCCCGCGCATCATCGAGGTCAACGGCCGACTGGGCGGTCTGGTCCAGGAACTCGCCGTCCGGGCGGCCGGCCTCGACCTGGTCGGGCTCTCGGGTGCGATCGCCCTCGGCGAGCGTCCGGACCCCCGGGGCGCCGGGCCGGAGCGGGTGTACTTCCAGTACACCAATCCCGCACCCCGCTTCCCCTCGGTCCTGAGCTCGGTCGAGGGCGTCGACGAGGTGCTGCGGCAGCCCGGCATCACCGCCTACATCCCGCACGTCCGTCCGGGCACCTCACTGCCCGGCGGTGTGATGACCCAGACCCTCGACCTGCTCTGCGGACACGCGCCGGACCACGCCGCGATGCTCGACACCATCGCGCGGGCGCTCGACACCCTCCGGTTCTCCTTCGCCACCGAGACCGGGCAGACCATCCTGACCGCCACTCAGCTGACCCGCTGAGATCCGCCGACCCTTGCGCTGGGAGTACCACCATGAACGACCCCGAGACCCGGGAATCCGTCCGCGCGGCCTGGACCGCCGTCCTGAAGGCCGAGCCCACCTCGGAGGAGGACAACTTCTTCACGGCCGGCGGCGACTCGCTCGGCGTCGTCGATCTCATGGAACGCGTCGAGGCCGCACTCGGGATCGAATTCCCGCTGGAGGCGGTCTTCCTCGACGGCCGCTTCGGCACGGTCGTGGCGGAGTGCTCCACGCGCCGGGCCGCGGCCTCTGCCGGCCGGAGCTGACCGGCGTGGCCACTTCGGACACCTTGGTCACTCTGTACGAGCAGGCGGCCCGCCGGCACCCGGACGCCGTAGCCTTCGAACACGGCAAGCGCTCCGTGCCGTACCGCGAGCTCCTGGCCGAGGTCGGCGCCGTGCAGCGGCTCCTGCCCGCCGCCGCAGGCGGGCGGATCGGGCTGCTCGGCTCCCGCACGCTCGAGGCCTGCCTGGGCTACCTCGGGATCCTCCGGGCGGGGGCCGCAGTGGTGCCGCTCGACCCGGGCTTCCCGGTCGAGCGGCACCTCGCGGTCTGTCGGCTGGCGGGGGTGACCACGGTACTGGCCGCCGGTGCCGTCGAGGAGGAAGCACTCCACCGGTACCCGGAGGCCGGGATCACCGTCCTCCGCACCCCGGCCCCGGGGGCGGCGCCACCGCCTCCCCCACCCCCGTCCCCGTCCTCGGCCGACCCGGAGGCGGAGGCGTACGTGCTGTTCACCTCCGGATCGACCGGCGCGCCCAAGGGGGTGCCGATCCTGCACCGGAACGCGGTGGCCTTCCTCGCCCACCTCCTCCCGCACTACGGCCTGGCCGTGGGGGCTCGGGTGGCCTTCACCACCGACCTCGTCTTCGACCCGTCCGTGATCAGCCTGTTCGGCGCCGTGTGCAGCGGCGCGACGGCGGTGCTGCCGGTCGGCCGGGAGTCGATGCTGCCGACGCACTTCGTCCGGACCAAGCGCCTCACCCACCTCTTCTCGGTGCCCTCCGCGATCTCGCGCGCCGTGCAGCTGCGACTCCTCGTCCCGGGGGCCATGCCGAGCCTGCGGTGGAGCGGTTTCGGCGGCGAACCGCTCACCGCGGCGCAGGCGCTGAGCTGGGCGGCCGCCGCACCGAACTCCCGGATCGCCAACCTCTACGGCCCGACCGAGCTCACCGTGTTCTGCGCCGGGTACGACCTGCCGTCCGATCCGGCCCACTGGCCCGCCACCGGCAACGGCACCCTCCCGATCGGCCGGGTGCACCCCGCCCTCGACTGGCTGCTCCTGGACCCGGCGGGCCGACCGGGCACCGACGGCGAACTGTGCGTCCGGGGCCCGCAGCGCTTCGCCGGGTACACCGATCCGTCCGCGGACCTCGGGCGGTTCCTCCGCGGCTCGTCGGCCGAGGGCCCTGAACGTGCACCGGAGCCGTACGACGGCAGTACACGGCTCACTGCCGACCACTGGTACCGCACGGGAGACCGGGTCCGGCTGGAGGGAGGCGAACTCGTCCACGTCGGCCGGATCGACCGCCAGGTCAAGATCCGTGGCTACCGCGTCGAGCTCGCCGAGATCGAGACGGCACTGCGCCGTGTCCCCGGTGTCTCGGACGTCGCGGTGGTCCAGGTCTCCGCAGCCGCACTGCACGCCTTCCACACGGGAGCGCGTCACTCGGCTGACGAGCTGCTCGGCATGCTCCGCGCGGTCCTGCCGCCGTACATGCTGCCCAGCCGGCTGACCTGGCTGCCACAACTACCGCTCAACCACAATGGCAAGACGGACCACCACCGGCTGGCGGAGCTGGACTGACGACCTCGTGCACGGTGAGCCGTGGCGTGCGGGAGGTCGTCAGTGGCCGGCCTTCTTCCGGTGGTTCCTGATGCTGACCGGAGCCCCGAGGGCGGCGAGCAAGGCGGCTTCCGCCACCTTGTCGTGACCCTGGGCGAAGAAGGACCCGGCTCCCAACGCCGCGCCGCAACCACACCAGCAGGCGCCCGTCGGGGCGGGTTGGTACTCGCTCTTGGTCATGCCCCCACGATGCCCGCCGGAACGGCCGGCCGGGAGGGGATTGCCGGAACTCAGCGGAGCCGGGCGCCACCGAGCCCGCTGACTCTGCGGTCAGGGCCGGTAAGGTGGTGGATCGTGGCCAGTCGTAAAACGTCGATCATGGAAGCAGCGGCGCGGGTGATCGCGCGGCGTGGGGTGCGTGGGCTGCGGGTGGAGGAGCTCGCGGCCGAGGCGGGCGTGTCGACCGCGCTGATCTACTACCACTTCAAGGACCGCACCGGGATTCTGAAGCAGACCCTGGAGTTCATCAACGACCGCGCGGAGCGGTACACCACCGAGCGGGCGGCCGACGCGCCGCCGCCGACCCCGCGCGAGGAGCTGGACCAGACGCTGCTGCTCGAGCTCCAGGACACCGACGAGGTGCGGGAGAACAGCACGGCCTGGGGCGAGCTCCGGGCGAGCGCGGTCTTCGACGACACGCTGCGCGAGGACCTGGCCCGGGCCACCCGGGTCTGGGTGCAGGAGATCGCCGAGCTGCTCGGGGCGGTGCAGCCGATGTCCTCGGCCGTGGCGCTGGCCGGCGCCGCCGAGCGGCTGACCGCCCTGCTGGAGGGCCTGAGCACCCGCTGGCTCAGCGGCAGCCTGCCGCTGGCCCACGCCCGCACCCTGATGGCCGAGGCCATCGAGGCGGAGGTGGCCCGGCTCGGGTGCTGACCGAGCCGGGCCCGCGCGCCCGCGACCGAGCCCGCCCCCTTGCCAAGGTCCGGCTCCGGGCCCGTGCACCGCGACCGTTCGCGAGGTACGGTGGCCGCATGCGCACGAGACTGACTGATTTTTCAGTTAACCCTACCGAAGCCTACCCCTGGGTGCCCGCCGACGAGGTGCCGCACGCCCGCACCTGGATGTCCTGGCCCTCCCGCCGGGGCATCTGGGGCCTGCGCCTGGGTGGCGTCCAGGAGGACATCGCGCTGATCGCCCGGACGATCGCCGAGTTCGAGCCCGTGGTGCTCTGCGCCCCGGACGAGTGGACGGCCGACAAGGCCCGGGCCCGCTGCGGGCCGACGGTGGAGGTGATCTCCGACATCCCCACCGACGACCTCTGGATGCGCGACATCGCGCCGGTCTTCCGCCGGGACGGTCACGGCGGGCTGGACGCGGTGGTGCTCAACTTCAACGGCTGGGGCAACAAGCAGGTCCACCACGACGACGCGCTGGTGGCCGAGCGGGTGGCCGAGCGCCGGGGGCTGCGGTACTCCTACGCGGAGTTCGTCGGCGAGGGCGGCGCGATCGAGACCGACGGCGACGGCACGGTGATGGCCACCGAGAGCAGCCTGGTCAACAAGAACCGGAACCGCGGCATGAGCCGCGAGGAGATCGAGGCGGAGGTGCTGGAGGCCTACGGCGCCGACACCATGATCTGGCTGCCCGGGCTCAAGGGGCAGGACATCACCGACGACCACGTGGACGTCACCTCACGGTTCGTCCGCCCCGGAGTGGTGATGGTGCAGCTGCCGCCGGCCGACCGCAACGACGCCTGGGCCCGGGACGCCCGCGAGCAGTTCGAACTGCTCTCCGCCGCGACCGACGCCCGGGGCCGCCGGCTCCAGGTCATCCCGGTGCACGGCCCGGACGAGGTGCGCTCCCGCAGCTCGAAGTTCGTCGACTCCTACCTGAACTTCCACGTGGTGAACGGCGGCGTGATCACCACCCAGTTCGGCGACCGGCGCAAGGACGAGGCCGCCCGGGAGGCGCTGGCCGCGGCCTTCCCCGGCCGCGAGGTGGTCCAGCTGGACGTGGACCGGCTGATGACCGGGGGCGGCGGCATCCACTGCTCGACCATGCACGAGCCGGTGCCCTAGCGAGGCCCCTCAGGCGGCTTCGCGGACCATGAAGACGTCCGACCAGCTCTCGTGCTCCACCGTGAAGCCGGCCCGCTGGTACAGCGTGATGGCCGAACTTCCCTGGAGCATCTGCAACTTGACCCGGTGGCCAGCCCGGTCGCAGTCCTCCAGCAGCCGGGCCAGCACCGCGCCGCCGATGCCCCGGCCCTGGTGGGCGGCGGCGAGGTAGAAGTGCTCCAGCCAGTGCGCGTCCTCGGCCGGCCGCAGGGCCACGCTGCCGGCGAACTCCCCGGCCACCTCGATCAGCCAGGTGTGCTCGGGCTCGTACTTGTCGCGCAGCCGCTGCCGCACCTGGTGCTCGTCGTAGACCCCGAGCCGCTCCAGGTCGGCCCGCAGGGTCTCGGCCCGGAGCTCCGCCAGCAGCTCCACGTGCGCCGGCGAGGCCGGTCGCAGTTCCCAATCCGCCATGATCACGATGCTATCGCCGGGCGGACCGGGCCCACGACCGGCCCCTCAGCCGTGCACCGGGGTCAGACGGCCGGCTGCTGCTGGGTGACGCAGTGGATGCCGCCGCCGCCCGCGCCGAGGTTGTCGATGTTGAGCTGCTCGATGGTGCGGCCCGGGAAGAGCCTGGCCAGCGTGGTCTTGGCGGCGGCGTCGGCCCGGGTGTCGCCGAACTGGGCCGAGATGACGGCGCCGTTGCAGACGTAGTAGTTGGCGTAGGAGCCGACGAAATCGGGGCTGGTGGAGCGGATCAGGTTGTAGTTGGGGCCCTGGATCTGGGTGATCGCGTACCGGGTGCCCTGGGCGCTGGTGGCGGCCGAGAGGGCCTGGTACTGCTGGCGCTCGTCGTTCGACCAGACGTCGGTGTCGCCGGAGAGCGGCATCTGGACGGCGGCGGTGCCGGGGCCCAGGAAGCGCGAGGTGGCGTCCACGTGGTCGTCGGTGATGTCCTGGCCGGCGATGCCGGTGAACCAGATCACCTTGGACGCGCCGTACGCCGCGCACATCGCGGACTCCAGCTGGGCCTGGGTCATGCCGGGGTTGCGGTCGGAGTTGATGATGCTGCTCCTGGTGGCCATCAGCGTGCCGGCGCCGTCGGTCTCGATCGCGCCGCCCTCGCCGACCAGCCCGGCGGCGGTGAACGGCAGGCCGAGGTAGGAGGCTATTCGCTGCGCCACCAGCGCGTCCTTGGCGTGGGTCTGGTGGTTGCCCCAGCCGTTGAAGTTGAGGCCGACGGTGTCCAGGCCGCCCGCGCCGTCGGTGCGGAAGACCGGGCCGGTGTCGCGCATCCAGCAGTCGTCCACCGGGATGCTGCCGATCACCGTGACGGCCGAGCCGCACATCGACCTGGCCTTGGAGACGCTGGCCGAGTTCGCCAGCATGGTGACCGGCTCGTACTTGGCGATGGTCTTGGCGATCAGCGCGATGTTGGACTGCACACCGCTCAGCTTGCCGCCCCAGATGCCGGAGCTGTCCGGCCAGGCCATCCAGGTGCGGGTGTGCGGCACGGTGTCCACCGGCACCTGGAAGGCGCCGGCCACCGCCGGGGCGCCGACCGCGCGGCGCGCGGCGGTGGCGCCGAAGGCCGTGCCGGCGACGCCGGTGAGGGCGGCGCCGGCCGCGGTGAGACCGGCGGCGGCCAGGAAGCCGCGTCTGCCGAACCGGGCGTACTCGTCCATGGGGTGCCTCCATGCAAGCTGTGGGGGAAGGTCAAACTCCGCTGCCCGTAGAGCAGTTGAGCAGAACCGTAAAACTGACCAAGCGCTCGGTCAATAGCTTTCACAGCGCCCGGCCAGGATCGGGTCCGGCAGGTGGCTACAGTGACGGCCATGGCGACAGAGGCGACAGGTACGACCGGTGGCCGGACGCGTGCGTCCGCGAAAGGCGAGCAGACCCGGGCCCGGCTGATCGCGGCGGCCCGCACGCTGCTCGCGGGCGACGGCGCCGGACGGTTCACCACCCGCAACGTGGCCGCGGCCTGCGGGGTCTCGCACGGGATGTGCCACTACCACTTCGCCGACCGCACCGACCTGATCGTCGCGGTGGTGGCCGACATCCGGCCCGAGTGGATCGCCCCGCTGGAGGAGGCCGTCACCGGCCCCGGCGGCTTCGCCGAACGGGCCGGCCGCGTACTGGACCTGCTCACCCGGCCGGAGAGCCCGGACCTGGCCCGGCTGCACGCCGCGCTGCACTGGCTGGCGCTCAACGACGACCGGGTGCGGGTCAGCCTGGACGCGGAGTACGGGCGCTGGCGCAGCTGCTTCGTGCAGCTCTTCCGCACCCTGGTCGAGGAGCGCGGCAGCGCGGCCGACCCGGCGGTGCTCGGCGAGGCCTTCGCGGCCGCGGTGGACGGGCTGGCCGCGATCGGCTCGCTGGACGGGGCGGTGGACTCGGCCCTGGTGCTGCGCACCCTGCTCGACTCACTGGCCGCCACCGCACAGTGATTGACGGAGCGTCAGGAATAGGATCGGCGGGGCGTCAGCTCTCGGCCTCGATCCGTCTGCGGTGCTCGACCCGGCTGCCGGAGACCACCGTGAAGACCAGGCTGGCCGCGATGATGCCCTCGGCCCAGAAGAAGGAGACGTAGTCCATCAGGGAGCCGATCGGCGGTGAGCCGGGGGCCGCGTTGCGCATGCCGATCAGCGCGAAGAGGGTGGCGGCCATCCAGCCGAGCGAGGGCCAGACCATGCCCTGCCGGCTCCGGCGCAGCACCTCGGCCCCGGCCAGCACGGCCAGGGCGAGCGCCCACATCGCCACGATCATGAACCAGGAGAGGATGAAGGTGCTCCGGGCCCGGCTGATCCGGCCACTCAACAGCACCTCCCCCGAACCTAGTTGGTCACCGGTCGGCCGGACGAAGAAGAACGGGTCGGAGTCGGCGAAGACCAGGCCCACCGGCACCGACCCGGCGGCGTCCGAGGCGGTGAAGGAGAGCGCGAAGCGGTACCGGTCGAAGGGGTAGTCGGTCTCGGTGCCGTCGTACAGGTTGGCCGAGACCGGCTTCGGGGTGGCGGCCTCGCCCGGGGTGGCCCGCAGGTCGGTGCGGGCGGTGGAGCGGACCACGATGTCCACCTGGCGGGTGAAGGAGCCGAGCTCGGCGTCCTTGGCCAGGCCGCCGTGCGGCACCGGCACCACGTAGAGGCTCATCGCCCCCGTGCCGGGGTCGATCTCCTGGGCGGTGACGTCGAGTTCGACCCAGTCGCCGCTGGTCGGCAGCGCGAGCTCGTGGGCCTGCTGCCGGGTGTCGCGCTCGTTGAGGTAGAGCGCGATGCCGGCGGAGCAGAGCACGGCGAGCAGCACCAGCCCGACCACGAACCGGCTGCGGTGCCACTTGGTGGCGGTCGTGGTGGCGGTCATACGGTGGTGCCGCCGGTCGCGGCCGGCTGCTGCTGGGTCGCGCAGTGGATGCCGCCGCCCCCGGAGGCGATGTGGTTGATGGACACCTGGCTGACCTTCCGGCCGGGGTGCAGGCCGCCGATGATCGAGACCGCGCGGTCGTCCGCGGCCTGGTCGCCGAACTTCGGCACGATCACCCCGCCGTTGCACACGTAGTAGTTGAGGTAGGTGGCGAGAAACTCCTTGCCCGCACCGGGGATGGCGTTGATGTCCGGCTCGGGCAGCTCGACCACCCTGAGCGGGCGGCCGTTGGCGTCGCTGGCGCCGCTCAGCACGGCGCGGGCCTGGTCCGAGGCGGTGGTCCAGACGTCCGTCGGGGCGTCCGAGGCGGGCCGGTGCAGCACCACGGTGCCCGGGGAGGCGAACCGGGCGAGCGCGTCGATGTGGCAGTCGGTGATGTCCTGGCCGGCCACGCCCTTGATCCAGAGCACCTTGCGGACGCCGAGCAGGTCCTTGAGGCTCGCCTCGATCTGGTCCCGGGTCTTGCCGGGGTTGCGGTTCTCGTTCACCCAGGAGCTCTCGGTGGCCAGCAGGGTGCCCTCGCCGTCCACCTCGATCGCGCCACCCTCGCCCGTGACGGGGGCCTGGACGCGCGGGACGTTGTAGTGCTCCAGGAGCAGCCGGGCCACCTGGCTGTCGGCGGCGTGGGCCTGCTTGTTGCCCCAGCCGTTGAAGTTGAAGTCGATCCCGGTCAGGCCCTGCGGCCCGGTGACGAAGGTGGGCCCGGTGTCCCGGGCCCACAGGTCGTCCACGGCCAGCTCCAGCACCTCCACCGAGGAGCCGACGGCCTGCCGGGCCTGCTCGGCCTGGTCCGGGCGGGCCAGCAGGACCACCGGCTCGAAGGCCGCGATGGCCTGGGCCAGCCCGGCGATGTCCTGCCGGACGCCCGGCAGTTGGTCGCCCCAGACCTCCTCCAGGGCCGGCCAGGCCATGAAGGTGCGGGTGTGCGAGCCCGCCTCGGCGGGCATCGCCCGCCCGGCCGCCGAGGCACCGGCCGAAGTACTGGCCGAGGCACCGGCCGAGCCACTGGCCGAAGCGCTCCCGCTCGGGCCGCCCGAGGGAGACCCGCTGTCCGAGGGCGCGGGCTCGTCGCCGCCGCCGGAGGAGGAGCAGCCGCCGGTCAGGGCCAGCGCGGCGAGTGCGGCCCCGGAGTGCAGGAGCGAGCGGCGGGACGGCCCGGGGTGCGCCATGGAGCCTCGTTCCGGTCGGTGTCGGCGTACGGCTCCGCAGGCTACTGAAGGAGGAGCCGCACACCGCCCCGAGAGCTGTCCGCCATCGGGGTGAAACCTGCCCGCTACAGCGCCCGCCGGGCCGCCGCGATCCGGCCCGGATCCCAGCCGGGGCGCGGCACCGACTCCAACAGGAGCCTGGTGTAGGGGTGTTGCGGGTCGCCCAGGACCTGCCCGGTGGGGCCGGCCTCGACGATCCGGCCGTGCCGCATCACCACCACCTCCTCGGTGACGCAGCGCACCACGCCGAGGTCGTGGGTGATGAAGAGGTAGCCGATGCCGGTCTGCTCACGGATGTCGGCCAGCAGGTTGAGCACCTGCGCCTGCACCGAGACGTCCAGCGCGGCCACCGCCTCATCCAGCACCATGACGGCCGGCTCGACCGCCAAGGCCCGGGCGATGGCCACGCGTTGGCGCTGGCCGCCGGAGAGCTGCCGGGGCAGCGCCTCGGCCGCGCGGGCGCCCAGACCGACCTGGTCGAGCAGCTCGCTGACCCGGGCCTCGTGGTCGGCGCCGGGGAAGTGCAGCTTCAGCGTCTCGCGGAGCACGCCGGCCACGCTGGTGCGCGGGTCGAGCGAGAGGTAGGGGTCCTGGAAGACCATCTGCACCTCGCGGGCCCGGGCCAGCCGTTCGGCCCGGCCCCGGGCCCGGCCCGCCCGGCGGCGGCCCCGGACGGTGACCTCGCCGGAGTCGGCCTGCTCCAGGCCGACGATGATCCGCGCGGTGGTGGTCTTGCCGGAGCCGGATTCGCCGACGATGCCGAGCGAGCCGCCGGCGGCCACCCGGAAGGAGACCTCGTCGACGGCGCGCAGCTCACCGAAGCTGCGGCAGAGGCCGGAGACGCTCAACGCCTCGCCGGTGGAGGTGGGTTCAAGCATCGGTGCCGCTCCCTTCCAGTAGGGGCAGCCGGTCGCTGTGGTGGCAGGCGGCCAGCTGTTCGGGCCGCTCCAGGGCGGGCCTGGTCTCCGGGGTCCGTTCGCGGCAGAGGTCGGTGGCCAGGGCGCACCGGGCGGCGAACGAACAGCCGGTCAACTCCTGCCGCAGATCCGGTGGTTGGCCCTCGATGGCGGCCAGGCGGCCGGGCGCCGCGTCCAGGTGCGGAGTGGCCGCGAGCAGGGCGGCGGTGTACGGGTGGCGCGGGTCCTCGAAGAGGGCGGCGGCGGGGCCGCTCTCCACGATCCGGCCCGCGTACATCACGTGCACCCGGTCGCTGATCGCGGCGGCCAGGCCCAGGTCGTGGGTGACGAAGAGCAGGCCGGTGCCGAAGCGCTCGCGCAGCCGGCCGAGCAGGGCGACCACCTCGGCCTGGCTGGTGACGTCCAGCGCGGTGGTCGGCTCGTCGGCCAGCAGCAGCACCGGGTCGCCCATCAGGGCGGCGGCGATCATCACCCGCTGGAGCATGCCGCCAGAGAGCTGGCCGGGGTAGCGGCGCAGCAACTCGGGCCCCAGGCCCACGGCTTCGAGCAGTTCGACCGCCCGGGCCGCCGCCTCGTCCCGGCCGAGCAGGCCGGTCAGCCGGACTCCCTCGGTGAGGAAGTCGCCGACCCGCCGGAGCGGGTTGACGGCGGCGCGCGGGTCCTGGAAGACCATCGCGGCCCGGCCGGCCCGCAGGGCGCGGAGCCGGTCGGGGGTCATGGTCAGCACGTCCTCGCCGTCCACCAGCACCCGGCCCTCGGTGGCGCCGCCGGGCGGCAGCAGGCCGAGCGCGCTGCGCGAGGTGAGCGTCTTGCCGGAGCCGGATTCGCCGACCAGCGCGACGGTCTCGCCGGGGGCGACGGTGAGGTCCACCCCGTCGAGCACCGGCCGTGCGGTGCCGGGGAGGCGGAGCCGCAGCCCCTGGATGTCGAGCGCGTTGGTCGGTGCCGCGTTCACAGGGACCTCCGGGTGACCCGGTCGGCCCAGCGCTCGCCGACCACGTTGAAGGCGACCACGGTGAGCACGATCAGCACGCAGGGCAGCACCGCGGAGAGCGGGTAGCCGTGCTGGATCGCCGTCTGGCCGTCGAAGACCATCCGGCCCCAGTCGGGGGTGAGGGCGGGCACGCCGAGGCCGAGGAAGGAGAGGCCGGCCAGGTCCATCAGGGCGTAGCCGAAGTTGATGGTGGACTGGGCGAGCACGATCCCGGCGATGTTGGGCAGCACGTGGCGCAGGCAGATCTGCACCGCCGAGTGGCCCTGCACCCGGTACGCGCTCACGTACGGGCGCTCGCGCTCGGCGAGCACCAGCGAGCGGGTGAGCCGGGAGACGTACGGCAGGTAGGCCACCGCGAGCGCGATCACCGGGGCGAGCAGGCCCTCCCCGTAGACCGAGACGATCAGGATGGCGAGCAGCATGCCGGGGAAGGCGAAGACCAGCTCGGTGGAGCGGGAGAGCACCGAGTCGAGCCAGCCGCCGCGCCAGCCGGCCGCGAGGCCGACCGCGACCCCGCCGACGGTGGAGAAGACGACCACGCCGAGCGGGCCGAGCAGCGAGGTGCGGGCGCCGAGCAGCAGCCGGGAGAGGGTGTCCCGGCCGGCCGCGTCCACGCCGAGCAGGTGGTCGGCCGAGGGGCCGGCCATCGCGTTGGAGAGCTCGACGGCGTTCGGGTCGGCCGGGGCCAGCCAGGGGGCGAGCAGGGCGGCCGCCACGACCAGCGCGACGAAGACCAGGCAGGCGAGTTGGAGAGATGCGCGGGTGGCCCGGAGGCGGCCGAGGCCGGGCCGGCGGGTGAGGACGGCGCTCATGGGCCGGACCTCCTGGAGCCGAGCGTGACCCGGGGGTCGACCAGCGGGTGGAGCAGGTCGACGAGGAGGTTCACGGTCATGAACAGGGCGACGATGATCAGGGAGATGGCCTGGACGGTGGGGAAGTCCTTGGTGGTGGTGGAGAGTTCGAGCAGCTGGCCGATGCCGCCGATGGAGAAGGCGGATTCGACCAGGATGGTGCAGACCAGCAGGGTGGAGACGATCAGGCCCCCGGTGGTGAGCACCGTGCCCAGCGAGTTGCGGAACACGTGCCGGCGGATCACGTCCCGCTCCGGCACGCCGCGGCTGCGGGCCACCGCCACATGTTCGCCCTCCAGTTGCTCCAGCATCGCCGCCCGGGTGACCCGGGCGAGCATGCCGATCAGGTAGAGCGCGAGCGCGATCGAGGGCAGGGTGAGGTGCCGGAGCAGGTCGCCGAACCCGTCGCCGGTGCCGCTGCTGGGGAACCAGCCGAGCTTGACGGCGAACAGGCCCTGGAGCAGCACCGCCGCCACGAAGGAGGGGGTGCCGACGGCCAGCGTGGTGCCGATCAGGATGGTGGAGTCGGTGGCGCCGCCGCGCACCGCACCGATCCAGCCGAGCACCAGGCCAACCACCACGACCACCACCAGCGACATGGCCACCAGGGTCAGGGTCGCGGGCAGCCGGTCGGCGAGCAGCTTGGAGACGTCGGTGCGGTAGGTGATGGACCGGCCGAAGTCGCCGTGCAGCACCTGGCCGAGCCAGCGGAAGTACCGTTCGAAGAACGGGTCGTCCAGGTGGTACTGCTCGTTGATCGCCTGGAGGGCCGCCGGGGAGGCCGAGCGGCCCGACAGGAGGAAACTCGCCGGGTTGCCCGGCGCCAGGTACATCGCGCCGAAGACCACGAAGGAGGCGCCGAGCAGGGTGGCGGCCATCTCGACCAGCCGCCGGGCGGCGAATCTCAGGAAGTTCACTTGGCCGCCCCGACGTCGGCCGCCCACGGGTAGTAGAGGTAGGAGATGGTGGTCGGCGCGCCGGTGATCCGCTTGTTGAGGAAGAGCGCGGTGGGCCACTCGGCCACCGGGATCCAGAGCAGCTGCTCGGAGGCGGTCTGCTGGAGCTTGGCCTCGATCGCGGCCCGCTTGGCCGGGTCCTGCTCGGCGGTGGCCTGGTCGACCAGCGCGTCGTAGGACCTGTCGCTGTAGCCGGCGAAGTTCTGGTACGCGCCGGTCTTGAAGTTGCCCAGCAGGTCGAGCGGGTCGGTGATCGAGTCGTAGTAGGTCTCGGGGAACATGTCCAGGCCCTCGCGGGCCTTGGGGTCGGTGAAGAGCGCGGTGAAGGCGTTCGGCGCGACCGTCTTCAGCTGCACGTTCAGCCCGATGCTCGCGCCGGCGGCCTGCACGGCCGTGGCCAGCAGCGAGACGTCCTGGCCGATCGTGCTGGTGGCCACCGTGATCACCTTGCCCTCGGCCCCGGCCTCCTTGACCAGCGACTTGGCCTGCGCCAGGTCCTGGGCGGTGGGCGTGAGGTGGGCGAAGGCGGCCTGCTGCGCCTCGGCCGGGGCGCCGGCCCAGGCGGCCTTGGTGGTGAGCGAGCCGGTGACGGTGCCGGCCCCGGCCAGGCCGGTGCGGACGAAGCCGGTGCGGTCCAGCGCGAGCGAGAGCGCCTTGCGCACCCGCAGGTCGGCCAGCGGGCCCTTCATCGAGGTGACGTTGAGGTTGACTGTGCTCAGGCCCTCGCCGAAGTACAGCGTGCCGGGGCCGCCGCTCTTCAGCCGGTCGTAGCTCTCGGTCGGGATGAGGTAGCCACCGTCCACCTCGCCGCTGAGCATCGCGTTGGTCCGCGCGGCCGGGTCGGTGAGGAAGCGGAAGACCGCCTTGCCCGCCTTGGCCTTGGTGCCCCAGTACCCGTCGAACCGGTCCAGCTCGATCGACTGCCCCTTGGCCCAACCGCCCAGCTTGAAGGGGCCGGTGCAGTCCAGGCTGCCGCTCGTCCCGTAGTCCTTGCCGGCCGCCGTGACCCCCGCCTTGGAGGCGATCACGCCCGCCGCGGTGGCCATGTACTGCGGGAACTGCGAGTCGGGCTTCTTGAGCTTGACGGTCACCTGGAGCGGGCCGGTCCCGGTGATGGTGTCCACGTTCTGGAAGGACTGCGCCCAGGCGGCGGCGTTGTCCGGGTTGGTCTGCCGGCCGAGGCTGAACACCACGTCCTCGGCGGTGAGCACCGAGCCGTCGTGGAAGTGCACGTTCGGGCGCAGGTCGTAGACCCAGGTGGTCGGGTCCGGGCTGCTCGCCTTCTCCGCCAGGCCGGGAGCCAGGGTGAGCTGGGGCGTCCAGCGCATCAGGCTCTCGCACACGTTGGAGAGGATGGTGTTCTGCGGGTAGTCGAAGGCCTGGATGTAGTCCAGGGTGGGGGGTTCGGCGTAGGTCGCCCAGGTGAAGGAGTCGATCTCACCGGCGGCGGGCGGGGTGGTGGCGGAGAGCTTGACACCCCCCTGGTCGGCCGACTTCGGCGGTCCGGAGCAGGCGGCGACCAGGGCGGTGGCGCAGAGCAGCGCGGTGGCGAGCACGGCGTGCCGCCGGAGCGGGTGGCTGCGTCTCGCGGGCGCGGTGGGAGTCATGAGGGGGGTTCTCCGTTCGCAGGATGTGCGGTCGTGAGGTCAGTCCCGGGCGGCGGGGAGCTGCTGGGTGATGCAGTGGATGCCGCCGCCGCCGTAGGCGATCACCCGCGACTTCACGCCGACCACCTTGCGGTCGGGGAAGGCCTCGGCGAGCACGGCCAGCGCACCGGCGTCCTCGGGGTGGTCGGCCACCGGCACCACGACGCCGCCGTTGGCCAGGTAGAAGTTGAGGTAGCCCACCTCGGTCTCCTTGCCGTCCACCTCGACGAAGGCGGCCTGCGGCACGTCGACGATCTCGAACGGGCGGCCCTGCGCGTCGGTGGAGGCCGCGAGCACGGCCCGGTTGGCCCGCATCCGGGCGTAGTCGGGGTGCTCCGGGTCGGCCGGCAGCTGCACCACGACCTTGCCGGGGGCGGCGAAGGCGCAGACCCCGTCCACGTGCCCGTCGGTCTCGGTGTCCAGCGCGCCGCCGTACGGCAGCCAGATCACCTTGCTGACGCCCAGCCGCTCCTTGAGCTCGGCCTCGATCTCCTCGCGGCTCATCCCCGGGTTGCGGTTGGGGTGCAGCAGGCACTGCTCGGTGGTGATCAGGGTGCCCTCGCCGTCCACCGTGATCGCGCCGCCCTCCAGGATCATCTCGGAGCGGATCGCCGGGACGCGCAGGTGCGCGAGCAGCAAGCCGCTGATCCGGTCGTCGGAGTCCCACGGGTGGTGCTTGCGGCCCCAGGAGTTGAACCGGAAGTCGACCCCGGCCCGGCGGCCCTGCTCGTCGAGCACGAAGATCGGCGCGCTGTCGCGGAACCAGGAGTCGTCCTGGGCCAGCTCGATGACCGTGGTGGCCTCGCCGCACAACTCCCGGGCCCGGTCGCCGTGTCCGGGCGGGGCCACCATGGTGACCGGCTCGAACTCACCGATCGCGCGGGCCACTGCGGCGTACTCGTGCTGCACCTCGTCGAGCGTGTCGCCCCACAGGTCCGGGCGCACCGGCCAGGCCATCAGGCAGCCCTCGTGCTCGGTCCACTCGGCCGGCATGCGGTACGTCATGGCAAATCCCCTTGCTGGTAGCTGCGTTGTCTGGTGGTTCAGAGGGCCGGCGGGACGGCCGGCTGCGACTGGGTGGAGCAGTGGATGCCACCGCCGCCCGAGGCGATGTTGTCGATGTTCAGCTGGACGATGTCGCGGCCCGGGAATTCGGCCTGGAGGATCGCGTAGGCCGTGCCGTCGGCGGTGGTGTCGCCGAACTGCGGCACGAAGACGGCGCCGTTGGCCACGTAGAAGTTGGTGTAGCTGGAGAGGAAGTCCTTGCCCTTGCCGCGGATCAACGTGCGGTCCGGGCCGGGCAGTTCGACCACGGTGAGCGAGCGTCCGCGGGCGTCGGTGGCGGTGGCGAGCACCTGCTTGGCCTGCTGGTAGACGTCGATCCAGAGCTGGTCGGTGCCCGGGCCCGGCTTGTCGAGCAGCACCCGGCCGGGCGAGGTGAAGCGGGCCAGGCAGTCGATGTGGTCGTCGGTGATGTCCTGACCGGCCAGCCCGGCCAGCCAGATCACCTTGTCCATGCCGAGCGAGCTGCACAGCGCCTGCTCCACCTGGGCCTGCGACTTGCCCGGGTTGCGGTTCGGGTTGACCAGCGAGCTGACGGTGGCCAGCAGGGTGCCCTGCCCGTCCGTCTCCAGCGCGCCGCCCTCGCCGACGAACGGCGCCTGGATCCGGTCGATGCCGTAGTCGTAGAGCAGGGTGGCCGCCACGGCGGCGTCCTCGGTGAACCGCTGGTAGTACGAAGTGCCGGTCTTGCCCCAGCCGTTGAAGTTGGTGTCGACACCCGCGATGGCACCCGGGCCGACCACGAAGGTCGGGCCGAAGTCGCGGATCCACAGGTCGTCGTTGGCGATCTCGATCACCGTGATGCCGTAGTACGCGCCGGGCCCGCACTGGTACCGGGCGTCGGCGGCCTGGCCCGAGCGGGCGACCACGACCACCGGCTCGTACCGGGAGATCTCGTACGCGACCCGGGCGATGTCGCGGCGGACGGCGGGCAGTTGGGTGCTCCAGATCGAGGAGAGCGCGGGCCAGGCCATGAAGGTCCGGTCGTGGCGGTCGCTCTCGGCCGGCATCCGCAGCGCCGGGACGGCGGAGGCATTGGGGCCGGTGCCGGCGGCCGCGGCCTGGGTGAGGGCGGCGGCGGTCTGCGAAGCGGCGAGGACGGAGCCGAGGGCGGCCAGCGGGACGGCGGCGGCACCGAACTTCAGCAGGCTGCGGCGGGAGGGGGCGGGGATGGGGGCGGGGGTGTTCATGGCCCCGCATCCTTCACCGTACTGAATTTTCAGTCAACCCCTCGGGGGTTCTCGGTGCATTTGACCAGGCTCCTGGGCCCCTACTGGGGTCCAGGCGAGGGGGTTCCTGAAATTATGATCAGGATTCGGGGCGGAACACCCCGGCAGCGAGGTAGAGTGGGCGACCATGCCAGACCGTCGGACAGGGATACTCAGAGCCGCCACCCGGGTGATCGCCCGGCGCGGCGTACGCGGGCTGCGGGTGGGCGAACTGGCCACCGAAGCCGGCGTCTCCACCTCGCTCATCTACTACCACTTCACCGACCGGGCGGGCATCCTGCGCGAGACGCTGGAGTACATCAGCGACCGCGCCGACCGCTACACGGCCGAAGCCGCCCAGGCGGCCGGCCGGGGCGGCGACCCGCGCGCCGACCTGGAGCAGGTGCTGCTGCTCGAGCTCCAGGACACCACCGAGGTGCGCGAGAACAGCACCGCCTGGGGCGAGTTGCGGGCCACCGCCGTCTTCGAGCCCGAGCTGCGCGAGGAGCTGGCCCGCAACACCCACACCTGGGTCCACGACATCGCCGAACTCCTCGGCCGCGCCAACCCCACCGGCACCGCCCCGGCCCACGCCGCCGCAGCCGAACGCCTCACCGCCCTGGTCGAGGGCCTGAGCACCCGCTGGCACAGCGGCTCGCTCCCGGTCGCCCACGCCCGCACCCTGCTGCGCGGAGCGATCGAGGCCGAACTGACCCACTGCCGCCCGCCCGCCCCCGACGCCCCCTCCGACGCCACCCCCGAACCGGTCAGCGCCCGCCCCGGCCCCGCCTGACCGAACTTTCACCCAGCCGTCCTGGCCCTGTGCCCTCTCGCGTACCGGAAGCAGTCCTAGCCGCCGCACCCCGCACCGCCCGCACCACCGAAAGAAGCCGCAGCATGTCCGCTGGCCGTTCCCCCTTCCCCCTGCCGCCGGTCTTCCAGGAGCTCGGCCCGGATGACCCGCGCGAGGTCGGCGGCTACCGCCTGGCCGCCCGGCTCGGCGCCGGCGGCATGGGCAGGGTCTACCTCTCCCACACCCCCGGCGGACGGCCGGTCGCCCTCAAGGTGGTGCGGCCGGAGCTGGCGGAGGACCCGGCGTTCCGGGCCCGGTTCGCCCAGGAGGTGGCCAGCGCCCGGCTGATCCACGGCCTGTACACCGCCCAGGTGGTCGACGCGGGCGCCACCGAGGCCACCCCCTGGCTGGCCACCGCCTACGTGCCCGGGCCCTCGCTGCACGAGGTGGTGCGGCGCTTCGGGCCGCTGCCCGAACGCACCGTGCTGCTGCTGATGGCGGGCATCGCCGAGGCGCTCCAGGTGATCCACGCGGCCGGCGTGGTGCACCGCGACCTCAAGCCGGGCAACGTGCTGATCGCCTCGGACGGCCCCCGGGTGATCGACTTCGGCATCGCCCGGGCGGCCGACTCCGGCGCGCTCACCGGCACCGGCCTGCAGATCGGCTCCCCCGCGTACATGGCCCCCGAACAGGCCGTCGGCCGGCCCGCGACCCCCGCCACCGACGTCCACGCCCTCGGCGCCCTCGCCGTCCACGTGGCCGGCGGCACCCCGCCCTTCGGCGACGGCGACGGCCCGGCCACGCTCTACCGGACCGTCCACGAGGAGCCCGACCTCAGCCGGGTGCCGCCCGGCCTGCGCGCCCTCCTCCTGGCCTGCCTCGCCAAGGACCCGGCCCACCGCCCCACCCCCGCCGAGGTCATCACTGCCGCCCGCCACCACCCGGCCGTCGGCGGCCACCTCCGCTTCACGGAGGACTGGCTCCCCCAGGCCCTGGCCACCGTCCTGACCCACCACACGGCCCTACCGGAACCGGAGCCGGAGCCGGGTTCGGGTTCGCACTCGGCATCGGGTTCGCATTCGGGTTCGGGTTCGGGTTGGCATTCGGGTTCGGGCCCCACCGTCGCCAGCGCCGACTGGAGCCACGCACCCACCCAGCCCGCCCACCACGGCTGGGCGGCCACCACCGTCACCACCCCACACCGGCCCAGCCCCGCCGCTGCCACCGACGGACCCGACCGCGGCCGCCGCAGACGCGCCCTCGGCCGCACCGCCCTCACCGCCTCCGTCGCCCTGCTGGTCGGCGCCGCCGCGATGGTCCTGCTGCTCGACGGACCGCCGGAGGTCGAGGCCGCACCAATTCCCACTCCCACCCCCACCCCCAGCGCCTCCGCCTCGCCGAGCGCCGCCCCCACCCCCGCCTACCAGCCCGTCTACCAGGGCGTCGAGCTCGCCGCCCCGGACAACGCCACCGAGTTCGACCTCGCCGCCGGGCGGACCGCTCCGGTGGACACCGCCACCTGGTACCTCGGCCGCAGCGACAGCGAGTTCCTCGCCCCGGACGGCGCCGACACCCACCTCGCCCGGGACGCCGACCTCACCCTCCTCGCCTGCCTGGACGGCCTGGCCCGCCACGAGACCACCACCCGCCTGCCGTTCGGCTCGGCCGGCGCGAACACCTCCTTCTGCCTCCGCTCCGCCGACGGCCGCAGCCTCGCGCTGGTCCGAGTGCTCGCCACCCCCGAGCAGGAGGGCGCAGCCCGGGTCTCCGTCGACCAGTACCGCAGGGACGGCTGAGCCCGCCGCGAGAACCGACCCGCCGCGGGGCGTCGCGACACGCCCGCCGCCCCGACGCCGCAGCCCCCGACCGGTTCCCGTTCTGCACGCTTCCGACAGACTTGACTGACTTTTCAGTCAATGCGAGAGTGCAGATCGGCCCGCCGGTCGGCGCGGACCGTTCGGCTCAGCCCGTCCGGTCGGCCGATCCCACCCTCTGCACCACCGGAGACCACCGTGCCCCTCACCTCCCTCGCCCGCCGCACCGTGCTGCGCTCCCTCGCCGGCGCCGGCCTCCTCGCGCTCGGCGCGACCGCCTGCACCGGCGGCGACGACCAGGACGACCCGGCCACGAACCCGAGCTCCACCGACTCCGGCCCCCAGGGCGGATCCGCCGCACCGGCCGCCCCCGGCGGGCGGAAGCTGGGCGCCGAGTGGGAGAAGCACGAGCGCACCTTCATGGCCTGGCCCGCCTCCGAGAACGTCTGGGGCGAGCAGCTCGGGGCCGTCCGCAAGGACATCGCCGGCATCGCCAGGGCGATCGGCGAGCGCGAGCCGATCGTGCTGCTGGTGCGGCCCGGCCAGGAGGATTCGGCCCGGGACGCCTGCGGGTCGGACGTGGAGCTGCTGACCGTCGCGGTGGACGACCTCTGGGCCCGCGACACCCTGCCGGTGTTCGTCTCCGAGGGTGGCAAGGTCAAGGGCGTCGACTTCAACTTCAGCGGCTGGGGCAACAAGCAGCAGCACGCCGACGACGCCCGGGTGGCCCGGACGGTGCTCTCGCGGTACGGGACCGACCGGATCGAGACCGGGATCACCGCCGAGGGCGGCTCCTTCGAGACCGACGGCCAGGGCACCCTGATGATCACCGAGAGCTCGATCGTCAACGACAACCGCAACCCCGGCAAGAGCCGGGACCAGATCGAGGCCGAGCTCAAGCAGCTGTTCGGCGTCACCAAGGTGATCTGGCTGGCCGGCGTCCGGGGCAAGGACATCACCGATGCCCACGTGGACTGCCTGGCCCGGTTCGTCTCCCCCGGCGTGGTGCTGCTCGACCGCGCCTTCCCCGGCGGCCCGGCCGACGTCTGGTCCCGCTCGGCCGACCAGGCCCGCTCGGTGCTCGCCGACGCCACCGACGCGACCGGTAAGAAGCTCAAGGTGATCGAGCTGCAGCAGCCCGACCCGGACAAGATCACCGGCCGCGGCGACGCCTTCGTCTCCTCGTACATGAACTTCTACGTCGGCAACAAGGGCGTCTACCTCCCGCACTTCGGCGACCCGCGGGCCGACGACCACGCCCAGGACGTGTTCCGGGAGGCCTTCCACGGCCGCGAGATCGTCCCGCTCCAGATCGACACCATCGCCTCGGGCGGCGGCGGCATCCACTGCTCCACCCACGACCAGCCCGCCGCCTGACCCGACCGAGGCGGCCGGGGCCCGTCCGACGGTGCTCGTCGGAGAGCTAGCGGCCCGCCAACCGGTCTCCCGACTCCGTGCGGCGGTAGACCACGCGGCGGCCCACCCGGGTGCCGGCGATCAGGTCGGCGTCCCGCAGCACGGCCAAGTGGCCGCCGACCGTGCCGAGCGACACCCCGAGCTGGGCGGCCAGTTCGCTGCTGGTGGCCGGGCGGGCCAGTTCGCGCAGGACGGCCGCCCGGCCGCGCCCGATCAGCCGGTCCAGTGCGCCCGGCGGTCGCTGCACCGGGGTTGCGGCCGGATCGGCGCCCGAGCCCCGGGCCGGGTACACCAGCGCGTACCGGCCGGGCTGCCGCTCGCACAGCCAGGTGCCGCTGGAGGCGCTGACCGGGACGAACAGCATGCCCTCCTCCCCCACCACGTAGTCGGGGCCCGGCTTCTTCGAGAAGCGGATCGCGTCCGCGCCTTCCCACGCGCTGCCCTTGTTCATGCGCTCCAGGGCCTTCGGCCAGCCGTACGCGGCGAGCAGGCCCGCACGATAGGTGACGTCCCGTTCGAGCAGGGCCCGGCGGCGCGGCCAGTCCGCCGCGATGTGCCGGCGCCAGACCTCGCCGAGCAGCGCGGCCGCGCGGGGCGCCCAGGCGTCACCGGTCAGCCAGTCGAGGTCGTGGCTCAGCCAGCTGTGGGCGACCGAACGCTCCAGGTCGGCCCGGACCTGCTCGTCCGGGGCGAGCGCGACGGCGGCCAGCTCGTCGGCGAGGGCCGTGCGCATGCCGCCGGCGGGCGGGACGGTGAGGAAGGTGGGCAGCCACTTGGTCGAGCCCGCCAGGGCGACCAGACCCCGGGCGAACGGGTCGGCGGCGAGCATTGCGGTGAACTCGGCGTGGTGGCGGTCGTGCCAGGGGGCAATCCATGGATCGACGCAGGCGCGGCTGAGCAGGATGGTCGAGGCCAGCGCCTCGGCGAGCGGGGAGAGCGCGAAGCGCGAGCGCGCGAGCGCCGTGGGGGTGAGCCGCAGCAGTGTCACCCGTGCCTCCCTCTCTCCCTTGGTTTCGCCTGGTGCCGAAACGATAGCGCCGGGCAGCCCGGACCGATCAGGCTGCCCCGGTGCCCACTCCACCTCCCGCGCCGCTGCGCAGCCCTGCCTTCCGCCTGTTCTTCGCCGGCCGTCTGGTCTCGCTGCTCGGCAGCTCGATGGCCCCGGTCGCCGTCGCCTTCGCCGTGCTGGACGCCGCGCCCGGCCGCTCCGACCTCGGGATCGTGCTCGCGGCCCGGACGATGCCGCTGCTGGCCTTCCTGCTGCTGGGCGGCGTGGCCGCCGACCGCTTCCCCCGCCGCACCGTGCTGCTGCTCGCCCACCTGGGCTCGGCCCTGACCCAAGGCGCCTTCGCCGCCCTGCTGTTGACCCACCACTACACCCTGCTCTCGGCCGCCACACTGGAGTTGCTGAACGGCATCCTGTCGGCGTTCACCAACCCGGCGCTGCGTGGCGTGGTGCCGCAGCTGGTCGACCGGAGTCGACTTCGCCAGGCGAACGCGCTGCTCGGCTCGCTGGCCAACGGCACCAAGATCTTCGGCCCGAGCCTGGCCGGGCTGCTGGTCGCCACCACCGGCAGCGGGGTGGCGATCGCCGCCGACGCCGCGAGCTTCCTGCTCGCCGCGCTCTTCCTGGCCCGGCTGCCGATCACCGGCCGGGCGGAGCGCACCGAAGCCCGGTTGCCGACCCAACTCCGGCAGGGTTGGCGCGAGTTCGTCCGGCCGGGCTGGGTGCTGCCGGTGACGGCGGCCTTCTTCGTGATGAACCTGGTGCAGACCGGCAGCTGGCAGATCCTCGGCCCGCAGCTGACCAGGGCGCTCAGCTCGACCACCGGCTGGGGGCTGGTGCTGAGCGTCCGGGGCTTGGGCATGCTGGCGATGAGCACGCTGGCGTACCGGTTCGCGGTGAAGCACCTGCTGCGGCTCGGGCAGGCGGCGAGCGTGCTGGGCGCGCTGCCGATGCTGACCCTCGGGCTCGGGCTCCCGCTGCCCGCCGTGCTGGCCGCCGCGTTCGCGGGCGGCTGCGGTTCGGCGCTGACCGGCATCGCCTGGGAGACCTCGCTGCAGGAGCACGTGCCCGGCGAGGCGCTCTCCCGGGTCGCCGCCTACGACGACCTCTTCTCCTACCTGGCCATCCCCGTCGGCCAGTTGAGCATCGGCCCGCTGTCGGCGGCGTTCGGTGGCGGTCAGGTGGCCACCGCCGCCTCGCTGCTGTACGCCGTCGCGGCCCTGAGCCCGCTCGCCTTCGCCCGCGTCCGTGCCCTCCCGCACGCCCGGCCGGCCTGAGCGGCGGGCGGCCTCCCGGGGGAGCCGGCCGACACCGCGCCCGGGAGCCGGCTCGACCGCCTGCCGGCCAGGCCCTACTGCGGTTTGACGGCGTGGACGAAGAGGTGCTCCTCCTCCCCCGCGCCGGGGAAGTCCGGCCGGAAGACGCCGCACCGCGCGTGCACCACGTCCAGCCCGGCGGCCTCGATCAGCTTGGGGTGGATCTCGGCGGGGTAGCCGCTGCAACGCACCCGCTGCCCCAGCCAGGTCAGTTCGAGGCCCTCGCCGTCGAACGGGACGGTGGCCAGCACGAAGGATCCGCCGGGCGCCAGCCAGTCGGCGACCCGGGTGAGGGTCAGCTCCATCTCGGTGCGCGGGAGTTGGAACAGCGGGAAGAAGGCGGTGATCGCATCCCACGCCCCCGGGGTGTCCGGCAGCTCCCGTACGTCCGCCAACTCGAATCGGGCCAGCGGTACTTGGGCCCGGGCCAGCCGGACCATGGTGGGCGAGACATCGCAGCCGGTGACCAGGTGGCCGGCCGCGGCCAGCCGTTCGGCGACAGGCCGCCCGGTGCCGGAGCCGATGTCCAACACCCTGGCCCGAGCCGGCAGTCGGTGCAACAGCCAATCCAGCGCTTCCAGTTGCCCGGGCAACTGCCCGTACGCCCGCTCGTAGACCAGCCCCAGAGCGTCGAACAGCCGGGCGGCCGACCCGAGCGGCGAGGGCGTGCCGCCGCGATCGTCTGCCATCGAGCCAGCCCCCAGGGTGCGAGTCCGTCACCCGGAGACTACCTTCCGCATATGCCACATCACCACATGTGACCATCCCTTGGGCGCGTCCCGCCTGCAGGACCACCGGCACCACCGCCGGGCGGCGGCAGCGGCCCGGTCAGCTTCACCGGCGCGTGTGAGCCCGCCGGGCGGGGGTAGCCGAGGAAGCCCCAGCAGACCGCACGAACTCTCGGGGAGCAGCGATGGCAGCCCACAGAATCCACCCGGCGCACCAGGCCGGTGAACGCCACGACTTCCCTCACACCCCGCAGGGTCCGGGCCGGACCACCCCGCAGTGGCGCCCCCAGCCGTCGGTGCGGCGCGGCACCGAGCCGGTGAACGCCCGCACCGACCTGGAGCTGCGCCGGGTGCTCTCCCGGATCTTCGTGGTCCTCTTCGTCTTCGGCACGGCCGCCTTCACCGTGCTCGCCGCCCGCACCGGCAGCGGCCCCGCCCCCAACCGGGCCACCTACCTGGTCTTCGCCGCCCTGTGCACGGGCGCTGCGGTGATCGCCCTGCTCGACCTGCTGGTGATCCGCCGCCGCCTCGCCGCCGGCCAGGGCCGCCGCCCCGAGCACCGAGCCCTGCGGCGGACGGGCCACCGGGGGTCGGGGCGGTGACCGTGGAGACGGTCACCGCCCGGCTGCTCGCCGAACACGGCCGCACCTACGCCGAGCAGGCCGGCATCACCCTGCGGGACAAGCCCGCACCGCTCTACCGGCTGCTGGTGCTGACCGTGCTCTGCTCGGTGCCGATCGACGCCGACCTGGCCACGGCTGCGGCCCGCGAACTGTTCCGGGCCGGGTACCGCACGCCCCGGGCGATGGCCCGCTCCGGCTGGCAGGCCCGGGTGGACGCGCTCGGCCGGGCCCACTACGTCCGGTACGACGAGGGCACCGCCACCGCCCTGGGCGAGGGCGCGGAGTTGGTGCTCGACCGCTGGCACGGCGACCTGCGGCGGCTGCGCGAGGCGGCCGGGGAGAGTTCGGCCCGGCTCGGCGAGCTGCTCCAGGAGGTGCCGAGGATCGGGCCGGTCGGCGCCGCCATCTTCTGCCGGGAGGCGCAGGCGGTCTGGCCGCAGCTGCGCCCGTACTTCGACGACCGGGCCTGCGCGGCGGCCGAGCGGCTGGGCCTGCCGCACACCCCGCGCGGGCTCGGCCGCCTGGTGCCGCCGGAGGACCACGCCCGGCTGGCCGCCGCCCTGGTCCGGGTCAGTCTGGCGCCGGAGCAGGTGGCGGCGCTCCGCGCCGGGTGACCCCCGGTGATCCTTCCTGGACGGAGGTGATCCGCCGTGGATCTGCCGCTCGCCGCCGGCCATGTGCTGGTCCGGCTCTCGGACGGGCCGCCGCAGAGTGCCGAGGCCGTGCTCGACGCGCTCGAACGTGCCTTCCCCACCCACGCCGGCCGGGGCCGCACCCGCCGCGCCAACCCGTGGGAGGACCCGCCCACCAGCGCTCCCGCAGCATCCGGTTGGTCCGAGGTGTTCGACCGGACCAGCGGCCCGGCCCGCCTCCCGCCGCTCCTGCTGCCGGGCGGCGGGCTCACCGTGGAGCTGCTCGGCACCCCGGCCGACGCCGAGGCGATGGCCCGGGCCCTGGCCGGTCTCGGCGCGACCCGCCGGACCGGCCACGAGCAGCAGGGGCCGCACCTGGCGGTCCGCCTCCGGCTGGGGGCGTGACCGGCGGGAGGTGCTACGCCCCCGGCGGCAGGTCCTGCCGGGTGACGGGGGCGGGTCGGGGGCCGGGGCCGGGCAGCGGACCGGGGTGCGGGAGCGGATCGGGGCGTGGGCCGGGCGGGGGTGGATCCGGCTCCAGGGGTGGCGGGCCGGGCGGGGTCGGGTCGGGGCCGCCCGGCGGAGGTATCGGGCCGGGGGTGGGCCCGGGCTGCGGGCCGGGACCGGGGCCGGGGGCCGGGGTCGGGTTGGGCGGCACCGGGTCGGGTGGCGGGCCGCCGGGTGGGGCGGAGTGCACGAGGGTCAGGTGTCGGTCTGCCGTAGGTCGTCCCATGCCGGGCGTATGCCCCCGAACGGCGGGATGATCCGTCGCCGGGCGGGTTTGGGTACCGGGTTCCTCGGGCAGCCGCCGGGCCCCGGGCAGACGGGGTCGACGGCGGAGCCTTCGCCCGCCGGACCGCCCGGACCGCTCGCGATGCCTCCGGAGGTGCGTCATGACCAAGTGGTCCGTCCCGCTGATCTCGACCACCGACGACCACCTGCTGGTGCCGGCCGACCAGGTCACCGTGCTGCTCCGCCGCTTGGCGGCGGACTGGTCGGAGGCGGCGCAGGACGGCGACAGCGGATTGGACCAGGAGACGCTGCTGGCGCTGGTCGCCGTACTGACCGACCTGGCCGACCAGATCGACGTGGAGTGCATCGCCGTCGCCAGCGAGGAGAGCGAGGAAGGGTAGGTCAGGCCGCGCGGCGGGCCAGGGAGTCGATCACCTCGCGGTCGGTGACCGGGGTGAAGTCCTCGTACCAGAGGCCGACCGCGCGCAGGCCGGCCGGGCGGCGCGGGCAGACCAGCAGGTCCACCTCGCGGTCCAGTTCGGCCACCGTCCGGGGCTCGCCCACCGGGACAGCCAGCACCAGCCGCCCGGGATCGGCGGCCCGCAGCAGCCGGAGGGCGGCCCGGACGGTCAGGCCGGTGATCACGCCGTCGTCCACCAGGATCACGGTTCGGCCGGTCAGTTCGGGCGCCGGGCGGCCGGAGCGGTAGAGCTCCTCCCGGCGGTGCAGTTCGGCTCGCTCGCGCGCCACGGTGGGCGCGAGCTGGTCGGGGGTCAGGTCCAGCTGTTCCAAGGCCTGCGGTTCGAAGAGCGGCGGGTCCTCGCCGGCGATCACGCCGATCCCGACCTCGGGGCGGTCGGGGAGGGCGATGGTCCGGGTGACCAGCACGTCCAGCGGGGCGTCGAAGGCCTCGGCCACCGCATGGGCCACCGGCACCCCGCCACGTGGCAGGGCCACCACCACCGCCGCCGGCTCGGGCCGCCGACCCAACACCTTCCGACCCTCACCCGCGAGTTGCTGACCGGCTCGTGTCCGGTTCCGGTACAGCCCGTTCATCACCGCCTCCTCCCCGGCGCCTGCGGTCCAGCACGCCCGAGGTCCACTCCGGCGGCTACCCGGCCCGGCCGCCGCTATCCGTCCGGGTGCTCCTCGGCCTCCTTCGTCCAGGTGACCTCGACGTGCTGTTCCGGGCGGCGCTCCTCCTGGCGGGCGACGGCGCTCAGCACGGCCTCGTCGGCCGTGGTGAGCGGGGGCTGGAGCAGGCTGCGCGGCCAGAGGCGGCCGGCCAGGACGGTGTCGACCTCGGCGGCGTAGACGGCGATCTGGGCGGCCAGGTAGAGCCAGGAGAGCAGGCCGATCACGGTGGCGAAGAAGCCGTAGACCTGGGTGGCGTGGCGGAGTTGGTGGGTGACCAGGACGGCGCCGAAGGCCTGGAGCGCGGTGTAGAGCGGCCCGGCCAGCGCGCAGCCGGGCCAGAGGGAGCGGGTGGGGATCTGGGCCGGGGTGAGCACCCGGAAGCAGGCCAGGCAGAGGGCGGTGTTCAGCAGCGCCGAGAGCAGCAGGCCGCCGATCCGGGCGGCCGGCCCGCCGAGGGCGGCGCCGACCAGGGTGGCGGCGGCGGTGGCGAGCACCAGGCCGGTGCCGAGCACCGCGAAGAGCAGCAGGCTGCGGCCCAGCCGGGACCAGTAGCCGGGCCGCCGGACGCCGGGGACGTGCCAGACCTCGGCCATCGTGTGCTGGAGCACCTGGGCCACGCTCAGCACGCCGTACAGCAGCCCGACCGCGCCGATCACCAGGGCCAGACCGCTGCCCCGGAGCGAGTGCACGTTCTGGTGCAGTTGGTCGCCGATGATCGGGAAGTCGGCCAGCGCGGAGTCGAGCACCGACTGCTGGGCCGCCGGGTGGCCGTGCAGCACGAAGCCGAGCACGGTGCTGAGCAGGAGCAGCAGCGGGATCAGCGAGACGAATCCGTAGTAGGTGACCAGGGCGGCGAGCAGGCCGCCCCGGTCGTCGCCGTACTTCTTCACGACCGCGAAGACCACGGCCGTCGGCTTCCGGCGCTGTTGGCGGCGGTCCAGCCCGCGCAGCGCCCGTTCGATCGGGTTCACACCCGCCCGTCTGCCCGGGATCGGCCGGCTCACGCGCCGGGGCGGGCCCCCATCCCGAAGGCCCGCCCCTGCTCAGTGGTGGTGCTGCCGGGTCAGCCGACCGTCGGGTGGGTCAGGGCGCAGCCGTTGGTGTCGTTGGACCAGCTGCCCTGGAGGGTGTAGCTGCCGTTGCCCATGGTCACGTTGCCCGCCGCGCCGGTGCCGGTCTTCAGCCAGGCGCACTCGTCGGCGTTCTCCTGGCCGTTGGTCGGGTTGGTCCAACCGCCCGCCGGGAACTGGTCGGTGATGTTCTCGGAGTACTCGTGGCCGAGGGTCATCGTCCAGCCGTCGAGGTTGCCGCTGGTGCCGGTGTTGATGAAGTCGACACCGCAGTTGGCGCCCGCGTCCATGTTGTACGGCTGGTTGGAGAAGGCGAAGTTGCCCACGTCCGAGGTGATGGCACCGCCGTTCAGGGTGGTGTCGCCGTTGTAGTCGTGCCAGGCGCAGAAGCCGGTGGTGGTGCTCTTGTAGTTGTCCGGGTTGGTGCCCTGCGGCGAGAGGATGACGTAGTAGGCGTCACGGTTCGCGGCGGCGGTCAGGTTGCCGAAGTGGTGGGCCGCGTTGAGGGCTTCGACGCCCAGCTGGTGGCCGGTGGCCTGGGCGGGCGAGGCGGTGGCGTTGTCGTACCAGACGCCGGAGAGCACGCCGCCGGTCGGGTACGGGATGTGCGCGGCGCCGGCCGGGCAGCTGGTCGCACCCTTGGCGACGCCGGCGCCGTCGCATTACTGGGTCATCGTGCCGGACCACTGCTCGCCGCCGGTGCCGATGCCCTTGAACAGGTTCTGGGCGACGGGGGCGCCGCTGTACGGGTCGTTGCTGAAGGTCAGGTTGCCGGCGGCGTCGGTGCCCTGGGTGCCCCACTGGCTGCCGTAGAAGACCACGTAGACCTTGGGCTGGCCGCTGGTGACGCCCACGCCGCCGATGCCGCCGCCGTAGCTGAGGGTGCCCGAGGTGTGCTTGGCGCCCTTCTGGGCCGCCTTCGCGTCGGCCAGCTCCGGCATGTAGCCGTGCCCCCGGTTGGTGAACGCGTGCGAGCCGGTGGTGCCGGCCTCGGCCGAGGCCGGGCCCGCGGCGAGGGCGGTGCCGGCGGCCAGCAGGGCGGCCGCGCTCAGGGCCAGCGCGCCGGTGCGCCGGTGCGCCGCCAGGAGAAAATGCCGTGCGTCATCGTGTGCAACCTCTCGGTTGGTGGGGGAGGTCGTCGTGGATCCGCTTTTAGCGGAGACCCCGACGGGCGGGCCGGCCCGGCGTTCCGGCGAAATTAGCAGCAGCCCTCGGGGCGGTCAACGGAAGTCGGCAGTCGATTGAGATTCTGTTTATGGACCATCTGTGCGCTCTGACCAGGTGTTTCGTGGCCGTGCGGGCTGGGCCGCATTCTCTTCGGCGCATTTCCTGACCTGCTTTTTACCGAGGGAATTCCCGCGCACCGCTACCCGGACGGGAAGATCCGCTCAGGCGAATTCAGTCACCGTTCAGACACGAAAGCGCCGCCGTGTACAGCGCGGCGATCCCGGTGCGCAGGGTCAGGCCGAGGTGGGGGCGGAACTCGGGCGAGTGGTTGGCCGGGAGGGCGGCCAGCTTCTCGGCCGGGCCGGCGCCCGGGGTGGCCGCCCACTGCTCGGGGCCGACCATGCCGAGCAGCCAGTACGCGGTGCGGATCCCCGGGACGCCGTGCAGCTCCTCCCCCGCCGGGCCGAACAGCGGGAAGTCCTCGGTGGCCGTCAACGGCGGCCACTCGGCCACGCGTTGGGGCCCGAACAGGGCCAGGTGGGCGGCCCGGACGGTCTCGGCCAGCCCCGGGTCCGGCCGATTCACCACCGAGGCGGAGAGCTGCTCGACGGTGGCGGTGCAGCCGGTGGCCGCCGCCTCCGCCTCGGCCACCACCCGGAGTTCGGCCACCGCCCGGGTCAACTCGCCCTCCTCGAAGGCCCGTACGGTCACCGTGAGGCTCGCCCGGTCCGGGATGACGTTGCCGGTGCCGTCCCCGGCGAGCAGGGAGGCGACCGTCAGCACGGCCCCCGGCCGGGCGGCCTCGCCCAGCCGCAGCACGATCGCCGCCGCCCCCGGCAGCGGGCTGACGGCCAGCTGCGGCGCCCCCGCGTGGCCGCCGCGCCCGTGCACCACCACCCGCAGCGTCCGGCTGCCCGCCGTCACCGGGCCGCGCACGTGGGCCAGCATCCCGGCCGGCAGCGGCACGGTGTGCTGGGCCAGCACCACCGAGGGCGCCCCGACCCGCCGGTAGAGGCCCTCGGCCAGCATCGCCCGGGCGCCGGCCAGGGTCTCCTCGGCGGGCTGGCCGAGCACCAGCACCGTGCCGCTCCACTCGGCCCGCCGCTCGGCGAGCGCCGCCGCCACCTCGGCCGCGCAGGCCAGGTGCACGTCGTGGCCGCAGGCGTGCGCCACCGGCACCCGCCGCCCGTCGGGGAGTTCGGCCGTGGCGGTGCTCGCGTAGGGCAGCCCGGTGCGTTCGGCCACCGGCAGCGCGTCCAGCTCGGCGCGGAGCGCGACCACCGGCCCGGGGCCGTTGCGCAGCACGGCGGCCACGCCGTGGCCGCCGAGGCCGGTGGTCACCTCGTACCCGGCCTCGGCCAGGGCCTCGGCGAAGCGGGCGGCGGTGCGGCGCTCGGCGCCGGAGAGCTCGGGGTGGGCGTGCAGGTCCAGGTAGCGGGCGGCGGCCCGTTTGAGTGCCTCGGCACTCGGGACGGTGGTCTCCAAGACGGCTCCGGGGTGGGGTTGGGGCCCGACGGTGTCAGGTCGTCAGTGAGGTGTCAGCGGAGTGCACCGGCCCCGGCCAGTGGCGCACGATAGAACTGGTGTCCCGCTGGGGAGTTGATGCGACAGCTGCTCCTCGGTGTCAGGCGCACGGGCCGGGGAGGCCGGTGCGCGCCCTGCGCCCCAAGGAGCTTCCGATGGACAACACCCTTGCCTCGCTCGCCGAGGAGATCCTGAACCTCGAGTCGGAGACCTTCGAGATCAGCGACTACTCGGACACCAGCGAGGTCATGCTGGGCTCCTCCACGAGCTGCTCGAGCACCAGCACCTGTTCCAGCACCACCAGCACCACCAGCTGCACCGCCTGATCCAGGCACGGTGCGCACCCGTCGGCCCTCCGCCCCACTCGGGCGGGGGGCCGACCGGCATGTTCACGGGAACGGGTGCGGCACGCGCCGGAGTTCGGCCTCGGTGAGGTCGGTGGCGCGCAGCCCGGCCCGGCGCGGGGCGGTGCGCAGGCGGGGCAGCAGCAGGGCGCGCTGGCGAGTCCAGCCGAAGTCGATCGGCAGCAGGCCGGGGACGACGGTGCAGACCGTGCGCAGACCGGCCCGGCGCTGCTCGGGGGTGGTCTGGTCGACCACGATCACGTCGTGCCCGGCCGCCACCAGCCGGTCGCGGCAGTAGCGCAGGTCGTCGAGCAAGTCGAGCGAGCGCGGCCGGGCCCGCTCCCAGTCGGCGTACAGCTCGGCCGGCGGGCGGGGCGCACCGACCGGCTCCAGGTAGCTGCGGGCGTGCCGGGCCATCTCCGGCAGGCCGAACAGCGCGGCATGGTCCGGCAGTCGGCGCACCAGGTCGAAGTCCGCGGCCATCGCGGCGAGTTCGGCCGGCCGCTCGGCCACCTGGCCGGGCAGGTGCGGCAGGTAGGTGAGGATCTCGGCCACCGCCGCCTCCACCGTCTCCTCCGGGTCGAAGCCGGCCGCCGCCGCGAAGGCCAGCGTGCCGGGCCCGCCGTCCCGGCGGACGGCCAGCGCCGTGACCACCGGCACCGCCAGGTCCACCCGGTTGTCGAAGGCGCGCACCTCGTAGCCGCGCAGCTCCGCCCGGTCCAGCATCGCCCGCAGCCCCCGGCTCTCGCAGGCCGCCAGTGCCAGCTCGGGCAGCGGCAGGTTGCCGTACCAGCCGAGCAGGAAGGAGTCCCGCTCGATCAGTTCGAGCAGGCCGAAGAGGATCGCCTCCTCCAGGCAGCTGCCGATCGCGCAGCCGTTGGAGCACTCGAAGACGAAGTTGTCGGCCGCCGTGCCCGCGCTGTAGTGGCTCAGCCGGGCCGGCACCAGCACCGGCCGCTCGTCGCGCAGCGACCAGCCCGGCACCCAGGGGATCGGGCGGTCCGGGTCGAAGGGGTCGAGCATCGGGTCGTCCCGGTAGGTCTGCGGTGCGTACAGCCCGCACTCCCGCGGGTCCAGCGCCCGGTCGCCGAGGCGGGTGTAGGACTCCACCAACAGCGGTGCGGTGGAGCGGCGGTGGGTGCCGGCGTACCGCTCCAGGCCCTCCAGGAAGGCGAGGTCGCGGCTGGCCCGGAAGGAGTTGGCCTGCCCGCTCCAGGTGACGTCGGTCAGCCCGGCGTACCCGCGCATGAACACGCTCCCGGCCACCGGCGCCGTGGTCGGCGAGGTCACGTCCGCCCAGGTGCCGGCCCCGAGCACCCCGCAGACCGGATTGGCCAGCGCCTCGGCGGGCAGCCCGTAGGAGGCGGCCGGGCGCAGCCGGTACGCGCCGGGGGCCGCCTTCTCCCGGGGCCGCAGCTCGAAGGTCTCCGGGGACACCGGCTCCGCCGCGCAGGAGGGGCAGAGCGGCTCCGCGAGCAGCGGTACGGTCTGCACCCGCAGCGTCTCCAGGTCCAGCCGGGACACCCGGGCCGGGCCGCCGCCCGTCGCGCTCGCCCCGGCGGCCAGGCGGTGCAGCTCCCAGACCGCGTCGACCACCCAAGCCGGCAGCAGCGGCCAGGCGGGGCCGACCGGCACCGCCTCCAGGCCGGTCTCCAGCGCCTCCCGCTCGGTGCGGCTGCGCAGCCGCTGCCACCGCATGGCCAGGCAGGTGCCGCAGGGGCCGCCTGCCGCCTCGCCGCCCCAGGGGCCGACCAGCACCGACTGGGCGCTCAGGTGGACGGTGGCCCGGCTGCGGGCGACGGCCGGATCCGTGGGCCGCAGCAGGTCGGCCGCGCCGAGCACGGCCACCCCGGGTGCGGGAAGGCCCTCGGCGGCGGCCCGTTCGGCCAGGCGGCGCTGCAACTGGTCTCCGGCCGAGACGAGGGTCGGCACGGCGGTGGCGAGGCTCATGTCCGGTTGCTCCAGCGGAAGGTCTTGGCGGCGAGGGCGGCGAAGAGCAGGGCGAAGCCGGCCAGCGCCCCGCAGTCCAGGGCGAACCCGGCCAGGGTGCCGCCGTCGCCGAAGGCCTTGGTGATGCCCTCGTCGAAGTAGCGCAGCGGCAGCACCCGGGAGAGCGACTGGAGCCAGCCCGGCATCAGGTCGATCGGGTAGAAGGCGCCGGAGAGGAAGGCCATCGGCACCATCACGCAGTTGGCCAGCGCGGCCACCGCCTCGGGGGTGTTGGCCAGCGCGCCGACCACCAGGCCGATCGCGGCGAAGGCGGTGCTGCCGAAGAGCAGCACCGGCAGCGCGTACGCCCAGGACCCGCCGATCTCCAGGCCGAAGGCGAGCACGGCCACGGCCGTGAACAGCACGGCCTGCACCGCCGCCGTGGCCAGCGCGACCACCCAGCGGGCGCCGAGCACGGCGGTCAGCGGGGTCGGGGTGCGCCAGATCAGCCGGAGCAGGTCGTCGCGGCGCCAGTGCATCAGGGTGAAGGCCACGCCGAACACGGCGGCGTTGCCGATGCCCCAGGAGAGCACCCCGGGGGCGATGTAACTGATGTACGCCGCGCCGCCGTTGACGCGCTGCCCGTGGAAGATCAGGCCGAACACGGCCAGGAAGACCAGCGGGAAGGCGAAGGTGAAGATCATCGAGGTCTTGTCGCGCAGGTAGGCGAGGTAGCCGGCCCGGGCGACGGCGGTGTAGGCGTTCACGGGCGGGGCTCCGATCCGGTGAGGGCCAGGTAGGCGTCCTCCAGCGAGGGGGTGCGGGTCTGGACTTCCTCCAGGCCGACCAACTCCCCCAGCTCGACGAGGACTTGGCTCGCCCGCTGGGTGGTGATCACCAGCTCTCCCGACTCGATCGCGGCGCCCTCCACCCCGGCCAGCGCCCGGGCCTGCTCGACGGTGACCCGGTGGGCCGGGACGAGGAGGCGGGTCGGGGCGGCCAGCGAGCGGATCAGGTTGCTCGGGGTGTCCACGGCGAGCACCCTGCCCTGGGCGATGATCGCCACCCGGTCGCAGAGCGCCTGCGCCTCGTCCAGGTGGTGGGTGGTGTGCACGACGGTGCGGCCGTCCGCGTTGAGCGAGCGGAGCAGCTCCCAGAGTGAGCGGCGGGCCGCCGGGTCGAGGGCGGCGGTCGGCTCGTCCAGGAAGATCAGCTCCGGCTCATGGATCAACGCCGTTGCCAGCGCCAGGCGTTGGCGCTGGCCGCCGGAGAGGTCGTCCACCCGGGAGCCGGCCTTGGCGGCCAGGTCGACCAGGTCGAGCGCCCGCTGCGCCGCCCCCGGCGCCAGCCGGTAGAGCGCGGCCACGGTCTCCAGGTGCTCCAGCGCGGTGAGCCGGGTGAAGAAGGCCGAGCTCTGGGTCTGGATGCCCAGGCGCCGCAGCAGCCCGGTGTTGCGCGGCCAGGGGCGCTCGCCGAGCACGGTGACGCTGCCGGTGTCCGGCTCGCGCAGGCCCTCGACGATCTCCACCAGGGTGGTCTTGCCCGCGCCGTTGGGCCCCAGGATGCCGAAGAACTCGCCGCGTTCGACGGTCAGCGACACCCCGTCCAGGGCCTGCACCGGCCCGTACCGCTTGCCCACCCCGTCCAGCACCACCGCCGGGCTCTCAGCTGTACTCATTCCGCTCTTCTCTCCGTGTTCGGACATCCGTGCCTCGTGCCCCTCCGGCGGGTCGCCGCGATCAGTCCTGCGCCGCGCGCCGCTCCGCCACCCGTCTGCGCCGGGCCCGGGCGGCCTGCCCCAGGGCCCAGAGCGCCAGCGCGGCGGCGACCAGCGCCGGCGGCGCGTACCAGGCCGCCGCGCCGAACCGGCTCGGCAGCAGCGCCCGGCAGACCGGCCCGGCCGCCGCCAGCACGGCGGCGGCCAGCAGCGCGCAGCCGAGCGCGTACCCGCCGTACAGCCACCGCAGCCCGCGCGGGTAGGCCCGCAGTGCGGCGCGGTCGCGGCGCAGCAGCAGACCGGCGAACCGGCGGCTCTCGGTGGCCGGGCGCAGGCTCGCGGCGGCGTAGCCGAGCACCTTGTAGCCGTCCAGCGGGGGCAGCGGCACCAGGTTGGCGAAGGCCGTGACCACGCCGAGCAGCAGCAGGCCGGCCAGGAACGGCCGGGCCTGGGCCCGCTCGGGCAGCAGGGCCCAGGCCGGGTAGAACGGCAGCAGGAAGACCAGGTTGGCCACCGCCCCGGCCAGCGCGGTGGCCACCTGCTCGCGCCGCCGGGCGAAGAACTGCACGTCCTCGACCTCGCAGTACAGGTACGACATCGGCAGCCGCCAGCGCAGCCCGATCCCGGTGACCCGCCCGCCGTACCGGTGCCCGACCAGCCCGTGCGCCAGCTCGTGCAGCGCGAGGCTCACCCAGAGCAGGCAGCCCACCGCGAGCAGCGCCACCGGCTGGTGCAGCAGCCGCCCGGTCTCCGTCACCAGGGTGCCCAACCGCAGGGCGATGCCGAGGAGTTCGGCCAGCAGCAGGGCGGTGAGCAGGGCCAGGAACCAGCGGGTGCGGGCGAAGCCGGTCAGCCCGTGCAGCCGGGCGAGCAGCGCGGGCGGGTCGGAGACCATGGTGACCCGGCCGGCCAGCACGCCCGAAGGGGGCTCCTTCTTCGGCTCGGGCGGCCCGGCGGCCGGTGGCGGCGCGTCGGTGAGCAGGCCGCGGCCGTAGAGCAGCCGGAGCAGCTGCTGCCACTGCGGCTCGCCGAGGCGGGCCCGGAACTCCCGGGCGTACTCCTCGCCGACCTCGGCGAGCGAGCGGGTGCCGTCCAGCCGGCCGATCAGGAACCGCTCCTTGACGCCGATCTCCAGCACCCGGTCGGCCCGCGGGTCGCGGACCAGGTGCACCACGGCGGAGCCGCGCCGCAGCGGGCGGCTGATCCGCAGCTCGGGTCTGATCTGCGGCCGCAGCTCCAGGAGTTGGTGGCCGCTCACCCGGTGGCCTCCGGAGCCTCGACGGGCTCGCGCAGGGCCCGGGCCAGGATGTAGGAGAGGAAGGCCTCGTCCCGCACGGTGACCGAGAGCCGGTTGTTGGTCATGTGGGCGTACGGGGAGAGCAGCATCGGCAGCGCCTGGGCCGGGTCGGTGACCGGCAGGTCGCGCTCGCCGTCCCAGGAGCGGAACACCAGCTCGCCCCGCCCGGCCAGCTCCAGCACCCGCGCGCGCAGCTCCAGGCAGTGCTCGGCCCACCCGCGCAGCAGCTCGGGCAGCCGCTCGGCGGCCCCCTCAGCGACGGCGGCCCGGATCACCCGGAACCGCTCCGGCAGGCTGGCCCCGGCGCTCGCGTAGGCGCGGTCGTAGCCGCGCTGCGCGGTGTACTCGGTGCCCTCGAACGCCCGGTTCCAGAAGGCGTGGTAGCGGTCGAGGAAGGTGAGCAGCTCCTGCTCGTCGGCCAGGAAGCAGGCCGAGACGGTCATCATCAGCTGGGCCGCCAGGCCGAGCACCACCGTGCGCAGGTGCAGGTTCATGGTGCGGGTGGCCTCGACCACCAGCTCGCTGGAGCGCTGGAAGTGCCACTCGGCCAGCGCCACCCCGGCCGGGCCGCCGTACTTGCCGTACTCGGGCTCGTAGGGCTCGACGCTGAAGGTGTTGTTCTCCCGCAGCCGCATCCTGCCGTCCGGGCCGAGCAGCCGCTCGCGCTCCTCCTCCTTGTACTCCAGCTCGAAGAGCGTGTCGTACAGCTCGGCGAAGAAGCTGTCCTTCACCTCGTACAACGCCGGGCGGCGGCGCAGGAATTCGGCGATTCTCCCCTCGGCCCGCCGGCGCACCTCGGCGGCGGCCCCGGCCGAGGACGGGCGCAGCCGCAGCCGCAGGTGCGGGCCCTCCAGCCAGTAGTTGATGAAGAACCACCCGGCGAGCAGGCCCTCCTCGGTCAGCTCCGCCACCAGCGGGCGCACGCACTGGAGCAGCAGCGGGCGCGGGCTGGCGGCGTAGAAGACGTGCAGGGCCAGCCAGTCGCCGACGGGCTCGCTCCCGGTCGCGTCGGGTATGCCGGGGGTGGTCGGCTGGTCAGTCACGGTGGGGCACTCCTTGCGGCGGTACGGGCGCGACGCCGGCAGCTCGCGCATACGGGATCATCTCGAGGGCCAACTCGGCTACGTGGCGTCCCCGTTCGGACCGGACGTGCAGCGCGTCCTCGCCCGGCAGCATCTCCTCCAGCACCAGCCGGGCCGCACCGCCGGCCGGGATCAGCCCTTCCAGGGCGGCCAGCGAGAGCGGGCTGGCGAAGTCCAGGTACTGCGGCTTGGCCGGGCCCGCCGGGCCGTCCAGCTGCAGGCGGACGAAGACCTGGGCGGGCAGGCCGTGCCGGCGGCGCCAGCGCTGCCAGCGCAGGAACCGCTGGGACTCGCCCTCCCCGGCCGCCGGTCGGGGCAGCGCCGCCGGCTCGGCCGTCCAGCTGCGGCGGTGCAGCACCAGGCTGCCGAGCCGCACCCTCGGCCGGTGGCTGACCCCGCCGTCGGCGGGGGCGGCCGGCACGCCGCGCCAGAGCTCCGGGGTGACCCGCGAGGTCGGCGAGAAGAGCAGCAGGCTGCGCGGGATCTCGGGCAGCACCATCGGCACCAGGTAGCCGAGGTAGAGCGGCACCACCTCCGCCTTCAACCGCCGCGAGCGGAGCACCAGGCGGTCGGCCGCCGCGTCGTGCACCACGTACAGGTCGTCCAGGTGGATCCGGGCCCGCTCGGGCGCGGTGCTGGTCTCGCCCGGGCAGACCAGCTCGTAGTCGGTGAGCCGGACGTGGAGGTTGAGGTTGGTGGTGGCCGCCCCGGCGGTGACCTCCGCGAAGACCGCCCCCGCCGGCTGCGCCGCCCGCAGCGCCTCGCGCAGCTCGGCGGGCAGCCCGCCGCCCTCCGAACCTCGCTCCACGCCACCCCCCGCGCCCGCTTCCGCGCCGCCCTCCGCGCCCGCTTCCGCGCCGATCTCCGCGCCCGCTTCCGCGTCGACCTCCGCGCCGTCGAAGCAGTGGGTGAAGCGGGTGAACGGGAAGGCCAGGCCGCCGTAGGAGTGGTTGAGCACCGCCACCGGGTCGCCGGCCTGGCGGGCCAGCTGGACGAAGTGGCTGTGCGGCGCGAACACGTCCGCACGGCCGCCGAGTTCGGCGGTGACGGCGGCCAGGTCGGCCTGCTCCAGTCGCAGCTCGGCCGCACCGGCCGGCAGCTGCTCCCATCGCTCGCGCATCCGGCCGGCCAGCGCGGCCCGGGCCCGGTCCAGGGCGGTGATGCCCGGCAGGTGCAGCCAGTTCTCCTCCGGCGGGTAGCCGCCGTCGGCCGCCTCGGCCGGCTTCAGGGCGGTGAACTGGAGGTACTGGTTGAAGATGTCCTCGTGGAAGTCGTGCACCAGCTGGAGCAGGTCGTCGCAGCGGCCGCCCCGGCCGTACCGGGCGAGGAAGAAGCCCTTCAGGGTGAGGCGTTGGGCCAGCCCGAGGTCGAAGACCGGCAGCACCGGGGTGAGTGCGCGCAGCGGCCCGGCCGCCAGCTCCAGCCACTCGCCCGCTTCGGCGCTCACCTGCTCGGCGGTGACGTCCTCGTAGAGCAGGGTCTGCGGCAGGGAGGCTGAATCCTCGCCCAATGCCACCTGTATCTCGGTCAGTTCGCGCTTCAGATCGACCAGCAGGGCCCGCCGTCCGGCCAGGCCCGCACCCGGGTAGGCGTCGATCGCGGCGATCGGCCCGGCCAGCCGGTCGGCCACCGCCGCGGCCCACGGGCGGTCCAGCGAGCGCAGCGCGTCCCGGAAGCCGCGCAGCGGGTCCACCGCGTGCACATCGGTGGCCAGCAGCGGCAGTTGCAGCATGCCGACCTCCAGCAGTGCCGCCAGGTACCGCTCGGCGTCGGCCGCGGCCGCCGGCCCCGCGTCGGCCTCCCGCAGCCGCTCCGCGAGCTCGCCGTGCCGGATCAGCGGGCGCTCGCGGTAGAGCCGCAGCACCTGCTCGAGCAGCCCGCTGAGCCGCAGGTAGAACAGCCGGTCCCGGGCCGCGTCGAAGCTCACCGCCGCCCGGTCGTCCCCGGCCGTCACCGACCGCCGCACGTACCGGATCCGGTCCTCGGTCAGCTCCCACCCCGAGGCCAGCGCCACCGGCAGGTCCCGCAGCCGCTCCGGATCGGCCGCCACCAGCTCCGCCAGCCGCGCCAACACCACCACGTTCAACCGGGGGTGGCTCCGCCGCGCCTCGCCGAGCCACAGCTCCCCGGCCGCCGGGCCGGCCCCGACGGCCTCCCGTTCGCCGTCCGGCTCGAACCTCCCCGGGGCGACCGGGGTGAAGGTGCTGAACGGGCTGGTCTTGCAGGCCGTCCGGTACAGGTACGCGAGGAGCGACCGCTCCATCTTCCGGGTCCGCTTGTCCGCCGCCTTCCCCGGATCGCCGAGGTGGTCCAGCCGGCCCTCCAGGGTCGGCGAGGCCAGCAGCAGGCCGAGGCGCAGTTCGTCCGCGCCCGCCAGCCGGTGCAACTCGGCTCTGGTACGGGCCAGTTCACTCGCCAACAGCTCCTCCCCCGCCGACCGCAGGTCGCCGAGGCGGCGCTGGGCGGAGAGCCAGGCCATCAGTAACTCGCCGGTCTCCGGGTCGAGTCCGGCCACCGACGCGAGGATCTCGGCCGGGCGGGCGGGCAGCCGGTGATTGAACACCTCGCGCCGCAGGTGGAGCACCCGGCGGCGGAGCGCCGGATCCACCGCGGCCTTGACCAGCAGCGCGAGCGGCTCACTCAGCCGGGCCCCGAGCTCGGCCAGCCGGTCCTCCTCGGCGGTGAGCCGCTCGGCCCAGGCGAAGGCCTCGGGTGAGCGGAGCGCGTGCACGGTCTCCACCGGCAGTGCGCCGACCCGCAGCATGAAGCGCGGCGCCAACTCCGGCTCGCGGGAAAGCCGCTCGTCCGCCGCGCGCCCTTCGCGGGCAGGCTCCGTGGTGGTCAACGGTTCTTCCTCCACCGGTTCAGGCGATCGAGTGGTCGAAGTCGGCGGGGCTGCGCTGCTCCTGCCCCACCATCATGATCAACAGGGGGATCTCGCCCTCCGGCAGGCCGAGTTGCTCGGCGTAGGAGAGGCAGTCGAAGCCGAGGGCCACCCCGCAGCCCAGGCCGACGGCGGGCGCCGCCGTGTAGAGCGCCTGCGCCGTCGCGCCGACCACGGAGTTGACCAGCCGCAGGCCCCGGTCGCCGACGGCGTCGACCACCGCCGGGGTGGGCGCGGTCACCGCGATCACGGCGCCGGCCTGCTCCAGGTCGTAGTTGGCCAGGAAGTAGTTGTCCTGGAGGAACTCGCCGTGCAGGCCCGCCACCACCAACCGCAGCGTGCGGGTGGCCGGTTCGTAGGCGTAGGCCCCGGCCGGCACCCCCGCCACCTGGTTGACGAACACGTAGAGCCGGGTCAGCTCGGGCGCCCGGCCACCGAGACCGTCCGTCTGCGGCACGGCCGCCGAGGCGGCCGCCGCCAGCGCGGCGGAGAGCTGCTCGGCGCTCATCGCGGGCAGCGCGGTGAACCGGCCGAAGCTGCTGCGCCGGGCCCGCAGGGCCGCCCGCACGCCGAGCGCGGGCACCGGCGGCTCGGGCAGCTCGATCCGCTCGCCGCCTGCCCCCGGGCCGGCCTCGAACACCCCGGCCAGCGCCCCGGCCGAAGGCCGCTCGGCCGCGCCCACCAGGGTCGCGGCGTGGATCCGCCGCACGGTCTCGAACTCGATCACCGTCCGCGACCGCTCCCGGTCGGTCACCCGGACCTGGGTCTCACCCGCCGGCGCCGACTCGGCCGCACCGCCCTCCCAGTGCAGCGGGACGACCGCGAACACGCCCTCCTCCGCCGCGTCCAGGCCGAGCAGCCGCCCGATCCGCTCCTCGTCGAACCAGAGCGCGCCGTCCAGGTGCAGCCCGTGCGCCCGGGCCCAGATCCGCCAGGTCTCCAGCAGGGCGCCGGTGTCCATGGTCACCACGTGGTAGGCGAAGCTGTTGTACTTGAAGGCGTTCTGCCAGAACTTGACGGTCAGCACCAGGAATTGGTCCGTCCCGTCACCGAGCCCGCCGAGCGCCGCCCGCAGCTCGCCCGTCACGTCACCGGCCAACAGCCGCCGCAGCGCGTGGTGTTCGGTGGCGTAGTAGTGGACGCCCGGGGTGAGCGGGCCGCTCGGGCCGCTCACCCAGTGGATGCCGACCGGGTAGAGGCCGCCTCCGGAGGCGGTGCCGCGTGACCAGTTGGCGTGCGGGTAGAGCGGCAGCGAGCCGAGGTCGGAGTTGGCCTGCACGGCCAGCCGGCGGCCGGTCAGGCCGTAGGAGTCGCGCAGCATGCCGCCGAGCAGCGACAGGGTGAAGCCGCCCTCCCCGGGCGGGCCGTACAGTCCCCGGTCGAGCCCGGCCTCGGCCGAGCCGCCGTCCGGCAGCGGGAGGTGCGGCGCACCGGGGAAGTACTTGCCCTTGCGGGGCCGGTCGGCCCAGTCGGGCACGAAGTCGGCGGGCTCCATCGGGACGCGGGCCCGCCGCATCACCGCGGCGGCGTACTCGTGGGCGTACCCCATGGTCGCTCCTAGGTCGAAGGTCGGTCGGCAGATCGGCAGGTCGGGGGGAGGCGGATCAAGGGAAGGGGTGCGGGGCCGGATTGAACTCGGCCGGGAGCAAGTCCCGGTCGCGGAGCCCGGCTTCGCGCGGAGCGGTGCGCAGTCTCGGCATGGTGAGGGCCCGCTGACGCCGGTGGCCGAAGTCGATCGGCAGTAGGCCGGGCACCAGCACGCAGGCGGTGTGCAGGCCGAACTCCCGCTGCTCGGGCATGGTCTGGTCGACCACCACCACGTCGAAGCCGGCCGCGCCGAGCGCCCCGACGCAGGCCCGCAGGTCCTCGCGCAGGTCGGTGGCGGGCGCGATCGAGCCCTCGGCCAGCCGGCTCAGCGGCTCCGGCGGCCCGCTCGGCGCGGCGCGCAGCAGGAAGTCCGCGTGCCGGGCCATCTCGGGCAGCCCGTAGAGCAGCGGGTGGTCGTGCAGCACCTGCACCTGGTCGAAGTCCTCGGCCATCGCCCGGAGTCGGTGCTCCTCACGGACCGTACGCCGCCGCAGGTTCACCGCGTCGGTGGCGATCTCGCAGAGCCCGGCCCAGAGCGCGGCCTCCGGGTCGAGGCTCGCCCCGGCACCGAAGCACATCCGGCCGAGCCCGCCGTCGATCCGCTCGGCCACCGCGGTGACCACCGGGACGGGGAAGCTGATCCGGGTGTCGAAGAACCGTGCGCGGTACCCGTACATCGCCAACCGGTCGATCAGCGCCCGGGTTTCGGGCCGGGTGCTGCTCCGGCCGTCCAGCTCGGGCAGCGCGAGCCGCCCGTACCAGGCCAGCAGGAAGGCGTCCCGCTCGACGGCCTCCATCAGCCCGAAGTAGATCGCCTCCTCCAGACTGCCGCCGGAGGCGCAGCCGTTGGAGCTCTCCTGCACGAACCGGTTCTCCAGCCCGCCGGGGGCGTGGTAGTAGGTGAGGATCTCGGGCACGAGGATCGGGCGTTCGTCGCGCAGCGACCAGCCCCAGACCCAGGGGATCGGCCGGTCCGGCGCGAACGGCCGCACCCCCGGCTGGTCGCGGTGGAACTCCGGCGCGTACAGCCCGCAGGTGCGCGGGTCCAGCGCCTGCCCGCCCGGCTCGGTGGAGGGGCCGAGCTCCGCCAGGCTGGCCACCACGCCGGTGCGCTTGCCGCGCGCCCGCATCCCGGCCAGCCGCTCCAGGCCCTCCAGCAGGCCGACGGCCGTGCTGGTGCCGTACGAGGCGGTGTGCCCGCCCCAGAAGGTCTCGCGCAGGTAGTCGCCGCTGCGCAGCGTGAAGCAGCCGACCGTGGAGGAGGTGGAGGCCGAGACCAGGTCGGGCACCACGGAGGGGCCGAGCATCCCGGAGACCGGGTTGACGAAGGCGGCCAGCGGCAGCGCGTACGCCTCGATCCCGCGCAGCCGGAAGTCCGCCGGGGCCCGCTTGGGGCGGGCAGCCAGCTCGATCCGGGCGCCCTCGGCGGTGTCCGGCACCCGCTGGTCGCACCGGGGGCACTCGGCGTCGGGCAGCACCGGGAAGCCGCTGACCCGCAGCGTCTCCAGGTCGAGCAGCTGCGCGACCGGCCGGACGCCGGCGGCCGGGCGGTCCAGACCGCGCTGACGACGGGCCGCGATCAGCGCCGCGAGCCCGTCGGCCAGGAACGGCACCGCCCACGGCGGCTCGCCCACCGCCTTGGTCTCGTCGCCGAGTTCGAGCGCCTCCCGCAGCGGGCCGGACCGCACGGCCTGCCAACGCCGCACCAGGCAGCGCGGGCAGGCCGCCGAGGCGGCCGGACCGACGATCGCCTGGTGCCCGTACAGGTACACCGGCACCGCGTCACCGGCTGCGGAGCCGGCACCGTCGGGAACGCTCACAGCCGGTGGGGCGGAGCCGTCAGCGGCGGACGTGCCCTCGGCGAGCCCGACGGCGAGTTCGTCCCGGGCGCCGAGCACCGTCAGCTCGGCCCCGCTCTCCGCCAGCCGGGCGGCCAGGGCCTCGGCCATGGCCGCCCAGGGCTCGGCGATGGCCTCAGCTGGCACCTGAAGTCCCGTCCGTCAGCAGCACCTTGACCACCTCGAGCCGTCCGGCCGCCAGGTCGCTCGCGCCGACCCGGCTCACCAGCACGTCCCGGCCGGCGTCGCGCAACCGCTCCAGCACCGCCGGCCAGTCCGGCCCGGCTTCCCCGGCCGTCCCAGCCGCCGCTCCAGCCGCCGCTCCGGCCTCCGGACCGGGCGAGGCCACCGGGCCAGCTGAGGTCACCGGGCCGGTGGCCGTCAGCACCCCGGCGTCGAAGCCGTCGAGCAGCGGGTCGCCCAGGTCCAGCGCCGCGCCCCGGGCGCGGAAGGCCTCGTCCCGGCCGAGCTGCACCTGCCCGAGCAGCTCGCGCAGCGCTGCCAGCGCGGCGGCGGCCAGGTCGAGCCCGCTGCCCAGGGTCCAGCGGGGGGTGCCCGCATCGGCGGTCCGGGCCAGCACCACCGGCAGCGGCGCCATAGGGCCGCCCAGGCGGAGCAGCTCCGGGGCGAGGCCCAGGTTGGCCGCCGACCGGGCCAAGAAGGTGAGTTCGGCATCGGCCGCGAACAGCTCGAGGGGGACGGACTCCACCGGGGCCCGGCCGCGCAGGGCCGCCTGCAGGGCGTCGTAGCCGAGGGCGCTGCCGAGCGCCCGGGTGACGGCCTCGGCCTCGGTGCCGCCCGCGCCGGTGCCGGCCGTGGTGCGCTCGAAGGCGGCGGCGGCGTTGTGCGCGGAGAACGGGCGCAGCGCGGCGGTGGGCACCAGCACCCGTTCGCCGCTGAGCAGGGAGACGGCGGGCGACCAGCTGGCCGCCGGGTCGGCCGCCAGGCCCGCCGAGGTGCTCAACTCGGTTGCGGCGTACCGGCGCAGGCTCGGGTCCTTGGCCGCGATCGCCGGCGGCACCACATGCTCGGCGTAGACCTCGGCGGCGCGCTGGAGGGCGCGCAGCCGGGCCCCGGCCACGTGGTGCACGTCGAAGGCGGTGATCTCGCGGCGCAGGCCGGCCCGCAGGCCGAGGGTGACGGTGCCGGCCTTCAGCGGGGTCTGCTGCCAGTCGTCGTCGGCGTAGCCGGCGAACACCCCGGCGTTGGCCCGCACCAGCACGGCCCGGCCCTCGAGTTCGGCCAGCGCGGCCTTGGCCGCGGCCTCCTCGGCCGCGCCGTCCTCGGGCAGCCGGGCGGTGGCGGGCGCGGTGGCCAGATCGGGCAGCTCGGTCGCGGTGTCCCCCACGGCGGCGCAGCGCGGGCAGCGCGGGTGCGGCAGCAGCGGTTCGCAGACCACGTCCAGCGAGTCCAGGTCCTGCACGATCAGCTGGCCGTCGGTCTCGGCGGGCAGCGCCCCGGTGGTGAGGCGGAAGACCTCGTAACCGAGCAGGTTGCCCAGCATCGCGGCGAGCGGGCCGGCGGGCTGCGCCGCCTCGCCGCCGAGCGGCGCCAACGGGGCCAGCCCGGCCCAGAGTTCGGCCGCCTCGGCCGGCTCGCCGTTGGCGCCGAGGCGCAGCGCGGCGCAGGTCAGGCAGCCGGGCCGGCCGGGCTCGGTGAGCGGGCCGACCACGGCCCGGCCGCCGACCGTCCAGGCCGGGACGAGCCGCGTGCCGGCCGGCACGCCCGCCTCCAGCAGGCCCACCGTACGTCGGGCCGCCGTCGGGCCGCCGGCCACCAACACCAGCTCATGGTCGGCGAGTGCAGACCAGTCGGCGCCCAAGCCGCTGAGCTCGGTCAGCTCGGCCGGGCAGCCCGCCCCGGCCAGCGCCGCCAGCTCGGCCGCGATCCGCTCGTCCCCGTCCACCAGGCCCGGGGTCACGCCCACGGCCGCGCAGCCGTTGCGGATCAGGCTCAGCACGGCCCAGCGGGCCAGTTCGCCCTCGCCGAGCACGGCCACCCGGGTCGCCCGGTACCGGGCGAACCGCTCGGCGGCGCCGTCGGTGTAGTGGTCGATGTACTCCACCTGGGCCGCGAACCGGGCGGCGACCTCGGGGGCGAGCTCCACCGCCGTACCGGCCTCCGGCCCGGCGTCCCGGGCGAACCCGCGCCCGTAGAGCGCCTGGACCAGCCCGGCGACCATGGCGCGTTGCGGCTCGCCCATGCCCGCGCAGAGCTCGGCCACCGAGTGCCGGCCGTTCAGGTGCGGCACCAGCAGCGAGGCGAAGCGGTACGCGCCCTTGGTGGTCAGGCTGAAGCCGCCGTGGGCGTTGTGGAACAGCACCCCGGTGGGCGTCCGGGTGTAGAGCACGTCGCGCCTGATCCGCGGCCGACTGTCGGCGATCTCCTCGTAGCGGGCCATTTCCCTCACACCTCGGTGGTACGCGACGGAGCGGCGGAGTGCCGCGGGGACGGGGTGGAGCTGGGGTTCGGTGGGCTCTCCTCCGGGGCGAGCCCGGCGGGTTCGCGGGCCCAACTGCCCGCTGCGGCCCGGGTGAAGGTCTGGAGCAGCTCGTGCACCCGGTACTGCCCGTGCGGCCCCTCCTCGAGCAGCCCGGCCTGCACCAGACCCGCCAACACCCCTTCGGCGGTGGCGGATCCGGTGGTGGTGGCGGCTGTGACAACCGGCCCGGCAGCAGCAGGTGGCGGCGTAGTGCGCCGGGGGCCGGGGGCCCGCTCCGGCAGTTGATCGCCGCGCAGGACGGCGAGTTCGAGGCGCTGCAGGCCCGGCCCGGGGTCCACCCCGAGTTCGGTCAGCAGGTGATCGCGGACCCCGCGGTACTCGGCGAGCGCGTCCGCGCGGCGGCCGGTCCGGTACAGGGCCTCGATCAGTTGCTCCCAGAAGCGCTCGTGGACGGGGTGGGAGCGGGCCACCGACCAGAGTTCGGCGAGGACTTCGCGACAGCGCCCGAGGGCGAGCTCGATGTCGTAGATCCGCTCGGCCGTCCGCAACCACTCCTCGCAGAGCCGCGGCACCTCCTCGCGGTGCAGCGCGTCGGAGTGCACGTTGCCGAGCACGGGCTGCGCCCAGAGCGCCAACGCCTGGCGCAGCAGCCGGAGTTCCTCCACCGGTTCGACGGCCCGGTCGGCCCGGTCCACCAACTCCCGGTACTCCAGCAGGTCGAGGGTGGCGGCATCGGCGGCCATCCGGTACCCGCCGGGCAGCGCCTCGATGGTGTGGCCGGCGATGCCGTACTTGGCGAACAGCCGGCGCAGCCGCAGCACGCAGGAGTGCAGGGCGGCCTTGGCCGTGGCGGGGATCGCCTCGCCCCAGATCGCCCGCTGCAGCGCCTCCACCGAGACCACCGCATTGGGCCGCACCAGCAGGGCGGCTAACAGCGTGGCGGGCTTGGAGGGTTGGAGCACGGCGGTCTCGCTGCGGTCGGCTATCGCCAGCAGGCCCAGGACGGTGAACCGAGCCGGCACGCCTTCCGACGCCTCCGCTTCCGTCACCAACTCAGGCTCCCCCGCCGGTTCGATCACTGTCCCGCCTGAAGGTAGGCGCCGGTCATGGTCCAGTCAACGCGCGTGGACATGATTCGAATGAACTCTCTGCAATCCATCAGTTACGACGCTCCGGTTCCCAGCAAACCGGCTCGCCCCGGGCGCCGCTCACCCGCGCCACCCCGTTCGCCGATCGGCCCGTGCCCCGCTCAGCCGGTGCGCCGCTCAGCCGGTGCGCCGCTCGAAGACCTCGGGCCGGGCCGTCTCCAGCGCGGTGGCCAGCGCGCCGAGCAGCACCACGTCCTCGCCCAGCCGGCTGGCGGCCAGCGCGGGCTTCAGCGGGCAGAGCCGGTGCAGCGCCTGCTCCACCGGGGCGAGCAGCAGATCGGCGCTGGCGCCGAGGCCGCCGCCGAGCACCAGCAGGTCCGGGTCGAGCACCGCGCAGACCACCGCCAGGGCGTAGCCGAGCCGTTCGGCCACCTCGGCGACCACCCGGACCGCCACCGGATCCCCGGCCCGGGCCAGGTCGAAGACCTCCTTGGCCGTCAGCGCGGGGGCCAGGCCCAGGGCATGGGCGATCCGCACCACCGCGTCGCCGGAGACCAGTTCCTCCAGCGTGCGGGCCGGCCCGCCGAGCGGCTCGGGCGCGATCGGCGGCACCGGCAGCAGGCCGACCTCGCCGGCCGCGCCGTGCGCGCCCACCAGCACGTCGCCGTCCTGCACCACGCCGACCCCGAAGCCGGTGCCCACCAGCGCGTAGACGAAGAGCTCGCTGCCCGCCCCGGCACCGAAGGCGTACTCGCCCACGGCGGCCAGGTTGGCGTCGTTGGCCACCGTCACGGTGGTCTCCAGGCCGGCCGCGATCCGGTCGACCAGGCCGCGCCGCCCCCAGCCGGGCAGGTGGTCCGCGAAGCGGACGCTGCGCCGGCGCTCGTCCCAGACCCCGGGGCTGCCGACCACCGCGTGCACGATCCGGTCCGGCGTCAGGCCGGCCGCCGCGATGGCCGCGCGGGCCGCCGCCACCACCGCGTCGGCCACGGCGTTCGCCGTCCGGCCCCGGTTCGGCGCGTCCTGCCGGGCCACCACCTGTCCGGACAGGTCGGCCACCGCGACCCGCAGCCAGGCCCGCCCGATGTCCACCCCGAGCACGTACCCGGCCGCCGGGTCGGGCTCGTACAGCACGGCCGTCCGCCCGCGCTCCGGCACGAACCGCCCGGCCTCGCGGACCAGCCCGGCCTCCTCCAGCGCGGCCAGCGCCGCCGACACCGTGGGCTTCGACAGCCCGGTGTCACGGGCGAGTTGGGCCCGGGAGAGCGGCCCGTGCGAGCGCAGCCGGGCCAGCAGCAGCCACTCGTTGTTGCTGCGCAGCCGCTGCCGGCTCCACGGCCGCTCCGCCCCAGCCCCGGGCAGGCCGGCCCCGAGGCCGGGCCCGCCGACCCCGGCCGCCGCCTGGTTCACGGCGTCCCTGACGCCCCGTTCGTCCACCCGGTGATCGTAGAGCACCCCGCCGGCCCGGCCCGGACCAGCCGGACCGCACCGGTCAGGCGGTGGCCTTCAGGGTGCCGGCGAAGGTGCGGGCGGCCAGGCCGAAGGAGAGGGTCATGCCGACGCCCGAGGTGACCGAGAGGGCGCGGACGCCCGGGGCGAGGTCGCGGACCAGGAGCGGGCCGCGGCTGCTGTTGGCGTAGACGCCCTGCCAGCGCTCCAGCACCCGGAGGCGCTCGACGCCGAGCACACCGGCCACCGCGTCGAGCAGCAGCTCGGAGACCCGCTCGTCGAGGAACGGCGGGGTGGTGTCCTCGTAGTGGTGCGAGTCGCCGACCAGCAGGGTGCCGTCCGGGAGGCCGGTGAACATCACGTTGGCGCCGATCTCCAGCAGCTCGGGGCTGTGAGCGCTCACTTCCGCGCGCAGCCGGGCTGCCGAGGGCTGGGCGGTGAAGGCGTCGTAGCGCAGCATCGAGGTGGCCGTGAGCACGGCGGAGTCGGTGCGGAAGGCGGCCGGGGCCTCGACCCGGGCCATGTTGAGGCGGCAACGCTGGATGCCGTGCTCCTCGGCGGCCTCGGGGAAGAGGTAGTCGAGGTCGTGGCCGACGCAGACCAGCACCTGGTCGCCGTGCACCGGGCCGCGGGTGGTGTGCACGGTGCCGGGCTCCACACCGGTGACGGCGGTGCCCCAGAGGATGCGGGCGCCGGGCTGCTCGGCGATCCAGCGGGCCAGCGCCGGGGCGGCCTCACGCGGATTCACCCGCAGGTCGGCCGGGAGGAAGGCACCACCGACCAGGTCACCGGGCTCGGTGCGGCCGAGTGCCTCGGCGGTCTCGGCGGCGTTGCGCAGCTGCACCACGTCCGCGCCGCGCTCGGCGCGCAGCTCCTCCAGCACGGCGGCCTCGGTCTCGGACCGGGCCACCACCAGCGCGCCGGCCTCCTTCGCCCAGATCCCGGCGGCGGCACCGGCCCGCAGCCAGCCGGCCCGGGAGAGCTGGGCGATGTCGAGCAGTTCGCCCTGCTGGGCACCGATGCAGCAGTGGCCGAAGTTGCGGACGGAGGCGCCCACCGGCCGCCGGTCGCGCTCGACGACGGTGACGGACAGGCCGTTGGCCAGCGCCTCGAACGCATGGGCGAGACCGACAATGCCGGCCCCCACGATGATCAGGTCAGAAGATCCGGTGCTCATGGGATCAGACTCGCGGCGCAGCGCACTCACTGTCAATACTTGTATGGACAAGCCTCCGACTGTTCGCTCCCGCTTCACCTGCTGATCGACTGCTCCGGCGCGCCTTGAGTATTCCGCCGCCGTGGTGTCATAGTCGACCTGTGAAGACAAGTACGGACGGTCCGCTGCACCAGCGGCTCAGCGCCGAGTTCCTCCGCCGGATCAACGCCGGGGAGTGGCCGGAGGGGCAGCCGGTGCCCAGCGAGTCCCAGCTCTGCGCCGAGTTCGGCGTCTCCCGGGGCCCGGTCCGCCAGGCACTGGCCACGCTGCGCCGCGAGGGCAGCCTGGTCGGCGGCCAGGGCAAGCCGCCGGTGGCGCGGCGCACCGCGCCCTCCCAGCCCTTCGCCACCTTCCTCTCCTTCACCCAGTGGGCCGAGAGCATCGGCCGGGTGCCCGGGCAGCGCACCCTCGAGGTGGCCCGCCGCCGCGCCTCGCCCGAGTCGGCCGCCCGACTCGGCCTGACCGAGGGCGAGTTCGTGGTCGAGCTGGTCCGGCTGCGGCTGCTCGACGGGGTGCCCGCGATGGTCGAGCGGTCCAGCTTCCTGGCCGGGGTCGGGGCGTACCTGTTCGACTTCGACCCGGACGCCGGCTCGGTCTACGCCGAGCTGCTCCGCCGGGGCGTGGGCCTGCACCACGCCCGCCACACCATCGACGCCATCGCCGCCGACCCGGCCGACGCCCGGCTGCTGGGCATCGCCCCGGGCGAGCCGCTGCTCCGGGTCCGCCGGCTCACCTCCTCCCAGCAAGGCGAGCCGCTGGAGTACGGCGACGACCGCTACCTCCCGGCCATGGCCACCTTCACGATCGAGAACACCATCGAAGGCCGCACCGTCGTCGGCCGCTACCGCACCGAAGAGGACTGACGCATGATCGAGCTCGCCGTACTGGACATGGCCGGCACCACCATCGACGAGGCCGGCGCGGTCTACCGGGCGCTGCGCGCCGCCGTGGAGCGCACCGGCCTGGCTGTGGCCGACGAGGACCTCCAGACCTGGATGGGCACCGACAAGCGCGAGGCCATCGACGCCTTGGTCCGCCTCGGCGGCGGCACCCCCACCCCGGAGCTGGTCGAGGAGAGCTACGCCGCCTTCGCCGCGTACCTGCGCGAGGCCTACGCGGCCACCCCGCCGCAGCCGCTGCCCGGCGTGGAGCAGGCGCTGGCCGAGCTGCGCGCCCGGGGCATCAAGGTCGCGCTGACCACCGGCTTCAGCGAGGACGTGGCCGGGCCGCTGCTCGCCGCGATCGGCTGGTCCACCGGCGAGGGCGGCAACCTGGACGCCGTGGTCACCTCCGACGAGGTGGGCCGCGGCCGCCCGGCCCCGTACCTGATCCACCGCGCGATGGAGAAGACCGGCGTGCTCGACGTGCGCTCCGTGCTGGCGGCCGGCGACACCGCCGTGGACCTCCAGGCGGGCACCAACGCGGGCGCCGGCGTGGTGGTCGGCGTGCTCACCGGCAAGGTGGACGAGTCCTACCTCGCCACCCACCCGCACACCTACATCCTGGCCAGCGCCGCCGAGATCCCCGCCCTCGCGGAGACCGCCGCCCGCTGACCTCGAGCGCGAAGGAGCCGGGACCGCTTCGGTCCCGGCTCCCCCTGCTCCATCAGCAGGATCAGGCGAAGGCGGCCCAACTCTGGCTGTTGGCCGCGCCGGAGGCGTTGACCGTCACGGCGGCCCCCGCGCTGATCGAGGCCGCGTCCAGCACGTAGCCGGTGGCCGGGTTGGTGACGGTCAGGGTGCCGCTGCCGTTCTGGGTCACCTGCCACTTCTGGGCGGCACTGGTGGAGTCGAAGGGCTTGAGCGAGACCTGGGCCCCGGCGGCGGCCGGCGCGGTCAGGGTCAGCGGGGTCGGACAGCTGTCGTAGATCCGCACGGTGCCGTCGGCGTTGGCGTCGAACTTCCACTTCTCCGAGGCGTGGGTGGCGTCGAAGGCGCCCAGGTCCGCGAGCACGTTGGCGGTGGCCGCGCACTGGCCGGCGTGCTCCAGCGCGAGCCCGCCGCCGTCGGTCAGCGCGTGGTACTGGTTGTCACCGACCACCGTGGGCCCGTAGTTGATGGTGTGCGCCGCCAGGTAGCTCAGCGCCGACCCGGTGGTGGACAGGCCGGCGGCCGGCCGGTCGGTCCTGAAGTACCCCGCGAAGCCGGATTCGGTGTGCGAGGTCATCGCGCTGACGGTGCCGTTCCAGTTGCCGTCCACGTGCGCCCACAGGTCGAGCAGCGAGCCGTCCACGTTGCCCTGGGTCTGGTCGCCGGTCTGCCAGCCGGTGGTGTAGGTGAACGGGTAGCTGCTGCCGTCCGACCAGACGTAGCGGTAGTCGCCCAGCAGGTACGCGGCGGTGGAGTCGGCGAAGCCCTCCGTCCAGGCGCAGCTCGCCGAGCTGACCTGGTTCACGTAGTGCGGGCTGCAGTTGGTGACCGTGGGCCACCAGCCGTTGTAGAGCCGGTGCATGAAGAAGTGGCCGGATTCGTGCAGCACGGTGTGCTCGGAGTCCGGGTCGGCGGCCGACAGGTGCACCGTGTTGGCCAGGTCGTAGGACGGCCCGTCGGTGGAGGTGTTGGTCCAGCGGACGGTCAGCTCGGTGCAGGCGTTGCCGTTCGTCTCGTGCGAGGACCAGCAGATGCTGGCCGCGTTGTTCCGGGCCCACCAGAGCAGGTTGACGGTGTCGAAGGCGTGCCAGGCCCGGGCGGTGGCCGCCGGGGGCTTGATCACCCCGAGCGCGAGGCTGGACGAGACGTTGCTCTGGGTCGGCGAGTCCAGCGTGTACGTGGTGCCGCCGGCGTCGCTGACCCGCCAGAGCTTGGTGCTCTCGGCCGTGAAGCGCACCTTGAGGCTGCTCATGGAGGTGGTGGTGGTCGGGGTGTAGCAGAGGTTGAACCCGCCGTCGGCCACCGCCGTGTACTGGTAGTCGGCGGTGAGCTGGTGCACGGTGTCGGTGGACTTCTCGGCGCCCCACAGCGCGATGTTCGCGTTGCGGACCGGCTTGGTCTTCGTCGGCTTGGCGGTGCCGTCCTCGGCCGACTGGTAGTCGAACTGGAGGTTGCCGCTCAGGCAGATCGGCGAGGCCGCGGCGGCCTGCGGAGCCGTCAGCGGGATGAGGGCGACGGCGAGGAGGGTGGCGCTCAGCGCGGCGAGGCCGCGCGGCAGCCGGGTTCCGATGTCCAAGGGGGTGCTGTCCTCTCGTTGGTGCGTGCCGGGCCGGCCGTCCACGACGGTACGTGGACGACCGGGCCCGGCCCGCAGCCAAGGATCGGGGCAGCTCACCCCGGCCGGTAAGCGGCGTGCGGGAGCGCGCGGAGGGCGCCCGCTCCCGGCCGCACATTCACCCGGCACATTCCTCCGGCACCCCGCAGGGCCGGCTCAGCCGGCCAGCTCCGGCGGCACGGCGGCCAGCGCCTCCTGGATCGCCGCCACCAGCGCCCGGGCCGACTCCGCCGTCAGCTCCAGCGCCACCCGGGCGCCCGGGCCCTTCGAGGGGTCGGTGAGGTCGATGTTGAGCGTGTGCTCGGCCATCGCGTGCACGGGGTGGTCGAAGTACACCGTCACGTCGCTCACGTGGAACCAGGCCCCGCCGGGGCCCTTCGCGCTGCCGTCGATCCGGTCCTTGACCGTCAGGTAGGTGCACACGGCTCAGCCCGCCAGGTGGGTGCCGAAGAACGCGGCGATGCGCTCCCACCCGTCGTTCGCGGCCGCCACCTGGTACGAGGGTCGGTCCACCGCGAAGAACGCGTGGCCCGCGCCCGGGTAGCTGTGGAACTCGTGCGCCTTGCCGTGCTCGGTCAGGATCCCGGCCAGCTCCTCGACCTGCCCGGGCGTGGGGAAGCTGTCCTCCGCCCCGAACAGCCCCAGCAGCGGCGCCCCCAACTCGGGCAGCTCCGCCACCAGGTTGGTCACCTTCAACGGGAACCCCTCCGGCGGCGTCCCGGTCACGAACGCCCCGTAGCAGTCCACCACCGCCTCCACCTCCAGCCGGCACCCCACCAGCACCGCCTGCCGCCCGCCCGAACAGTGCCCGATCACCCCGACCCGGCCGTTCGACCCGCCGAGCCCCCGCAGGTACGCCGCCGCCCCGGCCACGTCCCCCACCAGCTGCTCGTCCGGCGTCCCCCCATTCGCCCGGGCCACCGCCGCCGCATCGTCCGGCGCAGCCCCGGGTGCCTCCCGGAAGTGCAGATTCGGACAGATCGCGTCGTACCCCAGCTCCGCGAACCGCCGCACCATCTCCTTGGTCGCCCGGTCGTACCCGGGCATGTGATGGATCACCACCACCCCGCCCCGGCTCCCCCCGCCACCCTCCGGCCGCGCCAGATACGCCTCCACCTCGTCCCCCGCGTACCCGGCCAGCCTGACGGTGCTCGTCCTCATCGAATCGCTCATGCGCCAGGTCTACCACAGCACCGTCAGCCACAACTGATCAGTCTGGGCTGACGAATCCCGCAGCCCGGCCGGGCCTCACTCCGCTGCCGAGTCCGGGGGGGTGGCGGGCCCAGCAGGGCAGGGGTGAACTCTTCGAGGGCGGACGGCCTTCCGCCAGCGGATCACAGGGGCCTCGGACCCGCACCCCCCCCAACTCGACTTAGGGGCAGGCCGGCTGAGCGGCACAAGGGTGCCCCGCCCGCGTCCGCCGGCGGCGCCGGAGCGAGTGCTGGAGGGAGCGCCATGGGATCGCCGGAGCTGTTGATCATGCTGGACCGGCAGGGTGCGGTGCCGCCGCAGCGGCAGGTCAGCGACGGGATCGGCGCACTGGTGCGGTCCGGGCGGCTGCGGCCCGGCGAGGCGGTGCCGGCCTCGCGGCAGCCGGCCCGGCAGCTGGGGGTGTCCCGGACGGTGGTGCTGCGGGCGTATGAACTGCTCCGCGCCAACGGGGTGTCGACGGCCCGGCACGGCTCCGGCACCCGAGTGGCCGAGCGCGCCGGCGAAGCGCTCGCCGGACTCCCCCCGCGAGCCCGGGCACCGCTCGGCGCCCCGGCCGCCTCGGGCCACCGACGGCGGGGACGCACTCTGACAGCACTGGGAGCCATCGGCCAAGGCCGGGGTGCCGTGCCGGAAGTCCAGCGGGGTGCTCGGGTGGTGCGTGGGCGCCCGAGGCGGACGCCACCTCACTCGGCTACGGCCCGGCCGAGGGCTCGCCCGCGCCGCAGGCCCGGATCTCCGCCCTGGTGCGGCAGGCCCGCGCGGTCGAGGACGGGATCGGGGGCGAGGACGGAGTCCGTGCTCATGCGGTCGGCACCACCTTGTCGACCAGGTAGACCACGGTCGGCTCGCCGTCGGCGATCGGTGGTGCTCTTACACGTGGTGCACGTGATGACTCCCCTGGTGCCTCCCGCCGGCCGGTCAGTCCTGGAGCTTGCCAGCGAAGTGGTCGAGGTAGGCCTGCATGTCGAAGTGCCCGTGGCCGGAGAGGGAGAACAGGATGCTCCTGGACTCGCCGCTCTCCTTGCAGGCCAGCGCCTCGTCGATGGCCACCCGGACGGCGTGGGTGGACTCGGGGGCGGGCACGATGCCCTCGTTGCGGGCGAAGGTGACGCCCGCCTCGAAGCAGGCGGTCTGCGGCACGGCCCGGGCCTCCAGCAGGTCGAGGTCCTTGAGCTCGCTGATGACCGGCGCCATGCCGTGGTAGCGCAGGCCGCCCGCGTGGATGCTCGGCGGCACGAAGTCGTGGCCGAGGGTGTGCATCTTGGCCAGCGGGGTCAGGCCCGCCGTGTCGCCGAAGTCGTACTCGTAGCGGCCCTCGGTGAGCGAGGGGCAGGAGGCGGGCTCGACGGCGATGGTGCGCACCGAGCGGCCGCCGCGCAGCTGGTCGCGCAGGAAGGGCAGGGCCAGGCCGGCCAGGTTGGAGCCGCCGCCGGCCGCGCCGATCAGGATGTCCGGGTAGTCCTCGGCCAACTCCATCTGGAGCAGGGCCTCCTGGCCGATCACGGTCTGGTGCATCAGCACGTGGTTGAGCACCGAGCCGAGCGCGTACTTGGCCCCGCCCTCACTGCGGACGGCGGCCTCCACCGCCTCCGAGATGGCCAGGCCGAGGCTGCCGGTGGAGAGCGGGTCGGCGGCCAGCGCGGCCCGGCCGGATTCGGTGAGCTCGCTGGGACTGGCGTGCACGGTGGCGCCGAAGGTCTCCATCAGGGCCCGGCGATAGGGCTTCTGCTGGTAGCTCACCTTGACCATGTAGACCTCGCACTCCAGCCCGAAGTACGAGCAGGCGAGCGCCAGCGAGCTGCCCCACTGGCCGGCCCCGGTCTCGGTGGTGAGCTTGCGGACCCCGGCCTGCTGGTTGTAATAGGCCTGCGGGATGGCCGTGTTGGGCTTGTGGCTGCCGGACGGGCTGACCCCCTCGTACTTGAAGTAGATCCGCGCCGGGGTGTCCAGCGCCCGCTCCAGCCGCCGGGCCCGGACCAGCGGGCTGGGCCGCCACTGCCGGTAGACGTCGATCACCGCGCCCGGGATGTCCACCTCGGCCCGGGTGGCGAACTCCTGGGCGATCAACTCGGCCGGGAAGAGCGGCTCCAGGTCGGCCGGGGTGATCGGCTCCCGGGTGCCGGGGTGCAGCATAGGCGCCAGCGGCTTCGGCAGGTCGGCGAGCACGTTGTACCAGGTGGTGGGGATGCGGTCCTCGGGCAGCAGGAACTTGGCGGCCATCGACTCTCCTTCGTTGCAACGGAAATGACGAACCATCATTTCGCGCGGGCGCTCCGGAGGTGAAGCAGGGCGAAGGCGGCGACACCGAGCAAGGGCACGGCCAGCACGGTGTGCAGCACCGGGTGCACCGCAGGCTGCGGGCCGAGTTCGCCCGCCGCCGCGCCATGGTTCGCCGCGAGACCGCGCGCCATCTGCCCGGTCCCCGCCCGCTCGGCGGCGGCGAGGTCGGCCTCCAGACCTACGTCGAACTCCCCTCCACCGTTGACGAGGATGCCCTGGTCCGGGCCGCCCGGGCCCGCGCCGTGCTGCTCCGCGGCGGCCGCCCCCACCTCTTCGCCGACCCCACCCGCCCACCGGCCCTGGCGCTCGGCTACGCCAACGTGGACTGCCCCGTCCCCGCCCAGGCCATCGCCCGACTCGGCAAGGCCTGCCGGTAGTTGCTCCCGAACGCGGCCTGAACGCGAGGCGGCCCTCCGTTGACAGGACGTTTACGGCCGACTGCGATGCTCCGACCCGTTGATCGGGGCTCGCCGGGGTCCTGCGACAAGTACGAGCACAGCAAAGGGAGATCCCATGACCTCGACCGCCGCTCACCGGTCCGCACGCCTCAGGAAGCTGCTCACCAGGCTGCTCCTGACCACCACCCTGCTCTCCGGAGCCGGGCTCGCGGGGGCCGCGGCCTGGGCCGTCGGCTTCCCCGACCACTCCACCGAGTGGAACAGCTCGACGACCGGCTCCGCCGCCGACCCCACGCAGCACAAGCGCCGGATCTGACCGGCGGGTGGCCGGCCCGGGGCGCCCCGGGCCGGCCTCAGTTGGCTCCGAGGTCCGGCGCTCCGGCGGCCAACTGGGCGGCCACCGCCCGCGCTTCGGGCAGCCCCAGACGGGCGAAGAGCTGGTGCGCGCGCTCCAGGCAGCCCAGGGCCTCGGTACGGCGGCCGAGTGCCCACCGGACCCGGGCCAGCACCATCAGCGCCTGGCCCGACTCCCGCTCACTGCCCGCCGCCTGACAGGCGTGGACGGCCTCGGTCGCGAGCGGGAGCGCCTCGTCGGCCCGCCCCAGCGCGCGCAGCGAATCCGCCAGCCGGTAGCGCGTCGCCGCCGCCCAACCGGTCTGGTCCAGCTCGGTCCAGAGCCGGAGCGCCTCGCCCAGCCGGTCGACCGCCTCCGCAAAGCGCCCGCATGCGTGCAGGCTGAACCCGAGCACGTAGAGCGCCTGCGCCCGCCCCGCACCCGGCGCCCGCAGGCGAGGCTTCGCCAGCTCCGTCAGGCAGGCCCGGACGGCCTCGGCGGGCTGCCCGGCCCGCACCCGCGCCACGGCGGCATTGAGCACCGTCGAGCTCTCGCCCGACTCGTGCCCGAGGGCGCGGGCCAGCCGGACCGCCTCCTCGTAGCAGCGGATCGCCTCCTCGTGGTGCCCCCGGTACTGCGCCAGCATCCCCAGGTCGTTCATCGCCTGCCGCAGGATCACGGTGTCGCCGGTCCGGAGGCAGACCTCCGCCGCCTGCCGCACCAGCCGTTCGGCCTCGTCGAGCCGGGCGGCGGCCAGTGCGGCGTTGCCCTGAAGGAAGCGGGCACGCCCCTCGGCCCACGGATCGGCCTGCTGTTCGGCAGCCCGCAGCAGGGCGCCGGCGGCCGACCACTGCCCCTGCCAGGCACCCCGGTTGAACGGACTCAGGGCGAGCAGCAGGTCGACCGCCGTCCGCAGCTCCCCGTCCGGGTGCCGCACGTCCGGGTGCTCCCCGTCCGGGTGCTGCCCGTCCGGGTGCCGCCCGTCCGTCGCGCGGTCGGCCTGCCCCGCTGCCCGCGCCGCGGCGGTGGCGGCCCCCGCCGTCTGCGTGACCAGGCCGAGGACCGTCTCCGTCTCCGCCGCCACCCAGGCTCGCGCGGTCTCCGCGTCGGGGAAGGAGAGCCCGTGGGCCCTGAGGTCGAGTGAACCCCGGATCGGATCTCCCGGCACCGCCCGTTCGAAGGCCGCGCACGCCGTGGCCAGCAGGAAGTCGAGCAGTCGGGCCCGTCCGGCGGACACCTCCGCAGCGTGCCCGGCTTCGGACTTGCGGCGGGCGAAGGCCCGGAGCAGATCATGGGGCCGGTACCGGCCGGCCACCGGCGAATCCAGCATCGCCACGTCCGCGAGCGACTCCAGCAGCTCGTCGGCGCGGGGTTCGTCCGTGCCGAACAGGACGGCGGCGGCGGTGACGCCCAGATCCGGGCAGTCCACCGAGGCCACCAATCGGAACGCCCTCGCCTGAGTCGGCGTCAGCTGGTGGTAGCCGAGCTCGAAGGTCGCCTGGACCGCCAGGTCCCCCACCTTCAGCTCGTCGATCCGGCGCCGCTCGTCGCCCAAGCGGTCGAGCATCGCCCGCAGCGTCCAGCCGGGCCGGGCCGCCAGGCGGGCCGCGACGATCCGCACCGCCAGCGGGAGATAACCGCACGCCCTGACGAGCTCCAGGGCGGTGGACTCCTCGGCCACTCGCTCGGCGCCGATCATCCGGGCCAGCAGGTCCTGCGCCTCCGCGGGAGCGAACACGCTCAGCCCCACCTGGCGGGCGCCGGCCAGCTCGGCCAGCCAGGCCCGGCTGGTGACCAGGACGGCGCAGCCGGCCGCGCCGGGCAGCAGCGGGCGGACCTGCGCGATGTCCGCGGCGTTGTCCAGGACGACCAGGAGCCGCCGGCCGTCCGTACGGGACCGGAACAGGGCCGACTTGGCGGCCAGTCCGTCAGGCAGGTCGGCCGCCGGGACGCCGAGGGCCGCCAGGAAGGAGCCGAGCACCGCCTCCGGCTCCGACCGGTCGCCACCACCGCGCAGGTCCGCGTACAGCTGTCCGGCCGGGAACGCCTCCTTGACCAGATGGGCGACGTGCACCGCCAGAGCGGTCTTGCCGACCCCGCCCATGCCGGCCACCGCACCGATGCGGATGGTGTCCCGGCCGCTCACCTCCCCGACCAGGGCCGCGCAGAGCACCCTGACCGGCTCCTCCCGTCCGGTGAAGTCCTGGTCGTCCGGCGGGAGTTGGGCAGGGCGGAGGGCCGGGGTCGGCCACTCCTGCGCACGGTCGGCGTCCGGGCCCGGCGGCGCACCCCCGCTCGCTCGCTCCGGTCGGTCGGACGCGAGGAGGGCTACCCCGGCAGTGGTCGCACCGGCGGTGAGCGCCGGGTCGCCCTCCAGGATCCGGCCGTGCAGAGCGGTGAGATCGGGGCCGGGCTCCACGCCCAGCTCTCCGACCAGCAGGCGCCTGGCCTCCTGGAAGACCTCCAGGGCCTCGCTCTGCCGGCCTGCCCGGAAGAGCGCGCGCATCTGCAGCTCGTGGAGCCGCTCGCGGAACGGGTGCTCCTGGATCAGCGCGGTCAGCTCGGAGACGCAGAGCCCGGCCCGGCCCAGCTCGATGTCGAGCGCCAGCCGGGCCTCGAGCACCGTCAGGCGCAGGTCCTCGAGCCGGCTCCGCTGCCGGGCCGCGTACGGCCCCGGGATGCCGACCAGCGGCTCCCCCTGCCAGAGCGCCAACGCCTCGCCGAGCAGTCGCCGGGCCCGTACCGGCTCGCCACTCGCCGAGGCCCGGCCCGCGTCGGCCACCAGCCGCTCGGCCCGCAGGGCGTCGACGCTGTCGGGCGTGACGGCCAGGTGGTAGCCCCCCGGCACCGAGTCGAGCCGCCCAGGCCCGCCGACCGGCCCGGCCCCGGCTTCCGCGGAAGCCCCCGCCAGACTCCGGCGCAGCCGCCACACATAGGTGCGCACGGTGGCCCTGGCATTGCTCGGCGGATCCTCGGCCCACAGAGCATCGATCAGATTCGGTGTCCCCACCGTGTGTCCGGGGGTCAGCAGCAGCACCGTCAGAATGGCCCGCTGCTGCGGGCTGCCCAGCGACAGCGGCACCGCGCCGCGCGAAGCCAGCATCCGCCCCAGCACACAGAAACGCAGCTCATCCACCCTGTCGACTTCCCCCCGGACACGCGGCGCCCCCGCCTGGAATTCCTTGCGCAGGGCTTGTTACCACACCGACCACCGTCCGGCGCCGTAGGCGCGCGGAGCTCTCGCCCGATCGTCGGCGATCCACCCGGAATTCCCGGATTCGCGGAGTGACGCGACATTTATCTCCCGTAGACGGTGGTCCGGAAGTGTCGGCGTCAGCGCGGACCACACCGGTCGCGCCCCGCCCAGCAGAAGGAAGAGACTCCGTGAACAAGCTCAAGAAGACCGTGTTCGGCGTCCTGGCCGGCCTGACCCTCGCACTGGGAGCGGCCGGGACGGGGCACGCCGCGGCGGAGCCGAACAGCGTGTTCCTCAACCCGGGCGTCTGCCTGACCCCCAACCACTACCTGCAGGCCGGGTACAACCAGCTCGCCTTCCAGAACGACGGCAACATCGTGGCCAAGTGGCAGGGCTCCCCGGCGTACCAGTTCCCCAACACCTGGGGCCAGGCCACCCGGTTCTGCATGCAGGCCGACGGCAACCTGGTGGCCTACGGCAACCAGAACCAGGTCCTCTGGGCCCTGAACCAGGTCGACGGCAACCGCTACTACGCCGGTGACGTCCTGGCGGTCCAGACCGACGGCAACCTGGTCGTCTACCGCGACTACGGCAACGGCGACGTGCTCTGGACGACCAACACCTACCACCCCGGGTTCTGACCGCCGGCCCCGCCGGCCCTCTGACCCCGCCCGGTCACCCCCACCGTGGCCCGGTCAGAGCACGTCAGAAGGCCCGCCCCGCCCGGCTGGATGCCGGGCGGGGCGGGCCTGTTCACGTCACCCCGCGGTCAGTTGGTCCGCGGGGTGACCGTCCACTGCTGCGCCGGAGAGCCGTTGCAGGTGTAGAGCTGCAGCCTGGTCAGGTTGGTGACATTGGCGTTCGGGTCGTCGAGGCACTTGTCGGCGAACGGGAGGTAGATGCTCCCGTCGGCCTGCCGGAGCCACTGCTGCGCCGGAGTGCCGTTGCAGGAGTAGTAGTTGACCAGCGAGCCACTGGCCGTCGCACCGTTGGTGTCGTCCAGGCAGCCGCCCATCACGTGCAGCGAGTTGTTCCGCGGGTCCATGCTCCACTGCTGCGCCGGGGAGGCGTTGCAGTCGTAGACCTCGATCGGGTTGACGTTGGCGGTGAGACCGCTCTGGTCGTCGATGCACTTGGCGCCGTTGACCCCGGAGACGATCGGGGTGGTCACCCCGGCCTGCCAGGGGCTGGTCGGGAAGTCGTTCACCACGATGCTGCTTACGCTGCCGTGGTACCAGTTCGACTGCCCGCCGTTGTTGAGCCAACGGCCGACGACCAGGTTCTTGCCCGGGCTGGGGGCGACAGTGGTCTTGTGCATGCCGGTCGCGGCGAGCACGTCGTTGACGAAGAGCGCCATCTGCCCGCTCGTGGCGTCGTAGCTGGCGGTCAGCTTGACCCAGGTGTTGACCTCCACCTGGTCCTGGGCGTTGCGGTTGTCGGTCGCGTCGTACGGCCAGTTGGGGCCGTCCGCCGTGGCCATCGCGAAGCGCCAGTTGACGCCGTTGCCCGCGTGGCTGGGCCAGATCATGAAGTTGCTGGTGGTGGTGCCGTCCTGGCCGAGCACGACCCCGTCGTTGCTCAGGTCGGCCGGACGGGTCCAGAACGAGACCGTGAAGGACTTCCGGGTGTCGATCTGGAGGTTGTTGCCGATCCAGCCACCGGTGGCGGCACCGGCGTTGAAGTTGGCGACCGACGGGGTGGCGCCGGCCACCGTGCCGTTGGCGGCGAAGGAGACGTTGCCGTTGACGGTGCCCGCGTACTTGCCGGCCGAGTCGGCGGCGTTGGCGGCCAGCGGGATCCGGGCCACCGCGCCACGCGGGTCACCCAGGTCCACCGGGGTCGAGTTGAAGGAGACCACGGCGCCGGCGGTGGTGGTGCTCGCGATACCGGCCCAGTAGACCAGGTGACCGTTGGCGTTGATCGCCCACAGGTCCGGCAGGCCGTCGCCGTTGATGTCACCGGTGGAGCCGACCGTCGGGTAGTCCGAGGGCTTCACGACGAACGGCGCGGCGGTGGTGCTGCCGGGAGCCACTCCGGTGAGCGTGGTGCCCTTGGTCGGGTCGGCCAGGCCGGACAGGTCCAGCATGGTCGGGGTCTGGCCGCTGCCGGTCTTGGTCTTGACCGCGTAGCTGGTGATCGCACCGGTGCTCTGGTTGCGGGCCCAGAGGGTCGGCTGGGCGTAGCCGCTCGCCGAACCGGGGGCGGCCAGGTCGTAGCCGTCCCAGCCGGCGAGGCTGGAGACCTCGACGGCGTCCGCGTCGAGGTTGCTGTCGGCGTAGGCGCGGTGCAGCCAGAGGTGGCCGTTCTCGACCGTGAGCAGCGAGGTGTCCGTCACCGTGCTGTCGCTCTCGTTGCCCTTGTTGAGCGGTGCCCTCATCGCGCCGAAGGCCAGCAGCTGGGTCGCCTGCGACCAGTCGGCCTTGTAGTAGTCGGCGGGCGCGGGGATCTGCGCACCGGTCACCGGGTCGGCCCAGGTGGTGGCCCGGTCGAGGGGGGCGGTCGGGGTGGTCAGGACGCCCGAGCCGTTGTTCTGGTAGACGTACAGGTGCCCCTTCTGCGTGCTGGTCTTGGTGGGGCGGGCGAACACGTCGTCGACGCCCATGCTGCGCAGCGCGCCGCGGTGGGTGGTCTGTACGTCGTTCCAGGTGAGCGCGGGGCCCGGTTCGGTGGTCAGCAGGCCCAGCGGGGCCGCCTGCGCGTTGACCGGGTCCTTGCCGATCGTGATCATGCGCAGGTTGCCGGAGCTGTCCGGGAAGAGCAGGTCGGGGCGACCGTCACCGTTGAGGTTGCCGGGCACCGGCTGCACGGCCGGGTTCCACGGGGCGTAGAAGCTGTAGGCGAGCGGCTGGCTGTAGTTGCCTGCGTTGTCCTGGCTCTGCACGTACAGGACGTTGGTGCCCCAGAGGGTCGGCTTGTAGGTGAAGGACGGCGTGCCCGCCGGGATGACCGCGCCGTGGACGCCGTCGCCACCGGCGTTGCACTTCCAGCCGGTGACCGGGGTGGGGTTGTCGCTCCAGCGGAAGCAGGCCAGGCCGGAGGCGCTGCCGCCGGCCGGGACCGGGTCGCTGCCGCCGATGGTGAAGGTGCCGGTGTCGTTGACCTTCGAGGTGCTGGTGACACCCAGGGTGCCGATCGGCGGGAACTGGGTGGAGCTGACGCTCACCGTCGGCGGGGTCTTGTCCACCCGGAAGTAGCAGCGGCCGGTGACCGCGGAGGCGAGCCAGCTGTCACCTGCCTGGGACTCCCACTGGTAGGTGTGGCCGTCCTGGAAGCCGGTGGCGTCCACCTGCATGGGCTCGTCACCATAGGTGGAGATGTAGCCCGTGTTGGGGTTGGTGTTGTAGGTGCCGGAGGAGTCGGTGTCCCAGAGGTGGTACCAGGTCGCCACGTTGGCACCGATCGGCGACCAGATGGCCGAGGTCATCTTGATCGTCTGATTGCTGGCGAGCCAGCCCGGGTTGCTCTGGCCGGGGCAGTCGTTGGTCGAGCCGTCGCTCGCGAAGCCGGGCGAGGGGCTGGTGCGCGGGTACCAGATGGTCGGCGCGATGTCGTAGTTGACGGTGATCTTCGGGTTGCTGTCCACGTGGTGGCGGTACAGCTTCTCGTACTCGTCGGTGGCTTCGAGCGCGACGGTCCAGTTGCCCCACTGGCCGTTGACGGCCTGGGCCATCTGGGCCGAGACGTCGTAGCTGATCCCACCGGTGTTGGTGATCCAGTACGTGTTGCCGACCTGGCTGCAGCCCTGCATGGTGCTGCCGGTGCCGCAGGGCTGGTTGTTCCAGGTGGTGCCGCTGCCGATCGGGCCGGTCCAGTACAGGCCGATCGGGGTGTTGGTGCCCGTGCTGGCCGCGCTGTTGACGTTGGCGTTCAGGAAGGCGTTGTAGACCGTCGGGTTCGGGTGCGAGGAGTTCCGGGTGGTCAGCACGGAGGGGATCGCGAGCTGGAAGTACGAGCGGTAGCGACCGTAGCCGGTGCAGTCCGAGTACCCGCAGTAGCCGATGCCCAGGCTGGAGAGGGTGTTGACGTTCGCCGTGTCCGGGTGGTTCTCCTGGACCTGGGCGGTGACCTGGGTGGTGCCGTCCACGCTGACCGTGGGGTCCAGGTACCAGGGGCCGGTGCCCTTGCCGAGCTTGGTCTGGTCCGGGGTCAGGTCCATGCCGGTGGCGGTGGCCGTGGTGGTCATGGTGCCGACGGTGGCGGCGTCGCCGGGCTCGGCGGCGGTGGAGCTGCCGACCGGCGGGGTGTCCACGGCGTTCGGCGCGGCGAAGGCCGAGCGGAGCTTGGCCTGCGGGTGGTAGCCGGGGGCGGCCGGGGCCGGGAGGGCGGAGTCCCACTGGAAGGCGGTCGGCGCGTGCATCCGCACGGTGCCGGCGCTGTCCTTGAGCGTGACGTTGCCCGCCTTGTCGGTGGCGACGCCCAGGCCCGTGGTCTCGATCGGGAAGTGCAGCTTGGCCAGCTTGGGGTTGGCCGCAGCCGCCGCGGTGTTGACCACGATCACGTCGCGCCAGCCGCCGTTCGGCAGCGCGGTGACCCGCAGGTCCACGTCCGGCAGCACCGAGGCATAGGTCGCGGTCGCACCGTCCAGCGTGGGCTTGGGCAGCGCGAAGGGGGCGCCGACGGAGAGCTTCTTGCCGTCGGCGGTGGTCACGGTGGCCAGCGGGCCGGTGCCGCCGCCGGAGAGGCTCAGGCCCGCGCCGGTGACGGCGGGGGTGACGGTGCCGTCGGCGTTCGCGTGCAGGGTGGCGTCCAGGTCCGCCCACCCCGAGCCGCGCTTGGCGCGCACGGCCTGGGCGTGGCTGGTGCTGGTCAGCGAGCCGTCCGGGTTGGCCGAGGTCTCGGTGGACTCGGTGGTCAGCTCGTCGATCGTCACCGGCTTCCCGGTGGCCTTGGCCTTCGCCTTGGCCGCGTAGACCGCCTTGGCTATCCCCGTCTGCGCGGACTGCTCGCCCGCGTTGACCGTCGGCGCGGGCCCCGGCACGGCGGTGGCGGCCAGCGCGGCCGGAGCGCCGAGCAGGCCGAGGCCGAGCGCGGTGGTGACTGTGAACACGAGATGACGACGCGTTCTCCTGCTGTTCACCGGAGTTGGCCCTCGGCCGACTCTCGATGACCTGGTGCTGTCCATCAGCGCGGGGGTTCCCTCTCGCACGGCCTGTCAGGTCAGACGGGCATTCGATCCGGAACCATGCATGCCGGTTTGATGGCGGGTCAAGCGAGCCGAGGCCATTGGTCACACTTGTACCGATTTCTCACGATCTTTTTTAGTAAAGAGCTCACCAAATCCCCACTCCGGCATGGATCTTGTGATCCACGCCCCCTAGGGTCTGTGGTGGCCCGACACCAATGCGTGGGTCTGTGACGCCCTGTCATATTTGACACGGCGTCATTTTTTATGTCCGAAAATGATCCAGGAGCTCCCCAGATGAGTGGTTTGCGTAGGCAAATACCACTGTGGCCCAAGCCCGGAGACGGGCGCAGACTGACCAGCGCGGCCGCCGTACTGGCCGTCACCGTCTCGCTGCTGACCGCCCCTTCGGCCGAGGCCTTCGCGGCCCACCAGCCGCACCCCAAGGTGTGGGTCCCGCCGAAGACCCCGCTGCCCAAGACCCAGTCGGTGCCCGGCGCGAACGCGCCCAAGCCCGGCACCAAGGGCCCGACCGGCCCGGTGCCGAAGAACTGGCAGCCCGCCAAGGCCGCTCTGCCACAGGCTGGTTCGGCCACGATCTCCCTCCCGAAGACCTCCGCCGAGCAGCTGGCCGCCCGGGCGATGACCGGCGGGGCCTCCCCGTCCTCCGCCGGCTCCGCCCAGGTGCAGGCCGGGCAGCTCCCGGTCTGGCTGGCGGACGCCTCGGACGGCCACCCGGCCGTTGCCAAGTCGGCGGCAGCCACCGCCGAGGCCCCCGCCCCCTCAGTCAAGGTCGAGCTGGTGGACCAGGCCAAGGCCAAGGCGGCCGGCGCCCCGGGCCCGGTGCTCACCCTCGGCAGCGCCGATGCCACCACCGCCGCGACCGGCCCGGTGCAGGTCACCCTGGACATGAAGGCACTGACCGGCAACGCCGGTTGGGCCGACCGGGCCCGCCTGGTCGAGCTGCCGGCCTGTGCGCTGACCACGCCTCAGCTGGCCGCCTGCCAGAAGCAGACCCCGGTCGCCTCCTCCGTGGACGCACGGACCGGCCAGGTCAAGGCCGAGGTCACCCTGCCGACCCAGCAGACCGGCGGCACCGTCAAGTCGATGGCCTCCCCGGCCGGTTCGGCCGCGGCCCCCGCGATGGTGCTGGCCGCCACGGCCGCGCCCTCCGGCAGCAGCGGCAGCTTCGCGGCCTCGCCGATCTCCCCCTCGGCGGCCTGGAGCGCCGGCTCGAACGCCGGCAACTTCACCTACAGCTACACGCTGGACGCCCCCACCTCGCTGGGCGGCGCGGCCCCGAGCCTCTCGCTCGGCTACGACTCCTCCTCGGTGGACGGCCGGACGGCCTCCACCAACTCGCAGTCCTCCTGGATCGGCGAGGGCTGGGACTACCAGACCGGCTCGGTCTCGCGGAACTACAAGCCCTGCATCAGCGACGGCATCACCAACTCCGGTGACGAGTGCTGGGCGGGCCAGTCCCTCTCGCTCAACCTGGCCGGCCACTCGGGCCAGCTGGTGCGCGATGACAGCAACGGCTCGCTGCACCTCCAGGGCGAGGACGGCACCCTGGTCGAGCCGCTGACCGGCCTCAACAACGGCGCCTGGCACGGTGAGGGCTTCAAGGTCACCACCACCGACGGCACCGTCTACTACTTCGGCGCCAACCACCTCCCCGGCGGCGACGGCACCGACCCGGCCGCCAACTCGGTGAACACCGTGCCGGTGTACTCGCCCAACAGCGGCGACCCCTGCTACAGCTCCTCGACCGGCCAGGCCTCCTGGTGCCAGATGGCCTGGCAGTGGAACCTGGACTACGTCGTCGACCTGCACGGCAACCTGATCACCTACACGTACGCGCAGGAGGGCAACTACTACTCGCGCGGCGGCGGCCAGAACAACGGCACCGGCACCCTCACCGGGTACACCCGCGCCTCGTACCCGACCCAGATCGGCTACGGCCAGCGGCTCGCCGACCAGATCGCCGCCAAGGGCGCCGCGAAGCCGGCCGTCCAGGTCAGCTTCACCACCGCCGAGCGCTGCCTGCCCTCGGGCAGCATCACCTGCGACCCGTCCCAGCGCACCACGGCCAACCAGCAGTACTGGCCGGACTCCCCGCTGGACCAGAACTGCGCCTCCTCGGGCAGCTGCTCGGTCTACGGGCCGACCTTCTGGACCACCAAGCGGCTGACCACGATCGCCACCAACGTGCTGGTCTCCGGCGCGTACCGGCCGGTGGACAGCTACGCGCTGACCCAGACCTTCCCGGACCCGGGCGACGGCACCCAGCCGACCCTCTGGCTCTCCTCGATCCAGCGCACCGGCTCCAACGGCAAGACGCCGATCAGCCTGCCGGCCGTCTCCTTCACCCCGTGGGAGATCGCCAACCGGGTCGACGGCCTGGTGCCGGCCGCGCCGCAGTTCAACCGCCCGCGCATGCAGCAGATCACCACCGAGACCGGTGGCAAGATCAACGTGACCTACAAGCCGGTCGAGTGCTCGCGGCTGAAGAACACCATGCCGGCCTCGGCCGACTCCAACACGATGGCCTGCATGCCGGTCATCTGGGCCACCCCCGGCTCCACCACGCCGGTCAACGACTGGTTCCAGAAGATCCTGGTCCAGGAGGTCACCGAGCAGGACAGCACCACCGGCGCCGTGGCCAAGGTGACCGACTACGCGTACGGCGGCGGCGCCGCCTGGCACCGCAACGACTCGGAGTTCGCCGACGACAAGTCCCGTACCTGGGACCAGTTCCGCGGCTACCAGACCGTCACCACCACCACCGGCAACGGCGGCGACGGCGCCAAGACGCAGGCCGTCTCCACCTTCCTGCGCGGCATGGACGGCGACGTGCTCGCGAGCGGCTCCACCCGCTCGGTCTCCGTCCCCGACAGCTGGGGCGGCTCGATCACCGACGCGCCCGAGTACGCGGGCTTCGTCCGGGAGACCCAGAGCTACACCGCCGCCGGCGGCACCGTGGTCGGCGGCGAGCTCTCCACCCCGTGGGTCGGTCCGGTGACCGCCACCCACACCCAGAACCCCACCACCTTGCCCAAGGTGACCGCGAAGTCCGTCAACACCGCCCAGGTGAAGGACCGTTCGCTGCTCTCCGACGGCACCTGGCGGACCACCGAGCGCGACGCCACCTACGACTCGGCGCACGCCGGCCGGGTGCTCACCTCGGACGTCAAGGGCGACCTGGCCCACCCGGAGCAGGAGGTCTGCTCCAGCACCACCTACGCCTCGGGGGCCAACGCCCAGCTGAGCGAGTACCCCTCCCGGGTGCTCACCCTCTCCGGCGCCTGCGGCCAGACGCCGACCGCGGCGAACACCCTGCAGGACATGCAGACCGTCTACGACGGCCAGCAGGTCGGCACCATCGGCCAGTTGGCCGAGCAGACCGAGACCCGGGTGCTGGCGAGCTACGACGGCAGCGGCAACCCGGTCTACCGGTCCACCGCCAAGGCCACCTTCGACGTCTACGGACGTCAGCTCTCCACCACCAACCCCAACAACACCGACCAGACCACCCACCAGCAGGGCACCACGACCAACACGGTCTACACCCCGACCACGGGTGAGCTGCCCCGCCAGGTGGACGTCATCAACCCGCTGGGCTGGAAGACCACCACCACGCTGGACCCGGGCCGCGCCGTGCCCACCCGCGCGGTGGACGAGAACGGCTACCTCACCGACGAGGCCTACGACGCCCTCGGCCGCCTGACCTCGGTCTGGCTGCCGGGCCGCGACAGTGCCACCCAGACCGCGAACCGCACCTTCGAGTACGCGCTGAACGGCACCGCCTCCCCCTCGACGGTGACCAGCCACGCGATCCGCGAGAACGGGTCCTACACCACCAGCATCCAGATCTACGACGGTCTGGGCCGGGTGCGGCAGACCCAGTCGGTGCCGGTCTACGGCACCATCGGGCGCCTGATCACCGACGCCAACTTCGACTCGCACGGCTGGCAGATCAAGGCCAGCTCGGCCTACTACAACAGCGACTCCGGCCCGGTCGGCACGGTCTACGCGCCGCAGGACGCCAAGGTGCCCGCGCAGACCTGGAACGAGTTCGACGGCATGGGCCGGGTGACGGCCGCCAAGACGATCTCCTACGGTCAGGAGCAGTGGCGGACCACCACCACCTACGTCGGCGCCGACCGCACCGACGTCACCCCGCCGGCCGGCGGGTACGCCACCAGCACCATCACCGACGCCACCGGCGCCACCACGGCACTGCGGCAGTACAAGTCGAACACGCCCACCGGCCCATACGACGAGACCACGTTCGGCTACACCCCCGCGGGTGCGCCGAGCTGGCGCAAGGACTCCAGCGGCAACACCTGGACCTACAGCTACGACCTGCTGGGCGAGCAGACCTCCAGCACCGACCCGGACGCCGGGACGTCCTACCGCACGTACGACAGCAACGGACGCCTGGTCACCGCGACCGATGGCCGCGGCGTGTCGACCAGCTTCAGCTACGACCTGCTGGGCCGCAAGACCGGGCAGTACGACGGCACCTCGAACACGGACAGCTCCAAGCTGAACGCCTCCTGGACGTACGACACCCTGGCCAAGGGCAAGCCGACCTCCTCGACCAGCTACTCCAAGGGCTCCGCGTACACCACCGCCGTCACCGGCTACGACAACGGCTACCGCCCGACCGGTGCCTCCGTCACCATCCCGTCCGTCGAGAACGGCCTGGCCGGCACCTACACCACCACGCAGACCTACTCGGCCGTCCTCGGGCTGCCGCTGCGCACCACCATCGGGACCACCGGCGCCGTGCCGGGTGAGCGGGTCACCAAGTCCTACGACGTGGACGGCAACCTGCTGACCACCAGTGGGCAGTCGCACCTCATCTCCGACATCCAGTACGACGCCTTCGGCAAGCCGACCCGTACCACGATCGGCCCCTACGGCACCCAGGTCGTCTCCACCCAGGTCTACGACCCGGGCACCGGGCGCGTCGTGCAGTCCACCCTGGACAAGCAGACCGCCGCGACCGCGAGCGTGGACGCCACCACCTACACGTTCAACCAGGCCGGGTCGATGACCTCGGTGCGCGACGTGCAGGACGGCGCCACCGCCGACCAGCAGTGCTTCACCTACGACTACCTGGGCCGGCTCACCGCCGCCTGGACCGACCAGGGCGGCGCGACCACGCAGCCCGCTCCCTCGGTCTCGGGCATCGGCGCCTGCACCAACCCGGTCGAGCCGACCACGGCCACGGCGAGCAGCCGGATCGGCGGCCCGTCCCCGTACTGGCAGTCCTACGCCTACGACAAGACCGGCAACCGCACCCAGCTCGTCCAGCACGACCCGACCGGCGTCACCTCCAAGGACCGGACGGTCAACCAGACCTTCGGCACCACGGCCAACACCAAGTCCACCGACCCGAAGACCGGTGGCGGCACCGGTGGCCCGCACGCCCTGCTCACCTCCTCGGTGATCACCGGCGGCACCACCACCCAGTCCACCTTCACCTACGACGCGGCCGGCAACACCACCAGCCTCACCAACCCGACCGGCACCAAGAACCTGACCTGGGACGGCCAGGGCAAGACCGCCACCGTCCAGAACACCGGGGCACAGGTCGGCACTTCGTACGTCTACGACGCGGACGGCAACCAGCTGCTCCGCCGCGACCCCGGCAAGGTCACCCTCAACCTGGGCGCGGACGAGGTCACCCTCGACACCAGCTCCGGTGCGATGACCGACAACCGCTACTACAGCGCACCGGGCGGCCTCACCATCGCCCGCACCACCGTCACCACCACGGCTGGTACCGCCCCGTCGACCCTGGCCTACCAGGCCTCGGACCCCCACGGCACCAACGGCATCCAGTTCGACGCCGCCACCCTGGCCCAGACCCGCCGGCCCACCGACCCGTTCGGCAACCCCCGCGGCACCCAGCCCGCGGCGGGCACCTGGGTCGGCGACAAGGGCTTCGTCGGCGGCACCCAGGACGACTCCACCGGCCTGACCAACCTCGGCGCCCGCGAGTACGACCCGTCCTCCGGCCGTTTCCTGGCCACCGACCCGCTGTTCATCGCCGGCGACCCGCAGCAGTGGAACGGCTACGCGTACGCCAACAACAACCCGATCGACCACTCCGACCCGTCCGGCACCTGCATCGTCACCGACGACGGCTACTGCCGCGGCCCGCACGACCCGGTCGTCACCGGCGGGACCACCGCCCCGAGCGGCAGCGACGGCTCCTCCAGCTCGACCGGCACCTCCGCCGCGAGCGACAACAAGGCTGCTGCAGCAGCCGCTGCAGCAGCGGCCCTGCGCCAGCAGCAGGCCGCCGAGGAGGCCCTCGCCAAGGCCAAGCAGGCCCGCGAAGAACTGATCAAGAAGGTCATCGACGTCGTCGGCGACCTGATCGGGTTCAACGACGCCCGCGACTGCTTCACCAAGGGCGACGTGATGGGCTGCATCAACACAGCCCTCAACTTCGTCCCGTGGGGCAAGGTCTTCAAGGCCGTCAAGGTCGGCATCAAGGCCGTCAAGCTCTGGAAGGAAGCCGACAAGGCCTACACCGCCATCCACGACGCCGAAAAGATCGCCGTCGAAGCGGAGAAGGGCCTGGTCGAGGCCCGCAAGACCGAGAAGGAGGCAGCGGAAGCGGAGGCCGCAGCTACCAAGGCTGAAGAGGGCCCGACACCGGAAACGAAATCGGACACCCCGAACTCGGAACCCTCGCACGCGGAGGAACCAAGCTCCAATTCAAGCGGCGAAACCTGCAACAGCTTCCCCGCCGGCACCCTGGTCCAGCTCGCGGACGGCACCTTCAAGGCCATCAACGCCCTGAACATCGGTGACGTCGTCCTCGCCACCGACCCGCAGACCGGCACCACCAAGGCCGAGCCGGTGCAGGCCACCATCGTCGGCCACGACGACACCACCTTCACCGAACTGACCGTCACCCCGGCCGGTGATCCGGCCCACGGGACGACCGTCACCTCGACGGCCCACCACCCGTACTGGGACGTCACCACCAACCGCTGGACGGACGCCACCGATCTCAACCCCGGTGACACCCTCCGCCAGCCGGACGGCAGCCTTGCCACGGTGACCACCGTGCAGCGCTATCAGACCACGCCGCAGACCGCCTTCAACCTGACGGTCGCCCAGCTCCACACCTACTATGTGCTGGCCGGAGCCACGCCGGTCCTGGTACACAACTGCGACAAGTACGACGACCTCGTCTCGGAGGCGCGGGAGTCCGGTACCACTATCGACCCGAAGGACAAGCGGAAGGAGTACGAGCGGGCTGGACGTGCTCTTGAGAAGCACTCCGGGCCGGGCCGCGAATCCTATGTCGAGGGCCGGTGGCCGGTTCCCGAGGGGAAGCGCAATCCGACGGCGTGGAACGCCCTGGGACGGCAGGTGCAGGATGCCATCCTCGACAACGTCGACACCGTCGAGCACTACTACTCCCGAAAGTACAAGAGCAACCTGCTCGACATCCGAAGCACCGACGGCCGGGGGATCCGGTACTGGGTCACCGATGGAAAGGTCATATTCATGGGATTCCTCGACTAGGAGCTGCTCAGTGACTGCCGTACGACACTTCGGACATGAGGTTCAGGTTTCAAACTTCTCGCCGATCGACTCCGACGAGCTCATTGTCGAGTTCCGCACCAGGAACGACCAGGGCGCGATCGTCGAGATCCTCGAGGTATTTCGCCACGAGGGGTCGGACGAGCTCTTCATCCGGCTGATCGATGAGACGGTGAGCGCCGATCTGATGAAGTGGGCCATCGAGGAGGCCACGCGCAGGCTCGCCTGACCGAGCTGCCGAACGCCGGGTGTGCCGCTCCCGCAGGAGTGGTGCACCCGGCTTTTCGCGTTCATGGGCGGGGTTCACGCGTCTGCCGGAGCGGCGTCACCCGGGGATCACCTGACGATCGCTTCTGTTCACTCTTGTTCACTTCTGATGTGTGCAATATCGTATGGCACCACCCCCCACCACCCTGGTGCCGCACGAGCCGCAGCGTGCCCCACCAGGCCCCCACGTTGGAGCCGCCATGCACATCCCTGTCCGCAGACGCCTCACCGGCGCCCTCGCCACCCTGGCGCTCGCCGCCTCCGGCCTCGGGGCGCTCAGCCTCGGCACGGCCGCCCCCGCCGTTGCCCTCGGCAACGGCAATGCGCTGACCCCGCCGATGGGTTGGAACTCCTGGAACAGCCTGGGCACCCAGGTGAACCAGCAGCAGGTCAAGCAGACCATCGACTTCATGTCGGCCAACGGCCTGGTGCAGGCCGGCTACAACACCGTGACCATCGACGACGGCTGGTCGAACCGCCACCGCGACGGCCAGACCGCGGACTTCGCCAAGACCTCCGACGGCGCGATGCAGCTGTACGACAACAACGGCAACCCGGTCTCCGGCACGGACGGCAACGGCAACGACACCACCAGCGGCCACCTCACCCCGGACCCGCGCAACTTCCCGAGCCAGGTGGTCAACGGGCAGACGCTGAACGGGATCCAGTACCTGGCCTGGTACGCCCACAGCAAGGGCATGAAGTTCGGTCTGTACGCCACCGACACGTACACCACCTGCCAGGGGCACCCCGGGAGCCTCGGCCACGAAGCCACCGACGCCACGGACTTCGTGAACTGGGGCATCGACTTCGTGAAGTACGACGACTGTCCGTACGGGCCGACCATCTACGGGCCGGACGGCTACGCGTACTACCCGCAGGGGCAGGGCAAGGAGCTCACCCAGTCCATCTACGCCCGCACCCAGGCCTTCCAGCGGGCGCTGGACGCGGCCACCAACGCGCAGGGCAAGCCGAAGGTGACGCTCAGCCTGTCGGCGCAGCCGGCCCACACCGGCATCCCGTACCTGCTGAACGCCAACGACCCGGCCCGCACCGACCCGGCGATCCTCGCGGCGGGGCCGACCCCGGCGCACCAGGCCCCGGGCTACTCCCCCACCGGGGTGTGGTGCGGGCAGGTCGCCAACCTGTGCCGGATCGGCGGCGACCGCAACAGCCAGCTGGACGGCGTGCTCTACAACGGGCAGCTGCAGACCGCGCTCAAGTACCCGGGCAACGTGCACCCGGGCAGCTGGAACGACCTGGACATGATGTTCGCCGGCTGGCAGGACATCAACGGCGTCTGGGGCGTCACCGACACCTACCCGGGCAACAAGCCGTTCACCGACGACGAGTCGCGCACCGAGCTGTCGATCCTGTCGATGATGGCCGCCCCGCTGATCTCCGGCGCCGACCTGCGGGCCAACGCCGACGCCCAGCACAGCGCGAACGGCTACACCTGGTCGACCGGGATCACCTCCTCGGCGCTGGCCATCATGAAGAACCCCGACGTGATCGCCATCGACCAGGACTCGCTGGCCAAGCCGGCCACCCTGGTCGGCACCATGCCGAACTACCCGGCCTCGCAGACCGCCCCGGTGATCCTCAAGCGCACCCTGGCCAACGGTGACCTCGCCGTCGCCCTGGTCAACCAGGACCCCAACAACTGGGCCATGCCCAGCGCGACCTTCGCCCAGCTCGGCCTGACCGGCTCCTCGTACTCCTACCGGGACGTCTGGACCGGCTCCACCGGCACGGTCTCCGGCACCGTCGGCGGCAGCTGGATACCGGCCCACGGCACCACCCTGCTCCGGATCACCGGCGCCGGCGCCACCTCGGGCGGCGGCATCGGCGGCAACACCGGCCCCGCCCAGCCGAGCATCGTCGGCGACGGCAAGTACCACGCGATCAGCGCGGGCGGCACCGGCGGCCAGGCACTGGAGATCCAGGGCGGCTGCTACGCCAACGTCGGCGGCAACTCCGACATCAACGCCTACCAGTCCGGCAACGCCGCCCAGCAGTGGCTGTTCGGCTCGAACTCCGACGGCACCGTGACGATCAGCTCCAACTGCTACACCTCGGCCCAGAGCCACACCGTGCTCGCCGCCGGCGGCGGCGTCGGCACGGCCTACCTGCTCAACCCCTCCGCCAACAACCCCTGGCAGAAGTGGAAGGTCGCCCAGACCTCCACCGGCGCCCTCACCATCACCAACGTCGGCAACGGCCTCACCCTGGACGTCTCCGGCCCCGGCGCGGGCTCCACCGGCATGACCAACCCGGCCGGCTCCTCGGCCGCCGGCCAGAGCTGGACCGTCATCTCCTGATCCACCCCTCCCCCGGAGCCCTCCGCGCCCTCCCCCGGCCGGAGGGCTCCGCCATGCCCGGACGGGATTCGACTCGAACTAGTATTCGAACAAGGCCTATGGTGGAGCCATGGACTACCAGCTGCAAGGCTCCCTGTTCGGGTCGGCCGAGGAGATCGGGCTCGGGCCGCTGGCGGCGGTGCGGCGCACGGTGCTGGGCGAGGGCGCCTGGATCGACCTGCGGCCCGGCTGGCTGCACGGGGCCGACGCGGTGTTCGAACGGCTGCTGCAGGAGGTGCCCTGGCGGGCCGAGCGGCGGGAGATGTACGACCGGGTGGTGGACGTGCCCCGCCTGCTCGCCCACTACCGCGAGGGCGCCGAACTGCCGGACCTGGTGCTCGACCGGGCCCGGGACGCGCTCAGCGCGCACTACGCCGAGGAGCTCGGCGAGCCCTTCGCCACCGCCGGCCTCTGCTACTACCGCGACGGCCGGGACAGCGTGGCCTGGCACGGCGACCGGCACGGCCGGGGCAACCAGCGGGACACCATGGTCGCCATCCTCTCGGTCGGCGCACCCCGCCCCCTGCTGCTCCGCCCGCGCACCGGCGGCCACCCGCCCGTCCGCCACCCCCTGGGCCACGGCGACCTGCTCGTGATGGGCGGCTCCTGCCAACGCACCTGGGACCACGCCGTCCCCAAGACCACCCGCCCCACCGGCCCCCGGATCAGCATCCAGTTCCGCCCCCGGGGCGTGAGCTGAGACCGGCGCCCACGGTCAGGCCGGGGCCGACACCGGCGCCCGCGGTCAGGCCGGATGGCCGGCCCGGATGTCCCGGACCTCCCGGAAGGACATCGGCCGGGCCCGCGGCCCACGCCCCGCCGCCACCGGCGCGAGCCGGAAACCGACGTGGTCTCCGCCGTCCGACCGCCCCACCACCCGACCGACGAACCAGGCCGGCGCGGCCCGGAGCAGCACCGCACCGGCGGGTCCGGCGTCCCAGTCGACCGCCGCGAACTTGTCGACCTCCTCGCCCGTGCGGCCGCCGAACAGCTCCGCCAGGCCGTGGTCGGGCGGCAGCAGGTGGACCGCCAGGTGGTCCGCGTCCCGGGCGACCCGGTACGTCCGGTTGGCCGTGGAGAGCCAGACCATGAAGCGCGGCGGCGAGATCGAACACTGACTCGCGAAGCCGACCAGACACCCCGCCCGAGCCCCGGCGGCGGCGGCCGTCACCACGTACACCGGGTAGTCGAGCAGATCGGTGAACGCGTCGAACCCCTTGCCAGGCTCTTCTTCCGACCTCGTCCCCATCGCCGCTCCTCCGTCCCTCTGTCGCACGGCCGCACCCGCCCACCAGCAGATCACCGGCCGGCCGGTACCGCGAGCGCGGCGGCCCGGCGCAGCTGCCGACCGGACGAGGCGCCGACTGAGCCGTTTGGGGCGGACGAACCGGGACAGACGAGGTCCAGGCCGGCTACCCAGACGCGGAGGACCACCCGTGGCACACACCCCACACGCCCCTCACCCGACCGAGGTCGACGACTTCCCCGCCCGTCAGCAGCTGCACGGGGCCTGCGGCCGGACCGCCGACCGGGCCGCCTGGCTCGAACAGCGCGAGACGGCGGCGAAGGCGGTCTGCGGGCACTGCACCGTCCGGGTCGAGTGCCGGCGCTACGCCCTCACCACTCGCGAGCCGTACGGGGTATGGGGCGGCCTGACCGAGATCGAACGCCACCGCCTGCTCGCCGACGGCCTCCGGCGGCCGGAGTCGGTCCACCGAGGCTGAAGGCCGAGCCGGTCGGCCGAGGACCGGCGTCGGGCGCCGGGCGCTTCGGTAGGGTGTCGGAGTGACCACGAACGGCTTACCCGACGCCGGGCCCGGCAGCGCATGATCGAACGGATCGTCGACCCCGCGCTGGTGGCCGCGGCGAGCAGCACCGCGGACAGCCCGGTCCAGGACCTGCACCCCGCCGAACGCGCCCGGATCGCCCGGTCGGTGGCCGCGCGGCAGGCCGAGTACGCGACGACGCGGGCCTGCGCCCGGCGGGCGATGGCGCAGCTGGGGGTGGCGGCCGGGCCGGTGCTCACCGGCGAGCACGGCGAACCCCGGTGGCCGGTCGGGCTGGTGGGCAGCCTGACCCACTGCGCGGGGTACCGCGCCGCAGCGGTCGGCCGGGCCGAGGACCTGCTCGCGATCGGCATCGACGCCGAGCCGAACGGCGCCCTGAAGGACGGGGTACTCGAGGCGGTCTCGCTGCCCGCCGAGCGGGAGTGGATCCGCCGGCTGAGCGGCCCGTACCCCGGCGTGGCCTGGGACCGGCTGCTGTTCAGCGCCAAGGAGGCGGTCTACAAGGCCTGGTACCCGCTGACGCACCGTCGGCTGGAGTTCGACCAGGCGCTGATCACGGTGGACCGGGTGCGCGGCACCTTCGAGGCCCGCCTGCTCGTCCCGGGCCCGGAGGTGGACGGGACGGGGCTCACCGTGCTGCCCGGCCGCTGGCTGGCCGGGGCCGGACTGGTCGTCACCTCGGTGGTCCTCCCACGAACGAGTCTTCCGCCGCAGTGAGGCGGGCACTTTCGCAACATCGCTCGTCGACGAACGGGCTGGGCTAGGCTGGAGCACGCACCGTAACTGGGCCGGTCGGTTTCCCGGACCGGCGAGATGGCAGGGGTGGAGCTGTGAGCGTTCGGGCGAGACCGACACACTGTGGTCTGGACTCCGCGATGGAAGTCATCAGCGGCAAGTGGAAGGTGCTGGTCCTCTGGGCGCTGCGCGACCAGGCCCGGCGGTTCGGCGACCTCCGGCGGCAGGTCCCCGGCGTCAGCGAGAAGGTGCTGATCCAGCAGCTGCGCGAGCTGGAGGCGGACGGGATCGTGCTGCGCGAGACGTACGACGAGGCTCCGCTGCGGGTGGAGTACTCGCTGACCGAGGACGGCCTGGCACTGGAGCTGGCGCTCCGTCCGCTCGGTGCCTGGGGCCGGGGGCGGCTGCCCGTGCAGGCCTCCGACGCCTCCTGACGCGGACGGGGGAGGGGCGGCCGCCCCTCCCCCGTTCGGCTCAGCCCTCCGACGGCCCGGCCGGCGGGAAGTACCCCGCCTCGGTGAAGAACCGGACGTGCCGGTCGAAGAGTTCGACCCCCGCCTCCGGGCACTCGACCCCGCTGCCGACCAGTGCCTTCCTGGTCTCGGTGTCGTCGATCGCCGGGTAGAAGGTCTCCGGGCTCGCCGCCATGTACTCGAAGGCGTCGAACAGCGGGACCATCGCGTTTTCCGGGTCGGCGAGGACCCGCTCGCGCCAGGTGTCCCAGTCCAGCTCGTCCAGCCGGTAGCCGAAGGCCCGCAGCCGGTCCGCCATCGCGGTGAAGCCCAGCCCGCTGTTGTTGCAGACGTGGAAGGTGCCGCCGGCGGCCTCCGGATTGCGGGAGACGGTCAGGATCGCGGCGCTGGCGTAGTCCACCGGCGTCAGGTGGAAGTCGACCGCCAGGCCGGCCGGGACGGCCCGGGCCTGGAGCAGGCCCTTGAGGCTGAGCCAGACGAAGTCCCTGGTCTGGCAGGCGCCGTGGCGCTGATCGCCCGCGATCAGGTCGACCCGGTAGACCGAGACCGGCAGGCCGCGCTCGCGCGCGAGGCCGATGAGCTCCTCGGCCACCCACTTGCTCTGGGTGTACCCCGTCGGCAGCGTCTCGCCCGGGCCGGTCGGGTCGCCCACCCGAAGCGGGGCGCCGGCGCTCTCCCGGCCGACGAAGACGCCGAGGGTGGAGACGTGGTGCACCGGCACCGTGCGGTGCCGGGCCGCCAGCCGCAGGATCTCCTCGGTGCCGAGCACGTTGGCGGGCTTGAGCATCGCGTACGGCTGCACCCAGTTGACCGTCGCCCCCGGGTGGTAGACCGCGTCCACGCTCCGGGCGAGCGCGTCGAACTCCGCCGGGTCCAGGCCCAGTCCGGGCAGGCCGAGGTCGCCGACCAGCACCTCCACCCGGCCGAAGTCCACCTCCTCGGCCAGCCGGTACCAGGCCAGGCTCGCCCGGAGCCGGGCCGTCGCCTCGGCCCGGTCCGCACCGCGCACCAGGCAGTGCACCCGGGCCCGGGTGGTGCGCAGCAGGTCACGGAGCAGGAAGGCCCCGAGGAAGCCGGTGGCCCCGGTGAGCAGCACCTCGGCCGGGTCCTCGACGGTGCGCAGCACCTCGGCGGCTGGCCGGATGTCCTCGGCCAGCCGGAGCTCGGCCCGGAAGTCCGGCAGCGGCGCTCCCTGCTCCACCACCGGTGCGGAGCCCACCAGTTCGGGCCGCAGGTGCTCGGCCAGGCCGTTCAGCGTGGGGTGGTCGAAGACCAGCGTGGTGGGCAGCCGCAGACCGGTCAACTGGGCGATCCGGTTGCGGAGTTCGACGGCCGTCAGCGAATCGAAGCCGAGCTCGCCGAACGGCTGGTCCGGATCCAGGGTGTCCGGCGCGGGGTGGCCGAGCACCGCGCCCGCCTCGGCCCGCAGCAGCGCGACCAGCCGCTGGTGCTGCTCGGCCTCGGTCAGCCCGGCCAGGTCCACGGCGACGGCCGGGCCGCCCGCCTCGTTCCGGGCCGTCGGCCTGGCCGGCCGCCGGACCAGGCCGGCCAGTACCGCCGGGGCCGGGCGGGGCTGCTCGCGCAGCGCCGCGAGGTCCAGCGGGGCGGCCACCGCGTGCGCCCGGTCCAGGCCGAGGGCCAGGTCGAGCATCGCCGGGCCCTGCGCGGAGGCGATCGGCGGGTACCCGGCCCGGGCGATGCGGTCCAGGTCGGCCTGGTCGAGGTGCTCGCCCATGCTGCCGGTCTGTGCCCACAGACCCCAGGAGACCGAGGTGGCGGGCAGCCCGAGACCGGCCCGGTGCTCGGCCAGCGCGTCCAGGAAGGTGTTGGCCGCGGCGTAGTTGGACTGCCCGGCGCCACCGATCACCCCGGCCAGTGAGGAGAACAGCACGAAGGCGGAGAGGTCGAGGTGCCGGGTCAGCTCGTGCAGGTGCCAGGCGGCGTCCACCTTGGGGCGCAGCACCGCGCTCAGCCGCTCCGGCGTCAGGCGGTCGATCAGCCCGTCGTCGGAGACACCGGCCGCGTGCACCACCCCGGTCAGCGGCCGGTCGGCCGGGATGCCCTCGAGCAGCGCGGCCAGCGCCGTCCGGTCGGCGGTGTCGCAGGCCGCCACCGTCACCTCGGCGCCCAACTCGGCCAGTTCGGCCGTCAACTCGGCCGCACCGGGCGCCCGTTCGCCCCGGCGGCTGGTGAGCAGCAGATGCCGCACCCCGTGCTCGACCACCAGGTGCCGGGCGAACAGCCCGCCGAGCGTACCGGTACCACCGGTGATCAGCACCGTCCCGTCCGTCCGCCACTCCCCGGACGGCCTTCCGGCCCCGACCGCCGGAGCCCGCCGCAGCCGGGGCCGGAAGGCCCCGCCGCCGCGCAGCACGACCTGCGGCTCCCCGGCTCCCACCACCGAAGCGAGCGCGGCGCGCTCCTGATCGGGCCCCGCCCCCACCGGGTCGAGGTCGACCAGGACCACCCGCCCGGGCTGCTCGGACTGCGCCGAGCGCAGCAGCCCCCAGACGGTGGCAGCGGCCGGGTCGTTGACGTTCTCGCCGACGGCGCCCCGGGTGGCGACAAGCAACTCGGTGTCGGCCAACTCCTCCCCGGCGAGCCAGGCTTGGAGGATCGCCAGGAGGCGCCGGGCGCCTCGGTGCGCGGACTCGACCACCTCCGCACCCGGGTCGGTCTGGTAGCGGACCACCACGGCGTCGAGCCGCTCGCCGCCGCGGACTGCCGCCGCGAGCGAGGCCAGCTCGGCCGCCGAGGTGAGCTCGGCCAGCCGGGGCTGCTCGATCGGGGCGTCCAGCGCGATCGGCTCCCAGGCGGTCTGGAAGACGTCGTCGCGGGCGGCCGGCGCCGCGGGTCCGCCCGTGCGGAGCCGCAGTCCGTCGACGGCGGCCACCGGCCGACCGCTCCGGTCGGCCAGGTGGAGCGTGCGGCTCCCGTCCGGGGCGGTGGTGCTGCGGGCGCGCAACGCGGTGGCCCCGGTGGCGTACAGCCGGGTCCGGCCCCAGGCCAGGGCGGCGCCGAGCGCCGAGCCGCCTGAGCGGGAGCTGCCGACAGGCGAGCCCGAATGGAGCGAACCGTCGATGGGCGAGCCCGCGTCGAGCGAACCCCCGACGGGCGTGCCCGCGTGGAGCGTACCGTCGACGGGGGCGGCCGCCTGCACGGCGCGCAGGGCCGCGTCCAGCAGCACCGGGTGCAGCCCGAACCCGGCTGCCTCCGCCCGGAGTTGCTCGGGCAGCTCCAGCTCGGCGTACAGCTCCTCGCCCCGGCGCCACAACGCGGTCACCCCGGGCCCGGGGTCGGCCGGCTCGACCGGTTCGGCCCCCGTGGGTGGCCAGTCGGTCAGCTCGAAGGGGGCGCCGGGGCCGCGGACCGCGAGGGTGCCCCGGGCGTGTTCGGTCCAGCTGCCCTCGCCCTGGTCGGGGCGGGCGTGGACGGTGAGTGCGCGGCGGCCGTCCGGGGCCGGGGCACCGGCCTTGAGCTGGAGCTGCAGGCCGCCGGCCGGCCGCAGGCGCAGCGGGCGGTGCACGGTCAGGGCGTCCAGGACGGTGCTGCCGCACTCGTCACCCGCCCGCAGCGCCAGCTCCACCAGTACCGCGGACGGGACCTCGGCGGCAGCCCCCAGCCAGGGGTGGGTGTGGGCGGCGAGCCGGGTGGTGAAGAGCAGCTCCTCGGACCCGGCCAGCGGTACGGCGGCACCGAGCAGCGGGTGCCCGGTCGGGTCGAGGCCGAGCCCGGCGGCGTCCACGGTGGCCGAGCCGGGCGCGAACCAGTACCGCTCGTGCTGGAAGGCGTAGGTGGGCAGTTCGGTCCGCCGGGCATCCAGCCCGGCGAAAGGCGCGGCCCAGTCGATCGCCACCCCCCGGACGTGCAGCTCGCCGAGCGAGGCGAGGAAGCGGTCGAGGCCGCCCTCCTCCCGCCGCAGGGTGCCGGTGACCACGGCCTCCTCGGCGATCTCCTGGAGCGCCGAGGAGAGCACCGGGTGCGGGCTGATCTCCACGAAGACCCGGTGGCCCTGCTCGGCCAGCGCGCGGATCGCCTGCTCGAACTCGACCGGCCGGCGCAGGTTGGAGTACCAGTACGCCGGGTCGAGCGCGTCCCCGGCCACCCAGTCGCAGGTGACGGTGGAGAAGAAGGGGACGGCCCCAGCCTGCGGACGGATCGGGGCCAGCGCCGCGAGCAGCTCGTCCCGGACGGGCTCCACTTGGGGGGAGTGCGAGGCGAAGTCGGTGTCGAAACGGCGGATCCGGGCGCCGTCCGCCTTGCACTCCTCGAGGAACTCCCCGAGCAGCTCGCGGTCACCCGCGACCAGCACCGAGCTCGGGCCGTTGACCACGGCGACGGAGAGCTCGCCGCCCCACCGCTCCAGCCGCCGCTCGACCTCGGCCCGGGGCAGCGCGACCGCGCCCATCCCGCCCGTGCCCTGGAGCGAGAGGGCCAGCCGGCTGCGCTGGGTGACCACCCGGGCGGCGTCCTCCAGCGAGAGCGCGCCGGCCACGCAGGCGGCGGCCACCTCGCCCTGCGAGTGGCCGACCACGGCGGCCGGCTCCACTCCGTGGGCGCGCCAGAGCTCGGCGAGCGCGACCATCACGGCGAACAGCACCGGCTGGACGACGTCGAGCCGCTCGATCGAGGGCGCGCCCTCGCGCCGCCGCAGCACCTCGGTCGGCGACCAGTCCAGGTAGGGGCTCAACGCCCGCTCGCACTCGGCGATCCACGCCGCGAACACCGGTGACTCGTCCAGCAGCCGTTCGGCCATCGCGGGCCACTGGCTGCCCTGCCCGGGGAAGACGAAGACCGTGCGGCCCACCTCCCCGGCCCGGCCCTGCACCACCCCGGCCTCGGGCGCGCCCTCGGCCAGCCCGGCCAGCAGCTCGCGCAGGCCCGCCGTGTCCCGGGCGGTCAGCACGGCCCGGTGCTCCAGCGCCGTCCGGGTCGTGGCGAGCGACAGCGCCAGATCGGCCGGGCGGGCGCCGGGGGTGCGGTCGAGGAAGGCCGCGAGCCGCCCGGCCTGGGCCCGGAGCGCCGGCTCCGTCCGGCCGGAGAGCAGGAACGGCAGCAACTCCCCTCCCGGCACCGCCTCTTCGAGCTCCTCCGCAGGCGGCTGCTCCAGGATGACGTGGGCGTTGGTGCCGCTGGCGCCGAAGGCGGAGACCGCCGCCCGGCGCGGGGCGCCGGTCTCGGGCCAGGGACGGGCCTCGGTCAGCAGCCGGAGGTCACCGGCCGACCAGTCGACCAGCGGGCTGGGCTCGTCCAGGTTGATCATCCGGGGCAGCACCCCGTGGTGCATCGCCTGGATCATCTTGATCACCCCGCCGACCCCGGCCGCCGCCTGCGCGTGGCCGATGTTCGACTTCACCGAGCCCACCCAGACCGGCCGGCCCGCAGGCCGCCCCTGGCCGTAGGTGGCCAGCAGCGCCTGGGCCTCGATCGGGTCACCCAGCCGGGTGCCGGTGCCGTGCGCCTCCACCACGTCCACATCGGCCGTGGTGAGCTTGGCGGCGGCCAGCGCCGCGCGGATCACCCGCTCCTGCGAGGGCCCGTTCGGCGCGGTCAGGCCGTTCGAGGCACCGTCCTGGTTGACCGCCGTCCCCCGCACCAGCGCCAGCACCCGGTGGCCGTTGCGCCGCGCGTCGGCCAGCTTCTCCACCACCAGCACGCCGACCCCCTCGGACCAGCCGATGCCGTCCGCCGCCGCCGCGAAGGGCTTGCACCGGCCGTCCGGGGCGAGTGCCCGCTGCCGGGCGCCGTCCAGGTAGCCGCCGGGGTGGGCCGAGACGTAACTGGCCCCGGCCAGCGCCAGCGAGGACTCGCCCGAGCGCAGCGACTGGACGGCCAGGTGCAGGGCGACCAGCGAGGAGGAGCAGGCCGTGTCCACCGAGACCGACGGGCCCTCCAGGCCGAGGGTGTACGAGATCCGGCCGCTCGCCATGCTGCTGAGCTTGCTGGTCATCTGGTAGCCCTCGAACTCCGGCGGGCTGTCCAGATCGAGGTAGCTCTGCTCGACCAGCCCGGCGAAGACCCCGGTGTCGGTGCCCTTGAGCGCGGCCGGGTCGATCCCGGCCTGTTCCAGCGCCTCCCAGGCCGTCTCGAGCAGCACCCGCTGCTGCGGGTCCATGGCCAGCGCCTCGCGCGGCGAGATGCCGAAGAAGGCGGCGTCGAACTCGCCGGCCCCGGCCAGGAACCCGCCCTGCTTGATGTAGGTCTTGCCGGGCTTGGCCGGGTCCGGGTCGTACAGCCCGGCCAGGTCCCAGCCCCGGTCGGTCGGGAAGTCGGTGATCGCGTCGCCCTCGGCCAGCACCAGCTCCCAGAGCTCCGCCGCCGAGGCGGCGCCCGGGTAGCGGCAGGCCATCCCGACGATCGCCACCGGCTCCTCCCGCCCGGCCTCCAGATCCGCGACCCGGCTGCGGGCCCGCTGGAGGTCGGCGGTCACCCGCTTCAGGTACTCGACCAGCTTCTCTTCGTTCGACATGGGGGTTCCGCTCGACATGGTGGTTCCGCTTCTTCCAGGGCCCGTCCGACCGGGCAGTCCGACAGGGCAGTCCGACAGGGCGGGGCGGTTGATCGGGGCGGTCAGCCCGCGGAGTGACCGAACTCGGTGTCGATCAGGGCGAAGATGTCGTCCGCCGTTGCTCCTTCGAGCCGGCTCGCGAAGTCGGGGCCGGTGGCCGCCGGATCCTCGGCCGAGCCCGACTCGGTGAGCCGCGACAGGATGGTCCGCAGCCGGGCGAGCACGGCCGACCGGTCCACCGCCGCCGGCGCGGCAGTGGCCAACGCGGCCTCCAGGTCGTCCAGTTCGGCGAGCACCGGCTGCCGCTCGGCCCTGCCGGCCTGCTCGGCCAGCAGCCGCAGCAGGTGCTCGGTCAGCGCGGCCGGGCTCGGGTGGTCGAAGACCACGGTGGCGGGCAGCCGGATGCCGGTGGCCGCATTGAGCCGGTTGCGCAGGTCCACACCGGTCAGCGAGTCGAACCCGAGCTCCTGGAACGAGCGGTCGGCCCCGACCGCACCGGCCCCGGCGTGCCCGAGCACGGTGGCCACCACCCCACGGACCACGGCCAGCACGGCCTCGGCCCGCTCCGCCTCGCCGAGCCCGGCCAGCCGGGCGGCCAACGACTCGGCCGGGGCCGCACCGGCCGTCCGCCGCGCGCGGCCCGCCACCAGGCCGCGCAGCAGCGGGCTGAGCTCCTCGCCCGTCCGCTCGGCGAGCGCCGTCGCATCGAGCGGCACGGCCAGCACCGCCGCACTCTCCAGCCCGAGGGCGGCGTCGAACCAGGCCGTACCCCGCTCGGGCGTGACCTCGCCGAACCCCTCCCGGGCCACCCGCAGCCGGTCGGCCGCGCCGAGCCCCGCGTTCAGGCCCGCTCGGAGGCCGCCGCCGGCCGGCCCGGAGGCCGCTGCGGCCCAGAGGCCCCAGCCGAGCGAGGTGGCCGGCAGGCCGAGGGCCCGGCGGTGCTGGGCGAGCCCGTCCAGGAAGGCGTTCGCCGCCGCGTAGTTGGCCTGCCCCGGGCTGCCGAGCACCCCGGCTGCCGAGGAGAACAGCACGAAGGCGGCAAGGTCAAGACCCTGGGTCAGCTCGTGCAGGTGCCAGGCCGCATCGGCCTTGGTCCGCAGCACGGCCGCCAGCCGGTCGGGCGAGAGCCCGGCGACCAGCGCGTTGTCCAGGCTGCCGGCCGCATGCACCACCGCGGCCAGCGGGCGCTCGGCCGGGATCCCGGCCAGCAGCTCCGCGAGCGCGGCCCGGCTCGCCACCTCGCACCGGGCGAACGTGACGCTCACCGCGCCGAGCCCGGCCAGCTCGGCGGCCAACTCCGCTGCTCCGGGGGCCTCTTCACCCCGACGGCCGGCCAGCAGCAGGTGCCGGGCACCGTGCCGGGTGACCAGGTGCCGGGCGAACAGCGCGCCGAGCATCCCGGTGCCGCCGGTGATCAGCACGGTGCCCTCGGCGAGACCCGCCAGCCGCTCGCCCGGGCCGCCCGCCAACCGCTCCAGCCGGGGCAGGTGCACCGCACCGGCCCGGAACGCCACCTGCTCCTCGCCCGAGGCCACCACGGCCGAGAGCACCGCCGGGTCGAGCCCGGCCGCGTCCGCCGCATCGACCAGCAGGATCCGCCCAGGCGCCTCCGACTGCGCCGACCGCAGCAGCCCCCAGAGGGCGGCCAGGCCGGGATCCACCGACTCCTCGACGCCGACGGCCACCGCCCCCTCCGTGACCAGCACCAGCCGCGTCCCGGCCAGCCGCTCCTCCGCCAGCCACTGCTGCACCAGCGCCAGGGCCGCCGCAGTCGCCCGGTGCGCCGTCCCGAGCACGTCGCCCGGGCAGCGCTCGGGCGCCACCAGCACCGCGTCCACCCGCCGACCGCCCGCCACCGCGGCAGCCACCGCCGCGAGGTCGGCGTACTCCTCCCCGAGCTGCGCGGGAGCACCGGCCAGCCGACCCCAGCCGATCGGGGTGGCGGGCGGCGGGAGCAGGGTCGGCGTCCAGTCGACCCGCAGCAGCGGCTCGGGCCCCGGCAGGAACACGCTGTCGGCCAGCTCCCGGTACTCGACCGACTCCACCTCGGCGATCACCCGGCCGCTCTCGTCGAGGAGTTGCACGGCGACTGCCGAGGGGCCGACCCGGACCGACCGCGCTTCGGTGGCCGTGCCCCCGGGGACGTACAGGCGGACGCCACGCCACTCCGCCGGCACCGAGGTGGCACCGGCCGCCGGCCCCGGCGTGACCAGGCCCGACAGCGCAGCCTCCCACAGCTCCGGGTGCAGGCCGTACCGCGCGCCGTCCACCTGGTACTCCTCCGGCAGGACGAGCGGGGTCGCCGCCCCGGCCGCCGCCTCGCCGCCGATCGCCGCGCCGTCGCTCAGCCACCCCTCCGCGTGCAGAGTCCACGCGGCGTGCTCGTCCGGACGGGAGTGCAGGAGGAGGCGCCGCCGGCCGGCCGGATCCGTCGCGCCGACCTTGAGCTGGAGCTGCACCCCGCCGGTCTCCGGCAGGACGAGCGGCGCCCGCAGGCTCAGCTCCTCCAGCGTCGTACTGCCGACCTCCGCCCCGGCCCGCAGCGCGAGCTCGACCAGTGCCGAGACCGGCACCACCACCGCTCCGAGCACGGCCCGGTCCGCCAGCCAGGGGTGCCGCGTCGCCGAGAGCCGGCTGGTGAACAGGACCTCGTCCAGCCCCGCGACCACCACCCCGGCCCCCAGCAGCGGATGCCCGGTCGGCCGCAGCCCCAGCTCGGCGGCGTCGGCACCCGCCCCGCCGCCCCCGGTCGAGGCCAGCCAGTACCGCCGCCGCTGGAAGGCGTAGGTGGGCAGCTCGATCCGCCGAGCTCCGGTGCCGGCGAAGTACGCCGCCCAGTCCACCGGTACGCCCCGCGCGTGCAGTTGGGCCACCGCACCGACGGCCGTCACCACCTCCGCCCGGTCCCGGCGGAGCAGGGCCACGGCCGCCGTGTCCGATCCGTCCAGCACCTCCTGCGCCAACCCGGCGAGCACCGCGTCGGGGCCGAGCTCCAGCAGCACCGTCACCCCCTGCTCGGACAGGGTCTGCACGGCGTCGGCGAACCTTACGGGCAGCCGCACTTGGCGCACCCAGTAGTCGGCGGACCGGAGCTGGTCGGGGTCCGCCAGGCGACCCGTCAGGGTCGAGACGATCGGGATCCACGGACGCCGGAACTCCAACCCCGCGATGGCCCGGCCGAATTCGGCGAGCATCCCGTCCATGTGCGCGGAGTGGAAAGCATGACTGACCGTCAACTCCTTGGTGCGTCGACCCTCGAAGCGCTCGGCGACCTGCATGACGGCATCCCGGTCACCCGAGAGCACGACCGCCTGCGGACCGTTCACCGCCGCCACCGAGACTCCCGCGATCAGCGCCGGCAGCACCTCCTCTTCCGAGGCCTGCACGGCCACCATCGCCCCACCGGTGGGCAGCGCCTGCATCAACCGGGCCCGCGCACCGACCAGCACAGCGGCATCCGCCAGCGACAGCACGCCGGCGACATGCGCGGCGGCCACCTCACCGATGGAATGTCCCAGCAGGTAGTCCGGCCGCACCCCCCAGGACTCCAGCAGCCGGAAGAGCGCCACCTCCACCGCGAACAGGGCGGGTTGAGCGAAGCCGGTCAGATCCAGCCCCTCCCCCGAGGTGATAACCTCCCGCAACGGGCGCGCCAACTGCCCGTCCAGCTCGGCGCACACGGCATCGAGGGCCGCCGCGAACACCGGGAACTCCGCGCACAACTCCAGGCCCATGCCGACCCGCTGCGCCCCCTGGCCGGTGAACAGGAAGCCGAGCGCCCCCGGGGCCGCGGCCGTCACCGACCCGCCGCCGGCCGCCTCCCGCAACCGCTCCAGCAGCTCGGCCCGATCACCGCCGACCAGCACCGCACGGTGCTCCAGCGCCGCCCGGCCCGTCGCCAGCGAGAAGCCCACGTCCAAGTCTGCCGCACCCTCGGCCACCGGCAGCAGCGCCCGCGCCTGCGCGGCCACCGCCTCCGCCGAACGCCCCGACACCACCCACGGCACCACCGACGGCGCCCTCCCTGACACCAACTCGGCCTCAGCCGAGGGTGCTTGCTCGACGATCACATGCGCATTGGTGCCGCTGATGCCGAAGGAGGAGACGCCTGCCCGCCGAGGGCCGTCGCCCGCCGGCCACTCGCGCGCCTCGGTGAGCAGGGACACCGCCCCGGCGTTCCAGTCCACGTGCGGCGACGGCTCCTCCGCGTGCAAGGTGCGCGGCAGCACACCGTGCCGCATCGCCTGCACCATCTTGATCACCCCGCCGACCCCGGCCGCCGCCTGGCTGTGCCCGATGTTCGACTTCAACGACCCGAGCCAGAGCGGCCGTTCGGCCGGGCGGTCCTGACCGTAGGTGGCCAGCAGCGCCTGGGCCTCGATCGGATCACCCAGCCGGGTGCCGGTGCCATGCGCCTCCACCACGTCCACCTCGGCCGTGGTGAGCTCGGCGGCGGCCAGCGCCGCACGGATCACCCGCTCCTGCGAGGGCCCGTTCGGCGCGGTCAGGCCGTTCGACGCACCGTCCTGGTTGACCGCCGTCCCCCGCACCACCGCCAGCACCCGGTGACCGAGTCGCTGCGCGTCCGAGAGCCGCTCCACCAGCAGCAGACCGACCCCCTCACTCCACCCCGTCCCGTCGGCCTGCGCCGAGAACGATCGGCACCGGCCGTCCGCCGAGAGGCCACGCTGACGGGAGAACTCCACGAACGCCTGCGGCGAGGACATCACGGTCACCCCGCCGGCCAGCGCCAGATCGCACTCACCCTGCCGGAGGGCCTGCGCCGCCAGGTGCAGCGCCACCAGCGAGGAGGAACACGCCGTGTCCACCGTGACCGCCGGGCCCTCCAAGCCGAGCGTGTAGGAGACCCGACCGGAGGCGACACTGCCGGCGTTGCCCCCGGCCAGGTAGCCCTCCAGCTCGTCCGGGACATGCTGCGCCGAGGAGCCGTAGTCGTGGTACATCACGCCGGCGTACACCCCGGTCCGACTGCCCCGCAGCCCGGTCGGGTCGAGGCCGGCGCTCTCCACCGCCTCCCAGGCGGTCTCCAGCAGCAGCCGCTGCTGCGGATCGGTGGCCAGTGCCTCGCGCGGGGACATCCCGAAGAACTCCGCGTCGAAGCCGTCGGCCTCGTGCAGGAACCCGCCCGAGCGGGTGTAGCTGTGCCCGACCCGTTCGGGGTCCGGATCGTAGAGCCCTTCCAGATCCCACCCGCGGTTGTCGGGGAAGCCGCCGACGGCGTCGGTGCCGGTCTCGACCAGCCGCCACAGGTCCTCCGGCGAACGCACCCCACCCGGGTACCGGCAGGCCATGCCGACGATCGCGATCGGCTCGTCGGCCACGCCGCGAGCCTCGATCCGGTGGCCACTCACCGGTGTCGAGGTGAGAGCAGCCTCCAAGTGAGCCACCAGGGCGGCCGGGGAGGGATGGTCGAAGGTGAGCGTGGCGGGCAGCTTGAGACCGGTGGCCGCGTTGATCCGGTTGCGGAGTTCGACGGCGGTGAGCGAGTCGAAGCCCATCTCCTGGAAGGCCCGCTCGGCCACCACCGCGCTCCGGTCGGCATGCCCGAGGACAGCGGCGACCTCGCCACGGACGAGGTCGAGCAGCGCCTGCTTCCGGCCGGCCGGCGAGAGCGCCGCCAGCTGCTCGGCCAGCCCGGAGGCGGCCCCGTGGTCGACCACCCGCCGCCGGGCGGCAGGCACCAACCCCCGGAGCATCGGCGGCACTTCGGCTCCCGGCGCACGCAGCGCCGCCGTGTCCACCCCCGTCAGCGCGAGCACCGGCTCGTCCGTGCTCAGCGCGGCATCGAAGAGCGCGAGCGCGTCCCCGGTGCTCAGCGGACGCAGCCCCAACCGGGTCATCCGCTTACGGTCGATCTCGGCGAGCCCGCCGCTCAGCGCACTGGTCTCCTCCCAGAGGCCCCAAGCCAGCGAGACCCCCGGCAGACCCAACGCCCGACGATGCCGCGCCAACGCATCCAAGTGCGCGTTCCCCGCCGCATAGTTGGCCTGCCCACCCGTCCCCAACAGACCCGCCACCGACGAATACAACACGAACGCCGACAACTCCGACCCACGCGTCAGCTCATGCAGGTTCCACGCCGCCACCGCCTTCGGCCGCAACACCGCCGCCAACCGCTCACCGGTCAGCGCCGACACCAGCCCGTCATCCACCACACCCGCCGTATGCACCACCGCCGACACCGCATACTCCGCCAACACCGACCGCAACGCCTCACGATCAGCCACATCACACGCCGCCCACACCACCTCCGCCCCCAACCCCGCCAACTCCGCACCCAACTCAGCCGCCCCCGGCGCACCCCCACCCCGACGACTCACCAACAACAACCGCCGCACCCCATGCCCCACCACCAGATGCCGCGCCAACACCCCACCCAACACACCCGAAGCACCCGTCACCAACACCCACCCCGAACCCCAACCAGGGCCCCCGGCAACGGAATCGACCTCAGCCCGCACCAACCGAGGCACCGAGACCACACCATCGCGCACCCTCACCTCCGACTCACCGGAGGCCAACACCGCACCCAGCAAAGCCTCGTAACCATCAGCCCCGCCGGCGTCCACCAGGACGAACCGGCCCGGGTGCTCCGTCTGCGCCGAACGCACCAGACCCCACACGGCCGCCAACCCCAGATCCGCGCCATCACCGACCAGCACCAGACGCGAACCCTCCCACCGCGCCTCAGCCAACCAGCCCTGCACCAACTCCAGGACGTTCAGAGTCACTTCACCGACCACACCACCCGACACCAACGGCACCACCACCACCGAAGGCACCACACCACCCACCAACAGCCCACCCAGCTCGGCCACCGAAGCCCCCGCACCGAGCACCACCCAACTGGCCGCCTCCGGCCCACTGTCGGGTGCGGGCTGGTCGATCCAGTGGATACCGAACAGCCCGTCCACGGCCCCTCGGTCGGCCGCGCGGAGCGCCTCCGCCGACAGCGGCCGCAACAGGAGCGAATCCACCTCGACGACCGGCGCGCCCGAACCGTCGAATGCCGCGAGCGACACCGTGTCGGCCCCCAGCGAGCGGAGCTTGACCCGCAGGGTCGAGGCGCCCGTCGCCGCGACGCGGACCCCGGACCAGGCGAACGGGAACCCGGTCTGCCCGACCTCGTCCGCTACACCGGGGAGCAAGGCGTGCAGCGCGGCGTCCAGCAGTGCGGGATGCAGCACATACCGCCCCGCCTCACCCCGCACCCCCTCCGGCAACACCACCTCCGCGAACACCTCACCAGAACCCCGCCACACCCGACTCAACCCACGAAACGCCGGACCATACCCGTACCCACCCTCCGCCAACCGCCCGTACACACCACCCAGATCAACCTCCACCGCCCCCACCGGCGGCCACACCCCCACACCACCCACATCGACCGAACCGACCGACCCACCCACACCCACCACACCCGAGGCATGCAACACCCACGCCCCACCACCCTCAGACCGCGCAAAAACCTCCACCCCACGCGAACCACCCACACCCACCGCACCCACCACCACCTGCACCGACACCCCACCACGCACCCCCAACACCAAAGGCGCGCCCAACACCAACTCCTCCACCACCCCACAACCAACCCACTCACCCACACCCGACAACAACTCCACGAACACCGAACCCGGCACCACCACCGACCCCAACACCACATGCTCACCAAGCCACGGATGCGTGCGAGTCGACAGCCTGGTACTGAACAGCAGCCCGGTGTCACCGGCCGGCTCCACAACCGCACCGAGCAGCGGGTGCCCGGTCGGTGTCAGCCCGAAGGCCATCATGTCCCCGGCCTCGGCGGTCGGCGTGAGCCAGAAGCTGCGGTGCTGGAAGGCATAGGTGGGCAGCTCGATCCGCCGGGCCCCGGTGCCGGCGAAGTACGCCGCCCAGTCCACCGGTACGCCCCGCGCGTGCAGCCGGGCCACCGCGCCGACGAGGGTCGCCACCTCCGGGTGGCCAACCCGCAGCGCAGGCGTGGACAGGGTGTCGGCCGAGTCCTCGACGGCAACGGCCGCCATGCCCGCAGCCACCGCGTCGGGGCCGAGCTCCAGGAACGTCCTCACGCCTTGATCGGAGAGCGTTCGAACGGCGTCGAAGAACCTGACGGGCAACCGGACTTGGCGCACCCAGTAGTCGGCGGACCGGAGCTGGTCGGGGTCCGCCAGGCGGCCCGTCAGGGTCGAGACGATCGGGATCCGGGGCCGCCCGAACTCCAACCCCGCGATGGCCCGGCCGAATTCGGCCAGCATCCCGTCCATGTGCACCGAATGGAAGGCATGACTGACCGCCAGCTCCTTGGTGCGTCGGCCCTTCGTCGCGAACTGCTCCGCGACCTGCATGACGGCATCCCGGTCACCCGAGAGCACCACCGCCTGCGGACCGTTCACCGCCGCCACCGAAACTCCCGCGATCAGCGCCGGCAGCACCTCATCCTCCGAAGCCTGCACCGCCACCATCACCCCACCAGCGGGGAGCGCCTGCATCAACCGGGCCCGCGCACCGACCAGCACAGCGGCATCCGCCAGCGACAGCACGCCGGCGACATGCGCGGCGGCCACCTCGCCGATGGAATGGCCCAGCAGGTAGTCCGGCCGCACCCCCCAGGACTCCACCAGCCGGAAGAGCGCCACCTCCACCGCGAACAGGGCGGGTTGAGCGTACCCGGTCTGCTCCAGCCCCTCCCCCGAAGCGATCACCTCCCGCAACGGGCGCGCCAACTGACCGTCCAGCTCGGCGCACACGGCATCGAAGGCCGCCGCGAACACCGGGAACTCACCGCACAACTCCAAGCCCATGCCGACCCGCTGCGCCCCCTGTCCCGTGAACAGGAAACCCAGCCCACCGCCGGCCGTGGGCGTCGCGGGCCCGCCGTCGGCCACCTCCCGCAACCTGCAGAGCAGTTGCTCGCGATCCTCCCCCACCAGCACCGCACGGTGCTCCATCGCCGCCCGGCCCGTCGCCAGCGAGAAGCCCATGTCCAGCACCGAGGCGCCCTCCGCCACCGGCAGCAGCGCCCGCGCCTGCGCGGCCACCGCCTCCGCCGAACGCCCCGACACCACCCACGGCACCACCGAGGGTGCGTTACCTGCCTCCAACTCGGCTTCCGTCGGCGGTGCTTGCTCAACGATGACGTGTGCGTTCGTCCCGCCGAACCCGAAGGAGGACACCCCGGCCCGGCGCGGTGCGCCGGTCTCCGGCCACGCCCGCTGCTCCGTCAGCAACGCCACTGCGCCCGACTCCCAGTCCACGTGCGGCGACGGCTCCTCCGCGTGCAAGGTGCGCGGCAGCACACCGTGCCGCATCGCCTGCACCATCTTGATCACCCCGCCGACCCCGGCCGCCGCCTGACTGTGCCCGATATTCGACTTCAACGACCCGAGCCAGAGCGGCCGTTCGGCCGGACGGTCCTGACCGTAGGTGGCCAGCAGCGCCTGGGCCTCGATCGGATCACCCAGCCGGGTGCCGGTGCCATGCGCCTCCACCACGTCCACCTCGGCCGTGGTGAGCTCGGCGGCGGCCAGCGCCGCGCGAATCACCCGCTCCTGCGAGGGCCCGTTCGGCGCGGTCAACCCGTTCGACGCACCGTCCTGGTTGACCGCCGTCCCCCGCACCACCGCCAGCACCCGATGACCGTTCCGCCGCGCGTCGGAGAGCCGCTCCACCAGCAGCAGACCGACCCCCTCACTCCACCCCGTCCCGTCCGCCGACGCGGAGAACGACTTGCACCGACCGTCCGCCGACAGCCCACGGAGCCGGGAGAACTCGAGGAAGGCGACCGGCGTGGACATCACCGTCACACCACCGGCCAGTGCCAGATCGCACTCACCGCGCCGAAGTGCCTGCGCCGCCAGGTGCAGCGCCACCAGCGAGGAGGAGCAGGCCGTGTCCACCGAGACGGCCGGGCCCTCCAACCCGTAGGTGTAGGAGAGCCGGCCGGCCGCGATGCTGCCCGCGCTGCCGCTGAACAGGTAGCCCTCGAACCCGTCCGAGGGGAGGCCGGGCCGGGATCCGTACTCGCCGTACATGAGGCCGGTGTAGACGCCGGTCCGACTGCCCCGGAGCGCGTCCGGGTCGAGGCCGGCGCTCTCGAAGGTCTCCCAGGCCGTCTCCAGCAGCAGCCGCTGCTGCGGATCGGCGGCCAGCGCCTCGCGCGGAGACATCCCGAAGAACTCCGCATCGAAGCCGTCGGCCTCGTGCAGGAACCCGCCCGAGTGGGTGTAACTGTGCCCGACCCGATCCGGATCCGGGTCGTAAAGACCCTCCAGATCCCAACCCCGGTTCTCCGGGAAGCCGCCGACCGCGTCCGTCCCGGTCTCGACCAGCCGCCACAGGTCCTCCGGCGAACGCACCCCGCCCGGGTACCGGCAGGCCATGCCGACGATCGCGATCGGCTCGTGCTCGCGGTCCTCCACCTCGCGTAGGCGCCTGCGCGCCTCGCGAGCGTCGGTGATGGCGCGCTTGAGGTATTCGCGAAGTTGCGCTTCGTCAGCCACGTGATCTCAGCTCCGGTCGAGGTGAAGAAAGGGAACGTACGAGTCCTGTGCCGTCGGTGAGTCGACGGTCGGGCAAATCGAGTCAGGGTCAGTCGAGGTCGTCCAGGAGCGCGAAGAGCTCCTCATCGCTCGCGGAGTCGAGATCGGCGCTGTCGAGCGCGGGGGTCGGCTCCGACCGTCGGCCACCGGCCTGCGCAGGTGCGACGGCGGAGGTCTCCTCGGGGACCAACCGGGTGCGCAGGTGCGCCGCGAGTGCCACCGGGGAGGGGTGGTCGAAGACGGCGGTGGGGGGCAGGCGCAGGCCGGTCGCCGCGTTGATCCGGTTGCGGAGTTCGACGGCGGTCAGCGAGTCGAATCCCATCTCCTGGAAGGCCCGCTCGGCCACCACCGCGTCACGGTCGGCATGGCCGAGCACACCGGCCACCTGGGTGCGGATCAGGTCGGTCAGCAGCCGCTCCTGGCCGATCCGGTCGAGGTGCACCAACTCGTCGGCCAGTGTCGGCCCTTCGGTCGCCGGCGCCGTCTCGGCCCGGCGGCGGGCGGCCGGCACCAGGGCACGGAGCATCGGCGGCACCTCGACCCCCTGCTCGCGCAGCGCCCCCGCGTCCAACCGGGTCAGCGCGAGCACCGGCTCGTCCGTGGTCAGCGCGGCATCGAACAGGGCGAGCGCGTCCCCGGTGCTCAGCGGGCGCAGCCCGAGCCGGGCCAGCCGCCGGAGATCCGTCTCCGCCAGGTGGCCAGAGATGGTGCTTCCCTCCGCCCAGAGGCCCCAAGCCAGCGAGACCCCCGGCAGACCCAACGCCCGACGATGCCGCGCCAACGCATCCAAGTACGCGTTCCCCGCCGCATAGTTGGCCTGCCCACCCGTCCCCAACAGACCCGCCACCGACGAATACAACACGAACGCCGACAACTCCGACCCGCGCGTCAGCTCATGCAGGTTCCACGCCGCCACCGCCTTCGGCCGCAACACCGCCGCCAACCGCTCACCGGTCAGCGTCGACACCAGACCGTCATCCACCACACCCGCCGAATGCACCACCGCCGACACCGCATACTCCGCCAACACCGACCGCAACGCCTCACGATCAGCCACATCACACGCCGCCCACACCACCTCCGCCCCCAACCCCGCCAACTCCGCACCCAACTCAGCCGCCCCCGGCGCACCCCCACCCCGACGACTCACCAACAACAACCGCCGCACCCCATGCCCCACCACCAGATGCCGCGCCAACACCCCACCCAACACACCCGAAGCACCCGTCACCAACACCCACCCCGAACCCCAACCAGGGCCCCCGGCAACCGAATCGACCTCAGCCCGCACCCACCGAGGCACCGAGACCCCGCCGGAACGGATCGCGGCCTCCGAGACACCCGAGGCCAGCACCCCGGCCAGCAGCGCCTCGTAGTCGGAACTCTCGTCGGCGTCCACCAGGACGAACCGACCCGGGTGCTCCGTCTGCGCCGACCGCACCAGACCCCACACGGCCGCCAACCCCAGATCGGCACCGTCACCGACCAGCACCAGACGCGAACCCTCCCACCGCGCCTCAGCCAACCAGCCCTGCACCAACTCCAGCACGCCCGAGGTCACTTCACCGACCACACCACCCGACACCAACGGCACCACCACCACCGAAGGCACCACACCACCCACCAACAGCCCACCCAGCTCGGCCACCGAAGCCCCCGCACCGAGCACCACCCACCCGTCCCGAGTCGCGGTCTGCACCTCCAGCGGGTCCCAGTCCACCCGGAACAGACCGTCCGGCGCGGCGGCCGCGCCTGCGGCCCGCAGGGCCTCCGCCGAGCGGGGGCGCAGCAACAGGGAGTCGACGGTGGCCACCGGGGCGCCGGTGGCGTCTGCGGCGACGAGGGAGACGGTGAGCGTCCCGGAGTCGGTCGAGAGGGCCGGCGTCAGCCGGACCCGCAGGGCGGAGGCGCCGGCCGCGTGCACGCGGACGCCGGACCAGGTAAACGGGAGCCAGGGCTGGCCGCCCTCCTCCACCACACCCGGGAGGAGGGTGTGCAGTGCGGCGTCCAGCAGTGCGGGATGCAGCACATACCGCCCCGCCTCACCCCGCACCCCCTCCGGCAACACCACCTCCGCGAACACCTCACCAGAACCCCGCCACACCCGACTCAACCCACGAAACGCCGGACCATACCCGTACCCACCCTCCGCCAACCGCCCGTACACACCACCCAGATCAACCTCCACCGCCCCCACCGGCGGCCACACCCCCACACCACCCACATCGACCGAACCGACCGACCCACCCACACCCACCACACCCGAGGCATGCAACACCCACGCCCCACCACCCTCAGACCGCGCAAAGACCTCCACCCCACGCGAACCACCCACACCCACCGCACCCACCACCACCTGCACCGACACCCCACCACGCACCCCCAACACCAAAGGCGCGCCCAACACCAACTCCTCCACCACCCCACAACCAACCCGCTCACCCACACCCGACAACAACTCCACGAACACCGAACCCGGCACCACCACCGACCCCAACACCACGTGCTCACCAAGCCAGTTGCGGCCGGAGAGGCGTCCGGTGAACAGGTACTCGTCCTCGCGGCCGGCCAGCTGCACCATGCCGCCGAGCAGCGGGTGGTCGGTCTCGGCGAGACCGAAGCCGGCGGCGTCGCCGACGCTGTCCGGAGCCTCCAGCCAGTGGCGCTGGGGGGCGAAGGCGTAGGTCGGGAGGTCCACCCGGCGGGCGCCGGGGTAGAGCGCGGACCAGTCGAGCTCGGCACCGCGGAGGTGCAGGTGGGCCAGGGCGGCCGCCAAGGTGAGCAGTTCGGATCGACCGGCTCGCAGCGCGGGCCGGAGGGTGCCGGGCTCCTCGGCCAGGGTGTCCAGGGCCATCGCGGTCAGCACTCCGTCGGGGCCCAGCTCCAGGTACTCGGTGACGCCCTGGGCTTCCAACTGGCTGACACCGTCGGCGAAGCGGACGGCGGCGCGGATGTGAGCGGCCCAGTAGTCCGGCGAGCGGAGCTGGGCGGCGGTGGCGAGCTCACCGGTGAGGTTGGAGACCACCGGGAGCTGCGGATCGTGGAAGGTGCACCCGGCCGCGAGGGCGCGGAACTCCTCCAGCACCTCGTCCATGTGGGGCGAGTGGAAGGCGTGGCTGACCGGCAGCCGCTTGGCACGGCGGCCCCGGGCACGGAACTCGGCGGCGATCGCGTCCACGGCTGCTCCGTCACCGGAGATCACCGTCGAGCGCGGCCCGTTGACGGCGGCGACGGCCACCGCGTCCGGCCCGTACCCGGCGAGCACCGTGCGGACCTCCTCCTCGGCGGCCTCGAGCGCCGCCATCGCGCCGCCCTCCTTCGCGGCCTGCATGAGCCGGGCCCGGCCGGCCACCAGGGTGCAGGCGTCGGCCAGGTCCAGCACACCGGCGAGGTGCGCCGCGGTCAGCTCGCCGACCGAGTGGCCGAGCAGGAAGTCGGCGGCCAGACCGTGGTGTTCGAGCGTGCGGTAGAGCGCGACCTCGACGGCGAACAGCGCGACCTGGGTGTACGCGGTCTGGTCGAGCAGCGCCGAGTCGGCGGTGTCCGGCTCGGCGAAGAGCACCGCCTTGAGCGGCCGCTCCAGCTCGGGGTCGAGCAGCTCGCAGACGGCGTCCAGCGCGGCGGCGAACACCGTTACACGGTCGTGGAGTTCACGCCCCATGCCGAGCCGCTGACTGCCCTGGCCGGTGAACAGGAAGGCCGTCCGACCTCGCTTCGGACCGCCGCCGAACAGCACGCCGGGGTCATCCTGCCCCGCAGCCAACCGACCGAGCGAGGCAAGCAGCTCATCCCGTCCGGTGCCGACCACGGCCGCCCGGTGGGGCAGGGTGGAGCGGGTGGTGGCGAGGGTGTGGCCGATGTCCGCCACCGTGAGATCAGGGTGTCCGGTGAGGTGGCGGTGCAACCGCTCGGCCTGGCGGCGCAGTGCCTGCGGCGACTTCGCCGAGAGCACCCAGAGCGGCAGCGCCGGAGCAGGCGCCGGGTGCTCGACCGCCGCCGTGGGCTCGGCCTGCTCGACGATCACGTGGGCGTTGGTGCCACTGATGCCGAAGGAGGAGACGCCGGCCCGGCGCGGTGCGCCGGTCTCCGGCCACGCCCGCTGCTCCGTCAGCAACGCCACCGCGCCCGACTCCCAGTCCACGTGCGGCGACGGCTCCTCCGCGTGCAAGGTGCGCGGTAGCACCCCGTGCCGCATCGCCTGCACCATCTTGATCACCCCGCCGACCCCGGCCGCCGCCTGGCTGTGCCCGATGTTCGACTTCAACGACCCAAGCCAGAGCGGCCGTTCGGCCGACCGATCCTGCCCGTAGGTCGCGATCAACGCCTGGGCCTCGATCGGGTCACCCAGCCGCGTCCCCGTCCCGTGCGCCTCCACCACGTCCACCTCCGCCGCCGACAGCCCGGAACTCGCCAACGCCTGTCGGATCACCCGCTCCTGCGCCGGTCCGTTCGGCGCGGTCAACCCGTTCGACGCACCGTCCTGATTCACGGCCGTCCCCCGCACCACCGCCAGCACCCGATGACCGTTCCGCCGCGCGTCGGAGAGCCGCTCCACCAGCAGCAGACCGACCCCCTCACTCCACCCCGTCCCGTCCGCCGACGCGGAGAACGACTTGCACCGACCGTCCGCCGACAGACCACGCTGCCGGGAGAACTCGACGAACGTCGTGGGGCCCGACATCACCGTCACCCCGCCGGCCAGTGCCAGATCGCACTCGCCCTGTCGGAGGGCTTGCGCCGCCAGGTGCAGCGCCACCAGCGAGGAGGAGCAGGCCGTGTCCACGGTGACCGCCGGGCCCTCCAGGCCGTAGGTGTAGGAGAGCCGCCCGGAGAGCACGCTGGAGAGGTTGCCTGCCAGCAGGAATCCCTCGAACTCGCCCGGGGAGCTGGGCAGTCGGGAGGCGTAGTCGTCGTACATGGCACCGACGAAGACACCGGTGTCGCTGCCCCGGAGCCCGTCCGGGTCGAGACCGGCGCTCTCGAAGGTCTCCCAGGCCGTCTCCAGCAGCAGCCGCTGCTGCGGGTCGGTGGCCGTGGCCTCCCGGGGCGAGATGCCGAAGAACTCGGCGTCGAACCGGTCGGCCTCGTGCAGGAAGCCGCCCGCGCGAACGTAGGAGGTGCCACGGTGGTCCGGGTCCGGGTGGTAGAGCGCCTCCAGGTCCCAGCCGCGGTTCTCCGGGAAGCCGGTGACCGCGTCGGTGCCGGTTTCGACCAACCGCCACAGGTCCTCGGGCGAGTTGACCCCGCCCGGGTAGCGGCAGGCCATCCCGACGATCGCGATCGGCTCCTCGGACGGAGCGGTGACCTTGGCGGTGGGCCTCGGGCCCGCCACCACCTGCCCGAGCAGGTGCGCGGCCAGCGCGGCCGGGGAGGGGTGGTCGAAGACGGCGGTGGCCGGCAGGCGGAGGCCGGTGACACGGTTCAGCCGGTTGCGCAGGTCCACGCCGGCCAGCGAGTCGAACCCGAGGTCCTTGAAGGCCCGTTCGGCCTCGATGAGACCAGCCTCGGCGTGCCCGAGCGCACCCGCCACCTCCGCGCGGACCAGATCGAGGACGGTGGCGGCCCGCTCCTCCGGCCCGAGCGCGGCAAGCCGCTGGGCCCAGGTGGCGCCACCGGCCGGCTCGGCCGCCCCGAGGGCGGCCCGGGGTCGGGGCCGCCGGACAAGGCCGCGCAGCAGGACGGGCGGCTGCTCCGGCCCACCCCGGTGCCGTGCCAGGTCGAGCGCGACCGGCACCGCCAGTGGTGCCCCGCCCGCCAGTGCGGCGTCGAACAGCGCCAACCCCTGCTCGGGCGTCAGCGCCGTCACCCCGGCCCTGGCCCACCGGGCGAGGTCACCCTCGGCCAGCCGGCCGCCCATCCCGTGGGTCCCCTCCCACAGGCCCCAGGCCAGCGCGGTGGCGGGCAGCCCGGCCGCCGCCCGGTGGGCGGCGAGCGCGTCGAGGTAGGTGTTGGCCGCCGCATAGTTGGCCTGGCCGGCGGTGCCGGTGAGGCCGGAGACGGAGGAGAACAGGACGAAGGCGGCCAGTTCCTGATACTGCGTCAGCTCGTGCAGATGCCGGGCCGCGTCCACCTTGGGGCGCAGCACGGCCGTCAGGCTCTCCGGGGTCAGCGTGGCGACGGTCGCATCCGCGAGCACCCCGGCGGTGTGCACCACCGCGGTCAACGGGTGGGCGGCCGGGATCGCGGCCAGCACGGCGGCCAGCTCGCCCCGGTCGGCGGCATCGGCGGCCACCACGGTCACCCGCGCCCCCGCCGCTTCGAGCTCGGCGGCCAGCGCCGCCGCACCCTCGGCCGCCGGCCCACGCCGACTGCTGAGCAGCAACCGCCGGACACCGTGCCGACCGACCAGGTGCCGGGCCAGCAACGCGCCGAGGCCCCCGGTACCGCCGGTGATCAGGACCGTACCGTCCGGATCCCAGCCGACCGGGCCGACGGCCCCCGGGGTGGCCGGGTCGGCCGGGTCGGCCGTGGTGACCGGGGTGGTGACCGGGGTGGCCAGGTCGGCCGGGGTGAGCGGCACCGCCGGCGCGGCAGCGGTGACCGCGCCCGGGCCGGCGGCCGTAGCGGATGCGCGAACGGCCGTCGGCCCCACGGTGGGGCGGGCGAGCCTCGGGACGTGCAGCTGCCCGTTCCGGAGCGCGAGCTGCGACTCGCCGAGGGCGGCGGCGCCGGCCACGGCGGCAGCCAGCGCCGCCGGCTCGGTGCCCGCCTCGTCCAGGTCTAGCAGCACCACCCGGTCCGGATGCTCGGACTGTGCGGAGCGAGCCAGGCCCCAGACCGGCGCAGCGGCCAGACCGGTCACCGGATCCCCCTGCTCCACCGCCACCGCCCGCTCGGTGACGAACACCAGCCGCGCCCCGGCGGGCCGCTCCTCGGCCAGCCACCGCTGGAGCACCAGAAGCGCCCGCTGCGCCGAGGCGTGCGCGGCCTGCCACGGCTCCACGCCCTCGGCCGAGGCGGCCCCGAAGCGCACCAAGGCCAGCTCGGGCTCCGCCCCGCCGCCCGGCAGCTCCTCGCCCTCGACCTCCACCCAGCGCGGCACGGCCACCTGGGGCACGGCGAGCACCGGCCACTCCAGCGCGAACAGCGCATCGGTCACCGGGGTGGCGGCCAAGCTCGCCCTGGCCGCCCGCCGGAGCGTCAGCGACTCGACGGCGGCCACCGCCGCACCGGTGCCGTCGGCCAGGGCCAGCGTGAAGGCATCGGTGCCGGTCGGCACGATCCGGGCCCGCAGCACGGTGGCACCCATCGCGCCCACCATGACACCGCTCCACTCGAACGGCAGCAGGATGCGACCGGCGTCAGCCGGATCGGCACCGGCCAGCACCAGCGGGTGCAGCACCGCATCGAGCAGCGCCGGGTGGAGCGCGTAGGCCTCGGCCCCCGCTGCCCGGCCCTCGGCCGACGGGCTCTCGGGCAGCCGGACCTCGACGAAGAGCTCCTCGCCGCGCCGCCACACCCCCCGCAGGCCCTGGAACGCGGGCCCGTACTCATAGCCGGCCTCGGCCAACCGGCCGTACACGTCGTCCAGTTGATCGGCGACGGCGCCGACCGGCGGCCACTCCCGCAGGTCCGTGACCGGCCCGGGCACCGCCGGGGCCAGCTGACCCGAGGCGTGCCTGACCCAGGGCAGCGGCGCCTGCGCGCCGCCCTCCGGGCGGGCGTGCACGGAGAACGGCCGTCGGCCGTCGGCAGCTGTGGCGCCGACCGCAACCTGGAGCCGGACGGCCTGCTGCTCGGAGAGCAACAGCGGTGCTTCCAGGGTGAGTTCGGTGACGGCGGTGGCTCCGGCACGCTGCCCGGCCGCGAGGGCCAGCTCCAGGAAGGCGGTGCCCGGCACCAGGGCGGTGCCGTCGATCCGGTGGTCGCCGAGCCAGCCGTGCGCGCCCGAGGACAGGGAGAGGCGACTGGTGAGCACCAGGTCGTCCCGGTCGGCGAGTGCGACGGCGCTGCCGAGCAGCGGGTGGTCCGCCTGGTCGAGGCCGAGGCTGCGCGCGTCGGCGATGGGGGCGGGCGTGAGCCAGTAACGGCGGCGCTGGAAGGGGTAGGTGGGCAGCTCGGCGGGGGTGGCGGCCGGGAAGAAGCCGGCGGCCACGGTGGCGGGCGCCCCCGCCGTGAAGGCGCGGGCCAGCCCGGCGGCCAGGGTCTCGGGCTCGGGACGGCCGGCCCGCAGCAGCGGTACGGCGGTGGCGGAGCCGGTGAAGCAGGCGTCGGCCAGCGGGCTGAGCACGGCGTCCGGGCCGACCTCCAGGAACAGGGTCGCGCCCCGCGCCTCCAACGACCGGACGGCGGCCAGGAAGCGGACCGGCTCCCGCAGTTGGCGCACCCAGTACTCGGCGGTGCGCAGCTGGGCGGGGTCGGCGAGCTCGCCGGTACGGGTGGAGACCAGCGGCAGGGTGGGCGTGCCGTAGTCGACCGACTCCGCCACCTGCCGGAACTCGTCGAGGATGCCGTCCAGGTGCGGCGAATGGAAGGCATGACTGACCGTCAGCTGCCTGGTGCGGCGGCCTCGGGCCGCCCAGCGGGCCGCGACGGCGGCGGCGGCCTCGGCGTCGCCCGAGACGACCACGGACCGTGGGCCGTTGACCGCCGCGAGGGCGACCGTGCCCCGGTGCTCGGCGAGCGCGGCGGTGATCTCGGCCTCCTCGGCCTCGATCGCGATCATCACCCCGTCGGCGCGGGCGGACTGCATCAGCCGGCCCCGGGCGGCGACCAGTGCGGCGGCGTCGGGCAGCGACCAGAGACCGGCCAGGTGCGCGGCGGCGAGCTCGCCGATCGAGTGGCCGGCCAGCAGGTCGGCGTGCAGACCGAAGGAGTCCAGCAGCCGGTACAGCGCCACCTCGACTGCGAACAGGGCGGGTTGGGCGTACTCGGTGCGGTGCAGCAGGTCGGCCTCGGCCGTACCCTCTGCGGCGAACAGCAGCTCGCCCAGGGGGCGGTCGAGCCGAGGATCGACCGCGGCCAGCACCGCGTCCAGGGCCTCGGCGAACACCGGGTACCGCGCGTGGAGCAGCCGCCCCATGCCTGGCCGTTGGGCGCCCTGGCCGGTGAACAGGAAGGCGGTGGCGCCGGCCCGGCCGGCGGTGCCGCGCAGGAGGTTGGGGGCCTCGCCGCCGCCGGCCAGGGCCTCGAGCCCGGCCAGCAGGTCCGCGGTGGAGCGGCCGGTGACGGCGGCCCGGTGGCCGAAGGCCGTCCGGGTGGTGGCCAGCGCCAGCCCGAGCTCGGCCGACCGGGGCGCGGCCGGCCCGGCGACCAGCTCGCGCAGCCGGGCGGCCTGGGCGCGCAGCCCCACCTCGTCGCGGGCCGAGAGCACCCAGGGGACGGGACCCGCCGGCTCGACGGGCTGGGGCTCGGGCACGGCCGGAAGGTCCGGGGCCTGCTCCAGCACCACGTGCGCGTTGGTGCCGCTGATGCCGAAGGAGGAGACGGCGGCGCGCCGGCGGCGGCCGGTCTCGGGCCAGGGCCTGGCCTCGGTGAGCAGTTCGGCGGCGCCGGCGGTCCAGTCCACGTACGGGGTCGGGCGGTCGATGTGCAGACTCTTGGGCAACACCCCGTGCCGCATGGCGAGCACCATCTTGATCACGCCACCGACCCCGGCGGCGGCCTGGGTGTGGCCGAGGTTCGACTTGAGCGAGCCGAGCAGCACCGGTGCGCCGCCCTCGCGGCCCTGGCCGTAGGTGGCCAGCACGGCCTCGGCCTCGATCGGGTCGCCGAGCCGGGTGCCGGTGCCGTGCGACTCGACGGCGTCGATCTCGGCCGGGCGCAGCCGGGCGTCGGCCAGCGCGGCCCGGATCACGCGCTGCTGGGCGAGGCCGCTGGGTGCGGTGAGCCCATTGGAGGCGCCGTCCTGGTTGATCGCGGTGCCCCGGACCAGCCCGAGCACCCGGTGGCCGTTGCGCCGCGCGTCCGAGAGCCGCTCGACCAGCAGCAGACCGACGCCCTCGGCCCAGGAGGTGCCGTCGGCGGCCTCGGCGAAGGACTTGCTGCGGCCGTCCGCCGCCAGCCCGCGCTGGCGGGAGAACTCCACGAACATGCCGGGGGTGGACATCACGCTCGCCCCGCCCGCCAGCGCCAGGTCGGATTCGCCGCTGCGCAGCGATCGGACCGCCAGGTGCAGCGCGACCAGCGAGGAGGAGCAGGCGGTGTCGACGGTCAGGGCCGGGCCGGCCAGGCCGAGCTGGTAGGCGATCCGGCCGGACATCACGCTGGGGGCGGTCCCGGTGAGCAGGTGCCCGCCCACCTGCTCGGTCGCCTCGTGCATCCGTGGCCCGTAGTCCAGCGAGGTCGCGCCGACGAACACGCCGGTGCGGCTGCCGCGCAGCGACTCGGGGTCGATCCCGGCCCGCTCCACGGCCTCCCAGGCGCTCTCCAGCAGCAGCCGCTGCTGCGGGTCCATGGCGAGGGCCTCGCGCGGGGAGATCCCGAAGAACTCGGCGTCGAACCGGTCGGCTCCGGCCAGGAACCCGCCGGCCCGGGCCGTGGTGCGACCCGCCCGGTCCGGATCCGGGTCGTACAGGTCCTCGGGCCAACCCCGGTCGGCCGGGAAGGCGCCGATCGCATCCACCCCGTCGGCCACCAACTGCCAGAGCTGCTCGGGCGTTTCGACCTCGCCCGGGTACCGGCAGGCCATCCCGACGATCGCGATCGGCTCCTCCTCCGCCACCGCCGGCCCGGCGGCCGGAGTGCTCTCCTCGACCCCGGCCGACAGACTCCGGACGTACTCGATCAGCGCGGCGGGCGTCGGGTGATCGAAGAGCAGCCCGGTGGGCAGCACGCGCCCGACGGCCGTGGCCAGCACCTCCCGCAACTCGACCAGCATGAGCGAGTCGAAGCCCAAGTCACGGAAGGGCAGACGGAGTTCGAGCTCGGCGGCGGAGCCGAGGCCGAGCACCCCCGCCACCAGACCGGCGACCTCCTCGGCCTTCGGTCCGGCCGCCGCAGCCGCAGCCGCCGCAGCCACAGCCGCTTCGACACCGCCCGCCGCGCCCCCCGCCGGTTCCGGCACCGCCACCGCTTCGGCCGGCTCGCCCGCCACCCAGTACCGCTGCCGCTGGAACGGGTACGTGGGCAGGGCCACCCGCCGCGCACAGGCGCCGTCGAAGGCCGCAGCCCAGTCGACCGCGCCGCCCCGGACGAAGACCTGCGCCAGCGCCGCGTGCAGCGACCGCGCCTCCGGCCGGTCGCGCCGCAGCACCGGGACGGCCGCCAGCCCCGCCGGGCGGCGGACCGACTCCGCCGCCATCGCCGAGCAGGTGCCGTCCGGACCGAGTTCGAGGATGGTCCGGACACCCGCCTCCTCCAGGGCCCGCACGGCGTCCAGGAAGCGGACCGGGCGGCGGACCTGCTCGACCCAGTACTCGGGCGAGCACCACCGGGCGGCCGCCACCGGGGCGCCGGTGACGGTCGAGACCACGGGGAGCTGCGGCGGGTGGAAGGTCAGGCCGGCCAGCACCGAGCGGAACTCGGCCAGCATCGGCTCCATCAACGGCGAGTGGAAGGCGTGGCTGACGGTCAGCCGCTTGGTGCGGCGGCCACGGGCGGCGAGGGCGGCGGCGAGCTCGGTGACGGCCGCCTCCTCGCCCGCGATCACCAGGGCCGACGGGCCGTTGACGGCGGCGATCGACAGCCGGTGCTCGTGACCGGCCAGCAGCGGGCGGACCTCCTGCTCGGTCGCCTCGACGGCGACCATCGCGCCGCCGGCCGGGAGCGCCTGCATCAGCCGGCCCCGCGCCGCCACCAGCATGGCCGCGTCGGCGGCCGAGAGGGTGCCCGCCACGTGCGCGGCGGCGATCTCGCCGATCGAGTGGCCGGCCAGGAAGTCGGGGCACACCCCCAGCGAGCCGACCAGCCGGTACAGCGCCACCTCCACCGCGAACAGCGCGGGCTGGGCGTACTCGGTGCGGTCCAGGCCCGCGCCGGTCTCGATCACCTCGCGGAGCGGCCGGGGCAGCAACGGGTCGAGGTGGCCGCAGAGTTCGTCGAAGGCGGCCCGGAAGACCGGGAAGTCGCGGCGCAACTCCTGCGCCATGCCGGTCCGCTGGCTGCCCTGACCGGTGAAGACCACGGCGAGCCGGCCGGGCTCGGCCACGCCGGTGACCAGCCCCGGGGCGGTCCGTCCCTCGGCCAACGCGCGCAGCCGGTCGAGCAGCGGAGCCCGCCCCCCGGCCGGGGACACCGGGAGGACCGCCCGATGCTCGAAGGTGGCCCGGGTGGAGGCCAAGGTCCAGGCGGCGTCGAGCAGTTCGGGGGCTTCCTCGGCGCCGAGCGCGGCGTGCAGCCGAGCGGCCTGCTCGCGCAGCGCCGCCGGGTTACGGCCGGAGAGCACCAACGGCAGCAGCGCGGGCACGGGGCCGGACGCCAAGGCACCGGGCACGGGGCCGGCCCCCACGGCACCGGGCGCGGCGCCCAGGCGTACGGCGGCGGGCCCGGAGCCGTGGCGTCCGGCGGCGGTCTCGGGTGCCTCGGCCAGCACCAGGTGGCAGTTGGTGCCGCCCATACCGAAGGAGCTCACCCCGGCGAGCAGCCGCTCCGCCGGGCGCGGCCAGTCGGTCAGCTCGCGCTGCACCGCGAGGCCGAGCTCGGCCAGCGGGATCCTCGGGTTGGGGGTCTCGAAGTTGAGGCTGGGGGGCAGCTGGCGGTGCGTCAGGCCGAGCAAGGTCTTGACCAGGCCGACCAGGCCGGCGCCGCCCTCCAGGTGGCCCACGTTGGTCTTGGCCGAGCCGACCAGCAGCGGCTGATCGGGCCGGCGCCCGGCCCCGAGCACGGCGCCCAGCGCTGCGGCCTCGATCGGGTCGCCGACCGGCGTCCCGGTGCCGTGCAGCTCCACGTACTGGACCGCCGCGGCCGGCACCCCGGCCTGCCGGTAGACCCGGCGGAGCAGCTCCTCCTGGGCGGCCTGGTCGGGCACGGTGAGGCCGGGGGTGGCGCCGTCGTTGTTGACGGCGCTGGCGAGGATCACGCCGTGCACGCGGTCGCCGTCGGCGAGGGCCCGCTCCAGCGGCTTGAGGAGCACCACGGCGCCGCCCTCGCCCCGGACGAAGCCGTTGGCCCGGGCGTCGAAGGTGTAGCTGCGGCCGTCCGGGGAGAGCCCGCCGAAGCGCTCCTCGGCGAGCGCGCTCTCGGTCAGCAGGTTGAGGTTGACCCCGGCGGCGAACGCCAGCGTGGACTCTCCGCTGCGCAGGCTCTCGCAGGCCAGGTGGACGGCGACCAGCGAGGAGGACTGGGCGGTGTCGACGGTCAGGCTCGGCCCGTGCAGCCCGAGGTGGTAGGAGACCCGGTTGGCGATCACGCCCCGGCTGACCCCCGCCATGGTGTGCTGGGTGACGGCGTGCTCGCCGTGCCGGTAGACCAGGGCGGCGTAGTCGTCCCGGTGGCTGCCGACGAACACCCCGGTGCGGCTCCCGGCGAGCTCGGACGGCCGGATAGCGGCGTTCTCCAGGGCCTCCCAGGCGAGTTCGAGCACCAGGCGCTGCTGCGGGTCCATCGCGGTGGCCTCGCGCGGCGAGATCCCGAAGAAGGCCGGGTCGAACTCGTCGACCCCGGCCAGGTACCCGCCCCGGCGCCGCCCGGCCGCCGCCTCGCCGCCCGGGCGGAACCGGCCGACGGGTGCCTCGGTGATCGCGCTGGTGCCGGTGCGCAGCAACCGCCAGAACGCGGCCGGATCCGGGGCCATCGGCAGCCGGCAGGAGACTCCGACCACGGCGATGTGCGATCCGCTCGGCCCCTCGTCCGCCATCGCCGACACGGGCCGTCCTGCATTCGCCATCACGTCCGGATTCCCCTTCCTCGACATTCGGGACTGCACGTTCTGCAGTCTCGCCGGGCCGTCCCAGCGCCCGGTAACGTCCGGGTAACCCACCGGTAGGGGCTGGTCGGTGGGCGTGCCGTGCCCCCGGGATGAGCGCCGAGTGAGGCGACCCCGGATAGCTTCGCTGCACGTCCCGGTTCGACCGCGAAGAGAGTGGGAGCAATTCCGACATGACCAACACCGCTGAGAACTTCGAGCTCGCCGGCGATGCCGAGGAGCACGGCAGGCTCTACGTCCAGGCCTTCAACTCCGGTGACGTGGAGGCCGTGAACCGGATGTACACCGAGGACGCCATCTCGGTCTGGCAGCCGGGCCAGCCGCTCACCGGCCAGGCCCGCAAGGAGGCCCTCGCGGAGTTCCTCTCGATGCGGCCGACCATGACCGCCGAGCTGCGTGAGAAGCACGTGACCGGCAACACCGCGCTCCTGGTGGTCGATTGGCAGATCGACGTGACCACCCCGGAGGGCCCGGAGCACCTCCAGGGCACCGGCCTGGACGTGCTGCGCCGGGGCGAGGACGGCAAGTGGCGGTTCGCCATCGACAACCCCTTCGGCACCGAAGCCGCCTGACAAACCGTCTGACGGATCGTCAAAAGGCCGTGACTCCCGAGAGCCACGGTCTTTCGGTTCGACGGGACGGCCCTGAGCGGGGTGGCGCCACCCCGCCCAGGGCCGTCCCGTCGGTTCAGGACAGGCGCACCGCACCCACCCGGGACCAGCTCTGCATCGCCTGGTCCGCGGCCGTCAGGCCGGACTCGATCGCACCGTCCACGAAACCGTTCCACCCACTGGCGATGTCACCGGTGGCGAACGAGAGCCGGCCCTGGGGCTGCTGGATAGCCGGGTAGAGCGAGGTGAGCTGCCCCGGCTTGCCGAGCGCCCAACCCCCCAGGGAGTAGGGGTCGTTGCCCCAGTCCTGCGCCCGGTAGTCGAGCAGCCGGGCCGAGGGCAGGTAGTGGCGCACGGCGCTCTCTATCGCCGTCGAGCTGGTGAGGTCCAGGGCCGGCAGGCCGTTGAAGGCCACCATGAGCTGGCCGCCCGCCACCTGCCCCTGGGAGATCAGGGTCGTGATCACGTCCCCCTCCGCGCCCCGGGCCACCACCCGGTCGGTGACCCCGGAGACGTACAGCCAGAGCTTCCTGGCGTTGGGTACGCCGACGCCCTGGGTGGTCGCCGCGGTGTGGGCGGCGGGCAGGCCCGGGGTGAACCGGATGGTCTGCCAGAGGTTGACGGGCACCGCCACCACCGCGACCGGCGCCGAGTAGCGGCGGCCGGACTTGGTGGTGACCTGGACTCGCGAGCCGTTGTCGTCGATCGCGGCGACCGGCGAGTTGAGCCGCAGGTCGACGGCCGCGTCGTTGAGCATGGCCGTGATCAGGCCGCCCATGCCGGTGCCGGGGCGGTAGGCGGTGGCCGCCTCCCACCCGTCGTTGCTCCAGCCCGCGAGCGCCCACCAGTGCGCCAGCGCGGCCAGGCCGCCGATCGCACTCGATCCACCGGACTGGCCGGCGGTCAGACCGCTGAGCCAACTCTCGTCCTGGGCCGAGAGGTTGAGCTGATTCAGCCGGTCCCGGAGGGAGAGCTTGTCGATCGGGGTCAGCAGGTCCCGGCGGTACAGCGGGTCGGACGGGCGGGGCAGGTAGTCCTTGGCCCCCGCGAAGAGCTGCTCCATGAGCTGGCTCATCTTGGCGTCGGCGTCGGCGATCCCGACCTGGGCCGGCCCGCCCGGGCCCGGCAGCAGCATCCGGTCCGGCATGCTCCCGGAGACCGTGCCCAGGTTGTAGCGCTGGAGCTCGGCCATCACCAGCGACTGGGCGGAGCCGACCCACTGCCCGCCGTACTCGATCTGCTGACCGAGGAAGGTGTCGGTCCAGGTCCGGCCACCTATCCGGCCGCGTGCCTCCAGCACCACCACCCGCAGCCCCTGCTTCCGCAGGGCCCGTGCGGCGGTGACGCCCGCGAAGCCGGCGCCGACCACGATCGCGTCGTACCAGCTGGACGTGGAGTCCGTGCCGGTGGTGTCCGCGCTCGCCACCCCCACGCCGGCCGTGCTGACCAGCGAGGCGAGGCCGGTCGCCTTGAGCAGGTTGCGGCGCGACAGCGCGCGCCGGGCTCCCGGGACGACCGGAACTCTGTTCTCGTTCACTCTTCTCTTCCTTAGGGCTGGTGCCACGGCACCGGGGGTATGCCGGGACTACGGGATCGATGGCTACGGGGGTCAAGGGCTACGGGCGGCCACGGGGGCCTACGAGGCCGTTCGGGCGCCGGTCCGGGCCGGCCTGCGGTCAGAGCAGCGGGGTGTCGGGGTCGAGGCCGAGCAGCACCCGCCCGTACACCTCCAGGCTCGGCTGGAGCAGGATCATGCCGTGCAGCGCCAGCCCCTGGAGGTCGCGGTGGAAGCGCTGGATCGGCACCGCCCGCTGGATGGCCGTGGCGCCGCTGGCCTCGTAGAGGGCCGTGGTCGCCTCCTTGGCCAGCTCCACCGCGTAGGCCGCGTGGCCGCGCACGGTGGCGCGCTCCTCCAGCGTCAACTGCTCACCGGCGTCGGCACGTTCCTGGATCGTCCGGTAGAGGCCGGCGAGCAGTGCCTCCGCCGCCGCGATCTTGCTCGCCGCGGTGGCCACCTGGATCTGGGTCAGCGGGTGCTGCGCCTGGTCGGTCCAGGAGGTGTACGTGATGCCGCGGCCGGGCAGCCGCTCCAGGAAGAGGTCGTGGGCGCCGCGCGCGATGCCCACCAGGGACGCCGCGCCCTGGGCGATGATGTAGCTGAAGAGCCCGTACTCGCGGCCGGTCGGTGCCGGCGGGACGTACCCCTCCGGCGGCTCGGCCAGCATCTCAGCCGAGATCACCACCCGGTGGGCGGGCACGAACACGTCCGCCGCCGAGGAGGTGCAGCTGCCGGTGGCGGCCACCGAGGAGGTGTGCCAGTCGTCCTCGATCGAGAAGTCCGACATCGGCACCATCGCGACGGCCTCGTCGTAGCCGCCGTCCGGCCGCTCCACCACGGCGGTGGCGATGTTCCAGTCCGCGCCCCGGCAGCCGGAGTTGAACTTCCAGCTGCCGTTGAGCACGTACCCGCCCTCGACCGGGGTGAGCACCCCGCTCGGGGTGAAGCCGCCGGAGATCCGGATCGAGGGCGAGGTGAAGATCTCCTGCTGGAGCTGCTCCGGGTAGAGGGTCGCCATCCAGGCGCTCGACACCCAGACGCTCGCCACCCAGCTCGTCGAGGCGCAGCCCCGGGCGAGTTCGGCCAGCACCGCCGCCTGCTGCGCGACCGGCAGGTCGAGCCCGCCGAAGCGGCGCGGGGTGGCCATCCGCAGGACGCCGGCCTTCTCCAGGAGAGCAATGTTCTCGTCCGGTATCCAGCGCTGCTCCTCCGCTTCGAGGCCATTCTTGCGGAGCGTCGGAACGATTTCCCTGACGGAATCCAGCAGGCTCTCGAATTCGGTTTGCGAGGTCATGGTCCGCCCTCTCGATTCATCGGTTCGCGGAACTTTCGGCACAACGTACCGGAAGCTCCGCCGAACCGGCCCAGGAGTCAGTCACGCACCGGTCATCAGCGAATCCGGCGGAATGTCCGACACCGATGACCGGCCGATGACCGGGGAATGGGCGGGGAATGGGAGCGCACCACTCGGACGGAACGGCGGCCGAACGCGGTGCTGCCCCCGGACGACGGAGTCCGGGGGCAGCACCGCGTTCGGTCACACGGCCGCGACTACTGCTGCGGCGGCTGCGGCCGGGTGATCCGCTGGCCGAGGCCGCCGTCCACGTTCAGCTCCTCACCGGTGGTGAAGGTGGCGTCGAAGGCCAGGAACAGCACCGCCTGGGCGACCTCCTCGGAGGAGCCGTGCCGGCGCATCGGGGTCAGCTGGTCGCCGATCGCCTCGAAGGCGGCGAGCATCTCGGCCGAGGCACCGGTGATGCCGGCGGTCGGGGTGTGGATGAAGCCCGGGCTCACCGCGTTGACCCGGATGTTCCGCGGCAGCAGCTCGGCCGCGATCACCTTGGTCAGCGAGCGGACGGCGGCCTTGGAGGCCGAGTAGACGCCCATGCCCGGGTTGCCCGAGTCGTTGGCGATCGAGGTGGTGAAGACGATCGAGCCGCCGTCCTTGAGCAGCGGGGCGAGCCGCTGCGCGGTGAAGAACGCGCCCTTGGTGTTGACGTTGAAGGTCTGGTCGAAGAACTCCTCGGTGACCTGGCCGAACGGGCCGAGCTGGGCGTAGCCGGCGTTGACGAAGAGGAAGTCGAAGTCGCCGAACTTCTCCTCGACCACGCCGCCGAGGGCCTCGATGTCGCCCAGGTCGGCGGTGTCGGAACGCACCACGTGCGCGGACGGACCGAGCTCGTTCCGTGCCGCGTCCAGGTTCTTCTCGTTCCGACCGGTGAGCAGCACCTCGGCGCCGCCGTCCACCAGGGCCTGGGCCGTGGCGAGGCCCATTCCGATCGTCCCACCGATGATTACGGCCTTCTTGCCCGCGTACTTGCTCATGAAATCCCCTCTGGCCGCCCGAAGGCGCGACATGCCCTCATGCAAAGGACTCTCCTGCTGTGCCGTCAGGATTCCCCAGCTTTCCGAGTGGATCAAGTACGCACCATGAGGTTCGTACTTACCCCGAGGTCAGTGGAGTGGAAAGACCGGCCCGTGAACACCCAGTGACGAAGCCCTCCTATGGTCGGTCGATAAGTTCCCGATCCCACCAGGGGAGACACCCGATGAGGCAAGAAACCTGCCCGTACGTCCTCGACCCGGCCGGGCGCGACGTCCACGGGGAGGCCGCCCGGCTCCGCGCCAGGGGGCCGGCCACCCTGGTCGAGCTGCCCGGCGGGGTACGGGCCTGGTCGGTCACCGACCAGGAGCTGATCAAACGGCTGCTGACGGACGACCGGGTCTCCCGGGACTCCTACCGGCACTGGCCGGCCTGGGAGAACGGCGAGGGCGAGCTGGCCAAGTCCTGGTCGTTGGCCATCTGGGTCCAGGACCGGAACATGATCACGGCGTACGGAGCCGAGCACAGCCGGCTGCGCAAGCTGGTGGCCCGGGCCTTCACCGCCCGCCGGACGGCCGCGCTGCGGCCCAGGATCGAGGCGATCGTCGGCGAGCTGCTGGACCGGCTGGCCGGCACCGCGGCCGACGGCCCCGTGGACCTGCGAGCGGAATTCGCCTACCCGCTGCCCGTGCAGGTGATCTCGGAGCTGCTCGGGATCCCCGAGGAGTCCCGCCCGGAGCTGCTCCGGATGATGCACGCGATCTTCCAGACCTCGCTCTCGGAGGAGGAGGCGCAGGCCAACGGGATCGCGCTGTACACCTTCGCGGCCGAGTTCATCGCGAGCAAGCGGGCGCGGCCCGGCGAGGACCTGACCAGCGATCTGGTCGCGGTCCGGGACGAGGACGGCTCCGGGCTGACCGAGCGCGAGCTGATCGACACCGTGTTCCTGATGTACTCGGCCGGGCACGAGACCACGGTCAACCTGATCGACCACACCGTCACCGCCCTGCTCGCCCACCCCGAGCAGCTCGGGCTGATCCGGAGCTCCGCCGCGACCTGGGAGGACGCGGTGGAGGAGAGCCTTCGGTACGAGTCGCCGGTCGCCAGCATGCCGCTGCGCTTCGCCGTCGAGGACATCGCACTGGATGACGTGACGATCGCGAAGGGCGACCCGATCCTGGTCTCCTTCGGCGGCGCCGGTCGCGACCCTCAGGTGCACGGGGAGAGCGCCGACCGCTTCGACCTCACCCGCGCCACCCGCCGCGACCACCTGGCCTTCGGTCACGGCGTGCACTTCTGCCTCGGCGCGCCGCTGGCCCGGCTGGAGGCCACCGTCGCCGTCTCGGCCCTGTTCGACCGCTTCCCCGGGCTCCGGCTCGCCCACCCCGCCGAGCGGCTCGACCGGCTGGAGTCCTTCATCTCCAACGGCCACCGCGAGCTGCCGGTCCTGCTCTGAGCCCGTACCGAACGACCGCCGCCGGTCGGCCCGTGGCAGCGGGCCGACCGGCGGCGGTCGTGTCTCGGGAGCCCGGCGGCTACACCGACGCCTCCCGGGCTCCGGGCCGGAAGGTGCCCTCGTAGTGGAGGAGGGCCTCCCGGGCGGGGCCGCGCCGGGAGTCGAGCACGCTGCCGACGAAGATCGTGTGGTCACCGGCCAGGTGCGAGTCGACCAGCTCGCACTCCAGCCAGCCGAGCGCGCCGTCCAGCAGCGGCGCGCCGGTGCGGGCGCCGGCGGTGGTGCGGACGGTGGCGAACTGGGCCGGGCCCAGGGTGCGTTGCTTGTCGGCGAAGTACCGGGCCTGCGGCTCCTGGTCGACACCGAGCAGGGAGACCGCGAAGTGCCCGGCGGACCGGACCGCCTGGTGCATCACCGCACTGTGGGCCACGCAGCAGAGCACCATCGGCGGCTCCAAGGAGACCGAGCTGAACGCGGTGGCGGTCATGCCGTGGACGGACTCCCCGCCGACCGTGAGCACGACCACCCCGGTGGCGAACCGCGCCATCACCTCGCGCAGCGAGGCGGCGGCCGTCGGCTGGTCGAGGTCGACCAGCCGGGAGGAGCGACTGATGTCGGACATGTCATCCTTCCGGGAGTAAATGTGACGCTCCATCAGACTGATTCATGGTCAATGACCTGCGACGCTACCGGGGCAGCTGTCACCCGTGGTCACCCCCAGGTAACCGGAGATCCGCCCCGAGGGACGCGGCGCCCGCTTACCGGCCCGTGACCGCGAGGGGGGCGGGCCGCGCATATGGTCGGGCCCGACCGTCACCACCAAGCACCGGAGGGCCGACATGACCGCAGCCGACGCACCCGAACTCGACCTGGTGGAGCCGCACATGCTCGGTTTCCTGACCCAGCTCGGGATCGACGTCGAGTACGTCCGCGCCGAGGGCAACACCCTCTGGTACCGGGACCGGGACGGCCGGGAGATCCCGGTGGTCGACTACGCCGGCGGCTACGGCGCGCTGGTGCTCGGCCACAACCACCCCGAGCTGGTGGCCACCGCGCAGCAGTTGCTGGCGGACGGCACCCCGATCCTGGCCCAGGCCTCGCTGCACCCCTACGCGAGCCGGGTGGGCGCCGCGCTGAACACCATCCTGCAGCGCGAATTCCCCGGGGCGGAGCCGTACTTCACCGTCTTCGCGAACAGCGGCGCGGAGTCGGTGGAGGTGGCGGTCAAGCACGCCGAGCTCGACCGGGTGCTCCGGGTCCAGGCCCTGTTCCAGACTGTCGAGGCCGAGACCGAACGGGCCCGCGCGGCGGTGGCGGCCGGACAGGCCGGCGACCCGGCCGAGTTCGACCGGCTGCTCGCCGAAGTGACAGCGCACAACGCCGAGTTGGCGGGCCGAGCGCCGCTCTTCCTGACCCCGGAGGGCTCCTTCCACGGCAAGCTGGTGGCCAGCGTCCAGCTGACCTACAACGCCGCCTTCCGGACACCCTTCGCGGCGATGGCCGCCCCGGCCAGGTTCGTGCCGCTGAACGAGCCCGGCGCACTCGCCAAGATCGTCGAGGCCGAGCGGGTCAGCGCGCGGAGCCTGGCGGTGGCGGACGGCACGGTGCGGGTGGTCGAGCACGAGTTCCCGCTGTTCTGCGCCTTCGTGCTGGAGGTGATCCAGGGCGAGGGCGGGATCCGGCCGGTGAGCGAGGAGTTCGCCCGAGAGATCGAGCAGGTCTGCGCGGAGATCGACTGCCCGATCGTGGTGGACGAGATCCAGAGCGGCCTCGGCCGCACCGGCGCCTTCTTCGCCGCCTCGCACCTCGGCCTGCGAGCCGACTACATCACCCTGGCCAAGGGCCTCGGCGGCGGCATCGCCAAGACCTCCGCCACCCTGATCCGGGCCGGCCGGTACCGCAAGGAGTTCGAGCTGCTGCACAGCTCGACCTTCGCCAAGGACACCTTCTCCTCGGCGCTGGCGCTCCGGGTGCTGGAGCTCCTGGAGGCCGACGGCGGCGCCGCGTACCGGCTGGCGGAGCGCAGCGGCGAGCGGCTGCTGGCCCTGTTCGAGGCGCTCCGCCGGGAGTTCCCCGAGGTGGTCACGGACGTCCGGGGGCGGGGCCTGATGATCGGGCTGGAGTTCCGCGACCAGTCCGCCGCCACCGCTGCCGGGATCCGGGAGGCCGCGCAGTCCGGCGTCTTCGGCTACGTGCTCTCCGGCTTCCTGCTGCGGGCGCACCGGATCCGCACCTTCCCGACCGCGAGCGCCGTGAACACGCTGCGCTTCGAGCCCTCCGTCCACCTCTCCCAGGCCGAGATCGACCAGTTGGAGACGGCGCTGCGCGACCTGTGCGCGGTGCTCGCCCGGCAGGACGAGCACCGGCTGTTCCAGGGCTGAGGGGCCGCGATGACCACCCCACCCGCCGACGGCCGGGGCTGGCTCCGCAGGCTGGCCGCGCCACTGCCGGACGTGCCCCGGTTGATCTGCTTCCCGCATGCCGGCGGCGCGGCCAGCGCGTTCGTCCCGCTGGCCCGCGCGCTCGCCCCCGAGGTCGAGCTGCTGGCCGTCCAGTACCCGGGCCGCCAGGACCGCCGTCTCGAACCGCCCGCCACCCTCCTCACCGGGATGGCCGAGGCGGTCGCGGCCGAACTGCGCCGCGCCCCCGCCCGGCCGTACGCCCTGTTCGGCCACAGCATGGGCGCGCTGGTCGCCTACGAGACGGCCCGCCTGCTCACGGCCCCACCGGCGAAGGCCCCCGCGGCCGGCCCGGTGCGGCTCTTCGTCTCCGGCCGGAGCGCGCCCTCGCTCGGTCCGGGCCCGGCCGACCTGGTCCGCGGCGACACCGAACTGCTGGACCGGATCCGCCTGTTGGGCGGCACCAGCGGTGCCGTGTTCGATGACCCGGAGCTGCTCGCCCTGGTGCTGCCCGTGCTGCGTGCCGACTACCTGGCCCTCAGCGGCTACCGCTGGACGCCGCAGCCGCCGCTGCCCTGCCCGCTCACCGCCCTGGTCGGCGACGCCGACCCGGTGGTGCCGGTCGAGGCCGCCGCCGGCTGGCTCGAACTCACCTCGGCTCCAGCCGAGTTGGAGGTGTTCGGCGGTGGCCACTTCTACCTCGACGGCGCGGTGGAGCAGCTCGCCAAGGTGATCCGCACCGCACTCCAACCCGCCTGACCGACACGACGGTGCCCGGCCCGTCCCCGAGGGGGCAGGCCGGGCACCGTCGTACGCTCAGCGCCAGCCGCTCGCGCGCCAGGCCCCCGGGCCGCGCAGCTCCGGCGCCCGCCGCAGCCGCTCGCTCCGGTCCGAGCGCGGCACTCCGCCGCCCCCGGCCGCCGCACCTCGGCCGGCCGCGCCCTGACCACCCGCGACCACGGCCAACGCGACGACCACGGCCGCGAGTTCGGCATCCGTCGGGCACCCGCGGGTGACTCGCAGACCCACCTCCCCCTCCCCCGGCGCCGTCACAGCGGGATGTTCCCGTGCTTGCGGGGCAGCCGGGTCTTGCGCTTGTCCCGGAGCAGCCGCAGCGCACCGGCCACCTGGGCGCGGGTCTCCTGCGGCAGGATCACCGCGTCCACGTAGCCGCGCTCGGCCGCCAGGTAGGGGTTGCAGAGCGCCCGCTCGTACTCGGTGCGCAGCCGCTCCCGCTCCGCCTCCGGGTCCTCGGCCTCCCGCAGGGCCTTGCGGTGCAGGACGCTGACCGCGCTGTCGCCGCCCATCACGGCGATCTCGGCCGTCGGCCAGGCGAGGTTGACGTCGATCCCCAGGTGCTTGGAGCCCATCACGCCGTAGCCGCCACCGTACGCCTTGCGGGTGATCACGGTGACCATCGGCACGGTGGCCTCCGCGTAGGCGTAGATCATCTTCGCGCCGCGCCGAATGATGCCGCCCTGCTCCTGGTCGAGGCCGGGCATGAAGCCCGGCACGTCCACGAAGGTCAGCACCGGCACGTGGAAGGCGTCGCACATCCGGATGAACCGGGCCGCCTTCTCGCTCGCGTCGATGTCGATCACCCCGGCCAGGTGCATCGGCTGGTTGGCCACCACGCCGACGCTGCGCCCGTCCACCCGGCCGAACCCGCAGATCATGTTGCGCGCGAACATCGGCTGCACTTCGAGCAGTTCGCCGTCGTCGAGCACGCTGTGCAGCACCCGCAGCATGTCGTACGGGCGGTTGCGGTCGTCCGGGATGAGGGTGTCCAGGGCGAGGTCGCTCTCGGTCAGCCCGGCCGGTGCCTCGCTGCGGTAGACCGGCGGGTCCTCCATGTTGTTGGCGGGCAGGTAGCCCAGCAGGAGGCGGACGTACTCGAAGGCGTCCTTCTCGTCGGCGGCCAGGTAGTGCGCGTTGCCGGAGACGGTGTTGTGGCTGAGCGCGCCGCCCAGCTCCTCGCGGTCCACCTCCTGGCCGGTCACGGTGCGCAGCACGTCCGGGCCGGTGACGAACATGTGCGAGATGCCGTCCACCATCACCACGAAGTCGGTGATCGCGGGGGCGTAGACCGCCCCGCCGGCGCACGGGCCGGTCATCAGCGAGATCTGCGGGACGACCCCGGAGGCCTCCACGTGCCGCTTGACCAGCTCGGCGTAGAGGGCGAGCGAGACCACGCCCTCCTGGATCCGGGCGCCGCCGGAGTCGTTGATGCCGATGATCGGGGTACCGGTGCGGGTGGCGAAGTCCATCACCTTGATGATCTTCTCGCCGTACACCTCGCCCAGACTGCCGCCGAAGACGGTGAAGTCCTGGGCGAACAGGCAGACCTGGCGGCCGTCTACGGTGCCGTAGCCGGTCACCACGCCGTCCCCGAGCGGCCGTTGGCGCTCCATCCCGAGGTTGTGGCAGCGGTGCCTGGCCAGCGCGTCGAACTCGACGAAGGAGCCCGGGTCGAGCAGCGCGTCGATCCGCTCGCGAGCGGTCAACTTGCCCTTCTCGTGCTGGCGTCGGACGGCTCCCTCGTCCACCGGCGCGCGGGATTCGGCCCGCCGACGGGTCAGCTCCGCGATCCGCTCGGCCGTGGTGCCGGCTCCGTGTCCAGGCATGGTGTCTCCCTTGGCTGTGCTCGTTACGGTCATGGCAGCGCCACCACCTGGGCGGCGTAGGCCAGCCCGGCGCCGAAGCCCACCAGCAACGCCAGGCCGCCGCTAAGGAGTTCACCCCGGGCCAGCAGGTCGTCCAGGGCCAGCGGGACGGAGGCGGCCGAGGTGTTGCCGGAGCGGACGATGTCGCGGGCCACCGCGGTGTGCCCGGGCAGGCCGAGCCTGCGGGCCGAGGTGTCCACGATCCTCAGGTTGGCCTGGTGCGGCACGAACGCGGCCAGATCGGCCGCGGTGACTCCGGCGGCGGCCAGCGCCGCGCCGCCGATCTCGGGCACCTTGGCGATGGCCCAGCGGAACACCTGGGGGCCGTCCATCCGCAGGGTGGGCCAGGGGTCGGGGCGCTCCCGGGCCTCCGGCCAGGACCGGTCGCGGGCGATCAGCCCATGCCGGTCGCCCTCGGTGCCCCAGACCACCGGCCCGACGCCCGGTACCGCGGCGGGGCCGAGCACCACCGCACCGGCGCCGTCACCGAAGATGAAGGCGGTGTCCCGGTCGTAGGGGTCGACGATGTCGGTCATCCTCTCGGCCCCGACCACCACCACGTGCCGGGCCGCGCCGGCCCGGATCATCGAGTCGGCCACCCCCAGCGCATAGCAGAACCCCGCGCAGGCGGCGCTCAGGTCGGTGGCCGCCGCCCGGCCGGCGCCCAGCAGGTGGGCCACCTCCGGGGCCGCCGCCGAGGCGCGGCCGAGGTGGGACATCGAGGCGAGCAGCACCAGGTCGACCTGGGCGGGGGCCACCCCCGCCTGGGCCAGCGCCTTGAGCCCGGCCTCCACCGCCATGGTGACCACCGTCTCGCCCGGCCCGGCGAAGTGCCGGGTGGCGATGCCCGAACGCTGGCGGATCCAGGCGTCGTCGGAGTCGATCCGGGTGCAGATCTCCTCGTTGCCGACGATCCGGGCCGGCCGGTAGGCGCCGACACCGAGGATCCGGGAGCCCGCCGGGCCGGCCGGCGCGGCGCGTAAGGCGGCCGGGGCCGGTGCGGCCGCCATCACTCCTCCCCACCGGAGACGATCGCCTGCGCCAACTCCCCGCCGGTGTAACGGGACCGGCAGAGCCGCCGCTGCACCTTGCCGCTGGAGGTGCGGGAGAGCGCCCCGCGCCGGAGCACCACGATCTCGTCGGCCTCCAGCCGCTGGTTCTCCCAGATCGCGTCCCGCACCCGCTTGCGCAGCTCACGCAGACCCGGCTGCTTCAGCACCCGGCCGTCCGCCTCGACCAGCACCACCAGCCGCTCCCGCCCGCCAGCTCCGTCCGTTCCGTCAGCTCCGTCCGCTTCGACCGAGAAGGCCGCCGCGCAGTTGGGGTGCAGGCCCGGCACCGCGCCCTCGGCCGAGAGCTCCACATCCTGCGGGTAGTAGTTGCGGCCCTGGCGGATGATCACGTCCTTGAGCCGACCGGTGACGTACAGCTCGCCCTCGTGCAACAGGCCCAGGTCACCGGTGCGCAGGTACCGCCCGGTCTCCTCGCCCGCGATCCGGGCCCGGAAGGTCAGCTCGCTCTCCTCGGGACGGCCCCGGTAGCCGGCGCCCACGCACGGGCCGTCCACCCAGATCTCGCCCACCCGGCCGTCCGGCCGGGCCACGCGGCTCTCCGGATCGACGATCCGCACCACCGTGCCGGGCACCGTCACCCCGCTGCTGACCAGCGGCACCGCGCCGGGCGCGGTCTCGCCCACGGGCTCGGCCCGCCCCTCGCGCAGGCCCTCGGCGGCCAGCCAGAGCACCCCGGGCTCGCGGGTCTGCGGGCTGCCGGTGACCTTGAGGGTGTTCTCCGCCAGCCCGTACCCCGGGCACATCGCGCGGGCCGCGAAACCCAGCGGCGCGAAGGCCTCGGCGAAGGCCTGGACGGTCTGCCGGCGCACCGGCTCGGCACCGTTCGCCGCCACCCGCCAGCTGCTCAGGTCCAGCTCGGCGCCGACCCCGCCCTCCCGGGCGGCCCGGACGCACAGCTCGTAGGCGAAGCTGGGCGCCGCCGCGTGGGTGCCCCGGAACCGGGAGACGGCCTCCAGCCAGCGGGCCGGGCGGCGGATGAACGCCTCCGGCTCCATCAGGTAGGACGGCACCCCGGCCCAGAGCGGCAGCACCACGCCGAACAGCAGGCCCATGTCGTGGAAGAGCGGCAGCCAGGAGACCACCCGGGCGTCCTCGCCGCAGGGCCAGAGCTCGTCCGTCTCGGCGGCGTTGGCGGCGAAGTTGGCGTGCGTGATCACCACGCCCTTCGGGTCCCCGGTGGAGCCGGAGGTGTACTGGAGCAGCGCCACCCCCTCGGCCGGCGGGCTGACGTAGCACCACCCGTGCGCCAGGGTGACCGGCAGCAGCGTGGTGTCCACCAGGGTCAGCCCCGCGAGCTCGGGCGCGTCGGCGAAGTTCTCCTCCAGCTCGCGCTTGACGGCCGTGGTGGTCAGCACCGTGGTGGTCCCGGCGTCGTCCGCCACCCGGCGCAGCCGGGCCAGCCCCTGTCGGCGGCGCGGCACCTGCACCGGGGCACCGGCCACGCCCGCGTACATGCAGCCCAGCAGGCTCCGGACGAACTCCAGCCCGGACGGGTAGAGCAGCACCACACTGCCCCCGGCGAGCCCGGCCGCCACCAGGTAGCCCGCCCGTACCCGGGCGGCCAGGTCCAGCTGACCGTAGGTCAGGCTCGCCGCCGGCTCCTCGCCGTTGCGCAGGAAGACGTAGGCGGTCTGCTCGGGCTGCAGTCTGCTGCGCAGCCGCAGCGCGTCCGGAAGGCTGCGCACCTCACCGGACCCCAGATCGGCGCCGATCGTGCTCATGCTTCGGTGCTCCTTCCGGCCCGGCGGATCACGGAGGTCCGCGAGAAGATCGCCAGCAGCATCTCGGCGTTGGTCGCCACCCGTCGGAGTTCCACCGGATCGCCGCCGCCCGACCGCTCGGCGACCTCGCGCGCGGATTTCCCCACCCTCACGTACTCGGCCACAGGTTCCATTCACCCTCCCCGGAGAACGCAGTCAAGGCAGACCCTAAGGCGCCCGGCACACCACCCCTCAAATGCCGGGTCACGGCGCGGTAATCGCCCGTTCCCCCCACCGGAAAGACCGCCGAAATGACGGGGATTCACCGGCGGCCGGACAGGGAAATGCGGCGGCGCCGGCCCCGGGCGAGATCACCCGGAGCCGGCGCCGCCGCCGACGACCCGTCAGGCCGTCGGGACCGGCCGGTCCACGGCCATCGTCCACTTGCCGTTCGCGTCCCGGAACAGCACGTCGGTGCAGGTGCCCTGCACGGTGTGGACCCCCTCGGGGCCCGGGATGTCCAGGGTGTAGTCCACGATGAGCAGCGAGGTGTCGCCCGTGGTGTAGGTCTGCTTGACCCGCGAGCGGATCTTCGGCCCGGTGGCCAGGAATTCCTTGAAGAAGGCGGTCCGCTCCGCCCCGGTGAGCGCCACCCCGGACATGTTGGAGATCGCGTCGGGCGCGTACATCGAGTCGAAGGCGGCCCCGTCACCCTCGTTGAAGACCCGGATGAACAGCTCGTTCTGCAGGTCGGGGTCGTCCGGAATGGCGAAGTCGTAGGCGTCGGTCATGGTGGTGGTGCTCCCGTTCTCTCGATGCGCGAAAGTCCCGCTCGGAATCATTCCCGGCCCCGGTCACGAAGCGGTAATCTGCCGGCCTCCTCCCGGTGGTTAGCCGACGGTTACCCGGCGGTGGACTCGTGGATCCCCGCCGGCCGACGTGGCACGGACTTGTAGGTAAGTACTTGCCGCGACTCCGGACGGCCACTAGTTTCGACCCGAACTCGCCGATATGCCGAATGCAATGTCTACCCCAGGAATTACTGTCATGGCGGATGAACACCGCACTCCCGTAACCGTCCTCGGCCTCGGCCTGATGGGCACCGCCCTGGCGGCCGCATTCGTCGCGGCCGGCCACCCGACCACCGTCTGGAACCGCTCCGCCGGCAAGGCGTACGCGCTCGTCGCACAGGGCGCGGTGGAGGCGGCGGGCGTGGCCGAGGCGGCGGCGGCGAGCCCGGTGGCGGTGGCCTGCCTGCTCGACTACGACGCCCTGCACGGCTTCGCCCTGGTCGGCTCGGAGAAGATCCCGGCGGCGGCACTGCTTCCCTTCGCCGAAGCCTGGATCACCCACGTCGCGCTGCCCGGCATCGCCGGGGCGGCCCAGCAGGTGGACGCGGGCCAGTACGGCAACGCCGTCTCCACCGTGGCCCTCGACCAGGTCGGCCTGGCCAAGCTGGTCAAGGCCAGCAAGGCCCAGGGCATCCGCCACCCGAAGGGCGCCGAGTGACACGCTGACCCACCCCCCGAACAGCAGCCAGGCCCGGAGCGGACCCCCGCCGCCCCGGGCCTGGCTGCCTTTTCCGTTCCCGCGCTTCGGCACCCACCTCCCCCCAATCGGAATCCGGCCGTACGGTCATTGGCGGAATCCTGCCCGTCGAGGACGAGATCAGGCCATCGACACCGCTCAGAAGCCGCACCCAGGGATCTCCCAGGTGGTTACCAAAAAGTCAGTACTTACCTTGGGGTCTGTCGGGTGGCATCGTGCAGAGGGGGTAGACGAATCAACTGGCCGGAAGCCACTGGTCGCGCCACCCGCTCGTCATACCCCGGGAAATTCGACTTAGGGGGAATCAGTGCAGTTCCGTGTTCTGGGTCCGCTGGAGATTCTGGAAACCTCCGGCCCCGTCGCGCTGGGCGGGGTCAAGCAGCGGGCCACCCTCGGCTTCCTGCTGCTCCAGCCCAACCGCGTGGTGCCCACCAGCCAGTTGCTCAACGCCCTCTGGCCGGTCGACGACGCCCCGGCCTCCGCCCGCAAGATCCTGCAGAACGCGGTCTGGGGCCTGCGCCAGCTGCTCTCGGCCGCACCGTCCGAGCCGTCCCGGCAGGCGCCCGAACCGGCCGGATCCGGCCGGGCGGCCCTGCTGACCCAGGCTCCCGGCTACCGGCTCCAGGTCGACCCGGAGGCGATCGACCTCCACCGGTACCAGCGCCGGGTGGAGGAGGGCCGGGCGAAGTTGACGGCCGGAGACCCGGCACAGGCGGCCCGGTTACTCCGGGACGCCCTCGCGCTCTGGCGCGGCACCGCGCTGGCCGACCTGGTCGAGACCGGCGTCTGCTGGCCGGAGCTGACGACCATCCAGAACGCCCGGCTCGACGCCGTGGAGGACTGCTTCGAGGCCGAGCTGGCCTGCGGACGGCACCACGAGATCCTTCCCGAGCTGGAGGCCACGGCCACCACCGCGACGCTGCGCGAGCGCTCGTACGGGCAGCTGGTGCTCGCGCTGTACCGCTGCGGGCGCCAGGCCGACGCGCTGAACGCCTACAGCCGGCTGCGCACGGCCCTGGTGGAGGAGCTCGGCCTGGAGCCGAGCCGGGAGCTGCAGGCGCTCCAGCAGGCCATCCTCAACCACGACCCGGCGCTCAACCTGGAGGCCGCCGAGCCCGCCCCGGCCCCGGTCGAGCTCCGCCGGCCCGCTCGACCGGCGGCCCCGACCACCGAGGCCGCGCCCCCGCGCCCCGTCACCCCGGCCCCGACGCCCTCCGCCGCTCCTTCCTCCGCCGCTGCGCCCTCGCTCCCGCTATCGCCCTCCGGCGCACCGTCGCCATCCGCCCCGAGCGGGGCCGGGCCGCGGCCGGCGACGGCGGAGCGGGAGCAGGTCAGCGTGCTGATCATGCGCACAATCCTGGACGTCGAGCTGCACCAGGACGCGCCCTCGGACATCGACGAGCTGCTCGACGAGATGTCCGGGATGATCCAGGAGCACATCCGGCACTTCGGCGGGGTGGTCGCGGCCTCGATCGGCTCGGTCTCGCTCGCGCTCTTCAAGGGCCGCCAGGGCGAGGGCCACGCCGAGGACGCGGTGTTCGCCGCGATGGCGATCCGGGACGGCTTCCGGGCCGCCGCCGGGCTGCTGGCCCACTCCGCCCCGGCCGGGCAGCAGCCGGAGTTCCACGCGGCCGTGGCCACCGGGGACGCCCTGCTGCGCTACCACCGGGAGGACCCGACGGTGCCCGTCTCGATCACCGGCAGCCTGCTCGACCGCTGTCAGCAGCTGCTCGACCTGGCCGAGGAGGGCGAGCTGCTGGCCTGCGACGCCACCTACCGGGCGACCTCCGCCCTGGTCGCCTACGGGGACGGTCCGGCCTTCGAGGACGCGGAGGGCGCCGGTTGGCCGATCCACGGCCCCCGGCGCGGGGCGCGTCCGCAGGAGGGCCTGCCCACCGTCGAGCGCGAGCTCGAACTCGAGCTGCTGCGCGGCGTTCTGGACCGCACCAGGCTCCGCTCGATGCCGCACCTGGTGACCGTCCTGGGCGACCGGGGGATCGGCAAGACCACCTTCCTGGCCGAGTTCGAGCGGCTGGTCGCCGACCGGTCCACGCCGGTCCGGGTACTGGTCAGCCGCGCTCCGGCCACCGGCGACGGCAGCGTCGCGGCCACGCAGGCCGAGACGCTCAAGGCGTACTGCGGGATCACCCCGGCCGACTCGCCGGACGCGGCCCGGACCAAGCTCGCCGAGGCGCTCGACCGACTGGTCTGCCCGGCCGAATCCGCCTGGCTGCTGCCCTGCCTCCTCCGACTGCTCGACCCCGCGGCCGCCGAAAACGCTTATGACGCCCAGGACGCCGAGCCGGCCGAAGGCGCCCCGACCGCCTCCGAAGGCTGGTGCCGACTGATCACCGAGATCGCCATCGCCGAACCGCTGGTCATCGTGATCGACGACCTGCACAACGCCGAGGACGCCCTGCTCGACCTCGCCGACAACTTCGCCGAACTCTCCGGTCCGATCCCGCTGTTGGTGGTCGCGGCGGCCGGCCCGGAGCTGCTCGGCCGCCGGCCCGGCTGGGGCGGCGGGCGGCGGCACGCCACCACCATCACGCTGGAACCGCTCTCCGACACCGCCATCGACCACCTGTTGGGGCTCGTCCTGCCCAACTCCCGCACCAGCTCGCGTACTTCAGCCAGCTGGTTCCGCAAGGCCGTCCGGGCCGACTCGGCCAGCACCCCGCGCGACCAGCGCCGGCACACCCTCAACCCGCTGCGCGCCGCCGCCGGCCGCGATGCCGGCCCGCCCTGGCCGCTGATCATCCCGCACGCCAGCTGACCCCCGGCGGCCGGTCCGCCACCGCCCGTCAGTCGACGACGAGCTCGCCCATCGCGCTCCACCCCGTCGCTCCCTCGATCGTGGTGCTCACGATCTCGGGGGTGCGGCGCAGCAGCGGCTGCATCGCCGCCAGCCCGGCCCGGAAGTGGTCGGAGTTGACGTGCGCTTCCCCGGCGCCGTCCCGGAAGGCCTCGACCAGCACGTAGGTGTCCTGCTCCTCCAGGCTGCGCGACCACTCGAACCACAGGTTCCCGGCCTCCGCCCGGGTCGCCTCGGTGAACGCGGCCACCCGCTCGGGCCACTCCTCGACGTGCTCGGCCTTGACCTGGAACTTCACCACGATGAAGATCATCCTGCTGCCTCTCGCCTTCCACTGCCTGCTGCGGACTGCCTTCGTCCGATTGTCGGTGCCGCTCGGGAGGATGGGTGCCATGACGACGGACACCACGCCCCTGCCCTCCCCCGCCGCCTACGCCGCCGCGGTCAGCTCCGCGGTGCGGGCCGCCACCGCGTACTACACCGATGGCAGCACGCCCCTGGGCGACGACGAGTACGACGCGCTGCTGCGTGCCATTCTCGCGTACGAGCAGGAGCACCCCGACGAGGTGCTGCCCGAGTCACCGAGCGGCAAGGTGGCCGGCGGCTCCGTCCAGGGCGACGTGCCGCACTCGGTGCCGATGCTCTCGCTGGACAACGTGTTCTCCGACGAGGAGCTGGCCGAGTGGGCGGCCGGTCTGGAGCGCCGGCTCGGCCGGCCGGTGGCCGCCTGGTGCGTGGAGCCCAAGCTGGACGGCCTGGCCGTCGCCGCCCGCTACCAGGGCGGGCAGTTGGTGCAGCTGCTGACCAGGGGCGACGGCCTGGCCGGCGAGGACATCACGCACGCCGCCGAGGCGGTGCTCGGCCTGCCCGCCACCCTCGCCGAGCCGCTCGACCTCGAGCTGCGCGGCGAAGTCCTGCTCACCACCGCCCAGTTCGACGAGGCCAACCGGATCCGCACCGAGCACGGCGCCACCCCCTTCGCCCACCCGCGCAGCGGCGCGGCCGGCACCCTGCGCGCCAAGGACCGCCCGTACCGGATCGAGCTGACCTTCTTCGCCTACGGCGCCGTCGGCCTCGACCACCTCGACCACAGCGCCCTGCTCGAAGCTCTGGCCGCGCTCGGCGCGCACACCGCCGCCGGCACCCCGGCGGCCCCGCTGCGCTGCGCCGACCTCGCGCAGGTCGGGCAGCGGATCGCGGCGATCACCGCGCTGCGCAGCGCCCTGCCGTTCGGGATCGACGGCGTGGTGGTCAAGGCCGACGCCGGAGCCGACCAGCAGGCGGCCGGCTCCGGCTCGCGCGCGCCCCGCTGGGCGGTGGCCCGCAAGCTCGCCGCCGAGCACAAGGTGACCCGGCTGCTCGCGGTGGAGTGGAACGTGGGCCGCACCGGCATCATCGCCCCGCGCGCCGTGCTGGAGCCGGTGGTGATCGACGGCGTCACCGTCACCTACGCGACCCTGCACAACCCGGCCGACATCACCCGGCGCGGCCTGATGCTCGGCGACCAGGTCTTCGTCTACCGCGCGGGCGACGTGATCCCCCGGGTCGAGGCCCCGCTGGCCGACCAGCGCACCGGCGCCGAGACCGAGATCGTCTTCCCCGAGGCCTGCCCGCGCTGCGAGGACGCGATCGACAGCTCCGAGCAGCGCTGGCGCTGCGTGCGGGGGCGGGCCTGCCAGGCCGTGGCCTCGGTGCGGTACGCGGCCGGCCGCGACCAGCTCGACATCGAGGGCCTTGGCGGCACCCGCGCCGTCCAGCTGGTGGAGAGCGGCCTGGTGAGCGATCTCGCCGACCTCTTCACCCTCACCAAGGAGCAACTGCTCACCCTGGACCGGATGGGCGAGGTGAGCGCCGACAACCTGCTCGCCGCGATCGAGACCGCCCGGGGTGCGGCCCTGCACCGGGTGTTCTGCGCCCTCGGCGTCCGGGGCACCGGCCGGACGATGTCCCGCCGGATCGCCGCCCACTTCGGTTCGCTGGCCGCCATCCGCGCCGCCGACGCCGACACCCTCGCCGAGGTCGACGGCATCGGCCCCGAGAAGGCCCGCCTGATCTCCGCCGAACTCCTCTCCCTGGCACCGCTGTTGGACCGCCTGGCGGCCCAGGGCGTCGGCACCCAGGTGGCCGAGCCGCAGCGCACCGCAGCGGTGGCGGCCGAGGGCGACGGGGAGACCGTCGGCGCAGGTCCGCTCGCCGGCCCGCTCACCGGCGAGACGGTGGTGGTCACCGGCTCGATGACCGGCCCCCTCGCCGCCCTCTCCCGCACCGAGGTGAACGAACTCGTGGAGCGGGCCGGCGGCAAGTCCTCCTCCTCGGTCTCCCAGCGCACCACCCTCCTGGTGGCCGGCGAGAAGGCCGGCTCCAAGCGGGCCAAGGCCGAGTCGCTGGGCATCCGGATCCTCTCCCCCGAGGAGTTCGCCGAGCTCGTCGCCGACCACCTCCCGTCCGCCTGACCGGAATCCGCCGATCGACTCCGCACCTCACCGGCCTGCGCCGGTCCCGCCCCCGCCCCTCCCCTCCCCTCCCCTCTCTCTTCCCGACTCCGCCCCCGCCCTATCCGCCTCAGTGGTCGCGGGCCACCGTCCAGACCGGCAGGTACGCGAAGAAGGCCACGGCCTCGGCCCGCCAGCGCGTCCCCCAGCCGGCGGCCACCTCGGCCGCCCGGGCCGCGTACCGCTCGGCCTCCCCCTGCACCGCGCGGTCCACCCCGTGCCGCCGCGCGATGCCCCGCACCCGCTCCAGCGCCTCCTCCCCGGCCTCGGGATCCCCCAGCGCGGCCGTCACCACCCGCCGCTCGTCCTCGTCCAACTCGGCCGTCAGCAGGGCCCGGAGGACGTAGCTGCGGCGCCCGGCCCGCAGATCCGAGCCCAGCGACTTGCCGGCCACCGCCTGGTCGCCGAACAGGTCGAGCCAGTCGTCCCGGAGCATGTTGGCGATGCCCAACGCGCTTGCATAGCTGCCCAGTTCGTCCCCGTACGCCGCCGGGTCCACCCCGGCGGCGAGCAGGCCGAGCCGCAGCGGAGCCAGGATCGAGTACCGAGTGGACTTGAACTCGGTGACAGCATCAAGGAATTCGACCGAGGGCAGTGGCCCGAGATCCCGCTCCAGATCGAGGAACTGCCCGACCACCCCCGCGCTCCCGGCCCCGGTCTGCTCGGCCGCCATCGCCATCGCCAGGTCGGCCGGCAGACCGGAGTCGACCAGCACCCGCACCGAGAGGAAGGCCGCCAAGTCCCCGGCCAGCACGGCCAGTCCAGCCGCCAGCCCGGGCCGCCCGGGCCACTCCTCCCGGTACGCCTGCGGCACGGAGGGCGCGCCGCGCCGCAGGGCCGACCCGTCGATCAGATCGTCATGGACCAGCCCGTGCACCTGCAGCAGCTCGATGCTGATCGCGGCCTCGTCCAGCCCCACCACCTCCGCCCCGGCCACCAGCCCGGCCGCCTCCCACAGCACCGCCACCCGCAGCCGCTTCCCGCCGCGCAGCGCCATGTCCCGCAGCAACTCGACGGCCCGCCCGGGGAACCGCCCGTACGCCACCCCGTCCGGCTCCCCGGCCGCCGTCAACCCATCGAAGTACGCCGCGAAGCGCTCCTCGAACCGTCGCCGGTGCTCTTCCCCGCGCCGCAGCGCGGCAGTGATCGTCTGGTCCACCCGCCCCAGCCTTCCACCCACCCCACCACCTGCACCAATCCCCCCGCCGGGCCGCACTCACCCTCGGTGTCACCATCGGCGGATCCCCGCACATCACCCTTCCGATCGAACTGAATTCCCGATGAATTCACACCTCCCCATTCTGAAGTCGGAGTTCCTTTTCCAACGGCCCGTCGTGATCCCTTGACACGTGTCGCGCGCATTCTGTTTCATCATGACTCAGGATTCGATTTCGGAAGGCAGGGCATGCAAACATCCTCCGGTGGCTCTGCGAAGAGATATCCGCTGACTCCAGGGCAGGCTTCGCACCACGCCCGGTCGCGATCGGCGCCGGAGGTTTCCACCTCCCTCTCGGTCACCTATCGGATCGACGGGGAGCTCGATGTCGAGCGCTTCATCGAGGCGCTCGACAGCACGGTCGCGCGGCACGACTGCCTCCGGATCGGCCTGTCGGAGGAGGACGGCCGACCCCCCGTCCAGTGGGCCCGCCCCGCGCCCGGCAGGGCTGCACTGATCCGCTGCCAGCAGGTGCGCAGCAGCTCGGAGGAGCAGTTCACCCGGTACGCGAAGCTGGTGCACCGGAGCGACCTGGCCGAGCCCTGGGATCTCTCCGCCGGATATCCCTTCAGGTTTCGCCTGCTGCGCCACTCCCCTGGTCTGCACGCCTTCCTCGCGTCGTTCTCGCACGTCGCCCTGGACGGCAGGGGGACGGCGCTGGTGCTCCGCGATCTCTGGCACGCCTTCGAGTACGGGCCGACCGGCCCGGGCGCCGAAACCATGGCGCCGGCCGCAAGCTTCGTCGAGGCGGCGGAGCGGGGCACGGCCGGTCCACACGAGGCGTCCGGGGCCTTCTGGGACCAGCGCATCTCCGAAGCCCGGCAGTTCGCACCCCGGCAGTTCGCACCCCGGCCGGCCGAGCTCCCTGGTGATGACCAGCCCTCGTACACCGCAGCGCATGCCACCGTGACGGGGGCCGAGCGGTCCGAATTGCGCGCGTACGCGAAGTCTTTCCGGGCCACCGAGGTCCAGGTGGCCATTGCGGCGCTCGCGAACGCGGTTTTCGCCGAGACCGCGGAGGATCACCTCCATGTCTGGCTGCCCGTCGATGCCAGGACGTTCGGCGAATCCGACACCTCGGGAATGTTCACGGTCTCCCTTCCGGTCTCCTTGCGCCGCACCGACGGGATCGCCGAAATGATCCGGCAGGTGCGCAACGAGGTGATGTCAGTCGCGGCGCACCGCCAGGTCGACCATGCCACGGCTTCGGCCGTCAGCGAATCGTTCAGGGAGCGGGACGGGGTTCGTGGCTGGATGCTGTCCACGGGCTATTTCAACAACGACCAGAATCCCGGCGAGAAATCCGTCCGGGGCATCGTCGCCCGCCCCAACGGCTATCCGGCGGACACCCGGTACAGCTCGCGCGGAGCGGAGCTGAAGGTCCTCGGCAGCACCGAGTCACTCCGGGTGACGCTGGCGCTCGGCTCCCGCTTCGCGGCGGATCCGGCCGCACGGCGCATCTTCGACTCCTTCGCGGCCGACCTGGGCGGCGTGCGGCTCACCTGGTGACGCCGTCTAGGCTGCGGCGCCACTGTGACGGTGCAGGTCGATGATCCCGACGGAACTCCGCTGGAGGGGGCTGCCGGACGGCGCGGCGTCGAGGTCCTGCGCCTCGACCCGGGCGAAGTCACGCACGAGGTCCGGCAGGTGGTAGCGGATCTCGCCGCTGCCCTCGGTGCGACGGGCATCGACCAGCCGGAGGTCCACGAGCTCCTCGACCAGGTCGGCGGCGTCGATTTCCGAGATGCCGAGGAGGGCGGACGCCTGCCGCATCGAGAAGCACTGCTCGCCGTGCAGGCCCAGCAAGAGGAACGCCCGCACGCTGTCGGGGCTCAGCCGGTGGAAGGTCGCAGCGAGGCTCACCCGGATGTCGAGGTCGTTGTGCGCGAGCTCCCGCAGCCGACGGCCGTCGTCGGCCAACCGGTCCGCGAATTGCCCCAACGACCAGTGCGGCCGGGCCAGCAGGCGCGCGCCCGCGATGCGCAGCGCGAGCGGCAACGCACCGGTGAGCCGTCCGATCCGGACGGCCTGCGCGGGGTCGGTGGACAGCCTTTCGGGGCCGATGATCCCGCCCAGCATGCGCAGCGCGTCGTCTTCGGCCATCGCGTCCAACTCCACCATCCGGGCCCCCTCCAGGCCGGTGAGCCGTCGGCGGCTGGTGATCAGGGTGGCGCCCGCCCCGAGCAGCGGACGGACCTGGCGCTCGTCGGCGACGTCGTCGAAGATGGTGAGCGTCCGGCTGCCGAGCCCCGACCGGTACACCTCGCTCAGTTCGTCACCGCTCAGGAGGTCGTCGACCTCCTCCATGCCGAGCATCCGCAGGAGTCGGTGCTGGGCCTGGCTCGGTGTCACGGGCCGGGCCGACATGCCCCGGAGGTCGATATGGAACTGGCCGTCGGGGAATCGGCTCCGTACGAGGTTCGCCACGTGCACCGCCAGGGCGCTCTTGCCCGCGCCGGCGCTCCCGGTGATCACCACGATGGGCGGGACGTCCGCCGGTTCGGCGAGGATCGTGCAGATCTGCGTGAGCTCGCGGTCCCGAGCGGTGAAGTCGCCCAGGTCGGGCTTGAGGTGACAGTGCTCCAGTGCGGTCACCGCGGGCTGGGTGGTCCCCTTCGGGGTGTCCGTGCTCGCGGGCCGGCGCCCCCGGCCGTTCTGGACGCCGGGGGTCACCGCGCGGCCGCAGGACAGGGCGATCGTCCGGATCGGCTCGCCCGCCAGGATCTGGAGCTGGATGCTCTGCAGCTCCTGGGCCGGCTCGATGGCAAGCTCGTGGCTCAGCTTCCGGCGGCAGTCCTGGAACACCCGGAGGGCGTCGGCCTGACGGCCGGAGCGGTAGAACGCGATCATCAGGAGTGCCGCCAGGTGCTCGCGCAGCGGGTTCTCCACCAGCAAGCTGACCAGCTCCGCCGTCGCCTGGGCGTGCAGGCCGAGTGCGATGTCAATGCCGATCCGGTCCTCCAGCGCCGACAGCCGACGCTCCATCAGGCGGCTGCGCTGGGTGTCGAAGAACTCGGTGGAGAGCGGGGCGAACGCCTCACCGCCCCAGAGGCCGAGCGCCGTGTCCAGACGCTCGCGTGCCGTGGGCAGGTCGATGTCCACCAGGGCCACGCCCTCGGCGACGGTCTGGGTGAAGACGTTGAGGTCGACCTGGTCGCGGTCGACGAGCAGGGAGTAGCCGTTGTCGATCAGCGGCAGCAGTTCGCTGGCCCTGGCGTCGCCGACCTCTGGGTCCAGGGCACGGCGCAGACCCCCCACGTACTTGTGCACGAGGTTCCGCGGATTGCCGGGCAGCTCCTCGCCCCAGACCGCCTCGATGATGTCGGAGATCGCGTGTGGCTGACCGGTCGCCAGCAGCAGCCGGGCCAGGACCGCCCGCTGCCTGGCCGAGCCGAGATCGACCTCGCGGCCGCCGCTCCACGCACGGATCGGGCCGAGCAACTCGAAGCGGAACGACTTGGCGGTCGCATGCGGAGAGGGGAACACGGCGCTCACTTTCACGGTGGAGATCCGCTGCCGGAGGCTGCGGAGGTGTGACGGTGCTGGTCTGTGGGTGCGTCGGGTGGTGGGCCGGGTCAGCTCGCCAGAGCCCGATAGGGGCCGTCCTGGGCGGAGAGTTCGCGCGGGGGCCCGAGCTGGACGAGCCGTCCTGCCTCCAGGACGACCACCTGGTCAGCCGACTCGATGGCCGTGAGTCGGTGGGCCACCACCACGAGGGTCATCGGCAAGGTGCGGAGCCGCTCGAAGATCTGCGCTTCCAGGACGGGGTCGAGCGCGCTGGTCGCCTCGTCGAGGATCAGCATCCGCGGCTTGCGCACCAATGCCCGGGCCAGGATGATCCGTTGCCGCTGCCCGCCGGACACGCCGGCGCCGCCCGGGCCCAGCAGGGTGTCGTACCCCATCGGCATCCGGGCGATGTCCTCGTGGATCCCCGCCAGCCGCGCCGCTTCGACGATCTCGGCCTCGGTCACCTCCGAGCCGCCCCAGCCGATGTTCTCCCGGATCGCCCCGGAGAAGAGTCGGGAGTCCTGGTTCACGAAGGAGATGGACTGCCGGAAGTCGCGGGTGTCCAGGGCGGCGAGGTCACGGCCGTCCACCAGCACGGCGCCGCCGGTGGGCTGGTGGAGCCCCGCGAGGAGGAGTGCACAGGAGGACTTACCGGATCCGGACGCGCCGAGGATGGTGGTGAAACTACCTTCGGGCACCCGGAACGAGACCCGGCTCACCACGTCGCCCTGGCCCGCCTGGTAGGCGAAGGAGACGTCCCGGACCTCCAGGGCTCCGTGCACGGTGCCCGTCTCGACGGCGCCGGCGCGCTTCTCCTGCGCCGTCTCCATGATGTCGCTCAGCTTGCTCAACTCGGCTCCGATCCCGGCCACTTGGAAGCCCACCTGGACGCAGTTGGCCAGCGGGACGAGCAGACCCATGGCGAGCACGCTGAAGCCCAGCACCTCGCCCAGGGTGAGCGCGCCCGTGGAGAGCCGCTGCATCCCCACCGCCAGGATGATCAGTGGCGCCACCAGTTGCAGGGCCGTGCTCAGCGTCGAGGACAGCGCGAGCAGGCGCCGGCTGCGGAGCCGGGCGTTGAGCTCCTCGGCCAGGGAGTGGCTCCAGCGGTGGCCGACGGCGCCCTCCACCCCCGCCGACTTGATCGTCGCCATGCCGTCCAGCAGCTCGACCAGCTCGGACTCGGCCCGGGAGCGGGCCTCCAGTGCGTCGGAGCTCGCGTACTCCTGCTTGCGCCAGGTGGCCACCAGGAGCGACACCTGCAGCAGCGCGACCGCGACCACCACCAGGGCCAGGGTGGTGTCCACCAGGACCAGCAGCGTCATGTAGACCAGGATGAGGATGCCGTCAAAGACCGCGGCGAAGGCGGAGACCGAGAAGACCTGACGGATCGCCGAGCTGATCCGCACCCGCTGCAGCAGGTCGCCGGGGCTGCGGGTGGCGAAGAAGTCGTAGGGCAGCGCGAACAGCCGGTCGAGGATGCCCAGGGTGATGTTCTCGTCCACCGCCGCCTGGACGGCGAGGAAGGACAGCGACCGCAGCAGCTGCAGCCCGAAGTAGGCGGCGGCGAGCACCGGAATCGCCAACCAGAGGGCGCCGACCCCGACCTGGTGCCCCGGGGCCGCCCGGTCCACCACCTCGCGGGTGGCGAGCGGCATCCCCAGGTTGAAGAGCATGAGCAGCAGGGAGCAGAGGACGAACGGGAGCCAGCGGTAGCCGGCGGGGAAGAAGTGCCAGAGGTAGCGCCAGGAGCCGACACTCCGGCGCATGGCCCGCCGACTGCTCCAGTTCTGCCGCGTCTCCAGGGCCGGCGTGATCAGCAGGGCCACCCCGGTGAACGACTCCCCGGCCGCCTCCAGGCTCAGCCGGCGACGCCCCAGCGCGGGATCCACGAGGTAGACGAAGTCGCCGCGCACCCCTTCGAGCACCACGAAGTGCGCGAAGTCCCAGAAGAGGATCGTGGCGGCGGGCAGGTCGCGGAGCGCGCCCAGCCCGACCCGGACTCCGCGCGCGTTGAAGCCGTATCCGCGGGCGGTCTGCAGGATCTGACGCGCCGACACTCCGTCCCGCCCGGTGTCGGTCGCCTGCCGGAGCTCCTGCACGGGGACGTCCACACCGTGGTGGGCCAGCACCATGGAGAGCGAGGCGGCACCGCAGTCGCTGATCTGCGCCTGCAGTCGGACGGGGATCCGGGGGCGGCGCAACGGAGTCCGCCCGCCCCGGCGGGAGCCCTCCGCACCGTGCCCCGCCGGCCGGAAGGGGAGCCGGGCGAGGCGACCGGCGGCCACCTGCTGACCGTATTCGCGCACCGCCCCGCGCGCCGTGAGCGCCTGCTGCCGGAACCTGCTCGCCGTGCCCGGCCGGGGGTTCGAGTGACTGCTTTCGTCGACCGTGTCCATCGTGCTCACCTGGGATGTTTCCATCGGGCTCGGGGCTGGAGCGGGGTGCGGGGCGAGCGGATCCAGCCCGCCCCCGGGCTTATCATGAACGGGGACTCCTGGCATCTGATCCATGCCAGGAGTCCCGTCAGCGCACCTTACGGAGCCACGCTCATGGCGGGCTGCACCGCCAGGGCGTGGCCGCCGACGACGTCGGCGAGCGCCTCGTCCTCGAGGCCGGCGATCTCGATGTTCTCGAACTCGGTCATGTTGTACACCTCCCTGCTCGACTCGTGGGGATGGAGCTCATCCTCGAAACACCACTGAGGGGTTCAGCAGCTCACACAGGCCGGGACGACCACCGCGTGGCCGCCGACGACGTCGGCGAGCACCTCGTCCTCGAGGCCGGCGATCTCGACGTTCTCGAAGTCGATCTTCTCCATGCTGTACACCTCCCTCCGCGACTCGCAGGGACACGCCCCGTCCTCAACGGCCCACTCAGGCGCTGAGGTTGGCCGGGACGACCACCGCGTGGCCGCCGACGACGTCGGCGAGCGCCTCGTCCTCGAGGTCGGCGATCTCGATGTTCTCGAAGTCGATCATGTTGTACACCTCCCTCCGCGACTCGCAGGGACCCGGTCTATCCTCAACAGCCCACTCAGGCGCTGAGGTTGGCCGGGACGACCACCGCGTGGCCGCCGACGACGTCGGCGAGCGCCTCGTCCTCGAGGCCGGCGATCTCGACGTTCTCGAAGTCGATCTTCTCCATGCTGTACACCTCCCTCCGCGACTCGCAGGGACCGGATGTCCCACCACAGGGCACGGCGCGACGCCTCGAGGGCGCCGGGCACCAAGGCTCGGTGGTGGAAGTCTGGGAACTCGTCGGCGACTCTCGGCGGCGGACGGCACGCCGGATGATGCCTACGGCACGTCAAAGAAAAGCGATGCTCCCGGGGGCCTGATATACACCGGAGCAATGGCGGACAGCATTTGAAGCTGCGTCAGATCCGCCAGGGACAACGTAGATCGATCAGCAGCGGAAAGCAACACGAGAATCTGTGATTGTTCGTCGCCACCATCGCACTTCCCCCCAGCGCCGCGATCTGATCGACAGGACTCGAACTGCCTGCCGTCAACTCGATCCAACCCGGCCGATCCATCCATGTCAAGTGCAATTCAGTCTGCTCATACCGGCGCCACCCGTGGTCGGCGCCACACCCTCCGGCCACCTCGTTCGTCAAGAGCTGGGCCGGGAAGGCATCGCCATTCACCTGGGCTGATGGCCACCGCAGCCATGCTTGGCATCATGTCTTGACATGTCCTCCAGTCGGCCTTCCGCCCGGGTTCACTCCTCGGCAGCCTGACTTCACACCCGCACAGCTGCGATTCATCACGAATTCAGCACACGGACCGCGCCGGACGAAATACAATCGAATATGGCAATTCTGCCGGAGCAATCGGTGCCATTCTGCACCACGGACGAGACCGAGATTTTCGGCACCGATTACTCCGGCTTTACCGAACGGGCGCCACCGGCCTTCCGATATCACCCCGAAATGGACGGTTCAGCGCCCGCTGCCACCGCCCCGAGCCGGCGGCGCCGCCTGCCGGGCCGCCCTGCGGCGCTCCAGCCGGCTCTGCACGTCGGTGAAGCCGGGCCGGCCGCCGCCGTCGAGGTGGCGGGCGAGCTCGGCGATGGTCGGGAAACGGAACAGGTCGGTCATCAGGAGGCCGTCGGGGAAGCGGGCCTTCAGTTCGCCGAACACGCGGGCCAGCAGCAGGGAGTCGCCGCCGAGGTCGAAGAAGGCGTCGTCCGCCCCGGGCCTCGACACCCCGAGCACAGCCGTCCAGACGGCGGCGACGGCCCGCTCGGTCTCGCTCGCGGGCTCCCGGTACGGACGCCTGGCCCCCAGGGTCTCGGGGGGCCGCAGCGCCCCCCGGTCGACCTTCCCGTTCGGCGTGAGCGGGATCGCGTCGATGCCGACGAAGGCCGAGGGCACCATGTGCTCGGGCAGCACGGCCCGCAGCGCACGCGTCAGGCCGGGCTGATCGAGCGGCTGCCCGGGCTCGGCCACCACGTACGCCACCAGGCGCTTGCCGCCGTGCGGGTCGGTGTGCACCGCCGCCACGGCCTCGCGCACCTCCCCGAGGGCCCGCAGGGTGGCCTCGATCTCGCCCAGCTCGATCCGGAAGCCTCGCAGCTTCACCTGGTGGTCGGTCCGACCGAGGTACTCCAGCCGACCGTCGGCGAGCCGGCGGACGAGGTCCCCCGTGCGGTAGAGCCGGGCGCCGGGGCGGCCGCCGAACGGGTCCGGCAGGTAACGGCTCGCGGTGAGCGCCGGACGGTCGTGGTAGCCGCGTGAGACGCCGTCACCACCGAGGTACAGCTCACCTGCGACACCGGTCGGCACCGGTCGCAGCCGAGGGTCGAGGACATACGCCTGCGCATTGGCCACCGGCCGGCCGATCAGGGGCTTGCCGCCGCCCGCCGGGACCAGCGCGAAGGTGGAGTAGACGGTGTCCTCCGAGGGTCCGTACAGGTTGTACACCTTGCGCAGCCCCGGCTGCCGGTAGGCCCGGTCCACGAGTTCCCCGGGCAGCGGTTCACCCGCGAGATTGACCACCGCGACGCGCGGTGGCAGGGCGCCGAGCCGCAGCAGCGTGTCCAGCGCCGAGGGCACGGTGTTGATCAGCGTCACCTCCTCGCGGGCCGGCAGCGAGGGCAGGAGCAGCGCGTTCCGGGCCAGGATCACGGTGGCGCCGGTGGTGAGCGGCAGGAAGAGCTCGAAGACGGAGAGGTCGAAGCAGACCGAGGTCGAGGCCAGCGTCCCCGAGAGCTCCTCGGCCGAGTAGGTGCCCGATGCCCAGGCCAGCAGGGCGCGGACGTTGCGGTGGGTGATCAGCACGCCCTTGGGAGTCCCGGTCGAGCCCGAGGTGTAGATCGTCAGGGCGACCGCGTCGGCCTCGGCGTCCACCGGTGCGAACCCGTCCGCGGCGGGCTCCTCCTCGGGCGCGTCGAGCGACAGCACGGGGCAAGCCGCGCCCGCCAGCACCCCGCCGGTCGAGTCCTGGGCCAGGACCACGGCCGGCGCCGCGTCCTCGAGGACGTGCCGGATCCGGGCGGCGGGGTAGGTCGGATCCAGGGGCAGGTAGGCGGCCCCGGCCTTCCACACCGCCAGCAGGGCGGCGGGCAGGTCGGCCGTACGCTCCAGGCAGACCCCGACGAAGGCCCCGGGCAGCACGCCGGCCCGGTGCAGCCGCGCCGCGATCCGGTTCGCCCGGGCGTCGAGCTCGGCGTACGAACGCCGCTCCTCGTCCACGACCAGGGCCGTCGCCCCCGGGGTCGCCGCCGCCTGCGCCTCGAACAGGCGGTGCACACCGCCCGCTCCCGCGCTCGGCGGCTCGATCTGCGGGCCTGTGGACTCGGCCAGCAGGGCGGCCAGCTCGGCGGGGCCGACCGCGTTCAGGTCGCCGACCCGGGCCGGCGGGGCGGCCAGCGAGCGGAGCAGGGCCTCGTAGTGCCCGAGCACCCGCTCGACCACGTGATCCTCGAACCGGTCCTGGTCGTAGCCGAGTTGGAGCGAGAGCTGGTCACCGGGGGCGACCGTGAGCGTGAGCGGGAAGCTGGTCTGCTCCGCCATCCGGACGTTCTCCACCCGGAGCGGCCCGCCCTGGGCGGCGAGGGCCTCGCCGCCCGGAAAGTTCTCGAAGACCACCAGGGATTCCATCAGCGGCTGGTCGCCCGGCAGCCCCGCCCAGCGGCGGATCTGCGCGAGCGGGACGTGACCGTGCTCCTCGCGCGCCACCTGCGCGCTCTGCAGGGCCCGCAGCCAGTCGGTGACCGGCGCCCCCTCGTCCACCCGGACCCGGACCGGCAGGGTGTTCAGGAAGCAGCCGACGGCCGACTCCATCCCGGCCAACGCCGGCGGGCGGCCGGAGGAGACCATGCCGAGCATGACCTCCCGCTCGCCGCTGTAGGCGTGCAGCAGCAGCGCCCAGGCCGCCTGCACGTAGGTGCTCAGCGTGATCCGCTCCCGGCGGACGGCTGCCAGCAGGGCGTCGGTGTCCGCCCGGCTCAGCAGCACCCGCCGCTTCCCGACGGCGCCCCGGCCGGGTGTGCCGCCGGCCTGCGGCCGGCCGACGCCCAGCAGGGTCGGCCCGGCCACCCCGGCGAGGGAGCGCCGCCAGTACTCCTCGGTGCCGGCCTGGTCCTGGGCCCGCAGCCAGGCGATGTAGTCGCGGTACTGGGTCACCGGGCCGAGTTGCGGCGGGCGGCCCTCCCCGATCGCCCGGTAGCACCGCACCACCTCGGACAGCACGGTCGGCATCGACCACCCGTCGGAGATCGCGTGGTGCCGGGTCCACAGAAAGCGGTGGCGGTCCGGCGCGGTGCGCACCAGCACGCACCGCATCAGCGGTGCCCGGGCGGGCACGAAGTCCTCGGCGCGGTCCTGCTCCAGCAGGGCGGCGAACCGGGCCTCCTGCTCCTCGGCGGGCAGCTCGGACCAGTCCTCCTCCCGCCAGGGCAGGCTCACGGTGCGGCGCACCACCTGCAAGGGCTGCTCCTGGTCCAGCCGCAGGAAGCAGGTCCGGTGAGCGGCGTGCCGCGCGGTGACCTGCTCCCAGGCCCGGCGGAAGGCGTCCGCGTCGAAGGCCCCACCGAGCTCGAAGGACAACTGCAGCAGGTAGACCCCGCTGCCGGGGGCGAGTTGCGAACGGAGCAGCATGGCGTGCTGCATCGGCGAGAGCGGGTAGATCGCCTCGATGTCGTCAGGTCGGCTCACGCCGGTTCTCCTTCCTGGTCCCGGATCTCACCGAGCAGGTCGTCCAGGGACTCCTGGGTCAGCTCCACGTCGGGGAAGTCGGACGGGGCGAGCCGGATCAGGCCCGCCCGGCAGTCCGCCACCCGTCGGCGCAGCAGGTCACCGAAGCGGTCGGCCAGGTCGCGGATCGTCGCCGGATCGTGCACGGCCTCGCTGAAGGTGAAATCCACCCGCAGGCGGCCGCCCGCGACGAGTCCGTTGACGTTGAGCAGGTGCCGCCGGGTCTGGGCGGGCGCGTGCGGCGCGCCCACGGAGCCGGTGGCCAACGCGAGCAGGGCGCCGTCGCGGTGCGAGGCGTCCGCCTGCCCCAGGTAGTTGAAGACGATCTCGGGCCGGTGTCCGGCGGCGAGCCGGGACCTGACCGAGGCGTCGGGGTGCAGGTGGCGCAGCAGACCGTGCCCGATCCCCCGGCGGGGGATGCGGCGCACCTGCTCCCGGACGGCGGCCGGCCGCTCCGCGGGGTCGGTCGGCAGGTCGATGCGCAGCGGGTACAGGGCGGTGAACCAGCCCACCGAGCGGGAGAGGTCGACGTCCTCGAAGAGCTCCTCACGCCCGTGCCCCTCCAGGTCCAGCAGCAGCGAACTCGAACCGGTCCACTGCGCACAGGCCTCCGCCAGGGCGCAGAGCAGCAGGACGTGGAGGTCGGCGTGGTGGGCGCGGGGCACCTCGTGCAGGAGTGCCTCGGTCTCCTCCGTGGTGAACTCCGCGGTGGTGGTGCGCGCGGCGGCCTCGGTGTTGCCGCCGTCGCGGTCGCGCGGCAGGGCGTGGGCCGGGTGCGGGCCCTCGACCTGCTCTGTCCAGTAGTCGAGTTCGGCGAGCGTCCGATCGGAGGCGGCCTCCTGCGCCAGCCTGGCGATCCACTCCCGGTAGGAGGTGGTCTTGGCGGGCAGCTCGACCCGGTGGCCGTCCCGCAGCAGGCGGTAGGCGTGCTGCAGGTCCTCCAGCAGGATCCGCCAGGAGACGCCGTCCACCACGGTGTGGTGGATCACGGTGAAGAGCTGATCGGGCCGGTGCCCGCCGTAGCCGACGGAGACCATCCGCAGCAGCGGCCCGCGGTCGAGGTCCAGGGCGCGGTGCGCGCGGTTCTGGACGGCTTCGAGTTCGGCCGGCCAGTCCGCCGGCGGCAGGGCGCCCAGCTCGACGTGCTCGATCGGCTCCGTGACCGGCTCCGGCGCGCCGGTCCGCTGGATCCACCCGGTCGGGTCGGGGTGGAAGGTGTTGCGCAGGGCGTCGTGGTGGCGCAGGACAGCGTCCCGCGCGCGGGCCAGCAGCGCCAGGTCGAGTGGGCCGGCCAGGACGTCCGCCAGCACGGCCTGGTTGTAGTGGTGCTGGTCGGCCAGCCGCTGCTCGAAGAACCAGTGCTGGATCGGGGCGAGCCCGGATTCGCCCACCAGCACGCCCTGTTCGGCCGTGATCCGGCCGTCCTGCCGGGCCACGGCGGCGAGTTCGCCCAGCGTCTGGTGCTGGAACAGGTCCCGTGCGGTCAGCACGATGCCCGCCTGCCGGGCGCGCGAGACCATCTGGATGGCGACGATCGAGTCGCCACCGAGGTCGAAGAAGTTGTCCTCGACCCCGATCTCCCCGCAGCGCAGCAGGTCGCGCCAGATCCCGGCCAGGCTCCGCTCGGTCGCCGTCGCGGGCGCCGTGGCCGACGGCGTGCGCCGCCGGAGTGGCGGCGGCTCCGGCAGGGCCCGCCGATCGGTCTTGCCGCTCGGCAGCAGCGGCATCGCCGCCAGGGCGACGAACTGGGCGGGGACCAGGTGGCGCGGCAGGCGGGCCTCCAGGTGCCGGCGGAGCTCCTCCTCGTCCAGCGGCCCGGCGAGGACCAGGTAGCCGATGAGCCGTTGTCCGCCCCGGCCGTCCTCCGCCGCGACCACCGCCGCGTGCCGGACGCCCGGTGCGGCGGCCAGCGCCGCCTCGATCTCCCCCGGCTCCACCCGGAAGCCGTGGATCTTCACCTGCCCGTCCCGGCGCCCGAGGTACTCGATCTCGCCGTTCGACCGGTAGCGGACCAGGTCGCCGGTGCGGTACATCCGGGCGGCCGGGTCGGCGGCGAAGGGGTCCGCGAGGAAGCGCTCCGCGGTGAGCTCCGGCTGGTGCAGGTAGCCCGCCGCGACACCGGTGCCGCCGAGGTGGAGCTCGCCAGGCACGCCGATCGGCACCGGCGCCCCCCGCTCGTCCAGGACGTAGGCCCTGGTGTTGGAGAGCGGACGGCCGATCGAGTGGCTGCCCTCGTGCACGGGATGGGCGGTGGACCAGATCGTCGCCTCGGTCGGCCCGTAGACGTTCAGCAGGCGCCCGCCGACCGCCTGCGCCAACTGCTCGGCCAGGGCGGGCGTCAGGGCCTCACCGCCGACCAGCATCCGGTCGAGGGAGCCCAGTGCGGCCCGCACCTGCTCGTCGGCGATCAGCACGGCGGCCAGCGAGGGGGTGCACTGCAGGTGGGTGACACCGTGCCGCTCGATCATCCCCGCGATGTCCCGCGGCGCCCGGTCGGGCGCCGAGTCGGCCAGCCGGCGCAGCTCCGCCAGCTGGGGCAGCGCCGCGAGCACCTCGTCGGCGGGGACGCCGAAGTCCACCAGGCAGGCGATCTCGTCGACACCGACCTCGCTCAGGCGGTCCACCATCGCCACGCAGCCCTCGGGGGTGCCGAACAGCCCGCTGGTCTCGTAGTAGCGCTGGAAGGCGTGGTCGAGGAGCGCGTCGAGGTCGCCCTCGTCGAAGTCCTCCAGCTCCAGACCCCGGTCCCGGGCGATCGGGCGGACCAGGTCCACCGACTGGCGCAGGTAGTTCTTGAACGGCTCGCGCACGGTGCGGCGGACGGCCTCCTCGTCGCCGGAGACGAAGGTGTGCAGCATCAGCGTGACGTGGCCGGGGCCGGGGTGCCCGGCCTCCGCCCGCGCGGTGCGGTAGACCCGGACGGACTCCGCGAGGTCCTCCACCGACTGGCCCAGCAGATGGGTCAGGAGGTTGGCGCCGACGGCGCCCGCCCGGCGGAAGGTCTCGGGGTTGCCGGCCGCGGTGACCCAGACGGGCAGCTCCGGCTGGACCGGGCGCGGCAGGGTGCGGACCTCGATCTCCTCGCCGGTGCCGGAGACCGTGCGCACCGACTCGCCGCGCCACAGTCGGCGGACCACCTCGAGGTCGCGGAACATGACCTCCTTGCGGTCCGCGAACTTGCCCGGCGCGAGGGCGAAGTCGTGCGGCTGCCACCCGGAGGCGACCGAGAGCCCGACCCGGCCGCCCGAGATGTTGTCGACCACCGCCCAGTCCTCGGCCACCCGGATCGGATCGTGCAGCGGGAGGACGAGGCTGCCGGTGCGCAGGCCGATCCGGCTGGTCGCGGTGGCGAGGGCGGCCGAGGTGACCACCGGGTTCGGGTACAGGCCGCCGAAGGTGCCGAAGTGACGCTCCGGGGTCCAGACGGCGGCGAAGCCCTGCCGGTCGGCCCACTTCGCGCCCTCCAGCAGCAGGCGGTACTTGTCCGCCTCGCGGTCCCCGGCGTCGCTCGCGAAGTAGAACAGGCTGAAGTCCGGCGTCCGGGGCCGCGGTCCGCGCCGCCCCTCGCTGAGCACCAGCTCGTCGTCGGCGAGGACGACCTCGAAACCCCGGGTCAGGGTCCAGAGCAGTTCCAGCACCGAGATGTCGAAGGTGTACCGGGTGACGGCCAGCCAGGTGCCGGGCCGGTCGCCGCCGAGCTGCTCGTCCATGGCCGCGAAGAAGCCGGCCAGGTTCCGCTGCCCGATCATGACGCCCTTGGGGCGGCCGGTCGAGCCCGAGGTGTGGATGACGTAGGCGAGGTCCTCGGGATCGCTCCGGCGCGCCGGGGCGGAGTCCTCGCCGGTCTCCTGGACGGGGTCGACGGCGACCACCTCGGAGGGCAGGTCCGCCGAGCGCTCCCCGGTCGTGATCACGAAGCCGAGGCGCGCGTCCGCGATCAACTCCCGGTTGCGCGCCGTCGGGGCGTCGGGGTCGAGCGGGAGGTAGGCGGCGCCGGCCTTGAGCACGGCGAGCACGGCGACGACCGTTTCCACCGAGCGGTCCAGCCAGAGGCCCACCAGCCCGTTGCCGGCGACTCCGGCCGACCGCAGGGCGTGGGCCAGCCGGTTCGCGGCCCGGTCGAGCTCCCGGTAGCTCAGGCGGCGCTCGCCGTGGACGAGCGCGGTGGCCTCCGGGTGGCGCCGCACCCGCTCCTCGAAGGCGTCGGCCGCCCAGGGGGCGTCCGGCCGGTCGAGGTACCCGGAGTTCCAGCCGTGCAGCAGCAGGTCGCGCTCGGCCGCCGGCAGCAGGGTCAGCTCGCCCGTGCGCGCCCGCGGAGTCCGCAGGACGGAGCCGAGCAGCTCCAGGAACTGCCGGCCGAGCCGCTGCACGGTCTCCGCCTCGAACAGGTCGGTCCGGTACTCGATCCGCCCGGACACCCCGTGCGCGTGCTCGGTCAGGTCGAGGGTGAGGTCGTACTTGGCGACCTCACCACCGATCGGCAGGGAGTCAAGGCGGAGGCCGTCCATCGTCAGGCCCTCGTCCGGGGCCGGCTGGTAGACGAAGAGGGTCTGGAAGAGCGGGGAGCGGCCGGGGTCCCGGGGCGGGTTCAGCGCCTCCACCAGCCGCTCGAAGGGCAGGTCCTGGTGCGCCTGGCCGGCCAGCACCGCCGCGCGGACCCGGTCGAGCAGCTCGGTGAACTCCGGGTCGCCGGAGAGGTCGGTCCGGATCACCAGCGTGTTGAAGAAGCAGCCGATCAGGTGCTCCACCTCGGCCCGGGTGCGGTTCGCCACCGGCGTGCCCACGGCGATGTCCTGCTGGCCGCTGTGCCGGGCCAGCAGCACGTTGAATGCGGCCAGCAGCACCATGAACACGCTGGCCTGCCGCTCGTGGGAGAGCGCGCGCAGCCCGGCGAGGGTCTCGGCCCCGATCTCGATCGGGACCGAAGCCCCGTGGTAGCCCTGGACCTTGGGCCGCGGACGGTCGGTCGGCAGCTCCAGTGCGGCGGGCAGATCCCGCAACTGCTCCGTCCAGTAATCCAGTTGCGGGGCGGTGCCGCCCTCGTCCAGCCAGGCGTTCTGCCAGACCGCGTAGTCGGCGTACTGGACCGGCAGCGGGGCCGGGGCCGGGACGCGTCCGGCGCGGCGGTCGCCGTATCGGGTCACCACCTCGCGCCACAGCAGCGCGGTCGACCACCCGTCGGAGACGATGTGGTGGAGGCAGAGCAGCAGCACGTGCTCCCGGGGCCCGACCCGCAGCAGCTCGGCCCGGAACAGCTCGTCCCGTGCCAGGTCGAAGGGCCGGGCCGCGAAGACGCGGGCCCGCTCGGGCACCTCCCCCTCGGCGGTCTCCCGGACGGGGACGGCGAACCCGCCGGGTTCGCGGACCACCTGACGGGGCGTCCCGTCGACCAGGACGACGTTCGTACGCAGCGCCTCGTGCCGGTGCACCACCTCGCGTAGGGCCTCGACCAGGAGGTCGACGTCCAGTTCGCCCCGGATCCGGACGGCCGCCGGGATGTGGTAGGCCGTCCGCACCCCGTCCACCTCGGAGAGGACCCAGAGCCGGCGCTGGGCGTAGGAGAGCGGCATCGGGCCGGTCCGCTCGACCGGGACGATCGCCCCGGCGCCGGTGTCCACCGCCGACCCGTCGACCAGTGCCGCCAGGCGCGCCACCGTGGGGGCCTCGAACAGGGCGCTGACGTGCAGGCCGACGCCGGTCGCCGCGCGGATGCGGGCCACCACGCGGGTGGCGTCGAGCGAATTGCCGCCCAGCTCCTGGAAGAAGGAGTCCTCGCGGCCGACCCGCTCGCAGCCGAGGACCTCCGCCCACAGGCCCGCCAGGAGGGTCTCGGTCTCCGTCGTGGGGGCGGCGTAGCGCGCGGTCCGGGAGGCGGCCTGGTCGACGGTGGGCAGCGCCCGGCGGTCCACCTTCCCGTTCGGGCTCAGCGGCAGGGCGGGCAGGGCGGCGATCGCGGTGGGCACCAGGTACTCCGGCAGCCGCAGCCGCAGCCCCTGCCGGAGCTCCTCGGTGTCCACCGAGCGGCCGCGCCGCGCCACCACGAAGGCCGTCAGGCGCGCGCCGTCCGCCTCCGCCACCACCACGGCGTCCGCGACGTCGGCGTCGCGGCGCAGCTCGGCCTCGATCTCGCCCAGCTCGACCCGGTGTCCCCGGATCTTCACCTGGTGGTCGGTGCGGCCGAGGAAGACCGCGGCGCCGTCGGGGCGCAGCCGGACGAGGTCCCCGGTGCGGTACATCCGGGCACCGGGCTCCGCAGCGAACGGATCGGGCAGGAAGCGCTCGGCGGTGGCCCCGGGGCGGCCCTGGTAGCCGCGGGCCAGACCGGGCCCGGCGAGGTACAGCTCCCCGACCGCCCCCCGGAGCACGGGCCGGAGCCCGGCGTCGAGCAGGTAGGCGCGGTAGCCGGCCAGCGGCCGGCCGATCGGGGCCGGGCCCCGCTCCGGCCCCGCCACCTCGTGGGCCAGCGCGCCGACGGCGGCCTCCGTCGGGCCGTAGTGGTTGACCACGCGCAGCCCGGGGCGCAGCGCCCGGATCCGCTCAAGCAGCGCGGTCGGGAGCGGCTCGCCGCCCAGCACGAGGCACCGGGACGGCAGCAGCGCCTCCGCTCCGGGCGCGTCGAGCAGCGCGGCCAGGTGCGAGGGCACGATCTTCAGCAGGCCGAGCGGCCGGTCACGGAACCGTGCGGCCAGGCCCGCGCCGTCGAGCACCTCCTCGGGCACGGCGAGGAACAGCGAGCGTCCGGTGCACAGCGCGCCGAAGACGGCGGTGTGGCCCAGGTCGGCCGCCGGGGTCGCCAGGGTGCCCAGCAGCTCGTCCTCGGGCAGGTCCAGGACGGGCAGCACGCCGTCCAGGTAGGCGCAGACCGCCCGGTGCGGCACGGCCACGCCCTTGGGCCGGCCGGTGGAGCCGGAGGTGAAGATCACGTAGGCGGTGTGCTCGGGGCGGGCCGCCGACTCGACCGGAGTGTCGGGCCAGTCCTCCAGCCGGGCCGTGTCCAGGTCGAGCACGGGCACCGCCCCCGCCACCTCGGGGTCGAGCAGGCCGCGGTGGGTGAGCAGCACCGCAGGCCGGAGCTCGTCGAGCACGGCGCGCGCCCGCGCGGCCGGCAGGCCGGGATCGAGCGGCACGAAGGCTCCGCCGGCCTTGAGCACGCCGAGCAGCCCGACCACGTAGTCGACGGAGCGCTCCAGCACCAGGGCGACCGGTGCGTCCGGGCCGACACCGCGCGCCCGCAGCGCGGCCGCCAGCCGGTTGGCCCGGGCCTCCGCCTCACGGTAGGTCAGCTCCTGCTCTCCGCAGACCACGGCGAGCGCCTCGGGCCGCTCGGCCGCCCGCTGCTCGAACCGCAGATGGGCCAGCGCGGGGCCGGCGGCCGGGGAGAGCGCGCCGGCCGGGAGCACGGGGAAGCCGGCGACCGCCGGGTCCTGCGCCAGGCCGAGGTCGCCGAGCCGGGCGTGCGGCCGCGCGACCACCGCGCGCAGCACCGAGAGGTACTGGTCCGCCAGCACCCGTGCGTGCCGGTGGGAGACCCGCTGCTCGTCCCGGGCCAGCGAGAGCAGGAGCCGGCCGCCGGCCGGCCGCGCCACACCGAGGTGCAGCGCCGAGCCGCCGTGCCCGGTGCACAGGTCCGTCACGGTCAGCCGCCCGGCGCCGGCCGGCAGACCGGCGGGCAGCTCGGTGCAGGCGAAGCCGAACGGGAGCGGCTCGGCGGCCCGCGCGCCGTCGAAGGCGAACTGGGCGGCCGGGACGGCGGCGAGGGCCCGGTCGAGGTCGCGGACCAGCGAGGCGAACGGCAGGGCGCCGGACAGGGTGCCGAGCACGGGCACCCCCGTCTCGAACAGGCCGACCACCTCGTCCAGTTCGGCCAGGCCGCGAGTGTCGGCCCGGACGGCGGTGACGACCTCCTCCTGCCCGGTCAACCTGCCGAGCAGGAGCTGCCAGGCGCCGAGCAGCACCGCGGCCGGCCCGGCCCCGAGCTCGGCGGCCGTCCGGTCCAGGGCCGCCACCAGAGCCGGCTCCGGCTCCGCCGACACCAGCACCGGCTCGCCCGCCGGGCCCGGCTCCGAGGCCGGCTCCACCCCGCCGGCGACGGCCAGCTCGCGGGCCAGCCAGGCGTCCATCCGCGCCCGCGCCTCGTCCGTGGCGAGCTGCTCGCCGAGCCACTCCGCCGCGTCCAGGTACTGCAGCGGCTCCTCCGGCAGGCCGGTGCCACCGAGGATCGCGGCCAGCTCCGCCAGGACCACCAGCAGCGACCTGCGGTCGGCGAACAGCCCGTCCGCCGTCACCAGCAGCACCGCCCCGTCCGATCCGTCCGCGCCGAGCAGCAGCCGCGCCCGCACGGCTCCTGGCCAGGGCTCGGCCAGGTCCGCCGCAGCGGCGGCCTCGACCGCGGCCCGGGCCGCCGCCGCCTCGACCGGCAGGTGCTCCCGGTGCCAGGCCAGGGCTGCGGCCGGTGCCACCGACTGCAGCGGCACGGACAGCCCGGGCACCTCGACTAGGCGGGCGCGGAGCGACTCGTGACGCTCCGCCACCTGACGCAGCGCCTGCTCCAGCCGCTCGGGCGCCACCGCTCCCTCGACGAGGATCCGGGCCTGCACCCGCCGACCGGCGGCGTGCGGCCAAGCCAGCAGCTGCGGCGGGGACAGGCGGAATCCGGCCTCCGCCGTGGTGTCGAGCTCGGCGTCGTACATCGTGTGTGACTCTCCATTGTCAGCCATGGGGGTGATTGCCGCCCGGGTCCGGATCAGTGGTCGGCCGCGGCCGACCGGGGGCCGCGCATCATGTCGCCGAGCGCCACCACGACCTTCCGCGGCCCGGCGAAGGGGCGGCGGGCGTGGGCCACCAGCATGTTGTCGGTGACGAGCACGTCGCCCTCCTGCCAGGCGAAGACCAGCGCCTCACGGTCCATCACCTCCCGGACCTCCGCGACCACCTCGTCGGGGATCGCCTCGCCGTCTCCCCAGCGGACGTTCCGGGGCAGGCCGGCCTCGCCGTAGAGGGCCTCCAGCGACTGCCTGGTGTCGGGGTCGAGGCAGGAGGGGTGGTGCAGTGCGAGCTGGTTGAAGAAGACCGCCTCCCCGGTGCGGGGGTGCGTCAGCACGGCGTCCGCGACGCGCCAGGTGCGCAGCGTGCCGTCGGGCAGCCAGCGGAAGCTCTCGCCCGCCTCGGCGCACTTGCGCTCCACCTCGGCGCGGTCCTCCGTGCCGTAGAACCTGGACCAGCTCACGTCCACCGCGTCGATGAAGTTGCGGACGTAGCGCAGCTTGCGCCGGGCGAACTCCTCGGCCAGCTCCGGGCGCAGGCTGCTCAGCACCCGCCGGCAGTCCACGATCGGCGTCTCGCCGCCCGCCCGGGCCGCCACGATGCAGGAGAAGAACTGCCGCATCGGCCAGGTGTGCAGGTGCGAGCTCTCGTTGTGGAACAGGATCGACCGGTCTTCCGGGTACGGCGTGGACTTGTAGATCCGGTTCGACCCGCCCTCGCGGGGGAGGTCGCCGTACTCGCGGAACAGCGTCGGACAGACCGCCGAGGCCACCTCCTCGAACCGGTCCACCGAACCCGGGTGGAAACCCCGGAGCAGCACGGCCCCGTGCCGGTGCAGCTGCGCGTCGACCTCCTCGCGGTTGATCCGCAGCCAGCCCGCGAGGTCGACCTCGGGCACGGCCGGCTCCAGCACCAGCGGCGCCTGCGGCAGCCCGGGCAGGAAGCCGGTCCGGACCGGGCTGATCCGGCCGATGTCCACCGACCGGCGCCGGGCGTTGCGGAGCGACCGCAGCCTGGTGGCCTGGGAGTCCTGCTCGGTCATCTCTCGTGCTCCGCTCTCGCTGTCGCTCTTCACGCGCAGCTCGCCGATCCTGGTGTCCGGCGCCCCGGCGGCCTGGTGCAGCAGCTGCGCCAGGTCGGTGGCCATCCGGTCGATCGTGGTCGCGTCGAAGAGTTCCGCGTTGTAGATGAAGGTGCCGACGATGCCCTGCTCCTGCTCCTCCATGAACAGGGTCAGGTCGAACTTGGTGTGCAGCGCGTCGACTTCGACGGTCCGCGCGGTGAGCCCGGGCAGGGCGAGGGTGATGTTGAGCTTCTGCAGCAGGAACAGCACCTGGAACAGCGGCGTGTGGGCCGGGCTGCGCTCCTGCCGGAGCTCGTCGACGAGGGTCAGGAAGGGGAGGTCCTGGTGCGCGTAGGCGTCCACCGAGGTCGTCCGCACCCGCGCCAGGAGTTCCCGGAACGTGGGGTCGCCGTCGAGGTCCGTACGGAGCACCAGATTGTTGACGAACATCCCGATCATCTGCTCGAACACGGCGCGGGTCCGGTTGGCCGTGGTGGTCCCGACCGAGACGTCGGCCGTCCGGGCGAGCCGTCCGAGCAGCACCTTGAACCCGGTGAGCAGCACCATGAACAGAGTGGCGCCCTCGGTGCGGCCCAGCTCGCCGAGCTCGGCCCCCAGCTCCACCGGGAGCACGAACCGGTGCACCGCGTTGCGGATCCGCTGGGTCTGCGGCCTCGGCCGGTCCGTCGGCAGCGCGAGCAGCTTCGGTGCACCGGCCAGCTTCCGCCGCCAGTAGGCCAGTTGCTCGTCGAAGACCGCCCCGTCGAGCCAGCGCCGCTGCCAGTCGGCGAAGTCGGCGTACTGGTGGTCGAGCTGCGGCAGCGGTGACGGGGCGCCGCGTACGAACGCGGAGTACAACGTCACCAGCTCCTCGACCAGCACGCCCAGCGACCAGCCGTCGGAGACGACGTGGTGGATGTTGACGAGCAGGACGTGGTCCTCCGCCCCCACCCTGAGCAGGGCGACCCGGATCAGCGGGCCCCGCTCCAGGTCGAACACGCTGCGGGCGTGCTCCTGGGCGAGCCCGTCGATCTCCTCCTCTGTGACCTCGCGCACCGGGAGCTCGACCGCGAACTCCTCGTGCACCCGCTGCACCGGTACGCCGTCCACGGCGTGGACCGTGGTGCGGAGCACTTCGTGCCGCCGGATGACCTCGTGCAGCGCCCGCCGGAGCTGCTCCGGCGCCAGCCGTCCGACCAGGCGGACCGCCCCGGGGATGTTGTAGGTGGCGCTGGGGCCGTGGAACTGCTCCGCCAGCCAGAGGGACTGCTGGCCGAAGGAGAGCGGCATCAGGTCGTGCCGCGGCACCCGCAGCAGCGGGACGTCCGGGTGCGCCTCCGCCTGCCTGGCCTCCACCACCTTCCGGGCCAGCCCGGCGACCGTCGGCGCGTCGAAGAGCGCCTTGACGGCCAGCTCGACGGAGAACCGCCGGCGGATCCGCGCGATCACCTGGGTGGCGAGCAGCGAGTCGCCGCCGAGGCGGTAGAAGTCGTCGTCCGGCGCCACCGCCTCGGTGCCGAACAGCTGCCGGAAGATGGCCAGGACCTCGGCCTGGACGTCCGCCTCGGCTCCGCCCGGGGTCGGCCGCCCCGAGGCCGCCGCCTCGCCGGGGTCCGACACCGCCCCGGCCAGGATCCGCGGCCCCGGCCGGTGCAGGGCCGCCGCCGGCGCGGCCGGGTCGCCGTCCGCGCTCCAGCGGACCGAGACGGTCACCCCGCCGGCGGCGGCGTCGAAGACGGCACCGGCGAGCGCGGCCCGAAGGGCGCCCGGACGGCCGGTCAGATCGGTCGTGGGCGAGAGCAGGGCGAGCCTGCCGACGCCGGCCGCCGCGGCGGCCTGCCGCAGCGTCCGGGCCGCCGCGAGGTGCGGCGCGGCCAGGGCCGGCAGGTCGGCCGCCGTCCAGTCGGTCGCGTCCTCGTCGCTCGGCAGGTCCGGCCCGTGGACGAGGACGTCCACCCGGCCGAACCGGGCAACGGCGCCGCCCAGGGCCCGGGCGACCTGATCGGCCGAGGCCGGATCGGCCTGGACCGGCCACACCTGCGCGCCCAGGGCCGCCAGCTCCCGAAGCTCCGCGATCCGCTCACGGGTGCCGCGCAGCACCGCGTCCGCGCGCCGGGCCAGGTGCGCGGCTCGCTCCGGGGAGTCGACGACCGGCTGCTGTCGAGCCAGGACCAGCCCGTAGTCGGTGCGGCCCCGGGCCGTGTCCTCCCGGGGAAAGGACAGCACGTCGGCGAAGGGCTGCTCCCGCAGCACCCGGTCCCAGGTGTCCAGCGGCACCAGCGGCGAGCCGGTGCGGACCTCCTCGTCCTCGAACAGCCACCAGCCTTCGGCGAGGCCCCAGAGCAGCTCGACCCAGCGCAGTGAGACCACGGCCTCGACCAGGCAGAGCAGCCCGTCCGGAGCGAGCAGCCCGCGCAGGTTCTCGACGGTGTGCGCGATCCGCGGCGTCGCGTGCACCACGTCGAAGCCGATCACGGCGTCGTAGGAGTGCGGGTCCAAGCCCTGCCCGGACGGACTCTCGGTGATGTCGAAGACCTGGCAGTCCAGCTGGGCGAACCCGCAGCCCGCCGCCCACCGCCGGGCCCGGCGTACGAAGGAGCCGCCGAGGTCGGTGAAGCAGTACTCGACCTCGCGCCCGTGCAGCGCCCGGCCGACGATCCGGGTCAACTGCCCGTTGCCGCCACCGACTTCGAGCACGCGCAGGGGCCGTCCCTCGACCGAGTCGGCGAGCTTGGCCAGCACCTGCCCGAGCAGCTCGGCGTAGACGCGGTAGTTGCTGGCGTCGAGCAGCGCGCGGAAGGCGTGCTCCAGCCGCGTCGGGTCACCGTTCGGGAAGAGCACCCCGACCGGGTCGGTCTCGCCGCCGAGCGCGGCCGGGAAGTGGCGCACGCAGTGGTCGAGGAAGGAGAGCGTCGGTTCGAAGCCGGGCAGTCGCGTGGTGGCCCAGGCCGAGTCGACCAGCTCGACCTGCTCGGGCCCGCGCAGGACCTCGACCCGGTCGTCGGCGCACCGGACGACCCCGTCCTCATCCAGCACGCGCAGGAAGAAATCGAGGAACCTCCGGAACGCCGGCCGCAGGCGCATGCGTTCGGCGATCTCGGTGCGCCGGTGCACCACGCCGGCCCGCAGGTCGACGCCGGCGTCCCGCAGGGTCCGGTAGACATGGCTGCCGCAGAGCCGGTTCAGGACTTCGCCGGCCTCGTCCCGGTCCCAGCCGGCCCCGGCGGCGGCAGCGAGCTCCCGTTCGACCGCGGCTGTCCCGGCCGCCTCGCGCCCCGGGTCGAAGGCACTCGCACTCCCGGACACCGCGGCCAGCGCGAGCTCCGGCCCGGTGGTGCCGTCCAGCCAGGCCGGCCACCCGGCCTCCGGCGGCAGCGGCCGCCGGTCCATCAGCGCGAGCCTGGCCCCGGGCTGCCCGGCCAGCTGCCGGGCGAGCACCCGCGCGGCTTCGGCTCCCGCCTCGGTGAGCAGGTAGGTCCGGCCGAGGTCGCCGCTCGGGGCCGGCAGCTCCTCGTGGGACTCGGTGTACCGCACCCCCGCACGGAACGCGACCAGCGGCCGGCGCGCGCCGTCGAGGAGCTCCCGGACGATCCCGTCGGCGGCCGGCCCCGGCCCGCCGTCCACATCGCAGCAGACCACCCGCAGTTCGGGGCGGTCGGCCGCCAGCGCGCGGGCGAAACCGGCCAGGGTCGCCCGATCCGGTGACGGCTCGTCACCCTCGACCACCCCCAGCAGGCCGTCCCCGACGAGCGCCAGCCGGAGCTGCGCGCCCTCCGCGCGGGCGAGCAGTTCCTCGACCCACACGCCCGCCTGCCGCAGGCCGTCGAAGACCTCGGCCCCGTCGGCCGAGGCCGGGCCGCGCCCGCATTCGAGCACGATGTGCTCCGGCAGCGGACCCCGGGCCCGCAGGGCGCTCAGCAGCGCCGCCACGTCCTCGGGGCGCGCCGGGTCGAGCAGGTAGCCGCCGTCCCGCTCGGCGAAGGCCGTGCCGGGACGCACCCGGACCAGGCTCGCGCCCTCCTTCGCCAGCCGGTCGGCCAGCTCCGGTCCGAGCTCCTCGCCGGCCACGACCAGCCAGCTGCCGGGCCGCCCCGGGGCAGCCGCGGGCTCCCCGAGCGGCGTGGCGGCCCAGCGGCGGAGGCGGCCGTCGACCGGCCCGGCTCCGTCCTGCGACGCCGGGGCGGTGGCGGGCACGGTGACGGGGTCGATCCAGTGCCGCTCCCGCTCGAACGGGTAGCCGGGCAGTGGCACCCGGTGGCGCCGCTGGCCGGCCCAGAAGCCCGCCCAGTCCACCGGCACGCCGGCGCAGTGCAACGCGCCCAGGGCCGCGAGCAGGGCGCCGAGGTCCGTGCCCTCCTCGCGCCGGCCCCGCCCGGAGGCGATCGCCCGGTCGGTCGGCACGCCGCTACGACGGATCATCGAGGTGAGCGTCCGCCCCGGGCCCACCTCCAGGAAGACCTCCGCCCCGTACTCGCCGGCCGTGCGGACGGCCTCGGCGAAGCGGACGGTGCCACGGAGCTGCCGCGCCCAGTACGCCGGTGTGCGGATCTCCGCCGCCGTGAGCACCCGGCCGGTCAGGCAGGACACCACCGGCAGCTGCGGCTCGGCCAGCTGGTAGCGGGCCACGCACTGCTCGAAGCGCTGCACCACCCCGTCCAGCATGGCGGAGTGGAAGGCGTGCGAGGTGCGCAGCCGGCGGTGCTCGACGCCCAGGGCCGAGAGCCGGTGTTCCAACTCCGCGACCGCCGGGTGCGGGCCGGCGGCCACGCACTGCTGCGGGCCGTTCACCGCGGCCAGCGAGCACTCGCCCAGCAGCGGTGCCAGTGTCTGCTCGTCCAACGGGACGGCCAGCATGGCCCCGCCGGGGACCTCGTCCATCAGCCTGGCGCGCTCGATGACCAGCTCCAGCGCGTCCTCCAGCCGGAAGACGCCGGCCAGCGTCGCCGCCACGTACTCGCCGAGGCTGTGCCCGAGCAGCACCGAGGGGCGGACGCCCCACGCCTGCCACAGTCGGGCGACGGCCAGCGAGACGGTGAACAGGGCCGGCTGGGTGAGCCAGGTCCGGTCCAGCCGTTCCCGGGCCTGCTCCTCCTCGGCGGCCGACGGCCAGATCACCCGGCGCAGGTCCACCCCGAGCGGGCCGGCCGCGAGCTCGGCGCACCGGTCGACCACCTCGCGGAAGACCGGCTCGCCGGCGAAGAGGTCGGCCAGCATCCGCAGCTGCTGGGCTCCTTGACCGGGTATCAGGAACGCGACGCCGGGGGCGTCCGCCGCGAGCCCGGACAGCGGGGCCGAGGGGCCGTGCCCGGTCAGCGCCCCGATCGCGCCGGCCCGGTCCCGACAGACGAAGGCGCGGCGGTGCGGGTGGGCCCGGCGGCCGCTGCTGAGCGTGAACGCGAGATCGGGCAGCGGTGCCTGCGAGTCCGTCCGGAGCGCCTGGGCCAGCTCGGCGGCCAGTCGGTCCAGCCCCTCCGGCGAGCGCGCCGACAGGACGACGAGCTGCTCCTGGCGGGACGGCCCCGAGGCGGCTCGCTCGGGAGCCTCCTCCACCACCACATGGGCGTTCGTCCCGCCGATGCCGAACGAACTGACCCCGGCCCGCCGCGGTGCCCCCTCGGGCGCGGGCCAGGGGCGCAGCTCGGTGTTCACGTAGAACGGGCTGCGGGCGAAGTCCACCGCCGGGTTGGGCCGCACGAAGTTGAGGCTCGGCGGGAGCTCGCGGTGCCGCAGCGCCTGCACCGTCTTGATCAGCCCGGCCACCCCCGCGGCCACGTCGAGGTGGCCGACGTTGGTCTTCAGCGAGCCGATGGCGCAGTACTGGCGACGGTCCGTCTGCTCCCGGAACGCCCGGTCGAGACCGGCGAGTTCGATCGGATCGCCCAGCACCGTGCCGGTGCCGTGCGCCTCCACGTAGCCGACGGTGTCCGGGGCGACCTCGGCGAAGGCGAGCGCCTCGGCGATCACGGCGGCCTGGCCGGCCGCGCTCGGTGCGGTGAAGCCGGCCTTCGCCGCGCCGTCGTTGTTCACCGCCGAGCCGCGGATGACCGCGAGCACCTGGTCGCCGTCGGCGAGCGCCTCGGAGAGCCGCTTGAGCAGCACCAGGCCGACCCCGCTGCCGAACCGCGTCCCGGCGGCGGTCGCGTCGAAGGCCCGGCAGTGCCCGTCCGGGGAGTGGATGCCGCCCTCCTCGTACCGGTAGCCGGCGCCGTTGGGCAGCACCGCGCCGGCGCCGCCGGCGACGGCGAGGTCGCACTCGTAGCCCAGCAGGGCCCGGCACGCCTGGTGCACGGCGACCAGAGACGTGGAGCAGGCCGTGTCGACCCCGACGCTCGGGCCGGTGAGGTCGAACTTGTGCGAGATCCGGGTCGGGGCGAAGCCCTTGTCGGTGGCGAAGAAGATCCGCTGCAGCCCGACCTGCTCGACGAGCTCCGGGTGGCCGAGCAGATTGCGGACCAGGTAGGAGGGGAAGCCGACCCCGACGTAGACCCCGGTGGTGGCGTCCAGGTGCTCCGGGTCGTACCCGGCGTTGTCGAACAGGGCCTGGGTGCCCTCCAGCAGCATGCGGTGCTGCGGGTCGAGCACGGCCGCCTCCATCGGCGTCAGCCCGAACAGGCCGGCGTCGAACCGGTCCAGGCCGTCGAGCACCGAGGCCGCCCGGACGTACCGGGGGTCACGGAGCTCCTCCTCCGAGACGCCGAGGGCGAGCAGCTCCTCGTCCGTGGGCCGGGTGACGGACTCGACCCCGTCCGCGATGTTGCGCCAGAGGCGGTCCGGGTCCTCGGCGCCCGGGAACCGGCCGGTCATGCCGATGATCGCGATGTGCTGAAGATCCTCGGTGTCGTGCTCGCTCACGGGTTGTGCCTCCTGCGCTGCTGCCGCCGGACGGCGGCCCGCTGCTTGCTCGCCCGGTCGTCGGCCCGCTCGCGCTCGGGGCCGGCGGCGCTGCCGTCCGAGCCCAGGCGGGCGGCCAGCGCGGCGATGGTCGGGTAGGTGAAGATGTCGACGAGTTCGATCGGGCCGAGACCGGCGCCGCCGATGCGGGCGTGCAACCTGGCGGCGAGCACGGAGTGGCCGCCGACCTCGAAGAAGTTCTCGTTCACGCCCACCGAGTCGCGTTCCAGCAGTTCGGCCCAGATCAGCTGCAGCGAGCTCTCGACCTGGTTGCGCGGCGCCACGTACTCGGCCGGTGCCGCCGTGGGCGCCTCGGCCGCGAGCCGCACCAGGGCCTTGCGGTCGGTCTTGCCGTTCAGGGTCAGCGGCAGGCCGCGGAGTTCGACGAACCGCGAGGGCACCATGTGAGCGGGCAGCGCGCCACGGGCGTACGTCCGCAGGCCGGGCTCGTCCCAGCCGGCACCGGGCCCGGGGACGAGGAAGGCGACCAGCAGAGCGTCGCCGTCCCGGGTCTGCCGGGCGACCACGGCGCACTCGGCCACCCCCGGGTGCGCGCCGAGCACCGCCTCGACCTCCCCCGTCTCGATGCGGAACCCGCGCACCTTGACCTGGTGGTCGAGCCGGCCGAGGAACTCCAGCCGCCCGGCACCGAGCGGCCGCACCAGGTCGCCGGTGCGGTACATGCGGGCGCCCGCCAGGTCCGAGAAGGGATCGGGCAGGAACCGCTCGGCGGTCAGCCCGGGCCGGCCCCAGTAGCCGCGGGCCACCCCCGCGCCGCCGATGAAGAGCTCGCCGGCCACGCCGGGCGGCACCGGCCGCAGTCGGCGGTCGAGCACGTGCAGGGTGGTGTTGGCCAGGGGGCCACCGACGGTGACCCGCCCCGCCTCGTCCACCTCCAGTGGCTGCACCGCCGACCACACGGTGGTCTCGGTCGGTCCGTACATGTTGAAGAGCCGCTCGGCACCGGCCCGGCGGAGCCCCTCCACCAGGTCCGGCGGTACGGCGTCACCGCCCACCAGCACCGTGCGCAGCGGCCCCAGGCCCTCGGCGCCCCCCTCCAGCAGCACCCGGGCGTAGGCCGGGGTGCACTGGAGGTGGGTCACCCCGTGCCGGGCCAGGGAGGCCGCCACGCCCGGTGATCCAGCGGGTTCGAGCAGCCGCTTGAGGTCCACCAGGTGCGGCAGCGCCGAGAGCGCGAGGTCGTCGTCCACGCCGAAGTCGACCAGGCAGGCGATCTCGTCCACGCCCACGCCGGAGAGCTCGCCGACCAGGGCCGCGCAGTGCTCCGGCGTGCCGAACAGCGCGCTGCTGCCCGCGAAGCGCTCGTACGCATGCTCGACGAGCAGCTCCCGGTGGCGCACCGGGTCGAGCCCCAGCCCCTTGGCCAGGCCCCGCATCAGGTCGATCGAGCTGCGCAGGTAGTCCTTGAAGGGCTCCCGCACCGCCTCCCGGGCCACCTCCGGGTCCGGGTGGACGAAGGTGTGCAGCATCAGCGTCACCACGCCCTCGTCGTGCCCCGCCCCGGCGCGGGCCGCGCGGTAGACCTCGATCTTGCGGGCCAGCTCCGCCACGTTCTGCCCCAGCAGGTGGGTGAGCAGGTTGGCCCCGGCCGCGCCCGCCTGACGGAAGGTCTCCTCGCTCCCGGCGGCGGTGGCCCAGACCGGCAGCTCGGCCTGGACCGGTCGGGGCAGCGTGGCGACCTCCACCTCGGCGCCGAGCCCGTTCACCCGGCGCACGGTCGCCCCGCGCCACAGGCTCCGCACGGTCTCGACGTCCGCCCACATCCGCTCCCTGCGGTCGGCGAACCGGTCCGGGGCCAGCACGAAGTCGTCCGGCTGCCATCCGGAGGCGAAGGAGAGCCCGACCCGCCCGTCGGAGAGGTTGTCCACGGCCGCCCACTCCTCGGCGACCCGCAGCGGGTCCTGCAGGGGCAGCACGACGCTGCCCGCACGCAGCGCGACGCGCTCGGTCACCGCCGCGACGGCGCTTGCCAGCACGGCCGGGTTGGGAAAGGCACCGCCGAAGGCGTGGAAGTGCCGCTCGGGGAGCCACACCGCGCGCAGCCCGTTGGCGTCGGCGAACCGCGCCCCTTCGAGCAGCATCCGGTAGACGTCACGCCCGCGGCGCTCGCCGGAGTCCGCGGCGAAGTAGAACAGGCTGAGATCGACCGGCCGCGAGGGGGCCTGCGGCGCGGGGGCGGAGAAGCGGTCCGTCTCCACGACCACGCGGTAGCCGCGGCACAGGGTCCAGAGCAGTTCGACGACGGAGATGTCGAAGCAGACGCTCGTCACGGCGAGCCAGGTCGGCTGCGGCCCGGCCGTCCGCTCGCCCACCGAGCGGTCCAGCCCGGCGAAGAGGTTGGCGAGGTTGCGCCGGGTGACCATGACCCCCTTCGGACGGCCGGTGGACCCGGAGGTGTAGAGCAGGTAGGCGAGCGCGTCGGCCGGGACGGCCTCCGGCGCGGCCGCCTCGCGTGCGGCCCCCTCGCGGGCGAGCGCCTCCAGGGTGACGGTCTCCCCCGAATACCCGGGGACGGCCCGCGCCCCGGTCCGGTCCACCAGGCACAGGGCCATCCCGCTGTCCTCGGCCATGTAGCCGAGGCGCTCGGCCGGGTACTCCGGGTCCAACGGCACGTAGGCCCCACCGGCCTCGGCCACGGCCAGCACGGCCGCCACCAGGTCGACCGAGCGCTCGGCGCACAGGCCGACGCGCACCTCGGCGCCGACGCCCCGCGCCCGCAGCGCGGCGGCCAGCAGCCCGACCCGGCGGCCCAGCTCGCGGTAGGTCAGCGACTGCTCGCCGCAGACCAGCGCAACCGCGTCCGGGGTCCGGCTCACCTGAGCGGCGAACTGGTGGGGCCAGGACACCCCGGTCGGCTCCACGGCCGGGCCGGCCGCCTCCGCCCGCAGGGCCAGTTCGGCGGCGGGCGACAGCACCGGCAGCGCCGAGACCGGCCGGGCCGGATCGGCGGCGACGGCCTCCAGCAGGCTCAGGAAGCCCTCGGCCAGCCGCGCCACGGTCGCCGGCTCGAACAGGTCGAGGTTGTAGGTCCAGGTGCAGACGTAGCGCCCCCCGGTCTCCTGCACCGCCAGCACCAGGTCGTAGGGGGCGCCGCGCTGCCCGGAGCCGGCCAGCGGCTCGATCGGCAGCGCGGGGCGATCGGCCGTCGCCTGCTGCCAGACGTACATCACCTGGAAGAACGGTGAACGACGCTGGTCCCGCTCCGGGTTGAGGTGCTCGACCAGCAGCGGGAACGGGTACGGGTGGTCGAGCGCCGTCAGCAGGGTGTGCCTGGTCCGTCCGAGCAGCGCGGTGAAGCCCGGGTCGTCGCCGAGCCTGGTGCGCACCACGACCGGGTCGGCGAAGAAGCCGACGGTGTCCTGCGTGCCGGGCTCCGACCGCTTGGCGGCCGGCGTGCCGACCACGACGTCCTCGGCTCCGGTGTGCCGGTGCAGCAGCACCTGGAGGGCGGACAGGAACAGCATGTTCGGGGTGGCGTCGGCCGCCCTGGCGATCCGCCCGAGGGCGGCGCCGAGGGCGGGCTCCAGCGCCAGCGTCAGGCGCCCGCCGGCGAAGGTCTGCCGGGCCGGACGCGGGCGGTCGAACGGCAGCCGGGCCTCGGGGAGGTCGGCGAGCTCGCCGCGCCAGAACTCCAGGTTCCGGGCCGCCGCCGGGCCGGACAGCCACCGCTGCTCGCTCCGTACCTGCCGCGCGAACTCCTCCGCCGCCGGGCCGCCCGGCGCCGTCGGGGCGTCGGCCCGGTAGGCCGCGAGCCACTCCTCGGTGATCACGTCCACGGAGCGCAGGTCCGCCGCGACGTGGTGCAGCACCAGCACCACGACCGGGTGCTCGTCCGCCGGGCCGGTCCGCAGGAGTGCTGCCCGCAGCGGCAGGTCCCGTGCCAGGTCGAACGGGAGGTCGGCGAACCCCTCGGCGACCTCCGCCACGCGCTCGGGCACCGCGGTCTCCACCCGGAGCACCGAGGCGGGCACCTCGCGCAGCTGCGGCCTCGGCTCGCCCTCGTGCCAGTGGTAGCCGGTGCGCAGGATCGCGTGACGGTCCAGCACCGAGCGCAGGGCGGCGTCCAGCCGCGCGGCGTCCAGCGCCTCCTCGGCGCGGAAGAGCAGGGCCAGGTTGTAGGCCACGCTGTCCGGGGTCAGCCGCTGGTGCAGGAGCAGGCTGCGCTGGCCCGCGGTGAGCAGCTCGGCCTGCTCCGGGCCGCCGGGCCGGAGCAGCTGCGCCACGATCTCCTCCCGGTGCTCCCGCACCCGGGCGAGCAGCTCCGGGGTCAGCAGCTCCTGCGGCCCCCGGCACTGCAGCCGACCGTCCTCCAGGAAGAGCCGGATCCCCCGCTCCTGCGCCTCGCTCACGAACCTGCGGACGTCCTCGGCCATCGCCGCTCTCATCTCCCCGTACTCAGCCATCAGCCCAGGTCCACCTGGATGTCCGCGCCCCCGTGCCGTGGTGCGCGCGCGGCGGAGCGCAGCAGGGCGGCGCACTCCGCCACGGTGTGGACGGTCGCCAGGTCGGCCAGCGTCAGCCGGTACCCGAGCCTCCCGTCGAGGTCAGCCAGCAGCCGGGCGGCCTTCAAGGAGTCGCCGCCGAGCTCGAAGAACCGGTCGCGCAGGCCCACCCGCTCGACCTCCAGCACCCGGCTCCAGGCGTCCGCCACCGCCTGCTCGACCTCGTCGCGCGGCGCCTCGTAGCCGGCCCGGGCCCGGTCCTCGGGCGGGTACTCGCCGGACAGGTAGGCGGCGCGCACGGCGGAGCGCTGCAGCTTCCCGCTGGAGGTGCGCCGGATGCCGCCGCGCGGCACCAGGACGACCTCCCGGACGGCCACCGCGTGCTGCTCGCCCACGCGTTCCCGCACCGCTGCGGCGATCTCCCGCTGCCGCTCCGGGGCAGGGCGCCCGGCCGCCTCCAGGGCCAGCACCAGCTCCTCGCCGCGGTCGCCGCCGACCGGGAAGGCCACGCACCGTCCGCTGCGGACGGCGGGGTGCGCCTCCTCCGCCGTCCGCTCCAGGTCGTGCGGGTAGTGGTTGCGCCCGTGCAACACGATGAGGTCCTTGATCCGACCGGTGACGAACAGGCCGTCCGGCCCGAGGAATCCGAGGTCACCGGTCCGCAGGAACGGCCCCTCGCCCGTGGCGAGCCGGGCCCGGAAGACGGCCTCGGTCTCCGGCTCCTTGCCCCAGTACCCCTGCGCCACGCTGGGCCCGCCGACCCAGATCTCGCCCACGGTGCCCGCCGGCACGGGCGTTCGCCGCGCCGGGTCGACGACCTCGACGCGCTGACCGGGGTCGGCGCTCGGACCGCAGCCCACGACCGTCCGGGCCGCACTGCCCGCCGCCACCTCGCGCACCCGGTGGCGCTCCAACTCCGCCGGATCCAGCCGGGCCAGGCTCGCCCCGCCCGGCTGGGCGGTCACCACCAGGGTGTTCTCCGCCAGCCCGTAGGAGGGGTGGAAGGCGTCCCGGCGAAAGCCCGCCGGGGCGAAGGCCCGGGCGAACCGCTCCAGCGTCTCGGCGTGCACCGGCTCGGCACCCGAGATCGCCACCCGCCAGTGGCTCAGGTCCAGGCCGCGCACCGCCTCCGGATCGGCCTCGGCGGCCCGGGCGGCCATCTCGTAGCCGAAGTTCGGCGCCGCGCTGACGTACCCCCGGTGGCGGGACATCGCGTGCACCCAGCGCAGCGGGTCGCGGAGGAAGGCGAACGGCGCCATCAGGTGGGCCCGGCCACCGCAGTAGAGCGCCATCAGGATTCCGCCGATGAGGCCCATGTCGTGGTAGGGCGGGATCCAGAACACGCCGTTCATCCGCCCGGCGATGCCGTAGGCGTCCCGCCCGGCCCGCAGGTTCTCCAGCAGGTTCCGGTGCGAGAGCATCACACCCTTCGGCTGCCCGGTCGAGCCCGAGGTGTACTGCAGCGCGGCCAGGCCCCCGGCGTCGGCCTGCGGCGCCGTCCAGGAGTCGGCCCACTCGGGGGAGACCGTGGCCGAGACGATCCACTCCACCCCCGGGGCGGCGTCCCGCAGCGCGCTGCCCGACACCCCGGCCGGTTCGTCGACCAGGACGCAGCGCGGCGCCGCGTCGGCGACGATCGCCCGCACCCGGTCCAGGCCGCGGTTGAGCCTGGTGGCCTCCGGCGGGTAGGCCGGCACCACGACCGCGCCCGCCAGCAGGCTGCCGAAGATCCCGACCAAGTAGTCCGGCCCCGGCTGGTTCAGCACCAGCACCCGGTCGCCAGGGCCCGCGTGGCGCTGGATCCGCGCGGCGAGGGCCCGGGCCCGGAATTCGAGTTCACGATTGGTCAGCCGTCGTTCGTGCCAGTTCTTTCGATCGGCGAAGCCGTCGAGGAAGGCATAGGTGACACCGTCCGGGTCGTGCTCCGCACGCCACCGGAGCAGGCCCCCCAGATCGTGCACCACGGGTTCGACATTCTGCTCCGACACGGCCTGACCCCTCCTCAAGACAGCCATTGCCGGTCAGGCTAGCGACGCCCGCTGAAGCACCCGTGAGATTCCGCTGCGGGCCAGTGAAGCGCTGCTGAGCACGGCCCTTCGGCTCCGGCACCGGTCGTACCCGAGTGAATTCCCGGTGGAATTCCGCTGCACTGCGGTGCAGCGGGACTGGAGCGGTCGCCCCCGGCCGTCTTCCCGGAGGGCGTTCGGGCTAGCGTGGCGGACGCACCATCTTCGTTGAGCATGTCCATGAGAGGAACGGTGTCGTGCCGGGTCGGCTCCTGAGCACCTACCTGCGCCCCTACCGCGGCTGGGTCGCGGTGGTCGTCGCGCTCCAACTCGTCCAGTCCTTCGCCGCGCTCACGCTGCCGGCGCTCAACGCCGACATCGTCGACAGCGGCGTGGCCAAGGGTGACGGTGGCTACGTCCTGCGCGTCGGCGCGGTGATGCTGGCCGCCACGCTCGTCCAGGTCCTGAGCGCGGTCTCGGCCTTCCGCCTCGCCGCGCGGACCGCCGCCGCGCTCGGGCGCGACCTGCGGGCCGCCGTCTTCCACCGGGTGCAGGAGCTGTCGCTCCGGGAGGTCGGGCGCTTCGGCACGTCCTCGCTGCTCACCCGGACCACCAACGACGTGCAGCAGGTCCAGTCGCTGGTGCTGATGACCCTCGCGATGATGGTGACGGCACCGATCGTGGGCCTCGGCGGTGTGCTGATGGCGTTCCGCCAGGACGTCCCGATGTCCCTGCTCCTCCTGGCCGGCCTGGCCACCCTCGTCCTCGCCTTCGTCCTGATCCTGCGCGCGATGGCGCCGCTCTCCGCCTCCCAGCAGCAGCTGGTCGACCGGGTCAACCGCACCCTGCGCGAGCAGATCGCCGGCGTCCGGGTGGTCCGGGCGTTCGTCCAGGACCGGCGGGAGGGCGAGCGGTTCGGCGCGGCCACCACGGAGCTGCGGGAGGTCGGGTACCGACTCGGCCGGGTCCAGGCGTTCATGAACCCGAGCGTGCTGCTGATCATCGAGTGCTCGAACATCGCGGTGCTCTGGTTCGGCGGCCACCGGGTGCAGGCCGGCTCGATGCAGGTCGGCTCGATGGTGGCACTGCTCAACTACCTGGTGCAGATCCTGCAGGCCGTGCTGCTGGCAACCACGGCCTTCCAGATCGCCCCCCGCGCGCGGACCTGCGCCGAGCGCATCCAGGAGGTGCTGGCCGCCGAGCCCAGCGTCCGGCCGCCCCGGCACCCGGTCCGCGCCTTCGAGTCGAGAGGGCTGCTGGAGCTCCGGGAGGTGGTCTTCCGCTACCCGGGGGCCGAGTTGCCCGTGCTGCGCGGCGCCGACCTGGTCGCCCGCCCGGGCGAGACCACCGCCGTCATCGGGTCCACCGGCAGCGGCAAGTCGACCCTGCTCCGGCTGGTGCCCCGACTGTTCGACGCCGACTCCGGCAGCGCCCGGGTCGGCGGGGTGGACGTGCGCGAGCTGGACCCGGCCCTGCTGACCCGGGCCGTGCGCCTCGTACCCCAGCAGCCCCACCTCTTCTCGGGGACGGTCGGCGCCAACCTCCGCCACGGCGCCCCGGAGGCCGACGAGGACCGGCTCTGGCGGGCGCTGGAGATCGCGCAGGCCCGCGAGTTCGTCGAGGCACTCCCCGGCGGCCTGGACCACCCGATCACCCGGGGCGGCCGGAACCTCTCCGGCGGCCAACGGCAACGGCTGGCCATCGCCCGCGCGCTGGCCGCCCGGCCGGACGTCTACCTGTTCGACGACTGCTTCTCGGCCCTGGACCAGGCCACCGACGCGGCGGTGCGGGAGGCCCTGGCCGCCGAGACCGCAGACGCGACGGTGGTCATCGTCGCCCAGCGGGTGTCCACCATCCGCGACGCGGACCGGATCCTCGTCCTCGACGAGGGGCAGGTGGTCGGCGCCGGCACCCACGCCGAACTGCTCCGCGACAACCCCACCTACCAGGAGATCGTCTCCTCCCAACTCGTAGAGGAGGAGGCCGCGTGAGCACCGCCAACACCGCCGCCCGGGTGGTGAACGGCCCCGGCGAGGGCGGGCCGCGGGCCTTCCGCCGCTCCGCACCACGGCTGCTGGGCACGATGGGGCCGGACCGCCGGCTGGTCGCCCTCGCCCTGCTGGCCGCGGGTGCGAGCGCCGCGCTGGCGGTGACCCTTCCCCGGCTGCTCGGCCACGTCACCGACCTGATCGTGACGGGCGCCCCCGGCCGGACCGGGGCCGACACCGGCCGGATCGGCCCGATGCTGCTGGCCGCCACCGGTGTGGTGCTGGCTGCCTCGCTCTGCGGCCTCGCCCGCGGACGGCTCGCCCAGCGCGCCTCGCAGCGCACGGCCCACCGGCTCCGGTCGGCCTGCCAGACCAAACTCACCCGGCTACCGCTGAGTTACCTCGACGGCCGACCCCGGGGGGAGGTGCTCTCCCGGGTCACCACGGACGTCGACAACATCGCGCTCACCCTCTGGCAGATCCTCACCCGGCTGATCAACTCCCTGCTGCTCGCGATCGGCGCCCTGGCGATCATGCTGTGGCTGTCGCCGCTGCTCACGCTCTGCTCGCTGGGCACGATCCCGCTGGCGGCCCTGCTCACCAAGTCCTTCGCCCGGCGGGCCCGGCCGCAGGCCGTCCGCCAGGGGGAGGCCGTCGGCGAGCTCAACGCCTTCGTCGAGGAGACGTACAGCGGCCACGAGCTGGTGAAGAGCCACGGGGATTCGCGGTCGGCGGCCGAGGCGTTCGCCGAGCGCAACGAAGCCGTCTACCGGGCCGGCCACCGCGCCCAGTTCCTGTCCGGATCCATCGGGCCGGCCGTCGATTTCCTCGGCTACCTCAACTTCGTGCTGGTCGCCGTCCTCGGCGGCCTGGAGCTGTCCTCCGGCGCCCTGACGATCGGTGCGCTGCAGGCGTTCCTCGGCTACACGCTCACCTTCAACAACCTGATCAACCAGATGGCCTCACTGACCAACATCGTCCAGTCCGGGGTGGTCTCCGCCGAGCGGGTCTTCGAGTTGCTGGACGCCGAGGAGCAGAGCCCGGATCCGCTCTCCCCCGAGCGGCCCGACCGGATCGCCGGCCGGGTCGCGTTCGAACGGGTCTCGTTCGGCTACGAGCCGGGCCGGCCGGTGATCGAGGACCTCTCGCTGACCGTCGAACCCGGCCGGACCGTCGCCGTGGTCGGCCCCACCGGAGCCGGGAAGACCACCCTCGTCAACCTCCTGATGCGGTTTCACGAGACCACGGCCGGCACCATCACCCTGGACGGCACCGACATCCGCCGGATGAGCCGGGAGGAGTTGCGCTCCGGCATCGGGATGGTGCTCCAGGACACCTGGCTGTCCGCCGGGACGATCGCCGACAACATCGCCTACGGCATGCCCGGAGCCTCCCGCGCGGAGATCGTCGCCGCCGCCCGGGCCACCCACGCGGACCGGTTCATCCGCACCCTTCCCGACGGCTACGACACCGTGCTGGACGAGGAGGGCGCGAACCTCAGCGCGGGCGAGCGGCAGCTGGTGACGATCGCCCGCGCCTTCCTGCTCCGCCCCGCCCTGCTCATCCTGGACGAGGCCACCAGCTCGGTGGACACCCGCACCGAGATGCTCGTCCAGCGGGGCCTGACCTCGCTGCGGGAGGGCCGCACCAGCTTCGTGATCGCGCACCGGCTCTCCACCATCCGCGAGGCCGACACCATCCTGGTGATGGCGGAGGGCCGGATCGTCGAACAGGGGCACCACCGCGAACTCATCGGCGCGGACGGCCCCTACGCCCGGCTGTTCACCGCCCAGTTCGCCCGCGAGCTGACGGCGGACTGACGCCGTCTCCCCCGACTCCACGGCCCGAAGCCGTACTTCATTCGGGGTAGCGAGATTTCACGGGCATTTCAGTCGGCATCCGTAGCCTGGCGGTCGAAAATCGGGCAACCAGTGAGGGAGTCGGCTGTGACGTCGATGTACGACCGACCGGAATCGGTGAGCACGGACTACGTGGTACCGAGGACGCCGGCCGAGCGGTCGGTGGTGGGGGTGCTGGAGGAGGTGCTGGGGATCAGCCCGATCGGGGTCGAGGACGACTTCTTCGACCTGGGCGGCGACTCCCTGATGGCCCTCCAGGTGGCGGCCCGGGTGTCCGAGGAGCTCGGCGTCGACCTCCCGCACCAGATCATGCTCGACGCCCCCACGGCGGCGGGCGTGGCCGCCTTCGTCGAGACGGCCGGGGCCGGGGCCGGGGCGGAGCGCGGGGCCTCTCTGGTCACCCTCCGCGAGGGCGCGGCCGGCCGGCCGCCGCTCTTCCTGCTGCACCCGGTCGGCGGCAGCGTGTACTTCTACCGGGAGCTGAGCCGGTGCCTGCCCGCGGCACAGCCGGTCCTCGGCTTCCAGGCCGCCGGTCTGCGGGACGGCGCCGAGCCGCTGGGCACCGTCGAGGAGCTCGCCGAGCGCTACCTGGCGGAGCTGCGCGGTGTCCAGCCGGCGGGCCCCTACGCGCTCGGCGGAGCGGCCTTCGGTGGTCTGGTGGCCCTGGAGATGGCCCAGCGGCTGCGCGCCGAGGGCGAGGCCGTCCGGCTGCTCGCGCTGTTCGACACCCCCGGCCCGGGGCAGATGCCGCCGGACCGGCACGGCGCGCTGACCGGGGCGGAGGCCGAGGCGCTGCTCGCCGAACGGATGTCGGCCGAGGGGCTGACCGCGGTGAACGACGCGTACGCGCACGAGATCCTCAAGGTGTACCGGACCAACGTGCGGGCCCTGCACGCCTACCGGCCGGCCCCGTACCAGGGAAGGATCCTCTACTTCCTCGCGCAGGAGCGCCGGGAGGGGATCGACCCGGCCCGTCCCGACCTGGCCTGGACCGAGCTGGCCCTGGGCGGGCTGGACACCCGGGTGCTCCCCGGCGACTACGGCACGGTGTTCGGCCCCCGCAACGCCGAGACCGTCGCCCGGGTACTGGCGGCCGAGCTCGGACTGGACGGGACGCCCGATGGGCGATGAGGCCGACCTCGACTGCGATGTCCTGATCATCGGGGCAGGGATCGCCGGTGGCTCGCTGGCCCGCCAACTCAGCCTGGAGCAGCCCGACCTGGACGTGGTGGTGGTGGACCGGGCCACCGAGTTCCGGCCGGGCATGGACGAACCCTCCGGGGAGGAGTTCTCCAACTACGCGAACCGCGTGCTGCGGCTCGGCCCGTACCTGCGCAAACACCACCTGGTGAGCTCCGGCCTGCGCTACTTCTTCGACTCGCCCGACCGGGACCTGCCGATCGACCGGATGTCCGAGATCGGCGGGCGGACTCCACACCCGATCCCGACGTACCTGATCGACCGGCCGGCGGTCGAGCGGGCTCTGTGCGAGCTGAACCGCGGGCGGGGCGTGCGCGTCCTGCTGGGCACCGAGGTGCCGGACGACGCGATCTCGCTCGACGGGGAGCGCGGCCACCGGGTGCGGACCACCGGCGGCACCATCCGGTGCAGGTGGCTGGTGGACGCGGCCGGCGAGGAGTCGCCGATCGCCCGCATGCTGGAGCTGGCGCCCGAGGACGACCGCAACCCGATCGGCGCCGCCTGGGCCCGCTTCGACGGCTGCCTGTCGCTCGACGAGCTCGGCAGCAAGCCGTGGCGCGGCCGGGTCCCGCACTGGGGCCGCGGTGCCTCGACGGCGTACTTCATGTACCGGGGCTACTGGATCTGGCTGATCCCGCTGACCGAATCGCAGTACAGCATCGGCGTCACCTTCGACCGGCGGCACGTCAGCCCTCCGGTGGCCTCCGCCGAGGAGTTGCTCGACTTCCTCCGCGGGCACCGGGCGATCGCCCAGGTGCTCGGGCCGCAGCCGCGTCCGGAGGCGTTCGGGACGCGGCGGAGCTTCTCGCGGTTCGCCCAGGAGCAGTTCTCGGTGCAGCGCTGGTTCCTGACCGGGAGCGCCGGCACCGTGCTCGACCCGATGTTCGCCGCCTCCTCCTGGATGTTCACCGAGAACAACAAGCTGATCGGCGAGTTCATCAAGTCCGACCGCGCCGGCCGCACCCACGAGCTGCCGGGCATGGTGCACCACTTCCACATCCGGATGCGCAGCCGGTTCAAGAAGCTGCTCAACTCCCCCGGCCACTACCTCTCCCGGGGCTCCTTCGACGCCTGGTCGGCCTGGTTCGCCCTGCGGCAGCGGGTCTACTACAACCGGATCGTGCCGGACGCGCTGGAGGACCACCGGATCCTGCTCCACTTCAGCCGCACCCACGGCACGGACTGCGAGTGCGACGAGCAGGTGCTGGCGGGCAAGCTGGCCCGGCTGCTGGAGTCCGCCGACCGGCTCACCGAGGAGTTCGTCGGGCTGCTCGACCGTCAGGATGGCTTCCACGCCCGGAACCAGGGGATGTTCCTGGACTCGCGCTCCTTCGACCAGGACGAGGCCCTGCTCGGCAAGGTCTTCGGCCGGCGCGACTGGACGGCGGAGGTCCCCGCGGACGAGCGGACCTACGAGATCTTCTGCCGCACCTTGGTCCACCGGCTGACCGAGCTCGCCGGCGAGCCCTGGGACGAGGACGCCTTCCGGTCGGCCTTCGACCCGGACTGGGACAACCGCCAATCGCTGGCGGACATGTACACCCGAGGAGGAACGGACCATGACTGAGGACGAGAGCGGCACCCGGTACCGAGTCGTCGTCAACCACGAGGAGCAGTACTCGATCTGGTTCGCCGATCGGGCCGCCCCGGAGGGCTGGCGGGACGCGGGGCCGTCCGGCTCCCAGGAGGAGTGCCTGCGGTGGGTCGACGAACACTGGACGGACATGCGGCCGCTCTCCCTGCGCGGCGGCCCGGAGCACCCCTGACCCGGGCCGGGAGACCGGCGCGCCCACGGACGCCCTGACGCTGTGCCACGAAGCGCCGGGGCGTCCGTCTTTCGACGGATCACCGCCCCTGCATTACCGGGCAGCCGGACTTCACGGGCACTCCAGTCGCCGTCATTAGGGTGCTTGTCATCTTCCTACGTGAACGGATGTCGTCGATGAGCATGGAACACATCGCCGTCGTTGGGCTCGCTCTGCGCGTGCCGGGTGCCGACAACTACGCCGAATTCTGGCGGAATCTGGTGGCCGGTACCGAATCGATCTCCCGCCTCGACGATGACGACGTGCTCGCCGTGCACGGAGATCCGGCGGTCATCGGGAATTCCGATCTGGTGAAGGCCGGCGGAATCCTCGACCGGATCGACCTGTTCGACCCGGGCTATTTCGGTTTCACCGACCGCGAGGCCGAATTGATGGATCCGCAGCAGCGGCTCCTGCTGCAGACGGCCGTCGAGGCGATCGAGGACTCCGGCCACCGCCTCGGCGGGGAGCGGTCGGCGGTCGGTGTGTTCATGGGTGTGGGCCGCAGCGGCTACGCCATGCACCACCTGATGCCCCGGGCGGATCTGCTCGCCTCGTTCGCCCGGCAGATCTCCCTCTTCAACGACAAGGACTACGCGGCCACCCAGGTCTCCCACCGGCTCGGCCTGACCGGCCCCAGCATGACGCTCTCGACGGCCTGCTCCACCTCCCTCGTCGCGGTGCACCAGGCCTGCGTCAGCCTGCTGGGCTTCGAGTGCGACACCGCCCTGGCGGGCGGTTCGAGCATCAACGTGCTGCAGAACGGCGGCTACCTGTACCAGGAGGGGAACATCTTCTCCCCGGACGGGCACTGCCGGGCCTTCGACGCCGAAGCCGGCGGGACGGTCGGCGGCAGCGGGGTCGGCGTGGTGGTGCTGAAGCGGCTGTCCGACGCCCTGCGCGACGGCGACCCGATCCGGGCCGTGATCCGCGGCTCCGCCGTCAACAACGACGGCTCGGACAAGGTCGGCTTCACCGCACCCAGCATCAGCGGCCAGGCCGCCGTGATCTTCGAGGCCCAGCAGACCGCCGGCGTCGAGGCCGGCTCGATCGGCTACGTCGAAGCCCACGGAACGGCCACCGCCCTGGGCGACCCGATCGAGGTCGCCGCACTCACCGAGGCGTTCCGCGAGACCACCACCGAGACCGGCTTCTGCGCCCTCGGCTCGGTCAAGACCAACATCGGCCACCTGGACACCGCATCCGGGATCGCGGGCTTCATCAAGGCCGTCCTCTGCGTGGAGCGCGGCCTCATCCCACCCAGCCTGCACTACCGCACCCCCAACCCCCGGATCGACTTCGCCCACAGCCCCTTCTACGTCAACGCCGAACTGAACGAATGGTCCGGCCCCACCCCCCGCCGCGCCGGCGTCAGCTCCTTCGGCCTCGGCGGCACCAACTGCCACATCATCCTCGAACAACCCCCCACCACCGAGCAGACCGACCGGCACACCGACGACCACACCCCGCGCCACCAGGTGATCCTCGCCTCCGCCAAGACCACCCGCTCCCTCGACCAGGCCCGCACCCGCTGGGAGCAGTTCCTCACCGACACCGACCCCACCAACCTCCCCGACATCGCCTACACCTCCCAACTCGGCCGCACCGCCTACGAACACCGCACCGCCACCACCACGGACAGCACCGGCACCACCGACTGGATCACCGGCCGCGCCCGCCCCGACACCACCGTCGCCTTCGTCTACGGCGGCGGCGGCACCCAGTGGCCCGGCATGGGCCGCCACCTCCACACCCAGGACACCGTCTTCCGCGACGTGATGCAGCACTGCGCCCAACTCGCCCGCGACCACATCGACCTGGACCTCTGCGACCTGCTCTACGGACCCGACTCCGACACCCCCCACGCCGCCGCCCTGCTCGAACAGACCCGCATCCAGCAACCCGCCCTCTTCGCCGTCCAGACCGCCATGACCGCACAGTGGCGCGCCTGGGGCATCCACCCCACCGCCATGCTCGGCCACTCCCTCGGCGAGATCGTCGCCGCCACCACCGCCGGCGTCTGGACCCTCCCCGACGCCATGCGACTGGTCTGCTGGCGCGGCGAACTCATGCAGCAGCAGGCCCCCGGCGCCATGCTCGCCGCGGACGTCTCCGAAGCCGAGGCCATCAAGCTCATCGCCGAACTCAGCGACCCGTCGGCCGCCCCGAGGTGCGTGGTCGCGGCGGTCAACGGCCCGCGCCGCACCATCCTGACCGGTCACGCGGACGCCGTGGACGCGGTCGCCGCTGCGCTGACCGCGCGCGCGATCCGCTGCCGCCGGCTGACCATCTCGCACGCGGGGCACTCGCCGATGATGGACCCGATGCTCGGCGAATTCGAGCGCCGGCTGCGGACCCTGGAGTTCCAGGCCCCGCAGCTGCCCATCGTCTCGACGGTGACGGGCGAGTGGCTCTCCGCCGAGCAGGCCACCGACCCCGCCTACTGGGCCGGCCAGGTGCGCTCGACCGTACGGTTCTCCGAGGCGGTCCAGCGGATGCTCCTCGACCGCCCCGAGGCCCTCCTGCTCGAAGTCGGCCCCGGCGCCACCGCCCAGCTGCTGCTCGGCGAACTCGAGGCCGGCACCGACCGGATCGCGCTCTCCTCGATGGGCAACGGCCGTACCTACACCGACGACTCCCGCACCACCCGGGACGCACTGGCCCACCTCTGGGTCAACGGCGTCACCGTGGACTGGGCCGCCCTCCACCAGGGGCGCGCCCCCAGGCGGACCCCGATCCCCACCTACGCCTTCGACACCAAGCGCTACTGGGTCGAGCGGGAGGTGGTGGACGCCACCACGACGGCCACCCGCTTCTACACCGCCGCCTTCCGGCCGGCCGCGCTGCCCGCGCCCCGCGCGGAGGCAGCCGCCCAGCAGTGGCTGGTGTTCACCAACGGCGGGAAGACCGCCGCGGCCTGGGCTCCCGCACTGGCCGGCCTGGGCGAGCTGGTGACCACCGTCGAGGTCGGCGAGACTTTCGCCGAGACGGGCAGCAGGTCGTTCACGGTCTCGCCCGACGAGCCGGCGGACTTCGACCTCCTGGTCCAGGCCGTCGAGAAGCACACCCCGTCGGCCACCTGGAACGTCCTGTACCTCTGGACCACCGACACCGGGGCGGACCTGGCGCAGGCCAAGACCTTCGCGCTGCACGCGCCGGTGCACCTCGCCCGGGCGCTGGGGCTGCGCCGCCCCACCACCCCGACCCGCCTCGCGCTGGTCGTCGAGGGCCTCGCCCGGACTTCCGAGGCCCCGATCGCGTCCCCGGTCGGCGGGATCGCGCTGGGAGCAGCCAAGACGCTCCCGTTGGAGTACCCCGCGCTGACCGCCGGGGTCCTCGACCTGACCGCGAGCGCCGAGGGCTTCGCCGCGCTCGCCGCCGAGTTCGACGCCGGGCTGCCCGACTCCTTCGTGGCCCACCGCCACGGTGAGCGGCTGGTCGAGCGGCTCGTCCCGGTCACCCCGGAGGCCGGGGCGGAGCCCGCCCGGCCCCTCCGGGAACGCGGCGTCTACCTGATCACCGGTGGACTCGGCGGGATCGGTGCGCTGATCGCGACCCGGCTGGCCGAGAAGTTCAAGGCCCGGTTGGTGCTGACCGGGCGGACGGTGATCCCCGCCCGCGAGCACTGGACGGCGATCGAGGCGGACCCGGCCGGCGATCCGGCCGTCCGTCGGGCCGTCACCACCGTGCGCGCCCTCGAAGCGGCGGGGGCGGAGGTCCACCTGGAGTCCTTCGACGTCTCCGACCGCCCGGCGCTGCGCAGTGCGGTGGAGCGGGCCGAGGAGCGCTTCGGGCCCGTCCACGGCGTGGTCCACGCCGCCGGTCTCGTGGGCGGCAAGCTCGCGCAGTTCCTGCGGTCCGAGGACATGAGCGGGGTGCTGGCGCCGAAGGTGGACGGGACACTGGCGCTGGCCGAGGTCTTCCGCCACCACGAGCTGGACCTCTTCGCCGTCTTCTCCTCCAGCGCGGCCCTGCTGGGCAGCGTCGGCCAAGCCGACTACTGCGCCGCGAACGCGTTCCTGGACGCCTGGGCCGAATCGGCCGAGGCACCCGCGAGCGCGATCGCCATCGGCTGGGACGCCTGGCGCGACCTCGGGATGACCGCACCCGAGCGCCGCTCGCCCGCAGTCGCCGAACTGGAGGAGCAGGACGGGCGGGTGAAGCTCACCGCGGCCTCCGGGCTGGCCGCGTTCGAGCGCGCGATCCAGGACGGCCGACGCCGGCTGATCGTGTCCGACCACGGCCTGCCCGACCGGTTCGCGCGCCGGGCCGGCGGCGCGGACCAGGCCGCTGCCGAGGACCGGTCCGCGCGGCCGATCCGGCGGTCACGGGCCGAGACCGAGGAGATCCTGCTGGCCGTCTGGCAGGACCTGCTCGGGCGGTCGGGCATCGAGCGCGAGGCGAACTTCTTCGAGCTCGGCGCCGACTCCCTGCTGATGATCGCGGCCAGTCGGCAGATCAAGCAGCGCCTGGAGGTGGCGCTGACGGTCACCGACCTCTTCAAGTACTCGACCGTCGCCGCGCTGGCCGAGCACCTGGCGCCGTCCTCGACCGAAGCCGGCCCGGCCGCCGCGACCGGCCCCGGCGGCACGGCGGCGGGCGTGGCGGACGAGACCGCGGTGGCCGTCATCGGCATGGCGGCCCGGCTGCCCGGCGCGGACAGCGTGGAGGCGTTCTGGACCAACCTGGTCGACGGCGTCGAGTCGATCACCCCCACCTCGGTGCCGGCCGGCCAGGCCGCCTTCGGGAACCGGAAGTACGTGGCCGCGGCCGGCGCCCCGGACGGGGTGGACCTCTTCGACGCCGCGCTCTTCCGGTTGACGCCCCGTGAAGCCGAGTTGATGGATCCGCAGCAGCGCATGCTCCTGATGTGCTCGCACGAGGCCCTGGAGGACGCCGGCTACGACGCGCAGCGCCATGACGGCCGAGTCGCCGTCTACGTCGGTACCGGCACCAGCAGCTACCTCCTCAACAACCTGCTCCCCCACCAGGGTTCCCCCACGTTCGACCTGGCCTACGCCGGCATGGGCAACGACAAGGACTTCGCCGCCTCCCAGATCTCCTACCGGCTGAACCTCCAGGGGCCGAGCGTCAGCGTGAGCACGGCCTGCTCGACCGCGCTGGTCGCGGTCGCGCACGCCTGCCGGAGCCTCCTCGCCGGCGAGGCCGACCTCGCCGTCTCCGGCGGTGCCCATGTCCGCACCCCCGAGCGCAGCGGCTACTGGCACCAGCCCGGGGGGATGACCTCCCCGGACGGGCACTGCCGGGCCTTCGACGCCGAAGCCGCCGGCACGGTGTTCACCAGCGGGGTCGGCATCGTGGTGCTGAAGCGGCTGTCCGACGCCCTGCGCGACGGCGACCCGATCCGGGCCGTGATCCGCGGCTCCGCCGTCAACAACGACGGCTCGGACAAGGCCGGCTTCACCGCACCCAGCATCAGCGGCCAGGCCGCCGTGATCCGCGAGGCCCAGCAGACCGCCGGCGTCGAGGCCGGCTCGATCGGCTACGTCGAAGCCCACGGAACGGCCACCGCCCTGGGCGACCCGATCGAGGTCGCCGCACTCACCGAGGCGTTCCGCGAGACCACCACCGAGACCGGCTTCTGCGCCCTCGGCTCGGTCAAGACCAACGTCGGGCACCTCAGCCACGCGGCCGGGATCGCGGGCTTCATCAAGGCCGTCCTCTGCGTGGAGCGCGGCCTCATCCCACCCAGCCTGCACTACCGCACCCCCAACCCCCGGATCGACTTCGCCCACAGCCCCTTCTACGTCAACGCCGAACTGAACGAATGGTCCGGCCCCACCCCCCGCCGCGCCGGCGTCAGCTCCTTCGGCCTCGGCGGCACCAACTGCCACATCATCCTCGAACAACCCCCCACCACCGAGCAGACCGACCAGCACACCGACGACCACACCCCGCGCCACCACGTGATCCTCGCCTCCGCCAAGACCACCCGCTCCCTCGACCAGGCCCGCACCCGCTGGGAGCAGTTCCTCACCGACACCGACCCCACCAACCTCCCCGACATCGCCTACACCTCCCAACTCGGCCGCACCGCCTACGAACACCGCACCGCCACCACCACGGACAGCACCGGCACCACCGACTGGATCACCGGCCGCGCCCGCCCCGACACCACCGTCGCCTTCGTCTACGGCGGCGGCGGCACCCAGTGGCCCGGCATGGGCCGCCACCTCCACACCCAGGACACCGTCTTCCGCGACGTGATGCAGCACTGCGCCCAACTCGCCCGCGACCATATCGACCTGGACCTCTGCGACCTGCTCTACGGACCCGACTCCGACACCCCCCACGCCGCCGCCCTGCTCGAACAGACCCGCATCCAGCAACCCGCCCTCTTCGCCGTCCAGACCGCCATGACCGCACAGTGGCGCGCCTGGGGCATCCACCCCACCGCCATGCTCGGCCACTCCCTCGGCGAGATCGTCGCCGCCACCACCGCCGGCGTCTGGACCCTCCCCGACGCCATGCGACTGGTCTGCCGGCGCGGCGAACTCATGCAGCGACCGGAGTCCGAGGCCGTGCGGGCCGAGTTCGAGCAGCTGGTGGGCGCCCTGGAGCTCCGGGCCCCGCAGCTCCCCGTCCTCTCGACGGCGACCGGCGAGTGGCTCTCCGCCGAGCAGGCCACCGACCCCGCCCACTGGGCCGGTCAGCTGCGCTCGACCGTACCGCTCTCCGAAGCGGCCCAGCGGATGCTCCTCGACCGCCCCGAGGCCCTCCTGCTCGAAGTCGGCCCCGACCCCACCGACGACTCCCGCGCCACCCGGGACGCGCTCGCCCGCCTCTGGGTCAACGGGGTCACCGTGGACTGGGCCGCCCTCCACCAGGGGCGCACCCCCAGGCGGACCCCGATCCCCAGCTACGCCTTCGACACCAAGCGCTACTGGATCGACGCTCCGGTGTCCCCGACCACCAGTTCCCGCTGAGACCACCCGAAGAACCGTCGAAGGACCTCATACATGCGCATCGGACTGACTGTCCCCTCGTTCAAGTGGCCGGGTGGCCCCGGCCAGATCGGCGAGCACCTGGCTCGGATCGCGAGCACGGCCGACCAGGCGGGCCTGGCCAGTCTCTGGGTCATGGACCACTTCTTCCAGGCCCGGAACAACGGGCGCCCCGAGGACCCGATGCTCGACGGGTACACGGCCCTGTCGTTCGCGGCTGCCCACACCTCGCGGATCAGCCTGGGGACGCTCTGCACGGGTGTGACCTACCGGCACCCCGGCCTGCTCGGGAAGCTGATCACCTCGCTCGACGTGCTGTCCAAGGGGCGGACGTACCTCGGGATCGGCGCCGCCTGGTACGAGGAGGAGCACACCGGGCTGGGCGTGCCGTTCCCGCCGGTCGCCGAACGCTTCGAGCGACTGGAGGAGACGCTGCAGATCATCCTGAAGATGTTCTCGGACGACCAGACTCCCCACCTCGGCCGGCACTACCGCCTCGACCGCCCCTTGAACTCGCCGCCGCCGGTGGGCCGGGTCGACGCCGACCGCCCGCACCCCCCGATCCTGATCGGCGGGTCCGGCGAACGGAAGACCCTGCGGCTGGTCGCCCAGTACGGCGACGCCTGCAATCTCTTCGACACCCCGGACCTGCCGCGCAAGCTCACCGTGCTGCGCGAGCACTGCGCCCGCCTCGGTCGGCCCTACGAGGCGATCGAGAAGACCGCGCTCACCAACTTCCCCTGGAAGGACGACCCGCGCAACGACCCGAAGGCCGCGGTGGCCCACCTGACCAGACTGGCCGGCTGGGGTATCGAGCACGCCGTCGTGGCCATGCCGGGCATCCACCGACCCGACGCGATCGCGGCCCTGGCCAAGGTCGCCGAGGAGGTCGCGGACGTCCCGCCGCAGGAGCACTGACCCGCCACCGACCCGGACGAGGCGGTCTGCCGATCGGTCGTCCTGCCCCGGCTCGCCAGCCGGACCGCCCGGGCTCCCGGTAGCAGGCGACCCTCGGCACGACCGGCGGCTGGCTTGCCGGTCTCTCGGACATCCGCCCAGGATGAGGTGTGGGACACCGACGCCAGCCCGGATCGCCTGGGGATCGCGCGCAGGCGCGGTCCCGGGGCGTGACCGGGGTGCGCTCGCTGCTGTCGGTGCACAGCCTGGCCGGGCGGCTCTTCCTCGGCGAGCTGGTGGTGGTCCTGCTGCTGGTGGCCGCGGCCGTGGCGGCCATGGTGCTGCAGGCCCGCTCCAGCGCCGACGCCGAGGCCCGCCGGGTGACCAGCAGCGTGGCCGAGTCCTTCGCCCACGCGCCCGGCACGGTGGCCGCCCTGGAGAGCGCCGACCCGACGGCCGCCCTGCAGCCCCAGGCCGAGCGGGTGCGGATGACCACCGGGGTGGACTCGGTGGTGGTCTTCGACACCAGCTTCGTCCAGCTCACCTCGCCCTACCCCGACTACCTCGGTCGGCCGTACAGCCCGCCGGCGGAGGTGGCCCAGAAGGTGCTGCCCGAGCTGCGCTCCGGCCGCTCGGTCACCTTCGACCTCTCCGACCACGGGTACCGCTCCGTCGCCACCGCGGTGCCGGTCTTCGGGCCGGACGGCCACAGCAAGGGCGTCGTCGCGGTCAACATCACCGTCGGCAAGGTCAACTCGGTGGTCACCAGCCACCTGCCGGTGCTGATCGGCGGCACCGCCGCCGCCGTCGCGCTGGCCGCGATCGCCACCGCGCTGGCGGCCCGCCGGCTGCTGCGCCAGACCCACGGCCTCGGGCCCACCGAGCTGGCCCGGATGTACGACCACCACAACGCGGTGCTCCACGCGGTGCGCGAGGGCGTGCTGATCGTCAGCGACGACGGACGGCTGCTGCTCGCCAACGACGAGGCCCGCCGGCTGCTCGACCTGCCGCCCGACGCCGAACAGCGCCCGGTCGTCGACCTGGGCCTGGACCCGGCCACCACGGCGCTGCTCACCGGCGAGAGCGGAGCGAGTGTCGGGGGCGAGGTGACCGACGTGATCCACCGGGCCGGCGACCGGCTGCTCGCGGTCAACAAGCGGCCCACCGCCCCGTACGGCGGCCTGCCCGGCAGCGTGGTGACGCTGCGCGACTCGACCGAGCTGCACGAGCTCAGCACCCGGATGGCCGCCGCCGGCCAGCGCAGCCGGCTGCTGCACGAGGCGGGCATGCGGATCGGCCGCACCCTGGACATGACCCGCACCTGCGAGGAGCTCGCCGAGGTGGCCGTCGACGGGTTCGCCGACACCGTCGCGGTCGACCTGCTGGACGAGGTGACCCAGGGAGAGGATCCGGAACGGGCCGGACGCCGGCTGCGCCGCACCGCCGTCCGCGGGGCCGAGGACCCGCGGGTCGCCCCGGTGGGCAGCGAGGTCACGGCCCGCGACGGGGCGGCCCAGGGCGGCAGCCTGACCACGGCCCGGGCGGTGCTGGCGGAGGACGGGGCCGCGGTGGTGGCCCCGCTGCTGGTGCGCGGGCTGGTGCTGGGGCTGGTGGAGTTCCGGCGCGGGGCCGGGCGGGAGCCGTTCGACCAGGACGACCTGGTGCTGGCGGAGGAGCTGGCGGCCCGGGCGGCGGTCTCGATCGACAACGCCCGGCGGTTCACCCGGGAGCACGGCCTCGCGGTGGCCCTGCAGCACAGCCTGCTGCCGCGCAGCCTGCCGGAGCGCACCGGCCTGGAGGTGGCGTACCGCTACCTGCCGGCCCACGCGGGGGTCGGCGGGGACTGGTTCGACGTGATCGGCCTGCCGGGGTTCCGCACCGCGCTGGTGGTCGGCGACGTGGTCGGCCACGGCATCAGCGCGGCGGTGGCGATGGGGCGGCTGCGCACCACCATCCGCAACTTCTCCGCGCTGGACCTGCCGCCGGAGGAGGTGCTCGGCCGGCTGGACGAACTGGTGGCCCAGCTGGACGAGGAGGTGGCGGGGCTGGAGATCGCGGGGTCGACCTGCGTGTACGCGGTCTACGACCCGGTCTCCGGCAGCTGCGTGCTGGCCGGGGCCGGCCACCTGCGGCCGGCCCTGATCTCGCCGGACGGCACGGTGACCTACCCGGAGCTCCCGGTCTCCCCGCCGCTCGGCGTCGGCGGTCACCCGTTCGAGACCACCGAGCTCCACCTCCCCACCGGCTCCCGCCTGGTGCTCTTCACCGACGGGCTGGTGGAGACCCGCGACACCGACATCGACGTCGGGCTGACGCGGCTGCGCGGCGCCCTGGCCGCCCACGCCGACCGGACCCCGGAGGAGATCTGCGAGGCGGTCACCCGCACCGTCCTGGTCGGCCACCCGGCCGACGACGTGGCCCTCCTGGTGGCTCGGACCAGCCTGCTGGCCGCCGACCGGGTGGCCGAGTGGGAGGTCCCGATGGACCCGGCCGCGGTGGCCCCGGTCCGCACGGCCTGCGCCCACCAGGTGGCCCGCTGGGGCCTGGAGGAGCTGGGCTTCGCCACCGAACTCATCCTCAGCGAACTGATCACCAACGCCATCCGCTACGGCGCGCCCCCGGTCCGCGTCCGCCTCCTCTACGACACCACCCTGGTCTGCGAGGTCACCGACGCCTCCAGCACCGCCCCCCACCTCCGCTGGGCCGCCACCACCGACGAGGGCGGCCGCGGCATCTTCCTGGTCGCCCAGCTCACCCACCGCTGGGGCACCCGCTACACCCCGCAGGGCAAGGTCATCTGGTGCGAACAACTCCCGCCCGAGACCCCCGGAACCCCCGATCGCCCAGTGGGCCTGGCCGGCCTGGAAGACCTGGGGCCGGTGCCCTGACCCGGCCCGTCACCGGCGACCGGAAGCAGCCACTGACCTGCGAGGGGGCCACCCGGCCCGCCTCATCCGCACCGGGCACCATCCCCCCGGGCGGCGGCGGTCGCGGCCGCCGCAGGCACCCCGGAACCGCGGCCGACCGGCGGCCGCGGCCCGCGCTCTCCGCACCCGTCAGGACCGTCCGGATCACCCCGCCCGCCGACCGGAGGGTGGGGGTCGCCGTGTGAATGGTCCGGGTGGGTTCCGTGGGAGTGGTCTGGAGCGGAACCTGACGGATTCGCAGACTGAAGGCCTAGCCGTTCGAGCTCCGGGCACTGCGGTGCGCGGAGCCTGGGAGTGCCGGAGGCGGGGCCTGTGTCAGGCTTGTACAGCAGGAGCTGGTACGGAAGGGGGCGGGAGCGGCCGCCGACCGTGATCGTCGGGTACGGGCGGGCGGGGCGGGATCTCCATCACCGCGCGCTGCGTTCGCTGTTCGGGCCGGATTTCGAGGTGCTGGTGGTTGACCCGGCCTTGACCGAGGCACCGCCGGGGGCGGTCCTGCTGCCCTCGCTGCGGGAGGCGGCCGGCTTCGGGCCGATGGCGGAGATGGTGTTCCACGTCACCACGCCGCCGTGCCACCACCTGGGTGCGGTCGAGGAGTTGGTGGCGCTGGGCGCCCGCCGGATCGTGCTGGAGAAGCCGGTGGCACCGAGCTCGGCGGAGACCCGACGGCTGTGCGCGCTGGCACTGGAGGCCACCATCCTGCCGGTGAGCGTCTGGCCGAACAGCAAGGTGACCGAGCGGCTGCGGCAGATCATCGCCGACGGCACGATCGGGATGCCGGTGGCGCTCTACATGGAGCAGAGCAAGCCCCGCTTCGGCCGGACCGGCAGCTCGGACTCGCACCGGTCGGCCTTCGAGGTGGAGCTGCCGCACCAGGTGCTGCTGGCCCTGCACCTGGCGGGAGACCAGGCCCGCATCCTCTCCTCGCCGGTCTGGGCGATGCCGCTGCCGGACCGGTCGGTGCCCGCGATGGGTGGCGCGGTGCTGCGGCTGGAACACGGCAACGGCGTGGTGAGCACGCTGCTGAGCGATCTGACCTCGCCGACCCGGCGCCGGCACCTACGGGTGACCGGCACCCGGGGGGAGATCCTGGCGGACTTCCCGGTCTCCACCGACGATCCGTACGGGCAGCTCAGGGTGGCCGGTCGACCGGGGCGGGCGGTGATCGAGGACTCGCCGCTGACCAGCTTCCTGGCCGCCGCCTACGCGCACCTGTTGGACGGGGGCCCGCTCCCGGCCGCCGATCTCAGGCTCCACCACCGCACCATCGAGCTCCTCGAACAGGCCCAGGACCAGGCCGTCACGGCCGAGTTGGAGGAGTCGGTCTCATGGTGAGGGTGGCGATCGTCGAACCCCGTTCCTCCGGCTGCCAGTTGATCGACCGGGCCCGGGAGCTCGGCCACCGGGTGGTGGTGCTGACCGCCGACGAGGGCGAACGGCGGATCCAGCGGCGCCACTTGGACGGCGCGGCGCAGACGGTGGTGCTGGACACCAATGACGACGAGGCCGTCCGGGCGCGCCTGCGCACCCTGCACGCGCAGGATCCGTTCGCGGCCGTGGTGCCGGGCTTCGAGCACTACGTGCCGGTGGCCGCCGCCGCGGCGGCGGAGCTGGGGCTGCCCGGGATATCGGCGCGCAGCGCGACCGCGCTGCGGCACAAGCACGTGATGCGGGCCCGGGTGGCCGAGCACGGGATCGACCAGCCCCGGCACGTCCTGGTCTCCGACGAAGGGCAACTCGCCGCCTCGGTGCGGGCCGTGGGCCTGCCGTGCGTGGTGAAGCCGGTGGACCAGTCCGGCAGCCTGAACGTGGTGAAGGCCGGCACCGAGGCGCAGGCACTGGCCGCGTTCCGCCGCATCCACGGGTACGGCTCCGGCTACCTGGGCCGCACCGGGCTGCCGTTGGTGCTGGTCGAGGAGTACGTGGCCGGGCCGGAGTACAGCGTCGAGGGCTACGTCTCCTCGGGCGAGGCCGTGGTGCTCGCGGTGACCGAGAAGCACCTCGGGCCGGAGCCCTGGTTCGTCGAGACCGGCCACCTCGTCCCGGCGCCACTGGCCGACGGGCCGCGGGCCGGGGTGGAGGAGTACGCGCGGGCCACGGTCCGCGCGCTCGGGCTCGAACTCGGGCCTTTCCACGCCGAGTTGCGGCTAGGTGACCGCGGTCCGCTGCTGATGGAGGTGGCCGCCCGGCTGCCGGGCGACCGCATCCCCGACCTGCTCCGGCTGGCCACCGGCGCCGACCTGTACGAGCTGACGCTGCGCTGCCACCTCGGGCTGCCCGGCCCGCGTCCGGTGCTGCGGGCCGGCCACGCCGGTGTGCGGTACTTCCAGCGCCCCGAACTCGACCGGTACGCCCGGATGGTGGTGGACGAAGCCGTCGCCGCCGACCCCGCCGTCCGGGAGATCGGCGCGCTGATCGCCCCCGGCGAGCCCGTGCCGCCGCCGGGCAGCTCGGCCGGCCGGCTCGGGTACGTGATCGCCACCGGGCCGGCCCCGGAGGCGGTCACCGCCGCCCTCGACGCGGCCGAACTCGGCATCGCCTTCGAACCGTTGAACCCCTCTGAGGAGCCCACCGTGGGACGGCACGTCCTGATCCTGAACCGCTGGAACAACAAGTTCGCCGAGTACCACCGCTACCTGGACCACACGGTGGACCGGGTGGCCTACCTGACCACCGCAGCCGGGCAGCAGCCGCTGGACGCCGGCCTGGCCGAGCACATCAGGGTGGTGCGTGACCTCTCCGACCGGGCCGAGGTGTCCGCCGCCGCCCTCGAACTCCAAGCGAGGTACGGGCAGTTCACCCATGTGCTGGGGCTCTCCGAGTTCGACCTGGAGCTGGGCGCCGAGCTGCGCGAACTGCTCGGCGTGCCGGGCAAGGGCGTCGAGGACGTCCGACTGGTCCGGGACAAGGTGGTGATGAAGGCCGCCGTGGCCGAGGCCGGGCTCCGGGTGCCGGTGAACCGGCCCGTCCGGTCGGCGGCCGAGGTCCGGGCGTTCGCCGCCGAGCACGGCTACCCGTTCGTGCTCAAGCCGCGCGCGGGAGCGGACAGCCAGGACGTGTACGTGCTGCGGACGCCGGAGGCGACGGACCAGGCGCTGGCCCAGGTCGAGCTGACGGCCTTCCAGTGCGAGGAGTTCATCGAGGGCAACCTCTACCAGGTGGACGGGGTGGTCTCGGGCGGGGTGCTGCGCACCATCCGCAGCTGGCGCTGCCTGGGCTCCTGCCTGGACTTCGCGACCGGCACCCCGTTCGGCTCGGTGGCCAACGACGACGCCGAATTCGAGGCCCGGGTGGTCGAGTTCACCGAGGGCGTGCTGAAGGCGCTCCGGCTCACCGACGAGGTCTTCCACCTGGAGGTGTTCCGGGCCGCGGGCACCGACGAGATCGTCTTCCTGGAGATCGGGGCCCGGGCCGGTGGCGGCCAGGTGCGGTTCGTCTGGGAGGAGGTGTACGGCGTCGACCTGATCGCGGCCTCCGTGCAGGTGCAGCTCGGCATCGAGCGGGCGTACCCCCGGGCGGACATCGGCGGCGAGGTGGCGGGCTACCTGATGATGCCCGAGCCGCCCGTCCGCCCGGCCGTGGTGCACCGGGTGGCCTCGCTGACCGGGGCCATTCCGGAGCTGTACACCGAGGCGCTGCCGCCGGCCGGCGCGGTGCTGGACGGCAACGGCGGCGCGGTGCACACGGCGGGCGCCTTCCGCTTCCGGGCGGCGAGCTCGGCCCGGGTGCAGGAGGCGATCGAGACCGCCGTGAAGCTGTACGAGATGGACTGGTCGCCCCTGGAGCCCTCCGGTGTCTGAGGTCGCGACGGGTGCGAAGGGCGGCGCGCTCTGGCGCCACCGGGACTTCCTGCGCCTGTGGGCGGGCCAGACCGTCGCCCTGTTCGGCGCCCAGGTGACGCTGCTGGCTCTGCCGTTGACCGCGATGCAGCTGCTGGACGCCTCCGCCGGGCAGCTCGGCCTGCTGAACGCGCTGGAGTACCTGCCGGTGGCCTGCGTGACGCTGCTGGCCGGGGTGCTGGCCGACCGGGTGCGCCGCCGCCCGCTCCTGATCGCCGCCAACCTGGGCCGGGCGCTGATGCTGGCCGTGATCCCGGTGATGGCCTGGACGGACGGCCTGTCCATGGGCCTGCTATACACGGTGGCCTTCGTCACCGGCCTGTTCACCGCCCAGTTCGACGTGGCGTACCAGGCGTACCTGCCCTCGCTGATCGAGCGCCGGCTGCTGGTGGAGGGCAACAGCAAGCTGCAGTCCAGCCAGTCGATCGCGCAGACCGCCGGCCAGGGCCTGAGCGGTGTGCTGATCCAGCTGCTCACCGCGCCGGTGGCGGTCGTGGTCAACTCGGCCGGGTACCTGGTCTCGGTGGTCTCGCTGCTCCTGATCCGCAGCCCGGAGCCGGTGCGGACGGCGCCCCGGCGCAGCGTCCGGGCGGAGATCGCCGAGGGCTTCCGGGTGACCATGGCGCAGCCGGTGCTCCGGGTGGTGATGGCCGAGTCGGCCTGGTTCAACCTGCTCTGGGACGTGGTGCTGGTGGTGGTACCGATCTACGGCGTGCGTGAACTCCACCTCGGGGCTGCCGGGTTGGGGCTGGTGATCGCGGCGGGCAGCGTCGGTGCGTTCGGCGGCTCGCTGGTGGCCCGGCGGCTCGGTGACCGGCTGGGCAGCGGTCGGGCGATGACCGCCGGGATGCTGCTGGCCAGCGCCGCGCTGGTGCTGCTGCCGCTGGCGGGCGGGCCGACCTGGCAGGTGGTCGCCGTGCTGACCGCGGGGTTCGTGCTGAACGGCTTCGGCATGACGGTGTTCAACGTGCACTCGGTGGCGCTGCGGCAGGCGCTGGTGGCGACCGAGCTCACCGGACGGGTGAGCGCGACCTTCCGGTTCGCCGCCTTCGCGGTGATCCCGGTCGGCGGGTTCCTCGGCGGCCTGCTCGCGGGGTGGCTGGGGGCGCGGGCCGCGCTCGCCGTCGTGGTGGCCGGGCTGCTGGCCGGGGCGGTGGTCTTCTACGGCTCCCGGACGGTGCGGCTGGCCGTGGCCGGGACGGACGAGCCGCTGTCGGTGCCGAGGCCACGGGAGCCGGTCGAGGCCTGAGTCGACGGGGTGCGGGCGGTGACGCCGTAGAGCACGGCGCCGCCGACCAGCACCGCGCCGAGCAGGGCGGACGGCGCCAGGGTGCCGGTGCCCAGCAGCGGGCCGAGCAGCACGGCGGTGAGCGGGATGATGCCCGCGAACAGCCCGGCCCGGTCCACGCCCAGCAGGCCGATGCCCGCGTACCAGAGGAAGAAGGCGAGCGCGGTGACCACCAGGGTGAGGTAGGCCAGCGCCAGGCCCTGCGTGCCGGTGGGCGGCCGGAGCGCGGCCCGGCCCTCGACCAGGGCGGCGCAGAGGCCGAGCATCGGGGCGGCCACCAGGCAGGCCAGGCCGGAGAGCCGGCGCGGGCCGAGCACGGGCAGCAGCGGGACGGCGAGCAGCGAGAAACAGCACTCGCAGGCGAGGGCGCCGACCGCGTAGAGCAGGCTGAGCGGGCTGCCGGTGCCGAAGGTCTGGATCACCGCCACCCCGAGGGTGGTGACCGCGGCACAGAGCGCGATCCGCCCGGACGGGCGGCGGCCCGCGCCGAGCGGACCGGCCACGGCCAGCACGACCGGCGCGGCGCCGACCACCGCGCCGACCGTGGAGGGGGTGGCGTGCTCGACCGCCTTGAGCAGGAAGACGTTGAAGCCGGCCATGCCGGTCGCGGCGAGCGCACCCACCCGCAGCCACTGCCGCGGGGTGAGTCGCGGGGTGGCCGCCGCCCGGCGCCCGGCCAGCAGGAGCAGCAGCCCGGCCACCAGGTACCGCCAGCCCTGGCCGGCCAGCAGCGGGTAGTCGACGAGCAGCGGGCTCACGGCGGCGGAGCTGCCGACGGAGACCATGGCGGTGCCTGCGCAGAGACTGCCGCGCAGGGTGGCGGAATCGAGAGTCATACGGACTACTAGGGCACAGTCGAGCCGCTTCGCGCCCGGACCACTTCAGGTCCGGTCGACCGGACCACTTCCGCTGAGCTCACCGGGTACCGGTTGAGCAGCGGGAAGAGACAGGAGTGACGTGTACGTCAAGATCTGCGGTCTGCGGACCGCGCCCGATGTGGCCGCCGCCGTGGCGGCCGGGGCCGACGCGGTTGGCTTCGTGTTCACGGAGAGCCCCCGGCAGGTCGCGCCCGAGCTGGTGCGGGAGCTGCTGACCGAGGTGCCCGAGGGGGTGCTCTCGGTCGGGGTGTTCCGGGAGGAGCCGGCCGCGTACGTCCGGTCGGCGGTGCTGGCCTCGGGGGTGGGGGCGGTGCAGCTGCACGGCAGCCACCCGCCGGCGGCCTTCGCAGAACTGCGGGATGTGGGACGGAAGTTGGCCCGGGCCACCGCCGCTTCGGTGGCCGCGGGCAGCGCCTGCGGTGACTTCGGCGAGGACCTGCTGATCCTGGATTCGCCGGTGCCGGGCTCCGGCGAGCCGTGGGACTGGTCCCAGCTGGGAGCCGAGCCGCCGACCGGCCGGTGGCTGCTGGCCGGCGGCCTGAACCCGGGGAACGTGGCCGAGGCGATCGCGGCGGCCCGCCCGTGGGGCGTGGACGTGTCCAGCGGAGTGGAGGCCCGGCGCGGGGTGAAGGACCCGGCCCTGATCGCCGAGTTCGTGGCGCGGGCGAAGGCCTGAAAGGGGCGGAGGAGAGCCCGAACGGGGGCACGGTCAGGGCGGGTCGGCGGGACGCCGGCCCGCCCTGACGGCCCTTCAGGACCGGCTGTGGACGGCCTTGCGCTGGCCGGCCCGCCGGTGCGCGACCGGGCCGCCGGTGGCGAACCTGCCGCGCGCGGCCCGCTGTTCGTCCACCGCGTCCCGGATCGCGAACATCGACTCGGCGATGCCGGCCAGCGGCAGGGTGGAGTAGCCGACCACCAGCGCGGGCGGCCGCTCACCCGGGGTGAACTGGTAGCGCTTGCCGCCGTGCACCAGCACCGAGCGGCGCAACGCGGCCTCCACCAGCGGCGATTCCTCGATGTCGGCCGGGAGTTGGAGGTAGGCGTGCAGACCGGCCGAGGAGCCGACGATCCCCGCGCAGGGCAGGTGGAGCTCGACGGCCTGGGTGAACGCCTCCCGACGGGAGCGGTACCGGGAGCGGACCCGGCGCAGATGGCGGTCGAGCATGCCGCTGGTGATCAGCTCGGAGAAGGCGCGCTGGGTGATGCCGTCCGAGCCGAGGTCGTGCCGGGAGCGGACCTTGCTGAGCAGCGCCGACAGGTGCGGCGGGACGGCCAGCCACCCGAGCCGCAGCCCGGGCACCAGGGCCTTGCTCGCGGTGCCCGCGTAGATCACCTGATCCGGCGCCAACTCCTGAAGGGAGCTGGGGCGGTGGCTCTGGTCGAACCAGAACTCACCGTCGTAGTCGTCCTCGATGATCAGCCCGTCCACGTCCTGCGCCCACCGGACCAGCGCCTGCCGGCGGGCCGGTGACATGGTGATGCCGGTCGGGAACTGGTGCGCGGGCGTGACCAGGACGGCGCGGGCGCCGGTGGCGGCGAGGCGGTCCACGTCCACCCCCTCGCCGTCCAGTGGTACCGGCACGGTGCGCATGCCGCACTCCTCGATGAACCGACGCTGGTTGTTGTGCCCCGGGTCCTCGATCGCCAACTTGCGGATGCCGAAGCGGGGCAGCGCCTCGCAGAGCAGCGACAGCCCCTGGGCGAACCCGGCCGTGACCATCACCGTCTCGACGCTGCTGCGCACCCCGCGGACCCGGCCCAGGTAGCCGGCCAGCGAGTCGCGCAGCAGCGGCAGCCCGGCCACCTTGGGGTAGTCCAGTTCGTCGCGGCCGGCCGCGGCCAGAACGGTGCGATAACAGGCCAGCCACTCCACCCGGGGGAAATTGGTGACATTCGCCCGACCCGTCCGCAGATCCCAATGAACCGGCACGGCGGGCTCGGCCTCACGCAGCGGGTCGGCATTTGTTGAAATCTCACCATTGGCTCGATCGGCCACCCGGGTGCCGGAGCCCTGGAGACAGGTGAGATATCCCTCGGCAGTCAGTTGCTCGTACGCCTCGACCGCGACACTGCGGGAAACACCCAGGTCACTGGCGAGTTGCCGGGTCGACGGGAGCCGAGTGCCGGCGTGCAGGATGCCTTCCGCTATCCGGCACCGGATGGCCTCTTGAATCTGCTTGGTTAACGAATCGCTCGAGGCCCGGTCGACTTCGATCGAGATGTGCCAGGTCATACCAATGTCCTCCCCCTGGGCTTCCGCTCGCAGTCTGCCACACCCGTCACTCGGGCGGCGGAAGTGTCTCGGCGGCTGGTCCGCTCCGAGGGCGGGCGAATGGTCTGGGTGTGTGTCAGGTCGCGGTGGTCGACTGGGTCCACCGCAACCGATCCATCAACTGGTCTGAGGGATGGAAGACATGACGATCTTGTCCGATCACGCTCTCGCCGACGCGAGGACGGCGGCCGACGGGGCTGCCCCGGTCGCCGCTTCGGACTTCACCGCGCGGGTCGCCGCGCGCACCCTGAAGGTCGGCATCATCGGGCTGGGGTATACCGGCCTCCCGCTGGCACTGGGCTTCGCCACCGCCGGCTTCCGGGTGACCGGGGTGGACGTGGACGCCGCGAAGGTGACCGCCGTGAACTGCGGCGAGTCCTATCTGCCCGACCTGACGGATGTCGAACTCCAGGACGTCGCGCAGCAGTTGACCGCGGTGACCGATCCGGCCTCGCTGCGCGACGCCGACGCCGTGGTGATCTGCGTGCCGACTCCGGTGACGGAGGACCAGGCGGCCGACCTCGGCTACGTGGACGCCGCGCTGGAGAGCCTGCTGCCGCACCTGCGGGCGGGCAGCCTGGTGGTGCTCCAGTCCACCGTGCCCACCGGCACCACCGCGGGCCTGGCCCGGGTGATCGAGGAGCGCACCGGGCTGGTGCCCGGCCGCGACCTGCACCTGGCGATGGCCCCCGAGCGGGTCGACCCGGCCAACACCAACGGCTGGACCCTGCTGAACACCCCGAAGCTGGTCGGCGGCGTGAGCGCCGAGTGCACCCGGCGGGCGGTGCTGCTCTTCGAGCAGATCTGCCGCACCGTGGTGCCGGTCTCCAGCCCGGCGGTGGCCGAGCTCTCCAAGGTGTACGAGAACACCTTCCGGCTGGTCAACATCGCGCTCTCGCTCGAGTTCTCCGACCTGTGCCGGGAGTTGGACCTGCCGGTGCGCGAGGTGATCGACGCCGCCGCGACCAAGCCGTTCGGCTTCCTGCCGCACTACCCCGGCCCCGGGGTGGGCGGCGAGTGCATCCCGGTGGACCCGCTGTTCCTGGCCCAACAGGCCCGCGCCGAGGGCGTCGCGCTGGAGCTGGTGGAGCGGGCGCACCGGAAGATCTCCGACCGCCCGGGCCAGGTGGTCGGCCGGGTCGCCGAGCTGCTGGCGCAGCGCGGCGGGGAGCTCGCCGGGGCCAAGGTGCTGCTGGTGGGCGCCAGTTACAAGCCGGGGGTGGCCGACCTGCGCAACGCCCCGGCGCTCGACGTCATCCGCATCCTGCGCGAGCAGGGCGCCGAGGTCAGCTACCTCGACCCGATGGTGCCGGAGCTGGCCGTGGACGGCGCCCCCGTGCCGGTCGCGAGCTGGACCGGCGAGACGCTGGCCGCGCAGGACTGCGTGGTGCTGGTCACCGCGCACGGCCGGATCGCGGCCGACCCGCTCTGGGCCGTCGCGCCGCTGGTGCTGGACACCCGCAACGAGCTGGCCCCGGCCGGCAACGTCGAGGTGCTGTGATGGCCTCGGCCGCCGTACTGACCCGCGCCACCCGGGAGTTGGTGCACGGTCGGGCCCTCAGCACCGAGCACGCCTTCGACGCCGTCTCGGCACTGCTGACCGAGCAGGCCGAGCCGGTGGAGGTGACCGCCTTCCTGACCGCGATGTCGGCCAAGCGGGCGACGGCGGCCGAACTCGCCGCCACCGTGCGGGTGATCCTGGCCGCCGCGCGTCCGGTGCCCTGGCACGGCCCGGCGGTGGACGTGGTCGGCACCGGCGGCGACGGCAGCGACTCGGTGAACGTCTCCACGGTGGCCGCCCTGCTGGCGGCCGCTGCCGGGGCCACCGTGGCCAAGGCGGGCAACCGGGCCGCCACCAGCCGCTGCGGCAGCGCCGATGTGCTGGAGGAGCTCGGAGTGCCGGTCGAATCGATCGACCTGGTACCGGAGTTGCTGGCCGAGCACCGCTTCGCCTTCCTGTTCTCACCCGCTGTGCACCCGGTGATCGGCCGGCTGGCGCCCGTCCGCCGGCGGCTGGGCTTCCGCACCCTGTTCAACCTGGCCGGGCCGCTGGCCAACCCGGTCGGCCTGACCGGCCGCCTGATCGGCGCGGCCGACCGGGGCGACCAGGAGGTGATGGCCGAGGCCGCCGCCGAGCTCGGGTACGACCGGACCTGGATCGCGCACGGCCACGGCGGGCTGGACGAGTTGACCACCAGCGGGCCCAACCGGGTGCTGGTGGTCGACGGCGGCACCGTCACCGAGACCGTGCTCGACCCGGCCGAGCTGGAGCTGTGCCCGGCCACAGCGGAGGACCTGCGCGGCGGGGACACCGCCGTCAACGCCAGGGCCGCCCGGGCGGTCCTGGCCGGCGCCGCCCCCGCACCGCTGCTGGACACCTGCCTGTACAACGCGGCCGTCGTACTGCACCTGGCCGACCAGGCGCCGGACCTGCCGAAGGCGCTCGACCTGGCCCGCCGCACGGTGGCCGACGGCGCCGCCACCGCACTGCTCGACGCCCTGGCCCGCACCGGCCCCCGAAGCACCGGTCGCTGAACCCCGTTGGCCTGAACCCCGGCTGCCCGGCCCCGCGCCGCCCGGACCCCGTACCACCACGACCCGAAGGAGAGCTGTACCCGTGCACCTCGACGAGATCGTCGCGCGAAAGCGCGCGGACTGGGCCCGGATCGCCGGTGTCCCCTCCCTGGGGCGCGAGCGCCCCGCCCCCGCGGTGCCCGGCACCTTCGCGGCCGCACTGCGCGGCGCCGAGGTGTCGGTGATCGCGGAGGTCAAGCCCAAGTCCCCGTCCAAGGGGCAACTGCTGCCCCTGGAGCGGGCGGTGGCGCAGGCCCGCAGCTACGCGGCGGCCGGTGCCGCAGCCGTCTCGGTGCTGGCCGACACGCCGTTCTTCGGCGGCTCGCCGGAGCTGGTCGGCGAGATCGCCACCGACGCCGAGGTCACCGTGCCGGTGCTCTACAAGGACTTCCTGGTGGACACCCGGCAGGTCGAACTCGCCCACACCACCGGGGCGGACGCGGTGCTGCTGATCGTCCGCGCAGTGGACGACGCGCTGCTGCGGGACCTGGTCCAGACGGCCGAGGGGCTCGGCCTGGACGCCCTGGTGGAGACCTTCACCGCCGAGGAGATCGACCGGGCGCTGGCCGCCGGGGCGAGCATCGTCGGCATCAACAACCGTGACCTGCAGACCTTCGCGGTGGACCTGGAGAACTCGGCCCGGCTGCGCACGCGCATCCCGGCCGGGGTGCTGACGGTCAGCGAGAGCGGCATCGGCGGTCGGGCCGACCTGACCACGGTGGGCGGCCACGGCTTCGACGCCGCGCTGATCGGCGAGAACCTGCTCGGAGCGGAGGACACCGCCGCGGCGCTCGGCGCGCTGCTGGGCGTCCAGATCAAGGAGGCGGCGCTGTGACCACGGCCGGACGATTCGGAGAGTACGGCGGCCAGTTCGTGGCCGAGACCTTGGTGGGCCCGCTGGAGGACGTCTGGGAAACCTATCTGAAGGCACGTCAGGACCCCGAGTTCGAGCGCGAATTGGCCGAGCTGCTGGCCACCTTCGTCGGTCGCCCCACCCCGCTGACCCGGATGCGGCGGCTCGGCACCGAGCACGGGGTGACGTTCTGGCTCAAGCGCGAGGACCTCACCCACACCGGCGCCCACAAGATCAACAATGCCATCGGGCAGGCCCTGCTCGCGCACCGGCTCGGCAAGCGCCGGATCATCGCGGAGACCGGCGCCGGCCAGCACGGCGTGGCCGTCGCGGCGGCCTGCGCGTACCTCGGCCTGGACGCCACCATCTACATGGGCCGGGTGGACGCCGAGCGGCAGCAGCCCAACCTCCAGCGGATGGAACTGCTGGGCGCCGAGGTCCGGCTGGTCACCCAGGGCACCGCGACCCTCAAGGACGCGGTCAACGAGGCGATCCGGGACTGGATCACCCACCCCGACGACACCCACTACCTGCTCGGCTCGGTGGTCGGGCCGCACCCCTTCCCGTCCATCGTGCGGGAGTTCCAGTCGGTGATCGGCACCGAGGCGCGCGAGCAGTTCCTCGCGGCGGCGGGCCGGCTGCCCGACGCGGTGATCGCCTGCGTCGGCGGCGGCTCGAACTCGATCGGCGTGTTCAGCGGCTTCCTCGAGGACGAGGTCCGGCTGATCGGGGTGCAGGCGGCCGGCGACGGCAGCGGCCGGCTCGGCCACCACGCGGCGCCGCTGCTGTACGGCGACCCGGGTGTGCTCCAGGGCATGCGGACCTACCTGCTGCAGGACGACGACGGCCAGGTGCTGCTCACCCACAGCATCGCCCCCGGCCTGGACTACCCGGGCGCGGGCCCGGAGCACAGCCACCTCAAGGACGCCGGCCGGGTCGAGTACCTGACCGCCTCGGACGAGGAGGCACTGGCGGCCTTCCAGCAACTCGCCCGCAGCGAGGGCATCGTGCCCGCGCTGGAGTCCTCGCACGCGGTGGCCGCCGCGCTGCGGATCGCCCCCACCTTCGCCCCCGGCAGCCAGGTGCTGATCAACCTGTCCGGCCGCGGCGACAAGGACCTGACCTCGGCCATGGCCGCGATCGCCCAGCGGAAGGAGCAGCACGATGGAGCGGCTTGAGAAGACCTTCGCCCGCCTCGCGGAGAAGGGCGAGACCGCACTGGTCGCCTACCTGACGGGGGGCTACCCGAGCCTGGCGGAGACCGGCCCGCTGATCGAGGCGGTCTGCGCGGCGGGCGCCGATGTCATCGAATTGGGCGTGCCGTTCTCCGACCCGCTCGGCGACGGGCCGGTGATCCAGGCCACCACGCAGGCCGCGCTCGATCGCGGTGCCACCGCGGCCGCGGTGCTGGACATCGTCGCCGGTGCCAGGGAGAACGGGGTGGAGGTGCCGATCATGCTGATGGGCTACTGCAACCCCTTCCTGCGCTACGGCCTGGACCAGCTGTACGCCGACGCCGGCGCCGCCGGTGCGGACGGCTTCATCGTGCCCGACCTGCCCGCGCACGAGGCCGACGGCTGGCTGACGGCGGCGCAGAGCCAGGACCTGGCGCAGGTGTTCTTCTCCGCGCCGGGCAGCAGCCCCGAGCGGCTGCGGGCCACGGCCGAGCGCTCCCGGGGCTTCCTCTACGCGCTGGCCGCCAACGGCGTCACCGGCGTCCGGGACGAGCTGAGCCCGGGGATCGACGACTACCTCGCCCGGGTGCGCGAGGCGGCCGGCGCGCTGCCGGTCTGCGTCGGCTTCGGCCTCTCCCGCCCCGAGCACGTGCGCGCGCTGCGCGGCAAGGCGGCCGGGGTGATCGTCGGCAGCGCGCTGCTGACGGCGATCGGCGGGGCCGACACCCCGGCGGGGCGCATCCACGCGGCGAGCAGCCTGATCGGTGAGCTGAAGGCGGCCTGCCGATGAGCATCAGCTTCTTCACCGGCGCCGCGACGATCCGGGCCGCCTGGCCCCGGCTCGAGCAGCGGCTGCGCACGGTGGCCGAATCCGGCCGGTTCACCTTCGGCCCGCAGGGCCAGGAGCTGGAGCGGGCGATCGCCGAGCGCACCGGCGCCAAGCACGCCGTCGCCGTCGGCAACGGCACCGACGCCCTGATCATCCTGCTCCGCGCGGCCGGGATCGGCCCGGGCGACGAGGTGATCGTCCCGGCGTACACCTTCTTCGCCACCGCCTCCGCGGTGCTGCACGTCGGCGCCGAGCCGGTGCTGGTGGACGTGCTGCCGGGCTCGTACGCGATGGACCCGGCGGCGGCCGAGGCGGCGATCACCGGGCGGACCAAGGCAATCATGCCGGTGCACCTGTTCTCCCAGATGGCCGACATGCGCACCCTGCGCGACCTGGCCGACGAGCACGGCCTGCTGCTTCTGGAGGACAGCGCCGAGGGCATCGACATGGTGCAGGGCGGGGTGCACGCGGGTCTGTGGGGCAAGGGCGGGGTGCTCTCGTTCTTCCCGACCAAGACCCTCGGCTCGCTCGGCGACGCCGGGATGGTGCTGACCGATGACGACGAACTGGCGACCACGGCACGGCGGTTGCGCAGCCATGGCCAGCAGGTGGACGGCTCCTACGAGTACCTGGAGCTCGGGTACAACAGCCGGCTGGACGAGATCCAGTCCGCCGTGCTGCTGACCCGGCTGGAGACGCTGAGCGCCGAGATCGAGCGCCGGGCCGAGATCGCCGCCCGGTACGACGCGGGGCTGGCCGCGCTGGCACCGGCGGTGACCGTCCCGTGGTTCGCGCCCACGGCGGAGCCGGGCGACCCGGTCTACTACGTGTACCTGATCGAGAGCGACCGCCGCGACGAGCTGGTGGCCCACCTCACCGAGCACGGCGTGGGCACCGAGGTCTACTACCCGCGCGCGCTCACCGAGCAGCCCGCCCTGGCCGAGCTCCCCGGCGCCCAGCACCCGGTGCCGGTCGCGATCGCCGCCTCCCGCCGGGCGGTGGGCCTGCCGATGTACCCGGACCTGACCGACGAACAGGTCGACCAGGTCTGCGAGTTGATCCAGCGGTTCCACAAGGAGACCCCGTGACCACCACCGTGCCCTACCACGACTGGGAGAACCGCTACCAGGACTGGACCGAGCAAGTGCTCGACGCCGTCCGCGCGGTGGCCGACTCGGACGAGTTCATCCTGAAGTCCCGGGTGGCCGCGCTGGAGGCGCAGGTCGCCGAGCGGACGGGGGCCAAGCACGCCATCGCGGTGGCCAACGCCACCGGCGGGCTCACCGTGCTGCTCGCGGCGCTCGGCCTCGGCGAAGGCGACGAGGTGGTGACTCCCGCCTTCTCGTTCATCTCCACCGCCAGCACGGTCGCCCTGCGCGGCGCGAAGCCGGTCTTCGCCGACGTCGACCACGACACCGCCTGCCTCGACCTGGCCGCCGCCCGGGCTGCGATGACCTCGCGGACCAAGGCACTGCTGCCCGCCTACCTGTTCTCCACCCACCCCGACATGACCGGGCTCGCCGCGCTGGCCCAGGAGCGCGGGGTGGCGCTGATCGAGGACAGCGCGGTCGCGCTCGGCGCGACGGTGGACGGCCGCCCGGCCGGCCGGTTCGGCACCGCCGGGGTGTTCTCCTTCTTCCCCGCCAAGCCGATCGGCGGGGCGGGCGACGCGGGGATGGTCGTCACCGACGACGACGAACTCGCCCGCGAGGTGAGGATGCTGCGCAACCACGGGCAGGACCTCGGGGTGCGCTTCCTGCACCACAAGGTCGGCTACAACTGCCGGATGGACGAGATCAGCGCGGCCTTCCTGCTCCACCGGCTGCCGCGGCTGGACGAGTTCCTGGGTGCCCGCCGGCGGATCGCCGAGGAGTACCAGGAGCGCCTCGCCCCGCTGGCGCCCGAGCTGCTCACCCCGCCCGACGGGTACGACCACCGGGCCGTCTACACCTACGTGGTACGGGCCCGGCGGCGGGACGCGCTGCGTGCGCACCTGGCCGCCGAGGGCATCGAGGCGGTGGTCTACTACCCCAGGCCGCTGCACCTGCAGCCCGCCTTCGCCTACCTCGGCCACGCCAAGGGCGACTTCCCGGTCGCCGAGCGCCTCGCCGAGGAGGCGCTGGCCCTGCCGCTCCACCCGGACATGCGCCCGGGCGACGTGGCCCGGGTCGCCGCGGCGATCGAGCGCTTCTACCGGGGAGCGGGCCGGTGAGCGGCTGGCGCGGCCGGTCCTGCGGGATCGGCGACGAGGCCGCCCCCGGGCTGGCGCAGCAGCTCGCCATCCATGCCGAACTCGGCCTGGGTGCCATCGAGTTGCGCACGGTGGACGGGCTCGGGCTGCACCAGCTGAGCCCGGCCGCACTCGCCGCGGCAGCCGCCCAGGTGGCCGACTCGGGCCTGGCCGTCGCCGCCGTGGACACCCCGATCGGCTCCTGGTCCACCACGGTGGCCACCGACCTCGGCCAGGAGCTGGCGATCCTGGCCGACTCGGCCCGGGCCGCACACGCGCTGGGCACCTCCTGGCTGCGGGTGATGTCCTACCCCAACGACGGTCGCCCGGAGCCGGAATGGGCCGCCGAGTCGCTGCGCCGGATGGCGCGGTTGGCGGCGGAGGCCGAGCGGCTCGGCGTCCTGCTGCTGCACGAGAACTGCCACGGCTGGGCCGGGCAGGGCCCGGAGCAGACACTGCGGCTGCTCGACCACGTGAGCAGCCCGGCCCTGCGGCTGGTCTTCGACCTCGGCAACGGGCTGGCCTACGGCTACGAGGCGGTGGAGTACCTGGCCAAGGTGCTGCCCTGGGTGAGCCACGTGCATGTGAAGGACGGCCACCGGACGGCCGAGGGGGCGGTGTTCACCGTCCCCGGGCAGGGCCAGGCGGACGTGGCCGGCTGCGTCCGGCTGCTGGAGAGCAGCGGGTACCGGGGCCGGTACAGCCTGGAGCCGCACGTCACGCACATCCCGCACCTGGCGGCCACCGCCGGAGCCGAGGAGCTGGCGGCGGGGTACCGGGCCTGCACGCGAGCCTTCCGCACGATCTGGGAGACGATCGAGAGTGAGTGAACCGGACTGGTCCGACGGCCCGTTCGGGCCGGACGACCTCGACTGGCTGCTCGAACTGCTGTCCGTCCCGTCGGTCTCGCCGTTCGAGGGCGGCAAGGCCGCGCACACCGTGGACGCGCAGCAGGTCTTCCTGGCCGGGGCCACCGAACTCGGCTTCGAGCAGGTGCTGTTCGCCGCTCCCGACCGCTCGGTGCTCGACCGCCCCGACGTGCCCGCGCCGCTGCGCGCGGTCGATCCGGGCTTCCTCGCGGACCAGCCGAGCGCGGTGGTCCGGATGGGCCGCCCGGCCGCCCCCGCGCGGCGGATGGTCGTCAACTTCCATGTGGACACCGTCGGTCCGCACCTCGACCCCCGGCTGGTCGGCGGCGTGCTGCACGGGCGCGGCGCCGTGGACGACAAGGGCCCGGGCATCGCGGCCGCGGCCGGGATCGCGGCCGCCTTCGCCGCCGAGCCGTGGCTGGCCGAGCAGATCGAGGTGCAGCTGGCCTCGGTGCCCGGCGAGGAGGGCGGGGCGATGGGCGTCTTCGGCACCCGCTGGCTGGTCGAGCAGGGCCACACCGGCCGGCTGATGCTCTTCGCCGAGCCGACCGGCGGCCGGGTGATGGACGCCTGCACCGCCGCGATGACCCCCCGCCTGAGCGTGCACGGCACCGACTCCACCGACGACCACCCGGCCGGCGGCCACAACGCCACCGTGGCGCTCGGCTTCCTGGCCGACTTCCTGTCCCGCCGCCTCGGCCCGCGCGCCCATGCGGCCGGCGCCAAGCTCTGCGTGGCCGGGCTGCACACCGGCGACTCGCACAACCGGGTGTACGGCAGCGGCGAGCTGCGAATGAACATCGCGTACACCAGCACCACCCAAGCGTCGCTGCTGGAAGGGGAGTTGGAGCGGCTGCTGCCCGAGGCGCGGGCCGAGTTCGCCGCCGCGCACGCCGGCAACCCGTTCACCGCGCGGCTGGTGGCGGGTTGGGACCAGGTGGTCCGGTTCGACTGGCTCAAGCGGGGGCTGCCGGTGCTGGACAACCGCGACCCGGCGCTGGAGGCGCTGCTCGCCGGAGCCGGCTTCCCCCGGCACGACGGTCTGGCCGACGGCTCCGCCTTCACCTGCGACGCGATCTGGGCCGGCGGCCCCGGCCGGTACGTCGCGGTCTGCGGCCCCGGCTCGCTGGACACCAACGGCGCGCACACCCCGGACGAATTCGTGGAGCTCACCGAACTCGCCCGCTACGCACGGAAGATCAAGGACCTGGTGGTCGCCTTCGGGCGGCACACAAACGACCTGTCAGAGGAGAACGACCGATGACCGTCCGGATACCGCTGGAGACCCTGCGCGGCTTCGCCCACGAGGCGCTGACCCGCTCCGGCCTGAGCGAGGCGGACGCGGCCACCGCCGCCGAGGTGATCGTCTACGCCGACGAGCACGGATTCACCACGCACGGCACCAACGCGCTGGCCGGGATCTACTCGCCCCGACTGCGGGACGGCCGGATCAACGCCGCCGCCGAGCCGCGCATCGTGGCCGACACCGTGTCCGCGGCGGTGATCGACGGGGACGGCGGTCTGGGCCTGGTCACCACCACCATGGCCACCGACCTGGCGGTCGAGAAGGCGCGGCAGAGCGGCATCGCCATGGTGGCGGTCCGCAACAGCAGCCACTTCGGCAGCGCCGGGTACTACGCGCACCGGGCCACCGAGGCCGGCCTGATCGCCATCGCGATGACCAACTGCGGTGCCCAGGGCGTCGCCCCGCCGCTCGGCGGCACCATCCGGATGCTCGGCACCAACCCGCTCGCGGTGGCCGCGCCCGCGCCCGGCGGTGCGCCGTTCGTCCTGGACATGAGCGCCACCACGGTCGCCACCGGCAAGATCCGGGCCGCCCAGCGCGAGGGCCGGCAGGTGCCCGGGGGCTGGCTGGTCGACCACCACGGCGAGACCGTGACCGACCCGGACGCCTACTTCGACGGCAAGGCGGACGTCACCTGGCTCGGCGGCTCCGCCGTCACCGGTGGCGCCAAGGGCTACGGTCTGGCGCTGCTGGTCGACCTGCTCTGCGGCCCGCTGGCCGGAGCCTCCTTCGGCCCCACCCCGGACTTGCTGGAGAACGGCGAGGAGCGGCCGGACACCGACATCGGCCATGTGGTGATCGCGATCGACCCGGCCGCCTTCGGCGCCGCCGAGTCCTTCGGCGCGGGCGCCCGCACCCTGCTGGACACGGTGGCCGCCTGCCCGCCGGCCCGCCCCGACGGGTACGTCACCTACCCGGGCGCCCCGGAGGCGGCCCGCTCCGCCGAGTCGCGCCGCGACGGGGTGCTGCTGCCCGGCCCGGTGGCCGCGCAACTGGTGCTGATGGCCGATCAGTTGGACCTGTCCGTGCCGGCGGCGCTGCGCCCCGAGGTCCTGCGCCCCGAGGCGGTGTCGGCATGAGGATCGGGATCATCGGCCTGGGCGTGATCGCGCCCTACTTCCTTCGGGCGATCGACCAGGACGGCGAGTTGACGCTGACCGCCGCCTGCGATCTGGACACCGCCAAGCTGGCCGAACTCACCCCGGGCGTACCGCACTTCACCGACTACCTGGAGCTGCTCGGCTCCGGCCTGGTGGACGGCGTGGTGATCACGCTGCCGAACCACCTGCACGCCCCCGTGGTCACCGCCGCCCTCGCCGCCGGGGTGCACGTCACCTGCGAGAAGCCGCTCACCGTACACAGCAGCGAGGCCCGCGAGCTGGCCGCCGTCGCCACCCAGGCCGGCTCCACCCTGTTCACCGCCTTCCACCGCCGGTACAACAGCCATGTCCGGCGGCTGGCAGCGGAGTTGCCGCCGCGCGAGCAGATCGAGAAGGTGGTCGGCCGCTACCACGAGAAGATCGAGGAGCACACCGGCGACGACCGCTGGTACCTGGACCGGGACAGGTGCGGCGGCGGCTGCGTCATCGACAACGGGCCGAACGCACTGGACGCGCTACGCCAGGTGGTCGGCGAACTCACCCTCACCGACGCGACCTTGGGCGACGTGCGGGCCGGGGTGGAGTTCTACGCCGAGCTCGAGCTGCGGACCGAGGACGGCATCCCGGTCGAGGTGCAGCTCGACTGGGCGCTGCCCGGCGGCGAGATCAAGGACATCGTGGTGCACCTCAAGGACGGCACCACCGTGACGGCCGACATGCTGGCCGGCTACCACGGCTTCAAGTCCTCGCTGGACCACGAGTACCAGGGCATCATGGCCGACTTCCGCGCCGCCGTCGCGGCCGGCCCGACCCGGGTGGACGACGGCCCGGTGGTGGTCGACCTGGTCGAGCAGGCGTACCGGATCGGGCGGAGCAAGGAGCGGCGGCTGCGGATGCCGGCCAAGGCGGACGCCTCGGCGCGGCTGGTCAAGCTGCTCTTCCACCGGCGACAGGACCGGGGGATGACGCTCTCGCCGTGGTCCACCCGGTGCGTCCGGGCCGGCGAGCTGCACGAGTTGGTCACCACCACCGAGCTGCCGCGGCTCGCCGGAGACCGGGTGGACGCGGTCGGCTTCCTCGGGTTCGCCGAGTTCGAATCCGGCACGGTGATCGGTGCGGGCGATCAACTCTGGTTCGGTGAGAGGCTGGTCGGGACGGTCGTCGGTTTCGACGAGTGCCACCACCCGAACCACTACAACATCCTGATCCACGCCGACCGGCTGCTCACCGCCGAGGACCTGGACCTCGCGGTGGGCGACCGGCTCGTCCTCAAGGAGTCCCCCGCATGACCGACACCCTGACTGCCTCGATCGCGGTGGACGCCTCCGCTGCCATCGCCTTCCCCGGCGTGGAGGTGCTGGCCACCGCCGTCGAGGTGACACCCGAAGGCCTGGCCGAGGCCGCCGACCGACTCTGGCTGACCCAGCACGCACAGTGGCACGGCTCCACCCGGGGCACCATCCGCAACCACCCCCGAGTGGCCGCCTACCGCGCCCTGGCCAAGCTCATCGGCACCGACCCGGACAAGCAGCCGCCCTCCATCCAGGCCCTGATCGACCGCGGCCTGCGCGGCAAGCCCGCCGGCGCCTGGCCCCGGATCAACCCGGTGGTGGACGCGGTCAACGCGGTGGCGGTCGCCGACCTGGTGGCCCTGGGCGCCTTCGACGCGGACCGGATTACCGGCGAAGTCCGCCTGACCGTCACCCAGGGCGGCGAGCCCTTCCTCCCCCTCGGCGCCGACCACCCCGCAGCCCTGGACCCGGGCCGACTGGTACTCGCCGACCAGGCCCGAGTCCTCTCCCTCTTCGCCCACCGCGACGGCGTCCACCAATCCATCACCGCCACCACCACCCGAGTCCTCCTCCTCGGCTGCATCGTCCCCGGCATCACCCCCGACTCGGTGACCGCCGCCCTCACCCACGCCACCGCCCTCCTCACCGACACCGCCCGGCCCTGACGAACACCACCCGGCAACGGCCCAGCACCCCGGCTCGGCGGCTCACCCCGCCCAGGGTCGCTGGGCCGACCGGCTCCCAGCACGGGCACCCCCTGACCTGCCGTTTCCCCAGCCTCTCCGAAACTCGCCCCCCGCCGGCGCCACCACCGCGAGCCCCACCTCCACCGCAGTCCCCACCGCGACCGGTGCCGCGAGCAGTGCCGAGGCGCCGAAGACCACGGCCAAGGAAGCCTGGACCACCTACAGCACCGCCGAAACCCTGAACCGGCACACCATCGAGTCCGTGACGCCCCGGCCGGGACCGGCTTGCTCTGGCGGGCGGCCGGTCCCGGGTCTCGGGCGGCCCTCCGCCTCGCCGGACGACACGGACCTGTGACTGAAGGCCCTGGACCGACTCGGCCACGGCTTCGACCCGTGACAGTTCGGCCATTTTCCGGGATGGAGCCGGGGCGGCGGCCACCAGACGGGGATTTCGGGGCCACGCCACCCGACGGCCTATTATCGTTCCCTGAGCCTGCGGACCTGATCCCCGGCTCACCAGGTACGGAGACGTCACCCGGCCTGCTGCCGATGCGTACCCGAGGAATCACGTGAGCACCGTCCAGTCAATCCCCGTCCTGCAGGTCCTCAACGAGGCCGGCCGCCGACGGACCTTCGCCGTGATCAGCCACCCGGACGCGGGCAAGTCCACCCTCACCGAGGCACTGGCGCTGCACGCCCGGGCGATCACGTCCGCCGGTGCGGTGCACGCCAAGGGCGACCGACGCGGCGTGACCAGCGACTGGATGGAGCTGGAACGCGAGCGCGGCATCTCGGTGACCTCGGCCGCCCTGCAGTTCGGCTACCGCGGCCACGTGATGAACCTGGTCGACACCCCCGGCCACGCCGACTTCTCCGAGGACACCTACCGGGTGCTGGCCGCCGTCGACTGCGCGATCATGCTGGTCGACGCGGCCAAGGGCCTGGAGGAGCAGACCCGCAAGCTCTTCGCGGTCTGCCGCCACCGCGGCGTCCCCGTGATCACCTTCATCAACAAGTGGGACCGCCGCGGCCAGGACGCGCTCACCCTGCTCGAGGACATCGAGACGCACCTCGGGATCACCCCCGTCCCGGTCGTCTGGCCGGTCGGCAACGCGGGCAACCTGCGCGGCCTGGTCGAAGCCGAGAACACCGAGCAGATGCTCCGCTACACCAAGGTGCCGGCCGGCACGCACGCCGCCCTCGAGGAGCAGCTCACCTCCGAGCAGGCCGCCGAGCAGGAGGGCGAGGACTGGACGACCGCGCTGGAGGAGCTGGAGCTGGTGCTCTCCTCCGGCCCCGGCTACGACCAGGAGGCCTTCGAGACCGGCAAGATCAGCCCGGTCTTCTTCGGCGCCGCGCTGACCAACATCGGTGTGAAGCTCCTGCTGGACGCCGTGGTCGACCTCGCGCCGGCTCCCGGGCCCCGCCCGCTGGCCAAGGGCGGCAGCCGCGAGGTCGGCGAGGAGTTCTCCGGCCTGGTGTTCAAGATCCAGGCGAACATGGACCCGGCCCACCGCGACCGGATCGCCTTCGTCCGGGTCTGCTCCGGCGTCTTCGAGCGCGGCATGCACGTCACCCGGGCGGCCAGCGGCCGCTCGTTCGCGACCAAGTACGCGCACACCGTCTTCGGAGCCGAGCGCACCGTGGTCGACACCGCGTACCCCGGCGACGTGGTCGGCCTGATCAACGCGAGCGCGCTGCGGGTCGGCGACACCCTCTTCACCGGCAAGAAGGCCGAGTTCCCCGCGCTGCCCGCCTTCGCCCCCGAGTACTTCGCGGTGGCACGGCCCAAGGACATCAGCCGGTCCAAGCAGTTCCGCAAGGGCATCTCCCAGCTCGACGAGGAGGGCGTGATCCAGGTGCTGGTCTCCGACCGGCGCGGCGACCAGGCACCGGTCATGGCCGCGGTCGGCCCGATGCAGTTCGACGTGATCCTGCACCGGATGGAGCACGAGTTCTCCTCCCCGATCGCCCTCGACCAGCTCTCCTACCGCGTGGCCCGGATCACCGACGCCGACGGCGCCGCCACCCTGGGCAAATCCCGCCTGATCAACGGCGAGGTGCTCACCCGCCGCTCGGACGACGTGCTGCTGGCCCTGTTCGCCGACAAATGGCAGCTGAACGCCTTCCAGCGCGCCGCACCCGACGTCCTGCTCCAGCCGCTGATCGCCACGGCGGACTGATCGCGGACCTCTCGGCCCGGGCGGCGCCGCCCGGCCGGGCGGACTACGGACGGCGCATGGTGCGGCCCCTGCCGGGAATCTTCCGGCAGGGGCCGCACCATGCGCCGTCCACCCCATCGACCGCAAGCTCTACGTCCGCTGGGCCCCGGCCGCCGTCAACAAGCCGCTTCGAAGGGGCCACCGGAGCCAGGCTGTGTCGATGTTGTGACGAATGAGGGGCGGCCCAGGGGTGATTCTCACATGATCGGACCGTAGTCTCCTGACGTGGAGTCAAAGAATTCGACCCGAGTCCGTGGCCCGCTCGCGCTCGGCGCGCTGAGCCTGCGCTTCCTGTTGGTGAGTGGAACCGCCGGCCTGCTACTGGCCGGCATGGCGATGCCGTACGTCGGAGGAGTCGGCCTGGCCGCCAAGTCCGCAGCCGACGGCTTCGAGAACCTGCCCGACGACTTCAAGGCCCCGCCGCTGTCCCAGGCATCGGCCATCTACGACGCGGCCGGAAACCTGATAGCCACGGCCTACGCCCGTGACCGCACCGTGGTGCCGGCCGACCAGATCTCGCCGCTGGTCCGCAAGGCCCTGGTGGCCGTGGAGGACAACCGGTTCTACCAGCACGGCGCGATCGACCCCAAGGGCATCGCCCGCGCGCTCGGCAACAACGCGGGCGGCGGCGGCACCCAGGGCGCCTCGACGCTGACCCAGCAGTACGTGAAGAACGTCTTCGTGGACGAGGCCGGCGACGACCAGGCCAAGGTCCAGGCGGCGCAGCGCCAGACGGTGGGCCGCAAGCTGCAGGAGATGCGGTACGCGATCGAGGTGGAGAAGACCCTCACCAAGGACCAGATCCTCACCAACTACCTGAACATCACCTTCTTCGGTGAGCAGGCGTACGGGATCGAGGCGGCCTCCGAGCGGTACTTCAGCGTCCACGCGAGCCAGTTGGACCTGCCGCAGGCCGCGCTGCTGGCCGGCATCGAGCAGTCGCCGACCAGCTACGACCCGATCCTGCACAAGGCCGCCGCCAAGGAGCGGCGCGACACCGTGCTCAACAAGATGGCCCAGTACGGCAGCATCAGCCGGGCCGACGCGGACGCGGCGATCAAGACCGACGTCCAGTTGAACGTCAGCCGCCCGCAGCAGGGTTGCATCACCGCCGGGAACGGCGAGGGCTTCTTCTGCGACTACGTGAAGAAGCTCGTGCTGAGCCAGCCGGTCTTCGGGGCGACCGCCGCCGACCGCCAGACGCTGTGGAACCGCGGCGGGCTGCAGATCCGCACCACCCTGGACCCCAAGGCGCAGACCGCGCTCAACAAGGCGCTCACCACCAAGGCCAAGCCGACCGACAAGCCGGTCGCGGTGATGAGCATGGTGCAGCCCGGCACCGGCAAGATCCTGGCGATGGGGCAGAGCCGCCCGTACGGGCTGGACGCCAACTCCCAGACCACCCTCAACCTGAACGTCGGCAAGGCGATGGGCGGTGGCGAGGGCTTCCCGACCGGCTCCACCTTCAAGGCGATCGTGGCCGCCGCGGCACTCGAGTCCGGCCTCGGCCCCGACACGACCTACAACACTCCTTACAGCATCAAGTGGCCCGCGATGACGGACTGTCAGGGCAGGCGGAACGCCTCCAAGGACCAGGTGCACAACGACGCGCAGAGCGAGGCCGGCAACTTCGCGATGCCCGGCGCGCTGGCCGCCTCGATCAACACCTACTTCGCCACCCTCGAGGGCGAGGTCGGTCTCTGCGACACCTCCCGGATGGCCAACAAGCTGGGCATCACCCAGCAGGCCGGCGGCAAGCCGCTGGACGTCGTCCCGGCGATGGTGCTCGGCGTCAACTCGCTGACCCCGCTGGGCATGGCCGCGGCCTACGCCGCCTTCGCCTCCCACGGCACCTACTGCGCGCCGACGGCGATCACCTCGGTGACCGGCCCCGACGGCAAGAACCTGGCGGTGCCGCCGAGCAGTTGCTCGACCGTGATGTCGCCGACCACCGCGGACACCATCACCGCGATGCTCAAGGGCGTGGTGCAGGACGGCGGCACCGCACTGGGCATCGGTCTGGACGACCGCGACAACGCGGGCAAGACCGGTACCACCAACGAGGGCAGGCAGGTCTGGTTCGTCGGCTACACCCCCGACCTGGTGGGCGCCACCGTGGTCAGCGACATGGGCACCCAGGAGGCACTGCAGGGCCAGCGGCTCGGCGGCTCCCGCATCACCCAGGCATTCGGTGCCCAGGTCGCCGGCCCGTTCTGGCGCGCCGCGATGAGCGGCGCCCTGGACGACGTCCCCGCCACCTCGTTCCCCCACATCAGCCTGCCGGCCGCCCCCCAGCAGAACCCCTCCGCCTCCCCCAGTCCCGACCCGAACACCTCGGGAAGCCCGGCCACCCCGGCCACCCCGGCCGCCGCCGGTCCGACCGGCGGCGGGCCCGGCCACTGAACTGAGGTTCCTGGATCGCCGAGCCGGCTCGGGGCTCGGCGATCCAGGAACCCCAAGGCGGCACCAGTAGCCGCAGCGCTGTCCGCCACACCAGCAATGCCCGCATCGTGCTGTCCGCGGACCACGAAAAAGGCGGCCTACTCTCTACGAGTAGACCGCCTTTGAACTCCGACATCACTGTCGGGACGACAGGATTTGAACCTGCGACCCCTTGACCCCCAGTCAAGTGCGCTACCAAGCTGCGCCACGTCCCGTAGTCTCGAAGGGCCTTGGCGACTCTCAGCCTGGGGGGCTTCGGTTGCTTCGGCTTCTCGACCTTGTCCCCGATCTCTCGGCGACGTGGAAAACAATACAGCACGCGGAGGGGTGCTCGCTGCCAGGTTTCGGCGTGGGGGTGGGGAAGGGGCAGGTCAGGGTGTGGGGTGGCGCGCGTCGTAGCGGAGGAAGGCGGGGCGGCGGGCGGCGAGGAGGAGGATGGCGGCGACGCAGGCCAGGCCGCCGGTGACCACGGAGACGGCCGGGGAGGTGAGGGCGGCGACGGTGCCGGACTCGAAGTCGCCGAGGCGCGGGCCGCCCGCGACGACGACGATGAAGATGCCCTGGAGGCGGCCGCGCATCTCGTCCGGGGCGGCCACCTGCATCATCGTGTTCCGGAAGATCATGCTGATGGTGTCGGCGCAGCCGGCCGCCGCCAGCATGAGCAGCCCCAGCCAGAGCTCGCGGACCAGCCCGAAGGCGGCGATCGAGAGGCCCCAGCCGATCACCGATCCGAGGATGGCCAGGCCGTGCCGCCGCACCCGCGACACCCACCCCGAGAACAGCGCCCCCACCAGCGCCCCGACGGCCGGCGCGGCGACCAGCAACCCGACCGTGCCCGGCCCGCCGCCGTAGAAGCCGACCGCGATGGCCGGGAAGAGCGCCCGGGGCAGCCCGAAGATCATCGCGGCGAGGTCGGCAAGGAAGCTGGTCCGCAGGTTCGGCTGCTCCCGCAGGAAGCGCAGCCCGTCCAGGACGGAAGCCCGCGGCTTCCCGGCCCCGGCACCGGCCCCGGCCCCACCACCAGCAGAACCGGGCTTCATGGCCGGCAGCCGCCACATCGCGTAGATGGTCGCCCCGAACGCGACCATGTCCACCAGGTAGGCGCTCTGCGCGCCGTACGCGGCGATGAGGGCACCGCCGAGCATCGGGCCCACCGTCATGCCGAGGTTCATGCTGACGGTGTTGAGGGCGTTGGCGGCGGGCAGCTGACGGCTCGGCACCAGCCGGGGGATCATCGAGGACCGGGCGGGCGAGCTCATCGCGAAGAAGGCGGCCTGGACGGCCACCGCCGCGTACAGCAGGGCCACCGAGTCGAAGCCGGTCAGGGCCTGGACGGCCAGCACGGCCGAGACCACGGCCAGGCCGGCCGAACCGATCAGCCCGAGCAGTCGCCGGTCGACCCGGTCGGCGACCGCGCCGCCGTACAGCCCGAAGGCGATCAGCGGGAAGAGCGAGAAGAGGCCCACCAGGCCGGTCGCGAAGCTGGACCCGGTGAGGGCGTACACCTGCACCGAGACCGCCACGGCGGTCATCTGCTGGCCGATCGAGGAGACGGTGGACCCGAACCAGACCCGCCGGTAGTCGGGTATCTCCCGCAGCGGGCTCAGGTCCGCGAACGCCCCGCGGACCGCCCGCCGCCACCCCCCACCCGGGTCGGTGGGAGCCGCACCCTCCACCTGATCGGACGCACCGGACACCTCACTGGACACCTCGTTGGTCGACACGAGAGTCCATGCTCGACGAGCCACCTCGCCCCCCTCACACCGGGTCGGCCCTCCCGCCGCTACTTCGCCAGGTCATCACCGCCAAGGCCGCGCCCGAGCAACGCCCAAGCCACACCCGAGCAACGCCCAAGCCGCACCCGAGCAACGCCCAAGCCGCACCCGAGCCGGATCCAGGCCACACCCGAGCCGGATCCGGGCCACACCCGAGCCACACCGGGCTACCGCGACAGCACCTGCTTCTCCCCCGCCTCCACCGCGATGCCCAGCCGGTTGCCCGGCGGCGGGAAGGGGCAGACGAAGTGGTCGGCGAAGGCGCAGGGCGGCAGGTAGGCCCGGTTGAAGTCGAGCACCGTGCGGCCCTCGGCGTCGGGCTCGGGCACGCCGACGAAGCGGAAGCGGTAGGTCTCCCGGCCGCTGGTGGCGTCGGCGATCACGCCGCTCAGGCCGGCCCCGGAGCTGCTGACGGCCAGGGTGTGCGGCTCGCCCGCGATCGAGAAGGCGAGCCGGCCGGCCAGGACCAGCGGGCGCTCGCGCCCGTCGGCGTTGGGGACCAGCAGCTCCTGCGCCCGCTCGAACGGGGTGAAGACGGCCGGCACGGCCCACTCCGGCGCGTACGGGTAGACGGTGATGCCCGCGAAGGCCGCCCGGCCCGGCGCGGCCGGGTCGAAGACGCGAAGCGCCAGCTCGCCCTCACGGTCGATCGGGACCAGCAGCACCTCGCCGTACTCGGCCAGCTCCGGCGCGCCGTCGGTGTCGGGGCGCAGCGCCCGCTCGCCGTCCACCGGCCCGCCCTCGGCGCCGCGCACCCGCAGCCCGTCCGCCGCCGAGGCCCGCACCCGCACCCGCCCGTCTGCCGCCCACCACTCGCCGGGCAGGCCGGGAACCTTGCCCGGTTCGGGCTCCAGCCAGTACGTGCCGATCAGCGCGAGCGGCCCGTGCGGGGCACTCGCCCGGGCCGTCCGGCCCTCCGTCCAGTGCTGCCACTCCTCAGCCGCACTCATCACCCGCACACTCCCAATCGTCCGGCCCAACCCGGCCCAGCTCGGTTCAACTCGGCCCAACCCGGACCAGCTCGGTTCAACTCGGCCCAGCTCGGACCAGCCCGGCCCAGGGCAGCCCAGCTCGGTTCGCCACTGCCGTGGGTCGGACGTGTCCGACCCACCACGTCACCAGCCTGTCACTTCGCCAACGGACGGAACAGACCCTCCTGGACCACCGACACGACCAGCTGCCCGCTGCGGTCGTAGATCTCGCCCCGGGCCAGGCCGCGCGCGGAGTGCGCGATCGGCGAGGCCTGGTGGTAGAGCAGCCAGTCGTCGGCGCGGAACGGGCGGTGGAACCACATCGCGTGGTCGAGCGAGGCCATGTCGAAGTTCCGCTCGCCCCAGAGCGGTTCGACCGGGGCGCGGACGGAGTCCAGCAGGGTCATGTCGCTCGCGTAGGTGAGCGCGCAGACGTGGATCAGCGGGTCGTCCGGCAGTGCGCCGTTGGTCCGCAGCCAGACGCCGCTGCGCGGCTCGACCCCGACCAGCTCCTCCTTGCTCCACTTGAGCCGGTCCACGTAGCGGATGTCGAAGGGCTGCCGGCGGCTGATGAACGGCGGCAGCTCGCCGAGCTTGGAGCCGACCTCGTCCAGCGCGCTCGGCAGGTCCTCGGGGGCCGGCACGTCGGGCATCGGGTCCTGGTGCTCGATGCCGCCCTGCTCGGGCAGGTGGAAGTCGGCGGTGAGGGCGAAGATGCTCCGGCCCTGCTGGATGCCGAGCACCCGGCGGGTGGTGAAGGAGCGGCCGTCCCGGATCCGGTCCACCTGGTAGACGATCGGCACCCCGGGGATGCCGGGGCGCAGGAAGTAGGAGTGCAGCGAGTGCACCGGGCGCTCCTCGTCGACCGTACGCCCGGCCGCGACCAGCGCCTGGCCGGCGACCTGGCCGCCGAAGGTCCGCTGGAGCGACTCCTCGGGGCTGCGGCCCCGGAAGATGTTGAGCTCGATCTGCTCCAGGTCCAGGAGGTCGACGAGCTGGTCGACGGGAGTACCCATGGTGCGGCCCCTCTCAGCCTTGTTTAACCAGAAGTCTGATCGTCGCACCGGAATTCCCGCCGAGCCCCATCCGACGCTGTCACCTCCTCCCCTCGTGGGACAACCTCCGGCCGTCAGGGCGCGTCGTAGTAGCGGCGCTCCTCGACGATCTCCTCGCCACCCGGACGGCCCAGGAAGCGCCGGCGCCGGAAGACGCTCACGTAGGTGACCAGGCCCAACAGGGCGGCGAACATCATGATCCAACCCACGGCGTGCAGATTGACCCCGGACAGGTGCCAGTCGACGCCGAAGGCGAACACCGCCCCGAGGGCGAACAGCAGGACACAGCCTCCGATACCCATTTCTCCAACCCTCCTCGCAGGGAACGGAGTTCGGCTACCCCCGATTCGCGCGACGACACCACACCACGGCGAGGGAGGATTCAGGACCCCGGCAGGCCCGACTGCCGGACGGTCAGGTTGAGCCGCCCCACCAGGCCGAGCGCCGGGTCTGCCGTGCCCGGCAGGGTCCGCACCACGCCGTGGTACGCGAACCGGGCCGGGCCGCCGAAGACCAGCAGGTCGCCGCTGTGCAGCTCCAGGTCCTGCCAGGGCTTGGTCCGGGTCTCGGTGTTGCCCAGCCGGAAGACGCAGCCGTCGCCGAGCGAGAGCGAGACCACCGGCGCGTCGGTCCGCTCCTCCTTGTCGCGGTGCAGGCCCATCTTGGCGCCGTGCGGGTAGTGGTTGACCAGCGCCACGTCGGGTTCGTACCCGACCGCCCCGGCCACCTCTGCCGCCGCCGGCCCGTATGCCTCGGCCACCGCCCGCCGGGCCAGCGCCCCGAGCTCGGCCGGGAAGGGCTTGACCGGGGCGCCGTCCCCGTCCACCACGGTCCGCGCGTAGCCGTACGGGTACCAGTGCCAGCCCAGGCAGACCGTCCGCACCGACATCAGCCCGCCGGTCGGCATCCGCACCTGCCGCATCCCGGCCGGCGGCCTGGCCCACTCCCGGCAGGCCGCCACCAGCTCCCGCTGCTCGGCCGCCCCCAACCATTCCGGCAGCAGCACCACCCCGGGCGCCGGCTCCACCCGCGTCCGCCCGGGCAGCGGGAAGAGCCCGGGCGGCGGAAACAGTCCGTCCATGCCCCCATCATGCCCCCGCCCGTTCGGCTCAGGGCCGGGCGGGCACCGGGTGCACCCGGCCTCCGGCCGCACCAGGCTGGGACCAGCCACGCATGAACCAGCCGACCCACCACCGCGCACGCACCAGCCGACCCGCCCCCCGCGCACGCACCAGCCGACCCACCCCCGCGCACGAACCAGCCGACCCCGCCCCCGCGCACGAACGAGCCGACCCCGCCCGGAGCCCCACCAGGAGACCCCGTGAAGCCCCTGACGTACGAGATCGTCGACTCCCCCGCCGCCGCGCTCCACAAGACCGCCGTGCTGGTCGTCGGGCCCGAGGAGACCCTGCTGGTCGACGCCGGGTTCACCCGCTCCGAGGGCCGGCGGCTGGCCGCGGCGGCCAAGGCTGCCGGACGGCCGCTGACCACCGTCTTCGTCAGCCACGGCGACCCGGACTTCTACTTCGGGCTGGAGAGCGTCAAGGAGGTCTTCCCGGCGGCCCGGGTGCTGGCGGCGGCGAGCACGGTGCGGCACATCGAGGAGACCTACGAGGAGAAGCTCGCCACCTGGGCCGGGCTCGGCGCCGAACTCCCGACCCGGCTGGTGCGGCCGGAGCCGCTGGACGGCGACGCGTTCGAGTTCGAGGGCCACCGCTTCGAGCTGCGCGGCACCGACTTCCACCTGCCCGACCGGCACTACCTCTGGGAGCACCGGCAACGGGTGCTGCTCGGCGGGGTGCTGCTCTTCCAGGGCCTGCACGTCTGGACGGCCGACACCCCGGAGCCGGCCCAACGCGCCGCCTGGATCGACCTGTTGGACGGCATGGCGGCCCTCGACCCGGCCGTGGTGATCGCCGGTCACCGCACCCCGGACGCCCCCACCGACCTCACCGCCGTCGACTTCACCCGCGACTACCTGCGCGCCTTCGAGACCGACATCGGCAGCTCCCCCGACCCGGCCACCGCCACCGCCCACCTCCGGGCCCGCTACCCGGAGGCCGGCCTGCTGCTCGCCGCCGAACTCGGTACCAAGGCCGCCATGCCCGTCCCCCCGAGCACCCGCCCGTCCACCCCGATCCCCCAGCCCTGAGGTCCGGTCCCCGGCCCTGAGCCCGCAGTCAGGAGACAGCCCTCACCCGGCGGGCACAGCGAGCGGAGCGGCGTCGGCTTCGGCCGCCTCCGCGAACAGCCGGCGGGCGCCGAAGGCCAGGGCTGCGGCGACCAGCATCCCGGCGACCACGCCGAGGAAGGGGGCCCAGGTGCCGTATGCGCCGAGGGCGAGGCCGCCGAGCTGGGAGCCGATCGCCGAGCCGGCCACGTTGATCGTGATCGCCCAGGTGTGCGCCTCGGTGATGTAGCCCTCGCGGGCGGTGCGCGAGATGAGCTCGTAGGCGAGCGCGGTCACCGGCGCCTCGATGACACCGAGGACGACCAGGGCCACGCTCATCGACCAGTTGTCCCAGGCCACCAGCACCAGGGCCGAGGCCACCCCGAGAACGAGCAGGGCCCAGGCGAAGACCGTCTCGGTGGGCCGGCGGAAGGTACGGCTGCCGTACCAGAGCCCGCCCAGGATGCCGCCGACGCCCCACATGCCGAAGACCAGGCCGACGTGGTCGGCGGAGCCGTGGGCCTCGATGAAGGCCGGCATCGAGACGCTGTAGGCGCCGGTGGAGACACCGGCGGCGAGCAGCAGCACCAGCAGCCGGACCAGCGGCTTGGAGCGGAGGGCGCCCAGCGGGTCGCGCTTGCCGGTGATGGTGGTCACCTTGCGGCCCCGGGAGGCCCGGGTCAGCGCGAAGCCGAGCGCCCCCGCGCCGGTGAGCAGGGCACAGACCACCAGGGCCGAGCCCGCGCTGCCCCAGATCAGCACCAGGCTGAACAGCAGCGGCCCGCCGATGGTGAAGGCCTCGCCGAGCACCGCCTCCAGCGAGAGGCCGGCCCGCTCGATGCTGCCCGAGGCGTTCCAGAGCGAGCGGATGCAGCCGCTGATCGGCGGGATCGCCGCGCCGACCACCACCATGCAGGCCAGCTGCAGGGCCAGGGCCTTCGGGTCGGCGAGCACGAAGCCGAGCAGCGCCAGCGGGTTGACCACCCCGGTGATCAGCAGCACCGGCGGCTGCCCGTACCGATCCACTAACCGGGCGACGAACGGCGCCAGCAGGGCCGCGCCCACGCTGTAGGCGGAGAGCAGCAGACCGGCCTGGAAGTAGCTGAGGCCCCGGGAGGTGGAGAAGACCACGATGGAGACGGTCATCAGGTAGAGCGGGAGCCGGCCGAGCACGCTCCAGAGCAGCGGGGCGCGCATGGCCTTGTCACGCGCGACCGCCACGAAGGGGTTCTTCTCGGGGGTGGGCGACATGATGGGCTCGCAATTCTCGCGGGCGTGCTCCCCGGTGCCGGGGCCGCCCGCGGTGAGGTGACGGTGGCTTGGTCCGGGCCGGCCTCGCATGCCGAGGCCGGCCCCGCTCCGGGGGGGGAGCTCGTGCTCAGCCGACCCGGTAGCCGTCGATCTCGGCCAGGAGGCTCGTCATCCGGGCCCGCAACGCGCTCAGGGATTCGGCGGTGAAGGCGAACCGGATGAAGAAGTTCTCCTTGTCCAGGGTGGTGATCTCGTAGCCGTCGGTGACCTCCGCGTCGAGGACGCCGGGCAGGGCCCGCATCTCGTCCGCGGTGATGCCGGTCCGCACCGTGCCGAGCTCCTCGGCCTCCACGTCGTACATGCCGATGAACGCCCGGTCGGGCGCCGGCGCCGGCCGCTCGGCCTCCGGTGAGAAGGCGAACTCCCCGAGGGTGATGGCGACGAAGGCCTCGACCGGGTCGATCCCGCTGACCTCGCGGATCACCGCGTCGTACATGCCGCCGGCCGGCCGGGGGTTGATCTCGATGAGCTCCGTCCGGCCGGCCTCGTCGGCGCGGGCCTCGATGTGCAGCCAGCCCTGCTCGATGCCGAGGTCCGCGCAGAGCGCGTCGATCTTCGCCCGCAGGGCCTGCACCCCGTTGATCACGTGGTCCGACTGGGGCGGGTAGACCTGGAGCCCCGCGTTGTGGTGCCTGATGTCGTCGTGCTCGGGCCGCTCGACCGCCAGGACCGGGTGGAACCGGCCGCCGACCACCGGGCCGTCCGCCGTGAACTCGGTGCCCTCCAGGAACTCCTCGATGATCAGCTCGGTGTCGGCGCAGCCGATCTCGGCCAAGTGCCGCTGGTAGGCCTGGAGTTCCTCCGGCCCGTTGACCCGGCGCACCAGCCAGGAGCCCGAGGACTCCCGGGCGGGCTTGGCGATCGCCGGGTAGAAGTCCACCTGCGCCGGGTCACTGGAGAAGGCCACCGTGGAGACGCCCAGGGCCCGCATCCGCTCGCGGACCGAGGTCTTGCTGGCCAGCACGTCACGGGCGGCACTGGCCCCCGGCAGGTCGTAGTGCACGGCCAGCCCGGTCTGCCAGGGGATCAGCACCTCGACCATGTTGATGATGGCGGTCGGGACGATGCCGCGCTCATCCAATCGGGCGACGAGCGCGGCGAGGTCCTCGGTGTCCCAGTCCACGACGACGTGATCGTCGCAGATGGAGCGATGGCGGCTGTCGGGAAGTTCGGTGACCAGGACCGGCCGCAGGTCTCGCGCTCGCAGCCGTTCGACCGCACCGGCCACGCCACCGGCATTCCACTTGGAGAGGATGAGTACGGACTTCACGCTGACAGTGCCTCCAGGTCGAAATTGTCAGAATTGGCGTCAAACCGCTGAGCACCAGGGGCTGTCTGACAATTCGCGTCGGATCAGGCCGGGTCGTTCGGTGCGTGCTATCGGCGTGCGACCGGGACGCCCTCGTAGCGGAGCTACTTGGGCGTTTCGGCCGTGCGGCGAGAGTGCGTGCCAAGGGGGTCCCCCCGGCCGAAGGCTGGGGGAGGGCCGGCCCCGGCGGGAATTGTCAGACAGCCCCTGGCAAGCGTGGCACGGGCCGGGGGCGGGCCGGGGTAAACCGGGGGCTTACTCCGCAGTCCGGAAAGCGCACGGTTCGAGTACGGACCGGGCCGGGCTCAGCGGGCCGCTTAGCCGCAGGTCAACCGGGTCAACGTGGGGCTTCACCGCACCTGCGCCTGCCGTGGATGCCGAAGCCGTCCGCTCGGTCTATCGTCGGCGGGGCGACGCTCCTTGGTGGAGTGCGCTCACCGGCTCGACCAAGTGCGAAAGCTCGACCAGGCGCGAACTCTCCGCCTCCCAGAGGGAAGTAGCTGAACCATGCTGCCAAGCGATTCCTCCGTGCAGCCGAGGCGAGTGGCGCTCGTGGACGCTTTCTCACAGGCACGCCACCTGCTGCCGGTGCTGCACCGACTCGGCATCGAATGCGTGCACCTCCGGTCGGCGCACCCCGACGTCGTACAGGCCCGACTGCCGCTCTTCGAGGGCTTCGTGGCCACGCTCCGGCACGACGGCGACCTCGCGGCCACCGTCTCGGCGCTGCGCGACCACGAGGTCGACTGGGTGATCGCCGCCGCGGAGTCGGGCGTCGAGCTGGCGGACCGGCTCTGCGCCGCACTGGGCACCCCCGGCAACGGGATGAGCCGGCCGACCGCCCGGCGCGACAAGTACGAGATGGTCCAGGCCCTGCGGGCCGCCGGAGTGGAACACGCGGCCACCATCGTCTCCGCCGACGCCGAGGAGGTGGTCGAGTGGGCCGAGCGGACCGCGGGCTACCCCGTCGTGCTGAAGCCGGTCGCCAGCTCCGGCACCGACAACGTCGTGGCGTGCTCCTCGGCGGACCAGATCCGGGCCGTCCACCGGAAGATCATGAGCAGCGCCGACAACCACGGCCTGCCCAACACCACCGTGCTGGCACAGGAGTTCCTGGACGGCGCCGAGTACTTCCTCAACACCGTCAGCCGGGACGGCCGGCACCGCACCGCCGAGATCTGGCGCTACCACAAGACCCGGCTCCCCGGCGGCAACATCATCTACGACTACAACGAGCCGGTGCCACCGGACCACCCCGACGCCCGGACGCTGGAGTCCTACACCCACCGGGTGCTCGACGCCCTGGAGGTCCGGAACTCGGCCGGCCACACCGAGGTCATGATGACCGCCGCGGGGCCGGTGCTGGTCGAGTGCGCCGCGCGTCCCGGCGGCGGCCAGGCCCCGGACATCGCCAACCGCTGCCTGGGCACGAGCCAGATCGACCTCATCGCCCTGGCCGTGGCCGATCCCGAGGGATTCGGCCAACTGCCCACCACCGTCTACCGGTTGCTGCAGCGCCTGCGCTACGTGCACCTGATCAACCCGTACGAGCAGGGCGTGGCGCCGTCCGAGGAGGCGATGGCCCTCATCCGGGCCCTCCCCTCCTACGCCCACGCCGTGACCGCCTTCCCCGGCGGCACCCCGCTCTCCCGGACGGTCGACGTCGACACCCAGCCGGGGTACGTGATCCTCATCTCCGAGGACGCGGACCAACTCCTCGCCGACTACCGGAGGATCAGGGAGATCGAGCGCGACCACCTCTACTCGAACTGATCCGGGACCGGGCCTGCCGACCGGCCCGCCGGGCTACGGCTTGAGCACCCCGATCTCCCGCGCGCAGGCGGCCCACGCCCCCCACCCCTGCTTCCGCCGGATCTCCTCCGCCACGGCGATCTGCTGCCGCCGGGGAGCCCGGTCCGGCCGGTCCGCGTAGCGCAGGCCGCCCGCCTCCCGCCAGGTCGGCGGCCAGATCTGGAGCCCGCCGTAGTAGCCGTTGCCGGTGTCGGCGTGCCAGTCGCCGTCGCTCTCGCACTCCGCCAACTGCTGCCAGACCGCGTCGGGGGCCGCCGACACCGGGGGCGAGGGGGCGAGGGCGAAGAACGCCAGCGCGGGCAGGGAGACTATGAGTGACGGTCGCATGACCCCATGAAGGCACACGCCCGCCCACCCGGCATCCGGGAACGCGAACGCGGCACCGCCGCCACCCCCACCCGAGGTGGGAGCGACGGCGGTGCCGCGGGTGCCGCAGAGCGTCAGAGCGCTCAGACGGAGAGGACCTGGCCCGGGAAGATCAGGTCCGGGTTGCCACCGACGACGCCGGTGTTGTTGTTGTACAGGGACTTCCAGTCCGTGCCCTTGGAGGCGGCGATGGAGCTCAGGGTGTCGCCGCTCTTGACGGTGTAGGTGCCACCGTTGCTCTTCTGGGCCGGGGCGGCCGGGGCAGCCGGAGCCTTCTTGGCGGGCTTCTGGGCCGGGGTCTCGGCGGCCTTCGGGGCGGCGGCCTTGGGGGCGGCGGCCTTCGGGGTGCTGAGGGTCTGGCGCTCGGTGCCACGCGAGGCGGCCGAGTTGTCGCTCTTCGGCGCGGCCTTGGTGGAGGAGTCCGAGCTGCCGGAGGTGTCGACCTGGGCGGCAGCGCCACCCGCGGTCAGGCCCGCCTTGACGGAGCAGACCGGCCAGGCGCCGGGACCCTGGGAGGCCAGCACCTTCTCGGCGACGGCGATCTGCTGGGCCTTGGTGGCCTGGTTCGCCTGCGCGGCGTACTGGGTGCCACCGTAGGCGGCCCAGGTGCTGGAGGTGAACTGCAGGCCGCCGTAGAAGCCGTTGCCGGTGTTGATGCTCCAGTCGCCGGTGCTCTCGCACTGGGCGACGGCGTCCCAGGTGGAGACGGAGGCGGCGGAGGCCGAAGTGGCCGTGACGAGGCCGGCCACCGGCAGGACGGCGATGGCGCCGCCCATGACGGCCATCCGCACGCGGTTGCGCTTGGCGGAGGTGGTGGAGGTGGCAGCGGCGGTCTCGTTACGGAAGGTCATGAGGTTCCTCTCGACAGCCCCGGGCGGGCAGGCGGAACCAGACCCGAAAGGGCCCGATCTCGCTCACCGCGTCCGCAAGGCGGCCGTGCACGTGTCCGACGTGCCGCGCCGCCCCGGCCACCCGCCGCCGCCCGTGCCGCTCGTGAGAGCCGCAGGCGGTGGGCGCCCGCCGCACCGGCGGACCGGTGGGCTGCGCTCCTGGGGGTGAACCCGGGTAGTGCTCGTTGCACTGGTTACGAAGCTACGAGCCGAGAAACCCAGCGCCAAACAGTTTGAGAATCTCCCAGGTCAGAACGCCGTTACCGACGGTATCGATCAAGTAAAACCGGGTTAAATGTCCGATTTGAGACCTATTTCCATGATCAAACCTTATACAGATATGACCTGGGTCACTTTCACGGGCCTGTGAGCTCGGGCACAGTGTCGACAGATCGCGATCAGTCGCTCACGGATAGCAGTCGGATTTGCGGCAATTCCCGACTTGGCCGAGCCCACCCGTGACCCCAGCCACAGCGGCCCGTTGGTAGTGGCGGCCAGGCGTGCCCCTGCCACAACCAGACGACCCGAGGAGTACCCGTGCCGCGCATGCTCGACGTGAGCGACGAGGTCCGCAACGAGATCGGCGACGACGAGGCCGACGCCCTGCTCGCCGGCGCCCACGCGCCCGACACCTACGACTGCACCTCCTGCCGCACGAGCGGCGACTCCACCCGGGAGGCCACCAGCACGGTGCTCTTCGTGGGCGACGAGACCGCAGTGCTGGCCTTCGCCCACGCGCGCTGCATCCCCTCCCAGGTGGTGCCGGTCTCGGAGGAGCAGCTCCAGGGTGCCGTCCGCTCGATCAGCCAGTCCCAGACCGCCCCGGCCCCCACCGCCCCGGCGGTCCCCGCGCCCGCCGCCGCCCCGGCCGCCGAGACCGCTCCGGCCGCCGCCCCGGCGGCCGGGCAGCCCGCGATCCTGGGCATCACCTGCGGCCTGGTGCTGCGGGAGGGCGCGCAGTACGCCGCCCTGGTGGTCGAGCCGACCGGCCCGGTCGGGCGCCCGGGCGACCTCTCCGGCGAGGACCAGTTCCTCTCCTTGCTGGGCGACCACGGCTTCCAGCCCGTGCCCTCGGTGGACGCCGACCCGGCCGCCATGCCCGGCTGGTCGGTGCTGCTCGCGATGGGCCAGCTGCACGCGATCCTGCACCCGGGCGCCAAGGGCGGCAGCGCGGCCTGGTGGCAGGCGCACCAGCCGCTCCAGGTGACCGACAACTGGCGCTCCACCGCCCGGCAGCACAACGCGGTGATGGTCTACGCGGCGCCGGCCGGCACCATCGGCCGCCAACCCCGGGAGGACCTGCTCCGCGCCGCCCTGGACCGGGCCGCCCACCAGGGCCTGCTGGTCGCCGCCGCCCTCCCCCTCGCGGGCACCTGAGCCGAGCCGGTCGCACCCGACTCCGACCGGGTGCCCGACCGGGTGCCCGAGCCGGTGCGAGCCCGGCGCGCGCCCACACCGAAGGGCGCGAAACCGCAGCTCCGCGCCCCGGGGCGGCTTCCGAAAGCGGCATAGGCCGCCCCGCCCCGGGCCCGCATCCCCGGCCCGTCTCGCTCGTTGGCTCCTACGTGTACAGCTACGACGTCGCCGCAGCCCACCGCCCGTCCGCCATCAGCCGGGCCATCCCCGGCATGCGCCCGTCGTACGACGCGGAGCACCCCTCCTCGCCGACCCCGATCTACGACAACCTGTACTCCGAGTACCGCCGCCTCTTCCGCGCCCTCCCCGGCGACCGCACCGGCGAGGAGGACCTCCGCTTCACCGGCTTCGCCGTCCGCGAGCACCACCGCGACCATCACCGCGAGGCCCATCGAGAGCCGCACCGCGAGCCACGCGAGGCGCGCGAGCCCCAAGAGCCGCCGTACGCGCTGGAGCAGTACGCCCCGCGCGAGGCGTTCAGCGGCGCGCACTCCCCCCAGGGCGGCACGTTCGGCGGCCACGCCTTCACCGGCAGCGGCCCCGGCAACGGCAGCCTCGGCAACGGCGGTTTCGGCGGCGGCTTCCCGGCTGCCTTCGCGCCCGCCCCCGAGCCGTACCTGACCCGGGACCAACCGGCCGCCGCGGGCTACCCGCAGCACCAGGCCTTCCACACCTATCCGGGCCACGCTCACGGCACCCCGCAGTTCATGCCGACCCAGCAGCAGGCCGGCCCCGCGCCGCAGCCCGCCGCCCCGATGCCCCAGCCGGTGCACGGCCAGCCCGCCAACGGCCAGCCCGCCAACGGTCAGGGCTGGGTCGCCACCGGCTACCTCGCCCCGGCCACCCACCCGGCCCCGACCGCCGGCCGTCACCGGGGCGGCATGCTCTCCCTCCCGGCCGGCCGCTCCGCCACCCAGGGCTGACGCCGCCCCACCGCTCTCCGAACACTTTCCTTTCCTTGACAACTTTTCCTGTCGGTACGAGACTGGAACGCGTCAGGAACCAGGAAGGACGGTGCACCGTGCTCGACGTTGCCGTGATCGAAGAGGCCGCTGCGGCGGAGGCGGCGCTGGACCCGATCCGGTCCCGGATCCTCGCCGCGCTGGCCGAGCCGGGCTCGGCCGCGATGCTGGCCGGGCGGCTCGACCTGCCCCGGCAGAAGGTCAACTACCACCTGAAGGAGCTGGAGCGGCACGGTCTGGTCGAACTCGCCGAGGAGCGCCGCAAGGGCAATGTGACCGAGCGGGTCTACCGCGCCACCGCCGCCTCCTACGTGATCTCCCCGGCCGCCCTGGCGGCCGTCGGCCCGGATCCGGACCGCTCCCCCGACCAGCTCTCCGCTCAATGGCTGCTGGCGCTGGGCGCCCGGCTGGTGCAGGAGGTCGGGGCGCTGCTCACGGGCGCCGCCCGGGCCGGCCGCCGGGTGGCCACCTTCGGTCTCGACACCGAGATCCGGTTCGCCTCGGCCGCCGACCGGGCCGCCTTCGCCGAGGAGCTGACCCAGGCCGTCACCGCCCTGATCGGCCGCTACCACGACGAGGCCGCCCCGGCGGGCCGCAGCCACCGCCTGGTGATCGGCCTGCACCAGATCCCGGCCGCCGCCTCCCCTGGCTCTGCCGCCCCCTCCGCCCCTGCCCCTGCCCACTCCGCCGAGGAGCCCCAGCGATGACGCACCCCTTCGAGATCGAGCAGGAGATCGTGCTTCCGGCCAGTCCGGCGCAGGTCTGGGAGGCCATCGCCACCGGCCCGGGCATCGACGCCTGGTTCATGGGCCGCAACACGGTCGAACCGCGGGAGGGCGGCACCGCCGCGATGGAGACCGGCGGGCACCGGGAGGAGGCGGTGATCACCGCCTACGAGCCCGGCAAGCATTTCGCCACTCGCACCAGCCCCGGGCCGGACGGGCGGTTCATGGCCTTCGAGTACCTGATCGAGGGGCGCGAGGGCGGCAGCACCGTGCTCCGCGTGGTCCACAGCGGACTGCTGGGCGACGACTGGCAGGACGAGTACGACGCGCTGCGCCGGGGCTGGCCCTTCCACCTGCACACGCTGCGCGAGTACCTGGCCCACTTCGCCGGCCGCCCGGCCGTCCCGGTCTTCGCCGTCGCCCCCACCCCGGACCGGACACCACGCGAGACCCGGGCCGCACTGGCCGGCGCGCTGGCCCTGCCCTCCCCGGTGGCCGTCGGCGACCGCGCCCAGGGCACCCCGGCCGGGCTGCCGCCGCTGGACGGCACGGTGATCTGGGCCGACCAGGAGCGGTTCGCGGTCCGCACCGCCGACGGCCTCTACACCTTCCACCACGGCCCGGGCGTCGCTCTGCTCTTCCACCACCTGTACGGCCCCGCCGAGGCCGCTGCCGAGGCGTCACCCGAAGCCTCGCCCGAGTCCGCGTGGCAGCGCTGGCTCGCGGACCTCCTCAGCTCCTGACCACTCCCGCCCCCACCCGAGGAACCCACCATGCGCACTCTGATCAGCACCGCGTTCGTCTCGCTCGACGGCGTCGTGGAGGCCCCCGGCGGCGAGGCCGGCTACCGCAACGCCGGCTGGACCTTCAAGGACATCGAGTTCGTCCCCGAGGCGTTCGAGCTCAAGGGACGGGAGCAGGAGGAGTCCACCGCCATGCTGCTCGGCCGCACCAGCTACCAGGCGTTCAGCCAGGTCTGGCCGGACATGGCCGAGTTCGGCCACTACAAGACCCTGCCGAAGTACGTGGTCTCAACCACGCTCACCGAGGGCGACCTCGTCTCCAACTGGGGCGAGACCACCATCCTGCGCTCGCTGGAGGAGGTGGCCGCGCTCAAGCGGACCGAGGGCGGCCCGATCATCGTCCACGGCAGCGCCACCCTCAACCACGGCCTCTCGGACGCGGGCCTGATCGACCGGTACCACCTGCTGGTCTTCCCGCTGCTGCTCGGCGCCGGCAAGCGGCTGTTCAGCACCACGGACAAGGACACCCAGCACCTCAAGCTGGTCGAGCAGGCGGTGTACAGCAACGGTCTGCAGAAGCAGGTCTACGACGTGGTCCGCTGACCGCTGCGGACATGAGCGGACATGCGAGAGGGGCGCGGGGAACTGCTTGGGTTCTAGGAGTCGTTGCAACACCCCAGTTCAGGGGATGCGATGGACTTCGAGATCCGTGGCAACCGCAGACCGCAGGGTCGGCGGAAGCTGCTGCGGGAGCGGGCGGCATACTCCCGGCTCGTGCAGCAGGGCGTGAGCAACACCGAGGCATGCCGGATCGTCGGCGTCGACCGCAGGACCGGCCAGAAGTGGCGTAACGGGCGCAAGCCGACCGGCACCCAGCGCACGGCGCCGGCTCCCCTCGACCTCGACGGGAAGCCGGCGCCGCCGACCGGGCCGGCAGGGCGGTCACGGTTCCTGACCGAGGCGGAACGGATCCACATCGCCGACCGGCTGCGGGAGAAGGCCACCGTCCGGGCAATCGCCGCGGAACTCGGCCGCAGCCCGTCCACCGTCAGCCGGGAGATCACCCGCAACGCCCACCCGGTCAGCGGCGCCTACCGCCCGCACGCGGCCCAGGCCCGCGCGAACGCCCGCCGGCCCCGCCCCAAACCGCGCAAGATCGGGCAGACTCCCGAGCTGCGGGACTTCATCCAGCACCTCCTGGACCTGAGGTGGAGCCCGGAGCAGATCTGCCAGGCTCTACGGGAAACCTTCCCCGACCGGCCGGAGATGCACGTGGCTGTCGAAACCGTCTACCAGACCCTCTACCTCCAGGGCCGGGGCGAGTTGCGCCGCGAGGTCGCCGCCGCCCTGCGCACCGGCCGGGCCCGGCGGATCCCGCACCGGCAGGCCGCCACCCGCCGCCCCCGCTTCGCCCACCCCATGGTCATGATCAGCGAACGCCCCGCGGAGGCGGACGACCGGGCCGTCCCCGGCCACTGGGAGGGCGACCTGATCATCGGCAAGGACGGCGCCTCGGCGATCGGCACCCTGGTCGAGCGCGCCACCCGCTACGTCATGCTCCTGCACCTCCCGGCCGGCCGCGGCGCCGAACAGGTCCGCGACGCCCTCGTGGCGACCGTCCAGACCCTGCCCGCCCACCTCAGGCGGTCCCTGGCCTGGGACCAGGGCGCCGAGATGGCCCGGCACGCCGACTTCACGATCGCCACCGACGTCCCGGTCTACTTCTGCGACCCCGCCAGCCCCTGGCAGCGCGGCTCCAACGAGAACACCAACGGCCTGCTCCGCCAGTACTTCCCCAAGGGCACCGACCTGTCCGTCCACAGCCCCGAACACCTGGCCGCCGTCGCCGCCCAACTCAACGGCCGCCCACGCAAAACGCTCGACTGGGACACCCCAGCCGAGCGCCTGCATAAACTCCACACGGCCTAGACAACCAACCACGTGTTGCAACGACCGCTAGAAACCACCCAGTTCCCCGCGCCCCTCTCTCATGCGCTCACGCCTCTCAGAGGCTCAGCTCACTTCTTGCGGCTGCGCTTCTCCCGCACCCGCACCGAGATCGAGATCGGCGTCCCGACGAAGCCGAACTCCTCGCGCAGACGGCGCTCGACGTAACGGCGGTAGCCCGCCTCGAGGAAGCCGGAGGCGAACAGCACGAAGCGCGGCGGCTTGGTGCCGGCCTGGGTGCCGAACAGGATGCGCGGCTGCTTGCCACCGCGGACGGGGTGCGGGTGGGAGGCCACCAGCTCGCCGAGGAAGGCGTTCAGGCGGGCGGTGGTGATGCGGGTCTCCCAGCCGGCCAGCGCGGTCTCGATCGCCGGGACGAGCTTCTCCATGTGGCGGCCGGTCAGCGCGGAGACGTTGACCCGGGGGGCCCACTGCACCTGGACGAGATCCTGCTCGATCTCGCGCTCCAGGTAGTAGCGGCGCTCCTCGTCCAGCTGGTCCCACTTGTTGTACGCGATGACGACCGCGCGGCCGGCCTCGACGGCCATGCTGATGATCCGGGTGTCCTGCTCGGCCAGGGTCTCGCTGGCGTCGATCAGGACGACGGCGACCTCGGCCTTCTCCAGGGCGGCGGAGGTGCGCAGCGAGGCGTAGAAGTCGGCGCCGGCGGTGAGGTGCACCCGGCGGCGGATGCCGGCGGTGTCGACGAACTTCCAGGTCTTGCCGCCGAGCGTGATCATCTCGTCGACCGGGTCACGGGTGGTGCCGGCCAGCTCGTTGACGACCACGCGGTCCTCGCCGGCCACCTTGTTGAGCAGGCTCGACTTGCCGACGTTCGGCCGGCCGATCAGCGCGACGCGGCGCGGGCCGCCCTCGACGCCGTTGCCGAAGGTCTGCGGCGGCGCCTCGGGCATCGCGGCCAGCACGGCGTCCAGCAGGTCGCCGGAGCCACGGCCGTGCAGGGCCGAGACGGGGTACGGCTCGCCGAGCCCGAGCGACCAGAGGTAGGCGGCCTCGGCCTCGGTGGACGGGCCGTCCACCTTGTTGGCGCAGAGCACCACGGGCTTGCCGGCCCGGCGGATGATCTTGATGAGCGCCTCGTCGGTGTCGGTGGCGCCGACGGTGGCGTCCACCACGAAGAGCACGGCGTCGGCTTCCTGGATGCCGAGCTCGGCCTGCGCCGCCACCATGGCGTCGATGCCGAGCACGTCGATCTCCCAGCCGCCGGTGTCCAGCAGCTTGAAGCGACGGCCGTTCCACATCGCCTCGTACTGGACGCGGTCGCGGGTGACGCCCGGCTTGTCCTCGACGACGGCCTCGCGGCGGCCGATGATGCGGTTGACCAGGGTCGACTTGCCGACGTTCGGGCGGCCGACCACGGCCAGCACCGGCAGCGGGCCCTGCGGGGCGTCCAGGCCGGCCAGGTCCTCGGGGTCAAAGCCCTCCTCGGCGGCCAGCGCCATGAACTCGGCGTACTCGGTGGGGTCGAGGTCGCCGTAGGTACCGGCGGTGGTCTCGTTGCTCATGCGTGTTCCGTTTCCCGGCCCAGCCCTTCCCAGGGGTGCGCCGTGCGTACCTGCCCGACAAGGGGCAGCGCGGGGTGGTGCAGGTCAAAATTCGTACGATGGCAAAGTTCGCATGACTGCAAAATCAGTGCGATGCCAACGTTCCTACGAGGCTAAAGTTCGCGCGGAACTAAAGTTCGTACGGGGTCAAAGTTCGTGCGATGGCAACACTCGCACGAGCCTAAGTTTGCGTCAGGCGGCCATAAGACAGCCCGGCTGACGGCCGTCATACGGCCGTCAGGCCGGCCTTCTGCTCGACCAGGGCGGTGATCGTCTCGATCACCTGCTCCAGGGTCAGCTCGCTGGTGTCAACCAGGACGGCGTCCGCCGCCTGGGTCAACGGCGAGGTGTCGCGGGAGGAGTCGGCGGCGTCGCGGCGGGCCAGGTCGGCCGCCATCGCGGTGATGGTCGCCTCGTCCACGCCCTTGGCCCGGAGCTCGGCGGCCCGCCGCTCGGCGCGGGCGTTCTGCGAGGCGGTCAGGAAGACCTTGACGGTGGCGGTCGGGAAGACCACGGTGCCCATGTCCCGGCCCTCGGCCACGATCCCGCGCTCGGCGAGCTCCGCGCAGCCGCGCTGCAGCTCGACCAGCCGCGTCCGCACCTGCGGCACCGCCGAGACGGCACTCACCTGCGCGGTGACCTCCGGCCCGCGGATCGGCCCGGAGACGTCCTGGCCGTCCACCGTGATGGTCGGCCCGGCGGCGTCCACGCCGGAGACGATGACCGGCTTCCCGCAAGCCACGGCCACGGCCTCGGCGTCGGTGACGTCGACCTCGTTGGCCAGCATCCACCAGGTCATCGCCCGGTACATCGCGCCGGTGTCCAGGAAGCTCAGACCGAGTCGCGCGGCCACGGCCCGCGAGACGGTCGACTTGCCGGAGCCGGAGGGTCCGTCGATGGCGACGACGACCGGGGCGTGGGCTCGGTCGGCAGTGTCCACGGGGCGAACCTTTCTGCATGCGTTCTGTGGGCGGGTGGCCGGCGGGCATGCCGAAGGCAGACCACGGGGCGACTACACCAAGGTTAGACGACCCGGCGGCACTCCCCCGCCGCAGCCGGAACGGAGCCCGGAACCGCAGGGCGGCGGCCCCACCCGAAGCTCCACGGAGGAGCCGGTGGAGCCGCCGCACCAATCACCCGCCGGCAGCTGCCCGAGCAACGAAGCCACCCGCCGCCGCAAGCAGGCACCCCGCGACCCCGGGCACCCGCAACCTCAGACACCCACACCCACACCCACACCCACACCCACAGCCGCAGCCGCAACTGCAGGCACCCGCGACCTCAGTGGCCCCGGGCCACCCACTCGCCCAGCTGCGGAGCCTCCGCACCGATCGTCGTGGTCGGGCCGTGCCCGGTGTGCACCACGGTCTCCGGCGGGAGGGTGAGCAGCCGCTCCTCGATCGAGCGGATGATCGTCGGGAAGTCCGAGAAGGACTTGTCGGTGGCGCCCGGCCCGCCCTGGAAGAGGGTGTCGCCGGTGAAGACGGCCTCCAGGGCCGGCACGTAGACGCTCACGCCGCCCGGGGTGTGCCCGGGGGTGTGGCGGATGTGCAGGTAGAGCCCGCCGACCACGATCCGCTGGCCGTCCCGCAGCTCCTCGTCCGGGCTGTCGCCCGGGTGGGTCTGCTTCCAGAGCGGCAGGTCGTCGGGGTGCAGGTGGATCGGCGCGCCGGTCAGCGCGGCGAGCGCCGGGGCGGCCGAGACGTGGTCGTCGTGCGCGTGGGTGCAGATGATCGCCACCACGTTGCGGTCGCCGATTCGGGCAGCGATCGCCTCCGCGTCGTGCGCCGGGTCGATCACCACGGCGTCGTACTCGTTGGCGATGATCCAGACGTTGTTCTCCACCTCCCACGTCCCGCCGTCCAGCGAGAAGGTGCCGGCCGTGACCAGCTGCTCGATCTCGGGCTCCGGGGGCAGCTGCCGCATCAGAACACCACCACGGAACGCAGCACGTCGCCGCCGTGCATCCGGGCGAAGGCCTCCTCGACCTGGTCGAGGGCGATGGTTTCGCTGACGAAGGCGTCCAAGTCGAGCCGTCCTTGCAGATAGAGATCGATGAGCATCGGGAAGTCCCGCGAGGGCAGGCAGTCGCCGTACCACGAGGACTTGAGCGCACCGCCGCGACCGAAGACGTCGAGCAGCGGCAGCTCCAGCTTCATCTCGGGCGTCGGCACACCCACCAGGACGACAGTACCCGCCAGGTCACGGGCGTAGAACGCCTGCTTGTACGTCTCCGGCCGGCCCACCGCCTCGACCACCACGTCGGCGCCATTGCCCTCGGTCAGCGCGCGGATCGCCTCCACGGCATCCTCCCGGGACGAGTTGACGGTGTGGGTGGCGCCCAGCCGCTGCGCGGTGGCGAGCTTGCGGTCGTCGATGTCCACCGCGATGATCTTCGCCGCCCCGGCCAGCCGGGAGCCCAGCACCGCCGCGTTGCCGACCCCGCCGCAGCCGATCACCGCGACGCTGTCACCCCGCCCGACCCCGCCGGTGTTGACGGCGGCGCCGAGCCCGGCCATCACCCCGCAGCCGAGCAGCCCGGCCGCGGCCGGCGAGGCCGCCGGGTCGACCTTGGTGCACTGGCCGGCCGCGACCAGCGTCTTGTCGGCGAAGGCCCCGATGCCGAGCGCCGGCGAGAGCGGCGTGCCGTCCAGCAGCGTCATCGGCTGCTTGGCGTTGTGGGTGGCGAAGCAGTACTGCGGCCGCCCGCGCCGACAGGACCGGCACTGCCCGCAGACCGCCCGCCAGTTGAGGATCACGAAGTCCCCCGGCGCGACCTCGGTGACGCCCTCGCCCACCGACTCCACCACGCCCGCCGCCTCGTGCCCGAGCAGGAACGGGAACTCGTCGTTGATCCCGCCCTCCCGGTAGTGCAGGTCGGTGTGGCACACCCCGCAGGCCTGCACCTTCACCACGGCCTCCCCGGGCCCGGGATCGGGGACCACGATGGTCTCCACCCGCACCGGCTCGCCCTTGCCCCGCGCGACAACGCCCCTGACCTGCTGCGACATTCGACCCAACCTCCGTTTAGTCCACTTTCAAGGCGCGGTTGCACTATCCAGGGGCGCGGGGAACTGCGCGAAACCGGAAGGCGACGGGCCGTCACCTGCCGCACGCGCGCAGTTCCTCGCGCCCCCGGGTAGTGCAACCGGATCCCTGCGACAGCCGACAGGCCGGCCTCGTCCGACCTCGCGCCGTTCCCCGCTCCCCTGATAGCGCAACTGACGCACCGTTCTCAGACGGAGCGTACGCTCCAGCCCCGCTCCCGCAGCTCCGTCTTCAGCCGCGCCACCGCGCCCGGCGCGACCGAAAGTTGGACGAAGCCCACCTGCTGCCCGCTGGAGTGCTCGATCACCACGTCCTCGATGTTGACCCCCAGCGCGCCGACCTCGCCGAACAGGCGGCCGAGCTCGCCCGGCTGGTCGCCGAGGACGACCGCGAGGGTCTCGTACCGGGTGGGCGGGGCGCCGTGCTTGCCGGGGATCCGGGCCTGGCCGGAGTTGCCGCGCCGCATCACGGCCTCGATCCCGGCCGCCCCCGCCCGCCGCTCGCCCTCGTCGCTCTCCTCCAGCCGCCGCAGTGCGGAGACCGTCTCGCCCAGGTCGGCCGCGAGCTCCTCCAGGATGTCGGCCACGACCCCCGCGTTGGCGGAGAGGATGTCCACCCACATCGCCGGGTTGGAGGCGGCGATCCGGGTCACGTCCCGGACGCCCTGGCCGGAGAGCCTTATCGCCGTCTCGTCGGCGTGCTCCAGCCGGGCCGCGACCAGCGACGAGAGCAGCTGCGGCGCGTGCGAGACCAGTGCCACGGCGCGGTCGTGCGCGGCGGCGTCCATCACGATCGGCATCGCCCCGCAGAGCGCGACCAGTTCGAGCGCGGCGTTGAGCGTCTCGGTGTCGGTGTCGGGGGTGGGCGTGAGCACCCAGGGGCGGCCCTCGAAGAGGTCGGCCCGGGCGGCCAGCGGGCCGGAGCGCTCGCGGCCGGCCATCGGGTGGCCGCCGATGTAGTGGGCGGTGTCCAGCCCCAGCGCGGTCACCTCGCCGCGCGGCCCGGCCTTGACGCTCGCCACGTCGGTGTAGCAGCGGGCCAGCCCGCGCCGCTGGCAGTCGGCCAGCGTCTTGCCGACCAGCGCGGGCGGCACCGCGACGATCGCCAGGTCCACCGGGCCCTCGGCCGGGTCGGTGGTACCGGCGCCGAGCGAGGCGGCGGTGCGGGCGGCGTCCGGGTCGGCGTCCTCCAGGTGCACCGTCAGGCCGCGGCGGGCGAGGGCGAGCGCGGCGGAGGTGCCGATCAGTCCGGTGCCGACGACGGCGACAGTACGCATGGCTGGGTTCGTCTCCTGGAGCTGTCCGACAGGCCCGGCACCGACCGGTGCCCGACCCGCCCATCCTCTCGCACCCGGGGCCCCACCTGCGCCGCACCGCCGACCAAGCACCGCCGACCGGGCACCCCTGGCCGGGCCCCCGACCGGGCGCGCCACGCCTGGGCGGCGGAAATTCGCTGACACGGGCGGATCCCGGGGGCAGACTGGGCCGCCGGGGGATGCGGGACTGAAGAAGGGTTCAACGGGGTGGCCGTGGAGACGGGGCACAGCTGGGAGTCGGAGCTCGATTCGGTCGTGGTCTACGCGAGCGGGGCGCTCTGCCGCCGCCGCGCCCGGGGTGTCGTCCCGCCGGACGGCGTGGTCCACCTGCCGGGCCTGCCGGCCGCCCTGGAGGACGGTTCGCTGCGGGCCCGGGTGCTGGACGCCGACGGCCGGCCCACCCACCGGGTGATCGAGCTGCGCGCCGAGCACACCGCGGAACTCCGCGGCCCCGACCAGCTGCCCGAGCTGGTCCGGGCCCTCACCCTCGCCCGGGACACCCTGGCGGCTGCCCGCGAGCGGCACGACCGCCAGCTCACCCACATCGGCGAGATCGCCGCCCTGCGCGCGGTGCCGCCCCAGCGCGGACCGGCCGAGCGCGGACCGTCCGAGGAGCACCGCCGCACCCCGGCCGACGTCTGGCTCGACCTCGCCGATTTCGTCGACGCCCGGCTGGCCTCGCTGCACACCCGCCTGACCCGCCTGACGGAGGAGCTCCGCCAGGCCGAACACTCCGTCACCGTGGCCCAGGACCGACTCGACCGCGCCACCACGGCGGCTCCGACCACGCCCACCGCCACCACCCGCACGGCCGTCCTCCACCTCACCCCGACCACCGCACTGGCCGCCGAGGGCGCCCCGGTGGTCGAGCTGGAGGTCGAGTACGCGGTGCCGGGGGCGGTCTGGGTCCCGACCTACCGGCTGAGCCACCGCCAGGGCGAGGCGAACGGAGCCTTGGTGCTCCGGGCCGCCGTGGCCCAACGGACCGGCGAGGACTGGGCCGGCGTCCGCCTGAGCCTCTCCACGGCCGACCTGGACCGCCGCACCGAGCTCCCCCGCCTCCAGTCGATCCGGATCGGCAAGGCCCAGCCGGCCCCGAGCCCGTCGGGCTGGCGCGAGCCGCCCAGCGGGCTGGACGAGCTGTTCGAGGGCTACGACACCACCCCCCGCCCCGACCAGTCCCACCGCCGGTCCGCCACCCCGGCCCTCGCCGCCGCGCGCACCTTCGCCGCGACCGCCGGCCCGTACGGCACCGCCACCCCGACCGGCGGTGGCGCAACCGGCCCGTACGGCGCAACGAGCCCGGCGGGCCCGGCGGGGGCCCTCGGCACAGCGCACCCGTCGAGCCCGGAAGGCCCCTTCGGCGCGGCGGGCGCAGCCGCGAGAGGCGCGGCCCCGGCCGGCTCCGCCCCGCTGCCCGCCCCCGCGTACGGGACTCCCCCCGTCCCCGCCCCGCCGGGTGCCACCCAGGCGGCGCCGAGCCCGTACGCCGCCTCCGCCGCGGCGTTCACCGCCTCGGTCGCCGCCGCTGCCGAGGACGACCTCGCCCCCGACTTCCTCTCCGCCGCCCTCCCCCAGGCCGCTCCGAGCCGCTCCGCGCCGGCCGCCGGCGGCGCCGCACCGCTCGCCCGCAAGCGCCACTCCGCCGTCCGCGCCGAGGCCCAGCCCGTACCGGAGGCCACCCCCGACCACACCGGCTCCCCCGACCGCACCGGCTCCCCCGACCCCGCCTGGCTGGACTTCGCCAACCTGGTGCTCGCCGGGCCGGAGCAGGGGCCCGGTCGTCGGGGGCGGCTGCAGGCCGAGCCGCTCGACCAGGCCGCATTCGGGCTGCGCGTCAAGGCCGGCCGGGTGGCCTCGCTGCCGCTGCCCCGGCACGCGGTGCGACCCCGCCAGTCGGCCGGGTCCTTCGACCACCGGTACGAGGCGCCGGCCCCGGCCGAGATCCCCTCGGACGGCGGCTGGCACACCGTCACCCTGGCCGAGCTGCCGGTCGCGGTGAGCCGCGAGTACGTCTGCGTACCCGCCGTGGAGCCGACGGTGTACGGGGTGCTGGTGCTCGGCAACGACACCGACCAGGCACTGCTGGCCGGACCGGTGGAGGTCACCGCGGACGGGCAGCACCTGCTGACCACGGCGCTGCCGACCCTCGCGCCGGGCGGGCGCCAGCGGGTGGGCCTCGGGGTGACCGAGGGCATCCGGGTGGCCCGCCGCACCGAGCTGCGCGAGTCGACGGCGGGGCTGCGCGGCAGCACCACCGTCCTGGACCACCGCCTGCACGTCGAGCTGGCCAACCGGCTCTCCCACCCGGTGACGGTGGAGGTCCGCGAACGGGTGCCGGTCAGTTCGGACGCCGAGATCCGGATCCAGGAGCACCCCGGCTGGTCACCGCTGGATCCGGCGGCGGACCCGGCGGGGGCCGGTGCGCCCGGCGCCCGGCGGCGCCGGGTGGAACTGCCCGCCCACGGCACGGCCGAGCTCGACGGCGGCTACGAGATCCGCATCCCGGCCGGCAAGGCCCTGCACGGCGGTAACCGGAGGTACTGATGACCAACCCCCCGCCCCTCACCGGGCTGCCCGTCACCGCCGTCACCTGCCTGGAGGACCGCGCCCTCGTCGAGCGCACCGTCCGCGTCGAGCTGGCCGAAGGTGTCCAGAAGCTGCGCCTGGGCCCGGTCACCGCCCTCGCCGTCGACCACTCCCTCCGGGCCGAGCTCCGCACCGCACTCGGCACCGCAGCCCTAGCCGAACTCGGCACCGAACTCGGCACCGCAGCCCCAGCCGAACTCGGCACCGCACCCGGCACCGCACTCCAGGCCGAACTCCCCCCCGCCGCTGCGGAGACCGACGGCCCCCGGGTGCTGGAGACCCGGCTGGTACGGGCCTGGACCCGGCCCGCCCCGGCCCCGCCCGGCGCGGGCGACTCCGAGCTGCGCCACCGGGTGCACGCCTTGGAGGCGGAGGAGCGCGAGCTGAGCGGCCAGGAGCAGCGGCTCGCCGCCCGGCTGGCGCTGCTGGCCCAGCTGGCGGCCGATCTGCTGCGCGAGATCGGCGAGGGCGCCGGGCACGGCGAGACCGAGACCGCCCGCTGGACGCGCGAGCTCGACCGGGTGGACGGCGAACGGGAGACCCACGGCGAGCGGCTGCGCGCCTGCCGGGCCCGGCTCCGCGCGGTGGAGCAGGAGCTGGCCCAGGCCCGCGCGGTGCTGGACCGCACCGAGCAGGAGCCCGCCGAGCTGACCGCCCACGTCGAGCTGACGGTGGCCGCCGGCGCCGCCGGGCCGGCCGAGCTGACGGTCAGCCACCTGACCCCCTGCGCGCTCTGGCGCCCCGCCTACCGGGCCACCCTCAGCGGCGGCAGCCTGCAGCTGGAGACGGACGCCGTGGTCTGGCAGCGCACCGGTGAGGACTGGGCCGGCGTCCGGCTGGTGCTCTCCACCGCCCGCAGCACGCTGGCCGCCGAGCCGCCGCAGCTGGTGCCGGACGTGCTGAGCCTGCGCGAGCGCACCGCCGAGGAGCGCCGCACGGTGGAGGTCGAACTGCGCGAGGAGGCCGTCCAGACGACCGGTCCGGCCGCCGGACCGACGGACGGCCTGCCGGCGGAGGGCCTGCCCGGGGTGGACGACGGCGGCGAGGTGCAGGTGCTCACCGCCCCCGACCCGGCCACGGTGGCCGGGGACGGCCGCCCACACCGGGTGCCGCTGGGCTCGTTCAGCACCGGCGCGAGCAGCGAGTACGTCTGCGCGCCGGAGCTGTCGCCGCTGGTCAGCCGGGTGGTGCGGTTCCGCAGCGCGGCGGAGCACCCGCTGCTGGCCGGGCCGGTCGACCTGGTGCTGGAGAGCGGGTTCGCCGGGCGCGGGGAGCTGCCGTTCACCGCGCCGGGGGCCCGCGCCGAGCTCTCCTTCGGCAGCTCGGACGGCTACCGGGTGGTCCGCGAGACGGAGGAGAGCCGGGCCACCACCGGCCTGACCCAGCGCACCGTGGTGACCCGCACCGTCCGGCTGCACCTCTCCCGCTTCTCCGGGCCGCAGGAGCGGGACGAGCAGCTGGTCACGGTGCACGAGCGGGTACCGGTCTCCGAGGTCTCCTCGGTGGAGGTGCGGCTGCGCAAGGAGCTGTGCGCCCCGGCCCCGGACGAGCTGGACGCCGACGGCATCTGCCGCTGGTCCGTCCCGCTGCCCCCGGGCGGCAGACGGACCGTCACCCTGGCGTACGAGATCTCCGCCACCGCGAAGGTCACCGGTCTCTGAACCCGGATCAGCGGCCGGGCCCTGCTAGAAAGGGAGCATGATCTACCATCTCGCGCCGCTGGACGACTGGTTGCACGACCCGGGGCGGCCGTACGCGGCCGCCTCGCTTCTCACCGACGGGTTCATCCACTGCTCGGCCGACGAGCAGACGGTGCTCGCCGTGGCGAACGCCTTCTTCGCGGAGGCCCAGGGGCCGCTGATGGCGCTCCTGATCGAGGAGTCGCTGGTCGAGCCCATGGTCAAGTGGGAGGCCCCGGACGGCGAGCCCCCCGCCGGGGCCACCCCGGGCATCCTCTTCCCGCACGTCTACGGCCGGCTCAACCGCACCGCCGTGGTCGGCCTGGAGAAGCTCGAACGAGGCCCGGACGGCCGCTGGGCCACCCTGCTGCCCTGGAGCTAGCAGGCACTACAGCCAGCCGCGCTCGCGGGCGGCCATCCCGGCCTGGAAGCGGGTGGTCGCCCCGAGCTCGCGCATCAGCGTCTGGAGCCGCCGCTGGGTGGTGCGGGCGCTCCAGCCGAGCGAGCGGGCGATCGACTCGTCGGTGAGCCCGGCGGCCAGCAGCCCGAGCAGCTTGCGGTGGTCGGCCTCCGGGCCCTGCTCCACCGTGCCGCCGATCGCGGCCTGCAGCGGCACGGCCCGCTCCCACTCGGCCTCGAACAGGCCGTCCAGGGCCTGCAGCAGCGCGGAGGGGTGGATCACGTACGCGGCGTCGAGCACCGCGTCGCCGACGCTGATCGGGATGATCGCCATCCGATCGTCGGCCATCATCATCTTCATCGGCAGCACCGGTCGCACCCGGGCCTCCTCGCCGTCGGCGACGCCGACCAGGATCTCCTTCTCCAGCCGGCCCGGCCAGGCCACCGCCTCCTTGTCGAAGACGGTGCGGAACCGCACCCCGGCCCTCATCCGCTGGCGCTGCCGGGGCAGGTTGGCCACCGGGTCCTGGATGTAGGGCGGGCAGTCGAAGCCACGCACCTGGTACTCGGCTGTGTCGGCCAGGTGCTCCAGCCGCTGGGCGATCGCCTCGCCACCGCTGAGCACCTCCACGGAGTGCGCGGGGTCGGTGAACCTGGAGGCCTCGCGGAAGGCGTCCATCAGCCGGTGCATCTCGGCCCGGGCGGAGCGCAGCTGCGCCTCCCGGTGGCCGATCAGGGTGCCGATGGCCACGTCGGGGGCGACGGCCAGGTAGCGCTCCCGGTCCACCGGGGCCCGGGTGGCCATGCCCTGGTCGGCGAGGCGGTCCAGTGCGGCCCGGCCCTGCTCCAGGGTGAGCCCGCAGCTCTCGGCCAGCTCCTCGGCGGTGGACTGCGGCGAGACCACCAGGGCCGCGTAGACCTGGCCGTCCGGCTTCCCGAGCCCCAGCACTCCGAATGAGTCGAGCACCGACCCTCCTTCCCCCTGCGCACTCCCCTGGTGGCGCAGTCCCGCCACCCGTCCACCCGGATGACGGTGGCCATCCTGTGCCACCACGACGCCGGCTGACAAGCCGGTCTCGCTCCACGGCCCCGGATCCCCCCGAACGGCACGAGGGCCTCCCCGCCGTTCGGCGGGGAGGCCCTCGTCCGCAGGTCTGAGACCCGCGCCGGTCCTAGAGACCGACCTCGTTCATCAGCTGACCGACCTCGGGGTTGGTCAGGCGGCGCAGCCAGCCCGACTTCTGGTCGCCCAGCGCGATCGGCCCGAAGTGCGTGCGCACCAGCTTCTCGACCGGGAAGCCCGCCTCGGCGAGCATCCGGCGGACGATGTGCTTGCGGCCCTCGTGCAGGGTCACCTCGACCAGGTAGTTCTTGCCGACGTTCGACAGCACCTTGAAGCTGTCGGCCCGGGCGAAGCCGTCCTCCAGCTCGATGCCCTGAGCCAGGGTCTTGCCCAGGTCACGCGGGATCGGGCCCTGGATGGCGGCCATGTATGTCTTGGTCACGCCGTACTTGGGGTGGGTGAGGCGGTGGGCCAGCTCGCCGTGGTTGGTGAGCAGGATGATGCCCTCGGTCTCGGTGTCCAGCCGGCCCACGTGGAACAGCCGGGTCTCCCGGTTGGTCACGTAGTCGCCCAGGCACTGGCGGCCGTCCGGGTCCTCCATGGTGGAGACCACGCCGGCCGGCTTGTTGAGCGCGAAGAACAGGTACGACTGGGTGGCCACCGTGAGGCCGTCCACCTTGATCTCGTCGTGCTGCGGGTCGACCCGCTTGCCCTGCTCGGTCACCAGCTTGCCGTTGACCATCACCCGGCCCTGCTCGACCAGCTCCTCGCACGCGCGACGGCTGCCCATGCCGGCCCGCGCGAGCACCTTCTGCAGGCGCTCGCCCTCGGGCCCGGCGGCACCACTGCCGCCCTTGCCGGACGGCCCGTCGTGCCGGGCCAGCACCGCGTCCTCGATCCGCCCCTGGAGCTCGCGCGAGCGCTGCGGCTGACGGCGCGGGTCACCGGGCTGGCCCTGACCGGGCTGACGCGGCCGCTTGGCCGGCGGCAGCGCCTTGCGCGGGCCGTAGTGGCCGCCGGAGCCGTACTCGGGGCGGTCGTACTTGCGCTCCTCCGGCCGCAGCGGACGGTCCGGGTACTGCTTCCGGTCGTCCCGGCGGTCGTCCCGGCGGTCGTCGCGCCGGTCCCGGTCGCCGTAGGAGCCGCCACCGCCGCGCGAACCGCCGTAGGAGCCGCCGCCACCGCTGCCGCCGCGCGAACCGCCGCCACCGCCGCCGTACGAACCGCCACCGGAGCGCGAACCGCCGCCACCGCCGTACGAACCGCCCGAGCGGCCCCCGCCCTGTCCTCCGCGGCCCTGGCTCCCGCCACCGCCGCTGCTGTTCCTGCCGTTACCGCTGCTACGCATCAAAAGTCCGTACGTCGTGTCCGTCTAGGGAAGTGCAAGTCGTGCCGGCCGACCTCACAGCACTTCCCGATCAGCCGCCTCGTCGCCGTCGTCCACCGCACGCGCGGCAGCGACCGCCTCCGCGATCACCGTGCCCTCGAGGGACTCCGCTTCCACGTCGTCGACCTCGGGCAGGAAGGGCGCCAGCTCCGGGAGTTCCTCCAGGCCGCGCAGCCCCATCCGTTCCAGGAAGTAGTTCGTCGTCCGATACAGGATCGCACCTGTTTCGGGCTCGGAGCCGGTCTCCTCCACCAGCCCTCGCTGTACCAGGGTACGCATCACACCGTCACAGTTCACACCACGGACCGCCGAGACCCGGCTGCGGGACACCGGCTGCCGGTACGCGACCACCGCCAGCGTCTCCAGCGCGGCCTGGGTCAGCCGGGCCTGCTGGCCGTCCAGCACGTACCGCTCCACGGCCCCGGCGCACTCCGCCCGCGAGTAGAACCGCCAGCCTCCGGCCACCAGCCTGAGCTCGAAGCCGCGCCCCTGCGCGGTGTACTCCGCCGCCAGCTCCCGCAGCGCCGCCCCCACCACCGCCACCGGCCGCCCGACCACGCCGGCCAGGCGCCCCTCGGCCGCCGGTTCGTCGACGACCATCAGGATCGCCTCCAGCTCGGCCCGGAGCGAGGCCCGCTCCACCGCCTCCCGCCCGGCGGCCCCTTCGTCCCCCGCCTGCGCGGGCACCGCCGCCCCCGGAGCCTGCGCAACCCCCGGAGCCTCCGGCTCCGCGGGCGCCGGCACCGCGCGCGGCGCCCGGGGCCCGGCGAAGCCGGCCTCCGCCCGGGCCACCGCCTTCACGGCCTCCCGCAGGGCCGGCGGCACCTCGGGGTCGGCGACGCCGGCCTCCGCAGGCCCTCGCAGGGCCCCCAGCGCCCCCGCGGCGCCTGCCTGCGGCTCCACTGCCCCGGCGGGCTCCGCGGCGGCGTAGGGGCCCTCCAGGGCCTCGTAGGCGGGCTCCAGCCACTCGTCCGGGCGGGGGCCCTGGCCCGGGACGCCCAGTGACCGCCGTGCCCTCGGCTGCTCCGTCACGCCGTTCCGCCCTTCGCGGTCTCCGGCTCCACCGGCCGGTCGAACTCGTCCGTCACCGTCACCTGCCGGTCGCCCTCGGCGACCCAGCGCACCAGCAGCTCCCCGAGCGCCTCGGGCTGCTCGAAGGCCAGCGCCTTCTCCCGGTAGAGCTCCAGCAGGGCCAGGAAGCGCGCCACCACCACCAGCGTGGAGTCGGCGTCGGCCGACAGCTGGCGGAAGCTCGCCTCGCCGAGGATCGCCAGCAGCCGGGTGACCACCTCGGCCTGCTCGCGCACGCTCACCGGCGGGGTGTGGATGTGGTCCACGTAGACCACGGGCTTGGGCTTGGGGGCCATGGTGGCGGCGGCCAGCTTGGCGAACCGTTCCAGCCCGATCGTGATGACCACCTCGGGCAGCAGCGCCGCGTGGGCCGGCTCCAGGCCGACCGAGCGGGCCCGGCGCAGCTGCTCGGCCGCGAACCGGTCGCCCAGGATGCCGGCCGCCCGCTTGTAGGCGCGGTACTGCAGCAGCCGGGCGAAGAGCAGGTCGCGGGCCTCGAGCAGGGCCAGGTCCTCCTCGTCCTCGACCTCGGCGGCCGGCAGCAGCCGGGCCGCCTTGAGGTCGAGCAGGGTGGCGGCGACGACCAGGAACTCGGTGGCCGCGTCCAGGTCCCAGTCCGGGCCCATCGCGCGGATGTGGGCCATGAACTCGTCCGTCACGGTGGCCAGCGCCACCTCGGTGACGTCCAGCTTGTGCTTGGCGATCAGGCTCAGCAGCAGGTCGAAGGGGCCCTCGAAGTTCTCCAGCCGCACACTGAAGCCCCCGCGCCGGTCGGCGGCGGTGTCGGCGGCACTGGCTGGGGGTCGGGCTGGTTCGGCATCGCCGCCCATCCTGCCCCACCGGGCGGGCACCCCTGGCCAGCGACAGGCCCGCGCGCCACCGCCCGGCGAGCGCCGGGCGCACGCCCTCGGCCGGGCCACGCGCCGGGCGCCCGTGCGGCGCCCGCGGCGGCGGGGCTCAGCGCCCGCGCAGCCGCCGCACCAGGATGCTGCTCTCGCCGCGCTGCTCCAGATCGGCCAGCACCACGGCGATGGCCTCCCGGACCACCCGGCCGCGGTCCACCGCGAGCCCGTGCTCGCCGCGCAGGACGAGCCGGGCGTGCTCCAGGTCCATCAGCTCTTCGGCGGAGACGTAGACGGTGATCTTCTCGTCGTGCCGCTCGCGCCCGCTGGGCCGCCGGGGCGCCCGGCCCCGGGGGCGGGGCCGCCGGGCGGCGGCCTCCCCGCCCTCCTCCGCCCCGGCGGGGGCGGCGGTGTGCTGCTCGGCCCGTGCGGGCGGCACCTCGCGCCGGGTGGGCGCCTCGGCGGCCTCGGGAGCCGGTTCGGCCGCTCGCGCGGTCTCCGGACGGGGTGCCTCGGCCGGACGCTGCTGCAGGGAGGGCGACAGCGCCATCCCGCCGGTGGTCCGGAACAGCTCGTCGGCCCCCGGGAGACTCACTCGACGGGGCGGCACCGGTCGAGCACCTCCCTGGCGAGCTGACGGTAGGCGGCGGCGCCGACCGAGTTGGTCGCGTACGTGGTGATCGGCTCGCCGGCCACGGTGGTCTCCGGGAAGCGGACGGTCCGTCCGATCACGGTGTGGAACACGTGGTCGCCGAAGGCCTCGACCACCCGGGCCAGCACCTCGCGGCTGTGCACGGTGCGCGAGTCGTACATGGTGGCCAGGATGCCGTCCAGGCGCAGGTCGGGGTTGAGCCGCTCGCAGACCTTCTCGATGGTCTCGGTGAGCAGCGCGACCCCGCGCAGCGCGAAGAACTCGCACTCCAGCGGCACGATGACGCTGTGAGCCGCCGTCAGGGCATTGACCGTCAGCAGGCCCAGGGAGGGCTGGCAGTCGATGATGACGTAGTCGTAGTCGGGCAGCAGCGGCTTCAACGCGCGGGCCAGCGCGGACTCGCGGGCGACCTCGCTGACCAGCTGCACCTCGGCGGCGGAGAGGTCGATGTTCGAGGGCAGCAGGTCCATGCCGGGGACGGCGGTCTTCAGCAGCACCTCATCGGCCGTCAGCCCCCGCTCCATGAGCAGGTTGTAGACCGTGACGTCGAGCTCCATCGGGTTGACGCCGAGGCCGACCGACAGGGCGCCCTGCGGGTCGAAGTCCACCAGCAGCACCCGGCGGCCGTACTCCGCCAGCGCCGCGCCCAGGTTGATGGTCGACGTGGTCTTGCCGACGCCGCCCTTCTGGTTGCACATGGCGATGATCTGCGCGGGGCCGTGCTCGGCCAGCGGCGCGGGGATCGGGAAGTAGGGCAGCGGACGGCCGGTGGGGCCGACCCGCTCGCGTCGCTGACGGGCTGCGTCAGGGGCCAAGGTCGCGGCGTACTCCGGGTCGGGTTCGTATTCGGCGTCCGGGTCGTCGTAGGACCCGTAGGCGAAGTCGCCGTAGGCCAGCCCGTGGGCGGGCAGCTCGGCGTCGTAGTCGGTGGCGGTCGTGGTAGCGACGCTCTGGCGTGCCTCGAAGGTGCGGACCGCGACCGAGCCGACCTCCACCGAGCCCACCGTGGCCTGCCGGGCCGAGTGGTCCTCGTTCGGCTGCCCGGCGCCCGCAGAAAAGTCAGGGGTCTCCGCCAGTCCTGGCTGACCACCCCCGGGAGCAAATGTCGACTCATTCACAAGTCGTCTTACCTCCTTGGGCATCCAGGACTCTATGTCGATTCGTCAGCGTGGCAGCATGCCGACGGTTTGCGACTCTAGGCCGTCTGCGGCGTTCGCAGCAACACAATCCACGGTAGTGGGCCGGATGTGTCGGCCGTCGACCCGGTCGCTGTCAAGGGATCGAGAGGCCCGTGAGCCTAACGTTTCCGCGCACATCGCCCCCTCACCGTGGGTGCGGGCGAGTGGTCGTCACACCGGGCGGGTGACGTGTTGCACATAAATTGACATCTCGTCTCCACCCGCAGGTCACCCGGGGCTTGACAAGTCACCCGCGCATGGGATTCCCCTCGGCTTCCTGCGGGCACGGCGAAGCCCCCGGCCCCGCGCACGGCGGGACCGGGGGCACACTCCACTGACGGATCGTCAGGCGAGCACGCTGTCAAGGGAGACGGACTCCAGGCCGAAGGCCTCGGCGACGGCGCCGTAGGTGATCTGGCCCTCGTGCACGTTCAGGCCCTTGGCCAGCGCGGCGTCGCGGCGCAGCGCCTCCTTCCAACCACGGTTGGCCAGCTCGACGACGTACGGCAGCGTCGCGTTGGTCAGCGCGTAGGTGGAGGTGTTCGGGACGGCGCCCGGCATGTTCGCCACGCAGTAGAAGACCGAGTTGTGGACCTGGAAGGTCGGCTCGGCGTGGGTGGTGGCGTGCGAGTCCTCGAAGCAGCCGCCCTGGTCGATCGCGATGTCGACGAGCACGGAGCCCGGCTTCATCTTGGCGACCAGCTCGTTGGTGACCAGCTTCGGGGCCTTGGCGCCCGGGATCAGCACGGCGCCGATGACCAGGTCGGCCTCGACGACGGCCTTCTCCAGCTCGAAGGAGTTGGAGACGATGGCCTTGACCTTGGTGCCGAAGACCTTGTCGGCCTCGCGCAGCTTGTTGATGTCGCGGTCGAGCAGGGTCACCTCGTAGCCCATGCCGATCGCGATGGTCGCGGCGTGCCAGCCGGAGACGCCGCCGCCGATGACCACGCACTTGGCCGGGTGGGTGCCGGGCACGCCACCGGGCAGGGTGCCGCGGCCGCCGGCCGGGCGCATCAGGTGGTACGAGCCGACCTGCGGGGCCAGCCGGCCCGCGACCTCGGACATCGGGGCGAGCAGCGGCAGCGCGCCGTTGCCCAGCTGCACGGTCTCGTACGCGATCGCGGTGGTGCCGGAGGCGACCAGCGCGTCCGTGCCGGCGCGGTCGGCCGCGAGGTGCAGGTAGGTGAAGAGGGTCTGGCCCTTGCGCAGGCGGTGGTACTCCTGCGCGATCGGCTCCTTCACCTTGAGCAGCAGGTCGGCGGTGGCCCAGACCTCGTCAGCGGTGTCGAGGATGGTGGCGCCGGCGGCCACGTACTCCTCGTTGGGGATCGAGGAGCCGACACCGGCGTTGTCCTCGATGAAGACCTCGTGTCCGTTGCGGACCAGCTCATGCACGCCGGCGGGCGTGATGGCCACGCGGTACTCGTGGTTCTTGACCTCGCGGGGGATGCCGACCTTCACGACTGAACACGTCCCTTTATGCCTGGGGGTCCCGGCCGGGGAAGACCGGCGGGCGACGCGCAAGCGGAAGCCACCGGAGGACACCGGGGCACGCTTCGCTGCGCGACTAAGGTCGAGTGTAATGAAGCCCAGCGGATCCGTCAGCCTTCCAAACTGAATAAATCAGCCGGAGTCATTGGCAGGTTCGTAGGCTTGTAGCGCTACGAACCACCCAAACACTGGACAAAAGGGCAGATCGGACATTACTCCGAAGTCACCCGGAGCCGCTCACCCTCGACCTGTTCCCTCAGCCTTCTCAGGGCCGTACCGACGGCCACCTGGCCCGCCGCGTCCTCCAGCCGGCGCAGCAGTGCGAGCGCCGCCCGGTACTCCCGCTCGGCCTCCTCGAACCGCCGCTGCGCGGTGTGCGCCTCCGCCAGCCGGGCCAGCAACCGGGCCTCGGCGGCCCGCTCCCCCAGGCCCTGCCGCAGCGCCAGCGCCCGGCCGTACCAGTCGGCCGCCCGCACCGCGTCGCCCTGGGCCCGGTGGCAGCCGGCCACGCTCTCCAGCGCCCGCGCGCAGGCCGTCTCGTCCCCGCCCGCCCGGCCGTTCTCCAGGGCCGCCCGGTAGCGCTCGGCCGCCGCCGACCAGCGGCCGGCCGCCCGCTGGAGATCACCCAGGTTGAGCAGCGCGGCCGTCACCCGACGGGAGTCACCCGAGCGCCCCGCGAGCTCGGCCACCAGGCCGTGCAGCCGGTACAGCTCGGCCGGCGCCGCCCGTCCGGTCAGCGGCAGCGCCCGCAGCAGTGCCGTGACCAGCCGCCCGGCCGTCCCGTCCAGGTCCGCCGCCGCCACGGCCTCCTCGGCCGCCCCGATCAGCCCGTCCCGCTCCTCCGCCAACCAGGCCCGGGCCTGCCCGGCCCCGCGCAGCCGCAGCGGCCCCGGCAGCGGATCCGCCACCGACCCCCGCTCCAGCAGCTCCCGCGCCGAATCCACCAGCCGCACCAGCCGCTCCAGCAGCCGGGCCCGCGCCAACTCCACCTCGGCCGCCCGGTCCGCCCCCTCCCGCAGCGCCACCACCCGCCCGTACAGCCGCCCCGGCAGCCGGTACCGCACCACCCCGTCGGCCCCCGCCCCCATCACCTCCACCAGCTCCCGCTCCGCCAACCGCTGCAACACCGCCCCCGCATCCGGCGCCGGACACCCCACCAACGCCGAAGCCGTCCGCAGATCCGCCACCTGCCCCGGCGCCAGCGTCAACATCCGCAGCATCCGCCCCTCCCCGGCGGACAGCGCCCGGTACCCGAGCAGGAACGCCCCGCTCAACGGATCCCCGTCCGCCACCGGGACGGCCCCGCCCGTGGCGGAAGCCCCCTTCGCGGAGCCGTCGGCCACGGCCGGGGCTGCCGGGTCGGCAGACCCGGCGCCGACGGCAGCTCCGGCCGGCCCCGCGAAGCCGGTGGGCACGGCGGAACCGAGCGGCACGACGAAGTCGGCGACCGCCGCAGACCCGGCGAAGCCGGCCGCCGGGGCGGTGTCCGTGACCACGGCCGGTCCACCGGGCGCGCCACCGGGCGCACCACCGGTACGGGCCCCCTGCCGGGAGCGCCCCTGGCCCTGCCCCTCGGCCCGCCCGCCCACCTGATCGTCCGCCGCCTCCGGGTCCGCCTGCCACGGCCCGGTCGGGACGATCCTCGGTACGCCGTCCAGGCCGACCCCGGTGCCCACGTCGAGCTCGGTGTCCGCGTCCACGGCCGCCTCGGCGGCCCGGTTCAGCCGCTCGACCTCCAGCGGGTCGGCCACCTGGCCCGAGGAGCGGCCCTTGCGGCGGCTCTTCCCCCGCCTGCCCTCGGCCGCCGGCGTGGCCGGCTGCGTCACCGCCGCGAGCTCGGCGGCCGCGTCCGTCACGGCGGCCTTGCCGTTGGCCTTGAGCCAGCCGGCCATCAGCCGCAGCGCGGCCGGCCCGGCCCCGCAGGCCTCCACCAGCTTCGCCGCCCCCACCGGGTCACAGCTGATCCGCGTCCCGCCGACCAGCCCGCTCAGCAGCTCGGTGGCGGCGGTCAGCCCGAGACCGCCCAGGATCACCGGGTCGATCCCCTCGATCCCGTTCAGCGGCCCGGCGGTGGTGGCCAGCACCAGGCTGCCCGGCTCCTCCGCGAGCAGCGGCTTCAGCTGCTCGGCCTCCCCCACGTCGTCCAGGACCACCAGCACCCGCCGCCCCCGCAGCGCCGCCCGCCACTCCGCGCAGGCCGGATCCGCCGCCCCCGGCACCGGCTCCGCCGACGCCGACTCCCCCAGCTGCCCCAGCAGCTGCCGCGCCACCCGGCCCGCCGGCAGCAGGCTCCCGTCCGGCGCGGACACCCGCGCGTACAGCACCCCGTCCGGGTACTCCCCGGCCACCGCCCCGGCGTACCGCACGGCCAACGAGGTCCGCCCCGACCCCGGCCGCCCGGCCACCACGAGCACCCCACCCCGCTCACCCGCCGCCGCGAGCGCCGCCAACTCCCCCTGCCGCCCGGCCCAGACGCCGGGCCCGTCCTCCGTCGCCACCAGCGCCACTCCCGACCAGTCGTCCAACGCCGCCCTGTCCGCGAAGCGTAGTTCGACCGGCCTCCTCCTGATCAGTGACACCAGTACTACGACCCGTCAATTCACCCGCGTGGTGAGGGGCGCGGGGAACGGCGCGGCCCACCCTGCACTCTGCCGCTGTCTTACGCAGATGCCCACGTGCACTATCCGATGACGGTGCAAGTGGGCATCTCTGCGATCTCGAAGGCGAGCTACCGGGCCGGGCGCGCAGTTCCCCGCGCCCCTCGATAGTGCAACTGACCCGTCTCAGGAGAAGGGCCTCGCCGGCCACGGCGACTCCGCCGCCCGCAACGAGTCGATCCCCGCCCCCGTCAGCGTGGCGTGCAGCGCCAGCGTCCCCGTGATCAGCGTCGGGTTGTGCAGCTCCCCCGCCAGGACCAGCGCCACGAGCTCATCGAGCGGCACCCGCGCGATCTCGATCTCCAGCTCCTCCCCGTGGGCGGCGTACCGCTCCTCCCCGGCCTCCTCCAGCTCCGTCGCCAGGAAGAGCCGCAGGGCCTCGTCCGTGCCGCCGGGCGAGGTGTAGAAGTCGACCAGCACCTTCCAGGCCCCGGCCTTGCAGTGCGCCTCCTCGTACAGCTCCCGCTGCGCCGCGTGCAGCGGGTTCTCCCCGGGCACGTCCAGCAGGCCGGCCGGCAGCTCCCAGAGCCGCTGGCGGACGGGGTGCCGGTACTGGCGGACGAGCAGCACCCGCCCCTCCCCGTCCAGGGCCAGCACCGAGACCGAGCCCGGGTGGGTCTGGTAGTCCCGGCGGGCGTACGAACCGTCCGGCATCAGCACCTCGTCCGTCCGGACCCCGGTGACCCGCCCCTGGAACGGCACGGACGACGTCCGCACCTCCCACTCCTCCGCCACGTCCTTGATCACGCCGACACACCCCTTCTCGACTTCTCGTCAGTATGACACAAAGTACGGCCCAATCTAACGCCGAACGGCGGCTCCCCGAGTACCGGGGAGCCGCCGTTCCTACGACACCGTGACTTACCGCTGGCTTACTGGGCGTCGGTCTTGATCTTGATCGCCGCCGCGACCAGACCCGCGAAGAGCGGGTGCGGGCGGGTCGGGCGGGACTTCAGCTCCGGGTGGGCCTGGGTGGCCACCAGGTAGGGGTGGACCTCGCGCGGGTACTCGACGTACTCGACCAGGTCGCCCTTCGGGGAGAGGCCGGAGAACTGCAGGCCGGTCTTCTCGAGGTCGGCGCGGTAGGCGTTGTTGACCTCGTAGCGGTGGCGGTGGCGCTCCTCCACGTACTGCTCGCCGGCGTAGACCTCGCGGACGATCGAGCCCTCGGCCAGCTTGGCCGGGTAGAGGCCGAGCCGCATGGTGCCGCCCAGGTCGCCCTTGCCGTCCACGATCGCCAGCTGCTCGGCCATGGTGGAGATGACCGGGTACTTGGCCGCCGCGTCGAACTCGGTGGAGTTCGCCTCGGGCAGGCCGGCCAGGTTGCGGGCGGCCTCGATGACCACGCACTGCAGGCCCAGGCAGAGGCCGAGCAGCGGGATCTTGTTCTCGCGGGCGTAGGTGATCGCCGCGACCTTGCCGTCCACGCCGCGGTCGCCGAAGCCACCGGGGATGCAGATCGCGTCCACGTCACCGAGCTGCTCCTGCGCACCCTCGGGGGTGGTGCAGTCGTCGGAGGTGACCCACTTGATCTCGACCCGGGCGTTGTTGGCGAAGCCGCCGGCCCGCAGCGCCTCGGTCACCGAGAGGTAGGCGTCGGGGAGGTCGATGTACTTGCCGACCAGGGCCACCTTCACGATGTGCTGGGGCTCGTGCACCCGGCGCAGCAGGTCGTCCCAGGTGGTCCAGTCCACGTCGCGGAACGGCAGGTCCAGGCGGCGCACCACGTACGCGTCCAGGCCCTCGCCGTGCAGCACCTTGGGGATGTCGTAGATCGACTTGGCGTCGATGGCCGCGACCACGGCCTCCTCGTCCACGTCGCACATCAGCGAGATCTTGCGCTTGATGGCGCTCGGCACCTCGCGGTCGGCGCGCAGCACGATGGCGTCCGGCTGGATGCCGATGTTGCGCAGCGCGGCCACCGAGTGCTGGGTGGGCTTGGTCTTCAGCTCGCCCGAGGGGCCGATGTACGGCAGCAGGGAGACGTGCACGAAGAAGACGTTGTCCCGGCCGACCTCGTGGCGGACCTGGCGGACGGCCTCCAGGAACGGCAGCGACTCGATGTCGCCGACGGTGCCGCCGACCTCGGTGATGACCACGTCCACGTCCTCGGTCGCCATCCGGCGGATCCGGGACTTGATCTCGTTGGTGATGTGCGGGATGACCTGGACGGTGTCGCCCAGGTACTCGCCGCGGCGCTCCTTGGCGATGACCGTCGAGTACACCTGGCCGGTGGTGACGTTCGCCGAGCCGTGCAGGTTGGTGTCGAGGAAGCGCTCGTAGTGACCGATGTCGAGGTCGGTCTCGGCGCCGTCGTCGGTGACGAAGACCTCACCGTGCTGGAACGGGTTCATCGTGCCCGGGTCCACGTTGAGGTACGGGTCGAGCTTCTGCATCGTCACGCGGAGACCGCGGGCCTTGAGCAGGGCGCCGAGGCTAGAGGCGGTGAGCCCCTTGCCGAGCGAAGAGGCGACACCCCCGGTGACGAAGAGGTGCTTGGTCGTCACGGCGCGGCCGTTAGCCGACTTGCCGGAATGGGGCTGTGCCAAGAGGGGGCTCCCGTGGGTCGCGTGTCGTAAGTGACGCTGGTGGTGGGGCCTGAGGCTCGTCCGAACTCACCAGTCCACGGGATACCAGGGTATCAGCGCCCCGACCAGACCGCGTTCGGGCCCACGCCGACGCGCCTGCGGAGGGGTCACCGCACGCCCGTCCGAGTGAATCGGAGTTGCTCCAGTCGGACCAACTCCTCCTCAACTCGGCCCCTCTGGGGCAGTACGGGGCGCGGTAGGCGTGCTCCGCGCCCCACCAGCGTCGTAAGCTGCACGGACGCATCGCCGACAAACAGAGCACGCGGAGGGCGAGGGGCTCACTCTGACGGTCTCCGTGCGCGCAGGCAAGCCGTAAGCGTTCCGCAGTCGGACGCCCGCCGAGCACATCTTGCGAACTGGAGACTCACGTGGCCGGCCGTATCGAGGATTACGCACTCATCGGGGACATGCAGACCGCCGCCCTGGTCAGCAGGGACGGGGCCGTGGACTGGCTCTGTCTGCCCAGATTCGACTCCCCGGCCGTCTTCGCCGGGCTGCTCGGCACCGACGAACACGGCTTCTGGCGGATCGGCCCGGCCGAACCGGTGACCGCGCCGCTGGTGCCGCGGCCGATCCCGAAACCCCCGTGCGACCTGGGCGGCGAGGTGCGGCCGGTGCCCGAGACGGCCGCCGCGCCCGCGGTGCCGGCCGACCGGCGCCGCTACCGGGGCGACTCGCTGATCCTGGAGCAGGAGTGGGACAGCCAGGGCGGCACCGTCCGGGTGATCGACTTCATGCCGCCGCGCCCGCTCACCGGTACCGAATCGGTCCCGCAGATGATCCGGATCGTCGAGGGCCTCAAGGGCAGGGTCCGGATGCGTTCGGCCGTCCGGATGAGGTTCAGCTACGGCCGGGTGGTGCCCTGGGTGCACCGCGTCGAGCAGGCCGACGGCACCCACCGCACCGCCGCCGTGGCCGGCCCCGACTCGGTCTGGCTGGACGGCGAGGCCGAGACCTACGGCCGCGACCTGACCACCTACGCCGACTTCACCGTCTCCGCCGGCGAGCGGATCGCCTTCGCGCTCACCTGGCAGGCCTCCCACCTGCCCGCCCCGAACCCGCCGGACGCCGAGAGCCAGCTCGTCGACACCGAGCAGTTCTGGGAGGAGTGGGTCAGCCAGTGCACCTACCAGGGCCCCTACCGCGAGGCCGTGGTCCGCTCCCTGATCACCCTCAAGGGCCTCACCTACGCCCCCACCGGCGGCATCGTCGCCGCCCCCACCACCTCGCTGCCCGAGGACATCGGCGGCGAGCGGAACTGGGACTACCGCTACACCTGGCTGCGCGACGCCGCCATCACCCTCTCCTCGCTGCTGCGCACCGGCTACCGCGACGAGGCCCGGGCCTGGCGCGAGTGGCTGCTGCGCGCGGTCGCCGGTGACCCGGAGAACCTCCAAATCATGTACGGCATCGCGGGCGAACGCGAGCTGACCGAATCCTCCCTCGACTGGCTGCCAGGCTACGAGGGCTCCCAGCCCGTCCGGATCGGCAACGGCGCGGCCGGCCAGCTCCAACTGGACGTCTACGGCGAGGTGGTCGAGGCCCTGCACCTGGCCCACATGACCGGCCTGACCCGCAACGACCACGCCCACCACCTCCAGCTCAAGCTGATCGGCTACCTGGAGCGGCACTGGCAGGAGCCGGACGAGGGCATCTGGGAGGTGCGCGGCCCCCGCCGCCACTTCGTCCACTCCAAGGTGATGGCCTGGGTCGCCGTGGACCGCACCATCAAGCTCCTCGAGCAGTCCCCCGCCGACGGCCCGCTGGAGCGCTGGCGCGAGCTGCGCGACACCATCCACCGGGACGTCTGCGAGAAGGGCTACGACCCCGACCGCAACACCTTCACCCAGTACTACGGTGGCACCGAGCTGGACGCCTCCCTGCTGCTCATCCCGCAGGTCGGCTTCCTCCCGCCGGACGACAAGCGGGTGATCGGCACCATCGAGGCCATCCAGCGCGAACTCTCCACCGAGGACGGCTTCGTCCTGCGCTACCCCACCCACGACGAGGACGGCAACAACGTCGACGGCCTCTCCGGCCACGAGGGCGCCTTCCTCGCCTGCTCCTTCTGGCTCGCCGACGACCTCGCCATGATCGGCCGCGTCCAGGAGGCCCGCGAACTCTTCGACAAGCTCCTCTCCCTCCGCAACGACCTCGGCCTCCTGGCCGAGGAGTGGGACCCCCGCCTCAAGCGCCAGGTCGGCAACTTCCCCCAGGCCTTCAGCCACGTCCCCCTGATCGACACGGCCCTGCGGCTCACCGCCTGCGCAGGTGCTTACCTGACGGTGTAACCACCAGGGGCGCGGGGAACGGCGCGGCCAGCCCTCGACACTCCCGCTGTCTTACACAGATGCCCACTTGCACTATCCGTTGACGGTGCAAGTGGGCATCTCTGCGATCTTGAAGGCGAGCTACCGGGCCGGGCGCGCACGCAGTTAATTCAGCAGGGCCCCGCGCCCCTGGAGGTGCAACCTAAGCTTGGCGGCTCACCAGTTCGTCGTAGGTGGATAGCACCTGCGCGACCGTATCCGCCTCGTCCGGCCAGGTCTGCGCCTGCAGCTTGCCCGCCGCCGCCAGCGCGGTGCGCCGCTCCTCCGACTCCAGCAGCTCCCGTACGGCCGCGCCCAGCGCCTCCGCATCCCCGTACGGGACCAGTACCGCCGCGTCGCCCACCAGCTCCGGCACCCCGCCCACCGCCGTGGAGACCACCGGCACGCCGGCCCGCATCGCCTCCTGGACGACCAAAGACCGTGCCTCCCAGCGCGAACTGAGCGCCACCACATCGGCCGCCGCCAGCAGATCCGGCACGTCCGTCCGGTACCCGAGCAGTTCCACCGGAAGGGACTCCGCCGCGATCCGCTCCCGCAGGTCATCCGCCTCGGGGCCGTCCCCGGCGATCAGCACCGCCGCGTCCGGGCCGAAGCCACGCGCGGCGTCGAGCAGCAGGCCGAAGGACTTCTGCGCCACCAGGCGCCCGATCGCCAGCACCACCGGCCGGTCCGTCCGGCCGCCGAGCAGCTTGGCCCGGGCGGCCTCGCGGTCGAGGGTGCCCGGCGGCATCGGGGGCGCGGCCACCGGGCCGAGCCGGGCGTCGGAGGCGCCGAGCTCACGGGCCCGGGCGACCAGGTCCGAGGAAGCACCGAGCACCAGGTCGGCGGCCCGGGCCACCCGCCGTTCCATCAGCCGCTGGAGCCGGCGGTCCAGGCCGGTGGCGAGCATCGCGTGGTGCGAGGTGACCACCAGCGGGGTCTCGGGCCGCAGGCCGGGGAAGCGCCCGGCCGTCCGCAGTGCGAGGTCGGAGAGCAGGCCGGCCCGCAGGCCGTGCGCGTGCACCACGTCGGCGCCGGTGAAGGCGCGCCGCAGCTCGCCGATCGCGGCGGCGTCGCTGCGCGCGCCGGCCGTCGGGGTGATGTCGACCAGGTGGAAGCGGGCGCCCGTCCGGGAGAAGCCGAACAGGGCGTCCGTCCCGGCGGGGGCGCAGACCGTCACGGTGACGCCGTGGGCCACCAGGCCCTGGGCGAGCGATCGGCAGTGGGCGCCGATGCCGCCGGTGCTGGCGGCCAGCACGAGCACCACGTGCAACTGCCCGCGCTCGACGGCGGCTGCGGTGGCCCTGGTGACGGATTGGTCCACTTCTGTCTCGCTCCGAACTCGTAACACGGACTCACGCCGGGGGCGGGGTGTGCCCCCGCGCGGCGCTCGGGACTGGGGTGCCAGTGTCCAGCCGCCACCATGCCAGGTCCGGCCGGTGCTTGGACAGTCGGCACCCCGGGTACCGTCACTCCCCCCGAGGGGCCCGGGCGGCGGCCAGCAGCTCCTCCGCGTGCGCACGGCCGAGTTCGGAGTCCTCCAGACCGGCCAGCATCCGCGAGAGTTCGCGCACCCGCTCCTCGTCGTTCAACACCTTGACCCCGCTGCGGGTGACGGTGCCGTCGCTGGTCTTCTCGACCACCAGGTGGCGGTCGGCGAAGGCGGCTACCTGCGGCAGGTGGGTGACCACCACGACCTGGGCGCTCTGGGCGAGCTTGGCCAGGCGCCGGCCGATCTCCACCGCGGCCTTGCCGCCGACGCCGGCGTCCACCTCGTCGAAGAGGTAGGTCGGCACCGGGTCGGCACCGGCGAAGACCACCTCGACGGCCAGCATCACCCGGGAGAGTTCACCGCCCGAGGCGCCCTTGGCGATCGGCCGGGGCACCGCGCCCGGGTGCGGGGCGAGGAGCACCTCGACTTCGTCGACTCCGTGCGAGCCGTACGAGACCGTCCGGTCCTCGAACTCGATCCCGGCCGGGTCGTCCACCCGGCTCAGCGCGAAGGTGACCCGGGCGTGCGGCATGGCCAGCTCGGCCAGCTCGGCGGAGACCGCCTCGGCGAACCGCCCGGCCGCCGCGTGCCGGGCCGCCGAGACCTCGCCCGCCAGCTGGGCCAGCTCGGCCCGCAGCTCGGTCTCCCGGGCGCCGAGCTCGTCGATCCGCTCGTCGTCCCCGTCCAGTTCGAGCAGCCGCACCGAGCCCGCCTCGGCCCAGGCGATCACCTCGGCCAGCGAGTTGTCGGGGCCGCCGTACTTGCGCACCAGGTGGGCCAGCACGGCCCGGCGGTCCTCCACGGCGGCCAGGCGCACCGGGTCGGCGTCCAGGTCCTCCGCGTAGCCGGCCAGATCGGCCGAGACGTCGGCCAGCAGGTAGCCGACCTCGCTGACCCGCTCGGCCAGCGCGCCGAGCCGCTCGTCGTGGCCGCGCACCGACTCCAGCGCCCGGCGGGCCTGGGCCAGCAGGGTGCCCGCGTCCACCGAGTCGGGCTCGGCCGGGTCGCCCGCGAGGGCGCTGTGGGCCATGGTGGCGGCCATCGAGAGGGCGTCGGCGTGGCCGAGCCGCTCGGCCTCGGCGGCCAGCTCCGCGTCCTCGCCGGCCACCGGCTCGGCGGCGGCGATCTCCTCCAGGCCGAAGCGGAGCAGATCGGCCTCCTGGGCCCGCTCCCGGGCCCGGGTGGTCAGCTCCTCCAGGGTCGCGGCCACCTCGCGCAGCTCGCGGTAGACCTCGCGGTAGCGGCCCAGCGGCTCGGCCACCGCGGCGCCCGCGTACCGGTCCAGCGCGCCGCGCTGGCGGGAGGGGCGCAGCAGGCGCTGCTGGTCGGTCTGGCCGTGCACCGCGATCAGGTCCTCGCCGAGCTCGGCGAGCAGGCCCACCGGCACGCTCCGGCCGCCGACGTGGGCGCGCGAGCGCCCCTCGGCCGAGACGGTGCGGCTGATCAGCAGCTCGCCCTCGTCCAGCTCGGCCCCGGCCTCCTGGGCCCGGGCCGCCACCGGCGAGCCCTCGGGCAGGGCCAGCCGGCCTTCCACCACGGCCCGCTCGGCACCCCGGCGCACCAGGCCCGGATCGGCCCGGCCGCCAAGCAGCAGGCCCAGGCTGGTCACCACCATGGTCTTGCCCGCACCGGTCTCGCCCGTCACCGCCGTGAAGCCCGGGGCCAGTTCGACCACCGCGTCGTCGATGACGCCAAGATCCCGTATCCGCATCTCGTCCAGCACGGAGACGACCTTACGGTGGCCGACCCCCATCGCGCGACGAGCACCGGTGGCCGGGGCCCAAGTTCATCCCATCCGGTCGCTCTCGGGCACGGTGCACCAGCGCAGGAAGAACTGTGCCAGCGGGCCGATCGCCAGAGCATAGAGGAGGGTACCGACACCGGCGCTGCCGCCCAGCGCGATGCCCGCCAGCAGCACGGTCAGCTCGATGCCGGTGCGGATCAGCCGCAGCGACCAGCCGGTCTTGCGGTGCAGCCCGGTCATCAGGCCGTCCCGCGGCCCCGGGCCCAGCCGGGCGCCGATGTACAGGCCGGTGGCCAGCCCGTTCAGCAGGATCCCGAAGGCCAGCAGGCCCGCCCGGGCCGCCCAGCCGGCCGGGGTGGCCACCAGGTGCAGGGTGAGGTTCATCGCCGCCCCGAGCACCAGCACGTTGCCGACGGTGCCCACCCCCGGGCGCTGGCGCAGCGGGATCCAGAGCAGCAGCACGGCCGCGCCGGTGAGCGTCACCCAGCCGCCGATGCTGCCGCCGAGGTGCTCGCGCAGGCCCTGGTGCAGCACGTCCCACGGGTTGACCCCGAGGGCGGCGCGCATCATCAGCGCCATGCTGGCGCCGTACAGGCCCAGACCGAGCAGCAGCTGCGGCAGGCGGCGGCCGAGCCGCTCGCCGCGCCAGGCGAAGGTGGGTGTGAGGGAGGCGGAGACGGCCACGGGAGGTCCTCGCTACTGGGCAGCCACTTGGCGACCGGCGGGCCGCCCTGCCATCATGGGCAGTCCACCTGGGCCGACTCCAGGTCCAATCCGAGCCAAGTGGACTGATCAGCGTGGCCGACTGGCAGAGCACCGTGACCCCGCCCGCCCTCGCCCGCCTGCTCGCCGGCGCCCCGCCCACCGAGGAGCGCACCGCCTACCGCCGGCTCGCGGCCCAGCTGCGCTCCCTGGTCTCGGCCGGCCGCCTGCCCGTCGGCACCCGGCTGCCCGCCGAACGCGAGCTCGCCCAGGCCCTCACCCTCAGCCGCACCACCGTGGCCACCGCCTACGAGAGCCTGCGCTCCGAGGGCTACCTGCGCAGCCGTCGCGGCTCCGGCAGCTGGACGGCCCTGCCCGAGGGCAGCCGGCCCCCCGGCGACGCCCTGCACCCCGTCCCGCCCCACGAGAGCGGCCACCTGGTCGACCTCGGCGTCGCCTCCCTCCCCGCGCCCCAGCCCTACCTCGGCGAGGCCGCCGCCCGCGCCGTCGAACAGCTCCCCGCCTACGCCACCGGGCACGGCCAGTACCCCACCGGCGTCCCCGTCCTGCGCGAGGCGATCGCCCGCCGCTTCACCGAACGCGGCCTGCCCACCACCCCGGACCAGATCCTGGTCACCACCGGCGCGATGAGCGCCCTCCACCTCTTCCAGCGCACCCTGCTCAACCGGGGCGACCGGGTCGCCGTCGAGGCCCCCGGCTACGCGCACACCCTGGGCCTGCTCCAGCGCGAGGGCGCCCGTCTGGTCCCCGTCCCGCTGGCCCGCCCGGGCGGCGACACCGCCCTCCCCCGCTGGGACACCGAGGAGTGGTCCCGCGTACTGCGCGGCGCGGCCCCCCGGGCCGCCTTCGTCGTCCCCGACTTCCACAACCCCACCGGCGCCCTGATCGAGGAGGAGCAGCGCCGCACCCTGCTGGCCGCCGCCCGCACCTCGGGCACCGTGGTCGTGGTGGACGAGACCCCGGCCGAACTCGACTGGGGCACCGACCGGATGCCCCTGCCCACGGCCGCCCTCGACCGGGCCGCCCAGACCGTTACCGTCGGCTCCGCCAGCAAGATCCTCTGGGGCGGCCTGCGGATCGGCTGGCTACGCGCCCAGCCCGCCCTGATCCGCCGCCTCGCCGCCGAACGCGTCTACACCGACGTCGGCACCCCCGTACTCGACCAGCTCATCGCGGCCCACCTGCTCGACCACGCCCTCCCCGAGGTCCGCGCCCACCAGCACGCCCGCATGCGCGACACCGCCCACGCCCTGGCCGCGGCGCTGCGCACCCAGCTTCCCACCTGGCAGTTCGCCCTCCCCCGGGGCGGCCTCTGCCTCTGGGTAGCCACCGACGGCCACTCCACCACCGCCCTCGCCGAGACCGCCGACCCCCAGGGCCTACGCCTCGCCCCGGGCCCCAGCTTCGCCACCGACGGCACCCTGGAGCCCTACCTCCGCCTCCCCCTCACCATCCCGGCAGACCAGGTGGAAGACGCCGTCACTCGACTCCGAACAGTAACCATGGGGGCTCGGGGAACTGCGAGGGCAACCCGTGGGGCGCTCACCTAACTGGTAAACACGCTCAGCAGGAAGCCCGCCCCCGCCACCCCGTCACCGGCAGGGCGAACTTGGCGACCAACCGATCCGTGAACGGCGCCCGGTGCAACCGCGCCAAGCGGACCGGCACCCGCCCCCGCCGCACCTCCACCCGAGCCCCCGCCGGCAACTCCACCGACCGACGCCCGTCACACCACAGCACCCCGTGCGGCGTCTTCGGCTGCACCTCCACCGCCAGCACCGAATCCGGCGAGGTCACCAACGGCCGCGCGAACAGCGCATGCGCACTGATCGGCACCATCAGCAGCGCCTCCACCTCCGGCCAGACCACCGGCCCGCCGCCGGAGAACGCGTACGCCGTCGACCCGGTCGGCGTGGAGAGCACGACTCCGTCACATCCGAAGTTGGAGACCGGCCGGCCGTCCACCTCCGTCACGACCTCCAGCATCCGCTCCCGCACGGCCTTCTCGACCGAGGCCTCGTTCAGCGCCCAGTCCTCGTGCACCACGTCACCGTTGGTCCGCACGACCACGTCGAGGGTCATCCGGTCCTCGATCTCGTAGTCGGCGTCCACCACCCGGTCGACCACCACGGCCAGATCGTCCCGCTCGGCCTCGGCCAGGAAGCCGACCCGCCCCAGGTTGATCCCCAGCATCGGCAGCCCGGACTCCCGGGCCAGCTCGGCCCCCCGCAGCAGCGTGCCGTCCCCGCCGGCCACCAGGATCAACTCGCAGCCGTCGGCGGCCCCGTGGCCGCCCGCCACCAGCTCGACCCCGTCCGGCAGATCGAGGTCCACGGCCTCGACGGCGAGCAGCCTGATCCTGATCCCGGCCTTGACCAGCCCCTGCACCAGGCCCTCGACGCTGCGCAGCGCCGCCTCCCGGCCGGTGTGCGCGATCAGGAAGACCGTACGTTCGTCGTTCATGCTGCCCTCTCTACCCCGGCGGCGGCCACCACGTCACCCGTACCGGCCGAACGTCTGCCAAGTACCCTACCGAGGGCCCTCGGCAACAGCCCGGTCCGCCTCCGCCGGGTCCAGCCGCTCGGCGCCCCGCCGCAGCCACAGGAAGTACTCCACGTTGCCCGAGGGCCCCGGCAGCGGGCTCGCCGTCACGGCCACCACCCCGAGCCCGAGCTCCCAGGCCTGGTCGGCCACCCGCCGGACCATCTCGGCCCGCAGCTCCGGGCTGCGCACCACGCCGCCGCTGCCGAGCCGCTCCTTGCCGATCTCGAACTGCGGCTTGACCATCATCACCAGGTCCGCGTCCTCGGCGCAGCACCCGGCCAGCGCCGGCAGCACCAGCCCCAGCGAGATGAACGACAGGTCACCCACCACCAGGTCGACCGGCTCCCCGCCGATCTGCGCCGGCGTCAGCTCCCGCACGTTCGTCCGGTCCATCACGACCACACGCTCGTCGCTCTGCAGGCTCCAGGCCAGCTGCCCATAGCCGACGTCCACCGCGAGCACCTGCCGGGCCCCGGCCCGCAGCAGCACGTCCGTGAACCCGCCGGTCGAGGCCCCGGCGTCCAGCGCCCGGCGGCCCTCGACCACCAGCCCCTGCGGCACGAAGGCCGCGAACGCCCCGGCCAGCTTGTGCCCGCCCCGCGACACGTAGTCCGGGTCGTTCTCGTCCGCGGCCACCACCACGGCCGCCGCGGTCTCCACCTGCGTCGCCGGCTTGGTCGCGGTCGTACCCCCGACCGTCACCCGCCCGGCCGCGATCAGCTCACTCGCGTGCTCCCGCGAACGGGCGAGCTTACGGCGGACGAGCTCCGCGTCGAGTCGGCGTCGTGCCACTGCCACTGGTGCTTCAGCTCCTGCTACTCCGGTACCGCCACGGTCTCAACTCGGCCGGTCGAGCCCCGCGAGGGTCTCCACCAACCGCTGGTGTACATCTTCGTACACCGCGACGTGCTCCCCCGTCTCCACCCCGTCCAGCTCCGCCAACCGCGCCAGCGCCGCATCCACCTCCGGATGCCCGGTCAGCTCCTCACTCACCCTCACCCACCGCCTTCCGCGGCGCGGCCTTCTTCGTCGTGGCCTTCTTGGCGGGCGTGGCCTTCTTCGCCGTCGCCTTCTTCACCGCTGCCTTCTTCGCCGGCGCCGTCTTCTTCGCGGAGGTCTTCTTCACCGCCGCCTTCTTCACCGGAGCGGCAGCCGCCACCACCGGCGCCTCGTCCAGCGGCACTTCCTCGAACTCCGGCTCCGGCTCCGTCTCCGGCTCCCGCGCCTCCGCCGGTACGGGCTCCGCCTCCCAGCCCGTCTCGAACAGGCCCTCCGCCCGCGACTTCGGCGGCGCCGCCGCAGGCTCCGGAGCCGCCGGCTCCTCGACCTCGCGCAGCTTGCTCTCCAGGTAGCCGAGCACCACGCCGACCTTCACCACCTGGTCGCCGACCAGCTCGAAGGCCCGCTCGGTCTCGCTCTTCACCACGCCGACCGCCAGGTCCACCCCGGCCCGGCCGGCCGTGACGGCCTCACCGGCCAGCGTCCGCAGCGACTTCACGGTCGGCGGGAAGGGTTCGGCGGCCATCCGCTCCAACAGCCCCTCGGCCCGCTTCCCGGCCTCCGCCACCACCACGGCAGCGACCGTGGTCACCCCGCGCACCACACTCCGCAGCATCCGCCTGCCTCCTCGACCACGTACCGGGCACCGCCTCGACGCTACCCCCTGCACGCCTCCCCCCGCCGCCGTTACACCCGGGACGAGTGGGCCACTCGGGTACGGTAGGCGCCGACCGGACCGGACGGGAGAGCAGCGAGACCATGGCCACCACCGAGCAGTGCCGCGAAGCCCTCGAGCAGCTCAGCCGCAACCTGGCGGGCACCGGCGGAGAGGTCCGCAAGGCCACCAGCCTCGACCGCTCCCTGAGCTGCCACCTCACCGACCTGGCCACCAGCTTCACCGGCCGCCTCCAGGACGGCGCCCTCACCGGCATCACGGAGAACCCCGGCCCGCCCCCCACCAAGGCCGAGATCCGCCTCACCATGACCTCCGACGACCTCGTCGCCTTGGTCGCCGGCCGACTCTCCTTCGCCCCGGCCTGGGCCACCGGCCGCATCAAGCTCGAAGCCGGCCTCCGTGACCTCCTGCGCCTGAAGTCCCTGCTCTAGTTGCACCATCCAGGGGTGCGAGGCCCCCGCACCCCCGCAGCCGCCTTACAACCCCAGCTCCAACAGCGCCTTCGCGCCGTCCACCCCCGAGCCCTCCCGGTCCACCCAGGCCCAAGCCGCCCCGCAGAGCGCCCTCAGCCCGTCATACAGATCGCCGCCCCCGGCGACCCGCAGCTCCCCACCGTCCACCCAGGCCCGGTACCCGCCGCACACAAAGACACCCTCACCGGTCTCCGACACGGCCGGCGCAGCAACGAGCAGACCCCGCAGATCCGCCGCCACGTACGTCGGCCGGTGCTCCACCGGAGCACCGAGCACCTGCGCAGCGGTCGTCACCCCGGTGAAGACCAGCAGCGAGTCCACCCCGCCGTTGAAGGCCCCCTCGATGTCGGTGTCCAGCCGGTCGCCGACCACCAGCGGCCGCTTCGCGCCCGTCCGGATCACCGTCTCCCGGTGCATCGGCGGCAGCGGCTTGCCCGCCACCTCCGGCTCGACGCCCGTGGCCGTCCGCACGGCGGCGACCAGCGTGCCGTTGCCCGGCGCGATCCCCCGCGCCGTCGGCACGGTGAGGTCCGTGTTCGAGGCCACCCAGGGCAGCCCGGCAGCCACCGCGTACGAGGCCTCGGCCAGCTCCGCCCAGCCCACCGAGGGGTCGTAGCCCTGCACCACGGCCGCCGGGCCCTCGGCCAGGCTCCGGACGGCCTCCAGCCCGTGCTCGGCCAGCGCCTCCACCAGCCCGGCCCCGCCGACCACCAGCACCTTCGCCCCGGCCGGCACCTTCGCCGCCACCAGCCGCGCCGCGGCCTGCGCCGAGTTGATCACGTCCTCGGCCACCGCCGGCACGCCCAGCTCGGTCAGGTGCTCGGCCACCACCCGCGGCGGACGGGAGGCGTTGTTGGTGACGTACGCGAGCCGCATCCCGGCCTCCCGCGCCGCGGCCAGCGAATCCACGGCGTGCTCGATCGCGTCCGGCCCGGCGTAGACCACCCCGTCCAGGTCGAGCAGGGCCGTGTCGTACGCCTCCGTCAGCGGCCGGTCACACCCCCCGGGAAGGATCCGGGGCTCGGTGCCGGTCTGCTCAGCGGCGGTGTCCGCCATCCTGCTCCACCTCGTACGTCGGTCGTCTCGGACATCTCATTCGGGCGCCCGGTACCCCGGCGCCCCGGGCAGCAGCGGCCCGTACGCCCCGGCGCGAGCCGCCAGCGTCGCCCTGGTCTGCCGCAGCGCCGCCCGGTAGTGCTCGGACTCCGGCCGCATCGCCACCGCGAGCGCCAGGTGCTCCGCCGAGGTCTCGAAATCCCCCAGCCGGGCCGCGGCGACGCCCCACCCGAACTGAGCGTAGTCGTCCGCCGGATCGGCCAGCGCCACGGCCTTGAAGTTCTCCAGCGCCGCCGCGAACAGCCCGGCGTCGAACTGCGACCGGGCCAGCGTCTCCCGGATGCTCCGCGAGTGCGGCTCGGCGGCCGCCGCCCGCGCGAGCAGTTGCTCGGCCGCCGCCGGGTGGCCCTGCTCGAGCAACTTAGCCCCGCGTCTGAACCAGTCGTACACGTCCCCCTGCGGCACCCCGCCGGCCCCGACGGGCCCCGGCTCCTCCCCCGACCCGCTGCCCCGCTCCATCCCCTGATCCATCCCGGACCCCCTGTCACCTGACACTTCTCGGTACTCTTGATCTCTCAACACCGCATCCCCGGTTACCATGCCCAGAATGAGTGCACCCAGTGCAGATACCGGAGCGGAGTCTCCGGCAGGCGGCCCCGGCGATCCCGGCCACGTCGCCACCGCAGGGCTGTCCCTGTTCCCCTTCCGTGGCCTGCGGTACGTCCCGGACCGGGTCGGCACCCTCGCGGCGGTCACCTCCCCGCCCTACGACGTCGTCGACCCCAACCGACGGCTCGACCTGGAGACGGCCGACCCGCACAACATCGTGCGGCTGATCCTGCCCAGGCCCGAGCCCGAGGACAACGGCGACCGCCCGGACCGCGACACCCGCTACCGGCACGCCGCCCGGCTGCTCGCCGACTGGCAGCGCGAGGGCGTGCTGGCCCCCGACCGGGAGCCCGCGCTCTACGTCTACGAGCAGCGCACCAGCCCCGGCTCCCCCGGCGGCGAGCTGCTCCAGCGCGGTCTGATCGGCGCCCTCGCGGTCAGCGGCAGGGAGGCCGGGGTGGTGCTCCCGCACGAGGACGTGATGCCCCGCCCGGTGGCCGACCGGGTCGGCCTGATGCGCACCACCAAGGCCAACCTCGAACCGCTGCTGCTCACCTACCGCGGCCACGGCGGCGCCGCCGCCGTGATCGAGCAGGCGGTACAGGGCGAGCCGCTGCTCACCACGACCACCAGCGACGGCACCCACCACCGCCTCTGGGCGATCACCGACCCGGCCGACCTGGCCGAGGTCACCCGCGACCTGGCCACCTGCCGGGCGCTGATCGCCGACGGCCACCACCGCTGGGAGATGTACCTGCGCCTCCAGCGCGAGCACCGCCACCTCCCGCGCAGCCCCTGGGACCGCGGTCTGGTGCTCCTGGTGGACACCGCCCGCTACCCGCTCCGGGTGCGCGCCATCCACCGGGTGCTCTACCGCCTCCCGGTCGAGGCCGCGCTGGCCGCCCTCGGCGACCACTGGCGGGTCAAGGAGGTGCCCGGGCCGCTGGAGCCGGCCCTCCAGGCGCTGGCCGAGGCCAAGCGGCACGGCGGCAACGCCTTCCTGCTCACCGGCGGCGACGGCCACTACCACCTGGTCAGCGAGCCGGAGGAGGCCCTGCTGGCCGCCACCGTGCCGACCGGCAAGCCGGAGGAGTGGCGCCGGCTGGACGCGACCGTCCTGCACGCCACCCTGCTCGACCACACCTGGAGCATCCCGGACGGCCCGGACGACATCGGCTACCTGCACACCGCCGTCTCCGCCGAGCGCGAGGCCGCCCGCACCGGCGGCACCGCCGTCCTGCTCAACCCGGTCAAGGAGAGCGTGGTCCGCCGCCTCGCCGAACAGGGCGTGACGATGCCCCGCAAGTCCACCTCCTTCGGCCCCAAGCCCGCCACCGGCCTGGTCCTGCGCAACCTCAAGCTCGGCTGACCACCCCCGGCTCCGGCTCCGGACACGCCGAAGGCCCGGCGGGGAGATCCCCTGCCGGGCCTTCTGGTGCTCAGCTACTACCGCTTGTCGTCCCGGACGTCGACCTCGTCGATCTCCAGGTCGTCCTCGTCGTAGTACTCCTCGACGTCTTCCTCGTCCTCGTAGATGTCCCGGTCCTCACCGGTGTCATCCACGGCGATCTTGCGGCGCGGAGCCTCCTCGCGGACGGGCTCCTCATCCTGCTCCTCGCCCTCCTCCTCGCCCAGCTCGGGGTCGAGGGCGTCCACGAACTCCAGCCCGTCGATCTCGGCCAGCCGCTCGTGCGCGTTGGTCGCACCCTCGGTGTCCGCCTCGGCGGCCTTGGCGAACCAGTCGCGGGCCTCCTCCTCGCGGCCGACCGCGATCAGCGCCTCGGCGTACGCGTAGCGCAGGCGAGCCGTCCACGGGTGCACGGCGCTGGAGCCCAGCTCCGGGCTCTGCAGCGTCACCAGTGCGGCGTCGAGCTGGCCCAGGTCGGCGCGGGCGCCGGAGGCGACCAGGCGCATCTCGACCTGCCCGGCCTTGTCCAGCTGCTTGACCTCCGGCTCGCCGGCCATCGCCAGCGCCTTCTCCGGCCGGCCCAGACCGCGCTCGCAGTCCGCCATGACCGGCCACAGGTCGGCCCGCCCGGTCATCCGCCGCGCCGCCCGGAACTCGGTGAGCGCCTCGGCGTACCGCTGCGTCACGTACGAGGCGAAGCCGGCCGCCTCACGGACCGAAGCCACGCGCGAGGCCAGCCGCAGGGCGACCCGCGAGTACTTGTAGGCCTCCTCCGGCTCGCTGTCGAGCAGCCGCGCGACCATCACCAGGTTGCGCGCCACGTCGTCGGCGAGCGTCTTCGGCAGGCTCTTCAGGTCCTGACGCACGTCCGCGTCGATCTCGAACCCGGTGACGTCCTCCGGGATCGGCAGCCGGTTGACCGGCTCGTAGTTGCCACGGCGGTCGTCATAGTCCCGACGGTCGTCGCGCTGCCCCTCGAACCGCCCACCCCGGTCACCCCGGTCCCGGCCGTAGCCGCCGCCACCCTGCGGGCGGTCACCGCGGTCACGGTTGTACCCGCCGCCCTGGGGACGGTCACCGTACGAGCGGCCGCCACCGGACGGACGGTCGCCGTACGAGCGGCCACCACCCTGGGGACGGTCACCGTAGGAGCGGCCACCACGGTCGTCACGGTCACGGTTGAACCCGCCACCCGACGGACGGTCGCCGTACGGCCGGCCACCACCGGAGGGACGGTCACCGTACGAGCGACCGCCACGGTCGTCGCGGTCCCGGCCGTAGCCGCCACCCTGCGGGCGGTCGCCACCACGGTCATCGCGACGGAACCCGCCGCCCTGCGGACGGTCACCGTAGGAACGGCCACCACGGTCGTCGCGGTCCCGGCCGTAGCCGCCGCCACCCTGGGGACGGTCGCCACCACGGTCATCGCGACGGAAGCCGCCGCCCTGCGGACGGTCACCGTACGAGCGGCCGCCACGGTCGTCACGGTCACGGCCGTAGCCGCCACCCGACGGACGGTCGTCCCGGTTGAAACCACCGGACGGACGGTCATCCCGACGGAAGCCACCGCCCGACGGACGGTCACCGTAGGAACGGCCACCACGGTCGTCACGGTCACGGCCGTAGCCGCCACCCTGCGGACGGTCACCGCGGTCATCGCGACGGAACCCGCCGCCGGACGGACGGTCACCCCGGTCGTCGCGACGGAAGCCACCACCCTGCGGGCGGTCGCCACCACGGTCGTCACGGCGGAAGCCGCCGCCCTGCGGACGGTCACCGTACGAGCGGCCGCCACGGTCGTCACGGTCACGGTTGAACCCGCCACCCGACGGACGGTCATCCCGGTTGAAACCACCGGACGGACGGTCATCGCGACGGAAGCCACCGCCGGAAGGACGGTCACCCCGGTCGTCGCGACGGAAGCCACCACCCTGCGGGCGGTCGCCACCACGGTCGTCACGGCGGAACCCGCCACCCTGCGGACGGTCACCGTACGAGCGACCGCCACGGTCATCACGGTCACGGTTGAACCCGCCACCCGACGGACGGTCACCGCGGTCGCGGTTGTAGCCGCCGCCCTGGGGACGGTCACCGTAGGAACGGCCACCACGGTCATCGCGGTCCCGGCCGTAGCCGCCGCCACCCTGGGGGCGGTCGCCACCGCGGTCGCGGTTGTAACCGCCACCACCGGACGGACGGTCACCGTACGAGCGACCACCACGGTCGTCACGGTCGTCACGACGCGGGCCACGGTCGTTCGACCAGCCCCCACGCGACCGGGAGTCTTGGCCGCGGCCGTCGTCCGATCGACGCTCGGGACGGTCCTGGGGAGGGTACGACATCGTGGTGACTCCTTCTGCTGCTCTGCTGCACCGCGCACCCGAGACGACCCAGTCGCCCTGCACGGTGTGATGCCGGCCACGTGGCCGCACATCATCTCCATTGTCCGACATCCCGCCCGGTCCCGCGTCGCGCGGGACGGCCGAACGGCTGCCGTGTGTAAGCCTGCTGCGCCTTTTGAAAGGCAAAACAAAAAGGCCGAGGGCCCCAGCGAATCGCTGGGGCCCTCGGCCTTTGAATAATTGTTCGGCGGCGTCCTACTCTCCCACAGGGTCCCCCCTGCAGTACCATCGGCGCTGTGAGGCTTAGCTTCCGGGTTCGGAATGTAACCGGGCGTTTCCCTCACGCTATGACCACCGAAACCCTATCGGGTATTCAGCGAACACACTTTTTAATTGATAAAGTGTTTCCTGTTCACCGGCAATAGCTGTTCGCTACCCGGGAACCACACAGTGAACGCGAGCGTCTGAGGACAAGCCCTCGGCCTATTAGTACCGGTCAGCTCCACCCATTACTGGGCTTCCACATCCGGCCTATCAACCCAGTCGTCTACTGGGAGCCTTACCCTCTCAAGGAGGTGGGAACATTCATCTCGAAGCAGGCTTCCCGCTTAGATGCTTTCAGCGGTTATCCCTCCCGAACGTAGCCAACCAGCCATGCCCTTGGCAGGACAACTGGCACACCAGAGGTTCGTCCGTCCCGGTCCTCTCGTACTAGGGACAGCCCTTCTCAATATTCCTACGCGCACAGCGGATAGGGACCGAACTGTCTCACGACGTTCTAAACCCAGCTCGCGTACCGCTTTAATGGGCGAACAGCCCAACCCTTGGGACCTACTCCAGCCCCAGGATGCGACGAGCCGACATCGAGGTGCCAAACCATCCCGTCGATATGGACTCTTGGGGAAGATCAGCCTGTTATCCCCGGGGTACCTTTTATCCGTTGAGCGACGGCGCTTCCACAAGCCACCGCCGGATCACTAGTCCCTGCTTTCGCACCTGCTCGACCCGTCGGTCTCACAGTCAAGCTCCCTTGTGCACTTACACTCAACACCTGATTGCCAACCAGGCTGAGGGAACCTTTGGGCGCCTCCGTTACTCTTTAGGAGGCAACCGCCCCAGTTAAACTACCCACCAGACACTGTCCCTGATCCGGATCACGGACCCAGGTTAGACATCCAGCACGACCAGAGTGGTATTTCAACGATGACTCCACCATGACTGGCGTCACGGCTTCACAGTCTCCCACCTATCCTACACAAGCCGAACCGAACACCAATATCAAGCTATAGTAAAGGTCCCGGGGTCTTTCCGTCCTGCTGCGCGAAACGAGCATCTTTACTCGTAATGCAATTTCACCGGGCCTATGGTTGAGACAGTCGAGAAGTCGTTACGCCATTCGTGCAGGTCGGAACTTACCCGACAAGGAATTTCGCTACCTTAGGATGGTTATAGTTACCACCGCCGTTTACTGGCGCTTAAGTTCTCAGCTTCGCCAACCCGAAAGTTGACTAACCGGTCCCCTTAACGTTCCAGCACCGGGCAGGCGTCAGTCCGTATACATCGCCTTACGGCTTCGCACGGACCTGTGTTTTTAGTAAACAGTCGCTTCTCGCTGGTCTCTGCGGCCGGCCCCAGCTCACGGAGTAAATCCGATCACCAGTTCCGGCCCCCCTTCTCCCGAAGTTACGGGGGCATTTTGCCGAGTTCCTTAACCATAGTTCACCCGAACGCCTCGGTATTCTCTACCTGACCACCTGAGTCGGTTTGGGGTACGGGCCGCCATGAAACTCGCTAGAGGCTTTTCTCGACAGCATAGGATCATCCACTTCACCACAATCGGCTCGGCATCAGGTCTCAGACTATGTGCAAGGCGGATTTGCCTACCTTGCGTCCTACACCCTTACCCCGGGACAACCACCGCCCGGGCTGGACTACCTTCCTGCGTCACCCCATCGCTCAGCTACTACCCTGTTGGGTCAGCGGCTCCACCACGTCCCTTCGTCCGAAGACTCCGGGCCGGCTTCACGGCTTTAGCATTCAGAGGTTCGCCGTTGGCGCTTCAAAGCGGGTACGGGAATATCAACCCGTTGTCCATCGACTACGCCTGTCGGCCTCGCCTTAGGTCCCGACTTACCCTGGGCAGATCAGCTTGACCCAGGAACCCTTGGTCAATCGGCGCAAGAGTTTCCCACTCTTGTATCGCTACTCATGCCTGCATTCTCACTCGTGAACCGTCCACAACTGGATTCCTCCGCTGCTTCACCCGGCACACGACGCTCCCCTACCCATCACAGCCCCCGTTGGGGGTATTGCTGCAATGACACGACTTCGGTGGTGTGCTTGAGCCCCGCTACATTGTCGGCGCGGAATCACTTGACCAGTGAGCTATTACGCACTCTTTCAAGGGTGGCTGCTTCTAAGCCAACCTCCTGGTTGTCTCTGCGACTCCACATCCTTTCCCACTTAGCACACGCTTAGGGACCTTAGTCGGTGTTCTGGGCTGTTTCCCTCTCGACCATGGAGCTTATCCCCCACAGTCTCACTGCCACGCTCTCACTTACCGGCATTCGGAGTTTGGCTAAGGTCAGTAACCCGGTGAGGCCCATCGCCTATCCAGTGCTCTACCTCCGGCAAGAAACACGTGACGCTGCACCTAAATGCATTTCGGGGAGAACCAGCTATCACGGAGTTTGATTGGCCTTTCACCCCTAACCACAGGTCATCCCCCAGGTTTTCAACCCTGGTGGGTTCGGTCCTCCACACGGTCTTACCCGCGCTTCAACCTGCCCATGGCTAGATCACTCCGCTTCGGGTCTTGGGCGTGCAACTCAATCGCCCTATTCGGACTCGCTTTCGCTACGGCTACCCCACACGGGTTAACCTCGCTACACACCGCAAACTCGCAGGCTCATTCTTCAAAAGGCACGCAGTCACGAGACACACAGCAAGCTGCATGTCCGACGCTCCCACGGCTTGTAGGCACACGGTTTCAGGTACTATTTCACTCCGCTCCCGCGGTACTTTTCACCATTCCCTCACGGTACTATCCGCTATCGGTCACCAGGGAATATTTAGGCTTAGCGGGTGGTCCCGCCAGATTCACACGGGATTTCTCGGGCCCCGTGCTACTTGGGAGAAGCTCAAGCGAGCCGTACAGATTTCGTCTACGGGGGTCTTACCCTCTACGCCGGACCTTTCGCATGTCCTTCGACTATCCATACGGTTTCTGACTCGCCCAACTGCCGGCAGACAGCTGAAGAACTTTCCCACGACCCCTTGAGCGCAACCCCTGCCGGGTCTCACACGCTCAAGGTTTAGCCTCATCCGGTTTCGCTCGCCACTACTCCCGGAATCACGGTTGTTTTCTCTTCCTGAGGGTACTGAGATGTTTCACTTCCCCTCGTTCCCTCCACACACCCTATGTGTTCAGGTGCGGGTGACAGCCCATGACGACTGCCGGGTTCCCCCATTCGGAAACCCCCGGATCAAAGCCTGGTTGACGACTCCCCGGGGACTATCGCGGCCTCCCACGTCCTTCATCGGTTCCTGGTGCCAAGGCATCCACCGTGCGCCCTTAAAAACTTGGCCACAGATGCTCGCGTCCACTGTGCAGTTCTCAAACAACGACCAGTCCCCCACCCTCGACCCGCACAAGGCGACTCTCAAGTGAGACCGGCGATCACTGAAGCAACGACATCAAGCCGTTCCCTCAGGACCCAACAACGTGCCCGACCCACCAGACTCTGGATACGCTTTCCACGCCGAAGCAGTACTAACGAACCATCACCCAGTGTGCCGAATAGTCAACGTTCCACCCATGAGCTAGCACTCGAAGACATTCGCTCCGAGCTGCTGTGTGCTCCTTAGAAAGGAGGTGATCCAGCCGCACCTTCCGGTACGGCTACCTTGTTACGACTTCGTCCCAATCGCTGGTCCCACCTTCGACGGCTCCCTCCCAAGGGTTAGGCCACCGGCTTCGGGTGTTACCGACTTTCGTGACGTGACGGGCGGTGTGTACAAGGCCCGGGAACGTATTCACCGCAGCATGCTGATCTGCGATTACTAGCAACTCCAACTTCATGGGGTCGAGTTGCAGACCCCAATCCGAACTGAGGCCGGCTTTTTGGGATTCGCTCCGCCTCGCGGCATCGCAGCCCTTTGTACCGACCATTGTAGCACGTGTGCAGCCCAAGACATAAGGGGCATGATGATTTGACGTCGTCCCCACCTTCCTCCGAGTTGACCCCGGCAGTCTCCTGTGAGTCCCCATCACCCCGAAAGGCATGCTGGCAACACAGAACAAGGGTTGCGCTCGTTGCGGGACTTAACCCAACATCTCACGACACGAGCTGACGACAACCATGCACCACCTGTATACCGACCACAAGGGGGCGACTATCTCTAGCCGTTTCCGGTATATGTCAAGCCTTGGTAAGGTTCTTCGCGTTGCGTCGAATTAAGCCACATGCTCCGCTGCTTGTGCGGGCCCCCGTCAATTCCTTTGAGTTTTAGCCTTGCGGCCGTACTCCCCAGGCGGGGAACTTAATGCGTTAGCTGCGGCACCGACGACGTGGAATGTCGCCAACACCTAGTTCCCAACGTTTACGGCGTGGACTACCAGGGTATCTAATCCTGTTCGCTCCCCACGCTTTCGCTCCTCAGCGTCAGTAATGGCCCAGAGATCCGCCTTCGCCACCGGTGTTCCTCCTGATATCTGCGCATTTCACCGCTACACCAGGAATTCCGATCTCCCCTACCACACTCTAGCCTGCCCGTATCGAATGCAGACCCGGGGTTAAGCCCCGGGCTTTCACATCCGACGCGACAGGCCGCCTACGAGCTCTTTACGCCCAATAATTCCGGACAACGCTCGCACCCTACGTATTACCGCGGCTGCTGGCACGTAGTTAGCCGGTGCTTCTTCTGCAGGTACCGTCACTTGCGCTTCTTCCCTGCTGAAAGAGGTTTACAACCCGAAGGCCGTCATCCCTCACGCGGCGTCGCTGCATCAGGCTTTCGCCCATTGTGCAATATTCCCCACTGCTGCCTCCCGTAGGAGTCTGGGCCGTGTCTCAGTCCCAGTGTGGCCGGTCGCCCTCTCAGGCCGGCTACCCGTCGTCGCCTTGGTGGGCCGTTACCCCACCAACAAGCTGATAGGCCGCGGGATCATCCTGCACCGCCGGAGCTTTCCACCAACCCCCATGCGGAGGAAGGTCATATCCGGTATTAGACCTCGTTTCCAAGGCTTGTCCCAGAGTGCAGGGCAGATTTCCCACGTGTTACTCACCCGTTCGCCACTAATCCACTCCGAAGAGCTTCATCGTTCGACTTGCATGTGTTAAGCACGCCGCCAGCGTTCGTCCTGAGCCAGGATCAAACTCTCCGTGAATGTTTTCCCGTAATCGGGAGAGACACTCGCGTTGAGCGGCACGGCAACCACCGGAATAGGGTGGCCCCGCGCACTGCGTCCTCGCTGTGTTTTGCTACTAAAGGAATCTCCAACCCGAACCGATCGGTTCAGGCCGGCGATGTCAACATATCTGGCGTTGACTTTTGGCACGCTGTTGAGTTCTCAAGGAACGGACGCTTCCTTCAAGCCGCTCTCGCAAGCTCTCCGGGCTTCGTTCGTTTCGTTCTTTCGTGTTTCCAGCTTAGCAGATGATTTCCGCTCCGTTTTCCGGAGTTTCATTCACCAGCTTTTTCTGCTGGGGCCTTTCGGCTTCCCCGACTCTATCAGAGCTTTTCGGGCGGCTTTTCCATCCGGAAAAGGGCGCACCGAACCGTTCGACAGTTTCGGAGTTCCGCCTGTTGATCTCGTTCGGGTCGGTGTGAAACCGGCCCGCCCGGTTCAGGCGGCTCGGACTACGTTAGGGCAACGGAAGGGCCAGGTCAAACACCGAGGGGCCCGATCCGTCTGGATCGGGCCCCTCGGTGGCTGGTAATCGACTACGGGTGAGGCTCAGGCGGTGAACTCGACCGCCGCGAGGTTGCGCTTGCCTCGGCGGAGGACGATCCAGCGGCCGTGGAGGAGGTCGGCCGGCGACACGGTGGCCTCCTCGTCGGTGACCTTGGTGTTGTTGAGGTAGGCGCCGCCCTCCTTGATCGTGCGGCGGGCGGCCGAACGGGAAGGGGCGAGGCCGGACTCGACCAGGAGGTCGACGACCGGGAGGAGTTCGGTCACGGTGGCCTTCGGGACCTCGGCGAGGGCGGCGGCCAGGGTGGCGGACTCCAGGTCGGCGAGGTCGCCCTGGCCGAAGAGGGCCTTGGAGGCGGCGACAGCGCGGTCGTACTGGTCGGCACCGTGGAGCATGGTGGTCAGCTCCTCGGCGAGGGCGCGCTGGGCCAGGCGGGCCTGCGGACGCTCGGCCGTCTCGCGCTCCAGCTCCTCGATCTCCTCCCGCGAGCGGAAGGAGAAGATGCGCAGGAAGTTCGGGACGTCGCGGTCGTCCACGTTCAGCCAGAACTGGTAGAACGCGTACGGCGTCGTGAGCTCGGGGTCGAGCCAGACCGTGCCGGACTCGGTCTTGCCGAACTTGGTGCCGTCCGCCTTCACGATCAGCGGGGTGGAGATCAGGTGGACGGACTTGCCCTCCGCCTTGCGGATGAGGTCGCTGCCGGCCGTGAGGTTGCCCCACTGGTCGCTGCCGCCGGTCTGCAGGGTGCAGTTGTAGCGGCGGTTCAGCTCCAGGTAGTCCATGCCCTGGAGGATCTGGTAGCTGAACTCGGTGTAGCTGATGCCCGCGTCGGAGTTGAGCCGTCGGGAGACGGCCTCCTTGGCGATCATGTTGTTGACCCGGAAGTACTTGCCCACGTCGCGCAGCAGGCTGATCGCCGACATGCCCGAGGTCCAGTCGAGGTTGTTGACCATGCGGGCGGCGAACTCGCCCTCGAAGTCGAGGAAGCGCGAGATCTGGCCACGCAGGCGCTCGACCCAGTTGGCGACCGTCTCGGGGTCGTTGAGCACGCGCTCAGCGGTGGGCTTCGGGTCACCGATCAGGCCGGTGGCGCCGCCGACCAGGCCGAGCGGGAAGTTCCCCGCCTGCTGGATGCGGCGCATGGTGAGGATCTGCACCAGGTTGCCCAGGTGGAGGCTCGGGGCCGTCGGGTCGAAGCCGCAATAGAAGGTGACCGGGCCGTCCGCGAACGCCTTGCGCAGTGCGTCCTCGTCGGTGGACAGGGCGATCAGCCCTCGCCACCGCAGCTCGTCGACGATGTCCGTCACGGTCACGCTTCTCCTTCGGTCGGGCGTCCGGCGCGGTGCGAGGGCCCGCTCTTCGGGCTCTCCCGCCTGGACGACTCCAGCGTTCTAGAGAGTACGCGCTCGTGGCCAGCGAGTTTTCCGGCAGACCGGACGGGGCACCCGGGTGGGTCTCGAAATTCCGTTGTTCGCGGGGCGGGTGGCGGTTCACAGTGGGGCGACGACCGTCCGTCGGGCGGGTGGAACTAGACGGCTGGGCCGTCGGGCGCAGCCGTTCGGGGAGGTGTCCGCAGTGCGCAACACGCTGGTGCTGAACGCGAGCTACGAGCCGCTGACGACGGTCTCGTTGCAGCGTGCCGTGGTCCTGGTGCTCCAGGACAAGGCGGTCGTCGAGCAGGCGCATCCGATGCGCGTGGTACGGGGTACGGGGGTCTCCGTACCGGTGCCTCGGGTGATCAGACTGCAACGGTACGTCCGGGTGCCGTTCCGACAACGGGCGCCGTGGTCGCGGCGGGGTGTGCTGGTCCGTGACCAGCACCTCTGTGCGTACTGCGGGCGGCGGGCCACCACGGTGGACCACCTGGTGCCGAAGTCCCGGGGCGGGGCCGACAGCTGGTTGAACACCGTGGCGGCCTGCGCCGCGGACAACCAGCTGAAGGCCGACCGGACGCCGGAGCAGGCCGGCATGCGGCTGCTCCGGGCACCGTTCGAGCCGACTCCGGAGGCCACGCTGATGATGGCGCTGGGGCTCCGCGAGGCCGGTGACCTGGCTGCCTGGCTCCCGGCCGTGGCGTAGGCGAAAGACTGCTGAGGGCGGGCCGGCATACCGGCCCGCCCTCAGCGGTTCACCGCCGGAGTGCGGCAGGGTCGAGATCGAAGGGGAACGGCTCGTCGAGCCCGGTGCTTTCGCCAACTTGGACGAGCCGGTCGACGTAGCCGCCGCGCTCCAGGTGGCCGAGGTAGAGCCGCGGGGCCGGGTCGAGTTCGAGGCGCCAGTAGTGCGGGATACCGGCAGCCGCGTAGAGGGACGGCTTCAGCTTCTTGTCGGTGACCCGGGTGGACGGCGAGGCGATCTCGATCGCGACGACGACGTCGTGGGCACTCAGGGTGGTGCCGGCCTCGGCTGCCGCAGCAGCGTCGGCAACCACCAAGTCCGGGATCAGCAGGCCGTCGGGCACGATGACGTTGACGGCTTCCAGGACCTCGAACGGGGCATCGGCGTGGTCCACGGCCAGGCTCAGGAGCATGGCCAAGCGCAGGCTGGCCCGCTGGTGCGGAATGCCGGGGTTGGGGCTCATCAGCAGCGCTCCCCCGACCAGCTCGACGCGGTGATGGGTGTCTTCCGGCAGGGCCAGGACGTCGTCGACCGTCCACGGTCCGCTGTGCTCATCGACTGCAACGCTCACGGTGCCCTTCCTTTCCGTCGGCACCTGTCTTCATTGTCCCCGGCAGGGGCGCGAAGAGGTACCGGATCGCTGTCGTCAGCTCTTGGCCTGGAAGGCGGTGACGGTGCCGAAGTTGGCCGAGTGCTCGGGGAGGACGACGAACTTGCCGCCCGCGGTCAGCACCCGGCCGGCGGTGAGGAGGGAGCCGGTGCCCTGGGGGTAGCCGCCGCCGGCCGTCTCCTGGCCGCCGGTGGCGGCGAAGCGGCTGAGGTGGGCGGGCTGGTCGAGGCGCTCGTCGACGGCCAGCAGGAGGGCGCCCTTGTCGAAGCCGACGGCCCGGGCCTTGGCCTTCTCGGCGGCGGGGGTCTTCCAGGTCTGCTTGCCGGTGCCGAGGTCGTAGCCGGTGACGGTGGTGGGGCCGGTGCCGGTGGGAGTCAGGGTGGTGACCATGGTCTGGCCCTGGAAGAAGACGTTCGGCAGGGCGTCGAAGGCGCCCCGGGAGGCGTCGAGGCGGCCGGCCGGGGTGGTGAGCGGGATCTCCACGGCCGGGTCGCCGGCGGCGCCCCAGCCGAAGATCCGGTCGTCGGCGGGCTGCGCGCCGGTGGTGAGCACCACGGCGGGCTCGGCGGAGAGCACGGTGACGGTCTTGGGCTGGTTGTTGAGCCCGCGCCACCACTTGACCTTGCCGTCGCCGGCACCCAGCGCCACCGCCTGGTCGACCGGGTTGCTGTCGGCGCAGCTGCTGTGCAGCAGGACGGTGGCGCCGTTGGCGCTGCCGGAGAGGGTGCAGTACTTGCCCTGCCCGCCGTACTGCCAGGAGTCCTTGCCGTCGCCCGCGGCCCAGGCCGCGGCCTTGTCGTCGCCGACCGCGATCACGGCGGCGTCGGTGACGGCCACGTGGGCGGCGTAGTTCTCCTTGGCGTCGGAGAGGTTCTTCTGCCAGGCGGTCTTGCCGGTCTTGGTGTCGACGGCGACCACGGCCGTGCAGGGGCTCTTCGGGTCCGCCTGGGGGCGGAAGAGCGCTGCGCCCAGGCCGGCCGCGTTGACGGTCGGCGAGAGGCCGCAGGGCACGGCGCCGGGCGCCGGGGGCGCCACCGTCCAGGTCGGCTTGCCGTCGGCCAGGGCGTAGGCGTGCACGCCGGTGCTGTCGGCGCGGACCACCGCGTCGGACAGCAGCCAACCGCCGAGCAGGCTGTCGTCGGCCGGGGCGGCGGCGGGGGCACCGGGCTGCGCGGAGGCGGCCGGGGCAGCCTGGGCGGCCCACGTCTTGGTGTGCGCGACGGCAAAGCCCGGGGCGGCGGCGGTGGCGTCGTTGGAGTCGGCCTTCGAGCCGCCGTCGTCGCCGCTGGTGACGATGATGCCCGCGGTGATCAGCACCGCGAGGGCGGCGGCGCCCGCGCCGGCCCGGATGGCGAGCGCGCGGCGGCTCGGGGCGTGGTCGGCGGAGATCACCGAATCGGCCATGGCCTTGGCCCGCTCGACCAGACCGGGGCGGCCCGCGCCCTCGGCGGCGGGGTCAGCGGACGCAGGGTCGGCCTCGGGAGCGGTGGGGCCGGCGGTGGCCACGGCCGGGAAGGCGGAGGTGGCGGCGTCCGGGAAGGCCGGGCTCGCGACGGCGGGGAAGGCGGCGGTCGGGTCGCCGGGGGTGGCGGGCTCGCCTGTGCCGTACGGGGCGTAGTAGCCGTCGGCGCCGGGCGGGGCGTAGAGCTGCTGCTCGGTGCCTGCGGTGGCGTCGGGCTGGTACGGGTCGGCGTACGGCTGCTCGGTGCCGGTGCCGGCGTGGCCGAAGTCCGCCTGCGGGTAGCCCTGCTGCTCGGCGTAGGGCCGGCCCGCATAGGGCTGGGCGGCGTAGGACTGGTCGGGCGCGTAGAGCTGGTCGGCGGCGTACGGCTGCGGCTCGGCGGGGTACGGCTGCCCGGTCGGGAAGGGCTGCTCGTAACCGGGCTGGGCGTACTGGCCCTCGGGGGTGCCGGGCTGCCACGGCGACTGGTCCTGGGTGGGCCAGGGCTGCTGCTGGGGCGGCTGGCCCTCGGTCCACTGGTCGCCCTGGTGGCCACCCTGCTGGGGGTACCAGGGCTGCTGGTAGTCGTAGCCGACGGGCTCCTGCCCGGCGGCGCCGGCGTGCTCCTGAGCCATGCGTTCCGTCCGTCCAGACTGCTTGCTGCGGCTGCCAGCATCTCATGGACGGCGGGAGAGCCCGGCCCGGTCGGGGTGGACGGGGGGCTGACGAGGGCTCAGGAGACCGTCCGCAGCGCCTCGTCGACGAAGGCGGCCAGGGCGAGGTCGAGCCTGGTCAGGCCGCCCGCGCTGTGGGTGGAGAGGGCGAAGGTCAGGGTGCGCCAGCGGATGTCGATGTCGGGGTGGTGGTCGATCCGCTCGGCCTCCACGGCCACCGCGTCGACCACCCGGATCGCGGTGGGGAAGCTCGCGGTCTCGGCGGTGCGGCTGATGGTGCCGCCGTCCCTGGTCCAGTCGGGCAGGCCGGCCAGGCCGGCGGTGAGCTCGTCCTCGGTCAGCAGGGTGCGGTCGGGCATCCGGGACTCCTCAGCTGGTGACGCGGCGCGGACGCGGGGTCTGCTCACCGCCGCAGTTGGGGCAGACGTGGGCGAGCGCCTCGGTGCAGGCCGGGCAGAAGGTGCACTCGTATGAGCATATGTAGGCCGGGGCGTCCGGGGTCAGCGACACCTCGCAGCGTTCGCAGATCTCGCGCATCTCCAGGGCCATGGGGTCCTCCGGTGGGTGGGGCTCAGCTGGTGAGCAGGTGGGCGACGGCGGCGAGGCCGACCAGGACGATGATCCCGCGCAGGGCGGCGGGTGGGAGGCGGCGGCCGATCTTGGCGCCGAGCTGACCGCCGATCACCGAGCCGACGGCGATCAGGGCGACGGCCGTCCAGTCGACGGTCGAGGTGAAGAGGAAGAAGAGCGCGGCGACGCCGTTGACCAGCAGTGCGAGGACGTTCTTGGTCGCGTTGATCCGCAGCATGGTCTCGTCCAGCAGGATGCCCATGATGGCGATCATCAGGACGCCCTGGGCCGCGCCGAAGTACCCGCCGTAGATGGCGGAGAGGAAGAGGCCGACCAGCAGCAGCGGGCCGCCGTCGCGGGTGCCGCCGCCGTTCGCGGCGCGGCGGGCGGCCATCGCGCGGGCCACCCGGGGCTGGATCAGCACCAGCACCAGGGCGACCAGGATGAGCACCGGGACGATCGCGTCGAAGGCCTTGCTGGGCAGCTTGACCAGCAGGACGGCGCCGAGCAGGCCGCCCAGCAGGGCTGCTCCGCCGGTGCGGAGCAGCCTGGCCCGCTGGCCGGCCAGTTCGCGGCGGAAGCCGAGGGCGGCGGAGAGGCTGCCGGGCACCAGACCGATGGTGTTCGAGACGTTGGCCGTGACGGTGGGGATGCCGAAGGCGAGCAGGGCCGGGAAGGTGATCAGGGTGCCGGAGCCGACCACCGCGTTGATGGTGCCCGCGCCCACTCCCGCGAGGAGGACGGCTATGCACTCCCAGAACGTCATGTGGTGATCATGCCGCTGGCGGGTGGGTGCGGGCTATGGCGGTCCGGTATGCGGATGATCACGTGTACGGACGCGGAAAGGGGCGCGGGGGCTAGGCGGCGTCGGCGGCAGATGGTCTCCGCTGGCTGGCCGCGCAGTTCCCCGCGCCCCCGGATAGTGCAACTTACTCCGGGTCGATGGGCGGGTACTCACGAGTCGGCTCGACGCGGGGGCGGGCGGCGCCGCCCTTCGGGTCGGTGTCGAGCGGGCGCGGGCCGCCGGGCTGCTTGTCGACCGGCACCTGGACCGGGGTGGGGGCGGCCTGGGCGCCGCCGTTGGCACCGGTCAGGCCGGTGAAGGCGCCGCCGAGGCCCTTGAGGGCGTCGCCGACCTCGCTGGGGATGATCCAGAGCTTGTTGGAGTCGCCCTTGGCGAGCTCGGGGAGGGTCTGGAGGTACTGGTAAGCCAGCAGCTTCTGGTCGGCGTCGCCCTCGTGGATGGCCTCGAAGACGGTGCGGATCGCGGCGGCCTCACCGTCGGCGCGCAGCACGGCGGCCTGGGCCTCACCCTCGGCGGTGAGCACCGCCGCCTGCTTCTCACCCTCGGCGCGGAGGATGGCGGCCTGGCGGGCACCCTCGGCGGTGAGGACGGCGGCGCGCTTGTCACGGTCGGCGCGCATCTGCTTCTCCATCGAGTCCTGGATGGAGGTCGGCGGCTCGATCGCCTTGAGTTCGACGCGGTTGACCCGGATGCCCCACTTGCCGGTGGCCTCGTCCAGCACGCCGCGCAGACCGGCGTTGATCACCTCGCGGGAGGTCAGCGTCGACTCGAGGTCCATCGAGCCGATGATGTTGCGCAGGGTGGTGACGGTGAGCTGCTCGATGGCCTGGATGTAGCTGGCCACCTCGTAGGTGGCGGCGCGCGGGTCGGTCACCTGGTAGTAGATGACGGTGTCGATGTTGACCACCAGGTTGTCCTGGGTGATCACCGGCTGCGGCGGGAAGGGCACGACCTGCTCGCGCAGGTCGATCCGGTTGCGCACGGTGTCGATGAACGGCACCACGATGTTCAGCCCGGCGCTGAGCGTGCGGGTGTAGCGGCCGAAGCGCTCCACGATCGCGGCGCTGGCCTGCGGGATCACCTGGATCGTCTTGATCAGTGCGATGAAGGCCACCACGACCAGGACGACCAGCACGATAAGGACGGGTTCCACGGACTTCTCCCCTTTGACGGACCTAAACGACCAGGGCGGTTGCGCCCTGGATCTCCACCACGTCGACCTGCTGCCCCGGCGCGTACACCTGGCCGGGGTGGAGCGCGCGGGCTGACCAGATCTCGCCGTTCAGCTTGATCCGGCCGCCCTCCCCGTCGTCGACCTGTTCCTGCACGACCGCGGTGGCTCCCTTGAGCGCCTCGATCCCCATCGGCGGTGCCTGCCCCTTGCGGAGCTGCCGGTAGGCGACCGGCCGCACGAAGACCAGCTGGGCCGCCGTGGCGCCCAGGAACACCAGGAACTGCGGCACCACGCCCGCGCCGAGGCCGGCGGCCACTGCGGCGACGCCGGCACCGATCGCGAACATGGCGAGCTCCGGCATCGCCGTCAGCACCAGCGGGATGCCGAAGGCGAGTCCGGCCAACAACCACCAGGCCCAGCCGTCCACGAAGTCCATCCTAGGGAGAGGAGCACTACTGGGACGACAAGTTCCCGCAGGTGGACGGGGAGAAACCGGCCAGGCGTACGAGCTCGGTGAGTTCAGCCCGTTCCGGGGGTGGTTCAGCCCAGCGGGAGGCCCTGGGCGGACCAGCGGTCGCCGTGGCGCTCCAGGGTGAGCGGGAGGCCGAAGCAGAGCGAGAGGTTGCGGGCGGTCAGCTCGGTCTCGATCGGTCCTGCGGTGAGCACCTTGCCCTGACGGATCATCAGCACGTGGGTGAAGCCGGGGGCGATCTCCTCGACGTGGTGGGTGACCATGGCCATCGCGGGGGCCTGGTCGTCCTGGGCGAGGGCGCCGAGGCGGCGCAGCAGGTCCTCGCGACCGCCCAGGTCGAGGCCGGCGGCGGGCTCGTCGAGCAGCAGCAGCTCGGGGTCGGTCATCAGGGCGCGGGCGATCAGGGTGCGCTTGCGCTCGCCCTCGGAGAGGGTGCCGAACTTGCGGTCGGTGTAGCCGGCCATGCCGAGGCGGTCGAGCAGGGCGAGGGCGCGGGCCTCGTCGGTGGTGTCGTACTGCTCGCGCCAGCTGACGGTCATGCCGTAGGCGGCGGTGAGCACGCACTGGAGCACGGTCTGCTCGTGCGGGAGCTTGTCGATCATCGAGGCGCCGGCCAGGCCGATCCGGGAGCGGAGCTCGAAGACGTCCACCGAGCCGAGCTTCTCGCCGAGCACGGCGGCCTGGCCGGTGCTCGGGAAGAGGTAGGTGGCGGCGACCTGGAGCAGGGTCGTCTTGCCCGCGCCGTTCGGCCCGAGGATGACCCAGCGCTCGCCCTCCGAGATCGACCAGGAGACCTGGTCGACCAGAGCGCGACCCTCTCGGACCACGGTTACGTCCACCAGCTCCAGCACGTCGCTCATGCCTACGCCTTCCCCAATGCAGAATTCGGCCGTCCGCGGCCCTGCGCTCGGGGCCTCGGGTGCGGTCCACTCGTGTTCGACCAGTCGGTGCGGGCGCGCAGCCTACTCCCGTCGCCGGGTGAGGCCTGGGAGGGGTGCCGCTCGCAGCACAGGGCAAACCTACGCCACCCGGATGGGCGGTCATTCCGTAGGCTGGCCGGATGCCGTCATCTCCCGCCGCCGATGCTGCCGCCGACCGTTTCGCCGAACCCCGCTCCGGGCGCCTGACCGCCTGGGGCAACGCCCTGCTGGCGGGCTTCGCCCCGCCGGACAACGCCGCCGTGGCGATCCTCGGACGTGACGAGGCCCACCGGGTGAGCGGGCTGCCCGGGGACGCCGAGGGCGAACTGCACAGCCTGGCCTGGGCGCTCGGCCGGCTGCGGGTGCTGGGGGTGACCGGCCTGCGGCTGGCCCTGCCCTCGGCCGGCCACCCGCTGGGGCTGACCGGCCCGGCCGGCTTCAACGGCGAGGCGCTGGCGGCCGGGGAGGCCGTGCTCTGCGTGGGCGCGCCGCTGGGCTTCGTCCCGGAGGTGGAGCGGTACGGGCCGGCCGGTGACCAGGGCGTGCGGGTGCGCTGGCGCGGCGCGGTGGTCGGCGAGGGCCCCGGCGCCGACGTGGCCTCGCTGGACGAGGCCGAGCGGTCCATGGCCGACGCCCTGCGTGAGGCCACCCTGCTGCTCACCAAGCTGGACGTGGCCGGGGCCGGGCCGGACGCCCTGCGGGCCCTGGACGCGCTGCGCCGGCACGGGCAGGACGAGCTGTTGGCGCCGGGGTACTCGGGGCGCGCGGTGCGGGTGCTCGGCTCCGCCCGGCAGGTGGCGGCGCTGCTCGGGATCGCGCTGGAGGAGCACGGCGCGGCGGTGAGCGCCGGGGAGATGGCGGCCCGCCGGGAGGTGCTCGCTCCGCTGCTGCGGACGGCCCGGCGGGCGCAGGTGGCGGCGTACAACTCGCTGGTGGACGAGCGTCCTCGCTAGGCGTTCATGTTGCGGACGGCCCAGAGGGCGGCCTGGGTGCGGTCGGCCAGGTCGAGCTTCATGAGGATGTTGCTGACGTGGGTCTTGACGGTCTTCTCCGACAGCAGCAGGGCGCGGGCGATCTCGCGGTTGGAGCGGCCGTCGGCGATGTGGGAGAGCACCTCGCGTTCGCGTTCGGTGAGGGTGCCGCCGCGGCCGGCGGGGGTGCGGGGGCCGTCGTCGGCCAGCAGCGCGTCGGCGAGCTCGGGCTGGAGCAGGACGTGGCCGGCGTGCACCGAGCGGATCGCGCCGGCCAGCGCCTCCGGGTCGACGTCCTTGTAGACGTACCCGGCGGCACCGGCCCGCAGGGCCGGGACCATGGTGCGGTGCTCGGTGAAGCTGGTGACGATCAGGATCCGGGCCCGGCTGCCGAGCGCCTTGAGCTGCTTGAGCGCCTCCAGGCCGTCGGTGCCGGGCATCTTGAGGTCCATCAGCACCACGTCGGGCAGCAGCTCCTGGGTCTTGGCGATCCCCTCGGCGCCGTCGGCGGCCTCGCCGACCACCTCGATGTCGTCCTGGACCTCCAGGAAGGTGCGCAGGCCGCGGCGGACCACCTGGTGGTCGTCGACCAGCAGGACGCGGATGGGTGAGGTGAGGTCAGGCACCGGGCACCTCCAGCTCGATGACGGTCCCCTGGCCCGGGGCGGATTCCAGGGAGAGGCGGCCGCCGACGGCCGCCGCGCGGTCGCGCATGGAGACCAGCCCGAGGTGGCGCCCGGCCCGCCGGACGCCGTCCGGGTCGAAGCCGCGGCCGTCGTCGGCGACCCGGAGCAGCGCGCCCCGGCCGGGCGTGCCGGTGAGGGTGACCTCGACCCGGCTGCCGCCGGAGTGGCGCAGGGCGTTGTGCAGCGCCTCCTGGGCGACCCGCAGCACCGCGGCCTCCTGGCCCGGGGGCAGCGTGCGGACGCCCCCGGTGGTGAAGGCCACCTCGGCGCTGTGCGCACGGTCGAGCACCTGCACCTGGGAGGCGAGGGTGGCCACCAGGCCGTCCTCGTCCAGCGCGGCGGGCCGGAGCTCCACCACCACGGCCCGGAGTTCGTCGGCCGCCTCGGCCGCCAGCCGGGCCACCTCGGCGAGTTCGGCCCGGGCCCGGGCCGGGTCGCGCTCGACCAGGGTGGCTGCTGCCTTGGCCGTCAGACGGAGGCTGAACAGCTTCTGGGAGACGGCGTCGTGCAGGTCGTGGGCGATCCGGGCCCGCTCGCCGGCCAGGGTCAGCTCGCGGCTGCGCTCGTACAGGCGGGCGTTGCCGAGGGCCAGCGCCGCGTGGGCCGCGAGGATCCGGAGCAGCTCCTCGTCCTGGGCCGTGAAACCGCCCTCCTTGTTCGCCAAGAAGACGGCACCGAGGATCTCCTCGCCGTCCACGATCGGCATCCCGAGGAAGTCCTTCATGTCCGGGTGCGCCTCGGGCCACCCCCCGAAGGCCGGCGCCTTGCGCACGTCGGTCAGCCGGGTGGGCGTCATCTCGTGCAGCATGGTCGCCAGGACGCCGTGCTGGCGGGGCAGCGGGCCGATCGCCTTCCACTGCTCGTCGGTCACGCCGTCCACCACGAACTGCGCGAAGCCGCCGTGGTCGTCGGGCACCCCGAGGGCGGCGTACTCGGCCCCGAGCAGGCTGCGCGCCGAGGCGGTGATCCGCCGCAGCACCTCCCGCACCTCCAGGTGCCGGCTCATGTCGAGCACGGCGGCGCTCACGGCCTCGATGCTGCTCAGGCTCAGGTCGGTGGACATGCACCCCAACCTAGCGGCCGGCCGGAATCGGAACCTCCGACCTGAGCCCCAGTGGTCCTAAGCCTTACGACGGAGGGCATCCCCCAGGGGCGCGGGGAACTGCGCGAACACGGAAGAAGCGCGCCCGGTCACATCGCAGAGATGCCCACTTGCACCGTCAACGGATAGTGCAAGTGGGCATCGATGTAAAACAGCGGGAGGTGCAGAGCTGGCCGCGCCGTTCCCCGCGCCCCCGGAGGGGGCTAGCGCATGACTTCGGGTTCGTGGCGGCGCTGGAGGCGGCCTACCAGGTAGGCAAGAGCCGCGGCCAGGACGACCAGGGCCAGCCAGTTGATCACCAGGTGGCTGATGCCGTGGTCCCAGAGGGCGTCGATCTCGGGCTTGGCCGGGGGGCGGGTGACGACGACCGGGCCGGTGTGGGCGAGGTCGAGGGTGTTGCCGGTCGCGGCGACGCCCCAGCGGGCGGGCATCAGCCAGGCGAGCTGTTCGAGGCCGGGCTTGTGGAAGAGCTGGAAGATCGCGCCGGTGAAGACCATCTGGACGATCGCGAACATCACCAGCAGCGGCATGGTCTTCTCGGCGGTCTTGACCAGGGCCGAGATGGCCAGGCCGACCATCATCGAGGTGAAGCTGAGCAGGATGACGCCGATGGCCATCTCCACGGCGGGGGCGTGCTTGAAGAGCAGGCCCTGGGCGGGCAGGTCGCGGAAGCCGAAGCTGATCGCGGAGATCACGGCGCCCTGGAGGAAGCTGACGGCGCCGAGCACGATGATCTTCGAGCTGAGGTACGCCGACCGGGAGAGGCCGGTGGCCCGTTCCCGTTCGTAGATGGCCCGTTCCTTGATCAGCTCGCGCACCGAGTTCGCCGAGCCGGAGAGGCAGGCGCCGAAGGCGACCACCAGCAGGATCATCCGGGCGATGTCGTTGCGGCCGTTGTCGCAGGGGGCGAGGCCGCAGTTGTCGGGGATCAGGGTGGAGACCCCGCCGAGCACCAGCGGGAGCAGCAGCGAGAGCCCGATGAAGCCCCAGTCGGAGGCGATCACCGACAGGTAGCGGCGGATCAGCGTCCAGAGCTGGGAGCCCCAGCTCTGCGGCTTGGGCGGACGCGACTGCTCCCGGGCGATCGCGGGCGACTGGGCGGCCTCCGCGTCCACGTCCGCCGAGTACTGCTGGTAGTGCACCGAGCCGCGGTACCGCTCGGCCCAGGGGTGCTCGGGGTAGTTCTCGAAGGCCTGGAAGACGTCGGCCCAGCTCTGGTAGCCGAAGAAGTGCAGGGCCTCGTCCGGCGGGCCGAAGTAGGCCACCGAGCCGCCCGGGGCCATCACCAACAGGCGGTCGCAGAGGGCCAGTTCGGCCACCGAGTGGGTGACCACGAGCACCGTGCGGCCGTCGTCGGCCAGGCCCCGCAGGGTCTGCATCACCTCGCGGTCCATGCCCGGGTCGAGGCCCGAGGTGGGCTCGTCCAGGAAGATCAGCGAGGGCTTGGTGAGCAGTTCGAGGGCGACCGAGACGCGCTTCTGCTGGCCGCCGGAGAGCGCGGTGATCCGGTTGTCGGCCCGCTTGTCCAGGCGCAGCTCGTAGAGCACCTCGTCGATCCGCCGCTCGCGCTCGGCGGCCTCGGTGTCGCCGGGGAAGCGCAGCCGGGCCGCGTACTTGAGGCCGCTGCGGACGGTCAGCTCCTTGTGCAGGATCTCCGACTGCGGCACCAGGCCGATCCGCGAGCGCAGCTCGGCGAACTGCTTGTAGAGGTTGCGCCCGTCGTAGAGCACGTCGCCGCGGTCGGCCGGGCGGTAGCCGGTGAGGGCGCGCAGCAGGGTGGACTTGCCCGAGCCGGAGGGGCCGATCACGGCCACCAGGGACTTCTCCGGCACGGTGAAGCTCACGTCGTTCAGCAGCACCTTCTTGCCGCCCTGGTGGTCGACCTCCACGGTGAGGTGGCGGGCCGAGAAGGTGACGGCGCCGGTGTCGACGAACTCCTGGAGCTGGTCGCCGACCAGCCGGAAGGTGGAGTGGCCGATGGTCAGCCGGTCGCCCTCGCCGAGCAGCTGACGCTCCACCGGCTGGCCGTTGACGAAGATGCCGTTGTGGCTGGCCAGGTCGACGATCTCGTACCGGCCGTCGGCCAGCTGGCGCAGCTCGGCGTGGTGGCGGGAGACCTGGAGGTCGGCCAGCGCGATGTCGTTGTCCAGCGCGCGGCCGATCCGGATCACCCGGGCGGCCGGCGGCAGGTTGCGGATCATCGTCGGGCTGACCGGCGCCGGGGTGCTCACCGGGGTGGGGTTGCCCTGCTGGGCGGGCAGGCCGGGGGCCCGGCGGGTGGTGGCCTCGAACCAGACCGGGGGCTCGGGCCCCTCCGCCACCGGCGGCACGGTGACCGGCACCGAGAACTCCAGCCGGGGCCCGTCCTGGGCGTTGCCCAGGTGCAGCACGGTGCCCTGAGCGAGGGTCAGGCGGTCGGTGCGGCCGCCGGGGCCGTACGTGCCGTTGGTGGAGCCCTGGTCGGTGTACTGCCAACCGGTGCCCTCGTACGCGATGGCGGCGTGCCGCCAGGAGACCCGGGCGTCCTCGAACCGCAGGTCACAGGCCGGATCCCGGCCCAGGGTGTAGCTGCGGCCCGATTCGAGCGTCCGCCGCTGCCCGTTGATGTCCACTACCAGTTGCGGCACTGTCCGCCCGCCCGCTCTCCGGGTGCCCCGGTTGATCCACTCCGACTAGAGCGGCATCATCCCAGCCCGGCCGGGCCGGGTGAAACCCGCTGGGCCCGGTTGTGACCCAGCTGGTGCAGGCGGCACCTCGCGGCGGGAGCCCACCGGCGGGGTGTCCCACGGGGCGGACGGGTGCGCGGCACCGAGTGCCGCGCCCGGTAGCGTGGGGCCCACCATGAACGCTATGCCTCCGGCCGCTGCGCCCGCCCCCGCCGACCAGCCCCGGACCTTTGACGACGAGCGCACGCTGCTGGTCAAGGTGTTCGGCAAGGACCGTCCCGGTATCACCACCGGCCTGTTCGCCACCCTCGCCGACTTCGGGGTCGAGGTGATCGACCTGGAGCAGCTCGTGACCCGGGGGCGGATAACGCTCTGCGCCCTGGTCACTCCCCCGCCCGGCGGCTCGCCCGAGGCCGAGGGGGCACTGCGGGTCACCGTGCACCGCTGGGCCGAGGAGCAGCGCCTCCAGGCCGAGATCATCTCCGGCATCGGCGACAACGCCCCGCGCCGCGAGGGCCGTTCGCACGTCACCGTGCTCGGCCACCCGCTCACCGCCGCCGCCGTCTCCGCCCTGGCCGCCCGGATCACCGAGATGGGCGGCAACATCGACCGCATCTTCCGGCTCGCCAAGTACCCGGTGGTCGCGGTGGAGCTGGCCGTCTCGGGCGTGGCCACCGAGGAGCTGCGCCCGGCGCTGGTCGCCGAGGCCGCGGCCCAGCACGTGGACCTCGCGGTGGTGCAGGCCGGTCTGCACCGGCGGGCCAACCGGCTGGTGGTGATGGACGTGGACTCCACACTCATCCAGGACGAGGTGATCGAGCTCTTCGCGGGCCACGCGGGCTGCGAGGACAAGGTCGCCGAGATCACCTCGGCGGCGATGCGCGGCGAGCTGGACTTCGCCGAGTCGCTGCGGGCCCGGGTGGCCCTGCTGGCCGGTCTTGACGCCTCCGTCACCGAGAAGGTCCGGGCCCAGGTCCGGTTCACGCCGGGCGCGCGGACCCTGATCCGTACGCTCCAGCGGCTGGGCTACCAGGTGGCGATCGTCTCGGGTGGCTTCACCCAGGTCACCGACCACCTGGTCGAGCAGCTGGGCCTGGACTTCGCGGCGGCCAACACCCTGGAGGTGGTGGACGGCAAGTTCACCGGCCGGGTGACCGGCGAGATCGTCGACCGGGCGGGCAAGGCGCGGTGGCTTCGGCGGTTCGCCGAGCAGGCGCGGGTGCCGCTGGAGCAGACGGTGGCGATCGGGGACGGCGCGAACGACCTCGACATGCTCAACGCGGCCGGGATGGGCGTGGCGTTCAACGCCAAGCCGGTGGTGCGGGAGGCCGCCGACACGGCGGTGAACGTGCCGTTCCTGGACACGGTGCTGTACCTGCTGGGGATCACGCGGGAAGAGGTCGAGGCGGCGGACGCGGTGGCCGACTGAGTCGGACTGCCACCGGGGGGCGCGGGGAAGCTGTGCGAGCGGCGTGCACCGAGGTGCTTGGCTGGTCGCGCAGTTCCCCGCGCCCCTGATAGTGCAACTACCTCGCGGCCCGAATTACTCGACCGGGGTGTGGAAAGCGTCGAGCTGGGCGATGCCCGGCTCGACGGCGGACCAGGGGCCGGCGAAGCTGAGCATCGCGATCCCGGCGGTGGGGAAGCCGGCCAGGCTGAGGCGCTTGAGGGCGTCCGGGTCGCCGGTGTCGCCCGCGAGGACCTGGCTGAGGCCGAGCACGCCCGGGTTGTGGCCGACCAGGAGGAGGTCGGTGTACTCCTCGGGGGTCTCCTGGAGGACGGCGATGATCTCGCCGGGGCTGGCCTCGTAGACCCGCTCCTCGTAGACCGTGCGGCGCACCCGCTTGGGCAGCTCGTGGCCGGCCAGCTTCCAGGTCTCCCTGGTGCGCAGGGCGGTGGAGCAGAGCACGTAGTCGGGGTTGGCGCCGGAGTCGGCGAGCCACTGGCCGGCCTCCGCGGCCTGCACGCGGCCGCGGTCGGCGAGCGGGCGCTCGTGGTCGGCGACCTGGTCGGGCCAGTCCGCCTTCGCGTGACGGAGAACGATGATCCTTCGGGGGGTGTCGGCGCTCATACTCCAAGAGCTTTCCAGAAAATCCCGCCCCGGGCGCGGCGCCCCCGGGGAGCACCACCCGCAGGAGTGGGGCGGCTCCGGAGCGTGCCCGGCCCGGGCCACCGATGGCCGCCTAGAACTGAGCCTCACCGCCCGGCTCGCCCGATGCTCGTAGGAGCATCGGGCGAGCGGCCCGTTCGGGCGCGGTGGAGGCAACGACGTGTCGACTTATCTCTTCCGGCTCGGCCGGTGGTCCTTCGGGCACCGGCGGACGGTGCTCGGGGTCTGGCTGCTGCTGGCGGCGCTGGCGGTGGTGCTGGGCACGGTGAGCGGCGGCAAGACCAACGACTCGTTCACCATCCCCGGCACCGAGTCGCAGCAGACGGCCGATCTGCTCAAGCGCACCATGCCGGCCCTGGCGGGTGGTCAGACCCAGCTGGTCTTCGCCGCCCCCGCCGGCGGGAAGATCACCGACGCCGGGCCCAAGGGCGGGGTCGAGGCCGCGCTGGCGCAGGTGCGGGGCGTGCCGCAGGTGGCCTCGGCCGCCGACCCGTACCCGGCGGGCATCTCCCCCGACGGGCAGCTGGCGCTGGTCACCGTGCAGTGGACCGAGCAGCCGGCCGACGTGAAGGACGCCTCGCTGGACGACCTGCAGCAGGCCGTGCTGCCCGCCCGGCAGGCCGGGGTGCAGACGGAGTACTCCGGCAGCGTCTTCCCCGGCTGGCGGCTGGTGCCCTCCGAACTGCCGGAGGTCATCGGCCTGGTGGTGGCCTTCCTTGTGCTGCTGGTCACCTTCGGCTCGCTGGTGGCCGCCGGGCTGCCGATCCTCACCGCGATCCTGGGCGTGGCCGTCACCCTGATGACGGTCACCGCGCTGGCGGCCGTCACCAACATCGCCTCTACCTCCACCACCGTCGCGGTGATGCTGGGCCTGTCCTGCGGGATCGACTACGGCCTGTTCATCCTGTTCCGGCACCGCAACCAGGTGCTGCGCGGGATGCCGCTGGAGGACTCGGCGGCGCTGGCCGTCGGCACGGCGGGCGGCTCGGTGGTCTTCGCCGCGCTCACCGTGATCATCGCGCTCTGCGGCATGGCCGTGGTCGGCATCCCGTTCCTGACCGTGATGGGCCTGGCCGGGGCCGGGGCGGTGCTGATGGCGCTGCTGATCGCGATCACCCTGCTGCCCGCGCTGCTCGGCTTCGCCGGCACCCGGATCACCTCCTTCGTGAGCACCCGGCTGCGGCCGGGCCACCACGAGCAGGTGGCCAAGACCTCGGCCGCCGAATCCCCGCACACCCTGGGCGCGCGGTGGGCCCGGTTCGTGGTGCGGCACCGGGTCTGGGTGGCGCTGAGCGGGGTGGGCCTGCTGGTGCTGCTCGCCGTGCCGGCCTTCTCGATGGAGCTCGGCCTGCCCAGCAGCGCCTCCCAGCCCACCTCGAAGACCCAGCGCAAGGCCTACGACCTGATCAGCGAGCACTTCGGCCCCGGCTTCAACGGCCCGCTGCTCGTGGTCACCGAGACCGGGGTGCCCTCCGCCGCCGTCCAGGGCCTGGCCACCACGCTGGCCGGTCAGCCCGACGTCGCGGTGGCGCTGCCGCTCGCGGCCAACCCGCAGGTGGCCATCGTGCAGGTGGTGCCCAAGAGCGGTCCGAACGATCCGGCCACGGCCGGTCTGGTACACGGGCTGCGGGACAACCGGGCGGCGATCGAGGCCAGCGTGGGCGGCGCCCAGGTGCTGATCGGCGGCACCACCGCCTCCAACATCGACGTCTCGCAGAAGCTCTCCGATGCCCTGCCGGTCTTTCTGGTCGTGGTGGTCGGGCTGGCCTTCGTGCTGCTGACGCTGGCCTTCCGGACCATCCTGGTGCCGATCAAGTCGATCGTCGGCTTCCTGCTGTCGGTGACCGCCGCGTTCGGCGCGCAGGTGGCGATGTTCCAGTGGGGCTGGGGGCGGCGGATCTTCGACATCACGCCGACCGAGACGATCAGCTTCCTCCCGCTGATCATGCTGGCGATCATCTTCGGGCTCTCCAGCGACTACGAGGTCTTCGTGGTCTCCCGGATCAAGGAGGACTTCACCCTGAACGGCGACGCCCGCGCGGCTGTCGAGAACGGCACCGCCCGCTCGGCCCGGGTGGTCACCGCGGCGGCGCTGATCATGTTCTCGATCTTCGTCGCCTTCATGTTCACCAGCGACCCGATCATCAAGGCGATCGGCTTCAGCTTCGCCACCGGCGTCTTCCTGGACGCCTTCGTGGTGCGGCTCACTGTGGTGCCCGCCGTGATGGCGATCATCGGCGCGAAGATCTGGTACCACCCCGACTGGTTCGCCCGCTACGTCCCCGACCCGGACATCGAGGGCACCCGCCTGGAGGAGCACCTCGGCCTCGTCCACGAGGAGCCGGCGCGGAGCCGCTGACTAGCCGAGGCTCGCCGCGACGGAGGCGACGATCGCGACCACGACCACGACGGCGGCGATGGCACCGAGCAGCTGGAGCAGCTTCTTCTGGCCGTTCGGGGGATTCGGTTCAAGGACACCCATGCCGGTGAGTCTCGCACCCCGAACAGCCCCGGACGAAACCGGGGCCCGGGCCTTGACCAGCTCTTGGGCTCGGCCGGGGCGCCCGGCCCGCGGGCGCCCCGGGAGGCCGGACCAGGTAGCGCTGGCCCAGGGCGAGCAGGAACCTGTCCCACTCGTGCTGGGCGTTGATGCGCTTGAGTACGGACAACGGCAGACGGTGTACGTCGTCGTCGCGAAGCATGGGCACCTCCGTCAAAGGCGCGGGACGGTCCCCGCGCCTCGCCGGAAATTCTCGACCGCACCGCCCGGGCCCGCCCCCGGGACATGCGGGAGCCCGCTCCGCCACCGGATGCACTCGGCCGGAGCCGGGCGCCCCCTGCGGCCGAGGTGCGCGCCCCGGTGGGGTCAGGCCTCGTCCTCGATGTGGCGGGGGCGGGCGGCCCGGGCGCCGGTGAGGATCTGGGGGACGAGGAGCAGGGCCAGGAAGCCCAGCGGCAGGTACCAGGCGTGGGTGTGCTGGTAGAGGGTGCCGATGATGATCGGGCCAGGGATGGAGATCAGGTAGCCGAGGCCCTGGGCGAAGGCGGAGAGCTGGGCGACCCCACCCGGGGTGCGGGCGCGCAGGCCGATCATGGTCAGGGCCAGCGGGAAGGCGCACATCGAGAGGCCGACCAGGGTGGCCCAGACCCAGGGGGCGCGGTCGGCCGCGAGAGCGAGACCGGTGTAGCCGGCAATGCCGCAGAGCCCGAGGACCACCACGAACAGGCGCTGGTCGCCGCGGCGCACCGCGAGGTTGGGGAGGATGAACGAGGCCGGGATGCCGATCGCCATCACGTACGCGAGCAGCACGCCCGAGGTGCCGGCCGAGACGCCCGAGTCCTGGTAGATCTGCGGCAGCCAGCCCATGGTGGCGTACGCGCTGGTGGCCTGGAGGCCGAGGAAGAGGGCGAGGGCCCAGGCGGTGCGGCTACGTAGGATCGGCAGCTTGTCGGCCGCCCGGGAGCCGGCCGAGTCGCCGCGCTCGCGGCGCAGCACCGCGACCACCAGCCAGACCACCAGCGCGGCGGCGGCCAGGATGCCCCAGACGCCGAGGCCGATCCGCCAGCTGCCGCCGAGGGCGCTGGTGAGCGGCACGGTGACGGCGGCGGCCAGGGCCGTGCCGGCCGAGAGCGCCATCGAGTAGAGGCCGATCATCGGGCCGACCCGGTCCGGGAAGTACCGCTTGATGACCACGGGGATCAGCACGTTGGAGACGGCCACCCCGGCCAGCGCCAGCGCGGTGAGCAGCAGGAAGACGGCGGTGCCGCCCGCGAAGGAGCGGGCCACCACGCCGAGCGCGATGGCGCCCATGCCGGCGGTGACCACCAGGATCGGGCCGAGCCGGCGGGCCAGCGCGGGGGCGGCCAGGCCGAAGACGGCGAAGCAGAACGAGGGCACGGCGGTGAGCAGCCCGGCCACGGTGGCGCTCATGCCGAGGTCGGTGCGGACCTTGTCGAGCATGGGGCCGAGGCTGGTGACCACCGGGCGGAGGTTGAGGGCGGCGAAGGCGATGGCGAAGGCCAGCAGCCAGCCGAGGCGGGCCGCCTTGCCGGCGGGCCGGGCGGACTCGGCCGACCGGGCGGGGTCGGTGGTCGGTGGGGTGGTCGGCTCTGGGGTGGTGGTCTCGACAGTGGTCGGCATAGCGCCCATCATAGAATCATGGGATGAATTAATGCACCCCGCTATTCTGGTCACAGTCAGTACTCGTTCAGGAGAGGGAGCCATGGGGCTGTCGACGACCCGCCGCACGCCGCTGTCCGACCAGGTGATCGCCCAGCTACGGGCCCAGATCACCTCGGGCGAGTGGCCGGTCGGCTCGCGGATCCCCACCGAGGCCGCCCTGGTCGAGCAGCTCGGGGTGGCCCGCAACACCGTCCGCGAGGCCGTCCGGGCGCTCGCCCACAACGGGCTGCTGGACATCCGGCAGGGCTCGGGCACCTACGTGCTCGCCACCAGCGAGCTGGCGGGGGTGATGCACCGCCGCTTCGCGGACGCCGACCAGGAGCAGGTGGCCGAATTGCGCTCGATGCTGGAGACCTCGGCGGCCGGCCTGGCGGCAGCCCGCCGCACCGACCGCGACCTGGAACTCCTGGAGACAGCGCTGGCCCGCCGCGAGGCCGCCTGGACGGCCGGTGACCCGGAGGACTTCGTCCAGGCCGACGCCGCCTTCCACCAGGCCGTGGTGGCCACCGCCCACAACGACGTCATCGCGGCGGTCTACGCGGACCTCGGCGAGGTACTGCGGGCGCACCTGCGGCACGACGTGGGGCCGGAGCTGATCGCCGAGAAGTACCTGGGCCACGGCGGCATCCTGGAGGCGATCCGCCGCGGCGACGCGGCCGCAGCGTCCTATGAGGCGGGACGCTCGATCGGGAACTGCAAAGGTGATGGATAGGGGCGCGGGGAACTGCGCGCCCAGCCCGGTGGCATGCCGTACTGATGCACAGATGCCCACCTGCACCATCAACGGATAGTGCAAGTGGGCATCTGTGTAAAACGGGATCAGAGTGCAGGGTTGGCCGCGCCGTTCCCCGCGCCCCTGATAGTGCAACTGGCCGTCAGGCGCCCATTGCGTGGAGGCCGCCGTCGACGTGGATGATCTCGCCGGTGGTCTTGGGGAACCAGTCGGAGAGGAGCGCGACGACGCCGCGGGCGGCGGGCTCCGGGTCGGTGAGGTCCCACTTGAGCGGGGAGCGGTGCTCCCAGGTCTCGGCCAGCTTGTCGAAGCCCGGGATGGACTTGGCGGCCATCGAGCCGAGCGGGCCGGCGGAGATCAGGTTGCAGCGGATGTCGCGGTCGCCCAGGTGGCGGGCGAGGTAGCGGGAGGTGGACTCCAGCGCGGCCTTGGCCGGGCCCATCCAGTCGTACTGCGGCCAGGCGACCTGCGCGTCGAAGTCCATGCCGACCACGGAGCCGCCGTCCTGCATGAGCGGGAGGCAGGCCATGGTGAGGGACTTCAGCGAGTACGCGGAGACGTGCATCGCGGTGGCGACCGACTCCCACGGGGTGTTCAGGAAGTTGCCGCCCAGGGCGTCCTGCGGGGCGAAGCCGATCGAGTGGACCACGCCGTCCAGGGTCGGCAGGTGCTCGCGGACGCGGTCGGCCAGGCTGTCCAGGTGCTCGGCGTTGGTGACGTCGAGCTCCAGGACGACGGGCGGGTTCGGGAGCCGCTTGGCGATCCGCTCGACCAGGCTCAGACGGCCGAAGCCGGTGAGCACGATCTCGGCGCCCTGCTCCTGCGCGAGCTTCGCGACGTGGAAGGCGATGGAGGACTCGATGAGCACCCCAGTGATGAGGATGCGCTTGCCTTCGAGGATTCCGCTCATGCTCAGTGACCCATGCCCAATCCGCCGTCCACGGGAATGACGGCTCCGGTGATGTATGCGGCCTCGTCCGACGAGAGGAAGCGCACCACGGACGCGATCTCGGCGGGGTCGGCGTACCGGCCGAGCGGCACGCTCGACACGATCTCGGTGCGGCGCTCCTCGCTGAGCACCGCAGTCATGTCGGTGGCCACGAAGCCGGGGGCGACCACGTTGACCGTGATGTTGCGCTGCCCCAGCTCGCGCGCCAGCGACCTGGCGAAACCTACCAGCCCGGCCTTGGAGGCGGCGTAGTTCGCCTGGCCGGTCGAGCCCAGCAGACCCACCACGGAGGAGATCAGCACGACGCGGCCCTTGCGGGCGCGCATCATCTTCGAGGAGGCCCGCTTGACCACGCGGAAGGCGCCGGTGAGGTTGGTGTCGACGACGGAGGTGAAGTCGTCCTCGGTCATCCGCAGCAGGAGCATGTCCTTGGTGATGCCGGCGTTGGCGACGAGCACCTCGACCGGGCCGTGAGCGGCCTCGATCTCGGTGAAGGCGGCGTCCACCTGCGCGGTGTCGTTGATGTCCGCGCGGACGGCCATGACCTCGTACTTGGCCAGCTCCGCGGGCACCTCGCCCGAACGGCTGGTGATGGCGACCTTGTCCCCCGCCTCGGCGAAGGCCAGGGCGATCGCGAGGCCGATGCCCCGGTTACCTCCGGTGACGAGAACCGAGCGGCTCAACGATCCACCTCTCTCCTGGTTGACGGCGGCCGTGGCGGAGGACACGGTGTGTGCCCGGCCAGGCCGCGACGGCACGCGGCATACGCGTACGCAGTGTGACGCTATCGGTCCGGTCCATACTGCGGCGGGTCCAGCTCCCACAGGCCGGGACAGCCCGATCTGTCGCATCCCGACAATCGGTGCCCGGCTTGACACGCTGGTGAAACGCTCGGCGACCGGCTCGTGACCGGTTGCCGTCGCGGGAACAACCCGTCGGCCGAGGCCGTTGCCTTCAGGGCCCCGGATGCGCGACGGTGTCGCACAGGGCGACCGCGCGGCACGTGCATCCGCACGTGCAGGCCCGGCGGCCCGGCCCCGTTGGACGACTGACGAGAGCGAAGAGACGGATGAGCGAGCACCGATCCGGCAAGAGGCTGACCCGCCTGGCCCTGGCCGCCCTCGCGGCCGGCGGCGCCGCCTGGGCCCTGCGGGACGTCCCCGCGGCCCTCGGCCGGCGCCCCGACGGGCGCTCGGCCCGGATCCGCAACTCGCCCCAGTACCGCGACGGCGTCTTCCACAACGCCCCCTCCGAGCTGGCCGGCCCAGCCGCCGCCCCGCCGTTCGACCGCGAGACGCTGCGCCGGCTGGTCAACGACCGCCACCTGGGCCGGCCGGCCCACCCGGTGCCGCTGATCCGGCCCGGCCACGCCGGTCCGGCCGCCGAGGGCGTCGAGGTGATCTGGTACGGGCACGCCTCGGCCCTGGTGGAGATCGAGGGCAACCGGGTGCTGCTCGACCCGGTCTGGAGCGACCGGTGCTCGCCCTCCGCGCACCTGGGCCCCAAGCGGCTGCACCCGGTGCCGGTGGAGCTCGCCCAGCTGCCCCGGGTGGACGTGGTGCTCATCTCCCACGACCACTACGACCACCTCGACATGGAGACCGTCCGCCGGCTGACCGACAGCCAGTCGGCGCCGTTCGCGGTGCCGCTGGGCATCGGCGGCCACCTGCGGCGCTGGGGCGTGCCCGAGCACCGGATCATCGAGCTGGACTGGGACGAGACCTGCACCCTGGGCGAACTGACCGTCACCCTCACCTCGGCGCACCACTTCTCCGGCCGGGCCACCACCCGCAACACCACGCTCTGGGGCTCCTGGGTGATCGCCGGGCCGACCCGCAAGGTCTACTACACCGGCGACTCGGGGTACTTCGAGGGCTACTCGGCGATCGGCGCGCAGCACGGGCCGTTCGACGCGGCGCTGGTGCAGATCGGGGCGTACGACCAGGCCTGGTCCGACATCCACATGACGCCGGAGGACGCCGTCCGGGCCCACCTGGACCTCAAGGCGGGGCTGCTGGTGCCGGTGCACTGGTGCACGTTCAACCTGGGGCTGCACCCGTGGGCCGAGCCGGTGGAGCGGCTGCTGGCGGAGGCCAAGGCGCAGGACGTGCGGGTCGCGGTGCCGCGGCCCGGCGAGCGGGTGGACGTGGACTCGCCGGTGGAGCCGGACGGGTGGTGGGAGCTTTCGAGCTGAGCGGGACTCTCCTCAGTACGTGGATGCCCGCGCCGTTCCCCGCGCCCCTGGTAGTGCAACTGCGGGGTGCGAGTGACGGTGCGACAACTCGGTGGCAGTCTGCCCCTGCGAAAGGCGATGATGCGAGGCGGAGAATTCCGTACTCGACTTCAGGGAGCCCGATGCCGCCGACAGCCCGCGCCGTCGACCCGCTGTTCCTCGCCTACCCGCTCGACGCCCTCGCCGACGCGGCCCTCTCCCGCGCCCGGGAGCTCGGGGCCGCGCACGCCGACTTCCGGCTGGAGCGCGTGCGCAGCGCCTCCTGGCGGCTGCGGGACGCGCGCCTCGCCGGGAGTTCGGACACCGTGCAGCTCGGCTTCGCCGTCCGGGTGCTGCTGGACGGGGCCTGGGGCTTCGCCGCCGGGGTCGACCTCGACCCGGCCTCGGCGGCGAAGGTGGCCGAGCAGGCCGTCGCCGTGGCGCGGCTCTCCGGCGGGATCAGCCGGGCCGCCGGGGCGCCCCCGGTGGAGCTGGCCGAGGAGCCCGTGCACAAGGACGCCACCTGGGTCTCCGCGTACGAGGTGAACCCCTTCGAGGTCGCCCCGGCCGAGAAGACGGCGCTGCTCGCCGAGTGGAGCAGCCGGCTGCTGGCCGCCGAGGGCGTGAGCCACGTCCAGGCGCAGCTGCTCGCGGTGCAGGAGAACAAGTTCTACGCCGACACGGCGGGCACCCGCACCACCCAGCAGCGGGTCCGGGTGCACCCGCACCTGGAGGCCACCTCGGTGGACGAGAAGACCGGGGCCTTCGACTCGATGCGCACCATCGCGCCGCCGGTCGGCCGCGGCTGGGAGTACCTGCTGGGCACCGGCTGGGACTGGGACGCGGAGCTGGCCGAGCTGCCCACCCTGCTGGCCGAGAAGATGAAGGCCCCGAGCGTCGAGGCCGGCCGCTACGACCTGGTGATCGACCCGTCCAACCTCTGGCTGACCATCCACGAGTCGATCGGCCACGCCACCGAGCTGGACCGGGCACTGGGCTACGAGGCGGCCTACGCGGGCACCTCCTTCGCCACCTTCGACCAGCTCGGCAAGCTGCAGTACGGCTCCGAGCTGATGCACGTCACCGGTGACCGCACCGCCGAGCACGGCCTCTCCACCGTCGGCTACGACGACGAGGGCGTGGCCGCGCAGTCCTGGGACCTGGTCAAGGACGGCGTGCTGGTCGGGTACCAGCTCGACCGGGCGATGGCAAAGCTCCAGGGCCTGGGCCGCTCCAACGGCTGCGCCTTCGCCGACGCGCCCGGCCACGTGCCGGTGCAGCGGATGGCCAACGTCTCGCTCCAGCCGGTGGCCGGCGGCCCCGACACGGCCGGGCTGTTCGAGGGCGTGGAGAAGGGCCTGTACATCGTCGGCGACCGGTCCTGGTCGATCGACATGCAGCGCTACAACTTCCAGTTCACCGGCCAGCGCGCGTACGCGATTCGCAACGGCAAGCTGGCGGGCCAGGTCAAGGACTTCGCCTACCAGGCCACCACCACCGACTTCTGGGGCTCGATGAGCGCCGTCGGCGGCCCGCAGACCTACGTGCTCGGCGGTGCCTTCAACTGCGGCAAGGCCCAGCCCGGCCAGGTCGCCGCCGTCTCGCACGGCTGCCCCTCGGCGCTCTTCCGGGGCGTCAACGTGCTCAACACCCAGCAGGAGGCGGGTCACTGATGACCACTCAGCCGCACGAACTCGTCGAAGCCGCGCTGGCCCTCTCGCAGACCGACGGCTGCGTGGTCATCGCCACCGAGTCCTCCACCGCCAACCTGCGCTGGGCGGGCAACGCGCTCACCACCAACGGCGTCACCCGGGGCCGCAGCCTCACCGTGATCGCCACCGTGGAGCTCCCCGAGGGCACCGCCTCCGGTGTGGTCTCCCGGGAGGCCGTCACGCTGGCCGAGGTCGAGGGCCTGGTCCGGGACGCCGAGGCGGCCGCCCGCGCGGCCGGCCCCGCCGAGGACGCCCAGCCGCTGGTGCCGGCCGGCCCGGCCTCGGCCGACTTCACCGCGCCGCCGGCCACCACCTCGATCGAGGTCTACGCCGAGTTCGCCCCGGCGCTGGGCGCCGCCTTCGCCCGGGCCCGCGAGGCCGGGCAGCTGCTCTACGGCTTCGCCAACCACGTGGTGGAGAGCAGCTACCTGGGCACCTCCACCGGCCTGCGGCTGCGCCACGACCAGCCCACCGGCACCGTGGAGCTCAACGCCAAGACGGCCGACCTCACCGCCTCGGCCTGGGTCGGCGCGGCCACCCGCGACTTCACCGACGTGGACCTGGCCGCCCTGCACACCGAGCTGACCCGCCGCCTCGGCTGGGGCGCCCGCCGGATCGACCTCCCGGCCGGCCGGTACGAGACCCTGCTGCCGCCCTCGGCCGTCTCCGACCTGTTCGTCGTCCAGTCCTGGCACTCCAGCGGCCGGGACGCGGCCGAGGGGCAGACGGTCTTCTCCAAGGCCGGAGGCTCGACCCGGGTGGGCGAGAAGCTCAGCCCGCTGCCGCTCACCCTGCGCTCCGACCCGGCCGCGCCGGGCCTGGAGGCCGCGCCCTTCGTGCTGACCCACAGCTCGAACGACATGTCGGTCTTCGACAACGGCCTGCCGATCGCCGCCACCGACTGGCTCCGCGACGGCGAGCTCACCGGCCTCTTCACCACCCGCCACACCGCGGGGCTGACCGGCCTGCCGGTCCGCCCGCCGGTGGACAACCTGATCATGGAGACGGCCGACCAGGAGGCCGCGCCGACCCTGGACGAGATGATCGCCGGCACCGAGCGCGGCCTGCTGCTCACCTGCCTCTGGTACATCCGCGAGGTGGACCCGGCGGCCCTGCTGCTCACCGGCCTCACCCGGGACGGCGTCTACCTGATCGAGAACGGCGAGGTGGTCGGCGCCGTCAACAACTTCCGCTTCAACGAGTCCCCGGTCGACCTGCTCGGCCGGATCACCGAGGTCGGCAAGACCCAGCAGTGCCTGCCCCGCGAGTGGGGCGACTGGTTCACCCGGGCGGCCATGCCGCCGGTCCGGGTGCCGGACTTCAACATGAGTTCGGTCAGCCAGGCCTCGTAGCCGTTCTCGGCGGGCGCGCAGCCTTGGCGCTGCGCGCCCCTCCCCTCCGAAATCCGAAAGGAACCCCCTACTTGCTCGACGAGAAACGGACCGTCAAGGTCTCCAAGCGGATGGCCAAGGTGCTGCGGCACGACCCGGGCTCCGTCGGTCTCACCCTGGACGAGGCCGGCTGGGTGCCGGTCGCCGAGCTGCTCGCCGCCCTCGGGCTGGCGCGGGCGGAGCTCGACCACGTGGTGGCCACCAACAACAAGAAGCGGTTCGCCTTCTCGGCGGACGGCCTGCGGATCCGCGCCAGCCAGGGGCACACCCTGGAGGTCGACCTCGGCCTGGCCGCCGCCACTCCCCCGCCGGTGCTCTACCACGGCACCACCGGCCGCTCGCTGGCCTCGATCTACACCGAGGGCCTGCGCCCGATGAGCCGCCAGGACGTGCACCTCTCGGCCGACCGCGAGACGGCCGTCCGGGTCGGCTCCCGCCACGGCCGCCCGGTGGTCCTGCTGGTGGACACCGCGGCGATGGCCGCCGCGGGCCACGTCTTCCGGCTCAGCGAGAACGGCGTCTGGCTCACCGACGCGGTGCCCCCGGCCTACCTCACCGAGGGCTAGGCCGCCGCCTCCCGCTTTCCTCCGGCTCACGCTTTCTTCCGGGCGCTCCACATCGGCTCGGCCAGCATGATGATCACCACGGCGGCGGCGACCTGGAAGAGGTGCCGCCACCAGTCGATGCCCCGGGTGTCCGCCACCCCGAAGACATGGGCGATCAGGTTGCCCACGATCGCCCCGGCCATGCCGAGCAGCATGGTCAGCCAGAGCGGGATGCTCTGCTTGCCGGGGATCAACAGCCGTGCGATCCCACCGAGGATCAGGCCCTCGATCAGGGCCGAGATGATTGCCCACATGCGGTGCTCCCTCGGGGCCGCGGCCACCGCCCTTCGGCGCCGCTCCCCTCTCGGAGACCAGTTTTTGCCCTGTACGACCCACCCGCACCCCGGGCCACCCGCCCGGCGTCATGCGGCGTACCGTGAAGCGAGCGGTCCCGCAAACGGGCGCCGGGCACGGACGAGGGCGGTATGGCATGGGCGACAAGAGCACCGAGGTGTTCCGGATCACCGGGGCGCGGACGGGCCTGACCGAGGACGTGCGGGGCCGGCAGCGGCGGTACGTGGTGTCGATGCTGATCCGTACCGTCTGCGTGCTGGCCGGCGTCGCGCTCTGGGACGTGCAGCGGTACTGCGCGATCGCCGCGCTGATCTGCGCCGTCCTGATGCCGTACTTCGCCGTGCTGATCGCCAACGCCGGCCGGGAGCGGGCCCCCGGCCTGCCGAGCACCTTCGCCGTCTCCCCCGAGACCCCGCTCATGCTCGGCCCTGGCGGCACCGGCGGCGGGGGCGGCGCCCCGGCCGAGCGGTAGCGTCCCACCGGGGCCGCGGCTAGAAGCATGCTCAAATCTCATGTCCGTTTCGCCCCGCTATGCTGGCCTCTGACGGCCGGAAAGCTCAAAACAACCTCAGATTAATCATGGAAGACCTAGCCAGCAGGGGGGCAAGCCGTGACATACTGCGTACGCGCTCCGCATCCCCCGTCGGAGCGACAGACCGACGCCGGGCGGCTCCCCCCGTGGCTGCCCGGCGTCGTCGTCATTCCGTGCCGGCCGCTCTCCTCACCGAATCTCCCCAGGACGGCCCCACGATGAACCTCTTCGGCCCCACTTCCGACGGCCCCGACGGCCCCCCGATCTGCTCCGGCAAGGGCTGCCGCCTCCCCGCCGTCTGGGTCCTGGTCTGGAACAACCCCAAGCTCCACACTCCCGACCGCCGCAAGACCTGGCTCGCCTGCGAGGACCACCGCGAGCACCTCTCCCAGTTCCTCAGCGTCCGCGGCTTCCTGAAGGAGACCGTCTCGCTCGCCGAGTTCACGGAGTAGCAGCCAGTACGCTGGGTAACGCAGGCACGACACCCGGGAGCCAAGCATGAGCGCGCAGCCCATCGCGTACGGCGACGTGGACCACGAGGCCGCACTGAAATACGCCGTGCAGCTCATCGACCACCGGTGGGCCCAGGTCATCGAGGGGCGGATCGTGCTGATGTCACCCCTGTGGGACCACGAGCGGATCGCGGCCCGCATCCGTCGCCAGCTCGACCAGCGCGTGGACGAACTCGACTGCCTCACCGGCTCCGGCAACCTCGACCTGCCCGGTTCGCCGAACTGGTACATGCCCGACTTGGCCGTCATCCCCGAAGCCCTCGCGCTGGGCGCGGCCGCCCTCACCCCCGACCAGACCCTGCTGGTCGTCGAAGTCACCTCCGAGTCGAACGGTGACACCGACCGCGTCACCAAGCGCAAGCGCTACGCCCAGTACGGCGCCCCGCTCTACCTGCTCGCCGACCGGCAGCGCCGCGAGTGCACCCTCTTCGCCGAGCCGCACGACCTCGGCTACGCCGTCGTGGACGGCCCGCACCCCTTCGGCACGCCGATCCGCCTGCCCGAGCCGTTCGGCCTGACTCTCGACACCACCGGCTTCTGACCGCCCGCTCGCGCCCCCGCCGCCGCCGAGCGAACACGCCCGGCTCCCCGGCCTGCCCACCCCGCTGCACTCCACCGCCGCGCTCGATGCGTGAGCACTTCGACTCGTGCCACCCGGCCAGAGCGGCCAGCGCCCGCGCGGTGAGCCCAGAGTCCTTCCGGATCTCGCGCAGGCGCCGGCCCAGGTCCTCCGGTGCCGTGGCCTCGCCGTCGCCGTCGAAGTGGTTCACCAGGAGCAACTGGTCATCGAAGAGCCAGAAGTCGTTCCCCGGCAGGGCCAGATCGGTCGCCCGCCTGCGGGGAAGCCATCGGACCTCCTCGCCGGCCGCCAGGTTCAGTCCGGCGGTGATCTCGTACTCGAAGCGCACGTAGTCGCTGACCGGTTCCGAGACGATCCGGGCCCGACGGAAGGAGACGCCCCGACCGCGCGCTTCGGCGAGCATCGCGAACCAGTCGGGCCAACGAGTGGCCGGCTCAAGCCGCGCGCCCGCCTTCCAGGCAATGAACGTCGGGTCCGAGCGCATGGACCCGTCGCGCATCTCCAGGTGCACCGCAGACCGCTGACAGTGCTTCAGCAGCTCACCGAACCTGCTCGGGTCCAGCGGCACGGTTCACCTCCGGGAAGAACTGCATCATGCGCTTCGGGAACTCGATCACGGTCTCGTGCTCGGGGATGTCCAGCTGGGCCAACCGCTCGGCGTCGGTGATCCTCCAGCCCTGGAGTACGTAATTGTCCGTCACGTCGTCGTAGTACACGGTCGGCGAGTTGTTGACCGGAGACTCCGGGTCTTTGCCGAGCCTGTGCAGTGCCATGGTGGGGCTCCTTCGCTGCGGAGGAAGAGCGCTGCGACAGAGCTTGCACCACCAGCCGCCCCGCGTCCCAGGGACTTGCACGGACTTGCGCCGGCAAGCCGGCCGGCTCAGCCGCCGATGGCGGACATGGGGCGGTCGGGCTGGTGGAACTCGGGGTTGTCGATGCCGGCGCCGGCCTTCTTGCCCCACATGGCGGTGCGCCAGAGGGCGGCGAGGTCGGCGTCGGGGGCGCCGGAGCGGAGGGCGGTGCGCAGGTCCGTTTCTCCGGTGGCGAAGAGGCAGTTGCGGACCTGGCCGTCGGCGGTGAGGCGGGTGCGGTCGCAGGCGCGGCAGAACGGGCGGGTGACGGAGGCGATCACGCCGACGGTGGCGGGGCCGCCGTCGATCAGCCAGCGTTCGGCGGGGGCGGCGCCGCGGGCGGCGGAGGGCTCGGGGCTCAGGGCGAAGCGGGCCGAGAGCCGCTCGAGGATCTCCTCGGCGGTGACCATCCGGGAGCGGTCCCAGCCGTGTTGGGCGTCCAGCGGCATCTGCTCGATGAAGCGGAGCTGGTAGCCGTGGTCCAGGCACCAGGCGAGCAGGTCGGCGGCCTCGTGGTCGTTGACGCCCCGCATCAGCACGGCGTTGAGCTTGACCGGGGTGAGGCCGGCGGCCTCGGCGGCGGCCAGGCCGGCGAGGACGTCCTCGTGGCGGTGGCGGCGGGTGAGGGTGAAGAAGGTGTCCGGATCGAGCGTGTCGAGGGAGACGTTGACCCGGTCGAGGCCGGCCGCGTGCAGGGCGGCGGCCGTACGGGCCAGGCCCACGCCGTTGGTGGTGAGGGAGAGCTCGGGGCGGGGCTCCAGGGCGGCGCACGCCTCGACGATCGAGACCAGCCCGGGGCGCAGCATCGGCTCGCCGCCGGTGAAGCGGACCTCGGTGACGCCCAGCTCGCGGACGGCCAGCGAGACCAGGCGGACGATCTCCTCGTCGGTGAGCAGCTCGGGCTTGCCGAGCCAGCTCAGGCCCTCCTCGGGCATGCAGTAGGTGCAGCGCAGGTTGCACCGGTCGGTGAGCGAGACCCGGAGGTCGACAGCCTGACGACCGTAGGTGTCGAGGAGCACGGCGGCCTCCTTCCAGGAGGGGCTGGCCCGGCCCGTCCGTCGGAGCCAGGTGGGGCCGGGCCAGCTTAGCCGCAGTGTCGAGCGGCACCGGGTGCGGACGTCAGTGGGCGCCGAGCCCGGTGAGCGACCTGACCTCCAATTCAGCGTACTTCTCCGGGTCGGCCTGTTCCTTGGAGAGCAGCGTGCCGATGACTCCGGCGAGGAAACCGATCGGGATGGAGATCAGCCCGGGGTTGGAGAGCGGGAACCAGTGGAAGTCGGCGTGCGGGAAGAGCGAGTCCTTGGCCCCGGAGCCGACCGGCGAGAAGAAGACCAGCCCGACCGAGCTGATCAGGCCGGCGTAGACCGAGCTGACCGCGCCGGTGGTGTTGAAGCGCTTCCAGAACAGCGAGTACAGGATGGTCGGCAGGTTGGCCGAGGCGGCCACCGCGAAGGCCAGGGCGACCAGCGCGGCGGTGTTGAGCTTGTCGGCGAAGATGCTGAGCACGATCGCGATCGCGCCGATCGCGACGGCGGCGAGCTTGGCGGCGCCGACCTCCTCGCGCTCGGTGGCCTTGCCGCGCCGGATCACGTTGGCGTAGAGGTCGTGGGCGAAGGAGGACGAGGAGGCCAGGGTGAGCCCGGCGACCACGGCCAGGATGGTGGCAAAGGCGACGGCCGAGATGATCGCCAGCAGCGCCGCGCCGCCGGTGGTGCCGGCCCCGCCGCCCAGGTGCTCGGCGAGCAGGGGGGCGGCCGTGTTGCCCGCGACGTTGGAGGCCTTGATGGTCTTGGGGCCGACCAGCGCGGCGGCGCCGAAGCCGAGGGCCAGCGTCATCAGGTAGAAGACGCCGATGATGCCGATCGCCCAGAACACCGACTTCCGGGCCGCCTTGGCGGTGGGCACGGTGTAGAAGCGGACCAGGATGTGCGGCAGGCCGGCGGTGCCGAGCAGCAGGGCCAGTGCGAGGCTGATGAAGTCCAGCTTGGTGGTGCCGGTCAGGCCGTACTTGAGGCCGGGCTCCAGGAAGTGGTTGCCCTTGCCGCTGGCCGCGGCGGCGGCGCCGAGCAGGCTGGAGAGGTTGAAGTGGTACTTGGCCAGCACCAGGACGGTCATCACGCCGGCGCCGATGATCAGCAGCCCGGCCTTGATGATCTGCACCCAGGTGGTGCCCTTCATGCCGCCGACCACCACGTAGACCACCATCAGCGCGCCGACCGCGACCACCGTCCAGCGCTTGGCGCTGTCGCCGCTGACGCCCAGCAGCAGGGCGACCAGCGAGCCCGCGCCGACCATCTGGGCCAGCAGGTAGAAGATCGAGACGACGATGGTGGAGATGCCCGCGGCGGTGCGCACGGGCCGCTGCCGCATCCGGAAGGCCAGCACGTCGGCCATGGTGTACCGGCCGGAGTTGCGCAGCGGCTCGGCGACCAGCAGCAGGGCGACCAGCCAGGCCACCAGGAAGCCGATCGAGTAGAGGAAGCCGTCGTAGCCGGCGAGCGCGATCACGCCCGCGATGCCGAGGAAGGAGGCAGCGGACATGTAGTCGCCGGAGAGCGCCAGGCCGTTCTGGAAGCCGGTGAAGCCGCGCCCGCCGGCGTAGAAGTCGGAGGCGTCCTTGGTCTGCCGCCCGGCCCAGAGGGTGATGCCGAGGGTGGCGATCACGAAGACGCCGAACAGCGCCAGGGTCAGGCTGCGGTGGTCGCTCGCCGAGCTGGCCAGCTGCACGCCGTGCGCAGCGGTCGTGCCGAGGGGGGAGTTCATTCGCCGGCCTCCCGGGGAGCCACGAGGTTGGTGGGCGCGTACTGCGCGCGGATGGCCGCGGCCGGCGGGTCGAGCCGGCGGCCGGCGTACCGGGCGTACCAGGCGGCGATCGCGAAGGTGCTGGCGAACTGGAGCAGGCCGAGCACCAGGGCGAGGTTGATGTGCCCGAAGAGCTTGGTGGCCATGAAGGACGGCGCGTAGACGGAGAGCAGCGCGTACAGCAGGTACCAGAGCACGAAGCCGGCCGTGACCGGGAAGGCGAAGCCCCGGAAGGACTGCCGCAGGGTGCGGAACTCTTCGGTCTGGTCGATCCGTTGAGCATCCGGAGGGAGCTCCGGGGGCAGTGTCTCGGCAGCTGGCGGGGTGTCCACTCGAGGTCTCCTGTCGCCTTCGGGGTACGCAGACGGTTGCCGGACGTGAGGGACGTCACAGGCAGAGGGTGCCGCTGCATGGTAGAGCGGTCGGAGGTTTACAGAAAGCACCCGACCGGCGGAGCCGTGCGACTTGGCCGAAAACTGATCCGATTACGCCACAAGGGCGACACCCGCCACGGGTGCCGCCCTCGCTGATGAAACGTCACATCTGAACGCGCGTCAGAACGCGATCCGGACTTTCAGGGCCGATCGGTCGTCCATCGCCCGGTAACCCGCCGGGACGCCGTCCAGGTCGACCGTACGGTCGAAGACCAGGCCGGGCTCGATGGTGCCGGCGAGCACGTCGGCGAGCAGCTCGGGGATGTACGCCCGGGCCGGGGCCACGCCGCCGCCGAGGGCGATGTTGCGGTTGAACATCTGGGAGATGTCCACGCCCGCGCTGCCGCCGTGCGGCACGCCGACGTAGCCGACCGCGCCGCCGTCGCGGGTGATCGAGATCGCGGTGCGCATGGACTCCTCGGTGCCCACGGCCTCCAGCACGGCGTGCGCGCCCTGGCCGCCGGTCAGCTCGCGGACGGCCTCGATCGCGGCCTCGCCGCGCTCGGCCACCACGTCGGTGGCGCCGAAGCGGCGGGCGATCGCGGTGCGGGCCTCGTGCCGGCCCAGCGCGATGATCCGGCCCGCGCCCAGGCGCTGCGCGGCGAGCACCCCGCACAGGCCCACCGCGCCGTCGCCCACCACCGCCACGGTGGCGCCGGGGCGCACCCCGGCCGAGACGGCGGCGTGGTGGCCGGTGGCCATCACGTCGGAGAGCGCCAGCAGGTGCGGCAGCAGGGCCTGGTCGGTCTGCGCCTCCTTGGGCAGCTGCACGAGGGTGCCGTCGGCGTGCGGCACGCGGACGGCCTCGCCCTGGCCGCCGTCGGAGCCGATCTCGCCCCAGAAGCCGCCGTGCGGGCAGGAGGTCTGCAGGCCGTCCTTGCAGTAGTCGCAGGTGCCGTCGGACCAGACGAAGGGGGCCACCACGAAGTCGCCCGGCTTCACGCCGGTGACCTCGGCGCCGACCTGCTCGACCACGCCGAGGAACTCGTGGCCGATCCGCTGGCCGGCCTGGCGGGCCGCGACGCCGCGGTAGGCCCACAGGTCACTGCCGCAGATGCAGGCGTTGACCACGCGGACCACCGCGTCGGTCGGCCGCTGGATGACCGGGTCGGGGACCTCCTCGATCCGGATGTCGTTCGGGCCGTGGATGACGGTGGCGCGCATGTGGGTCTTCCTTCGACAGATGGTGCCTAACCCCCATTACGACCATCGGACTTTCCGGCCTATTCCGCCTCCGGGCACACCAGGACGAAATGTCGCGTACGCCACTGCGGGGCCCCCGCGCGGGCCCCGGTGTGGGTGCGCGCCCTTAAGCTGGTTGACCATGCACGCGATCCAGTCACCGAGCGACGACTCCCCGTGGTCCGTAGCCCTGCCCGCGCAGCGCTCCGGCGCCGCCCAGGAGCCCGGCTTCGCCGTGGTCGACGTCGAGACCACCGGCCTCGGCCGCACCGACCGGGTCATCTCCGCCGGTGTCTACCAGCTGGACGCGCAGGGTGAGGTCACCGACCACTGGTACACGCTGGTCAACCCCGAGCGCGACCCGGGCCCGGTCTGGATCCACGGCCTGACCAGCGCGGTGCTGGCCGGCGCCCCGACCTTCCCGGAGATCGCCGGGGAGCTCGCCGCCCGGCTCGACGGCCGGGTGATGGTCGCGCACAACGCGCTCTTCGACTGGAACATGATCTCCCGCGAGTACGCCCGGGCCGGGCTGCGCGCCCCGGTCGAGCAGCGGCTCTGCACCATGGTGCTCTCCCGCGACCTCGGCCTCCCGCTGGCCAACGGCAAGCTGGCCACCCTGGCCGCCTACTTCGGCGTGGAGCAGCGCCAGGCGCACAACGCGCTGGACGACGCCCGGGTGCTCGCCGAGGCCTTCCGGCCCAGCCTGCAGCTGGCCCGCCAGGTCGGGGTGCCGCTGCCGCTGACCAGCTGCGTGGCCGTCACCGACATCGGCGAGCTGGAGGCCGCCGCCCCGGCCGCCGCCGCGCGCGGCTGGTCCTCCTCCTACCGCCCCTCCCGCAAGCGCCCCGCCTGCCCGTACCCGAACCCGGGGCGCTGGCAGGACGGCACCCCGCTGCTCCAGGGCATGCGGGTGGCCATCACCGGCGACACCGCCACCGACCGCGAGCTGCTGGAGGACCGGGCGATCGAGGCCGGTCTGCACATCGCCTCCTCGGTGAGCCGCCTCACCAGCCTGCTGGTCACCAACCAGCCGGACAGCTGGAGCGGCAAGGCCCGCAAGGCCCGCGAGTTCGGCACCCCCGTGGTCGGGGAGGACGCCTTCCTCCAGCTGCTGCGCGAGGTCGCCGCGCACCCCGGGGCCTGACCCCGGTGTCCGGGCGCCCGCGTAAGTGGGCGTAGCGTGCGGTTGTGTACCGATTTCTGCTCTCCCGGCGCTGGGCGGCCATCTTCGTGGTCGCCCTGCTGCTGGTCCCCACGATGATCCGGCTGGGCTTCTGGCAGTACCACCGCCACGAGGCCCGGGTCGCCCGGAACAGCCTCATCGGGGCCAACCTCCAGCACGCCCCCGTGCCGTTCGACTCGCTGAACGCACCCGGGCGCGGCGTGCCGCCCGGCCTGGTCTGGCGGGCGGTGACGGCCACCGGCCGGTACGACGCGGCGCACGAGTTCGTGATCCGCCAGCGCACCGAGCCCGGCGGCAGCAGCATCGGCTTCTTCGTGATCACCCCGCTGGTGCTGGCCGACGGCAAGGGCTCCGTGCTGGTCAACCGGGGCTGGGTCGACTCCCCCGGCGACGCCACCAGCTACCCCGCCGTGCCCGCCCCGCCGAGCGGCACCGTGACCGTCACCGGCCGGCTGCGCGCCGACGAGACCCACGCCTCCACCGGCATCCCGGACCGGGGCGGCCTGCCCCCGCGGCAGTACAAGCTGATCAACAGCGAGGCCCAGGCCAAGGAGACCGGCGCCACCGTCCTCGGCGGCTACCTGGAGCTCGCCTCCGCCGTCCCGCCGGCCGGCAACACCCCGGAGGTGCTGCCCGACCCGGAGCACTCCGACATCGGCCCGCACATGGCCTACGCGATCCAGTGGTGGCTGTTCACCACGCTGATCCCGGTCGGGCTGATCGTGCTGGCCCGCCGCGAGGCGCGGGACCGGCGGGCCGCCGCCGCCAAGGCCGCGGCTGCCGCGGCTACGGAAGAAGCACCCACGCCGGTGGGCTGAGCCGGCCGTGCGGGCTCGACGGGTGAATGTCCGTGCGGGTCGGGTGCCGGCGGGCCGGGCGCGGCGGGTCCTCGTGCCGATACTGCGGGCATGACGCGCTCGCTCCCGAAGTCCCTGCTCCGGCTGGTCACCGCCACCGCGCTGCTCGCCCTCGCCGTCCCGGCCGGCACCGCCTCCGCGACGGGTGACGGTGCGACCGCCGGAGCCGCCGGCCATCGCCGGCCCTGCGTCGGCTCGGCCCGGCCCGCCGACGGGCCGGGCGCCGAGGTGCTGCGGATCGCCGAGCAGGCCAAGGCGGAGCTGGGGCTCAAGTCGGTGGTGCTGCGGGTCACCCGGGACGGCCAGGAGCTGCTCACCACGGCGCTCGGCGAGTCGATGACCGGGGTGCCGGCCCAGCCGGCGATGCACTTCCGCAACGGCAACATCGCGATCAGCTACCTGGGCACCGCCCTGGTGCGCCTGGCCGAACAGGGCAGGGTCGACCTGGACGCCCCCGTCGGCCGGTGGCTGCCCGACCTGCCGCCCGCCCTCGGCGAGCGCTTCACCCTGCGGATGCTCGCCGCCTCGACCACCGGCCTGATCGACTACGTCAAGGACCCGGCCTTCGGCCCGGCGGTCTACGCCGACCCGTTCCGCCAGTGGACCGCCGACGAGCTGACCAGCATCTCCACCGAGGCCGACCTGCTCTACCCGCCGGGCAGCAACTGGAGCTACTCGCACGCCAACTTCGTGCTGCTGGGCGAAGCCCTGGAGGCGCAGACCGGGCTGCGGCTGGACGAGCTGATCAAGGAGCAGGTGCTCGACCCGCTGGGCCTGCACGAGACCGCCAACAGCTACACGCCCGACATCCCCACCCCGGTGCTGCACGCCTTCACCGCCGAACGCGGCACCTACGAGGAGTCCACCTTCTGGAACCCCTCCTGGACCACCGCCCCGGGCGCCGTGGAGACCACCGACATCTGCGACCTGGCCCGCTCGGCCGTCGGCATCGGCTCCGGCGAGCTGCTCTCCCCGGCGGGCCTGCGCACCTTCCTCGACCCCGGCACGGTGGGCCTCGGCCACCCCACCAAGGACTGCCCGGCCACCCTCTGCATCCCCCAGACCGAGGCCACCCACTACGGCCTGGGCATCCTCACCCTCGGCGACTGGGTCTCCCAGCACCCCCTCTTCTTCGGCTACTCCGCCTCCCAGGACTACCTCCCCTGCGACCACCTCGCCATCGCCGTGGCCACCACCAACAACCCCACCGCCCCCGGCGGCCACACCGCCCACACCATCGCCCAACGCATCGCCGCCGCCCTCTCCCCCGACCACCCGATCCCCGACTTCGGCTGAGGCGCCGACCGTCGGAAGGCGACCTCCCGGCGGTCCTGGTCGACCGGTGCAGGCCGGTCGGGCGGGCGCACGGGGCACGCCTGGCGAGGCTCGCCGGCCGGCAGCTGACCGGGTTCGCGCTGGTGCGGTTCGCCGAGGACGGGGAGTGGTTCGCCGACTGCCCGGTGGTGCTGGACTTCGACGGTCTCCAGCTGGAGGTCTGCCACCGGCAGCTCGACAACCTCTCGACCTCGACGAGAACCTCATCGAGGTCGGAACGGCCCGTCCGGAGTACCTCCGGCACCGACTGGACCGGTGACCCAGAGCGGCGAATGACCGGGCCTCTCGTCATGCGCTGCATAGAGTTGGGCCATGGATCTTGGGTTGCGGGACAGGGTGTACGTGGTGACCGGCGCGACGCGGGGGCTCGGGTTCGCCTCGGCGCGGGAGTTGGTGGCGGACGGGGCGCGATTGGTGTTGAGCGGGCGGACCGAGGAGTCGGTGGCGGCGGCCCTGAGTGAGCTCGGGGCGGCCGACCTGGTGCACGGGGTGGTGGCGGACAACGGGGACCCGGCCACGGCCGAGCGGCTGTTCGCGGCGGCGCGGGAACGGTTCGGGAGGGTGGACGGGGTGCTGATCAGCGTCGGCGGCCCGGCCGCCGGGCCGGTCACCGGGGCCGGGGACGAGGTCTGGCGGGGCGCGTTCGAGTCGGTCTTCCTCGGCGCGCTGCGGATCGCCCGGACGGCGGCCGAGCAGCTCGGCGAGGGCGGGGTGATCGGGTTCGTGCTCTCCGGCTCGGTCCGCGAGCCGATCGCGGGCCTCGGCGTCTCCAACGGCCTGCGCCCCGGCCTCGCGATGGCCGCCAAGTCGCTGGCCGACGAGCTCGGTCCGCGCGGCATCCGCGTGGTCGGCCTGCTGCCGGCCCGGATCGACACCGACCGGGTGCGGGAGCTCGACGCGCTGAGCGGCGACGCCGCCGCCGCGCGTGAGCGGCACAGCCAGGCCATCCCGCTGCGGCGCTACGGCACCCCGGAGGAGTTCGGCCGCACCGCGGCCTTCCTGCTCTCGCCCGCCGCCTCGTACCTCACGGGTGTGATGGTGCCGGTGGACGGCGGCGCCCTGCGCGGCCTCTGAGCCGGCCGGGCTCAGGTGCTCCGGCCCGGCCGAGGGCACTGCTGCGGGCGGCCCGAGCTGGGCGCGGCTTCTGGATCACGTCGGCCGTGACGTCGGGGGCTGACGCCGGGGGGCGAGTGTCGGTGGTGGGCAGCTGCCGGCCGTTGCCGGCCCTGGAGGACACGTGCCCCCGACGGCGATCGCCCGGCGCGATCCGGAAGGCGTTGCCCCAGGCCGCTCGGCTCGGACTGGACCGGCGGTGCGATCAGGTTTCGGCCGGAGCGGGTCGGGCCGGGCGGGTCAGCTTCGGCGGGGCCAGGCGGCGATCAGGCCGGCGATCGCGGCCACGCTCACGGCGGTGAGGGCCGCGACTGCGAGGGCCACGTAGCCGAGACCGCCGGCCAGGGCGCCGCCCAGGAACAGCAGGAGGAAGGCCACCGGCAGGGACAGCACGGCGGCCAGCACCGCCGGGACTGCGGCCACCCGGGCACCGAGCCGGTCCGGGCCGCAGGCCAGGCCGACCAGGGCGAGCAGCCAGAGCAGGGCCACCACGGCGGTGGAGACGGTCAGCCAACCGAAGGCCAGCAGGTCGGTGTGCGAGGCCGACCCGTCGTGGGTGGGCCACCAGGCGAAGCCGCCGGAGAGGCCACCCCACAGCACGGCGGCCGCCGCCAGCAGGGCGAGCGCCAGCCGGCGCGGTCGGATCCCGGGCGACGTGATGTCAGGGCCCCATCCGGTGCTGGTGATTGTCATGCCGCCCGACGATAGCAGCGCACTCCCGCGCCGGAACCGGCCTTCCGGGTCGCGTCGGATGGCGGGCGGGGGCGAGGTGCCCTTCCTGTCCCGTGGGCGGATGAGGCGGGCAGGTACACCCGGCGCGACCGGCGGGCCCGGCCCGGAGGAGTCGCGTCGGATGGCGGGCGGCGGCAAGGTACGCCTCATGAGGCGGGCACGTAGGCCGGCGAAGACCGCCCGGCACTACGGCCGGACCGTCAGACGGATCTCCGAGGGGAGGTCGGGGCGGGCGAGGGTGGTGCGGGCGTCCGCGAGGGGGCCGCTGCGGTAGTCGGTGAGCAGCGGGCCGGGGGCGGCGTCCGGGCGGAGCCGGAGGCTGGTGCGCAGCCGGGGTCGGCGGGGTGAGCCGCCGAGACGGGTGCGGGCGCGGGTGACGGCGGGCAGGGCGATGGTCAGGGTCTCCACCGCGTCCTCGACGGCCCGGCCGCGGACGTGCACCTCGGGGGCGGTCGGCAGGCGGAGCGTGGCCGGGCCGCTGCGGCGCAGCTGACCGGCCAGCCAGGCCAGACAGCCGACCACCAGCAGGCTCAGCGCGGCGATCACCGCGGGCCACCACCAGGAACGGTCCACCCAGCGCGTCCGGGAGGTGGTGGAGACCACGGGCTGCTCCGGCGAGGTCAGCGGCCACCAGGACGGCGGGTGCAGGTGCAGCCGGGCGTAGCCGTCGAGGCCGCCGAACAGCAGCAGGGCGCCGCCGAGGAACAGCGCGAGGCCGACCACGGCCAGAACGGTCCGGTTGAGGGCACTGCGGGTCATCGGCGCTCCGCGGGGTGGGTGGGGGTCGCCGGGGGCTGCCCCGGTGGGCGGACCGGTTCGGCGCGGTGGGTCAACGGAGCTCGCCCTGGTGGGCACCGCGGTCGGCGCGGTGGGTACGGACGTCGAGGCGGTGCGGGCGGGCCAGCGGGACTCGGGCGAGTTCGGTGCGAAGTTCGCGTTGGACGGCGGCCGGGTCGGCGGTGCCGCGGATGGTGACGGTGGTGCGGGTGGGGCGGACGCGGACGGTGGCGGCGGTGACGTCCGGCTGTTCGCGGGTGCGGACGCGGAGCAGGGCGGCCACGCCGGCTCGGTCGATCGCCGCCGTGCCGTCGGGCGAGCTGAGTGGGAGCCAGCGGCGCAGACCGGGGGTGAAGGCGAGGGCGGTCAGGAGCGCTCCGAGGAGGACCGCCGCCCCGGCCCCGACCAGCACCCAGGTGTCCTGCAGCTGACGGACCGCCACCTGGTGCGCGGCCTCGGCCCGCCACCGCCTCGCCTGATGCCCCGTCCGGACCGCCACCACGTCGTACAGCAGCCCGCCCGCCACCACCAGCACCACGAGCACCACGACCCCGGCCGCCCCGGCCCGAGTGGACCGCAGCCGGGGGCCGGGGGCGGGCGCACTCGCCGGAGCGTCCGGCCCATGGGATTCGGGGAGAGGAGAAGGCGAAGAAGGCTCTGGGAGGGCGCGGGCCGAACCAGGGAGAGCCGGGAGAACGGGTCCGGCCGCCGCGCCCTCCGGGCCGGGTTCCGGCCGGTCGGAGCCGGAGCCAGGGCCAGGGTCGGCGTCGGGCGGGCCTGCGGCGGCCGCGCCCTTCGGACCGGGTACCAGCCGGTCGGAGCCGGAGCCGGCGTCGGGGCCAGGTAGGCCTGCGGCCGACCGGCCGCCCGAGGCGGAACCCGCCGAGCCGGGGGCGGAGCCGGGGCGACCGCGGGGGTCCAGGGGCTCCGGGGACTCCCGGGGGCTCATCGGGTGGGGCCGTTCGGGTGGAGGTGGTCGATCAGGATGGTAATGCGGCGGACGGGGGTGCCGGTGAAGGACTCGACCTGGGTGGTGGCGGCCTGGCGGGCGGTGGTGGTGAGGGTGGCCAGGTCGGCGGGGAAGGGGAGGGAGAGGCGGAGGGTGAGGCGGGCGGTGCCGTGGGAGGTGGTGGCGGTGACCTTGGGGCGGCGGGCGCCCGGGACCAGGGGGGTCAGGGCCTCGCGGACGGCGCGGGCGGCCAGTTGGGCCAGTACGCGGTCGGCGACCCGGAGGTGGCCGCGGTCGGCGGGGGCCCGGCGGGCCGGGCGGGGGGCGGCCTCGGTGGCGGGCAGCAGCAGGACGGCCGCCGGCCGGGCGCCCCTCACCGGCGCCGGTCGCGGCTGCGCAGCAGATCACCCAGCTCGCCGAGCCCGATGTCACCCTCCAGGAGCCGGCCGACCACGAAGCCGGCGGCGCCGAGCACGGCGACCAGGAGGAAGGCGGCGAACCCGCCGAAGTATCCGGCGAAACCCAGGGCCATGCCGACCAGCAGGCCCGTCAGGGCGAGATTCATCCGCACTCTCCTCTTGCGTCGCGGCCTACTGCACCCGGGGGCGCTGGCCTCGGCTCGGTTCCTCGTCCTCGTCCACGTCCGGCTCGTCCGGCAGGTGGACGTCGTTGACCGCGATGTTGACCTCGACCACTTCGAGGCCGGTCATCCGCTCCACGGCAGTGATGATGTTCTGCCGCACCTCGGCCGCGAGCACCGGGATGACGACGCCGTACTCGACCACCAGGGCGATGTCGATCGCGGTCTGCTTCTCGCCGACCTCGGCCTTGATGCCCCGGCCCACGCTGGAGCGGCCGCCCGGCACCCTGTCCCGCATCGCGCCGAAGGTCCGGGCGAGCCCGGAGCCGAGGGCGTGGATGCCCGCGACCTCCCGGGCGGCCATCCCGGCGATCTTCTCCACCACGCCGACGGCGAGCGCGGTCTTGCCCCGCTCGTCGGTCGGGTCCGGGGAGCGGTGCGGGTCGTTCTTGTGCAGGTCGGCGGGCGTCGGGGTGTCAGGCACGGTGGTCTCCTGGGGTGTCCTGTCCAGCTATATCGCAAACCAGCCCAACTGTGACACTCCGCCACGAACCGCGCACGGCGGGTACGGCAAACGCCGCAGGGCGCGGGGCACCTGCGGCGTTCGGGGAGGGGAGCTCGACGAGCTGGGGGCGGGTCAGTCGCCGAGGCCGGCGAGGTCGCGCAGGCGGCGGGCCTGGGCGGCCCGCTCGGCGGCGCGCTGCTCCTCGTAGCTGCGGTCGCCGGCGCCCTGGAGCAGGGCCTTGGTCTCGTTGACCGCGTTGCGCGGGGCGGCGAGCAGGGCGGCGGCCAGGTCGCGGGCGGCGGCGTCCAGCTCGGCGGCGGGGACGGCCAGGTTGGCCAGGCCGTTGGCCACCGACTCCTCGGCGCCGACCCAGCGGCCGGTGGCGCAGATCTCCAGCGCGCGGGCGTAGCCGACCAGGTCGGTCAGCGGCTTGGTGCCGGTGAGGTCGGGGACCAGGCCGAGCGAGGTCTCCTTCATCGCGAACTGCACGTCCTCGGCGACGATCCGCAGGTCGCAGGCGAGGGCCAGCTGGAAGCCGGCGCCCACCGCGTGGCCCTGGACGGCGGCGATGCTGATCAGGTCCGGGCGGCGCCACCAGGTGAACGCCTCCTGGTAGAAGGCGATGGTCTCGTCCAGCTCCTTGTCCTCGGCGTGGGCCAGGGCGATGAAGTTCGGCTCGCCGGGGATGCCCTCGGGGGTGAACATGGCCCGGTCGAGGCCGGCCGAGAAGGAGACGCCCTCCGCCCGCAGCAGGACCACCCGCACGGTGCCCGGCAGCGCCCGGCCGATGCCGGCCAGCGCGCGCCACATCGCGGGCGACTGGGCGTTGCGGCGCTCGGGGCGGCAGAGCGTGACGGTGGCCGTCTCGCCGTCGAGCTCGAGCCGGACGCCGGCCTGCTCCCAGAGCTGCTGGTCTTCGAGGACGGGGGTGGTCATGGATGTACCTCCAGCGGGCGCGGGACTGCGCGGACACGCGAAGCTAGGACAACGTGAAGCTACTGGAGAGTAACAGCGTTGTCGAGGTCCGCCCGAAGGAGTTGTCCGGCCTACTTGTCCGGGCCGGTTGTCTCACTGCGCGGTTAAAAGTGCCATGAAATGACGATCGGCGGCCCGGTCGCCCGGCCGCCGAATCGTCTGGAGCATTTGGTGCAATGAAGTCCCGACGGAAGTGTTCACGCAGAATTGCCGACCGCCACTCGGCGAACTGTCAGGAACCGGCTCCCGCCGTGGCCTTGTTCTTGCCCCGCGTGGCACCGCCGCGGCCTCGGAGGATCACTCCGGACTCGCTCAGCATGCGGTGCACGAAGCCATAGGAGCGGCCGGTCTCCTCCGCGAGGGCGCGGATGGACGCACCGGAGTCGTATTTCTTCTTCAGATCGGCCGCGAGCTTCTCACGCGCGGCCCCGGTTACCCGGCTGCCCTTTTTCAGAGTCTCGGCCACCCGTGCCTCCTCATAGCTGTGCTCGGTCAGATTCCCATGATCACCCATAGCCAGCGTCCTGGCCACCCATTCGACAAGGTCGATACCGGGAAAGCGCAGTCTGCCGGTGGTGCTCACGGCGCACAAGGGCGCTCACTCAGAGACACGCGCCCCCGCGCCCCCGGGCCCGGCGCGGCGAAAGGGCTGATCAGCAGCACCGCCCCGCCGCGAAATCGCGGGCGGGGCGGTGCTGGAGACGCGAAAACGGAATCTCGCAGTCTCCCATTCCCGATCTCTGCGGGAGCTGAGGTTTTCTACGACGGACGGCGGAGCATACGTCTACGTGAGGCGGTCGCGCGGGAGGGATCAGGCCAGCGAGACCAGGTCGTGGTAGGCCGGGCTCCACAGGTCCTCCACGCCGTCCGGCAGCAGGATGATCCGCTCCGGCTGGAGCGCGTCCACCGCGCCCTCGTCGTGGGTGACCAGCACGACCGCGCCGGCGAAGGAGCGCAGCGCGCCCAGGATCTCCTCGCGGCTGGCCGGGTCGAGGTTGTTGGTGGGCTCGTCGAGCAGCAGCACGTTGGCGCTGGAGACCACCAGCGAGGCCAGCGCGAGGCGGGTCTTCTCACCACCGGAGAGCACCCCGGCCGGCTTGTCCACGTCGTCGCCGGAGAACAGGAAGGACCCGAGGATCTTCCGGATCTGCACCAGGTCGGTGTCGGGCGCGGCCGAGCGCATGTTCTCCAGCACGCTGCGCTCGGGGTCGAGCGTCTCGTGCTCCTGGGCGTAGTACCCGATCTTCAGGCCGTGCCCGGCGATGACCTCGCCGGTGTCCGGCTGCTCCACGCCCGCGAGCATCCGCAGCAGGGTGGTCTTGCCCGCACCGTTCAGGCCCAGGATGACCACCCGGGAGCCCTTGTCGATGGCCAGGCCCACGTCGGTGAAGATCTCCAGCGAGCCGTAGGACTTGGAGAGGCCCTCGGCCGTGAGCGGGGTCTTGCCGCAGGGGGCCGGGTCCGGGAAGCGCAGCTTGGCGACCTTGTCGGAGACCCGGCTCTGCTCCAGGCCGGAGAGCAGCTTCTCGGCGCGGCGGGCCATGTTCTGCGCGGCGACCGTCTTGGTGGCCTTGGCGCGCATCTTGTCGGCCTGGGCGTTGAGGGTGGCGGCCTTCTTCTCGGCGTTGGCGCGCTCGCGCTTGCGGCGCTTCTCGTCGTCCTCGCGCTGCTGCTGGTACTGCTTCCAGCCCATGTTGTAGACGTCGATCTGCGACCGGTTGGCGTCCAGGTAGAAGACCTTGTTGACCACCGTCTCGACCAGCTCGACATCGTGGGAGATCACGATGAAGCCGCCCTTGTAGGTCTTCAGGAAGTCCCGCAGCCAGGCGATCGAGTCGGCGTCGAGGTGGTTGGTGGGCTCGTCGAGGAGCAGCACGTCGGCGTCGGAGAAGAGGATCCGGGCCAGCTCCACGCGACGGCGCTGACCACCCGAGAGGGTGTGCAGCGGCTGGCCCAGGATGCGGTCCGGCAGGCCGAGGGCGGCCGCGATGGTGGCGGCCTCGGCCTCGGCGGCGTAGCCGCCCTTGGTGAGGAACTCCGTCTCCAGGTTGGCGTACTTCTTCATCGCCTTGTCGCGGGTCGCGCCGGTGCCGGTGGCGATCCGCTGCTCGTTCTCGCGCATCTTCTTGAGCACGGAGTCGAGGCCGCGGGCGGAGAGGATGCGGTCGCGGGCCAGCACGTCCAGGTCGCCGGTCCGCGGGTCCTGCGGGAGGTAGCCGACCTCGCCGGAGCGGGTCACCGTGCCGCCGGCGGGCAGGCCCTCGCCCGCGAGCACCTTGGTGAGGGTGGTCTTGCCGGCACCGTTGCGGCCGACCAGGCCGATCCGGTCGCCCGGGGTGACGCGGAAGCTGGCGGACTCGATGAGGATGCGGGCACCGGCGCGCAGTTCGAGCGCGTTGACGGAAATCATGGCTGTGAGGACTCCTGGGCAGAGAGCGGGCGGCGTGTCGTGAGGGGCGCGGCGCTCGGCGCTAATGCCCGGGGATAACAGCCATACGGCCCAGTCTACCGGGCGCCCTGAGAGACCCGGTCGGGGTTTTCCGGGAGGGGAGAGGGGCTGCACTCAGAGCAACCACTTCAGGGGCGCGGGGAACGGCGCGCGCAACCGTGCAGCTTCACACGGGGTCGGGCGCGCAGTTCCCCGCGCCCCTAGAGCGTGCAACTGGCTGCGGCAGCGAAGGGCAGGGCCGGGACGCCGCAGGGGGTGACGGCGGCGCCGAGCTGGGTGTCGAAGGTGCGGCGGCCGACCACGGGGCCGTCGTCGATCAGGACGCGGTGGGTGTCCTGGCGCTGGAGCTTGACGGCGGGGCCGGCCGGGAGCTGCCAGCCGGGGCGGCTGAGGCGGAAGCCGGTGATGCCGCCGGGGAGGGGGTGGCCGGAGCCGTTGGTGCCGGTGCAGGTGCGGGGCACCAGGACGGCGTCCTCGGTGTGCACGGCCCGCAGCGGGTCGTAGAGGCAGCCGCTCAGCGGGCGGGCGTTGAAGCGCAGGTCGCCGTCGCGGTCGCGGAAGCCCATGGTCAGGCCCGGGGTCACCACGGCCACCCAGGGCTCGTCCTCGGTGGCGGTCTGCAGGGCGGCGGCGGCCCGCTCGACGGCGATCTCCTGCTTCTGCTCGGCCGTCCGGGTGTCGGCGCCGGGCTCGTCCTCGCCGTGCAGCCACTCGCTCAGGCCGGGCACGGCCCGGTGCCACCGCACGGTGTGGTCCTCGGGGCGGACGGAGGTGACCATGCCGTCGTCCCAGACCACCACCGCGCTCTGGCCGGCCATCGCCAGGTGCAGCGCGGTCGCGCCCTCGCGGCGGTAGGACCAGAGGTGGGTGCCGGAGCGGTCGTACGCCTCCAGGCCGGGGCCGACCTTGAGCTCCAGCGAGCCGGTGTCCAGCGACTGCGCGCCCACCGGGCTGGCGTCGGCCGCACCGGGCTCGGCGACCCGGTCGCCGAAGGGCACCGGACGGTTCGCGTGTGCGGCGGCTCCCGCTCCGAGCACCAGCACGACGGCCAGGGTGGGGAGCAGGGAACGGCGGGTCAGGGCACGCAGCGGGTTCCGGGACACGGCGGGAGCGTACCGCCCGAACGAGCTGTCCGTCTGATGGACACGGCTTGACCACCGGACGGACGGGGTGACCGGGAGCGGCCGATTGACGGCCCCCACCTGCGGGTTCCACTGGGCTCCGGCGGGCCCGGGCCGCTATGTTGCGACTGCGACGGGGGCAGGACTGTTACAGAGGCGGGACAGCATGCAGTTCGACGATCAGGCGGATCTGGACACCTCCCAGGTGGAGGACCGGCGGGGTCTGCCGGGCGGGAAGATGGCGATCGGCGGCGGGGTGGGCGTGATCGGTCTACTGCTCGCGCTGGTGTTCGGGCTCGACCCGCAGCTGCTCGGGCTCTCCGGCGGCGGGAGCACCTCGGCGGGGCCGAGCACGGCCGGGCAGGTGCAGCAGACCTGCAAGACCGGGGCCGACGCCAACCAGCGGCAGGACTGCCGGATCGTCGCGGTGGTCAACAGCGTGCAGACCTACTGGAGCGGGGAGCTGCCGCGGCGCGGGGTGCGGTACTCCCCCGCCGACACCGTGCTCTTCACCAACCGGGTCTCCACCGCCTGCGGCTCGGCCAGCTCGGCCGTCGGGCCGTTCTACTGCCCCGGTGACCACAAGGCCTACGTGGACCTCGGCTTCTTCTCCGAGCTGAGCAGCAAGTTCGGCGCCAAGGGCGGGCCGTTCGCCGAGGCGTACGTGATCGCGCACGAGTACGGGCACCACATCCAGTCGCTCACCGGGCAGACGGCGAAGGTGGGCAACTCCCGGGCCGGGGCCGACAGCGGCTCGGTCAAGCTGGAGCTCCAGGCCGACTGCTACGCGGGCGTCTGGGCCAACAACGCCGTCAAGACGCCGCAGCCCTCGACCGGCCGGCCGCTGATCGCCAAGTTGACGGACGCGGACATCGCCCAGGGCCTGGACGCGGCCGCCGCCGTCGGCGACGACCGGATCCAGAAGGCCGCCACCGGCCGGGTCAACCCGGAGAGCTGGACGCACGGCTCGGCGGCGCAGCGGCAGCAGTGGTTCACCACCGGGTACCGGAGCGGGGACATGGCTCAGTGCAATACCTTCGGCTGACGGCCGGCTTGTCCTCTTTTGAGTGACATGCAGCTTTTCTGACGGTGTGTGGGCTTACCGTCGTGGTGACGTCCCATCACCGCGAGGAGAGGCACCATGCGCTTGGCCCGGCTCACCCTGGCCGCTGCCTCGTTGCTGCTGCTGGTCACCACCGCGAGCGTGCCCCCGGGTGCTCCGGTGGACCAGGGCGAGCGGCGGGCCGCCCTCTCCTCCGACGCGCTGGCCGCGGACGGCGGGCAGCTGCGGGGTGCCGCGCCGCGGCCCGCCGTGCAGCGGGCCCGGCACGAGGCGCCGTTCGGGGCCTTCGTCGGCAGCTGGGACAACTACATCCCGCAGATCCGGCGGATGTCCCAGTGGCTGAACGGCGCCAACATGCAGGTCGGCCACACCTACCTGGCCGGGAACGGCTGGGGCGACATCGAGGGCGATCCGGTGGTGCTCGGCCTCTGGTCGCAGTGGCGGCTGGCCGACCCCGGGCGCAAGCTCGTGCTCGGCGTGCCGATGCTGGTGCCGAACGAGGGGAACATCCCCGACCCCGAGGTGGCCAAGCTGCTCGCCCGGGGCAACCAGGGCGAGTTCGACCGGCACTTCCTCAAGCTGGCACGCAAGCTGGTCGCCTTCGGCGGCGGCGACACGATCATCACCCTCGGCTGGGAGATGAACGGCACCACCTACACCAGCCGCTGCCGGCCCGATCCGGCGGCCTGGAAGGCGTACTGGCGGCGGATCGTAGGCGTGATGCGCTCGGTGCCCGGCCAGCACTTCCGCTTCGACTTCGACCCCACCCGGGGGCTGGACGCCATCCCCTGGACGCGCTGCTACCCCGGCGACGACGTGGTCGACATCATCGGCATGGACAGCTACGACCAGCCGGCCGGCGCCACCTTCGACCAGTACGTATCCGAGCCGTACGGGCTGCAGGACCAGGTCGAGTTCGCCGCCAAGCGCGGCAAGCCCGTCTCGTACCCGGAGTGGGGGCTGTTCCGCAACGGGGACAACCCCGAGTTCGTCCGCCGGATGGTCGAGTGGATGCGCACCCACGACACCAGCTACCAGACCCTCACCGACTACTGCCCGCACGGCTTCTGGGGGTGCGACCGCAATCCGCGCTCCAGCGCCGTCTTCAAGCAGCTGATGTCCGGTTCGAAGGGCGCGGCCAACCCGTGGTCCGCCGTGAACCCCCCGGCCGTGAACCTCCCGGCCGGGGTGGTGGGGCCGGCCGCGCCCTCAGCTGCGGCGGCGGGCCAGTAGGGCCTCCTTCAGGCGGGGCAGCCGGGTGCTGATCAGCCGGGCCGCCGTCTGGCGGACCCGCACCCGGCAGGCCCGGGCCGCGGCGGCCGGGGCGAGTCGACCCGGGCCCAGCACCAGGCGCTGGTTGGGCAGCTGGTCCGGGCGCCAGCGCTGCTTGTACGGCTCCTGGCCGCGTAGCAGGCTCAGCACCGGGATCCCCCGGCCGCGCACCTCGTCCAGCGCCACGCCGAACAGCAGGCCCGCGATGTCGAGCCGCTCGCGCAGCTTCGGGTGCGCGCCGTACATGTAGAGGCCGCCGAAGGACGGGCAGAGCAGCAGCAGGTTGACCGCCACCGGCTCGCCGTCCAGCTCGTAGCGGTGCACGGCGGCCCGGCCGGTGGCCACCAGGCCGGTGGTGGACTCGATCAGGTGGGCGGCGAAGCGCTCGGTGCGGTGTTCGGCGGTGACGCCGCGCTCCTGCCACTGGAGGAAGTGCAGCGCGAGCAGCTCCCGGACGGCCTCGGGCACCTGCTCGGGCGTGGCCGAGCTGACCCGGACGCCGGATTCGGCGATCTTGCGCTGCTTGACGCGGCTGCGCTGGGCCGTCCTGCCCGGCAGGCGCTTGAGCAGCTCGTCCATCGGGACGGCCGGGAGGTACTGGCAGAGGGAGTCGGCCAGCCGGTGCCGACGGCCCGGCCAGGCCTCGAAGACCCGCTGGACGGCGGCCTCGGGGTGGACCTCGCGGAGCTCCAGGCTGTGCCAGGGCCGCCGCAGCGGCAGCGCGGCGGCCAGCTCGGCGGCGGCCCGGTCGGCACAGCCGTCGTCCAGCAGCACGTCGGTGAAGTCCACCAGGCCGGCCCCGAGATTGGTCAGCCCCCCGAACGGCCCCCGCCGCCGCAGCGCCGCCGCCCCGACCAGCCGCCCGTCCCGCCGCACCGTCACCACCACCAGCCCACCCGGCCGCCCGTACTGCCGCCACCAGGACCGCACCCAGGCGGCCGCCTGGAACGAGGTGGCCGTGGCACATCGCCCGGCCAGGTCGTCCCACTCGTCGGCAAGCGTGTCGAGGGCGTCGTCCGAGCGGAGCACTTCGGCGCTCCAGACCTCGGGAGCAGCCCCTTGGGAGGGGACGGCGGCCGAGGCAGGATGCGCCGGGGCCGCGCCCGGCGCACCAGCACCCCCCGCGCCGGCACCGGGCTGCGCCGGCACCGGGCTGACCGAGGCGGTCTCCGTTGCCGAGCCAGCTGCGCGGCTCGCCGGGGCGGGGGTGCCCGTGGCGGGCTGGCGGGCCGGGCTGTTGGCGGCGGGTCGGGGCTGGTTGTCGCTCGTCATCGCCGGCTCCCCGATTCCTGCGGGGTATTGGGCTCCTCGGTGGCGGGCTCTTCGGTGCGGGGGCGGGGCGGGGCGGGGGTGGTCTCGGGGGTGTCGGGGGTGGGGCGGCGGCGGGTGAGGACGGTGAGGGTGCCGAGGAGGACGCCGGCGGCGGCGCCGACTGCGGTGTCGAGGGCGGCGGAGGGGGTGGTGGGGGCGTCGGGTTCGGCGGCGGCGGCGAGGGGGACGAGGCGCACGCCGGTCTCCTTGCTGCTGGTGTTGGCGAAGGCGACCAGGGAGCGGGCCACGGCGTCGGCGTTGCGGACGGCGTCCTCGGGGCGGCGGCTGGTGCCGGTGATGTCGATGACCGGGGCGTCCGGGGAGGTGGTGCCGCTGACCAGCCCGGCCAGGGTCGCCACGGAGTGGCCGGTCTCCGCGGCGGCGGCGGCGAGCACCTGGGGCTGGCCGGCCAGGCGGCCGTAGGCCTGGGCGAAGTTGACGGCGGTGGCGGCCTCGCCGGCCGTCTGCGGGACGACCACCACGTAGGAGTTGGCGGCGTAGCTGGGGTGGGCGACGGCGGCGTAGCCCGCGCCGGCCACCGCGCCGAGCGGGACGGCGACCGCCACCGGCCACCAGCGGCGGGACAGGGTGCGCACGGTGCGGCGCAGTTCGGACATCAGGGGGCTCCTAGGCTCGGTCGGGGTGGCCGCGGGAGCGCGGTGCCACGGGCTATTCGTCGGGGGGACACGGGGGACGGGGGCTCAGGCCCGGACGACGGGGCGGGGGGCGACCGGCCGCAGCCGGTCGTAGAGCTGGGCGAGGCCGTCGGCGATCCGGGCGATGTCGTAATGGGCCACGGCGGGCGGCTGGGGCAGCGGGGTGGAGCGGCGGCTCCAGAGTTCGCAGAGCGCGGCGGTGTACGCGGCGGTGTCGGAGTCGATCCGCTCGGCGCCGGGGGCGGCCTCGGCGGGCAACTCGTCCAGGGCCGGGCAGGCGCTGTGCCGTACCGGCAGGCCGGCGGCCAGCGCCTCCAGGACGGTCAGGCCGAAGGTCTCCTCGGTGGAGGGAGCGGCCAGCACGTCCATCGCGGCCAGCAGCTCGGGGATGTCGTCCCGCTCGCCGGTGCAGAGCACCCGGGACCGGACGCCGCGCAGGGTGGCCCGGCGCAGCAGCTCCGGCTGCTGCGGGCCGGCGCCGACCAGCAGCAGCCAGGGCTCGCGCAGGGCGGGGTGCTGCTCCGCCAGGGCGGTCAGCTCGGCCAGGGTGTCGATCAGGATCTCGAACCGCTTGCCCGGCACCAGCCGGCCGACCGCGCCGATCACCCAGGCCTGCTGCGGCAGGCCCAGCTCGGCCCGCACCGTCTGCCGCAGCGCCGCCCGGGAGGCGGTGGGCAGCGCGTAGCGGGCGGCGTCCACGCCGTTGGGCAGCAGGTCGACCCGCCGCACGCCCCAGGTGTCGAGGGTGCCGGCCACCTGGCGGGAGACCGCGACAGTGGTGGAGCCGAGCCGCTCGGCGGCGAGGTAGAGCGCCTTGACGCCGGGGGTGACGGCCCGGCCCTCGATCACCCCGGGGTGCAGCGAGTGCTCGGTGGCCACCACCGCCCGCACCCCGCCGAGCCGGGCGGCCAGCCGGCCGTAGAGCCCGGCCCGGTAGAGATGGGTGTGCACCAGGTCGTAGCCGCCGGTGCGGACCAGCCGGGTGAGCCGGGGCAGCACGGCCAGGTCGCGGTTGCCGCGCATCCGCAGGTCGTGCACGGTGACGCCGTCGGCCCGCAGCGCGGCGGCCACCGCGCCGGGGTTGGTGAGGGTGGCCACCTCGCAGTGGTGACGCTCCGGCAGGTGCCGCAGCAGCAGCTGGAGCTGCCGTTCGGCGCCGCCGGCCGCGAGGCCGGTGATGACGTGCAGGATCTTCATGGGGTTGACCGTTCGGGGCGGGCGGTGGGCTGGTGGAGGGCCACCGGGTGGCGGCACGGGGGCCGGCCGGGTGGCCGGCCTCGGGTGAGGGGTCGTCAGGAGGGTTTGCGGGGGCGGGCCTGGCGCAGGCCGGTGAGGGCGTCGCGGAGGCGGTGGCGGCCGCGCTTGGCGGTGAGCCGCAGCGCGCCGTCGCGGTCGCCGACGTAGCAGCGGGGCAGCGCGAAGCGGCCGGTGAGCTCGCCGTGGTCGATCGCGCAGGCGTACTCGTAGCCGGCCTCCTGGACGGCCAGGGTGGCCGGCAGGTCGACCGCGCCGTACGGGTAGCAGAAGCCGGTGACCGGGCCGCCGACCAGCTCCTCCAGGGCCCGACGGCTCTCCCTGGTCTGGGTGGCCAGCACCTCGGGCGGCAGCCCGGGCAGGGCCTGGTGGCCGAGCCCGTGCGAGCCGATCTCCCAGCCGGCGGCGGCGAGTTCGGGCACCTGCTCGGTGGTGAGCAGCCGCTTGCGCGGGCCCATCACGTCCCAGCCGTTGTCACTGCCGAGCAGGTCCGGCACCACGTAGGCGGTGGCGGTGAAGCCGTGCCGGTGCAGCACCGGCACGGCGTGCCGGGCGAAGTCGGCGTAGCCGTCGTCGAAGGTCAGGCCGACCAGGTGGTCGGCCCGGCCCTCGGCGCGGGCGGCCAGCAGCTCGCGGATGCTGACGCCGCGTCGGCCGGTGCGGCGCAGCCAGTCCATCTGGGCGGCGAACCGGCGCGGGCTGACGGTGAGGAGGTACGGGTCGTCCTCCTCGTCCGCGACCGAGTGGTACATCAGGATCCACGGGGCGGCCCGGCTCTCGGTCGCCTGGGACGGCAGGCGGGGCTTCTGGGGTTCAGGTTCCATCGGGCAGCTTCCCTTCGGGGGCCGGTGGGTTCAGGGCCCGTACCAGGGCGAGCACGGGGCCGCGGACCTCGGGTGCGCCGAGCGCGGTGCCGAGGGCGGCGAAGACGAGGAGCACGCAGAGCCCGCCCAGCACGGTGGCCAGCAGCGGGTCGCGGACGGGGTACCCGGCCGGCAGGCCGGTCAGCGCCGCGCCGACGGCGGCGGCCAGCAGCCGGGCCTGGCCGCCCAGCACCTTGGGCACCCGCAGCGCGATGCCGCGCAGCAGCAGGCCGCGCATGAGCAGCGCGGCGGTGGTGGTGATGCCGGCCGCGTTGCCGGCGGCGAGGCCGAGGGCGCCGAAGTGCGGCAGCGCGGCCAGGCCGACGCCGACGGTGACCACCAGGCCCACCGCCATCGCGGCCACCGGGTACCAGTCGAGCAGCGCGGTGCGCTGCCCGGCCGGCTGGTCGGCCCGGCGGACCACCGGGCGGACCGAGAAGTACGGGCGGACCATCACGCCGATCAGCGCCTGGGCGGGCAGGCCGAAGCTGTAGACCCGGATCACGGCGGCGGTCGCGGCGGTGTCCTGCGGGCCGAAGGCGCCGCGCTCGAAGAGCAGCGAGACCACCTGGGGGGCGCAGGCCATCAGGAAGGCGGTGCCGGCCAGCACCACGGCGGCGGCCTGGCCGAGGTCCTTCTCCACCCTGTCCCGGGCCGCCGTCAGATCGCCGGCGGCGAGCGCCCTGGCCACCAGCGGGAAGGTCACCGTACAGATCAACAGGGCCGCCGTCATGGCGAGTTGGGAGACCTTGGCGGCGTAGTTGAGGTGCGAGATGGTGCCCGGGGGCAGGGCCGAGCCGAGGAAGCGCTCGATGAAGACCTGGGCCTGCCGGGTGAGCGTGAAGGCCGCCACCGGGAGCATCGCCAGCGGCATCAGCACCAGCGACTGCCGGGAGCGCCGGCCCCGGCCCGGGCGGCCCTCGCGCAGGCTGCGGACGAACGGGCCGATCAGGAGGGCGGTCATCAGGGCGCTGCCGAGCGCCACCCCGACGGCGGCCGAGCGCACTCCGAGCAGGCCGTGGCCGGTGAGCAGCAGGGTGAGGATCGCCGCGTTGTAGACCACGTAGATGGCGGCGGGGGCGGTGAAGCGGTGGTGCGCCCGCAGCGCGGAGCCGAGGTAGCCCGCGACGCCGAACGGCAGGATGGTGATCGCGGTGATCCGGGTGCAGGTGACCGCCAGGCCCGGGTCTGCCAGGCCCGGGGCGAGCACCTCGACCAGCTGGGGGGCGCCGAGGGCGACGGCGGCGGAGAGCGCGCAGAGCGCCAGCAGCAGCCAGGGCAGGGTGGCCCGGACGAGCTGGCGGACCGGGTCGGGCCCGTGCGGGCGCTCCTCGCGGAGCACCAGGGCCAGGCTGAAGGCGGGCACCATGAGGAAGGCCATGGCGTCCTCGATCAGCAGCGGGGCCGCCGTCTCGGGCACCGTCCAGGAGACCAGGAAGGCGTCGGTGCCCTGGTTCGCTCCGAAGTACCGGGCCAGCAGCAGGTCGCGGAGCAGCCCGAGGCCCGAGCCGGCCGCGCTGAGCAGTGCCGTCACCCCGAACGCCCGCGCGAGGAAGCCCCGGCGGGCCGGGGCTTCCTCGGCGGGGGCCGGGGTGCGGGCCGCCGGGATCAGGGGAGCGACCACGCCGGGCTGATCGGTCGTCATGCGGGGCGGGCTCCAGGGTCGGTGGGGGCCGCGACGGGTCCGGCGGGCGCCGTCCGGGCGGCGGGTCCGGTCGCGGTCGCCGGCGTGGCGGGGCCGGTCGCGGGCACCGCGGCGGCGGGGCCGGTGCCCGGCAGGGCCGCCTTGGTGGCGAGGCCGAGGACGATGGAGGTGAGCACGGTGGTGGTGCCGCCGATGTCGCCGTACAGGAAGTCGACGAGCACCCAGGTGAGCAGGGCCAGCGCGGCCAGGCCCGGGCCGGCCGCGCGGCGCAGGGTGCCGAGCAGCAGGGCGAGGAAGAGCGCCAGGTAGGCCACCGCGCCGACCAGGCCCTGCTCGCTGAGCACCAGGAAGTACATGTTGTGCGGGGAGAGCAGCGGCTCGCGCTGGAAGCCGATGGTGGAGTCGGCCGCGTCGCTGCCCGAGGAGAGCCGCAGCGGGGCGTGGCTGTCGCGCAGCTGCTGGAAGGACTTGGGGCCGGCGCCGGTGAGCGGGTGGTCCTGCCAGATCCGGCCGGCGGTGGCCCACAGGTCGTAGCGGTCGCTGACCGACTGGTCGGGGGCGGCCTCCACCGAGCCGATGCTGCTGAGCCGCTCGGTGACGCCGTCCGAGCCGATGCCCACCCCGCCGACCAGCACCACCAGGGCGGCGGCGCCGAGCACCACGCTGCGCACCAGCAGCCGGGCGTCGGCCCGCAGCAGCAGCACGGTGGCGGCCACCGCGCAGGCGATCCAGCTGCCCCGGCTGAACGAGACGGCCAGCGGGAAGGTGAGGAAGGCCGCGGCGGCGAACATCGCCCGGCGCAGGCCGGGGTGGCCGCCGGGGCCGCGCTCGGCCAGGCCCAGCGCGAGGGCGGCCAGCAGGCCGAAGCTGACCACGGTGGACATCGCCATGATGTCCAGCGCGCCGAAGGTGCCGACGGCCCGGATCGGCTGGCCGGTGTACGAGGCGCCGGTCCTGGTCAGGTACTGGTCGGCCCCCACCACGCCCTGGATCAGCGCGGCGGTGACGAAGGAGCCGAGCACCAGGCGCTGGTCGGTGCGGTCGCGCAGCGCGCAGACCACGGCGGCGGGCACCAGCACGAAGACCTGCACCAACCGGACGAAGCCGGTCAGGCTGGTGGCCGGGTCGATGGAGCCCACGGTCGCGGCGGCGGCCGCCAGCACGATGCCGCCGAACAGCGCGGCCGCCGTGCGGGGCAGCGGCGGGGTCCGGCCGCGCAGCAGGTCGAGGGCGGTGAGCCCGACCAGGGCGAGGGAGGCCAGGTCGGCGGCCGTGACGTGCACGGCCGCCGCGACGTCCTTCTCGCCGGTGGGCACGCAGACCAGCAGCACGGTGGTGGCGGCGAGCAGGCTGGGGCGGTCGGTGACGGCGCGTAAGGCGCGGCCGAGCGGGGCGGCCGAGCCGGTGCCCGGGGCGGGGGCCGGACGGGCGGCCGCAGCCGGGGTCGCGGCCGCAGCCGGGGTCGCGGCTGCGGCCAGGGCGGTGGCCGGCCCGGCCGGGGCGGAGTCGAGGGCCATCGGTGGGGTCAGCTCCCGTCCGGGTGGAGCATCAGGGCGGCGGTGCGGAGCAGCAGCTTGACGTCCTGCCAGAGGCTCCAGCTCTCGATGTAGCGGTTGTCGAAGCGGGCCCGGGCCTCGATCGAGGTGTCGCCGCGCAGGCCGTTGACCTGGGCCAGACCGGTCAGGCCGACCGGGACGCGGTGGCGGTCGGCGTACTCGGGGTAGGCCTGGCCGAAGCGCATCACGAAGTACGGGCGCTCGGGGCGGGGGCCGACCAGGCTCATGTCGCCGCGCAGCACGTTCCACAGCTGGGGCAGCTCGTCGAGCGAGGAGCAGCGCATCAGGTGGCCGATCCGGCTCATCCGGTGGTCCTGGGCGATGTTCCAGTGGGTGGCGGACTCGTGCTCGTTGGCCGGGCGCAGGGTGCGGAACTTGAGGACGGTGAAGACCTTCCCGTCCAGGCCGGTGCGCTGCTGGCGGAAGAGCACGCCGGGGCCGGTGTCGAAGCGGACGGCCAGCGCGCAGAGCGCCAGCACCGGGGAGAGCGCGACCAGGCCGAGCCCGGCGGCCACCACGTCCAGCGCGCGCTTGGCGGCCCAGCCGGGCCGGCGCATCGCGGGGCGGCCGAGCCGCACGCAGGGGAAGCCGAACAGGTGGTCGCGGGCGGCCGGGCCGCCCACCGAGCCGTACTCGCGCAGCGCGGGCACCAGCCAGACCTGGCAGCCGAGCCGGCTGGCCTCGCGCAGGGCCTCGGCGGTCTCGCTCTCGTCGGCGGCGCCCTCGGTGGCGAGCACGTGGTGAACGCGGTGGCGGCGCACCTCGCGCTCCAGCACGTCGCGCCCGCCGAGCACCGGGAGGCGGGTGCCCTCGCCGATCAGCACCGGGTGCGGGTCGAGGAAGCCGACCGGGCGCAGCCCGTACTCGCGGCGCTCCGTCAGCGCGGCGGCCACCCGCTGGCCGAGCCGGCCGGCGCCGAGCACCAGCACCGGGCTCGGACGGCGGCGGCGGGCCCGGCGCAGCGCGCGGTAGCAGAGGGCCCGGCCGGTGGCGGCGAGCAGCAGGAAGAGGGTCAGTTGGGCGGCCAGCCGTAGCGGGGTCTCGGGGGCGCCGACCGGCCAGGCGCCGAGGCAGGCGGCCAGGGTGACGGCGAAGGCGGTGGCCACGGCGGCGCGGGCGGCGAGGGCGGGCACCTCGTCCAGGGCGGAGGGGGTGAGGCGGGTGCGGTAGAGGCCGCCGGCCAGGTTGAGCGGCAGCAGCAGCGGCAGCACGGCGGCCGAGCCGAGCAGGGAGTGCGGGCGGCCCTCGGTGGCCAGGGTGGTGAACGCGGCGGCGACGAAGACGGCGAGCGCATCGGTGCTGACCAGGGCGGCCGGCAGCGCCACCCGGGAGCTCAGGCCCCGGCGGTGGCGGCCGACCGGCGGTGAGGGCCGGCTCTGCGCCGCGGCGGCGGGACGGTCGAGCAGACCCGTGGCGAACCGCCGGGAGGGCGGCAGAGGTCGGCCCGGCCGAGGCACACTCTCGTGGTCAATGGTCATCAGCGCGCGAACTCCCCTGCTGGGTAGCCCCCGCACCGGGCCGCCGGGGGCCGGGGCGAGCCGACCCTGCGACCCGGCCCGGTGGCTGCGGTCCAGGTGGCACCTGCTGCCGTGAGTGGCATGCCGTGAGTGGCATTCGAACATTCCCCGGAAAGGGTTATGGCACTCCCCTGACCGGAAATAGTGAAGAAGCAGGTAAAATCAGACAATACCGAACGCCGGCTTGATTCCAGGAAGCTGACTTGCCATTTCATTCCACCTGCCCATTAATCAGACTTTCGGATTTTGAATCCTCAGCTGGCACCGGTCCAGATGCGAACACGGCAGCACCCTCGCGGCGAGCATTCACGGTCTGAGAAACGATCAGAGCCGCCCAGGGACACGGCTCCGGCGGTGCACCCCCCGCTGTCGGGGCGGTCGCGCCGAGCCCTCCGTTCGCAGGAGATTTCGATAGACCGCGTCCACCTGGGCGACCGTGTTCCGAACGTCATGTCGCCCGATCAGGTGTTCGCGGGCCGCCGCTCCGCGACGTTCGCATTCGATCGGATCCGACAGCGCCGCGATCAGCGCCCGGGCCAGCCGGGCGGGATTCTCCGGCTCCACCAAGGAGTGCGCGGCCTGCCCCGGCGGCAGGCATTCCCGGGCCCCCGGCACGTCCGAGAGCAGCACCGGCCGGGCGGTGGCCATCGCCTCCAGCGGGGCCAGCGCCATCCCCTCCCAGCGCGAGGGCAGCACCACCAGGTCGGCCGCCGCCAGCCAGGGCCGCGGATCGGCCACGTCCCCCGCCAGCCGCACCCGGGCCGGCTCCGGCAGCTCCCGCACCCGGTCGGCCACCGCGTGCGCGTCCGGCCCGTCGCCGACCAGCGCCAGCCTGGCCTGCGGCAGCTCCGCCAGCACTTCGGCCCAGGCGTCCAGCAGCACGTCCTGCCCCTTCTGCCGGCAGAGCCGCCCGACGCAGACCGCCAGCGGCGCGTCCAGCTCCAGGCCCAGCGACATCCGGGCCGCCCGGCGGGCCGCCGAATCCGCCGGGGCGTGGTGGCGCACGTCCACCCCGTTCGGCACCACGTGCCAGGCGGCGCGCAGCCCCAGCTCCTCGCCGTCCCGGCGCTCCTGCTCGCTGACGCAGAGCACCGCCTTCGCCCAGCGCGTCGCGTACCGCTCCCAGCGCAGGGTCGCCGCCGCGACCGGGCCCTCGACGGCCGCGAAGGACCAGGCGTGCGGCTGGAACACCGTCGGCAGCTTGCCCCGCACCGCCAGCCGGCCGGCCAGGCCCGCCTTCGCGCTGTGCAGGTGCAGCACGTCCGGCTTGGCCGCCCGCACGATCCGGCGCAGCCGGTACGCCTCCGCGACCGTCCCGCCGCCCGGCGACCTGGTGGCCGGCCAGTCCAGCACCAGCGCCCCGGCGGTGGCGGCCTCCTCGGCCAGCCTGCCGCCCTGCGGGCAGGCCACCAGCACCCGGCAGCCGGCCTCCCGCTGGCCCCGGACGAGGTCCACCACGACGCGGGCGACGCCGCCGTCGACGGGCTGGGAGACGTGAAGGATCGTCATGCGCACGGCCGCGAGCCTAGGTCGGCCCGCGGCCGTGGAAGGCGCGCTTTCACTCGCCCCGGGGAGCTCTGTCACTCGTTCGAGGGGCGCGGACGGCCCTGGGCAGGGCCGGCCGGGTCAGAGCTGCTCGGGTCAGAGCTGCTCTCGGGTCAGAGCTCGTCGGCGAGGCGGGCGAGCACCGCGTCGTGGATCCGGTTGAGGCCCTTGGGGGCGAAGGTGCGCTCGAAGAAGCCGCCGATGCCGGTCGCGCCCTGCCAGGTGGTCTCGATGACCACCTTGGCCTGCTCGCCGCTCCCGCTCACCGTCCAGGTGATCACCATCGAGGAGTTGGCGTCCGTCTCGACCAGCGTGAGCGGGCTCGGCGAGGTGACGGTGAAGAGGCAGTCCCGGGTCCGCTTCTCGGTGGCCTGGAGCTTCCAGTGCACCTGCGTCCCGGCCCCCACCCCACCGGCCCGCACCTCGTACTCGCTGTACTGCGCCGGCAGCAGCTTCGGCCGGGTCACCGCATAGTCGGCCAGCGCCTCGAACACCCGCTGCGGGCTCGCCTGGTAATCCCGCTCGGTGGCAGCGTGGACCTGTCCCATGGTGACTCTCCTCGAAGTACGTACAGCTACCTGCGCAGCCGTGTCCCCCAAGCCAACCACCGCCTTACACCCGGGCCAAACCGGCCCCCGGGGCCGTACTCCCGCCACCGGTGGTCCGGAGCGGGTTCAGCCTGAGTGGTCGAGCCGGATGAGCCCCCGGCGCGCCGCCTCCGCCACGGCGGCTGCGCGGTTCTCGGCCTTCAGCTTGCGGTAGATGCGCACGAGGTGGGTCTTCACCGTCGCCTCGCTGAGGAACAGCGCCTCCGCGATCGCCCGGTTGCCCAAGCCCTCGGCCGCCAGCCGGATGACCTCGACCTCGCGCTCGGTCAGGTCCGCGTCGGGGCGCACCACTTGGCCGACCAGCTCCCCGACGACCTCGGGGGCGAGGGCCGTGGCACCGGCGGCGGCGCCACGGACGGCCCGGAAGAGCTCCTCGGGCGGCCCCGCCTTCAGCGCGTATCCGCGGGCTCCCGCCGCCAGCGCCCGCACGATGTCGGCCCGCCCGGAGAAGCTCGTCAGCATCAGCACCGGCACGGCCGGGGCCTCGACGGCGAGCCGGCGGACGGCCTCGACACCGTCGATGCCGGCCCCGGCGAACCGGAGGTCCATCAGGACGACATCGGGCTCCAGCCGGACGGCGAGCCGCACAGCCTCCTCGCCGCTGCCCGCCTCCCCGACCACCTCGAGGTCCGGTTCCCCCGCCAGCAGGGCCCGCAAGCCGGCCCGTACGAGGGCGTGGTCGTCCGCGACCAACAGACGTACGGTCATCCAACGGTCGCAGAGGTCAGCCGGGGGGCCGTCGCCGGGAGCACGGCCCGCACCCGGGTGCCCCGACCCGGTGCGCTGGTCAGCCACAGGTCGCCGCCGCACTCGCGGAGCCGGGCACGGGCCGCCGGGAGGCCGAAGCCGCGACTCTGCCGAGGGGTGGTCCCGGTCGGTTCGAAGCCCACCCCGTCGTCCTGGACGTCGAGTTCGATCCGGTCCTCCTCATGGCGGAGGGTGACCAGCACGTTCACCGCGCGGGCGTGCTCGCGCACGTTCGCCAGGATGCCCTGCGCGAGGCGGAACAGGGTGGCCGCCGCCTGCTCGTCCAGGACGGGACGGGGCTCCCCGACGGAGCGGAACCTCACCCGGGCCGCGGCCCCCTCCCGCTCCACCTGCGCGCACAGCAGCCGCAGCGAGCCCTCCAGCCCGGCCTCGGCGACGGCGGACGGTGTGAGGTCGTGGATGATCCGGCGGGTCTCGGCGAGATTGCCGTCCAGGCCGTCGGCCACCGCGCGGACTCTGGTGCGGGCCGCGTCCGGCCGCTGGTCCCAGTCCCGCTCGGCCGCCTGGAGCAGCATCAGGCTGCCCGCGAGCTCCTGGGCCAGCGTGTCGTGCAGGTCGCGGGCGATCCGGGTGCGCTCGGCCGACACACCGGCCCGGAGCCGCTGTTCCGCCAGATCGTCCCGGGTGCTCCGCAACTCCTCCAGGAGACGCTGGCGTTCGGCGGCCTCCCGCTGCTGGGCCCGGTAGAGGGCCGCGGTGCCCCAGACGGCCGCGACCGGGATCAGCGTCATCTCCAGGTCGAGCCGGCCGGTGGAGCCGACCAGCCGCCAGCCCAGCACCACGGAGATCGCCCCCACCGCGACCAGCGCCGCCCACCGTCCGAGAGCCCGCAGGGCCGCGCAGGCGAGCGGCACCCCGCACCAGGCGTACGCCGAGGTCAGCGGCGCCGGAGCGAGGAGCACGAGGACGCCCCAGAGACCCACCAGCGTGGTGATCCAGCCGAGCCGGACGGCCGGACCGAGCCGGCTCCACAGCCCCAGACCGGCCCCGTACACCACGGCCAACAGCCCGCTGACGCCGACCATGTGCCAGCAGAGCGGGCTGTCCAGTGCCACGAGCCGGACGACGGCGGCACCGACGACCAGGAAGAACACGTAGTGCGGGGCGTGCTCCAGGGCACGTCGGACGCCGTGGGCGGGAGCGCGGTCGGTCACGGCAGATCCCCTTGGACGGACTGATCCACTTGGAAGCGTCCGAGTCTATCGGGGTCTCGGTATGACCTGGATGAGGAACCGTGCGCTACGCGCCCGGGTGCAGCCCCAGCCAGCCGGGCGTGGGGTCACCCTTCACCTCGCCGAAGTACAGGGCGAAGGTCTGCTTCCAGCGCTCGATCGCCGCACGGTCGGCCATGAAGCGGGGGAAGCCGTCGAGGTGCGCGTTGGGGTACTCCCAGACCGGCTTCAGGCCCGTCGGGGGCGTGGCGTCGGTGCGGACGGACCAGCCGTTGAAGGACCTCTGCTGCGTGGCGAGCGACAGCTGCCAGTTGAGGTACAGCTTGGCAGCGGTCTTGTTCGCGGCCTGCTCCAGGATCGCGGCGCGCTGACCCCAGGCCATGAACGGGGCGCTGTAGGGGACGACCCACCGCACGGGCCCGGTGGAGAGCGGCGCGCCCGAGCCGCCGACGCCGATCGCGTGGGTGCCGCCCCGGACCGCGTCGCCGGGGGAGTTGCTGCCGCGCGCGAATCGCACGTCCTGGGCGGCGAGCCCGGCCACCCACTCCCAGCCGTACTTCTGCACGTAGAGCGAGTAGAGGTAGAGGACCGCGTCGTCGTCGTGCGGGTAGGAGGAGGCGATCTTCCCCCTCCACTTCGGGTCGACCAGGTCCAGCGGAGTCCGCGGAGCCTCGGAGCCTACCGCGGCCGGGCCGTACATGAAGCTGAAGCCGATCGCTCCGATGGCGACCCACGCACCCTCCGGGTCCTTGAACTTGTCGTACACCTTGGAGAATCCGGCCGGCTTGTACCGCAGCAGCTGCCCCTGCTGCCCCCAGCGCGTGAAGTCCTGGAGGGTCTGGAGCTGCACGACGTCGGGGACGAGGGTGCCGGTGGCGAGCTGGTTGTCGACGCGGACATCGTGGTACTTGCTGTAGTCCACGACCAGGGTCAGGTCGATGAGCGGGAAACGCTCGAGGAACGCCGCCTTGGTGGAGTCCTGCTGGGTCGGGGTGTCCCCACCGGCGTAGACGACGAGCCTCCCGCCCTCGGCGAGGGCGGCCCGGTACAGCTCGTCGAGGGTCCTGGTCTCCTCGGACCCGGTGGTGGCCTGCGCGGGGCCGGCGCCCAGCGCGCCGATCCCGATGGCGGCGCCTGCGGCGGCGCCGGCGGTGAGGACGCGTCGCCTGCTGAGGAAGCTGGACATGAAGCGGAGGCCTCTCTGACGGGGAGTGATGTACGCATCCTGGCCGCCACTGACGGGCGCTCGCGTCCTCCTGCCGGCGCGGGGGACGGGCTGGAGTGGTAACCGCGGTTCAACCGAACGGTTGACTGGGTGACGGATTAGGGTGGCCGGTGTGCTGAACGAGGTGAGGGCTCTCAGGTATGTGGACCCGCTGCGGGCGGGTGGGTCGGTGCCCGGGATCGTCGAGGCGGACGATCTGGGGACGTACGTGGTGAAGTTCACCGGGGCCGCGCAGGGGCACAAGGCGTTGATCGCCGAGGTGGTGGTCGGGGAGCTGGGGCGGCGGCTGGGGCTGCGGGTGCCGGAGCTGGTGCTGGTGGACTTCGACCCCGGGGTCGCCGCGCACGAGCCGGACCAGGAGATCCAGGACCTGCTGCGGGCCAGCGCCGGGGTCAACCTCGGGATGGACTACCTGCCGGGGTCGCGGGACTTCAAGGCGGGCATGATCGAGGTCTCGCCGGCCGAGGCCGGGCGGGTGGTCTGGCTGGACGCGCTGACCGGCAACGTGGACCGCAGCTGCGCCAACCCGAACCTGATGGTCTGGCACGGCGCGCTCTGGCTGATCGACAACGGCGCCGGCCTGATCTTCCACCACCGCTGGTCCGGCGCCCACGCCTCGCTGCTCAAGGCCTACGACCTGCGCGACCACGCGCTCGGCGGCTACGCACCCGACGTGGCCGCAGCCGACGCCGAGCTGGCCCCGCAGGTGACGGCCGAGCTGCTGCGCGAGGTGGTCGCCCTCGTCCCGGACGCCTGGCTGGCCGACGAACCGGGCTTCGACTCCGTCGAGCACGTCCGCGAGGCGTACGTCCACCACCTGGCCGCCCGCGCGGCCGGCTCCGCCCACTGGCTCCCCGCCGACTTCTCCTCCCCCGCCCAACTCAAGGCCGAGGCCGCCGAACGCGCCGCCGCCACCCGCGCCGGCCGCCCGGCCTGGCTCCAGCACGTCCCGGACCGGACGGCCCGGCGATCCGGCTGAGATCCGGCTGAGATCCGGCTGAGCCGACGCCCTTACGGCCGGCTTCAACACGGGCTAGCGTCAGCCGACATGACGAATCATCAGCGATTGGCCCTGGCGCCGGCGACCGCGCTGGCCGCCCTGTGGCTCCTGACCGGGTGCGGCAGCGAGGGCAACGGCTACCAGGTCAAGGTCAGCGTCCCGCCGCCGGCCCCGTCGGCCTCCGTCTCCGCCGGCGCCCAGCACCTGTACGCGTACGACCAGGCGGCGAGCAGCGCGGCCGAGCCCGTCGCCGCCTACGACCGGGCCCTGACCGCGCTGGCGGCGCACTGCCTGGAGCAGGTCCAGCCCCTCGAAGACGCGGTCCACGGCGCGGCGACGCGGCTGAAGGCCCTGGGCAGCAAGGACCAGACCCACCTGACGGTGCTGCGCGGCGTCGCTGACTCCCTCCCCGGCGCCTACCCCAGGCTGCGCTGCACGCCCTTCTTCGACACGTACGTCGCCGCCCAGCAGCTGACCGGCACCGTGCACTGAGGAGTGCGCCGAGCGGCGTTCAGGCGGCCGGGGCGCCGAGCAGCAGGGAGACGGCCTCGGCGACGGTGGAGACGGTGTGGTCCGGGGCAGCCGCACCGGCCTCGGGCCGGGGGCGGCCGTGGTGGAGCCAGATCGTGCGGAGCCCGGCCGAGCGGGCGCCGGCGATGTCCTGGAGGAGGTTGTCACCGGTCATCCAGCCGCCTTCGGCGAGGCGGGCGCCGCAGCGGCGGGCGGCCAGTTCGAAGATGCCCCGGTCGGGCTTGCGGATGCCGACCTCGGCGGAGATGCACCAGCCGTCGACCAGCTCCGCGAGGCCCGTGCGGCGGATCTTGGCCCGCTGGCTGTCGGTCATCCCGTTGGTGACGATCGCCGTCCGCCAGCCGGCCGCCCGCAGCGCGCCGAGCGCCGCCAGGTCCTCCGCCCGGCAGACCGCGAGCCTGGGCATCCGGCGCCGGTACTGCGCCCAGAGCTCCGCCACCGGCTCGGCCAGCCCGAACTCCGCCCGGACCAGCCGGAACCAACCCTCCATCGGCCCGCTGTGCAGCCGGTCGGCGGCGGCCAGCCAGGCCCGGGCGGAGTCGTCGAGCCGGCGGTCGGCGGCGAACTCGTCGAGCCAGCGGGCGAAGGCGGCGTCCCGGTCGAGGAGCGTGTTGTCGAGGTCGAAGAGCGCGAGCTGCTGCATCGGGCCAACCTACGGGCGGGCCGGACGGGCGCGACGGACGGGCGGACGGGCGGGCCGGGCGGGCCGGGCGGGCCGGTTACGGCTCCTGACCGGAGGTCAGTAGCGCCAGCGCACCGCCTCCACCACCTCCGCGTCCGTGTGCATCGCGAACAGCTCGGCCTCCGCCCGCCGGACGGCGAGGACGGCTTCGTACAGCTCGGGGCCGAGGGCCTCGCGCAGCAGGGTGGACTTCTCGAAGGCGTCGACGGCCTCGGCGAGGGAGGAGGGGAGGCGTTCGGCGGTATCGAGGTCGGCGGGGTCGGTGGTGGTCTCGGGCGGGAGGGGGTGGGCGGCGTCGAGGCCGGCCAGGCCGGCGGCCAGGACGCCGCCGAGGGCGAGGTAGGGGTTCGCGGTGGCGTCGAAGCACTTGAGCTCGGCGTTGGCCTGGCCGGCGGCGGAGCCGGTGATCAGGCGCAGCGCCGCCTCGCGGTTCTCCAGGCCCCAGCAGCGGTAGGAGCCGGCCCAGTGCGAGGGGACCAGGCGCAGGTAGGAGGCGACGCTGGGGGCGCCGAGGGCCAGCAGGGCGGGGAGTTCGGCGAGCAGGCCGGCCAGGAAGTGCTCGGCCTCGGGGTGCAGGCCGTGCCGGCCGGGGCCGCCGGCGGCGAGGCCCAGGCCGTCGCGCCAGAGGCTGAGGTGGAGGTGGCCGCCGTTGCCGACCGAGCCCTCGGTGAAGACGGGGGCATAGGAGACCCGCAGGCCGTGCCGGGCCGAGACGGCCCGGATGGTGTGGCGGACCAGGAGGGCGGTGTCGGCCGCCTCGACCGGGCCCTCGGGGGCCACCGAGACCTCGAACTGCCCGGCGGCGTACTCGGGGTGGAGCTGGAGCACGGCCAGGCCCTGGGCGGTGAGGGCGCGCAGCACCTCCCGCAGGTAGTCGGAGTGCTCGACGAACCGGGTCATCCCGTACGCGGGCCCGGTGGTGGCCGGTGTACCGTCCGCCCGGGCCACCACCCACTCCACCTCGATGCCGGCCCGCACGGTCAGCCCGCGCCGGGCCAGCGCGTCGGTGGCCCGGCGGGCGAACCGGCGCTGGCAGCCGGGGTGCGGGGTGCCGGCCTGGGTGTACCGGTCGGCGGGGGCCCAGGCCCAGCCGGGCTGGGCGGCGAGCCGGGTGAGCCGGTCGAGGTCGGGGACGAGCCGCAGGTCACCGACCGGGCCGGTGCCGCCGGGGGCGCTGGTGATCGAGTCGTCGACCAGGAAGACGTCGAAGCAGGGGGCGGCGCCGACCCCGTACTCGGCGGCGTGCTCGAGCTGGGCCAGCGGGACGGACTTGACCCGGGTGAGCCCGGCGTTGTCGACCCAGCCGAACACCACCCCGTCGATCCCGTCGGCGGCCAGCTCGGCGGCGGCGAGCCGGGCCCGGGCGGCCCGCTCGGCCCGTGGGTACGTGGTGGTCATGTCACTCATGGTGACATAGACGGTGTGACCCAGGTCACCATGGCCCGAGAAATATCCGGGGAAAGTCTGTCCGTTTAGCTACTATGGCTTAAGCGGGGAAGGGTTCCCCGGTACGTGGCGGAGAGGAGACCACCAGTGACCAGCACCGATACCGCCACGGCGACTCAAGCAGGCGCTGCCGCCCCCGCTGAAGCGGGGCTCAAGACGGACCTCAAGGCGGCGAAGGCCGCCAAGACCCCCCGGCTGCGCGCGGACGCGTGCCGTAACCGGGAGCGGATCATCACCGCCGCCCGGGAGATCTTCGTGGAGCAGGGCGCCGAGGTGCCCTTCGACGAGATCGCCCGCCGGGCCGGCGTCGGCAACGCGACGCTGTACCGGAACTTCGCGGACCGCCGCGACCTGGCCCACCACGTGACCCTGGCCGTCATGACCAGTGTCGCCGACCAGGCCGACAAGGCGGCAGCCGAGGAGCCCGACAGCTTCGCGGCGCTCAGCCGCTTCGTGCACGCCGCCGCCGACGAGCGGATCGGCGCGCTCTGCCCGATGATCAACGACCACGTCGACCACTCGGCGCCCGACATCCAGGCCGCCAAGGACCGGTTGGACGCGGCGGTCACCGAGCTGGTCTCGCGCGCCCACGCCAGCGGGCAGTTGCGGGCCGACGTGGGCGCCGGTGACCTGGTGGTCGCCCTCGCCCAGCTGACCCGCCCGCTCCCGGGCTCCGCCTGCCTCGACCTCGAACCGTACGCCCACCGCTACCTCCAGCTGCTGCTGGACGGCCTGCGGGCCCCGGCGGCCACCGAACTGCCCGGCCGGGCCACCACCCTGGAGGACCTGCGCCGCCACCTGTGACGGCCGCACCCCACGACTGTCCCACCTGAGACTTCACGCAGTACCGACGACGCCACGAAGCTGACCACGCACGCCCTGAACACACGTTAGTGGGTATCCCCATGTCCGAAACCTCCCTGCTGCCCGATCCGCGGCGCTGGAAGGCCCTGGCCTTCATCGGCCTCGCCCAGCTGATGGTCGTGCTCGACGCGACCATCGTGAACATCGCCCTGCCCTCGGCCCAGGCCGACCTCGGCATATCCGACGCCAACCGCCAGTGGGTCATCACCGCCTACGCGCTGGCCTTCGGTGGCCTGCTGCTCTTCGGCGGCCGGATCGCCGACCTCTGGGGCCGCAAGCGCACCTTCATCGTCGGCCTGAGCGGCTTCGCGCTCGCCTCGGCGCTGGGTGGCGCCGCCGCCAACACCGCTATGCTGCTGGGCGCCCGCGCCCTCCAGGGCGTCTTCGGCGCGCTGCTCGCCCCGGCCGCCCTCTCGCTGCTCGCGGTGATGTTCACCGAGGCCAAGGAGCGGGCCAAGGCCTTCGGCATCTACGGTGCGATCGCCGGTGGCGGTGGCGCGATCGGTCTGATCCTCGGCGGCCTGCTCACCGAGTACATGAACTGGCGCTGGACCTTCTTCGTCAACATCCCGTTCGCCGTGGTCGCGATCACCGGTGCCGTCCTGGTCATCCGGGAGCCGGCCGGCAGCCGCAACCGCAACAAGCTCGACATCCCCGGCGTGCTGCTGGTCTCCACCGGCCTGGTCTCGCTGGTCTACGGCTTCACCCGCGCCGAGACCGACGGCTGGACGGCCGGCATCACCCTCGGCCTGTTCGCCGCCGCCGCCGTGCTGCTGATCGCCTTCGGCATCGTGGAGAGCAAGGTCAAGGCGCCGCTGCTGCCGCTGCGCGTGCTGTGGAACCGCAACCGCGGCGGGGTCTACCTCTCGCTCGGTCTCGCCGTGATCGGCATGTTCGGCCTGTTCCTCTTCCTCACCTACTACCTGCAGGTCGTGCTGGGCTACAGCCCGGTCAAGACCGGCCTGGCCTTCCTGCCGATGGTGGCGGGCATGATCACCGGCTCGACCCAGATCGGCGCCCGCCTGATGACCCGGGTCCCGGCCCGCTTCCTGATGGCCCCCGGCTTCCTGGTCGCCTCGCTCGGCCTGCTGATCCTGACCAACATCAAGGTGGACGGCGACTACCCGACGCTGATCCTGCCCGGCCTGGTGCTGATGGGCCTCGGCATGGGTACCGCCTTCATGCCGGCCATGAGCCTGGCCACCTACGGGGTCGAGCCGCGCGACGCGGGTGTCGCCTCCGCGATGGTCAACACCTCGCAGCAGGTCGGCGGCGCGATCGGCACCGCCCTGCTGGCCACCGTGGCCAACAGCGCCGCCACCGCCTTCGCCAAGTCGCACCACCCCTCCGGTGGTTCGCAGGCGCAGATCGGCCTCTTCAAGCTGGAGGTCATGGTGCACAGCTACACCACGGCCATCTGGTGGTCCTTCGGCATCCTGATCCTGGCCGGCCTGGTCGCGGCCGTCCTGATCAACGCCCCGCACCAGGGCTCCAGCCAGACCTCGGCCGACGCCTCCGCCGAGGACGCCATCCCGGTGATGGCCCACTGACCCACCCGGGTTGCCCACTCCGCGGCCCCCGGTGACCTCCACGGTCACCGGGGGCCGTTGGCGTACCCACGGTTACACCGACCTCAAGATCTAGTGCATACGGGTGAATCGGGCCGGGGCGGCAGCTGGACCATGTCTAAGATCCACTACTCGTGACAGAAGATCAGAACGGCGGCAGTGCCCAGGTGTTGATCCTCGGCGCGGGCCCGGCGGGCCTGCTCCTGGGCAACCTGCTGCACCGCGAGGGCATCGACTGCGTGATCCTGGAACGAGCCGGCCGAGCCACCCTGGCCGACCGGGCCCGGGCCGGCTACCTCGCCCCCGACACCGTCCGCACGCTGCAGCGGCACGGCCTGGCCGAGGGCCTGTCACGCGGCGGCAGCTCGCACGGCAGCTGCGAGTTCCGCACCGAGGACGGCCGGTTCCGGCTCGACTACGACCAGCTCGGCCGAGGCGAGGCGCACACCGTCTACCCGCAGCAGCAACTGGTCGCCGACCTGCTCGACACCTACCTGGCGGCGGGCGGCCGGATCGCCTTCGACACCGAGGCGCTGGCCGTACACGGTACGGACACCGACGCCCCCACCGTCACCGCCCGGGCCGCCGAGGGCCGGCCGGTGCGCTGGCAGGGTCGGTACGTGGCCGCCTGCGACGGCCGGCACGGGGCCGGGCGCCGGGCGCTCGGCCCCACCGTCCGGCACCATCGCCGCGACCACGGCGTCAGCTGGCTGGCCCTGCTCGCCGAGGCCCCGCCGAGCCTGGACGCCGTCGGCTACGCCGTCCACCCCCACGGCTTCGCCGGGCACATGGCCCGCACCGACCGGATCACCCGCTACTACCTCCAGTGCGAGCCCGGAACGGACCCGGCCGCCTGGCCGCAGGAACGTATCTGGGCCGAACTCAGCCTCCGACTCCAGGCCGACCGCTACGGCCCACTGCACCAGGGCCCGATCACCCAGCGCGGGGTGGTCGCCCTCGAATCCGACGTGGTCGAGCCGCTGCGCCAGGGCTCCCTGCTGCTGGCCGGCGACGCCGCCAGTCTGATCAGCCCATCCGCCGCCAAGGGCGCCAACCTCGCCGTACTGGCCGCCGAACTCCTGGCCGCCGCCCTCGCCGACGACCTGCTCCGGGGCGACCCCAGCGGCCTGGACCACTACTCCGAACGCTGCCTGGCCCACATCTGGCGGGCCCAGGAGTTCTCCCGGTGGATGATCCGCCTGCTCCACCCCGAGCGCGACCCCTTCCAGGAGCGCCTGCGCCGGGCCCGGCTCGACTCCCTGCGCACCTCGCGCGCCGACCAGGACTGGTTCGCCCAGCACTACGTGGGCCTCTGACCTCCCCTCATCTCCTTCCCCTCCCCTCCCTGTACTCCTACCGACGAGGAGCGATCCGGCATGACCACGATCGCGCAGTACCCACCGACCCTGCCCTCGCCCTCCCCGGCCCCTGCGCCACCGCCCGGGCCGGTGCCGACCGACGAGGCCCGGCTGCGGGCCGCCGCCGAGTTCGTCCGCGAGCAGGACGCCGCCACGCTGCTCCCCCGGCTGCTGCCGGGCCTGACCGGGCCCGATCTGCGGGCGCTGGCCGGACGCTGCCGGTTCGCCCACGCCGCGGTCTCGGTCTTCCCGGCCGACCGTCAGGCCTTACGAGCCGCCCTCACCGCCGCCGGGCTGCCCACCGGCACCGGCACCCAGCCCAGCGTGGTGGTCCGCGACCGACTCGCCCGTCGCCACCAGCTCGACCCGGCCGAGCTGGACGTGCGGATCCTGCGCCCCACCGTGACCGGCCCGGACGGCTCGCCCCGGATGGTGGAGGTCTTCGCCCTGACCGTCCCGCCCGGCTCCGCGCTCACCGCGGTGGCCGACCACGAGCGGGCCGCCCAGCACGAGGCCCACCTGGCCTTCGAGGTCACCCGGCCCGACCCGCTGGCACTGCGCGGGCTCACCACCCTGCTCACCCAGCACGGCGCCACGCCCGACGGCGGAGGCCACAACCCGCACGAGAACGGCACCGTCCTCTACTTCACCCTCCCGCCGGCCACCGGCACCGAATACCGCCGGATCGAGCTCTATGCCCCCGGCGACCACCGCCAGGCCCTGGCCGCCCACCTCTCCGCCACCCCGACCGAAACCTCTGACGCCTCCGACGCCTCTGACTCTTCTGACGCCGATGACGCCTCCGAGGCCTCTGACGCCTCGTCGGCCGAAACGCTTCTGCGGCTGATGACCGGCGCCTGGACCACCCAGGCGCTCGCCGTTTTCGCCCGGCTCCGGCTGGCCGACGTGCTGGCCACCGACACCGCGACCGGCACCGAGGCGCTGGCCCGCTCGGTCGGGGCCGATCCGGTCGCCCTGGCCACCCTGCTGCGCTACCTCACCATGCACGGAGTGCTCACCCAGGACGCGGACGGCCACCGGCTCACCCCGCTCGGGGCGCTGCTGCGCAGCGAGGCCACCGGCTCGCTGCGCCCGCTGGCCCTGATGTACGGCGGGCCGTTCTACCAGTCCTTCGCCCACCTGACCCACACCGTGCGTACCGGCGAGACCGCCTTCGACCACCTGCACGGCGAGAACCACTTCGAGCACTTCGCCCGGGACCCGCAGCTGGCCGAACTCTTCGACCGCTCGATGGCGGCAAGCGCCCGGATGTTCGAGCCGCTGGCCGCCCACCCCGCCATCACCGCCGCCGCTTCGGCCGGCGGCACGGTGGTGGACGTCGCGGGCGGCACCGGCGAGTTGCTGGCCGGGCTGCTGGAGGCCCACCCCCGGCTGCGCGGCGCCCTCCTCGAACGCCCGCACGTGATCGACGCGGCCCGCCGCCGCCTCGACCCCGCCCGAGTCGCCTTCCACGGCGGCGACTTCGCCGACGTGCCGCCGGGCGGAGACGTCTACGTGCTCTCCCGGATCCTGCACGACTGGGACGACGACCGCTGCCGCGAGATCCTCCGCCACTGCGCCCGGGCGATGCCCACCGACGCCTCGCTCCTCATCGTCGAACGCGTTCTCCCCACCGACGGCTCCCCCTCCCTCGCCACCGCCTGGGACCTCCACATGATGTGCAACGTCGGCGGCCGCGAACGCACGGCCCCCCACTACGCCACCCTCCTCACCACCGCCGGCCTCACCCTCACCGGCCTCTCCCCCCTCCCCCTCGGCGGCAGCGTCCTACACGCCCGCAAGAGCTGACCTCGCTACCCCGGGCCTCGGCGGGCGCCCCGACGCCACTGAGGCCCGGCACAGCGATGCACAGCCGGACGAACCGGCTCAGTGGGCTTTACCCCGTGGTGTGGACACTTCTGAGAAGCGGATATTCGGGCTGAGGGTCTCGGCGTCCGGGTTTCTACCGATGGATACGCGCGCCCCCGTCCGCATGGCCCGCAGGGCGGCGGATGAGGAACTGGCCGGGCTGATCGAGGAGATCCACAGCGAGTCGAACGGCGCCTACGGCATCCCCAGGAGCACCCGCGAGCTGTGGGAACGGCACGGTGCAGTCCCCCGCAAGCGCGTTGCCCGGCTGCTGTGGGGACGCGGGCTGGCCGGGCGTCGCCTGCGGCGCACGGTCCGCACGACGGTCGCGGACCGGAACGGTACCGGGTGGGCGTTGGATGAAGTCTTCTTCAGTCGAGCCTCTGGGAATGCCATTCCCCCTTCCCTTCGCATTTCTTCTGGAGAGATAGAGGTCCGCTCGACGTGTCAGATGCACTTTCCGGATCATCGATTCGAGCATGGCCCGTACTTTGACCTGCCCAGGTATGATGGACCTCCAATTTTCCCGAACCTCCAGGGGCCAACTTGAGGCTGTCGACGCTTGAGATTGATCGAATCGATTGGGATTCGTATGAATGTGGCTGCGGGCGCCCGGCCGGCCATCTTGCCACCGACTTGCGCAATCTGATTTCCGCGAACACGGAAGAGAAAATTCGACGGGTTGATTTCGAGGGGCACGTCGAGCATGGAACCATCATTTTCGAGGTCACGCCCGTTGCCATCACCGTAATGGTGGCCGCATTGAGCGAAGAGCTCCACCCCGAGGCTCGCCACAAGCTTCACACCACGATTCTCCGGAGCATTAGCGGCGAGGGCGAGGAGATGGTCAACGGGACTCCAGTCGGCGCTTGCGCAAGTGCCGCACGCGCGGGACTTTGGCAACTCTACAAGGATGCCGCAGAAGGTTTTGGAGTGGCAGCTCTCATTGTCAACATAATTGGCGGCGAGCGCGCACGCCTCGAATATTTCATCAGCCGACTCGAAGATCCCCCGGAGTGGGTCGGCAATTGGAATAAATTGAATCATAAATGAGTCGCCAGAGCTGAATTCGTGATGTAGCTCGGGCCGGTGGAGCAGTGGCGTTCGCCCTACAGGGGGCGGCCCTGGTAGTCATGTGTGCGATGAGGCATGCACAGGACTGCGGTTTGACCGGTCCGTTTCGTATTAACTTGAGCTGAAGGGAGCGCGAGCGAACGATTCCCGCCACATGCCCGGATGCGCCGGTGCCGTGGATGCGGCAGGAACGGGGAACGCGGAGGCAGCTCAAGGACGACCCCCCGGCCAGGAATGGGCGAGGCGGACGTCATACGCCGGGGCGGGACTACCTCTCGAACCTGCTCTGCTGGCTGCCGTCCGTCGTGCCATCGCACGGAGCCAGGCCCCAGGACCGGTCAGTCCGGGGGTGTGAGCCCGGTGAGGAGGGTGTCCTCGCGGGCGCGGGCGGCCAGGTCGAGTTTGGTGAAGGTGGGGCGGCCAGCCTGTTGGTACTTGGCCTTGACCTGGTCGAGGTACCACTTGGCCGTCTGCGGGCTGATGCCGGCCCGGCGGGCGGCTGCCTTGAGGGTCAGGCCGGAGGCGTAGTCGCGGAGCACCTGGAGCTCACGCGGGCTGAGCTTGGGCCGGACGGGCCGCTCGTCGTTGGCCAGGGCGAAGGCCAGCTCGGGCGAGTGCACGGGCCGGCCGGCGGCCACCTCGTCGATCGCCGCCACCAGGCGGTCCAGGGCGTGGTCCTTGGTCAGGTAGCCGGCCGCGCCCGCCTCGACGGTGGCAACCATGGCGGCCGGTTCGCCCTGCGTACTGATCATCAGCACCCGGGGCCCGGCCAGTCGGAGCCGGGTGACGTTCGCCTCGGGCGCCGAGCCGTCCCGCAGCAGTAGGTCGAGCAGCACCACATCGGCGTGCCGCCCCGGGCCGGCCAGCAGCTCGTCCACGGTGACGGCGCAGTCCAGCAGCCGCAGATGCGGCGCCCGCGTCAGCCAGGAGGCCAGGCCCTCCAGCAGCATCCGGTCGTCGTCCACGGCGGCGACAGTGACCGTGCCGGCGGGATGAGGGTTCGGATCGGCGGAGTCCGGGGGCTGGTCGGCAGACGCCTCTGCTGTGTCCCCGAGCCTCGGGGACGGGCCGCCGGGCCCGGGGGTCGGGTCGGCGGGAGACGCGATCGGGCCGCCGGGAGCCGGGGGCGGGCCGGCAGACGCCTCAGCCGCACCCCCGGGCTTCGTGGGCGGGCCGCCGGGCTCGGGAGTCGGGTCGGCGGGCTCCGGGGGCGGGCAGGCGGGAGACGTGATCGGGCCGCCGGGCTCCGGGGTCAGGCCGGCCACGTGAGCTCCACCAGGGTGCCCTCGCCGGGGGCGCTGTCCACCGCTGCGCTGCCGCCTATCTCCGTCATCCGGCCGTGCACCGACCGGCGCAGGCCGGTGCCGGTGCCAGTGCCCGTCGTGGCGCTGCTGTCGAAGCCGCAGCCCTCGTCCGCCACGGTGACGACGATGCCCCGGCCGCTGCCGGTGGCGGTCAAGTGCGCGGTCGAAGTCCCGGCGTGGTGGCGGACGTTGTTCAGGGCCTCGGTCACCGCGGCGGCCAGGGCCCGGGCCACCTGGGCGGGTAGGACGGGCAGGGCGTGGTAGCGGGTGTGGACGGTGAGGCCGATGCCCTCGGCCGCGGCGACCGCCTGTTCCAGGGCCGCGCCCGCCGCGAGGTCACCGCCTTGGCCCTCCTCCTCGTCCGAACGCTGGATCAGCCGGCGCAGGTAGGAGGCCTCCCGGGCACAGCGCTCCCGGAAGGTCTCCGCCGTGGGGTCGACCCGCTCGTGGACGATGGCGGTCAGGGTGGCCAGCACGGTGTCGTGCAAGGCCCGGTGCTGGGCGGCCCGTTCGGTCCGGCGGGCCCGGGCGGCCTCGGCGACCAGGGCCCGCTCCCGGGCCTCGTCCAGCATGGCGCCCTGGCGGTGGAGGTAGCGCCAGAAGATGTGCGCCATCACGCCGGCCGAGACCAGCGAGAGCAGGTGCCCGCCCAACGCGGCGGCCTGCCCGGACTGCAGGTAGCAGGCCGCGTGTACGGCGGAGACCAGCCCGATCGCACTCAGTGCCGACCTGCCGTCGAGCCCGGCCGCCACGGCGGCGGCCGAGGAGCTGCCGAGCAGCGCCACCCAGGAGACCGCCGGGGTGATCGGCCCGTTGACGGCCGGCAGCGCGAGGACGGGGACCAGGCAGCCGGTGACCAACGCGTCGGCCCAGAGCCGGTAGCGGCCGAGCCGGTCCCGCCGGTAGCCCGGGAGGTAGAGCGCGGTGCTGGTCGTCAGCGAGAGCCCGAACAGCAGCAGACCGGTGCGGTCGCCGATCGCCGCGACCGCTCCGCCGACCAGGTGGGTGGCCCGGAACAGGCCAGTGGCCAGGATCATGAACCGCCGGGCCCGTTGTAAACCTGACTCCACCTGAGACTCCCTGGCTGCACGGGGTCGATCTCGCACAAGATCGACACCGGCAGCATTCTAACCTCAAGGAGTGGCGAATTCACGGGAGTTGGGATCATCGGCGAGCAGCTGGTGGGCGGCGAGGTGGGCGTAGACCGGGTCGGTGCAGAGCAGCTCGTGGTGGGAGCCGACCGCCCGGACGGTGCCGGACTCCACCACGGCGATGGTGGTGGCACCGAGCACCGTGGAGAGTCGGTGGGCGACGGCGAGCACCGGCATCCGGGCCGCGAGCTCCTGCACCACCGCGCGCAGCGCCGCCTCGTTGGCGGCGTCCAGTTGCGAGGTCGCCTCGTCGAGCAGCAGCAGGCGGGGGCGGCGCAGCAGGGCCCGGGCGATGGCGATCCGCTGGCGCTCACCGCCGGAGAGCGAGACGCCGCGGTACTGGACGGGCGCGTCCAGGTCGCCGCCGAGCCGCTCCAGCAGACCGTCGAGCCGGGCGAGGGCGACCACCTCGCGCAGCTCGGCCTCGGTGGCGTGGTCGACGGCGTAGGCGAGGTTCTCGCGCAGGGTGCCGGCCAGCACCGGAGCGTCCTGCTCCACGTAGCCGATGGCCCCGCGCAGCCGGTGCAGGTCCCAGTCGCGCACCTCCGTGCCGTCCACCAGGATCGAGCCGGCCTCCGGGTCCCAGAAGCGCTCGATCAGGTTGAGCGCGGTGCTCTTGCCGCCGCCGGAGGGGCCGACCAGCGCGGTCAGGCCGACGGCCGGCACGGTGAGGGAGAACTCGCGCAGCACCGGCTCGGCGCTGCGCGGGTAGCGGAAGGAGACCCGGTCGAAGACCACAGTCGCCCCGGCAGCGGCAGACGCCACGGGCTCCGGGAGCGGCAGGGGCGAGCGTGCGGGCTCCGGCGGCAGGCGGGTGATCTCGCCGATCCGTTGCAGCACCGCGCGGCCGGTCTGGGCGAAGGCGAAGACCGCGACCAGGGACATCACCGGCCCGGCCAGGAAGAGCACGTAGAGCAGGAAGGCCACCAGGGTGGCGACCTGGATCGCGCCGGCCGAGATCCGCAGCGCGCCGACGCCGAGCACCACCAGGAAGACGAGCTGCACGGCCAGCATGGCCACGGCGTTGGCGGTGGAGTCCCAGCGGGCCCGGACCACGCCGTGCCGGTACGCCTGCTCGGCCGCGGCCCGGATCCGCGCGGCCTCCGCCTCCTCGGTGCCGCTGGCCTTGACCGTGGTGAAGGCGGTGAGCGAGCGGTCCAGCACGGTGCCCAGGTCGCCGATCGAGTTCTGGGCGCCGATCGAGGCCGCGCGGATCCGAGGCAGGATCAGGCCCACGGTGCCCAGCAGCAACAGGATGGCCAGCAGGCTGACGCCCAGCAGTACCGGATCCAGTGTGGCCATCAGCACCAGCGCGCCGGCCGCCGTGACCAGGCCGGTGGCCGCCTGCACCAGCGTCAGCTGCACCACCTGGCGCAACAAGGTCGTGTCGCCGGTGACCCGGGCCATCAGGTCGCCGGGGGTGGCGCGGCGGAAGGCCGCCATCGGCAGGCGCAGCACATGGGCGGTGAGCAGCCGACGGGCCGTCAGCACGGTGCCCTCGGCGGCGGTGGTCAGCTGGTAGTTGCCGTACGCGGAGCCGACGGCGCCGACCACGACCAGGACGATCAGGGCCGCGACCGGCCCGGCGGCGTGCCGCAGCGGGGTGGCACCCCCAAGCAGCTGCCGCACGACCAGCGGCTGCGCCAACCCGACGGCGCCGGAGAGCAGCAGGAGCAGGCCCGCCGCCAGCAAGCGCCCACGCTCGGGGGCCAGGTAGCGGCGCAGATCGGCCAGGACCTCGCCGAGCCGCAGCTCGGCGGCGGCCTCGGCGGCCGGAGCCGGCACGGTGTCGACCATTCGGAGGTGTCCCTTCCTGCGGGTCTGAGGTGGAGCGGGGTGAGGGGTGGAGCAGGGCGAGGGGTGAAGCGCGGTGCGAGGTGGAGCGGGGTGCGAGGTGAAGCGCGGTGCGAGATGAAGCGCGGTGAGCAGCGGAGCCGGGCGGCAGTCGGCAGACGTGGTCTGCCGACTGCCGCCCGGGGTGGTCGGGGCGCCGGTCAGGGGAGCCGGCGGCCCGCTGGGCACCGGGCGGGCACGGTGGCCGGTCAGTGCCCTCGGTTGGCTCAGCCGCAGGTGGTGGAGCAGCGGCTGTAGTAGCTGAACGCGCTGCCCAGACCGGTGATCGGGAGCAGCTCGGTGCCCTGGGCGCTCTCCTCGAGGGACTGCAGTGCGATGACGGCGTTCATGGTGGTGTCCTTCCGGATCGTGGTGCGGTGGTCCGTCGGCTCGCGGAGGTGCGAGGGACGGTGGCCGGTGCCCGGCACGGCCGGGCACCGGAGTCAGTGGGCGGCCGGGTCGGGGAGCAGGGTCGCCCCGGGGCCGTCGAGTACCCGGGCCAGCGCGAGCAGCACGCCCGCGCTGCCGGAGCCCAGGTCGGCGGAGTAGCGCTCCTGGCCGCCGCCGAGCACCCGCAGGCCGCTGGGGTGCCGGATCGCGTACTTGGCCAGGCCGGTGGCGATCCGGACGGCCGCCTGCCGCTCGGCCGGCCCGCCGCCGTGGTGGGCGTGCTCGGCGAGGGTGTACGCCCAGCCCGCGACGCCCTGGTGGAGGCCGGGTTCGGCCGCGCAGGTGAGCCGGCACATGGTCAGCACCCGGGGCAGGGCGGCCGCGCAGCGCTCGTCACCGGTCGCGGCGGCCAGCCGAGAGAGCGCCAGGGCCACCCCGGCCGAGCCGCGCGAGAGGTAGGGGAGGTTGCGGGTGCCGGAGTCTCCCGGGAAGAGCAGTCCGTCCTCGGGGTCCTCCACCGCCCGGTCCAGCTCGGCGTGCATCAGCCGGACGGCGCCCGCCAGGTACCGCTGCTCGCCGGTGTGCTCGCCGAGTGCGGTCAGGAAGAGTGCGGTGCCCGCGAGGCCGGCCTCCAGCCCCGACACCCCCGCGCCGGCCAGGACGGCCGCGCGGTGCGGGCCGGCGAAGGCGTCGCCGAGTTTGGTGGCGGTGCGCAGCCGCTGCTCGTCGCCGTACCGGGCGTGGAAGTCCAGGTGCACCAGGCCGATCCCGGCCGCACCGTTGCCGAGGTGGGCGCTGCCGAGGGCGAGCGGGTGCCCGAGCGAGAGCCCCAGCAGTCGGTCGGCCTCCTCGGCCAGGCCGAGTTCGGCCAGCACCCAGGCCAGGCCGGCGGTGCCGACCTGCAGACCGGGCGCCAGGGTCTCGGCGCTGCCGAGCGCGTCGCGGCGGAAGCGGTCCAGCAGCTCCGCCGGGATCGGCACGCCCGCCCGGTGCAGGGCGTGCAGCACACCGGCGGTGCCGTGCTCCAGGCAGTGGGTGTTCACCAGGTACCCGCCGGGCGGGGGCGGGAAGACCCAGTCCGCGCCGTCCGGCCGGGCCATCGCGAGCAGGCCTGCGGTGAGGCCCTCGCGCAGGGCGGTGAGCGCCCACTCGGGGTGTTCGTCCAGCTCGGCGGCGGTGGGGAGGTCGTGGTCGGTGGTGATCTCGGGGGTGGTGCTGCCGTGGTACCTGGTCGCCGTCTGCCAGAGCGCGGCCGGGACGGGCACCTCCTGTTCGAGGTCCCGCCGGAGCAGCTCGGCGCGGCCTCGGCCGTCGCGCTCGAAGGTCCGGTTCAACGGGAAGAGCGCGCACAGGGCGAGCCCCGAGAGGCCGTACTCGTCGTGCTCGACCCCCGCCTCCCGCAGCGCCTCGGGCGGCCGGTAGCCCGGGGTGCCGAGCGGGGAGGGCGGTTCGGCGAGGGGGGTGGCGGTCTCGAAGTCGATCAGGCGGACCGTCAGGTCCTCCTGGACGACCACGTTGCCGGGGCTGAGGTCGCCGAAGCGCAGCCCGATCGCGTGCAGCCGGTCGACCTGGCCCCGCAGGTCCGCCAGGATCCGTTCGACCTCGCCGAGGTAGGCCGTGTGGCGCTCGGCCCGCACCCCGAGCCGGCCCATCACGCTGTGGCTGGCGACCCACTGGAGGAAGCCGGTGCCCTCGACGTGCTCGGCGACCAGGAAGTCGTGCTCCCACTCGGTGAAGTGGTCGATCGGCTCGGGGCAGAGGCTCGGGGCCCGGTCGTGGACGAGGCACAGGATCTCGTACTCCGCGCGCAGCCGGTCCCGGGAGTCGGTGCCGTCGCCGATCAGGCCGTTGTGGGCGCGGGCCTCCTTGACGAAGACCTTCCGGCCGGTGGTGGTGTCGGTGGCCCGGTAGGTGCCGCCGCCGTTGCTGTGCCGGATCACCTCGGTGATCTCGTACCGACCACCGAGCAGGATCGGGCCGGTGTGCGGGGCGGGCGGCGGGGCGAACGGGTCCGTCACCCCGGCGGGCAGGGTGAACTGCGCGCTGCGCACGTCCGGCACCTCGTTGCCCTCGGCGTCCCGGACCAGGTGCAGCTCGGTGCCGTCCGGTTGCAGCCGGCTGCGGCTCAGGAAGGCGCCGTAGCGGTAGTAGACCACTCCGGTCTCGCCGTACCGGCGGTCGGAGAGCACGTACGGCCCGACCTCCTCCTTGAGCTCGACGGCCAGCCGGTCCATCAGCTGCCGTGCGCGGTCGGCGTCCGGCGGGTAGACGGCGCAGAACTTGCCGGCCTGCGAGCGGGCGGCGTGCTTGTGGTGCACCGTCTCGAAGAAGAGCTGGTTGGCCAGGTGCTTGAAGGCCAGGCCTTCCTCGAAGCAGATCCGCGCCACGGTGTCGAGGGTGAACTGCAGCCGGGCGAGGGTGGTGGAGACGTGCACCTTCCACCCCTGCTCGGCGATCACCAGCTCGGCCGGCTGCCAGTGCCGCCAGACACCCTCGGCGGTCTCCCGCCAGCCCGTCGGCACGGCGCCGGGTCGGTACTGCTCGCCGACCCCGGCGGCCCGCTCCAGCGGGACGTAGAACTCCTCGTCCGCCAGCGTCAGCCAGAAGTCGAACACCGCTGCCTCCCCCGGAAGTCCTGCCCTCCGGGGCTCATTCCCCGGCGACGGAGATGACGTTATGCGGGGGGTGCGGGCCGCCTGCACCCCCCTGTTTCGGGGGGTGGACGGCCCGGCGTTCCGGGCTCGGCCCGGTTTCCCTTACAACCTGACCCCTTCCTACTCGGCAGTAGCTTCGCTACAGTGACCGGCACGCACCACCGCTGGGCTTCGGGAGCCGCACCAGCGGGGCTGCCGTCCGTCGTGCCATCGCACGGAGTCGGGCGGGGCGAACGTGCGTTGTTTCCTGTGCAGCGCAGCCACACTTCAGCGCCTGAGCACCACGGCACACACCCGCAGCACGGCCGGAGCGGACCGGCCGGTGCCCGCGCGTGCCGCAACCGTCATTCCCGTCTCCCCGTGCGACCGTACCCTCCCCTGCGAGTCAGGGCCGCCCAGGCCTGCCCGCAGGGCCGCCGCACGGGGACCATGACAAGGAGTCAGGTACACATGGAGCGTCCCTTCCCCACCGTCGCCGTGGTCGGCCTCGGCACCATGGGTGCCGGCATCGCCGTCGCGATCGCCCGGAGCGGGCGGCGGGTGATCGGCATCGAGGCCGACGCCCACGCCGCCGGGCGGGCGCTGGCCCGGATCCAGGAGTCGACCGCGCACGCCGTGGAGCGCGGGCGGCTGACCGCCGAAGAGCGGGGCGAGCTGCTGGCGCTGATCTCGGTCGGCGACGAGCTGGCCGCCGCCGCTGCCGCCCAGCTGGTGATCGAGGAGGTGCCCGAGCAGCTGGAGCTGAAGCGGGAGATCTTCGCCGAGCTGGACCGGATCTGCCCGCCGGAGACGGTGCTGGCGACCGGTACCACCGCGCTCAGCGTGACCCGGATCGCCGCCGCCACCGCCCGGCCCGAGCGGGTGCTCGGGGTGCACTTCTTCAACCCGGTGCACAGCATGAAGCTGGTCGAGGTGGTCCGCACCGTGCTGACCGGCCCGCAGGCCGCCGAGGACGTGGCCGAGTTCGCCCGCAGCCTGGGCAAGGAGCCGGTGGCCGCGGGCGACCGGGCCGGCTTCATCGTCAACGGCCTGCTCTTCGCGTACCTCAACCAGGCCGCCGCGATGTACGAGTCCAAGTACGCCACCCGGGAGGACATCGACGCCGCGATGCGGCTGGGCTGCGGCCTGCCGATGGGCCCGCTGGCGCTGCTGGACCTGATCGGCGTGGACACCGCCCGCACCGTGCTCGAGGCGATGTACGAGCAGTCCCGCGACCGGCTGCACGCCCCGGCGCCGATCCTGGGCCAGCTGGTCTCGGCCGGGCTGCTCGGCCGCAAGAGCGGGCGCGGCTTCTACACCTACGAGGCGCCGGGCTCCTCCAAGGTGGTCACCGAGGCCGCCAAGGGCGCCGCGGCCCGCACCGCCGGCCGCGAGGTGAACGAGATCGCGGTCTGCGGCTCGGGCACCATGGCCACCGGCATCGTGGAGGTCTTCGCCAAGGCCGGGTACCGGGTGCTGCTCGCGGCCCGCAGCCAGGAGAAGGCGGAGAACGCCAAGGCGCAGCTGACGAAGTCGCTGGAACGTTCGGTGGCCAAGGGCCGGCTCAGCGCCGAGCAGCGGGACGCGGCGCTGGCCAACGTGACCCCCACCGGCCGGTACGAGGACCTGGCCAGCGCCGACCTGGTGGTCGAGGCGGTCGCGGAGGACCTCACGGTCAAGCGCGAGCTGTTCGCCACCCTGGACAAGATCTGCAAGCCGGGCGCGGTGCTGGCCACCACCACCTCCAGCCTCCCGGTGATCAGCTGCGCGACGGCGACCAGCCGCCCGCAGGACGTGATCGGGATGCACTTCTTCAACCCGGCCCCGGCGATGAAGCTGGTCGAGGTGGTCTCCACTGTGCTGACCGCGTCCGATGTGACGGCCACCGTGCTGGAGATCTGCGCCAAGGTGAAGAAGCACGCGGTGGAGTGCGGCGACCGGGCCGGCTTCATCGTGAACGCGCTGCTCTTCCCGTACCTGAACGACGCGGTGCGGATGCTGCAGGAGCACTACGCGACGGTGGACGACATCGACACCGCGATGAAGCTGGGCTGCGGCTACCCGATGGGCCCGTTCGAGCTGCTGGACGTGGTCGGCCTGGACGTCTCGCTGACCATCGAGCAGGTGCTGCACCAGGAGTTCCGCGAGCCGGGCCTGGCCGCGGCGCCGCTGCTGGAGCACCTGGTGGCGGCCGGGTGCCTGGGCCGCAAGACCGGGCGCGGCTTCCGCGACCACGCCCGCCGATGAGCACGCTGTCGACGCCGCCGCCCGGCGCGGGCGGCGGCGGTCAGGTCCGGGCGGCCTGGAACCCGGCCGCGGCGGGCCGGCCGGTGCCGGTCGCCGCCCACCCGGCCGCCCCGGTGCGCAGGCCCAGGCCCGGCGGCGGCCCGGCCCAGCCGTGTAGCGTTCCGGGCATGGACCGGCCACAGTCAACCCCCGCCACGCCCCTGCAGCCCGCCGAGCAGCCGGAGGCGGCCCGCCCCGAGCCGGGTGCGGGCACCCGGCGGGCGGCGGCGCAGCGGCTGCAGATGCGGCAGGACCTGGCGGCGGCGGCGATGGAGCTGTTCGCCACCCAGGGGTACGAGGAGACCACGGTCGACCAGATCGCGGCCGCCGCCGGGGTGGCCCGGCGCACCTTCTTCCGGTACTTCCGGTCGAAGGAGGAGGCGATCTTCCCGGACCACGACGACACCCTGGTGCGGGTGGCCGACCTGCTGGCCAGCGCGGACTACGAGGAGCACCCGCTCGACGTGGTCTGCCGGGGCATCAAGGAGGTGCTGCGGATGTACGCCTCCACCCCGGGTGTGTCCGTCGCGCGGTACCAGCTGATCCGTCAGGTGCCGGCCCTGCGCGAGCGGGAGATCGCGGTGGTCTCCCGGTACGAGCGGCTCTTCACCCGGTACCTGCTGGGCCGGTTCGACGCGGCCGAGGAGATCCCGCCGGGCTGGCAGCGCGGCGGGGACGACGACTCGATGCTGGCCGAGGTCTCGGCGGCGGCGGTGGTCGCGGCCCACAACCACGTGCTGCGGCGCTGGCTGCGGGCCGGCGGTCTGGGCGACGTGGAGGCGCAGCTCGACCACTCCTTCGAGGTCATCCGCAACACCTTCTGGGCCACCGCGCCCCGGGGGGCCAGACGCCGCGGTTTCGGTGTGGCACCCGGTGCCAACGGTGACACGGTGGCCGGCGGAGAGGCGAGTGCCATCAGCGCACTCAGTGCCACCCCCGGCGGTGAGGTACTCATCACAGTCGCCCGGACCGACGCTCCGCTGGAGCTGGTGGTCGACTCCATCCGCGCCGCCCTGGGTGGCGCACAAGCTGGCTGATCGATGCGTTTGCGCAGGTCAGCAAGGCAGGAAAGGCCCGTCCCAGTGCCGTGGGGCGGGCCTTTCGGCTACCCCCGACCAGCCCCTGATCACCGTTCGGTGACACTGGGAAATAGTGGCACCCCGTGTCTTTACGAGTGGCACAGGGTGCCACTAGCTTGTTACCCATCAGTCGCGGCGCCGCGGCTCCCCACCTTGGCGCGCCGGGTCTGTGCGACTCCACCAGTCGTCGCCGCAGCACCCCAACCCACCCCAGACCGACAGCGAAGCCGGTGTCCGCTCCCGGCTCCCCCAGACGCCCTGTGCGCCCTCAACACAGGTACGCCTTCGGAGGCAGCCATGCAGGAAATCCTCGACGCAATCCTCTCCACCGACAGCACCTCGGCGGACTTCGCCAACCTGGCGCTTCCGGAGCACTACCGCGCCGTGACGCTCCACAAGGACGAGGAGCAGATGTTCGCGGGCCTCGACAGCCGCGACAAGGACCCCCGTAAGTCCCTCCACCTCGACGAGGTCGCCCTCCCGGAGCTCGGCCCGGGCGAGGCCCTGGTCGCCGTGATGGCCAGCTCGGTGAACTACAACACCGTCTGGTCCTCGATCTTCGAGCCGGTCTCCACCTTCGGCTTCCTGGAGCGCTACGGCCGCCTCTCCCCGCTGACCAAGCGCCACGACCTGCCGTACCACGTGCTCGGTTCCGACCTCGCGGGCGTGGTGCTGCGCACCGGCGCGGGCGTCAACGCCTGGAAGCCGGGCGACGAGGTCGTCGCGCACTGCCTCTCCGTCGAGCTGGAGAGCCCGGACGGCCACAACGACACGATGATGGACCCGGAGCAGCGCATCTGGGGCTTCGAGACCAACTTCGGCGGCCTGGCCCAGATCGCCCTGGTCAAGACCAACCAGCTGCTGCCCAAGCCCAAGCACCTCAGCTGGGAGGAGGCCGCCTCCCCCGGCCTGGTCAACTCCACCGCCTACCGCCAGCTGGTCTCGCGCAACGGCGCCGGCATGAAGCAGGGCGACAACGTGCTGATCTGGGGCGCCAGCGGCGGCCTCGGCTCGTACGCCACCCAGTACGCGCTGGCCGGCGGCGCCACCCCGATCTGCGTGGTCTCCTCGCCGCAGAAGGCCGAGATCTGCCGCGCCATGGGCGCCGAGGCGATCATCGACCGCTCCGCCGAGGGCTACAAGTTCTGGAAGGACGAGCAGAACCAGGACCCGCGCGAGTGGAAGCGCCTGGGCGGCAAGATCCGCGAGTTCACCGGCGGCGAGGACGTGGACATCGTCTTCGAGCACCCGGGCCGCGAGACCTTCGGCGCCTCGGTCTACGTCACCCGCAAGGGCGGCACCATCGTCACCTGCGCCTCCACCTCCGGCTTCATGCACCAGTACGACAACCGCTACCTGTGGATGTCGCTCAAGCGGATCGTCGGCTCGCACTTCGCCAACTACCGCGAGGCCTTCGAGGCCAACCGCCTGGTCGCCAAGGGCAAGATCCACCCGACCGTGTCCAAGGTCTACTCCCTGGAGGAGACCGGCCAGGCCGCCCTGGACGTGCACCAGAACAAGCACCAGGGCAAGGTCGGCGTGCTCTGCCTCGCCCCCGAGGAGGGCCTGGGCGTGCGCGACCACGAGCTGCGTGAGAAGCACCTGCCGGCCATCAACCGCTTCCGGAACATCTGACATGAGCGAGCCCTTGAAGCGCGACCGCCCGTGGCTGATGCGTACCTACGCCGGTCACTCCACGGCGAAGGACTCCAACGCGCTCTACCGGCGCAACCTGGCGAAGGGCCAGACCGGTCTCTCGGTCGCCTTCGACCTGCCCACCCAGACCGGCTACGACTCGGACCACATCCTGGCCCGCGGCGAGGTCGGCCGGGTCGGGGTGCCGGTGGGCCACGTCGGCGACATGCGGACGCTCTTCGAGGGCATCCCGCTGGAGCAGACCAACACCTCCATGACGATCAACGCGACGGCCATGTGGCTGCTCGCCATGTACCAGGTGGTCGCCGAGGAGCAGGGCGCGGACATCGCCAAGCTCACCGGCACCACCCAGAACGACATCGTCAAGGAGTACCTGTCGCGCGGGACGCACGTCTTCCCGCCCGGCCCCTCGGTGCGCCTGATCACCGACATGATCGCGTACACCGTCGCGAACATCCCCAAGTGGAACCCGATCAACATCTGCAGCTACCACCTGCAGGAGGCCGGGGCGACCCCCGTCCAGGAGATCGCGTACGCGATGTGCACCGCGATCAGCGTGCTGGACGCCGTCCGCGACTCGGGGCAGGTCGCCCCGGAGCGGATGGGCGAGGTGGTCTCGCGGATCAGCTTCTTCGTGAACGCGGGCGTCCGCTTCGTCGAGGAGATGTGCAAGATGCGGGCCTTCACCCAGCTCTGGGAGAAGGTCACCAGCGAGCGCTACGGGATCACCGACCCCAAGCAGCGCCGGTTCCGCTACGGCGTGCAGGTCAACTCGCTCGGCCTGACCGAGGCGCAGCCGGAGAACAACGTCCAGCGGATCGTGCTGGAGATGCTGGCCGTCACCCTCTCCAAGGACGCCCGTGCGCGGGCCGTCCAGCTGCCGGCCTGGAACGAGGCGCTGGGCCTGCCCCGGCCCTGGGACCAGCAGTGGTCGCTGCGGATCCAGCAGGTGCTGGCCTACGAGTCCGACCTGCTCGAGTACGGCGACATCTTCAACGGCTCGGCGGTCATCGAGGCCAAGACGGCCGAGCTGCTCGCCGGGGCCGAGGCGGAGATCGCCAAGGTGCTGGAGATGGGCGGGGTGATCCCGGCCGTCGAGTCCGGCTACCTGAAGTCCAACCTGGTGGCCGCGCACGCGGCGCGCCGGGCCCGGATCGAGGCCGGGGAGGACAAGATCGTCGGGGTGAACTGCTTCGACACCACCGAGGAGAGCCCGCTGACGGCCGACCTGGACACCGCGATCATGGTGGTCGACCCGGCCTCCGAGCAGTCCGTGCTGGCCCAGCTGGAGACCTGGCGCGGGCAGCGCGACGAGGCCGCGGCCCAGGCCGCACTGGCCGAGCTCAAGGCCGTGGCCGCGACCGAGGCCAACCTGATGGCCGCCACCCTGGCCTGTGCCCGGGCCGGGGTCACCACCGGCGAGTGGTCCTTCGCGCTGCGCGAGGTCTTCGGCGAGTACCGGGCCCCCACCGGCGTGGGCGGCGCCCCCGTCGCCGTGGCGGCCGAGCCCGGCGGCGAGCTGGCCGCCGTCCGCGAGGCGGTGGCCGCGACCGCCGCCGAGCTGGGCGCGGGCAAGCTGCGCCTGCTGGTCGGCAAGCCGGGCCTGGACGGCCACTCCAACGGCGCCGAGCAGATCGCCGTCCGGGCCCGCGACGCCGGCTTCGAGGTGGTCTACCAGGGCATCCGGCTGACCCCCGAGCAGATCGTCGCCGCCGCCGTGGCGGAGGACGTGCACTGCGTGGGCCTGTCCATCCTGTCGGGTGCCCACCCGGAGCTGGTGCCGGACGTGCTCTACCGGCTGCGGCGCGCGGGGGTGGAGGATGTGCCGGTGATCGTCGGTGGCATCATCCCCGCAGCGGACGGCGAGGCCCTCAAGGCCGCCGGCGTCGCCGCGGTCTTCACCCCGAAGGACTTCGGCATCACCACCATCATCGGCCGGATCGTCGACGAGATCCGGCTGGCCAACAGGCTTCAGCCCTGGGCCGCGACCACGGCCCCGACTGCCTGACCCCCGGAAGGACCGACCACCCTCATGACCAACGTGAACCGCCTCCGGCCGCGCCGCTCCTGCCTGGCCGTGCCCGGCAGCAACCCGCGCTTCCTGGAGAAGGCCCAGGGCCTTCCGGCCGACCAGGTCTTCCTCGACCTGGAGGACGCCTGCGCCCCCCTGGTCAAGGAGAGCGCCCGCCACAACATCGTGGACGCGCTCAACAATGGCGACTGGGGCAAGAAGACCAAGGTCGTCCGGGTCAACGACTGGACCACCCACTGGACCTATCGGGACGTCATCACCGTCGTCGAGGGCGCGGGCCAGAACCTGGACTGCATCATGCTGCCCAAGGTGCAGACGGCCGAGCAGGTCAAGGCGCTCGACCTGCTGCTCACCCAGATCGAGAAGACCATGGGCTTCGAGGTCGGCAAGATCGGCATCGAGGCGCAGATCGAGAACGCCAAGGGCCTGATCAACGTCGACGCGATCGCCGAGGCCTCCCCCCGCGTGGAGACCATCATCTTCGGCCCGGCCGACTTCATGGCCTCGATCAACATGAAGTCCCTGGTGGTCGGCGAGCAGCCCCCCGGCTACGACGCCGACGCCTACCACTACATCCTGATGCGCATCCTGATGGCCGCCCGCGCCAACGACCTGCAGGCCATCGACGGCCCCTACCTGCAGATCCGCAACGCGGAGGGCTACCGCGCGGTGGCCGGCCGCTCCGCCGCCCTGGGCTTCGACGGCAAGTGGGTGCTCCACCCGGACCAGGTCGCCGCCGCGAACGAGATCTACTCGCCCTCGCAGGAGGACTACGACCACGCCGAGCTGATCCTCGACGCCTACGACTGGTGCACCTCCGAGGCCGGCGGCTTCAAGGGCTCCGCGATGCTCGGCGACGAGATGATCGACGAGGCCAGCCGCAAGATGGCCCTGGTCGTCTCCGGCAAGGGCCGGGCCGCCGGCATGCAGCGCACGTCCAAGTTCGAAGCCCCGGAGGCCTGAGCCATGCAGTTCGGACGCACCTACGAGGAGTTCGAGGTCGGGGCGGTCTACAAGCACTGGCCCGGGAAGACGGTCACCGAGTACGACGACCACCTCTTCTGCCTGCTCACCATGAACCACCACCCGCTGCACCTGGACGCCAACTACGCGACCACCACCGTGCAGGGCCAGAACGTCGTGGTCGGCAACTACATCTACTCGATCCTGCTCGGCATGAGCGTCGAGGACGTCTCCGGCAAGGCGCTCGCCAACCTGGAGATCGAGTCGCTGCGCCACATCGCGCCGACCTTCCACGGCGACACCATCTACGGCGAGACCACGGTCCTCGACAAGAACATGACCTCGAAGCCGGACCGCGGCATCGTCCACGTCGAGACCAAGGGCTACAAGCAGGACGGCACGGTCGTCTGCATCTTCCGCCGCAAGGTGATGGTGCCGACCGAGAAGTACCTGGAGGAGCGCGGCGGCGACCAGCCGGGCCGCCCGACTCCCCTCTCCTAAGGACCCCGGTCCGGGGCGCGCGCCGTCATCGCTCGCTCCACCGGCCAGGGGGCTCCGCGGAAGTCACGCTTCGCGGAGCCCCCGCAACTCACCCTCTCTTAACTTCCTGACCAGGAGCCCCACGATGGCACGCCTCGCACAGACCGACGGCCTCACCGAGATCCAGCGGGACATCCTCGCCACCGTGCGGGACTTCGTCGAGAAGGAGATCATCCCGGTCGCCACCGAGCTGGAGCACAAGGACGAGTACCCGACCGCGATCGTCGAGGGGATGAAGCAGCTCGGCCTGTTCGGCCTGACCATCCCCGAGGAGTTCGGCGGGCTCGGCGAGTCGCTGCTCACCTACGCCCTGGTGGTGGAGGAGATCGCCCGCGGCTGGATGTCCGTCTCCGGCATCGTGAACACCCACTTCATCGTGGCCCACATGATCAACGCGCACGGCACCCAGGAGCAGAAGGAGTACTTCCTGCCCAAGATGGCCGCCGGAGAGCTGCGCGGGGCCTTCTCGATGTCCGAGCCGGCCCTCGGCTCCGACGTGTCGGCGATCTCCACCAAGGGCGTCAAGGACGGCGACCACTACGTCATCAACGGCCAGAAGATGTGGCTGACCAACGGCGGCACCTCCAGCGTCGTGGCGGTGCTCTGCAAGACCGACGAGGGCGGCTCCAGCCCGTACAAGAACATGACCACCTTCCTGATCGAGAAGACCCCGGGCTTCGGCCCGAACGAGTCGGTGCCCGGCCTCACCGTGCCCGGCAAGATCGAGAAGATGGGCTACAAGGGCGTCGACACCACCGAGCTGGTGCTCCAGGACGTCCGGATCCCGGCGAACCGCGTCCTCGGCGGGGAGCCCGGCAAGGGCTTCTACCAGATGATGGACGGCGTCGAGGTCGGCCGGGTCAACGTGGCCGCCCGCGGCTGCGGAGTGGCCCGCCGCGCCTTCGAGCTGGGCATCTCCTACGCCCAGCAGCGCTCCACCTTCGGCAAGAAGATCGCCGAGCACCAGGCCATCCAGTTCAAGCTGGCCGAGATGGCCACCAAGGTCGAGGCCGCGCACCAGATGATGGTGATGGCCGCCCGCAAGAAGGACAGCGGCGAGCGCAACGACCTCGAGGCGGGCATGGCCAAGTACCTGGCCTCCGAGTACTGCAAGGAGGTCGTGGAGGACGCCTTCCGCATCCACGGCGGCTACGGCTTCTCCAAGGAGTACGAGATCGAGCGGCTCTACCGCGAGGCCCCGATGCTGCTGATCGGTGAAGGAACTGCGGAGATTCAGAAGATGATCGTCGGCCGCCGCCTGCTCGAGGAGTACCGCATCGCCGAGTAGTACGGCCGCTCCGGGGCAGAACAGCCCGGCCGCCCGGATTTCGAATCCGCCGGTGGCCGCTGCGCCCCGGCCACCGAACCAGGAGTGCCGGGCGTGCGGGCCCGGCCTCCGCCAGCCGCTCCGGCCGCCTCGATCCCCGACCTGGTCAGTCGGGGGGAGCGGCCGGGCGGCCCCGGGGAAAGGGCCGTAGGGCGCGCATCTCGCGGTGCGCGCCCTACGGCCGCCCCCGCGCTCCCGTAACCGACCGACGGTGCCCGACCAAGGGTGCTGTTCGTATTGAGACATGGCTCACGCGGGACGTGCGACCCCTTGGGGAACCGCCACCCCCCGAGCTACGGTCGTACACATAGCAGGTATAGATCGGCACCGCTAAGGACACCTGAACATGCAGGCGGCTTGCCCACCTACCGCCTGGTCCCGATAGCATCCACCGGGACAGCAGCCGTCCCCTTTTCACTCGATCCCCGCGGTGGCCCCCGTCCAGCGGCCATGATCCCCCGCGACTAAGGTCTTCGATGCCCATCAGCCCGTCCCCTCACACCTCCGTTCCGGCCGGTCGGCGCCCTCGCGTGACGATCGCCCGCGGAGCCACCCCTTGGTTCGTGCCGACCCTGGCCACCGCCGCGATCACCACCGCCCTCACCCGGCGCAGCGGCAAGTGGGCCATCGCGGCCGTTCCGGCCTGTGCGCTGAGCGCGGGCATGCTGTGGTTCTTCCGTGACCCCGAGCGTGAGATCACCGCCGGGAGAGTCATCTCCCCCGCCGACGGTGTGGTGCAGAGCATCGACGCGTGGCCGGACGGCCGCACCCGCGTCGCGATCTTCATGAGCCCGCTCAACGTGCACGTCAACCGCGCGCCGCTGCCCGGCACCGTGACCTCCGTGGAGCACATCGCCGGCGGCTTCGTGCCGGCGTTCAACAAGGACAGCGACCGCAACGAGCGGGTCGTCTGGCACTTCGACACCGAGCTCGGCGACATCGAGATGGTGCAGATCGCGGGGGCCGTGGCCCGCCGCATCGTGCCGTACATGGCCGCCGGGACCAAGGTCGAGCAGGGCGAGCGGGTCGGCCTGATCCGCTTCGGCTCCCGCGTCGACACCTACCTCCCGCCCGGCGTCGAGGTCGGCGTCGAGGTGGGCCAGAAGACCACTGCCGGGGTGACGCGCCTTGACCGTGACTGATCCTGAGACCCTCGTCGGCCTGGGTGAGGACGAGGAGACGGACCTGCGCCGCCGCCGCTGGGCGCGCGACCGCGAGCTCCGTGCTCCCCGTTCGCCCCAGCACCTGTCCACCGCCGACTTCCTGACCCTGGGCAACGCCGTCTGCGGCTTCCTGGCGATCTACTCGATCACCACCGGGGTCCTGATGCCGCACCTCACCGGGGAGACCTCCTCGCCGAACCGCAACAGCGCCGCCACCGCGGTGACGCTGCTGCTGATCGGCTCGATGTGTGACCTCTTCGACGGGCTGGTGGCGCGCAAGCTCCGCTCCTCCGCCCTGGGCGCGGAGCTGGACAACCTGGCCGACCTGATCTCCTTCGGGATCGCGCCGGCGTACTTCGTGGCCGTCTGGGGCATCGTCTCCCCGGACAGCAACCAGCAGCTCTCGGCGTTCATCGCGCTGACGGTGCTGCTCGCGGTCGTCCTGCGGCTCGCCCGGTTCTCGGCCGTCAAGATGCGGCCGGGGGTCTTCCAGGGCATGCCCTGCCCGATGGGGGCCATGACGGTCATCGCGATCGTGCTGCTCGACCCGCCGATGCTGATCGGGCTGGCGATGATCTTCGGCGTCGCGTACCTGATGGTCTCGCGGATCGAGTACCCGAAGCCGCAGGGCCTGCTGGCCACCGCCACCCTCTGCTGGATCGTGGTCTCGATCGGCTGCCTGGCGGCCTGGGCCGCCGGCCTGCCGGGCGGCGACACGCTGATGCACATCGGCGCGATCGCGCAGATCACGCTGGCCGCGATGGCCCCGCTGCTGGTGATCCGCCGCAAGGTGGGGCAGAAGGTCGGGGACGTGCGGGCACGCCGCGCGGAGTCGCGCGGCTGCTGAGCGGTCTTTGAACGGTGAAGGGCCCCATTCCGGGGGAACCGGAGTGGGGCCCTTCCGTATGTGCACCGCCGATAGTGCAACGGGCTGCTGTGACCTCAGTGGCTCGGAGTGGGTGGCTGGCCGCGCCGTTCCCCGCGCCTCTGGTAGTGCAACTTACGCCCCGCCTCTATGGACGCTGAAAGCACTCCGCCTGGCTGCTCTGGCTACCGCCGGGTCGGGGTGGACGGAGCTGACGGCCGTCAGGACCGAGGCGGCGCGGGGGTGGCCGGACTGGCGGGCGCGGTTGAAGAGGCGGACGGGCTCGCCGGCGGAGGCTCCCTCGACGTGGCCCACCAGGAGTTCCGTTTCGCCGTGGTCGAGGACGGCGGCGGCGGTGTCGACCCAGAGCCAGGCGGCGTCCTCGGCGGTCAGCACGTCGGAGGGGGCGATGCCCTCCTCCTCGGACTGCTCGGCGAGCCAGAGCAGGGCGTAGGGGCGCAGGACCGGGAGGTCGACGGCGGCGCGGACGGCCTGTTCGGCGGTGCCGCCGGCCACCCGGAGGGCCTCGAAGGCGAGGCCGCGGCGGAGGGCGTCCTCGCCCTGGGCGGCGTCGAGCAGCTCGGCCACGGCGCGGTCGGCCGGGCGGGCGGCGACCCAGGCGCGGTACTCGGCCCGGGCCGGGCCCGGGGAGTAGCGGGCGCAGGCGTCGAGGAGTTCGAGGGCGCTCTGCTCGATGTGGCCGGCGGCGGTCTGCGCGACGGTGCAGATCTCCTCCAGCTTGGCCCGGACGGCCCAGTGGCCGAGCGGGGAGAGTTCGGCGGCCTCGTCCCGGCGGACCACGGCGCCGACGGCGGCCAGGCCGTCCAGCATCCAGTCCAGGACGGCCGCCACGTCGGCCAGGGCCGGCGGGGTGTCGAACTGCGGCTCGCGGCAGGTGCCGCGGACGGCGGAGACGGCGGAGGCCGCGTGCGGGACGGGCGAGAGCACGGCGGTGCCGGTGCCCGCGCCGTGGCGGCGCTCGTCCAGGCCCCGGCGGAGCAGCTCCAGAAGCTCGCTGTCGGCCACCGGGCCGTCCACCAGGTGGAGGAAGGAGAGCAGCTGCGGGGCCTGGTCCACGGCCTGACCGGCGAGCAGCGCGAAGACGCCGCGCAGCGGGGCGGGCGGGACGGGGGCGAGCAGCGTCCAGGCGTCGAACAGGGCGGACCAGCCGCGGACCACGGCCTCGTCGTCGTGCTCCCAGGCGTGCAGGCGCCAACCGGGGGCGGCGCCGCCGTCGCGGGCCTCCACCAGGCCGATCAGCAGGGCCTGGCCCCAGGCCTTGGCGGCGGCGCCGACGGTCATGGCGAGGGCGCGGCCGGCGGCGCGGGCGTCCTCGGGGAGCAGTTCGCCGCGCTTGTCGACCTGGTCGAGCTCGCCGGCCCAGCGGGCGATCCGCACGGCGTCGGCGAGCATCCGCCGGGCCAACGGGGCGAGCTCGGCGGGGGCGGGGAAGCCGTCCGGCACCGGCACCCGGCCCCGGCCGGGCTTCGCGGGCGTGCGGCGGCGGCCCGGGCCGAGGGCGTCGGCCGAGCGGGGGCCATCAGGACGGCGGGCCGCTCCCGGGAGACGGGTCACCGTCGCACCGGTACCGATCGTCGGCTGGAGCGGGGCATCACGGTCGCGCGGATTCCGAGACGTCACGCCGTGCAGTCTTCCCCGTGCACGGGCCTTCTGTCACATCCGGTCGCCCGGTTCTTTCGGGTTCCGGGGCCGGGAGCCGCCGAAGATCGGGCAAGCCGCCGCAAACCGGGGCGCCCGGCGACAGGTTCGTGCCATGGACACGCCATGGTCAGGTCAGGTTTCCGGGGTGTTCCGGAAGCACGGTGGGGGCGCACCGGGGGCGTTCCGCGGCGGGGTCCGGGGCAGGGGGTCGGAGCAGGGTTCAGAGCAGGGGAGTGAGGAAGCGGCGCAGCGCCTCCGCGTAGCCGTCCGGGTCGGCGTTCCACAGGGCCGCGTGGGCGGCGCCCGGGACGCTGTGCAGGCTCACCAGCTCGGGGCGGCGCTCGGCCAGGGCGGTGGCCGCCAGGGCCGGTGCGACGGCGTCCTCGGGGCTCTGGAGCAGCAGCACGGGCACCTCCAGGTCCGCGCCGGAGGCCAGCCGGGCGAAGCCGGCCAGATCCACCCCGGTCCGGCCCTCGGCCGCCAGCACCCCCAGCCCGGCGAGCTCGGCCGGGGCACCGGCCAGCACCGCGCCCCGGCGGACCGTCTCCGACCAGTCGAGCACCGGCGAATCCAGCACCAGCCCGGCGATCCGGTCCCGCCAGTCCGAGCGGGCGGCGGTCTGCAGCGCGATGGTCGCGCCCAGCGACCAGCCGTATAGGACCACCCGGCCCGCGCCCGAGTCGAGCGCCAGGCGGACGGCCGACTCCACGTCCCGCCACTCCGTCTCCCCGAAGTGGCCCATCCCGTCCGGGGAGGCCGGCGCACCCGCGTCACCCCGGTAGGTGACGGTGAGGGTCGGCAGACGGAGCGAACTCAGGGTGGGCAGCACCGGCAGCGCCTGCTCGCGGTCCGCGCCGGGGCCGTGCACCAGGACCACCCAGGTGCCGCGCACCCCCGGCGTGAGCCAGGCCGGCAGCGGGCCGAGCTCCCCGGCGGCGGTCGTCTCGGTGAACGGCAGGGCCAGAGCGGAGGTCGGGTCGCCCCGCAGGACGCGCGGGGTCAGGCGCAGCTGGGTACCGGGGGTGAGGGTGCCGGTGTCGGCGCGTTCCAGCCGGCGGGTCACGGTACGGGCGTCCTGGCCGACCACCTCGCCCACCACCGCGTGCCCGTCCTCGCCCCACTCCAGCGCGTACCTGCCCGGGCGCAGGGCCTCCGGCGTACGGGTCAGCGTGATCCGGCCGGCCGCCAGCTGCACCACCTTCAACACCGGCGGCGGCCCGCCGGGGGCCGGCAGCGCACCGGGCCGCACTGCCTGCTCGGACACCTTGCGGCCGAGCAGCAGCACCGCCGCTCCGGCCCCGACGGCGGCTGCGGCGGTGAAGGCGGCGGTCTGCCGGCGCATGGCACTCTCCCGGGGGATGGGGTGACGGGTGGTCCGTCGCCCAGTTCACTACGGAGGCCGGATTGTTGCCACCGTTGGTACGCCAGCTGGGGTTTCCAGGGGCGCGGGGAACGGCGCGGCCGACCGTGCACTCTGCTGCTGTCCTACATGGATGCCCAGGCTGCTCCCCTGATGGTGCAACTAGCGCTCTCCCAGAAGGTGCCAGAAGCGTTCGGCCAGCGGCGTGGTCGGAGCGGCGGCCGGGGTGCCCCAGTGGAGGGGGATCTGGTACTCGGACTGGAGGGTGGCCAGGGCGGCGGAGAGGGCTTCGGGCGGGGCGGGGACCAGGCGGGCGACGGGCTTGAGTTGGGCCTGCCAGCGGCCGTCCACGCAGCTGCGGAGGCGCTGGTCGAGTTCGGACTGACGGCCGGTCACGGTGACCAGGGTGCGGAGGGGGAGGTCGAAGGTGAGGGCGAGGGCGTGGGTCTGGTCCTCGTCGCCGGTCCAGCGGCCGGTGGCCTCGGCCTTCTGGTAGGCGGGGAGAGTGAGGCCGATGCGGGCGGCGGCCTGCTCCTGGGTGAGCTCGCGGGCGAGTCGGAAGTCGCGCAGGGTGGCGGGCGGGGTGCCCATCAGCTGGGCGGGCGGGCACCAGAGGGCGCGGGCCAGGGCGACGAACTCCTCCTCGGTGGGGTGCAGCTGGCCGGTCTCCCAGGCGAGCACGTGCCCCGGGAGCAGCCGGACGCCGTGGGCGGCCAGGCCCTCGGCCACCTGGTCCGGGGTGAGGCCCAGGCCGGCGCGGTGGGCGCGGGCTGCGGACGGGGAGAAGGGCACGGGGGTGGGGGCAGGAGGAAGCGGTCTGCGTCGCATGCCCCCTGACCGTACGGGGGCATTTCGGTCGTCCCCCAGCCGCTGAACGCACGAAGCCCGACCGCCGGGCCCGGACGGGCCCTGGCGGATCGCACAGCCCGGCCCCGGTGAGCAGGGCACCTGCTTCGGAGGTACTGACGGACCGTCGGGGGCATCCGGCGGGGGCCGCTGGTGACCAAGCCCACCGGGGTGGTTTGTTGACTCCCGGTCGGGGCGCGTGGTGGGATCTTTCAGCCAAACGGAGGCAAGCAGAGGAAGCCGGTGCGAGTCCGGCGCGGTCCCGCCACTGTCACCGGGCAGCCCGTTCAGGGCCCCGGGAGCCAGGAGACTCTCACCTCCGGTTCGTCGAGCCAGGGCGCGGACCCTGAGTGAGGACACCCGTCACCGTGGCGTACGTACCGCTGCCCATGCCCGCTGCGCAGTGCGCGCGTTGAGGCGGGGCACCGCCTTCGCCCTCGGCAGTGCGGCGGGCTATCTGGCCGACGCCCTGTTCGCCGACCCCCGGCGCGGGCACCCCGTGGCCCTGTTCGGCTCCGCCGCGCACCGCCTGGAGCGGGCGCTCTGGCGCGACCACCGGGGCGTGGGGGCGCTGCACACCGCCCTCTGCGTGGGCGGTGTGGCGGCCGGGGCCGTGCTCGCCGACCGGGCGCTCGGGCGCCGCCGGGCCGGGCTGGCCGCCGCCGCGACCTTCACGGTGCTCGGCGGCACCTCGCTGACCCGGGAGGCCCGGACCATCGGCGGCCACCTGCGGGCCGGCGACCTGACCGCCGCCCGCCAGCGGCTGCCGCACCTGTGCGGGCGGGACCCGAGCGGGCTGGACGAGGCGCAGCTGGCCCGGGCCGTGGTCGAGTCGGTGGCCGAGAACACCGCCGACGCCGTGGTCAACGCCCTGGTCTGGGGCGCGCTGGCCGGCACCCCCGGCCTGCTGGCCTTCCGCGCCGTCAACACGCTGGACGCGATGGTCGGCCACCGCTCCCCCCGCTACCTGCGCTTCGGCTGGGCCGCCGCCCGCCTGGACGACGTGGCCGGCTGGCCCGGCGCCCGGCTCACCGCGCTGCTCACCGTGGCGGCGGCGCCGGAGCCGCGTACGGCGTGGAAGGTCTGGCGGCGCGACGGCTCCGCGCACCCGAGCCCCAACGCCGGGCAGGCGGAGTCGGCCTTCGCGGGCGCGCTGGGTGTCCGGCTGGGCGGGACGCTGCAGTACGGCGAGCGAGTGGAACACCGGCCGGTGCTCGGCGCGGAGCTGCGGGCGGTGACGGTGGATGACGTGGAGCGGGCCTGTCGGCTTTCGCGGCGGGTCGGGCTGCTTGCGCTGGGTGTGACCGGTCTCGTTGGGGCGTTTCGGGGTGCAAGTCATTCCGGGAGAAGCGGTCGCCGGAAGGGTGTCTTCCGACTCGCGCAGTTCCCCGCGCCCCTGAAGGTGGCTGATGTACGACGAAAGGGAGCGGCGTGAGCGGGGCACTGCTGGTGGCGGGGACGACCTCCGACGCCGGGAAGAGCGTGGTGACGGCGGGCATCTGCCGCTGGCTGGCCCGGCAGGGGGTGCGGGTCGCGCCGTTCAAGGCGCAGAACATGTCGCTCAACTCCTTCGTCACGGCCGACGGTGCCGAGATCGGCCGCGCCCAGGCGATGCAGGCGGCGGCCGCCCGGATCGAGCCCGAGGCGGCGATGAACCCGGTGCTGCTCAAGCCCGGGGCCGACGGGCGCAGCCAGGTGGTGCTGCTCGGCAAGCCGGTTGCCGAGGTCGGCGCGCTGGACTACCGCGAGCGCAAGCCGGTGCTGCTGGAGCGCGCGCTGGAGTGCCTGGCCGATCTGCGCTCCCGGTACGAGGTGGTGGTCTGCGAGGGCGCCGGCTCCCCCGCCGAGATCAACCTGCGGGACCGGGACATCGCCAACATGGGCCTGGCGGTGGCCGCCGACCTGCCGGTGGTGGTGGTCGGCGACATCGACCGGGGCGGGGTCTTCGCCGCGATGTACGGCACACTGGCGCTGCTCTCCCCCCAGGACCAGCGGCACGTGGCCGGCTGGTTCGTGAACAAGTTCCGCGGCGACGCGCGGCTGCTCGCCCCCGGGCTCGACATGCTGCACCAGCTGACCGGCCGTCCGGTGCTGGGCACCCTGCCGATGCTCTCGGGGCTCTGGCTGGACGCCGAGGACTCGCTCGACCTGACCACCGTGGTCGACCGGGGGTCCGTCCAGGGCCCGTACGGCGCCGACGTGCTGCGGGTGGCCGTGGTGCGGCTGCCGCGGCTCTCCAACTTCACCGACCTGGACGCCCTGGCCCAGGAGCCGGGCGTGCTGCTGCGCTGGGCCACCCGGCCCGAGGAGCTGGCCGACGCCGACCTGGTGATCCTGCCGGGCTCACGGGCCACCGTGGCCGACCTGGCCTGGCTGCGCGAGCGCGGGCTGGAGGCCCCGATCCTGGCCCGGGCCGCCGAGGGGCGGCCGGTGCTCGGGGTCTGCGGCGGGTACCAGATGCTGGGCCGGGAGATCGTGGACGAGGTCGAGTCCAGGGCCGGCCGGGTGCCCGGGCTCGGGCTGCTGCCGACCCGGGTCGAGTTCGGCCGGGAAAAGGTGCTGGCCCGGCCGGTCGGCGAGGCGTACGGCGAGCGGGTGGAGGGCTACGAGATCCACCACGGGGTGGTGGCGGTTCTCGGCGGGGAGGCGTTCCTCGACGGCTGCCGGGAGGGGGCGGTCTGGGGCACCACCTGGCACGGCGCGCTGGAGAACGACGGCTTCCGCCGCGCCTTCCTGCGCGAGGTGGCCGAGTTGGCCGGCCGGGCCTTCGTGCCCGCGCCGGACACCTGCTTCGCCGCCGCCCGGGAGGAGCGCCTGGACCGCCTCGGCGACCTGATCGAGGAGCACGCCGACACCGACGCGCTGTGGAAGCTGATCGAGGGCGGGGTGCCCGCCGAGGGTCTGCCGTTCGTACCGCCGGGCGCGCCCCGGCCCCAGGAGAGCCTCAGGAGTGCCGAATGACTGACGTCCGATACCCGTTCACCGCGATCGTCGGCATGGCCGACCTGCGGCTCGGGCTGCTGCTCAACGCGGTCTCCCCCGCCGTCGGCGGGGTGCTGGTGCGCGGCGAGAAGGGCACCGCCAAGTCGACCATGGTGCGGGCCCTGGCCGGCCTGCTCCCGTCGATAGCGACCGTGGCCGGCTGCCGGTTCGCCTGCGACCCGGCCGGCGCCGACCCGCAGTGCCCGGACGGCCCGCACGCCTCGGCCACCGGCGTGGACCGCCCCGCCCACCTGGTGGAGCTGCCGGTCGGTGTCACCGAGGACCGGATCGTCGGCTCGCTCGACCTGGAGCGGGCGCTGGCCGAGGGCGTCAAGGCCTACGAGCCCGGCCTGCTGGCCAAGGCGCACCGGGGCGTGCTCTACATCGACGAGGTCAACCTGCTCCAGGACCACGTGGTGGACCTGCTGCTCGACGCCGCCGCGATGGGCCGCTCCTACGTGGAACGCGAGGGCGTCTCGGTGCGGCACGCCGCCCGCTTCCTGCTGGTCGGCACCATGAACCCCGAGGAGGGCGAGCTGCGCCCGCAGCTGCTCGACCGCTTCGGCCTCACCGTCGAGATCGCCGCCACCCGGGAGCCCGGCGAGCGCGCCGAGGTGGTCCGGCGCCGGCTCGCGTACGACGCCGACCCCGCTTCGTTCGCGGCTGCGTACGCGGCCGAGGAGGAGGCGCTGGCCGAGCGGATCACCACCGCGCGGGCGCTGCTGCCGCAGGTGGAGCTGACCGACCGGGCGCTGCGGCAGATCACCGCCGTCTGCGCCGCCTTCGAGGTGGACGGCCTGCGGGCCGACATCGTGATGGCCCGCACGGCCGTCGCGCTGGCCGCCTGGGAGGGCCGGGTGGAGGTGCTGGAGGAGGATGTCCGCAAGGCCGCGCAGCTGGCCCTGCCGCACCGGCGGCGGCGGAACCCCTTCGACGCGCCGGGGCTCGACGAGGAGCAGCTGGACCGGACGCTGGCCGAGCAGGCCGAGCAGGCCGAGCAGGCCGAGGCGGACTCTGCGGAGGACTCGGCTCCGGAGGGCAGCGACCCTTTTGACGGTACGGGGCCGGGGGATGACGACCCCGGTCCCGAGGGACCGTCGGACGGGCCTGACGGCCCCTCGGGCGGCGGGGACGGCGGGGGCGGCGGGGCTCCCGCGCCCGAGACTCCGCCGGCTGCGCCCGAGGCTCCGTCGGATGCCGCTTCCGGCGGTGCTCCTGGTGCGTCCGAGGCCCCGGCACCGGGGTCCGCTCCGGCCGGGGGGCCGGTGGCGGCGGCCGGGGAGCCGTACCGGACCCGGCTGTTCAAGGTGCCCGGGACGGGGAAGGGCGCCCAGGGGCGCCGCTCCCCCGCCGAGACCGACGGCGGGCACACCATCCGGGCCCGGCGGCCGCAGGGCCTGCTGGCCCGGCTGCACCTGAGCGCGACGCTGCGCGCCGCCGCCCCGCACCAGGTGGCGCGCGGGCGGGCCTCGCGCGCCCTGGTGCTGCGCAAGGACGACTTCCGCGAGCAGGTGCGCCAGGGGCGGGAGTCCAATCTGGTGCTGTTCGTGGTGGACGCCTCCGGTTCGATGGCGGCCCGGCAGCGGATGACGGCCGTCAAGGGAGCCGTGCTCTCGCTGCTGATGGACGCGTACCAGCGCCGGGACAAGATCGGCATGATCACCTTCCGGGGTGCCGCCGCCGAGCTGGCGCTGCCGCCGACCTCCTCGGTGGAGGTGGGCGCCGCCCGGCTGGAGCAGCTGCCCACCGGTGGCCGCACCCCGCTGGCCGCCGGCCTGCTACGGGCCCACGAGGTGCTGCGGGTCGAGCGGATGCGGGATCCGCATCGCCGTCCGCTGCTGGTGGTGGTCACCGACGGCCGGGCCACCGGCGGGCGGGACGCGCTGGCCCGGGCCGGGCAGGCCGCCGGGCTGCTGGGCGCCCAGGGCGTGGCCAGTGTGGTGCTGGACTGCGAGGCCGGTCCGGTGCGGCTCGGCCTGGCCCGGGTGCTGGCCGGTCAACTCGGCGGCACCGCAGTCACCTTGGACGAGCTGCGCGCCGAGGGCGTGGCAGCGCTGGTGCACGCGCACCGAGCTGTGAACCGTTCCGACCGCTTCGATCGAAAGGCTGCCTGAGCCATGCCCAAGGGCGTACCCGAGTCCGTACCCGACGACGGCCTGACCACCCGTCAGCGCCGCACCCTGCCGATCACCGCCGTGCACACCGGCCCCGGCAAGGGCAAGTCCACCGCCGCCTTCGGCATGGCCCTGCGGGCCTGGAACCAGGGCTGGTCGGTCGGGGTGTTCCAGTTCGTGAAGTCGGCCAAGTGGAAGGTCGGCGAGGAGAACGCGCTCAAGGTGCTCGGCGCCTCCGGCGAGGGCGGCAGCGTGGCCTGGCACAAGATGGGCGAGGGCTGGTCCTGGGTGCAGCGCTCCACCGAGGCGGAGATCTCCAGCGAGGAGGCCGCCAAGGAGGGCTGGGAGCAGGTCAAGCGCGACCTGGCCGCCGAGACCTACCGCTTCTACGTGCTGGACGAGTTCACCTACCCGATGCACTGGGGCTGGGTGGACGTCGAGGAGGTGGTCTCCGTGCTGCGGGACCGCCCCGGCAGCCAGCACGTGGTGATCACCGGCCGCTACGCCAAGGAGCCGCTGCTCGAAGTGGCCGACCTGGTCACCGAGATGACCAAGGTCAAGCACCCCATGGACGCCGGCCGCAAGGGCCAGCGCGGCATCGAGTGGTAGACCGGACCACCTGAGGACACGGAAGCCCCGTTGAACATCCCCCGCCTCGTCATCGCCGCGCCCTCCTCGGGCGCCGGCAAGACCACCATCGCCACCGGCCTGATGGCCGCGCTCACCGCGCGCGGCCTGCGGGTCTCCCCGCACAAGGTCGGCCCCGACTACATCGACCCCGGCTACCACGGCCTGGCCGCCGGCCGCCCCGGCCGCAACCTGGACGCCTTCATGTGCGGGCCCGACCGGGTCGCCCCGCTCTTCCGGCACGGCGCGGCGGGCGCCGACGTGGCGATCGTCGAGGGCGTGATGGGCCTCTTCGACGGGGCCGCCGGGCGGGGCGAGTTGGCCTCGACGGCGCATGTGGCGAAGCTGCTGAAGGCACCGGTGGTGCTGGTCGTCGACGCTTCGTCACAGTCGCGGTCGGTGGCCGCCCTGGTGCACGGTTTCGCCTCCTGGGATCCGGAGGTGCGGCTGGCCGGCGTGATCCTGAACCGCGTCGCCTCGGACCGCCACGAGCAACTGCTGCGCGAGGCGTTGGAGGAGGGGTCGGGCGTGCCGGTGCTCGGCGCCGTGCGGCGGGCTTCGTCCGTTGCGACGCCTTCTCGGCACCTGGGGTTGGTGCCGGCCGTGGAGCGGTCGGCGGAGGCGGTCTCCGCCGTCCGGGACATGGGCGAACTCGTCGCCGCCTCGGTGGACTTGGACGCGGTGATGGCGCTGGCGCGGAGCGCGCCTTCTTTGGGCGGTCCGGTGTGGTCGGCGGCGGAGGAGGTCTCGCCGGTCTCCGGTCGGCCCCGGGTGGCGCTCGCCGCAGGGGCGGCGTTCTCGTTCTCGTACGCGGAGAATGCCGAGCTGTTGGCGGCGGCGGGGGCGGAGGTGGTGCCGTTCGATCCGCTGCACGACGAACAACTGCCTGCCGGGACGCGAGGGTTGGTGATCGGGGGCGGGTTCCCCGAGATGTACGTGGCGGAGTTGAGTGGGAATGCCGCGCTGCGGGCGGAGATCGCGGCGCTGGCGGCTTCCGGTGCCCCGATCAGCGCCGAGTGCGCCGGGTTGCTGTATCTGGGGCGGGAGTTGGACGGGGCGCCGATGTGCGGCGTGCTCGGCGGCTCCGCCCGGATGACGAGTCGGCTGACGCTCGGCTACCGCGAGGCGGTGGCACTCGGCGATTCCGTCCTGGCTCCGGCCGGTACGCGGGTGCGAGGGCATGAATTCCACCGGACAGTGGTCGAGCCCGGCGCCGGGGAGCACCCCGCCTGGGGTTGGCGCGGCCCGGACGGCGCTGCGCGAACGGAGGGCTTCGTGCAGGGTTCGGTCCACGCCTCCTACCTGCACCTGCACTGGGCCGGCGCCCCGGAGCTGGCGGCACATTTCGTGGGGCGGATTCATCATTGACCCGAAGCGCTGATTATGAGCGCCACCGACTGTGGTCGGTGGACGGCACCTGGGAACGACTGCTGCAGCAGGTCCAGGCCGCAGCCGACGCGGCGGGCGAGATCGACTGGGACATCTCGGTGGACTCCACCATCGTACGCGCCCACCAGCACGCGGTCGGCGCCCGAACCGACCCGCCGCCGGTCCTTGCCGACTCAAAGGGGGACGAGCCGTTGGAACACCAGGACGAGACTCCGTGGCAGAGCCTCGTCGGCCGGCTGGTGGAGGTGGTGCGGGAGGTGAGGGCCTGGGCCGCTCGCGCGGCGGCTTCACCAGCAAATCCACCTGAGCGCGGATGGCTTCTGCCGTCCGTTGTCCCTGATCGTCACGCCGGGACAGCGGGCCGACTGCACCCAGTTCGTGCGCGTGCCGGAGAAGGCTCGGGTCCCCCGGCTCGGGTCGGGCCGGCCCCGCAAGAAGCCCGACAGCGTCGCGGCCGACAAGGCCTACAGCAACGGTCCTTGCCGTCAGTACCTGCGGCGGCGCGGCATCCGACACACGATCCCGGAGAAAGCCGACAGCCAGGCCGACCGCCTACGCAGAGGATCGCGAGGCGGACGGCCACCAGGGTTCGACGAGGCGCGCTAATCGAGCTAAAATCTCACGCCCTTTGTGCTATCCATGGATTTGCGACCCAGGGTGCGGGCCAAATCTGTCGGCAATTACGGTCGGCCAGTCACCACCCCCGAGGCCAGCATCTACCAGCAAATCTCTCCAGTCGCTCACCGCCTCATCAATAATCACCTCAAGATCCACCCCCTCCCGGAGGAGAATCACCATTGCCGCCACAATTCGATCCAAGTCCTGAGACTCAAAGACCGATGCATCGATACCTGAAATCGCTTCAGTGAGCCTGCTGGATGAACTCGCGTCGAGCTCGCGTTCAATTATTTCCTTGATCCATTCCGATGGAATCATCGAATAGCCTTCCATTCTGTCATCTCAATGCCGGAGGAGTCATATAGTCATATGCTTCGGATCCCTTACTGGAGAACGTGTAGCCAGCACTCAGAAGCTGATTTATCTCCCGAGCGTAGACCGACTCTCCAGTCGCATTACTCAAACTCCTGTCAGTTATCGGCGTAGCGAGATACACCGTCTGCCTCTTCTTGATTACCCCCCGAATAAACTCGTCATTCTTATCGAGATCCCATCCTTTCATCACGAGAACCTCATGATCTGGCCAATCGTGTGCAATTTTTGTGTCCAATCTCCTCCCCAGGACGACGAATTTGTCCGAACTTGCCGAGGGGAGCGATGTGCACATTGAATTATGTACGAGCACTGGCGCGTTCCCCGCCAGCACGTAGTACGTGTGGAGGGTTTCCACGGTGAGGTTGTATGCCGTGCGCGGGGCGGTGGTATATGACCGCTCGGCTGTGATGGTAACGGGGGTGCCGTCGAGCCGGCGGAGTTCGTCACCGACGCGCAGGGCTTGCGCTTCAGTCCACTCCCCCGTGGTGGCGTCCCAGTAAGGATGGTTGGCCGTGGACGTGATGGACGAGCTGTAGCTATGACCGTTTGGATCGTCAACGCTGACGGTCAGCTCGGTGAAGTCCACGTCATCGTTGTGCGAGATCGTGGCCGTGACAGGCTCTGCCAGAGTCGTGCCGGTCTCCGGATCGGTAGCCATGACGACGTTACCAACATGCACCTGGTCAATCGGGACAGTGGAACCGTCAGCCAGTACGACCAGGGTCCCGGCCACAAAGCTGTTCGGGGCCGTCTTGCAGCTTCCGCCACCGAGGAAGTCACTGACGGTCGCCAGGGCGGCCTTCATGTTGAGGTTGCTTACGCCCTGGGCAGCCACACCTGCTGCTGCTCCGGTCCCGCCGACTGCTGCTCCCGTGATCACGCCGTCGGCTGCTGCGTCGATCTGACCGCTGAGTGAATGGTCGGCTCCCTCTGTGAGGGAGTTGTCCACGGCCGCGCCCGCTGCTCCGGCCAGGCCGCCGCAGGCCATGCCAGCGGCCACCAGACTCGCTCCGCCGGTTTCCGGAGTCGCAAAGGTTGCCGCGCCCCAGCATCCGGCGTAAGTGACACCGGAAGTCGCCGCCGAAGCGACCTGCTTGATGATCGGGTACTTGGTCGCAACGTGCTGGACCGTCTTCAGCCCCTTGCTGATGTTGCAGCCGAAGCCGCAGGAGTGGTGCTGCGGCGCAGGCCCGGTGTCGGGGTGGGACCAGATGTCGGGTCCCGGGTCGGTCTCAGGACCGGGAGTGCCGTCGCCTCCCGCCGAGTTGGCGTTGCTCATCAGACCGCTGGGATCCGACTGGTTGACGGGGTCGTTGTTGCTGTAGGCGTAGCCGTTCCACTGCTGCGGGTCCCCGGAGTTCAGCAGCGGGTCGGGGGTGATGAATCGTCCGTGGGCGGTGTCGTACTCGCGGGCTCCGAGGTTGGTGTAGCCGCCGATGTCGTCCTTGGTGCCGCCGACGTAGCCGCGGTCGCCTGCCCAGGCACCAGGCTGGGTGCCGCGGGGGTTGCCGAACGGGTCGACCGGGCGGCGGGACTCCGTCAGGGTCGTGCCGTCCAGGGAGAGGGTACCGGTGCCCCGGGCGTCGCTGATCTGGAAGGTGGACTGACTTCCCTGGCGGACCAGGGTGAGGCCGCCGGGCATCTGGTAGTAGCGGGTGCCGGTGAGCTTGGTGGTGGCGTTGGGGTCGTAGACGAGCTCGTCTCCGCCGAGGAAGACGGTGTTCTTGCCGTGGTAGCGGCGGATCAGCTGGTTGCCCGCTGCGTCGTAGAGGTAGTGGGTGTTGCTCACCTGGGTCCGCTTGTCGACCACCGCGAGCCGGTTCTCCGGGTCCCAGGTGAGCGTGGTGAGCTCGGCCGGGTCGGTGATCAGGGTCGTGTTGCCGGACGCGTCGTACTGGGTGGTGCTGACCGCGGCCGAGCCGGTGCCGGTCTGGGTCGAGGTGGACATGAGGGCGTGCGGGCCACCCGTGCCGCTGTCGGGGTTGGGGGTGGTGATCGGGGCGTTCGCGCTCGTGTTGAAGGTCTGGGTGACGGTGGTGTCCTTGGTGGTGTCACCTGAGGGGTCGTGCTGGACCAGGCTCTTGCGGTTGCCGGTCAGGTCGTAGCCGTAAGTCTGCCAGTACGGGGCGGGGCCTCCGACGGTGGTCTTCTTCGGGGCCTGGGCTCCGCTGGTGGGCGTGGAGTCGGTGCAGGCGCCTTGGCCGCCGACGGACGGCTGTGGGGCCATCGTCAGGGTGCCGGTGTCCGTCCAGGCGGTCGTCAGACGACCGAGGTAGTCGTAGCCGTAGCACTGGAGGTCGGCGTTGGACGGCACAGCATCCGGAATGCTGCGGACGCCCGTGAGCTTGCCGGCCTGGTTGTAGGCGTAGGTGACCTGCTGGACCGCGCCGGTGGCAGCGGTCTGCTTGTCGACGAACTGCGTCAACGGGCGGCCCGTCGACTCGTCGTAGGTGTTGGTCAGGACGATCTGGGTGCCCCACGGGTTGACCGTGGTACGCGTGCTGCGCCCGTAGGCGTCGTAGTCGTCGGACAGGTCGTAGGTGGCGCCGTTGTACGCGCCGTAGGACAGGAGGAGCCCGTATTTCTCGTACGTGTACGTGAGCGTCTCGGACGGGATGTCGCCGATGGCGTCGCGGTTCTCGGCGGTCAGGGCGCCGGTGATTGGGTCGTAGACGGAGATGCGGGTGTAGGTGAACGGCGTGCCGCTCTGGCCGACTTCAGAGCCGGGGATGGTCAGCTTGGTGGTCGTGGGCTGGTAGGCCGTGTTGTAGGCCGTCACCTCGCTGGTGTACGCGTTGCCGCTGTCGTACCGGATCGACGCGCCAGGCTGGCCCTTGACGACGGTGTCGTAGGTGAAGCCGGTGCGCTGGTTGGCCGCGCTGACCGAACCCACGTAGCTGCCGGTCATCCGGCCGAGCAGGTCGTAGGTGTAGGCCAGAGTCTGCTTGCGCGCATCCGTGGTCGTGGCCAGCCGGCCCGCCGTGTCGTACGTCTTGGTGGACGTACCGGTGTCCGGGTCGGTCGAGGTGAGCTCACGACCGAACAAGTCGTAGCCATGGGTCCAGGTGTTGCCCGCGGCGTCCTTCTGCGTGGCCGGCTTGCCGTCCGGGGTGTAGGTGTACGTGGTGACGTCCGCGTCGGAGGCGTTGCCGGTGACGGTGGCGGTCTTGTACTGCCACAGCTGGCTGGTCCGGCCCCGGGCGTCGGTGACCGTCGAGGTCGCCGTGGCGCCGCTGGGCGGGGTGACGTCGGTGCGGTCCGCGCCGGGGTAGGCGGTGGTGGTGCTGTTCTGCGCCACGCCGTAGGCGACGAACTCCGTGGTCACCGGGCGCCCGAGGCCGTCGTAGACGGTGTGGGTCTGGGCGGGGACCTGCTGGGTCGTGGTCTGGTACAGCGTCGTGCCGGGTCGGGCGTCCTTGTTGTACCAGGCCGCGTTGGAGCGGATGGTCCGGCCCTGGGAGTCGAGCACCGTGTCGGTGATCAGACGGCCGGTGTAGAACGAGGTCGCCGGGTCGGACTGGGTCTGCACCGTGCGGCCGAGGCCGTCCATGATCTGGACGCTGGTGGCGTACGTCCCATTGGCGCGCAGGGTCTGGGACGTGGTGGTCGGGGGGACAACGGTGCCGTTGACCTTGCCGGGGACGGAGTACTGGAAGGTCCTGCTGGCGCTGGCGGTGGTCGCCCGGCCCGGGAGCCAGACGCTCGTCAGGCGTCCCATCGCGTCGTAGGCGGTGGTGGTGGTCCGGCCGTTGGGGTCGGTCACCGAGAGCGGGAGCGCCCGGGCGCTGTCCAGGACCGTGGTGGTGGTGCGGCCGGTCGCGGTGTCGCTCGCGCCGGCCGGGGCCGGGGTGGTGACGGACGTGCCGGTGGGCAGTTCGCCGGTCTTGCCGGTGAAGGCGGTGGTGACGGTCGCGCCACCGGGGTGTGCACTGTCGGTGGTGTTCTGGTTGGTGCTGCTGGTCTGGCGGCCGTAGCCGTCGTATCCGGCGAGCACGGTGGTGAACTGCGGGTTGCCGCCGGCGTCGAAGTGGTCGGCGGACACCGTGGCAGTGACGTCGTGGGCGGCGCCAAGCTTTCCGTAACTCAAGTTGTCGTAGTAGCTGTTGGTCCAGCTCACCGTGTTGCCGGCGGTAGCTGCCGCGGTGCACGCGCTGGTTCCGGAGACCTTGAGCACCTGGGAGGGCAGGGCGAGGACCTGCGGGTCGCTTCCGGCGGCGTAGCTGGTGCGGGTGCAGATGTCGGGTAGGCCGTCGGCCGTGTCCAGCACACTGGTGACGGTATTGCCGTGGGCGGGGTCGGTGGTCGTGGTCTTGGCGGTGGAGCGCCAGGTGCCGTCGGCCTTGTGTTCCTTGGCGACCGTGGTGAAGGTGCTGGCGCTGTAGCGGGCGACCAGCGCCGGCAGCGAGCCTCGGTTGTGGGTCGCCGTGGTGGTCTCACCAGAGGAGGTGTTGACGGTGTAGGAGATTATGCCGCCGTTCTCCTGGGTGTAGGTGTCCGACTCCAGGGTCTGGCCGGCGAGCCAGTCGGAGTCCGTCACCTGGCCGCTCATCGGGCCTGCGGCCTTCACGCTTCGGGTGCCGGACGAGGTGACGTCACCGTTCATGCCTTGGTAGTAGCTGGTGCTGGTCTGCGACCGGTCGCCGTCCTGGCCGCTGCCGGTGACGGTGGTGACGCTGGCGTAGCCGCGGAACTGGTCCCAGGTGCGGTCCGCGTCCTTGGTCAGTGGGGAGTCGTTGCGGTGCCAGGCGGCCTTGCCGTACGTGTATGCCTTGGTGACGGAGACCGAGCCGATGGTGGCGGCGTCAGTGGTGACGGTTCGGACGGGGTAGCGCAGGAACCAGTCGTCGATCGGGGCGTCGCCCTTCTGCTCCGTCGGCGGGTGCCATTTGACGTTGAAGCAGGACCGGGTGTCGGTGTCGGCGGAGGCCGGCATCGAGTTGTTGACCCGGGAGCAGTCCGCCGGCCAGTAGTCCACGCCGATGGTGCCACCAGTCTCAGTGGTGATCAGCTGGATGCGCGGCCTACTGAAGGCCGGGCGGGCAGGGACCAGGTTGGTGCCGTCGACGCGGTTGCGCAGCAGCATCGAGGTGAACTGCACAGGAGGGAGGGGAACTTGGGTAGACGAGGCCTGGGTGTCGATGGCCGTGCGCTGGACGGAGTCAAGCCACGGCACCTTGGTGTTCTCGGTGGCGTTCTGCACATCGACGAACGAGTGGTTCAGGGCGTACGAGTCGACGTCCTGGTAGGTGCTGTTGACCCGGACCTGGGTGGTTACGGACTTGAGCCACTTACTGGTCCAGAAGGTCGGCCCGTAGACGGTGCAGGTGCCGGTGGCAGCGCACTGCTGGTCTATCGGGACGTCCGGCCAGTTGGCCGCGTTCGCCGCGGTGCGGTTGGCCGGGTCGCACGCCGCGTCCGAGGTGACGCATCGTTCCACAGAGGCGAAGACGATCTTCGCCGCCGGGTTGTACGCGCCGTTGGCGGCGAGCTGGTCGCTCAAGAACTGGCCGTAGCCGATGGTGGCGAGGACGCCGGCCCGGGTGTACTGGGTGTTGGTGCCTGTGCCGTTGTTCTGGGCACCGCCCCGGGCGTAGTAGTTGGTCTCGGGGGTGTAGGTGTAAGTGGTCAGGTTGCCGTGCGGGTCGACCACGTAGTCGAGGTTCCAGCGCCAGGCGCTCTGGCACCAGGAGCCCTGGCCCTTGCTGCTGTCGTAGCAGGGGTCGCCCGGGTTAGGCGAGTAGACCGGCACCGTCCACGCCGAGCCGCTGTCCGGACCCTTGGCAGTGGGGTTGCCGGACGCGTCGGGCAGGTGGTCGAGGCCGAAGTAGTACGCCGTGCCGGTGGTGTCGGTGACCTTGATGTACGAGCCGTTCCAGGTGCCGTTGGTGGCGCCGGTCAGGAACTGGACCTTGGTGGCGTCGTCGTCCTTGAGCCGCCAGGTGCAGTTGGACTGCTCGGTGGTGCCAGGGGCGTTGGCCTGGCAGGACGGGTCGTCGTTGGGGACGAGTTCACCAGAGTGGCCGGCCAGGGAGAGCGAGAGGTTCGCGCCGGCCCAGCAACTGTCGCCGGAGTTGGTGATGCCACTGTCGGAGCAGGGTTTGTAGGAGCGTTCGACGAAGCCAGGATTGTAGTCCCAGCCGTCACCGATCCAGGAGGCCTGGGAGTTGGTGGAGGAGGTCTTGCCGTCCACCGATGAGGAGTCGTACGAGAGCGCGACCGACGGAGCGCCGCCGCCAAGCGCCGGGGGTAACTGGATCGGGTACGAGTACGTGAACGCGCCGGAGGAACCGCCGGCCGTCCACGCCTGCGAGGGGTTCATCGGGGTCGCCGAGTACGTGCCCGCGCCGCTGGAGGTTCCGGACACGGCGGCGACCACGGTCGCCGGAGCCGCCGCCACAGCAGCGGACGCAAGCGCACCGGCCGCTGGCGCGGACTTCGCGACGGCGGTGTTCGGCGCGATCGTCACGTCGGCGACGAGCTGCTGGTTGACGCGGTCGTAGTGCGAGGCGAGCGGGGTCTGCTTGAGGCAGCCCTTGGCCTGAGGTGTCGTCAGGGCGCAGCCCGGGAGCGTGACCAGTTGGGCGCGGGAAGCCCAGTCGGCGCCGAAGCCGGCGCCGTCGCGGCCGAGGTCGACTCCGAGCCGGACCGGTCCGGTGGCCGAGCCGACGGCGGGGGTGAGCGAGACCAGGACGCCTGGGACGCCGGCCGCCGTCGCGGTCTTCTGGTCGGCGACCTCGACCTCGACCTGCTGTCCGCCGGCCGGTGATCCGGCGAGCGGGGCGAGCGTCACCGGGAGTCCGGAGGCGGGGAGTTCGGTGCCGGCCTCGGCCTGCTGGCCCTTGGCGAGCGGGTGCACTGCCGGGGCGGCGCCAAGGCGCACCGAGGCGCGGCCGTGCTTCGGCGCGGTGGCCGGCTTGGGTGCCTGCCAGGTCGGCGGGACCTCGTGCGCGGGCTTCGCCGGGGCCGCCGGGGCGACGTCGTGGCCCTTGACCGAGGCGGTCTGCGGCAGGGCCGTATTGGGCGGAGACCACTTCCGCGAATAGTCCGGACCGGCCGCCGCGGCGACCGTGACCGGCATCAGAAGAGAGCCGACCACTGCTGCGGCCATGGCCCCAGCAAGCCTTCGTCTCATTGATCGCCCACCCCCCGATGCGGCGCGACCATTTCGGAAACCTAACACTCATAACCCCCAACTCGGATCAGGCTGAAGCCGTCTCCACGAGTCATCAATCAGAAGCCGGACAGCTTATTTCCTCCACTTGCAATCAGGTCAAGGAAGATGAGCAGACTCGATGATGTGAAGGAGATCACTCGCTCGGCAAACCCTCTCTGTCCATACCAACATGGACAGTTCGCCTGGCGATGAAGTTGCGCTCCGCCCTCTCACCCACGACCGTTCCGGTGGCCATTCATCCGTTGCATGAGCAAAGCTCATATGTCCGGGGGGACCTCTCTTGAACAGACACCGCTCCGGTGGCGGCTTACCCCGCCGCTTCCTGACACCGACCCTGGCCCTCGCCCTGGCCGCCACCGTCCTGGCCACGCCGGTCGCGCTCGCCGACACCGGCCCCGATCCGGTCTCCGAGGCCGCACTCGACGCAGCCACTGCCAGGATGGCCGCCGAGCGCCCTCCCGCCACCGAGAGCGACAGGGCCTTCGCCGAGGCCAAGGCCACCGGCAAGAACGTCCCGGTCGACTCGCTGACCACCGAGTACACCGAGACTTCAGCCACCCCTGACGGCCACTTCGCTATGACGGCCCACCCCGACCAGCAGCGCACCAAGCGCAGCGGAACCTGGCAGTCCCTGGACGCCAACCTCGCCGCCAACCAGGACGGGACGTTCTCCCCCAAGTCCTCAGCCGGTCAACTCGTGCTCTCCAAGGGCGGCGAGGGCCCGCTGGCCACGATGGCCAGCGCCGACGGCAAGAAGCTGTCGCTCACCGCCCCGTTCCCGCTGACCACCCCCACGGTCAGCGGTGACAGCGTCACCTACCCGGGCGTCGCTCCCGATATCGACCTCAAGGTCACCGCGACCAAGGCCGGTGGCCTGACCACCATCCTGGTCGTCAAGACCCAGGCCGCCACGACCGATCCGCTGCTGAGGAACCTGCACTTCGGCGCCACCACCGAAGGCGTCACCCTGGCCGGTGACCAGGCCGGCAACCTCACCGCCACCGCCGCCGACGGCAAACCCCGCTTCCTCGCTCCCACCCCCCTGATGTGGGACAGCACAAGCACCACCACCTCTTCAGTCGGCATCAGCACCTCTCGCGCGCTCTCCCCCCGGGACACCACCACTACCCCGGCCGACCAACCTGCCAAGGCCAGTACCGCCAGCACGCCTGCCGGTCCCGGCACGGTCGCCCTGAGCGCCGCCATGCCGGCCAGAGCCGACTCCAACGGCATCGACCTGACGCCCGACCAGAACCTGCTCACCCACGGCACCGCCCCGTACTTCATCGACCCGGCCTGGAAACCCGCCCCCACCACCAGCGCCAACGCCTGGACCTGGGTGCAGTCCGGTGAACCCGGAACGTCCAACTACAACCGCACCGGCTCAAGCGACTCCGACTACCCAGGCGTCGGCGTCTGCGGCGACTACGGCAACAACGGCGGCAGCTGCAAACCCTCCTCCGCCTACCGCAGCTTCTTCCAGTTCGACACCCACGCGCTCAACGGCACGGTGATCCACTCCGCGACGATCACCTTCCAGGAGTACGTCTCCGCCGACTGGAACTGCACGAACACCTACGGCGTCGACCTCTACCTCACCGGCGGCATCAACGCCCAGACCACCTGGGGCTACCAACCCGGCCAGCTCGGCAACAGCCTCGGCACCAAGGTGATCGGCGGCTCCGGCCGAGACGGCTGCTACGGCAACGTGCCGTTCGACTACGACGTCACCGGCACCTTCCAGACCTACGCCCCCACCTACCCCAACCTGACCTTCGGCCTCTACGGCAGCGAGACCAACCAGAACGCCTTCAAACGCGTCACCCCCCAGCCCACGCTCTCCGTCTGGTACGACCGCGTCCCCAACGTCCCCACCAACCCGAACGCCTACCCCGCGCCGAAGACGCTCATCCCGCAGCAGACCAACCAGGCCTGCGGTGGAAGCCCCGCCACCGCCGCCTGGCTCGGCGCCGGCAGTACGCAGCAGGGCGCCGTCAGCCTGCGCACCACCGTCTCCAGCCCCGTCCAGGACCAGCTCTACAGCTGGACCCACATCTGGGACTACAACGCCAAGGGCGGGGTCACGGACATCGATTCCGGCCTCTCCGGGCTGACCCCCAACAACGGCACCGCCTCGTTCACCGTGAGGGCGACGAACCCCGACGGCTCCAGCAAGATCACCGATGGCCACACCTACGGCTGGTCCGCGGCGGCCACCGACAGCCTCGCCCCCTGGTCCGCCGCCACTCCCAGCTGCTTCTTCAAGGTCGACACCTCACCGCCGCGGGTCGACTTCCCGCCGACGGTCGCCGACCCCACCAAGCAGTTCCCCCCGTCCGACAGCGGCCAGACCCCGCAGATCTACGCCGGCAACCCCGGCGACATCCCGCTCATCCTCACCGACCCTCCGGCGAGTTCGGGCCTGGCCTCCTCCGGCGTGATCTGCGTTTACTGGAGCTGGGACCCGGAGCTCCAGCGCGCCCAGAGCACCTGCGGCGCCACACCGCCCACCAAGATCACCGTGACCCCGCCGCACTGGGGCACCAACATCGTCTTCGTCCAGGCCAAGGACAACGCCGGGAACCTCTCCCCCGTCGCCCAGTACTCCTTCTACGCACCATGGAACCCCAACGGGAAGCCCCCGGTGTTCGGTGACGTCACCGGCGACGCCGTCCCCGACATCGTGGCCGCCGACAAGGCCGGCAACCTCCGCGCCTACACCGTCCCCGGCAACTCGGCCGCCACCTCCCCCGCGACCTCGCTGGCCGCCACCGCCGCCAACTCCCCCGACCACGACTCCTGGGCCAACTACCACATCACCCACCGCGGCACCCTGACCGGCGGCCTTAACGTCGACGACCTCATCGTCCACAAGGACAACGCACCCACGCTCTGGGTCTACCAGAACCCCGGCACCGGCGCATTCGGCAAGTCCTACGATGTCCGCAAGCCCGCGTGCGACACCGCCATCTCCTCCACCTGCGCCGGGTACAACGCCACCGACTGGTCCACCACCCTGCAGATCGCCGCCGTCGGGGACCCCACCACCACGGACAACGACATCTCCAAGCAGTTCAAGAACAAGACCGGCCTGTTCACTGTCGAGACGTCTCCCGACGGCGACGGCGCCCTCTGGTACTACCCCGTCCTGGGTGGAAGCAGCCTCGGAGCCCCGCACAACCTGTCCGCCACCGGCTGGAAGGGATGGGAGCTGATCTCCCCCGGCGACTGGGCCGGCCAGGGCCGCCCCGGCCTGTGGGCGCGCAACCCCGGCGGAGGTGACCTGCGCGGCTACACCTTCGTCCTCGGAAAGGACACCGCAACCGACCCGGCAGGCAAGTCGGTCACCTACGACACCATCACCACGCTGGATGCCAACAACAAGATCGGCTCCGGCAACAACGGCACTTGGGTCACCATGGGCTCCGACGGCGACCTCTCCGGCAACGGCCACGCCGCCCTGTGGGGCATCACCGCCTCCGGCGCCATCCAGATCTGGACCGGCGGACCCATCAGCACCAGCGACGGCCCTGGCTACGACTTCAAGGGCCCCCTGACCGTCGGTACCACCGCCATCGCCGCCGACCAGTGGCAGCTCGCCGGCACCACCGCCGACGCCAGCACCGTCAACCCCGCCACCGTCTACAACACCGTCGGCTGGACCACCGACCACAACAACGGTGCCAACAGCGCCGCCTCCTTCAGCGGAAACGGATACCTGCGCACCACATCCAGCGCCGTCGACTCCAGCCAGAGCTACACCGTCTCCGCCTGGGTCAAGTACAACGGCACCCCATCGACGGACCAGGTCCTCCTCGCCCAAGGCGGCACCAACCACCAGGCGTACTACCTCAGCTACGCGGCCTCCGCGAAGAGCTGGCAGTTCAGCACCACCACCGATGACAACGCCACCGGCACCCGATGGGTCTCGGTCGACGCCCCCGCTTCCGGCAACTGGACGCAGCTGACGGCCACCTACAACGCCGACACCGACGCCATGACGCTCTACGTCAACGGCGCGTACGCCGGCTCCGCCTACAACAAGACCGTCTGGGCCGCGCCGTACGGCCTGTCCATCGGCGCCGCCGCCAACCCGGACAACAGCTCCTACGGCAACGTCAACGGCGCCGTCAGCAACGTCCGCACCTACCCCTACGCCCTCACACCCGAGCAGGCGAAGGCCCTCTACAACAGCTGACCGAGCGCGCGGCAAAGGCCCGGCCGGGTCCTCCCCGCAACAACCTGTCGGTGCCAGGTGGACGAGTCAGGAGCCTCCGCTTTCCGACGACGGCCGCCCGGGTCCCTCCGGGATCCGCGAGAACCGCCCCCAACCACAACGGCACGTGGAGAGAGTCAAGTGAACAGAAAGCCCTTCTCATCCCAGCAACCTCCACTCGCACGGACCAACTGGCTTGCAGGACTGACGCCTCGACAGAAGGTGCTCATCCTTCTCCCGCTGGCATGCGGAGCAATCGGTGGTGCCATCGGAGGCGGAGTCGGCGTCATCGGACTTCTGGTCAACCGCGAGGTGGCCCGCCGCAAGCGCCCGCTCTCTCGGGTGGTCGAGTCGTTGGTAATGGTCGGGGTCGCCCTGGCAACAGTGCTCGTCTACCTCGTGATCGCCGGGCTGTACACGGGCATGACGAAGTGACGAACTACGGCCGATGAACGGAGCTAAGGTGCCAACGCCTGCAGGGCGCAGCCATTCGTCGCGCTCGAGGAAGGGCTAGCCAACGATGTTGGTGCTGCCGAACAGCCTATCGACCGTTCGGCAGCACCAACCATGAGAACCTCGACGAGGAGCGATCACAGGCCTTCAAAGACCACCAGTGGTCCCCCGCGCCCCTGGTGGTTACCCACCCAAGTAGGCCTCGCGGATGCGCGGGTCCGTCAACAGGTCCGCGGCCGGCCCTTCGACCGTGATGGTGCCGGTCTCCAGGACGTAGGCGCGGTGGGCCAGGGCGAGGGCCTGGGCGGCGTTCTGTTCGACCAGGAGGACGGTGGTGCCCTGGGTGTTGATCTCGCGGATGATGTCGAAGAGTTGGGCCACGATGATCGGGGCCAGGCCCATGGAGGGCTCGTCCAGGAGGAGGAGCTCGGGGCGGCCCATCAGGGCTCGGGCGATGGCGAGCATCTGCTGTTCGCCGCCGGAGAGGGTGCCGGCGGCCTGGCGGTGGCGTTCCTTGAGGCGGGGGAAGAGGGCGAAGACGCGGTCGAGGTCGGCCGGGTCGGCCTTGCCGAAGCGGTAGGCGCCCATCTGGAGGTTCTCCAGGACGGTCATGTCGGCGAAGACCCGGCGGCCCTCGGGCGAGTGGCCGATGCCGAGGCCGACCACCTGGTGGGCGGGGACGCCGTCGATCCGCTCACCGGCGAAGCGGACCTCGCCGGAGACCGGGCGCAGCAGGCCCGAGATCGTGCGCAGGGTGGTGGACTTGCCGGCGCCGTTGGCGCCGAGCAGGGCGACCACCTCGCCCTGGTGGACGGCGAGGTCGATGCCCTTGAGGGCGGCGATCGCGCCGTAGCCGACGTGCAGGTCGGCCAGTTCGAGCAGGGCCGGGGCGGCGGTGGCCTGGGCCGGGGCGGCCTGCGCTTCCACGGCCCCGGCAGCTTGGGTGTCTACGGTGGTGGTCACAGCTGGCTCCCCTCGGTGTGGGCCGCCTCGGCGCCGAGGTAGGCCGCGATGACGGCCGGATCGCGCTGGATCTCGGCGGGGGTGCCTTCGGCGATCACCTTGCCGAAGTTGAGCACCACCACGCGGTCGGCGACGGACATCACCAGCCGCATGTCGTGCTCGATCAGGAGCACCCCGACGCCCAGCTCCCGGTTGATCTGCCGGATCAGGTCGGTGAGTTCGAGCTTCTCGGTCGGGTTGGTGCCGGCCGCCGGCTCGTCCAGCAGGACGACCCGGGGGTCGGTGGCCAGCGCCCGGGCGATCTCCAGACGGCGCTGGGCACCGTAGGAGAGCGAGCCGGCCGGCTCGTTCAGCTGGGCCCCTAGGCCGACGAACTCCAGGAGTTCGCGGGCGCGTCGGGCGCTGACCCGCTCGGCCCGGCGGGCGTGCGGGAGGCCGAGGGCGATGCCGACCGGGCCGGTGCGCTGGCGGGACTGGGCGGCCACCTGGACGTTCTCCAGTGCGCTGAGGGCGCCGAACAGGCGGATGTTCTGGAAGGTCCGGGCGACGCCCAAGCGGTTGACCAAGTGGGGCTTGCGGCCGAGTAGTTGGTGCTCGGTGCCGTCCTCCGCGCGGAAGCGGACCCGGCCCTCCTGGGGCTGGTAGACGCCCGTGAGCGAGTTGAACAGCGAGGTCTTGCCGGCGCCGTTCGGGCCGATCACGGCCAGCACCTCGCCGGCCCGCATGGCCAGCGAGACCTCGGAGAGCGAGGTGAGGCCGCCGAACCGCAGGGTCAGCGCCTCGGCCTCCAGGACGGGAGCGTCCGATGCCGGTGCAGCGGTGGTCACTTGGCACCTCCGGATGCGGCGCTGCGCCGCTTGGCGGGCAGCAGGCCCTGCGGGCGGTAGATCATCATGACCACGAGCAGCGCGCCCAGGTACATGAAGCGGTCCTTCTGGTCGACCACGTCCTTGAGCGCGTGCGGCAGCCAGGCCAGCAGCCCGGCGCCCATCAGTACGCCCGGGATGGAGCCCATGCCGCCGAAGATGACGTAGGCGAGCACCAGCACCGAGTAGAGCAGCGGGAAGTTCTCGGGGTTGATGAAGCCGACCTTGCTCGCGTAGACCACTCCGGCCGCGCCGGAGGTGGAGGCGCCGATCGCGAAGGCCATCAGCTTGTACTTGACGGTGTTGACCCCGTGCGCGGCGGCGGCCACCTCGTCCTCACGGATGGCGATCCAGGTGCGGCCGACCTTGGAGTACTCCAGCCGGCGCAGCACCAGGACGATCAGCACGATCAGGCCGAGCAGCAGCCACCAGTAGTCCAGCGGGTCCAGCTTCCAGCGGTACTGGATCGGCCCGAGCGAGATCGAGAAGTGCGGGATGCCGAAGACGCCGATCGAGCCGTGGGTGAGGCCGTCGGCGTTCTTGGCGACCAGGTAGATCACCTCGTGGAAGCCGAGCGTGACGATGGCCAGGTAGTCGCCGCGCAGGCGCAGCGTCGGGCCGCCGAGCAGCACGCCGGCCACCAGGCAGGTGGCCATCGCGACCGGGATGACCAGGAAGGGGTTGAGGTGGAAGGGCGGCTGGATCGGCAGGTGGCCGGTCCAGAAAGCCGCGCTGTAGCCGCCGATGGCGAAGAAGGCGACGAAGCCGAGGTCGAGCAGCCCGGCCCAGCCGATCACCACGTTGAGGCCGAGGGCGAGCAGCACGTAGATGCCGACCCAGTCGACCAGCACCTGGTTGGTGGCCTTGCTGAGGGTGAGCGGGACGAAGATCAGCAGGGCAAGCGCCACCAGGGCGCCGCCGAGCCGGACGCCCCGGCGCTCGCCGACCCAGTCGCGGGCCTGGCCGACCGGGCGGACGGCCCGGCGCAGCGCGGCCCGGACGGGGGCGCCGAGTTCGGCCAGCAGCCAGGCGGCCACGGCCAGGCCGAGGAAGGCCCAGAGCCGGCCGCCGGTGAGGCTGGTGCGGACGGAGTAGAGCAGGTCCTTGCCGCTGCCCTGCTCGCCGGTCATCAGGGTGAGCAGCACGCCGAGGGCGAGCAGGGCGCCCAAGCGGCGCCAGCGGGGCTGCTGGTGCCAGCGGGTGCGGCGCAGCCGGGCGACGGAGGCCGCGGAGGCCACCGCCTTGGGGCGCTCGTGCAGGACGGCGCTCATCGGGACCTCCTGGCCGGTGCGGGGTTGCGCGGGAGCGGGGCGGGGTGGCGCGGCGCCGGCTCCGGGTGACGGGGCGTCGGGGCGGGGTGGCGCGGGGGTGCCTGCCGCATCAGGCGGCCCTCCCGAGCTTGACGCCGAGGATGCCCGTGGGGCGGAACATCAGGACGGCGACCAGCACCACGAAGGCGGCGGCGTAGCGCCACTCCTCGCCGAAGACCGGCACGTCGAAGCTCTCCACCAGGCCGAGCAGCAGGCCGCCGAGCATCGCGCCGCGGATCGAGCCGACCCCCCCGAGCACGGCGGCGGCGAAGGCGGTGATGCCGGGGTTGAAGCCCATGGTGAAGGAGACCTGGGTGTTGAGGCCGAACAGGAAGCCGGCCACCCCGCCCATCAGCCCGCCGATCAGGAAGGTGCGGGAGATCACCCGGTCGGTGTCCACGCCCATCAGCGAGGCCGTCTCGGCGTCCTGGGCCAGGGCCCGGATGCCGGCCCCGAGGCGGGTCCGGTTGACCAGCAGGTCGAGCGCCACCATCATCACCAACGCGCAGCCGAGCAGCAGGAGTTGGGTGATGGTGACCCGGGCGCCGAAGAGGTGCAGCACCACGTTGTTGTCGTACAGGTGGGGCATCGGCAGCGGGTCGCGGCCGAAGAGCTTGCCCGCCAGGTTGTAGAGGAAGAAGGAGGCGCCGATGGCGCTGATCAGGAAGATCAGCTTGGGCGCCCCGCGCCGCCGCAGCGGCCGGTAGGCCACCTTCTCCAGCCCGAAGGCGGTGGCGCCGCCGACCAGGGCGGAGACCACCAGGCCGACGATCACCAGCAGCACCGAGACCAGGGCGGAGGGGTGGGCGGGGGTGATCGAGGTCAGCACGATCAGGCTGCCGAAGCCGCCGAGCATGAAGACCTCGCTGTGGGCGAAGTTGATCAGCTGGAGCACCCCGTAGACCAGGGTGTAGCCGATCGCGATCACCGCGTACAGGGCGCCGAGCGCCACCCCGGGGACGAGGTAGTCCCAGAATTGGTTCAGCGACATCGTGCGACTCCTTCCCTTCCCTCCGTCAGCCGTTGGCGAGGGTGTTGACGTCGCCCTGGTAGACGATCTTGCCGTCCTTCACCTGGTACAGGAACGCGGCCTTGTCGGGGAACTCGCCCTTGTCGTCGAAGTGGTAGCGCTTGGTCAGGCCCTTGTAGTCGGCCTTCTTGACGGCGGCCAGCAACGCCTCGCGGGTGGCGCCGGTGCCGAGCGCCTTGAGCTGCTCGATCACCAGGTTGGCGGCGTCGAAGGACTCGGCCGAGTAGGTGCCCGGGTCGACCTTGAAGGCGGCGCGGTAGTCCTCGGTGAACTTCTTGATGTCCGGGTCGACGGTCGGGTCCACGCACGGGCAGGTGAGCAGCCAGCCCTCGGAGGCGTCGCCGGCCAGCTCGACGAACTTCTTGTCGTTGGTGCCGTCGGAGGCGATCTTCGGGCCGGTGAAGCCGGCCTCCTTGAGCTTCTTGGCGAAGGGCGCGGCGTCGGCGTAGAAGCCGGCGTAGATCAGCGCGTCGGCGCCGGAGTTCTTCGCCTCGGTGGCCACGGCGGTGTAGTCCGGGGTCTTCTGCGGCACGCTCTCGCGGACGACCTGCACGCCGTCCTTCTTGAGGTCGGCCTCGGCCACGCCGGACAGGCCCACGCCGTACTCGGTCTTGTCGTCGACCAGGAAGACCTTCTTGGCCTTGACCTTCTTGGCGTAGTAGACGGCCATGCCGCCGCCCTGCGCGTTGTCGTTCGGGATGCCGCGCAGGAAGGAGGTGAAGCCGAGGGTGGTGAGCGAGGGGCTGCTGGCCGAGGAGGTCAGCGCGAGCAGGTTGGCCTGCGAGTAGAGCTGGCCGACGGCCTTGGTGGGCGCGGAGAAGGCAGGGCCGATGGTGGCGATCACCTGGTCGTCGTCGATGATCTTCTGGGCGGCGGCCGGGGCCTGGTCGGCGGTGCCGGTGTCGTCGCCGGGCACGTACTGGAGGGTGAACGGCAGGTCGCCCTTGGCGTTGGCCTGCTGGATCGCCAGCTTGACGCCGTTCTCCATGTGGGCGCCGAGCGCGGCGCTCTCACCGGTGAGCGGGCCCTCGTACGCGATCTTGAAGACCTTCTTGCCGTCGGCGGAGGCTTCGTCCCCGCCCTTTGAGCAGCCGGCGAGGGCGAGCACACCCACCACGAGCGGGGCGGCGGTCTGGAGAAGTCGCTTGCGCAGCACGGGATTTCCCCCTGGGGCATCGTTGAGTCGACGTCAGAATCCGGTGCGGCAGCGTCGGTCGCACGCTGCGGCACTCGGCAGTCGCCGCGACTCTAGTCAGCCCCGGAACGCCCGGGAGAGCTCAATCACCACGCTTTGTCACCTCGGCGGACACTGTCACCTCGTGCGATGGCGGAGCGTGATCACGTACTCGCCTCAGCCCAGGTACGCGGGGGCGAGGCCCGCCTTGAGGAGCACCTGCGCACTGCCACTGCCGTCGGCCGGCACGGTCCACAGGTCGGCGCCGAAGTCGCCGGGCAGGGCGTAGACCAGCGTCGAACCGTCGGCCCAGACCGTCTGGTCGTCGATCTGGCGCTGCTCGGCGGTGGCGGTCTCGGTCATGGTGCGCAGATCGAGCACGTACAGCCGCCACTGGGCGTCGCTCGGCAGGCCAGGCACCCGGCGCTTGTACGCGATCTTCGTGCCGTCGGGCGAGAGCGAGGGGCACTCCACGTTCTCGTGCAGGGTGGTCAGCGTGCGGCCGGCGATGTCGCCCCTCACCAGGTAGGTGCGGCCACCGGTGGCCACCGTGGCGTAGAACAGGTTGTCGTCGGCGGCGGAGAAGGTCACGCCCCAGACGTTGACGTCGCTCGCCCGGTACGGGCGGCCGTCCTTGACGATCGCGTACGTCTCCAGGTTGTCGTCCACGTGCCAGTCGCGGGTGTCGGCGATGGCCGTCCGGGTCGAGAAGTCGGTGCCGCCGTAGGAGTCGCCGCTGACGAACACCGTCCAGGCCACGTGGTGCCCCGAGGGCGAGACCCGGTCACGGGTCGGGATGCCGACCGCCGGGTAGCCGTGCAGCTCGTGCAGCTTCGAGTCCAGCACCACCGCCCGGTAGCTGTCCTCCAGCGCACCGTGGTGCACCGCCTGCAGGCAGATCCCGTAGCCCGCCGCCGCGTGGAACCGCAGGCACTTGACGCCGGAGGCCGTCCGCGGCCCGTCCGGCTGCCCGGCCGGGACGCTCACCACCTCGTCCCGGTGCGGCCCCCAGGCCATGTTGCGGAAGACCAACTCCCGCCCGCTGGATGCCTCCAGGGTCACCGTGCCCGGCCGCACGGCCGGCCCCCCGGGCTGCTCCTGGTCCTTCTTGCCGGAGCGGTCCGCCGCGTACAGCACCGCGCCGGTGCCGACGCCGCCGAGCAGCAGCACGGCGACCAGCAGGATCAACAGCCGGTGGGCACGGTTCACTTGGCGGCTCCAGCGGTTCCGGTGGGGGTGGCGGTGCGCAGGACGAAGCCGGCCGTCACGGCGCCGGCGGTCATCGCCGCGGCGGTGACCGCGAGGGTGGTGTGGCCGCCCCAGACGCTCCAGGCCGCGCCGAACAGCAGTGAGCAGGCGAACCGGGCCAGCGCCTGCCCGGTGCCGACCAGGGCCAGCCCGGCGCCGACCTGGTCGGCGGGCGTGACGTCCGCCGCGGCTGCGGCCAGCACCCCGTCGGTGGCGGCGTAGAACAGCCCGTGCAGCAGCAGCACGCCGACCGCGACGGCCGCGCCCGAACCGGTGGAGAGCAGCACCGCGGTGTACGCGAGCAGCAGGACCGCATGGCCGAGCAGGAAGAGGGTGCGGCGGCCGATCCGGTCGGCCACCACGCCCAGCGGGTAGGCCAGCAGCAGGAAGGCGGCGGCGGTGCCGAGCGGCAGCAGCGGGAACATCCTTGTGGGCAGGTCGAGTTGGCGCTGTAGCAGCAGGTAGAGGAACGAGTCGCTGACGGTGGTCAGGCCGAGCAGCATCGCGCACAGGGTGAGCCGGCGCAGCGCGGGCAGCTTGAGCAGGGCCAGGCTCTCGGTCAACTTCGGTGGGGCGGTGCGGGGTTCCTCGCTCCTCGGCGCAGCGGCGGGGGTCGGGACGAAGAGCAGCAGCACCAGCACACCGATCACCGCGATGCAGCCGCTGACGGTGAACACGGCGTCGTAACCGTCCACGGTCAGGCGCAGCAGGGCGAAGGCGAGCAGCGGGCCGAGCAGGGCGCCGGTGGTGTCCATCGCGCGGTGCACGCCGAAGGCGCGGCCCCGGTGCTCGGGCGCGGTGGCCAGCGAGATCATCGCGTCCCGGGGGGCCGTGCGCAGGCCCTTGCCGGTGCGGTCGACGGCGAGCACGCCGCCGATCAGGGTGATGCTGTGCACGAGCAGCAGCAGCGGTTTGCAGAGCGCGGAGAGCCCGTAGCCGAGCGCGGCCACGGTCTTGTGACCCCGGCCGCCCCGGTCGGCGAAGTGCCCGCCGAGCAGCCGCACCAGCGAACCGACCCCGTTGTTGATGCCGTCCAGCACGCCGAAGCCGAGCGGGGAGAGCCCGAGCCCGGTCACCACGTACAGCGGCAGCACGGCGGTGACCATCTCGGAGGAGATGTCGGTGATCAGGCTGACCGCGCCCAGGGCGAGCACGGTGCCGGGCACGGCGGCCCCGCCCCGCCCCGGGCTCTTGCCCGGGGCGGCGGCGGGAGCCTTGGCGGCACGAGACTCCGCGAGGTACACGGGCGTCAGTTCCAGATGCCGGAGACGTCGGAGGCGGTGGCGGCGTTGCCCGCGTGGCTGGTCAGGCCGGCCAGGTCCTCGAGGGTGCGCAGCGTGTTGTAGTGGTTGTAGGTGGTGGCACTGCTGCTGCCGGCGGCCACGTGCTGACCGTAGTACACGGTCGGGATCTTGTTGCCCGAGAGGCTGTTGTCCTCGTCGAAGGTGACGACCAGGATGCTGTTGTGGGTCTGCGCCCAGGTGGCGTACGCGCCCAGGTTGTTCTTGATCCAGGTGTCACCGGTGGAGACCGAGCAGTCGTGCATGTCGCTGCACAGGTTCGGCACCACGAAGGAGACCTTGGGCAGCGTGGTGTAGTCGGTCGGGAACTGCGCGAAGGTGTAGGCCGAGGAGGTGGGCACGTTGCCGAAGCCGAACCACGGGTTGTGCTTCTGGGCGTACTTGCCGCTGCTGCAGGTGGTCGAACCCTGGCTCGGCAGCGACTCGTTGTAGCTGGCCCAGGTCTTGCCGGCCGCGAGCAGCTCGGAGGCCAGGTTCGGGGCGGTCATCGAGCCGACGCTCACACAGCTGTCGTCGGTGCGGCCCTGGGTGGAGCCGGAGAAGAGCGCGTAGTAGTTCGGCTCGCTCGGGTGGGTGATGCCGAAGGAGTTGGTGAGGTTGGCACCGCCGGCCTTGAGCGAGTTGATGTACGGCGCGCTGGAGCTGCCGATCACCTGCGAGTACGCGTGGTTCTCCATCACGACCACCACGACGTGGTCGGGCGTCGGCAGCGTGGCGGCCTGGGCGGTGCTGCTGGTGGCGGCCCAGATGCCCAGCGAGGCGGCGGCCAGGCCGACCGAGGCCGCGATCGCGGTGAGCTTGCGGCGGGAGCGGGCGGGCTTCGTCATGACGTTCCTCCGGGGCGGGGAAGGGCGGGGACGGCGAAGGTGCGGCAGGTTGAGCGGGTCGGACGGGCTGAGCGGGTCGAGCGGGCTGAGCGTCGAGCGGGCTGAGCGTCGAGCGGGTTGGGCGGGTCGGACGGGCTGAGCGGGTCGAGCGTCGAGCTGCGGAGCGGCCGTAACGATAGGAGCCGGGCGCTGGCGCGGGCTGCCGCTCCGAGGTGAAGAACTGGCGAACGCCTGCTGGCAGTTTGGCGGTACACGGACATACCGGACCGACCCCGCGATTGACCGGCCACCCGGGCGCGTGGTGGTATTTCCGGGCCGATGACCAGGCCGGATCGTACGAGGGGGTGGCGCAGTGGCCACGCCCGAAGCGGTGGGAGCTACTGCCGGTGTCGATCGTGCTGCCGGTGTCGGCGGGACCACCGGGGCGGGTGGTGGCGGTGTCGTCGTCGGGGTCGGGGCGCGGCGCGGGGTCGAGGCGGGCGAGCTGCTCGGGCTGGTGGACGCGGCACTCAGCGAGCTGGGTCTCGGGCGGGCAGACGTGCTGCAACTGGCGACTCTGGTAGGAAAGTTGACTGAGCCCGGGGTCCGGGCCGCCGCCACCGCCCTGAGCGTACCGCTGTTCGGGCACTCCGCCGAGGCCCTCGCCGCCGTACCGGTGCCGCACCCCTCCCCCGCCGTCCGCGCCGCCGTCGGCACCCCCGGCGTGGCCGAGGCCGCCGCCCTGCTGACCGGCGGCTCCCTGCTCCTCCCCAAACGCGCCTCCGCCCGGGCCACCGTGGCGATCGCCCGCCCCCACCCCGACCACCGCCCCCACCCCGCAGGAGCCCCCACCGTGACCGCCGCCAGCCCCCACCCCGGCCGATCCGACCGACCCGACCGACCCGAGGCCGCACCGCAGTCGGCAGACCTCGTCGGCGAACCGGACCTGCGCCACCACGGTGATGCCGAAGTGCGGTACGAGGGTGCGGAGTTGGTCGACCTGGCGGTCAACGTCCGGACCGGCACACCGCCGGAGTGGCTGCGGGCGCGGCTGGCGGAGACGCTCACCGAGCTGGCCGCCTACCCGGACGGGGTCGAGGCCCGGGCGGCGGTGGCGGCACGGCACGGGCGGCCGGTGGCCGAGGTGCTGCTCACCTCCGGGGCTGCCGAGGCGTTCGTGCTGCTGGCCCGTACCCTCGCGCCCCGGTACGCCGTCGTGGTGCACCCGCAGTTCACCGAACCGGAGGCGGCGCTGCGTGACGCCGGACACCCCGTGCACCGCGCCCTGCTCGCCGCCGCGGACGGCTTCCGGCTGACGCCGGGCGCCGTGCCGGAGGCCGCCGACCTGGTGGTGATCGGCAACCCCACCAACCCGACCTCGATCGCCCACCCCGCCGCCGATCTAGCCGCCCTGGCCCGGCCCGGCCGCACGCTGGTGGTCGACGAGGCCTTCATGGACACCCTGCCCGGGGAGCCCGAGACGCTCGCCGCACTGCGCGAACTCCCCGGCCAGGTCGTGGTGTTGCGCAGCCTCACCAAGACCTGGGGGCTGGCCGGTCTGCGGATCGGCTACGTGCTCGGCCCGGCCGAACTGATCGCCCGGCTCGCCGCCGCCCAACCCCTCTGGCCGGTCTCCACCCCGGCCCTGACCGCCGCGATCGCCTGCAGCGCCCCCGCCGCCCTCGCCGAGGCGGAGGAGGCCGCCGTGCTGACCGGCGAGCACCGCGACCACCTGCTCAAGGGCCTGGCGGCCTTCCCGACCGTCCGGGTGCACGGCACCCCGGCCGCCTCCTTCGTCCTGGTCGAACTCCCGGACGCGACAGCCGTCCGGGCCCGCCTGCGCGAACTCGGCTTCGCCGTCCGCCGGGGCGACACCTTCCCCGGCCTCGGCCCCGACTGGCTGCGCATCGCCGTCCGCGCCCCGGCCACCACGGACCGGTTCCTGGACGCCCTTGCCCGCGCCCTCTGAGCCGCCGAGCCCACCGGAGGCCGGCGTCCTGGTGGGCTCAGCCGAGGGTGAGGCGCTTGTTGAGGGCCTCGCCCGAGGGGAGGGGATCGATGAAGCGGTGCAGGAAGGCGAGCATCGCCTCGGTGTCCAGGCCCTCGGCGGCGGCGTCCATCGCCGAGTAGAGCGCCTCCTCGATCTCGGCGACCGCGGCGGCCAGGCGCCGGCCCTCGGGGGTGAGCCGGAGTTGAAGGTACCGGCGGTCCTCGGCGTCGGTGCGGCGCTCGACCAGCCCGGCCGCCACGACGCGTTCGACCAGCCGGCTGGGGTTGGTACCGCTCTCGCAGGCCAGGAGCTGACCGAGCCCGCTGAGGCTCAGGGTGCCGTGCTGCTGGAGCAGGCGCAGCACCTCGGCCTGCGACGGGGTGATGCCATGGGGCTTGAGGGCCTGGATCAGCAGCCGGTTCCCTTCGCGCTGGGCCGCCAGGATCGCGAACCGCAGGTGCTCCGCCTTACGCACCGGCACCCGCCCGGGGCTGGGTGTCCGGCAGGGCGCCGAGGAAGTCCTGGACCGCGGCGGCGTAGCTGACGGGGTGGGAGAAGCGGAACATGTGGCCGGTGCGCGGCAGCACCACCTCCCGGGAGTCGGGGATGCCCGCGAGCATCACCCTGGACGCTTCCTCGCCGATCAGCACGTCGTGCGCGGGGGTCAGGATCAGCGTCGGGACCTGGACCCGGCCGAGCACGGCGACGTAGTCCGCGGTGAGCGCTGCCCGGACTCGGGCGCCGAAGGAGGCGGCCGGGGTGTTGGCGAGGAACAGGTCGCGGCTGCGCGCCTCGCTCCAGGGCACCTGCCCTTCGCCGTCGAACGGTGAGGCGAGCCGGTGGGCGTGCGCCCGCAGCGTCAGCTGCCGGTACAGCGGCCCCCGGGCCTTGCCCATCACCTGGGCCAGCGCCCGCCACGGCTTGGAGTCGACCGGGTCGGCCGCGAATCCGCCGGACAGGACCAAGGCGCGCAGGCCTTGCGGACGGCGGGTCGCGAGCGCGAGCGCGATGTTCGCACCGAAGGAGTCACCGACCAGCACGAACTCGTCCAGGCCCGCGACCGCGGTCTCGACGTGGTCGGCGTAACGGTCGATGTCGTCGACGCCTTCGGGGAGGCGCAGCGTGCGGCGGGGCGCATCCCCGTACGGGGCGAGCTGCTCGGCGCTCCACGGGGCACCGGAGAAGCACGGGATGAAGACGAGGGTGGGACTCTTCGCTGAAGTGCTCATATCAGACATGTTACACGACATATGTGTCACGACACAGGTTGGGCGGCGCCACTTCGCCGTTGGGCCCGACCAGGCTGGTGGGCCGCTCGGCATACCGCTGCTTCTGGCGGCCCGGTCCGCTATTTGGCGGCTCTGATCGAGTAGACCCGGGGCACCGGGCCGCCCGCCGGGAGGCGGAAGTGGGCGTGGTCGTGCTCGTGCAGGAACTCCGGCCGCAGGCCGGCCTCGACGAGGGCGGTGACGACCTCGCCCAGGCCGTGCTGCCACTCCACCGTCACCGTGGCCTCGGTCGGGCCGGTGAGGTCGGTGTAGGTGCCGGGCTCGTCGTACACGTTCGGCTTGCGGTTGAAGTAGTCCTGCTCGACGGTCAGGCCGTCGGCGCCGAGGATGTCGGCGAAGGGGTGGTACTCCGCGAGGTAGAGGAACCCGCCTGGGGCGAGCAGACGGGCCACCGTCCGGGCCCACCGGTCCAGGTCCGGCAGCCAGCAGAGGGCGCCGAAGCCCGTGCAGACGATGTCGAAGGTCTCCCCGTCCAGCGCCTCGGCCGCCGCGTACACGTCGGAGGCAACGAAGCGGGCGTCGGTGACCCCGATCCGCTCGGCCAGCTCGCCGGCCGCGACCACGGCGGGCTCGGAGAAGTCCAGCCCGGTGACGCGGGCGCCGCGACGCGCCCAGGAGAGGGTGTCCAGGCCGATGTGGCACTGGAGGTGGAGCAGCCGCTTGCCCGTCACCTCACCGACCTCGGCCACCTCGAAGTCCCACAGACTGTCCCGCCCCGCGATGAATCCGGGCAGGTCGTAGAACTCGCTGGCGAGGTGGAACGGCACGCGCTCGTCCCAGTTGGCACGGTTGGCGGCCCGCCAGTCGGGGCCGTCGGCGCCGGTGGCCGTACCGGTGGCGGCAGTGGCGTGGCCGGGGACGTCGGCGGCGGCCGGAGTACCGGGGGTGTCGGGGCGGGCCGGAGTACCGGGGGCGTCGGGGCGGGCCGGAGTACCGGGGGCGTCGGCGTCGGCCGGCGTACCGGCGTCGAGGGCGGGTTCGGCATGGTCGGGGGTCGCAGTCACGGCGGGACCCTAGTTCGTGCGCCACCCCGTCTGCCAGCGGATTTCCCCGTCCGCGCGTCCGCCCGTCGGTCAGCGGGCGGCTGCCCAGCGGCGGGCGGCGGCGATCCGGCGGGTGGCACTCGGGTGGGTGGCGAAGAGGAGTTCGAGGGCGCGGGGCGGGTCCACGTCGGAGATGTTGGCCACGGCCAGGCGGCGCTGCATGGCGATGAAGCTCACCGGGTCGGCCGTCAGGTCGAGCGCGTGGGTGTCGGCGCGGGCCTCGATCCGCCGGCTCGCCGTGCACTGGGCGGGGCCGGAGAACGCGGAGAGCAGCGCGGCGCAGGCCGCCAACAGCGGCAGCGAACGCGGGTCGGCGGCGGAGTCGGCCCCGGCCGCGGAGAGCAGGGCGGGCCAGGTCAGCAGCAGTCCGAGCAGGGCGACGGCGAGGGCCGCGCCCAGCGCGCCGAGAGTGGTGCCGATCAGCACGTCCCGGTGCTTGACGTGCCCCAACTCGTGGGCGACCACCAGCTCGACCTCGCGCGGCTCGGCGGTGCTCAGCAGGGTGTCGTAGGCGACGATCCGGCGGGTGGCGCCGAAGCCGGAGACGTACGCGTTGAGCGCGGTGGTGCGGCGGGACGCGTCGGCGACCAGCACGTCCCGCACCGCGATGCCGTCGCGCTCGGCCAGCGCGAGCAGCGCGGTGCGCAGCGGCCCGGGCGGCATCGGGGCGAACCGGTTGAAGACCGGCTCGATCAGCAGCGGGTGGAGGAAGGAGAGGGCGAGCACCAGGCCGGCGGCGGCGGGCGCGGCGGCATACCACCAGCGGTGCGGCGACCACCCGCTGAGCGCGTACAGCCCCCACACGGCCGGCAGGACCAGCAGCAACCCGAGCGCCAGCCCCCGCAGTTGGTCGACGACCCAGCCGCCCCACCCCTGGGTCACCAGCCCGTACCCCGCCCGGACGGCCCGTACCCGGGCCCCGAACGGCACCTGCAACACCTGCCCGATCACCAACAACGCCCCGGCCCCGCCCAGCACTTCGGCCGCCCAGGACCCACCGAACCACCCACCGACGCCCGTCACCAGCCCCGCCCCGGCCGGGGTGAACCCGAGCGCCACCGTCAACACCAGCCCGGCGATCCGCCCACCGAGTACCCAGGGCAGCTGGGCCCGGCGCAACGCCCGACCGCGGGCGACCTCCGCCGGGGTGAAGTCCGCCGGGGTGAAGTCCGCCGGGGTGAAGTCCGCAGCATCCACCGGCGGACCGTCCGGTCCGGCGTCCGGCGGACCGGACGGTGTGGTGCCCGGCGGACCGTCCGGTGTGGTGCCCGTGGCGGGAACTGCCGGGTCGGTGCGGTCAGGCAAGTCCATGCGGTCAGGTTAGACCGCGCCCCGGCTCAGAACAGCCGGCCGGCGCTCGGGTGGTCCTGGGCGGCGTCCACGCAGATGTTGGCGCCGTTGATGCCGCTCGCGCGCTCGGAGAGCAGGAAGCAGGCGGTGTCGGCGACCTCGCGCAGCTCGACCAGCCGGCCGCGCGGCGAGTCCTCCCGGACGAAGGCCTCGAAGCGCTCGGGGAAGAGCCGCTCGAACTCGGCCCAGCCACCCCCGGGGAAGTGCACCGAACCGGGGCTGAGCGCGTTCACCCGGATCCCGCGCGGGGCGAGTTCCTGGCCAAGGGTGGCGGCGAGGTGGATCTCGGCCGCCTTCGCCGAGGCGTACGAGGACTTGGGGCCCGCCTTCCAGCCCGTGATCGAGGAGATCACCACGGCCGCTCCCCCGCCCGCCCGCTCGAAGTGCGGCACAGCCACCCGGATCGCGTGCGCGGCGTGCAGCACGTTGACCGCGTAGGTCCGGGCCCAGTCCTCGGGGGTGGACTCCAGCAGGCTGCCGCCGAACGCGCCACCGGCGTTGGCCACCACCAGGTCGAGCCCGCCCAGCAGTTCCGCCGCCCGGTCGACGGCCGCCCCCAGCTGCTCCGGGTCGGTCACATCAGCGTGCACCCCGGGGAACCCGCAGGCGGCCAGCCGCTCCTCGTCCCGGCCGCAGACCCCGACCTGCGCCCCCTCGGCCGTCAACGCCCGCGCGATGGCCAGACCGATGCCGGCCGAGCCACCGGTGATGAACGCCTTCTTGCCCGTCAGTCCAAGATCCATGGGCACAAGATCGCATTCGGTCGGGGCGCGGGCAAGGGGAAATGTGAGCGGTTGTACAAGGGGTTGTGCAACCGGTTGTACAAGGGCTTGCACAAGGGCTCGTGCAACCACTCGCACAACCACTTACGCAACCGCTAACGCAACCACTTACGCAACCGGGGCGTGCGCCCCGTCCGCCTTGTCGGCGGAGCAGGGTGCACGCCCCGGTCAGGGCTTGCGGCGGATCAGACCTGGCCGGCCTTCTCCAGGGCGGTGCAGCAGGTGTTGACCAGGAGGCGGGTCACCACGTACGGGTCGACGTTCGCGTTCGGGCGACGGTCCTCGATGTAGCCCTTCTGGTCCACCTCGACCTGCCACGGGATGCGGACCGAGGCGCCACGGTCGGACACGCCGTAGGAGTAGACGTTCCACGGGGCGGTCTCGTGCTTGCCGGTCAGGCGGGACTGGATGTCGTCACCGTACTGGTTGACGTGCTCCAGGACGATCTCCTGCGAGGCGCCGAGCGACTCGCAGGCGGTGATGATGGCGTCGTAGCCCTCACGCATGGCCTTGGTGGAGAAGTTGGTGTGCGCACCGGCACCGTTCCAGTCGCCACGCGCCGGCTTGGCGTCGAGGGTGGCGTCGATGCCGAACTCCTCGGCGGTGCGGTAGAGCAGGTAACGGGCGACCCACATGTCGTCAGAGACGGTCAGCGCGTCGACCGGGCCGATCTGGAACTCCCACTGGCCGGGCATGACCTCGGCGTTGATGCCGCAGATGGCGATGCCGGCGTCGATGCAGCGGTCCAGGTGCAGCTCGACGATCTCGCGGCCGAAGACCTCCTCGGCGCCGACGCCGCAGTAGTAGCCACCCTGCGGGGCCGGGAAGCCGCCCTCGGGGAAGCCGAGCGGGCGGGAGCCCTTGAAGAAGGTGTACTCCTGCTCGATGCCGAAGATCGACTCCTGAGCGGCGAAGCGCTCGGCGACCGGGCGCAGCAGGGCGCGGGTGTTGGACGGGTGCGCGGAGCCGTCGATCTCCATGACCTCGCAGAGGACGAGGATGTGCTCGCCGCCGCGGATCGGGTCCGGGTAGGTCTTCACCGGCTGGAGCACGCGGTCCGAGGCGTGGCCCTCGGCCTGGTTGGTGGAGGAGCCGTCGAAGCCCCAGGTGGGGATCTTGTCGGCATTGGCCAGGACCCGAGTCTTGGAACGCAGCTTGGCGGTCGGCTGGGTGCCGTCGATCCAGATGTACTCGGCCTTGATTGCCACGGCTTACCTCGCAACTTGAGTGGTGGGTGCCCGCGTAGCGTCGCAAGCCGCCGTTTCCCGGTTGTTCCTCCGATGTAACGCCCATGTGAACCAACCGTCCGCAGTGGCACGCTCACTGTGCGAGAGTGCCACCGCGGACCGCTCGTGGTGCGTCAGAGCTGGATGTCAGTTGGCCGGGCCGCAGGAACCGCCGTTGGGGCCGAAGACGCAGGCCTGGAGCAGCTGGCCCGGGCCGTCGTAGATCCACGGCGACTGGGCGCCACTGCTGGTCGGGCCGTACGCCCAGCTGCCGGCGTTCACGTTCCAGACGCCGAAGGAACAGCCACCGGCGTTGGCGATCGGGTCGACGGCGATGTAGTCGTGGCCGCCCTGGAGCTGGATCTTCTCCAGGGCCACGCAGCTGCTGCCCGAGGAGATCGTCCAGGTGCCCTCGGTCGCGCTGGCCGAAGTGGCGGCGGCACCGACGAGCGCGGCGGCGGCGAAGGCCACAGCGGCGACGCGGCGCATGTTCTTCGTGAGACGCATGGCTGTTCCTCCTGTGACGAGGGGTGCCGCCGGGACGGGTCGTCGGGGCGGCGAGCCAGACTCTGACCCGCCGCCCCGAGCCCTCACAACGCGTCCGGAGCAACCCCGGACAGGCTCGGACGTGCTCGGACGATCCCGGACAGCCGCGGGCAGCCGTGGGCAGCCCGCCGGCCTGCGGCGCCCCCGCTCGACCGAGCGGCACCGGGATCAGCCGAAGGGCACCAGGACCGCGCCCCACTGTGCGTCGGTGGTGCCGGACACCCCGTAGGCCGCCGAGTCCGGCGTCACCCGGAAGGCGACGCTGAGCCGGTAGGAGGAGAGCGCGAGCACCGGCAACTCCGTCCAACCGGGGGCGAATTGGGGCGCCGAACCGGAGTTGGTCCCGACCGCCGCCAGCAGGAGTCCCCCGCCGACCCCTGCGGGCGGCACCGCCCCGACCTTGAACACCGCACCCGCTGCCGGGCCGTGGCCGGTGGCCGATGGGCCGGCCGTGATCAGACCGGCGAACTCGTCCACGGCCAGGTGGTGCTTGCTCGCGGCCGGATGGGTCACGGTGAGGGTGTCTCCGGCCGCGAGCAAGGGCACCGCGAAGCCGGCGGCGACCACCGTGCGGTGCCGGCGGTCGTCGGTGACGTCGCCGAGCAGCCGGTACCGGTCGCCCCGACTGTCGGTGACGGTGATCGGTCCGGGTGTGGTGCTGGTCAGCATGAGCGAGAGCACCAATGTGTCGCCCGGGCGCACCGTCCTGGTGACGGGCACGGTGTCGGTGGTGCTGTCGCCGATCCTCGCCTCCTCGGCGACCCGGCCGCGCCACACCGACGGCGGCGCCGCCGGGCCCGCCGCTCCGGCAGCAACCGCTCCGGCGGCGGTTGCTGCGGGCGGGCGGGGCGCCCGGGCGATGCTGAAGGCCAGGGCACAGGTCACCGCGAGCAACACCGTGAGGGGCAGGGCCACGGTGAGGGTGAGCAGGCGCGGCCGCTGCCCGACGGCGGCTGCGGGCACCGTCTGACCGATGGATTCCCCTGCAGGCGTGGGGAGTTCCGGCCGGATGGCGGGTGGTGAGCTCATCACCGGTGCGGGGAGGGGGAGTTCGGCGGTCGGTCCGGTCGAGGCGGTGGGGTCTGCGGGACTCGCGGGGCTCGGGCTCTCGGGAAGTGCCGGGAGCGCCTGGTTCGCGAGACGACAGCGGAGGGTGCGCCAGGCCGCCGCCCAGATGTCCGCCTCCTCGGGTGGGCGGCCGAGGGCGGAGACGATCGTGAGGACCCGGTCCAGTGGAGGCAGGCGGGTCCGGCGGGGGTCGAAGGTGTCGGCCAGGGTACTGCGCGGGAGGCCGGTGCGGCGGGCCAGTTCACGCAGCGAGGGTTCGCCGGAGCGAACCTTGAGCTCGCGCAACCTGCGGACGAAGCCCTGCGGGGTCGACGCCGACGCCGGGTCGGCTGACGGTTCTGCCGTTGGACCTGCCGTTGGACCTGCTGTCGGATCTGCTGTCGGATCTGCTGCCGATAATGACATGGGCACGAACGTAGCGTCCACGAACGGATCCGGCCACGGGCCTCTCCGTGGAGATTCAGGGCAGACCTGCGGGCCGGTTTCGGAGATCGGCCGAAGGGAGAAGGAACTGACGATCCATCACAGCTACTGTGCATTGCTGATGCCCGTGCATTAATCTGAGCTGACGCCCCGCTCGATGCAGGGGCCAACTCACCACCCTGCTCCAGCTCGCAACGGGGCGGGGGGCCAAGTGGGGGTGGAGAAGATGGTGCAGTCGCCTCCGAGCGTCCGGATGCCGGGTGGGCTCAAAGGCGCGCTGGTGGCGGTCTGGCTCCAAGCGGCCGTCAACCTCGTGGTCGCCATCGTCATGTTCGGCATGAACCGGTCCGACAGCGATCACGGCTACACGGACGACAGAGCACTGCTCCTCGTCGCCGCGTGGGCGACGCTGGTGGCCGCGGTGCTTCTGGCGGCCGGCGCACTGGGAACGGCGGCTCGGCGGGACTGGGCACGGCGCACCGTGATCGGGCTGGAGCTGTTGAGCATCCTGAGCGGCGTGGTCCTCACGCTGCTCGGCGGGGCTACGCAAGGGCTGCTCGGCATGGTCGTCGCGGCAGCGGTCATCGGGGGCTTCAGCTCGACGCGGGCGATCGGCTGGGTCCGGGGTCGCTGACCATCGGACGGGTCAGGGCGCCCGAACAGGTCGGCCCGGGCATTCCCACCGGGCCGAAGTCCGGAGCGATGTCCGGGCCCCGGATGTGACAGCGGTCCTGTAAGTGCTTACGGAAGTCGCCAGTCGACCGGCTGGGCGCCCTGACGGACCAGCAGCTCGTTGGCCCGGGAGAACGGGCGGGAACCGAAGAAGCCACGGTCGGCGGACATCGGGCTGGGGTGGGCCGACTCGATGCTGGGGCAGGGGCCGAGCAGCGGGCGGAGGTTGCGGGCGTCGCGGCCCCAGAGGATCGCGACCAACGGGCCGCCCCGGGTGATCAGGGCGCGGATGGCCTGCTCGGTGACCTCCTCCCAACCCTTGCCCCGGTGCGCGGCCGGCTTGCCGGGGGCGGTGGTGAGGGCACGGTTGAGCAGGAGGACGCCCTGGTTGGTCCAGGGGGTCAGGTCGCCGTTGCTCGGCGGCGGGTAGCCGAGGTCCTGGCCGTACTCCTGGAAGATGTTGATCAGGCTGCCGGGGATCGGCCGCACGTGCGGCGCCACCGAGAAGCTGAGGCCGACGGCGTGACCCGGCGTCGGGTACGGGTCCTGGCCGACGATGAGCACCCGCACGTCCTGGAACGGCTGCTGGAAGGCGCGCAGCACGTTCGGCCCGGAGGGCAAGTAGGTGCGCCCGGCCGCGAGTTCGCCGCGCAGGAAGTCCCCCATCGCGGCGACCTTCCCGGCGACGGGCTCCAGGGCGGCAGCCCAACCGGGCTCGACGATCTCATGCAGCGGACGCGGTGCCATGCCACCACCCTATCGGCCTAGCGCCACGCCCCGCGGCCGGTCTCCGAAGCAGTCGCGATCACCCGCTTCGAGGGCGCACGGACTGCTCCGAGCGCCCGGCCGCTCCGCAGGCGCACCACCGACCCCGCAGCGCGCCACCTGCCCGACCCCGCAGCCCGAGCGGCCGACCCACATGGCCGACCGCCGCACAGCTCGCCGGGCCCGCCGGGTCACCGCGCCCGCCGGGTCACCGCGCCCGCCGGGTCACCGGGCCCGCCGGCCAGGCGCTACCGGACGATCCGCCCGCGCAGCACGATCGTCTGCGGGTCGGCCAGCACTCGTACGTCCGCCCGGGGGTCCTCCGCGTAGACCACCAGGTCGGCGGCGGCGCCCTCCGTCAGGCCGTCCCGGCCGAGCCAGGCGCGGGCGCCCCAGCTGGCGGCCGACAGCGCCTCGGCAGGCGAGAGACCGGCCTTGACCAGTTCGGCCACCTCGTCCGCGACCAGGCCGTGGGCCAGCGCGCCGCCCGCGTCCGTGCCGACGTAGATCGGGATGCCCGCGTCGTGGGCTGCGCCCACGGTGTCGTAGCGCTTCTCGTGCAGCCGTCGCATGTGGGCCGACCAGGCCGGGAACTTCGCTTCGCCGCCGTCCGCGAGCGAGGGAAAAGTCGCTATGTTGACCAGCGTCGGCACGATCGCCACCCCGCGGGCGGCGAACTGCGGGATCAACTCCTCGGTCAGGCCGGTCGCGTGCTCGACGCAGTCGATGCCGGCCGCCAGCAGGTCCGGCAGGGATTCGGCGGCGAAACAGTGCGCCGTGACCCGCGCGCCCTCCTCGTGCGCCGCCGCGATCGCCTCCCGCAGGGCCTCGCCCGGCCAACAGGCCGCGAGATCGCCGCGCTCGCGGTCGATCCAGTCGCCGACCAGCTTGACCCAGCCGTCACCGCGCCGGGCCTCCTGGCGGACATAGGCGGCGAGGTCGCCGGGCTCGATCTCGTGAGCGTAGTTGCGGATGTAGCGGCGAGTGCGGGCGATGTGCCGCCCGGCCCGGATGATCTTCGGCAGGTCCTCCCGGTCGTCCACCCATCGGGTGTCCGCCGCCGAACCGGCGTCGCGGATCAGCAGGGTGCCCGCCGCGCGGTCGGTGAGCGCCTGCTTCTCGCTGGTCGCCTCGTCCACCGCGCCGTGCTCGTCCAGCCCGACGTGGCAGTGCGCGTCCACCAGACCGGGCAGCACCCAACCGGTGACCGTCCGCACGTCCGCCGGGCCGACCGGCCGCTCGAAGGTGACCCGGCCGCCGACCACCCACAGCTCGTCCCGGACGTCCTCCGGCCCGACCAGCACCCGGCCCTTGATGTGCAGCACCGCAGCATCGCTCATGGCCCGCACTCTACCGAGCCCCTGGCAGCTGCGGTGGAGCCCGGGCGGTTGCCCGATCGAGCGCCCGAGATCCGTCGGCCGGAGGCCCGTACGCGTTCGGACTCGCGCGTTCGGCCGAGCGCACGCATCCGGTCGGCCGAACGCACGGGACCGGTCGGCCGAACGCGTGGGGCCGGTCGGGGCGGCCGGATGCGGCAGACTGGCCGCCGGTGTCCGTTACGTACCGAAAGGCCCGCCCGATGAATCCCTCGCCCGACCTCCTCGACCTGCCGCCGCTCGGCGCCGGGCAGTTCGCCGCGATCGAGGACCAGGTGGCGGCGCTGCTGCGCACCGAATCCGACGTGATCATCCAGCAGGGCGAGGCGCTACTGCCGCTGGAGGCCGCGATCCGCAGCGCGGTGCACCCCGGCAGCACCGCGCTCAACATCGTGACCGGCCCGTACGGGCAGACCTTCGGCCACTGGCTGCGCGACTGCGGCGCCAAGGTGGTCGACCTGGCCGTGCCGTACCACGCGGCGGTCTCCGCCGAGCAGGTCGCCGAAGCCCTGCGCGCCCACCCCGAGACCGAGTTCGTCTCCCTGGTGCACGCCGAGGCCGCCACCGGCAACACCAACCCGGTGGCCGAGATCGGCGCGGTGGTCCGGGAGAGCGGCGCGCTGCTGATGCTGGACGCGGTGGCCTCGGTGGCCGCCGAACCGCTGCGCACCGACGAGTGGGGCGTGGACCTGTGCGTGATCGGCGGGCAGAAGGCGATGGGCGGGCCGGCCGGGGTCTCGGCCGTCGCGGTCTCGCCCCGCGCCTGGGCCAGGATCACCGCCAACCCGGCCGCGCCGCGCCGCTCCTACCTCTCGCTGCTCGACTGGAAGGAGCGTTGGACGGACGCCGGCCGCACCGTACTCCCGCACGCCCCCGCTCAGTTGGAGATGCTCGCGCTCGGCGCCTGCCTGGACCGGATCGCTGCCGAGGGCCTGCCCGCCGTGATCGCCCGCCACCGCGCGGCCGCCGCCGCGACCCGGGCCGGCGCACTGGCCCTTCCCGGCCTCTCCCCCTTCGTCCCGGACCAGCGCGCCGCCGCCCCGGTGGCCACCACGCTGCGCACCGCCGACAGCCTCCGCGCCGACGAGCTCGCCGCCCGCCTGGACCGCGCCCTGCCCGTACAGGCCGGCGGCGGCGCGCTGGCCGCCGAGATGCTCCGGGTCAACCACTACGGCTCCGCCGCCACCCTCCCCACCGTGCTCTCGGTGCTCACCGCCCTGGCCACCGCGACCGACGCCGACCCGGCCCCGGCCCTCCAAGCGGCCCAGCTGGCCTGGGAGTCGGCGCCGGCCCCCGAGCCGGTCTGACCGGCCCGAGCGCTCAGCGGGTGCGCCGGCCGGCGTGCCGGTACCGGGCGTCGCCCCCGGCCGTCCCGTGCTCCGGGGGCGCGACGTGCCGCTGGACGCGCTCCTCCGGTGCGCAGGAAGTCCCGGCCGTGCACCGCCTCCCTGTAGCAGGACAGTACGTCGTTGACCTCGTTGAGGCAGTCGACGCAGGAGCTCAGTGCCGCCGCCCAGAACCCCCAGTGACGGCGCGCGGCGAGACAGGGGTCGGCGAACTGGAGGCTCAGGAAACAGAATTGGGAGTACCCGTTGAAGATCCGGACGAAGTCGCCGTCGATCCGGTCGGAGGTGTCGGGACGGTACTGGGCCTCCAGCAGGACGCCGGTGATCGCGCCGTAGAGCTGCGTCCGGTAGACGGGAGGAAGGTCGGATCGCAGAACGGCGCGATCTCCTCGAACGCGTACCGGAGGTAGCGGGTGTCCGGCGAACCGTCCCGTGCGCCGGGCAGCATGCCCGCCCGCAGGACGGTCTCGGCCGCGGCGGCGTCATGGCTGCACACGTCGTCCAGGTTGGTCGCGAACACCCAGATCCGGTCCAGGGCCAGGGCGAGCGCCGGGTCCTCGATCGGCACCATCAGCGCCCGCATCAGGATGATGTTCTCGACGGTGACGGCCGGCACCACCACCCCGGCACTCGCGAACTCCGCGGTGAGCAGCGCCGCGTGGGTCCGCATTCGAGCCTGATCGAGCGCCGGGGCGAAGGGTGCCGTCCGCGCGATGGCCTCCTCGATCAGCCCGGAGCCCAGTACGCTCGCGAGCGCCGCCCGCGCCCGGGGGTCCGCGATCGCGTCCAGGCCTTGCCGCTTCGGGTCCACACCGGATCCTTCCGTGTGCCAACTCCTGCCCTACGACAGGTCCCCACACCCCCGCACCGGAAACGCCGTCGGGATCGGCCGACACCGGTGGATCATGATGCGCTAGCGTGAGGCGGCACCGGACGAGGGGGACGTGATGGTGCACACAGCCGTGGTCGGCGGCGGGATCGGCGGGTTGGCGGTAGGGCTCTTCCTCGGCCGACGGGGTCACCGGGTGACCATCCTGGAGCGCGAAACCCGCTGCGCCGGAGCCGATTTGGACACCGACTTCCTCCACTGGACCCGCCCGGCCAGCCCGCAGGCGGTGCAGCCGCACTCGCTGCTCGGCCCGGTCCGCACCGTGCTGAACGACCTGGCCCCCGACGTCCACGCCGAACTGCTCGCCCTCGGCGCGACCGAGCAGCACGAGCTCCACCGCTACGGACCGCCGCAGCCGGAGCCCGGCGACGAGGAGTTGGTCACCACCCGGGCCCGCCGGATCGTCCTCGAATCCGCCCTCACCCGGGCCGTGCTGGCCGAACCGACGGTGGAGCTGCGCAACGGAGTCGGCGTCACCGGCCTGCTCACCACTCGGCCGGCCAGGGCCGAGGAGCCGCCCCGGGTGACCGGGGTGCGCACGGAGCAGGGCGGGCTCCCGGCCGACCTGGTGATCGAGGCGGCGGGCCGCCGTTCGGGCCTGGCCCGCTGGCTGGCCGCCGCCGGGGCCCGGCCGCCCGTACAGGAGAGCCAGCGCACCAGCATCGCCTACTTCTGCCGCTGGTACCGCCGCCCGGCCGGGGCCACCGAGCCCGAGCCGACCACCCTGGGCGGTGCCACCGCCTACGCCAACTGCGCCGTCTTCCCTTGCGACAACGGCTACTTCGCGGTGGCGCTCTCGGTCTCCGTGGCGGACCCGACCCGGGCCCGGCTGCGCGACCCGGCGGTCTTCGACGCCGCAGCCCGGCTCTTCCCCGGCACGGCCGCCTGGCTGGAGCTGGACCACCAGCCGGTCACGCCGGTGCACATCATGGCGGGCCTGGAGAACCGTTGGACGGCCCTGGTCGACGAGCAGGGCCCGGTGGTCACCGGCCTGGTCAGCCTCGGCGACAGCGCGATCCATACCAACCCGACCCTCGGCCAGGGCATCCCGCTGGCCTTCCGCGCGGCCCACTGGCTGGCCTGCCACGCCGACCTCACCCACCCCGGGCTCCCAACGGCCTACCACCGCTGGCGAGTCGAGCACCTCCGCCCCTGGTACGAGGCCCAGGCCGCCGTCGACCGCGCGGGCCAGGACCGCCTCCAGGCCGCCGTCACCGGTGCTCCCCTCCCGCCGCTCACCGGCGACGCGCTCCTGAAGGCCGCCCTCGGCGCCTGCGGCCGGGAGGACCCAGCCGTCGGCCGGGCCCGCCTGCACATCCGCCACCTGCTCCGCACCGACACCGAGACCCTGGCAACTCCCGCCATCCGCACCCGAGTCGAGCAGTGGCTGCGCGCCAACCCCGAGTTCGCGCCCGGCCTCTCCGGCCCCGATCGCGCCACCTGGGAGACCACGGTCACCGGCAGCTGACTCCGCTACTCCCGGGCCGGTCAGGCTGTCAGTGGGCCGAACTACCGTCCCGTGCCATGGCTGACACCGAACTGACCGCCCTGCTCTCCGCCCTGAACAGCAAGCGCAAGCACGTCCTGGACATCCTGGCCGGCCTCGACGAGGAGGCGTTGCGCCGCCCGGTGCTGCCCTCCGGCTGGACCTGCCTCGGCCTGGTCCACCATCTCGCCCTGGACGACGAGAAGTTCTGGTTCCGAGCGGTCGCGGCCGGCGACCGGTCCGCGATCGAGGAGATCCTCGGCGCCGAGCAGGACGCGTGGCAGCCGGCCCCGGCCCTCAGCGCCGAGGAGGTCTTCGCCCGCTACCGTACCGAGGCCGAACTCGCCGACGCCTTCCTGTCCGGTGCCGACCTGGACGCCGCCCCGGCCTGGTGGCCCGACTTCTTCGGCAGCTGGCGCTACGAGACCCTCCGCGAGGTCCTCCTCCACGTCCTCACCGAGACCGCCACCCACGCCGGCCACCTGGACGCCGTCCGCGAACTCATCGACGGCAGGCAGCGGTTGGTTCTCGACTGAGCCCGGCGCCCGCCGCCCGGCACCAGGGCGGTGCTGATACAAAGGAGCATGGAGAACGAGATCATGCCCCCGGTCGAACGAATGCTCGCGGAACGCGCCTGCGAGCGCGTCATCGTGGAGTTCATCCACCGCCTCGACCTCGGCGAACCGGGCTCGGTGGCCGAGCTGTTCACCCCGGACGGCTTCTGGTACTGGCCGCACGGGGACCGGCGCGTCGAGGGGCGCGAGGCCCTGCGCCGTTACTTCGCCTCCCGTCCGGCGGACCGGCTGTCGCGGCGCCTGATGACGAACATCCTGGTCACGGTGGAATCCGAGACCACCGCGCGGGCCGTCTCGTACCTGACCACGTACCGGGTGGACGGCTACGCGGGCGGCATGATCGAGCCCCGGCTCCCCGCCAACGTCGGCCACTACGAGGACATCTTCCGCAGAACGGAGGGCAGTTGGCTGCTCGCCGGCCGCACCGTCTTCCTCCCCTTCGGCGCCGACACCGAGCGGCTCCCGGACCCGGTGGCCCCGGACGCCTCCTGACGAACCCTCGCGACGTCACCCCGCCGGGGAAACGCGTAGGTGAGAAACCCGGCGACGGCGGGAGCCCTCGCCGGGATACTGGTCGCCCATGGATGAGGTCGAAGTCATCGTCGCCCACTCCGAACGCGCCACCCTGCGCGTCGGCGAGGTGTTCCTGAAGGTGGACCCCGATCGGGCCCGCATCGACGCCGAGGTCGAGGCGATCTCCCTCGCGCCGGTCCCGACCCCGAAGGTGCTCTGGCGCCGACCACCCGTACTCGCGATCACCGCGATCCCGGGGACCACCCTCGGCAGCCTCGGTGGTCCGTCCACCGGCTCGCCGGCGGCCTGGGCCGCGGCGGGCGCCGCCATCCGCACCCTGCACGAGGCCCCGCTGCCGCCACGGCTCGGCCGAGCCGGCCGGAGCACCGCCGCCCTGGCCGCCGAACTCGACCAGGAGTGCGGCCTGTTGGTGGCGAACGGCATCCTGCCCGCCGACCTGGTCGCCCGCAACCGCCGGGTCGCCGAGGCCGCCTTCCGCCCCTGGGCGCCGGCCTTCACCCACGGCGACCTCCAGATCGCCCACGTCTTCCTCGAGAACGACGAGGTCACGGGCATCATCGACTGGTCCGAGGCCGGCCGGGGAGACGCCCTCCACGATCTCGCCACCTTCACCCTCGGCCACGAGGACCGTCTCGACGACCTCCTCGCCGGCTACGGCACCGACGTCGACCTCGACGTCATCCACGCCTGGTGGTCCCTGCGCAGCCTGCTGGTGGTCCGCTGGCTGACCGAGCACGGCTTCGACCCCTTCGCCCCGGGCTGCGAGGTCGACGTGCTCCGCTCCCGGATGTGAGCCCGCCCGGGCCCGATCTTCGGGGCGTGCCCACCTTGCCCGGGCGGTGGCGTTCAGGCGGTCCGCAGGGCCTCGAACCCGAGCAGCAGGGCGTCCAGCGCGAAGGCGAACCGTTCGCCGTCGTCCACCCCGACGCCCTCGCGGGCCGCGCGGATCAGCAGGGGGTACCGGTCCGCGGCGAGGGTGGCCAGCCAGTCGGCGCCACCCGCCTCGTCCGGGGCCACCACGATCCGGGCCTCGGCCGTGGCATGGCCGATCACGAACACGGCAAGCGAGTTGAGCACATGGAGCGCCCGATCGAGTGAGAAGCCGCTCGCCGTCAGCAGCCGCAGGCCGGCCTCCACCTCGTCCAGGGTGGCCGGGGTGACGGCCGGGCGGGAGGCGGCCAGCGGGAGGAGGGCCGCATGGCGTAGCAGCCCGGCCCGCAGGGCGGTGGCGTACGCGTGCAGGGCCGTGCGCCAGTCTGCCGAGCCGTCCATCGCCGGGGAGGCCGTCGTGAAGACCTGCTCCACCAGGCCGTCCAGGAGGGCGTCCTTGTTCGGCACGTAGTGGTACAGGGTCATCGCCTCGACCCCGAGCTCCTCGCCGAGCGAGCGCATGGTCAGCGCCTTCAGCCCGCTCCGGTCGACCAGCTCGAGCGCCGCGTCGAGGACCTGCTGCCTGCTCAGCCCCGCCCGCTCGCCCCGCCCGCGCCGGGCCGGCTGCCGTGCCGCCATGCTCCACTCCCTCTCGCCCCGCGCTCGACCGCGTTCCCGCGCGTCCCCACCGGACCTTGACTTTCTTACACGATAAGAGAAGACTCATCGCCAGCGAAACTTACTGTGTAAGAAAAACACCGACACGGGGGAACCACAGATGTCCGTCACCGCACTCGCCACCGCGCCCATCACCACCCTCGACACCACCACCCTCGACACCAACAAGAACGTCATCCGCGAGTTCGTCGCCGCCCTCAACGACCGCTCGGGCGAGCGCTGGGTGCCGCTGCTCTCCCCCGGGGTGATCGACCACAACAAGGTCATCTTCGGCGAGGAGGACGCACCCGGCGCCGCCATCGAAGGCTTCCGGCTCCAGCTCGCCGCGTTCAGCACGGAAGGCGAGGAAGACGGCTTCCACATCCAGCAGTTGATCGCCGAGGGCGAGGAGGTCGTGGCCCGGCTGCGAGTCACCGGGGTGCACACCGGTGCCCACGCCCGGATGCCGCAGCCGACCGGCCGCCGCTGCGACGTGGAGCAGATCTGGATCTTCACCGTCCGGGACGGCCGGATCGCCGAGATCCGCGCCGTGAGCGACCGCCTCGGCATGTTCATCCAGCTCGGCTGGGACTGGCCGACCATGGACTGACCCGTACTGAGCAAGCACAGCGGGGGAGTTGGGCCAATGAACGCTCGGCCCACCCACAGCACCCCGGACGCTCAGGCTCCGGCCGAGGACTCCCGACGGACGAAGGCGGCCGACCCGCGCAGCTCCGGCCCGGTGGCAGCCACGGCCGCCACCGCCGCCAGGCAGAGCAACCCGCCGCTCACCAGCGCCGTCGCAGCCGAGGACGCGCCGGCGACCACGCCCGCCCGCAGGTTGCCGAGGTCGGGACCGGCCTGGCCGACGATCTGTTCGACGGCGGCCATCCGGCCGAGGTACTCGGGCGGCGTGTTGGCCTGCACGACGGTGCCCCGGGACACCACGGCGACCGTGTCGGCCGCCCCCGCCAGCACCAGACAGGCCAATGCGACAGGCGAGTTGGCGGCCAGGCCGAACAGCAGCAAGGACACGCCCCAGGTCGCCGAACCCAGCAGCATCACCCGCCCGGGGCGCGGCAGCCGGGTGAACGCCCCGGAGCAGAGCGAGGCCGCCACCCCGCCGACGGCCAGCGCGGTGAGGAACAGCCCGAGCGTGCGCGGACTCCCGCCGAAACGTTCGGAGTTGACCACCGGGAAGAGGCTCACCGGCATCGAGAGCACGGTGGTCGCCAGATCGGTCAGCAGTGCGCCCCGGACCAGTGGCATCCGAGCCAGGAAGGCCACCCCGTCCCGCAGCCCGGCCTGCCCGGGACGCGCCGGACGCCCCCCCGAGCTCAACTGCGGTAGCCGGTAGGCCCCGTGGAGGGCGGCGAGGAAGCTGATCGCGTCGAGCAGATACCCGACCCCGACGCCCCAACGACCCACCACCAGACCGCCGAGCGCAGGACCAAACAGCATCGCCCCCTGGAACGCGACCCGCTGCAGGGCCAGCCCCGCCGCGAGCTGCCGGGCGGGCAGCAGCAACGGTACGAAGGCCCGCGCCGCCGGGCCGCTCAGCGCCGCGCAGCAGGACTGGGCGGCGAGCAGCCCGAGCACCCCGGCCGGCGGCAGCGGCGCGACCAGGCCCTGCCAGGCGAGCAACCCCGCGCAGAGGGCCTGTCCACCCGTCCCGTACAGATAGCAGCGCCGCCGGTCCACCCGGTCGACCAACGCCCCGGCGAACAACCCGAGCAGCACCAGCGGCAGGGCCTGGGCCAGCCCGACGGCGCCGGCCCACACGGTGCTGCCGGTGGCCTGCCAGATCTGGAACAGCACCGCGACGAAGGAGAGCTGGCTCCCCAGCGCCGACAGGCTCCGACCGAACCAGAGCCGCCGGAACGGCGGGCAGCCGCGCAGCGGTTCGACGTCGATCAGCACCCTGCGCAACTGCACTTCCCCATCCCGCGACCAGCCCTGCGACCGGCCCCCGACCAGACCCCCGTAGCCGGCTCGGCAACCGGCTCCGCAATCGGCTCATCCCTCCCCGGCCTCCATCAGCTTGGCCACGATCCGCTCGTGGAAGCCGCGCCGCTCCAGGGCCTGCTCGATGTCGACGACGACCTTGGAGAGCGGGTACGGGAGCTCGGCCTCCAGCTCGGCGAGGGCGGCCTCGGTGGCCCGCCACTCGGCGGCCAGCTGGTCGACCACGCTGCGGGCGCGATCGGTGAGGCCGACGGTACGGGTGCGGGCGTCCACCCCCTCGGCGACCTCGACCCAGCCGGCCGCCCGCATCGCGGCGACCTTCTGACTGAGGGCGGAGTGGGTGCGTCGGACCGACTCGGCCAGGTCCTTGATGGTCATCGGGCCCTCGGCGTGGAGCCTGAGCAGCTCCATCACCCAGCTCGGCTTGAGGCCCTCGATCTGCCGGTCGGCGTAGATCCGGCCGATGTCGGAGTCCATCCTCGCCTGGAGAAGGCGTAGCGGTCGCCAGAGGCTCTCGCGGGTGGGATCGGTGGTCGTCATGCCCGGAACTCTAACAGCACTTGTATAAGTACTGTTATATCCCCGCCGGGCGCCAACCCCAGGCACACAGCCAAAGCCGTCCCCCTACGCCGGCATCGCCGGGTGCCGCCCCACCACCAACACGCCCGCCACGATCGCCAGCAACCCCGCCGACTCCCAGGCAAGCGCTCCGGGCGTGACCCGCAGCCGGTCACCGAGCACCCCGACCGCGCAGACGATCCCCGCGATCGGCTGCGCGGCGGTCAGTGCGGGCAGCGACATCTTGAGCGGCGCGGCCTCGAAGGCGCTCTGTACCAACAGCAGCCCCACCACCCCGATCCCGACCACCCCGTACAGCTGCCAGCCGGTCAACGCGTGGGAGATCCCGCCGTGGTCGAAGCGTTCGGCCGTGATCCGGGTGAGCGCGTCCTGGAGTCCGTAGAGCAGCCCGGCGGCCAGCGCGAGCAGGGTGGCCTCCTCGAACAGGGGCAGCCGGCGGGCCGCCGAGACCAGCAGCAGCGCGGCGGCGGCGATCGCACCGAAGACCAGCCAGTAGCGCAGCGCCCCGGCCTGCTCGCCGCCGGCCCGGGGCTGCCCGGCCACGATGAAGGCCGTCACCCCGAGCCCGAGCACCACCACCCCGAGCCAGCCGGAGCGGCCGAGGGACTGTCGGGTGATCACCCGGGAGAGGGCCATCGCGAAGAGCAGGTTGGTGGCCAGCAGCGGTTCGACCAGCGAGACCTCGCCGTTGGCCAGCGCGAGCGCACCGAGCACCAGCCCGCCGGTGGTGAAGAGCGTGCCGAACAGCCACTCGGGCATCCGCACCAGGTCGAGCAGCAGTCGCCAGTGCAGCAGGTCGGAGCGCGGCGCACGCTGGGCCGCCTGCTGTTGGAGCACGAAGCCCAGCCCGAGGCAGCAGGCCGACCCGATCGCGAGCAGGAACACCGCCACGAAGGACCACCCGACTCGAAGGACCGGTCGCGAGACCGGCCGACCCTGCGGAATCCCCTTCCTGTCAGCCTACGCCGGGCCCCGGTCGCCGCCTGTTCACCCGCCGGCCAACCAGCCGATCGATGCTGCTCACCACCGGCCGGAAAAGTCACCCGTCTGAACAAGCTGGCTGTACAACTTGGACGCCTACTGAGCTGCTGCCCCGCCACGAAGGAGCCTCGATGTCCCTCTCCCCGTACTGGTTGCGCGACAACTGCCCGTGCGCCGAGTGCCGCGACCCCCGCACCGGCCAGAAGCTGTTCCAGATCACCGACCTGCCCGCGGACTTGGCGATCACCGAACAGGCCGAAGCCGACGGACAGCTCACCGTGACCTGGTCGGACGGCCACCGCTCCCGGTACGCCACCGAGTGGTTCGAGCAGACCGCGGCGGGTGACGGGCGGACGGAGAGCGGCAAACGCCGCTGGACGGCCGCAGACTTCGCGCGGGGGCTGCCCGAGGCCGACTGGTCGGCCTACCTGGCGGACCCGGCCGAGCGGGTGGCGGTGCTGGGGGCCGTGCGGCGGTCCGGATTCGCCGTGTTGCGCGGGGTGCCGGCCGTCGAGGGGCAGGTACTGGCGGTGGCCCGGAGCTTCGGGTTCGTCCGGGAGACCAACTACGGCGAGCTGTTCGACGTGCGGGTGGAGCCGCAGCCCAACAACCTGGCCTTCACCAGCGTGGCCATCGCCCCGCACACCGACAACCCCTACCGCGACCCGGTGCCCACCCTCCAACTGCTGCACTGCCTGCGCAACGAGGCCGAGGGCGGCGACTCCGGCCTGGTGGACGGCTTCCAGGCAGCGGCGCTGCTGCGCGAGGAAGCCCCCGCGGACTTCGCGGTGCTCACCCGGACGCCGGTGCCGTTCGAGTTCCGGGACCGGGAGGCGGAGCTGCGGGCCGAGGTGCCGCTGATCGGGGTGGACGGGCTGGGGCGGATCCGCGAGGTGCGGTTCAACAACCGCTCGATCGGCACCCTGCGCGGGCTCGGCGCCGCCGAGTTGGACGCCTTCTACGCCGCGTACCGGCGGTTCGCCGAGATCACCCTGCGGCCCGAGCTGCGGCTGGAGTTCCGCCTCGCGCCGGGCGACTGCCTGATCTTCGACAACGTCCGGCTGCTGCACGCCCGCACCGCCTTCGAGCGGGACGGCGGACGGCACCTCCAGGGCTGCTACGCCGACCTCGACTCGCTCACCAGCACGCTCGCCGTGCTGGAACGCCGACTCGACGTACTCGACACGCTGGCCGAGCTGTTCGCCGGCGAGGGCGCCGGGGAGTACCTCGGCGAGGAGGTCACCATGGCCCAGCACATGCTCCAGGCCGGGGCGTTGGCCGAGGCGGCCGGGGCGCCCGACCACCTGGTGGCCGCCTCCCTCCTGCACGACGTGGGCCACTTCGGCGGCAGCGGGCTGGAGTTGATGCGCGGCGCCGACAACCGCCACAGCCACACCGGCGCCGACTGGCTGGCCCACCACTTCGGCCCCGAGGTCACCGAGCCGATCCGCCTGCACGTGGCCGCCAAACGCTACCTCTGCGCGGTCGAGCCCACGTACCGGGCAAGCCTCTCCGAGGCCTCCGAGTACACCCTCCAGGTCCAGGGCGGCCCGATGAGCCCGGCCGAGGCGGCGGAGTTCGCGGCGCTGCCGGGCGCAGCGGACGCCGTCACCGTGCGGCGTTGGGACGATCTGGCGAAGGACGCGGCAGCGCCCACGCCGGCCTTCGAACACTTCCGGCCGCTGCTCGGACGACTGCTCGGCCTCGACGGCCTGGACGGTCTGGACGGCTGACGGCATCCACCTCGAGGCAGGTCATGGCGAACATCCGGTAACGATGCCCCGAGCTCTGGGCGGCTGCGCGGCCGGCGTCGCCAGACTTGGAGGCATGGACGAAACGGTGGTGGCGGACGACGGTGTCCGACTGTGGGTGGAAGAGGCCGGCCATGGCGATCCGGTCGTCTTCTGCCATGGCGGCCCTGGCCTCTGGGACACCCTCGACGACGTGGCCGGGCTGCTCGTCGACGAGTTCGCCGTGTATCGCTGGGACCAGCGGGGAGCCGGGCGGTCGCAGCGATGCGGCCCCTATTCCGTCCAGCGGTCGTCGGCGGACCTGGATGCCGTCCGGTCGCACTTCGGCCTGGCCCGGGCAGCCCTGCTGGGCCACTCCTGGGGGGCTCAGCTGGCGCTGGAGTACGCGATCAGGTTCCCGGAGCGGGTGAGCAGCCTCGTCTACGTCTCCGGTACCGGTATCGACCCGAGGGCGACCTGGCGCGACGAGCACGGGCGAAGGATCCGGGAACGGCTGGGCGATCGACTCGCCAGGTGGGCGGAGCTCAACGACGGAGAACGGACCGAGGACGAGGACCGCGAGCTCTGCGTACTGCAGTGGTCGACGGACTTCGCGAGGGGCGACCGGGCACTGGCACACGCCGAGCGCATGGCCACCCCTGGTTCGGAGTCAACTTCGAGTGCAATGCGGCCATCAACGCGGAGACCCGAGCGTGGGATGCTCCGGAGCTGCGCGCGAGGTGCGAGGCTCTGCAGGTCCCGGTCCTCATCGTCGACGGTGCGGAGGACCCTCGGCCGCGCAGTTCGGTGGACTCGTTGGAACAGGCGCTACCCGAGGTGTCCCGGGTGACCTTGGCCGAAGGCGGTCACCTGCCGTGGGTGGAGGATCCGGGTGGCTTCCGCAAGGCGGTCAGCAGCTTTCTGGCTGCTGACCGCTGATACCGGGTCCCACTGCCTTGGGCCGCCAGTCGGCGGCCCAGGCGTCGAGTTGGGCGAGGCGTTCGTGGAGGGTCCGGCCCTGTGGTGTGAGTTGGTAGCCGTCGCCGTGGTTCTGGACGAGGTCGGCCTCGCCGAGTTCGCGGAGTCTGGTCGAGAGAACGCTCGACGAGACGCCGTCGCACCGCTGTTGGAGCTGCCGGAAGGTCGGGGTGGCGTCGCCCCGCAGCTCCCACAGGACGCGCAACGTCCAGCGGCGGCCCAGGAGATCGAGGAGCGCCATGATCGGCCGCCCCGTGTCCGAACCTCGAACAGGTCTACCGGGGAGGGGAGTTGCTGACATCGTCCACCAGTTCTCGTTCAGCACTTCGCGTTCAGCACTCGCTGTTCAGCACTCACCATTCGGGGCTTCCCGTTCGACGCTTGCCGTTCAGCGCCACTCGTCAAGCGCTCGCCCGGCGGTGCTTCTCTTTCCGAAGCGCCGAGGCTAGCATGACCCCATGCCTCTGAATTCGAAGCAGCCGCGGATCGAGCCCCTCACCCCGCCGTACGAGGAGGCCGCCGAGGCGGCTCTCGCGCGGCTCGGGCACACGCCGATCCAGCTGTTCCGGGTGTGGGCGCGGCGGCCCGAGCTCGTTCAGGGCATCGCGGGCTGGGGCGGGCACTACTTCTCCCGGCGTTCCGCTCTCACCCTCCGGCAAAGGGAGTTGGTCATCGACCGGACGACCGCGCTGTGCGGGGCCGACTACGAGTGGGGCGTCCATGTCGCCGCCTTCGCCGAGCGTGCGGGGTTCGACGCCGAGCAGCTGGCCTCACTCGCGACCGGCGGGCCCGCCGACGACTGCTGGGACGCGGCCGACCGCGCCGTGATCGCAGCGGTGGACGAACTCCGGGCGACCGCCGACCTCTCCGACGCGGCCTGGGCGGCGCTGGTCTCCGCCACCGGCGAGGACGCCGCGGTCGAACTGCTGCTGGTCTGCGGCTGGTACCACGCCGTCTCGTTCACCGTCAGAGCGCTCCGCCTGCCCCTGGAGCCGGGCACCGAGCCGATCGCCGCACACACGGCAGCCTGACGCCCGACTGCCTGACGCCCGACTGCCTGGCACCCGACCGCCTGGCGCGAGGCACCCCACCCCGAGGCCCCTTCAGTCGCCCTCTCGCGTGTGGCGGGAAAGGGCCGAGGAGGCAAGGGAGTTGTGGATGCTGAAGGCCACCGTGCCCGGCAGGTAGCGGTCCTGGGACCACTCGACGGGGATGCCGGTGGGGTCGGTGGTGCGCCGCTTCTCGCGCAGCAGCGGGCTGCCCCGGCGGCAGCCGAGCAGGCGGGCGTCGTCGGCGTTGGCGGCGACCACGTCGATGGTGTGGTCGGCGTCGGTGAAGAGGATGCCGTGCTCGCGCAGGGGCTCGGTGTGGGAGACCACGTCCGGGGGGAGTTGGGCGACCAACTCGCCCACCCAGGACGGGTAGACGGTGCGCTCGACCATCACGGGGGTGCCGGAGAGGGTGCGCAGGCGCAGCGTCACGTACACCTCGCTGCCCGGCTCCAGGCGGAGCTGTTCGCGTTCGGCGGCGTCGGCCGGGCGGCGGACCAGGGATTCGAGCCGGCCGCCGGGCTCCTCGCCCATCGAGCGGGCCCAGTGGGTGAAGGAGAGGAGTTCGGAGAAGCTCTGCACCCGGGCGGTGCCGAGCACGACCCGCCGGGTGCCCCGGCGGGAGGTCACCAGGCCGTCGGCGCGGAGCACGGCGAGCGCCTGGCGGACGGTGCCGCGGGAGACGCCGTACTGCTCGGCGATGGCGCCCTCGGCCGGCAGTCTCCCGGCCTCGCCGTACGCGCCCGAGGTGATCGCCTCGCGGAGGTCGGCGGCCACCTTGCGGTAGAGCGTGCCGACGGAGCGGTCCGGGTCTACAGCCACGTCAGTCATTGTCCCTCCTGGGCGGGGTGCTGCGGGTCCGCCACCTGTTGGTGCAGGGACCGGGCGCTACCGACTGTAGCTGCTGGCGATCACCCCACAGGGGCCCCGACTTCACCGTTCCCGTAGCCGACCCCTGGTCTGGGCCGTCCGTTCACCTTCCCGTCACCGAACTCCGGCGTACTTACCCCCGTCAGCGAAGTTGCACAGCCAACTTGGCCTGAACTCGTCGACACTCCTTCACCTTGCGACTTCCTCTTGCCGCCCAAGCCCTTCCCGCGGCACCCCCGATCAGGAGACACCCCCGTGACCGTGCACCGTGCCCGTGCTGCCGCCTTCGCGGCCGTGCTGACCGCCGCCGCGCTCTCCCTCACCGCCTGCGGCTCCGCGGGTTCGTCCACCGCTGCCTCCGGTGACAGTGCCAAGGGCGGCAAGGACCCCAAGGTCGCCACCGCCGTCGCCGACTTCGGTGGCATGGACGCCCTGGTCGCCGCCGCGAAGAAGGAGGGGAAGCTCCACACCATCACCCTCCCCCGCGACTGGGCCAACTACGGCAAGATCATGGACGGCTTCACCGCCAAGTACGGCATCCAGATCGAGAACGAGAACCCGGACGGCTCCAGCCAGGACGAGATCAACGCGATCACCTCCCGCAAGGACCAGGACCGCGCCCCGGACGTCGTCGACCTCGGCTCCGCCTTCGCGCTGAGCGCCGCCTCGCAGGGCCTGCTCGCCAACTACAAGGTCGCCGGCTTCGACAAGATCCCGGACACCATGAAGGACCCGAACGGCGCCCGCTACAACGACTACGGCGGCTACATGTCGATCGGCTGCGACGCCAAGAAGGTGTCGGTCTGCCCGAAGACCTTCGCGGACCTGCTGAAGCCCGACTACAAGGGCATGGTCGGCCTGAACGGCAACCCGACCAAGGCCGGTGCCGCCTTCGGCGCCGTCTACGCGGCCGCGCTGGCCAACGGCGGTTCGCTGGACAACATCCAGCCCGGCATCGACTTCTTCGGCAAGCTGAAGAAGGCCGGCAACTTCAACCCGGTCGAGACCACCAAGGCGACCATCGAGAAGGGCGAGACCCCGATCTCGGTCGACTGGTCCTACCTGAACGCCGGTTACACCGACCTGTTCAAGCCGAAGGGCATCGACTGGCAGGTGTCGATCCCCTCGGACGGCTCCTACGCCCAGTACTACAACCAGGCCATCAACAAGTGGGCGCCGCACCCGGCCGCCGCCCGCCTGTGGGAGGAGTACCTCTACTCCGCCGAGGGCCAGAACCTCTTCCTGGGCGGCTACGCCACCCCGGCCCTGTTCGACTCGATGAAGGCCGCCGGCACCCTCGACGCCACCGCCGTCGCCAAGCTGCCGACCATCGAGAAGCCCTTCACCACCTTCCCGACCCAGGCGCAGACGGACACGGCCAAGAAGGCCGTGACCGAGGGCTGGGCCAAGGCGATCGCGGGCTGACCTCGACCATGAACACGGCTCCCACCCCGGTGCCGTCCTCCGCCTCCGCCGCCGATCAGATCGGCGGCGGGGCGGGGGCCCCGCGCACCGCAGCACCCACCCCCCGCGCCACCCCGGCCAAGCGCCGCGGCTGGCGTCCCAAGGGCGGCGCCTGGCTCGCCACCCTCCCCCTCCTGGTCTTCTTCGCGATCGCCTTCGGCCTGCCGGCCGTCGCGATCGCCATCGGCGCGTTCACGCTCTCGCCGGACGCGCCCTCGGGCGCGGGCAGCTTCACCACCGCCAACCTGACGGCCTCCGTCCAGGGCGCCTACTGGACGGCCCTGCTCGGCTCGATCAAGCTCTCGGCGCTCACCGCGCTGATCGGCACGGTCGTCGGCCTCCCGCTGGCCCAGGCCGTGGTGACCTCGCGCTTCCGGCTGTTCCGCGAGGCCGTGCTCTCCGCCTCCGGCGTGCTCGCCAACTTCGGCGGCGTGCCGCTGGCCTTCGCCTTCGTCGCCACCCTCGGCAACGCCGGTGAGCTCACCAAGAGCTTCGACCTCACCGCGCACGGCTGGACGCTGTACAGCTTCAACGGCCTCTCGGTCGTCTACCTGTACTTCCTGGTCCCGCTGATGCTGCTCACCATCACCCCGGCCCTGGAGGGCCTGCGGGTGCAGTGGCGCGAGGCCGCGGCCAACAACGGCGCCACCACCTGGCAGTACTGGCGGCACGTCGCGCTGCCGATCCTGCTGCCCTCGCTGCTCGGCGGCTACGTGATGCTGTTCGGCTCCGCGTTCGCCGCGTACGCGACCGCCGCCGCGATGGTCGGCGCCTCGGTGCCGCTCATCCCGCTGCACATCGCCGACGCGCTCTCCGGCAACGTGCTGGTCGGCCAGGGCAACGTGGCCCTCGCCCTCAGCCTCGACATGATCGTGGTGGCCGCCATCGTGATGGCGGTCTACCTGCCCCTCCAGCGCAGGAGTGCCAAGTGGCTGGCCTGACCTCTCGGATCCGCTTCGGACGCGGCACCGTCCTGCTGCTCGCCGGGCTGTACTTCCTCGTCCCGATGGCCTGTTCGGTCATCTTCAGCGTGGACGACAACAGCGGCTTCTCGCTCAAGGCCTACACCGGCCTGATCACCGCGCCGGGCTTCCTGGACGCGCTGACCTTCACGCTGGAGCTGGCCGTCGTCACCATCCTGGTGGTGCTGGCGCTGCTGGTGCCCGCGCTGATCGCGGTGCGCCTCGGCTCGCCCCGGCTGCGCACGGTGATCGAGGTGGTCTGCTCGCTGCCGCTGGTCGTCCCGGTCATCGCGCTCACCGCCGGCATCATCGGCGTGCTCCGCTGGGGCCCGGACTACCTGAAGTCCACCCCGTTCTTCCAGACCATCGTCGCGATCCAGAACCCCAGCTTCCCCGTCGTGCTGGTGCTCGCCTACGTGCTGATGTCGCTGCCGCTCGCCTACCGGGCGCTGGACGCCGGGCTGCGCGTGGTCGACGTGCGCACCCTGGTCGAGGCCGCCCGCAACTGCGGCGCCGGCTGGCCGCGCGCCGTCTTCACCGTCGTCCTGCCCAACCTGCGGCAGTCGTTGCTGAACGCCACCTTCCTCACCCTCGCCCTGGTGCTCGGTGAGTTCACCACCGGCTCGATCCTCGGCTACCAGCCCTTCTCGGTCTGGATCTACGAGGCCGGCAAGAGTGACGGCCAGATGTCCGTGGCCGTCTCGGTGCTCAGCCTGCTGCTCGCCTGGGTGCTGCTGCTCGCCCTCTCGGCCGCCGGCCGTGACCGGCGAGGCCGCAAGCCCGCCCGCCCCTGATCTTCAGTACTGTCTCGGAGAACCCCCATGACCACGGTTACCGCCCCCGTGACCGGAGTGCCGCTGGCCCCCGGAAGCGCGACCGTCGAATTCCGTTCGCTGCGCCGCCAGTTCGGTGCCACCACCGCCCTCGACGGGCTGGACCTGACCGTCCACCCCGGTGAGCTGCTGGCCCTGCTCGGGCCCTCCGGCTGTGGCAAGACCACCGCGCTGCGCATCCTGGCCGGCTTCGAGAAGCACGACTCGGGCCAGGTGCTCATCGACGGCAAGGACATCACGGGGGTGCCCGCGCACCGTCGGGACGCCGGGATGGTCTTCCAGTCCTACAGCCTCTTCCCGCACCTGAGCGCCGCCGAGAACGTGGCCTTCGGCCTCAAGATGCGCGGCACCGGCAAGGCCGACCGCCTCAAGCGGGCCAAGGAGCTCCTGGAGCTGGTCGGCCTGCCGCAGCACGCCGACCGCTACCCGCACCAGATGTCCGGCGGCCAGCAGCAGCGCATCGCGCTGGCCCGCGCGCTGGCCCTCCAGCCCCGGGTGCTGCTCCTGGACGAGCCGCTGTCGGCCCTGGACGCCAAGGTGCGGCTCAACCTCCGGGACGAGATCCGCCGCCTGCAGCAGGAGTTGGGCATCACCACCCTGTTCGTCACGCACGACCAGGAGGAGGCCCTCTCGATGGCCGACCGGGTCGCCGTGCTGCGGGCCGGACGCCTGGAGCAGTGCGCCACGCCGCAGGAGCTCTACGCCCGCCCGGCCACCGCGTTCGTCGCGGAGTTCGTCGGCACCATGAGCCGGATCCCCTGCGAGCGGGCCGGCGCCGAGGTGGCCGTGCTCGGCCGCCGCTTCGCGGTGGACGGCGAGATCCCGGCGGACGGCTCCCTGGAGGTCCTGGTCCGCCCCGAGAACGTCGGCCTCACCCCCGACCCGCAGGGCCCCGCCCTGGTGATCGGCGCCTCCTTCCTCGGCAGCGTCACCCGGATCACCGTCCGTCTCCCCGACGGCACCGAGGTCAAGTCCGACCTGCCGACCGAGGCCGCAGCCTCCCTGCCGGTCGGCTCCACGGCCGCCCTGTCCCTGCCGGACCGGCCGGTCCTCGTCGACCGCAAGGCCTGACGCTCCCACCAGCGCTCGTACAAGCGCTTACGCATCCGCCTCCGGCGGCGCCGCAGGCGCTTCGCCGTCGCCCCGCGGGGTGCCCGCCGGAGGCGCCGCCGGAGGCAGCTGCGTCCTACCACCGCCCCGCAACGAAAACCTAAGGTACCGCCATGCCTGACTACCCTTCCGCCGTTCTGTTTGACATGGACGGGACGCTCGTCGACACCGAACACCTCTGGGTCGAGACCGCCACCGAGCTGGCCACCGAACTGGGCCTCACCCTCGGCGACGCGGACCTCCCCGAGATCCTCGGCCAGGCCGTCGAGCACACCGCCGCCCACTTCTACCGGATCAGCCACCAGGCCCGCACCGAGGCCGAGTTGGCCACGCAGCTGAACGACTCCTTCACCGCCAAGGTGGCCGCCGAGATCGTGCCCCGCCCGGGCGCCCTCGACCTGCTCCGGGAGCTGCGCGCGGCCGCCGTCCCCGCCGCCCTGGTCTCCGCCTCGCCGCGCCAGGTGGTCGACCTGGTGCTGGACAGCCTGGGCCGCGAGTGGTTCGCGCTGACGCTGGCCGCCGAGGACACCGAGGTCACCAAGCCGGACCCGGCCCCCTACCTGGCCGCCGCCCACCGCCTCGGCTTCGAGCCGGCCCGCTGCGTGGCCGTCGAGGACACCCCGACCGGGGTGGCCTCCGCCCACGCGGCCGGCTGCGCCGTGCTGGCCGTGCCCTCCTCGGTGCCGATCGCCCCGGCCGAGCGGATCACCCTGCTGGAGAGCCTGACCCAGGCCGACCTGGCCTTCCTCTCCACCCTCACCGCCCCAGCCACCGCCTGATGGCCGCGCTGCTGCTCGCCCTGGCGATCATCAGCGAGGTCTGCGCGACCAGCTGCCTCAAACTGACCGAGGGCTTCACCAGGCTGTACCCGAGCCTGGCCGTCGGAGTGGGCTACGCGCTCTCCTTCTTCCTGCTCGGCAAGGCCCTGAAGCACATCCCGGTCTCGGTGGCCTACGCCGTCTGGTCCGGCGCGGGCACCGCCGCCGTGGCCGGGATCGGCGTGGTCGCCTTCGGCGAACACCTGGGCCGGGCCCAGTGGTTGGGCATCGCGCTGATCATCGTCGGCGTGGTGGTGCTCAACCTGCGCGGCAGCCACTGAGGCACACCGGCCGAGACGCACCGAGTGGCCTCGCGCCTCCCGACGCCCCGTCATCTCCCGTTCATGCGAAGTCCGCCGCTCCCAGCGTGAATTGGGTCAGTTGTACAGTCAACTCGACCCAGCCGCACCGGCATCGGAGCGGCGGACAGGACATCTGTGGCGACCGGCAACTCCCTCGTGCTCAGTACGCCGACCAGCCCGACCGAGGGTGACAAGCTCACCTTCCACTGGACCACCGTAGACGCCGACCCGAAGAACTGGGTCGGCGTCTACGACGGCACCCGCCTCCCGGGCACCGGCTCCAGCCTGGTCTGGAAGTACACCCCGGCGACCTCCGGCGACGTGCAGCTCGACACCTCGGCGCTCACCGGCGGGCCGTACACCGCGTACCTGTGCGCCAAGGACGGCTACGGCGTCCTCGCCCAGTCCGCCCCGTTCGGCTTCCAGCCCAAGCCCGTGGCCGCCCGCCCGCACGCCGCCGTGGACGCGCTGACCGCCACCCGGGTGGCCCCGGGCGGGGTCGTCAGCGTGAAGCTGGCCGGGCTCTGGCAGCACGGCACCGGCACCCCGGGCTACCGCCGCACCGGCGGCGACTCCTGGCTCACCGTCACCGCCGACGGCACCGTCACCGGCACCGCCCCGTCCGCCGCGCCCGCCCACCCCGCGATCGTCACGGTGGAGATCAAGGACCCCTCCGGCGTCACCGACACCGTCACCGTCCAGGTGCCCGTGCTCGACCCCGCCGCGCCGCTGCGCCTGAAGACCGCCAGCTGGAACCTCTGGGACGCCGGCACCCACAGCACCGACGGCTTCGAGAAGCAGCTGCGGGTGATCCTCACCCAGGGCCTGGACGTGCTCGCCCTCCAGGAGACGGCCGGCACCGCCGCCCAGGCGCTGGCCACCGCGCTCGGCTGGTACGCCTACCAGAGCCCCGGCAGCCTCGGCATCCTCAGCCGCTATCCGCTGGGCTCCGTGACGGCCGTGACCGGTTCGCTGCCGGCGGCGGCGGCCACCCTGCAGCTGCCCGGCTCCCGCAGTGTCCGCTTCTGGGCGGCGGGGCTGGACGAGTCGAACTACGGCCCGTACGCGATCCAGGACGGTCAGAGCGCCGCCCAGGTGCAGACCGCCGAGGGCAGCTCCACCCGGGGCCGGCAGGCCGCCGCGCTGGCGGACGCCGTCCAGGCCGACGCCGCGAAGGGCCCCGTGATCCTGGCCGCCGCGCTCTCCTCGCCCTCCCACCTGGACTGGACCGCCACGAGCGGCCACCCCACCCTTGCCTGGCCGGTCACCGTGGCGCTGCAGAACGCCGGCCTGACCGACGCCTACCGCGCGGCCCACCCGGACCCGGTGGCCTCCCCCGGCGCCACCTGGTCGCCCACCCGCAAGGTGCGCGGCGGCAACGCCGAGCCGCAGGACCGGATCGACCAGGTCCAGTACGCGGGCCCGCTCACCCTGGTCGAGGCGCACACCCTGGCCACCGGCTGGCCGCAGGCCGACCCGGCCACGGCCGCCAACGAGTGGCCCTCCGACACCGCCGCCGCCGTGGCCACCTTCGCGCTCTGACGCGCCCTTTCGAAACCTCCCCCGACGCCCCCTCTGACCCTGAAGGGCCAGCACCCATGACCAAGTTCAGCCGCCGCACCTTCGTCGGTGCCACCGCCGCGGCCGGGGCCGCCGCCGTGGTCGGCCTGCCGTCCACCGCCGCCGAGGCCGCCACCGGCGCCACCGGCGCCACCGGCACGGTCGCGGACGTCAAGCACGTCGTCGTCCTGATGCAGGAGAACCGCAGCTTCGACCACTACTTCGGCACCCTCAACGGGGTCCGCGGCTTCGGCGACAAGCAGGCCCTGCAGTACCCGAACGGCGGCAACGTCTTCCGCCAGCCCGACGCCGGGCGCAGCGACGGCGGCGTGATGCTGCCGTACCGGATGGACACCACCAAGTACAACGCGCAGAACGCGGCCGGTCTGGCGCACGACTGGGCCACCAGCCACCAGGCGATCAACAACGGCGCGATGGACAAGTGGGTGGCCGCCAAGGGCGAGCGCGCGATGGGGTACTTCACCCGCGCCGACATCCCCTACCAGTACGCGCTGGCCGACGCGTTCACGCTCTGCGACGCGTACTTCTGCTCGCTGGCGGGCCCGACCGACCCGAACCGGCTCTACCTGTGGACCGGCACCGCGGGCCCCGGCCGGGACGGCACCACCGGCCCGTGGATCGACAACACCCCGGTCACCGAGAACCCGGTGGCCGACTGGACCACCTACGCCGAGCGCCTGCAGGCCGCGGGGGTCAGCTGGCGGGTGTACCACAACCCGAGCACCGACGAGCGGACCGGCGACTACGACGACAACGCGCTCTCGTACTTCAAGCAGTTCCACAACTTCCCCACCACGGACCCGCGTTACGTCAACGCGATGACCAAGTTCGACCCGGCGGCCTTCGACGCCGACTGCAAGGCGGGCACCCTGCCGACCGTCTCCTGGCTGGTCGCGCCGTACCTGTTCTGCGAACACCCCAACGCCAGCCCGGATTACGGCGCGCACTGGGTGGACCAGGCCCTGCGGTCGCTGATGTCCAACCCGGCGGTGTGGCAGCACACCGTCTTCCTGGTGATGTACGACGAGAACGACGGCTACTTCGACCACATGGTGCCGCCCACCCCCGAGGCGGGCACCCCCGAGGAGTTCACCCAGGGCCGGGCGATCGGCCTGGGCAACCGGGTGCCGCTCTGGGCCATCTCGCCCTGGTCGCGCGGGGGTTACGTCAACTCCCAGGTGTTCGACCACACGTCGGTGCTGCGCTTCCTGGAGGTGGTCACCGGGGTGCAGGAGCCGAACATCTCGGCCTGGCGCCGGAGCGTCTGCGGCGACCTGACCAGCTGCTTCGACTTCACCGCGCCCGACTACTCGATCCCCGCCCTGCCGGACACCACCGCCCTGATGGCCAAGGCCGACGCGGGCGCCTCGCTGCCCGCGGTGGTGCTGCCCGCCACCGGCGCCCAGGCGATGCCCGCCCAGGAGCCCGGCACCCGCCCGCACCGCCCGCTCCCCTACCGCCCGGGCGCCGAGGCCACCGTCGACCGCGGCACCGGCGCCGTCACCTGCACCATGACGAACTCCGGTACGGCGGGCTTCCCTTACACGGTCTACCCGAACATCGCCCAGCCGTTCACCGGCACCCCGTACACCGTCGCGCCCGGCGCCACCAAGACCTACACCTGGAACGCCGCGGCCACCGACGGCCGTTACGACTTCACCGTGCACGGCCCCGACGGCTTCGTGCGCCGCTTCGCCGGCACCGTCACCCGGGCCGACCAGACCGACGTCGCCGTCCCGGACGTCTCGGCCCGACTCGGCGCCGCCGGCGTCACGTTCACTCTCGCCAACGCGGGCGGCACCGAGTGCTCCTTCACCGCCGTCCCGAACGACTTCGGCGGCGCCGCGCAGACCGCCTGGGTCGCCCCGGGCCAGTCCACCACCCTGAACTGGCCCACCGTGAGCGGCGGTTACGACGTGACGATCACCGCGGGCACCGGCACCCGCTTCGTACGGAGGTACGCGGGCATCCTGCACTGATCGGTGAACCCAGGGGCGCGGGGAACGGCGCGGCCAACACCCCACCCAAGTAGAGCTGTTGATCCCAAGCACCCCCCCGCGCCCCGCCCGGGTTCCCTACGAGACAGCGGCCTCCACCAGGGACAGCGTCCGAAGATCCGCGTCCAGCTCGGCCCGCACCCCCACCGGCAACGGCAGGTTCGGCGCATTGTGCCCGAAGTCCACCTGGCCGAGCACCGGGATGTCCCGCTCCCCCAGCACGTCGAGCACCACCTCGCGCAGGCCGGCCTCCCCGTAGGGCGTCACCTCATTCGGGATGCCGACCACCAGCCCGGCGATCCGGTCCAGCACGCCGGACAGCCGCAGGGCCTGCAGGTCGCCCCAGACCCGCTCGACCGGCCGGCGCACCTCCTCCCAGAACAGCACCGCGCCGTCGAACCGTTCGGCGGGCAGGGCGAACGGGGTGGACTGCAGCAGGACCAGGCGGCTCAACAGGCCGCCCAGCAGGGGCCCTTGCGCACGGCCGGGCCGCCAGGTCTCCCAACTGCCGTGCGCCGGCAGGAGGCCCGGTGCCTCGGCCTTGGTGAGCACCCGGGTGTAGAGGTCGAGGAGTTCGCCGCGACGGGCCTCGTCGCCCAGCGTGTACCAGTCGCCGCCGAACCCGTGGGTGGCCAGGTCGGCGTGGAAGCCGACCAGGCCGGTCCTGGCGTGCAGGGCCAGGTTGAGCAGCGAGATGTCGCTGTAGCCGAGGATCGGCTTCGGGTCGGCCCGGACGGCGTCCAGGTCGACCAGGTCGAGGTAGCCGATGGTCGTGTGCCCGCCGGTGTGCGCGACGACGGCCCGCACCTGCGGATCCCGGAGCAGGCCGTTGAGTTCGGCGGCCTGCTCGGCCGGGGTGCCCGAGGCCCACCAGCGCCTGCGCGCCGGGTCGACCATCGGGCTGACCCGCACCCGGAAGCCCATCCGTTCCAGCATCGCCACACCCCGGGCGAGCATCGGCTCCTCACCCGGTTCGAGCTGGCCCGAGGGCGCGGTGACGACCACGAGGTCGCCGGGGCGCAGCGCGCGGGGTCGGAGGATCGCAGGCATGGGAGCTCCTTCGTCGGTCAACGGCGGTCGACCCCCATCTCACCGCACCACCCGCGCCCGCAGGTAGTTCCGCCGGCCGAAATGCGGTTCGTCCACCGCCGTGAGCTCCTCCACCTGGAAGCGGTAGAGCGCCGCCGCTCCGCCCCCCGCCAGGAACTGCTCCCGCACCTCGGGGTCCCGTGCGAACGCCGGGTACCGCCGCTGGTAGGCGGCGAAGGCCGCTTCCGCCTGGTGCCCCCAGGCCTCGCCGGCCAGGCCGGTGAGCTGCACGCCCCGCAGTTGCTCGCCGAAGACCGGCGGCGGCAGGAAGACGGTGGCCGCCGCCCGGGCCTCCTCGGCCAGGTGCAGGCTGTGCCGGGTCGAGCGCTCGCTCACGAAGTAGAGCACCAGGTCCTCGTCGTGGGCGAAGAAGGCCAGGTTCGCGTGCGGCCCGCGCTCGGGCCCGGCGGTGGCGAGGGTCAGCACCATGCTCTCCGCCAGGATGCCCTCCACCCCCTTGGCGAACTCCTCGGCGGGCCAGTCCCCTTGGATGATGTCGAGCCGGTAGGACATCGCGAATCCCCTCCACAGCCGTACCGAGAAACAGCGGAGCCGGGTGGGACGTACCCACCCGGCTCACATGCTCTCCCCACGCGGCACCCCGCACAAGGGAGTCGTCAGCGACCGGCCACCCCGAAGGCCGGCGCGGGCCCGGTGCCGAGGAAGGGCCCGAGCGGGCCGCCCCGCAGGCGGTCGACCAACGGCGCGGCGCGGCCCGCGAGCAGCGCCAGCGGGAGGCCGACCAGGACGCCGACCAGCGCGCCGACGGCCACGTCGTGCGGGTAGTGCACGCCGACCCAGACCCGGGAGGCGGCCATCAGCGCCGCCGCCAGGTAGGCGTACCAGCCGATCCGCCGGTACGCGAAGACCAGTGCGGTGGCCGCCGCGAAGGCGATCACCGAGTGGTTGCTCGGGAAGGACCAGTCACCGGCGCCCGGGCAGGCCTCCAGCGTGTTGCGCACGTTCAGCTGCTGGCAGGGCCGGTTCTCCTCGACCAGCCCCTTGAGCACCGAGTTGGCCGCGTAGGCGACCACCACGATCACGGGCGAGGCCAGCACCCGGGCCATCACCACCGAATCGGCCGACCGCGCCCGCCACCAGGCGTAGAGCATGAAGAGGGCGAACAGCCCGAGCCCGATCGCGGACCAGACCTTGATCAGCTGGTCCAGCCAGCTCGGCGCGCCGTCGGCCCAGCCGAGCACGCGGGTGTAGAGGCCGCCGTCGATGCCGCTGCCGTCGTAGGCGATGAAGTTCATCGGGCGGCACCGCCCTGGCCACGGGTGCCCTGACGACGGGCCTTGAACAGTTCGAGAACAATGGGGATCACGGAGACAACTACTACCAGACCGATGATGGGTAGCAGATAACGGTCGATACTGGGCACGGTCGAGCCGAGCCCGTAGCCCGCGAGCACCACGCCGACCGTCCAGACCAGCCCGCCCAGCACCTGCCAGAGCGCGAAGGTGCGGGCCGGCACGCCGAGCACCCCGCAGAGCGGGTTGAGCACCGTGCGCACCACCGGGATGAACCGGGCCAGCACGATCGCCTTCCCGTGCCCGTACTTGGCCAGCAGCTCCTCGGCCCGCGCGGCCCCTTCGTGCAGGCTGCGCCGGTGGCTGCGGGCCAGCAGCGTCCGGCCGCCCCGGCGGCCGATCAGGTAGCCGACCTGGGCGCCGAGCAGCGCCCCGACCACGGCGGCGGGCAGCACCTGGGCCAGGTGCAGCTGCGGCCCGCTGGTCGCGCCGGGCACGCAGAGCAGGCCGGCGGTGAAGAGCAGCGAGTCGCCGGGCAGGAAGAAGCCGACCAGCAGGCCGGTCTCGGCGAACAGCACGAGGGCGACGCCGAGGGCGCCGAAGGCGGCGAGCAGCGACGAGGCGTCGAGCACATTCACCGCGAGTTGGGCGGACGACTGGACCAAGGCTGGCGGACCTCCCGTACTTTTGGAGGTGGCCATGACCCGGCCACCTCGACCGTCTACAGTGATGTAGACGGTCTACGTGACTGTAGACGAAAACGGGAGGAAGCGTCGACATGCGGGAAACGCCCACGCCGGAGCCGATGCCCGAGGCCGTTTCCGGAGACGGCTCGGGCGCCGACACCGGCGCCCTGGCGGAGCCGGTCCGCCGACACGCCGGTGAGCTCGAGTCGCAGGTGCTCGCCACCCTCTGGGCCGCCGCCACCCCGCTCACCCCGCAGGACGTGCAGTCCGCCCTCGGCGGCGGCCTGGCCCGCACCACCGTCGCCACGATCCTGGCCCGCCTGCACGACAAGGCCCAGGTCGAGCGGCACAAGGCCGGCCGGGGCTTCGCCTACACCGCCACCGTCGAGGACGAGGCCGGCCTCTCGGCCCGCCGCATGCACACCGAGCTCGGCCGCAACCACGACCGCTCCACCGTCCTGGCCCGCTTCGTCTCCGACCTCTCCTCCGACGACGAGCGCCTGCTCCGCACCCTCCTCGGCGAGTCCTGATGCCGGCCCGGCCCCAGGTGACCACCCCCGCTTCCGGAGGCGCCCGGTGACCTTCAGCCTGCTCGTGCCCCTGCTGCTGCCCTTCCTCGCCGCGCCGCTCGCCCGACGCCTGGCCGAGCAGCTGGCCCCCCGCACCGCGGCCCTCCTCCTCGCGGCCACCGCCACCACCCTCGCGGCGGCGAGCACCACCGTGCTGGCCCTGGCCGTCGGCGGCGGGCTGCTCCGGCTGCCGCTCGTGCTGGCCCTCGGCCACCTCTCCCCGCACTGGCTGCCGGACACCCCGCTCCGGGCGGCCGCCGCCGGACTCGCACTGACCGCCACGGCCGCGCTGGCCGTCCGCACGGCCCGCCACCAGCTCGCCGACCTGCGCCGCGCCCGCAGCAGCGTGGGCCACGCCCCCGCCGACCTCGGCCTCACCGTCCTCCAGGACGACCGCGCCGACGCCTTCGCCCTCCCCGGCGGGCCCCGGCACCCGGGCCGGGTGGTGGTCACCACCGGCATGCTACGCGCCCTCGACGGGCCCGAACGCGCCGCCCTGCTCGCCCACGAACGCGCCCACCTGGCCGGCCGCCACCACCTCTTCCTGGCCGCCGCCGAGTACGCGGCGGCCCTGCACCCGGCCCTCCGGCAGCTCCGCGCCCCGCTCGGCTACCACCTGGAACGCTGGGCCGACGAGAACGCCGCGCGCACCACCGGCGACCGCGCCACCACCGCCCGCGCGGTCGGCCGCGCGGCCCTGGCCGCCGCCCGCGCCCCGCGCCCGGACCGCCCCCGCCTGGCCCCCGCCGCCCACACCGGCCCGGTCCCCCGCCGAGTGGCCGCCCTGCTCGCCCCGGCACCTCGCCCCCGCCCCTCCCGGGGCCGCACCACCGCCACCCTGGCCCTGGCCGCCTGCCTCGCCCTCACCACCGCCGCCACCCTGGACGCCACCACCGACCTCCACCACACCGTCGAGGCCGCCCAGTCCTCCGCCACCCACTGACTCCTCGGTGATCCTCACCACCAAAGGTCTCTCCGCATACGATCCACTTGGACATCACCGACCCGGGCGGGCGAGAATTCCACACCATGCCCCTCTCCCGCTTCGGCCACCACACACACCGGGTGCACCCGTACAGCCCCGTGATCGCCATCGTCCTGCTGAGCCTGCTCGCCCTGGGAGCCCTCTGCTACGGCCTGCTGCTGCGCACCGACTCGGACGGCTTCCGCACCCGCCGCGCCGACCTCGCGGCGGCCGAGATCGCCCGCGACACCCTTCACGGCACCCGCACCTCGGTGCCCACCCGACTCTTCGCCCACCACGGCCGAGGCTTCGGCACCGCCCTGATCGCCGCCGGGCTCGCCCTCGCCGCCCTGGCCACCTACACCGGCCTCACCGCCTGACCGACCGGCCGCACCGTTCACACCGTTCGCACACCCTCCACCGGAACTCCGCCGCCTCCCCACCCACCGGCGACGTAACCTCCGGCCACATGAGCATCGACATCGAAGCGGTCCGCACCGCCGACGAGGAACTGGTCGCGGCCTTCGCCCGCCTCCTCCCGCAGCTGTCCCGCACGGCCACCCCACTCGACCGGGAGGCACTCGCCCGCCTGCTGGCCTGCGACTCCAACACCCTGCTGACCGCGCGACTCGACGGCACCGTCGTCGGCGCACTGACCTTGGTGCTCTCGCCCCTGCCCTCCGGCCTGCGCGCCCGCGTCGAGGATGTCGTCGTCGACACCGCCGCCCGCGGCCACGGCATCGGCGCCGCCCTCCTCGACCAGGCCCTCAAGCTGGCCCGCGCCGCCGGCGCCCGCACCGTCGACCTGACCTCCCACCCCACCCGCCAAGCCGCCAACCGCCTCTACGAACGGGCCGGCTTCCAGCCCCGCGAGTCCACGGTCCACCGCGTCACCCTCGACGGCTGACCCGGGCCGGACCCGCCGCCCCGGCCCCACCCACCGGCCGGTCAGGCCGGTCAGGCCGGGTGGTGGTCAGCGACGGCGTTGAGCTCGATGCCGTGTTCGAGCAGGGCCTTCATCGCGCAGAGCGCCGTGGAGAAGCCACCGACGGTGTCGTTCACCCAGCGCAGCGCGTCCTCCCCCGGCCCCTGGAAGCCGCTCTCGGTGACCTCGACGAAGGTGGCCTCGGCAGAAGTGTCATCAGCCGCACGTGGGGTGAAGGCCAACTCGACCGTGGTCGGCTGGTCGTAGTTGCCCCACTCGAACCGGATCAGCCGCCCTTCCCGCACCTCCTTCACCCTGACCTCGACCGAGACCGCGTACGTCTCCCACTCCCAGCGCAGTTCGGCCCCGGCCGTCATGGGCCCGCTGCTGCCGCTGTACCAGAAGCGCGTGGTGACGGCCGGATCGGCGAACGCCCGGAACGCCTCCTCGGCCGGCCGACGGACGAGCATGCAGGCGTACGCGGTGGGCGCCTGGGTGGATCGCGAGTTCTCCATGCGCCCGATCATGCGCCAGGACCTGACGGTCGGTCGGGAAGGCGTGGCTGCAACTCCAACCCCCTACCGGCCGGCCGCCCCGACGGCACCGCTGTGGGCGTCCCGACCCTGGCACTCTCCCCTTGACCCTCCTGCTCCGCCACCCGTCGGCCACTCCGCTGGCAGTCGTCCGTGCCCCCTCACCGACCAGCCCCACCCGCTCGCCTGGAGGTCCGGTCCAGGTACGCGACCAACCGGGTCTCGCTCCGCTCCAGCCGCTCGCGTTCCCCGGCCGGGAGGTCGGCCAGAGCGTCGACCAGCACCTGCTCGCGCGGCACGTGGACCAGCGCGCTGACGTACACCCGGCAGTCGGGGCACCAGGCGAACCCGATGCACCGCTCGAACTGCCGCGACCCCATCGGGTGGAAGCGGTACTGGTACGCCCGCACGCCTGCCCCGCAGGTCGCGCAGCTGCGCGCCCCACCCTCGCCCACCATCACCCCCAGCTCGGCGACCTTCTGCCAGCCCCGGCCCGGCCGGCCCTGACCCGGCGCCACCGACCCGTTCACGACCGGCGGCCGGCGGGGCCCCGGGCGGCCATGGTGAGGATGCGGTCGAGCACCAGCTCCGGACGGTCGGGCGGGAGCGCGTGGCCCGCGCCGGGGACCAGCTCCACGGTCACCGCCGGGACCAGCCGGGCCAGGCGGGCCGCGACGGCCGGGGCGTCGTGGAGGGCGCTGCGTGCGCCGAGCAGGACGAGGGTGGGGGTGCGCAGGGTGGCGAGCTGCTCGTCGGTGAGGGTGGTGGCCATCGGGAGGGCGCGGCGGTAACCCATCGAGGCCCGCATCAGCCGCATCAACTCCCCCTCCAGGATCGCGCTGTTGCCGACCAACCGGGCCAGCCCGGGCCGCAGGGCCTGCGGCGCCAGCGCGGCCAACCCGCCGCCGATCAGCCAGGCGTAGAACCGGAACCCGATCGGGCCGAGGCCGGCCGGGTCGACCAGGGTCAGCGAGGCCACCCGGGGGCCGGGGTGGCGCAGCTGGTGGTGGAGGGCGAGCCAGCCGCCGTACGAGCACCCGACCAGGTGAGCCCCCGTCACTTCCAGCGCGCCGAGCAGCTCCTCCAGCCAACCAGCCCCGGCCAGGCCGTCCGCGATCGGGGCGCGCTGCACGCTCGCGCCGGGCTCGCCCAGGGTGTCGACGGCGATCACCTCGTGCCGCCGGGCCAGCCGGTCGACGTACCGGTGCCACATCAGGGCGTTGCCACCCGACCCGGGCAGCAGCACGATCGGGCCGCCGACCGCCTCAGCCGCCTCTCCCTCTTCCGCCGTCGGACCGACCCGGTAGACCCGGGTGGTGCCGTGGCTGGTCGGCAGGTCGACCGCCGTCCGGGGGCCGGGCCACAGCTCGGCCAACGCCCGCTGGTAGGCGGCGCCGTAGCGCTCGGCGGACCGCCGGTCCTTGAACTCGCCCACTCCCTCACCCGCTCGCATTCGCATGATACAGGTGTACCACAGCATGATACGGGTGTACCACGAGCGAGCGGAGGAAGATCATGTCGGCCCAGGTGGACCACGAGGAACGCAGGCGGCAGATCACCGAGGCCCTGCTGCGCATCGCCGACACCCAGGGGCTCCAAGCGGCCAGCATGCGGGCGGTGGCCGCCGAGGCCGGGGTCTCGCTGCGGCTGGTGCAGTACTACTTCACGACCAAGGAGGGGCTGCTGCTCGACGCGCTGACCCGGCTCCGCACCCAGCTCCAGGCCCGGATGGAGCGGTGGGTCCGCGAGGCCGGCACCCCGCCGACCCCGCGCGGCACCGTCACCGCGATCCTGTCGAGCATCCTGCCGACCGACCCGGAGAGCCGCCGGATCACCCGGACGTACGCCGCGTACTACACCCTCGTCCTGAACGACCCGGCTGCCGTCGGCGAGCGGGCCGCAGCCGAGCCCGACCTGCTCGAAGGCTTCCTCGCCAAGCAGCTCCAGGCCGCCCAGGAGGCCGGCCTACTCCGCCCGCGCCGCGACCCGGCCCGGACGGCGGCCGGCCTGCTGGCCATGGTCAACGGCCTCGGCTCCAGCGTGCTGGCCGGCCAGCGCACCGGCGAGGACGTCCAGGCGATCCTCGACGATCACCTGGACGACCTTTTCGACCGGACCTGAAACGCCCTCGGCGGATCCCGGAGGATCCCCGAAGGGGCGTCAACCGGTGAGCCATCAGCTAGCAGGTCGTCACCCTGCCTTCCGGACCTCCACCCCGTCAGCCGCGGATCATCGCCAACAGCTCGGCGTGCGTCTCGGCGTCCGCCGCCGCCAGCAGCCCCCGCCCCGCCGGGCCGAGCGGGGCGCCGTCGATGCCGGTGACCACGCAGCCGGCGGCCCGGCAGAGCGCGATGCCCGCCGCGAAGTGCACGCTGCCGCGCAGGTCGCCGCCGTCGGTGACGTACGCCGCCCGGCGGCCCGCCGCGACCCAGGCCACGGCCAGCGTGCTGGAGACCACCCGGGGGCGGTAGCCCGCGACGAAGCCGGGGTGGGCCAGCAGGTCGACGCCGCGGAAGCCCGGTGCGCTCGGGAGCGGCTGGTCGAGGTTCACGTCCACCAGCCGGGTGGCCGAGGTCGGGGTCAACGGGCCGTTCTCGTCCCAGGCCGACACCCCGTCGGTCCGGAAGACCTCCCCGCCGAACGGGTCGGCCACCGCCGCAGCGCTGACCTCGCCGGCCGCACCGCCGCCGAGCGCGACGTTGACCGCCACCACCAGGTTGCCCACGGCGTAGTTGAGGGTGCCGCAGAGCGGGTCCACCAGCCACTGCCGGGCCGCCCCCTCTGCGCCCTGGCTGCCACCCTCCTCGCCGAGCACCCCGTCCTGCGGTCGCGCCGCCCGCAGCAGGTCGAGGATCACCTGCTCCGCCGCCACGTCGGCGGCCGTGGCGAAGTCACCACCGCCCTTGTCGATCCGCTCGAGCCGCTGCCCGAACATCGACCGCACCACCTCGGCCCCGGCCCGCGCCGCCGCCTCCGCGACCCCCGCATCGTCCAGCCCGGCCAGATCCGACCCGCCCGGCTCGACGCCGTCCGCTCCCACCCGTGAATCAATCATGGTCCGAACGATAGGCGCGAGCCCCGCCCCGGGGTCACGGACCACCGCCAAGAGGACCGGAGGGGCCGACCCCGGTCACCACCCCCGGCCCCCCGGACAGCCTCCCGGACACCGGCCCCCGACACCGGCCCCGGGCAGGAGGATTGACGACGGGTGGACAATGACGGCCATGATCGACGAACTGACAGCCCGGGCGGGCCTCCCGCCGGACGCCACCCTCGCCGAGGTCATCGAGGCGGTGCGGTCGATGCCGTACGGGCGGCCGGCCGAGCGCAGCGCGCGCGGGGCGCTCGCCGAGTGGCGCGGGACCTGTTCGTCCAAGCACGCACTGCTGGCCGCCGCCCTCGCCGAGCGCTGGCCGGAGACCGAACCACAGCTGGTGCACCGGGTCTACCGCTGCACGCCGGCCGGGGCCGAGCGGGCCTTCGGCCCGGCGGCCGCCGCGGCCGTGCCCGCAGCCGGCCTGTGGGACGTGCACCGGTACCTGACCATCCGCCACGGGGGCGAGCGGGTGGTCATCGACGTCACCTTCCCCACCGGCCCGAGCTGGGACGGCGCCGGTTCGATGCCGATCGCCTGCGCGGACGGCACCGACCACCCGGCCGGGTCGGATCCGGACACCGACAAGCGCGCCCTGGAGGCGGCCCACTGCGACCCGGCCGTCCGCGAACCCTTCATCGCCGCCCTCGCCACCCCGCCGGCCACCCCACCAGTCACCCCACCGATCGCCCCGCCGGACAGTGCTCCGACCAGCACTCCAGCCCCATCGATCAACTCTTTCACCATCTGAACCAAACTTGTCGAGACCCCGTCAAATTTGGTACGGATGAGCTGCCGCGCCGCACGAGCGCCGCACCCCTAGCAGCGGAGCTCCGGGCGGTATGAAAGATTTCGCAACTCCGTCATCCCACCCGCCCTCCGCCGTACCCTGTCACCGGACGACGGGGTCCGGACCGACGACTCGACGGGGAGACGGATTGCAGCAGAGCCCTCGGGCGGCGAGCCGGTCCACCGTAGGCAGACCCACCGTCGGCACCGCCGACGCGGGCACCTCCGCCGCCGTCCACGAGAGCGCCGTCACCGGCGGGGAGACCGGCCCGGGCGCCATCCGGCCGGTCATCGGCGACTCCTGGGACCGGCTGCGCCGGCTCGGGCTCGACCCCGAGCGGGGGCGGAACGCGCAGCGGCTGAGCACCGCCGAGGTCGAGCACCGCCGTCAGGCCACCCAGCTCGCCGAGGTGCTGCCCGTACTGCGGGCCACCCTGCTGGCCCCCAGCAGCAGCACCCCGCTGATCCTGGCCATCGCCGACGCCGAGGGCCACGTGCTCTGGCACGAGGGCGAGCGCGGACTGCGCCGCACCGCCGAGAACATCGGCTTCGACAGTGGCGCCCGCTGGGTCGAGGACGAGGTGGGCACCAACGGGATCGGCACCACCCTGCGCACCGGGCGGCCCATGCAGGTGCACTCCACCGAGCACTACCTGCGCAGCCACCACGGCTGGACCTGCGTGGCCTCCCCCGTGCACGACCCCCGCACCGGACGGCTCGCGGGCGTGGTCAACCTCAGCGGCCCGGCCCGGACGATGGCCCCGTACCTGCTCCAACTGGCCGTCACGGCCGCCCGCCTCGCCGAGGCCGAACTGCGGGCCCGCCAGCTGGAGGGCCTGCACCAACTCCGCACGGTGGCAGCCCCGTTGCTCGCCCGGCTCGGCGAACCGGCCTTGGTGGTGGACCAGGCCGGCTGGACGGCCGCCACCGTCGGACTGCCACCGGTGCCCCGGCTCCGGCTGCCCGCCCAGGGCTGGGGCGCGACCGCCGTGCACTGGCTGCCCTCGCTGGGCGAGTGCGTGGTCGAACCGATCGCCGACGGCTGGCTGATCCGCCCCCGGACCGGTTCGGCGGGCGAGGCGGTCGAACAGACCGCCGGAGCCCGGATCCGGCTCGACCTGAGCGCCCCGGACCGCCCCGAACTGCACGTCTCCGGTTCGGTCGGGAGCTGGTCACACACCCTCAGCCCGCGCCACGCCGAGCTGCTCCTGCTGCTCGCGCTGCACCGTGAGGGCCGAAGTGCGGCCCAGCTCGCCGAGGCGCTGTTCGGCGACCCGGGCCGCACCGTGACCATCCGCGCCGAGGTCTCCCGGCTGCGGCGCTATCTGGGTGGTCTGCTCGACCACCGTCCCTACCGGCTGACCCGTTCCGCCGAGGTCACCGTGTCCGGGCCCGCCGACCCGTACGACCTGCTGCCCGGCGCGGTCAGCCCCTGGGTCCGCGAGCTGCGCGCCGCACTGCTGGCCGGCACCCACCGGTTGCCCACCGCCGCCGGCCCCGCCGCGGCCACCGCGCCGGCGGTCGGCGTCCCCGGCATCCCGGCGCAGTCGCTCGGCCCCGAACCGATCACCGGAACTCCGCTGGGCCTGCCGCTGAGCAGCGCGCTCAGCATCCCGACCGCCTGCCGCTGAGCCGGCCGGGGCCGTCCTGCCGTCAGTCCTGCAGCAAGGCGGCCAACTGCGCGTCGGTGGGCAGCGCCGCTTCCTCCTCCGCCTCGGTGACGCAGCGGTAGGTGCGGTCCAGCCAGGCCTTGACCCGGGGTTTGGAGACCTCCAGCAGGGCGCTGCCGTACGGGGATTCGAGCGCCAGGTGCAGGGTCGAACCGTGGCAGGGGCAGTACGCGGGCCAGAGCTTCACGTCCCCCTGCCCGCTCAACCCGCGCAGGCCGTCCCGGAGCAGCTCCCGGGAGAACACCCAGTCCGCCTCGTCCGCGCGCCCCAGATGGAAGGTGAGCAACACCTCGTAGGGGCGCTCGGGGTCGTACCGGAACCGGGTCCGCACCTCCCCGACCAGATCCTGGTCCAGCGCGATCCGCAGGGTCATGACCTCCTCCACCGGGGCCGGGGCGGCGGCGGAGCGACCCGCCTCGCCGCCCGTGGGGGTGGCGGCGGATGGCGGGGGCGAGGCGGCTGACAGCGGGTCGCGCGGCATGACAGTCTCTCCGAGGCGGCTGGGGTCAGGGGCCAGAGTGCTGGACGCGGCGCCGCCCGGCAAAGGTTGCAGGGGGTTGCAACCCCGCACCCTGCCAACCGCCCGGCCGGCGACCTGGCAGATCGTCAACTCGCCGACAGGCAGGCCCACTCGGGTGGCGAAGCGCACCGCGGCACACTGTCGGAAGAATGGCACACCGCTGGTAATCTCGTGACACCGTAGAAGCATCGGCCCGTCGTACCAACGGCGGGCCGCAGTGATACCACCGAACCTCGCAGGCCCCCCGCAGGTCCCTCACCGGCTCTCCACCGAAATGGCGTCCGGAGGCGCTCGCGCGGCCCGGACGAGTGGCACAGACTCGCCACCGACGGAACGCCCCGACGGGCGCCCCCGGGTACCGGTCGGAACGGGCAGCACGGCACGGCGGCGGGACGCGTACGGCACGAGCAGCAGGACGAACGAGCAACAGCACGAACCGGACAGGGCACGGGCAGCAGAGCACGAAACAGCGCACGAGCAGCAGCGAGGCGGCAAGAGCCGAGAAGAGGGGAGGCCGGAGTGACGCTCCACCGGGTAGGTGCACCGCGGCAGACCGGCCGCCGCCACGGGCGACCGGGGCCGGTCGGCGGACGGTTCGCGCTGCCGGGGCTGCGGTTCTCCGGCGCGGCGATGGCGATGTCCACCGTGCTCGGGATCAGCGCCGCGACCACCTGGCTGGTCAGCTCCCAGCAGCAGATCGGCCGCCACCCGGACACCGCGAACGTCGGCGGCAACCCGCCCGAGGCCAGCCCGGACGGCTCGCCCGCCGCCCAGCAGGCCATGCCAGGCCCGCGCGCCCTCGGCGCCCCGAAGGCGGCCGCCGAGACCCACCGGCCCTCCCCCACCCACAGCAGCGGACACCCCACGGCGCACGGCTCGGCTGCCGCCTCCCCCGCCGCCCCTGCCTCGGGGGCGCCGCTCGCCGTGCCCTCCACCTCGCCCAGCGGCACGGGCGGCCCCGCCCTCCCGGGCGCCGGGCCCTCGCTGCCACCGGTGGCGGCCGGCCCCACCCAGCAGCCGGGTCCGAGCGGGTCGCCGACCGCCCCGGGGCCCTCCCTGCCGCCCACCGCGACCGGTCAGCCGACGGCCTCGCCCAGCCAGCCGCCGCTGGCCCCGACCCAGCCCCCGAAGCCCTCGCCGACCGGCTCGCCCACCGGCTCGCCCACCGGACCGACCGGACGGCCGCCGATCCAGGCACCCACGGCACCGCCGGTGACCAAGCCGACGGCCGCGCCGACCGACACCCCGACGGCCAAGCCGCCCACCGAGCCGCCCCTGCGGGACACGGAGGCGCTCCGGGAGCAGCTCGGCCCCTCGGGCACCCGGCACAGCCTGGTCCTGAACTCCACCGCGCACCTGGCCGCCCTCCAGGTGGAGCTGCGGCTGGCCCGCCCGGAGGCCCTGCCGGGCACCACCCCGTGGTGCTCCGTCCCGGGCGCGGTGGTCACCGTCACCCAGGACCGCGCCACCATCACCTACCGCTTCTCGCTGGACGAGCTCCCGCCCGGCAGCCACACCTTCGGCGTCCGGGGCACCCGCAGCAGCGCCCCGGCCGCAGCCACGGCCGAGACCTGGACCGCCTCCGCCTTCGACCCGGCCGCCCCGCGGGCCTTGGCCATCCGGGGCACGTTCTAGGTCGGCAGCACTTTTACGTCCGACGTAAAACGCGCCCCGAGGCAGAACGTGGTCCGATGCAAAGCCGCCCTCGGGGCACATTTACCACCGACATAAAGAACGCCCAGGGGTAAACCGGGGACCATGGCAAAGCGAGCCTCGGGGCATGTTTACCACCGACGTAAAGCACGCCCCGAGGCACCGCTCACCCGTCGGCCACAGCCGACCGCCGCACCCGCAGCGCCCGCCGCAGATCGTCCGTCTGATCCCCGATCAGCCGCCGCGTCGCGGGCGTGAGCCCGTCCTGCCGCAAGCACGCCTCCGCCAGCGCGACCGTCTCGGGCGTGACCGACCAGACCGGGAAGAGCCGGCTGGCGAGCGTCCGCATCACCACGTCCCCTCGTCGCCCGGCGTCGGGCAGTTCCTCGAAGTACCGCCGCACGTACCCCTCCCGCAGCTCCGCCCCGCCCGACAGCCAGAACCCAGCCGCCGCACCACCCAGCACCAGTGCCGAGAGCTCCCCGTCCGTGAACATCGCCCGCCAGGCCCGCTCCTTCGAAGCGGCGTCCGGCAGCGCCGCCCGGGCACCCGCCGCCCCCTGCTGCGCGATGTCCCCCGGCTCGCAGCTCAACTCCGCCGCGATCCGCTCCTCGTCGATCTCCCCGAGCGCGGCCAGCCGCATCAGCACGCCCCAGCGCAGCTCGACCCCGAGCTCCCGCCGGTCCGCACCCGCCTCCTCCCGGTCACCGTCGAGCAGGGCCCAGAGCAGCCCGGCCTCCCCCACCGAGTTCTCCACCAGCCCCCGCAGCGCGACCAGCCGCCGGCTCTCCACCGTCGCCGCCCCACGCCCGGCCGCCCCACGCCCGGCCGCCGCGCTCCCAGCCGCACCACTCTCGACGCGCCCGCTCCCGCCCCCGCCCCCGCCCCCGCTCCCGCCCCTGCCCCCGGTCCCAGCCCCAGCCCCAGCCCCAGGCAGCGCCAGCATCGCCTCGCAGATCCGCCGCAGCACCGCGTGCCCGTGCGCCCGCCGCTCCGCCGGCAGGTACGTCGGCACCACCACCGCCCGGGCGAAGAGCAGCACCGTCTCGACCACGGCGTCCGCGCTCTCGCCCGGCAGGTGGACGGCGAGCATCTCCAGGTAGGTGTCCGGTGGGAGTTCGCCGTCCCGGACCAAGTCCCGGGCGTGCTCCCAGAGCACGGCCCGGGTCAGCGGGTCGGCGACGGTGCCGAGGCCGGTGGCGACGGCGTGCCAGGAGGTGGCGTCCAGGCGGATCTTGGCCCAGGTGGTGTCCTGGTGGTTGGGCAGCACCAGGGCCGGGGCGGGCGAGCCGGCCAGCTTCGGCAGGACGGCCCGGCCGCCCGGGGCGAGTTCGACCTCGAAGGACTCGCGGAGCAGCAGCCGGCCCCGGACCAGGTCGTAGACGCCGACCCCTGCCAGGTGCGGCCGGCTGCCCTCGGCGACCAGCTCCGCACGCGTGACCACCCCGCCCGCGACCGTGGTCTCGACCCGCAGGGTGTCCAGCCCCGTGGTCCCGAGCCACCGCTCGGCCCAGCCCCGGACGTCCCGGCCGCTCACGTCGGTGAGGGCGGCGAGGAAGTCGGCGAGGTCGGCGTTGCCGTACCGGTGGCGGCTCAGGTACTCGTTGATCCCGGCGAAGAAGACCTCGTCGCCGAGCCAGGCGACCAGCTGCCGCACGGCCGAGGCGCCCTTGGCGTAGGCGATGCCGTCGAAGGTCACCATGGCCTCGGCGAGGCTGTCGATGCCGGTGGCGGCGACCGGGTGGGTGGAGTCGCGCTGGTCGGCGTCGGAGCCCCAGGACTTGCGGCGGATGCCGAAGGTGGTCCAGGCCTCGGTGTAGCGGGTGTCCTCGGTGATCACCCGGTAGCCGAGGTACTCGGCGAAGGACTCGTTCAGCCAGAGGTCGTCCCACCAGCGCATGGTGACCAGGTCGCCGAACCACATGTGCGCCATCTCGTGCGCCACGCCCATCGCCCGGGTCTCCCGCTCGGCCTCGGTGGGCGGGGCGTGGAAGACGAACCGGTCGGCGATGGTCACGCAGCCGGGGTTCTCCATCGCGCCCCAGTTGAACTCGGGCACGAAGGCCTGGTCGTACTTGCCGAACGGGTACCGCTCCGCGAAGACGGCGTGCATCCGGTCGAAGCTCGCGGCGGTGAGCTCGAACATCTCGGCGGCCTCGCGGTCCAGCGCCGCGCCGAGCGAACGGCGGGCGTGCACGCCGAGCGGGATGCCGTCGTGCTCGGCGTAGACCGAGTGCAGCGGCCCGGCCACCAAGGTGACCAGGTAGGCGGAGATCGGCGGGGTCGGTTCGAACTCCCACCGACCCGCCGCACCGCCCACCACACCCGCCGTACCGCCCCCAGCGCCGGCACCTCCAGCACCGCCCCCACCGCCGGCACCGCCGGCACCTCCAGCGCCATGGGCACTGCGGGCGCTGTTGGCGATCACCGTCCACCCCTGCGGGGCGGTCACCGTGAGCGCGAAGGACGCCTTGAGGTCGGGCTGGTCGAAGCAGGGGAAGACCCGGGGCGCGGCGTCGGGGCCGCAGTTGGCGTAGACGTAGACCTCGCCGTCGGCCGGGTCGGCGAAGCGGTGCAGGCCCTCGCCGGTCCGGGAGTAGCGCTGGTCGGTCTCGATCAGCAGCTCGTTCTCGGCGGCCAGGGCGTCGAGGGCGAGCCGGCCGTCCACGAAGGAGGCGGCCGGCAGCGGGCGGCCGTTCAGCACGGCCCGGTGCAGCACCTCGGGTCGCAGGTCCAGGAAGGTCCCGGCCCCGGGCTCGGCGCAGGTGAACCGGATCTCGGTCCGGCAGCCGAAGAGCTCCGCACCACTGGTGAGGTCGAGCTCGACGCGGTAGCCGTGGACGGTGAGCAGGCGGGCACGGGTGAGTGCCTCGGCGCGTTGGAGTGCTGGCATGGTCCGCATGCTTCCCCACCCCACTGCCGCCCACAAGGGCCTCGGGATCCTCCGGCGGCGCCTTTCTGACGGCCCGTCGGCCTCGGCGGCAGGTCTCGTACGGCCCGACCGCCCGGTTGGTTAGGGTGGGTGACACGGCGGGTGCCCCATCACCTCGGCCCCCACACCTCAGGAGGAGAGCACTGTGTCCACGGTCCTGTCCCAGGGCGGCAACGCCCCGATCACAGCCGCCCGGGTGACGGTGGAGGTGTCTGCTCCCAAGGCCCTGGACGTCTCGGGACTACTGCTCACCGCGGCCGGCAAGGTGCGCTCCGACGCCGACTTCGTCTTCTTCAACGCCCCGAACGGCCCGGGCGTGACGCACCGCCCGGCGGCCGGCGGCACGCCGGACGCGATCACGGTGGACACCACCGCGCTGCCCGAGGGCATCGAGCGGGTGGTGGTGACGGCCAGCCTGGACGACGCGAGCGCGACCTTCGCCGGCACCGAGCCGACGGCGACCCTCCGGGACGCCGACAGCGGCGAGGTGCTGGCCGTCTTCACCCCGCCCCACCTGGGCCGGGAGACGGCCCTGGTGGTGGTCGAGGTCTACCGTCGCGGCTCGGCCTGGAAGGTCCGCGCCGTCGGCCAGGGCTACGCGAACGGACTGGCCGGCATCGCCACCGACTTCGGCGTCTCGGTCGAGGAGCCCACCTCGGCCGCCCCGACCGCCGCAGCCGCCCCTACCGCCGCGGCCGCTCCGACCACTGCGGCCACCACACCCGCCCCCACGCCGGCCGCCGCCCCGCCGATGCCCCCGGCTCCGCCCGCCCCGCCGGCCGGCCAGGCGATGCCGCCCCGCCCGATGGCGTCGCCGGCCGTCCAGCCGCCGGGCCTCACCAAGGTCACCCTGGACAAGGGCAAGGTCAACCTGGTCAAGGGCGGCTCGGTCTCGCTGGAGAAGAACGGCCGCCCCTACCTCGCCTCGGTCCGGATGGGCCTGGGCTGGGAGCCCGCCAAGCACGGCCGCAACATCGACCTGGACGCCTCCTGCATCGCCTTCGACGCCCAGCGCAACAAGGTGGACACGGCCTGGTTCATGAAGCTGTCCATCTTCGACGGCGCGATCGCCCACTCCGGCGACAACCTGACCGGCAAGGGCGACGGGGACGACGAGGCGATCACCGTCCACCTGGAGGGCGTCCCGGCCCAGGTCTGCGGCCTGGTCTTCGTGGTCAACTCGTTCTCCGGCCAGAAGTTCACCGACATCAAGAACGCCTACTGCCGCCTGCTGGACGCGGGCACCGGCGCCGAACTGGTCCGCTTCGAGCTCGCCCAGGCGGCCGCCCACACGGGCGTGGTGATGTGCAAGCTGGTCCGCCAGTACTCCGGCGAGTGGGTGATGACCGCGATCGGCGAGTACGTGGACGCCAAGACCGCCCGCGCCATGGTCAAGCCCTCGGCTGCGCTGCTCTGACTGTCGGAGTTCAGGCACCGGGGGGAGCCGGTGACGGTGTGACCGCCGGCGCGGTGGTCTCGTCACCGGCTCCGCCGGTCCTCCCTCGGCGCTCCGTCCCACACGAGGAGCGCCCCGGTCTGCACGGCGACCCCCGTGGCCGGCCCGGAGGCCCGCCGTCTCGTGCAGCTTCCCGGACAGCCTCGCCGAGCGGCCGGGCCGCCGCTATCCAGTTAGCGGCGCGATCGGCACCGTTTTTCGGATAGTCACACCAAGGCTCCGAGGGCTTCGAGCCCTCAGGGGGCCCGCCGCAGCGTCGCCGAGGGCGAGCGCCCGTACGCGGCCCGGTAGTGCGCGCTGAACCGCCCGAGATGGGTGAAGCCCCAGCGGCCGGCGATGTCGGTGACGGTGCCCTCGGCCCGGCCCTCGGCCACGGTGAGCAGGTCGCGGTGGGCCAGGTCGAGCCGGACGCGGCGCAGGTGGGCCAGCGGGGTGGTGCCCAGGTGGGTGCGGAAGCCCTCGCGCAGGCTGGGCAGGGAGACCCGGGCGGCCCGGGCGATGTCGGTGACGGTGATCGGCTCGTCCGCGTGCTCCTCGCAGTAGGCCACGGCCCGCCGCACGGCGGCGGGCAGTGCCGCCGTGGCGCCACCGGGCAGGGCCACGGTCTGCGAGCCGGGCTGGGCGTCCAGCAGGGTGTCCACCAGCAGCTGCTCGAACCCGGCCACGCCCAGCGGCGAACGCCGGCTCAGCTCGGAGCCGGCGAACTCGTTGAAGCCGCGGGCCAGCTCCAGCCAGGCCCGCACCGCCGGGTCCCGCCCGTCCAGCACGGGCTCGAACCGCGGCAGCGCCCCGGGCGTCTCGCCCAGCCGGAGGGCCAGCCGCTGCTCGACCAGGGCGGCCGGCACGATCAGGATGCGGTTGAGCGCCTGCGCGTCCCAGGTCATCGAGACCCGCTGGCCGGGCCCGGCCAGCCAGGGGCCGGCCGGCAGCGCCGCGCCGTCCAGGGTGACCTCGCCGGTGCCGGCCACCGGCAGCTGGATGTTGTAGAAGTCGGGCAGCTCGCCGGGGAAGACCCCCACCTCGGTGCCGTAGCCGAGTTCGTAGAGCGCGAGCCGGCCCTCGTGCAGGGCCCGGAACCGGCCGTTCAGCCACCGGTCGCCGCGGACGGTCATCCGGTGCGGCGCGAACCGTGCGCTGACGACCTCGTGCAGGCCCTCGACACTGTCACCGTCGTACAGCAATCCGTCGTACAGCAATCCGTCGTGCAGCGACATGGCATGACTCCCAGGAGCAGCGACTCGCCCCCGGTCCGTTCCGACACCATAAAGCAGACCGGGCGGTCACGCACCGTAGTACGCGACCGCCCGGGTGCGGAGACCTCAGCCCTTGGTGGCCATCGCCCGCAGGAAGAAGGTCAGGTTGGCCGGGCGCTCCGCGAGGCGGCGCATGAAGTACCCGTACCACTCCTGCCCGTACGGCAGGTAGACGCGCATGGTGTTGCCGGCCTCGGCGAGGCGCAGCTGCTCCTCGGGGCGGATGCCGAACAGCATCTGGTACTCGAAGCTGTCGCGCTTGCGACCGTTCCACTCGGCCAGCTGGCCGGCGATCTTGATCATGTTCGGGTCGTGCGAGGCGATCATCGGGTAGCCCTCGCCCGCCATCAGCACCTTGAGGGCGCGGACGTACGCGAGGTCGACCTCGTGCTTGCCCTGGAAGGCGACCGACTCGGGCTCCTTGTAGGCGCCCTTGCACAGGCGCACGCGCGAGCCGGCGCCGGCGAACTCACGGCAGTCGGCCTCGGTGCGGCGCAGGTAGGCCTGGAGCACGACGCCCAGCCACGGGAAGTCCGCGCGCAGCTCACGGGCGATCGAGAGGGTGGAGTCGGTGGTGGTGTGGTCCTCCATGTCGAGGGTCACCGTGGTGCCGGCGTCGGCCGCGGCCTCGCAGATCCGGCGGGCGTTCTCCAGGGCGATCTTCTCGCCGTCCACCGGGAGGAACTGGCCGACGGCCGAGAGCTTGACCGAGACCTCGGCGCTGGCGGCCAGGCCGGTGTCCTTGAGGGCGGCGAGCAGGTGCTCGTACGCCTCGGCGGTGCCGGCGGCCTGGTCGGCGTCCTTGGTGTCCTCGCCCAGGTGGTCCAGGGTGACCTTGCGGCCGGTGGCCACCAGGTCGTCGCAGGCGGTGACGGCGCTGTCCAGCGCCTCACCGGCGACGAACCGCTCGACTATCGCGTGGGTGGGCGGGAACTTCTCGACGACGGTGCGCACCTGCGGGGAGCGGGAGGCGGCGAGGAGGGCGGAACGGAGCATCGGTGACTCCTGGAGATGGTTCAGCAGGGAGAGACAGCGAGAGAAGGGGGTGGCCGGGCGGGTGAGGGTGGCCCGCCCGGCCGGGGGCCCGTGCGCGGCACGGGCCCGGGGTCGGGCCTGTTCACAGCACAGGCCCGGGGCGGGGCCTGTTCACAGCACAGGCCCCTGGTCCGGAGTAGGGGCTCCGGACCTGGGGCCGCTGCCGTCGGCACGGCGGCAGCGGCTCCTCGGGTGCACCGGGCAGGGGGGTCAGCCCATGTGCGGGTAGCGGTAGTCCGTCGGCGGGACGAACGTCTCCTTGATGGAGCGGGTGGAGGTCCAGCGGGCCAGGTTCTGCTTGGCGCCGGCCTTGTCGTTGGTGCCGGAGGCCCGGGCACCGCCGAAGGGCTGCTGGCCGACGACGGCGCCGGTCGGCTTGTCGTTGATGTAGAAGTTGCCCGCCGCGTTGCGCAGCTTCAGCATCGTGTGCTGGACGGCCTCGCGGTCCTGGGCGATGACGGCGCCGGTCAGCGCGTAGGAGGAGACGCCCTCCATCTGCTCCAGCATCGCGTCGTACTGGTCGTCCTGGTAGACGTGCACGGCCAGGATCGGGCCGAAGTACTCGTCGCGGAAGTACTCGCTGGCCGGGTCCTCGCAGACCAGCACGGTCGGGCGGACGAAGTAGCCGACCGAGTCGTCGTAGGTGCCACCGGCCAGCACGGCGACCTGGTCGTCCGCCTGGGCGCGGTCGATCGCGGCCTTGTTCTTGGCGAAGGAGCGGTCGTCGATGACGGCGCTCATGAAGTTCGACAGGTCGGTGACGTCACCCATGGTGAGGCCCTCGACCTCGTCCCGGAACTCGTCCTTGATCTCGGCCCAGAGCGAGGCCGGGACGTAGGCGCGGGAGAGCGCCGAACACTTCTGGCCCTGGAACTCGAAGGCGCCGCGGGTCATCGCGGTCTTGAGCACGGCCTTGTCGGCGGACGGGTGGGCGACCAGGAAGTCCTTGCCGCCGGTCTCGCCGACGATCCGCGGGTAGGTGCGGTAGTTGGCGATGTTCTCGCCCACGGAACGCCACAGGTGCTGGAAGGTCGCGGTGGAGCCGGTGAAGTGGATGCCGGCCAGCGCGGGGTGGTTCAGCGCCACGTCCGAGACGGCCAGGCCGTCGCCGGTGACCATGTTGATGACGCCCTTGGGCAGGCCGGCCGCCTCGAAGAGCTGCATCAGCAGGTGCGCCGAGTACTGCTGGGTCGGGGACGGCTTCCAGATCACCACGTTGCCCATCAGGGCCGGGGCGGTCGGCAGGTTGCCCGCGATGGCGGTGAAGTTGAAGGGCGTGATCGCGTAGACGAAGCCCTCCAGCGCGCGGTGGTCGCTGCGGTTCCAGACGCCCTCGGAGGAGATCGGCTGCTCGGCCATGATCTGGCGGGCGAAGTGCACGTTGAAGCGCAGGAAGTCGACCAGCTCGCAGGGGGTGTCGATCTCGGCCTGCTGCGCGGTCTTGGACTGGCCGAGCATGGTGGCGGCGGCCAGGGTCTCGCGCCAGGGGCCGGCCAGCAGGTCGGCGGCCTTGAGGAAGATCGCGGCGCGCGAGTCGAAGGAGAGCGCCTGCCAGGCCGGGGCAGCGGCCAGGGCAGCGTCGATGGCGTCCCGCGCATCGTCCTGGGTGGCGTTGCGCATCGTGCCGAGCCGAGCCGCGTGGTTGTGCGGCTGGACGACGTGGATCTCGGCGCCGCCGCCCATGCGGCGCTCACCGTTGATCGTCATGGTCAGCTGGATCGGCTCCTGGCCGCCCAGCTCCTTCAGCTTGGCCTCCAGGCGGGCCCGTTCCGGGCTGCCGGGGGCGTAGCTGTGGACCGGCTCGTTCACCGGCGCGGGGACCTGGGTCACAGCATCCATGAGCGCGCGCTCTCCTTCGAGGTCGTGGCGTACGGCCGACGAGGGTCACAGGTCGGCCATGGCAAACGCTAGCCCTGGCGGGCAGGGCACTTGATTGGCCTGGCGGCTAAAGTCCAGGGGACACCCTTGTCTGCCCGGACAACGACTGCGACACGGTGGCGGAGCCCGGGGACGACCCCGTCAGGTCAACCACGCCGTACGTCAGGTCCACCCCCCACGCTCAGGAGGCACGCCGTGACCGCAGCACCGGGCCCCGGCGGCGGGCTGCCGCTGCGTCAGCTGCTGATGTCGCTCGGCGAGCCGCTGGTCGAGCTGCAGGCCGCCCCGGCCGGTCTTGACGTGCCCGTCCGGGACGTGGCCATCCTCGATCCGGAGGACCCGGCCACCGCCAACCCAGGCGAGCTGGTGCTGGCGATCGGCGCCCGGGGCCGGGCCGCGCTGCCCGCGCTGCGCGCGGCCGGCCGGGCCAGGGCCGCCGCCGTGGCGGTCAAGCTGGACGCCCCCGGGCAGGCCGACGCGCTGCGCGAGGCCGCCACCGAGGCCGGGGTGGCCCTGCTCTCGGTGCGCCGGGAGACCCGTTGGGAGCACCTGGACTCACTCGCCCGGGCGATCATCGCCGGGCCGGAGGCGCCGGAGACCCCCGAGCACAACACCGGCGACCTCTTCTCGCTGGCCCAGACGGTGGCGGTGCTCACCGGCGGCATCGTCTCCATCGAGGACACCTCCAGCCGGGTCCTGGCGTACTCCCGCTCCTCCGACTCGGACGAGGTGGACGACCTGCGCCGGCTCTCCATCCTCGGCTGGCAGGGGCCCGAGCCGTACCTCTCCAAGCTGCGCGAGTGGGGCGTCTTCCAGCACCTGCGCAGCTCCGACGGCGTGCTCACCATCGAGGCGCACCCCGAGCTCGGCATCCGCCGCCGGATCGCCATCGGCATCCGGGCCGGCGCCCAGCCGTTGGGCACCATCTGGGTGCAGGAGGGCGCCGGGCCGCTCACCGAGCACGCCGAGCAGGCCCTGGTCGGGGCGGCCCGGGTGGCCGCCGCCCAGCTGGTGCGCCGCCGCCGCGAGCTCTCCGCCGACGTGCGGCTGACCCAGACCCTGCTCACCGGCCTGCTGGAGGGCTCCACCGGCCCGCAGTCGCTGGCCACCCACCTCGGGCTCGACCTGCGCCGCCCGGCCACCGTGCTCGCCTACGCGGCCGGCGCCCCCGGCGAGGGCTCCGACCTCGAGCTCACCCGGGCCGAGGTCACCGGCCTGATCTCGGTGCACACCGCCGCCCGGCACCGGGGCGCGCTGCTCGCCCCGATCGACTCCCGGGTCTACGTGCTGCTGCCGGAGCTGCCCACCGGCCTGCCGATGAGCACCATCCGCGGCTGGGCCGAGGAGGTGGTCTCGGCCGCCGCCGAGCACCTGGGCGTCCCGCTGCGCGCCGCGATCGGCTCCACCGTGCCCGGGCTGGCCGCCGTCCCCGAATCCCGTGCCCAGGCCGACCGGATCCTGGACGCGATGGGCCGCGGCGGGGTCGCCCCCACCGTGGCCGCGCTGAGCGACGTCCAGGCCGAGGTGCTGGTCAGCGAGGTGCTCGCGCTGCTCCAGGACCGCACCGGCCTACGCGACCCCCGCCTGACCGCCCTCACCGACTACGACCGCCGGCACGGCACCCGCCTCGCCGAATCCGTCCTCGCCTGGCTGGACGCCCTCGGCGAGGTCCGGATCGCCGCCGACGCCCTGCACATCCACCCCAACACCCTCCGCTACCGCGTCCGCCGCGCCGAACAGCTCACCGGCATCGACCTCGCCCAGCCCCAGCAGCGCCTGCTCGCGATGCTCCAGCTGCGCCTCGACGGCGAGACCTGACCCAGGGTCAGCGGCCCGCGGGCCGCTCAGTCGCGGAAGCGCTCGGCGCGCCACTGCTCCCAGGCCGTCAGCCAGGCTTCGTGCAGCGGCGAGGCGGCCCCGCGCGGGGCGCCGCCGGACCAGTAGTGCTCCCAGGCGCGCTGGGCGGGCAGGCTGGGCACCTGGCTGGCGAAGACGGTGTAGCGGATGACCTCCTCGACGGCGGCCTGGGCGGCCGGGCCGGCGGCGGCCCAGTCGGTGGCCTGGGCGAGGCGGGTGAGCTGGTTGACCATGGCCGTCAGCGACTCGCCGGCCTCCTCGCGGGTCTCCGAGGCGAGCCGCATCTGCTGCCGGATCGCGGCCTCCCAGCGCACCGCGCTCGCCTCCCCGCGCGAGCGGCGGGGCAGCCGGGGCGTCTGCCGGGCCCGCACCTGGGCGTCGATCGCGACGGCCTCCCGGACGGCGTGCTCGACCACCTCCCGGTGCGCCTCCAGGCCCGCCACCGGCGGGAGTTCGCGCTCCTCCAGCTCGGCCCGCCGGGCCTGCCGGGCGGCGAGCTTGCGCAGCAGGTCGGTGCGGCCGAGCACGTACCGCTCGAAGTCCTCGATCCGCTTGAGCTCGATGCCGCCGGGCGAGACCCCGCGCCCGGTCACCGTCACGGTCATGCCGTCCAGCCGCAGCCGCCCGGCCGGGTCTCGGCGTCGCCCCGGCAGTCCTCGTGGATCTGCACCGCCCGGGGCTCGCCCTCCACGGTGATCCACTCGCGCAGCGCGCGGACGCTGCCGGGCCCGTCGCCCTCGTCGATCTCCAGCTGCTCGTAGACCCGGTCGCGCTCGTCCTCGACCACGTCCTCCAGGTCCGGCAGCGGCAGCACGTGCTCGATCCCGGGCCGGTAGGTGCGCACGGTGACGTACGGGCCCTCGGCCGAACTCCAGTCGCCCGAACGCATCTCGACCCAGCCGAGCTTGCCGTTGCGCAGCTCGTACTCGGCCAGCGCCTCCGAGCACTCGGCGGCCGGCTCACCACCGGAGGCGGCGCCGTCGCCCTCGGGGGCCGGGGCCGCCTCCCCGGCCGGGTCCGCCGCGAAGACCGGGAAGTCGGCCGCGCCGAGCACCTGGCGGCTGTACTCCTCGTGGTCGGCGTAGTAGTCCCCGGGCTCCTCAGAAGGCCCCTGGGAAGATTCCTGGGGCCTGCTCGCGCTCTGCCAGGTCATGCTCTGCCGCACCCCCGCGTCCTTGCCTCGCCGTCGGTCCACGGCGTCTCACTGCCACCCGCGGCCCAGCCCGCCGGGCGTGGGGCGCCCGGCACCTGCGCCGCTGCCGCCCCACGATACGGCCCGCGCACCTGCTGGGCCATCAGCTTCCCCCGTACGGTTGCCAGATAGCGGAACGCGCAGCGCCGTACCGGGCGGAAGTTATATAACTGGCGCTACCCAGCCCCGTCGAGGCCACACCGACGGCCGCGCCTGCCTACGCTGGGCGGCATGACCACGCACCAGCCCTTCCCGGCCCGGCTCAGCATCGTCACCCTCGGCGTCTCGGACCTGGCGGCCAGCACGGAGTTCTACGAGGCGCTGGGGTGGCGGCGCTCGGCCGCCTCCCAGGACGAGATCGTCTGGTTCGCCACCAGCGGCTCCGCGCTCGGCCTCTTCCCCACCGAGGCGCTGGCGGCCGACGCCGGGGTGCCGGAGGCGGGCGAGCCCGCCTTCCGGGGCGTCACCCTGGCGGTCAACCTGGAGTCCCGCGAGGGGGTGGACGCGGCGCTGGAGAGGGCCGTCGCAGCCGGTGCCGTGGTGGTCAAGCCGCCGGCGGCCACCGAGTGGGGCGGGTACTCGGGCTACTTCGAGGACCCGGACGGCCACCTCTGGGAGCTGGCCCACAACCCGTTCTTCCCGTTCACCGAGGACGGCCGGCTCGACCTGCCGTAGGCCGGTGAAACCCGGGGCGCGCGGCCCGGAGGCACGCGCCCCCGGGCCCCACCGCACGCCCCGTACCTGTGCTGCCTACTTGTTCTGCGAACGCGCCTTGAACGCGGCCTTCCGCGCCTCCTTGGCGACGTTCCGCTCCAGGTGCAGCTCGCCGACGGCCTCCAGCACGTCCGCCGTGTACGGGTGCGGCACCCGCCAGACCTCGCCGAAGAAGCTGGCCGGGTTGTCCGTCACCGGCAGGCCGCGGACCAGCTCCTGGAGCAGCCCGGCCTCGCCCTCGCTGGTGAGCAGCTGGGCGGCGAAGGTGTCGACCATGGTCCAGAGCACCATGCCGCGCTCGGGGGCGGTCACCTCCTCGCCCTGCGCCCGCAGCCAGGAGCGGGCGGCCCCGCCCAGCTCCTCGTCCTCGGTCACCTCGGCCGCGGCCGGCCGGGCCGCCGGGCCGAGCAGCTCCAGCGCCTGCACGCAGAGCATCCGCCGCACCGGGCTGTAGGTGTCGGTGCCCTTGGCCGCCGCCAGCAGCTCCCGGGCCGCCGCCTCGGGCTCCCGCCCGGCCAGCCAGACGGCCAGCTCGCGGTGCGGCAGCACGTTGGCCGTCTCGGAGATGCCGCGCAGCAGCGCCTCCGCATCGCCCTCGGCCAGCTCGCCGACCAGCGGCGCCTCGTAGCCGTCCTCGAGCAGCCACTGCCGCACGGCGTACTGCCCGAGCGGGGTGAGCCGCACCAGGCCGAACCGCTCGGCGTCGCCCTCCTGGGCCTCGATCACCGGGATGCCGCCCTGCTCCTCTTCCTCCTCCTCGAAGAGCTCCGGGTCGATCGGGCGGTGCTCCAGCACCCCGAGCTCGGCCAGGTCGGCCAGCATCGGGTCGAGCGCCACCATCAGGTCGGTGATGTCGCCGAGCAGCTCCTCGTCCGGCTCCTCGCCCTCGGGCACCACCAGCAGCGCGGCCAGCACCCCGAGCGGCACGGTCTCCTGCCCGGGCTCGGCGAAGGCGGTGTGCTCGTAGAGCACCTGCAGCGCCTCGTCCAGCAGCTCGGCGGCCTCCTCGCGGTGCTCCTCCACCTCGGCCAGGCGGTCCACCTCGTCCTCGCCGGGCTCGGCGCCGTCCTGCCCGTCCAGGTCCAGCGAGTCGGCCTCGGCGGCCAGCTCGCGGACGATCCCGGCGGCCGTCAGCCAGAGCTCCAGGACGGTGTCGGCGTCCTTCTCCTCGGCCGGCTCCAGGTCGGGCCCGGGGATGGCCACGTGCTCGCCCTCGGCGGTGGTGCCGATCTCGATCAGCTCCAGGTCGCAGGCGAGCGACCAGGCGCGCATCGCCTCGACCACGTCCTCCTCGTCCAGCTCCGCGCCCTCGGCGCCGTAGCCGAGCAGCCGGGCGGCGGGCTCCTGGTCGGCCTCGGTGAGGTCGCCGAGCTCGTCCACGGCGCGGTGCGGGGCTGTCCAGCGGGCCAGCTTGAGCGCGTGGTCGATCAGCGGCACGGCGAGCGCGGCGGCGACCAGCTCCTCCTCCGGGGGCAGCTGGATCGGCGGGACGAGGACGGCCGAATCGTCGAGATCCTCGTCACTCTCCCCGTGGGTGGCGAAGGCGTTGTAGAGGTCCGCGAGCTCGTAGTCGGCGGGGAGCAGGCCCTCACCGGACTCGGCCGGCGACGGGTTGTCAGGGGTGGTGCGACGTCGTCCGGCCATGGTTCCGAGCTCTCCCGAGGTGGCTGTGGTCACTGCGCGGGGACCGGTCCGTACCGGTCCATCTACTCAGCGTATCCGCCCGACCCCACCGGTGCCCGGCCCGCCCGCCGATCACCGGGCCGCCGACCCGGCGCAGGAAGGCCCGTACGACCACGTATCCTTCCCGGTGGCCCGTCGCACACCCCGCTCCGGGCCACCGGGCAACGAAGCCCACCCCATGCAACCCCGCACCACCGGGGCTCCGCCCCGGTCACCACCCCTGGCCCGGCGCGCCGACGTGGTGCCCGGCCACAGGAGACCCCTGCCATGGCGGACCTCTCCCCCGCCGGCTCCGGACTCGCGCAGTTCCGGACCCGCCGGCTCTCGGAGGCCCTGCTCCCCCTGGAGCTCGCACCACGACCGCAGCTCCAGCTCGCCGCGATCAGCCGCTGGAACGCCGTGCGCGGCATCCGCGTCGGCCTGGTCGCCTCCGCGCTGCTCTTCCTGCTGATCGGCGCCAACCTGGCCACCCCGATCTACCCGCTGCTGCAGCAGCGGCTCGGGCTGACGGCGCTGGACACCACGATCCTGTTCACGGTCTACGTGTTCGCCCTCGTGCCGGTGCTGGCCGCGGTCGGGCACTGGTCCGACTTCCTCGGCCGCCGGGCGATGATCCTGCCCGCGGTGGCGCTGGCCGCCGCCGGTGACGCGCTGTTCGCCACGGCCGGCAGCTTCTGGCAGCTGGCCGCCGGGCGCGCCGTCCAGGGCATCGCGGTGGGCCTGTCCACCGGCGCCGCCGGGGCCGCCCTCAGCGACCTGCTGCCCGACCACCAGACGCTGGCCGCCAAGCTCACCCTGGCCTGCTCGGCCGGCGGGGTCGCGCTCGGCCCGATGGCCGGGGCGGCGCTCTCCGGCGGGTCGAACCCGCTGCTCACGCCCTTCCTGGTGCACGCCGTCGCGCTGCTCGTGCTCTGCGTGCCGCTGGCGCTGGTGCACCCGCGCAAGCCCGGCCGCGAACGCCCGGCCAGTGCGCCGCCGCGGATCACCACCCCGGCCCACCTGCGCCCGCGCCGGCTGGCCCTGCCCCGGCAGGGCCGCCGCGAGTTCCTGCTGGCCGCGCTGGCCGGCTTCGCCTCCTACGCGGTCTTCGGCGTCTACCTGAGCCTCTCCCCGGCCTTCTCCGCCACCCTCCTGCACACCCACTCGCACCTGACCGGCGCGATCGTGGCGGCCCTGCTCCTCGGCTCCTCGGCGGCGGCCCAGCTGCTCGTCCCGCCCACCGCCGACCGGATGGTCATCGCCCTCGGCATGACCGGCCTGGCCACCGGCCTCGGCCTGGTGGTCACCGCCGCCTGGACCTCCACCCCGGCCCTGCTCTTCATCGGCAGCGTGCTCGGCGGCGCCTGCCAGGGCGTGGCCTTCCGCTCCCTCTTCACCACCGCCGTCGCCGCCATGGACCCCGAGCGCCGCGGCAGCGAACTCTCCGCCCTCTGGGTCATCGTCTACCTCGGCTCCTCCCTCCCCATCGTCGCGGTGGGCGCAGCCGTCCAGCACTACGGCCTCCTCCCGGCCGTCTCCACCTTCGTGGCCATCGCCGCCACGGCCTGCCTGGCCCTGGCGGGCGCGGTCCTCAAGCCCGCTCGCTGAACACACGGAAGCCGCCCGCCCCTCGAACTGGGGCGGGCGGCTTCGGTGCGTCCGGTGTTACTTACGGACCTTTGTGAGGTGCACGACGGCGGTGTCCGAGGCGGTGGCCGTGGTGCCGTAGTCACTGTCAGGGGCGCTCGCCTGCACGCCGACCTCCACGTCCCCGCCCTGGAACGGCGTCGTCCCGGTCGGGTCGGCCTGGACGCTCCAGGCCACGGTCTTGCCCGGCACGCAGGCCACCGAAGTGCTGTACGGCCCCCGAATGATCACCTTGTTCTTCACCTGGGTGACCAGGCCGCTGACGGCCACCTGAGTGGCCTTGTTGCAGGTCACCGTGCCGCTCACGGTGGCCTTGCCGTCCAGCGCGCTGGCGGTGCCGTCGACGGCCACCCCGAGCCCGAGCCCGAGCTCCGGCGGCGCGACCGGGTTGGCGATGTGCACCTCGCCGCTGGTGGCGGCCGTGCCGCCCTCGCAGTGCTGCACGAAGGAGGCGTCCAGCGTCTGCACGTACCCGTGCGGCCCGAAGACGATGTTCGTGACGGTGAAGCTGCCGGTCAGCGTGTTGCAGCCGCGCCCATCACCACTGAGGTCGAGCCCCGCCCCGGCCCCGTTGAACGGCGGAAGACGGTCAGCTGGTCCTTGTTCCCGGTGCTGTACGCGTACGACTGCCCCCCACCGATCCAGTCGTCCCCGCCGAAACTCAGCGACCCGGAGGTGACGCCCTGCGCATGCGCCCCAGCGGCAGCCAGCACCGTGGTGCCCACCGCCAGTCCGAACGCGAGTCCGGCAGTGCGTACGCGCGTGCTGAAAGTACTCATGTCGATCCCCCCTGGCTGTCGACCCGATGGCCCCCCTGGCCACCGGAGGAATCCTGCCGACGCCCCGGCACAACGACAACTCAATTATCACGTACGGACGTTGACCCTCCGGAACCTCCTGCGCCACCCCGACCCAAGATCGGTTACACGGTGATGACACTTCAGGGATCACCGACGAACATCGGATCGCCACACTTGTTCACGAAGCGATCGCCGGGTCTCCAGCAGTTGAGCGGGAGGGGGAGGCGAGTCCGCGTTCCTCACCTCTTGCCACCGCACTGCCGTCCCCGGGGGGATCCACCATGTCTGCTCGCCGCACCTTCGCCGCCCTCGCCGCCGCCGTCACGATCGGTGCCGCCCTGCCCGTCCTTGTCGGCGCCGCACCCGCCTGGGCCTGCGGCGAGGCCACCGACCCGGTGGCCGGCGCCTCGGCTCCGGCGAAGGCCCCGCAGCAGTGGCACGGCGACGTCCAGGTCTCCTTCCGGAGCGGGATGCCGAAGCAGATCCCCGCCGACGGCCACCCGGTGCAGTTCACCGTCGAGCTGGCAAACCACACCGGCTCGGCCTATGACCGGACCGGCCCGCTGCTCGGCTTCGGCGAGGAGCAGCACAGTGCGCTCCGCCTCCAGGACCTCACCCTCCAGGCCAAGACCGCCGAGGGCTGGAAGACGCTGGCGCTGCACCACTCCTGCGCCGGGAACGTCTACGCCGACTCCGACAGCCTGCTCCAGCCCCTCGCCGACGGGCAGACCCGGCAGGTGACCTTCCGCCTCGCCCTCTCGGCCAAGGCGCCGGCCGACCAGCGCGACATCTCCGTCTACCTCAACGCGCTGAACGGCGGCTTCGTCCGGGGCGACCTCCGGATCACCCGCCCGGCCACCGCTACCATCCCGACGGCCACCCCGACCCACTCCGCGACCCCGACGGCCACCCCGCCCACCCCGACCACCCCGGCCGTCCAGCCTGCCGCGGACGTCTCGCACGCCGCCTCCCCGGCCCCCGCCGCCCCGGCGGCCGCCCCGCAGCAGGAGCTGGCCTCCACCGGCGGCGGCAACTCGACCGGCCTGCTGGTCGGTGCGGGCGGGGCACTGGTGGTGCTCGGCGCGGGCGCGCTGGCCTTGGCCAACCGCCGCCGGTCGGCCGCCCGCCGCTGAGCAGCCCCCGAAACGCCACCGGCCGCACCCCTCTGACGAGGAGTGCGGCCGATGAAGGGCGAAGCAGATCTCAGACGTTGAAGCCGAGGGCGCGGAGCTGGTCGCGGCCGTCGTCGGTGATCTTGTCGGGGCCCCACGGGGGCATCCAGACCCAGTTGATGCGGAGGTCCTGGACGAGGCCCTCGGTGGCAGTCTTGGCCTGGTCCTCGATGACGTCCGTCAGCGGGCAGGCGGCCGAGGTGAGGGTCATGTCGATGGTGGCCACGTCGGACTCGTCGATGTGGATGCCGTAGATCAGGCCCAGGTTGACGACGTCGATGCCCAGCTCGGGGTCGACGACGTCCATCAGGGCCTCGGTCAGGTCCTCGACGGAGACGGTGCCGGCCGTGGTGCCGACGATGACCGTCGGGCCCTCGGCGGCGGCCGTGTCGGGAGTCGCCTCGGCGGGCGTCTCGGTGTCGCTCATCAGTGCTCCAGAAGAAGGGTCAGTCGTTGATGGCGGGCTGCTGGGCGAGCGCCTGGGCGGTGGCGTCCTTCCAGGCCATCCAGCTCAGCAGGGCGCACTTCACCCGGGCGGGGAACTTGGAGACCCCGGCGAACGCGATCGCGTCCTCCAGGACCTCCTCGTCGCCCTCCAAGGTGCCCTTGCTCTGCATGAGCTCCAGGAAGGCCTCCTGGACGGCCTGGGCCTCGCCCACGGGCTTGCCGACCACCAGGTCGTTGAGCACGGAGGCGCTGGCCTGGCTGATCGAGCAGCCCTGCGAGTCGTACGAGACGTCCGCCACCACCGCGCCGTCGAGCCGCACCCGCAGGGTGATCTCGTCGCCGCAGGTCGGGTTGACGTGGTGCACCTCGACGTCACCGTCCCGCAGGCCCTTGCCGTGCGGGTTGCGGTAGTGGTCCAGGATGATGTCCTGGTACATCGAGTCGAGCTTCATGGCAGCCTCCGCTCGCCTCAGCCGAAGAAGTTCCGGACGTGGTGCAGACCGTCGATCAGTGCGTCGACGTCCGCGGGCGTCGAGTACAGGTAGAACGAGGCCCGGGTGGTGGCGGGGATGCCGTACCGCAGGCAGACCGGCCGCGCGCAGTGGTGGCCGACCCGGACGGCGATGCCCTGCTCGTCGAGCACCTGACCCACGTCGTGCGGGTGGATGTCGCCCAGTACGAAGGAGATCGCCGCACCGCGGTCCACGGCCGTGCGCGGACCGATGATCCGCAGGCCGGGCACCTCCTGGAGGCGGGCCACCGCGTACTCGGTGATGGTGTGCTCGTGCTCGGCGATCCGCTCCATGCCGATGTTCGACAGGTAGTCGATGGCCGCACCGAGCCCGACCGCCTGGGCGATCGGCGGGGTGCCGGCCTCGAACTTGTGCGGGGCCGGGGCGTAGGTCGAGGCGCCCATGGTGACGGTCTCGATCATCTCGCCGCCACCGAGGAACGGCGGCAGGTCCTCCAGGAGCTCCTGGCGGCCCCAGAGCACGCCGATGCCGGTCGGGCCGAGCATCTTGTGGCCGGTGAAGGCGACGAAGTCGGCCTCCAGCGCCTGCACGTCCAGCACCATGTGCGGGGCGGCCTGCGAGGCGTCGATGAGGACGAGCGCGCCGACGGCCTGGGCGCGGCGGACGATCGCCTCGACCGGGTTGACGGTGCCGAGCAGGTTGGAGACGAGGGTGAAGGAGACGATCTTCGTCTTCTCGGTGATCAGCTCGTCGATGTTCGAGAGGTCGAGCCGGCCGTCCTCGGTCAGCCCGAACCACTTCAGCTTCGCGCCGGTGCGCTGCGCGAGCAGCTGCCACGGCACGATGTTGGAGTGGTGCTCCATCTCGGTGATCACGATCTCCGAGTCGGCGTCCACCCGGTAGGGCTCCTCGGCCCAACCCAGCATGTTCGCAACGAGGTTGAGCGACTCCGAGGCGTTCTTGGTGAAGATCACCTCGTCCCGGGAGGGGGCGTTGACGAACGCCGCCACCTTGTCCCGGGCACCCTCGTAGAGGGCGGTCGCCTCCTCGGCGAGCACGTGCACGCCGCGGTGCACGTTGGCGTTGTGCCGCTCGTAGTAGCCGGTGACCGCGTCGAGCACGGACTGCGGCTTCTGCGAGGTGGCCGCGTTGTCCAGGTAGACCAGCGGCTTCTCCTCGTGCAGCACGCGCTGCAGGATCGGGAAGTCCTTGCGGACCGAGTCCCCGAACTCCTGGGCGGCGGCCAGCGCTTCGGCGCTCACACCATGAACAGATTCAGTCACTCCGCAGCGCCGCCCTTCACATAAGCCTCGTAGCCCTCGTTCTCCAGCTTGTCGGCCAGCTCGGCGCCACCGGACTCGACGATCCGGCCGGCCGAGAAGACGTGGACGTAGTCCGGCTTCACGTAGCGCAGGATGCGGGTGTAGTGGGTGACCAGCAGGGTGCCGACCTCGCCGGAGGCGTGGACGCGGTTGATGCCCTCGGAGACCTGGCGCAGCGCGTCGACGTCCAGGCCGGAGTCGGTCTCGTCCAGGATCGCGATCTTCGGCTTGAGCAGCTCGAGCTGGAGGATCTCGTGGCGCTTCTTCTCGCCGCCGGAGAAGCCCTCGTTGACGTTGCGCTCGGCGAAGGCCGGGTCCATCTGCAGGGCGGCCATGGCCTCCTTGACCTCCTTGACCCAGAGCCGCAGCTTGGGGGCCTCGCCGCGGACGGCGGTGGCGGCGGTACGGAGGAAGTTGGAGACCGAGACGCCGGGCACCTCGACCGGGTACTGCATGGCCAGGAAGACACCGGCGCGGGCACGCTCGTCCACGGACATGGCCAGCACGTCCTCGCCGTCGAGGAGCACCTCGCCGCCGGTGACGGTGTACTTGGGGTGGCCGGCCAGGGTGTAGGCCAGGGTGGACTTGCCGGAGCCGTTGGGGCCCATGATGGCGTGCGTCTCGCCCTGCTTGATCGTCAGGTCGACGCCCTTCAGGATCTCGCGGGCACCGCCCTCGGCCTCGACGGAGACGTGCAGGTTGCGGATTTCAAGGGTGGCCATGCTCAGGACTCCTGGTTGACGGAGACGAGCACATCGTCCCCTTCGATCTTGACGGGGTAAACGGGGACCGGCTTGGTGGCGGGCAGGCCCGAGGGCTTGCCGGAGCGCAGGTCGAAGCTGGAGCCGTGCAGCCAGCACTCGATCATGCAGTCCTCGACCTCGCCCTCCGAGAGCGAGACGTTCGCGTGCGAGCAGATGTCGTTGATCGCGAACACCTCCCCCTCGGTGCGGACGAGGGCGACGGGCACACCGTTGAGCTCGACGCGCTTGGGAGTGTCCTCCGCGAGTTCGCCGAGCGAGCAGGCGCGGAGGTAACTCATGCGACCGTGCCCTCCAGCTCGGCGTCGATCTTCTCCAGGAGGTGCTCCTGGATCTCCGCGACGCCGATCTGCTGGACCAGCTCGGCGAAGAACCCGCGCACCACCAGGCGGCGCGCCTCGTCGGCCGGGATGCCGCGGGCCTGCAGGTAGAAGAGCTGCTCGTCGTCGAAGCGGCCGGTCGCCGAGGCGTGGCCGGCGCCGACGATCTCGCCGGTCTCGATCTCCAGGTTCGGGATCGAGTCGACCCGGGCGCCGTCGGTGAGCACCAGGTTGCGGTTGTGCTCGTAGGTGTCGGTGCCCTCGGCGGCGGCGCGGATCAGCACGTCGCCGACCCAGACCGCGTGCGCGCCCTGGCCCTGCAGCGCACCCTTGTAGACCACGTTGGAGCGGCAGTGCGGGGTGTCGTGGTCGATCACCAGGCGGTGCTCGAGGTGCTGGCCGGCGTCCGCGAAGTACAGGCCGAACAGCTCGGCCTCGCCGCCGGGGGCGGCGTAGTTGACCCGCGGGTGCAGGCGCACCAGGTCGCCGCCGAAGGTGACCACGACGGACTTGAGCGAGGCGTCCCGGCCGACCAGGGCGGTGTGCTGGGCCACGTGCACCGCGTCCCGCTCCCAGTCCTGGATGGTGACGAAGGTCAGCTTGGCGCCGTCGCCGAGCAGCAGCTCGACGTTGGCCGCGGCGACGCCGGTGCCGGTGTGGCCCAGCACCACGACGGCCTCGGCGAACGGCTTGACCTCGATCACCACGTGGCCGAAGCGGACGCCGCCCTCGCCGTGCACGTCGATCTTGACCGGCTCGGTGAGCACCGTCTCCTTGGCCACGGTGACGACCAGCGCCTCCTCGAAGGAGGTGAACGCCTGCGCGGCGACCCGGTCGACCGGCTTGCCGGCCTTGCCCAGGCGCGCGTCGTCGCGGCCGACGGTCTCGGCGGTGACGCCCTCGGGCAGGCTCAGCTCGACCTTGGACTCACCCCTGGCGGCCTCGGCGGCCGTGCCGTCGTGCAGGCCGGCCAGGCGGTGCATCGGGGTGAACCGCCAGTCCTCCTCGCGGCCGGTCGGCACCGGGAAGTCGTTCACGTCGAAGGAGGGCTTGACCGCGACGCGGGCGTCGATCGGCTGCTTGACGGTGGCCCGGCCCGTGCCGGGGCCGGCCAGCTGGGCACCGGCCCCGGTGGTGCCGACCTCGATCGAGCCGGCGGTCGTCGCGCCGGGGGTGTTCTGAACTTCAGCCATGGCTGTTCGTTGTGCTCTCTTCCTCAAAGATGAATGGGCGGCTGGTCGGGGGCGGTCAGCCCACCGAACCCTCCATCTGGAGCTCGATCAGCCGGTTCAGCTCCAGCGCGTACTCCATCGGCAGCTCGCGCGCGATCGGCTCGACGAAGCCGCGGACGATCATCGCCATCGCCTCGAACTCGGTCATGCCACGGCTCATCAGGTAGAACAGCTGGTCCTCGGAGACCTTGGAGACGGTCGCCTCGTGGCCCATGGACACGTCGTCCTCGCGGACGTCCACGTACGGGTAGGTGTCCGAGCGCGAGATGGTGTCGACCAGCAGCGCGTCGCAGAGCACGTTCGACTTGGCGCCCTTGGAGCCCTCGCCGATCTCGATCAGACCGCGGTAGGAGGTGCGGCCGCCGCCACGGGCCACCGACTTGGAGACGATGTTCGAGGAGGTGTTCGGCGCCATGTGCACCATCTTGGCGCCGGCGTCCTGGTGCTGGCCCTCGCCCGCGAAGGCGATCGACAGGGTCTCGCCCTTGGCGTGCTCGCCCATCAGGTAGACGGCCGGGTACTTCATGGTCACCTTGGAGCCGATGTTGCCGTCGACCCACTCCATGGTCGCGCCCTCGTACGCCACGGCGCGCTTGGTGACCAGGTTGTAGACGTTGTTCGACCAGTTCTGGATGGTCGTGTAGCGGCAGCGGCCGCCCTTCTTGACGATGATCTCGACCACGGCGCTGTGCAGCGAGTCCGAGGAGTAGATCGGGGCGGTGCAGCCCTCGACGTAGTGGACGTAGGCGTCCTCGTCGACGATGATCAGCGTCCGCTCGAACTGGCCCATGTTCTCGGTGTTGATCCGGAAGTAGGCCTGCAGCGGGATGTCGACGTGCACGCCCTTCGGCACGTAGATGAACGACCCGCCGGACCAGACGGCGGTGTTCAGCGCGGCGAACTTGTTGTCACCGGCCGGGATGACGGTGCCGAAGTACTCCTTGAAGAGCTCCGGGTGCTCCTTGAGCGCGGTGTCCGTGTCGAGGAAGATCACGCCCTGCTCCTCCAGGTCCTCGCGGATCTGGTGGTAGACGACCTCCGACTCGTACTGCGCGGCGACACCGGCGACCAGGCGCTGCTTCTCCGCCTCCGGGATGCCGAGCTTGTCGTACGTCGCCTTGATGTCGGCGGGCAGGTCCTCCCAGGACTCGGCCTGCTTCTCGGTGGAGCGGACGAAGTACTTGATGTTGTCGAAGTCGATGCCGGTCAGGTCGGAGCCCCAGGTCGGCATGGGCTTCTTGCCGAAGAGCTTCAGGCCCTTGAGGCGCAGGTTGAGCATCCACTCGGTCTCGGACTTCTTCGCCGAGATGTCGCGGACGACCTCCTCGCTCAGCCCGCGCTTGGCCACCGAGCCGGCGGCGTCGGGGTCGGACCAGCCGTACTCGTACGTGCCCAGGCCCTCGAGCTCCGGGTGCGAAACGGTGTCAGTCATGCGAGGTTCCTCCGCGCGGACGCAGGTGCTGATGGGTGGGACGTACCGGCAGTCGGCGCTGCACCGGGCGCCCGGCGGGAGCCGGGGGACGATGCGGCACCGGGTGCCGGCACATGGGTGGTGCAGACCCCGTCGCCGTGGGCGATGGTGGCCAGCCGTTGGACGTGGGTGCCCAGGAGCTGGGAGAAGACCTCGGTCTCCGCCTCGCAGAGCTGGGGGAACTGCTCGGCGATGTGCGCGACCGGGCAGTGGTGCTGGCAGAGCTGGGCGCCAGCGGGAGCCTTGGCCCCCGCTGCCGACGGCACGCGTCGCACCGTGGCAGCGTACCCGTCGGCACTCAGCGCCTGGGCCAGTGCCTCGGTGCGGTCGCCCGCCCGTTCGATCTCGTCGAGGTACTTCTGGGCCTGCTTGGCGAACCGGGCCCGGGCGAAGGCCGCCACGGCCTCCTCCCCCGCCTCGCCGCCGCCGACGGCCTCCGAGATCCAGCGCAGCGCGTCGGCCGCGAGCTGGTCGTAGGCCTGGTAGAACGCGTCCCGACCGGACTCGGTCAGCGCGAAAACCTTGGCCGGCCGGCCCCGGCCCCGGCTGCCGTAGACCCGCTGCTCGCGGGCCTCCACCAGACCGGCCGCGAGCAGCCCGTCCAGGTGACGGCGGACGGCCGCGCTGGTCAGCCCCAGCCGCCCGGCCAGATCGGCGGCGGAGGAGGGGCCGTGGTCGAGGATCGACCGCGCGACCCTGTCCCGGGTGGCGCGGTGCCCGTCCAGCAGCACCTCGGCGGCCGTCGCGGGCACGCCGAAATCGGGGGCCTGCTCGGCCTCCGACTCATGACTGTGCTCGCGCATTCTTTTCACAACACCAGTGTTGCGTAATTACTTCCGCCGGGACAAGCCGTGACCCAGGCCTCACGGGTGTCATCAGTCACGCAGGCTAGCCTTACCTTCCCGGGGGCTGGGCGGGTCCGGATGTTCAGGATTCCTATACTCGCTGGCATGGCTAAAGAACCCGCGGTCGAGATCACCGGCCTGGTAAAGCGGTACGGCGACAAGTCCGCGGTGGACGGCCTCGACCTGCTCGTTCCGCGCGGCGCCGTCACCGCCGTGCTCGGCCCGAACGGCGCCGGCAAGACCACCACCATCGAGGTCTGCGAGGGCTACCGCCGCGCCGACGCCGGCACCGTGCGGGTGCTCGGACTGGATCCGGTGGCCGATGCCGCCCGGTTGAAACCCCGCGTCGGTGTCATGTTGCAGTCGGGTGGGGTGTACGCCGGGGCGCGCGCCGTCGAGATGCTGCAACACACCGCCAAGCTCCACGCCCACCCGCTGGACGTGCCCGCCCTGGTCGAGCGCCTCGGCCTCGGCTCCTGCGGCCGCACCACCTACCGCCGCCTCTCCGGCGGCCAGCAGCAGCGCCTCGCCCTGGCCATGGCCGTGGTCGGCCGCCCCGAGCTGGTCTTCCTGGACGAGCCCACCGCCGGCCTCGACCCGCAGGCCCGCCGCGCCACCTGGGAGCTGGTCCGCGACCTGCGCCGAGACGGTGTCAGCGTGGTCGTCACCACCCACCACATGGACGAGGCCGAACAGCTGGCCGACCAGGTCGCCATCGTCGACCGCGGCCGGGTGATCGCCACCGGCACCCCCGAGGAGCTCTGCCGCTCCGAATCCGCCCTGCACTTCACCGGCCCGGCCGGCCTCGACCTCGGGTCCCTGGTCAAGGTGCTCCCCGACGGCGCCGCCGCCACCGAGCCCACCCCCGGCCACTACGCGGTCCAGGCCCCGGTCGACCCGCAGCTGCTCGCCACCGTCACCACCTGGTGCGCGGCCTCCGGCGTGCTCGCCTCCGGGATCTCGGTGCAGCGCCGCAGCCTCGAAGACGTCTTCCTCGACCTGACCGGACGGGAGCTCCGCTCGTGACCTCGTACTCCCCCGCTCCGGGTGCCGCCCCCGTCGGCCGGATGCTGCTGGCCCAGACCGCCTTCGAGACGAAGATGCTCCTGCGCAACGGTGAGCAGCTGCTGCTCACCGTGGTCATCCCGACCGTGCTCCTGGTGCTCTTCAGCGCCGTGGACATCGTCTCGGTGGAGGGCCCCGGCAAGCGGGTCGACTTCCTCGCCCCGGGCCTGCTCGCCCTGGCCGTGATGTCCACCGCCTTCACCGGCCAGGCCATCGCCACCGGGTTCGAGCGCCGCTACGGCGTCCTCAAGCGGCTGGGGGCGAGCCCCCTGCCCCGCTGGGCCCTGCTCACCGCCAAGACCGGCTGCGTCCTCGTCACCGAAGCCCTCCAGGTCGCCCTGCTCTCCGTGATCGCCCTGGCCCTCGGCTGGTCCCCACACGGCAACCCGGTGTCCGTGGTCCTGCTGCTCGTGCTCGGCACCGCCGCCTTCTCCGGCCTCGGCCTCCTGATGGCCGGCACCCTCAAGGCCGAGGCCACCCTGGCCGCCGCCAACCTGGTCTTCATCCTCCTGCTGCTGGCCGGCGGCGTGATCGTCCCCCTGAGCAAGTTCCCCGCCGCCGTGCAGTCGACACTGGAGCTGCTCCCGATTGCCGCCCTCTCGGACGGCCTCCGCTCCGTCCTCCAGACCGGCGCGGGCATGCCCTGGTCCGACCTCGGCGTCCTGGGCCTCTGGTCTGTCCTGGGGTTGGCCTTGGCGGCCCGCTTCTTCCGCTTCGAGTAAGCACCGCCAGGGGCGCGGGGAACGGCGGGGCCCACCCTCCACCTCCCGCTGTCTTACGCAGATGCCCACTTGCACCATCCGATGACGGTGCAAGTGGGTATCTCTGCGATCTGCGGCGAGCTACCTGGCTGGGCGCGCAGTTCCGCGCGCCCCTGGGTTGGCGTCTCCTAGTGTCGGCGAGAGCTGCGGCGGCGTCCGAAGAAGAGCAGCGCCCCACCGGCGGCCACCACGGCCGCACCGGCACCCGCGATCAGCGGCGTCTCACCACCGCCACCGGTCGAGGCCAGCTGGGGGCCCGTCGGCGTGGGCGTCGGGGTGTGGGTCGGGGTGTGCGTCACGGGCGGCTTGGTGGAGGCCGGAGTGCTCGGCGGCGGCGTACTCGGCTTCGGGCTCGGCGAACTGGGCTTCGGGCTGGGGCTGGGGCTCTCGCAGACCGGGATGGTCTTGGTCTGGTCGACCGACCAGCCCTTCTCGCCCTTGGGGTCCTCGCTGGTGAGGACGATCAGTTCGGCCTTGAGGTCGGCGCTGTGCGCCTTGACCGTGAAGTCCTGGGTGAAGGCGTCACCGAAGGTCTTCCTGTCGAGCAGCTTCTCGCCGCCGACGATCAGCGTGACGCTGTTCTGGGCGTCCTTGCTGTAGTTGGCCAGCGACACGCTGACCTTGGTGCAGGTCACGCTCCACGTCGGGACGTGCGCCACGGCGCTGCCCGCCAGGGCGAGCGGCGCCGCCGCTCCCACCAGCACCACGGCTATCCCACGCCTCACCTTCATCCGTACTTCCCTCCCGAACGACGGAACGACCTTGGTGGGGACGGCTGTTGACCCCGAAGGCTCGGACTCTACCGCTACCCCGGGTGACCATCGGGTCACTTGACCGGATCTGCCCTCTTGACGTTCGGGTTCGTTCGGTCCGCGGCTGCGGAGCCGGGCATACCGGACACCCGCCCCGCCCCAAGATCACGTGTAAGCCGACCTAGGATGGTCGGGTGCGTACCCCCTCCTCCCTTCTCGCCGACCGCTGGCAGCCGTCCACGGCTACCGTCCGACGTGCCGCGCTCGCCGCGCTGGTGATGAGCGTGGTCATCGTGGTGACCGGCGGCGCCGTCCGCCTCACCGCCTCCGGCCTCGGCTGCACCACCTGGCCCCGCTGCACCGGCGAGAGCCTGACGCCGACGCCCGAGATGGGCATCCACGGCGTCATCGAGTTCACCAACCGGATGCTCACCTACGTGCTCTGCGCGGCCATCGCCTGGGCCACGCTCGCCGCCCGCTGCACGCGGGTCTGGCGGCGGAGCCTCACCAAGCTGGGCTGGTGGCAGTTCTGGCTGGTGATGAGCAACGCCGTGCTCGGCGGCATCACCGTGCTGACCGGCCTCAACCCGTACACCGTGGCGCTGCACATGATCGCCGCGATGGGGCTGGTCTGGGTCGCGGTGCTGATGTGGGAGCGGTCCAAGGAGGGTGACGGGGCGCCGGAGCCGCTGGTGGCCAAGCCGGTGCTCCAGCTCGGCTGGGTGCTGGTGGCCGTGATCGGGCTGCTGGTCGCGGCCGGCACCCTGGTGACCGGCGCCGGCCACCACCCGGGCTCGCCCGGCAAGGACGGCAAGCCGGTGCCGCGGATCCCGATCGACTACGACCGGCTCGCCCAGGCCCACGCCGACCTGGCCTTCCTCTCCTTCGGCGTGGTGATCGCGGCGATCTTCGTACTGGCCGCCGTCAAGGCCCCGCCGGCCGCCCGGGCCCGCACCCGCGAGCTGTTCGTGGTGCTGCTCGCCCAGGGCCTGCTGGGCTTCGTCCAGTACTTCACCCAGGCGCCCGAGATCCTGGTCGGCGTCCACATGTTCGGCGCGGCCCTGGTCTGGGTGGCGGCCCTGCGGATCCCGCTGGCCCTGCGCACCCGCCCGGCCCTCGCCCCCACCGAGGCCGGCCTCCCGACCCAGGCGCTCCAGACCGCCTGACCGCAGGTACGAAGAAACCCCAGGTACGACGAAAGGGGCCCCTCGGGGCCCCTTTCTGCGTGCCTGGCCTCAGATCTGAATCCCGGCCATCCGCTTCCACTCGTACGCGCTGGTCTTCACCTTGAGCCCCAGCTCGCCCTCGAAGCTGTCCTGCAGCGTCAGCCCGGCCAGCTCGGCGGCCCGGCGGCCCACGGCGTAGGACGGCGCGACCTGGTCGCCCCAAGCCCCGTCCGCCCCGACCATGACGATCCGGGTGGCGGCAGCGCCGACGTACTCGACCACACCCTCAGCGCCGCCGTGCTGCTTGGCGAAGCTGTCGATGTGCTTGGCAATGCGCTTGGCCCGACGCTCGGCCCGAGCGTCCACGGCATCAGTGGTGGCGGTCATGCACCGCATGCTACTCGCGGGTATCGGCCCTGACCACAGCTCCACACCGAGCGTCAGCAGCATCACACCGGGCCATATGGATTTCTATATAATGGCCACCGTGAACGTCCCTTGGCGGATCGAACTGGACTGTGCGCATCACATACTGGCTTGCCCCTGACCAGCGCATCGTGCTGCTCACCGTGTTCCGCAAGACCAGGCAGCGTGAAGCTGCCGAGGTCGAGCGCGCCCAGCAGGCACAGAAGGTCTGCGAGGTGGAACACCGCCCCGCCGAGCACACCTACGACCGGACGAAGGAGGAGAACCCGTGAACCACTCCCAGTGGAAGACCCGCCGGACCCGGAAGCTCATGGGCGAGTCCGTCGAAGAGTCCGCCGCGTACGTCGAGGCGGGGTACGCGTTCGCACTGGGCCAGGCCGTGTACGACCGCCGCACCGAGCTCGGTCTGTCTCAGTCGGAACTGGCCCGCCGAGCCGGCATGACCCAGCCGCAGATCTCCAACATCGAGGGTGGCGACTCCCTGCCGACCCTGCCGCTGCTCACCAGGCTGGCCAAGGCGCTGGACGCCGCGCTGACGATCGACCTGGACCGGGACACCTCGGCCTTCCGCTTCACCCCGCACGACCGCGCCCGCCCCGACGAGGCTCCTCCGGGCCCTGGGTCCGGCCGGGGGCTAGGCTCGGTGGCGTGACCTTCCATGGCTGGCCGATGGCCGCTCTCGACTTCTACGAAGGGCTGGAGGCCGACAACTCGAAGACGTACTGGTCGGCGCACCGGTCCGTCTACGACGAGTCCGTGCACGCCCCGCTGGCGGACCTGCTCGATCTGCTGGAGGACGAGTTCGGGCCGGGCAAGATCTTCCGGCCGAACCGGGACGTGCGCTTTAGTGCCGACAAGTCGCCGTACAAGACGCACGTCGGCGGGTACCTGGAATCCGGCGGCTACATCCAGCTCTCCGCCGACGGGCTGGCCTGCGGGAACGGGTACTACCAGCTGGCCACGGACCAGTTGGCGCGGTACCGGGCCGCGGTGGCCGAGGACGTGTCGGGGCGGGAGCTGGAGCGGGTGGTGACGGCCGTGGAGAAGGCCGGGCCGCAGGTGGTGGGGCGGGACGCGCTGAAGACGGCGCCGCGCGGGTACCCGAAGGACCATCCGCGGATCGAGCTGCTGCGGTACAAGGGGCTGATCGCCTGGCAGGAGTGGGAGCCGGCCAAGTGGCTGGGGACCGCGAAGGCGGCGGACCGCGTCACCGGATTCCTGCGGGCCTCGATGCCGCTCAAGGACTGGCTGGACGGCCACGTCGGGCCGAGCGAGCTGCCGCCGAGGTGAACGGACACGAGGTGAACGGCACGAAGTGAACGAAGAAGGCCGACCCGGGATCGGGTCGGCCTTTCGCGGAGCGGGCGGGCTCAGTGCAGGAACGGGTCGATCGCCACTTCGACGAAGAGCAGCGTCAGGTAGGTGATGGACCAGTGGAACAGCCGCATCTCCTTGAGCTTGGCCCCCACCACCCCGGCCTTGGCGCGGGCGTACAGGCCGTGCGCCTCCTTGAGCCAGAAGCCGCCGATGGCCACCGCCACCACCGGGTAGAGCCAGCTGGTGTGGCCCAGCGGCCACAGGAGCAGCGAGGTGGCCACCATGACCCAGGAGTAGACGACGATCTGCTTGGCGACCGCCAGGTTGCCCTTGAGCACCGGGAGCATCGGCACCCCGGCCCGCTCGTAGTCGTCCCGGACCTTCATCGAGAGCGGCCAGTAGTGCGGCGGCGTCCAGAAGAAGATGACCAGGAAGAGGATCAGCGCCGACCAGGAGAGCGAGTTGGTGATCGCGGCCCAGCCGACGAAGACCGGCATGCAGCCGGCGATGCCGCCCCAGACGATGTTCTGTGCCGTCCGCCGCTTCAGCCCGAGGGTGTAGACGAAGACGTAGAAGAGGAGCGCGGCCAGCGCCAGCACCGCGGAGAGCGGGTTGACCAGCAGCCAGAGCCAGGCGGTGGAGACCACGCCCAGGGAGATGCCGAAGACCAGCGCCTCCCGGGGGGAGACCATGCCGGTCACCAGCGGGCGGCGCTCGGTGCGGGACATCACCGCGTCGATGTCGCGGTCGATGTACATGTTGAGCGCGTTGGCCCCGCCGGCGGAGAGGTACCCGCCGACGACCACGTAGAGCACCAGCAGCGGATCCGGCACCCCCCGCTGGGCCAGGAACATCACCGGCACCGTGGTGATCAGCAGGAGCTCGATGATCCGAGGCTTGGTCAGTGCGACGAATGCCCCGACACGGGCCCCGAACGGCCGGTGCGCGGGGGTCGCCCCGGCTACCCCGGCAGGGCGGGATTCGACGGCGGTCACGAACACCCCAACTCAAGATGAATCTTCACAGGCGGGCCCGGGGCGACTGGGCCACCGGATGTTCGCGCTGCGCGTACCACGCCACCTTAGACGCTCCATATCTCCCGACCGGCCTCGGGGTCCCTCGGCGAGGCGGAACCGCACACCGCCGGGTGAACCTGCCCAAAATGGGACAGGGAACCTGCCACAGTCTCGGGCAATCCGCCTCGGCCCGGTACTAACCGTCTCACCGAGCGAGCCCGGGGCGGCTCTGACGGTAGGCTCGCACCGAGAAGCGGGATAAACCCTCCGTGACCGGCACCACTCCCAGTCTGGTCCACAGCGACGTGGCAGACCCGGTCCATTCACGGGGTCACTCTTCATTTACGGAAGGAGCCCTGAGTCAGGGTGAGCACCACGCCGACGAACGTATTCGAGTGGACCGAGCTGGACCAGCGCACCGTGGACACCGCCCGTGTCCTCGCCATGGACGCAGTCCAGAAGGTCGGCAACGGCCACCCCGGGACGGCCATGTCGCTGGCGCCCGCGGCCTACGTGATCTTCCAGCGTTTCCTGCGGCACGACCCGACCGACCCGAGCTGGGTCGGCCGTGACCGGTTCGTCCTCTCCCCCGGGCACACCTCGCTGACGCTCTACACCCAGCTCTACCTCTCCGGTTACGGTCTGTCACTGGACGACCTCAAGGCCTTCCGCGTCGCGGGCAGCCGCACGCCGGGCCACCCGGAGCACGGCCACACGGCCGGGGTCGAGACCACCACCGGTCCGCTGGGCCAGGGCATCGCGAACGCGGTGGGCATGGCGATGGCCGCCCGCTACGAGCGCGGCCTGTTCGACCCGGAGGCCGCGGCCGGCGAGTCGCCCTTCGACCACACCATCTGGGCGATCGTCTCCGACGGCGACCTGGAGGAGGGCATCTCCGCGGAGGCCTCCTCGCTGGCCGGCCACCAGAAGCTGGGCAACCTGGTCGCGCTGTACGACGACAACCACATCTCGATCGAGGGCGACACCGAGACCGCCTTCTCCGAGGACGTGCTGGCCCGCTACGAGGCGTACGGCTGGCACGTGCAGCGGGTGACCCCGAAGGCCGACGGCGACATCGACGTGCACGCGCTGGCCGCCGCGCTGGCCGCCGCCAAGGCGGAGACCGCCCGCCCGTCGATCATCGCGATGCGCACCATCATCGCCTGGCCGGCACCGAACGCCCAGGACACCGCCAAGGCGCACGGCTCGGCCCTCGGCGACGCCGAGATCGCCGCGACCAAGAAGGTGCTCGGCTTCTCGCCCGAGAAGACCTTCGAGGTCTCCGAGGCCGTGATCGACCACGCCCGCCTGGTGGTCCAGCGCGGCAAGGCCGCCCGCACCGAGTGGGAGCAGGGCTTCCACGCCTGGCGCGCGGCCAACCCGGAGCGCGCCGCCGAGTTCGACCGGATCCAGATCGGCGAGCTGCCGGACGGCTGGGAGAAGTCGATCCCGGTCTTCCCGGCCGGCAAGGAGGTCGCCACCCGCAAGGCCTCCGGCGACACCCTCAAGGCGCTCGGCGCGGTGATCCCGGAGCTGTGGGGCGGCTCGGCCGACCTCGCGGAGTCCAACCTCACCACCATCGACGAGGAGAGCTCCTTCCTCCCCGAGGGCAACCCGCTGAAGTCGGCCAGCCCGTACGGCCGGACGATCCACTTCGGCATCCGCGAGCACGCCATGGGCTCCACCATGAACGGCATCGCGCTGCACGGCAGGACCCGCGTGTTCGGCGGCACCTTCCTGGTCTTCGCCGACTACATGCGCCCGGCCGTGCGCCTGGCCGCGCTGATGAAGTTGCCGGTCACCTACGTGTGGACGCACGACTCGATCGGCCTCGGCGAGGACGGCCCGACCCACCAGCCGGTCGAGCACCTGGCCTCGCTGCGGGCGATCCCGGGCCTGGCCATGGTCCGCCCGGCCGACGCCAACGAGACGGCCGTCGCCTGGCGCACCGTGATCGAGCGGCAGACCAGCCACCCCGGCCCGGTCGGCCTGGCGCTCACCCGCCAGAACGTGCCCACCTGGGACCGCGAGGTCTTCGGCTCCGCCGAGGGCACCGCCAAGGGCGGCTACGTGCTGGCCGAGGCGTCCAGCAACGCGCCGAAGGTCATCCTGATCGGCACCGGCTCCGAGGTGCAGCTCGCCGTCCAGGCCCGCGAGGCGCTGGAGGCCGAGGGCATCCCGACCCGGGTCGTCTCGATGCCGTCGATCGAGTGGTTCAACGAGCAGGACCAGGCGTACCGCGACAGCGTGCTGCCGCCGAACGTCCGGGCCCGCGTCTCGGTCGAGGCGGGCATCGCCCAGGGCTGGCGCGAGCTGGTCGGCGACGCCGGCCGGATCATCAGCCTGGAGCACTTCGGTGCCTCCGCGGACTACAAGGTGCTCTTCCAGGAGTTCGGCCTGACCGCCGAGGCCGTGGCCGGCGCCGCCCGCGCCTCGCTGCGCACGGTCGAGGCCGTCTCCCGCTAAGCACTGCCTGGGCCGCGTACCTGACCGCACATCGGGTACGCGGCCCATTAAACGTCTCCCCACAGCAGCACCGATGAAGAGGGATGAAGCACCATGACTGACGCACTGAAGCGCCTCAGCGACGAAGGCGTGGCCATCTGGCTGGACGACCTCAGCCGCAAGCGTCTGAACACCGGCAACCTCGCCGAGCTGGTGCAGACCAAGCACGTGGTCGGCGTCACCACCAACCCCACCATCTTCCAGAAGGCCATCGGCGGCGGCGACGACTCCTACGACGGCCAGCTCCGTGACCTGGCCGTCCGCAAGGTCACCACCGACGAGGCCATCCGCATGATCACCACCTCGGACGTGCGCGACGCGGCCGACGTGCTGCGCCCGGTCTACGACGCCTCCAACGGCCGCGACGGCCGGGTCTCCATCGAGGTCGACCCGCGCCTGGCCCACCGGACCGAGGCCACCGTGGCCGAGGCCAAGCAGCTGTGGTGGCTGGTCGACCGGCCGAACGTGCTGATCAAGATCCCCGCCACCCTGGCCGGCCTGCCCGCCATCTCCGCCGTGCTCGCCAAGGGCATCAGCGTCAACGTCACGCTGATCTTCTCGCTGGCCCGCTACCGCGCGGTCATGGACGCCTACCTGACCGGCCTGGAGCAGGCCAAGGCCGCCGGCCTGGACCTCTCGCAGATCGAGTCGGTCGCCTCCTTCTTCGTCTCCCGCGTGGACACCGAGATCGACAAGCGCCTGGAGAAGATCGGCGGCGAGGCCAAGGACCTCAAGTCCAAGGCCGCCCTCGCCAACGCCCGCCTCGCCTACCAGGCCTACGAAGAGGTGTTCTCCTCCGACCGCTGGAAGGCGCTGGAGGCCGCCGGCGCCAAGCCGCAGCGTCCGCTCTGGGCCTCCACCGGCGTCAAGGACCCGGCCCTGCCGGACACCCTGTACGTCACCGAGCTGGTCGCCCCCGGCACCGTCAACACGATGCCCGAGGCCACCCTGGACGCCACCGACGACCACGGCGTGGTCACCGGTGACACCATCACCCCGAACTACGCCGACGCCCAGGCCGTGATGGACGCCATCGCCGCCGCCGGGGTCGACTACGACGACGTCGTCCAGGTGCTGGAGGACGAGGGCGTCGAGAAGTTCGAGCAGTCCTGGACCGAGCTGCTCGACACCGTGACGGCCTCGCTGGCCCGCTTCGCCGCCGAGAAGTGATCCTCGCTCACACTGAATCGGAGCCCTCGTGAGCAACGACTACCCCGAGGTCGAGCAGGGAGATCCCCCGCTCGCGCCCGTCAACCCCTTGCGCGATCCGGCCGACCGCAGGCTCCCGCGCATCGCCGGGCCGTCCGGCCTGGTCATCTTCGGCGTCACCGGTGACCTCTCGCGCAAGAAGCTGATGCCCGCCATCTACGACCTGGCCAACCGCGGCCTGCTGCCGCCGGGCTTCTCGCTCATCGGCTTCGCGCGCCGCGAGTGGGAGGACGAGGACTTCGCGCAGGAGGTGCACGACGCCGTCAAGGAGCACGCCCGGACCCCCTTCCGCGAGGAGGTCTGGGAGCAGCTGGCGATGGGCATGCGCTTCGTCCAGGGCACCTTCGACGACGACGACGCCTTCGAGCGCCTGCGCGAGACGATCGAGGAGCTGGACGGCGCCCAGGGCACCAGCGGCAACTTCGCCTTCTACCTCTCGGTGCCGCCGAAGTCCTTCCCGATCGTCGTCCAGCAGCTCAAGAAGCACGGCCTGGCCGACCCGCCGGCCGGCTCCTGGCGCCGTGCGGTGATCGAGAAGCCGTTCGGCCACGACCTGGAGAGCGCCCAGGAGCTGAACGAGATCGTCCACCAGGTCTTCCCCCGGGACGAGGTCTTCCGGATCGACCACTACCTGGGCAAGGAGACCGTCCAGAACATCCTGGCGCTCCGCTTCGCCAACACGATGTTCGAGCCGATCTGGAACCGCTCCTACGTCGACCACGTGCAGATCACCATGGCCGAGGACATCGGCATCGGCGGCCGCGCGGGGTACTACGACGGCATCGGCTCGGCCCGGGACGTCATCCAGAACCACCTGCTCCAGCTGATGGCCCTCACCGCCATCGAGGAGCCGGCCTCCTTCCACCCCAAGGCGCTGGTGGCCGAGAAGCTCAAGGTGCTCAGCGCCGTGAAGCTCCCCGACGACCTGGGCAAGCACACCGTGCGCGGCCAGTACGCGGCCGGCTGGCAGGGCGGCGAGGAGGTGCTCGGGTACCTGGACGAGGACGGCATCGACCCCAACTCCAAGACCGACACCTTCGCCGCCATCAAGCTGGAGATCAACAACCGCCGCTGGGCGGGCGTGCCGTTCTACCTGCGCACCGGCAAGCGGCTCGGCCGCCGGGTCACCGAGATCGCGGTGGTCTTCCAGCGCGCCCCGTACCTGCCGTTCGACTCCTACGCCACCGAGGAGCTGGGGCAGAACGCCCTGGTCATCCGGGTGCAGCCGGACGAGGGCGTCACGGTGCGGTTCGGCTCCAAGGTGCCGGGCACCTCCTTCGAGGTCCGCGACGTCACGATGGACTTCGCCTACGGCGAGTCGTTCACCGAGTCCAGCCCGGAGGCGTACGAGCGCCTCATCCTGGACGTGCTGCTCGGCGACGCCAACCTCTTCCCGCGCCACCAGGAGGTCGAGCTCTCCTGGGAGATCCTCGACCCGATCGAGAAGTACTGGGACACCCACGGCAAGCCCGCCCAGTACCCCGCCGGGACCTGGGGGCCCGCCGAGGCGGACGAGATGCTCGCACGAGACGGCAGGAGCTGGCGCCGGCCATGAAGATCGACCTGATGAACACCACGTCCAGCAAGATCAACGCTGCCTTGATGGACGCACGGCGGGCCAGCGGCTCCACCGCCGCCGGCATGGTGCTCACCCTCGTCATCGTCACCGACGAGGGCAGCGCGTACGACGCGCTCAAGGCGGCCAACGAGGCCAGCCGCGAGCACCCCTCGCGCATACTGGCCGTCATCAAGCGCGCCGGGCGCTCGCCCCGGGCCCGCGCCGAGACGCGCCTGGACGCCGAGATCCTGGTCGGCTCCGACGCCGGCTCCGGCGAGACGGTCATCCTGCGCATGCACGGCGAGCTCGCCGCGCACGCCCAGTCGGTCGTCCTGCCGCTGCTGCTGCCCGACGCCCCCGTGGTGGTCTGGTGGCCGGACAACGCGCCGCAGCACCCGGCCCAGGACCCGCTCGGTGCGCTGGCCCAGCGCCGGATCACCGACGCCGTCACGGCGGAGTCCCCGGTCGGGCAGCTCGCCCAGCGGGCCGCCAGCTACACCCCCGGCGACACCGACCTGGCCTGGACCCGGATCACCGGCTGGCGCTCGATGCTGGCCGCCGCGCTCGACCAGCAGCCGGCCACGATCACCTCCGCGGTGGTCGAGGGCGAGTCGTACAACCCGAGCGTGGAGCTGCTCGGCCTCTGGCTGACCACCCGGCTGCACGTCCCGGTCGAGCGGATCGTCACGGCCGGCCCCGGCATCACCTCGGTGACCCTGCGCACCAAGGGCGGTCCGATCACCCTGGACCGTCCCGACGGCCTGATGGGCACCCTGTCGATGCCGGGCTCCCCGGACCGCCAGGTCGCCCTCAAGCGGCGCGAGACCTCGGAGCTGATCGCCGAGGAGCTGCGCCGCCTGGACCCGGACGACATCTACTCGGCCGCCGTCCGCACCCCGGTCGAGCGCCTGCGCGAGACCGAGCCGGAGGCCGCCGCGGCCGCCGGCGACGTCTCCCCGGTGGTCGAGGCCGCCGTGGCCGCCCCGGCCCGGGTCACCGCCAAGCTCCCGGACGCCGCCCCGGCGGCCCCGGCCGCTGCGGCAGCCCCGGCTCCGGCTCCGGCGAAGAAGGCGGCGGCCAAGAAGGCCGTGGCGAAGAAGGCCGCCCCCGCTGCGAAGAAGGCCGCCAGCAAGGCCGCCACCCCGCGCAAGCGGAGCGGCTCGTGACGGCAGCCACTCCCCAACTGGTCGTCCACCGGGACAAGGAGCTGATGGCGCAGGCCGCCGCGGCTCGGCTGATCACCCGGATCGTGGACGCCCAGGCCGCCCGGGGCACCGCTTCGGTGGTGCTCACGGGCGGGCGCAACGGCAATGCCCTGCTCGCCGCGATCGGCGCCTCGCCGGCGCGGGACGCGGTGGACTGGGCGCGGCTGGACCTCTGGTGGGGCGACGAGCGGTTCGTCCCGGCCGAAGACCCGGAGCGCAACGCCGTCCAGGCCCGGGCCGAGCTGCTGGACTCCGTCCCGCTCGACCCGGCCCGGGTGCACGTGATGCCCGCCTCGGACGGCCCGGACGGTTCGGACGTGGAGGCGGCCGCCGCGCGGTACGCCGAGGAGCTGGCCAAGGCCGCGCTCCCCGGTGACCGGGCCGGGGTGCCGACCTTCGACGTGCTGCTGCTGGGCGTCGGCCCCGACACCCACGTGGCCTCGCTCTTCCCGGAGCACCCCGGGGTCCGCGAGACCGAGCTGACGGTGGTCGGCGTCCGGGGGGCTCCCAAGCCCCCGCCGACCCGGATCTCCCTCACCCTGCCCGCCATCCGCTCGGCCCGCGAGGTCTGGCTGCTGGCGGCGGGCGAGGACAAGGCCGACGCCGTGGCGCTGGCCCTCTCCGGCCCCGGCGAGCTCCTGGCCCCGGCCTCCGGAGCCCGCGGCCTGAGCCGCACCCTCTGGCTCCTCGACCGCACCGCCGCCGCGAAGATCCCCCCGGGGCTCTACCCGCCGGCCTCGGCCTGAGCCGTCCCCGAAGGGGGAGCTCCGTACCCGGAGCTCCCCCTTCGCCGTCCCCGTCAGCACCTCCTGTAACGCTCCTTGCCGGCCGAGCCAAGTAGAGATGTAAGGCAGTGCTCGTCCTCCCTAGGAGTCATCCGTGTCAGCGGAGCACCCGATAGCACCCCCCTCCCGGGACCCGGCGGCCTTCGCCGTGTTCTACCAGCAGCACTTCGACACCGTGCTGGGCTTCGTCACCCGCCGCACCGACAGCCCCCACCTGGCCGCCGACCTGACGGCCGACATCTTCCTGACGGCGCTGGAGCAGGCCGACCGGTACGACGCCCGTCGCGGCGCGCCCGTCGCCTGGCTCTACGGCATCTCCCGCAACGTGCTGGCCTCGCACTTCCGCGGCAACGTCCGCGAACTCAACGCGGTGGCCCGGATCGCCGGGCAGCGGATGCTGGACGAGGAGGACGTCTGCGCGATCGAGGGCCGGATCGACGCGGCCCGCGAGGCCCGCGGCCTGGCCGACCGGCACGCCGCCCTCTCCGAGCCGCTGCGCGCGGTGCTCGACCTGGTGGCCGTGGACGGCCTGACCGTCCGCGAGGCCGCCCAGGCCCTGGGCATCACCGCCACCACCGCCCGGGTCCGCCTGCACCGGGCCCGCAAGGCGCTGCAGAAGGTCGTCCCGCCGAACGCTCCCGCCCTCGGCCCGGCTGCCTCGGCTGCCCCGGCCGCCCCGGCTGCCCCGGCCCTGGTGAAGGCCGCCTCGTGACCACCCCGATCGGCCCGTCCGCCCACCCCGCCAGCCCGTCCGTGCACGCTCTCCTGGAGGCCGCCTCGTGACCACGCCCGTGAACTTCCGCAACCGGCTCGGCGCCGAACTCACCTCCCGCGCGGCCCAGTTGCCGCCGTCCGGCAGCACCGTCCAGGCCCGCCCCCGGCACACCCGCCGCCTGGTGGCCACCGGCTTCGGCCTGGCCGCCGCGATCACCGCCGTCGCCCTGGCGCAGCCGCACGGCGCAGCGCCGTCGGTGCAGGCCGCCCCCAGCGCCAAGGCGCAGCTCAGCACCGTCTCCTACCAGGTGACCCCCAACGCCAACGGCACCGTCTCGCTCCAGCTGATGGGCGCCGACTGGTCCGGCCTCCAGGAGGCGCTGCGCTCGGTGGGCGTACCCGCCCTGGTGATGACGCCCTCGGCCGACTGCCACACCAAGGTGGCCGACAGCAGCGAGGGACTGGAGAAGGTGATGGAGCTCGACCCGAAGAACGGCCGGATCGCGATCCTGCACCCGAGCGCCATCCCGTCCGGCGAGAAGCTGCTGCTGCTGAACACCGCCTCCAAGGACGCCCCCCAGCCGGCCACCGTGAGCAGCCTGGACCTCTCGCTGACCAAGCAGACCCCTGCCTGCTACCCGCTCTCCCAGACCAACGTGGTCGGCGTGGGCTGAGCCCACTCCTGACCGCGCCGACCAGGTGCGCACGGGCTGACGATCCGTCACCGTGCGTACCTGGCCGTTTATCCGCTGTGCATCGCCGGCCGCCACACTGCCCGGGTCTGACCCGACCCGACCCATGCAGAGGGGCCCCCGTGAGTCGCAGTCTCACCCCTGCCGAACAGCAGACCCTGGCACAGCTGAGGACCGAGATCGACGCGATCGTCCTGCAGGCCACCAAGGCCCAGCTGGCCTCGACCGCCGTGCTGGCCGGGCCGACCCCAGCGCCGGACTACACGGTCTTCCACGCCCGCTTCCAGCAGCTCGGCCTCCGGCTGGGCGACCTGGTCAGCCGGGGACTCGTGGTGGTGGAGGAGGGCCTGGACCCGGCGATGGCGGCGAACACCTCCATCTCCTTCGGCGCCAACCCCACCGTGCAGCGGCTGGAGTTGCGGCCCAGCCTGCTGGTCGGCGCGAACGAGACCTCGGTCACCGCCCGGGCGCTCACCCTGATCCACGAGCTCTCACACGCGCTGCAGGAACCGCCGATCCACCCGGTCAAGGACTACGCCTACCGGGCCGGCTGGGGCTGGGGCTACCTGCCGGCCGCGCTCGCCGAGAGCAATGCCGACACCTTCGCCCAGGCCGCCGCCCTGATCGCCGAGCGGCGGGAGGACCGGCCGGGCCGCTACCAGACACTTGGCCCCCTCTCCGCCCAGCGCTCCGTCCTTGCCCAGGCAAGCGGCCTGACCGACCTCGGCTCCGCGCTGGCCTTCGCCGACCTCCGCCTCAACCGGGCCTGGCTGCGCGCCAACGACGCCAAGGGCATGGCCCTGAGGGAGTACGACAAGAAGGCGTGGCCGGCCATCAGAGACGGGTGGGCCGGCCAGCCCGACTACCCGGGGCTACTGAAGATCGAGACCCGCCTCCAGACCCTGGGCCTCATCGGTGCCCGGGTGGACGGCGACCTCCGCAACGGCCTGATCGACGCCGACAAGGCCACCGTGACGGGGATCTACACCTACCTGGCCGGGCTGAAGGCCGTGCTGGGCAAGGTCATCGTCCCGACCCTGGTCCCCGGCGGCCAGGCGGTGGCGTACGACCCGGCGACCAAGCACCTCACGGTGCCGCACGCGGTGGCGAACATCGGCGCGGTCGCGCTGGCCGACCAGATCATCGAGGCGCTGATCAGGGCCATACCGGCGCCCGCCACCATGCCCACGGCCTTCTCCCGCCACCGCAGCACGATCATCGATCTCCTGATCACCCACGACCGCTCGACCGAGTTGGCCGAACTCGTCCCCCTGTACACCTACTTCGCCACCATCCCGGCGACCAAGTGCACCCCGGCCCAGTGGAACGGCCTGGCCGCCGACCTCCTCACCGCGACCCTCGCCGACATCTCCGGCCGCTGGGAACGGCGGGCCGTCCACGCCATGGACATGGTCCTCGGCCCGGCCGCCGAACGCCCCCCGCTGGCCACCCTCGACCAGGCACTCGCGGAAGACCTCGACCAGGCCATCGCCCTCGGCAAGCAACTGCCCGGCACCGGAGGGGAGTTCCGCAAGATGTCGATCGCCCTGGATACCGTCACCGCAGCCGTGCTCACCCTCTTCCCCGCCCAGAGGTCCACCTACGAGGCCCTCCAGGGCCGCCTGAAGCCCTTCCTCCCCTGACCCCCGGATCCGCTGACCCCGCCAGGAGTGACGGACTCCTGACGGCCAGTCATCTCCCCTGCCTGGCCGTTTATCCGCTGTGCATCGCCGGCCGCCACACTGCTCCGGTCCGACCCGACCCATGCAGAGGGGCCCCCGTGAGTCGCAGTCTCACCCCTGCCGAACAGCAGACCCTGGCACAGCTGAGGAGCGAGATCGACGCGATCGCTCTCCAGGCCACCAGACTCCAGCTGACCTCCACCACCGTGCTGGCCGGGCCCACCCCGGGGCCGGACTACACGGTCCTCCACACCCGCTTCCAGCAGCTCGGCCTCCGGCTGGGCGAGCTGGTCAACCGGGGACTCGTGGTGGTGGAGGAGAGCCTGGACCCGGCGATGGCGGCGAACACCGTCATCTCCCGGGGTGCCAACCCCACTGTAGAGCGGCTGGAGTTGCGGCCCGGCCTGCTGGTCGGCGCGAACGAGACCTCGGTCACCGCCCGGGCGATCATCCTGATCCACGAGCTCTCGCACGCGCTGTTCGAGCACCCGCTGCACCCGGTCAAGGACTACGCCTACCGGGCCGGCTGGGCCTGGGGCTACCTGCCGGCCGCCCTCGCCGAGAGCAACGCCGACACCTTCGCCGAGGCCGCCGCCCTGACCGCCGAGCGGATGCAGCAGCGCTGGGGCCGCTACCAGGCGCTGGGCCGCGTCCCGGCCCAGCGCTTCGCGCTGGCCAAGGCCAGGGGCGTGACCGACCTCGGGGCCGCGCTGGCCTACGCCGACATCCACCTCAACCGCGCCTGGCTGCGCGCCAACGACGCCAAGGGCATGGCCCTGAGCGACCACCGCAAGGACAAGTGGCCCGGCATCAAGGCCGGTTGGCAGGCCGAGCCCGACTTCACGGGCCTGCTGACCATCGAGTCCCGGCTCCAGAGCCTGGGCCTGATCGGCCCCCGGGAGGACGGCATCCTCCTCAACGGCCTGACCAGCACCGACAAGGCCACCGTCGTGGGGGTCTACGCGTACACGGCGGCACTCAAGGACGCCCTGGCCGGTGCCAATCCGACCCCGACCCAGGCCGGCCAGACGGTGGTCTACGACCCGGCGACCAAGCGCCTACTGCTCCCGCACGCCGTGGCGGGTGCGGGCGCCGTCCCGCTGGCCAAGCAGATCATCGACGCGCTGATCACCGCCACGCCGGTGCCCGCCACCATGCCCAAGGCCTTCGCCCTCCACCGCAGCACGATCGTCGACCTGCTGGTCGCCAACGACCGCCCGACCGAACTGGCCGCCCTCGGCCCGCTCCGGGCCCTCTTCGCCGCCACCCCGGCCACCAGGCCGACCCCGGCCCAGTGGCAGGACCTGGCCTTCGACCTGCTCATCGCGGCCATCACCGACATCTCCGGCCGCTGGGAGCGGACCGCCGTCCGCGCCGTGGACGCGGCCATCGGCCCGGCCGCCGAACGCCCCGCACTGGCCACCCTCGACCAGGCGCTCGCCGAGGACATCGACCGGGCCGCCGCGATCCGCAAGGAACTCCCCAGCACCGAGCAGGAGTTCCGCAAGATGTCGATCGCCCTGGACACCGTCACCGCGGCCGTGGTCACCCTCTACCCGGCCCGCAAGGCCGCGTACGAGGCCCTCCAGCAGCGCCTGAAGCCCTTCCTCCCCGGCGCCGGCATCCTCTGACTCCGAGTCAGGCCGCCGATTCACTGGTAGAACTCCCTACCGTGGGGACCAACAGCAACAGCATCAGCGGCGGCACCTTCCACGGACCCGTCCTCCAGGCCGGGTCCGTCCACCTGCCCAAGCCGCAGCCGGCACCCTTCGGCCTGCCGGCCCGCTCGGTCTTCGTCGGGCGTGAGCGTCAACTCGCCAAGCTGGCCGAGGCATTGGGTGCCGATGGCGAACTGGTGGCGGTCTCCGCCCTGGCCGGGCTGGGCGGGGTCGGCAAGACCGCCCTGGCGGTCGAAGCCGCCTACCGGGCGAGGGAGCTCTTCCCCGGCGGCATCCTCTTCATCGACCTGCGCGGCTACGACGAAGCCCGCCTCACCGCCGACCAGGCCCTGGACACCCTGCTGCACGCGCTCGGCGAGACGCCCCCACCCGGCCTGCCCGCCAAGCAGCAGCGCTACCGCTCCGTCCTCGCCGCCCTCCCGGCCCCGCTCCTCCTGATCGCCGACAACGCCTCCACCGCCGACCAGATCACCCCGCTGCTGCCCGGCGACCCCCGCCACCGCGTCCTGGTCACCAGCCGCCACACCCTCGCCGACCGCACCCTCGCTCCTCGTCACCTCACCCTCGACACCCTCACCGAAGCCGAATCAGTCGCCCTCCTCACCGAACTCGCCGGCCCCGACCCCGCCCATCCCGAACTCGCCGAACTCTGCGGCCACCTGCCGCTCGCCCTCCGAATCACCGCGGCCCTGCTCACCGACCGCACCCCGACCGAACTGGTCGCCGACCTCGCCGACACCCGCGAACGCCTCACCGAACTCGACCACGGCCCCGACTTCGCCGTCCGCGCCGCCTTCGACCTCTCCCACCGCCGCCTCACCCCCGAAGAGGCCCGCCTCTTCGCCCTCCTCCCCCACGCCCCCGGCCAGGACATCGCCCTCCCCGCCGCCACCGCCCTCGCCGACCGCACGCCCCGTGGGACGGCCCGCCTGCTCCGCGGCCTCACCCGCGCCCACCTCCTCCAGCACTCCCACGGCCGCTACCGCCTGCACGACCTGGTCCGCCTCTACGCCGCCGACTGCCCGACCACCGAGGCCGCTGCGGCCCGCGCCCGCGTCACCGACTACTACCTGGACACCGCCGCAGCCATCCGCACCGCCCAACAGGACCCCACCGCCCCCGGCCTCACCGGCTGGCGGGCCACCCAGTGGCTGCGCGAGGAACTCGACACCCTTCGCGAGGTCTGGACGGCCACCACCGACGGCACCTCCCCGGACCCGGGCGTGGTCGGCGCGACGTTCCAAGTCGCACTGGTCAACCTGGCCCTGATCGCGGGCTTCACCGTCCGGTACGTGCTGGCCGGCCAGCGGGAGCCCGACAAGATCGACCACGTCCTCCGGTACCTCGACACCGCGGCCCCGGGCCCCTCGGACCTCCCCGAGGACCCTTACGCCACCGCCCTCACCGAAGCCACCGAGCACGCCCGTACCCTGTGCCACCTCGCCGCCGAACTCCCCGCCCACCCCCACCCCGAGCTGACCAGCGTGGCGCTCCCCCGCCTCCACCATCTCCTCGCCCTCTGCCGCCGACTCGGCGAGACCGGCCTCACCGGCGAGATCCTCCTCACCCTCGGCGACCTCCGCGCCCAGCTCGGCCACTTCCCCCAGGCCACCGCCGACCTCACCGCCGCCGTCACCGCCTTCGAATCCACCGGCGACCCCGACAACGCCGCCCGGGCCCGCGCCCTCCTCGCCCAGCTGCCCGACTGAAGGCCGGTTTCCGCCCCGGCCGGTCCGCGCTTTGGTAGAACTCTGCCGTGGGGAGCAACAGCATCAGCGGGGGCACCTTCCACGGCCCGTCCCTCCAGGCCGGGATCGTCCAGCTCGGTGAGCAGCCGGTCCGCCCGTCCGGCCTGCCGCCCCGGTCGGTCTTCGTCGGCCGGGAACGACAACTCGCCGAGCTGGCCGAGGCCCTGGCCGCCGAGGGAGAACTGGTCACGGTCTCGGCCGTCGCCGGGCTGGGTGGGATCGGCAAGACCGCGCTGGCCGTGGAGGCCGCGTACCGGGCGCAGCACCTCTTCCCCGGCGGGGTGCTCTTCATCGACCTCTGCGGATACGACGCCACCTGCCTCTCCCCGGACCAGGCCCTCGAATCCCTGCTCCACACCCTCGGCCAGCCCGTCCCACCCGGCCTGCGGGCCAAGGAGCAGCTCTACCGCTCCTGCCTGGCCGCCCTGCCGGGGCCGCTGCTGCTGGTTGCCGACAACGCCTCCGCCGCAGCGCAGGTCACCCCACTGCTGCCCGGCGACCCCCGCCACCGCGTCCTGGTGACCAGCCGTCACCTGCTCGCCGACCGCACCCTCACCCCACGCCACCTCACCCTCGACACCCTCACCGAAGCCGAATCGGTGGCCCTGCTCACCGAACTCGCCGGCCCGGGTGCCGCGTACCCCGAGCTCGCCGAACTCTGCGGCCACCTGCCACTCGCCCTCCGGATCACCGCCGCGCTGCTCATCGACCGCCCTCCCGCCCGCCTGGTCGCCGACCTCACCGACGCCCGCGAACGCCTCACCGAACTCGACCACAGCCCCGATTTCGCCGTCCGCGCCGCCTTCGACCTCTCGTACCGGCGCCTCGACCCCGAAGAGGCCCGCCTCTTCGCGCTGCTCCCCCTCAACCCCGGCCCCGACTTCGCCCTCCCGGCCGCCGCCGCCCTCGCCAACCGCCCCGAACGTGAGAGCGCCCGCCTGCTCCGCGGCCTCACCCGCGCCCACCTGCTCGGCCGCTCGAACGAGCGGTACCGACTCCACGACCTGGTCCGCCTCTACGCCGCCGACTGCCCAGTAGAGGGCGCCGAGGCCGCCCGACGACGCGTCATCGCGTACTACGTGGACACGGCCACCGCGATCCAGGCCGGACGAGCGGACCCGAACCGGCCCGAGCTGTCCGGCTGGCGGGCAGGCCAGTGGGTCCGGCTTGAGCTCAACAATCTGCTGAGCGTCTGGGTGGACTCCGCGAACCCGGTGGACGGGGTCGACCTGGGGAAGCTCGCGCTCGACCGGCTCACGCTGGACACCACCACGCTGTTCTGCGCCCTGCTGGCCGTATCGGCGCTGAACCGGTTCGACGGTCAGGTGCCCCTGGACCTCCCTGTAGACCTCCCGGCCTCGGACACGGACTCGGACGCCACGAGCCTCGGCCGGAAAGCCGTGGAGCTGTACCGAACCGTGCTGGCGGCCGAGAATCGCCCGCTGGAGGACCAGGCTGAGGTATTCGCAAGGATTCACGAGGTGCTGCGGCTCCAACTGGCCTTCTGTCGCCGGTTCGACGCTCTTCCGCTGGCCGGGGATCTCCTACTGCTGCTCAGTCAGGTCGAGCTGCGCCTGGGGTGGCGACAGCAGGCCGCCGCCCACGCGTGCGAGGCGGTCGAGGTCTTCGAGACGGTCGAGGAGACCGCCTACTCCGAAGTCGCCCGCGCGTACCTCGCGACACTCCTGCCGGAGGACACCCTCGGTGAAGGGTGTTCGAAGTCCTCGGGGCGGCCCTAGACTGCCAAGCTCCTGGAGTGACTACCGGTCAGTAGGGGTTGGGGAGTTCGGATGCTCGACGAGCGGGTCCACGCGTTCACCGACGACGCTCTCGGCGAGCACGACGCGGTGGCCCTCGCCGCTCTCGTGCGCGCCGGGGAGGTCAATCCGCGGGAGCTGGTCGCGGCGTCGGCCGCGCGGGCGGGCCACGTCGGCCGCGCGCTGCTGCCGGTGGCCCACGACGCGCACGACCGGCCGCAGATCAGCCGCGCGGGCATCGGCGGGCCGCTCTGGGGGGTGCCAACGTACCTCAAGGACAACGTCGACCTGCGGGGGCTGCCCACCGGGAACGGCAGTGCGGCGTACCGGGCCCGGCCGGCCCGGCGGAACGCTCCGTTCACCGATCAGTTCCTGGCCACCGGCCTGGCCGTGCTCGGGAAGAGCCGGCTGCCCGAGTTCGGGCTGAACGCCTCCACCGAGTACGCCGCCGCCGAGCCCGTCCGCAACCCGTGGCTGCCCTCGCACTCGGCCGGCGCCTCCTCGGGCGGCTCGGCCGCCCTGGTCGCCTCGGGCGTCGTGCCGATCGCGCACGCGAACGACGGCGGCGGGTCGATCCGGATCCCCGCCGCCGCCTGCGGCCTGGTCGGCCTCAAGCCCAGCCGGGGGCGGCTGGTCGCCAACGAGCAGAGCCGCCGGCTGCCGCTGGACATCGTCACGGACGGCGTGCTCACCCGGTCCGTCCGGGACACCGCCGCGTTCTTCGCCGCCGCCGAACGGCACCATGCCGACCCGCAGTTGCCACCGATCGGCCTGGTCGAGGGCCCGAGCGGCCGCAGCCTGCGGATCGGCCTGGTGGTGGACTCGCCGATCGCCGAGACCGACGGTCCCACCCGCCGCACCGTGGAGGAGACCGCCGCCCGGCTGGCGGCGCTCGGCCACCGCGTCGAGCCGACCACGCTGCCCTTCACCGCCGAGTTCTCCCGCGATTTCGTCTCCTACTGGGGCTACATCGCCTGGGCGATCGCCGTCAGCGGCCGGCTGCTGATCGACCCGGGCTTCCGGGCCGGCGACCTCGACGGCCTCACCACCGGGCTGCGGCGCCGCTTCCAGCGCGAGTACCGCCGCACCCCGGGCGTGCTGCGCCGCCTGCGCGCGGCGGAGGCCACCTACGCGGGCCTCTTCCAGCGGTACGACGTGATCCTCTCCCCGGTCCTCGCCCACGTCACCCCGCCGATCGGCCACCTCAGCCCGAACCTGCCCTTCGAGGACCTGATCGAGCGTCTGCTCCGCTACGTGGCCTTCACCCCGCTCAACAACGTGGTCGGCAGCCCCGGCCTCGCCCTCCCCGCCGGCGCCACCGAGGACGGTCTCCCGATCGGCATCCACCTCTCCGCCGCCCACGGCCAGGAGCGCCTCCTCCTGGAACTCGCCTTCGCCCTGGAGGCCGACCGCCCCTGGCGCCGAATCCAGGACTGAACCCCTCCTCGGGGCCCTGGTAGAACTCTGCCGTGGGGAGCAACAGCATCAGCGGGGGCCGGTTCTTCGGTCCGGTCATCCAGGCGGCGACCGTCCAACTGCCGAAGAGCCGGGCCGTGCCGTTCGGCCTGCCGGCCCGCTCGGTCTTCGTCGGTCGGGAGCGGCAACTCGCCGAGCTGGCCGAAGCTCTGGAGGCCGGCGGTGTCGACGCCGCCAGGAGACTCACGAGTTCGATTCGACAGCCGGACGGGGGTTGTAGGTGCTGATCTCGATGAGGTTGCCGTCCGGGTCGCGCAGGTAGGTACTGGTGATGGGTCCTTGGGCGCCGGTTCGCGGCACGGGGCCTTCCAGTACGGGCACTCCGCAGGCGGTCAGCCAGGCCAGGATCTGTTCCTGCGGGATGTCGGTGACCAGGCACAGGTCTGCGCTGCCAGGGGTGGGGTGAGTGGCGTGCGGGAGGAGTTCGCGGCCGGCCTGATGGAGGTTGATCTTGCTGGCGCCGAAGGTCAGTGCGCGGCGTCCCTCCCCGAAGGTGACCGCGCGCATGCACAGGACGCGTTCGTAGAAGTCGACGGTGCGTTCGATGTCGGCGACGGTCAGCACCAGGTGGTCCAGGCCGGTGATCTGGATCCTCGTCCCCGGTTCGAGGGAATACCGGCCAAGCTGCCGCCTGCAGGCGTCCCATGCCGGGGCGGAGAGCAGGTCCCGTGAGTGGGTGAACAGGCGGTGCAGGGCGGGGCCGTGGCGGTCGGCGAGGTCCGTACTGTGTGCCAGCACGTCGAGTTCGTTGGCGGCCGTGATCTCGACGAAGGCGCGCAGGTCCGGCGGCGACGGGGTGTGCTCACGACCGGTGAAGCGGTCGCGGAAGACCACCGGCCGCGCGCTCGCCAACCGGGGATAGACGACGCTTCGGTCACAGCTGGCGTAGAGGTGGACCAGTGCCTCGGCCCGGTCGCCGATCAGTTCGGCGAGGAGCGCGCGCTCGTCGGTGCCCATCAGGGCGTGGTCGAACCCGTCGGTTCCGTACATGGCGTGACACAGTCCGGCAGCCTGCAGGTCCGGCCCGGCTCCCCAGTCGGCCAGCAGGCGGGCGACTCGGTTCAGGTGGTCCAGGAGCGTACCGCCAGGATGCTTCGTCTTGTCGGCGCCCCGGGCGCGCAGGAGGTCCTGGACGGCGGGCCAGGCCGCTGCAGAGCCGCGGTCGCTTCCCGGTGAGCCGCCATTGGACGGGATGGATCGCCTCATCACGTTCAGGCCTCCTGGGTGGTCAGGCGTGCGACTTCTGCCACCAGTCGTGCTGTGACCGGGGTCTCGACGTGGTGGGCGGCGCCGGCGCGGAGGACCGCTCCGCCGATGGCGTCGACTTCGAGTGGGCGTCCCGCTTCGGCGTCGCGCTGCATCGAGGACTTCATCGTGGGCGGGACACGGTCGAAGAAGGAGAGCACGGTCCCGGTCGTTACCGGTGCGCCGGCGACCCGGGCCACGGCGGTGATCTCGTCGAGCACGGCGAGCAGTTCCGGGCGCCGCTCGCCGCGGATGGTCCCGACGTCCGCGCGGTGCCGGGTGGTCAGCAGGGCGAGCGGGGCGAGGAAGGCGAGCTTGTCCCAGAGCATCGCCGTCTCGTCGCCTCGCAGGGTCACGCCGAGACCGGCGTGCCGTAGTCGGTCCGCGAACCCGCCGGGAGGCGAGGCAAGTTCGATGTCGGCGAAGGGACTTGTGTGGTGAATGAGCCCCGGTGCGGTGCGCGTGGCTTCGACCCTGATCGTGCCGGCGACGACCTCGGCCGCGGGGTAGCGCTCGCGCAGCAGGCGGAGGTGGTCGAGGCCGTTGAGCAACGGGATCACGACCGCATGGCCGAGGACGGCGGCCGGGACGCGGTCGAGCGCCTCGTCCAGGGAGGTCTGCTTGACCGTCACAAAAACGGCGTCCACCGGCTCTCGCAACCGGGTGTCCGCCTCCACCGCCGCGGTGAAGTCCCCGTACCGGGCGCTCTCCACGCGCAGGCCGCCCTGGCTCAGTGCGGCGGCGGTCGCCTCGCCGGCCAGGCAGATGACGCGATGCCCGTCACGGGCGAGAAGCGCACCGATCAGGCCTCCGACACCACCCGGTCCGAGAACGGCCACCGTCAGCGGGGTTGTGTTCATCTGAGCTCCTGTCGTCCTTGGGAGACCCGTTCAGCCGGGCTGAGGCCGACGGGAGCCAACGGGAGGAGCGGCGCGTGGACCACGGCATCTCCCCTCGCCGCGAAACGGGTCGACACCCGCCGGCCGCTCACCGCACCGCGTCCGGAACGGGTGAGCGACGGGCGGGTTGCCGCCCTGGGCAGTAATGATCAAGCGCCCCACGACCCAAGTCAATCAACGGATTTACTGGCATCGCTCCAAGCAATACCTTGGGTCATCGTGACTCTCGACGATCTCCGCGTCTTCGCCGCGGTCTGCCGAGCCGGCTCTCTGAGCGCGGCGGCCCGTGACCTTTCCTGCACGCAGTCCGCGGTCAGCCAGCACGTGAAGCGGCTGGAGCGGCAGTTGGGCCTGAGCCTGCTGGAACGGCACACACGGGGCGTGGTGCCCACGCCGGCCGGACACACGCTGAACGCGGCGGTCACCGAGGGCCTGGGCAGCATCGACCACGCACTTCGCCGACTGGAAGAAGCCGCGCGCGCGGAAGGCGGATCGGTACGGGTCACGACGGGAGCCACGACCATCCGGCACTTCATGTCCGCGGCCGTCGTCGACTTCCGGCGGCAATTTCCCCGCGCCAGCCTCGAATTCCAGACCGAGACCTCCAGCCGCGGCTGCTTCGACGCGCTCGCCACCGGCCGCGCCGACCTCGCCTGGATCACCCTGGGGCCCACAGATCGCGCCATCCAGCAACGCCCCGTCGTCGAAATCCCCTGGGCGCTCGCCGTCTCGGCGTCCGACCCGCTCGCGGCCAAGGCCCGCGTCGAACCGGCCGACCTGCAGGACGCCCGGCTCATCGGGCTTCCGCAGAACTCCACCTCCCGCCTGCAACTCGGCGCCTGGCTCGCGGAAGCCGGGATCCAGCCTGTCTTCGACACCAGCGTCACCGACTGGGACACCGCGATCCTGCTGGCCGAACTGGGACTGGGCCTCGCCGTCGTCCCGGCCCTGCCCGCCTGGAGCGGCCCCGGACACTCCGACCTGCGACTGATCCCCATCCCCGCGCTCCCCGCCCTCACCGCGGGCTGGGCGGTACGCCGCTGGGAGGCCCTCTCCCCGCTGGCCCGCACGTTCGCCGAGGCCGTCGCGCACCACTGCGACAAGCAGACCGTTCGGGAATAGCTGCCGGCCACGACGCGCCGTCAGCGTGTGGCCGGGGTCGGTCGCGGTAAGGCCGACGGGGGGCGAGGGTCCAGGAGCGGTCGAGGTCGGTCGCTTCGAAGCGAGCCACTGGGAAGTTGCGTGCGGCCAGAGTAGCGATGGTCTCGTCGAGTGCCCAGGTGACGTAGCCGGTGGGCAAGTCGACGGTGGTGTAACCGAGCTTCAGGTCGATGTGGTGGGTTTCGAGTTCGCGCCGGGCAGGGTGGAGGGTGTACCAGGCGGGGTGTCGCCATCCCGCGAGGGCGGTGGCCTGGGTGGGCCAGCGGTCGGAGGGCATCGCTGCGGCCTCGTCGGAGCAGTCGGGCCAGGCTGCCGCGCAGGTCCGCGACGATCTCGGCGGCGCCGCGACCGGCGCCGTCCCGCAGCGCGTGGTCCAGGTGGCGGCGTCGGCCCGTGCTCCGGGTTCGATGCCGGTGCGAGCCAGGACAAGCAGTCATCGGTAGACGTCGGCGCTACGCGCCAGGTGCGTGATGACGAGCCCACGGCTCCATCCGGGAAGCACGGATGGAGCCGTGGGCAGTCACGTCCGTATGGGCGTCGAGGCCGGCAGCCAGGCGCGTGGCCGAGCTGCGGACGTCGTGGAGGAGAGCGGCGATGTCGGCCGGATCGAGGTCGGTGCTGGTGGTCATGGGTCGGTAGGTTACGGCCGGCCGGCCAGCAGGTGGCCGATGGTCGCGATGCCCTCGGCGATGGCTCGTTCGCCTACGTTGCCGAAGCCGAGGACGAGTTGCGCCGGCGCGGTGGCGTGTGAGGCCCGGTGGGCGCTCATGCCGTAGAGGCCGACGGACCGTTCGCGGGCAGCGGTGACGATGTGGTGTTCGTCGGCGCCCGCGGGCAGGTGGGCGACGGCGTGGAAGCCGGCGGCGAGGCCGGTGACCGGCAGTTCGGGGGCGTGTTCGGCGAGCGCGGCGAGCAGGACGGTGCGGCGGGCGGCGTAGGTGGCGCGCATGCGGCGTAGGTGGCGGTCGAAGCGGCCCGACTCGATCAGTCTGGCCAGGGCGAGTTGGTCGAGTGTGGGCGTGCCGCGGTCGCTGCGGTGCTTTTGCTCGGCGATCGGTCCTGCCAGTTGGGGCGGGCAGACGATCCAGCCGATGCGCAGGGCGGGCGCGAGGGACTTGCTGACGGTGCCGATGGAGATCACCCGGTCCGCGGCCAGTCCCTGGAGGGCGCCGACGGGCTCGCGGTCGTAGCGGAACTCGGCGTCGTAGTCGTCCTCGATGATGACCGCGTCACGGTCGCGGGCCCACTCGACGAGGGCCAGTCGGCGCTCCGGGGCGAGGGCGACCCCGGTCGGCCACTGGTGGGCGGGGGTGACGACGACTGCGCGGGCGGCGGTCGCGGCCAGCGCGCGCACGTCGATGCCCTGCTCGTCCACCGGGACGGGGATCGCACGCATGCCCGCCGTGGCGGCTGCGGCGGTCACGGTGCCGGGTGAGCCCGGGGCCTCGAAGGCCACAGTGTGCGTACCCGCGTCCGCGAGGGAGCGGAGCGTCAGGCCGAGGCCCTGTGCGTAGCCGTTGCAGACGACGATGTGCTGCGGGTCGGTCGCAGCGGCGCGCACCCGGCGCAGGTACCCGGTCAGGACCTCGCGCAGGGCCGAGTCGCCGCGCGGGTCGCCGTAGTCGAACCGGGCGGTCGGCATGGTGCGGGCCGCCTCGCGCAGGGCCCACAGCCAGTCCTGGACTGGAAAGGAGCCGAGATCCGGTACGCCGCAGCGGAAGTCGGCCACCAGGCGCGACGCGGCGGTACTCGGTTGCGGGATGCCGGGCGGTACGGCGGCGCCGGTCGCCACCCGGGTGGCGGACCCGGGACGGGTGGTCAGGTATCCCTCGGCCTGGAGCTGGGCGTAGCACTCCTGGACCAGGCCGCGAGAGACGCCGAGCGACCGGGCGAGATCACGGGAGGACGGCAGGCGTTCGCCGACCTGCAGGCGGCCGGTGCGGATTGCGTCCCGCAGCCCGTGCTGTAGTTGGGCGTGCAGCGGTCCGCCGCTGGTCCGGTCGACGGTCAGCAGCAGCTCGGGCGGGGAACTGGACCACTCCGGCGGCATGGAAGTGGAGCTTACCGGCGATCCGGTCGCGCTCTTAGCCTCCAGCTGTGACCGAAACGCTCGACACCACCTCCCCAACTACCACCACGCGCCCGGCTCTGCTGACACGGCCGCTGCTGCTGCGCTTCGTGTCCATCCTGGGCGCCTCGACCAGCTTCTACCTGCTGCTGTCCGTCGTACCGCGCTACGCCTCGACCGGAGACCGGGGCGGAGGCGGCGGCGCAGCAGGACTGGCCACCGGAGCGCTGATGCTGGCGACGGTGCTGGGTGAACTCGCCACCCCCGTCCTGGTCCGCCGCTGCGGCTACCGCGTCGTACTGGCCGTCGGCCTGGCCCTGATGGGCGCACCCGCGCTGGCGCTCGGGTTCTCCCGGAACCTCGAGTGGATCGTCGCAATGTGCCTCCTGCGCGGACTCGGCTTCGCGTTCACTGTGGTCGCGGGCGGCGCGCTGACCGCCTCCCTCATCCCGGCCGAACGGCGCGGCGAAGGGCTGGCGCTGGTCGGCATCGTCAGCGGACTCCCAGCGCTGCTGAGCCTGCCGATCGGGGTGTGGTTGGCCGCACACGCGGGCTACGGCGTCGTCTTCACGGCCGGCGCAGTGACCGCGCTCGCCGCGATTCCCGCAGTGCCCGGCCTGCCCGACCGGATCCGCGCCTCCGGGCCGGCGATCGGCATCACCGAGGCGCTCCGCACGGCCGAACTGCGCCGCCCCGCCGTGGTCTTTGCGGTCACGGCACTCGCGGCAGGGATTGTCGTTACTTTCCTGCCGCTCGCTGTCCGTGTGTCGGCCACGGGCCTGGTCGCGGCGGCACTGTTCGTCCAGCCTGCGACGGCCACGCTGGCCCGCTGGCTCGCCGGGCGTCACGGAGACCGGTGCGGCTCCGCCGGGCTCGTATTGCCGGGTCTGCTGCTGTCCGCGCTCGGCACCGGGCTCATGGCGCTGACCGGCCATCCGGTGGCTGTGATCATTGCTGTCGGTCTGTTCGGCATCGGCTTCGGCGTTGCCCAGAACGCCACGCTCACGCTGATGTACGCGCGGGTCTCCGCCGCCGGCTACGGCACGGTCAGCGCGCTGTGGAACTTCGCCTACGACGCCGGCATGGGCGTCGGCGCCGTCGCCTTCGGCTGGCTCGCTGCCGGAACTGGCTACCCGTGGGCGTTCGCGCTGACCGCCCTGGCCATGCTCGGTGCCCTCGTCCCTGCCCTGACCGACCGCAGCGCCGATCACCCGAAGCGTCGTGCCGACCGCTGACTCACCACACCCGTCGCGACCACCACGCCAGGGCGCGGCAAGGCCGAAGCCAGTGAGTTCCTACGACCGCTCCTTGCCATAAGTATGGAGCCAAGCGCTGGACCGAACGAACTCGCCTGAGCGGTCGATCCCCGTGCGGACACCGCGCGCCCTCTCGCAGACGGCCTGTACCGAGGTGCCCGGCCATAACGCCGCAGCGGCAAGAGACTTCGCGAGGCCGCCGATCGGGTCGCTGCGGTTGGTAGCCAAGCTCGCCTCCCGGAAGCGGTTCCGAGCCGACCAGAAGCCGAGCAGCACGTCGCCCAACAGGAGCGCGTCGCTCGAAGGGTCCACGTTCAAGACTGATCTCAACCCATCTCGAAGGTAGAGCCGGATACGCTGTGGAACGCAAAGCCGACAGCTTCAATCACGAGACATGGTTTGCCTGGTGAACTGCTGGCGCATGCCGAAGGGCGCCGCCGTCGGGAAGACGGTGGCGCCCTTCGGTACGGGCAGAGCTCAGATCTCGCCGCGCAGCTTGGCGAGCGCCTCGGCCAGGATGGCCTCGCCGTCCGCGTCGGTGCGACGCTCGCGGACGTAGGCGAGGTGGGTCTTGTAGGGCTCGTTGCGGGACGGGGCCGGAGGGTTGTGCTCGTCCTGGCCGGCCGGGAAGCCGCAGCGGGGGCAGTCCCAGGTCTCCGGGATGACGGCCTCGGCTGCGAAGCTGGGGCGCGTCTCGTGCTTGTTCGCGCACCAGAAGGAGATCCGGCTACGGGGGGCGGATTCGCCGCGCTCCGCCTCGCCCATCGGGCCGGCGCCGACTCTGCTGCCACGGATGGCGTTGCCACTTGCCACGATCTGACTCCCTGCGTGCTGGTGCGATGCGATCTGGCCGCGCCCGCGCCCCGAGGAGGGCTGCCCGCACCAACGCGCGGCGGGGCGGCGGCTGCAATCACCTGCCGCCCGGCCGCAGCCTGCGGACGGTGGCGAAGTTGTCTTAGTGTAAGCAGCGGTTAAGGATCTGTCCCCACCGCCTCCGAACACCGAGGCCTCACTCAGGATAGACGGACCGGCGACGCACCGTCAGATCGGCAGCAGAAGCGGCAGCGGTCAGCTCTTGTACTTGAGCACCAGACCGAGCACCACGATGCAGACGAACCAGCCGACGCCCACGATGATGGTGATGCGGTCGAGGTTGCGCTCCGCGACGGCGGAGCCGCCACCGGCGGACATCGAACCGCCGCCGAACATGTCGGACAGACCGCCGCCCTTGCCCTTGTGCAGCAGCACCAGGATGACCATCAGCAGGCTGAAGATGATCAGGGCAATCGAGAACCCGAGAACCACGGCGGGACCAACTCTCTCGTAACTCGTATCGAGTGTCTGCGGCGAAGGGCCGGGCCCGCGTAGTGCGGCCCGGCCCCAAAGCCTACGTTGCTGCGGAGGCGTTAGCCTACTGCCTGGTCACGGTACCGCACGATCTTGACGAACTCGTCCGCGTCCAGGGAGGCTCCCCCGATCAGGGCGCCGTCCACGTCGGGCTTGGCCATCAGGCCGGCAGCCGAGGAGGACTTGACCGAACCGCCGTACAGGACGCGCACCTTGTCGGCCAGCTCGGCCGAGTAGAGCTCGGCCAGGCGGGCGCGGATCGCCGCGCAGACCTCCTGGGCGTCCTCGGGGGTGGCCACCTCGCCGGTGCCGATCGCCCAGACCGGTTCGTACGCGACCACGATCTGCTCGGCGTCGGCGGCGGGCACGCCGTCCAGCGCGCCGTCCAGCTGGGCCAGCGTGTGGGCGACGTGGGTGCCGGCCTTGCGGACCTCCAGCGGCTCGCCGATGCACAGGATCGGGAGGAGGCCGTTGCGGTACGCGGCCTTGACCTTCGCGTTGACGAGCGGCTCGTCCTCGCCGTGGTACTGGCGGCGCTCGGAGTGGCCGATGGCCACGTAGGTGCACTTGAGCTTGGCCAGCATCGGGCCGGAGACCTCGCCGGTGTAGGCCCCGGAGTCGTGCGCCGAGAGGTCCTGGGCGCCGTACTTGATCTTCAGCTTGTCGCCGTCGACCAGGGTCTGCACCGAGCGCAGGTCGGTGAACGGCGGCAGGACGGCGACCTCGACGGCCTCGTAGTCCTTGTCGGAGAGGGCGAAGGCGAGCTTCTGGGTGTGGGCGATGGCCTCGAGGTGGTTGAGGTTCATCTTCCAGTTACCCGCCATCAGCGGGGTGCGGTCACTCATCTGTTCAGTCCTCCAGTGCGGCCAGGCCGGGGAGGGTCTTGCCCTCCAGGTATTCGAGGCTCGCGCCACCGCCGGTCGAGATGTGCCCGAACTCCGTCTCGTCGAAGCCCAGGATCCGGACGGCCGCGGCCGAGTCGCCGCCGCCGACCACGGTGAACGCCTCGCTGTCGAGCAGCGCCTTGGCGACGGCCTTGGTGCCCTCGGCGAAGGTCGGGTGCTCGAAGACGCCGACCGGTCCGTTCCAGAACACCGTCTTGGCGTCGGCCAGCTTCTCGGCGAAGAGCGCCTGGGTCTTCGGGCCGATGTCCAGGCCCTCCTTGTCGGCGGGGATCTTGTCCGCGTCGACGACCTCGAAGTCGGTGACCGGGGCGTGCGTCTTGAGGTCGGGGAAGCTCGCCGAGACGGCCACGTCCACCGGCAGCACGAACTCCACGCCGTTGGCCTTGCCGCGCTCCAGGTACTCCAGGACGGTGGGGATCTGGTCCTTCTGCAGCAGCGAGATGCCCACCTCGTGGCCGAGGGCCGCGAGGAAGGTGTAGGCCATGCCGCCGCCGATCAGGATGCGGTCGGCCTTGCCCAGCAGGTTGTCGATCACGCCGACCTTGTCGGAGACCTTGGAGCCGCCGAGCACCACCGCGTACGGGCGCTCGACCTCCTCGGTGAGGCGCTTGAGCACGCCGACCTCGGTGGCGATCAGGTCGCCGACCGCGTGCGGGAGCAGGCCCGGGAGGTCGTAGACCGAGGCGTGCTTGCGGTGCACCGCGCCGAAGCCGTCGCCCACGTAGAGGTCCGCGAGGGCGGCCAGCTCGGCGGCGAAGGCGCCGCGCTCGGCGTCGTCCTTGGCCGTCTCGCCGGCGTTGAAGCGCAGGTTCTCGAGCAGCGTGACCTCGCCGTCGCCGAGGGCGGCGACGGTGGCCTTCGCGCTCTCGCCCACGGTGTCGGTGGCGAAGGCCACCGGCCGGCCGAGGATCTCGCCCAGGCGGGCGGCGACGGGAGCGAGGGAGAACTGCGGGTCGGGCTCACCCTTGGGGCGGCCCAGGTGGGAGGCGACGATCACCCGGGCACCGGCGGCGACCAGCTTGGCGATGGTCGGCGCGACGGCACGGATGCGGCCGTCGTCGGTGATCGAGCCGCCGGACAGCGGCACGTTCAGGTCGGCGCGGACGAACACGCGCTTCCCGGCGACGTCGAGGTCTTCGATGGTCTTCACGGGTTTCGGTCTCCTGGGGGTACGACGCGAGGGTGGGCGCACGACGACGGGCGGCCCACGGGAAGAGTGAGGGAGTCCGCAGAGCCAGGGCCCGGACCACGAGAAACGGTCCGGGCCCTGGCTCCTTACTTCACTTCAGCTCCCGCTGCGTCAGAGCTGGCCGCCGACGAGCGAGGTCAGGTTAACAAGGCGGTTCGAGTAGCCCCACTCGTTGTCGTACCAGCCGAAGATCTTGACCTGGTTGCCCTGGACCATCGTCATCAGCGAGTCGAAGATCGTGGAGTACGGCGAGTTCACGATGTCCGAGGAGACGATCGGGTCCACGCAGTACTGCAGGATGCCCTTGAGGGAGCTCTCGGAGGCCTTCTGGAAGGCCGCGTTGACCTCCTCGACGGTGACCTCGCGCTCGAGGGTCACGACCAGGTCGGTGATCGAGCCGGTCGGCACCGGGACGCGCAGCGAGGTGCCGTCCAGCTTGCCCTTGAGCTCGGGCAGGACCAGGGCGGTGGCCTTGGCGGCACCCGTCGAGGTCGGGATGATGTTGAGCGAGGCCGCGCGGGCGCGACGCAGGTCCTTGTGCGGGAAGTCCAGGGTGACCTGGTCGTTGGTGAACGCGTGGACCGTGGTCATCAGGCCCTTGACGATGCCGAAGTTCTCGTTCAGCACCTTCGCCAGCGGCGCCACGCAGTTGGTGGTGCAGGAGGCGTTGGAGATGATGTCGTGCTTGGCGGCGTCGTACTTCTCGTCGTTGACACCCATCACGATGGTGACGTCTTCGTCCGTGGCGGGCGCCGAGATGATGACCTTCTTCGCCCCGGCGGTGAGGTGCTTCTTCGCAGCCTCGGCCTTGGTGAAGATACCGGTGGACTCGATGACGACGTCGGCACCGAGAGCAGCCCACGGCAGGTTCGCCGGGTCGCGCTCGGCGACGACCTTGAAGGTGTGGCCATCGACGGTGATGGAGTCTTCGGTGTGGCTGACCTCGCCCGGGAAGGTCCCCAGGATCGAGTCGTACTTCAGGAGGTGTGCAAGCGTCTTGGTGTCGGTCAGGTCGTTGACACCGACGATCTCGATGTCCGCGCCCTGGGACTTAACCGCACGGAAGAAGTTGCGGCCGATGCGGCCGAATCCGTTGATGCCTACCCGGATCGTCACGAACCGATCTCCTTTAAGGTACGCCGACCATGGCCAGGCCACGGCCGACGGGGGTGTGTTATTGGGATGTCCCCGACCGCTAACGACCCTACCCTTCCGGGCCCCGCCAGAGCACATCCGCACCCCGCCGAACCCTTGGCGTGGCGCGAAGTCGGGCCCTTCGGCCCGGGCCCGCGAGCCACTCGGCCCGGCCCCCGCGGGCCGAACAACCGGGCGGCGCGGGCCGAATGCCCCGGCCCCGGAAGGCCGTTACGGAACGACAAGACGGCGCCCACATGGTGGACGCCGTCTGTTCGGTGGGTGAGACTCCCCGGAAATCGGGGTCAGTTCATCGCCATCTCGTCGGTCAGATTGGCCTCGGTGCTCGGCAGGCCGAGCTCGCCGGCCCGCTTGTCGGCCATCGCGAGCAGCCGGCGGATCCGGCCGGCCACCGCGTCCTTGGTCAGCGGCGGGTCGGCCAGGGCGCCCAGCTCCTCCAGCGAGGCCTGCTTGTGCTGCATCCGCAACTGGCCGGCCGCGGCCAGGTGCTCGGGCACCTCCTCGCCGAGGATCTCCAGCGCGCGCTGCACCCGGGCCCCGGCCGCCACGGCGGCCCGGGCCGAGCGGCGCAGGTTGGCGTCGTCGAAGTTGGCCAGCCGGTTGGCGGTGGCGCGGACCTCGCGGCGCATCCGCCGCTCCTCCCAGGCCAGCACCGACTCGTGCGCGCCGAGCCGGGTGAGCAGGGCGCCGATCGCGTCGCCGTCCCGGATCACCACCCGGTCGACCCCGCGCACCTCGCGGGCCTTGGCCGGGATGCCGAGCCGGCGGGCCGCGCCGACCAGGGCGAGGGCCGCCTCGGAGCCGGGGCAGGTGATCTCCAGCGAGGAGGACCGCCCGGGCTCGGTGAGCGAGCCGTGGGCCAGGAAGGCGCCGCGCCAGGCCGCCTCGGCGTCGCAGGTGGCGCCGGAGACCACGGCCGGGGGCAGGCCGCGGATCGGGCGTCCCCGCCCGTCCACCAGGCCGGTCTGCCGGGCCAGCAGCTCGCCGTCCTTGACCACCCGCACGACGTAGCGGCTGCCGCGCCGCAGGCCGCCGGGGGCCATCACCACCAGGTCCGAGGAGTGTCCGAAGATCTCCAGCAGGTCCTTGCGCAGCCGCCTGGCCGCGATGCCGGTGTCCAGCTCCGCCTCGATCACGATCCGGCCGCTCACAATGTGCAGCCCGCCCGCGAACCTCAGGATCGCCGACACCTCAGCCTTGCGACAGCAGGCCCGGGTGACGGGGAGCCGGCTGATTTCGTCCTTCACCGCCGGAGTCATCGCCATGGGCCGATCCTTCCATGTGTCCGGAAAATCCGGTCGTACGCAGCCGCCAAGAGTTCCGGGTCGTGTCGCGGCGAGCCGTCCGCCCGGGCCACCCGGTCGAGCACCAGTGCGGCGCCCATCCGGGCCGCGGCCTTGTCCAGGCCCGCGAGGTCGGCCACGCCGAAGGCGCCGCCGGTCACGGCCCGCTCGTCCACCAGGATCGCATCCACGGCCAGCCCGGGGGCGTGGTCGGCGATCACCTCCAGGTGGCGCTGGGGCGAGAAGCCCTCGGTCTCGCCCGGCTGGGGGGCCAGGTTGAGGGTGAGCAGGCGTCGGGCCCGGGTCTCGGCCAGGGCCTTGGCCAGCTCGGGCACCAGCAGGTGCGGCAGCACGCTGGTGAACCAAGAGCCGGGGCCGAGCACCACCCAGTCGGCCTCGTCCACGGCCTTGACGGCCTCGGGCACGGCGGGGGGCAGCTCGGGCAGCAGCTTGATCGACTGCACGGTGCCGGGGGTGGAGGCCACGCTGGCCTGGCCCCGGACGGCGGTGATCCGGCACGGCTCGGCCGGGTCGTGGCCGCGCACCAGCGCCTCGATGTCCAGCGGCACCGCCGACATCGGCAGCACCCGGCCCTGCACGTTGAGCAGCCGGCCCACCCAGTCCAGGGCGGCCACCGGGTCGCCCAGCTTCTCCCAGAGCGCGACGATCAACAGATTGCCGACGGCGTGGCCGTGCAGCTCGCCGTTGCCGCTGAACCGCTGCTGGATCACCTCGGACCAGGTGCGGCCCCAGTCGTCGTCCCCGCAGAGCGCGGCCAGCGCCTTGCGCAGGTCGCCCGGCGGCAGCACCCCGAGCTCGGAGCGCAGCCGCCCGCTGGAGCCGCCGTCGTCGGCCACCGTGACCACGGCGGTGAGCTCGGTGGTCAGGCGGCGCAGCGCCGAGAGCGAGGCGGACAGGCCCTGGCCGCCGCCGAGGGCGGTGACCCGCACCGGCTGGGGCCTGGGCGTGCCCGGCCGCGGCCTCGGGGCGGTGGCCCGGCGCTGCCGCGCCGGCGTCATTCCCGTCACACCGACCCCACGTCTCTGCTCCCGGGCCGGTGCTTACTCCCGGCCCATGTCCCGGTGGACGAGCACCGTCTCCACGCCGTCCGCGATCAGACGCTTCGTCAGCCGCTCGGACATGGCCACGCTGCGGTGCTTGCCACCGGTGCAGCCTACGGCAAGAGTCATGTACCGCTTGCCCTCCCGTCGGTAACCCTCGGTAATGATCTTCAGCAGCTCGCTGTAGCCCACCAGGAACTCGTTGGCGCCGGGCTGCTGGAAGACGTAATCGGCCACGTCGGCGTCGGTGCCGGTGCGGGCCCGCAGCTCCGGCACCCAGTGCGGATTGGGCAGGAAGCGGCAGTCCACCACCAGGTCGGCGTCGACCGGGAGGCCGTACTTGAAGCCGAAGGACATCACGGTGGCCCGCAGCTCGGGCTCGTCGTGGTCGGCGAACTGGGCGTCCAGCTTGGCGCGCAGCTGGTGCACGTTGAGGTTGGAGGTGTCGATCACCAGGTCGGCCTCGCCGCGCAGCTCGCGCAGCAGGTCGCGCTCGCGCTCGATGCCGTCCACGATCCGGCCGTCGGCCTGCAGCGGGTGCGGGCGGCGCACCGACTCGAAGCGGCGCACCAGGGCGTCGTCCGATGACTCCAGGTAGACCACCCGCATCCGGACCCCGCGCTTGGCCAGGTCGTCCAGCGAGGTGCGCAGGTCGTCGAAGAACTTGCGACCGCGTACGTCGACCACCACGCCGATCCTCGGCACGGCGCCCTGGGAGCGAGCGCCGAGGTCGACCATGGTGGGGATCAGGGCCGGCGGCAGGTTGTCGACCACGAACCAGCCCAGGTCCTCCAGGCACTTGGCGGCGGTGGAGCGGCCGGCTCCGGACATGCCGGAGATGATCACCAGCTCCGGGGCCCCCTCCCCCTGGGCCTGGCTGCGGCCGTTCCCCACGTCCTTGGATGTCGCTGCCTCGGACAGTGTCACTTCGCTTCCCCGCTCTCGATGGTGTCGGCGGCTGCCGGTGCGTCTTCGATGATCTCGCCCGTCGCGGTGTTCACCGCGGGTGCGGCCGGTGGCCTGGAGGCCAACGCTGCCACAACAGTCTCCGCCGTCCGGCGCCCCACCCCCGGGACCTCGCACAGCTGCTCGACGGTGGCCGCGCGGAGCTTCTTCAGCGAGCCGAAGTGCTTGAGCAGTGCCTGTCGGCGAGTCTCGCCGAGGCCGGGGACGGAGTCCAGTTCCCCCGCCGTGAGCCGCTTGGACCGCTTGGCGCGCTGGTAGGAGATGGCGAACCGGTGCGCCTCGTCCCGGACCCGCTGGAGCAGGTAGAGCCCCTCGCTGGAGCGCGGCAGCACCACCGGGTCGTCCTCGCCGGGCAGCCAGACCTCCTCCAGCCGCTTGGCCAGGCCGCAGACGGCCACGTCGTCGATGCCCAGCTCGTCCAGCGCCCGCTTGGCGGCGGCCACCTGCGGCTGCCCGCCGTCGACCACCAGCAGCTGCGGCGGGTAGGCGAACCGCTTGGGGCGGCCGTCCTCGGTGCGGGGGCCGGTCTCCTCCGGGGCGTCCTCCTCGGGCACGGCCCACTCGCCGGTCTGCTCGCGCTCCTGGAGGTAGCGGCGGAACCGCCGGCTGATCACCTCGTGCATCGAGCGGACGTCGTCCTGCCCCGCGAAGCCCTTGATCTGGAACCGGCGGTACTCGCTCTTCCTGACCAGCCCGTCCTCGAAGACCACCATCGAGGCCACCACGTCCTCGCCCTGCAGGTGCGAGATGTCGTAGCACTCGATCCGCAGCGGCGCCGAATCCAGCTCCAGCGCCTCGGCGATCTCCTGCAGCGCCCGGCTGCGGGTGGTCAGGTCGGAGGCGCGCTTGGTCTTGTGCAGGGCCAGCGCCTGCTGCGCGTTGCGCTGCACGGTGGCCATCAGGTCCTTCTTGTCCCCGCGCTGCGGCACCCGCAGGTCCACCTGGGCGCCGCGCAGGCCGCCCAGCCACTCCTGGACGGGGGCGAGCGGCTCGGGCAGCACCGGCACCAGCACCTCGCGCGGCACCTGCTCGGTGCCGCCGCCGTAGAGCTGCTGGAGGGCGTGCTCCACCAGGGCGGGGGTGTCCACGTCCTCCACCTTGTCGGTGACCCAGCCGCGCTGGCCGCGCACCCGGCCGCCGCGCACGTGGAAGATCTGCACGGAGGCCTCCAGCTCGTCCTCGGCCAGGGCGAACAGGTCGGCGTCGGTGCCGTCGGCCAGCACCACGGCGTTCTTCTCCATCGCGCGCTTGAGCGCCCCGATGTCGTCGCGCAGCCGGGCGGCCTTCTCGTACTCCAGCTCGGCCGCGGCCTCGGCCATCTGCTGCTCCAGCCGGCGCAGATAGCCGCCGGTGCGCCCCGCCATGAAGTCGCAGAACTCCTCGGCCAGCTCGCGGTGCTCGGCCTCGCTCACCTTGCCGACGCAGGGCGCCGCGCACTTGCCGATGTACCCGAGCAGACAGGGCCGCCCGACCTGCTGCGCCCGCTTGAACACCCCGTTCGAGCAGGTGCGGACCGGGAAGACCCGCAGCAGCAGGTCGACCGTCTCCCGGATCGCCCAGGCGTGCCCGTACGGCCCGAAGTAGCGCACGCCCTTCCGGTGCGCCCCGCGCATCACCTGCACGCGCGGGAACTCCTCGTTCAGCGTGACGGCGAGCTCCGGATAGCTCTTGTCGTCCCGGTACTTGACGTTGAACCGGGGGTCGAACTCCTTGATCCAGGAGTACTCCAGCTGCAGCGCCTCGACCTCGGTGGTCACCACCGTCCACTCCACCGAGGCGGCCGTGGTCACCATGGTGGCCGTCCGCGGGTGCAGGTTCGCGATGTCCTGGAAGTACGAGGAGAGCCGCGGCCGCAGACTCTTGGCCTTGCCGACGTAGATGACCCGCCCGTGCGCGTCGCGGAACTTGTAGACCCCCGGTGAGGTCGGGATCGCGCCGGGCGCGGGGCGGTATGTCGAAGGGTCGGCCATGCGGTACACCGTACCGACTGCGGCGGACGCTCCGGGTCAGAGTTCGGGCTGCGGACCGTCCAGGACGCCTTCGCGGGCGATGAGGTAGCCGAGGTGGCCCCGGCTGCGGCTGCCGAGCTGTTCGGAGGCCTTCTGGATGTGGCTGGAGACGGTGCGGGTGCTCATGCCGAGGCGGCTCGCGATGGCCTCGTCGGTGCAGCCGCCCACCATCAGGCGCAGCACGTTCAGGCGGGTGCGGTCGGTGAGCAGCGGCGGGCGCTGGTGGCCCTCCTGGTAGGTGACCGGCTCGGCGCGGTCCCACATCAGCTCGTAGACCTTGAGCAGGTACTCGACCAGCTGGGGCAGCTGGATCAGCAGCGCGCCCGCCTCGCGCTGCGGGCCGGCCGGGATGAAGGCGGTGGTGCGGTCGCAGATGATCATCCGGTCGAAGACCTCGGTCAGCGTGCGGACGCCGGCGCCGCGCGCCCGCACCTGCTCGATGTAGGCCAGCGTCGGGCCGTGCGAGCGGACGGTGTGCTGGTAGAGGGTGCGCTGGCGCACCCCCCGGTCAGCCAGCGCCAGGTCGCGCGGGAGCGCCTCGGCCAGCTGTGCCTCGCCCCGGCCGCCGCCGGGCTGGGCGGTGAGCAGCTCCTCGGTGCAGGCGGCCACCGCCTGCTCGAGGGCCGGGTTGATCTCGGCCGCGGCCAGGATCCGGATCGGCAGCTGGTCGCGCCGCATCACGTCCTGGTAGGCGAGTTCGGCGGCGCTGAACGCGGTCTGCAGGCTGGTGAGCCGCTCCTGCTGGGCCAGCACGGCGAGTTCGAGCGGCCGGGTCAGCCCGGTGGCCGCGATGTCCGGCGGCACCGGAGCCAGCCGGCCGCCGGCCCCCGGCAGCCGGCGCAACAGGCCCATCGCCAGCAGGCACTCGGGGGCCGCTCCGGTCGCCCCGCCCTCGGCCAGCGCGATCCGGTAGAACTCGACGCCTTCGTCGCAGAGTTGGGGCGTGCCGCTGGCGGTGCTGTTGTGGTGGGATCGACACATCTGGGGCCTCTCTTACGGGTCACGTCGGATCAGCGGGCGTCGTTGGAGGGCCCCTCCTGCCCGATGCCGGGCAGGAGGGCGCGTGCCCCGGCGGCGACCGCCCGGCATGACCCGTAAGAGAGGCCCCACGCGCCCTTCCGGCTTCGGCATTGCGAGTTCCCGCACGCCCGTACCGAGCGCCGCACGGCCTGCCCCCGGGCAGGATGGGGGCACCCTGCCGCGCGGAGTACCACCCCCCCGGGCTCCGGCTGCCGCGACTATACGCCCCGGGCCCGCCACCCGGCCCCCGCCGTACCACCGGGCGACACGCCCCCGTACCGCCGGGCGACACGCCCCCGGGTCGGCCGGGGCCCGGCCGACCGAACAGGAGGGCCCTTGCCCCGCGTTGCCACCGGTACCGGCCGTGAGCGCGGCTCCGCCGAGGACCAGGCCGTCGCCGACCCACCCACCCCCTCCGGCGACTCCGGGACCACCCCCGACGGCGGCTGCGCCGAGGATCCGGCCGCGCTGCTCGACCCGCGGCTGGTCGGCCAGCTCGCCGAGGCCGCCGCCGCCCGGCTCAGCACCGGCACGGTCAAGCTGCTCGGCAGCGGCGGGCTGCTCCAGGCGCTGGCCAAGCAGGTGCTGGAGCGCACCCTCGAACTGGAGCTCCAGGCCCATCTGCACCCGCCCACCCCCACGGCGAACGGCCGCAACGGCGCCCGCACCCGCCAGGTGCTCACCGAGGTGGGGCCCGTCCCGGTCCGCGTCCCCCGGGACCGGGACGGCACCTTCGCCCCGCGGGCCGTCCGCCCCCGGGCCCGCCGCCTGCCCGGGCTGGACGAGCTGGTCGTCTCCCTCACCGCCCGAGGCCTGAGCTCGGCCGAACTCACCGCCCACCTGGCCGAGGTGTACGGCGTGGAGATCAGCCGGGAGACCGTCTCGGCCGTCACCGACCAGGCCTTCGAGCGGCTGACCGAGCATCACTCCCGCCCGCTCGCCCCCGTCCACCCGGTGGTCTTCCTGCACACCGTCCGCCCCGGCCGCACCGCCGGCCCGCAGGTGCACCTCGCCCTCGGCATCACCCCGGACGGCCGCCGCGACCTGCTCGGCCTCTGGCCCGGCGGGCCCGGCCGGGCCGACGGAGCCCACATCCCGGCCGCCCTGGCCGCCCGCGGGCTCCGCGAGGCCTGGGTGGTGGTCGCCGACACCGGGCCCGTCGCGGGTGCCGGGGCCGGGCCCGCCGCCGCGCTCGGCCCCGCGGCCGGGGCCGGGCTCGCCGAGGCGGTGGCGCGACACTGGCCGGGGGCGGCGCTCCTGGGCTCCACCGCGCGGCTGATCCGCGAGGTGCTGCGGCACGCGCCCGGCGAGGAGTGGAGCGCGCTCTCCCAGGACCTGCGGGAGGTCTGCACCGCGCCCACCGAGACCGCCGCCCTGGACCGGCTGGGCCGGGCCGAACGCCGCTGGGGGCCGGCCCGCCGGGAGGTGTTCCTGGCCTGGCGGGCGGCCTGGCCGCAGCTGGCCCCCGGCTTCCGATTCGAGGTGCCCGTCCGCCGCCTGCTCGCGGGCGGCGGTGCACTGGAACGGCTCCAGCAGCGGCTGCGCCGGCTCGAACAGTCCGCCGGCCGCCCGCAGGACGAGCGCGCCGCGCTCAAGCGGGCCTACCTGGCCACCCTCGCCCTGGACGCCCCCGGCGAGGAGCAGGAGTGGTGCGCGGACTGGCCCGCCGTCCGCCGGGCACTGGCCTCCCACCACTGATCTGACAGCGCCAGCGCTGGTTCCGGCCGGTTCCGTCCCCTTTTCACCGCATCCGTCCCCCGTTCCGGTTCGCGCGATGCGTGTTCCCGCCCACGGCTGGTCCTTCCACGCCGGTACGGCCCTCGGCAGGATTCACTCCAGGACGCCGGAAGCACTCCGCACTGAGCGTCAACTCCCCATCACTGCAGTGCAGTTGAGCAGACAGGAGCCCAGTCGTGGTGAATCCCTTCGACGACCCCGAGGCCAGCTACCTCGTCCTCGTCAACGACGAGGGCCAGCACTCGCTCTGGCCGGTCTTCAGCCCCGTCCCCGCCGGCTGGGAGCAGAAGTACGGCGCCGCCTCCCGCACCGACTGCCTCGCCTACGTCGAGCAGCACTGGCAGGACCTCCGCCCCACCAGCCTGATCGCCCAGCTCCAGGGCTGACCGCCCACCACCAGCACACCTGACCAGGGAGAAGGAAGCACATGTCCGGGGTCCAGCAGACGCAGCAGGCCGCACCACGGCCGGAGCCGGCCGAACTGCCGCGCCGACTGGGCGCCGAGGTGCCCACCACGCCCGCCACACCGGGCCCGCCCACCACGCTCGGTGCGCTGATCGAGGCGCAGACCGCCCGCACCCCCGCCGCGCCCGCCCTGATCACCGAGGGCCTCACCCTCACCTACGCCGAGCTGGACGCCCGCGCCGCCCGGCTGGCCCGGCTGCTGGCCGCCCGCGGCCTCGGCACCGAGGACGTGGTCGCCCTCGCGCTGCCCAAGTCCGCCGAGGCCATCACCGCGCTGCTCGCGGTGGCCAAGACCGGCGCGGCCTGGCTGCCCGCCGACCCGGCCTACCCGGCCGAGCGGCTGCGCCACATGCTCACCGACTCCGGCGCCGCGCTGGTGCTCAGCACCACCGCGGCCGCCGCCGAGCTGCCCGAGACCGGCGCCCCGCGCCTGCTGATCGACTCCCCCGAGTACCTGGCCGAGCTGGCCGCCCAGCCCGAGGCGCCGTTCACCGCCGCCGACCGGCTCCGGCCGGTGAGCGCGGCCGACATCGCGTACGTCATCTACACCTCGGGCTCCACCGGCCTGCCCAAGGGCGTGGCCGTCACCCACACCGGGCTGCCCAGCATGGTCGGCACCCAGGTGGCCGCCACCGGGGTCGGCCCCGGCAGCCGGGTGCTGCAGGCCGCCTCGCTCAGCTTCGACGTCTCGGTCTCCGACCTCGCGGTGGCGCTGAGCACCGGCGCCGCCCTGGTGCTGCCCCGGGAGCAGAGCCAGCTGGTCGGCGAGGCGCTGGTGGAGCTGATCGAGCAGCACGGCGTGACCCACGCCGACCTCGCCACCGCGATGGTGGCCACCCTGCCCGACGTACCGCTGCCGAGCCTGCGCACGCTGATCGGCGGCGGCGAGGCCATCCCGCGCGAGCTGGCCGGGCGGCACGCCGGCGGGCGGCGGATGTTCAACAGCTACGGGCCCACCGAGACCACCGTCATCGTCACCATGAGCGAGCCGCTCACCGGCGCCGAGCAGCCGCCGATCGGCCACCCCTGCCAGGACGTGCGGATCCACGTGCTGGACGAGCGGCTGCGGCCGGTGGAGCCCGGCACCCTCGGCGAGCTGTACGTCTCCGGGCCGCATCTGGCCCGGGGCTACCTGGGTCGGCCCGGCCTGACCGCCGAGCGCTTCGTGGCCTGCCCGTTCGGCACGCCCGGCGAGCGCATGTACCGCACCGGCGACCTGGGCAGCTACCGCCCCGACGGGCAGCTGGACTTCGCCGGCCGGGCCGACGACCAGGTGAAGATCCGCGGCTTCCGGGTGGAGCTGGGCGAGGTCGAATCCGCGCTGCTCGCCCACCCGGGCGTGCGCCAGGCCGTGGTGCTGGTCCGCGAGGACCGCCCCGGCGAGCGCCGGCTGGTCGGCTACACCGTGGGCACCGCCGAACCGGCCGAGCTGCGCACCTTCCTCGCCACCGGCCTGCCCGACCACATGGTGCCCACCGTCGTGGTGCTGGACCGGCTGCCGCTCACCCCGAACGGCAAGGTGGACAAGCGCGCCCTGCCCGCCCCGGTCTTCACCACCACCGCCACCGGCCGGGCACCGGCCGGCGAGCCGGAGACCACGCTGGCCCGGCTGTTCGCCGAGGTGCTCGGCCTGCCGGCCGTTGGCGTGGGCGACTCCTTCTTCGAGCTCGGCGGCGACTCCATCGTGGCCATCCAGCTGGTCGCCAAGGCCCGCCAGGCCGGGCTCCGGCTCACCCCGCGCGAGCTCTTCCTCGCCCCCACCGTCGAGGCGCTGGCCCGCCTCGCCCGCCCGCTGGACGGCCCGGTGGCCGCCGAGCCCGCCGGGGCCGGCCTCGGCGAGGTGGCGCCCACCCCGATCGTGCACTGGCTCTCCGAGCAGCAGGGCGCGGTGGAGAGCTTCCACCAGTCCGTGCTGCTCACCCTCCCGGCCGGCACCACCGACGGGCAGCTGCGCACCGCCCTCCGGGCCCTGCTCGACCACCACGACCTGCTCCGGGCCCGCACCTCCCCGCTCGCCGAGCGCCCCTGGACCCTGCACGTGCCCGAGCCCGGCGCCGTGCCCGCCGCCCTGCGCACCGTGACCGGCCCGGCCACCGGCGAGCTGCTGCGCGCCGAGCGCGAGGGCGCCCGCGACCGGCTCTGCCCCGAGCAGGGGCGGATGCTCGAGGCCGTCCGCTTCGACACCCCGCGCGGCAGTCAACTCCTGCTGCTTATACACCACTTGGTGGTAGACGGGGTCACCTGGCGGATCGTCGAGGAGGACCTGGCCGCCGCACTCGCCGCCACCTCGGCCGGCCGCCCGATCGAGCTCACCCCGGTGCCGACCTCCTTCCGCCGCTGGGCGCAGCTGCTCACCGCCGAGGCCAACACCGACCACCGGGCCGCCGAACTCCCGCTCTGGGAAGAGGCCTTGAGCACGCCCGACCCGCTGCTCGGCGACCGCCCGCTGGACCCAACCCGGGACACCTACGCCACCGAGGGCACCCTGCGCCTGGTGCTCCCCGCCGAGACCACCCGGGCCCTGCTCACCAAGGTCACCGCCGCCTACCACGCCCAGGTCAACGACGTGCTGCTCACCGCCCTCGCCCTGGCCGTCGGCCACTGGCGCGCGGGCGCCTCGGACCCCGTCCTGGTCACCGTGGAGGGCCACGGCCGCGAGGAGGTGGTCGAGGGCGTCGACCTGCACCGCACCGCCGGCTGGTTCACCTCCACCTACCCCGTCCGGCTCGCCCCCGGCCCGCTCACCTGGCCCGAGGTCACCGCGGCCGGCCCGGCCCTGGGCCGCGCGCTCGGCCTGGTCAAGGAGCAGCTGCGCCGGCTGCCCGACAACGGGATCGGCTACGGCCTGCTGCGCCATCTCAACCCCACCACCGCCGCCGCGCTCTCCCGATTCCCCGACCCGCAGCTGGAGTTCAACTACCTCGGCCGCTTCCAGCCCGAGGGCGCCACCGAGCAGACCGTGCTGGCCGGCCAGGAGGCGATGTCCGAGGGCGCCGCGCCCGGCTTCGCGCTCGGCCGGGTGCTCGGCCTGGACGCCACCACCGTGGACACCGCGCAGGGCCCGCTGCTGGTCGCCCAGTGGTCCTGGGCCACCGGCGTGCTCACCGAGCAGCGGGTGGCCGAGCTGGCCGAGGCCTGGTTCACCGCCCTGCGCGCCCTCGCCGAGCACGCCGACCGGCCGGAGGCGGGCGGGCACACCCCCGGCGACTTCCCGCTGGTCGCGCTCACCCAGCCCGAGCTCGACGACCTGTCCCGACTCCACGCCCCGGCCCGGCTGCTGGACGTCCTGCCCACCTCGCCGCTGCAGCAGGGCATGGCCTTCCACGCGGCGTACGACACGGCCGCCGACGACGTCTACACCTCCGTCTGCTCCTTCGAGCTGACCGGGCCGGTGGACGCCGACCGACTGCGCGCCGCCGCCGAGGCCCTGCTGCTGCGCCACCCCAACCTCGGCGCCGCCTTCCACCAGCGCACCGAGGGAGCCCCCGTCCAGGTCGTTCAGGACGGTGTCGAACTCCCCTTCACCACCGTCGACTTGACCGGCCACCCGGACCCGGCGGCGGAGGCCGACCGGATCGCCGAGGCCGAGTACGGCCGCCGCTTCGACCTGGCCCGGCCGCCGCTGCTGCGCTACGCCCTGCTCACCCTGGCCCCCGGCCGGCACCGGCTGCTGGTCGCGGCCCACCACATCCTGCTCGACGGCTGGTCGGTGCCGCTCTTCGCCGAGGAGCTGTGGGCGCTGTACTTCGGCACCGAGCTGCCCCCGGCCGTGCCGTACCGCGAGTACCTGCACTGGCTCACCCGCCGGGACGCCGAGGCCGCCCGCACCGCCTGGTCCACCGCCCTGGCGGGCACCGAGGAGCCCACCCTGCTCGCCCCCGGCCAGGGCCACGCCACCCCGCAGCTGCCGCTCCGGGTGCAGACCGAGCTCACCCCGGCGGCCACCGAGGGCCTGGTCCGCACCGCCCGCCGCTACGGCGTCACCCTCAACACCCTGGTCCAGGCCGCCTGGGGCGTGCTGCTCGCCCGGCTCACCGGCCGGGAGGACGTGCTCTTCGGCACCACCGTCTCCGGCCGCCCGCACGACCTGCCGGGCGTGGAGCGGATGGTCGGCCTGCTGATCAACACCGTGCCGGTGCGCCTGCGCCTCGACCCCGCCGAGAGCTGGGGCGAGCTGCTGCGGCGCCTGCAGACCGAGCAGTCCGCCCTGCTCGACCACCAGCACCTGAGCCTCAGCGAGATCCAACAACTCGCGGGCCTGGCAAGCCTGTTCGACACCGTCACGGTGTACGGCAACTACCCCGACCCGGCCACCCTCGACCAGGCCGACCCGAGCGGCACCACCGCCGTCCGCCTGATCGAGGACGTGGACAGCGCCCACTACCCGCTGCTGCTCGCCATCACCCCCGGCGAGGGCCTGCACCTGCGGCTGGACCACCAGCCGGCCGCCTTCGGCCCGGCCGAGGCCCGCACCCTGCTGGGCCGCTTCCTCGCCCTGCTGGACCTGATCACCGCCGACCCCGCCGCCCCGGTCGCCACCGCCGAGGTGCTCAGCCCGGCCGAGCGCGAGCAGCTGCTGCACGGCTGGCACGGCCCGAGCACCGCCGTCCCGGACGCCACGCTGCCCGAGCTCTTCGAGACGCGGGCCGCCGCCACCCCCGAGGCCGTGGCGCTTACCGCCGGCGGGCTCGAGCTCAGCTACGCCGAACTCAACGCCCGGGCCAACGGGTTGGCCGCCCGCCTGGTCGCGGCCGGCCTCCGGCCCGAGAGCCCGGTGGCGATCCTGCTCGACCGCTCGGCCGATCTGGTGGTGGCCCTGCTCGCCGTCCTCAAGGCCGGCGGCGCCTACGTCCCGCTGGACGAGGCCCAACCGCTGGACCGCCTGCGAGCCGTCCTCGCCGACACCGGCGCCCGCCTCGCCCTGACCGACCCGGCCCACGCCACGCACCCCGCACTGGCCGAGCTCACCGTACTCTCGGCCGTCGACGCCGACCCGCTCGACCGCAACCTCGAACTCCGGCTGCACGCAGACCAGTTGGCGTACGTGATGCACACCTCCGGCTCCACCGGCGTGCCCAAGGGCATCGGGGTCACGCACCGCGCGGTGGCCGACCTCGCCCTCGGCGGCGCCTTCGTCGGCGGCGGCCACCGGAGCGTGCTGCTGCACTCGCCGACCGCCTTCGACGCCTCCACCTACGAGCTCTGGGTCCCGCTGCTGGCCGGCGGCCGGGTCGTGGTGGCCCCGCCCGGCCGGCTCGGCGCCACCGAACTCGCCGCCGCCCTGCGCGAGGGCGGAGTGACCGCCGCCTGGCTCACCGCCGGACTCTTCAACCTGCTGGCCACCGAGGCCCCCGAGACCTTCGCCGGCCTGCACGAGGTCTGGGCGGGCGGCGACGTGGTCTCCCCGACGGCCGTGCGACGAGCCCTCGAAGCCTGCCCCGGGCTGCTCGTGGTGGACGGCTACGGCCCCACCGAGACCACCACCTTCGCCACCCGCCACCCGATGGCCGCCCCCGCCGAGGTGGGCGAGGTGGTACCGATCGGCCGCCCGCTGCCCAACACGCGGGCCTACGTGCTCGACGCCGGCCTGCGTCCCGTCCCGGTCGGCGTGACCGGCGAACTCCACATCGCCGGGGCCGGGTTGGCCCGGGGCTACCTCGGCCGCCCGGCACTGACCGCCGAACGCTTCGTGGCCTGCCCGTTCGGCCGACCCGGCGAGCGCATGTACCGCACCGGCGACCTGGTCCGCTGGACGGCCGAGGGTGAACTGCGGTTCGTCGGCCGGGCCGACGACCAGATCAAGCTGCGCGGGTTCCGGATCGAACTCGGCGAGGTGGAGGCCGCGTTCGCCGCCCACCCGGGCGTCGGCCAGGTGCTCGCCACCATCCGCGAGGACCAGCCGGGCGACAAGCGCCTGGTCGCCTACGCGACCGGTGCGGCCGGTGCCGCCAATACCGCCGGTACGGCAGGTGCGGATGCTCCGGATGGTCCGGCCGGACCGGCCGGTGCGCCGGCCTCCGGTTCGCTCACTGCCGAGGAGCTGCGCGCGTTCGCTGCCGAGCGGCTGCCGAGCTACATGGTGCCCGTTGCCGTCCTGCTGCTCGACGCCTTCCCGGTCACCCCCAACGGCAAGGTGGACCGCCGGGCCCTGCCCGCCCCCGAGTACCAGGGCGAGGCCACCGGCCGGGAGCCGCGCACCGCCACCGAACGGGCGCTCTGCGAGCTCTTCGCCGAGGTGCTCGGCCTGGCCCGGGTGGGCATCGACGAGAGCTTCTTCGACCTCGGTGGCCACTCCCTGCTCGCCACCAAGCTGACCAGCCGGATCCGCACCGCCTTCGCCGTCGAGCTGCCGATCCGCACCCTCTTCGACCACCCGTCCGTCGCCGCCCTCGCCCCCGCCCTGACCGGCGGCACCGACCTGGCCCCGACCGCCCTCGGCCCGGCCCGCCCGGCCCTCGCCGCCGGCCCCCGACCGGAACGCGTCCCGCTCTCCTCCGCCCAGCAACGCCTGTGGTTCATCGAGGAGTTCGAGGGTCCGAGCGCCCTCTACAACACCCCGCTCGCCGTCCGCCTGACCGGTGAGATCGAGGTCCACGCCCTGGCCGCCGCCCTGGCGGACCTGGTCGAGCGCCACGAGGTGCTGCGCACCACCTTCGCCACCGTGGACGGCCAGCCTCACCAACTCGTCACCACAGCAGCCGACTTCGCGCTCCGCACGGTCGCCGTCCCCTCCGAGGCCGCACTGCGCGAGGCCCTGGACACGGCCACCGCCGAGGCCTTCGACCTCGGCACCGAACCCCCCGTCCGCGCCGCGCTCTTCTCCCTCCCGCGCGGCGAACAGGTCCTGCTCGTCCTGCTGCACCACATCGCCACCGACGGCTGGTCGGTCGCCCCGCTCCTCCGCGACCTCAGCACCGCCTACGCGGCCCGACTGGCCAACGCCGCCCCCGACTGGGAGCCGCTGCCCGTCCAGTACGCCGACTACGCGCTCTGGCAGCGCGAGCTGCTCGGCGAGGAGGGTGACCCGACGAGCCTGCTCGGCCGCCAACTCGCCTACTGGGAACGAGCGCTGGCCGAGGCTCCCGAGGAGCTCAGCCTCCCGTACGACCGCAGCCGCCCGGCCGCACCCACCCGCCGGAACGGGGTCGCCGAGCTCCCGATCGACGCCGAACTCCAGAGGCAAATCGCCGAGTTGGCCGCCGAACGGCAGGCCAGCCTGTTCATGGTGCTGCAGGCCGCCGTCGCCGCCCTCTACACCCGCCTCGGCGCCGGCACCGACATCCCCCTCGGCACGCCGGTCGCGGGCCGGCACGACGAGGCCCTCGACGACCTGATCGGCTTCTTCGTCAACACCCTGGTCCTGCGGACGGACACGTCCGGTGACCCCAGCTTCCACGAGCTGCTGCACCGCGTCCGCCGGACCAACCTGGACGCCTACGACCACCAGGACATCCCCTTCGACCGCCTGGTCGAGCGCCTCAACCCGACCCGCACCCCGGCCCGGCACCCGCTCTTCCAGACCGTCGTCACCCTCAACTCCAACCCGCCAGGCCTGCTCGAACTCGGCACCGCCACCGGCACCTTGGAGATCCTCGACGACGCCCAGACCCAGTTCGACCTGAACTTCAACTTCACCGACCGCTACGCCCCCGACGGCACCCCGCAGGGCCTGACCGGCGCCGTCGACTACGCCACCGAGCTGTTCGACCCGGCCACCGGCACCGCCCTGGCCGCCCGTCTGCTCCGCGTACTCCGCGCGGCCGTGGCCGACCCGGATGCACCGATCAGCGAGATCGACATCCTGGACCCGACCGAGCGCGAGCAACTCCTCGGCGGCTGGCACGGCCCGACCACCCCCGTTGCCGAAACCACCCTGCCCCGCCTCTTCGAGACTCAGGCCGCCACCACCCCCGACACCCTGGCCCTGATCGCCGGCGACCAGCGACTCAGCTATGCCGAACTCAACCTCCGCGCCAACCAGCTGGCCGCCGTCCTTCTGAAGGGCGGGCTCTCCGCCGAGCAGCCGGTCGCCATCCTGATGGACCGCTCAGCCGACCTGCTCACCGCCATCCTCGCCATCAGCAAAGCCGGCGGCACCTACGTCCCCCTCGACGACCGCTACCCGCTCGACCGGCTCCGCCACATCCTCACCGACACCGGCGCCCCCCTGCTCCTCACCGACCCGGCCCACCGCGAACACCCGGTCTTCGCAGCCGAGTTCAGCGCACCGGCGGCCACCGACCCCGGCTCCACCGCGCTGCACTTCACCGCGCTTGAGGTCACTCCCGAGTTGCTCTCAGCAGTCGGCCAGCCCGGCAACCCGCAGACCCGGATCCTGCCCCACCAACTCGCCTACGTGATGTACACCTCCGGCTCCACCGGCCAGCCCAAGGGCGTCGCCGTCACCCACCACAACGTCATCGACCTCCTCACCAACCCCCACTTCCACACCGGCCACCACCACAGCACCCTCCTCCACTCCCCCACCGCCTTCGACGCCTCCACCACCGAAGTCTGGGCACCCCTCACCACCGGCGGCCACATCGTCCTCGCCCACCCCGGCGAACTCGACACCCACCAACTCGCCCACACCATCACCACCCACCACATCACCCTCGTCCAAGCCCCCTCCGGCCTCCTGCGCCTCCTCGCCGAAGAAACCCCCCACGCCTTCCGCAACGTCCACCAAATCTGGACCGGCGGCGACACCGTCCCACCCGAAACCATCCGCCAACTCCTCACCACCTGCCCCGACACCGAAATCCTCGCGGTCTACGCCCCCACCGAAACCACCGCCATCAAAACCACCCACACGATGGCCTCGGACTCCCCCATACCCGCCGTGGTGCCGATCGGCCGGCCCCTCGCCAACACCGGCCTCTACGTCCTCGACCCCACCCTCAAACCCGTCCCCGCAGGCGTCGCCGGCGAGCTCTACATCACCGGCAACGGCCTCGCCCGCGGCTACATCCACCGCCCTGCACTTACCTCAGAGCGCTTCGTCGCCTGCCCGTTCCGCACCGGCGAACGCATGTACCGCACCGGCGACCTCGTCCGCTGGACCACCACCGGCACCCTCGAATTCCTCGGCCGCACCGACGACCAAGTCAAAATCCGCGGCTTCCGCATCGAACCCGGCGAGATCGAAGCAGCCCTGGCCACGCACCCGGCAGTCCGCCAAGTCGTTGCCACCATCCGCGAAGACCAGCCCGGCGACAAGCGCCTGGTCGTCTACGCCACCGGCGAGACCACCGCAGAGGAGTTGCGCGCGTTCGCCGTCGACCGGCTTCCCGGCTACATGGTGCCCGCTGCTGTCCTCGTCCTCGACGCCCTCCCCGTCACCACCAACGGCAAGGTCGACCGCCGTGCCCTGCCTGCCCCCGACTACCGGGCCGACACGACCGGGCGCGCGGCCCGGAACGCCACCGAGCAGACCCTCGCCGACCTCTTCGCCCAGACCCTCGGCCTGGAACGCATCACCATCGACGACAACTTCTTCGAACTCGGCGGTCACTCCCTCCTCGCCACCAAACTCGTCAGCCGCATCCGCACCACCCTCGACATCGAACTCCCCATCCGCACCCTCTTCGACCACCCCACTATCGCCACCCTCACCACCCAACTCCCCCAGAGCCGCAGAGCACGCCCCGCCCTCCGGCCGATGCGCCGGCCCGGCACGCCCTCGTAGCCGCAGGTCCCACCCGACCCCGTCCCGTACGCAACCCGATCTCAGCACGTCATCTTCCGGAGGCAGACCATGATCCCGCTGTCGTTCGCGCAGCAACGGCTCTGGTTCATCGAGCAGTTCGAGGGCCCGAGCGCCCTCTACAACACGCCGTTCGCAGTCCGCCTGACCGGTGAGATCGACACCTGTGCCCTGGAGGGCACGCTCTGGGACGTGGTCGAGCGCCACGAGGTGCTGCGCACCGTCTTCGCGGCGGAGGACGGCCAGCCGCACCAGGTGATCACCGAGCAGGCCCGGCCGCCGCTGCGGCTGGTGGCGGTGGCCGACGAGGCCGAGCTGCAGGCGCGGCTGGCCGAGGCCACCACCGAGGTCTTCGACCTCGCGAGGGACCTCCCGATCAAGGCCACCCTGTTCTCCTTGCCCCAGGGCGAGCACCTGCTCCTGCTGCTCACCCACCACATCGCCAACGACGGCTGGTCGGTCGCCCCGCTCCTCCGTGACCTCAGCACCGCCTACGCGGCCCGACTGGCCGGCACCTCGCCCGACTGGGATCCGCTGCCCGTCCAGTACGCCGACTACACCCTCTGGCAGCGCGAGTTCCTCGGCACGGAGGACGACCCGGACAGTGTCCTGAGCGAGCAACTCGCCTACTGGCAGCAGACGCTGGCCAATGCCCCGGAGGAGCTGAGCCTCCCGTACGACCGCACCCGCCCGGCCGCGCCCACCCGCCGTGGTGGTGTGGCCGAGGTGCTGGTCGACACTGAACTCCACCGAAGACTGTCCGAGTTGGCCGCCGAACGGCAGGCCAGCCTGTTCATGGTGCTGCAGGCCGCCGTCGCCGCCCTCTATGCCCGTCTCGGCGCCGGCACCGACATCCCCCTCGGCACCCCCATCGCCGGGCGCACCGACGAAGCCCTCGACGACCTGGTCGGCTTCTTCATCAACACCCTGGTGCTGCGCACGGACGTGTCCGGTGACCCCAGCTTCCACGAGCTGCTGCACCGCGTCCGCCGGACCAACCTGGACGCCTACGACCACCAGGACGCGCCGTTCGACCGGCTGGTCGAGCACCTGAACCCGACCCGCACCCCGGCCCGGCACCCGCTCTTCCAGACCGTGGTCACCCTCAACTCCGCCTCCACCGGGAGCGTTCCGTTCGGCCGGGCCACGGCGACCCTGGAGGATGCCGGCGAGGCCCAGGCCCAGTTCGACCTCGTCTTCAACTTCGTCGAGCACCAGGCCCCTGACGGCACCCCGCAGGGTCTGACCGGCGCCGTCGACTACGCCGCCGACCTCTTCGACCCCGCCACCGGCACCGCGCTCGCAACCCGCCTGCTGCGCGTCCTGCATGCCGTCGCCGCTACCCCGGACGCACCGATCAGCGAGATCGACATCCTGGACCAGACCGAGCGCGCGCAACTCCTCGGCGGCTGGCACGGCCCGACCACCCCCGTCGCCGAAACCACCCTGCCCCGCCTCTTCGAAGCCCAGGCCGCCACCACCCCCGACACCCTGGCCCTGATCGCCGGCGACCAGCGACTCAGCTACGCCGAACTCAACCTCCGCGCCAACCAGCTGGCCACCGTCCTCCTGGAAGGCGGGCTCTCCGCCGAGCAGCCGGTCGCCATCCTGATGGACCGCTCAGCCGACCTGCTCACCGCCATCCTCGCGATCAGCAAAGCCGGCGGCACCTACGTCCCCCTCGACGACCGCTACCCGCTCGACCGGCTCCGCCACATCCTCACCGACACCGGCGCCACCCTGCTCCTCACCGACCCGGCCCACCGCGAACACCCTGTCTTCGCAACCGAGTTCAGCGCACCGGCGGCCACCGACCCCGGCTCCACCGCGCTGCACTTCACCGCGCTTGAGGTCACTCCCGAGTTGCTCTCAGCAGTCGGCCAGCCCGGCAACCCACAGACCCGGATCCTGCCCCACCAACTCGCCTACGTGATGTACACCTCCGGCTCCACCGGCCTCCCCAAGGGCGTCGCCGTCACCCACCACAACGTCGTCGACCTCCTCACCAACCCCCACTTCCACACCGGCCACCACCACAGCACCCTCCTCCACTCCCCCACCGCCTTCGACGCCTCCACCACCGAAGTCTGGGCACCCCTCACCACCGGCGGCCACATCGTCCTCGCCCACCCCGGCGAACTCGACACCCACCAACTCGCCCACACCATCACCACCCACCACATCACCCTCGTCCAAGCCCCCTCCGGCCTCCTGCGCCTCCTCGCCGAAGAAACCCCCCACGCCTTCCGCAACGTCCACCAAATCTGGACCGGCGGCGACACCGTCCCACCCGAAACCATCCGCCAACTCCTCACCACCTGCCCCGACACCGAAATCCTCGCGGTCTACGCCCCCACCGAAACCACCGCCATCAAAACCACCCACACCATGACGGCTCACCAGCCGATCCCCACGGTAGTCCCCATCGGCCAACCCCTCGCCAACACCGGCCTCTACGTCCTCGACCCCACCCTCAAGCCCGTCCCCGCAGGCGTCGCCGGCGAGCTCTACATCACCGGCAACGGCCTCGCCCGCGGCTACATCCACCGCCCCACCCTCACCGCCGAGCGCTTCGTCGCCTGCCCGTTCCGCACCGGCGAACGCATGTACCGCACCGGCGACCTCGTCCGCTGGACCACCACCGGCACCCTCGAATTCCTCGGCCGCACCGACGACCAAGTCAAAATCCGCGGCTTCCGCATCGAACTCGGTGAAGTGGAGGCGGCGTTCGCCGAGCACCCGGCCGTCGGCCAGGTGCTCGCCACCATCCGCGAAGACCAGCCCGGCGACAAGCGCCTCATCGCCTACGTGACGGCTGCCGCCGCCGGCTCGGCCGGCACCGAGGAGCTGCGCGCCTTCGCCGCCGAACGGCTGCCCAGCTACATGGCACCCGCCGCCGTCGTCCTGCTCGACAGCTTCCCCGTCACCCCCAACGGCAAGGTCGACCGCAAGGCCCTGCCCGCCCCCGACTACCAAGCCGGCGCCGCCGGCCGCGCACCCCGCACCGACATCGAACGCACCCTCGCCGACCTCTTCGCCCAGACCCTCGGCCTGGAACGCATCACCATCGACGACAACTTCTTCGAGCTCGGCGGCCACTCCCTCCTCGCCACCAAACTCGTCAGCCGCATCCGCACCACCCTCGACATCGAACTCCCCATCCGCACCCTCTTCGACCACCCCACCATCGCCACCCTCACCACCCAACTCCCCCGAACCCACGGCTCACGCCCGGCTCTGACCAGCGGTCCGCGACCGGAGCGCATCCCGCTCTCCTCGGCCCAGCAACGCCTCTGGTTCATCGAGCAGTTCGAGGGGCCGAGCGCGCTCTACAACACGCCGCTCGCACTCCGACTCTCCGGCGCCGTCGACACCCCCGCACTGGCGGCCGCCCTCCGGGACGTGGTCGAGCGCCACGAGGTGCTGCGCACCGTCTTCCCGAGTACCGACGGCCAGCCGCACCAACTCATCACCGGTTCAGCCGACTTCACGCTCGACACGGTCACCCTCACCCCCGCGGATGACCTGCGCGCGAGCTTGGCGGCGGCGGTCGGCCAGGTCTTCGACCTGGCGACGGACCTCCCGATCAAGGCCACCCTGTTCTCGCTCCCCCAGGGCGAGCACGTGCTGCTGATCCTCATGCACCACATCGTCGGCGACGGCTGGTCGGTCGGCCCGCTCCTCCGCGACCTCGACGCCGCTTACACCGCCCGCCACGCCGGCACCACCCCCGACTGGGAGCCGCTGGCGGTCCAGTACGCCGACTACTCCCTCTGGCAGCGCGAGCTGCTCGGCGCCGAGGACGACCCGGAGAGCCTGCTGAGCCGCCAACTCGCCTACTGGCAGCGGACTCTGGCCGACTCACCCGAGGAGCTCAGCCTCCCCTACGACCGCCGACGGCCGGCCAGGCCGACCCGGCGCGGCGACGGGGTGGAGCTCAGGCTCGGCAGCGAGCAGCACGCCGCCCTGCTGGGCCTGGCCCAGCGCAGCCGGACGAGCACCTTCATGGTGCTCCAGGCCGCGCTCGCCGCCACCCTGGGCCGACTCGGCGCGGGCACCGACATTCCCCTGGGCACCGTGGTGGCCGGGCGCACCGACGAGGCCCTCGACGACCTGATCGGCTTCTTCGTCAACACCCTGGTCCTGCGCACCGACCTCTCCGGCGACCCGACCTTCGCCGAACTGCTTGAGCGCGTGCGGATCGGCACCCTGGGCGCTTTCGAGCACCAGGACATACCGTTCGACCGCCTGGTCGAGGCGGTCAACCCGACCCGGTCCACCGCCCGGCACCCGCTCTGCCAGGTGATGCTGACCTCGGCCGGTTCGGGCGGCCCGGCCGAGCAGTCGAGCCTCGGCGAGCTGCCCGTGCGAATCGAGCAACTCGACGCCGAACTGGCCAAGTTCGACCTGACCGTCTCCTACGGCGAGAGCTTCGACGCGACGGGTGCCCCGGCCGGCCTGGACCTCAGCCTCGAGTACGCGGTCGACCTCTTCGACCGGGCCACCGCCACCGCGATCGGCGAGCGGCTGGCCCGGGTGCTGACCGCCGTGCCGGCCGACCCGGACCAGCGCGTGGGCCGACTCGATATCCTGGCCCCGGCCGAGCGCCACCGCCTGCTGACCGAGTGGAACGGCACCGCGCGCCCGCCCGCCCCGGCCACCTTCCACTCCCTCTTCGAGGCCCAGGCCGCCGCCCGACCGGAGGCCGTCGCCCTGGCCTTCGACGAGGAGCAGCTGACGTACGCGGAGTTGAACGAGCGGGCGAACCGGCTGGCCCGACTGCTGATCGAGCAAGGCGCGGGCCCGGAGCGGTTCGTGGCGATCGCACTGGAGCGGTCGATCGAGTTCATCGTCGCCCAGCTGGCCATCCTCAAGGCCGGTGCGGCCTTCCTGCCGCTGGACCCGCGCTACCCGGCCGACCGGATCGCCTACATGCTCACCGACGCCGCACCGGCGCTGGTGGTCACCACCGCCGCCCTGGCCGCCGACCTGCTCGCCGACAGCCCGCTGCCGCGCCTGCTGGTCGAGCACCTGGACACCGCCGGCTACGAAGCCGACAACCTTCCTCCCACCACCGTGAGTTCGGCCGCGTACATCATCTACACCTCCGGCTCCACCGGCCGCCCCAAGGGCGTCGTGGTCAGCCACACTGGGCTGGCGGCGCTGATCGAATCGCAGCGTCGGGCCTTCGCGGTGACCCCGGAGAGCCGGGTCCTGCTCTTCGCCTCGCCCTCCTTCGACGCCGCCGTCTCCGAACTGGGCATGGCCGTGGCCAACGGAGCCCGGGCCGTGCTCGCCGACGCCGATCAACTGCTGCCCGGCCCGGGCCTGGTGGAGCTGATCGCCGCACAGGGCGTCACCCACCTCACGCTGCCCCCGACCGCCCTGGCCGTACTGCCCCCCGACGCCCTGCCCGCAGGCGGCACCCTGGTCGTGGCCGGCGAGGCCTGCCCGCCCGACCTGGTCGAGCGCTGGTCCGCCCGGCTGCGCATGGTCAACGCCTACGGCCCCACCGAGGCCACCGTCTGCGCCTCCATGAGCGCCCCGCTCAGGGGCAGGGTCAACGCCCCCATGGGCCGGCCCGTCCTGGGCACCCGGCTCCTCATCCTCGACAGCGCGCTGCAGCCCGTGCCGCTGGGCGTCACCGGCGAGCTCTACATCGCCGGCGACGGCCTCGCCCGCGGCTACCGCGGCCGACCCGACCTCACCGCCGAACGCTTCGTCGCCGACCCCTACGGCCCGCCCGGCAGCCGGATGTACCGCTCCGGCGACCTGGTCCGCCGCACCGCCGACGGCACCCTGGAGTACCTCGGCCGCGCCGACCACCAGGTCAAGATCCGCGGCTTCCGGATCGAACCCGGCGAGATCGAGGCCGTCCTCGCCCAACACCCCTCCCTGGCTCAGGTCTTCGTCCTGGCCCGCGAGGACCGACCGGGCGACCGCCGCCTGGTCGCCTACACCGTCCCCGCCCCCGGCCGCGCCGTCGACCCAGCCGCCCTGCGCGCCCACGTCGGCCGGACCCTGCCCGACCACATGGTGCCCGGCGCGATCCTCGCCCTCGACTCCCTTCCGCTCACCGCCAACGGCAAGGTCGACCGCAAGGCCCTCCCCGCCCCCGACCCCAGCGCCACCGGCCCGGGGTCCGGGCGTCCACCCCGGACGCCGCTGGAGGAGGTGCTGTGCGGGCTGTTCGCCGACACCCTCGGCCTGAGCCACATCGGCATCGACGACAACTTCTTCGAGCTGGGCGGCCATTCGCTGCTGGCCAGCCGACTGGTGGCCGGGCTACGGGAGTTGTGCGGCCCGCAGGCCGCCGGGGTCGGCGTCCGGCTGCTGTTCGAGGCCCCGACCGTCGCCGCGCTCGCGGCGCGGCTCGACCCGGCCGAGCACGGCGCCGGGGCGACCGGCGCCGAGAGCTTCCCCGTCCTGCTGCCGATCCGGGCCCGGGGCAGCCGTCCGCCGCTGTTCTGCGTGCACCCGGCCGCCGGTATCAGCTGGGTCTACACGGGCCTGCTGCGCCACCTGGACGCCGATCAGCCGATCTACGGAATCCAGGCCCCGGGGCTGGCCGATCCGACCCAACTGCCTTACACTGTAAGTGAGTTGGTGCAGACCTACCTGGCGCAGCTGCGGACCGTCCGGCCCGAGGGCCCCTACGCCCTGCTCGGCTGGTCCTTCGGCGGGGTCGTCGCCCACGCGATGGCGGCCCTGCTGCGAGCCGAGGGCGAAGAGGTCTCCCTGCTGGCCCTGCTGGACGCCTACCCGGGCGGGAGCGGCGAGTCGGCGGCCCCCGCCCGCACCCCCGAACTCCTCGCCGGGATCCTCGAATCGCTCGGCCACCCGGCCGGGGAGATCGCGGCCTGGCCCACCGACGAAGCCGGCTATGCCGCGCTGGTCGGGGCGGGGGACGGCCCGCTCGCGGGCCTCAGCGGGGCCGGGGTGGCCCGGGTGGTGGAGGTCTTCCTGGCCCATGCCGCACTCGCCGAGGACCCGCCCCTGCCGGGCTACGACGGCGACGCGGTGTTCTTCACCGCCGCCAAGGACCGCCCGGACGACGCCCCGGACCCGGAGGCCTGGCGCGCCCACATCGGCGGCCGGCTCGACCTCCACGAGGTGCCGAGCACCCACGGCGGGATGACCGGCGCAGCCGCGCTGAGCGTGGTCGGCCCGGTCCTCGCGGCCCGCCTGGCACCCCGGCCTCCACAGACTTCCTGACCCGCCCGACCCCGGGCGCTCCGCCGGAGCGCCCCGCCCAGACCGCAGGCCACGACGTCCTGCACCCACCGAGGACCCGACCCGGGTCCGACCTGAGGAGACACCAGATGAACACGCTCGTCCTCCCCGACACCTGGCGCGGCACCACCACCGCCCCGATCGACTCGACCGACGCCTACAACGGCTTCATCGCCGCGAACGTGATCTTCGCGCTGGACCGGATCGGCCTGCTGGAGCGGCTCGGCCGGGGCGAGCGGGTCTCCGCCGTCGAGGCCACCGCCCAGGCCGGCGACGCCGCCCGGGTGGAGGCCGTGCTGCGCGCCGCCACCGACTGCGGCTACGTCCGCGCCGAGGGCGCCGGCTACCTGCCGACCCCGGCTGGCCTCGAAGTCGCCGCCGCACGTGGCTACTTCACCTGGGCGGTCGGCGGTTACCACGACGTGTTCGGCCGCGCCGGCCACCTGAGCACCGGCTCACACGGGTACGGCACCGAGGTGCTCCGCGACGAGGCGATGGTCGCCCTCGGCTCGGCCCAGTGCGACCAGTCGATGTTCGCCGCCCAGCTGGACGACGTGCTCTCCGACATCGACTTCAAGTTCATCGCCGACCTCGGCAGCGGCACCTCCGCCCGCGTCCGCCGGGTGGTCTCGGGCCGCGAGGGCTCGCGCGGCCTCGGCATCGACATCAGCCGCCCGGCCACCGACATCGCCCGCCACGACATCGCGGCGGCCGGCATGCAGAGCCGGGTCACCGCGGTCCGCGCCGACGTGCTCGGCCTGCTCGGCACCCAGATCGACAACGACGCGGCCGCCACCCAGGTGACCGAGGTCGACACCGTGATCAGCTTCTTCCTGCTGCACGACCTGCTGGCCGACCCGGCCACCCGCTCCTCGATCTTCACCCGGATGCGGGAGGCCTTCCCGAAGGCCCGCACCTTCGTGCTCGGCGACACCATGCTGCGCGGCGAGGGCGACACCGGCGGCCCGCTGCCGGCCTTCTCGGTCGGCTTCGAGCTGGCCCACGCGATGATGGGCGTGCCGCTGCACACCAAGGAGACCTACGAGGACCTCTTCACCGAGGCCGGCCTGCGGATCGACCGCGTCGAGGCGCTCGCCACCCCGCACTCCTGGCTCTACGTCCTGCAGGCCGACTGATGGCCGCGCGGACCACGGCCCGGCACCTGCTGGCCCAGAACGAGCACCCGTACCCGCCACTGCCCTCCATCCTGGCCGCTCTGGCCGGGGCCGCCGACGACCTGCACCGCTACCCGGCCTTCCGGCCGGTGCGGATCGAGCAGATCATCGCGGACTGGCAGGGAGTCCCCGCCGAGCACGTGGTCGTCGGCCACGGTTCGGCGGGGGTCGCCCTGGACCTCTTCCACACCCTCGTCGAGCCCGGCGACAACGTGGTGCACTCGGCGCCCTGCTTCGACGCCTACCCGATGTTCTGCGACATCGTCCGCGCCGAGGCGCGGGCGGTGCCGCTGGGCGGCGACGCCCGGCACGACCTCGCGGCGATGGCGGCCCAGCTGGACGAGCGCACCCGGGTCATCGTGCTCTGCAACCCGCACAACCCGACCGGCACGGTCTACTCCTGGGCGGAGCTGACCGCCTTCTTCCGCCGGGTGCCGCCCACCGCGGTGATCCTGCTGGACGAGGCGTACGTGGACTTCGCCCGGGGCTGGGACGCCCCGAGCGTGCCGGACCGGATCGCCGAGTTCCCCAATCTGGTGGTGCTGCGCACGCTCTCCAAGTCGCACGGCATCGCGGCGCTGCGGATCGGCTACGCACTGGCCGCCCCGGAGCTCGCCCGCCGGGTCAAGGACCATCAGGTACCGTACGCGGTCAACCGCCTCCAGGAGGCGGCCCTGCTGGCCGCCGTCTCGGCCCAGGCCGAGGTGGAACAGCGGATCGCCGAGATCACGGCCGAACGCGACCGGCTCAGCGCCGAACTCGTGGGCCTCGGCTGGTCGGTGGCCCCGAGCCTGACCAACTTCCTCTGGGTGGTCGCCCCCGGCGACCACGCCCCGCTCCGGGCGGCCCTGGAGGAACGCGAGGTCGCCGTCCGGTACTACCCGGGCCAGGGCATCCGGATCGCCATCGGCGAGAAGGACGCCAACGACGCGGTGCTCGAAGGCTTCGCCAGCCTGGCCCGCTGACCACCGGGCTGTCCGCCACCCGACCGGCTCACCACCGGCCGGACGGCGGCCCCTCCCCTTCCTCCCCCTCCCCGCCCCTGTCCCCAAGGACCGCCCATGCACCCGCTGTTGGCCCGATCGGAGTTCCGGCTCTACCTCGCCGGGCACGCGCTCTCCGTCCTCGGCGACACCGCGCTCTCCATCGCCCTCGGCATCTGGGCCAAGGTGCTGACCGGCAGCAACTCGGCCGCCGGGCTGGTGCTGTTCTGCGCCGCCGCCCCGCTGCTCCTGCTGCCCCTCGGTGGCCTGGTGGCCGACCGGGTGCGCCGCCGACCACTGCTGATCGGGGTCAACCTGGCTCTGGCGGCCGGGTTGACGCCGCTGCTCCTGGTGGACGGGCCGGACCGGGTGTGGATCATCTACTGCGTGGCCACGCTCTGCGGCCTCGCCGGGGTCGTGCTGACCCCGGCGCAGAGCGCACTGCTCCGCTCAATCCTGACGGATCGTCAGACCTTTGGTGCCGCCGCCGGGTTGACCCAGAGCGCCCGGGCCGGCATCACCCTGATCGCCCCGCTGGCCGGCTCCGGCCTGTACGGCTGGCTGGGCGGGCGGGCCGTCGCGCTGGCCGACATCGCGGTGCTGCTGGCCGCCGCCCTGGCCTTCCTCGCCCTCCGGGTGCCCGAGACCCGGCCGGCGCCCTCCGGGCAGCCCTGGCGCAGCGAGGTGCTCGCGGGCTTCGCCCACCTGCGCGGGGCCAGGGCCCTGCTCCCACTGGTGGTGGCCACCGCCGCCACGGGCTTCGTACTCAGCCTGCTCCAGCCGGTGCTGTTCGCCCTGATCCAGCACGGGCTGCACCGCACCCCACAGTTCCTCGGCGTGCTGGAGACGGTGGAGGCCGTCGGCGCCCTCGGCGGCTCCGTGCTCGGCGGCCTGGCGATCGGCCGGCTCGGCCCGCGCCGCACCGTCCTCACCGGCTCACTGGTCTTCGCCGCCGGCACCCTCCTGCTGACCCTTCCCTCGCTCCCGGCCGTGGCCGCCGGCCTGCTGATCGTCGGCGGCGGCATCCCCGCCGCCGTGGTCGGCCTCGCCACCGCCGCCCAGGCCGCCACCCCGCCGGCCCTGATGGGCCGTACCCAGGCCGCCGTCAACCTCTCCCTGACCGCCCCCCAGGCCCTCGCCGTCGGCCTCGGCTCGGCCCTGGTCGCCACCCTCGACTTCCGCCTGGTCCTCGCCCTGATGGCCCTCGGCGCCGCCGCCTCCGCCGCCTCCCTGATCGGCAAGCCCGAGGCCCCGGCCGAACCCGAACCCACCCCCGCGCTCGTCCCTACCCCCTGAAGCCGGAAGGGGCACCCCCACCCGGGGGCGCCCCTTCCGCAGCTCTCACCGCCACCGCCTCAGGCGGTCGGCGTCACCACCAACTGGCCGTCCTTGACCACGACGGGGTACGAGGGCAGCGGCTCCGGCGCCGGCCCGTCCTGCACCGCCCCGTCCGAGGCGCCGAACCGGCTCCCGTGGCACGGGCACTGGATCTGCCCGTTCTTGACCTGGTCGACGATGCACCCGGCGTGCGTGCACCGCGCGCTGAACGCCTTGTACTGCCCGGCCGAGGGCTGCGTCACCACGATCGCCTGGTCGCGGTAGACCTTCCCCCCGCCGACCGGGACGTCCGCCACGGCCCCGACCTGCACCGGCGCCGCCGGGGTCTTCGACCCCCCACCACTGCTGGACGCCGAGGACGACGACCCTCCGTACGACGGCGAGGTGCACCCAGCCACCGCCCCACCGGCCACCACGGCAGCCGCCGCCCCGCACAGCACGGTCCGCCGGCTGGCCATCCCGGAGCTCTCGGTCATCCTCGCCCACTCCTCACCACGACAATCACTCACAGACCGCCGCAGTCTACGCACCCCGTATGAGGACCCGGGCGCGCCAGTAGATTGGAGGCATGAGCATCGATCCCGCCACCTTCGCCCGGCTCCGCGAGATCGCGGACGAGCTGTCGCAGCTGCCGATGAAGCCGCGCGTCGAGATCGGGCCCGAGGGACTGGTCATGATGATGTCCTCCTCGACGCCCCACGGCTTCACCGCCATGAATCTGGCGCGCCAAGTCATGGCCCAGACGCCCGAGATGTACGGGCTGACGGACACCAACGTGCAGGACGCTAGGCTGGGGCGGGTCCGAGTTCCCGATCTCATGGTCCTGCGCGAGGATCTCATCGCCGAGCAACCGCAGGAAGGGGTCAACCCCCAAGACCTCGAACTCGTCGCCGAGATCGTCTCCCGCACCAACCCCGAGAACGACTATCGCGACAAGATCGCCGACTACTCGGCGATGGGCATCCCGCTCTACCTGATCGTCGACCCCGACCGCGGCACCGTCCAGGTACATTCCGAACCGAACGGCACCGACTACGCCAAGACCCGCACCTACGACTACGGCGAACCCGTCCCGGTCGGCCGCTGGCTGATCGCGACGGACCGGTTCCCCCGGTACCGCTGAGCGGCCGACGCGACTCGGCGCGAAGCGACTCGCGGTGGGGCGATGAATCCGGTCGGCCCGGTCCGTCTGAGATGGTGACCGGACAGCCGACCACTCGGGAGCACGCCATGGGACTGATCCACCTCGCCCTGTTCACCACCCTCGACCTGGTCGGGCAGGCGCCCGGCGGGCCGGAGGAGGACCCCGAAGGGTTCCGGTTCGGCGGCTGGCAGGTGCCGCTGCTGGACGAGGTCGCCGGAGAGCAGGTGGACGCCGCGTACCAGGGCACCGACGCCCTGCTGCTCGGGCGGCGGACGTACGACATCTTCGCCGCCTACTGGCCCCAAGCCGGCGACAGCCCGTTCGCCGAGCTGTTCAACGGCATCCCGAAGTACGTGGCTTCGCGTGGGAAGCCGGAGCTCGACTGGGCCGGGTCCAGCCTCCTCGGGCCGGACCTGCCCGCCGCGGTGCGCGAGCTGCGCGAGCGGCACGAGCACGTGAAGGTGGTCGGCAGCCTCGACCTGGTGCAGACGCTGCTGCGCGAGAAGCTGCTCGACCGGCTGGACCTCTGGGTGCACCCGATCGTGCTCGGCACCGGCAAGAAGCTCTTCGAGGGCGGCGCCGTGCCCACCAACCTCACCCTGCTCGAACCGCCGGCGGCCAGCCCGCGCGGCACCGTCCTGCTGCGCTACGGACTGGCCGAGGGCATCCCGGCCACCGGTGACATGGACGAGCTCCGCAGCGGGGCCTGAAGGTAGCCGAGCCTGAAAGCAGCGGTCCCGGGACGCGAAGGCGTCCCGGGACCGGCCGGCCGAGGCCGGCTGCGGCTAGCCGTGGCTAGCTGCGGCGCTTGCGCGTGGCCTTGACCGGGGCCGCGTCCACGGCCTCGATGGTGCGGCCGGCCAGGATGTCGCGGAGGAACTTGCCGGTGTGGCTGGCCGGTTCGGCCGCGATCTGCTCGGGGGTGCCCTCGGCCACGACCAGGCCGCCGCCGGAACCGCCCTCGGGGCCCATGTCGACGATCCAGTCGGCCGTCTTGATCACATCGAGGTTGTGCTCGATGACGATGACGGTGTTGCCCTTCTCCACCAGGCCGTCTAGCACCTTGATCAGCTTGCTGATGTCCTCGAAGTGGAGGCCGGTGGTGGGCTCGTCGAGCACGTAGACCGTGCGGCCGGTGGAGCGCTTCTGCAGCTCGGAGGCGAGCTTGACGCGCTGCGCCTCACCGCCGGAGAGCGTCGGCGCCGACTGGCCGAGCCGGACGTACCCGAGGCCCACGTCGTTGAGCGTGCGCAGGTGGCGGGCGATGGCCGGGACGGCCTCGAAGAAGTGCAGGGCCTCCTCGATCGGCATGTCCAGCACCTCGGAGATGGACTTGCCCTTGTAGTGCACCTCCAGCGTCTCCCGGTTGTACCGGGCGCCGTGGCAGACCTCGCACGGGACGTAGACGTCCGGCAGGAAGTTCATCTCGATCTTGATGGTGCCGTCGCCCGAGCAGTTCTCGCAGCGGCCGCCCTTGACGTTGAAGGAGAACCGGCCGGGCAGGTAACCCCGGACCTTGGCCTCCTGCGTCTCGGCGAAGAGCTTGCGCACGTTGTCGAAGACGCCGGTGTAGGTGGCCGGGTTGGAGCGCGGGGTGCGGCCGATCGGCGACTGGTCGACGTGCACCACCTTGTCGACCAGGTCGGTGCCGGTGATCCGGGTGTGCCGGCCGGGCACGCTGCGCGCGCCGTTCAGCTCCCGGGCCAGGTGGGTGTAGAGGATGTCGTTGACCAGGGTGGACTTGCCGGAGCCGGAGACACCGGTGATCGCGGTGAAGGTGCCGAGCGGGAAGCCGACCGTCACGTCCCGCAGGTTGTGCTCGCGGGCGCCGTGCACCGTGATCTGCCGCTTCTTGTCGCGCGGGCGGCGCACCTCGGGGGTGGGGATGGAGCGCTTGCCGGCCAGGTACTGCCCGGTCAGCGACTCCTCGTTGCGCAGCAGCTCCTTGAGCGAGCCGGAGTGCACCACCTTGCCGCCGTGCTCGCCGGCGCCGGGGCCGATGTCGACCACCCAGTCGGCGGTCTTGATGGTGTCCTCGTCGTGCTCGACCACGATCAGCGTGTTGCCGATGTCGCGCAGGCGGACCAGGGTCTCGATCAGGCGGTGGTTGTCGCGCTGGTGCAGGCCGATCGAGGGCTCGTCCAGTACGTAGAGCACGCCGACCAGGCCGGAGCCGATCTGGGTGGCGAGCCGGATGCGCTGGGCCTCGCCGCCGGAGAGGGTGCCGGCCGCGCGGTTGAGCGAGAGGTAGTCCAGGCCGACGTCGACGAGGAAGCGCAGCCGCTCGTTGACCTCCTTGAGCACCCGCTCGGCGATCTGCTTGTCGCGCGCGGTGAGCTTCATCGCGCCCAGGAACTCGGCGCAGTCGCTGATCGACATCGCGGAGACGTCGGCGATCGACTTGCCCAGGACGGTGACGGCCAGGATGACCGGCTTGAGCCGGGTGCCCTTGCAGCTGGGGCAGGGCACCTCCCGCATGTAACCCTCGAAGCGCTCGCGGCTGCTGTCGCTCTCCGACTCGGAGTGCCGGCGCGTCACGAACGGGATCGCGCCCTCGAAGGCCGTGGTGTACGAGCGCTCGCGCCCGTAGCGGTTGTTGTACCGCACCTCGACCTGGGTCTTGTGCCCGTTCAGCAGGGCCTTGCGGGCCCGGGCGGGCAGGCCGGCCCAGGGGATGTCGGTGCGGAAGCCCAGCTCGCCGGCGAGCGCGTCGACCAGGCGGCTGAAGTACTCCTTGGTGTGGCCCTGCGACCACGGGTGGATGGCGCCCTCGTCGAGCGACTTCTCCTCGTCGGGCACGACCAGCTCCGGGTCGACCTCCATCCGGTTGCCCAGGCCCGAACACTCGGGGCAGGCGCCGAAGGGCGAGTTGAAGGAGAAGGAGCGCGGCTCCAGCTCCTCGAAGGAGACGTCGTCGTACGGGCAGTAGAGGTGCTCGGAGTACATCCGCTCACGCTCCGGGTCGTCGGCCGGGAGGTCGACGAAATCGAGCACGACCATGCCGCCGGAGAGGCGCAGCGCCGTCTCCACCGAGTCGGTCAGGCGGCGCTTGGCGCTGCTCTTGACGGTGAGGCGGTCGATGACCACCTCGATGGTGTGCTTCTCCTGCTTCTTGAGCGTGGGCGGCTCGGTGAGCTGCACCGTCTGCCTGTCGACCCGGGCGCGGGCGTACCCCTTGGACTGCAGGTCGGCGAAGAGGTCGACGAACTCGCCCTTGCGCTCGCGCACCACCGGGCTGAGCACCTGGAAGCGGGTGCCCTCCTCCAGCTTGAGCACCCGGTCGACGATGGCCTGCGGCGACTGCTTGGCGATCGGGCGGGCGCAGTGCGGGCAGTGCGGCTTGCCGATCCGGGCGAAGAGCAGGCGCAGGTAGTCGTAGACCTCGGTGATGGTGCCGACGGTCGAACGCGGGTTCCGGTTGGTGGACTTCTGGTCGATCGAGACGGCCGGGGAGAGGCCCTCGATGAAGTCCACGTCCGGCTTGTCCATCTGGCCGAGGAACTGGCGGGCGTAGGAGGAGAGCGACTCGACGTACCGGCGCTGGCCCTCGGCGAAGATCGTGTCGAAGGCGAGCGAGGACTTGCCCGAGCCGGAGAGCCCGGTGAAGACGATGAGGGAGTCACGCGGCAGGTCGAGCGAGACGTTCTTCAGGTTGTGCTCGCGAGCACCGCGGACGATGAGGCGGTCTGCCACGGCTTCTGGCGCCTTTCTCCGGGAGGGGATCCCCTGGTCGAAGACCGGGGGCGAATTCTTCCAGTGTGCGCCCGTCAGCCTACTAGCTCAGGCGTTCGAATATCGAGCCTGTCCAGTGGAGACCACCCGAACGAGTGAAGACCGCCTCGGACCCCCGCCGACCGGCCCGGCAAACCCCCAGGTCAACACGGCGGAACGGTTCCGCCCACTGGAATAACGACGGGACCCCCCGTAAGGCATCCCGCAAGCGCATGCTGTTCTTGACCCGTACCTTGATCCGCCGCTTGATCCCCGAGCCGACGAACCCGGGAGCACCACCGCCATGACCCACCAGGTCGACGTGACCACCGCCCTGAACGAGCTGGCCGAGGCCTTCGCCCGCCTGCACCGCACCGTCGCCGAGCTGCCGCCGGAGGCCGTCGCCGAGCCCTCCGCCCTGCCCGGCTGGACTCGCGGCCACGTGCTCAGCCACGTCTCCCGCAATGCCGATTCGCTGGTCAACCTGCTCGAAGGCGCCCGCACCGGCCGGGACATCCCGCAGTACGTCAGCCAGGAGGTGCGCGACCAGGACATCGCGGACGGCGCGCCGCGCCCTCTCGCCGAGCAGCTGGACGACCTGACGGCCAGCGACACCCGGCTCGTCGAGTTCGCCGCCGCGCTGCCGGCCGAGGCCTGGCTGGTCGAGGTGCGGCACCGCAGCGGCGCCGTCCTGCCCGCGTACGACCTGCTGCCCAAGCGGCTCGGCGAGCTGGAGTACCACCACGTGGACCTCGACGCCGGGTACACCCCCGCGCACTGGCCCGAGGGCTTCGCCACCTACGAGTTCACCCGGCTGCTGAAGCGCTACGCCGCCGAGCCCGGCCTGCCGGCGGTCGAGCTGGCCGCCGAGGACGACTTCGAGCTGACCGGCCGGCTCGGTGCCGCCCGGGGCGAGCCCGAGCTCCGGATCGAGGGGCCGGTCCGGGCCCTGGTCGCCTGGCTCTCCGGTCGCTCGGACGGCGACGGCCTCCAGGTGCACCGGGGCGGCGAACAGTTGACGGACCCTCGGTCGGCGCTGCCGGAGCTTCCCGCGATGAGCTGAGCTGGGTGATGATGCTCTCCGTGCAGACCATGACCACCCACGAGCGGCGAGGAGCGGCCCGATGACGTACCACGGAGCGGTGAAGGTCGGCGGGCCGCCGGACGTCCGCGAGCTCGCCCACCTGATGATCACCAAGGTCGCGCTCGGCCCGTTCGAGAACAACTGCTACCTGCTGCGCTGCCGGGCCACCGACGAGCAGCTGCTGATCGACGCGGCGGCCGAGGCCCCGGTGCTGCTGGAGACGGTCGGCCCGCAGCTGGCCACCGTCGTCACCACCCACCAGCACCACGACCACTGGCAGGCGCTGGCCGAGGTGGTGGCTGCCACCGGCGCCCGCACCGCGGCGGGCCGGATCGACGCGCCCGGCATCCCGGTGCCGACCGACCAGCTGCTCGACGACGGCGACACCCTGCGGGTCGGCCAGGTCGAACTGACCGTCCGCCACCTGGTCGGCCACACCCCCGGGGCGATCGTCCTCGTCTACGACGATCCGCAGGGCCACCCGCACGTCTTCACCGGCGACTGCCTCTTCCCCGGCGGCGTCGGCAACACCGAGCACGACCCGGCCCGGTTCGCCTCCCTCCTCGGCGACGTCAAGACCAAGATCTTCGACGTCCTCCCCGACGAGACCTGGGTCTACCCCGGCCACGGCGGCGACACCACCCTCGGCGCCGAGCGCCCCCACCTCGAGGAGTGGGCCGAGCGCGGCTGGTGAGCCTCTGAGCCACCACCGGGCCGGCGGGCCCGGAGCACACCGCTCCGGACCGCCGGCCCGCAGCCAGGGCCTCTCCTACGGAGCGCCCAGCCAGGGGCGGAGCTTCGCCGGGTTGCGGACCACCCAGATCCGGGCGACCCGACCCTCCGTCAGCTCGAACGAGGCCACCGTCACCACCACGCCGTCCCGCCTGGCCACCAGGCCCGGCCGGCCGCTGACCGAACGCACCAGCAGTTCGAGCCCGGGCGCCTTGTCGGCGATCGCCACCATGTACTGAGCGACCAGCCCGCCGCCCGCCAGCGGGCGCAGCGCCGCACCGGCCAAGCCGCCGCCGTCGGCGGTCATCACCACGGCCGGGTCGAGCAGCGCGACCAGCGCCGGAACGTCCTTGCGCTCCCAGGCGTCCTTGACCCGCCGCACGGTCTCGGCGCCCTGGCCCGCCACCGCCGTTCCGCCGCCGGGCCGGGTGCCGACCCGCCGCCGGGCCGAGGAGGCCAACTGCTTGCAGGCCGCCGGGCTACGGCCGAGCACGGCCGCGATCTCGGCGAACGGGTACCGGAACACGTCGTGCAGCACGAAGGCCACCCGCTCGGCCGGGGTCATCGTCTCCAGGACGACCAGGAAGGCCGTGCCCACCGACTCGTCCAGCACCACCTGCTCGGCCGGATCGACGGCCCCCGCGCCCGTCGTGCTCGTGTCCCTCGGCCCCCACTCGGCCGGGTCGGGCAACGGTTCGGGCAGCCAGGCACCGACGTACCGCTCCCGCCGGGCCCGCGCCGAACCGAGCAGGTCCAGGCAGATCCGCCCGGTCACCGTGGTCAGCCAGGCCCCCGGCACCCGGACCTGCGCCCGCTGCCCCGGCGCCAGCGCGTACCACCGGGTGTACGCCTCCTGCACGGCGTCCTCGGCCTCGGTCAGCGAACCGAGCAGCCGGTACGCGATGTTGAGCAACTGCCGCCGCTCCCCCGCCACCCCTGCCGCCCCCGCCATCCCCGACCCCCCGGACACCCCCGACACCCCCGTCATGGCACCGGCCCCCTTCGCGCCTGACCTTTCGCGGGCCCGCTTCGTCGGACCGGGTGAGACCTTATCGATCACCGCCTCCGGGCGCGGAACCGCCCACGGGCGGACGGGAGGACCACGGCATGGCCACTCAGACGACGGTACGGCGCAGCCACTCGTTCCTGCGGATCGCACTCACCCTGCAGACCCTGACCATCCTGGCCCAGGCCGTCTCGGCCGGGCTGCTGCTGAGCACCTCGTACGGCGAGACGGTGCACGGGGTCGGCGCCCGGGTGATGTACGCGGCCTCGATGCTCTACGTCCTGGCGGCCGTACTGGCCTGGAAGCCGGGCGGCGGCCCGACCCGGCCGATCGGGGAGGCCCTCGGCTTCCTCCTGCTCGCCTCGGCCCAGGTCGTGCTCGGCATCGCCCACGTACCGGCCGTCCACCTGCCGCTGGGGGTGCTGATGTTCGGGCTGAGCCTGCTGGCCCTGTCCCGCCGCCCGCGCACCGGTGACTGACGGCTCGCCACGGCCGGCCGGCGCCGACAGCACCGCACGCACCACCGGCTGGGCCGGGCCCTGGGTCACGTCGTTGGCGTTGGCCGCGGTGGTGGTCACCTGGAGCGGGGCGCCGCCACCGTCGCAGATCAGATGGTGTTCGCCGCCCCTCTCGCAGCGATCGACCGGCGACGGGCCCGCCGCAGCTCCCCGGTGGAGCGGGGTCAGGCCTCGATGCTCTCCCGGCCCTCCCGGGCCGCCTCCTCGGCCGCCTGCCGCTTCGAGGCGACCAGGCTGGTCACCGTCGTCACGGCGAGCACCACCACGATGAACCCGAGCGAGAACGGGATGCCGATCTCGGGCACGTGGACACCGCTCTCGTGCAGCGCGTGCAGCACCAGCTTCACGCCGATGAAGCCGAGGATCACCGAGAGGCCGTAGCTGAGGTGGACCAGCTTCTTCAGCAGGCCGCCGATCAGGAAGTACAGCTGGCGCAGACCCATCAGGGCGAAGGCGTTGGCGGTGAAGACGATGTACGGGTCCTGGGTCAGGCCGAAGATCGCGGGAATGGAGTCCAGGGCGAAAAGTACGTCCGTGGTACCGATCGCCAGCATGACGATCAGCATCGGCGTCATCAGGCGACGGCCGTTCTCCCGGATGAAAAGCTTCGTACCGTGGTAACGATCGGTCGAGGGGAACTTTGCCTCGATGGTCTTGAGCAGGCGGTTCTCCTCGAACTCTTCCTCCTCCTCGTCCGCCCGGGCTTCCTTGATCAGCTTCCAGGCCGTCCAGACCAGGAAGGCACCGAAGATGTAGAAGACCCAGGAGAACGTGGTGACCAGGGCGGCGCCACCGGCGATGAAGACCGCACGCAGCACCAGCGCGATGATCACGCCGACCATCAGCACCCGCTGCTGGTAGATCCGGGGCACCGCGAACTTGCCCATGATCAGGATGAAGACGAAAAGGTTGTCGACACTCAGCGACTTCTCGGTGATGTACCCGGCGAAGAACTCCCCCGCGGGCCGCGAGCCCGAATGCCACCAGAGGAAACCGCCGAAGAGCAGCGCCAGCACCACCCAGACCACGGTCCAGGTACCGGCCTCCTTGATGGAGACCTCGTGCGGCTTGCGCCCCCCGATGAAGAAGTCGGCCACGATCAGGGCGATCAACACCCCGATGGTGCCTACCCAAAGGCTTACGGAAACATCCACTTGCTGCTCCTCCGGCAGGTCGGCGGAAGTGAGGCCGGCCGAGGGCCGGTCCTACGTCGGTCTGCCGGAGGTCTCCTCCACCCGTGACGACCGCAGGTGCGGTACGACCGCACGTGCGCCTGCACGTACGAACGGGCCGGTGCCCCGGGCGGCCGAGACCGGCCGCCGTGATGACGGGTGCACCGCGTTGGGAGTACTCCCCTCCGCTTCCACCCACCGTAACACCAAGAGAAGGTAAAGGAAGATAAAGGAGATCGTTTAGAGGAACGGCTCGATCGCGGGCAGCATGTCCTGGAAGGTCCGGGCCCGGGCCGGCGCGCCGATCGCCTGCATGCCCCAGCCGCCCTCGCCGTCGCGGAAGACCTTGGCCATGATCTGGCCGGTGTGCGGGCCGCCGCCGGCCAGTTCGTAGCGGGCCAGCTCCTGGCCGGTGGACTCGTCCACCAGGCGGCAGTGCGCGTTCTGCACCTCGGCGAAGGTCTGCCCGGTGTACGAGCTGACCGTGAAGACCACCTGGGTGATGTGCGCGGGCACCTGGGTGAGGTCGACCAGGATCGACTCGTCGTCGCCACCCGCGCCGGCGCCGCCGACCAGGTTGTCACCGGTGTGCCGGACGGAGCCGTCGTTGCTCACCAGGTGCTGGAAGAAGACCACGTCCGAGGGGGTGCGCTCGGCGTAGAGCAGGGCCGAGGCGTCCAGGTCGATCTGCCGCGTCCGGGTGCCGAACAGCCCCCGCTTGGGCGCCGCCTTCCAGCCCAGACCCATCCGGACGACCGTCAGGGTCTCGCCCGAGCTCTTCTGCAGGCTGACGCGCTGCCCCTTGGCCAGATTCACCGTCACGGTGATGTCCTCTCTCCCTGGAAGTGGGGATACGGCGCAGGGCAGTACCCGCAGGCCAGCCTAGGCCCTGCACCGCCCTCGCCGCTGCCGGATTTCGTGCGCCCGGGCCCGCCGTGGCCACGGGACGAACATCCCGTGGCCCACCGGCGAACACCCCGGGCGAACACCCCCGGCGAACACCCCGCCCGGAGGCGGTGGCGCCTCAGGCCATCCCGGCCTCCCGCATCTGCCGGAGCTCCTTCTTCAGCTCCCCGATCTCGTCCCGCCAGCGGGCCGCCACCTCGAACTGGAGGTCGGCCGCGGCCCGGTGCATCTGCTCCGTCAACTGCTGGATCAGATCAGCCAGTTCGGTCGCCGGGAGGTTCTTGCCGGCCTTCCGGTCGGCGCCCAGGGCCGGCACCGGGGCCTTGCCCTTGCCCTGACCCCGGTAGCCGGTGGCCAGCAGCTCCTCGGTGTCCAGGTCCTCGCGGTTGAGCGTGTCGAGGATGTCGCCGATCTTCTTCCGAAGCGGCTGCGGGTCGATCCCGTGCTCGGTGTTGTACGCCTGCTGGACGGCCCGGCGCCGGTTGGTCTCCTCGATCGCCAGCTCCATCGAGGGGGTGATCCGGTCGGCGTACATGTGCACCTCGCCCGAGACGTTACGGGCGGCACGGCCGATGGTCTGGATCAGCGAGGTGCCGGAGCGCAGGAAGCCCTCCTTGTCGGCGTCCAGGATCGCCACCAGCGAGACCTCGGGCAGGTCGAGGCCCTCACGGAGCAGGTTGATGCCGACCAGCACGTCGAACCGGCCCGCCCGCAGCTCGCGCAGCAGCTCGACCCGGCGCAGCGTGTCCACGTCGCTGTGCAGGTACCGGACCCGGATGTCGAGGCCGAGCATGTAGTCGGTGAGGTCCTCGGCCATCTTCTTGGTCAGCGTGGTGACCAGGACGCGCTCGTCCTTCTCCACCCGCTTGCGCACCTCGTGCACCAGGTCGTCGATCTGGCCCTCGGTCGGCTTGACGATCACCTCGGGGTCGATCAGGCCGGTCGGGCGGATGATCTGCTGCACCGTGCCGTCGCCGCGGCTCAGCTCGTACTTGCCGGGCGTGGCCGAGAGGTAGACCGTCTGGCCGACCCGCTCCAGGAACTCCTCCCACTTGAGCGGCCGGTTGTCCATCGCCGAGGGCAGCCGGAACCCGTGCTCGACCAGCGTGCGCTTGCGCGCGGCGTCGCCCTCGTACATCGCGCCGATCTGCGGCACCGTCACGTGCGACTCGTCGATGACGAGCAGGAAGTCCTCGGGGAAGTAGTCGAGCAGCGTGTTCGGCGCGGTGCCGGGCTCGCGGCCGTCGAAGTGCATCGAGTAGTTCTCGACGCCCGAGCAGGTGCCGATCTGGCGCAGCATCTCGATGTCGTACGTGGTGCGCATCCGCAGCCGCTGGGCCTCCAGCAGCTTGCCCTGCTTCTCCATCCTGGCGAGCGTCTCCTCCAGCTCGCGCTCGATGGCGTTGACCGCGCGCTCCATCCGCTCGGGGCCGGCCACGTAGTGCGAGGCCGGGAAGACGTAGACGGAGTCGTCCTGGCTGATGATCTCGCCGGTGAGCGGGTGCAGCGTGTACAGCGCCTCGATCTCGTCGCCGAACATCTCGATCCGGACGGCGAGCTCCTCGTACACCGGGAAGATCTCGATGGTGTCGCCCCGGACGCGGAAGGTGCCGCGGGTGAAGGCCAGGTCGTTGCGGGTGTACTGGATGTCGACGAAGCGGCGCAGCAGCGCGTCCCGGTCGATCTCCTCGCCGACCTTGAGCGGCACCATCCGGTCGACGTACTCCTGCGGGGTGCCGAGGCCGTAGATGCAGGAGACGGACGCGACCACGATCACGTCCCGCCGGGTGAGCAGCGAGTTGGTGGCCGAGTGGCGCAGGCGCTCGACCTCCTCGTTGATCGAGGAGTCCTTCTCGATGTAGGTGTCCGTCTGCGGGACGTACGCCTCGGGCTGGTAGTAGTCGTAGTACGAGACGAAGTACTCGACCGCGTTGTTCGGCAGCAGCTCGCGGAACTCGTTGGCCAGCTGGGCAGCCAGCGTCTTGTTCGGCGCCATCACCAGCGTGGGGCGCTGCAACTTCTCGATCATCCACGCGGTGGTCGCCGACTTGCCGGTACCGGTGGCACCGAGCAGGACGACGTCCTTCTCCCCCGCGCGGATCCGGCGCTCCAGCTCGGCGATGGCCGCCGGCTGGTCGCCACTGGGCTGGTAGGGACTGACGACCTCGAAGGGCGCCACGGACCGCTCAATACTCGTGATGGGACGCACGAGCTCCACGGTACGACCCCCGACCGACAACCGGGCCCGCTTCCGGCCTCCGCGGCCCGCCACGCCCGCGGACCACACCCCCACGGATCGCCCACGACCCGGTCAGGCCCCCCGCACCCCGTCAGGTCGGGACGACCACAGCCTGGCTCAGGCCGCGTGCGGGACGAACCGCACCACCGGCTCCCGCGCCGGGTCCACCCTGGCCTCGGCGTCGAGCGCCCCGGCCAGCCGCTCGATCAGCTCCAGCGTCGGGTCGGTGCCGCTCTCCTCGACGCTCTCCACCTCCGCCTCGGTCAGCCCGGCCCGCTCAGCAAGCTCCGCGATGCTCCACCCGAGCGCGGAGCGCCTGCCGTACACGGCCTCGGCCAACGCCATCCGCCGCCCGGCCGCCCGGTACTCCTCGGTCTCCCGGTCCGCAGACGGCACCGTCCAGCTGGTGTGGTAGCCCCGGCTCACAGCTCCTCCTCGGCCCTGCTGTAGGTGTCGTGGCCCTCCGCCGGGCCGTGCTGCGCCGCACACGTCTTCTGTACCCGGATCGCGCGCTCGACCTGGTACACCTCGCTGCTCCTAGTCTTGCGGAAGACGGTCAGAAGGACAGCCCTCCTACCGGGGGCAAGCCAATAGGTCACCCGCATCGGTCCGATCCGCAGCTCGCGCACCGGTCCGCCGAGGTGGCTGGCGATCGGGAAGGGCAGCAGCTCGCCCTCCTCGGCCAGGCGGTCGGCGAACCGCTCCGCAGCCCGGTACTCGCCGAGCGAACAGCGCTCCAGCCACTCTCGGACCTCGGGCTCCAGCTCGATCGAATACCACTCGCCGCCCACCCGCGTCTCCTTCCGCTCCGGAAGGAGAACGCGCGACGGACGGCGGGGTCACCCGGGCGGCGGGTCAGCCCTTGGCGCTGTCGCGGGCCAGGGCGACCAGGCGGGAGATGGCGCGGAGGTACTTCTTGCGGTAGCCGCCGCGGAGCAGCTCCTCGGGGAAGACCTGGTCGAAGGGGAGGCCGGAGGCGGTGATGGGGAGTTCGCGGTCGTACATGCGGTCGGCCAGGACGACCAGGCGCAGGGCGGTGGACTGGTCGTCGACCTGGTGGACGCCGCGGAGGAAGACGGCGTGGACGTCGTCGAGCAGCGCGCCGTAGCGGCTGGGGTGGACCACCTTGAGGTGTTCGAGCAGGGCGTCGAAGTCGTCCAGGGAGGCGCCCGGGGTGCCGGCCGCGCGGGCGGTGACGTCGGCGTCGGCGTACGGCGGCGGGGCCTCGGGCAGGCCGCGGTGGCGGTAGTCCTGGCCGTCGATCCGCAGCGGCCGGAAGTGCGCCGAGAGCCCCTGGATCTCGCGCAGGAAGTCGGCGGCGGCGAACCGGCCCTCGCCGAGCTTCTCGGGCAGCGTGTTGGAGGTGGCGCAGAGCTTGACGCCGTTCTCCACCAGGCGGCTGAGCAGGGTGGAGACCAGCACGGTGTCACCCGGGTCGTCCAGCTCGAACTCGTCGATGCAGAGCAGCCGGTGGGTGGAGAGCGTCTGGACGGCCTGCTGAAAGCCGAGCGCGCCGACCAGGTTGGTCAGCTCGACGAAGGTGCCGAAGGCCTTCGGCCCGGGGGTGGCGTGCCAGAGCGAGGCGAGCAGGTGGGTCTTGCCGACGCCGTAGCCGCCGTCCAGGTAGACCCCGGCCGGACCGGTGGGCACCGGCGCCGAGCGGCGGAACCAGCCGCGCTTCGGCGCCGCCGAAGCAACGTTCAACCCGGCCGCGAACTGTTCGAGCACCTGCACGGCCTCGTACTGGCTCGGCTGGCTGGTGTCGGGCAGGTAGCTGCCGAAGCTCACCCCGGCGAAGCGCGGCGGCGGCACCATCTCGGCGACCAGCCGCTCGGCGGGCACCACGGGACGGCGGTCGGTGAGCGCGATCGGCCCGGCGACGGCCGGGGCCGGGTCGGCCGGGGTCGCTATGGCGTCGGAGTGAGAGGCAGCAGGCACGGTAAGAGGGTACGCGCCGTGGAAGACTCGGTCCCATGCAGCAGCTGATCAACCCGTGCGACCTCGACCACACCGAGGACCGGGCCGAGGACACGACCGAGGCCCAGGCCGAGGGCCGAACCGGGGGCCAAGTCCAAGACCGTGCGGACGGCCCCGGCTCGCTGGCGGCCCTCGCCGCCACCTACGCCTACCCCGCCGCGGTCGGCCACGGCCGGCCGTGGCTGCGGGCCAACATGGTGTCCGGGCTGGACGGGGCGGCCCGGCTGGAGGGGCTCTCGGAGGGGCTGTCGAGCGAGGCGGACAAGCGGATCTTCGGGGTGCTGCGGGCGCTCGCGGACGTGGTGCTGGTGGGGGCCGAGACGGTCCGCGCCGAGGGGTACCGGCCGGGGCGGGCGCGGAAGGAGTTCGCAGCGGCCCGGGCGGCGGCCGGCCAGGCGCCGGCCCCGGTGATCGCGGTGGTCACCCGCAGCCTCGACCTGGACCTGACCGCCCCGCTGTTCACCGAGCCGCTGGTGCCCACCGTGGTGATCGCACCCGTGGACGCACCGATCGAACGGCTGGCCGAGGTCCGCGCGGTGGCGGAGGTGATCACGGCGGGCTCCGGCTCCGTCGATCTGGCCGTCGCCACCGCCGCGCTGGCGGCCCGCGGCTGGACCCGCCAGCTGACCGAGGGCGGCCCCCGGCTGCTCGCCCAACTGGCCGCCGCAGGCCTGCTGGACGAGCTCTGCCTCTCGCTGGCACCCCTGCTGACCGGCGGCGACGCGCCGCGCATCCTGCATGGTGCCCAAATGCCGGACGTGCGGCGGATGCGGCTGGTCTCATTGATCGAGGAGAAAGGTTTCCTCTTCACCCGCTACCTGCGATACCCGCGTCCGGACGATTCCGCGCCCAGTTCGGGGTGATTTGCCTCCTACGTGGCCTGTGTGGCGCGTGTGCCGCGTGAGGAAAGCTTCCTCCGGGCACTATGGGATAGGCCGGACCCGGGGGTTTGCAACCGCGAAGGGACTCACGTGTTCAAGACCGTATTGATGATCGAAAAGGCGCTCTCCGACGCCGACGTGGAGCTGGTGACCACGCTCCACGGCGAGGAGAAGGTCTCCTTCGTCGTCCTGATGCAACCCCGTGGAAAGCAGGACGAGCTGCTCCGCGCGCTCGACGACGTCGCCCTCGGCCACCTGGACAAGGTCGCCCACGAGCGGGACGAGACCGAGAACACGCCCACTCTCGCGGGCGAATCCCTCGAACACAGCCTCCGCCACCTCCGCGCCGCCGGCGCCGAGGCGATCGGCGAGGTGGTCGAGGCGCAGCCACTGGAGAGACTGCGCGAGGTGGTCGAGGAGAGCGCGGCCGACGAAGTGCTGGTGCTGACCTCCCCGCACTTCGTCGAGGAGTTCTTCCACCGCGACTGGGCCTCCCAGGCCCGCCACAAGGTCGGCGTGCCGGTGCTCAAGCTCTTCGCCAGCGAGTCCTGAGCGGCCCCGCACCATGGGCCGGGCGGCCCCTGAGCCTGCCGGGTGGCACGCCCGAGTAGGGCAGAATCGTCCTTGCGAGCTCACCGCGAGCCCGCGAGGACGATTGCCCACCTTCGGCCGTACGGAGCTCAGCCTTGAACGACGCCGCCCACGACCTGCACGCCCCGCACTTCATCGGCATCGGCGGCGCCGGCATGTCCGGCCTGGCCAAGATCCTCGCGGTGCGCGGCGCCAAGGTGTCCGGCAGCGACTCCAAGGAGTCCAAGACCGTGCTGGCGCTGCGCGCGCTCGGCGCCCAGGTGGCCGTGGGCCACGCCGCCGAGAACGTACCGGCCGGCACCAGCAGCATCGTGGTCTCCAGCGCCATCCGCGCCGACAACCCCGAGCTGGTCGCCGCCCGCGAGCGGAACATCCCGGTGGTGCACCGCTCCGACGCGCTGGCCGCGCTGATGGGCGGGCGCCGGGCGCTGGCCGTGGCCGGCACCCACGGCAAGACCACCACCACCAGCATGCTGGCCGTCAGCCTGGCCGAGCTGGGCCTCGACCCGTCCTACGCGATCGGCGGCGACCTCGACGCACCCGGCTCCAACGCCCACCACGGCACCGGCGAGATCTTCGTCGCCGAGGCGGACGAGAGCGACCGCAGCTTCCACAAGTACGCGCCCGAGGTGGCGATCATCCTCAACGTGGAGCTGGACCACCACGCCAACTACGCCTCGATGGAAGAGATCTACGAGTCCTTCGAGACCTTCGTCGGCCGGATCACCCCCGGCGGCACCCTGGTGGTCTCCGCCGACCATGACGGCGCCCGCGAGCTGACCAGCCGGATCAAGGGCCGCGAGGAGCTGAACGTGGTCACCGTCGGCGCGTCCGAGGACGCCGACCTGCGGGTGCTCTCGGTCACCGCGCGCGGCATGACCAGCGAGGTGGTCGTCCTGCTGGACGGCACCGAGCTGGCCTTCACCGTCTCGGTGCCCGGCCGCCACTACGCGCACAACGCCGTCGCGGCGCTGGCCGCCGGCGTCGCGCTCGGCGTGCCCGCCGCCGACCTGGCCCGCGCGCTCGGCAGCTACACCGGCGTCCGCCGCCGCCTCCAGCTCAAGGGCGAGGCCGGCGGCGTGCAGGTGATCGACTCCTACGCCCACCACCCGACCGAGATGGCCGCCGACCTGGAGGCCATCCGGGAGGCCGCCGAGGGCCGGGTGCTGGTGGTCTTCCAGCCGCACCTGTTCAGCCGCACCCAGCAGCTCGCCGAGGAGATGGGCCAGGCCCTCGCGCTGGCCGACGCCTCCGTGGTGCTCGACATCTACCCGGCCCGCGAGGACCCGATCCCCGGCGTCACCAGCGAGCTGATCATCGACGCGGCCCGCCGGGCCGGCGCCGAGGTGCGCGCCGAGCACTCCTTCGCCGACGCCCCGGCCCTGCTCGCCGGGCTCGCCCGCCCGGGCGACCTGCTGCTCACCATGGGCGCCGGCGACGTCACCAACCTGGGCCCGGAAATCCTCGGGCAGCTCGCGAGCGTTACCGCTTAGGACACCCCAGCCCGGAGGAGCCGGCCGTGAGTTACGAGATCGAGAAGACCGACGCCGAGTGGCGCGAGCAGCTCAGCCCGGAGGAGTACCACGTGCTCCGCCAGGCCGGCACCGAGCGGCCGTTCGTCGGCGAGTACACCGACACCAAGACCGTCGGGGTGTACTCCTGCCGGGCCTGCGGGGCCGAACTCTTCAGCAGCGAGACCAAGTTCGACTCGCACTGCGGCTGGCCCTCGTACTACGCCCCGCTCGCCGAGGACCGGGTCGAGTACATCGAGGACACCACCCACGGCATGCGCCGGGTCGAGGTCCGCTGCGCGCGCTGCGGCGGCCACCTGGGCCACGTCTTCGAGGGCGAGGGCTACGGCACCCCGACCGACCAGCGCTACTGCATCAACAGCATCTCGCTGACCCTGCAGCCGAAGGACTGACCCGGCTGCCGGAAGGCCGACCCCCTACCGGGGTGCTACCGCCGAGTTGGCACCCCGGTATGACGGCCGCCACCCCTCCTCCCCCGTAGCGTCGCCCGGGTCGGGCACGACCGACGGGACCGGACGAGGGGAACGGCGATGAACAGGCGTGGAAGGGCCGTCGCGGCGGCGCTGCTGGCGGCGACGGTGACCTTGGGCGTGGTCGCACCGGCAGCGGTGGCGACCGCACCGGCCGCGATGGCGGCCGCACCGGCGGCGGTGGCGGCGCGGAGCGTAGCAGCGGTACGGCAGGCCGAGGCCCGCCTGCCGCAGCCCACCGGGCCGTACCCGGTGGGCACCACCGCCCTGCAGCTCACCGACGGGCACCGGGACGACCCCTGGCAGCCCGGGCAGGCCCGCAAGCTGATGATCAGCCTCTGGTACCCGGCCGCCCGGCCCGCCGCCGGCCCCGGCCGCGCGCCGTACATGGTGCCCGCCGCCGCCGAGCACTTCGGCAGCGCGGACAGCCTGGGCCGGAGCACCTACCACTTCGAGCCGGACAGCACCGACTGGGCGGGGGTGCGCACCCGGGCCCGCACCGACGCGCCGGTGCTGCCCGGGGGCAAGCGGCCCGTGCTGCTCTACTCGGCGGGCTTCGGCGACCCGCGCAGCTGGGGCACCGGCCTGGTGGAGGACCTCGCCTCGCGCGGCTACGTGGTGGTCGCCGTCGACCACACCTACGACGCCTCCGAGGTGGCCTTCCCCGACGGGAGCCTGGCCACCTCCGTCTTCCCCGGGATGCTGGGCAGGCCGGGCCTGGACCTGGGCGCCCTGCTGCGCAAGGTCCTGCAGACCCGGGTGGACGACATCCGCTTCGTGCTGGACCGGCTGGCCGGGCTGGGCCGGGACGAGCGGCTGCCGGCCGGGCTGGCCGCCTCGCTGGACCTCGACCGGATCGGCATGGTCGGCCACTCGGGGGGCGGCTCCACTGCCCTCCAGACCATGCACGACGACCCGCGCCTCAAGGCCGCCGTCGACCTCGACGGCCAGCTGCACTTCCCCGGCCCGGACGGCACCGGGGTACACCTCACCACCGTCGCCCGGGACGGCCTGACCGGGCCCTTCCTGCTCATGGGCACCGGCGAGGAGGACTCCGGCAGCTACCACCGGCAGCCCGGCTGGGACGCCCTCTGGCAGCACAGCACCGGCTGGCACGCGGACGTCACCCTCACCGGCTCCCGGCACGGCTCCTACACCGACGCGCAGTCCCTGCTGCCCCAACTGGCCCGCCAGGGCGCGATCAGCGCGGAGCAGCTGACCAAGCAGGTCGGCGAGGTCCGCCCCGACCGCGCGGTGCTCGCCACCCGCTCGTACGTGGCCTCCTTCTTTGACCGCTGGCTGCGCGGCCGGAACGACCAGCTGCTGGACGGCCCCTCGCCGCGCTTCCCCGAGATGGTCTACGAACGCTAGGGCCTCCGCCCGAGGCTCTTCGACGGTGTGCCACCGACCGGTGCGGGATGGTGCATGCTTGCCCTCGGTCCGTTCGTGGGGAGGAAGAGGCAGTGGCGAGGCGGCGCAGCTCGGGCGTGCTGGGGATGGTGGCGGAGGCGCAGCGGCAGCAGCGTCTGCGGCAGGAGGAGCAGCGACGGGCGGCGCTGGCCGCGCAGCGGCAGCACGAGCGGCAGCAGCGGGACGCGCAGCGGGCGGCGGCCCAGGGCGAGAAGGAGGCGCTGCGCGCCTACCAGCAGGGGCGGGAGGCGGACGCGGCCCGGCGGACGGCCGAGGTGGAGGCCCGGGTGGCCGAGCTGCGCGCGGTGCTGGCCACCGGGTTGAGCGGCGGGCCGGACGTGGTGCCGCCCTTCGATCCGGGCCCGCTGGGCGTGCCGGTGCCGATGCCGGACCAGTCCTGGTACCAGGTGCCGCCCCCGCCGCCGGGTGGCGAGCGGCAGTACCACGAGCAACTGGCCCACGCCCGAGCCCGGTTCGAGTACGACTGGCGGGCCGCCCAGGACGCCGACCAGCAGCGGCTCACCCAACTCGCGCAGTACCGGGCCGAGTTCGACGCCTGGGCGGTGGAGCACCGCCGCCTCGCCGCCGAACGGACCGCCCGGGCGGCCGAGTTGGCTGCCTCCGGGGCCACCGACACGGCGGCCGTGGTGGAGCTGTTCGAGGGTGCGCTGCGCTGGCGGACGGACTGGCCGGAGGGCTTCCCGACCGACGGGGTGGTCGCCTGGGACGCCGCCGCCCGGCAGTTGGTGGTCGACTGGCTGCTGCCCGAGCCGGAGATCGTGCCGCCGGTGGCCCGGGTGCGGTACGTGAAGACCGACGACCGCGAGGCGGAGGTGGCCCGCTCGGCGGCCGAACGCAGGTCGCTGTACCGGGAGTTGCTGGCGCAGTCGGCACTGCGGGTGCTGGCCGAGCTGTTCCGGGCGGACACCGGCAAGCTGCTCTCCTCGGTGGTCTTCAACGGCTGCGTGGAGGCGCTCAACCCGGCCACCGGCCGGGAGGAGCTGCGCTGCCTGGTGTCCGTCACGGTGGAGCGATCGGCCTTCCTGGCCGTGGAGTTGCCCCGGGTGGAGCCGGTCAGCTGCCTGGTGGACGGCCTGCGCGGACGGCTGAGCAGCCGGCCGGAGCGGCTGGAGGAGGTGAAGACCGAGCGGCTGGCCGAGCAGGTCGGCAGCTACCTCCCGCCGGGGGACGAGGACCCGGACCTGTACACCATGGACCCGCTGGAGTTCGAGGAGCTGATCGCCGAACTCTTCCGCCGGCGCGGCTACTCGACCCGGACCACCGCGCGCAGCGGCGACCAGGGCGTGGACGTGGTCGCCGAGGACCCGGATCCGATCACCGGCGGCCTGATCGTGATCCAGGCCAAGCGCTACCGCCACCGGGTCGACCCCACGGCCGTCCGGGACCTGGACGCCACCCGCGTCCACCACGGCGCCAACCGGGGCATCCTGGTGACCACGGCCACCTTCGGCCCGGATTCGCACCGCTGGGTGGAGGGCAAGCCGCTGGCCCTGGTGGACGGCCCGACCCTGATCGGGCTGCTCCGCGAGCACGGCCTCCCGGGCCACCTGGGCCCGGCCGTGCCCCCGCCTCCGCCGGCCGAGCTGCTCCCGGTCGCCGCCGCGCCGACCCTCACCGCCCTGGCTCTCCCGGCCGTCGCGGCGACCCCCACCCCGACCCTGGTCGACCTGCCCGTGCGGCCGGCCGCGCCGCCGACCGTGCCGCTGATGCCCGGCCAGAACGTGGCCCTCCCGGCGGGCGAGGGTGCCGTCACCGTCCGGTTCGACTTCGACCCGTCGGGGGCGGACGCCGATCTGACCCTGCTGCTGCTCGGGGCGGACGGCCTGGTCGACAGCGACGCCGACTTCGTCTTCTACCACCAGCGCGAGGCCGAGCACGGCACGGTGACGCTCCACCCCAAGGAGACCGGCTCGGAGACCGCCACCCTCGCCCCGGCCCGCCTGCCCGCCCGGGTCCGCCGGATCGCCGTCTCGGTCAACATCGACACCGACTCGGGCCTGACCTGCGCCGACCTGCGCGCCGCCGCCCTGACCGTCCGCGCCGCCGACGGCTCCTCCTGGTCCTTCACCCCGCCCGCCGACCCGGGCATCTCCGCCATGCTGGTCGCCGAGCTCTACCGCCACCAACCGCCGGGCGCCCCCGAACTCTGGAAGCTCCGCGCCATCGGCCAGGGCTGGTCCGACGGCCTGGCCGGCCTGGCCCGCGCCCACGGCGTGGACGTGGCCTGAGGCCCGAAAGCTAGCCGCAGAGCGGCGCCGGGCCGTCCAGGGCGCCCGCGCCGTCGACGGCGCGGGTGAGCTGCTCCAGGCGGCGGCGGAGGTCGGCGATCTCGGTGACGTCCAGGCCGGTGGCCTCGGCGACGCGGGCCGGGAGGCGCAGCGCCTGGGCGCGCAGTTCGGTGCCGGCCGGGGTGGGGCGGACAGTGACCGAGCGCTCGTCGGCCACGCTGCGTTCGCGGCGGACCAGGCCGGCCGCCTCCAGGCGCTTGAGCAGCGGGGAGAGCGTGCCGGAGTCGAGCCGCAGGCGCTCGCCGATCTTCTTGACCGGCAGCTCGCCGTCCTCCCAGAGCACCAGCATGACCAGGTACTGGGGGTAGGTGAGACCGAGCTCCTGGAGGGCGTCGCGGTAGAGCGCGTTGAACGCGCGGGTGGCCGCGTGCAGCGCGAAGCAGATCTGGTTGTCCAGCCGCAGCCACTCCCCGCTCGGCGGGGTCTCGGGGGCGGTCGGCAGGTGCTCGCTCATGGGTCCAGGTTAGCACTCGAGCCATTCAGTTGTGCGCAACTGAATTGTGTGCTCTCATAGTGGATGTCAAGCAACCCCACCGGACAGCAAGGGACGGACCCCATGAGCGCGCTGTACACCGCCGTAGCCACCGCCACCAACGGGCGCCAGGGGCGCACCGTGAGCAACGACGGCCAGCTCGACCTCCAGCTGGCGATGCCCCCGGCCCTCGGCGGCAACGGCCAGGGCACCAACCCCGAGCAGCTCTTCGCCGGCGGCTACGCGGCCTGCTTCGCCAGCGCCCTCGGCCTGGTCGGCCGCCAGGCCAAGGTGGACACCTCCGAGGTGGCCGTCACCGCCGAGGTCAGCCTGGCCAAGGACGAGACCAGCTTCGGCCTCTCCGTGGTGCTCCGGGTCGAGCTGCCCGACACCCTGGAGCCCGCCACCGCCCGCACCCTGGTCGAGCAGGCCCACCAGGTCTGCCCGTACTCCAAGGCGACCCGGGGCAACATCCCGGTCGAGCTCGTCATCGAGTAATCAGATATGGCGGGTATGACGGAGGGGCGGACGCCGATCGGCGTCCGCCCCTCCGTCATACCCGCCATCGCGTCACGCCGTCACAGCTCGCGGCTGTACTTCCACTCCCTCGCACAGACCTGGTAACCCAGCCAGGCGTTGACGGCGAGCATCGGTGCGTTGCCCTCGTCGTTGCTGGTGTACGCCTCGGTGCAGCCGGCCGCGCGGGCCCGGTGCAGCGAGTCGGTCTTGGCGAGCTTGGCCAGGCCGCGGCCGCGGAAGGCGGCGCCCGTGGTGGTGAAGGAGGACCAGTACCGCCCGGCGCCGTCGGTGGTGACGGCGCTGAAGGCGGCCGGGACACCGTCCACCAGGGCGACGGTGGTCAGCTCGTGGTCCTGCTCCGGGTGGTGCCAGATCTCCTCCAGCCAGGCCTCGTAGGCCTGGCCGGCCGCGTCGATCTCGCCGGGCTCGTCCTCGGTGCCGGCCACGTCCAACCGGTAGAGGGGCGAAGGGTCGGCGGCGAAGGAGGCGGCCGTCCGCAGTTCGACGCCCGGCGCCACGGCGGGCACCGGGCGCAGCGCGGCGGTCAGGTCGAGCCGGGCGAACCGGGCCGGCCGGCCGCGCCGGTAGCCGTGGGCGGTGGCGAAGGCCTGGTCGGCCTCGGTGTCGTCGACCCAGGAGTACACGGTGGTCACGCCGTGCGCCGCCAGGTGCCGCTCGGCCTCCGCCAGCAGGGCGCGGCCCGCGCCGCTGCGGCGGGCCTCGGGCAGCACGCTCACCTGAGCCGAGCCCTGCCCGGCCACGCTCGAATCGGCGTGCACGGTGACCCGGGCGGAGCCGACCACCCGCCCGTCGAGCTCGGCGAGCAGCACCCGGCGGTGCTGCGCCGGATCGGCCCGGGTGGCCAGCCAGAGCATGCCCTGGGGCGTCTTGATCAGGTGGCGGCGGCCGGCCTCGTAGGTCTCGGCGGCGGCCTCGGCGTCGGCAGCGCGGAAATCACGGACAGTCAGAGTCATATGGATCGGACACTACCTCCGCCGCTCCGGCGCACGCCCCTGAATTTCCGGTGGGCGGACGTCACGGCCCCGGAACGGCCCGCGACCCGGCGGAAAGCTCAAGTTCAGCTCTGAGAATGCCTGGTCCGGGTTGGCAAGGAGGGCCCGGGGATACACCCTCAGCATCGAGGGCCGGGCTTCGGGCACCGCCCGCAGCGCACCCGCCCGAGAGGGGGCATCACATGACGACGGAGCTGGGCGTCGGCATCGGCTGGCGGGCCGAGATCGACACCGCCGTGGAGCGGCTGCCCGGCCTGGACTGGGTCGAGGTGGTCGCGGAGAACCTCTGCCCCGACGGCCTGCGGGCCGGCGAGCTGCCCGTCTCGCTCCGGGTGCTGCGCGAGCGCGGCGTCACCGTGGTGCCGCACGGCGTCTCGCTCGGCCTCGGCGGCGCGGCGGAGCCCGACCGGGCCCGGCTGGCCCGGCTGGCCACCTGCGCCGAGGCGCTCGGCTCGCCACTGGTCACCGAGCACCTGGCCTTCGTCCGCGCGGGCGGCCGGGAGGCCGGCCACCTGCTGCCGGTGCCGCGCTCGCACGACAGCCTCCGGGTGGTCGCCGAGAACGTCCGGATCGCCCAGGCCGAGCTCCCGGTGCCGCTCGCCCTGGAGAACATCGCCGCCCATCTGGCTTGGCCCGAAGACGAATTGACGGAAGGTCAGTTCCTCGCGGAGCTGGTCGAGCGGACCGGCGTACGGCTGCTGATCGACGTGGCCAACCTGCACACCAACCACGTCAACCTCGGCCTGGACGTCGCCGCCGAGCTCGACCGCCTGCCGCTGGACGCGATCGCCTACACCCACGTCGCGGGCGGCTTCCAGCGGGACGGCGTCTGGCACGACACCCACGCCCACCCGGTCACCGGGCCGGTGCTCGAGGTACTGGCCGCCCTGTGCGAGCGTCAGGCCCCGCCCGGCGTCCTGCTGGAGCGGGACGGCAACTTCCCACCCCCGGCCGAGCTGAACGCCGAGCTCGACGCCATCCGCGGGGTCTGGGCGGGCCGGCGGGAGCGTCAGCATGCCTGAGCCCCTGGAGTACCTGGTGCGGACCGCGGGCGAGGGGGACGCCGAACTCGTCCTGGCCCGCGAGCGGTTGGCGCGGCGGCAGGAGGAGCTGCTGGCCGCGCTCACCGGCGCCGGCCCGGTGCCGCCGGGCTTCGACCGGGCGCAGCTGGCGGTGCAGGCCACCGGCCTGGCCGCCAAGCGCCGGGAGACGGTGGCCCGGGTCGCCCCGGAGCCGGCCGGGCTGCTCGGCCCGGCGTACGGACCGCTCTTCCTCCGGTACGCCGAGCACCACCCGCCGGCCGGCGGCCACCGCGAGGACGCCCGGGCCTTCGCCGCCTGGGCCCTGGCCCGCCCCGGCACCGAACCCTGGCGCCCGGCCCTCACCGCCTGGCTCCACCCCACCGCCGAGCCCGCCACCCGCACCCGCCGGTGGCTGCGCCGCACCTGACCGACCGCAGGAACCGCTGGACGGCCACCCGGCCCGCCCGCACGGAACACGTACCGAGCACGGCACGAAGCACCGCCCGGCCACCCGGCCGACCCGCCCGACCCGGCTCCGTCCGGAGCGGCACCACCCACCCGACGGCCGACCGATCGGCCCGACCGACCCATCGACTCGCACGCACTACGGGGGTAGCAATGTGGTACTGGGAGTTCGTCCTCGCCGCCGTCCTGGTGGTCTGCGCCGGCCTCGGCGTCTCCACCACCCGTCACCGGCTGCGCCACGTGCCGAACCCGGCCGGCCTGCCCGGCCGGGGGCTGCCGCTGCTGGACACCGCCTTCCTGGCCGGCGGCCCGGCCCGGGTGGCCGACACCCTGATCGTCCGGATGGAGCGGGACGGCCGGCTGATCGTCTCCCGTGACCGGTACGCCACCGTCACCGACGGCCAGCCCCGGGACGAGATCGAGGCCGTGCTGATCGGCACCGCCGGCCCGGCCCGGCGGGAGCGGCTGGACCTGCTGCGGGCCAAGGTGATGTGCAGCGGGCACGTGCAGCGGATCGGCGACCAGCTGGCCGACCGGGGGCTGATGCGGCGGCCCGACCTGATCCACCGGGTGGTGGCGGCCCGCTGGGTGCTGCTGGCCTCGCTCTTCACCACGCTCGGCCTGGGCACGGTGGCCACCGTCGCCTGGCTCGGCCGGCGCGGCGAGGCCGGCACCCCGCCGTTCTTCGCCTTCCTCGGCCTGCTGCTGCTCGGCCTGGTCTGGTACGCCTCCTCCCGCCCGGGCGCGGCCCGGATCACCCCGGCCGGCCTGCGCCAGCTCGCCCTGATGCGGGAGGGCTCGCCCTGGCGGCCCTCGCTCGCGCTGACCGGCGGCGGCGTCTTCGCCGCGCTCGCGCCGGAGGACGCGGTGGAGCTCGGCAAGGTGGCCCTGGACGGGCCCACCGCGCTGGCCGACCTCGAGCTGCGCGACGCGCTGCTGGCCCACGCCGCCGCGCAGTCGGTGCGCGGCGGCTCCAAGACCCTGAGCTCCTCCGGCGTGGACTACGGCACCGGGGCCGCCTGGTGCGGCGGCGTCGACGGCGGGGCGAGCTGCGGGTCGAGCGGATCGACCGACAGCGGCGGCCACCACGGCGGGCACCACGGCCACTCCGGCGGCTCGCACAGCTGCGGCTCCTCCGGGCACAGTGGCGGCCACAGCGGCGGGCACAGCAGCCACAGCTGCGGTGGACACAGCGGGCACAGCTGCGGTGGTCACAGCAGCTGTGGTTCGAGCTGCGGCTCCAGCTGAGGCCGCCGAAACGGGCCTACGGTCACAGTTCGGTATCGTGCGCGGGCAAAGAGGTCCGATTGGGCTGGGGTGGGTCTAGAAAAAGGCCATGTGGTTGCTCTTCCTGATCCCCGCCTGCCTTGCCGCCGTGCTCTCCTGTCTCCGGCTGGTGCGGGTCGCGGCGACCGCTGACTCGCTGGCCTGGCTGGAGCGGGCCGAGCCCACCGAGGCGGTCGGGATCGGCCTGTACGAGACCGCCTACCTGGCCGGCGGCCCCACCCGGGTGGTGGACCTGGTGCTGGTGCTGATGGCCGCCCGGGGCAGGCTGCACCTCGCGCACACCGGCTGGACCACCGTGGTGGACCCCCGGGGCCGCAGCCGGCTCGAGCGGGCACTGATCGCGGCGGTCGGCCCGGAGGGCCAGTGCCGCACCGGCGAGCTCAAGGGCGAGCTGGTCGAACACCCGACGGTGCAGGAGATCGGCGGCCGGCTGACCCTGGCCGGGCTGGCCACCCCGGCGGCCGTCCGGGAGAGCACGGTGGTGGCCGTCCGCCAGGTGCGCCAGGCGCTGCTGCTCACCGTGGTGCTCTTCGGCGCCTCGCTGGCGCTGGCGGCCCCGCACAGCAGCGACGCGGGCGCGGCCGTGGCCTGGTTCTCGCTGCCGCTGATCCTCACCACCGGCACCCTGCTGATGGCCCGGGTCGACGTGCAGGCGTACACCCACTGGGCCGCCCCGGCCGGGCAGGAGGTGCTGCGCAGCGTCCGCCTCCCCGACCAGCACGGCCTGGGCGACGACGCCGAGCGCGAGCTGCTCACCGCCGTGGCCATGGTCGGCCCCTCCGCCCTGGCCGACGCCCGCCTGCGCGAGGCCCTGCGCAACTGAGTGCGCACCTCTGCGGAGGAGGCGTGAGGGTGTGCCGGTTTTTACATGAGCATGCTGGACGAACGGGTCGGCCTGCCCCTACGGTCGTCCACCGTGTCCGCATCGCCGCTGATCAGCGTCATTCTCGCCGCCCACGACCCGAACGGGTCCCTGGACGACTGCCTGCAGTCGATCCTCAACCAGTCCTTCACCGAGGTGGAGGTGATCCTGGTCCGCGACCAGGCCGCCGAGTGCCCGGCCGACCAGGTGGACGCCTGGGCCCGGCGGGAGGACCGCGTCTCGGTGGTCCGGCTCGACGGCCTGGCGAGCATCGGCCGGATCCGCAACGCCGGCGCCGAGCGCGCCACCGGCGACTACCTGCTCTTCCTGGACGCCGACCACCTCCTGCTCAGCTCCACCCTGCAGGCGATGGCCGACCGGCTGGACGAGGCGTACCGCCCGGACGTGCTGCTCTTCGGCCACACCCGGCTGCACCAGGGCAAGAGCTGGCCCGGCGCCGCCGCCGACCTGCTGGCCCGCCAGCGCTCGCAGCCCTTCGCCCCCGTCCAGCAGCCGGAGCTGTTCGGCGCCCCCGCGTACTCCTGGGACCGGCTCTTCCGCCGCGCGTACTGGACGGCCCAGCGGCTCGCCTTCCCGGACGGCCTGCACGAGGAGGTCGCCACCGTGCACCGGGCCATGCTCGGCGCCGAGCAGATCGCCGTGCTCAAGTGGGACTGCGTCCAGCTGCGCCGCCGGCTCACCCAGCACCCGGCCGGCTCGCCCGAGGGCAGCCAGTTCGACGTGTTCGACCGGTACGAGGAGAGCTTCGGCCTGCTGGCCGAGCACGTGCAGCTGGACGGGGTGAAGCCGTACCTGTTCACCCGGATGGTCCGGCAGTACCTGTTCCTGCTGAACCTCTCCGGCGCCGTCCCCCGCGGTGACCGCTCGCGCTTCTTCCAGCGGGCCAGCGAGCACTACGGCCGTTACCTGCCCGAGGGCTACGAGCGCCCGGAGGGTCGCGAGGGGGTCAAGTTCCAGCTGGTGGGCGGCGGCAAGTACGCGGCCTTCGAGGCCGCCAAGCTGCCCGCGCTGTTCTCCCGGGGGCGCTGAGCCGCCCGGGAGAACGGCGCGCAGCGTCAGACCAGACCGTTCAGCAGCTCCGCGACCGGCTTGCGGCGGCCGGTGTAGAACGGCACCTCCTCGCGGACGTGCAGCCGGGCCCGGGACGGGCGCAGGTCGCGCATCAGGTCGACGATCCGGTGCAGCTCGTCGGCCTCGAAGGCCAGCAGCCACTCGTAGTCGCCGAGGGCGAAGGAGGCCACCGTGTTGGCCCGCACGTCGGGGTAGCCGCGGGCCATCCTGCCGTGCTCGGCGAGCATCGCCCGCCGCTCCTCGTCCGGCAGCAGGTACCACTCGTAGGAGCGCACGAACGGGTACACGCAGACGTACTCGCGCGGGTGCTCGTCGGCCAGGAAGGCCGGGATGTGCGACTTGTTGAACTCGGCCGGGCGGTGCAGCGCCATGTTCGACCAGACCGGCTCCAGCGCGCGGCCCAGACCGGTGCGGCGGAAGCGGTTGTACGCCTCCTGCAGGTCGTCCGAGTTCTCGGCGTGCCACCAGACCATCAGGTCGGCGTCGGCGCGCAGGCCGGAGACGTCGTAGGTGCCGCGGACGGTGACGTCCTTCTCGGCCAGCTGCTCGAACAGCGCGTCGACCTCGGCGGCCAGCGCGGTGCGGTCCTCGGGCAGCTCGCCCTTGAGGCGGAACACCGACCACATGGTGTAGCGGATGACCTGGTTGAGGTCACGGGCCTTCTTCTTCGCGGGCTGCTCGGCCTGCTGCTCCGCCGCCTGCGCTGCAACGTTCTCAGTCATGCGCCCATTGTCCCTTCCGTCCCCCGGGCTCCCGTGCCCGGGGTCAACACCTCGTTGACGGCCCGCCGCGCGCTCGCGATGCAGGCCGGGATGCCGACGCCGTCGTACGCGGCCCCGCAGACCGCCAGACCGCCCGCGGCGGCGACGGCGGCGCGGATCCGCCCGACCCGGTCCAGGTGCCCGACCGGGTACTGCGGCAGGCCGCCGCGCCAGCGAGTCACGGCCGCGTCGTACGGGCGGGCCCGCAGGCCCACCGCCTCGGCCAGGTCGGCCAGCGACCGCGCCACCAGCTCCTCGTCGTCCAGGTCCAGGGCCGCCTCCTCGCGGTGGCGGCCCAGCGAGGTGCGCAGCAGGAAGCTGTCGGGGGCGGATTCGGCCAGCCAGCCCCACTTGTTGCTGGAGAAGGTGGAGGCCTTGATCGCCCGGCCGTCCACCGGCGGCACCAGGAAACCGCTGCCGGTCAGCCCCGGCAGTTCGGCGCGGCGGAAGGCCATCGTGACCAGCGCCATGCCGGCGTACTCGATCCCATCCAACTCGCTTGCAGCAGCGGGCACTTCAGCGCGCAGCAGCCGGGCCGCCGCGGGGGCCGGGACGGCCAGCACCACGGCGTCGGCGTGCAGCACCTCGCCGTTGACGACCACCCGCCAGCCCTCGGGGGTGCGGCTCAGCTCCTGGACGGGGCTGTCGGTGCGCAGGTCGACCCCGGCCGCGCGGCAGGCCGCCGCCAGCGCCTCCGGCAGGGTGCCGAGGCCGCCGCGCAGGCCCTGGAAGACCGGGCCGGCCGCGCTCGGTCGACTGGTCAGCTCCCGTACGCCCTCCACCAGCGGCTTGCCCGCCCGGGCGATCGGCAGCAGCGCGGGCACGGAGGCCCGCAGCGAGATCTCGTCCGCGTGCCCGGCGTAGACCCCGCCGAGCAGCGGCTCCACCAGCCGGTCGACGACCTCGCGGCCGAGCCGGTCGGCGACGTACGCGCCGATCGCCACATCGTCTTCGAACGCCTCGGTGGCCCGTTCGTCCTCGGCCCGGGCCAACCCCTCGGGCGACAGCACCCGCGAGGCCGCCAGCGCCGCCAGGTCACCCGGCACCCCCATCAACTGCCCGCCCGGCAGCGGCCGCAGTGCATCCCGGCTCCAGATCGCGGCCTTCGCGGTGCTCGGCGGCTCCAACTCCCCGCCCAGCCCGACCTCCCGGGCAAGCTCCACCGCCTCCGGCCGCCGCGCGAGCATCGACTCGGCCCCCAGGTCCACCCGGACCCCGCCGACCTCCCCGCCCCGCAGCTTCCCCCCGACCCGCCCGCTCGCCTCCAACAGCGTCACCCGCTGCCCCCGCGCCGCCCACGCGGCGGTCAGCCCCGCGACCCCGCCACCGATCACCACGACATGCCGCACTTCAGCCATGCCCCGAGTCTCGCAGAGCTCACACCGGAGCCCTCAATTCCCCCGTCGCCGCCGCTCCAGCTGATCCAGCTCGAGCGTCAGAGGGAACGGCACCTTCCGTTCCAGCCTCCGCTGGTAGACCTGCGGCGAGCCGTACGCTCCGACCGCGTCATCGAGTTCGTGAACGTACGCCACGACCTGTTCGACTTCGTGCTCGATCCGCCAGTAGGACGGGATGCCCGCCTCCGCGTACTTGCGCGGCTTCATCGTTCGATCACGGTGTTCGGACTCGGGTGAGACGACCTCGACCACCAACAGCACCTCACTCGGGTCGAACCAGGTGCGGTTGGGACGGTATTCGGCCTTCGCGACCACGAGATCCGGTTCCGGCCGGTTCCTCCGATCGAGACGAATGGTCATCTCACGTTCGACCTCCAGCTCCTCAGGAGCCTGGGCCTCAAGGGCGAAGGTCAGCGCCGAAACCACACGGCTGTGCCAGGACCGCTGGGGGGACATCATGAAGACCAGCGCTCCGTCGATCAGTTCGGTGTGCCGTGGCGCCTCGGTGAGGCGATCAAGATCCTCTGCGTACCAGCCCTCCTCACGGGGCGGGTACATCCAGTCAGGCAGCGAGCTCATGCCCTCAGCGTAGCCATCCCGGGTGCCCGATATCGTGCCGTCCGTGGACATCGCTGCGGAGTTCGAGGCCCAGCGGCCTCGGCTGTTCTCGATCGCTTACCGGATGCTGGGGTCGGCCGCGGAGGCTGAGGATGCGGTGCAGGACGCGTACCTGCGCTGGCACGGGGCGCTGCACGAGGAGATCGGGGCGCCGGGGGCCTGGTTGGCGAAGGTGCTGACCAATCTCTGCCTGAACCGGCTGACCTCGGCGCGGGTGCGGCGGGAGCAGTACGTGGGGCCCTGGCTGCCGGAGCCGGTGCGCACCGACGGCGGGGCACTGGGGCCGTTGGAGACGGCCGAGCAGCGGGAGGCGGTCTCGCTCGCGGTGCTGGTGCTGATGGAGCGGCTGACCCCGGCCGAGCGGGCCTGCGTGGTGCTGCGGGACGCCTTCGAGTACGGCCACCGGGAGATCGCCGAGGTGCTGGACGTCTCCGAGGCGAGCGCCCGGCAGACCTACCGCCGGGCCAAGCAGCACCTGGCCGAACAGCGCCCTCGCTTCGACTCCGCCCCCGCCCCGCAGCAGCACCTGCTGCACGGCTTCCTGGCGGCCGCCGCCGAGGGCTCCCTCGCCAAGCTCGAGGCCCTGCTCGCCGCGGAGGTCACCGCCTGGGCCGACGGCGGCGGCAAGGTCCGCTCCGCCACCCGCCCGGTGCACGGCCGCGACAAGGTGGGCCGCTTCCTGATCGGCCTGCTCACCCGCTTCACGGAGGGCGTCGACCTGGAGTTCGCCGAGGTCAACGGCGCCGCCGCCGTGCTGGGCCGGGAGCAGGGCACCCTGATCGTGGTCGCCACGGTGGAGGGTGCGGACGGCCTGATCACCGGCGTCCGGATCCTGCGCAACCCGGAGAAGCTCGCCTTCCTGGAGAGCCAGCTGGCATAGCTGTCACGGATCGGCGGGCTGCCCGGTTCCTTCTCACGACAGGCCAGGCCACAGGCCATGACGAGGGAGGCGGCAGCGATGGAGAACGTGATCCTGGTGACCGGGGCGACGGGCGTGCTGGGGCGGGAGGTGGTGGCCCGGGCCGTGCGGGCCGGGGTGCCGGTGCGGGCGCTGAGCCGGCGCAGCGGGCTGCCGAGCACTCCGGGGGTGAGCTGGTGCACCGGTGACCTGGTGAGCGGGGCGGGGCTGGCGGCGGCCTTCGCCGGGGTGCGGACGGTGATCCACTGCGCCACCGACGCCCGGCGGTACCGGAACGACCTGCCGGCCTTCGAGCAGCTGATCACGGCCGCCCGCGCGGCGGGCGTGGCGCACGTGGTCAACGTCTCGATCGTCGGCGTCGACCTGGTGCCGTTCCCGTACTACCGGGTCAAGCTCGAAGGCGAGCGGCTGCTCGCCGCGTCGGGCCTGGGCTGGACCAACCTGCGGGCCACCCAGTTCCCCACCCTGCTGGATTCGGCGCTCGGGGTGCTGGCCAAATCCCCGGTGGTGCCGATGGTCTCCGGCACCGGCTGCCAGCCGGTCGACCCGGGCGAGGTCGCGGACCGGCTGCTGGAGCTCGCGCTGGGCGAGCCGGCCGGGCAGGTCGAGGAGTCGGCCGGGCCGCGGGTGTACGAGGCGGTGGCGCTCACCCGCAGCTGGCTGAAGGCCAAGGGCCGCCGCCGGCTGGTGCTGCCCGTCCGCCTGCCGGGCCGGCTGGGCGCCGCGCTCCGCGCGGGCGGCCTGACCAACCCCGGCCGGGCGGTGGGGCGCCGCAGCTGGGAGGAGTACCTGGCCGCCAACGTCGCCAAGCCGTAACCCAGTTGAGATCGCCCCGAGGGATCCGCCGGAGCCGGCGCGCCGTCCAATGGTCGTGCCCGGCTCCGGGCAGCGGCAGACCAGGGGGAGGACCGGCAGCATGAGACGGCAACGGGTGGGAGTGCGGCGACGGACGGGCACGGCAGTGGCCGGGGCCGCCCTGGCGGCGGCGGCCCTGCTGGCGGGGTGCAGCTCCGCCTCGGACCACTCCTCCGCCGGGTTGGCCGCCAGAGCGCCGGCGGCCCAGGCACCGGCCGACGCCGCCGGGCACCAGCCGGCCGCCGGCCAACCCACCGGCGGCGCCCGGCCGAACACCGGCCCCACCGTCTCCGCCGCCGCCCGACAGCTCGCATACACGGCCCAACTCGAGCTGCGAGTGGCCGACTTGGCCAAGGCCGTGCGCACCGCCGAACAGCTGACCCAGCCCGACGGCTACGTGGCCGAGGAGCAGGTACAGGAGGCCACCCCGGGCTCGGCGGGCACCGCGCGGCTGACCCTCAAGCTGCCCACGGCCGGCTACCATCAGGCGCTGGAGCAGCTGGCCGGGCTCGGACAGGTGATCGGCGAGCACCGCCAGGCGGAGGACCTGACCCAGCAACTGGTCGACTTGGACAGCCGGTTGAAGAGCCAGCAGGCCAGCATCGAGCGTGTCCGGGCGCTGATGAACTCGGCGAGCTCGATCGCCGACGTGGTCTCGTTGGAGAGCGAACTCGGCCACCGGGAGGCCGATCTGGAGTCGCTCCAGCACCAACGCCAGGAGCTGGCGGGCCAGGTGGCGCTCTCCACCGTGACGGTGAGCCTGAGCACGGCCGCCGCACTTGTGCCGCCGGCCCCGCACCCGGCGAGGACCGGCTTCTGGCACGCGGTCGGCAGCGCCCTGGACGGCGGCTGGCAGGTCCTGCTGACGGTGCTGCGCGGGATCGTCCTGGTGCTCGCGGCCCTGGCGCCGTTCGTGCTGGTGCTCAGCCCGCTCGGCTGGGCGGCCTGGCTGGTCCGGCGCCGCCGGACGGCCCGCCGCGCCGAACTCGCCCTCCTGGAGACCGAGGAGCACCGGGCAGCCGCCGAGGAGGACGGCGAGGAGCGCGAGCCGGCCGAGGAGGCCGGCCGACCCGCGCCCTGAGGAAGGGTCTCAGCTCTCGGTGGAGCGGTGGACGAAGTCGACCAGGCGGGTCAGCGCGTCCGGGTCCATGCTCGGCATCACGCCGTGCCCGAGGTTGAAGATGTGGCCGCTGCCGCCCAGCGACTGGGCGGCGTGCAGCACCTCGCGGGCCTTGGTCTCCACCACGTGGGTGGGGGCGTAGAGCACGGCCGGGTCCAGGTTGCCCTGGAGCGCCTTGCCGGGGCCGACCCGCTCGGCGGCCACGTTGAGCGGCACCCGCCAGTCGACGCCGACCACGTCGGCGCCGGCCTGGCCCATCAGGCCGAGCAGCTCGCCGGTGCCCACGCCGAAGTGGATCCGGGGCACGCCGTACCCCGCGACCGCGTCGAACACCTTGACGCTGGCGGGCATCACCGAGCGGCGGTAGTCGTCCGGGGCGAGCGCGCCGACCCAGGAGTCGAACAGCTGGACCGCGGAGGCGCCGGCCTCGATCTGGATCTTCAGGAAGGCGGCGGTGATCTCGGCCAGCCGGTCGACCAGGGCGGCCCACAGCTCGGGCTCGCCGTACATCATGGCCTTGGTCTTCTCGTGGCTCTTGGAGGGGCCGCCCTCGACCAGGTAGCTGGCCAGGGTGAACGGCGCCCCGGCGAAGCCGATCAGCGGGGTGGCGCCGAGCTCCTCGACCAGCATCCCGACGGCCTCGGTGATGTACGGCATGTCGTCCGGCTCCAGCGGCCGCAGCCGCTCGAGGTCGGCCAGGGAGCGGATCGGGTCGGCGATCACCGGGCCGACGCCGGGCTTGATGTCCACGTCGATGCCGACGGCCTTGAGCGGCACCACGATGTCGCTGAAGAAGATCGCCGCGTCCACCTTGTGCCGGCGCACCGGCTGGAGGGTGATCTCCTTGACCAGCTCGGGCCGCATGCAGGACTCGAGCATCGGCACGCCCTCGCGCACCTTCAGGTACTCGGGCAGCGAGCGCCCGGCCTGGCGCATGAACCAGACCGGGGTGTGCGGCACCGGCTCGCGCCGGGCGGCTCGCAGGAAGGCGGAGTCGTACGCGGCGCCACGGCGCGCGTCGGGCTGACCGGGCTGGGCTGCGGAAGTCTCACTCACGGTACGAATCTTCGCACGCGCCACGGGCGCCGCCGTCCGCGGTCGGTCGTCGGTTCCTCCAACATCCCCACCTGTACCGCGACCCGGCTCTCGGTAAAGCCTTTCCCTGACGTCCCGCCGGTTGTGGCGGGTACGTCCCGATTTGGACGACAGTTCGAACGGACAGCCACGCCACGCGGGTGGCGGGTGCTCGGAAACCGGCGCTCGCCGACCTACGCTTCGGTTCATGGCAGCGGTCGGCGGGCACCCCGCACAAGGTGGCGGAACGGGCAAGGAGTCGGCGCCGATCGGTTTCCGCACGGCGGTCGAGGCGCTGGCCGCGGCGCGGCTGCGCCCGGAGCTCCAGCTCTCCGTCGCCCCCGCGCCGCGCCGGCTGGCACCGTACGCCCACGCCCTCACCGCCACGGTGGAGGTGGACGGCGAGGAGCTGGCCGACGGCCGCTTCGTGCTGCTGCACGACCCGGCCGGGCAGGAGCCCTGGCACGGCGACTTCCGGGTGGTGACGCTCACCCGGGCCGAGCTGGAGCCGGAGATGGCGGGCGACCCGATGCTGGCCGAGGTCGGCTGGGCCTGGCTGACCGACGCGCTCCAGGCGCACGGGGCCGGCCACGCCGAGCCGGGCGGCACGGTGACCCACGCCGCCTCGCACTACTTCGGCGCACTCGCCGAGCGGGAGCCCTCCACCGAGATCGAGATCCGGGCCTCCTGGACCCCGGCCGACGGCCGGTTCGAACGGCACCTCGCGGCCTGGGGCGACCTGCTCTGCATCTGCGCCGGCCTGCCGCCCACCGTGCCGGCCCCGGTCCCGCTGCCCGACACCGCGTCACTCGGCGGAGTGGTCCCGATGCCCGCCCGGCGACGCCCGCGCTCGCACTGAGCCCGGCGCGCGCTCCCGCCCGTCCACCCGGCCCGCCGCACGCTGCCACGGAAGGGGTGCACCGTGCCGCCGTGCGAACGGCGCCACCCCCAGGGCTGACGGACGGTGACTTCGGCCCCGCTCTGCGTCAATTCCCTGTCCGAGCCTGACCGGAATTGACCCGCGCCGGTCGCTTCCGTGCGATTCCGGGGCATGTCGTATCAGTCATCTGCGCGATTTGTCCGTATTGTTACTCACTAGATCGTGATCATTCGCTAAAGCCGGACACGGATGATGCCGAAGGTGTCAGTGACCCTTTCCACACGCGGACTCCCCAGGCCGCCCCACCGACCGCCCGCCCCCAGGCCGGTTGGCGGCAGCCGGGGCCAGCCGTCCGCCACTCCCCCAAGGAGACCTGGTGTCGGTCCTTCTGGAACACCCCGCCAACGTCGCCGCGTACCGTCCGACGAAGCCCACCGCCATGGTGGTCATCGCCGACCCGCGCGTCCGAAACACCGTCACCCGGCACCTGTGGGCCCTCGGCGTCCGTGACGTCATCGAGGTCTCCTCGATCGCCGAGGCCCGCCCCCGGGTCACCACCCCCCGGGACATCTGCATCGCCGACGTGCACCTGCCCGACGGCTCCGGCCTGACCATCCTGGCCGAGACCCGCGCGGCGGGCTGGCCCAACGGCCTGGCGCTCTCCGCCGCCGACGACATCGGCGCCGTGCGCAGCGCGCTGGCCGGCGGGGTCAAGGGCTACGTGGTCACCGGCACCCGCACCAACGTGGCGATGCCCGGCCGCCCCGGCCTGCCGATCGGCGCGGGCGGTCTGGCCGGCCGGATGCGGCGTCCCGGCCTGCCGGGTGCGGTCGGCGCCCCGGGCGCGCCCGGGGCCCCCGGAGCGCCGGGCGCCCAGCCGCAGGCGTACCGGGAGCTGTCGGGCCGTGAGGTCGAGGTGCTCCGGCTGGTCGCCGAGGGCCAGTCGAACAAGGCGATCGGCGTGGCCATGGGCCTCTCCGCGCTCACCGTGAAGAGCCACCTGGCCCGGATCGCCCGCAAGTTGGGCACCGGCGACCGGGCCGGCATGGTCGCCGTGGCGCTGCGCACCGGCATCATCCACTGAAGCCGCTGCGGGTCCGCGAGCCGCGTCGTCTCCCCGGTCGGCAGGCCGCGGCAGTGGGCGGAGGAACGTTTCCTCTCCCCTCTGCTGCGGCCTGCCGCCGTCCGTGACGGCCCGCCGAGCGGGGTGGGCCGGGGGTCCGGAGGGCCCGCTCACGCCCCCGGCATATGTCGGAACACAGTCTGACCAGTCCGACAACACTCCCGGGAGCGGGTGCCGTCGTACCCTTGGGGGGTGACCGACGCCGTAGCAGCCATCCCAGAAGAGACAGCCCCGGTCCCGCTCCTCGAGCCGCGGGAGGGGCTGCCGCCCGTCGTGGCCGACGAGACGGCGCTCGCCGAGACGGTCGCGGCCTTCGCCGCGGGCACCGGCCCGGTCGCCGTGGACGCCGAGCGGGCCTCCGGTTACCGCTACGGACAGCGGGCCTACCTGATCCAGCTCCGCCGCGCCGGAGCGGGCACCGCGCTGATCGACCCGATCGCCTGCCCGGACCTGAGCGCCCTCGGCGCCGCCCTCGCGGACACCGAGTGGGTGGTCCACGCGGCCACCCAGGACCTGCCCTGCCTGGCCGAGGTCGGGATGCGGCCGCGCACCCTGTTCGACACCGAGCTGGCCGGCCGGATCGCCGGCTTCCCCCGGGTGGGCCTCGGCCCGATGACCGAGAACGTGCTCGGCCTCTCGCTCGCCAAGGAGCACTCGGCGGTCGACTGGTCGACCCGCCCGCTGCCCGAGCCCTGGCTGCGGTACGCGGCCCTGGACGTCGAGGTGCTGGTCGAGCTGCGCGACGCACTCGAACGGGAGCTGGACGCCCAGGGCAAGCTCGGCTGGGCCCTGGAGGAGTTCGCGGCGATCGCCGCCGCCCCCGGCCCCTCCCCCCGGGTCGACCCCTGGCGCCGCACCTCCCAGCTGCACAAGGTCCGCCGCCGGCGCCAGCTCGCGGCCGTCCGCGAGATCTGGCAGGCCCGCGACCGGATCGCCCGCGAGCGGGACGTCTCGCCCGGGCGGGTGCTCACCGACGCGGCGATCGTCAACGCCGCGCTCGCCATGCCGCTCAACGTGCCCGGCCTGCAGGCCGTGCAGGGCTTCGGCCCCCGGGTGAACCGCCGTCAGCTGGAGGCCTGGATGGCCGCCCTGCAGCGCGCCCGGGAGATCCCCGAGAACGAACTCCCGCCCGCCACCGCCCCGCACGAGGGCCCGCCGCCCCCGCGCGCCTGGGCCGAGAAGGACCCGGTCGCCGCGGCCCGGCTGACCGCGGCCCGCGCCGCCGTGACCGACCTCGCCGAGGCCCACCACCTCCCGGCCGAGAACCTGATCACCCCCGACCTGGTCCGCCGCCTCTGCTGGGAGCCGCCGGCGGAGCACAGCAGCGAGACGGTCGCCGCCGCCCTCCGCACCCTCGGCGCCCGCCAGTGGCAGGTCGACCTGGTCGCCCCGGCGATCGTCGCCGCCTGGGCTGCTCCTGCTGGAGAGGGCAGCTCATAGGGGCGCGGGGAACTGCGCGAGGTCGGAAGAAGCGGACCTGATCGGCTCCCGCTTCGATCCGGTTGCACTATCCAGGGGCGCGGGGAACTGCGCGAAGTCGGAAGGCTGCAAGCCGTAGCCTCCCGCCTCGCGCAGTTCCCCGCGCCCCTGACCATGTGCCTGGTGTCGCACGTCACGCGAGTTACCGCAGGGGGTCCTAGGCAGCTTGGTTACCGGCGGGTAGCATGGCCGTGATGCAGCGCCGCTTTACCTGTTCGCGGCACCCTGCGCACTACGTCCTGTTGGTCCCTGGGAGGAGAGCCCCCGTGCCTCGTACCGCGAGGGACGTCGTCTTCGTCGATGGCGTCCGCACCCCGTTCGGCAAGGCCGGCCCGAAGGGCATCTACCACGAGACCCGCGCCGACGACCTCGTCGTCAAGTGCATCCGGGAGCTCGTCCGCCGCAACCCGAACCTGCCCGTCGAGCGCATCGACGAGGTCGCCATCGCCGCGACCACGCAGATCGGTGACCAGGGTCTGACCATCGGCCGCACCGCCGCCCTGCTGGCCGGTCTGCCGAAGTCCGTGCCGGGCTACGCGATCGACCGCATGTGCGCCGGCGCCCTGACCGCCGTCACCACCACCGCGGGCGGCATCGCCTTCGGCGCGTACGACATCGTCGTCGCCGGTGGCGTCGAGCACATGGGCCGTCACCCCATGGGCGAGGGCGTGGACCCGAACCCGCGCTTCGTCTCGGAGAAGCTGGTCGACGAGTCCGCCCTGTTCATGGGCATGACCGCGGAGAACCTGCACGACCGCTTCCCGCACATCACCAAGGAGCGCTGCGACGCGTACGCGGTGCGCTCGCAGGAGAAGGCCGCCAAGGCGTACGCCAACGGCGACATCCAGCCCGACCTGGTGCCGATCTCGATCCGGAACACCAACCCCGAGGCCGGCGAGACCGGCTGGGGCCTGGCGACCAGTGACGAGCCGATGCGCCCGGGCACCACGATGGAGAGCCTGGCCGGTCTGAAGACCCCCTTCCGCCCGCACGGCAACATCACCGCCGGCAACTCGGCCGGTCTGAACGACGGCGCGACCGCCTCGCTGCTGGCCGCCGAGGACGTGGCCGAGGAGCTCGGCCTGCCGGTCAAGATGCGCCTGGTCTCCTACGCCTTCGTCGGCGTCGAGCCCGAGGTCATGGGCATCGGCCCGGTGCCGGCGACCGAGAAGGCGCTGGCCAAGGCCGGTCTGACCATCGACGACATCCAGGCCTTCGAGATCAACGAGGCCTTCGCCGTCCAGGTGCTGGCCATGCTCGACCACTTCGGCATCGCCGACGACGACGAGCGCGTCAACCCGTACGGTGGCGCGATCGCCTTCGGTCACCCGCTGGCCTCCTCGGGCGTGCGCCTGATGAACCAGCTCGCGCGTCGCTTCGAGCAGCGCCCCGACGTCCGTTACGGTCTGACCGCCATGTGCATCGGTTTCGGCATGGGCGCGACCGTCATCTGGGAGAACCCGCACTTCGAGGGGACCAAGTGACCACCACCGAGATGCTCAAGCGCGCCGCGGAGCTCTTCCCCGGCGAGGTCGTCACCACGGCCCACGTGCGCCACCTGGACCTGCCGCTGCAGGCCGGCAAGCTGGCGATGATCACGCTGGACAACGGCTTCGACCACACCAAGCCGACCACCTTCGGCCCGGGCTCGCTCGCGAAGCTCTCCGAGGCGCTCGACCAGGTCGAGGCCGAGGCGGCCGAGGGCAAGATCGTCGCCGTCGCCATCACCGGCAAGCCGTTCATCTTCGCGGTCGGCGCCGACCTCAAGGGTGTCGAGGTGCTCAAGGAGCACTCCGACGCGCTGGCCATCGGCAAGGGCGGCCACGACGTCTTCAAGCGGATCGCGGCCCTGCCCGTCCCGACCTTCGCCTTCTACAACGGCGCGGCGATGGGCGGCGGCGTCGAGGTCGGCCTGCACGCCACCTACCGCACCGTCAGCTCGGGCGTCCCGGCGTTCTCGCTGCCCGAGGTCTTTCTGGGCCTCGTCCCCGGCTGGGGCGGCTGCACCATCCTGCCGAACCTGATCGGTCCGGCGAAGGCCGTCAAGGTCATCATCGAGAACTCGATGAGCCAGAACAAGCAGCTCAAGGGCAAGGAGGTGTTCGAGCTCGGCATCGCGGACGCGATCTTCGAGCCGGCCGACTTCCTGGAGCAGTCGATCCTGTGGGCCGCCAAGGTCCTCAAGGGCGAGGTCACGGTCGAGCGCGAGGAGCACGACCGCGGCAAGGCCTGGGACGACGCCGTCACCTGGGGCCGCTGGGTCGCCGACGCCAAGGTGCACGGGGCTGCCCCGGCCGCTTACAAGGCGCTCGACATCATCCAGCAGGTCAAGGATGGCGACCTGCAGGCCGGCTTCGACGCCGAGGACGCCGCGCTGGCCGAGCTCATCATGAGCGGCGAGCTGCGCAGCGGCATCTACGCCTTCAACCTGGTGCAGCGCCGGGCCAAGCGCCCGTTCGGCGCGCCGGACAAGTCGCTGGCCCGCCCGGTCTCCAAGGTCGGCGTGGTCGGCGCGGGCCTGATGGCCTCGCAGCTGGCGCTGCTCTTCGCCCGCCGCATGGAGATCCCGGTCGTCCTCACCGACATCGACCAGGAGCGCATCGACAAGGGCGTGGGCTACGTCCACGGCGAGATCGACAAGCTGCTCGCCAAGGGCCGGATCGGCAACGACAAGGCCAACAAGCTCAAGGGCCTGGTCTCCGGGCACCTGGACAAGGCCGTCGCCTTCGGTGACGCGGACTTCGTGATCGAGGCCGTGTTCGAGGAGATGGGCGTCAAGCAGAGCGTGCTGGCCGAGCTGGAGGCCGTGGTCTCCCCGACCACCATCCTGGCGACCAACACCTCCTCCCTCTCGGTCTCCGAGATGGCCTCGAAGCTGGAGCACCCCGAGCGGGTCGTCGGCTTCCACTTCTTCAACCCGGTCGCGATCCTCCCGCTGCTGGAGATCGTCCGCGCGGAGAAGACCGACGACGGCTCGCTGGCCACCGCCTTCGCGGTCGCCAAGAAGCTGAAGAAGACCGCGGTGCTGACCAAGGACGCCCCGGCGTTCGTCGTCAACCGCATCCTCACCCGCTTCATGGGCGAGATCCAGAACATCATCGACGAGGGCACCTCGTTCGAGACGGTCGAGAAGGCCGTCGAGCCGCTCGGCCTGCCGATGTCCCCGATCGCGCTGCTCGAGCTGGTCGGCCCGGCCATCGCCCTGCACGTCTCCGAGACGCTGCACGGCGCCTTCCCGGAGCGGTTCACCGTCTCCGAGAACCTGGCCCGCGTCGTGGAGGCCCGCAAGCGCGGCTTCTACATCTGGGAGGACGGCAAGCAGGTCCTCGACCCCGAGGTGCTGGCCATCCTCACCTTCGGCGACAAGGCCCTCTCCGAGGAGCAGGTCCGGGCCCGTGCCCTGGACGCCGTCGCCCAGGAGATCGGCCTGATGCTCGACGAGGGCGTCGTCGGCGAGGCGCAGGACATCGACCTGTGCATGATCACCGGCGCCGGCTGGCCCTTCCACCTCGGCGGCATCACCCCGTACCTCGACCGCGAGGGCGTCTCCGAGCGCGTCAACGGCAAGCGCTTCCTCCCCCCGGGCGTGGCCTCCATCCCGGCCTGATCCGCGCAGCTCGGTAGCCGCCGGAGTCCCGGCACCCCTTGATGGGTGCCGGGACTCCGGCGTTTTAAGCCGTTGCGATGATCCGCCCGGTGGCGGGATGCTGGGCGGATGATGATCAGGGAAGCCACCGAGGACGACTGGGCCGCGATCTGGCCGTTCTTCCAGCGGATCGTCGCCGCCGGCGACACCTTCACCTACCCCGTGGACCTCGGCGAGGAGGAGGGGCGGGGGTGGTGGCTGCTGGCCGCGCCGAACCGGACGGTGGTGGCCGTGGACGAGGCCGGGGTGGTGGTCGGGACGGCGAAGATGAACACCAACCAGGCGGGGAACGGGTCGCACGTGGCCAGTGCCAGCTACATGGTCGACCCGGCGTACGCGGGGCGGGGTGTGGGGCGGGCGCTCTGCGAGTACAGCCTGGCGTGGGCGAAGGCGGCCGGCTACCGGGCGATGCAGTTCAACGCCGTGGTGGAGACCAACGCGTACGCGGTGAAGCTGTACCGCTCGCTCGGGTTCGAGGTGGTGGGCACCGTGCCCGGCGCCTTCGCCCACCCGGAGCACGGGTACGTCGGGCTGCACGTGATGCACCGGGCGCTCTGACGGCCGGTCAGAGCGCGGCCGGCGGGTTGAGCAGCGACTGCTTGACGCCCGTGCCGGCCACGCCCCACTTGGCGAAGATCCGGTCGTAGTCGCCGTCGGCGATCAGCTTGTTGACGGCGGCGGCCAGGGCCTTGCCCACCGGGGAGCCCTTGGCCGTGACGAACCCGACCGGGGTGGAGCTGAGTTGGCCCAGGTACTTGGTGCCGGGCAGGTGGGCGGCGTCGTACTTGAGGCTCAGGGTCGGGCCGAAGTAGATGTCGACCTTGCCGTTGGCCAGCCCGAGGAAGATCGGCGCGGTCTCGGCGAAGTACTGCACGGTGTACGGCTTCTTGCCGGCCGCCGCGCACAGGGCCGCGCCCTGGGTGAGGATCTGCTGGAAGGTGGTGCCGGGGCTGGTGGCCACGGTGTGGCCGCACAGGTCGGCGAGGGTGGCGACCGAGGCGAGGTCGAGGTCCTTGGCGCCGAGGAAGGACTGGCCGTCCTCCAGGTACGTGGCGAAGTCGACCACCTGCTCGCGGGCCTTGGTGACGCCGAAGTTGTCCTGCCCCACGTCGTACTTGCCGTTCTGCACCCCGGGGATGACGGTCGGGAAGGTGCCGTACTGCACGTCCCAGCGGACCCCGAGCAGCTTGGCCACCGCCTCCCGCAGGTCGATGTCCAGGCCGACCTCCTTGCCGCTCGGGTCCTGGCCGCCGTGCGGCAGGCTGGAGCTGCCCACGGCCTGGGTGGTGCCCAGCAACAGGGTGCCCCGGCTGCGGACGGCCTCGGGCAGCTGGGCCGCCAGGGCCGGGTCGGCCTTGAGGTGGGAGACCACGTCCTGGGTGGGCAGCGCGGTGGCGTCGGCCGCCGTGGCCCGGACGGCGGTCGGCGTGGTGGTGGAGCCGCAGGCGGTGAGCAGGGCGAGCAGGGCGGAGGCGGCGGCCAGGCGGGCGAGGGGCGGTCGGTTCATCGGAGGTCCTTAGCAGCAGACTCAACGGGTCTGGCTGCGGGCGAAGTGGCGTTCGAGGAAGTGCTGGCCGACGGAGAGCAGGGTGGTCAGCAGGACGTACCAGAGGGTCGCCACCAGGAGCAGCGGGACGATCTCGAAGTTCTGGTTGTAGATCAGCTGGGCGGAGTTGAGCAGGTCCTGCACCGCGATGACGCTGACGATCGAGGTGGCCTTGAGCATCCCGATCAGCAGGTTGCCGGAGGCCGGGACGATTGCGGGCATGGCCTGCGGCAGCACGATCCGGCGCAGGATCCAGCGCCGGCCGAGGCCGAGCGCCTGGGCGGCCTCGGTCTGGCCGCGGTCCACCGAGAGCAGGCCGCCCCGGACGATCTCGGAGGAGAAGGCCGCCACGTCCAGGGTGAGCGCGACGAAGGCGGCCGTGAGCCCGCCGAACAGGTGGGCCGTGCGGAACACCGCGAACTCCGGGCCGAACGGGATGCCCAGCGACAACTTCGGGAAGAGCGAGGCGAGTTCGTACCAGAAGAGCAGCTGCACCAGCAGCGGCACGGACCGCACCAGCCAGACGAACCCGAAGCAGAGCCCGCCGACCACCGGATTGCCCGAGAGCCGGAGGGCCGCGATCACGATGCCGAGCAGGTAGCCGACCACCATCACCGCGGCCGTCAGCCAGAGGGTCAGCTCCAGGCCGCGCAGGATCGAGCCGTCGAAGAGGTAGGAGCCGACCACCGCCCACCGGAACCGCTGATTGGTGAACAGGGTGTGCACCAGCATCACGGCCGGCACGAGGAGCAGCACCGCCGAGGCCCACCGGCCGGGGCGGCGCAGCGGCAGCACGAGGGTGGAGCGTTCGGCGGTCGGCTCGGCGGCACGGGTGGCGGGCTCGCGGGTGGGGGCGGTCATCGGGCCCGCTCCTGCTCGGCGGCGGTGCCCGGACGGTCGGGGGCGGTGCCCGGACGGTCGGGGGCGGTGCCCGGGGCGCGGAGCAGCAGGAAGTCCGGGCGGCGGCGGAGCGTGAAGCCGATCGACTCGTAGAGGCGGATGGCCGTGGTGTTGGCGGCCGAGGTGTGCAGGAACGGCGTGTCGCCGCGCTCGCGGATGCCGTGGGCGACCGCGCGGACCAGGCGGGTGGCCAGGCCCCGGCCCCGGTGGGCGGGGTCGGTGCAGACCGCGCTGATCTCGGTCCAGCCGGGCGGATGCAGCCGCTGGCCGGCCATCGCGACCAGCCGGCCGGCCACCCGCAGGCCCAGGTAGCCGCCCAGCTCGACGGTGCGGGGCAGGAAGGGACCGGGCTGGGTGCGTTTGATCAGGTCGAGCATCTCGGGCACGTCGGCGGGCCCGAGCCGGACGGCCTCCAGGGCCGGCTCGGGCCCGAAACCGGTGGCCCCCGGCAGCGGCTCGGTACGGAGGGCGGTGGCCCCCGGCAGCGGCTCGGTGCGGAGGGCGGTGGCCACCAGTTGGACGCCGGGGATGGTGTCCTCCAGTCGCCAGCCCGGCGGCGGGTCGAGCAGGCCGGTCAGGGCGGCGAGGCCACCGGGGCCGACCAGCTCGGCCAGGTCGGCCCAGGCCTGCGGGTCGGCCGGATCGGCGAGGGCGGCGAAGGGGCTGACCTCGGCCGGGTAGCGGGCGGCCCGGCCGTGGCGCTCGGCGAGGTGGGCGTGCGGGCCGGCCAGGGCGGCCCAGACCGGGTTGTCGAGCAGGTGCGGTGGGCTGGTGGTGCGGGTGGCACTGCGGATGGTGGCGGACACGGCTCTCCCGGGTGGCGGGTGGAGGGTCAGGAGTTGGTGGACGGCAGGCCGGGCGGGTTGACCAGCGAGGTGGGGACGGCCTCGTTGGCGAGGTGCCAGGCCGTGAGCCACTGCGCGTACTGACCGTTCTTGATCAGGTGGTTGACCGCGTCGGCGACCGGCTTGGCCAGACCGCTGTCTTTCTTGGTGGTGGCGGCGATCAGGCCCTGCAGGGACTCCCCCGCACCGGAGTAGGTGCCGGCGTTGCGGGTGGGCGTGGGCGAGCCCGCATCCTTGGCGACCTGGTAGGCGACGGCGGGGTTCGGGCCGAAGTAGGCGTCGATCTTGCCCCCGACCAGGGCCAGGTGGACGGCGTTGTTGTCGGGGAAGTACTTGACGGTGAGCTGCTGGCCGGCCGCCTTCAGCTTGGCCTGCCACTCCAGCAGGATCTTCTCCTGGTTGGTGCCCGAGCCGACGGCCACCGTCTTCCCGGCCAGCACGCGGTAGTCGCCGGTGAAGGTCCAACCGCTGGTGCCGGCCACCTCGAAGGCGAGGTTGTCCTGGCGGTAGGAGGCGAAGTCGTACTTCTTCTTCCGCTCCTCGGTGTCGGTGATGTTGGAGAAGCCGACGTCGGTCTTGCCGCTGTCGATCCCGACGAAGAGGTTCTCCCAGGTGGAGTTCTGCACCACCGGCTCCAGGCCGAGCACGGCCGCGATCAGCCGGCCGAAGTCGGGCTCGGCGCCGGTGAGGGTGCGCTGGTCGTCGCCGATGAAGTTCAGCGGCGGGGAGCCGGCCGGCAGCGCACCGACGCCGATCACGAGCTTGCCGCGCTTGGCCACCTCGGCCGGCAGCTCGGCCCGGATCTCGGCCACCGGGTCGACCTTGAGCTCGGCCGGGGTGCCGGCGCCGTTGGACTTGGCGGCGATGGCGATCGCGCCGGTGCCGGCACCGGACGTGCCGGAGGCGGCCGGGGTGGCGCTGCTGCCGCAGGCGGCCAGGCCCAGGGTCAGCGTGGCGGCGGCGGTGCCTGCGGACAGGGCGCGGCGGAGTCTGCTGCGAATGGCGGGCATGGCGGTGGTTTCCTTGTCGTGGTGCGGAGTTGACGCGCTGCGGAGAGGATGTGGCGCGGTGCGGGCTTGGCGCGGTACGGAGTTGGCGCGGTGCGGGCTTGACGGGGTACTGGCTTGGCGCAGCACGGAGTTGGCGCGGCTGAGCGGGGTGGGGCCGGGCGAGGGCCGGCTCAGAGCACCTTGGCGAGGAACTCGCGGGTGCGCGGGTGCTGAGGGTGGTCGAGGACCTGCGCGGGCGGGCCCTGTTCGAGGACTCGGCCGCCGTCCAGGAAGACCACCCGGTCGGCCACCTCGCGGGCGAAGCCGATCTCGTGGGTGACGATCACCAGGGTGGTGCCGCTGGCCGCCAAGTCCCGGATCACCGAGAGGACTTCGCCGACCAGCTCCGGGTCGAGCGCCGAGGTGGGCTCGTCGAAGAGGATCACCTCGGGCCGCAGCGCGAGCGCCCGGGCGATCGCCACCCGCTGCTGCTGGCCGCCGGAGAGCTGACGCGGGTAGGCCTCGGCCCGGTCGGCCAGCCCGACCCGGGCCAGCAGGGCCCGGGCGGCCTCCCGGGCCTCCGGCTTGGCCAGCAGGCCGGTGGCCACCGGGGCGGCGGCCACGTTGTCCAGCACGGTCAGGTGCGGGAAGAGGTTGAACCCCTGGAAGACGAAACCGATCTTCCTTCGCTGGACCAGGATCTGACGGTCCGCCAGCTCACGGAGCCGGCCCCGGTGGCGGCGGACGCCGATCAGCTCGCCGTGCAGGCTGACGTGCCCGCGCTCGGGCCGCTCCAGGTGGTTGACCACCCGCAGCAGGGTGGACTTCCCCGAGCCGGAGGGGCCGATCACCGCGACCACCTCCCCCGCGCGGACGGTCAGGTCGATGCCGGCCAGCACGGCGCGCGAGCCGTAGGACTTGTGCACGTCGTGCAGTTCCACTGCTGCGGGGGCGCTCATCGGGCGGTCTCCTTCCGGACGCCGCGCGAGTAGCGGCGTTCGACGTAGTACTGGGCGGCCGAGACCAGGCTGGTCAGCAGCACGTACCAGGCGGTGGCCACCAGCAGCAGCGGCACGATGTCGCCGGGGTAGGTGCTGCCGAGGCTCTGGGCCGAGCCGAAGAGGTCGAGCAGCGAGACGTAGAAGACCAGCGAGGTGCTCTTGACCAGCCCGATCAGCTGGTTGACGTAGGCGGGCACGATCGCCCGCAGCGCCTGCGGCAGCACGATCCGGGTGAAGCGGTACCGCCCCGGCAGGCCGAGGGCGGCGGCGGCCTCGTGCTGGCCCTGGTCGACCGAGAGCAGGCCGGCCCGCACCACCTCGGCCGCGTAGGCGGCCTCGTTGAGGCTGAGCCCGACCACGGCCACCACCAGGTCGGTGGCCAGCCGCGACTCGTCGAAGCTCCAGAGCGCCGGGCCGAACGGCACACCCAGGCTGACGGTGCGGTAGAGAGCGCTGAAGTTGTAGAGGAAGAGCAGCACCACGATCAGCGGCACCGAGCGGAACAGCCAGACGTACCCCCAACTGACCACCCGCAGCACGGGGTTGCGGGAGAGCCGGGCCAGCGCGAGCAGCACCCCGCCGGCCAGGCCGAGCACCGCGCTCCAGGCGGTGACCTCCAGGGTGACGGCCAGGCCGTCGGTGATCACCGGGCGGAGGAACCAGTAGCGGAACCTGTCCCACTGGTAGAACGGGTTGGTGGCCAGACCGTGCGCCACTTGGGCGAGCAGCACCAGGACGAGGGCGCCGACCAGCCAGCGGCCGGGGTGGCGCAGCGGCAGCACCCGCTCGGCACCGTCCGGCCGGGGTCGGGCCTCGGGTGCGGCGGGGGTTTCGGGGATGACAGGGGTGAGCGATTCGCTCATCGGGAGACTCCAGCGGAGGCCGTGACGGCGCACCGGCGGTGGGGCCGGGGGTCACAGCGGTACGGGGACACGGGGGGACCGCGCCGCATCGGGGCAGGCGAGGTGGGCGTCGGTCAGGACGGAGGGGTCAGCCGCAGGCCGGACAACACCGGGGCGCGGCGGGGCACGCGCACGGCCGCCACTGGGCGGTCATCAGTGCTGCTGCCTGCATCGTCGTCACTCTCCCGTTCCGGTGCGGTCGAAGGTAGGCGCCCTCCGCGACGGCTGTCAATGGCCGTCCGCAGGGTGGCGGTGCAACACAACTACCGCACTGTTTCGGGAAGATGACGGCGCGATCAGGCGGCCGGCGCGCATTGTGTCCGGCTCCCCGGCCGGGTTACGGTGCAGGTGAGTGAGAGCGAAGACAGCGAACGGAGGTGGCGACGGTGCAGCAGAACCCGGCCCGTCCGGCCACCTACGCGCGGCTCCACATCGACCTCCAGCGCGTCGCCACCGCGCTCTGTCCGGCCGCCTGTCAGAGCTGAAGCCCGCTCTCCCCGCTGCCGTTCCCCACCCTGTCCCCCCACCCCTGCCTCAGCCTCGCCGAGGGCCCGCGCCGGTGTGCGCTCCCGCGCGCCGTGGCCCTCCTAGCACCCAGGTGGTCCCACCATGTCCGTCCACCCGCCCACCCCGCCGCTCCACCTGGCCGTCGCCCTCGACGGCGCCGGCTGGCACCCCGCCGCCTGGCGCGAACCGGAGGCCCGACCAGGGGAGTTGTTCACCGCCGCCTACTGGGCCGAGTTGGTCGCCGAGGCCGAGGCCGGGCTGCTCGACCTGGTCACCTTCGAGGACTCGCTGAGCCTCCAGTCCACCCTCCCCTTCGACCCGGACGACCGCACCGACCAGGTGCGCGGGCGCCTGGACGCGGTGCTCACCGCCGCCCGGATCGCGCCGCTGACCCGGCACATCGGCCTGCTGCCGACGGCGATCACCACCCATACCGAGCCGTTCCACCTCTCCAAGGCGATCGCCACCCTGGACTACGTCAGCTCCGGCCGCGCGGGCCTGCGGGTGAAGGTCTCCGGCCGGGCCGACGAGGCCGCGCACGTGGGCCGCCGCCCGATCACCCGGGTGGAGCCGGAGGCGCTGGACTCCCCCGCCGGGCGCGAGCTGCTGCACGAGCTGTTCACCGAGGCCGAGGAGTACGTGGAGGTGCTGCGGCGGCTCTGGGACAGCTGGGAGGACGGGGCCGAGATCCGGGACGTGGCCACCGGCCGGTTCGTCGACACCGCCAAGCTGCACCACATCGACTTCACCGGCAGCCGGTTCGCGGTGCGCGGGCCCTCGATCACGCCCCGGCCGCCGCAGGGCCAGCCGCCGGTGGCGGCGCTGGCCCACCGCGCCGAGCCGTACCGGCTGATCGGCCGCTCCGCCGACCTCGGCTTCGTCACCCCGCAGGACGCCGCCGAGGCCGAGGCGGTCGTGGCCGAGATCCGCGCGGCGCAGGCGGCGGCCGGCCGGGCGGCCGAGACGGTGCACGTCTTCGCCGATCTGGTGGTGCTGCTGGACGAGAAGGCGGGGGCCGCCGCCGCCCGGCTCGACCGGCTGGACGCACTGGCCGGCGCGCCGTACCGCAGCGACGCGTACGTCTACACCGGCACCCCGGCCGAGCTGGCCGACCTGCTCGAAGACTGGCAGCGGGCCGGCCTCACCGGCTTCCGGCTGCGACCGGCCACCCTGCCCTACGACCTCGGGCAGATCACCCGGCTGCTGGTGCCCGAGCTCCAGCGGCGCGGCCTGTTCCGCACCGGCTACGAGGCGAGCACCCTGCGCGGTCTGCTCGGCCTGCCCCGCCCCGCCAACCGCTACGCGTCCGCCGCGCTCTGACCGGAAGGAGTGGCAGCCATGAGCAAGCCGCTGAAGCAGATCCACCTCGCCGCGCACTTCCCCGGCGTCAACAACACCACGGTGTGGAGCGATCCGGCCGCCGGGAGCCAGATCGAGTTCAGCTCCTTCGTCCACCTCGCGCAGACCGCCGAGCGGGCCAAGTTCGACTTCCTGTTCCTCGCCGAGGGCCTGCGGCTGCGCGAACAGCACGGGCGTATCTACGACTTGGACGTGGTCGGCCGCCCCGACACCTTCACCGTGCTGGCCGCGCTGGCCGCCGTCACCGACCGGCTCGGGCTGGCCGGCACCATCAACTCCACCTTCAACGAACCCTACGAGGTGGCCCGGCAGTTCGCCTCGCTGGACCACCTCTCCGGCGGGCGGGCCGCCTGGAACGTGGTCACCTCCTGGGACGCGTTCACCGGTGAGAACTTCCGGCGCGGCGGCTTCCTCGCCCAGGAGGACCGCTACGAGCGGGCCCGCCGCTTCCTGGCCGCCGCCACTGAGCTGTTCGACTCCTGGCACGGCGGGGAGATCCTCGCCGACCAGCAGTCCGGCGCCTTCCTCGCCGAGCCCGCCCCGGGTGAGTTCTCCTACCGGGACAGCCAGTTCGACATCGCCGGCCGGTTCAACGTGCCGCGCAGCCCGCAGGGGCGGCCGGTCCTCTTCCAGGCCGGCGACTCCGAGGAGGGCCGCGAGTTCGCCGCCTCCTCGGCCGACGCGATCTTCAGCCGGCACGGCACCCTGGAGGCCGGCCGGGAGTTCTACGCCGACGTGAAGGGCCGGCTGGCCCGCTACGGCCGGGCGCCCGAGGAGCTCAAGATCCTGCCCGGGGTCACCTTCGTGCTCGGCGGGACCGAGGCCGAGGCCCAGGAGAGGGCCCACCACATCCGCCGCCAGCAGGTCAGCGGCCAGACCGCGATCCGGCTGCTCGAACAGCTCTGGAACCGCGACCTGAGCGACCTGGACCCGGACGGCCCGCTGCCCACGGTCGACCCGCTGCCCGGCGAGAACACGGTGGCCCAGGGCCGGGCCTCGGTACGGATGCACCGCGACCCGGTGGCGGTGGCCGCGCAGTGGCGGGCGCTGGCCGAGGAGAAGAAGCTCTCCGCCCGCGAGCTGGTGATCGAGGTGACCGGCCGCCAGACCTTCATCGGCACCCCGGCCCAAGTCGCCTCCGACCTGAACGAGTTCGTGCAGACGGACGCGGCCGACGGATTCATCCTGGTACCGCACCTGACCCCGGGCGGCCTGGACGAGTTCGCCGACACCGTCGTGCCGCTGCTCCAGGAGCGCGGCGTCTTCCGCACCGAGTACCAGGGCGAGACGCTCCGCGACCACCTCGGGCTCGCCACCCCGCGCCCCACCGCCCGCCCGGCGGTGGCCCGGTGAAGTTCCTCGCCATCACGCTGATCCCGCACACCCCCGACCCGGCCACCGGGCAGCCGAAGCCCACCCGCGAGCGGTTCCGCGAGGTGGTCGAGAACGCGGTGCTGGCCGAGGAGTTGGGCTTCGACGGTTTCGGCGTGGGCGAGCGGCACGAGCGGCCCTTCATCTCCTCCTCGCCCCCGGTGCTGCTCGGCCACCTGGCCGCCCGCACCAGCCGGATCCGGCTGTTCACCGCCGTCACCACGCTCAGCCTGCTCGACCCGGTCCGCGCGTACGAGGACTACGCCACCCTGGACCACCTCTCCGACGGCCGGCTCGACCTGATCATCGGCAAGGGCAACGGCACCGCCCAGCGCGAGCTCTTCGACGTCTCGCCCGAGGACCAGTGGGACCGCAACGCCGAATCCTACGAGCTGTTCCGCCGCCTCTGGCGCGAGCCGAAGGTGACCTACAAGCCGCGCTACCGGCCGGAGTTGACCGAGGCCGAGGTCTGGCCGCGCCCGCTCCAGCAGCCCGTCCGGGTCTGGCACGGCAGCGCCACCAGCGAACGCTCGGCCGACCTGGCCGCCCGCTACGGCGACCCGCTCTTCTCCGCCAACGTCACCAACCCGATCGAGCCGTACGCCGCCCTGGTGCGCCACTACCGCGAACGCTGGGCCCACTACGGCCACGACCCGGCTCTGGCCACCGTCGGTGCGGGCAGCGCCGGTTACTACGCCGCCCGCACCTCCCAGCAGGCCCTCGCCGTCTACCGTCCGCTCTTCGAAAGGCAGTTGGCGCACACGCCGGAGCCGGTCTTCACCACCCTGGAGGACTTCGTCGAGCGCAGCTCGGCCCTGATCGGCAGCCCGCAGCAGATCGTCGAGAAGGTGCACCGCTACCACGAACAGCTCGGCCACAGCGTGCTGCACATCCGCGCCGAGGCGAGCGGCCTGACCGACACCCAGCACCGGGACAGCCTCGAGCTGTTCCAAGGCGAGATCGCCCCGGCGCTGCGCCACAGCCTGCCGGACCCGCCGTGGCCCTGGTCTCCCGCCGTCCCCGCTCCGGAGGAGCAGCCGTGACCGACACCCCGACTCCGGAGGACCTCTCATGACCAACACCCCGCTCACCGTGCTCGACCTGGTACCGATCTCCTCCGGCTCCGACGCCCGGCAGGCCCTGCTCAACAGCATCGACCTGGCGCAGCAGGCGGAACGCTTCGGCTACGCCCGCCACTGGTTCGCCGAGCACCATCTCAACCCCGGCGTGGCCGGCACCTCCCCGGCCGTGGTGCTGGCGCTCACCGCCGCGGCCACCTCCACCATCCGGCTCGGCGCCGGGGCCGTCCAGCTCGGGCACCGCACCGCGCTGGCCACCGTGGAGGAGTTCGGCCTGCTCGACGCGCTCCACCCGGGCCGCTTCGACCTCGGGCTCGGCCGCTCCGGCGGCTCCGCCGCACCCCGCTCGGGCGCTCCCGCGCCGGTCCGCTCCGAGCCCGGGTACACGCCCGGTGGCCTGCGCATCCCGGCCCGCTTCTCCTTCGAACACCTGCTGCACTCACCGCGGTTCGCCCTGCACCGGCGGCTGCTCCAACTGCCCGGCGCCGAACCCCAGCCCTACGACGAGCAGATCGCCGACCTGCTGGCCCTGCTGGCCGGGACCTACCCCGACGCTCGCGTGGTACCGGGCGAGGGGGCCGACCTCCAGGTCTGGATCCTCGGCAGCAGCGCCGGGATCAGCGCGGAGACGGCCGGCCGGCACGGCCTGCGCTTCGCGGCCAACTACCACGTCAGCCCGGCCACCGTGCTGGAGGCCGCCGAGGGCTACCGGGCCGCCTTCAAGCCCTCGGCCGTGCTCGACCGCCCGCACGTCAGCGTCTCCGCCGACGTGGTGGTGGCCGAGGACGAGGCCACCGCCCGCGAACTCGCCACCGGCTACGGCCTCTGGGTCCGCTCCATCCGCAGCGGCGAGGGCGCCATCCCCTTCCCCACCCCCGCCGAGGCCCGCGCCCACGTCTGGACCGAGGCCGACCGCGAGCTGGTCGCCGACCGGGTGGAGACCCAGTTCCTCGGCACCGCCGCCCAGGTGGCCGACCAGCTGGAGGTCCTCCGGGCCGAGACCGGCGCGGACGAACTGATCGTCACCACCATCACCCACCAGCACGAGGACCGGGTCCGCTCCTACGAGCTGCTCGCCGAAGAATGGTCCAAGCGATGACCGTCACCACCGATCTCGACCCCAAGCTGGCCCCCAAGGCCCTCCGCCAGGTCTTCGGCGCCTTCCCCAGCGGCGTCACCGCCGTGGCCGCCCTGGTCGACGGCCACCCGGTCGGCCTGGCCGCCAGCTCCTTCACCTCCGTCTCCCTCGACCCGCCCCTGGTCTCGGTCTGCGCCGACCGCGCCTCCAGCACCTGGCCCGTGCTGCGCAGCCGCCCCCGCCTCGGCATCTCCGTGTTGGCCGCCGAGCACCAGGACGCCTGCCTCCGCCTCGCCTCCCGCACCGCCGCCGACCGCTTCGCCGGCCTCGACTGGCGGGCCACCGAGGCCGGCGCCGTCGTGCTCCCGGCCGCCGCCGCCTGGTTCGAGTGCAGCATCGACCAGCTCGTCCCGGCCGGCGACCACGACATCGTCCTGCTCCGCGTCCACGACCTCGCCGCCACCCCGGCGACGGCTCCGCTGGTCTTCCACGGGGGCCGCTTCCGCCGCCTGGCGGCGGAGCCGGGTCAGCCGTAGAAGTAGCCGGTGAAGTCGGCGACCACGTGGGTAGAGCCGTAAGAGCCGTTGTAGAGCGACACCTTCGAGCCCGAGCCGAGACCGCTGACCGTCATCGCGGCGAGGGTCTGGTTCGGCGCGAAGTTGAGGTTCGAGGCGGTCGGCCGGGTGGTGCCCGCCGGGTAGGCGGTGAGGAAGCCGGCGGCGGTGGGCCCGGTGACGGTGGTGTTGAGCACCACGGCCTTGGGCTGCATGTCGTCCCGGAAGTCCGGCCCGCCCACGTACGCGGCGGTGGACGAGAACGGGGCCACCGGCTTGGCCACGTACCAGTCCCGGGTGTCCAGGACTCGGGTGGGCGTGACCGACTGGAAGGCCATCCCGCCGGTCGGGCTGTAGTAGCCCTGCACGTCCACCACCAGGTCCACCGGCGCGGCGGAGCCGTTGTAGAAGGTCACCGAGCCGTCCGCGCCCACCGGCACGACGGTGCTGTTGGGCACGACGGCCCCGGGGGTGAAGTTGAGGTTCGAGGCCGTCGGCCGGTCGATCCCGGCCGGGTAGGCCGTGACGAAGCCGGGCGCGGTGGCCTTGGCCTCGGTGACGTTCAGCATCACCGCCGAGGCGTCGGCCGCCACCGGGCCGACCCCGGCCACCTTGAGCGTGGTCGAGCCGTGGGCGGGCACCTGCCGGGTCTTCCGGGTGTCGAGCAGCCGGGTCGGGGCGGTCGGGTGGAAGCCGTCCCCGGCGCTGCGCTGGTAGTAGCCCGCCAGGTCCACCACCAGGTCCACCGGGGCGTCCGAGCCGTTGTAGAGGTCGATCCCCCACGCGCTGGGCAGGGTGGCCAGGTTGGCGACCACGGCCCCCTTGGTGAAGTTCAGCGTGGAGGCGAGCGGCCGGGGCCGGGAGGTCTCGTACGCGGTGATGAAGCCGGCCGCCCCCGGGTTGACTGCGGTGATGTTGACGACGGCGCTGTCGGCCAGAGCCCCCTTGGGCAGCACCCCGGAGAGGTCCAGGTGCTGCACACCGCGGGCCGGGATCCGGGCGATCCGCCCGCCGGCCCCCGTACCGTCCCGGGTGTCCAGCGCCCGGACCGGGGTGACGGCCCGGTACTGGGAGCCCATGGTGGTGGAGGTGAGGGTCAGGCTGCTCGACATCCCGGCCAGCGTGGTGGTCGCGGTCGTGGTGTAGATCCCGGCCCGGGCATAGGTGTGCTCCACCGTCACGCCCTGCGAGCCGTGGAACGGGTACGAAGTCGTCGTCCCGTCCCCCCAGGCGACCTCGATGGTGCCCGGGAGGTCCCAACTCTGCTTGACCGTGAGGAAGGCCCGCACCGACCGGGCACCGGTCTGATGGGTCTCCCGCTCCCCTGAGATCTCCGTGTCGAGGACCGGGCAGGCACCGAGTTCGACCGCGCCCCGGTCGTAGTGGCCGCCGCCGGCCCCGGTGTCGGGGATGGTCGGGTCGTCGGTGCGGGGCGTGCCGTAAATGTCGGTGGGCAATGCGCCGGGCGCGTCCGAGTCGGCAGAGTCGACGGCCAGCGGCCCGGCCAGCTGCATGTAGTTGGTCTGGCAGGCCAGGATCCTGCTGCCATCGGGCGCACTCAGGTCATGGTCGCCTTGGCCGGTGGCCGTCCGGAAAGCGGCGAGGTCGGGATAGGAGACACCCGACCAGGTGTAGATCGGCTGCGCCGCGTCGGGGTTGAACAGGTTGTACGCGCTCTTGGTCGTGGCAGTGGAATCCGCCGCCACCTGGATCCCGCTGGTCGCGCAGGTGCTGCGCCAGGGCGGCATGACGACGTTGTTCTCGATGGTCGTTCCCGTGGATCGACCGCCCACCGAGACTGCACCGCCGCAACTGAAGCGCATCGTGTTGCCCGTGACAGCCGTGCCGGTCGCTCCGTCGACGGAGACGAACGCCGCACTCGGGTGGTCGACACTGGCGAAGTAGTTGCCGCTGATGACAGTGCCCGTCGACCCCTTGTCGACCACGATCGGCGCCTGGCTCAAGAACCAGCTCCGAGTCAATCGGACTCCGGTGGAGCCGTCGGTCACGTGGAACGGCCCGACACCGGAGTAAGGCGCGTCGTGGTCGAAGCTGACATCCTCTGCACTGGAGACGGCCACCCCGCCCTCGGCCCAGTACATCCCCTGGAACCGCAGGTGCGCAGCTCCGGTCACCGCCAGTCCGCTGAGGACGAACTGCTTCCCCGGCCGTCCGGTGAAGGTGATCGGGGCCACCTCCGTGCCCGAGCGGGTGACGTGCACGGTGCCCGGAGCCGGCACGTCCTGGTCGATCACCACGGTCTGGCCCGGCGTCACCGCGTCCGCCGCCGCCTGGACGGTGCAGTACGGCGCCGCCTCGGTGCCACTGCCCGCGTCGGAGCAGGACTGGCTGTGGCCGTCCACGTAGCGGGTGCCGCCCCCGGCTTCGGCGGAAGCCATGGTGGGCAGGAGCCCCACTCCGAGGGCGAACGCCCCGACGGCCGACAGGATTCTTGCGCTTCGCACCGGAACGTCCCCCACTGATTTCCCTTGACCGCCGGAATCGGCGCCGGGGAAGTCTCTCGCGAGGGGGGGATCGACTGTCAAGAGGTTTCGGTACGAAACCTCTCAGCTCAGCTCAGCGCTTCAGGCGGTAGATCACCGTGTCAGCGTTCACGCCGACCACTTCGTAGCGCGTGGCCAGCAGGTTCTCGATCTTGGGGATGAGCTCGGGTTGGTAGGGGGCCCGGCCGGAGTCGTCGACGACGATCTCCGGGGGGTTCTTGGCGAGCTCCTGGTCGAAGGTCTGCCAGGCGTTGGAGACGCTGTACTGCTCGCCGACCTGCTGGCCGTCCTTGCCGCCGCTGTAGTTGGTGAGGAAGCCGGCGGTGAGGTAGCGGGAGGCGGGGCGGCGGTCGGCCAGCCAGTAGAGCTCGGGGTGCATGCCCCAGACCAGGACGGTGTCCTTGGGGGTGGTCTGCTCGGCGACGGTGGTGGCGACCTCGGTGGTGTGGGTGAGGCGCTGGCCGGGCCAGAAGAGGGCGAGGGCCCAGAAGACGGTGGCCGCGACGGTGCTGTAGACGGCGACCGGGCGCCAGCTGATCGCGGAGGTGGAGACGGCGCCCACGCCGAGCAGCACCAGCGGCGGGATCAGCTGCAGGTAGTAGTGCCCGAAGAAGTGGAAGCCGGTGGAGACGGCGATCACCGAGGAGAGCAGCCAGATCCACAGGTCCGAGGTGGCGCCGTGCTCGGCGCCGGCGGCCACGGCCAGCGGGCGGTGGCGGAAGGCGAACCAGAGCCGCCGCCCGAGCGGGAGCAGGAAGCCGAGGCCGGCCCCGAGCAGGATGGCGGAGTTGCCGAGCGCCCGACCGGTCATCTGGAGCAGCGAGCCGCCGAGCGAGGCGTAGTCGCCGCTGCCGGTGACCACCCAGAAGAGGAAGCCCTTGGGCTTGGTCAGGATGACGGCGACCAGGGCTATCGGCAGCGCGAAGCCGAAGCCGATCTTGCCGAGGGCCGGCAGCCACCGAACGCCGCGCTGCCGCGCGTCCTGGAAGAGCATCCACAGCACCGGCAGCATGACCGCCCCACCGGTCTGCTTGGTCAGCGAGCAGAGCGCCACCGCGATCCCGGCGGCCAGCCAGCGCCGCCGCTCGGCGTACCGGAAGGCCGCCACCATCGCGGGCAGCATGAAGACCTCGAAGGTGGCCGCCTGGGTGTCCTCCGGGGAGAGCCCGATCGAGACCAGCAGGTAGAGCGCCCCGGCGGCCTCCCCGGCCCGGTCGCCCCAGCGGCCCCGGGCCAGGGAGGCCAGCAGGATCGCGGTGACCAGGTGGGCGACGATCGCGAGTGTGCGCAGCGGCCAGAGCGAGGCCGAGCCGAAGACGGCGAAGCAGGCCTCGTAGAGCCAGGGCAGCAGCGGGGGCTTGCGGTCGACCACGGTGTCGTAGAGCACGCCGCCGTCGGCCAGCATCCGGGCCTGGGTGGCCAGGAAGCCCTCGTCGGGGCTCCAGACCGGCCGCAGGAAGGAGGGGATGTGGGTCAGGGCGGCGAGCAGGGCCAGCACCGGGACGACCCGGGTCCAGTACCCCGTCCGCACGGAGGCGGGCAGCCGGGAGGGCAGCGCGACGACGCGGCGGAGGAGGGGGATGGAGGTCGGCACGGATGACAACCTACCCGGCGGGCCGGTCGGGGACGGCCTTGGTCCCGCCTTTTGGCGCGATCATCTGACAATGTCACAGGGGCGTGTCGTGAGACACGCCCCTGCAAATCCGACAGAACGGCATCAAAGGGTCAGAAAACCGGACGACCGGTCAATCCCGTCACGGGTTCGACCCCCCGTGAAAAGCTCAGACCTCGACCCGCTCCAGCTTGGCCACCAGCGCGGCCACCTTCGCCGCGATCGCCGGGGCGGTGAGCCCGATCTCGTTCAGGATCTCGTCCCGGGTCGCGTGGTCCAGGAACTCCTGCGGCACGCCGAAGTCCCGCAGCGGCACGTCCACCTCGGCGTCCCGCAGCGCCTGCGCGATCGCCGAGCCGACGCCGCCGGCGCGGCCGTTGTCCTCCACCGTGACGACCACCCGGTGGCGGGCCGCCAGGCCGGGCAGCGCGGCGTCCACCGGCTTGACCCAGCGCGGGTCGACCACGGTGACCGAGAGGCCCTCGGCGGCCAGCAGGTCGGCCGTCTCCAGGCAGAGCGGGGCGAGCGCGCCGACCGAGATGATCAGCACGTCCGGCCGCTCCTCGGCGGACTCCCGCAGCAGGTCCATCCCGCCGACCCGGCCCACCGCCGGGACGGCCGGGCCGACCGTGCCCTTGGAGTACCGGACCACGGTGGCCGCGTCGTCCACCTGCACGGCCTCGCGCAGCTGCATCCGCAGCTGCTCGGCGTCGCGCGGTGCGGCCAGGCGCAGGCCCGGGACGACCTGGAGGATCGACATGTCCCACATGCCGTTGTGCGAGGCGCCGTCGGTGCCGGTCACCCCGGCGCGGTCGAGCACGAAGGTGACGCCCAGCTTGTGCAGGGCCACGTCCATCAGCACCTGGTCGAAGGCCCGGTTGAGGAAGGTCGCGTACACCGCGAAGACCGGGTGCAGCCCGGCGGTGGCCAGGCCGGCCGCGCTGGTGACGGCGTGCTGCTCGGCGATGCCCACGTCGAAGATCCGGTCCGGGTACGCCTTGGCGAAGGGGGCCAGGCCCACCGGGTGGAGCATGGCGGCGGTGATCGCCACCACGTCCTTGCGCTCGGCGCCGAGCGCGACCATCTCCTCACCGAAGACCGAGGTCCAGTCCTTGCCGGAGGTCTTGATCGGCAGGCCGGTCTCGGGGTGGATCACGCCGACCGCGTGGAAGCGGTCCTCGTCGTTCTGCTCGGCGGCGCGGTAGCCGCGGCCCTTCTCGGTGAGGCAGTGCACGATCACCGGGCCGCCGAAGCCGCGCGCCTTGGTGAGCGCGGACTCCAGGGCGGTCAGGTCGTGGCCGTCGATCGGGCCGATGTACTTGAGGCCGAGGTCCTCGAACATGCCCTGCGGGGCGATGAAGTCCTTGAGGCCCTTCTTGGCGCCGTGCAGGGTCTCGAACAGCGGCTGCCCGACCACGGGGGTGCGCTGGAGCGCGTCCTTGCCCCAGGTCAGGAAGCGCTCGTAGCCCTTGGTGGTGCGCAGGGTGGCGAGGTGGTTGGCCAGGCCGCCGATGGTCGGCGAGTAGGAGCGCTCGTTGTCATTGACGACGATGACCAGCGGGCGGTCCTTGGCGTCGGCGATGTTGTTGAGCGCCTCCCAGGCCATGCCGCCGGTGAGCGCGCCGTCACCGATCACGGCGACCACCGGGCGGTCGGAGTGGCCCTGGAGCTGGTTGGCCTTGGCCAGGCCGTCGGCGTAGCCGAGCACGGTGGAGGCGTGCGAGTTCTCGATCACGTCGTGCTCGGACTCGGCCCGGGACGGGTAGCCGGAGAGGCCGCCCTTCATCCGCAGCCGGGAGAAGTCCTGGCGGCCGGTGAGCAGCTTGTGCACGTAGGACTGGTGGCCGGTGTCGAAGAGGATCCGGTCCCGGGGCGAGTCGAAGACCCGGTGCAGCGCGATGGTGAGCTCCACCACGCCCAGGTTCGGCCCGAGGTGGCCACCCGTCTTGGAGACCTCGTCGACCAGGAAGCCGCGGATCTCCTCCGCCAGTGCGGCCAGCTGGGCCGGGGTGAGCCGGTCGAGATCGCGCGGTCCCCGAATGCGGGTCAGCAGGGCCACCCGTTCCTCCTCGTTCAAAGGTCCCGGGCCGTGTGCCCGACGAGGGCTACCTCGCCCTCGGCGTCCCCGTGCTCCGCGTGGGGCGGCACACCGTGACTGGTCGAGTCTAATGTCCGGCTTTCGGACAAGGGCCGGGGGCCGATCAGTCGCGGGGGTCCGCCTCGGCCAAGGGCCGATTTTACCGCCCCTTCACCGCGACCTGGTGCCGTCACCCTGTTCCGTTCGCGCCGGCTGTGGGAGCCTCGCGCCGTCGTACCCGCCGTACCCGTTCGTCTCCAGAGAGGCAGCAGGATGCGCAAGCGCAGAGTGACGGCCCTGGCACTGGCCCTCGGCCTGGCATCGGCCCTGGCCGGACCGGCCGTCGCCGCCGACACCGAGCACCACCGGCACCCGACGGGGTGTCAGATATCGGCCGGCGGGAGTGACTTCCGCCACGTGATCTACCTGCAGTTCGACAACGTGCACCTGACCCGTGACAACCCGAACGTGCCGTCCGATCTCGAACAGATGCCGCACCTCCTGAGCTTCCTCCAGGAGAACGGCACCCTCTCGGGCGACCACCACACCCCCCTGATCGCCCACACCGGCAACGACATCCTGACCTCGCTCACCGGTCTCTACGGCGACCGGCACGGCCAGGCCGTCTCCAACTCCTACCGGTACTACAAGCCGGACGGCACCACGAACTCGGCGGGCAGCTTCGCCTACTGGACCGACGGCGTGGCCGACGCCTCGGTGCCCGCCCCGGCCGACGCCGCGCCGACCATGGTGGGCCCGGACGGCAGGAACGCCCCCGCGCCCTGGGCCGCCTACACCAAGGCGGGCTGCGACTTCGGCGCCGTCTCGGCGGCCAACACCATCCTCGAGAACACCACGGTCGACATCACCAAGGTGTTCGGGGCCGCCTCGCCCGAGGCCGCCGAGGCCAAGGCCGACCCGGCCCGGGCCCAGGCCGACTACGTGGGCATCGGCGTGCACTGCGCCCAGCACTCGGCCGTCTGCGCCAAGGGCGCCACCAGCCCCGACCTGCTGCCCGACGAGCCCGGCGGCTACCAGGGCTACCGGGCGCTGTACGGCGCCAAGGCCGTCGACCCGGCGATCACCGGCGGCGCCGCCGCGGTGACCTCCACGGCCGGCAAGGCGATCACCGACCCGAAGGGCAACCCGGGCTTCCCCGGCTTCGACGCCATGACGGCCGACAACTCGCTCGGCTACGTGGCCCAGATGCAGGAGGCCGGCGTCCCGGTCACCTACGCCTACATCTCCGACGCCCACGACCAGCACGGCCCGACCAGCGGCGCCTGGGGCCCGGGCGAGGCCGGGTACGTGCAGCAGCTGAAGTCCTACGACGACGCCTTCGGCACCTTCTTCCAGCGCCTGCGGCGGGACGGCATCACGCCCTCGAACACCCTCTTCGTGGTCACCGCCGACGAGAACGACCATTTCGTGGGCGGCGCGCCGAGCCCGGCGGGCTGCGACGGGGTCACCGTGCCCTGCACCTACCGGCAGATCGGCGAGGTCAACGCCAACGCGCGCGGACTGCTGGCCACCCAGCAGGGCGTGACCACCCCCTTCCAGGTGCACTCCGACTCGGCGCCGAACTTCTACCTGAACGGGCAGCCCGGCCCGGCCGACCCGGCCACCCGCGGCTTCGAGCGGGCCTGGTCGAGGATCACCGCGGTCAACCCGATCACCGGGCGCACCGACACCGTCTCGCAGTACCTGGCCGACCAGGCCGAGATGAGGATCCTGCACATGGTCACCGGTGACCCGCTGCGCACCCCGACCTTCACCTCCTTCGCCGACCCGGACTACTACGTGACGGCGGCCGGCTCCGACTGCTCCAAGCCCTGCGTCTACCTCGGCCCGGCCTACGCCTGGAACCACGGCGACTTCGCCCCGGACATCAACACCACCTGGGTCGGCCTGGTCGGCCCCGGCGTGAGGCACCTCGGGCGCACCGACGCGGTCTGGTCCGACCACACCGACCTGCGGCCGACCATGCTGGCCCTGCTCGGCCTGCACGACCCGTACCGCTCGGACGGCCGGGTGCTCACCGAGTACCTGGACCGCTCGGCCCTGCCGCACGGCCTGGCCGGGCAGGTCCGCGCCTACCAGCGCCTCGCCGCCGCCTACAAGCAGCTGGACGCGGGCGTCGGCCCCTTCGCCGCCGCCACCCTGCGCTCGGCCACCGCCGGCATCGCCTCGGACACCCCGGGCGACGCGGCCTACCGCGCCTCCACCGACCGCCTGACCGCCCTCGGCGCCGAGCGCGACCGGCTGGCCGGGCAGATGGCCCAGCTCCTGGACGCCTCGGCCTTCGGCCACGGCCACCTCTCCGCCGACCGCGCGGAGGACCTCGCCCACCAGGCCGACCGGCTGATCCGGCAGGCGCAGCGGGCGGGCTGACGCTCCCCGCACGCACCCCGGGAGCCGGAAGGCCCAGCGGCCGGGCTCCCGGGCTGCGCGGCCGCCCGCCGGGCCGGAGACTCGACCGGGGGCGGTACGTGAACGGAGGAGTGAGGATGCAACGCACTGTCAGGGCCGCCGTGGCGGCGCTCGCGGTCTCGGCGGGCGCCCTGGCGGCGGCCGGGCCGGCCTGGGCCGCCACGGTGATCGGGATCGGCACTGCCACCCTGGACCCGAAGATCCCGAGCAAGGTCAAGGTGACGGTCACCTACGCCTGCGACGCCCCGGCGGGTGAGAAGTCGCTCAACGTCTCGGTGGAGCAGACCGACCCGCAGGACGCCTCGGCGGTCGCCTTCGGCTCCACCCGGGTCTCCCCCGTGCTGGTGCTCTGCGACGGCGCCCCACATACCCAGGAGGTGACCGTGCAGTCCAAGACCACCGCCTGGGTGCCCGAGGCCGACGCGGTGGTGGTCACCACCGTCTCCGACCTGGGCTCGGCCCCGCCGGCCTTCGCCGACGCGCAGAAGATCCCGCTGCACTCCCCGGCCCCCTGACACGCCGACGGGCCCCCGGCGGACGCAGGTCGTCCGGGGGCCCGTGCGGAGCGGGAGCCGTCAGCCGCGGCCGGCGGCCTTCTGGGTCTTGCGGGAGAGCGAGTCGATCACGACGGCGGCCAGCAGCACCGCACCGGTGATCATGTACTGCACCGAGGTGTTCATGCTCAGCAGGTCGAGACCGGTCTGGATGGACTGGATGACCAGGCCACCGAGCAGGGCCGACCAGACCGAGCCGCGACCGCCGAAGAGGCTGGTGCCGCCGATGACGGCGGTGGCGATGGCCATCATGAGCAGGTTCGCGCTGCCGATGCCGCCGAGGTTGGAGGTGTAGGTCTGGGCCGCGAAGAAGAGGCCGCCCAGGGCCGCGAAGCCGCCGGAGATCGCGTAGACCGAGATCCGGACGAACGCGACGTTGATGCCGGAGCGGCGGGCCGCCTCGATGCCGCCGCCGACCGCGAAGACCTGGCGGCCGTAGGTGGTGCGGCGCAGCACGAAGTCGGAGATCACCAGCGCGGCGAGGAAGAGCACCACGGCCACCGGCACGCCGTACGCCTGGTTGAACATGAAGGCGGCGCCGAAGGAGACGATCGCCAGGGCGGCCGAGCGCACCACGATCTCGCTGGTCGGGCGGTACGGCACGCCGGCCTTGCGGCGGCGGGCCTGCTCCAGGAGCGAGCCGCCGAGCATCGCGGCCACCGCGAGCACGGCCAGGATGTAGGCGCCGGAGATGTCCGAGTCCAGGAAGAAGGCGCGCTGGCCGAGCAGGTGCAGGAAGCCCTCGTCCTTGATGGTGACGCTGCCGGTCTTGCCGAGCAGCTGGAGCATCAGGCCGTTCCAGAACAGGTTGCCCGCCAGGGTGACCACGAAGGCCGGCACGCCGATCTTGGCGAAGAACCAGCCGTGCAGCGCACCGGTGGCCACGCCCGTGAGCACCGCCAGCAGCACGGCCAGCAGCGGGTTGACGCCCTGGTTGACCGAGAGCACCGCGAAGACCGAGGCGGCCAGGCCGCCGACGGAGGCGACCGCGAGGTCGATCTCGCCGAGCAGCAGCACGAAGACCAGGCCGATCGCCAGCATGCCGGTGCCCGACATGAAGTACGCGATGTTGGACAGGTTGGTGGCGGTGAGGAAGTGGCTGTCCTGGATCTGGAAGACCGCCCAGATCACGGCCAGGCCGATCACGACCGGCAGGGTGCCGAGCTCGCCGCCGCGCACCTTGCGCTTGAACTCGGTGAGGTAGCCCTTGAAGCCCTCCTCGCGGACGAGCAGCCGGGGGTCGACGGCCGGCGGGGTGGTGGGAGTGGTCTCGGTGCTCACTTGGCCGCCTCCGCAGCGGTGCGCGCCTGACGACGGGTCACGGCGTTGTCCGTGGCGCCCGTGATCGCGGCGATGATCGTCTCGTGGGTGGTCTCGGCGACCGGGAAGGAGCCGTTGTTCTTGCCCAGGCGCAGCACGGCGACGGTGTCCGCGACGGCGCGCACGTCGGCCATGTTGTGGCTGATCAGGATGACGCCGAGGCCGCGCTCGCGCAGCCGCTCGACCAGGTCGAGCACCTGGGCGGTCTGCTCGACGCCCAGCGCCGCGGTGGGCTCGTCCAGGATGACGATCTTCGGCTCGCCGATCAGCGCGCGGGCGATCGCGACCACCTGGCGCTGGCCGCCGGAGAGGCCGGCGATCGGGATGCGGACGCTGGGGATGCGGATGGAGAGGGTGGAGAGCAGCTCGCGGGCCTTCTGCTCCATCGTCACCTCGTCCAGCACGCCGAAGCGCTTGAGCTCGCGGCCGAGGTAGAGGTTGCCGACCACGTCGAGGTTGTCGCAGAGCGCGAGGTCCTGGTAGACGGTGGCCACGCCGAGGGCGGCGGCGTCGTGCGGCCGGTTGATCGAGACCGGCTTGCCCTCCCACTCGATGGTGCCCTCGTCGATCGGGTGGACACCCGCGATGGTCTTGACCAGCGTCGACTTGCCGGCGCCGTTGTCGCCGACCAGGGCGACCACCTCTCCGGCGTGCACCTCCAGGTCGACCTCGGTCAGCGCCTGCACGGCGCCGAACCGCTTGGAGACGCCGCGCAGCGCCAGGACGGGTGCGCTTGTCACGTGAACCAACTCCTCCTGCTCCACCCCGTGCCGAGGGTGGCCGCCGCGCCGCCCCGGCGGCGCGGTCGATGACATGTATTCGGGGCCGTCGGGTGGGACGGCGAGGCGGGCGGGGGCCGCTGTGGAGCCCCCGCCCGGTGCGGTGTCGCTGCTTACTTGATGCCGGCGGCGGCGCAGGCGGCCGCGAAGTCGGCGGAGCAGATCTTGTCCGTCGGGTAGAGCTTGTCCGCGATGACGGTGGTGGCCAGGTTGGCCTTGGTCACCGAGACCGGGGTCAGCAGCAGGGACGGGACCTTGTCGCCGGAGCCGCTGGTGGAGCTGGCGGTGGCGGTGTCGGTGACGGCCTTGCCGTTCAGCAGGTCGACGGCGAGCTTGGCGGCGGCCTCGGCCTCGGGCTTGGGGGCCTTGTAGACCGTGGAGGTCTGGGTGCCGGCGAGGATCCGCTGCAGACCCGCGAGCTCGGCGTCCTGGCCGGTGACCGGGACGGAGACGCCCGCGCCCTTGAGGGCGGTGGCCACACCGCCGGCCATGCCGTCGTTGGCGGAGTAGACGCCCGCGATGTTGGCGGCACCGAGCTGGGCGACGGCGGCGGTCACCTTCTGGTTGGCGACGGTGTCCTTCCAGAGGCCGGACTGCTCGTAAGCGATCTTGACCTTGCCGTCCAGGACCTTGTGCGCGCCGGCCTTGAACATCGCGGCGTTCGGGTCGGCGTCGTCACCGTTGATCATCACGACGTTGGCGGTCGGGGTGGCCTTGGCGCCCATGGCGTCCAGCAGGGCCTGGCCCTGCAGCTCGCCCACCTTCTCGTTGTCGTAGGAGACGTACGCGGAGACCGGGCCCTGGGCCAGGCGGTCGTACGCGATGACCTTGATGCCCTTGTCCACGGCGGCCTGGATCGAGGACTTGATGGCGGCGGAGTCCACGGCGTCCAGGATCAGGACCTTGACGCCCTTGGTGATCATCGTGGAGACCTGCTGCGCCTGGGTCGCGGCGCTGCCCGCGGCGTTCGCGTAGTCGACGGTGCAGTCGGCACAGGCCGACTTGACCTGGGCCTCGATCAGCGGCTTGTCCAGCTGCTCGTACCGGGTGGTGGCGTTCTCCGGGAGCAGGAGGCCGACGGACTTGCTGCCACCGGCGGCGGACGGGGCGGAGGAAGCGGAGTTCTTGTCACCGCCGGCCTTGCCACAGGCGGCCATGGTCAGAGCCATCGAGACCGCGGCGGTGCCGATCACAGCGCGACGCATCATTGCGTTCATGGTGGGTGGTGCCTCCCTGACGGCGCCGCAACGTTGCGGCGAGGTGGAAGGGAGTCAACCTGCCCGCCTCGCTTGTCGTCAATAAGTAAAACCGACCTCCCGGAGATCCGAACCTTTTCGTTATCTTCCTGAAGGTATGACCGAGACCGGAACGACTCGGCCACACCCCGCGCACACCCTCAGCCGACCGCCACGACGGCCGCTCCGGGCTGCCGGATTACGCCCGATTCGCCCATTTCGCTCATCACCAGCGCGAGCGCCCCGAGCACCTCCGCCCGGCCACCCAGCGTGCCCGGCACCACCGAGAGCTGACGGGCCGCCGAGGGGATCGCGTACCGCGCCACGGAGTCCCGGATCGGGGAAAGCACCAGCTCACCGGCCTCGGCGAGGTCGCCGCCGAGGATCACCCGACGCGGGTTGAGCAGGTTGCAGAGCGTGGCGACGCCCGTCCCGATCTGCCGCCCGGCGTCGGCGATCACCCGGCGGCAGCCGAGGTCGCCCTGCTGGGCCAGCTGCACGACCCGGGTCAGGGTCAGCTCGCCCGGGTGGTTGGCGTTCAAGAGGTTGAGCAAGTAGCGGGACCCGACGAAGGTCTCCAGACAACCCCTGTTGCCGCACCGGCAGATCGGCCCCGACTCGTCCAGGGTCAGGTGCCCGATCTCGCCCGCCGTGCCGCCCGGGCCGCGGTAGATCTGCCCGTTGATCACCAGGCCGGAGCCCACGCCGCTGGCCACCTTGATGTACGCCAGGTCGGTCAGCCCGCGCCCCGCGCCCCAGACCAGCTCGCCGAGCGCGCCCAGGTTGGCGTCGTTGTCCACGTACACCGGCATGCCCAGGCGCTGAGAGAGCTCCCGGCCCGGCGCGATGCCGGTCCAGCCGGGCAGGATCGCGGTGGAGCCGAGCGCGCCGGTCTCCTGGTCGATCGGGCCGGGCACGCCCAGGCCCACCCCGATCACCTTGTCCGGCCGGAAGCCGGCCTCCTGGAGCAGCCGGGCCACCAGGGCCTCGGCCCGGTCGAAGCCCTGCTGCGCCGAGACGTCCACGTCGATCGGCTCGCTCTCCTCGGCCAGCACCCGGTGCGCCAGGTTGCCGACCGCCACCCGCAGGTGGGTGTGGCCGAAGTCGACCCCGACCACGATCCCGGCGTCCCCGCTCAGCGAGACGCTGCGGGCCCGGCGCCCGCCCGAGGAGGTGTCGGCCACGACGACGGTGCCGCTCTCCTTCAGCTCCCGGACGATGTTGGACACCGTCGCGGCGGAGAGGCCGGTGCTGCGGGCGATCTCGGCCTGGGTCAGCGAGCCCGCCATCCGCACGGCCCGGAGCACCCGCTCGAGGTTCGCCCGGTGCAGCGAGGACTGCGAGCCCGGTGTGTCCGTCGACATGTTCCACCCTCCCAGGGCGCTCGGGCGCCCCTGCCGCGCCATTGCGGCCATGTGTGCAAGGTCTGAGTACAGTCTGTGTGAAGCCGCAGCAGGACGCTTCAACTTCTGAACCCTATGGTCCGCCCACAGCCCGATCCCCCGTCAAGGCCGAACGCGGATCGTTGCAAAACCTCTGCCGGAGCTCTGTTCGACCCCCTCGACCGAAACCACGCGGCTCCCCCCGGCTGCGACATGGGAGGATTCGACTCATCTCTTGCCTTGACGAAGGAGTCCTGCGAGTGCCTGGCACCAACTTGACCCGTGAGGAGGCCCGCACCCGGGCCGAGCTCCTGCACGTGGACGCGTACGACATCACGCTCGACCTGAGCGGTGCCCGGGAGGGCGGGACCTTCCGGTCCACCACCGAGGTCCGCTTCACCGCCACCACGCCGGGCGCCGCCACCTTCATCGACCTCGTCGCCCCCGGGGTCACCGAGATCGAGCTCAACGGCGAGCAGCTGCCGCTGGACAACTTCCAGGACAGCCGCATCGCGCTGCCCGGCCTGCTGGCCGAGAACGTGCTGCGCGTGGTGGCCGACTGCGCCTACACCAACACCGGCGAGGGCCTGCACCGCTTCGTCGACCCGGTCGACGGCGAGACCTACCTCTACACCCAGTTCGAGGTGCCGGACGCCCGCCGCGTCTTCGCCAACTTCGAGCAGCCCGACCTCAAGGCCGCCTTCACCTTCACCGTGACGGCCCCCACCGGCTGGGTCGTGGTCTCCAACTCCCCCACCCCCACTCCGGTGGGCGAGGGCGACACCCAGGTCTGGAGCTTCGAGCCGACCAAGCGGATGTCCACCTACATCACCGCGATCGTCGCGGGCCCGTACGTGGGCGTCTTCGACGCGTACGAGAACGGCGCGCAGCGCGTGCCGCTGGGCGTGTACTGCCGCCCCTCGCTCAAGGAGTACCTGGACGCCGAGGCGATCTTCTCGGTCACCAAGCTCGGCTTCGACTACTTCCAGGAGAAGTTCGACTACGCTTACCCCTTCCCCAAGTACGACCAGCTCTTCGTGCCGGAGTTCAACGCCGGCGCGATGGAGAACGCGGGCGTGGTCACCCTCCGGGACCAGTACGTCTTCCGCTCCAAGGTCACCGACGCCTCGTACGAGGCCCGGGCCGCCACGATCCTGCACGAGCTCGCCCACATGTGGTTCGGCGACCTGGTGACCATGGAGTGGTGGAACGACCTCTGGCTGAACGAGTCCTTCGCGACCTTCGCCGAGACGGTCTGCCAGGCCGAGGCCGAGGGCTCCGCCTGGCGCGGCTCCTGGACCACCTTCGCCAACCAGATGAAGACCTGGGCCTACCGGCAGGACCAGCTGCCCTCGACCCACCCGATCATGGCCGAGATCAACGACCTGGAGGACGTCCAGGTCAACTTCGACGGCATCACCTACGCCAAGGGCGCCTCGGTGCTCAAGCAGCTGGTGGCCTACGTCGGCCAGGACGCCTTCTTCGAGGGCGTGCGCGCCTACTTCAAGCGCCACGCCTGGGGCAACACCCGCCTGAGCGACCTGCTCGGCGCCCTTGAGGAGGCCAGCGGCCGCGACCTCAAGACCTGGTCGAAGGCCTGGCTGGAGACGGCCGGCATCAACGTGCTGCGCCCGGAGCTCGAGCTCGCCGCCGACGGTACCCTCGCCTCGGTCGCCGTGCTCCAGGAGGCCCCGGCCCTGCCCGCCGGCGCCAAGGGCGAGGCCGTGCTGCGCCCGCACCGGATCGCGATCGGCTGCTACGACCTGGTCGACGGCGCCCTGGTGCGCACCGAGCGGGTCGAGCTGGACATCGACGGCCCGCGCACCGAGGTCCCGCAGCTGGCCGGCAAGGCCCGCCCGGCCCTGCTGCTGCTCAACGACGACGACCTCTCCTACGCCAAGGTCCGGCTGGACCCGGCCTCGCTGGCCGTGCTCACCGAGCACCTCGGCGCCTTCGCCGACTCGCTCCCGCGGGCCCTCTGCTGGGCCTCCGCCTGGGACATGACCCGCGACGGCGAGCTGGCCACCCGCGAGTACCTGGCCCTGGCCGTGGCCAACCTCGGCCGCGAGAGCGACATCGGCGTGGTGCAGACCGTGCAGCGCCAGGCCAAGCTCGCCCTGGAGCTCTACGCCGACCCGGCCTGGCGCGAGCAGGGCCTGGGCATCTGGGCCGAGGCCGCCGAGCAGCACCTGCGCTCCGCCGCCCCCGGCTCCGACCACCAGCTGGCCTGGGCCCGCACCTTCACGGCCGTCGCCCGCACCGAGGACCAGCTGGCCCTGCTGGCCGGCCTGCTCGACGGTTCGGTGGAGCTGGCCGGCCTGGCCGTGGACACCGACCTGCGCTGGACCCTGCTCTCCCGCCTGGTCGCCACCGGCAAGGCCGGGCAGGCCGAGGTGGACGCCGAGCTGGCGCGCGACCAGACCGCCGCCGGCCAGGAGCACGCCGCCAGCTGCCTGGCGGCGCTCCCCACCGCCGAGGCCAAGGCCGCGGCCTGGGCCTCGGTCATCGAGCGCGACGAGCTCACCAACTACGTCCAGGACGCGGTGATCGGCGGCTTCAACCAGCCCGAGCACCGCGAGCTGACGGCCCCCTACGTCGAGAAGTACTTCGCGGCGGTCAAGGGCATCTGGGAGACCCGGAGCCACGAGATCTCCCAGCAGATCATCGTCGGCCTCTACCCGAGCTACCACGTCAGCCAGTCCACCCTGGACGCCACCGACGCCTGGCTCACCACCGCCGACCCGGCCCCGGCCCTGCGCCGCATGGTCATCGAGGCCCGCGCGGGCATCGAGCGGGCTCTCCGAGCTCAGGTTGCCGACTCGGGGCGTTGACCACTGGGGGCGCGGGGAACTGCGCGACCAGCCCTCTACGGAGGTGCACGGTTGATCGCGCAGTTCCCCGCGCCCCTGTTCGGGTTGCCCTAAAGCCGCACAGTGAACGTGGTCCGCCCCGGCCGGCTCTCCAAGCTGACGGTGCCACCGTGAGCGCTCACCACCGCCCGGACGATCGCCAGCCCCAACCCCGTCGACCCCGTGGCGCGGGCCCGCGAGCGGTCCCCCCTGACGAACCGTTCGAACACCCGCTCCGCGAGCTCCGGCTCGATCCCCGGCCCGGTGTCGCTCACGCTCAACTCCACACCATCCTCGGTTCGTCGGAGTCGCAGCGTCACCTCCGTCCCCTCCGGCGTGTGCGCCCCCGCGTTGGCCAGCAGGTTCGCCACCACCTGCCGCAGCCGCCCCTCGTCCCCGGGGACGACCACCGGCTCCGGCGGCAGCTCCAACCGCCAGCGGTGCCCCGGCCCGGCGGCCCGGGCATCCGAGGCGCAGTCCAACGCGATCCGGGTCAGGTCAGCCTCGCCGACCGCCAGCGGCCGCCCCGCGTCCAGCCGGGCGAGCAGCAGCAGGTCCTCCACGATCGTGCCCATCCGCCGCGTCTCGGCGTCGATCCGGGTCAGCGAGTGCCGCACCTCCTCCGGCAGCGGCCCCGGATGCCGCAGAGCCAGCTCCGCATGGCCCCGCACGGTCGCCACCGGAGTCCGCAACTCGTGCCCGGCGTCGGCCGCGAAGGCCCGCAGCCGCTCCTCCACCGTCTGCCGCTGGGCCAGCGCCTGCCCGACGTGCCCCAGCATCCGGTTGAGCGCGGCGCCGACTCGCCCGACCTCGCTGCGCGGATCGTCCTCGTCCACCCGGACGGAGAGCTGCACCTCCCCGCTGGCCAGCGGCAGCCCGCTGACCCGCTCGGCCGCCGCCACCACCCGTCCGAGCGGCCGCAGCGCGAGCCCGACCCAGAGCGCTCCGGCCACCCCGGTCAAGCCCAAGGCGACCACGAACACCACGAGTTCGACCGTGACCAGCTGATGGACCGTCGCCGAGACCGACTTGAGCGGCAGGCCGGTGACCAGCACGTCCCCGTCGTTCCCGGCGAAGGCCCGCACCCGGTAGCCCGGCAGCCCCGACAGGTCGAGGCTGCGGGCCGGCCCGCCGACCGGCAGGGCGGCGAGCGCCCGCTGGTCCGCCGCGTCCAGCCGCACCAGGTCGTCGGTGTCGGCGGGCACCTCGCCGGCCTCCACCTGGGAGTCGTCCGCGTCCCCGTCCACCACCCCGGCGTTGGTCACCACCCCGTGCACCAGCCGGGCCCCGAAGGTGCCCGGCGCCTGCGCCCGGGTGTCGCTGCGCTCCCGCCCGGCCGTGCCGGGCGTGCCGGCCGTGCCCGGTGTCGCCTGGTGCTCCAGACTGGCCGCGTACCGGCCGCCGGTGTCCACCAGCTGCTGGTCGAGCCGGTCGATCAGGAAGTGCCGCAGCGCCTGGGTGGTGGCCAGCCCGATCCCGCCGCAGGTGAGCACCAGCAGCGCCAGCACCCCGGCGATCAGCCGGGCCCGCAGCGTCCGCGGCACCAGCCTGCCCGGGCGTGCCCTCACGCCCCCGCCTTGAGCACGTACCCGACCCCCCGCACGGTGTGCAGCATCGGTGCCCGCCCGTGGTCGATCTTCTTCCGCAGGTAGCTGACGTACAGCTCCACCACGTGCGCCTGCCCGCCGAAGTCGTACGACCAGACCGCCTCCAGGATCTGCGCCTTGCTGAGCACCTGCCTCGGGTGCAGCAGCAGGTGCCGCAGCAGGGCGTACTCGGTCGGGCTCAGCTCCACCGGCTCTCCGCCCCGGGTGACCTCGCGGGACTGCTCGTCCAGGGTGAGGTCGCCGAGGGTGAGCAGCGGGCCGGTCGGCCGCCGCGGCACCGACCCGGCGCGGCGCAGCAGACCGCGCAGCCTGACCACCACCTCGGCCAGGCTGAACGGCTTGGTCACGTAGTCGTCCCCGCCGGCCGCGAGACCGGCGATCCGGTCCTCCACGGCGTCCTTGGCGGTCAGGAAGAGCACCCGCACCTCGGGCTGCCGGGCCTGGATCCGGCGCAGCACCTCCATGCCGTCCATGCCGGGCAGCATCATGTCGAGCACCACGGCGTGCGGCTGCCACTCGGCGGCCAGCTCGATCGCGGCCGGCCCGTCGGCGGCGCCCCGGGCGTCCCAGCCCTCGTAGGCCAGGGCGCCGCAGAGCACCTCGACCAGATCGGGTTCGTCGTCGACCACCAGGAGCCGCCAGGGCTCCGGGGCGAGGTCGGTGTCCATGGGCGGCCCATCGTGATCGGTGGCGGGTGGCGGGTACTCATTCTCGGGGTCGGGGATGAGAAAGCGCTGAGATCGCTTCGGGCCCGAATCCACCACTTCACCCATGCTGACCTGCACTTTCGTTCCCGATCTCGTTCCTGTGCCCCGCGACATTCAGAGGCAATTGAGAGCTTCCGGTGCAAGGGTTGCGCCATCCGCTCACGCCGGGCGCCACCGCGCCCAGGGCATCCACTCATGGACGGCCCGCCCTGGCAATGCCCACGACAACCAGACCATCCCGGAGGCCCGATGTCCGCCCCGACCGTCGGACCACCCCCGGCCGTCCGGCCGCCGCTGCCTTCCCCGGGCCCTCCCCGCCCCGGTGCTCCCGCCGGCTTCCTGCTGCCCGGCCCGCTCCGGCGGGTGCTGCCCGCGCTCCTCCTGGCCGCGATCGGGGTCGGCGCCGCCGGGGTGGTGGCCCTCTGGTGGCGCGACACGCCCGAGGTGCGGGGCGCCGCCGCATGGCTCACCGGGGCCGGCCAGATCACCGGCCTGCTGGCCGGGTACGCGGCGCCGGTCCTGCTGCTCCTGATGGCCCGGCTCCCGCTGCTCGAACGCGAGGTGGGCGCCGACCGGCTGGCCCGCTGGCACGCCAGGGGCGGGCGGTACATGGTCGGGCTGGTGCTGGCCCACGTACTCACCATCACCTGGGGCTACGCGCTCACCGACGGACGCGGGCTGCTCGCCGAGGGCGTGCACCTGGTCTTCGACTACCCCGAGATGATCAAGGGCACGCTCGGCACCCTCCTGCTGCTCGGCACCGGCGCCGTCTCGGCCGCCGTGGCCCGCCGCCGGCTCTCCTACGAGCTCTGGTACTACCTCCACCTCGCCACCTACCTCGCCGTCGCCCTGGCCTTCGGCCACCAGCTCGCCAACGGCGCCCAACTCGGCGACGGCCCCGGCCGGCTGCTCTGGTACGCGCTCTACCTCGGCACCGCCGCCCTGCTCGGCTGGTACCGCCTGGCCGTCCCGTACCTGCGCGACCGCCGCCACCGGCTCCGGGTCGCCGAGATCCGCCCCGAAGGCCCGGGCGTGGTCTCGGTCTTCCTGACCGGGCAGCACCTGGACGAGCTCGGCGCCGAGGCCGGCCAGTTCTTCCGCCTCCAGTTCCAGACCCCGGGCCTGCGCTGGGCCGCCAACCCCTACTCCCTCTCCGCCCCGCCCCACCCGCAGTTCCTCCGCTTCACGGTCAAGTCCCTCGGCTCCCACAGCGCAGCGGTCGCCCGCCTCCCCCTCGGCACCCGCGTCCTGGCCGAGGGCCCGTACGGAGCCTTCACGGCCCGCCGCCTCGCCGACGCCCCAGCCCCAGCCCCGGCCCCCGCCCCCGCCCCCGCCCCCGCCCCCGCCCCGGGCATCGCCGCGCCGCAGGCCGCGACCCACCGCCGGGCTCACACCCCAGCTTCGGCCTCGGCCCCGGCCGCGGGTACCGCCGCGCCGCAGGCTGCCGCCCACCGTCGGGCCGGCTCACCCGCCTCCCCCACGCCCCGTCGCAGCTCCCGTACCCGTACCCGTCCGGTCCTCCTCCTCGGCGCGGGCGTCGGCATCACGCCGCTGCGGGCGCTCTTCGAGACCCTCCCCGGCCAGGTCACCCTGGTGCAGCGGGCCCGGCGGCCCGAGGACCTGCTCTTCCGCGCCGAACTCGCCGCCGTGGCCGCCGCCCGGGGCGGCCGGGCCCTCGAACTCCTCGGCACCCGCACCGAAGTCGGCGACCTCGGCCGCGCGCTGGCCCGCCTCGTCCCCGACCTCGCCCGCCACGAGGTCTTCCTCTGCGGCCCGGACGCCCTCACCGCCGAGGCCGTCCGCTCCCTCCGCGCCGCCGGAGTCCGCCGCATCCACCACGAGTCCTTCTCCCTCTGACTCACCCCCTCTGACTCGCTCCCTCTGAATCGACCTCTCTGACTTCCCATCCGCTCCAGGAGTCCCCGTGCGCCGAGCCGTCGTCACCACCTCCGCCACCGCCGCGGGCATCGTCCTGCTGCTCTCCCTCAAGCAGACCGGCGGCGCGGGCAGCACCGGCTCCACCGCCAAGGTCATCTCCACCGGCACCGGCCCCGTCCAGGCCGCCGCCCCGAGCACCGGCACCTCCCCCTCGGCATCGCCCACCACGGCCGGTGGCTCACGGACCGTCACCGGTGAGGCCGTCGACACTCGCTACGGCCCGGTCCAGGTCCGCGTCACCCTCGACAACAGCCGAATATCCAAGATCGACGTCATCCAGTACCCCGACGAGAGCCGCCGCGACCAGGAGATCAACACCTTCGCCCTCCCCGAACTCAACCAGGAGGCGCTGGCCGCCCAGAGCGCCCAGATCGACGCCGTCTCCGGCGCCACCTTCACCAGCGACGGCTACACGCGCTCCCTGCAGAGCGCTCTCGACCAGGCCGGCCGCAAATGACCCGGCCCGCCCCCGTGGCTGCGCCCGCCCCGGTCGCCTTCCGCCACGCCGAGCACCTGATGGGCACCGTCTTCTCCTTCGCCGTCCGCCCCCGCACCACCGCCCCGGCGGCCGGGCTGCCCTTCGAGGCGGTACTGCACGGCATCCTGACCCGCCTGCACCGGATCGACGAGGTCTTCTCCACCTACCGCGCCGACAGCCAGATCCGCCGGCTCGAACGGGCCGAGCTCACCCTCGCCCAGTGCGACCCCGAGGTGGCGGAGGTGCTCGCCCGCTGCCGCGAGGTGGCCGCCGAGACCGACGGCTGGTTCACCCACCGGCCCGCCGGGCGGCTCGACCCGAGCGGCTGGGTCAAGGGCTGGGCCGTGGAGGAGGCCTCCCTCGCGCTCTCCGCCGCCGGCTGGACCGAACACAGCGTCAGCGGCGGCGGCGACGTCCAGACCAGCGGCGGGCCCTGGCGGATCGGCATCGCGGCGCCGTTCCGCCCGGGTGCCCTGCTCACCGTGCTGACCGGCCACGACCTGGCCGTGGCCACCTCGGGCATCGCCGAACGCGGCCGGCACATCCTCGACCCGCACACCGGCCGCCCGGCCGAGGGTCTGGCCGCCCTCACCCTGACCGGCCGCCGGATCGCCCGCACCGACGCCTGGGCCACCGCCGCCTTCGCGATGGGCCCCGACCGCGCCCTCGCCTGGGCCACCGCCCGCCCGGACACCGAGGCCCTGGCCGTCCTCCCCGACGGCACCACCCGCATCACCCCGGGGCTGACCCGCTACCTGCCTGGATCGGCTACCGCCTCCGGACAGCACTGAGCGCCGCCGGAGCATCAGCCCCGACGGCGCTCAGCCGAACAGCTCGTTACTTCTTCTTGCCCTTGCCCAGCGAGGGCAGCATGACCAGACCGGCGATGATCGCGAACAGCACGATCGGGGCCAGCACGTACAGACCGAGGGTCTGGGCAACGCTCAGGCCGGAGCCCGGGTCGTCACCATCGTCCCGGGTCAGGGCCATGGCGGGCGACGTCATCAGCATCATCAGCGTGGCCGCTGCGGTGACCGCACCGGCGCGCAAAGCGTTCCTCTTGTCCACGTTTCCCAAGGTACCGGCCCCTTACTGTCCCTCGCGCGCCGGGGTCCGCCTTCCGGGCACCGCCGCCCCCAGGCCGCCGACCGCCTTCGCCAGACCCGCGACCCCGGGCGCCTCGGCGAGCCGCTCCAACGTGCAGGGCCGGCCGGTGCCGTCGGCCACCGGCAGCCGCCAGTTCGGGTACTGATCCCAGGTGCCCGGCAGGTTCTGCGGCCTCGGATCACCCACCACATCGGGCAGCCAGACGCCCACCAACTCCGCCGGGGTGTCCGCCAGGAAGGAGTACAGCGCCTCGGCCGTCAGCTCCTCCCCCTCCCCCAGCAGCCCCAGCCGGCGCAATTCACCCTTCCACTCGGCGAGTTCGTTAACGGCCTCGGCGATCTCCTCCGCTACCGGCCGCGCCAGCAGCCCGAGCCGGTCCCGCAGCTCCACGTGCTCCCCGCTGAGCCGGGCCGCCGTGCTCGGCAGATCATGCGTGGTCAGCGTGGCCAGGCAGGCGGCCCGCCACCGCTCCGGCGGCAGCACGGCCCCCTTCGCCTGCCAATCCCGCTCGAACCAGAGCACCGAAGTCCCGAGCACCCCACGCGCCGCCAACTCCTCCCGCACCCCGGGCTCGACCGTCCCCAGGTCCTCCCCGATCACGTACGCGCCGGCCCGGTGCGCCTCCAGCGCCAGCACGCCGAGCATCGCCTCGGCGTCGTACCGCACGTACGCCCCCTGCGTGGGCGGATTGCCCGCCGGCACCCACCAGAGCCGGAACAGCCCCATCACATGGTCGATCCGGATCGCCCCAGCGTGCCGCGCCGCGGCCCGCAGCAGCTCGGCGTACGGCGCGTAGCCGGACGCCGCCAGCGCATCCGGCCGCCAGGGCGGCAGACCCCAGTCCTGCCCGTGCGCGTTGAACGCGTCCGGCGGCGCCCCGACCGAGATCCCCTCGGCCAGCACCTCCTGCAACACCCACGCATCGGCCCCGTCCGGGTGCGCCCCGACGGCCAGGTCATGGATCAGCCCGACGGCCATCCCGGCATCCTCCGCCGCCCGCTGCGCCGCCCCCAGCTGCTCGTCCACCAGCCAGGCGAGCCACCGCTGAAACTCCACCTCCCCCGCCAACTCGACCTTGGCCGCCGCCACTTGCGGGTTCCCGGGCTTCCTGAGCCCCTTCGACCAACTCCGCCAGTTGCTCCCGTGCACCGAGGCCAACGCCCCCCAGGTGGCGTACTGCTCCAGCCACTCTCCCTCCCGCTCCACGAACGCCCGGTACGCCGCCTCCCGGCCGACCCCGCGCGGCACCTGGTGCAGGATCTCCAACGCCCGCCGCTTCACCGCCCACACGGCATCCCGGTCGATCAGGCCGTCATGCCCCAGCACCTCCCCCCGCAGCCTGGCCGCCTTCTCCCGCAACTCCTCCAGCTCCGCCCGGTCCCCCACATAGGCGTACTCCTCCACCGCCTCCACCCGCAGATGCACGGGGTCGGCGAACCGCCGCGAACTCGGCCGGTACGGCGAAGGATCCGACGGCACCCCGGGCAACGCGGCATGCAACGGATTGATCTGCAGGAAGGCCGCCCCCAATCCACTCCCCGCCCACTCCGCCAACTCCTTCAGATCCCCCAAGTCCCCCATCCCCCAGGACCTTTGACTCAGCACCGAGTACAGCTGCGCCAGGAACCCCCACCCCCGCTGCGCCACCTCCGGCAGCCGCTGCGGCGCCACGATCAGCGCCGCACTCTCCTCCCGCTCCCCGACCCGCACCCTCAACCGATGCCGGCCGAGCGGCAGATCCGCCGGCAACCAGTGCGACTTCCCCGCCGGCAGCGACCAGACCCCGCCCTCCTCCAACTCCACGCTCAGCACGGCCCCGGCGGGCACATCCACCGCCGTCCGCCGCCCACTCCGCACCACCACGCACGGCGCCACCAACCGCCCGGCCACCTCGGCCCGGTGCCGCGTCAGACTCTCCGTCACCGCCTCGGGCGTCCCGGCCTCCACCCCCAAGGCCCCCAGCACCGCCACCAACGTCCCCGGCGCCACCACCACCGGCCCACCCCCGGCGTCATACGTCGGGTCCACCCCGTACGCCTGCGCCAACATCACCAACTCCCCCGAGGGCAGGGCCCCTTCCTCGACCTCCACCCCCCGCCCCACCAGGCCGACCTCACCCTCACCGTCACCCAGATAAGCAGCCACGCCCGAGCTCCCACCTACTCACGACCCAACCCCACACACAGGACGCCTCAAGTCCTACCCGCCCCACCCCACCCCGACCCCGCAACGACACGAGGAGTATCGACTCATCAATCGACTTCAATCAACGAGATCGCAGCCAACGCCAAGAACAGCGCGGGCCTCCCTGCCAAGACGCACTGTTCCCCTTTCGGACCACCCTGAGCAATACCCGCCTTTTGGAAGCGGCACCGCGACCGCCCATAAATCCGAACAAAAGCGGCCCCACCAGAGAGTTACTCCGATGGGGCCACCCATTCATTGGAGGGGTTTCCGCGAGCTGAAATAACTCAGCTAGTCTCCGATGAGACGATCATGGAGGGCGTCAAAATCCCAAATCCCCCCGCTTCTAGATTCCACGGCAACCACAATGCGCTTCGCTTCGGAAAGCGGAACCGCAAATGCCTTCGCGAGAATATAGGCCGACTCGACAATAGAGTACCCAGAGGCTCTAATTCGAGCTGCCTCCACGTCAGCTCTCACACCCCCCCGGGTCGAAATCTCCTCGCTCACCCGGTCAAGGGACTCTCGATCCATCAGTTTCCTCCCAGGTCAATTGTCATGGATCCGGGGCGCCTAACTTCCCCACCCTTCAAGTATCTCGTATACGAGATGATGATCTTATCGAAGCCTTGCCGTCGAGCCATGTCCGAAATCTGCGACTTCAAAGAGTTGATCGCCTCCGGTCCCATTGCCGATCGCTCCAGCCCTGCGGTGCCGCGCGGAAAAATCATCAGATCGTCAAGGTGAAGATCCCGACCCGAATGCGTGACCTCTGCAGCTACATCCAAATCCCCAGAGTGCGTGTTGAAGGTCTGAAGAAATATATCTCCATCATTGAATACTCCACCAGGGGAGCCTCCACCAGTTTCATGGGATTCACTCAGGAGAGTATGAATATCACTGCCGAGGCCCTTTGCCCCGCTCCCTGCCAGCCAAATTCCCCCGCCAATGGTGGCAGTGCCAGCCACTATGGTAGCCGCCCCGGCAGGGCAGAGTACACCGGTAGCGCACTCAACGCCTCCAAGGAAATCGAAGCCAGCGCCTCCAACAATCCCTGCCGCCCCGATAAGCGACTCTGCAGCATGGCCAAACATCTGGGTTATGGCGGCCGACGAGTCTCGGATTTCGGCATAGAGGCGGCTTCTGTCAGAGCCATCCTTGTCGATCTGCTGCTGAGTACGACAGGAAGTCGCTTTTCCGAGGCCGGTGCAGTGCTTGACGGTGGTGTAGTCCTCAAGTTGCTTGAGAATTGTCTTCACATGGTTGAACTGAACCGCCCGGTCGCGTCGCGTCTGCTTGTCATGCAAGTCATCGGCGTACTGCTTGGCACCGCCACTGCAATCGTGATTATCGCACCACACGCCGTCAGGGTCTCCGCGGAGACCACTTGGATCACTGAAGTTGACCGGGTCGTTGTTGCTGTAGGCGTAGCCGTTCCACTGCTGCGGGTTCGCCAAGTCCAACAGTGGGTCAGGGCTGATGAACCGTCCGTGAAGAGTGTCGTAGGCACGAGCACCGAGATTGGTGTAGCCAGCGACGTCATCCTTGGTGCCGCCGACGAAGCCCTTGTCGCCCGCCCAGGTGCCGGGTGCAGGCTGGGTCCCTCGGGGGTTGCCGAAGGGGTCAGTGGGGCGGCGCGTCTTGGTGTTGGTGCTGAGGTCGATCGAGAGGGAGTTGGTGCCGTGGTGGTCGGCGATCTGGGCAACCAGGCTGCTGTTGCCGACGCGGACGTCGGTGATGCCGTTGGGCATCGGGTAGTAGCGGGTGCCCGCGATGTCCTTGGGCGTGACGTTGTTGTTGACGGTGATCTCGTCGGCGCCGAAGAAGTAGGTGCTACGGCCGGCGTAGCGGCGGATGAGCTGGTTGCCGTCGGCGTCGTAGACGTAGTGGGTGTTGCCGGGCTGGGTGCGCTTGTCGACGGTTTCGAGCTTGTTCTCGCGGTCCCAGAGAAGGGTGGTGAACTCGTTCGGATCAGTGACGTAAGCGGTGTTGCCGGCGGCGTCGTACTGGGTCCTGCTCACCGCGGGGGTGCCGCTGCCGGTTTGGACGGAGGAGGTGAGGAGGGCGTGCGGTCCTCCCGTGCCGCTGTCCGGATTGGGGCTGTTCGTCTTGGTGTTGGGGGCCTGGCCGAAGGTCTGGGTCGTGGTGACGTCCTTGGTGGTGTCACCGAGCGGGTCGTGCTGGATAAGGGCGGTGCGGTTGCCGGTCAGGTCGTAGCGGTACTCCTGCCAGTAGGGGTTACCGCCCTTGACGGTGGTTTTGGCAGGGGCAACGGCGCCGCTGGTGGGCGTCGCGTTGGTGCAGGCACCCTGTGAGAGGGCCGTGAACGGGGTGGACGGCGGGGTGGTGATGCCTCCGCCGTCGGTCCACACGGTGGTGAGCCGGCCGAGGCGGTCGTAGGTGAAGCACTCCCGGTCCCGGAGGGACGGGGTGTTGTCGGGGGTGTTGGTGATGGAGGTGATCTGGCCGGCCGGGTTGTAGGTGTAGCCGGTGATCTGGGTCCGGGCTTTGCCCTATTTCGTAGACACTTGCCTGTTATGCGACCAAGTCCAGGTTAGTAACAGGCCTGGCGTGCTGCCGTTCGTAGTCGACGGGGCTTCGGTAGCCGAGGGCGGAGTGCCGTCGGCGACGGTTGTACCAGGCCATCCAGGCGAAGACCGCCATGCGCGCCTGGGGCCGGGTCAACCATCGGGAACCATAGAGCAGTTCGCGCTTGAGCGTGGCGAAGAACGACTCCGCCATCGCATTGTCGTAACTCGAGCCGACCCGGCCCATCGAGCACCGTATCCCGTACGCCCGACAGACCTCGGCGAAGGCCGCCGACGTATATTGCGCCCCGCGATCGGAGTGAAACAGCACACCGCGCACATCGCCGCCCCGGGCGGCGACCGCTGACCGGACGGCGTCGACGACCAGGCCGGCACGCATGTGCTCCGCGAGCGACCAGCCCACGACCCGCCGCGAGTGCATGTCGATCACCGTCGCCAGGTACATCCACGACCCACCGACCGGCAGGTACGTGATGTCGCCGCACCAGCGCACGTCCGGTGCCGGGGCGGCGAACACCCGCCCGACCAGGTCCGGCGCCGGGGGCACGGTCCGGTCAGCGATCGTCGTGCGGACCGTGCGCCGCAGGCGCCGCCCGGCCAGGCCGCGCTCGCGCATCAGCCGGGCAACCCGCTTGTGGTTCACCGCGCCGTGCCGCTCGCGCAGCTCGCGGGTAATTCTGGGGACGCCGTAGGCGCCGTTCGACTCGCCGTGGATCTCCTCGATCCGCCCGGCCAGCACCTCGTCGGCCGCCTTGCGGGCCACACGGACAGGGGTGGCGTGTATCCACCGGTAGAAACCGGACGCCGAGACGCTCAGCACCCGGCACAGCCGCTGTACTCCGTACAGGTCACGATGGTCGGAGATGAACCGCCAGCGGCCGGTCATCGGCCCATCTCCTTGGCAAAATACTGAGCCGCCTTCCGCAGGATCTCCTTCTCCAGCTCCAACTCACGGACCTGCCTGCGCAGCCGGCGCAGTTCCTCGCGCTCGGCGGGGGTCAACGGGCCCTCACCGCCCGCACCAGAAGGCGCTTGTGCGCGTGAGCGTGCAACCCACTGGCGCAGCGACTCCGGGTTGACACCCAGCTCCCGCGCCACCGCCGAGACCCGGCGCCCGCTGGACTCCACCAAAGCAACCGCGTCCCGCTTGAACTCCCCCGAGTACCTCGCAGTACCCATGAGGACATCCTCTCCACGGACCCGAAGATCCGCTTCTCAGAAGTGTCCACAACCTGGGGTAAAGCCCACTCTTCCGGTACGCCCTCGGCGGCGTCGGCCAGGTCGGCCACCTCACCACGGCGGTCCTGCGCACCGTGGAGCGCCCGGCCGTCACCCGCGTCACCCGCGTCACCCGGGTCGACCATAGCGGCCTGGCCGACCTGGTCTCCCACCTCCCGCGCGTCGCCGCCGACCCGCGGTTCGAGGGGTATTTCGGGATGTACGACCGCCAAGCCTGGTACTCGCAGCTCTCCCTGGCCCCCGGGGCCGAGGAGACCGGCCTCGCGACACCGGTGCTCCCCGTACCCGGCTACACCGTCCTGCTCCACCAGGAGGTCGCCGGACACCTCGCGCCGCTGCTCGGGACGGACACCCATGCGAACCTCTGGGCCGACTACGTCCTGGACGAGGCGGGCCTGCCGGCCTTCACCGCGGCGCTGGAGAAACTGATCGCCGAGCCCGGCCTGGCCCAGAGCCTGGTCAGCCTCTACTTCCTGGTCGTCCAGCGCCCCGGCCCTGCCGCCCCCTTCGCCCTGGCCCCCGTGCTGGACGCGCCCGTCCAGTACGGCATCGGGGTGTTCGCCTCGGCCCCCGTCGCCGACGAGGAGCTCGTCTCCGCCACGCGCCGCGCGCAGCGCCGCCTGCTGGAGGTGTGCGCCGAGGTCGGCGGCCGTCCCTACCTCTACGGGGCCCACGCCCTCGACCGGGAACTCCTGCACGCCTTCTACGGCACGCCCGCGCTGGAGCGGCTGGAGGAGTTGCGCACCGAGTTGGCCCTGACCCGCTTCAGCCGACGCGGATTCGGCGGGGCCCGTCCCTGAGAGCCGCGGCGGCACGCCGGGGAGGGGCCGTGCGCATACCACCCGCCCCCGCCGACGGTCACCTGATCTTCGCAGCGGACAAACCCGACATAGGCCGCAGTGCCGTTGACACCGGACGTGGCAACTGATGGGCTGGCCAAGGTCCGGAGAGCCGGGTGGTCGGCGGGTATGAGGAGGCTCCTGGTGCAGGCTCGGGTGTCCGTGGTGGCGGGGCGTCGGCTGCGGGACGCGGTCGAGCGGAGTGCGGCGCTGCGGGAGGTGCTGGGGCATCCGGCGGCGCTGGCCGCGCGGCGGGCGACGGCGCGGACGGCGCGCCAGTGGGCGCCCAAGGCGGCGGACCGGCTGATCGCGGACCTCAAGGGCACGGAACCGCTGCTGGCCTCGGTGCGGGCGGAGCGGCGGCGCGGGCCGCGCCGGAAGGCGCTGCAGCTGGCGGCCACGCTCTCCGCGGCGGCCGTGGTGGGCGGGCTGCTGGTGAGCGCGCCCGGGTACGCGGTGCCGGGCTTCGACCGGACGGTGAGCAACGCGGCGGCAGCGGCGGAGGCCCCGTACGCCCAAGGCAGTCTGACGAACCCTCAGATCTACCCGAAGCCCCAGGAGTTGCAGCAGGGCGGGGCGCCGGTGACGGTGCCGAAGAGCGTCAGCCTGGTGCTCGCCGACAAGGCCGACGGACCGGCCGTGGCGGCGCTGAAGGCGCTGCTGACCGAGGCCGGGGTCGCCACGGTGAGCGAGCAGCACTCGCAGCCGCAGACCCCGACCGCCGGTTCGCTGGTGGTGTACGTGGGCGGGCCGGCCGAGGGTGCGGACGGGACGGTGGACCGGGCGCTGCGCGACCTCTCGGTGGCGGCCGGGGACAAGGACACCCAGGGGCCCTCGTACACCGGGCTGCCGAGCGGTGGATACCTGCTGGCGGCCGGGCAACTGCCGACCCTGGAGGGGCAGTTCGGGGCGATCGTGCTGGCCGGGATCGACCAGGTGGGCACCTTCAACGCGGTGCAGAGCCTGCGGCAGCTGCTCACCAGGACCAGCACCGGTGCGGCCTTCCCGGCCGTGACCGTGCGGGACTGGCCGAGCGGGGCGCCGGTGCGCGGCCTCGCCGAGTCCTTCTACGGCACCCCGTGGAGCACCGAGGAGCGGCTCGGCCAGCTGGACTTCCTGGCCCGGACCAAGCAGAACTTCTACCTCTACGCCCCCGGCGGGGACCCGTACCGGCTGGCCCGCTGGCGCGACGCCTACCCGGCCGAGCAGGCCGAGGAGCTGCGCAAGCTGGGCGAGCGCGCGCAGGCCGACCACGTGACGCTGGGCTACTCGATCGACCCCGGGCAGTCGTTCTGCTACAGCTCCACCCGGGACTCCGACGCGCTGCTGACCAAGCTGGAGCAGCTGCGCCAACTCGGCTTCGGCGCCTTCCAGTTGCAGTTCCTGGACGTCAGCTACACCGAGTGGCACTGCGCGGTGGACCGGAAGAACTTCGGCACCGGCCCGGCCGCCGCCGCGAAGGCGCAGGCGGCGCTGGTCACCAAGGTGCGGGACAGGTTCGCGGCCAAGCACCCGGAGCTCGCGCCGCTCAGCATCGTGCCCACCGAGTACCAGCGGTCGGGCTCCTCGCCGTACCGGACGGCGCTGGTGGCGGCGTTGCCCAAGGAGGTGCAGATCGCCTGGAGCGGCGGCGCGGCCTTCCCCGCGAAGATCACCGGCGCCCAGGCCGAGGACGCCGCCACCGCCCTCGCGCACCCGCTGATGACCCTGGACAGCTACCCGGCCAACGACTCGGCCCCGGACCGGCTCTACCTCGGCGCCTACACCGGCCGGGAGGCCGGGCTCGCCTCCCGTTCGGCGGCGTTGCTCACCTCGGCGATGACCCAGCCGGTCGCCTCCCGGGTGCCGCTGGCCACCGCCGCCGACTTCGCCTGGAACCCGGCGGGCTACCACCCCGCCGACTCCTGGCGGGCCGCGCTGCGCCCGCTCGCGGGCAGCGAGGCCGGCCTGGCCGCGCTCACCGCGCTGGCCGGCAACAGCCTCTCCTCCCCGCTCTCCCCCACCGAATCCGCCTACCTGGCACCGCTGTTGGACCACTTCTGGGCCGCCCTGGACCCGAGCGGGGCCAACGACGCGGCCCCGGACCAGGCCCGGCTTCTGGATGCCGCCGCCGCGCTGCGCGCGGCGTTCACCACCATGGCCGGCGCCCAACAGGCCCTGGCCAAGGAGGAGATCGGGCCGGAGACCGCCCCCTGGCTGGCCCAGCTGGCCGGGTACGGCCGGGCCGGGCAGACAGCCGTGGACATGCTGGTGGCCCAGCGCGGTGGCAACGGTTCGGCCGCCTGGCAGGCCCGGGTGACGCTGCGCCAGCTGCGCACCCAGCTGGCGCAGGGCACCGCCACCGTGGGTGCAGGCGTGCTGGACGGCTTCCTGGACCGGGCGCTGCACTCGGCCGACAGCTGGTCGGGGGTGCGGGCCGGGGCGCTGACGCCGACCACCACGCTCGGCACAGCGCACGACCACGCCCCCGCGCTGATGACCGACGACGCGCCCGACACCTTCTACTGGAGCGGCACCCCGCCGCAGACCGGCGACTCGGTCGGCCTGGACCTCGGCGCGGGCCGCCCGCTGGGCACCGTCACGGTGCTGATGGGCTCATGGGGCGACGGGCCGGACGCGGCCTCGGCCGCCGAGGACTACCTGCACGACGGGGTGCTGGAGTACACCACCGGCGAGGGCGGCTGGAAGCAGCTGGCCACCGTGCACAACCAGAAGAACGTCACCGCCACCGCTCCGGCGGGCACGGTGGCCAAGGCCGTCCGGCTGCGGGCCACCGCGAGCCAGAAGGGCGGGATGGCGGTGCGCGACTTCAGCATCACCGCCCCCGGCGACACCCCGGCCACCGTCTCCGGCGGCCCCGCCGCGCTGCCCGGCGCGGCCCCCTCCTCGGTGCTGGACGGCAACCCGGACACCGCCTACCGGGCCGCCGCCGCGCCGACCGCCGCCGACACCCCGCTGACCATCGAGCTCGGCGCGGCCCGCCCGCTGGACCGGGTCACCGTGCTGACCGACCCCTCGGTGCACGCCACGGCCACCCTGGAGGTGCGCAAGGCCGGCGCCTGGACACCGGTCGGCACCGTGCAGCCGGGCTACAACGAGCTGCCCGCCCCGGGTGCGGTGGACGCGATGCGGCTGGTCTGGGCCCCGGGCGGCGCGCCGCCGGTGGTCAACCAGGTGGTGCCCTGGTACGCGGACATCCCCGCCGCCCGGATGAGCCTGAGCGACCCCGGCCTGGACGTGGTGGCCGGGCAGAGCACACCCGCGCAGACCAAGGCGGTGCTGGTCTCCGGCCGTCCGGAGGGCGTCAGCGGCGAGCTCAAGGCGGAGGTGCCGGCCGCCGCCAAGGGCCTCACCGTGACGCCCACGGCCGCCGTGACGGTGCCGCGCGGCGGCCAGGTGGGCGCCCCGGTGCAGCTGACGGCCGCGGCGGACACCCCGTCCGGCACGTACCAGGTGCCGCTCACCTTCACCGTCGGCACGGTGACCGTCCGCCAGACCCTCCAGGTGCACGTGGTGCCGCCCACCGGCGGGCCGGACCTGGCGCCCGGCGCGACGGCCTCCTCCTCGGGCGACGAGACCCCGGCCTTCCCGGCCTCGGCCGTCACCGACGGCGACCCGAAGACCCGCTGGTCCTCGCCGGCCAAGGACGACGCCTGGGTGCAGCTGCAGTTCCCGCAGCCCGTCCGGCTGGGCTCGCTGGTGCTGCACTGGCAGGACGCCTTCGCCTCGGCCTACCAGGTGCAGACCTCGGCGGACGGCACCCACTGGACCACGGTGGCCCGCGAGGACGACGGCCGGGGCGGCACCGAGACGGTGCGGTTCGACGCGCCGGGCACCCGGTACGTCCGGGTCCAGGGCGTCACCCGGGCCACCAAGTACGGGTACTCGCTCTGGGGCGTGGAGGCGTACGCCGTCTCGCTGCCGGTGCCGGTCACGCCCCCGCCGCTGCTGCCCTCGCTCCCCCCGCTGCCCGTGGTGCCGACCCTGCCGGTGGCCCCGCTGCTGCCGACCGCGCCGAGCACCCCGCCGACGGCCGTGCCGAGCCCGACGGCCAGCCCGAGCCCGTAGCAGCAGGGCAAAACGGCGGGCCGCCGTTGCTCCCGCTGAGGGGGTGCAACGGCGGCCCATGAGGCGTACCGAGGGGCATGCCCGGTCGGCTCGGGCGACGGTCAGGCCGGCAGTGGCTCCGGCTGCTCGCCGCGGTGGGTACGGGTGACGGGGTGACGGGTGGGCGTGACGGCGGCCGGGTGGCCGACGGGCTGCTCCGGATGATCGTGGTGCTCGTACTCGCGGAACTGCTCGACCCCGCCGTACGGCTCCAGGTACGGACGCCAGCGGGGGTCTCTCAGGCCGGTGCCGATGATCCGCCAGGCCAGCCCGCTGGGCGGGGCCGGTGGACGCTTCATCCGCCACCCCAGCTCGGTGAGGTGGCGGTCGGCCTTGGTGTGGTTGCAGCGGCGGCAGGCCGCCACGACGTTGTCCCACCGGTGCTGGCCGCCCCGGCTGCGCGGAATGACGTGGTCGACGCTGGTCGCGGCGGCCCCGCAGTAGACGCAGCGCCCGTGGTCACGGGCGAACAGGGCTCGGCGGGTGAGCGGGACGGGCCCGCAGAACGGGACCCGCACGAAGCGGGTCAGTCGGACGACGGACGGCGCCGTGACGGCGCTGGTGGCGCTGTGCAGAGTGACTCCCGAATCCTCCAGGCTGACCGCCTTGTGGTTGAGGACCAGGATGAGCGCGCGGCGCATGGTGACCACGCCGAGCGGCTCGTAGGACGCGTTGAGGACCAGGACATGTGGCACGGATGCCTCCTTGGACGCCTGCGGCGCGTGGCTCGCGCCGGGACGAGCGGGTGACCGCAGCTCGCACCGCGATCACCATCAGTGTCGCCTCACGGTGTCGTGGGGCGCCACCACTCCTGTGTAACGGACCTGTATGAGGCAGTTGCCATCACCGGTCATAGCGGATATGCCCAGGCGATGGCCGGAATGCACCACCGGCCCCGGCTTTTCGGCCGCTTCGTCCTGGCACCGGTCGCCGGATCACGCCGGGCAACCACCCGGACGGAGGCGACCCGGCATCGGACTAAGCTGGCCCGAACGGCCCTGGGCCCGTCGGGGCGCGGGCCGTGCACACCGCCCGCCCCGGAAAGGTCCGTCCGTGTTCCGCGCCACCGGCCTGCTGATCGCCGCCTCGGCGAGTCCGAGCCCCAGCCCCTCCCCCGCCTCCGACGACCCGCTGCCCAAGCTGGACCTGAGAGTGCCGACCAGCGCGAGCGAGGTCTCCGACACCACCAGGCAGGCGGCCGGTTGGCTGGGTGCCAACTGGCAGAGCTGGGTCGAGGGCGCGCTGCGGATCGTCTTCATCGTGGTGCTGGCGATGGTGCTGCGCGCCATGGTCCGCAAGCTGATCACCCAGCTGATAGGGCGGATGACCCGGCACGCCGAGAGCGAGGCCGAGTTCGGCCGGCTCGGCGGGCTGCTGGCCAACAGCGGGGTGGTCAACCCCGAGCGGCGCCAGCAGCGGGCCGAGGCGATCGGCTCGGTGCTGCGCAGCGTGGCCTCCTTCTCCATCCTGGGCACGGCCGCGCTGATGGTGCTCTCCGCCCTGGGGGTCAACCTCGCCCCGCTGCTGGCCAGCGCCGGGGTGGCCGGCGTGGCGATCGGTTTCGGCGCGCGGAACCTGGTGACGGACTTCCTCTCCGGGGTCTTCATGATCATGGAGGACCAGTACGGGGTCGGCGACGAGATCGACACCGGGGTCGCCACCGGCACGGTGCTGGAGGTCGGCCTGCGGGTGACCAAGCTGCGCGGGGCCGGCGGCGAGATCTGGTACATCCGCAACGGCGAGGTCAAGCGGATCGCCAACATGAGCCAGGGCTGGGGCACCGCCTCGGTGGACGTGCAGGTCGGCTACAAGGAGGACCTGGAGCGGGTCGAGGCGCTGATCGTGGAGACGGCCGAGCAGCTGGGCAAGGAGACGCCCTACGACGAGCTGATCTGGGGCCGGGCGAAGATCCTCGGCGTGGAGTCGGTGGCGGCCGATTCGGTGGTGCTGCGGGTCGAGGCGCGCACCACGCCGGGCAAGTCGGCGCTGGTCGGCCGGGCCCTGCGGCAGCGGCTGAAGACCGCCTTCGACCTGGCCGGGGTGAAGCTCAAGGAGGAGCCGGTCGCGGTGGTGGCCGCCCCGGCGGTGGAGACGGCCGCCCCCTCGATCCTGGCCGACCCGGCCTCGGCCCGGTCGCTGGCCACCAAGCCGATCCCGCTGCCGGCCCCGGAGGACCGCCCCTGACGGCCCGCCGCACCGGACCCGGAAGGCACGCCCGAGCCCCGCCCCCGTGGCGGGGCTCGGTGCTTTCCGTAACGCTTCGGCATCCAGGGCCCACCGAGTCATTGACACCCCGCTGACGCGGGATCTACCGTCCTCTCGAAGCGACTGGAAAGTTTCCTAACAGTTCGCCGGAGGGGCCGCCCCGGCCCGCCCGGTAGCCCCGCCCAGTGGACCCGCCCGGCGACAGAGGAGGATGCGGGCTGTGACCGACACCACCCGTACCCCGCTCGCCGGCACGCCCAGCCTGCTGCGCGCCATCAACGACCGGGCCGCCCTCGAACTGCTGCTCGCCAACGGCCCGCTCTCCCGGACCCAGATCGGCAGCCTCACCGGCCTCTCCAAGCCCACCGCCTCCCAGCTGCTGGCCCGGCTCGAATCGGCCGGCCTGGTCGAGCCGGTCGGCACCACCGCCGGCGGCCCCGGGCCGAACGCGCAGCTGTACCAGGTGAACCCGGCCAGCGGGTACGTGGCCGGGCTCGACGTCACGCCCACCCGGGTCAAGGTCGCGGTGGCCGACATCACCGGCCGCACGCTGGCCGAGCTGACCGCCCCGACCAAGGGCTGGCCGGCCGCCGAGACGGTGGAGCGCACCGCCGCCGCCGTGGCCGAGACGGTCCGCCAGGCCGGGCTGCCCGCCGACTGCCTGCGCGAGGTGGTGATCGGCGTCCCCGGCGCGCTCGACCCGTCCACCGGCAAGCTCCGCTACGCCCCGCACCTGCCCGGCTGGCACTCGCCGCGCCTGACGGCCGACCTGGAGTGCGCGCTGGGCACCTCGGTGAGCGTGGAGAACGACGTCAACCTGGCCGCGATAGCCGAGCAGTCCTTCGGCGCGGCGCAGGGTTGCGAGGACTTCGTGCTGCTCTGGGCCGAGGAGGGCATCGGCGCGGCGATCGTGATCGCCGGCCGGCTGCACCGCGGCTTCACCGGCGGCGCGGGCGAGGTCGGCTACATGCCGGTGCCCGGCGCGCCGCTGATCCACAAGCCCCGCCGGCGCAACTCCGGCGGTTTCCAGGAGCTGGCCGGCGCCCCCGCGGTGCTCGCGCTGGCCCAGGAGCACGGTCTCGCGGCCGCCGGCGCCGGGGAGGCGATCGCCCTCGCGCTCGCCACGCCCGGTGCGGGCGACCGCTTCCTGGAGACCCTGGCCGAGCGGCTGGCCATCGGGCTGGCCGTGATCGTCGCGGTGGTCGATCCCGAGCTGGTGGTGATCTCCGGCGGCATCCCGACAGCCGGCGGCGACCGCCTGCGCGAGCTCGTCCAGGACACGCTGGCCCAGATCTCCATCCCCCGGCCGGAGGTGCGCAGCAGCTCCGTGCCGGGCTCCCCCGTCCTGCACGGCGCCCTGCAACGCGCCCTCGCCACAGCTCGGGAAGCGGTGTTCTCCACCCACTGACTCCCTGCTCCACCCAAGGACTCCCCGCTCCGCCTGCACCACACCCATCCCCCCAGCACGGGCCGACGGGCGATGAAGCCTGCTCCCGTACCTCCAGGAGGACCCTCCAGTGCACACCCCCCGCAGATCCCGCCGCCTGCTCGCCGCCGCTGCCGGCAGCGCCGTCCTGGCCCTCTTCGCCACCGCCTGCACCGGCACCGACTCCGGTGGCTCCGCGGGCGATTCGGCCGCCGGCAAGGATGTGACGATCACCTTCTGGCATGGGTGGAGCCAGGACAACGAGACCAAGGCGATCAACGACAACGTCGCCGCCTTCGAGAAGGCGCACCCGAACATCCACGTGAAGGTCGTCGCCAACATCGCCGACGACAAGAGCGAGCAGGCGCTGCGCGCGGGCGGCCCGGACGCACCGGACGTGGTCTCCTCCTTCACCACCGACAACGTCGGCAAGTTCTGCTCGGCGAAGGTCTGGACGGACCTCGGCCCGTTCCTGAAGAAGGACGGCATCGACCCGGCCAAGACCTTCCCGGCCGCGATGCTCAACTACTCGCAGTTCCAGGGCAACCAGTGCTCGCTGCCGCTGCTGGGCGACGCGTACGGGCTGTACTACAACAAGGCCGCCTTCGCCGCCGCCGGGATCACCACCCCGCCGAAGACCTTCAGCGAGTTCGAGGCCGACGCCGTCAAGCTGACCATCGCCAACGGTGACAGCTTCAAGCAGCTGGGCTTCATGCCGAACTACCACGGCTACGAGTCCTCCCCCGCGCACTTCCTCGGCCAGTACGGCCCTTCGTACTTCGGCTCGGACGGCAAGTCGAGCATCGCCACCGACCCGAAGGTCGCCGCGATGCTCACCTGGCAGAAGGGCCTGGTCGACAAGCTGGGCGGCTTCGCCAAGCTCGAGAAGTACCGCACCACCTTCGGCGACGAGTTCAGCGCGAAGAACCCGTTCGAGACCGGCCAGGTCGCGATGGCCATCGACGGCGAGTGGCGCACCGCCTCGCTCGCCGAGGACAAGGTCGGCTTCGACTGGGCCACCGCGCCCTTCCCGGTGCCGGACGACCAGGCCGCCAGCTACGGCCGCGGCTACCAGACCGGCACCATCATCGGCATCGCCCGCACCAGCCAGAAGCAGGCCGCCGCCTGGGAGTTCGTCAAGTACCTGACCACGAACACGGACGCCGTGGTGAGCTTCGCCAACGCGATCCACAACGTGCCGAGCACCATCGAGGCGCTCAGCTCGCCCAAGCTGCTGAACGACCCGAACTTCAAGACCTTCCTGGACATCGCGAAGAACCCGGCCTCCAACACCACCCCGGCCTCGATCAACGGCGGGGCCTACCAGGTGAGCCTGCAGAACCTCGGCTACGACATCGAGGCCGGCAAGCAGACCGACATCCCGGCCGGTCTCGCCAAGACGGCCAAGGAGATCGACGCGGCCATCGACCAGGCCAAGTAGCGGGCAGACCATGGCACTTCTCGGCTCCAAGCCCCTCCCGGTGGCGCCCGCGCTGAAGCGCAAGCGCCGCCGGGAGGCGGCCCGCACCCTGGCCTTCCTCTCCCCCTGGCTGATCGGCTTCGGCGTCTTCTTCGCCTACCCCCTGATCTCCACCGTCTACTTCTCCTTCATGAAGTACGACGGGTTCGGCGCACCCGTCTTCAGCGGCCTGAAGAACTGGGCCTACGTCTTCACCAAGTACCCGTCCTTCTGGCAGGGTCTGGAGAACACGCTCTGGCTGGTCGTGGTGATGGTGACCCTGCGGGTCGCCTTCGGCCTCGGCATCGGGCTGCTGATCACCAAGCTCAAGACCGGGGTCGGCTTCTTCCGCACCATGTTCTACCTGCCGTACCTGGCCCCGCCGGTGGCCGCCACGATGGCCTTCGCCTTCCTGCTCAACCCCGGCACCGGCCCGGTCAACCACCTGCTCGGCGAGCTCGGCCTGCCGCAGCCCGGCTGGTTCACCGACCCGAGCTGGTCGAAGCCGGCGCTCACCATGCTCGCCATGTGGGGCATCGGCGACCTGATGGTCATCTTCATGGCCGCCCTGCTGGACGTGCCCAAGGAGCAGTACGAGGCCGCCGAGCTGGACGGCGCCGGCCCCTGGCAGAAGTTCCGCTTCGTCACCTACCCGAACATCTCGCCCATCGTGATGTTCGCCGTGGTGACCGGCGTGATCCAGACCATGCAGTACTACACCCAGGCGATCGTCGCCGGGAAGGTCGCCAGCGGCCAGATCGGCGGCTCCGGCCAGGCCTTCGAACCCGGCTACCCGCACGGCTCTACCTGGACGCTCCCGCAGATGGTCTACAACCTCGGCTTCCAGCACTTCGACTACGGCTCGGCCTGCGTCGTGGCCCTCGTGCTCTTCGCGATCTCGATGGCCTTCACTTCCCTGCTGCTGCGCCGCAAGTCCGGGTTCTTGTCGAGTAGCAGCATGTCGAGTGAGGACTGAGCCACCATGACCCTGACCGCTTCGCTGCCCACCGCGCAGCCGCTGACCACCGCCGCCAAGGTGGCCCGGCGCCGGGCCGCCTTGCACTGGGTGGCCAGCCACTCGGTGGCGATCGCCGCGACGCTCTTCTTCGTGCTGCCGTTCGTCTTCGTCTTCCTCACCTCGCTGATGTCCGACCAGCAGACGCTCAGCGCCGACCTCTGGCCGCACGAGTGGCACTGGGGCAACTACGTCAAGATCTGGCAGACCCCGGGCTTCCTCACCTGGTGGCGCAACACCCTGGTCTACGCGGGCCTGGGCACCCTGTTGACCGTGGTCTCCAGCCTGCCGGTGGCCTACGCGCTGGCCAAGTTCCGCTTCCGGGGCCGCAACCTCGCGCTGATGGCGGTCATCTCGATGATGATGCTGCCGCCGCAGGTCACCGTCATCCCGATGTACCTGTTCTGGGCCAAGCAGCTCCACCTCAGCGGCTCGCTCTGGCCGCTGATCATCCCGATGGCCTTCGGCGACGCCTTCTCGATCTTCCTCCTCCGGCAGTTCCTGCTGACCATCCCCAAGGAGTACATCGAGGCCGCCCGGATCGACGGCTGCGGCGAACTGCGTACCCTGCTGCGGGTGGTGCTGCCGATGTCCAAGCCGGCCATCGCCGCCGTCGCACTGTTCCAGTTCTTCTACTGCTGGAACGACTACTTCGGCCCGCAGATCTACGCCAGCGAGAACCCCGGGGCCTGGACGCTCAGCTACGGCCTGGAGTCGTTCAAGAGCGCGCACCACACCAACTGGAACCTCACCATGGCCGCCACCCTGCTGGTGATGGCCCCGGTGATCATCCTCTTCTTCTTCGCTCAGAAGGCCTTCATCGAAGGCGTGACACTGACAGGGGTCAAGGGCTGATGGCTCTCAAACTGGCTATCGTCGGCGGCGGTTCGACCTACACCCCGGAGCTGATCGACGGCTTCGCCCGCCTGCGGGACACGCTGCCCATCGGCGAACTCGTCCTGATCGACCCGGCCGCCGACCGGCTCGAACTCATCGGCCGCCTGGCCCGCCGGATCTTCGCCAAGCAGGGCCACGGCGGCCTGGTGACCACCACCACCGACCTCACCGCCGGCGTGGCCGGGGCGGACGCCGTGCTGCTCCAGCTCCGGGTCGGCGGACAGGCCGCCCGCGACCGGGACGAGACCTGGCCGCTGGAGTGCGGCTGCGTCGGCCAGGAGACCACCGGCGCGGGCGGCCTGGCCAAGGCGCTGCGCACCGTACCCGTCGTGCTGGACATCGCCGAGCAGGTGCGCCGGGCCAACCCGGAGGCCTGGATCGTCGACTTCACCAACCCGGTCGGCATCGTCACCCGCGCCCTGCAGACCGCCGGCCACAAGGCCGTCGGCCTCTGCAACGTGGCCATCGGCTTCCAGCGCAAGTTCGCCGCCCACCTGGGCGTCGACCCCGAGCTGATCCGCCTGGACCACGTCGGCCTCAACCACCTCACCTGGGAGCGCGGGGTCACCCTGCTCGACGCCCCCGGCGCCGACACCGGCCGCGAGGTGCTGCCCGAACTCCTCGACGGCTTCGGCCCGGAGATCGCCGAGGACCTGCTGCTGCCGCTCCCGGTGATCCGCCGGCTCGGCGTCGTCCCCTCCTACTACCTGCGCTACTTCTACCAGCACGACGCCGTGGTGGCGGAGCTCAAGGTCAAGGGCTCGCGGGCCGCCGCCGTGGCGGCGATCGAGCGCGAACTCCTTGAGATGTACGCCGACCCGACCCTGGACACCAAGCCGGAGCTGCTCGCCAAGCGCGGCGGGGCGTTCTACTCCGAGGCGGCCGTGCAGCTGATCGCGTCCCTGCTGGGGACGGGGGCCGCGAGTTCGGTCCAGGTGGTCAACACCCGCAACGACGGCGTGCTGCCCTTCCTGCCGGAGGACGCCGTCATCGAGGTGCCCGCCTCGGTCGGCCGGGACGGGGTCCGCCCGCTGCCGCAGCGGCCGGTCGAGCCGCTGTACGCCGGGCTGATCGCGAACGTGACCGCGTACGAGCAGCTGGCCCTGGAGGCTGCGCTCAAGGGCAGCCGGGACCGGGTCTTCGACGCGCTGCTGGCCCACCCGCTGGTCGGCCAGCTCGACCTCGCCGAGCAGCTCACCGACCGGCTGCTCGCCGAGAACAAGGCCCACCTCCCCTGGGCCTGACGCGAGCCGCGACGCGGGCCCACCCGGACTGCGGCGCGGGCCCGCCACGGGCAACCACCTCCCGGCCGGGGCGGCCGGGACACGTACGAGCAGGGACCTTCACCTGATGGACCACCGTCCGACCGACGAACAACTCCCCGGCGTGCTCGCCATCGACGCGGGCAACAGCAAGACCGACGTCGCGCTGGTGAGCGCGGCGGGCGAGGTGCTGGCCACCGCGCGGGGCGGCGGCTTCCAGCCGCAGCGCGTCGGCGCCGACACCGCCGTGGCCGGCCTCACCCCGCTGGTCGAGGCCGTCGCCGCCCAGGCCAGTCTCACCCTCGGCGGGCGGCCGCTGACCACCCACGTCAGCGCCTGCCTGGCCAACGCCGACCTGCCGGTCGAGGAGCAGGCCCTCCAGACCGCGGTGGCCGCCCGCCCCTGGGGCGTGAGCAGCTCGGTGGTCAACGACACCTTCGGCCTGCTGCGGGCCGGCACCGAGGGCCCGCTCGGCGTGGCCGTGGTCTGCGGCGCCGGCATCAACTGCGTCGGCCTGCTGCCGGACGGCCGGACCGCCCGCTTCCCCGCCCTCGGCGCCCTCACCGGCGACTGGGGCGGCGGGCACGGACTGGCCACCGAGAGCCTCTGGCACGCGCACCGCGCCGAGGACGGCCGCGGCAGACCCACCGGCCTCGCCCCGGCGATCGCCGCCCACTTCGGCCTGCCGACCGCCGCCGCAGTGGCCGAGGCCATCCACCTCGGCCGGATCGCCGACACCCGGCTGCACGAGCTCGTCCCCGTCCTCTTCCACGAGGCGGCCGCCGGCGACGCCGTCGCCCTCGAACTGGTCGACCGTCAGGCTGACGAGATCACCCGCCTCGCCGTGGTCGCCCTCACCCGCCTCGACCTCCTCGACACCCCGGCCCCCGTCGTCTTCGGCGGCGGCGTCCTCTCCTCCCGCCACCCCCTCCTGATCGACAACATCCAGACCCGCCTCGCCGCCGCCGCACCCCTGGCCGCCCCCCGCATCGTGGTCGCCCCACCGGTCCTCGGCGCAGCCCTGCTGGGCCTGGACGCCCTGGGCGCCTCCCCTGCCGCGCAGGAGCGGTTGCGTCTGCACTACGAGTCAGCTGCACCCTCCAGGGGCGCGGGGAACGGCGCGGCCAGCCCCAATCAGGCCCGCAGTCTTACTGTTTGACCCGGTTGCACTATGTGCGTTCGCGTGCAACTGGCTCAGTCGGGAGAAGTCACTGTCCGCTTCTCCCGACCTCGCGCAGTTCCCCGCGCCCCTGTCTTCCGAATGTTCGCCGGTAATCTGACGGCACGACACCCACCCGCTTCACGAACGCCGCCCGGAACGCGACCGCCGTACCGAAGCCACATCTCGCGGCGATCTGTCCGACCCCCAACTCCGTCTCCTCCAAGAGCCGTTGAGCTGCCAGCACCCGCTGCTCCAGCAGCCACCGCAGCGGCGGCACGCCGACCGCCTCGGTGAAGCGGCGGGCGAAGGTCCGCTCCGACATCAGCGCGATCCGGGCCAACTCCCCCACGCTCCACGGCTTGTCCAGTGCGTCGAGCACCGCGCTCCGGGCTTCCGCCAGCGGGTCCGCCCGGTCCTGCGTCGCTGGGACCGGGGAGGGGATGAACTGGGCCTGGCCGCCGGCCCGGAAGGGGGCGGTGACCATCGAGCGGGCGATGCCGGCGGCGGCGCTCTGGCCGTGGGCGGCCCGGACCAGGTGGAGGCAGAGGTCGATCCCGGCCGCGACGCCGGCGGAGGTCCACACCTCGCCGTCGCCGGTGAAGAGGACCTCGGGGTCGACCGTCACGGTCGGATGGCGGGCGGCCAGTTCGGCGGCCAGCCGCCAGTGCGTGGTGGCCGTGCGGCCGGCCAGCAGGCCCGCCTCGGCCAGCACGAAGGCTCCCGCGCAGAGCCCGGCCACCGGCACCCCGCGCGCCCGGGCCGCCCGCAGCGCGGCGAGCACGGGCTCCGGCCGGGCCGCCGCCGGGTCGGCCACCCCGGGCACCACCACCAGGTCGCAGCCGAGCAGCCCGTCGAGGCCGTGGGCCGGCGCCAACTCCAGCCCGCCGCCCAGCCGTACCCTCGCCCCGACCGGCCCGCAGACCCGCAGGTCGAATTCCGAGCCCGCCCAGACCTCGTTGATCACGGCGTAGTCGAAGGCACGGACCCCGTCGAAGACCAGACACCCCACCGTACGCATGGCGGGAATCTATCCACCGGCGGCAGCCGGGCCCCTCACCGGGGCCGGGGCCGTCCGGCCAGTCTGGAGCCATGACGAACACCAGTGCATTCGACGCCCCGCTCCAGCTCGCCGAGGACGCCGTCCTGATCGTGATCGACGTCCAGCAGGGCTTCGAGGACCGGGCGTACTTCGGGCCCCGCGACAACCCCTCGGCCGACGAGCGGATGGCCTCGGTCATCGCCGCCTGGCAGCGGACCGGCCGGCCGATCGTGACCGTCCAGCACCGGTCGGCGAGCGGGCCGTTGGCGCCCGGCACCCCGGGGTACGAGCTCAAGCCGTACGTGGCGGCCGTGGCCGCCGATCTGCACGTCACCAAGACCGTGAACAGCAGCTTCTACGGCACGCCCGACCTGCACGAGTGGCTGCAGCGGCGCGGCGCCACCCAGCTGGTGACGATCGGCATCCTGACCAACGTGTGCAACGAGACCACCGCCCGGATGGGCGGCAACCTCGGCTACGACGTGGTCTTCCCGATCGACGCGATGCACACGGTGGACATGGCCACCCCGGACGGGACGGTCGTCCCGGCCGCCGAGCTGGCCCGGGCCACCGCGGCGGCGCTGCACTCGATGCGCTTCGCCAAGGTGGTCACCACCGAGGCCCTGCTCGCCGCGGCCGCTTGAAGATCCGCTCAGAGATCCGCGTCGGCCACCCACTCCGCGAGGAGCTTCGCGCAGCCGTCCACCGCCTCGCGCCAGGTGCGGTCCGCCCCGGCGCCGGCCTCGTCGCTCACGTGCTTGACCAGGCGGACGGGCACCCCGGCGCGCTGGGCGACGGTGGCCACGGCGTAGCCCTCCATGTCGACCAGGTCGGCGCTGCGGGCCAGCCGCTCGCGGGCGTCCTCGTCGGAGACGAAGAGGTCGCCGGTGGCCAGGGTCAGGCCGGGGCCCTCGTGCAGGGTGACCGGGGCGCCGTAGGTGCGGCCGGTGAGCTGGTGCAGCACGGCGGTGTCGAGGTCGTGCTGGATCACCGTGGCGATCTCGTGGGTGCCGGCCAGGCCGGGCCGCAGGGCGCCCGCCGTACCGAGGTTGACGATGCCGGCGGGGCGGTCGCCCCGAGCCAGCACGGTGGCCAGGGCGGAGGCGGCGTTGACCTTCCCTATCCCGGTGAGCAGGACGGGCAGCGCGTCACCGAGGTGGGCGGCCTCCTCCTCGACGGCGACCACGAGCAGCGGACGGGTGGGCGAGATCGTTCCGAGCAGGCGCATGGGGCCATGCTATTGGGCCGAACAGGTAACCCCTCCGCTACCTGACCCACCGGGGAACCGCATAGGGTGCTTCCCGCGTCGCCCGTCAGGACGGGGGACGGGCCGAAGCTCAAGATCGGCGCAAGTCACGTGTGACCGGTGGGCCGCGCGGTGATACTGCTGCCGACGGGCCGATGCCCGGGAGCTCAGGGTCCACAGGGGGGATGGGAGAGGTGGCGACACCGGCGGAGAGATCCGAGCGGCAGGCCGCAGGGCCGCAGTCCGCACACGTAACCGTGGCCGTGCCCGCCCAGGCGGGCGCTGCCGCACAGACCGGGCCGGCGACTCCGGCCGTGGTCACCCCGCCGGCCGCGCCGTACCGCGCGCCCTGGCGACGGGTCGGCCTCCGGCTGCGCCGGGCCACCCGCACCGCTCCCGGGCGGCTCCGGCTGGCCGTGCTGCTGCTGCTCGGCCTGCTGCTGGTCTCGGGGGCGGCCACGGCCTGGCAGGCCGTCAGCCGGGGGCTGGCCACCGACCGGGTGGTCTCGCACAGCGAACCGCTCAGCCAGGACGCGGCCGAGATCTACCGCTCGCTGGCCGACGCCGACACCACCGCCGCCGCCAACTTCCTGCTGGCCGGGAACGCCACGGCCGCCGGGCGGCAGCGCTACCAGGACGACCTGGCCAAGGCGGCCGACCTGCTGGCCCGGGCCGCCGCCCGGACCGACACCAGCTCGGACGCCCAGCACGCGATCGCCACCCTGAACCAGCAGCTCCCCCAGTACTCCGCCCTGGTGGCCACCGCCGTGGCCAACGACCGGCAGGGGCTGCCGCTCGGCGGCGCGTACCTGCGATACGCCTCCGGGCTGATGCAGGGCAGCATGCTGGGCTCGGCCAAGCAGCTGGTGCAGGCCGAGGGCGGACAGTTGGACGCCGACTACCGGGCGGCGCTGGGCTTCCCGGTGGTCGCCGCCGTGCTCGGGGTGCTGGTGCTGGCGGCGCTGGTGCGCTGTCAGGTGCTGCTGCTGCGCCGGACCAACCGGGTCTTCAACCTCGGGCTGCTCGGCGCCACGGCCGCCGTGCTGGTCACCCTCGGCTGGCTGGCGACGGCCGCCACCACGGCGCAGAGCGGCCTCGACCGCAGCCGGGCGCACGCCGCCCTGCCGCTGCGCCAGCTCGACCAGCTACGGCTCACCGCGCTCCAGGCGCGCACCGCCGAGTACCTCGACCTGGTCGCCCGGGGCGCCTCCGACACCTACACCACGCAGTGGGACCAGGACAGCGCCGCGCTGGCCGGCAAGCCCGGCGCCGGCGGCAGTGCACCGGCCGGGGCCCTGCTCGACCTGGCCGGGCGCAACGCCCCGGCCGGGGTTGACGGCGAACTCGCCGCCGCCGCAGCGGCGTTCCGGAGCTGGGACACCGCGCACAAGTCAGCGGCGGACGCCAACCACAACGGCGACTACGACACCGCGCTGCGCACCACCGTGGACGCCACGGCGGCGAGCAGCTCGGCGACGGCCTTCGCCACCATGGACACGCACCTGGCGCGGGCCGCCACGATCGAGCAGGCTGAGTTCCGCGCGGCGGCCCAGGGGGTCGGCGGCTGGTGGTACGCGCTCGCCGGCGGGGCGGCCGTGCTCACCGTACTGGGCGCGGCCGGTGTGGTCCTCGGCCTCGGCCGCCGACTGGCCGAGTACCGGTAGACGGGGGGAGAGCGATGCGAGGAGTACGGAACAAGGCGCTGGTGGCCGTGGTCGCGGCCGCCGCCGGGCTGCTCGGCGCGGGCAGCTCGCAGGGCGCGCCGACCGGGGTCGTCACGGCCGCACCTGCCGCCGCCCCGGCCGAAGTACCGGCCGCTGCGGCCGGTTGCGACACCAGGAGCAGCCTGCCGGCCAGCCGGGACGAGAGCGGAGCGGCGGTCCAGCGGATCAAGAAGGCCGGCACGCTGGTCGTCGGGGTGGACCAGAACAGCTACCACTGGGGTTACCGCGACCCGCAGACCGGGCAGATCGAGGGCTTCGACATCGACCTGGCCCACGCGGTGGCCAAGGCCCTGCTGGGCGACCCGGCGAAGGTGACCTTCAAGACGGTGCCGACAGCCCAGCGGATCCAGGCCATCCAGGAGCACAAGGTCGACCTGATCGCCCGCACCATGACCATCACCTGCGACCGGCTGCAGCAAGTCGCCTTCTCCGTGCCCTACTTCTCCTCCGGCCAGCGGCTGGTGGTGCCCAGGTCGGCCCACGTCGACAAGCTCGAGGACGGGGTGCGGGGCAAGCGGGTCTGCGCGGCCAAGCAGTCCTCCTCGCAGACCGAGCTGCAGCAGAACCCGCGCGGCGCCGCCGCCGTCACCCTGGTGGACAACCAGCTCGACTGCCTGGTGCTGATGCAACTCGGCCAGGTGGACGCCACCTTGACCGACACCACGCTGGCCGCCGCGCAGACCGCGCAGGACCCGACGGTGGAGATGGCGGGCGAACAGATCGTCCCCGCCTACATGGGCATCGCCATGAACCAGAAGGACACCGACCTGGTCGCCCGGGTCAACCAGGTGCTCGCCGACTACCGTGCCGGCGGTGGCTGGCAGGCGAGCTACCAGCGCTGGCTGGCGGCCAGCATGGGCGCCGACCCGGCCCAGTACCTCCCCTGACATCACCGTCACCACGCCCCAGGAAAGGACGCCCCGCGTGCCCGCACCGGCGATGAGCCGCGAAGAGGTGGACCGCGCCCTGGCCCGTCTCAGCGCCGAGCGCGACGCGGTCGAGGCCGCCCTGCTCACCCTCCAGGACCACCCCGGCCGTCGACTGCTCGACGGCGCCGCACTGACCGGCCGCACCCAGGAGCGCTGGGCGCTCGCCGAGCAGGGCCTCGGCCTGCTCTGGTCGCTCTTCGACCGGTACTCCGAGGCGCTGGCCTCGGCCCGGGCGGTGCGCTCGCGCCGGGCCAAGCCCGGCGGGGCCGAGCTCGCCGAGCTGAGCGAGCTGCTCGGCGGGCCGGCCGTGAACGTGCCCGGCAGCCGACTGCCCGGCCCGGACGGGCCTGCCCCGGCCCGGCTGGTCGAACAGGTGAGCCTGGCCGAGCTGGTCGAGCGGATGAACGGCTGGTACGCGACGGTGCTCGAGGTGGTCGGGGCGGCCGACGCCGTCTGGTCCGCGCTGCCCACCCGGATAGAGCTGCTGCTGGCCGAGCTGGGCCGGGTGCGGATGCTGGCCGGTTCGGTCGGCGTCCGGCCGGGGGCCCACCCGATGGCCGACGACCTGGCCGAGCTGGAGGGCGAACTGACGGCCCTGCGGGCCGAGGTGCGGGCCGATCCGCTGGCCCTGTGGCGCCCGGCCCGGGTGCCGGAGCAGGGCGGCGGACTCGGCCGCCCGGCGGCGGGCGGCGCGGTGGACACCGAGCGGTTCGACCGGGCCGGCCGGGCGCTGGACGGCATCCGGGTCGAGCTGGAGGGGCTGCTGCGGCTGCGCGACGAGGCGCACGAGCGGCTGCTCTCGGTCGGCGACCTGGTCCAGCGCGCCGACGCCACCCTGGCCGAGGCCCGCCGGGCCCGGGGCGAGGTGCTGGCCAAGATCGCGGCCACCGAGGTGCCGGCCGTGCCCGGGCCCGCCTCCGTCCTGCGCGAGCGGATCGCGCTGGCCGTCGAACTCCAGCAGTCCGGCCAGTGGCACCGGCTCGCCCCGCTGCTGGACACCCTGGAGGACGCGGCGGCCAAGGAACTCTCCCGCGCCCGCCACTCCCTCACCGAGGTGGCCGCCCCGCTCGCCGCCCGCGCCGAGCTCCGCGGCCGGCTGGAGGCCTACAAGGCGATGGCCGCCCGCCTCGACGTGGCCGAGGACCCCGAGGTCGTCGAACGCTTCGAGAAGGCCCGCTGGCTGCTCTGGAGCGCCCCCTGCGACCTCCGCGCCGCCGCCGACGCCGTCGCCCGCTTCCAGCAGGCCCTGCGCCCGGCCGCCACCGCCCGCCCGGACACCCAAGACGAACAGGGGGCCTGACCACCCATGCCGGACGACCCGTGCGCCCAACCCGCCTGCCCGGGCACCATCGACCCGGACGGCTACTGCACCGAATGCGGCCTGGCCGCCGCCCGCCCCACCGGAACGGCCTCCGGAACACTCTCCGGCACGGCCTCCGGCACGCTCTCCGGCACGGCCTCCGGCATCGGGACGGGGCTCGGTGTCGGCACCGGCCGCCCGTCCGGCGCCGCCGGGACGGGCACGGCCTCCGGTCCGAGCACCGGGGTGGGCAGCGGGGCCGGCGGGCCCGGTGATCCCTGCGGGCGGGACTGCGGCGGCACCATCGACCCGGACGGCTACTGCGACGAGTGCGGTCTGGCTCCCCTCGCCCTCGCTCCCGCCACCACCGGCAGCGCCGTCTCCACCGGGACGGAGCCCTACACCCCCTCCGGCCGGAGTGCGGCGAGCCGCAGCAGCCGGTCCGGGCGATCGGGGCGATCGGGGCGATCGGGGCGGAGCCGCTCGGGGCGGACCGGGTCCGGGAGCGGGCCGTCGGTGCGGGTGCCGGCCTCCCGGAGCACGCCCACGGCGCGGCGCGGCAACCTGGGGGCCGGGCTGGTGACGGTGCCTCCGGTGCCGCCCGCCGATCCGGCCGCCGCGGTGCTGGTCGACCCCTCGGTGCCCGAGCGCAAGCGGTACTGCAGCAGTTGCGAGCTCCCGGTCGGCCGGGAGAAGAACGGCCGACCCGGCCGCCCGGACGGCTTCTGCACCAAGTGCGGCACCCCGTACTCCTTCACGCCCAAGCTCCGCGCGGGCGACCTGGTCGGTGGCCAGTACGCCGTCCTCGGCTGCCTGGCCCACGGCGGCCTCGGCTGGATCTACCTGGCCCAGGACCGCCGGGTCAGCGACCGCTGGGTGGTGCTCAAGGGCCTGCTGGACACCGGCGACCGCGACGCCCTCGCGGTGGCCATCGCCGAACGCCGCTTCCTGGCCGAGGTCGACCACCCCAACATCGTCCGCATCATCAACTTCGTCGAGTACCCGGACCCGCGCACCGGCACGGTGGACGGCTACATCGTGATGGAGTACGTCGGCGGCAAGTCGCTCAAGGACATCGCGAGCGAGCGCCGCACCCCGGACGGCCTGCGCGACCCGCTGCCGGTCGAGCAGGCGATCGCCTACGCGCTGGAGGCGCTGCCCGCGCTGGGCTACCTGCATGCGCGGGGGCTGGTCTACTGCGACTTCAAGATAGACAACGTGATCCAGAGCGAGGACTCGCTCAAGATCATCGACATGGGCGCCGTCCGTCGCTTCGACGACGACGGTCCGATCTACGGCACGGTCGGCTACCAGGCCCCGGAGATCGCCGCCGAGGGGCCCTCGCCCGCCTCCGACCTGTACACGGTGGCCCGCACCCTCGCGGTGCTGACCTTCGACTTCCAGGGCTACAACTCCACCTACCGGTACGAGCTGCCCGCCCAGGCCGAGGTGCCGGTGCTGGCGGAGTACGAGTCGTACTACCGGTTCCTGGTCCGCGCCACCGACCCGGACCCGGCCCGCCGGTTCGGCTCGGCCGAGGAGATGGCCGACCAGCTGACCGGCGTGCTGCGGGAGGTGCTGAGCCGCCGGGACGGGCAGGCTCGGCCGGCCGTCTCCAAGCTGTTCGGGCCGGAGCTGCGGGTGGTGGACACCGAGCTGACCGGGGCCCCGCTCGACCCGGCCGCCGCCACGACGGCCCTGCCGCTGCCCCGGGTGGACACCGACGACCCCAACGCCGGGCTGCTGGCCGGGCTGGCCGGGCCACCCGCCGAGGTGCTGACCGCGCTGGCGGCGGCGCTGACCGGCGCGGCCGGGCCCTCGGTGGAGCTCTCGCTGCGGGCGCTGCGGGCCCGGCTCGAACTCGGCGACCCGGCCGGGGCGGCCGACGGGCTGGCCGAGCTGGAGCGCGAACACCCGGAGGACTGGCGGGTGGTCTGGTACCGGGGGCTGGTGGCGCTGGCCGCCGGACGGGCCGAGGAGGCCGCCGAGTCCTTCGACGCGGTCTACGACGCCTTCCCCGGCGAGCCCGCCCCGAAGCTGGCCCTGGCGGTCTGCGCCGAGCTGCTCGGCGACTGGGCCGAGGCGGCCGAGTGCTACCGGCTGGTCGCCGCCGTCGACCGGGGGTACGTGGGCGCGGCCTTCGGGCTGGCCAGGGTGCGGCTGGCGGACGGCGACCGGGCGGGCGCGGTGGCGGCCCTGGAGGCGGTGCCGGAGTCCTCGGCGCACTACACGGCCGCCCGGATCGGGGCCGTCCGGGCCCGGCTGCGCGGGCGGCCGGGCAGCGACCCGCTGGGGCCGGACCTGACCCGCTGCTCCGCGCAGCTGGCCGCCCTCGCGCTGGACGCCCGCCGCCGCGAGGAGCTCGCGGTCGAGGTGCTGGACACCGCGCTGGCCTGGGTGCTCGCCGATCCGGCGCAGCGGTCGGGCACGGTGGAGGTGCTCGGACACCGGGGCGGCGAACGGGAACTACGGTTCGCCCTGGAACAGTCCTACCGGGTGTTGGCACGGTTGTCCGACCGGGCCGAGTACAGGATCGAGATGGTGGAGCGGGCGAACCGGGCCCGCCCCCGGACGTGGGTGTGAACCGAATGCCTCAGCAGACCGTGTGCCCGAGCTGTGCCGAGCCCTGGGACGAGGAGGACGCCTTCTGCGGCGCCTGCGGCCGCAGCCTCCGTCCGCCGGGCCCGGCAGCGGTGCCCTGCGTGCACTGCGGCGCCGCCGAGGTCGCCGCGGACGGGTACTGCGAGGCCTGCGGCGGCAGCCAGCCCAAGCCCCGGGACCACCAGGAGCAGGCGCTGACCGGGGCCGACGGGGTGGCGACCGTGGCCGGGGTCAGCGACCGGGGGCGCCGCCACCACCGCAACGAGGACGCCTTCACGCTGGCCTCGGCCATCCTGCCGGGGGGCGAGCCGGCGGTGTTCGCGGTGGTCTGCGACGGGGTCTCCTCCTCGGCCCGGCCGGACGAGGCATCCGAGGCGGCGGTCACGGCGGCCGCTACGGCGCTGCGCGGCTCGCTGGCCCGGGGCGCCGAACCGGGCTCGGCGATGCGGGCGGCCATCCACGAGGCGGCCGAGGCCGTCACCGCGCTGGCCCACGACGGCAAGACGGACGGGCGCCAGTCGGCCGGCCGCAGCCTCAACGCGCCCGCCTGCACCTACGTGAGCGCGGTCTCGACGGCCGGGGCGGTGACCATCGGCTGGGTCGGCGACACCCGGGCCTACTGGGTGCCGGACGACCGGGCCGGCGCCGAGCCCTACCGGCTGACCGAGGACGACTCCTGGGCGGCCCGGGTGGTCGCGGCCGGGCTGGTGGGTGAGGCGGAGGCGTACGCGGACCCCCGGGCCCACGCCATCACCGGCTGGCTCGGCGCGGACGCCGAGGACCTGGAGCCGCACACCGTCGCCTTCACCCCGCACGTGCCCGGCGTGCTGCTGATCTGCTCGGACGGCCTGTGGAACTACGCGGAGGCCGCCACCGACCTCGCCGAGGTGGTCCGCACCGACGCCCGCGCCGAGCCGCTGGCGGCGGCCCGGGAGCTGGTGGAGTACGCCCTCGCGGCGGGCGGCCACGACAACATCACGGTGGCGGTCCTCCCGATCGACCCGGCGGGCTGAGGCCCGGCTCACCACCCTCGGCCGACCCCACTCTCGGCCCGCCCCACCTTCGGCCCGCCCCACTTTCCGACAGGAGCACCGATGCCTCACCCGAGCTTCGCCGTCGACATCTTCCAGAACGAGTACCTGGCCGTCGGCGCCCGCGAGGTCAACGCGATCGTCACCGTCACCGCGAGCGGCGCCGCCCTGCCCGCGCAGCGGCAGGGCACGCCCGCCGCCGACTCGGCGGTGGTGCTCATGATCGACTGCTCCGGCTCGATGGACTACCCGGCCACCAAGCTGCGCGCCGCCCGCGAGGCGACCGCCGCGGCGATCGACACCCTGCGCGACGGGGTGGCCTTCGCGGTGGTCGCGGGCACCCACGAGGCCCGGGAGGTCTTCCCTGGCGGGGGCGGCCTGGCCGTCTCCTCCCCCGCCACCCGCGGCCAGGCCAAGGAGTCGCTGCGCAAGCTCACCGCCTCCGGCGGCACCGCGATCGGCACCTGGCTGACCCTGGCCGACCGGCTCTTCCGCAGCCGCCCACAGGCCGGGCTGCGGCACGCCATCCTGCTCACCGACGGCAAGAACGAGCACGAGACGCCCGAGGAGCTGGAGCGGGTGCTGGCCGAGGTCAGCGGCCGGTTCACCGCCGACTGCCGGGGCGTGGGCACCAAGTGGGAGGTCAAGGAGCTCCGGAAGATCGCGACCGCCCTGCTCGGCACCGCCGACATCGTGGCCGAGCCGGACGGCCTGGCGGAGGACTTCCGGGCCATGACGGCCGGCGCGCTGAACAAGGCCGTGGCCGACGTCCGGCTCCGGGTCTGGACTCCGGCCAACGCGGTGGTCAAGTACGTCAAGCAGGTGGCCCCCGAGGTGGTCGACCTGACCGGCCGCCGCAGCGAGGCCGGTCCGCGAGCGGGCGACTACCCCACCGGCTCCTGGGGCGAGGAGAGCCGCGACTACCACGTCTGCGTCGAGGTGCCGGCGGCCGCCGTGGGCAGCGAGATGCTGGCCGCCCGGATCAGCCTGGTGCTGGCCGGGCCGGACGGCTCGCCCGAGGTGCTCTCCCAGGGGCTGGTCCGGGCGGTCTGGACCGATGACCTGGCCTCCTCCACCCGGATCAGTCCGCAGGTCGCCCACTACACCGGTCAGGCGGAGCTCGCGGCCTCGATCCAGGAGGGTCTGGAGGCCCACCGCGCGGGTGATCTCGACCGTGCCACGGCCAAGTTGGGCGCGGCGGTGCGGATCGCCCACGCCACCGGCAACGACGGCACCTTCAAGCTGCTGCAGAAGGTGGTCGACGTGGTGGACCCGAAGGAGGGTACGGTTCGGTTCCGTAGCCATGTGAGCGCGGCCGACTCGATGACCCTCGAGACCCGGTCGACGAAGACCGTACGAGTGAAGAAGTGACCGGTCGTACCGGACCTGCTGGAGTGTGGGGGAACTGATGCCGATCTGCCCGAGGGGACACGAGTCGCAGGCCGAGGACTGGTGCGACTTCTGCGGTTTCCCGATGACCGCCCCGACCGGCGTCAGCCTGCCCGGAGCCTCGCCGTTCACCACGCCCCCGCCGCCCTCGGCCCCGCCCGCTCCCCCGGCGGCCCCGCAGCACCCGTACCAGCAGGCACCGCACCAGCCCGCGCCGCATCAGCAGGCGCCGCACCAGCCTGGCCAGCACCAGCCCGCGCCGCACCAGCAGCACCAGCCTGGCCAGCACCAGCCCGCGCCGCACCAGGCCGGGCCGTACCAGCAGCCCACCGCCGGGCTGGTGACCTGCCCGATCTGCCGGACCCCGCAGACCGGCCGGTACTGCGAGGAGTGCGGGTACGACTTCGACCTCTCCGCGCCCTCGCAGCGGCAGTCCCGCCCGACCGAGCCGGCCGGGTACGGCTACCCGCCGCCCGCGCCCTTCCCGCCGCCGGCCGCCCCCGCCCCGCCGGCCGGGTACGGGTACCCGCCGCCGCAGGCGTTCCCGCAGACCGCGGGCTTCCCCGAGTCGGACGGCCTGGACCAGACCGGCCCGGTCTACGCCCAGCCCGAGCGCCCCGGTGACCAGTCGCCCACCTCGTTCCGGCTGGCCCCGCCCTCGGCGGCTCCCCAGCAGCCCCCGGCCGCGATGGCCCAGCCCCCGCAGCCGCCGGCCCGGAGCACCTGGATGGCCGTGGTCAGCGCGGACCGGGACTACTTCACCGACATGATGGCCCGCAGCGGCCCGGAGGCGGCCGGGCTGTTCTTCCCGCCGTACTGCCCCGAACGGCGCATCCCGCTGACCGGGCGCGGGCAGCTGCGGATCGGGCGGCGCAGCCAGCACCGGGGCACCGTGCCGGAGATCGACCTGTCGGTGCCGCCGGAGGACCCGGGCGCCTCGCACCAGCACGCCATGCTCGCCGAGCAGGCGGACGGCAGCTGGGTGCTGGTCGACCAGGACTCCACCAACGGCACCACCGTCAACGGCAGCCCCGACCCGGTGCCCCCGCACACCGCCATCCCGCTGGCGGACGGCGACCGGATCCACATCGGCGCGTGGACGACCATCACGTTGCACCGGTCCTGATCCGCCGTCAGCTGACGGTGCGTCGCACCCGACCTTGAACGAAGCTCGGGCGTTGCTCGGGCGTTGCTCGGGCGTTGCTCGGGGGAGGCCGATCCTGGCCTCCCTCAAGCATCGCTCAAGCCGATTCCGCCGGGGCCGTCCGAGGGCCTAAAGTCCAGCTCATGACTGCTGCAATATCCGCTGACGGGATCCGGAAGCGGTACGGGGACGTACAAGCGGTCGACGGGGTGTCTCTCACCGTCGAACCGGGGGAGTTCTACGGAATTCTGGGCCCGAACGGGGCCGGCAAGACCACCACGCTGGAGATCCTGGAGGGGATCCGCGAGCCCGACGAGGGCCGGATCGAGCTGCTGGGCATGGCGCCCTGGCCGCGCAACCCCAAGCTGCTGCCCCGGATCGGGGTCCAGTTCCAGGCTTCGGCCTTCTTCGTGAAGCTGACGGCGCGGGAGACCATCCGCACCTTCGCCTCCTTCTACGGCGTCGGGCCCAAGCGGGCCGACGCGATGCTGGAGCGGGTCGGGCTGACCGACTCCGCCTCGGTGCTGACCGACAAGATGTCCGGCGGGCAGGCCCAGCGCCTCTCCATCGCCTGCGCGCTCGCCCACGACCCGGAGCTGGTCTTCCTGGACGAGCCGACCACCGGGCTCGACCCGCAGGCCCGGCGCAACCTCTGGGACCTGCTGCGCGACATCAACGCCGAGGGCCGCACGGTGGTGCTCACCACCCACTACCTCGACGAGGCCGAGGTGCTCTGCGACCGCGTCTCGGTGATGGACCACGGCAAGGTGCTCAAGACCGGCGCCCCGCAGGCGCTGGTTCGCGAGATCGACGACACCGTCCGGGTCAGCGTCGAATCGGGCCTGCTCACCACCGAAGCGGCCGACTCGCTGCTCACGGCGGCGGGCGCCGACTTCGCCAACCTTGAGGACAACGGCGTCTCGCTCGCCCTCTCCACCCGTGCCCCCGGTCCGGTGCTCTCCGTCCTCGCGGACAACAACGCCCTGCGCGGCCTGGAAGTCCGCGGCGCCACCCTGGAGGACGTCTTCCTCCAGCTGACCGGACGGGAGTACCGCGCATGAGCGCCGCCACGGAAAGCCCGGCCACCGGGCCCAAGGGCTCCGCGCCGCGCGACGCGGAGTCGTCGGAGCGGGCCAGCTCCTTCGTCAGCCTCTCCCGGGTGATGATGCTCGGGTTCGTGCGCGACCGCACCGCGCTGTTCTTCACCCTGGCCATGCCGCTGATGTTCCTGCTGCTCTTCGGGGCCCTCTTCAAGAGCGCCGGAGCCTCGCACGTGAAGTTCGGCGAGGTCGGCCAGGTGCAGGTGCTCGACGGGCTGCCCGCCGACGCCCGGGCAAAGCTCGACAAGAGCATCGCCGTCACCAAGTACACCGACGCCGACGCGGCCCTGGCCAAGCTCCGCAAGGGCGACCTGGACGGCGTGATCGAGCAGGACGCGGACGGCAGGATCACCGTCCGCTACAGCGCCTCCGACCAGGTCAAGTCCGGCGTCGTCCAGACCATCGCCGGCGACCTGGTGAACGGCGCCAACCTGGCCGCCACCGGCCAGGCCCCCAAGTACGCGCTCAGCCTCGCCCAGGTCGAGGACGAGTCGCTCAAGCCGATCCAGTACCTGACGCCGGGTCTGCTGGGCTGGGCGATCGCCACCGGTGCCGTCTTCGGCACCTCGTTCACGCTGGTGAACTGGCGCAAGAAGCGGGTGCTGCGGCGCCTGCGGCTGGCGCCGGTCAGCATCGGCGCGGTGGTCGCGGCCCGGGTCACCGTCTCGGTGGCGGTCTCGCTCGCCCAGACCGCGATCTTCCTGGTGGTGGCCACCACGCCGTTCTTCGGCCTCAAGCTGACCGGCAACTGGCCGCTGGTCATCCCGGTCGTGGTCTGCTCCACCATCGCCTTCATGTCGATCGGCCTGCTCACCGGCTCGATCGCCAAGAGCGAGGAGGCTGCCAACGGCATCAACCAGGTCATCGTGCTGCCGATGTCCTTCCTGGCCGGGGCGTTCTTCCCGCTCGACGGCGCCCCGACCTGGCTCCAGGACGTCTCCCGGGTGCTGCCGCTGCGCTACCTGGTCACCTCCGCGCAGTCGGTGCTGACCAAGGGCGGCGGGGTGATGGACATCCTGCCCTCGATGGGCGGGCTGCTGCTCTTCGCGGCCGTGCTGACCGCGATCTCCTGGAAGTTCTTCCGCTGGGACGACGCGTAACCGTCGCCCGCCGGCACCGGCGGGAACTGCCAGCCGGCCCCGAGGGGGCGTACGCCGAAAGTCTCGGTGTACGCCCCCTCGGGCGTCTGCGACCATGGTCGGGTGACTGAGATCCGGCGTGGCACGCTTCCCGAGGAGACCTTCTACGACGCCGTCGGCGGAGAGCCGACCTTCCGGCGGCTGGTGCACCGCTTCTACCAGGGTGTCGCCGAGGACGAGTTGCTGCGCCCGATGTACCCGGAGGAGGACCTCGGCCCGGCCGAGGAGCGGCTGGCCCTCTTCCTCATGCAGTACTGGGGTGGCCCCCGCACCTACAGCGACCACCGCGGCCACCCGCGCCTGCGGATGCGGCACGCCCCGTTCCGCGTCGACCAGGCCGCCCACGACGCCTGGCTCAAGCACATGCGCGTCGCCGTCGACGAGCTGCGCCTCCCGGCCGAGGCCGAGGAGCAGCTCTGGGACTACCTGACCTACGCCGCCGCCTCGATGGTCAACACCGCCGGCTGACCGCCGGCCGGGGCGGGGCGCCCGAGGCGCCGGCCGGACCCCGCCGGGGGCTCCCGGCGGGCCGGTGGGAGGGTCGATCGGGCCGGTGGGAGGCGGGCGCACGTGGCCCGAATCCCCGCCCGGACGGCTACCGCAGGGGCGTGAGGCCCAGGCCCGCCCCGAGGGCTGCCGTGCTGCGGACGGCGATCGAACCGGCCGGGCAGCTGAGGCGGCGCCAGGCGCCGGCCCGATGGACCGTCAGCGTGGACTGCGGAGTGAGGAAACCGATCACGTAGGCCGCGTGGGCCGCCCGCAGCGGGAGCTCGGGCTGAGCGGCGAGGGGGCGGGCCCAGATCTCGTCCGCCAGGCCGTCTAGCACGGTTCGGGTGCGGTGGTGCTCCGGGACGGCCTCGCTGCGCTCGCGGAACTCCCGGACGGCGGCCGTCACCTCCGGCGCCACGGCCAGGGCGGCGGGCTCACCCACCAGCTCCCATCCCGCCCGGGGCGGCAGCAGACCGGCCCAGGACGGGCCGGTGACCGGCGCGGGCAGCCGGAGCTCGGCCGCCTCGGTGTCCACGCCCTCGAGCAACTGCCCGGCGGAGACCGTCAGGTCGACCGCCGAGTCGAACCTGGCCAGCCGGGCCGTCCGGATCGCCAACGCCCCCGTGCTCCCGAGCGGCAGCCGCCCGAACACCGCGACCACGCCGTCCGCCCCCACCGGGTCGGCTCCCCCGCCGCCCGCCACGGCCTGCAGCCGGACGGCCGCCGCCCGGTCGAAGCGCAGCAGGCGGGTCAGGAAGGCGACGAGGTCGGCGGCCTCCCCGGAGTCGGCGAGCGGAAGGCTGGTGTTCGTGGTCAACGGATCAGCTCACTGAGGTCGTGGGGGTGGACAGTGGGGGCGAACGGTGGGGTGCGGGGACGGTCGGGGCCCGGAGAGTCACCGGGCCGACGGTCGCCACTGGCAGGCATGGGCCAGTGGCCGGGAGCACCCGGTGCTCCGGGAGCGTGCCCGGAGGACGCGGTCGAGCCGCAGGCCGTCAGGCCGCGACGGCCTGCGGCTCGACCGCGTCCTCCGCAGCGTCCATGAAGCGGCCGAGGAACTCGCGCTCCACGGCGCTGATCCGGCGCGGCCGGCCCTCGGCCAGGTCGTAGGGGACGACGACGGTGGAGGCGCGGACGTAGACCGTCTCGGTGCCGTCCTCGGCGGTGTCCTTGATCTCGTAGGAGACCGTCAGCGAGGCGCCGCCGATCTTGGTCACCCAGGTCTCGATGGTGACCGGGGCGGGCCGGTGCACCAGCGGGCGCTTGTAGTCGATCTCGTGCCGGGCCACCACCGAGCCACCCGCGAACTCACCGGCGCCGGCGGCGGCGGCCTGGGTGAACATGAAGTCGATCCGGGCCTCCTCCAGGTAGCGCAGGAAGACCACGTTGTTCACGTGTCCGAAGGCGTCCATGTCGGACCACCGCAGGGGGCAGGCGTAGATGTGGCGTGCCACGAGCGCTCTCCTCAAGCTTGACGGCCCGCAAGGAGCTCAGTGCGGGCGGCGGCCCGGCCGACCGCCTCCGTGGGCAGCCTGCCGGGCCGGTGTTGCGCGTGCGTTGCGCCTACGCGTACACCGTGCGGCGGGCGTCGCTGCCCGCCGCACGGCGCCGCGGAGGTCAGCCTCGGGTCAGCTTCTTGTAGGTGGCCCGGTGCGGACGGGCGGCGTCGGCGCCCAGTCGGTCGACCTTGTTCTTCTCGTAGGACTCGAAGTTGCCCTCGAACCAGAACCACTTGCTCTCGCCCTCGTAGGCGAGGATGTGGGTGGCCACTCGGTCCAGGAACCAGCGGTCGTGGGAGATGACCACGGCGCAGCCCGGGAACTCGAGCAGGGCGTTCTCCAGCGAGGAGAGCGTCTCGACGTCGAGGTCGTTGGTGGGCTCGTCGAGGAGCAGCAGGTTGCCGCCCTGCTTGAGGGTCAGCGCCAGGTTGAGGCGGTTGCGCTCACCACCGGAGAGCACGCCGGCCGGCTTCTGCTGGTCCGGGCCCTTGAAGCCGAACGCCGAGACGTAGGCGCGGGAGGGCATCTCGACCTGGCCGACGTTGATCCAGTCGAGGCCGTCGGAGACGACCTCCCACAGGGTCTTCTTCGGGTCGATGTTGGCGCGGCTCTGGTCGACGTAGCTGATCTTGACGGTCTCGCCGACCTTGACGGTGCCGGAGTCCGGGGTCTCCAGGTCCTGCAGCATCTTGAAGAGCGTGGTCTTGCCGGCGCCGTTCGGGCCGATCACACCGACGATGCCGTTGCGCGGCAGGGTGAAGGAGAGGTCCTCGATCAGCACCTTCTCGCCGAAGGCCTTGTTGAGCTTGTCGACCTCGACCACGATGCTGCCCAGGCGCGGGCCCGGCGGGATCTGGATCTCCTCGAAGTCCAGCTTCCGCATCTTGTCGGCCTCGGCCGCCATCTCCTCGTAGCGGGCGAGACGGGCCTTGGACTTGGCCTGGCGGCCCTTGGCGTTGGAGCGGACCCACTCCAGCTCTTCCTTGAGCCGCTTGGCGCGCTTGGCGTCCTTCTGGCCCTCGACCTTGAGACGGGTCTGCTTTGTCTCCAGGTAGGTGGAGTAGTTGCCCTCGTACGGGTACGCGCGGCCACGGTCGAGCTCGAGGATCCACTCGGCGACGTGGTCGAGGAAGTACCGGTCGTGGGTGACGGCAACGACGGTGCCCTTGTACTTGGCCAGGTGCTGCTCCAGCCAGTTCACCGACTCGGCGTCGAGGTGGTTGGTGGGCTCGTCGAGGAGCAGCAGGTCGGGGGCCTCGAGCAGCAGCTTGCAGAGCGCGACGCGGCGGCGCTCACCACCGGAGAGGCTGGTGACCGGCCAGTCGCCGGGCGGGCAGCCCAGCGCGTCCATGGCCTGCTCGAGCTGGGCGTCCAGGTCCCAGGCCTCGGCGTGGTCCAGGTCCTCCTGGAGCTTGCCCATCTCCTCGAGCAGCGCGTCGGAGTAGTCGGTCGCCATCAGCTCGGCGATCTCGTTGAACCGGTCGAGCTTGCCCTTGGTCTCCTTGACGCCGTCCTGGACGTTCTCCAGGACCGTCTTGGACTCGTCGAGCGGAGGCTCCTGGAGGAGCATGCCGACGGTGTAGCCGGGAGAGAGGAAGGCCTCACCGTTGGACGGCTGGTCCAGGCCGGCCATCATCTTCAGCACGGTGGACTTACCGGCGCCGTTGGGGCCGACGACGCCGATCTTCGCTCCGGGGAGGAAGCTGAGGAACACGTCGTCAAGGATGACCTTGTCGCCGTGGGCCTTGCGCACCTTGCGCATGGTGTAGATGTATTCCGCCACGTGAGATCGCTCCGGCGTCGTCGGGTGTATTCGAGTTGCAACCTTTCCATTGTGCCGCACCCCGCCGGGCCTCCCGCACCGAGTTCCGGGCCTGGCATCCACCCCGGGGAGCGACGGGCCGCCCACGACGGGCCCGGTGACCTCCGCCGCCTCGCAGGCCACGCGGGCGCGCGGGCCCGGCCACCACCCGGACCGCCGGTACGGCCGCCCCTGCCCGAGCAGCCCCGCTCTGCCCCGAGCAGCGGGGGCGGGCCGGACGACGGCCATGCCCCGGCGTACGCCGGGAGCCCCGACGCCCGGACTCGTCGACACCCAGCCCGCCGGCTCGCGCCGAGCCGCGGAGGAGCCGAACCCACACCAGAGCCGCACCGCGGCCGCGAACCCAGGACGCTCCAGGACGCCCCGAGCCGCACCGACCGCACCGACCGCACGACATCTCGGGCACCCCCGGACTCGCCGGAAGCGCGGTGCCCGCCGGCCCGGCCGCCGGGATTCCGCGTCCGCCGACCCGGCGGACGCGATCATGACAGCGGGTGGATATCCGACGGGCGGCACCTCCGGCGGGTGGGGATGAATGATCCGTTGCAGCGGACCGGGCCCACCGCCGGAGGGCTCCGCAATGCGGGGCCGCGGAGCGCGCCGAGGCGCCCCGCGTGATGCCGGGACCTATTGAGCCGGGGCCGCGCCAAACGGTCCGGCCGGGCCGGGGCAAGGCCTCGTATCTGTATTGTTATCAAGGAGCTGCACCACGAGTTGAGTTGACGGCTCAACAGAATCCCACCGGCAATCAGGCGAGCCCTGCCGGTGCGCACTCTTCGCCCCGGGAAGTGCCGCCCTGGCGGGGGCGGCGGGGCTCAACCCACCGGGACACGGTCGGTACACGCAATGTCACCATCGGCATCCTCCCGTGCCGCACCGATCACCTCCTCCGCCGCCTGGACGACCGCGCCGGCAGCCCGGACCTCCGGGTCGGTGCCACCGCCGAGGGCATCGCCGGCACCACTGCTGATGCCGCTGCTGATGCCACTGCCACCGATGACCACCCCCTCCGCCCGACGGCCCTCGACCGCCGCCACGATCCAGGCGGGCAACGCATCCTCGACCGGCTCCGCCCCACCGGGCAGGGGTGCCGGAGCAGGGGCGGCCGGGGCTGCCGCCAGCGGCGCAGCCCTCGCCGCCGGAGCCGGAACAGCCACCACCGGGGGCGGAACCACCTCGCCCGGCGGCACCCCGACCGCCGCGGCCGCCGGGACTGGCACCGACGCCGCCGTGGATACCGACGCCGCGAGCACGGGCTGCTCCTCAGGGCCCGCTCGCCCCGCCACCAACTCCGGCCGGGCCTGCACCGCCCAGCGGAAGGCCGAGGTGCCGCGCCCCAGATCGTGGCCCACCACGCGGGCGTCGATCTCGATCGCGGTGTGCTTCTTCTCCTCCTCGCCCCACTCCCGGACTCTCAGCCGCCCGCTCACCACCACGGGATCGCCCTTGTTGAGCGAACTCACCACATTGGTGGCCAGCCAGCGCCAGGCCACCACGGTGACCCAGATCGTCTCGCCGTCGATCCAATCGCCGGCCGAGCGATCGAAACGGCGCTCGGTCGTCGCCATTCGGAAGTTCGCCACCGGCACTCCGGCCGGGGTTTGCTTGTAGCTCACCCCGGACGCCACATTGCCGACCATCGTCACCGAGGTCTCGTTCACGGAACACCCTCCGTCCCTTCGGGAATCACCCAGCGGAATCGCCGATGCGAGGAGAGTGACCCACCGACCGAAAACCCGCCAGCTCCAACGAAAATCTGTGGATAACCCGGGCATGTGGATATGTCAGGTCACTCTCCGGAGTGAAACGGATTCGGAAATGACCCTTCCGGGCTTTACCCCGACCAGACCCCCCAAAGGGGGCAGAAGCACCCCCTTCCCCGAGCATGACAACTAAGGGCACCCTGCAGGAGGCCGCCGCGAGCCGCGCGTCACCCGCGCCGATGGCCACCGTCCACCGCTCTGTACGCGCTGTACACGGGTGCCTACGATCCGATCACGATCCTGTGCAGGTGGCCCGAACGGACGGCCGCACAGCAGGTCGGAGCCCGTTCATCCGACCGGCGGAACGGGCCCCGGGAGCGAAATCCGCCCCCACCCGGCCGGTCTTCCCGGGCATTGTCCGCACCGAATCCATAACGGGTGGGGCGACAGCCCCGTAACGACTGCACAACGTCCCGCGTCGGAACCCGTCAGACCGCTGCATACCCAGCCGCTTACCTGCGATTATCGGACCGCTCACCGAGGTCGACACTCCCGGCGCGGTGCCGGAAGACCAAGGGGAGTATCGCGGCCCCCTTATCCTGTCCCGGAACATCCTGTCGCGGGCAGGGCGAGGGTTCACCGCCCCCATCCGGCCGACGCCCACCCCGGGCGGATGCCCGCCACGCCCCCATAGCTCAGCGGATAGAGCACCCGCCTTCTAAGCGGTAGGTCGCAGGTTCGAATCCTGCTGGGGGCACCACCCTGTTTCTGCCAGGCCGGCAGCCCCACCGGGCTCGCACCCGCCAGCGGCACCGGCGCCGCCCGCCCCGGGGCCCGCCCACGCCGGTCCCTCACCTACCGACGCGCCCGCAGACCGTCCAAGTAGCCGTCCAACAGCGCCACCTGCCGCTCCGCCGGGTACTCGGCCGGAGCGAACAGCGCCTGCACCACCAATCCCAGCACGAACCCCTGCGCCGCCGCCGCGAGATCCGCCGCCGGCACCCCGTCCGGCAGCTCCCCGGCCGCCTGCGCCGCCGCCACGTGCACCGCCATCCGGGCCCGGGACCGCCGGTACCGCTCCGCGTGCTCCGCCGCCAGCTCCGGGTCGGCCAGCGCCGTGTCCCAGGAACCCACCCAGATCCGGTTGCTCGCCGCCGACTCGGGCTCCAACGGCAGGACGTCCAGCAGCACCGCCCGCAGCATCGCCAACCCCGACACCGACCCGCCCGCCCCCACCCCCGACGCCGAGCCGCCCGAAGCCGAGCCACCCGCCCCCGAGCCGCCCGAAGCCGAGCCACCCGACACCCCACCGTCCGACACCGCAGCACCAGGCCGCTCAGCAGCCGGCGCCCCGGAGCCCGGTGCCCCGGAGCCCGGTGCCCCGGAAGCCGAGCGCCCCAACGCCTCGACCGCCGGCCGCACCCGCGTCTCGGTGCGCTGCGCCAGCACGTCCAACGCGTAGACCACCAGCGCACGCTTGCTCGGGAAGTAGTGGGTCAGCAGGCCGGTCGTGGCCCCCATCTGCCCGGCCACCGCCCGCAGCGTCAGGCCGCCGAAGCCGCGTTCGGCCAGCACCTGCCACACCGCCTCGGAGACTTCGGCGCGGCGGGCTTCATGGTCTCCACGGGCTGGCGGCATGGGGAACAGGGTACCTACCAAACGTTTGTTATGTACTCTGAAGCCCTCCCACCCCCATCTGGAGGCACCATGTACGCGATCCCGCTCGCCCCCGGCGCCGAGCTGCGCCCGCTGGAGCCGTGGCAGGCCGCCGAGTTCCTGGCGCACATCGACCGGGGTCGGGCCACCATCGACCCGTGGATCCCGTGGGCCTCCCGCTCCACCGACCTGGACTCGGCCCGGGCCACCCTCCAGGGCTACGCCGACCGGCAGGCCACCGACACCGGGCGGATCTACGGGATCTGGCTGGAGGGCACGCTGGTCGGCGGCGTGATGTTCGTGAGCTTCAACGCCCCCAGCGGCAACTGCGAGATCGGTGTCTGGACGGAGCCGGCCGGCGAGGGCAAGGGCCTGATCAGCGCCGCCGTCCGGCACCTGATCGACTACGCCTTCCTGGAGCGCGGCCTCCACCGCATCGAGTGGTGGAACACCACCGACAACCTGCGCAGCCGCGCCGTCGCCGAGCGGATGGGCATGCACCTGGACGGCGTCCTGCGCGAGTACTACCTGCACAACGGCGTCCGCCACGACGAGGAGCTCTGGTCGCTGCTCCGCCACGAGTGGCCCCTCAAGACCGCCGACGCCCAGGGCTGACCGGACGGCCCGGGGCCGAAATCCAGGTGACAGCGTGCGGGGCGGCTGCGAAGAATCGAGCCACCCCTGTACCCGATCCCCTGTACGCGATCCCCTGGACTCGCCCCGTACCCGATCCGCCCGAGGAGCCCGTCGATGGCCCGGCACAGCGTCGTCCCCGCCCTCTTCCCGCCACCCGGCTACGCCCACACGGCCCTCGTCGCGGCCGGTGAGCAGCTCGCCTTCCTGGCCGGCGGCGTCCCGCTGGACCCGGCCGGCGCACTGGTCGGGCCCGGCGACCACGTGGCCCAGGCCCGGCAGGTGCTGGCGAATCTGGCGGTGGCGCTGGCCCACGTGGGCAGCGGGCTGGAGCACGTGGTGGCCTCCACGGTGTACGTGGTGGCCGATGCGCCGGGGCCGCTCTCCGAGGTCTGGGAGGTGGTCCTGGAGTCCGGTCTGTCGGCCGGTCCGCACACCTCCACCCTGCTCGGCGTCAGCACCCTGGGCTACACGGGTCAGTTGGTGGAGATCACAGTGACGGCCGTGGTGCCGTCCACAGCCGCTGTGGAAGGCTGAGCGGGCCCCGCCAATCCAGCCGCGGGCCCCGCCGACCGAGCTGCGGGCCCCGCCGGCACAGCCGTGGGCCCCGGCATCCCAGCTGCGGGCCCCGCTGACCCAGCCAGCCCCGGGAGGCCCCGCCGTGCCACCGCTCACCACGCCGCCGACGACCGCGCTGGACACCGGCGTGGACGGTCTGCGGGCGCACCTCGCCGAGGGCGGCGTCGCGACCCTGGTGCTGGACCGCCCGGCGCGGCGCAACGCCGTCACGAAGGCGATGTGGCAGGCCCTCCCGGCCGTGCTGGCGCAGCTGGCCGAGCGGCCGGAGGTCCGGGCGCTGCTGCTGACCGGGGCCGGGGGCACCTTCAGCGCGGGCGCGGACATCGCCGAACTGGCCGGGGTCTACGGCGATCCGCAGGCCGCGGACGAGTACCACGCGGTCGGGGTCGCGGCCGAGGAGGCGCTGGCCGCCTTCCCGCATCCGACCATCGCCGTGGTGCACGGCTACTGCGTGGGTGGCGGCTGCCAGTTGGCCGCCGCCTGCGACCTGCGGTTCGCGGCCGAGGACGCCCGGCTCGGCATCACGCCCGCCAAGCTCGGCGTGGTCTACCCGGCGGTGCCCACCGTCCGGCTGGCCCGGTTGGTCGGGGTGGCCCGGGCCAAGTACCTGCTCCTCTCCGGGGAGTTGGTGGACGCCCGCCGCGCCGAGCTGTTCGGCCTGGTGGACGAGGTGCTGCCCGCCGACCGGCTGGACGACCGCGCGCTGGAGTTCGCCCGGCTGCTGACCCGCCGTTCGCAGCAGACCATCGGCGCGGTCAAGGCCGCCCTGGCCGGCCCGCCCGAGGCGGCGGCGGAGGCCCTCGCCCCCTGGGAGCGCGCCTCCCGCGAGACCCCGGACGTCCGGGAGGGCCTGGCCGCCTTCCTCGAACGGCGCGAACCCCGGTTCTGAGACCGACCCGCTCCGGGACCGGTCCCACTCCCGAGGCCGGCCCGGAGCCCGATCCCGGCCCCGGGGGCAGCCCCGACCACGACCCCGGCCCCGGCTACCGGATCGGCATCCCGGAGATGCTCCGGGCGATCACCAGCCGCTGGATCTCGCTGGTGCCCTCGAAGATCGAGTAGATCGCGCTGTCCCGGTGCATCCGCTCCACCGGGTACTCCCGGGTGTAGCCGTTGCCGCCGAGGATCTGCATCGCCTGCGCGGTGACGGCCTTGGCCGTCTCCCCCGCGTAGAGCTTGGACATCGAGCCCTCGGCCGACTCGAACGGGATGTTGTTGGTGGCCATCCAGGAGGCCCGCCAGACCAGCAGCCGGGCCGCGTCGATCCGGGTCTTCATGTCGGCCAGCTGGAAGGCGATGCCCTGGTTCTCGATGATCGGGCGGCCGAACTGCACCCGGGTCTTGGCGTAGTCGAGGGCCACCTCGTACGCGGCCCGGGCGATGCCCACTGCCTGGGCGCCGACGGCCGGACGGGAGGCCTCGAAGGTGGCCATCGCCGCGTTGCGGGCGCCCTTGCCCTTCGAAGCACCGCGCACGCCCTCGCGGGCCCTGGCCAGGCGCTCGTCGAGCTTCTCCTTGCCGCCGAGCAGGCAGCTGCCGGGGATGCGGACGCCGTCGAGCACGACCTCGGCGGTGTGCGAGGCCCGGATGCCGTGCTTCTTGAACTTCTGACCCTGGCTCAGCCCCGCCGTGCCCGGCGGGATGACGAAGGAGGCCTGACCGCGCGCGCCCAGCGTGGGGTCGACGGTGGCGACCACCACGTGCACGTGGGCGATGCCACCGTTGGTGGCCCAGGTCTTGGTGCCGTTGAGCTCCCACTCGTCCTTGGCCTCGTCGTAGACGGCCTTGGTGCGCAGCGCGGAGACGTCCGAGCCGGCGTCCGGCTCGGAGGAGCAGAAGGCGGCCACCTTCACGTCGTCCGGGGTGCCGAACATCTGCGGGGCCCAGGTACCGATCTGCTCGTCGGTGCCGTTGGCGAGCACCGAGACGCAGGCCAGCGTGGTGCCGACGATGGCCAGGCCCAGGCCCGCATCGCCCCAGAACAGCTCCTCCATGGTGATCGGGATGCCCACGCCGGAGGGGTCGAAGTACTGCTGGGCGTAGAAGTCCAGGGAGTACAGGCCGATTTTGGCGGCCTCCTGGATGATCGGCCAGGGCGTCTCCTCGCGCTCGTCCCACTCCGCCGCAGCCGGACGCATCACATCGGCGGCGAAACCGTGGATCCAGTCGCGCACCGCGATCTGGTCGGGGCCCGGGTCGAGGGAGAACGTGCTCATGCTGGGACCTCCGGTCGGTGGGAGTGGGGCGGAGGAGGCGGCACTCAGGAGCGAATGCCCACGCCACCAGGGGTGTTACCTCGGGTAACATCGCTAGGAGTCTGCTACTGATTGGCGAGGCATGTCAACGGCCCGCAGATGTCAACGGCCCGCACCGAGGAGCACCCCTTTGCCCGACTCCGCCGCGCCGCTCACCGGCGAACCCCGCCGTGAGCAGCTACTGAACGCCGCGGACCGCGCCGTCCAGCGCTTCGGGCCCGGCGTGAGCATGAACGCCATCGCCGCCGAGGCAGGCATCACCAAACCGATCCTCTACCGGCACTTCGGCGATCGCCACGGTCTGATCCGGGCCCTGACCGACCGTCATACCGCCGGGCTGCTGACCGCGATCCGGGCCACCCTGGCCGAACCGCTGGAGCGGCGCGACCTGGTCGAGCGGGTGCTGGACACCTACCTGGCCGGGATCGAGTCCCGCCCGCAGATCTACCGGCTGCTCACCCACCCCGAGCCGGGCGACCCCTCCGGCATCGGCAGCGCGCTCGCCCCAGCGCTCCAGCAGATCGCCGACGAGATCACCAAGGCCGTGCGGGGCCGGGTCGACCTGGGCGCGGACGGCCCGCTGCTCGCCGAGACCTGGGGGCGGGCGATCAGCGGCATGGTGCTGGCCGCCGGCGACTGGTGGCTGGAGCAGCGGCCCTGCCCGCGCTCCCGGATGGTGCAGGCGCTGGCCGACCTGCTCTGGGGCCGGCTGGCCGCCGCCGCCGAGCTCCCCCTCCCCCTCGCCGCTCCGCTCCCCGCGCAGACCGATCCCGCACCGGCCGATCCCGCTCCGACCGAAGAAACATGAGTGACCCTCACCTCTTGTGCGGGTCGGGGCGGTGCGGCAGGATCGGCGCTCACCACCCGCCCCACGCCCCGAGCAGAGGTGCACCGTGCGTGTCCGCTGTACCGTCGCCCTGGCCCTGGCCGCCGCCACCCTGACCGGCCTCGCCGCCACCCCCGCCGCGGCCCGCACCCAGGCCCCCGAGCCCACCGGCACGGTCACCGTGCCCGACGGCCGCACCCTGTTCGCCGACGACCGGGGCCGGGTGCTCGACCTGCGCGGCTTCAACATCGACAAGTACGACGAGACCACCGAGGCCGATGTCCGCTCGATCGCCGAGCACGGCTTCACCCTGGTCCGGGTGGCCATCACCTGGGCCCGGCTCGAACCCACCCGCGGCAGGCTCGACCCGCACCAACTCGCGCGGCTCCAGCAGGTGTTGGGGTGGGCCGACCGGTACGGGCTGCGGGCCGTGGTCGACTTCCACCAGGACGTGTACGGGCCGAAGTACGGCGGGGGCGACGACGGCGTCCCGGTCTGGGCCACCCGCGACGACGGCCTGCCGTTCGTCCCGGACCCGAACGACTGGTTCGCCGGGTACTTCCAGCCGGCCGTGCAGGCCGCCTTCCGGCACCTCTACGACGACCCCGACCTGCGCCGTTGGCAGAGCGACTTCTACACCCGGCTCGCCCGCGAACTGCGCGGCCACCGCTCGCTGATCGGCTACGACCTGTTCAACGAGCCGTTCGGCCCGGTGGACGGCGACCCGAGCGACCCGGCCGTGCTGGCCGCCTCCTCGGCCGAGCTCGAACGGGGCCGGTTGGCCGGGATGTACCGACGGCTGATCGCCGCGATCCGCACCGTCGACACCCGCTCCTGGCTGTTCGTCGAGCCCACCGTGCTGGTCGGCCAGGGCGTGCCGACCGCGCTGCCCGGCTTCCGCGACCCGCGCCCGGGCGCCCAACGGATCGGCTACGCGCCGCACTTCTACTCCACCCCGGTGGAGGCGGGCCAGGACTGGGACCCGACCGACGGCTTCGTGACCGCCTACACCGCCGCGATCACCGCCTACCCGCAGGCCCACCACCTGCCGGTGCTGGTCGGCGAGTGGGGGCCGCCGGACGCCCGGCGGCCGGGCAACCGCGAGCTGGTGCGGCAGCAGACGGCCGCGATGTCCGGCTTCGCCGCCGGGTGGACGATGTGGTACTGGTGCCACGGCAACGGCGGCTACTGCGGCCTCGGCCCGGACGGCCGCCCGGCCCCCGGCGACGAACCCGTCTTCGCGCCCTACGCCACCGCCCTCGCGGGCACCCCGGTGAGCGAGCGCTTCGCGGACGGCACGTACACCCTCACCTTCACCGCCGACCGCACCACCGCCGCCGGCTGGACCGAACTCGCCGCCCCGCCCACCGCCTCGGTGGGCGGCACTCCGGCCGTCCGCCGCAACCACGACGGCCGGATCCAACTCCGCTTCCCCAAGGCCCACCAGGGCGACATCATCACTCTCACAGTCACCCCGTAAGGGGCGCGGGGCACTGCGCGACCGGCCACCCCCGTCCCGCAGCCGCCCGCTGATCCGGGCTCCCCCACACCCCGGGCGGCTCCCGGCTACAGCAGATCCGCCCGGGCGGCCTGGATCCCCGCCTGGAACCGCGTCCGGGCCCCGAACCGGTCCATCAGCTCCCGTACCCACCGCTGCACCGTCCGCGCCGAGACACCCATCTGCCGCGCGATGCTCTCGTCCGTGAGGCCCGCCGCCAGCAGGGTGAGCAGCTGGCGGTGCCGGTGGTCCTCCGGGCCCGCCTCCGCGCCGCCCGGGGCGGGCAGCCGGAGCGCGTGCGACCAGTACAGCTCGAACAGGCCCACCAGCGCGTCCAGCAGCGAGGAGGGCCGCACCAGCAGCACGCTCTGCAGCTCACTGCCGGCGCTCACCGGCAGCAGGGCGCAGCGGTCGTCCACCAGGGCCAGTTTGAGCGGGAGTTCGGGCAGCACCCGGGCCTGTTCGCCGGCCCGGGCGAGGGTGCGGATCTCGGCGAGGCGGTCGGGGTCGAGCAGTGCGCGGCTCTCGTACACCACGTGCATCGTCACGCCCCGGCGCAGCACGGCGAGTTCGGTCTCCGGGTCGGAGCGGCGCACGTACGGCGGCTTGTCGAGCACCCGGAGCCGTTCGCGGACGCCGAGTTGGAGGGTGCGCCAGAGGTCGGCGATGGAATCGCGACCGCTGATCACCTCGACCAGTTCGCCCGCCTCGGCGCCCGGGCGGCTGCGGCGGTAGGCCCGGGTGAGTTCGGTGATCCGGCCGCGGGCCCGGCGCAGCTCCACCTCCCGGCGCAGCACCAGCTCCTCCAGGGCCACATCGGGCGGCACCGCGCTCCACGCACCACCGCCCGTCGCCGGCCGCTCCACCAGTCCCTGCGCCGCCAACGCCTCCAGCGCGGCCGGTACTCGGCCCGGCGGCAGCCCGCACCGGGCGCCGAGCCAAGCTGCCGAACCGCCCGGCACGGTCAGCAGCAGGAGGTAGACCTCCTCCTCGGCCCCGCTCAACCCCAGCCCGGCGAACATCCCGGCGCTACCACCGGTACCGCCGCCCCCGGCAGCCACCCCGGACACCGCCGAGGCCCCAGCCCCAACTCCCGACCCTGACAAACGAACCGCCCCTCCGCCCCGGCCCGACCGCACCCCCACCACCCGGTCGACCGCGCCCTGGCAGGCGCCGGCCCGGCGCCTGCGCCCACGGTAGAGCAAGACCCAGCTGACATGACATGTTTCCGCCATGTCGCATTCCGGCTCCCCGGCCCCGCCGCAGTTCTTCAGCGATCCGCCGGCCTGAGCAACGGCTCCTTCTCCATCGTCCCGGCCTACTGAGCGGCCAGGGCCAGCCCCAACTCGCGGGCCACCGAGGCCAGATCGGGCAGGCAGCGGTCGGCGCCGAGGAGTTCGGCGGTCGAGTGCGTGGTGGTCAGGCCGTAGACGGTGCAGCCCGCCGCGCGGCCGGCGGCGACCCCGGCGGGCGCGTCCTCGACCACCACGCAGTCGGCCGGCGCCCGGCCGAGCCGGCGGGCGGCCAGCAGGTAGCAGTCGGGGGCGGGCTTGCCGGCCGTGACGTCCGCCGCGTAGACCTGCACGGCCGGCAGCGGCAGGCCGGCGGCGGCAAACCGCCGGTGCACCACCTCGCGGCTGCCCGAGGTGGCCAGCGCCCAGCCGTCGGCCGGGAGCGCGCGCAGCAGCTCGCCGGCGCCGGCGATCGGCGGGCAGTCCGCCCCCAGCTCGCTCAACAGGCCGTCCAGCACGGCCCGTTCGCGCACCGGGTCGAGCCCGGGCGCGACATCGCGGACGGTGTCCTCCGGGCGGCGGCCGAAGGTCAGCGACCAGACCAGCTCCCGGTCCAGGCCGCGCAGCGCGGACCAGGCGTCCCAGACCCGCCGGTAGCCGGCCGTCGAGTCGAGCAGCACGCCGTCCACGTCGAAGAGCACCGCAGGTATCCCCATGCGGGCCAGCATCGCAGGTGGGGCCGGATCACCCCGGCCCCACCCCCGCGCCTTCGCTCAGGTCGCGTTGAGGCCCCCGTACCTTCACTCAGGCCGCGTTGAGGCCCCGGCGGTCGAGCAGCGGCTCGATCTGCGGGTCGCGGCCGAGCACGTCCCGGAAGCAGTCCAGCGCGGGCCGGCTGCCGCCCCGGGAGAGCAGGCCGTCGCGGAAGGCCTGGCCGCTCTCGCGGACCGGGCGGCCGTTGGTGCGGAACCACTGGGCGGTGTCGGCGTCCAGCACCTCGGACCAGATGTAGGCGTAGTACCCGGCGCTGTAGCCGTCGCCGGAGAACACGTGGCCGAAGTAGGTGGTCCGGTACCGCGGCGGGATCGCCGCCACCGCCAGCCCGGCGGCCTTCAGCGCGGCGGCCTCGAACTCCTCGGCGTCGGCGATCTCGGTGCCCACCGGCACCCGGTGCCAGGCCCAGTCGAGCAGCGCGGCCGCCAGGTACTCCACCGTCCGGAAGCCCTGGCCGAAGTTCTCGGCGGCGGCCATCCGCTCCACCAGCTCGGCGGGCAGCGGCTCGCCGGTCTCGTGGTGGCGGGCGTAGTTGGCCAGCACCTCGGGCCAGGTCATCCACATCTCGTTGACCTGGGAGGGGAACTCCACGAAGTCGCGCGGCACCTCGGTGCCGGCGAACAGCGGGTAGCGCACCGCCGAGAAGAGCCCGTGCAGCGCGTGCCCGAACTCGTGGAAGAGGGTGCGCACCTCGTCCCAGGTCAGCAGCACCGGCTCGCCGGGCGCGGGCTTGGCGATGTTGAGGTTGTTGACCACCACCGGGCGGCGGCCGTACAGCTCGGACTGCTGCACCAGCTCGTTCATCCAGGCGCCGCCGCTCTTGGACTCCCGGGCGTGGAAGTCGCCGAGGAAGAGGCCCAGCGTGCTGCCGTCGGCGTCGACCACCTCCCAGACCCGGGCGTCCGGGTGGTAGGCCGTCAGGTCGGGCCGCTCGGTGAAGCTCAGCCCGTAGGCGAGGCCGGCGGCGAAGAAGACGCCGTCCCGCAGCACCCGCTCCAGCTCGAAGTACGGCCGCAGCACCGTGGCGTCCAGCTCGTAGGCGCGCTGGCGCACCTTCTCCGAGTAGTACGCCCAGTCGTGCGCCGCGATCCCGTCGAGGCCGTCCTCCGCCGCGGCCTCGGCGAGCTGCGCGGCCTCCCGCTCGGCGTTGGCCACGGCCGGCGCGACCAGGCGGGCCAGCATCGCGTCCACGGCCTCCACGGTGCCGGCCGTCTCGTCGGCCACCACGTACGCGGCGTAGCTCGGGTAGCCGAGCAGCGCGGCGCGCTCGGCGCGCAGCCCGGCGAGCTTGATCGCCAGCGGGCCGTTGCTCTCCACCGCGCGGCCGAGCGAGGCCTCCAGCAGCCGCTCCCGCAGCGAGCGGTCGGTCAGCGCGGCCAGCTCGGTCTGGTTGGAGAAGTTCTTCAGGCTGAGCACGTACTTGCCCTCGTGCCCGAGCGCCTTGCCGTTCTCGGCGGCGGCGGCCACCGCGTCCGGGCAGAGGCCGTCCAGCTCCTCGGCGGTGTCCAGCACCACGGCCCGGGCCCGGGTGTCGGTGAACACGTTCTGCCGGAAGGCGGTGCCCAGCGAGGCGAGTTCGGCGTTCAGCTCGCGCAGCCGCTGCCGCTCGTCCTCGGCGAGCCGGGCGCCCGCGCGGACGAACCGCACGTGGTGGCGCTCCAGCAGCCGGGCGTCCTGGGCGTCCAGGCCCAGCTCCGCGCTCCGCGCCTGCAGCGCGTCCAGCCGGGCGAACAGCTCCTGGTCGAGCAGGATCGCGTCGGCGTGCGCGGCGAACCGCGGGCTCAGCTCGGCCTGCAGCTCCTGGAGCTCGGGGGTGGCGTCGGCGTCGGCCTGGTTCTCGAAGGCCAGCCGGGTGCGGAGCAGCAGCTCGCCGCTGCGCTCCAGGGCGATCACGGTGTTCTCGAAGGTCGGCTCGGCCTGCTCGGCCGTGATGGCGGCGATCTCGGCCAGCTGCTCGGCCATGCCGCGCTCGAAGGCGGGCAGGTAGTGCTCGGTCCGGATCTCGGCGAAGGGCGGCAGCTGGTAGGCCAGGCCACTGGGTTCGAAGAAGGGGTTCTCGTTCACGCAGCAGACCTTAGGCCCTGCTGCCCCGGCCGCACCAAGCACTTACCGCCCCCGATAGGCCCGCGCCACGCCCTCCCCTCCCCTCGTCCGGCCAGGTCACCCTGGTCGTGGCCCGGCCCGGATTGTCAGCCCCACCCGCTACGGTCGGACGGACGTCCGGATCAGCAGCAGAGCCCCGCAATTCAGCACAGCACCGAGAGGAGGCCCGTCGTGGCACCACGGATGGCGCTCGTCCCCGATCAGCACGGCTCCGGCGGCCGCCTCCAGCCGCTCGCGGAGGACGGCACCCCGCTCGGGCCGCCCCGGTCGGAGGCCAAGCTGGCCGAGGCGGTGGCCGCGGTGGAGGCGGAGTCGGCGCCGCGCTGGGTCTGGGCCGCGGCCGACAGCGCCTACCAGCCGCTGATGCCGCTGCGGCTGGCCCGCTGCCACGACCTGCGGCTCACCGAGGCCCTGCTGCTCGGCCACGAAGGCCGCTGGGGCGCACCGAGATCACTCGGCGCCGCCTGGGCCCGGCTGCGCGGCCTCCCCGTCCCGGCCGACCTGCCCGACTCCGGCCCGGCCGAGGCCCAGGACAGCCTCTTCGCCCCCGACCGGCTGCAACTGCCGCCCGGCACCGACGCGCTGGCGGCGGTGGTGGCCGTCCACGCCGAGCAGCAGCGCCGTCTCCAGGCCGTGGCCGACCCGGCCGCCCGGCAGCGGCTGCGGCTGCTGGTGGCCGCCGAATCGGCCGGCGGCCTGCTCGCCACCGAGATCGCCGACGACGGCCTGCCCTGGCGCGCCGACCGGCACGACCGGCTGCTCACCGAGCTGCTCGGCCCCCGCCCGCCCCTGCCCGGCACCCAGCCCCGGCGGCTCGCCGAGCTGGCCGTGGAGATCCAGCAGGCCCTCGGCGGGCGCCCGTTCAACCTCGACTCGCACACCCAGGTGCTGCGCGCCTTCGGCGACCAGGGCATCCAGCTGACCTCCACCCGCTCCTGGGAGCTGGCCAAGGTCGACCACCCGGCCGCCCGGCTGGTGATCCGCTACAAGGAGCTCGCCCGGATCCACGCCGCCCACGGCTGGGCCTGGCAGGACGCCTGGGTGCACGGCGGGCGGTTCCGCCCCGAGTACGTGGTGGGCGGGGTGGTCTCCGGCCGCTGGGCCAGCCGCGGCGGCGGCGCGCTGCAGATCCCCCGCGTGCTGCGCGGCGCCGTGGTGGCCGATCCGGGTTGGGCCCTGGTGGTGGCCGACGCCGCCCAGCTGGAGCCCCGGGTGCTGGCCGCCATGTCCGGCGACGCCGGCCTGGCCCGCACCGCCGCCGAGGGCGACCTCTACGCGGCCCTCGCCGCCCAGGCCTTCCAGGGCGACCGGGAGAAGGCCAAGCTCGGCCTGCTCGGCGCGATGTACGGCCAGACCAGCGGCGACATCGGCCCGCTGCTCGCCACCCTGCGCCGCCGGTACCCGGCCGCGATGGGGTACGTCGAGGCGGCGGCCCGCACCGGTGAGGACGGCGGCGTGGTGCACTCCCGGCTGGGCCGGGCCTGCCCGCCCCCGGCCGCCGACTGGCTCGACCTGACGGCCGACCAGGAGCCCGAAGCGGGCGCCCGGTCGGCCCGGGCCCGGGGCCGCTTCACCCGCAACTTCGTCATCCAGGCCAGCGGCGCCGACTGGGCGCTGGCCCTGCTGGCCGGTCTGCGCCGCCGGCTGGCCGGCCTCAGCTCCGGCGGCGACCACCCCCACCTGGTCTTCTTCCAGCACGACGAGGTCATGGTGCACACCCCCCTCGACCTCGCCGACCAGGTCACCGCCGCCGTCGCCGAGGCGGCCGAGGAGGCCCGCGCCCTGGTCTTCGGCGACACCCCGGTCCGTTTCCCCCTCACCACGGCGGTGGTGGAGTCCTACGCGGACGCCAAGTAACCATCCCACCAGGGGCGCGGGGAACGGCGCGGCCGACCATGCACTCTGACGCTGTCTTACACAGACCACCGGTTGCACTATCCGTTGACAGTGCAACCGGCTCCAAGCGCCAGGCCGCTACTCCGCCTCTCCCGACCTCGCGCAGTTCCCCGCGCCCCCGGATAGTGCCACTCATCGAGCGTCGGGAAGCACCCGCGTCCCCTCCAGCCGCACGGCGTCCAGCGCCCGCGGGTTCAGCCCGAGGAACTGCAGGATGGTCGGCGCCACCTGGGTGGTCTCCACCCGCGAGGTCACCCGCTCCCCGTCCCGACCCGGGCCGGCCACCAGCAGGGCGACGTGGGTGTCGTCCGCCGTGAAGCCGCCGTGCTCGGCCAGCTTGGTCGCGGTGGGCTTGGCGTAGATGGTGCCCGGCTTCGGCAGCACGATGACGTCCGGGGTGCGGGCGTCCTTGGCCGGGTTGCCGAACTGCTTCAGCAGCGCCGGGCCGACGAGCACCTTGTCGATGTTCAGCTCCGCCGCGTGCGCCCGCAGCGCCGCCGCCACAGCCTGGGCCTGCCCGCCGTCGGTCAGCCAGAGCAGCGCCACGTCGTCGGCCGTCCCCTGGGCCAGCAGGCCCGGCCGCACGCCGTTCACCACCGAGTCCAGCAGCTTCTTGTCCACGATCTTGCGCTCGGAGCGGTCGACCGGCGACTGTCCGTGCTTGGCGCTGAGCACGATCTCGGTCCGCCGGTCCAGGCCCTTCGCCTTCAACTCGGCCGTCAGGCCGCCGATCGCGGCGTCGGTGGCGGCCAGCGCGGAGCCCAGCTCGGGCGAGAAGGCGCCCTTGGCCGCGTACCCGGCGGTCTTCTGCGCGACGCTCACGGCCTGGAAGTTGAGGCCGAAGACGGCGGGCACCCGCTGCGCCTTCCTGCCGGTGTGGTCGCGGCCGTCGATCTGGTTCCGCACCCCGGCGACCTTGAGCGCGTCGTAGGCGATGGTGCCGGGGACGGTGCCGTCGGTGGCCGCGATCTCCGGGTCGAAGGCGTCCTCGACGCCCCGGCCGGAGGGGCCGTTGAGCAGGTCGTAGGCGGGGTGCTTGTCGGCCCAGGCCGTGGTCAGACCGGCCGAACGGGCCACCTCGAACACGGTGTTGGTGCGCAGGAAGGAGTGCGGGTAGACCGGCGTGCAGCCCTTCCTCGGGTCCAGCGGCAGCTTGGCCGGGTCGATCCCGCCGCCCGCGTCCAGCTTGGTGGCGTCCCGGTCCACCGACTCGTCGAAGACCACCTCGGTGCCGACGGTCTTGCAGCCGGAGCCGGCCGGGGAGAGCGTGCGGTCGTAGGAGTCGTCGTAGTAGACGCCGGTGGTCTTCGGGCTGCCGCCGGTGGTCAGCGCGACGATGCCGGGGAAGGAGTCCGAGGGCTCGGAGCTGCGGGCGTTTGTGTAGGTGGTGCCGCGGCGGGCCAGCTGCGCCAGCGCCGAGCCGGGGTGCTCGGCCGTCCAGGTGGCGAGGTCGCCCGCGTGCAGGCCGTCGATGCTGATCAGCAGCACGTGGCGGTCCCGGTGCGCGTGCGCGCCGAGGTCGGCGGCCCCGGCGGGGGCGGCTGCGGCGGCGACCAGGGCCGCGGCGGCGAAGAAGAGGGCGGACTTCGACGTGGTACGCATCGACACGGTGGAGCTCCCCGTTCGGAGGCTGGTGGGCTGCGGTGCGAGAGGCACCCCACCAGCGGCCGGTGAACAACCACCGGCCCACCCGGTGGCGGGCACGTGTACGCCCGCCGCCCTGCGCGCTTTTTACCCGACCGAGAGCGGGAGTTGACCCGCGATGCCTCGCCAAGGGCCGCTCAGAGCTTGCGGAAGTCCCGCGCCCCCTCGGCCGCGCTGACCACCTCGGCGAGCGCCGCCCCGGCCGAGGCGGTGACCACGGCGGCCACCGCGCCCTCCACGAACGGCGCATCCACCAGCACCACTTGGCGCCCCACATGGTCCTCCAACGCCGTCCGCGCGGTCAGCACCGAACTGCCCAGATCCGGCAGCACCACCACCCCGGCCCCGGCATCGGCCGCCGCCACCGCCCGCACGATCAGGTCGTAGCTGGTGCCGAGCCCGCCGTCCTCGGTGCCCCCGGCCAGCTCCACCGGCACGGCGCCCGAACCGAGTTCGAGCAGCAGCTCGCGCAGCCCGGCGGCCATCAGGGCGCTGTGCGAGACAAGGACGATACCGACGTGAGTGTCCATGCCCCGACCCTAGCCGGGCCCGGCCCTCCCGGTGATCCGTTCGAACCAACCGTGTCGTACACCGAGCAGAGCCACCGCCCCTCCCGTAACGTCACGGAGAGCCGCGCACCACCCGCCCCAGGAGGCCGCCGTGAAGAAGTTGATCAACAGCCCGGAGACCGTGCTCGCCGACGCGCTGGCCGGATTCGCCGCCGCGCACCCGGAGTTGACGGTCGATGCGGAGCAGCGGGTGATCAGCCGCCCGGCCCGGCCCGGGGTCACCAAGGTGGCCGTGGTCTCCGGCGGCGGCTCGGGCCACGAGCCGCTGCACGGCGGCTTCGTCGGCCCGGGGATGCTCGACGCCGCCTGCCCGGGCGAGGTGTTCACCTCCCCCGTGCCGGACCAGGTGCTGGCCGCCGCGCAGGCCGTGCACAGCGGGGCCGGGGTGCTGCTGGTGGTCAAGAACTACACCGGTGACGTGCTCAACTTCCGGCTGGCCGCCGAGCTGGCCGAGGAGGAGGGCATCGAGACCCGCACCGTCCTGGTCGACGACGACGTGGCGGTGGAGGACTCCACCTACACCGCCGGCCGGCGCGGCACCGGCGCCACCGTGGTGGTCGAGAAGGCGGTCGGCGCGCTGGCCGAGCGCGGCGCGAAGCTCGCCGAGGTGGCCGCCCTCGGCGAGCGGGTCAACGCCGCCTCCCGCTCCTTCGCGATCGCGCTGACCGCCGCCACGGTGCCCGCCGCAGGCCGGCCCGGCTTCGACCTCCCCGAGGACGAGATCGAGGTCGGCGTCGGCATCCACGGCGAGCCGGGCCGGCGCCGCGAGCGGCTGCGCCCGGCCCGCGAGCTCGCCGCCGAGGTGGTCGAGACCGTGCTGGCCGACCACCACCTGACCGCCGGCGACCAGGTGATCGCCCTGGTCAACGGCCTCGGCGGCACCCCGCTGCTCGAGCTGTACCTGGTGTACGGCGAGGTCGCCGCCCGGCTCGCCGAACGCGGCATCACCATCGCCCGCAACCTGGTCGGCAACTACGTCACCAGCCTCGACATGGCCGGCTTCTCGCTCACCCTCACCAAGGCCGACCCCGAGCTGCTCGACCTCTGGGACGCCCCCGTGGCCACCCCCGCCCTCCGCTGGTCCTGACCCCGGGGCGCTCGACCTCCCGGACGCCTTGCCGCCGACCCCGAACGGACACCCCATGGACATCCCCCTCGCCCTCGCTTGGATCCGCGCCACGGCCGCCGCCGTCGAGCGCGAGCAGGCCCGCCTCACCGAGCTGGACTCCGCGATCGGCGACGGCGACCACGGCAGCAACCTCGCCCGCGGCTTCGCCGCCGTGCTGCCGGCCCTGGACGCCCTCGCCCCCGCCTCGGTCGGCGCCGTCCTCACCAAGACCGGCACCACCCTGATCTCCAGGGTGGGCGGCGCCTCCGGCCCGCTCTACGGCTCCGCCTTCCGCGCCATGGGCAAGGCCCTCCCCGGGGAGCACGCCACCCCGGCCGAGTTCGCCGCCGCCCTCACCGAGGCCCTGGAGGCCGTCCGCGGGCTCGGCGGCGCCACCGAGGGCGACAAGACCCTGATCGACGCCTGGTCACCCGCCGCCACCGCCTTCGCCGCCCACCAGGCCGACCCCTTCGCCACCGCCGCGAAGGCCGCCGCCGAAGCCGCCGCCCACGGCGCCGAGGCCACCACCCCGCTCCAGGCCCGCAAGGGCCGCGCCTCCTACCTCGGCCCCCGCAGCATCGGCCACCAGGACCCGGGCGCCACCTCCACCGCCCTGCTCTTCCGCTGCCTCGCCGAGGCAGCCACCTGACGCCGGCCCGGGAGAAGTCTCAGGGCCTGGCCCAGTCCCGCCCGTCCCAGGTGATGAGCAGCAGCAGGGCATCGTCGCCGAGCTCCCCGCCGGTGTGCACCAACAGGTCCGAGAAGAGCCGCCCGACCGCCGCCTCCAGCTCGGCCGCGGAGCGGGCGGCGCCCCGGACCAGGACGCCCGCCCGCTCCGCCAGCGGGTAGAACTCGCCGGAGTGGTGGTGCCGCGCCTCGACCACGCCGTCGGTGCAGAGCACCAGCACGTCCTGCGGCCCGAACGGCTGGGCCAGGCTCGCCGGCCGCCCGCTGGCGAGCCTGCCGAGCCCGAGCGGCACCCACGGGTCCGGGGCCTCCAGCACGGTGACGGTGCCCTCCCGGCTCACCAGCATCGGCGGCACGTGCCCGTAGTGCAGCAGCTCCACGCTCGCACCCGCCGCGCCGAACTCCGCGAACAGCGCCGTGGTGAACTCCCCGTCCGGCACGTGCCGCTCCACGCTGGCCTCGATCCGCTCGGCGACCCGCAACAGCCCGTTCTCGTCGTACGCGGCCTCCCGGAAGGCGCCCAGCACCACGGCCGCCGTCTGCACCGCCCCCAGCCCCTTGCCCCGGACGTCGCCGACCAGCGCCCGGGTGCCGTGCGGGGTGTCGAGCACCGAGTACAGGTCACCGCCGATCCGGGCCGCGTCGGCCGCCGACACGTACCGCACCGCGAGCCGCAGCGGCCCGACCGTCGGCCCGGGGCTGCTGAGCAGTGCCCGCTGGGCGGCCTCGGCCACCGAGCTGACGGCGGCGAACTCCGCCGCCCGCCGCATCCGCAGCCGGGCCACCCAGGCGCTCACCAGGGTCAGCGCGCCGTAGCTGAGCAGCGCGCCGAACAGGAAGCGGCCGTCGTGCAGGTTGTCCATCCGGTCGTAGTGCGAGAGGCCGAGCAGCGAGAGGAAGCCGGCGAAGCAGACCAGCAGCAGCTCGAGCGGGCGCAGCGTCAGCGCGGCGATCGAGGGCACCACGACCATCAGCGGTGCGAGGTAGCGGTCCTGGCCGGAGACCAGGTCCGCCAGGGTGACGGCGATGATCGACAGCACCGCCGGGGCGGCCCTGCGGGCGAGCGAGAGGTCCTGCAGGTCGGTCGCCAGGATGGCGCGCTCCCGCCGGGCCGGGGACAGCGAGCTCGCCTTGGGAGCCGTGGGCGCCTGGGCGCGTCTGATCCGGGGCACATACCGAACATATCGGACGGACCACGTGAGCGCGCCGCGCGCTCCCCCGGAAGGCGGGACGCGGCGGCACGGTGGGTCACCGATCGACTACTCTCGGCAGGCACACCCGCCCGCACTCCGGCGGAATACCCCCAGGGGGTACGATCGTTGGAACGAGAGAGCGCAGTACCAGGACCCGACCGGAGGCACCGATGTCCAGCACCGTCACCTACACCGTCAGCGGCATGAGCTGCGGCCACTGCGAGAAGGCGATCACCGCCGAGGTCTCCGACCTCCCCGGCGTCACCGAGGTGGCCGCCGACGCCGCGGCCGGTACGGTGACCGTCTCCTCCCAGGCCCCGCTGGACGAGGAGGCGCTGCGCGCCGCCGTCGACGAGGCCGGCTACGAGCTCGTCGGCCGGGCCGCCTGACCCACCCCGCCGTGGCCGCCGCCCCGCAGACCCCGGGGCGGCCGCCGCAGCACCAAGGAGCACCGCAGCATGACCGGCACCACCACCGAGGCCCCCGGCGGCCAGGTCGAGCTCGCCATCGGCGGGATGACCTGCGCCTCCTGCGCGGCCCGGATCGAGAAGAAGCTCAACCGCCTGGACGGCGTCGCCGCGACGGTCAACTACGCGACCGAGAAGGCCCGGGTTGAGTACGGCCCCGGGGTGAGCGTGGCCGAGCTGATCGCCACCGTGGAGAAGACCGGCTACACCGCCGAGCTCCCGCCCCCGCCCGAGCCGGTGGAGACCCCGGAGCCCGCAGCAGAACCCGATCCTCTTCGGGAACGGCTGCTGATCAGCGCCGTCCTCACCGTCCCCGTGGTGCTGCTCTCGATGGTCCCGGCCCTCCAGTTCGACAACTGGCAGTGGCTGGCCTTCGCCCTCACCGGGCCGGTCGTGGTCTACGGCGGGCTGCCGTTCCACCGCGCCGCCTGGACCAACCTCAAGCACGGCGCCGCGACCATGGACACCCTGGTCTCGCTCGGCACCCTGGCCGCCTTCGGCTGGTCCGTCTGGGCGCTCTTCCTCGGCCACGCCGGGCACACCGGCCTGCGGCACGAGTTCGCGCTCACGGCGCAGCCCGGCACCGCCTCCTCGATGCTCTACCTGGAGACGGCCGCCGCCGTCACCACGCTGATCCTGCTGGGCCGCTGGCTGGAGGCCCGTGCCAAGCGAAGCGCCGGCGCCGCCCTGCGCGCCCTGCTCGGCCTCGGCGCCAAGGAGGTCACCGTGCTCGCCGGCGGCCGGGAGACCCGGCTGCCACTGGCCCGGCTGGCCGTGGGCGACCGCTTCCTGGTCCGGCCCGGCGAGAAGATCGCCACCGACGGCGTGGTGGTCGAGGGCAGCTCGGCGGTGGACGCCTCGATGCTCACCGGCGAGGCCACCCCGGTCGAGGTCACCGTCGGCAGCGCCGTCACCGGCGCCACCGTCAACGCGGGCGGCCGCCTGGTGGTCGAGGCCGCCCGGGTCGGCGCCGACACCCAGCTGGCCCGGATGGCCGAGCTGGTCGAGCGGGCCCAGAGCGGCAAGGCCGCCGCCCAGCGGCTGGCCGACCGGATCTCGGCGATCTTCGTGCCCGTGGTGATCCTGATCGCGCTCGGCACCCTGGTTGGCTGGCTGCTCACCGGCGGCACGCCCGCCGAGGCGTTCATCGCGGCCGTCGCGGTGCTGATCATCGCCTGCCCCTGCGCCCTCGGGCTGGCCACCCCGACCGCCCTGCTGGTCGGCACCGGGCGCGGCGCCCAGCTCGGCATCCTGATCAAGGGCCCGGAGGTCCTGGAGACCACCCGCCGGGTCGACACCGTGGTGCTCGACAAGACCGGCACCGTCACCACCGGCCGGATGACGCTGGTCGCCGTACACACCGCCGAGGGCACCACCGAGACCGAGGCCCTCCGCCTGGCCGGCGCCGTCGAGCACGCCTCCGAGCACCCGGTCGGCACCACCGTCGCCGAGGCCGCCGCCAAGCGCCTCGGCGCGCTCCCCCCGGTCACCGAGTTCCGCGCCACGCCCGGCCGGGGCGTCAGCGCCCTGGTCGAGGGCCACCGGGTCACCGCCGGCCGCGGCCTCCGGCTCAGCACCGGCACCCCGGCCACCGCCCCCACCCCGGACGGTCCGGCCCCCGGCTCCACCGATGCCCTCCCGTCGGCCCTGCGCGCCGCCCAGACGGCCGCCGAGGCCGCCGGCCGCACGACGGTGCCGGTCGGCTGGGACGGCGCCGTCAGGGCCCTCCTGGTCGTCTCGGACACCCTGAAGCCCACCAGCGCCGAGGCCGTCGCCCGGCTCCGGGCGCTCGGGCTGCGGCCGGTGCTGCTCACCGGCGACCACCGGGGCGCCGCCGAGGCGGTGGCGGCGGAGCTGGGGATCACCGAGGTGATCGCCGAGGTCCTGCCCGAGGAGAAGGTGGCGGCCGTCCGCCGGCTCCAGGCCGAGGGCCGCTCGGTGGCCATGGTCGGCGACGGGGTCAACGACGCCGCCGCGCTCGCCCAGGCCGACCTGGGCCTGGCGATGGGCACCGGCACCGACGCGGCGATCGAGGCGGCCGACCTCACCCTGGTCGGCGGCGACCCGCGCGCGGCGGCCGACGCGATCCGCCTGGCCCGCCGCACCCTGGCCACCATCAAGGGCAACCTCTTCTGGGCCTTCGCCTACAACGTGGCCGCCGTCCCGCTGGCCGCCGCCGGACTGCTCAACCCGGTGGTGGCGGGGGCCGCGATGGCCTGTTCCTCGCTCTTCGTGGTCAGCAACAGCCTCCGGCTGCGCCGCTTCCGGGCCGCCTGACCGAGCGGCCGGGGAGCAGAGCCGCTTCCGGGCCGCCTGGGACAGACGGCCGAGGGCTAACGCCCGAGCAGCTCGCCGCCGTTGCAGTGCAGGATCTCGCCGGTGATGAACCGGGCGTCCTCGGAGGCCAGGAAGACCACCGCCCCGGCCACCTCGCCCGGCTCGCCGATCCGGCCGAGCAGGGTGCGGGCGGCCCGGCGGGAGACCTCGGCCTCGTCGAGCCGGGACCCGAAGAACTCGGTGCCAGAGACGGTGCCGGGGGCCACGATGTTGGCGGTGATCCCGGCGGCGCCGAGCTGGGCGGCCAGGAAGTGGTTCCAGGCGTGCAGGGAGGCCTTGGCGGCGCCGTAGGAGCCGGCCCCGCGCAGGGCGGCGATGGAGGAGACGGTGATCACCCGGCCGGTGCCGGGGGTCAGTCTGTCCCGGACGGATTCGGTGAGCAGCACGACGGTGAGCACGTTCCGCTCGAAGTCCCCGCGCCAGCGGGCCAGTACGGCGTGCGGGCCGGCCCCGATCACGGTCTCCCGGCTGCCGGCGTTGTTGACCAGCACGTCGATCCGGGCCGGCAGCGAGGCGAGGGCGGCCTCCACGTCGTCCGGGTCGGCCAGGTCGCAGGCGAGCGGGGTGACGTCCGGGCCGAGCTCGATCGCGGCCTGCTCCAGGACGGACCGGCGGCGACCGACGATGACCACCCGCTCACCCTGGGCGACGAACCGGCGGGCCACCTCGAACCCGATCCCGGTGCCACCGCCCGTGACGACGATGTTCCTGGCGTCTGCCCTGGCCATCTGCGCGCTCCCTCCCCGTCCGCCCGTCCGCTGCTGAGGGTGCGGACGGTCCGTACCGGAATGAGACGATTCCTATCACGCTGGGTCGCGGCCGGTGCGGGGAGGGTGAGCGCGGCCGCCGGAAGCGGTGTGCTATGGAACGGGCACCAGCCGCACACGGAGCGTGGAGAGAGCCAACTCACACCCCCCAGGCGTAACTTTGCGGGGGCTGTTACGTCTTACCTTTTGTAGTGCGGCAGGTTTCGATGAGCGCCGACGTGTTGAACGGCAGCACGTTCATGCGCGACCATCACTGTCGCCGACGGGGCTCCGGCGGGCCCCGGGACGGCTGCCGATCACTTCGGTGGCCTTCGCGCACGACGCCGGGGGCGGTGGGTCGGGAACGCTTTGAGCGGCCGTTCCCGCCTCCGGCCGCCCCCAGGCGTCGTGCGCCGCGCAGAGAGCGCGGATGTGCGAGCACCACGACGAGGGCCCGGCTGCCAGTGGCAGCCGGGCCCTCGTTCGGTCAGAGCTCAGGGGAGCTGGTCGCTCAGCGCTCGCCGAGCTTCACGTAGTCGCGGATCTCGACGCCGGTGTAGATCTGGCGCGGACGGCCGATCCGGCTGGTCGGGTCGTTGATCATCTCGTGCCAGTGGGCGATCCAGCCCGGCAGCCGGCCGAGGGCGAACAGCACGGTGAACATGCTGGTCGGGAAGCCCATGGCGCGGTAGATCAGGCCGGTGTAGAAGTCCACGTTCGGGTAGAGCTTGCGCGAGACGAAGAAGTCGTCGTTGAGCGCGTGCTCCTCCAGCTTGAGGGCGATCTCGAGCAGCTCGTCGGACTTGCCGAGCTGGCCGAGCACCTCGTGGGCGAGGATCTTGACCTGCGCGGCGCGCGGGTCGAAGGCCTTATAGACGCGGTGACCGAAGCCCATGAGCTTCACGCCGTCCTCGCGGTTCTTCACCTTGGTGATGAACGAGTCGACGTCGCCGCCGTCCTTCTGGATCTGCTCCAGCATCTCCAGCACGGCCTGGTTGGCACCGCCGTGCAGCGGGCCCCAGAGCGCCGAGATGCCGGCCGAGATCGAGGCGAACTGGTTGGCGTGGCTGGAGCCGACCAGGCGGACGGTGGAGGTCGAGCAGTTCTGCTCGTGGTCCGCGTGCAGGATCAGCAGCTTGTCGAGCGCGTTGACGATCACCGGGTTGAGCTCGTAGTCCTCGGCCGGGACGGCGAAGGTCATCCGGAGGAAGTTCTCGACGTAGCTCAGGTCGTTGCGCGGGTAGACGAACGGCTGGCCGATCGACTTCTTGTACGCGTAGGCCGCGATGGTCGGGAGCTTGGCCAGCAGGCGCACGGTCGACAGGTGGCGCTGGGCCGCGTCGAACGGGTTGTGGCTGTCCTGGTAGAACGTGGAGAGCGCGCCGACCACGGAGGACAGCATCGCCATCGGGTGCGCGTCGCGCGGGAAGCCCTGGTAGAAGCGCTTCACGTCTTCGTGCAGCAGGGTGTGCTGGGTGATCTCGGCGTTGAAAGCCTGAAGCTGCTCGGCGTTCGGCAGCTCGCCGTTGATCAGGAGGTACGCGGTCTCGATGAAGCTGCCCTGCTCGGCCAGCTGCTCGATCGGGTAGCCGCGGTAGCGCAGGATGCCGTTGTCACCATCGACGAAGGTGATCGCGGACTTGTAGGCAGCGGTGTTGCCGAAGCCGTTGTCCAGGGTGACCAGGCCGGTCTGCGGGAGCAGCTTCGAGATGTCGAAGCCGGCGTTGCCCGCAGTGCTCTCGACGACGGGGTACTCGTACTCGCCGTCCTGGTACCGCAGTACTACTGCGGCCTGACTGTTCTCGCTCACGCTCTTCCTCACCGACGAAATGAAGACCTCTGCCAAGGTGCCCTGACTGTCTCTACCATCCCCCATTTGAGGGACAGCCGCGCACCCGGGGTTGCCCTGGAAGGGCTTCGCCCTACAAAAGCTTGCGCCGGTGCCGGTACGAACCGGACAAGATCGGCGCCAACCTAGGCTCCGCCCTAAATCTCTTCACGTCAAGACAACCTCTGTACTCAGAGGCTCATTGGACAATCATCCAGTCGACAGCCGATGATCAAGCGCAGAGTGCCGCCGACCTGCACTTACCGCCCTGACAGCCTGGCCGATCGCTCTGCGTGAGCCGACGAGCACAACCAGTCGCTTCGCCCTCGTCACGGCCGTGTAGAGCAGGTTCCGCTGCAACATCGTCCAGGCCGAGGTGGTGACGGGAATCACCACCGCCGGGTACTCGCTCCCCTGCGAACGGTGGATCGTGACCGCGTAGGCGTGCGCCAGCTCGTCCAGCTCGTCGAAGTCGTACGGCACCTCCTCGTCCTCGTCGGTGCGCACCGTCAACCGCTGGTCGTCCACGCTCAGTGACGTGACCACGCCGACCGTGCCGTTGAAGACCCCGTTCCGCCCCTTCTCGTAGTTGTTGCGGATCTGTGTGACCTTGTCACCTACCCGGAAGGTCCGGCCGCCGAAGCGGCGCTCCGGCAGACCCTCCCGGCCCGGCGTCACCGCGGCCTGCAACAGCGTGTTCAAGTTCCCCGCCCCGGCCGGCCCCCGGTGCATCGGCGCCAGCACCTGCACGTCCCGCCGCGGATCCAAGCCGAACTTCTGCGGGATCCGCCGCGCCACCACGTCCACGGTCAACCCAGCGGTGCGCTCGGTGTCCTCCTCGGCGAACAGGAAAAAATCGGCCATCCCCTCCGTCACCGGCGGCTTGCCCTCGTTGATCCGGTGCGCGTTCACCACCACCCCGGACTGCTGCGCCTGCCGGAAGATCCGGGTCAGCCGCACCGAGGGGATCGGGCCGCCCTCGGCCAGCATGTCCCGCAGCACCTCGCCCGCCCCCACCGAGGGCAGCTGGTCCACGTCCCCCACGAAGAGCAGGTGCGCCCCCGGCGCCACCGCCTTCACCAGCTTGTTCGCCAGGATCAGGTCGAGCATCGAGGCCTCGTCCACCACCACCAGGTCCGCGTCCAGCGGCCGGTCCCGGTCGTAGGCCGCCTCCCCGCCCGGCCGAAGCTCGAGCAGCCGGTGCACCGTCGAGGCCTCCGCCCCGGTCAGCTCCGCCAACCGCTTCGCCGCCCGCCCGGTCGGCGCCGCCAGCACCACCTTGGCCTTCTTCGCCAGCGCCAGCGCCACGATCGACTTCACCGTGAACGACTTCCCGCAGCCCGGCCCGCCGGTCAGCACCGCCACCTTCTCGGTGAGCGCCAGCCGCACCGACTCCCGCTGCTCCGGCGCGAGCTCGGCCCCCGTCCGCTCGGCCAGCCAGGCCAGCGCCACCTCCCAGTCCACCCCGGCGAAGGCCGGCATCCGGTCCACGTCCGCCCGCAGCAGCCGCAGCAGCTGGTTGCTCAGCGAGATCTCCGCCCGGTGGAACGGCACCAGGTAGACCGCCGTGATCGGCTCCCCCGCCTCCCCCGGCACGCTCTCCCGGACCACGCCCTCCTCGGCCACCAGCTCGGCCAGGCAGTCGATCACCAGGCCCACGTCCACCTGCAGCAGCTTCACCCCGTCCGCGATCAGCCGCTCCTCCGGCAGGAAGCAGTGCCCCTGGTCACTGCTCTGCGAGAGCGCGTACTGCAGGCCCGCCTTCACCCGCTCCGGGCTGTCGTGCGGGATCCCCACCGCCTGCGCGATCTTGTCGGCCGTCAGGAAGCCGATGCCCCAGACGTCCGCCGCCAGCCGGTACGGCTCGTTCTTCACCACCCCGATCGAGCTGTCGCCGTACTTCTTGAAGATCCGCACCGCCAAGGAGGTCGACACCCCGACCCCCTGCAGGAAGACCATCACCTCCTTGATGGACTTCTGCTCCTCCCAAGCCGCCGCGATCATCTTGGTCCGCTTCGGCCCGAGCCCCGGCACCTCGATCAGCCGCCCCGGCGAGGTCTCGATCACCTCCAGCGTCTCCACCCCGAAGGCCGTCACGATCCGCTCCGCGAACCGCGGCCCGATCCCCTTGATCAGCCCCGAGCCCAGGTACCGCTGGATGCCCTGCACGGTGGCCGGCAGCACCGTCGTGTAGTTCTCCACCATGAACTGCTTGCCGTACTGCGGGTGCGACCCCCAGCGCCCGTACAGCCGCAGCGACTCCCCGGGCTGCGCCCCGAGCAGCGCCCCGACCACCGTCAGCAGGTCGTTCGCCCCGCGCCCGGTGTCCACCCGGGCCACCGTGTAGCCCGTCTCCTCGTTGGCGTAGGTGATCCGCTCCAGCACCCCCTCCACCTGGGCGAGCTGACGCGGCACGGCGGCATCCGCACCCGCTGCCGCCGCCGTCTGCTGCTGCCGCTGCTGCTGGTACGCCATCCGCCCACTCCCTCCGGTCACCGTCCGCTACGCACCGTACCTCCCCACGCCGACACCCAGGTACTGCGGTTGTCCCGGTCCCCGCGAGGGCAGACGATGCCGGAAGGGGCGCTCGACCCGGCCCGCTCGCGCAAGCCACCGGCAACCCAGCAGCGAACCACCGGCGAACCAACGGCGACGGAGGAGATCCCATGCTCACCACCGACTACGTCCACGGTGCCCCGAACTGGCTCGACCTCGGCAGCCCGGACACCTCCGGCTCCGCCACCTTCTACGGCGCCCTGTTCGGCTGGACCTTCTTCTCGGCCGGCCCGGAGGCCGGCGGCTACGGCTTCTTCCAGCAGGACGACCGCACCGTGGCCGCCCTCGGCCCGCTCGCCGACCCCGGTGCCCGGGCCAGCTGGACGGTCTACTTCGCCGCCACCGACGCCGACGCCGTCACCAAGCACGTCCGCGAGGCCGGCGGCACCGTGCGGTTCGAGCCGATGGACGTCTTCACCGCCGGCCGGCTGGCCGGCTACACCGACCCCACCGGCGCCGAGTTCGCCGTCTGGCAGCCCGGCGACACCCACGGCCTCGACCAGGTCACCACCCCCGTCAGCCTCTGCTGGACGGAGCTCTATACGGCCGATCCGACCGGTGCCAAGGCCTTCTACCGCGAGGTCTTCGGCTGGCAGGAGCAGGACGTCCCGTTCGGCGAGAGCACCTACACCGTCCTCACGCCCGCCTCCGGCGGCACCGACGACGGCCAGGGCGGCATCATGCCCCTCCCGCCCGCCCAGACCGCCGCCGGCGTCACCTCGCACTGGCTCCCGTACTTCGAGGTCACCGACACCGACGCCGTCCTCGCCAAGGCCCAGGAGCTCGGCGGCGCCGTCCGCCTCCCCGCCACCGACGCCCACGGCGTCGGCCGCTTCGCCCAGCTCACCGACCCGAACGGCGCCGCATTCGCCGTCATCACCAGTGCCGCCCCTGGAGAATGACGCCGCATCACCCGACCGGGCCGCCCTAAGCTGACGATCATGAACGCCACCGAGCCCCTGCACTTCCGCCCGGCCGAACGCACCGACCTCCCCGCGATCGTCGCCCTCCTCGCCGACGACGCCCTGGGCGCCACCCGCGAATCCCCCGACGACCTCACCCCCTACGAGGCCGCCTTCACCGCCCTCGCCGCCGACCCCCACCAACACCTCACCGTCGCCACCCGCGCCGGCCAGGTCGTCGGCACCCTCCAACTCACCCTGATCCCCGGCCTCGCCCGCCGCGGCGCCACCCGCACCCTGATCGAGGCCGTCCGCATCTCCGCCACCGAACGCGGCACCGGCCTGGGCACCCAACTCATCGAATGGGCCATCACCCGCTCCCGCGAACTCGGCGCCGACCTCGTCCAACTCACCTCGGACAACACCCGCACCGACGCCCACCGCTTCTACGAGCGCCTCGGTTTCGTCGGTTCCCACACCGGTTTCAAACTGGCCCTGTAAACGCAAAGAAGCCCCATCCGGTCTCCCGGATGGGGCTTCTCCACAATGATTGTTCGGCGGCGTCCTACTCTCCCACAGGGTCCCCCCTGCAGTACCATCGGCGCTGTGAGGCTTAGCTTCCGGGTTCGGAATGTAACCGGGCGTTTCCCTCACGCTATGACCACCGAAACACTATGAAACTATCCGACCGCACCACACTCTCCATGAGCATGGGGTCGTTGTTTCAGAACAACACAGTGGACGCGAGCAACTGAGGACAAGCCCTCGGCCTATTAGTACCGGTCAGCTCCACCCATTACTGGGCTTCCACATCCGGCCTATCAACCCAGTCGTCTACTGGGAGCCTTACCCTCTCAAGGAGGTGGGAACATTCATCTCGAAGCAGGCTTCCCGCTTAGATGCTTTCAGCGGTTATCCCTCCCGAACGTAGCCAACCAGCCATGCCCTTGGCAGGACAACTGGCACACCAGAGGTTCGTCCGTCCCGGTCCTCTCGTACTAGGGACAGCCCTTCTCAATATTCCTACGCGCACAGCGGATAGGGACCGAACTGTCTCACGACGTTCTAAACCCAGCTCGCGTACCGCTTTAATGGGCGAACAGCCCAACCCTTGGGACCTACTCCAGCCCCAGGATGCGACGAGCCGACATCGAGGTGCCAAACCATCCCGTCGATATGGACTCTTGGGGAAGATCAGCCTGTTATCCCCGGGGTACCTTTTATCCGTTGAGCGACGGCGCTTCCACAAGCCACCGCCGGATCACTAGTCCCTGCTTTCGCACCTGCTCGACCCGTCGGTCTCACAGTCAAGCTCCCTTGTGCACTTACACTCAACACCTGATTGCCAACCAGGCTGAGGGAACCTTTGGGCGCCTCCGTTACTCTTTAGGAGGCAACCGCCCCAGTTAAACTACCCACCAGACACTGTCCCTGATCCGGATCACGGACCCAGGTTAGACATCCAGCACGACCAGAGTGGTATTTCAACGATGACTCCACCATGACTGGCGTCACGGCTTCACAGTCTCCCACCTATCCTACACAAGCCGAACCGAACACCAATATCAAGCTATAGTAAAGGTCCCGGGGTCTTTCCGTCCTGCTGCGCGAAACGAGCATCTTTACTCGTAATGCAATTTCACCGGGCCTATGGTTGAGACAGTCGAGAAGTCGTTACGCCATTCGTGCAGGTCGGAACTTACCCGACAAGGAATTTCGCTACCTTAGGATGGTTATAGTTACCACCGCCGTTTACTGGCGCTTAAGTTCTCAGCTTCGCCGTGACGAATCACGACTAACCGGTCCCCTTAACGTTCCAGCACCGGGCAGGCGTCAGTCCGTATACATCGCCTTACGGCTTCGCACGGACCTGTGTTTTTAGTAAACAGTCGCTTCTCGCTGGTCTCTGCGGCCGGCCCCAGCTCACGGAGTAAATCCGATCACCAGCTCCGGCCCCCCTTCTCCCGAAGTTACGGGGGCATTTTGCCGAGTTCCTTAACCATAGTTCACCCGAACGCCTCGGTATTCTCTACCTGACCACCTGAGTCGGTTTGGGGTACGGGCCGCCATGAAACTCGCTAGAGGCTTTTCTCGACAGCATAGGATCATCCACTTCACCACAATCGGCTCGGCATCAGGTCTCAGGCTATTGTTGTGCGGATTTGCCTACACAACGCCCTACACCCTTACCCCGGGACAACCACCGCCCGGGCTGGACTACCTTCCTGCGTCACCCCATCGCTCAGCTACTACCCTGTTGGGTCAGCGGCTCCACCACGTCCCTTCGTCCGAAGACTCCGGGCCGGCTTCACGGCTTTAGCATTCAGAGGTTCGCCGTTGGCGCTTCAAAGCGGGTACGGGAATATCAACCCGTTGTCCATCGACTACGCCTGTCGGCCTCGCCTTAGGTCCCGACTTACCCTGGGCAGATCAGCTTGACCCAGGAACCCTTGGTCAATCGGCGCAAGAGTTTCCCACTCTTGTATCGCTACTCATGCCTGCATTCTCACTCGTGAACCGTCCACAACTGGATTCCTCCGCTGCTTCACCCGGCACACGACGCTCCCCTACCCATCACAGCCCCCGTTGGGGGGTTAATGCTGCAATGACACGACTTCGGTGGTGTGCTTGAGCCCCGCTACATTGTCGGCGCGGAATCACTTGACCAGTGAGCTATTACGCACTCTTTCAAGGGTGGCTGCTTCTAAGCCAACCTCCTGGTTGTCTCTGCGACTCCACATCCTTTCCCACTTAGCACACGCTTAGGGACCTTAGTCGGTGTTCTGGGCTGTTTCCCTCTCGACCATGGAGCTTATCCCCCACAGTCTCACTGCCACGCTCTCACTTACCGGCATTCGGAGTTTGGCTAAGGTCAGTAACCCGGTGAGGCCCATCGCCTATCCAGTGCTCTACCTCCGGCAAGAAACACGTGACGCTGCACCTAAATGCATTTCGGGGAGAACCAGCTATCACGGAGTTTGATTGGCCTTTCACCCCTAACCACAGGTCATCCCCCAGGTTTTCAACCCTGGTGGGTTCGGTCCTCCACACGGTCTTACCCGCGCTTCAACCTGCCCATGGCTAGATCACTCCGCTTCGGGTCTTGGGCGTGCAACTCAATCGCCCTATTCGGACTCGCTTTCGCTACGGCTACCCCACACGGGTTAACCTCGCTACACACCGCAAACTCGCAGGCTCATTCTTCAAAAGGCACGCAGTCACGAGACACACAGCAAGCTGCATGTCCGACGCTCCCACGGCTTGTAGGCACACGGTTTCAGGTACTATTTCACTCCGCTCCCGCGGTACTTTTCACCATTCCCTCACGGTACTATCCGCTATCGGTCACCAGGGAATATTTAGGCTTAGCGGGTGGTCCCGCCAGATTCACACGGGATTTCTCGGGCCCCGTGCTACTTGGGAGAAGCTCAAGCGAGCCGTACAGATTTCGTCTACGGGGGTCTTACCCTCTACGCCGGACCTTTCGCATGTCCTTCGACTATCCATACGGTTTCTGACTCGCCCAACTGCCGGCAGACAGCTGAAGAACTTTCCCACGACCCCACATCGGCAACCCCTGCCGGGTCTCACACCAATATGGTTTAGCCTCATCCGGTTTCGCTCGCCACTACTCCCGGAATCACGGTTGTTTTCTCTTCCTGAGGGTACTGAGATGTTTCACTTCCCCTCGTTCCCTCCACACACCCTATGTGTTCAGGTGCGGGTG